>NZ_CP145897.1:0-3058531 GCF_049568665.1 Haladaptatus sp. SPP-AMP-3 | reverse complement strand
TCCTCGTGCACCTCCAGGTCCGCGTTCTCCTCCCTGTCGAACGCCATCGCCAGTACGATACAGAGCCCGCCGAGGAGCGTCGCGGCGAGTCCGTCGCTCGAATCCCGTTTCCGCCGAACCACCGAGAGCAACCCGGTTGCGGTTCCGAGCGCCCCGAGGCCGTACAGGAACGCGAGCGGGTGGAAATCACGGACGAGGTACTTCGCCTTCAGTCGCCAGAGGAAGCTCCACAACAACAGTGCCGAGAGCTTCGGGATGAACGTCGAGTAGCGAATCGTGCTCTGCTCGTCGCCGTAGACCGCGGGCATCGTCACGTCGGCGACTCGCATGTCGTGGACGTTCAGGCGAACCAACAGGGCGTTGGCGAAGCCGTAATCGTCGTACACGTCCTCGATGTCGAGTTCGGAAAGCGCCCGCCCCGAAATCGCGGTGTAGCCGTTCTGCGGGTCGACCATCCCCCAGTAGCCGCTGGCGACCTTCGTGAGGAAGGTCAACAACCAGTTGCCGAAGCTCCGCCACGCCGACATCCCCTCGCGGAACCCCGGCGTCGAGAGGCGGTTCCCCTTCGTGTAATCGGCCCGGCCATCGACGACGGGGTGGATGATCCGCTCCAACATCTCCGGGCGCATCTGGCCGTCACCGGCCATGACCGCCGTCACGTCGATGTTCTCCTCGTGGGCGCGACAGTAGCCCGTCTTGATGGCCGCGCCGACGCCGCGGTTTTCCGTGTGGCGAATCGGCACGACGCGCTGGTCGAACGACGTCCGGCCGTCGCCCGCCGACCCGCCGTCGGCGACCGCTTCGGACCGCTCGGCGTGGGACCGTATCTCCTCCCACGTTCCGTCCGTCGAGCAGTCGTCGACGGCGTACACCCTATCGACGAACGCCGGAACGGTGTCGATGACCCGTCCGACGAGTCCCTCTTCGTTGTACGCCGGGACGACGACGGCGACGGTGTTTCCCTCGTACAATTCAGTCACCTCCGATGGTGTAGACGCGGTGGTCGGTCCACGAGAGGTCGAGGGAGTTGCGGCCGTCCACGACGACCATCGGGTCGAACCCGGCCCAGTCGATGCCCGCGAACTCGTCGTGGTCCGTCACCAGCACCGCCGCGTCGAAGTCGTACTCGGCGAGCGCTTCGAGCGGGAGTTTCGTCGCGTCGAAGCCGTCCGCGTTCGGGAGCACCGGGTCGGCCGCGAACACGTCCGCGCCGCGCTCGGTCAGGTCGGCACAGATGGGCCGGGCCGGGGCCGCTCGCGTCTCCTCGACGCCGGGGCGGTAGGTCAGTCCGAGGACGAGCACCCGCGAATCGGCGAGGGGTTTCCCCTCCTCGGAGAGCAGTTCCGCGACCTTCTCCACCGTGAACGCGGGCATCGAATCGTTCACCTCGCGGGCGGTTCGCAACAGCGGGAACTCCTCGTCGAACTGCCGGATGAGGAAGTACGGATAGTACGGAATGCAGTGACCGCCGACGCCCGGTCCCGGCTTGTGGATGTCACAGAACGGTTGGGTGTTCGCCGTCTCGATGGCCTCGTTGACGCTGATGTCGGCCGCGTCGGCTATCTTGGCGAGTTCGTTCGCCAGCGCGATGTTGACGTCGCGGTAGACGCCCTCGAACACCTTCACGGCCTCCGCGGTGGTCTCGCTCGGCACGGCGATGACCTCGTTGGCGGTGAGTTCGCCGTAGACGAGTTCCGCGACGCGCGTGCTCTCCTCGTCCACGCCGCCGACCACCTTCGGGTAGGCACCCCGAATGTCCTGCAGCGCGCGCCCGCTGGACGTTCGTTCGGGACAGACCGCGACGCCGAACTCCTCGCGCGAGAGGTCGCTCTCCGCCTCCAGCATCGGAAGCAGGAGGTCCCGGGTCGTCCCCGGCGGCACCGTGCACTCGACGACCACGAGGTCGCCGGGCGTGAGTCCCGCCGCGATGCTCTCCATCACGGACTGGAGGATGGCGAGGTCGGGTTCGTCGTCGTCGGTTATCGGCGTCGGGACGATGGCGACGTGAATCGTCGCGTCCCGCGCCGCTTCGGTCGGCGATTCGACCGCGCTGAGCGCCCCCGCCGCGACCGTTTCCGAGACGAGTTCGTCCAACCCGGGTTCGCGTTGGACGTGACAGTCGCCGCGGTTGACGGCCGACACCACGTCTGGGTCGATGTCCGCACCGACGACGTTCCCACAGGTTTCCGCGTACACCGCCGCGAGCGGCAGGCCCATCTTTCCGAGGCCGTACACGGCGACCGGAATGTCGCCGGACAGAAACGCCTCGCGCTGTTCTTCGGTCGTCGCGTCGCTCGCGTAGAGTGTCGTCTGCTCCCGGAGGCTCACCCGAGATGCACCTCCCGTTCTTTGGGACCGGACGCCAACCCGTCGATCTCCCGCGCGACTTCGAGGACGCGGAGACCGTCCTCGCCCGTGACGACCGGCGTCGAACCGTTCTTCGCGCTCCGTACGAACGACCGGAGTTCGTTTTTCAGCGGTTCGCCGTTCTCGACTGTCGGGCGTTCGATGATGCTCTCGTGGCGGTAGCGGAGGTCGCCGTTGTCCTCGATGTACTCCGGCATGGAGTGGCGGTGAATCTCGACCGACTGGTTCGTGTAATCGACGTTCACCCGGCACTCCGCCGCCGTGATGGAGAGCTTTCTGACCTTCTCCTGTGTCACCCGACTGGCCGTGAGTCCGGCGACGACGCCGCCGTCGAACTCGATGCTCGCGCTCGCGTAGCGGTTGTCCCGCGTCCCGACCGCCGCGACGGAGGAGATGTCGTCGTCCACGAGCGACAGGAGGACGTCGATGTCGTGTATCATCAGGTCCATCACGGCGCTCACGTCCACCGCTCGTCCCTCCGGCGGCGGGCCGAGTCGCTGGGCGTCGATGGCGATGATGTCGAGTTCGGAGACGATTTCGGAGAGCGTTCGAATCGCCGGGTTGAACCGCTCGATGTGCCCGACCTGTATCGTCACGCCCGCGTTCTCCGCCCGCGAAATCAACTCGACTCCCTCGTCCGGGTCGGCGACGAACGGCTTCTCTACGAGGACGTCGACCCCTCCGTCGATGCACTGCTTCGCCGTTTCGTAGTGATACGGGGTCGGGACGGCGATGGAGGCGACATCGGCCGCGCGGATGGCCGTCTCCATGTCGACGGCTTGCGTCCCGTGGTTTCGAGCGACTTCGGCCGCGTTGGCTTCGTCTACGTCGTGAATCCCGACGAGGTTCACCTCGGGGAGTTCGCTGTAGACGCGAGCGTGGTGGCGGCCCATGCTTCCGACGCCGATGACGACTGCGTTCGTTGGTTCACTCATAACTTGTGATAGCGGATGCGATGGTTCGCACGTCGTCCCCCGACAGTCCGGGGTGAACGGGGAGCGAGAGAACGTTCCCCGCCATCTGCTCCGAAATCGGGGCATCGTGGTCGACGTGCTGGTATGCTGGCTGTTCGTGAATCGGCGTCGGGTAGTAGACGCCCGTCCCGACGCCCTCCGATTCGAGGTGTTCTTGGAGACCGTCCCGGTCGTCCGCGCGAATCGTGTACTGGTGGTACACGTGACGGCAGGCGTCCGGTTCGATGGGCGGCTTGACGGCCGCGTCGCGGAGACGGTCGGTGAGATACGCCGCGTTGGCGCGTCGCGCCTCGTTGTACTTCGGCAGGCGCGACAGCTGCACGCGACCGATGGCCGCGGCCATGCTCGTCATCCGGAAGTTGTGGCCGAGGCGAACGTGGTCGTAGCCGCCGTTCGCCGTGCGGCCGTGGTTGACGAAACTCGCCGCGCGCTCCGCGACGTCCCGACGGTCGGTCGTCACCATTCCCCCTTCTCCCGTGGTCATGTTCTTCGTCGGGTAGAAGGAGAAACACGCCGCGTCGCCGAACGACCCGACGGTGCGACCGTCGTACTCCGCGCCGTGCGCTTGCGCGGCGTCCTCGACGAGCGCGAGGTCGTGGGTTTCCGCGATGTCCCGGAGGTGGTCCATTTCGGCTGGCAACCCGTAGAGGTGCACCGCGAGAATCGCGTCGGCCTCGTGTTCCCTGACCGCCTGCTCGGTCGCGTACGGGTCGAGCGTGTACGTCTCCGGGTCGATGTCGGCGAAAACCGGCTCCGCACCGGCCAGCCGAATGGCGTTGGCGCTGGCGATGAACGAGAAGGGAGACGTGACCACCCGGTCGCCCGGTCCGATACCGAGCGCCGCGAAGGCGGCGTGGAGGGCGGTCGTCCCGTTGCTCGTGGCGACGCCGAACTCGGTACCACAGAAGGCCGCGAACTCGTCCTCGAACTGTCGGACTTCCGGCCCGTCGGCGAGCTGGCCATTCTCGATGCACTCGACGGTTGCGTCTATCTCCTCGCTTCCCATCTCCGGGTCGGCGATGGGAATCACAGGTCGTTCCCCCCGGCGAGCGATTCGGGAAGCGGGCGGATTTCGGCTGGCGCGCCGACCGCGAGCGTCTCCGGCGGTACGTCGTCCGTCACGACGGCACCGGCGGCGACGAACGACCCGGCACCGACCGTGACGCCGGGAAGGAGGGTCGCGTTCGCCCCGATGGAAACGTCGTCTTCGAGCGTCGGGCCTTCGAGGTCGGCCGACCGTCGAATCGGATACGGGTCGTTCGTGAACGTGGCCGCCGGGCCGACGAACACGCGGTTTCCGATGGTAGTGTTCGTCGGAACGTACACGTTCGTCTGCATACTTACGTGCGAGCCGATGGTCGTTTGGCCGTCGATAACCGTGTTCGTGCCGACGATAACGTCATCGCCGATGGTCGTCTCTTCCCGGACGAGCGCGCCGTGACCGGTCGTGAAGTCGTCACCGATAGTTACGTCGTCGTAGATGACCGTTCCCGACCGGATGGTCGCACCGTCGCCGATGACCGGCGACGTCGAATCGTCCGAATAAGCGTATCCGACCGTCGCGTCCGGGTGGACGGTCCGGTCGTGGCTCTGCGATTCGGTCATGGACGACCACCCCAGCGGAGACACGATTCACAGGGCGTGTCAGTGGATGGTAGTGAGTTCATAGGTTGGGTCGTGAATCGCCCGATTCCGCCGCGTACGCGACGGACAGGCGTTATCCTCCATGCCCTACCTGTCCTCTTTGTTATACGCTCCTTGGCGGCGGGTAGTTCGGGACTAGCCCGTTCACGGGCGGTTACCGCGCCGAAATCCGCGTTACGCCTCTGGGAACGCGCGGTATGAACGAATAGACGGTCTGTATGGGGAGGTTACCCCCGAACAGCACCGTGGTAACAAAGTGGGGAAGCGGTGATTGCCGGTGTATGCGGTGGTGGCATCCGTGACCACAGGGTGGTCGCGTACTCGAATGGGGGTGTATTGGTTTCGATGAGCGAGCGACTGCTGTCTTCACACAATGGCTAGTTCCGGACTCTCACAGGACCAAGTGTTCGAGGTTCTCAAGAGTCCACGACGGCGCTACGCGCTCTACTACTTGCGGCGGGAAGGAGGTGTCGTCGACCTCTCCGACCTGACCGATCAAGTGGCCGTGTGGGAAAACGACACCACGCTGTCGGGGCTGACGAGCGAACAGCGAAAGCGCGTCTACATCTCGCTCTACCAGACTCATCTTCCGAAGTTGGACGACGCGGGTATCGTCGAGTACGACCGCGATGCGGGGACGATTTCGCTCTCGCGTCGCGCCCGCGAACTCGATACATACCTCGGCGACGTTTCCCGGCCCGCGATTCCGTGGGACCGGTACTACCTCGCGCTCTCGCTCGGAAGCATCCTGCTCGTTCTCGGCGTGTGGTTCAACATCTACCCGTTCACGCTGGTTTCGGGCATCGCCACTGCCATGATAATTCTCATCGCGTACGGGGTTTCGGCCATCGGGCAGTACCTCTACTACCGACGCCGAACCGTGCAGGGACTACCGCCGGAACTGCGGCGAGCGGAGAGCCAATGAAAAGGCCGTCTACTGTCGGTGTTCGACGTTGCAAACGGCGTCCGGGTCAGCGAGGATGAACGCGTCGTCGCGGAGCATCTCCGTATCCTTCGGGAGGAACATGAGACGGCCGCGTCCGTCCCGACGCGCGCGGATAACGTCCCATTCATCCATTTCGTAGCCGAGGTCTCCTTCGAGGTCGGGGTCCGCGGGAACTCGTTCCCAACGCTGCTGGTTCATCAGTTCCCTCCCGACCCCACGGATATGCGCGCGTTGCCATCGATGCGAAGCCGCTTGAGGTCGCCCGAGAAGCGGTAGCCGTCCTTGCCGCCGAACACTTTGCCCTTCACGCGGGTACCGTGAACGGTGTCGTGCTTGTTTACCGACCCGAGGGCGCGAGATTTCGTGACGTCTCCGCCGACGTCGAACGAGTAGCTGTTGGCACCGTTGTTCACGCTTCCGTCGATGACGATGGTTTTCGGCAGGCCGAGTGAACCCGGCGTGACCCGTTCGCCGTTGAAGAAGACGGTCGCGTTGCCGTCGAGGCTGAAGCTGGCGAGCGTGCCGGAGAACCGGTAACTGTCGGTGCCACCGGCGACGGACCCCTTTGCGATACCGTGCTCGAGACTGTCGTCGTCGTCCTTCGACGCACCGCGGTCGGTCGACTTCTTGACCTTTCCGGCGACCTCGAACTCGTAGGAGGCGGGCGCACCGGAGTTCGAACTGGAGATGCTGATGACGTTCGGGAGGCCCTGTGCTTTGGCCTGCTTTTTCGTGGTCATCTGCTTACGATTGCCGGAGCTACCGCCCGCACCGCTCGCGGCCTGTTTCGCGGTCATCGGGACGCCCTTGGGCGGGGTCGGGTCCGCGTTACTGCCGGTTCGCGTGTTCGTCTTGGTGACCGACCCGCCGTGGGCGGTCGAGATGGAGCCGACGATATCGCAGTTCCGGAGGTGAGTTTCGCCGTACCACGACCAGACCCCTCGCGTGTTCTTCGAACCGGGGGCGGAACAGCCGACGCCGCAGGCTTGGTTCCCGCGCGTATCGACGACGGTGTTCGTCACGTTGCAGGGTCGCGCCTTCGCGTTGAGACGGACGTTGGCGATGGTGTTGGCCTTGAAATACGAGGACTCGACGTTGAGGTTACCGCCGTAGCCGCGCGCACCGGGACCGCTCCCGTACAGGCCGTTGTCTATCATCTTCGCGATGTGGATGTTGCGGAAGGTTATCGTGCCGCGGTGGGGGAGGTTCGCGTTGACCCAGATACCGCCGCTTTTCGTCCGGGCGACCTGCCCGTCACCCATGTAGACGTTCTCGACCAGTCCGGTGCCGTTCGCGTCGGAAACGCCGGGAACCATGAGGTAGTGGCCGCCGGGGTGCGTGCCTTTGAACCCGACGTTGCGAATCTTCCAGCCCGAACCGCTGGTCTGAATCATTGCGGATGCGCCGTCCGCCGTCATGTCGATGAGGACGTTCTCGAACGCCTCGCCGTCGCCGACCGTGATGACCTTCGTGTCGCCCGCGGGGACGGTAATGGTTCGATACTGCTTCGCGTTCGCCGCGCCAGCCGCCGCGAACGCCGCAGCCGTCGCTCCGGCGAATTTCAGATACGAACGTCGGTTTAACAGACTATCGTCTGGTGTATCGCGTACCGCTTCGTCGCGTGCCATGGATTCAATGCCACATTACCAATTTAAATAGATTCCGATTCAGACTCAATGCAGAAGCGTGTGTTTAAAAGTCGTTGGTGTCGGCAATCCGCGAGGAGAATGCCGTCGTTTCTTCCCGGAAACGGCACGTTACCGGGCGAGAAACGCGGCTACGGCCAGCAAATCAGCCAAAATACATCAAATCGTCGTCTAGAATCGTTCGCTCAGTTGCCGTTCGCAGCTTGCTTCGCAGTTCGCGGGACCTTCTTCGGAACCTTCGTCTTCGGCTTGCCGCCGACGTTCTTCGTCGCAACGTTTCCGCTCGTCGGGCCTTTGACCCGCGAGTTTTTCACTTCGACCTCGCCGCCGTGGAATCCGCCGTTCACCGCGTCGTATTCGGTGACCTTCACGTCGCAGTTCTTCACGGTGATCGGGACGTACCAGCCCCAGATTCCGCGCTTGTTCGGTCCGTTCGGGTGGTGGACCGGTGCGCCGTTGTCCTCGATGACGGTGTCCTTCACGTACGACCCCGGCGTGCCGAGGCGGACGTTGGCGATGTCGTTGTTCGCACAGTAGCAGCCTTCGACTTTGACGGGACCGCCTGACCCGGCCCCGTGCGCCGCACCGGGACCGCTCCCGTACAGACCGTTGTTCGCGTACTTCTGGATGTTGACGTTACGAAGCGTCAACTCGCCCTCGTGGGGCGTGTTCGCGTCGACCCACAGTCCACCGGGCTGGGCCTCGTTGGCGCCGTTCGTCTCCGCACCGTCGCCCATGTACACGTTCTCGATGGTTCCCTTGCCGCCCGACGAGACGCTGGGGATGATGCTGAAGAAGCCGAAGTTCGTCGCGCCACAACCGCCTTTAAACCCGACGTTGCGAATCGTCCAGCCGCTCCCGGAGGCGCGGATCGTCGCCGCCGCGCCCGGAGCGCTTTGGTCGATGAGCTTGTTCTCGAACGTCTGCCCATCTCCGACCGTAATGGATTTCGTCTGGCCAGCGGGGACGGTAATCGTCTCATACTCGCTCGCGCTGACGCGGCCACCCGCCACGCTGAGACCGACAGCGGACGTTACCGTCGCGCCAGCAGCTTTCAGGAAGGACCGCCGATTACGCTCGAATTTCTCACTGGTTTCGGTTCGCTCGTGTGTCGTTTGGTCGCGTGCCATTGCAGGTTCAATGCTATCTTACTGATTTAAGTACGTTCCGATTCCGGCTCAATGCCTGCTTGCGAATTTAAATGTAGTGGCCGATTCGCGTGGGGGGACGAGTGGACCGCCGATAGGGGCGATTTTCGGGGGCGGTGCAGTCCGACTATATACCGAAATCGGAGTAATCGTCGCCGAATCGGAGAAACGTGCTATTGAGTAGCATGCTCGCTGTTGGGCGTCCTCTGATGCTGAATTCGGGGAGTACGACCCGACTATACCGCCGGAAACCTACGCATAACAAAGGACGCAGGTGCGGTTTCCCGAAACAGCATGGACTGTCAGATGCAGACCCTTCTCATCGGCATCGACGCCGGGTGCCGGTCCGTCCTCGAACCCCTGTTCGAGGAGGACGCGCTGCCGCACCTCGCATCGATCTTCGACGAGGGGTCATCCGGGCCACTGGAATCACAACTTCCGCCGTGGACGCCGAGCGCGTGGCCGTCGCTGTACACTGGGGTCAACCCCGGCAAACACGGCGCGTTCGGCTTTCTCCACTTCGACGGCTACGACTGGGACGTCATAAACGCCAGTCGCGTCCGCGAGTACACCCTTTGGGAACTGTTGGACCAACACGGACTGTCGAGCGTCGTCGTCAACGCACCCGTCACGCACCCGCCGCGCGAAATCGACGGCGCGATACTGCCGGGATACACGGCACCCGAGAATCCGACGTGTCACCCGGAGGGACTCCTCGACGACGTTCGGGACGAAATCGGCGGCTATCGCGTGTATCCCCCGCGGAACCTTCCCGAGGACGAGTCGGTCGAATGGTATCGCCGCCTCACGCGCATGCGCGGTGACGCATTTAGATACCTCACGGGTCGGTTCGACCCCGACTTCGGCTTCGTGCAGTTCCAGAGCACCGACACGCTGTTTCACGAACACCCCGGCGACGACGAAATCGTCCGCGCCGTCTACGAGGCGGTGGACGAGCAGGTCGGAAAGATTCTCGACGCCTGTGACCCCGAAACGGTCGTCGTCGCCAGCGACCACGGTATCGGCGAGTACACCGGCTACGAATTTCGGGTCAACGACTTCCTGCGCGAAGAGGGCTACGTCGAAACCGCCCGCGGCGGCGAAGGGATGCCGTCGTGGTCCACCATCGCGGGCAACCAACTCCAGCAGGGCGAGGAGAGTTCCCCGCGCGAACAGGGTGTCGCCGAGCGAGGCCTCGCACTCGCCGCGAAAGTCGGCATCACGAGTCAACGAATCGGCGCTGTCCTCGAACGGGCCGGATTGGACGCGTTCGTCGCGGAGCGCGTTCCCGAGGACCTCATCCGCGCGGCGACCGAGCAGGTCGATTTCCCCAACTCCGTCGCGTATATGCGCGACCGAATCGAGTGCGGCGTCCGACTCAACGTCGAGGGACGCGACCCGAGCGGCGTCGTCTCACCCGACGAGTACGAGTCGGTTCGCGCGGAGATAATCGAGAAGCTCCGCGGCGTCAGGACGCCCGACGGCGACCTCGTGTTCGAGACGGTCGCCCCACGCGAGGAGTTCTTCACCGGCCCGTACAGCGCGGACGCCGTGGACATCGTGTGCGTTCCCGCCGAGTTCGACCAGTTCCTCTCCGCCCAACTCCGGGGCGAGCAGTTCGGAAAGCCCCGCGAACCGTGGAACCACAAGCGAAACGGCATTTTCGCCGCGGCGGGCGAGGACGTCGACCCCGACGCGAACCTCGCCGGGTCCCACCTCTTCGACGTGGCCCCGACGATTCTGGCGACCTTCGACATCCCGGCGAGCGACCGGATGGACGGGCGCGTCCTCCCCGTCGTCGAGTCGGCGGGCGAGCAGAGCTACCCCGCGTTCGACGCGGGCGAAACGGTCGAAACCGACGACGAGCGCGTGGAAACGCGACTCGCCGACCTCGGATATCTCGAATGAGTATTACCATCGAAAAGAACGGCATCAGGGTAGAACGGACGAACGATACGGACCGCTGGAACGACCTCGTGGAGCGGTCACCACAGGGGGCACTCTTCCATCGATTGGAGGCCCTCGAAGTGCAGGCCGACCACACGGGCGCGACCTTCCATCCCCTCGTGGGCTACAAGGGACAGGAACCGGTCGGCCTGTTTCCCGCCTTCACCATCTCGAAGGGGGGAGTGACGACGGCGTTTTCGCCGCCGCCGAACCTCTGGCTCCCGCACCTCGGACCCGTCCTCTTGAACATGGGGAAACTGAAGCGACGAAAGGCCGAGCGGCGACACCGCCGGTTCATCGACGGCTGTCTCGATTGGCTCGACCGCGAGTACGCGCCGAAATACGTCCACGTTCGGACGGGCGGGACCTACGACGACGTTCGCCCCTTCGAGTGGAACGAGTTCGAAATCCAGCCGCGACACACCTACGAGGTGGACCTCACGCCCGGGGAAGAGGACGTATTAGCGAGCTTCAGCGGCGACGCCCGCAGCAACATCAGGACCGACGACGACCGCTACGACATCGACGTCGGCGGGCCGGAAGCGATTCGTAAAATCATCGGGCAGGTGAAAGCCCGCCACGACGAGCAGGACGAACCGTACCGCCTCTCCCCGCAGTTCGTCGTGGACCTCTACCGATTGCTTCCCGACGGCGCGGTCCGACCCTACGTCTGTGACGTGGACGGCCAGTTCGCGGGGGGGATGATAGCGCTGGCGGACGACGAACGGGTGTACCGGTGGCAGGGCGGCGCGAAACACGACCTCGACGTGCCCATCAACGACCTCGTGGACTGGGCCATCATGCGCGACGCGATGGACGAGGGAATCCCGCGCTACGACCTCGTGGGCGCGAACGAGCGCCGACTCTGTGGCTACAAGGCGAAGTTCAACCCGGAACTCGTCCGCTATCACAGTCTGGAGCGCGGCACGCGGATGATGAACCTGCTGACGGACGTGTACAAGCGGTTCAGATAGACCGTTCGACTGATAAAACTTTTCATCCGTCCGTCGGTGGTCGAAGTATGGAGAATCCGCTCGTCACGGCCGGACTCGCGCTGGTCTTCTTCGGAATCGGATCCTTTTTCGGCCAAGTCGGTATCATCGTCGCGGGATTAGCATTGGTCGGCATCGGACTGTCGGAATCGAACGGGACATCCAAGGACCCGTCGGAGAAAATGAACTGTCCGTCGTGCGGCGCGAGAAACGACCGCGACAACGACGTATGTCACCACTGCGGAACGGTGCTGTCCGAGGAATGAGAAATGGAAGAATATTGACTTTATCGCCCGATTACCGGCGCGTAACGGACGATTCGTCGGGGTATTCCGGGCATTCCGTCGAAGAGCCAGAGGCAGAACACTCCGAGCAGGAGGCCGAGTTCGAGCGCGATGTATCCCCGAATCGCCGGGTCGCCGAGGTACGTCAGGTACTCCCCGAAGTACTCGTGGAACCGGGCCAGAAATCCCATACTCGACTGGTCGGTGGGAACGGGGACGAGGGGCCAGAACAGGAAGTCGAACGACGGAGTTTGGCCGACGGCGGCGGGGTAGATGATGTCGCCCGCGAGGTGCGAGAGGTAGCCCACCGCGAACGCGACGCCGATGTCGGTTCGCTTCGCGCGGTGGGCCAACACGAGCGCGACCGCCGACAGCGGAAGCGCGGTCAGGAGCGAGTGGGCCAGCGAGTGTCCGCTCGGAAGCACCGAAAGCGACCACGCGAGGGGTTTGTCCACGAGGTCTGGAAGTTGGGTCGCCACGCCGAGGACGACGACCGCATCGCTCCGCGGCGCGCGACCCGTGCGGAGCCGCGTGTAGCCGGAGTAGGCGAGATAGCCGAACGCGAGATGTTCCCACGGCCACATTATCCGGATACGTTTATCCAAATCTGGGTTTGTTGTGCGGCGTTGTTCGTCGCGGGGTCGCTCGGCGGGTCGCCCTTGTACAACAGGAACACGAGACGGAGGTCCTCACCCGTCATGCTCGGTTCGATGTCGTACCGGGTTCGCCACGAGTCGCCCGCATCGATTCGATGGTCGAGGCGACCCAACTCCGTCCGCTCGGTGACGCGCGCACCCCCGTTCGGACGCTGTTCCACGCGTTGTAGTTGGACGACGACCGTGTACTCGACCGACCGATCTTCGTGGTTCTGGACGCCGACGAACACGGGTTTCGAGTCGCCCGCGGTGATGTTCGTGGGATAGCCCTCGGTGACGTAGTTTCCGTTCTCCCCTTTCGTGTACAGCGACAGGTCGGAGAAGTGCTCGCCGTCCTGCGGCGCGGCGACGGCGAAGCCGACGGTCGTCAGCGCGACCACGACCGACAGGACGAGCGCGAGGTTGAGCGCCACGTCGGCCGCCGAGTCCTCGTGGAAGATGATTCGGTACAGGTGCGACACACCGCCGCGAACGGATACCGATAACCGGTCCTTCTTCGGAACGTTGAACCGGCGAATCACGGCGAACAGCGAGACGAAGAGGGTGAAACCGGCGATTGCGCCGATGACGTACATCGGTATGAGGGGAAGACGGGCGAGCGAGAACAGCACGCCGAGTGGCGTGAGCAAGGCGACGCTGACCCCGAACGAGAGCGCACAGCGTTCGCCCGCCGTGACGCCGTGTTGGCGGACGCGACCCGGACTCGTCCACTTCGACGACTGCGACGCCCCCACTTGCGGGAACAACAACGCGACGAGGGCGTACCCCGGCGCGAAGAACACGAGCGGGAGGCCCAGCGCGACGGCGAGCGGCGTCCCGTACACGACAGGTTGGACGAGTGCAAGCGACAGGAGTATCACGACGATACCGAGCACGGCCAAATCGACGGGGAACTCCAACACCGGACGCGTGAGACGGGTCCACAACGAGTCGTTCGTTTCGTGGCTCATGTCGGTGGAAACCCACGGGTTGTCTTCGTGCGGTGCTGGTCCGTCCGTTGTTCTCCGGGAGACATGGAAATCAGTCCGTGAAGGTCGTATTCTCGGCTGGTACTTTGTTATCCAGCGCGTACCCTCCACCCGGCGTGGTTCGCCTCGCCTACGAACCGTCCGAACTGGCGAAACTGACGTTTTCGGCCCGGTAAGGGGTTCTTGTAACGCCGAAGGGGGTCCATAACAAAGGAGGAGAAATGAGATGTACCCCCTGTGCTCGCTCAGTAACGGCGGGCGAACCACGGTGATCGACTCTGAATTGGACACGCACAACCGACGACTCGGACGAACAGGCTCCCGACGGCGACGTGATGTTCGCCGTCGACGAGGACGACGACGGTAATCAGTTGGCCATCATCGCAGACATTACACGGGACGAGGCGTGGATTTCTATGCCACTGGCGGGGGCACAAACACTCTCTCAGTGTCGCTAACTCCGAACTACTTTTCACTGCAGTCTCCGCAGTCCACATCCGATGAATTACACATTGACCGCGCTCGCGCTACTGACCGGACTGCTGACCGGCGCACTGTTCAAGTTCGTCGGTGCACCGATTCCCGCCCCGCCCGAACTGCCGGGCATCATGGGAATCGTCGGAATCTACCTCGGCTACAAGCTCGTCGACGCGACCGGATGGAGCGTCAACGCGCTCCTCACGACGCTCGGATTCGCCGGATGAGACGAACGACTTGACGAACCGGACCGGCCGACGAACGTACCGACGAAAGCGCACGAACCGACTCCTCCTACGCGACTCGACGACACCGAAAACGGCGAGCGACGCACCCACCGGGAATCGGCAGGTGACACAATCAGCAGAGATCAGCAAAAGACGCAACCGCGGAGTCCATCGCTCACCGAAAGACCGCCGGTCTTTCGAGCCCTCACGACCGCGGCGCGATTGTGAGACACCGGAAAATCGGAGATTTTCCGGGCTACCGACTGAATGGAGCCGAACGACTCACTGGGCGAGTCGTTCGGGAAGATAAAGGAGGAGTGTCTTCGTGAGCGGAGCGAACGAAGGCCAGGAAGTCGCGGCCCGGGGAGCGAAGCGAGCAGGAACGTCTTCTGCTGCTTTTGGTCCAGCTTTTACAGGAAATGCGAGGGAGCGAAGCTCCCTCGTTCCTTCACGGCTTCGCCGTGAAGAAGACTGCCAGCGGTCGGGTCGTTTCGACCCGACCGCTGGCTTTCGACCGTCGTAAAAGGTGGATTAGTACGACCGCTCTTTCGGCTCGTACGTCTTGTTCTCGCCTTCGAGGATGGTCGGCTTGTACCAGAGTTGCGGCGTGCCGTCCTCCCACGAGAGGAGCGTGTGTTTCAGCCACACGTCGTCACGACGGTTCTGGTTCTCCTGTCGCCAGTGGGCACCGCGGAACTCGTCGCGGGCCAGCGCACCGAGCGTGATGGCCTCCGCGAGGTCGATGAGGTTCTGCATCTCGATGGTGTGGATGAGGTCGGTGTTGAACGTGCGCGACGGGTCGTTGACGTACACGTCCTGATACTCCTCGCGAACTTCGCGGATGTCGCGGAGCGCCTGTTTCAGACCGTCCTCGTTTCGGAAGACGTTGACGTTCGCCGTCATCGACTTCTGAAGCTTGGAACGGAGTTCGGCCTGCTGGATGCCGTCGTCCTTTTCGAGGAGGGATTCGACGCGGTTGTGTTCGGCTTCCAGCGTGGCTTCGACGGTCTGGGTCGGGTCGGCGAACGTCGCGCCGCCGTCGGCGACTGCACCGTCGTCGTCCGACGCGACCGCGCCGGGTTCGACGGGCGTGTCGACCTCGCCCATCTCGGCGTCGTCGGTCTTGCCGGTGGAGATTTCGGCCTCGCCGAGGTCCTTGCCTGCGGCGTGGCGGCCCGCGCGGGCACCGAAGACGATGAGTTCGGGCAGGGCGTTGCCGCCGAGGCGGTTCGACCCGTGAACGGACACGCAGGCACACTCGCCCGCGGCGTACAGTCCCGAGATGCAGGTCTCACCGTTCTCGTCGGTTTCGATGCCCCCCATCGCGTAGTGTTGACCGGGCTTGACCGGCATCGGTTCTTCGAGCGCGTTGACGCCCTCGAAGTCCTCCGCGAGGTGGAGGATGTTTTCGAGACGGTCTATGATGCGCTCCTCGCCGAGGTGGCGCATGTCGAGGTGGACGTACTCGTCGTTGATTCCCCGTCCGTTGTTCACTTCGGTCAGTTCGGCGCGGGCAACCACGTCACGGGACGCGAGTTCGCCCTCGTTGTTCGCGTAGCCGTGTTCGAACATGAACCGCTCGCCCTCGCTGTTGTAGAGGATACCTCCCTCGCCGCGCACACCCTCGGAGATGAGAACCCCGGTCGAGGGGAGCGTCGTCGGGTGGAACTGGATGAACTCCATGTCCTCCAGCGGGACGCCCGCACGGTACGCCATCGCGGCACCGTCGCCGGTGTTGGCAACCGCGTTCGTCGTGTGGTCGAAGACCTGTCCGAGACCGCCGGTGGTCAGGATGACGCCATCTCGGGCGACGAATCCCTCGACGTTGCCCGTCTGGATGTCGTAGCCGATGACGCCGTGGCAGTCGCGTTCCTCGGGGTCGTCCTCGTTCGTGACGGCGAGTTGGCTCACGTACCACTCGTCGTACACCTGAATGCCGCGTTTGACGACCTGCTCGTACATCGTGTGGAGCAGGTGGTGCCCCGTCTCGGCACCCGCGTAGGTCGTTCGGGCGAACGAGAGCCCACCGAACGGGCGCTGGGAGACGCGGCCGTCGTCCTCGCGGGAGAACGCCATCCCCCAGTGTTCGAGCTGAATCGTCTCTTTCGGGCTGTCCTGACAGAGCGTCTCGATTGCCGGGGCGTCGCCGAGGTAGTCCGACCCCTTCATCGTGTCGTAGGCGTGGAGTTCCCAGTCGTCGCCCTCTCTCAGTGCCGCGTTGATACCGCCTTCCGCCGCGCCGGTGTGACTTCGCACGGGGTGAAGCTTCGTGACGAGGGCGACATCTGCGCCCTCCTCGTGGGCCGCGATGGCCGCACGAAGCCCCGCACCGCCAGCACCGACGACGATTACGTCGTGTTCGTACATTGTGTCTGAATTAGCCTTACCAGAACTTGAGGTTGTTCTTCACCGCTTCTCGTTTGAGCTCCTGGATGTGCTCGGTCAGCGGGATATCTTTCGGACAGACGTTCGTACAGGAGAACTGGGTCTGACAGCGCCAGACGCCGTGTTCCTGGTCGAGGATTTCGAAGCGGTGTTCCTTCATGTCCTCGCCTTCGCGTTTGTCCATGGCGAACCGGAACGCCTTGTTCAGCGCCGCCGGACCGAGATACTGGTTGTCGCCCGCCGCGATGTTGCACGAGGACATACACGCACCGCACCAGATACAGCGCGTGGACATCTTGATTTTCTCGCGGTTTTCGCGGGTCTGGCGCTGTTCTTCCAGTTCGTCGCTCGGCTCGTCGTTGGTCTGGAAGTAGGGTTCGACCGAGTGCATCTGGTCGTAGAAGTGCTCCATGTCGACAACGAGGTCCTTGACGACCTCGGCGTGCGGGAGCGGTTCGACGCGAATCGGCCCGTCCAAGTCCGAAATCTGCGTCTTGCACCCGAGTCGCTGCGTGCCGTTGATGAACAGCGCGTCGCTGCCGCAGATGGCCTGTCGGCAGGAGTGGCGGAACGTGAGCGTCGTGTCGAACCGGTCACGTGCGTACATCAGCGCGTCGAGGACGGTCATCCCCTTCTCGAAGGGGACGTAGAAGTCGTCGAAGCGGGGGTCCGTCTTGCCCTCGACTTCGGGGTCGTAACGGAACACCTTGAGGTGGACCGTCTCCTCGTCCGCCTCGGTCGGCTCCTGCACCTCTGACGACCGCCCTTGACGGGCCTTCTTTTCCGCCCGTCGGCGGTCGCCGGGGGTTTCGGTGCGCTCGGTTTCGGTCTCGCTCTCTGATTCTTCGGTTAGTTGCGTGCTCATTTACATCAACCCGTTCATGACGAGTGCGACGTAGATTCCCTGCGCAGAAAGCAGGACGCCAGCCACGACGAGAACCCATTTGACCGCGGTCTTTCGACTCCCCGAGAGACCCTGGTTTATCAGGGCGGCGTAGACGCCGTTGACGCCGTGGAACGCCGCCGTGAGGAGGAACAGCGTCATCGTGAGGAAGTACCCGATTTGGGACATCCGGGCATGTGTGCCCGCGAACGTCACTTCGTACGCGTGGTTGACGAAGTGAAGCATGAAGAAGTGGAACGCCAGCACGACGACGAGGAACGCCGCCGTGACGCGCTGGAGGAACCACGACATGCTTCCGCTCTGGAAGGAGGAGTAACGCTCCGCCATTCAGAACGCCCCCTCCATGAACGTCGGAACGCTCGCCAAGACGATGACGGCCGTCACGATAAGCGAGGCGTAAAAGCTCTTGTCCTGCGATTCGAGTCCGACACCCAAGTCGACGAAGAGGAGTCTGACGCCGTTGAGAATGTGGAAAACGGCCACGGCGAGCAGGCCCACTTCACCGATTCGGACGATGGTCAGCCCTTCGAGACCACGAATCGTTGCGGTGTAGGTGTCTGGATTTGCCGTGGCGGTACTCAGCACGGCGATGTGCGTGAACAGGTAGCCGATGAGTACCCACCCGGTAAATTTGTGGAAAATCCAGGCCCACATCCCGGCCGAAAACTCGCGCCATCGGCCGAAGTCCTCGATGAGGCCCCGGTTGTACGATTGACTCATTCCAATCGGATGGTCGGTACTGGGAGCAAATAGAAGTTACTACCTGTCCGCGTTCTTTCCGGGAAGTTGCGTCCGCGTTGATAGCTCTCGCGGAGGCGAGCGGTGATTTCGCATTTCCGTGTGAGAGGTCCTCTAACGTGTGAAATCCCGACCCGCATCGTGGTCGGATCGCGTCCGGCGGCAAAAATAGCTGTCAGCGATTCGCCGACTCACGGATTGCCGCTTTTTTCGAGCCGACGACACCGCCTCGTCACTGCTCGCCGAGTTCGGGTGCTCCCACGTATCCCGGCGGTTGGACGTCGCCCTCGGCTTCGGCGTGTGCCCGGTCGCGTTTCAGCGCCCGGCGGGTGTCCGCGTTCAGTTCGACGATGTGACAGAGCGGGTTCCCCGGATACACCACGGGGTTCTCCAGAACACCGACGAGGAGGCCGGTGAAGGGAGCCTCGACGATTTCGCGTTCCGTCTTGAACGGGTTCGTGATGGAGCAGATGGGCGTCCCCTCGTAGACGAGCGACCCGCGGTCGTAGTGCATCTCCACGAGGCCACCGGCGTCCGCGCGGAGCCACGTTTTTTCCTTCTCGTCGTCGATGACGGTCCGCCAGCCGGGCCACTTCACCGGGTCGTCCGGGTGGAGGTTGTACTCCGCGAAGACGCTCATCACGCCTTCGAGCGCTTGGTCGATGAAGTTGCGCTGGAACCGGTGGGCCTCGCCCATCTCGATGGTTATCGTCGGCGCACCGCTTTCGGACGCCTCGCGTCGAAGCGCCCCGGACGGGCCGGAGGAGGAGATGATGACGTTCGACCCGAACGCTCGTGCGAGCCGAGCGACGTCGGGGTCTTGCATGTCCGCCCGAACGTGGAGCATGTTGGTTCGGCCGCGGGTGGACGTGTGGAAGTCGATGCCGAGGTCGCACGGTTCGAGGAAGTTGCGATATATCTGGTCGGCCATCCGCTTCGCGCTCGTGGAATCCTCGCGGCCGGGGAACGAGCGGTTCAGGTCGCGGTCGTAGATGGGGAGGTATCGCTGTTGGGCGAGAAAGCCCGGAACGTTCAGCACGGGCATGCAGACGATGGTGCCGTGGAGTTCCTCGTGATTCCAGTCGTAGGCGACTTCGCGCACGACCTCGATACCGTTGAGTTCGTCCCCGTGGGCCGCCGCGGAAAGGAAGATGGTCGGCCCCGGATGCTCGCCGTTGATGATGGTGACGGGTATCCGTACCGGATCACCGAGATACGTCTCGCTGATTCCGTACCGGATGTTCTGCGTCTCGCCCGGCTTCACGATACCGCCATTATACGTGAACGGCTCCGCCTCGTCCCCGGTCATGTACGTCACTCGGGGACCACCGCATAAAAACATACTACTACACTTGTCCGATTCCGAAACCATTCCGTGAGAGCCGTTGACGCTTCAAATCGACTGGGAACGATTTAAGACCGAACGCACGAAATGTACCCTACATGGCTTCTGACGGTTCACCCGTTCGCGTAGGGATACTCAGTCTACACAACAGCAAAGAAACGAAAGCGATCTGCAACGCCATCGAAGACCTCGGTCACGAACCGGAGTGGCTTCGCCACGAGAACACGGCGGTCGAAATCAAGGACGGAGACGTCACGCTCGAACCCGACATCGACGTCGTTGCGAACCGGCTGTTGCTGTCCAATACGGAACAACCCTCCGAAGCCCTCGGACTTGCGAACATCTACGACTCTCTCGTTCCGATTCTCAACCGACCGCACGCGGTTATGACGGCGATTCACAAGTTCTCCACCGCGTCGAGTCTCGCGGATGCTGGCATCCAAGTCCCGGATGCACTGCTCGCGCTCGACACCGACCGCCTGAACGACGGGCGGGCGAAGTACGGCGAGGAAGCAGTCTACAAGACCGCCATCGGAACCCACGGCGGCGGGACGTGGAAGGTCGGCGCGGAAGAGTTGGTCAATCCGCGCGTCGGCGAGCGGCAGGCGTTCCTCCAGGAACTCATCGAGCGCGACGAGGGACGACACCGGGACCTCCGCGTCTACGTCGTCGGCGACCGAATCGTCGGCGCGATGAACCGCTACGCGCCGGAGAACGACTGGCGAACCAACGTCGCGCTCGGCGGCGACGTGGAGGATATGACCGACGCGCTTCCCGACGACGTGGTGGACATCGCCCGTCGGGCGGCGGACGTCATCGGTCTCGACTACGCCGGTGTCGACCTCATCGAGGGACACGACGGCTGGTACGTCCTCGAAGTGAATCCGACGGCCGGGTTCAAAGGGCTGTACAAGGCGACCGGGCGAAGCGCGGCACCGTACATCGCAAAGGCCGCTATCGAAGCGGGCGGCGGCGAAGTGGACGACACCCGCGTCGAGGAACTGACCGCCACGCTCGACGATTCGGTCCCCTCGTGCAAACCCGTTAGCAGCAGCCCGGAGCCGACCGAACCCATCGTCATCGGCTACACCGAGGAAGTGCTGGTGAGCGGAACGAGCGGGTCGGAGACGGTCGTCGCTAAATCCGACACGGGGGCCACCCGGTCGAGCATCGACACCAAACTCGCGGCGCAAATCGGTGCCGGTCCAATCAAGAGCATGACGCGCGTCAAATCCGGGAGCCGAAAGGCGAGCAAGTCGCGTCCCGTCGTCGACGTGGTTATCGGCGTCGGCGGCAACCGCCACACCGTCACCGCGAGCATCGAGGACCGAAGTCACATGGACTACCCGGTCCTCCTCGGCCGCGACATCCTCGAACACTATCAGGTGGACGTTCGGCGGCGCGTCGACGGCGAGGAGGAAGCCGAGATGGAAGAAGAGGAAGAACAGGAGGGGTAATCGACCGCGTTCGGGGACGATGTGGACGCGAGGGCGGCGCGACGCCGCCAAGCACGCCGTTTTTTACGCTCGGATTCGTACCGCTGGGCAGTATGGAACCTTCCCGTGACGGGGCAAAAGCGGATGCCGAGAGCCCCGAGCGCGTCCTCCGCGAGGACCCCGTGATGGCGGAACTGCTCGACAAGCACGACCCGTACACGGAATCAAACTGGACGGAGTACGAACGACTCTGTATCTCCATCATCAACCAACAGTTATCGACGGCGAGCGCCGCGGCGGTGAAAGAGCGCGTCTTCGCCCTGCTCGGCGAGGTGACGCCGGAGGCGGTGCTGGACGCCGCCGACGCCGACCTTCGGGACGCCGGGCTTTCGCGCACGAAAGTCGAGTATCTGAAGAACGCGGCGCGCGCGTTCCGGCGGAACGATTTCACCGCGGAAGGGCTGGCCGCGCACTCGAACGAGGAGGTCGTGGACACGCTGACCGAAATCAAAGGCGTCGGCGACTGGACCGCACGGATGTACCTGTTGTTCGTGCTGGAACGGGAGGATATCCTTCCCCTCGGAGACCTCGCGGTTCGGCGCGGAATCCAGCAGTTGTACGGCGACGGCGAGGAACTAACGCGCGAGGAGATGCGCGAAATCGGCGAGCGGTGGCGGCCCTATCGCTCGGTCGCAACGCGATACATCTGGGCCGAGTACGAATCGGACTGAGCGGAGAACGCTCCGATGCGGCGGTCGCTTGCGCTCGCAACTGAAACGGAGAGAAAACGTGATTGCCGTCGTTCCGTCGCGTTCACCGCGATTCCGACCCGTCAGTCGTCGTGGCCGTGACCGTGGTCGCCGTCATGCCCGTGACCACGGCCGTGGTCGCCATGGCCGTGTCCGTGGTCGTGGTCGTGATCGCGGATTCGCCGCCACACGGCGTGTTTCGTATCGAGGTGTCCCTCGCCGTGATAGGTCGGGTCGTCGAGGTCGCGGGCCGTGGCTTCGAGGTGCTCGCGCACTTCGCCGGGCGTCGCGTCCGGGTTGACGCTCTTGACGAGCGCGGCGACCGCCGCCACCTGCGGCGACGCCATGCTCGTTCCTCCCTTCCATCCGTACGCGGGGACCATCCCGTCGTCGCCCCACTCGAAGACCGTGCTCAGCACCAAGTCGTACTGAGCGTTGGCGTCCTCGGGTGCGTCTTGGTCGAAGTTTCCGCCGGGGGCGCTGATGTCGATGGCTTCCGCGCCGTAGTTGGTGTAGTACGCCGGTTCCCACGTCGGTTTGCGGAGGTGGTGCAGCGCCCGCCGGTAGTGATGTCGGTCGTGATTCCAACCACCGTGGCCGCGTTTCTCCTCGTGTTTCTTCTTCCGCTGTTCGTCGTCCCAGAGGAAGCCGATGGGACCGGTGGCGCTGATGCTCATCACGTTGTCGGCCTCGTTCGGGAGGCTAATCACGTCGCCGTCAGCGTCGAGGTTGGCCGAATCGTTCCCCGCCGCCGCGACGAGGAGCGTGCCCTTCTCGTTCGCGTATCCCGACGCACGCTCGATTGTGTCCTGTAGCAGTGCCGTATCGGAATCGTTCGGGAGCGGGTACGCGCCGAGACTCATGTTCGCCACGTCGGACTCGATGTCCGCGCTGTACACCATCGCGGCGACGATATCGCCGAAGGTGGCGAACGGTCCCGTGAACACGCGAAGGGCGACGAGGTCGGTGTCCGGCGCGGTGCCGATAACGCCGTCCTCGTTCGACCCGTCAGCGGCGATGATACCCGAGCAGTGCGTTCCGTGGTCGCTGAGTATCGGATTGAAATCCCCGCCGTCGCCGGTGAAGTTCTTCGAGAGGTCCGTGTTGAGCGCGTGTTGGAGGTCCGGGTGGGTTTCGAGCGCACCCGAGTCGATGACCGAAACGCGCGTCCCTTCACCGCGCGTCCTGCGGTGGACCTGTAGGACGTCCTGTGCTTGTTTGTCCCATTGAAGATCGTAGCGCGTGTCGTGGGGATGGTGACCCGGATGCTCGTGGTGTTCGGTCTCGGCTTGGTTGAGTTCCATTTCGACGTCTTTCGAGTAGCGCGTTCCGCTGACGTCGCTCTTCTCCGCCTTGACCACGGCGATGTCTATCTGGTCGAGATGATGAACGACTTCGAGTCCGTCGAGGATGTCCGACGAGGCATTTCGCAAATCGACTATATATCGGTCTTCCCGCGATTCTGCCGAAACGGTCGGTATCGTCAGTGTTAGTCCACCAAGTGCTGCCCCAGCGCCCTTCAGGAAAGAACGGCGCGTCGGTTTTCGTGACATTCGGTTGCACATCCCATTACAAATATATTAATCTTAATACTCTACTATTGTTGAAAAATTTGAGAGATAATTCTTTATTTTATACTACAACCAGATGAATACGGTGGCGACGAACTCAGTCGTCGTGTCCGTGACCGCGGTCGCCATCGTGTCTATGGTCATCGTCGCCGTCGTGACCGCGATCGTGGTCATCGTCGTGACCGTGACCGTGGTCGTCGTCCCCCATTTCCTCCCAAACCGCTCGGGCGGTATCGAGGTGTCCCTTGCCGTGATAGGTCGGGTCGTCGAGGTCGCGGGCCGTGGCTTCGAGGTGCTTGCGCACTTCGCCGGGCGTCGCGTCCGGGTTGACGCTCTTGACGAGCGCGGCGACCGCCGCCACCTGCGGCGACGCCATGCTCGTCCCCGCCTTCCACCCGTAGTCGGCGACGCGCTCGCCGTCCGATTCGGTGAAGACGGTGCTCAGAACGAGGTCGTAGTACCACTTGGAATCGGTGCCGATGGCGTCCTGGTCCGCGTTTCCGCCGGGAGCACTGATATCCACCGCTTCCGCGCCGTAGTTGGTGTAGAAGGCCGGTTCGTACGTCGGTTTACGGAGGTGGTGGAGCGCGGCGTGGTAGTTGCGCTTTTCCCTTCCATTCCCCTCGTCGTCCCACCGATAGCCGATGGGACCGGTGGCGCTGATGCTCATCACGTTGTCGGCCTCGTTCGGGAGGCTGATTACGTCGCCGTCAGCGTCGAGGTTGGCCGAATCGTTCCCCGCCGCCGCGACCACGAGCGTTCCCTGTTCGTTCGCGTACGAGGCCGCGCGCTCGATGGCGTCGCGGACGACCGCGGTGTCGGAATCCTTCGGCATCGGATACGCGCCGAGACTCATGTTCGCCGCATCCGATCCGATATCCCCGCTGTACACCATCGCCGCGATGATATCGCCGAAGGTGGCGGTCGGCCCGGAGAACACGCGAAGGGCGACGAGGTCGGTGCCCGGTGCGGTGCCGGTGACACCCTTGCCGTTCCGGTCGTCGGCGGCGATGATGCCCGAGCAGTGCGTTCCGTGGTCGCTCTCGACCGGGTTGAAGTCACCGCCGTCGTCGGTGAAGTTCTTCGAGAGGTCTGTGTTGAGCGCGGATTGCAGGTCCGGATGGTCCTCGAACGCACCCGAGTCGATGACCGAAACGCGCGTCCCTTCGCCGCGCGTCCTGCGGTGAACGCGCGGAACGTCCTGCGCTTGTTTGTCCCACTGGAGTCGATACAACGGGTCGCTCATCCGCTTGTGTCGGTCGCGTTCGTCCCCGTGATGTTCCACCTCGGGGAACGTGACAGTCATCTCTACGTCCTTCGAATGTCGAGTCCCACTCATCTGCGCGTCGTCGGCCCTGACGACGGCGATGTCGATTTGATCGAGCCGATGGACTACTTCGACATCGACCAAATCGCCTTCGCTCGCGGACCGGAGGTCGAGGATGTATCGGTCTTCCGACGAACTCGCGGAAACCGTCGGCACCGTTATCGTCAGCCCTGCGAGGGCCACCCCTGCACCTTTCAAAAAGGAACGTCGAGTTGGTTTTTGTGACATTCCGATAGATATCAACTGTTCCTCGCTTTAACAGTATGTATTCCGGCAACGAATAACGTGCGTCTAGACGACGGGAACCACGCGTGTCCAGACGACGGAAGCGAATACGACGGGACGACACTCCCGTCCGCGAGTGTCGTCCGCCAAAAGAGGTTCGAAATCGGAATCCTCGCTCACGGCGTCGCGGTGGCGACGCCGCGTCGGAGCGATACAGCCGTATCGGTAGCGACTAGAAACTCTCCGAGGGTTCCAACTCGACCGCGAGGTCGAGATACGACTCTATCGGCATGTTCGGCTCGTCGAACCGGACTTCCTCACCCTCTCGGTCGATAACACCGGCCGCTTCCATCTTCGGGAGATGTTTGTGACGCAATTCCGTGAGAACGTCCTCCTCGTCGTGCTCCGTCGTGCGGTCGTCCCACTCGACGATTCGTTCGGCGAGTTCCTCGCGTTCGACGGAATGGTCGCTCTTCCGAAGGTGATAGAGAACGTATCGGCGACGGTGGTCGGAGAGGACCTCCATTATCGTATCGAGCTCGTCCGGCCTACCCCAGTCATCCTCCGAATTCGTACCCGTAACACTGGTCGAGTCGGAACTCATCGTTACTAGCATTGTTACGAGAGAAACGCAAAAGAACGATGCCTACACACCTAGGTATGGTTCGGTGGGTCGTCAGAACCCTTTGCCGAGCAGTTCGCGGGCGATGATGTTCTTCTGTATTTCCGTCGTCCCCTCGTAGATCTGGGTGATCTTCGCGTCGCGGTAGAGCCGCTCCACGTCGAAGTCGTTGACGTAGCCCGAACCGCCGTGAATCTGGACCGCTTCGTCGGCGCATTCGACCGCGACGCGCGAGGAGAACTCCTTCGCCATCGAGGCGAGTTGGGTAAGCTGCCCGTCGCCGTTGGCGACGCTCCACGCGGATTTGTAGGTGAGGTTACGCGCGGCTTCGGTCTTCGTGTGCATCTCGGCGAGTTTGTGCTGGATTGCTTGGAAGTCGCTGATGGAACGCCCGAACTGCTCGCGCTCTTGGGCGTAGTCGAGCGCGCGTTCACAGGCACCCTTAGCGATACCGACACCCTGCGCGGCGACGGCCGTCCGGGTTTCGTCGAAGAACTGCATGAGTTGGAGGAAGCCCATGCCGCGCGTGCCGACGAGGTTCTCCTCGGGAACGCGCACGTCGTCGAAGATGAGTTCGGCGGTGTCGGAGGCGCGGATACCGAGTTTGCCCGTTATCTTGTCGGCCTCGAATCCGTCGCGGTCGGACTCGACGATAATCTGTGAGAACCCGGCGTAGCGGTCGTCGGCGTCGGGGTCGGTCTTCGTCATGACGACGAAGTAGTCGCCGATGGACCCGTTCGTGATCCACATCTTATTGCCGTTGATGACCCACTCGTCGCCGTCCTTCTCGGCGGTCGTGGAGACGGAGGAAACGTCCGAACCGGTGTCGGGTTCGCTGATGGCGGTTCCCATGACGGCATCGCCCGCCGCGACCGGCGCGAGATACTCCTCTTTCTGCTCTTCGGTCCCGAACTCGCGGATGGCGTCGCCGCCGAAGGCCGTGCTCGTGATGCAGAGACCGATACCGGGGTCCACGGCGAACAGTTCCTCGACGATGATGGCGACTTCGAGGGGCGAGTAGCCCGCACCACCGTACTCGATGGGGATGTTCGCGCCGGTCAGTCCCATCTCGGCCGCCTTGTCGATAATCTCCCACGGATACTTCTCCTTCTGGTCGTACTCCTTCGCGATGGGTTCGACCTCGTTCTTTGCGAACCGCCGCACTTCGTCACGGATGGCTTGCTGCTCGTCTGTCAGCTCGAAGTCCATGTACATGGGTTACGGGGCAACGAATAAATCGTTTTGTAACCGGATATAAACTGGAAGGTAGTTTATTAGCTCGGAGAGAGAAACGTTGAAACACCCCCGTAACGAGGTTTCTTACATGGAGCTCAAAGATATCAACACCATAGCGGTTCTCGGAGCTGGCAACATGGGCCACGGAATCGCGGAAGTCGCCGCACTCGCGGGATTCGACGTGAACCTGCGCGACATCAAAGACGAGTTCGTCCAGAACGGCTACGAGAGTATCGAATGGAGCCTCGACAAACTCGCCGAGAAAGAGCAGATCAGCGAGGCGGAGGCCGACGCCGCGCTCGACCGCGTGACGCCCCTCGTGGACTTCGAGGAAGCCGTCTCCGACGCCGACTTCGTTATCGAGGCCGTCCCGGAGAAGATGGCCATCAAGAAGGACGTGTACGGCGAGCTCGAGGAGTACGCACCCGACCGAGCCATCTTCGCCACGAACACGTCCAGCCTCTCGATAACCGAACTGTCCGAGGTGACGAACCGCCCCGAGCGATTCTGCGGGATGCACTTTTTTAACCCGCCGGTTCGGATGCAACTCGTCGAAGTCATCACGGGTGCACACACGGACGAAGACGTCCTGGACGTGACCGAGGAGTTAGCCGAGGAGATGGGCAAAACGCCGGTTCGCGTGCGCAAGGATAGTCCCGGATTCATCGTCAACCGCGTGCTCGTTCCCCTGATGAACGAGGCCGCGTGGATCGTCGAGTCCGGCGACGCCACCGTCGAGGAAGTCGACAGCGCGACGAAGTTCGACATGGGTCTGCCGATGGGGAGTTTCGAACTCGCGGACCAGGTCGGCATCGACGTCGGCTACCACGTCCTCGAATACATGCACGAGGTGCTCGGCGACGCCTACGAGCCGTGCCCGCTCCTCGCCGAGAAGGTCGAGGAAGGGAACCTCGGCAAGAAGACCGGCGAGGGCTTCTACGACTACGAGAACGGCGGCGTGGACGTCCCGACCGATGCCGGAAGCGAAGACATCGTACTCCGCTTGCAGGCCGTGATGGCGAACGAAGTCGCGAACCTCGTCGGCAACGACGTCGCCCCCGCGAACGAAATCGACGAGGCGGTCATGCTCGGCGCTGGCTTCCCCGAAGGCCCGGCCCGGATGGCCGACGACGCCGGACTGGACACCCTGCTCGAGACGCTCGAATCCCTCCACGAGGAGACCGGTGCGGCGCGGTACGAACCCGCGGACTACCTCGAAGAGCGCGCCGACGTCGGCGGCTTCGCCGACCAGACCGAAGACGAGGGTATCGAGTTCGAGGCCATCCGCATCGAGAAGCCGGGTGAGATGGTCGGCCAAATCGTCCTCGACCGCCCGCACCGCATGAACACCATCAGCGGGCAACTGCTCGACGAACTGTCCGAGGCCATCGACCAGTTGGAGGCGGACGACGAGGTTCGCGCCGTCCTCATCACGGGCGAGGGTGGCAAGGCGTTCTCCGCCGGTGCGGACGTCCAGAGTATGGCCGCGGGCGGTGCCGACCCGATTGGTGCCATCGAACTCTCACGCAAGGGTCAGGAGACGTTCGGCAAACTCGAATCCTGCTCGATGCCGGTGGTCGCCGGAATCGACGGCTACTGTCTCGGCGGCGGGATGGAGCTGTCCATGTGCGCCGACCTCCGAATCGCCAGCGAGCGCTCCGAACTCGGACAGCCGGAACACGACCTCGGCCTCCTGCCGGGATGGGGCGGCACCCAGCGCCTCCAGCACATCGTCGGCGAGGGTCGAGCCAAGGAGATAATCTTCACCGCGGACCGCTTCGAGCCCGAGACGATGGCCGACTACGGCTTCGTGAACGAGGTCGTTCCGACCGAGGAGTTCGAGGACCGCGCGTTCGAACTCGCCGCGAACCTCGCGGGCGGCCCGCCCATCGCACAGAAGTTCACGAAGCGCGCGATGCTCAAGGGCTGGGAGAGCACGGAAGCGGGACTCGAAATCGAAGCCCAAGCGTTCGGTCACCTGATGGCCACCGACGACCTGATGGAAGGTATCACCGCCTTCATGGGCAAACAGGACCCTGAATTCGAAGGAAAGTAGACTGCTATCCCTTCCCACAAGGGATGGCACCGAATGACGCGGAATCCGCCCGCTGTCGGTCGATAACGGAAGGTTTAAACTAGTCCAACAGAAAGCAGTGAGTGCGAAGAAGCGTAGGACGCTCGGTTGGTGTAGTCCGGCCAATCATCTTGGCCTTTCGAGCCGAGGACCAGGGTTCAAATCCCTGACCGAGCATATTTCTGAACGAACGAAGTGAGTGAAGAGAGACGCGCGCAGCGTCGGGATTTGAGGTACGGAAGAGGCAGTCTCGCCGAGGGCGAGCAAGCGTCTTGGCGAGTTCGAATCCCTGACCGAGCACTGTTCCCGATTTCAGTTCCGCAAGCGACCGCTGTGTGGTCGTTCATCCTCACGAGGATCAGTTTTGAAGCGACATTTCGATCACGAACACCAAAACATCAGAGACGAAAGCAGACAGCAAACAACAAAATTCGGAGAAAACGGCCGACAAACCGTGAAAACGTACGACGTGTACTCGACCGTTCAAATAGTCTAGCGGATATCTTTATTATTCCCGGATTCCTTTCTATGATACGTCAGACGATGCGTTCGCCGTTCGATAGAAGGAAATAAGTCGCGGATACCAACGACATGACCACAGCAGGCGATTCATCATTCGGCGTCGGAAGCGGTCTTCTCTTTACCGCCGCGATGGGGAGAGGGGACGATAGCGACTGCGTACGCCAACTCTCCGTCGGCGACGGGGGCGACCGAAACGTCCTCATCGTGACGTACAACCGAGCGCCGGAAGTCGTGTACAACGAGTGGGAGTCGCGCATCGGCGACGAAGCGACGGAGTTCGGCGTCGTCGCCGTCGGTGGCGGTGGTGCACGGACCGGAACGCATCGATTGCAACCCGGCGACGACGACAACGCCGTCTCGCTTGCAAACCCCGCCAGTCTCGGCCGACTCGAAACCACGATTTACCTGTATCTGGACGAGTGGGCCGCGAACGACTATCCGACGATACTCTGTTTCGACTCGATTTCGGCGGTGCTTCGTCACGTGGACCGGACGACCGCGTTTCGATTCCTGCACTCGCTGACGGAGTTCCTCCGCCAACGCGATGTCGTCGCACACTTCCATCTCGACCCGGACCAGCACGACGAGACGACGATAGCCATGCTGCGCTCGCTGTTCGGTTCCGGTGACGGATGTTCCGAAAACGGGGTCGAAGAAACCGTCCCGGCCGAGATACTCTCGTCGCTTCTCGGCGCGCCGCGTCGCCGACTGGTCTGTCGTTACCTCTCCGAAGTCGTGGATTCCGCGCCCATCTCGGCTATCGCGGAGCAGGTCGCCGCGTGGGAGCGGTCGGGAACGCCGAGTAAAAACGAGATAGAACGGGTTCACATTACCCTTCATCACGTCCATCTCCCAGCGTTGGCCGCGGTCGGCGTTCTCGAACGCGACGGGGAGACCGTCTCCGCAAGGGCTGAGGCGGAGACGGTGAAACAATACGTCCGGTTGACGGCGGACGACGCCGCGACGGGGACGACGCCCGTCTTTCCGGGTCAAGAGCCGGTTCGAATCGACGACCGGGCGATGGACGAGTCGAGCGAAGCGTACTGGACGGTGTACGGGACGGCGCCCGATTCGGTCGTCGTGACGCTCGCGCGGGCACTCGGCGACGTTTCGGGCAGCCACGCGACGGAACTACGGCCCGTCCTCGCCGAGGTCATCGACATCGACGCGTTGCAGCGACTCGCCGAACACACCGATATCTCGGTCTACGCGACGTTCGAGTACGAAGGATACGAAGTGGTGGTCGATAGCGGTGAGATCAAACTCTACGACTCACGCTAGCCACTCGTCCGGTTTCGTGTTGTAATCCACGTCCGTCGCCGCAATGTCCTCGACTTCGCTCCACGGCAGGTCGCGCATCTCGAACTCGTCGCCGTCGTAGCGGATGAGTTTTCCCTGCTCCTCGGGTTCCGGTTCGCGGTCGCGCCGCCGGGCGATTTCGGCGTCGCGTTCGTCGATTTCCTTCACGATGGTCTTCAGGTTCACTGGATGGCCCCAGAGGTCGTAGATGCGCTCCAGCGTGCGCGTCGCTTGGTCGAGGTCGAGCATGACGCCGTTGTAGTGGTGGCCGAGCAGGAGTTCGCTCTTGTTGTCGTAGTTGCCGTCGTAGACGGCCATCGTCGGCTTCCCGAAGTTGGTGAACTGGAGCATCAACTTCTTCTTTACGTCCTCGTACTCCGTGCTCGTCACCCGGTAGTCGCCGGTGGTTCGACTAAACTCGTAGGTGAAGTAGTCGTTGTCGACCACGAACTCCTTGGTCAGGAAGCCGTCGAGGAACGTCACGTCGTTGTGACTGGACCGAACCTCGTACATCCGGTCCCACCCGGCGGTGTACTCCACGTCCGCCATCGCTTCCTCGACGCTTTCGTACCGCTCGTCGTCCATCATGTAGCGGGCGTACTGCTCCAAGTCCGCTTGCGGGATCGCTTCGAGGAAGCCCTGATTCTGGAGCTTGCAGAGCGAGAAGTGTCGCTCGGCGAGCCCCTCGTAGGTGAGCACTTTCCACGGATGGGCATCGACGTCGATTTCGCCCTCCTTGGCGCGCTCCAGCGCCCCCGCGTCGACCGTCTCGGACGGGAGCGATTCGAGGTCGGAAAGCATCTCGGAGGTTATCGTTTCGAGCGCCGGGTCGGGTTCGATGAGGTCCGCAACGCGGTCGAAATCCACCACGTCGTGGAAGTTCCGCCACGTGATACCCTTCACCCGGAGGAGCTTCCGAACGACCTCGCGCCGGTTTTCGGTGTTCTCGATGTACTCCCACAGCTGTTTCCCGAGTTTGTAGGGATTCAGCCCCGGCGACCCGAGGACGCGCGCTTGGTGGTCGGCGTACTCGATGAACTCGTCCGCGCCCGCGAAGCACTCCTCGCCCATCATCATCGACTCCCAGTAGGCGGCCCATCCTTCGTTCATCACCTTCGTCGTCTTCTGGGCCGCGAAGTAGTAGGATTCCGTGCGGAGCATCTCCAGAATCTCCGTCTGCCACTCTTCCATCTCGACCGCCTTGCCCTCCTCGGGGTCGTAGGCGTGACCGTGGTTGCGGAGATACGCGAGGATGTCCTTTTCCGGCTCCTCGAGCGTTCCGGCCTGCTTTTCCTGCTGTGCTTCCAGCCACTCGTCGTCGAACACCTCATCACGAACCTCGTCGCTGAGGTTCATATCTTCCAGTTGGTCCGCGAGTTCGTCCGTCTCGTGCTCTTCGTCCCGGTCGCGGTCTTGGCGTTTGAACGCCTGATGCTGGTCGATGTTGTCCTGCAGACAGAGCACGTTGTCGATCCACTTCTCGACCTCCTCGCGGTCGATTTCGGGGTCGGCCATGATACGACGCACGCGGTCGGCGTGACGCGAGAGGAGCGCCGCCGCGTCGAGGTCGTCAGCGAACATCCGATACCAACGGTTGTTGGCGAAGAAATCCGAGTGGGCTTCGACGTGGGTGATGACCGCCTTCTGGTCCGCGAGGCTGTTCGACTGCTGGAGGAAGGCGTGAGCCGGGTCGTCGTTGATAACGATTTCGAACGCCTTGCCCCCGCCGAACTGCCCCTGCTTTTGCTGGCGGTCGTACTTCATCCCCCAGCGCCAGTGCGGGTATCGCTCCTGAAACCCGTCGTAGGCGATGAGTTCGTTCATCTCGTCGTAATCGACGATCCAGTATTTGACCGGATAGGGGTCGAGTCCGAGTTTCTGCGCGAGTTTCCGCGCTTCCACGACCGGTTCGCGCACCTGTTCCGCCTCGCGTTGCGTTTCGATTCGCTCGTTCATGATGCCTCCGTGCTCAGGATTTCGTAGATTGCACTCGTCACGTCCTCCGGGCCGTTGACGTAGCTGACGGCGACGTTATCCGTCTCGGCGAAGTGCCGTTCGACCTCCTCCGCGTGGGTCGCGTTGATGGCCTTGCCCTCCGGTTGCGTTTCGACGTAGGCGTGCAGGTTCGCCGGAATCTCCTCCATCCGGGGAATGACGTTCTCCTCGGTGTCGTTCCGGCTGTTCTCGCTGTCGCCCGCTGCGAACACGTAGCGGTTCCAGTCGGCCCACGGGTACTCCTCTTCGAGGATGTGGCCCGCGAGTTCGTAGGCGGACGAGATTTTCGTCCCGCCGCCCGACCGAATGCCGAAGAAATCGTCGCGCTCGACCCGCCACGCCTCCGCGTCGTGGGCGATGTAGACGAACTCTGCCGTGTCGTACTTCCCGGTCAGGTACCAGTCCAGCGGGGTGAAGGTCCGTTCGACCAGTTCGCGCTTCTTCTCGCGCATCGACCCGGACACGTCGCGGATGTTGACGACGACGACGTTCTTCTCGCGCTCCTCGATGATTTCGGGGTAGCGGTAGCGTTCGTCCTCCCGTCGGAACGGGATATTCTTGACGCCGTGTTCCCGAATCTTCTGCGCGGTGCTCGTCGGCTGGACGTTCGACTCCATCTCCTCGATGCTCTCCCACTTCGAGCGCTCGTCTTCGGGCAGGTCGTCGTAGTTCTCCTCGACCCACCGCTTCGAGACGGTGAGGTTGTTCGCTCGTGCCCAACGGAACACTTCGTCCGGTCCCCAGCCCTCGACGCCCATCGCTTCGCGGATGTAGTCGGGGTCGAAGTCCATCGCGAGCTTGCGCTTCAGCCCCTCCTTGAACATGCGCTCGAAGTCGAGCGTGCTGTCGGGACCGGTCTTCGTCATGTCGGTGAAGTCGCCCTCTATCTCCTCGATGACCTCCTTGCCCTTCGGTTGGAGGTTCAACCCAAGTTCGTCGTCGAGTTCCTCGGCGAACTCCTCCGGGTCCATCTCGTAGTAGCCGTGTTCGTCCGACTCGTCGCCGGGTTCGCCCTCGTCCCCGTCGTCTCCGGGTTGCGGCTGTGGCTGACCGACCGGGTCGCCCACGTCGGGTTCCCCTTGGCCGACGCCACCCTTGTCGCGGCGGTCGTACTGGAACTCCGGTAGATCCACTATCTTGATGGGGATGTGAATCTCGTCCGGGAGACTCTGACCGAGGTCACCGTACTGGATGAACTCGGCGAGGTCCTCGCGGCGGTCCTCGCCGACTTCGCTGTACCGTTCGAGGTCGTCTCTCAGTCCCATTTGTAGCTCACCTGATTCATGACGTGCTGACTCGTCAGTTCCGCCGAGGCGGGGGAGTAGCCGAACAGGTCCTGTAGGTTCTGGATGGTCTGTTCTTTCACCTCGGCCGTCTCGGTGTTCTTCGGCGGATTCTCCCACTGGCTCGGGTTGAAATCCTCGTAGACACGGTGCACGTCGTCCCAGTCGTTGTTTGCAAGCACTGTTTTGATGATCGGAACCTCCTTCGGGTCGATGTCGCCGACTTCGAACTCCTCGTTCCGGTTCTCCCACGCGTGGCGGTTCAGCGCGGTGATGACCTTGTTCCGGCGGAACTCGGCCACCGCGGGGCTCGCCTCGTGGTTCGCCTCGTATGCGTCCGGGGTGAACCGGCCGAGGTGCTCCGTCTCGAACACCTTCATCTTCAGCGCGTCCGGTTCGATACGCTCGCCGCGTTCGTTTTCGACCTCCTCGCTGGTCGCCCACGCGTAGACGTGTTCGATGTACTCGGCGACCGTCTCCTCGTCCACGCGTCGGTCGCGCATGATGGCGTCCAGCACGTCGCCCTCCTGCTGTTGGAAGATGTAGTTCTTCACGGGCACGAGGCGGTTTTCGTACTCGGTGCGCTCCGCCGCGGAGAAGACGGGCGCGTCGCCGATGCTCTCGGCCATCGCGTTGAGAACGTCGCGGGGCATGATGACCTGCTCGACGTCGTAGTCGGAGTGGTGGCGGTCACGGATTTCGTTGAGCAGTCCGGCGATGATATCACGGGTGTACGTGACCGGGATGCCGCCCGACCCGTCCGTCGCGTCGTCGTCGAAGTCGAAGTCGTCCTTCTCGATGCGCTCGTCGCCGTCCAGCAGGTAGCCCCGGTCGAAGAGGACGGCCTTGTCCACGAGGTCGAGTCCGGCGGGCACGTCGCTCGCGTCGAGTCGGGACACCACGCTGTACAGCGCGGCGGCTTCGATGGCGTGGGGAGCGAGTTCGCGCTCGTTGATGGCGTCGCCGTCCCGAACCCGCACGCCGACCGGTTCTCGAATCCGGGCGTCGAGTTCGTCGTACACGTCCGCCTGCCACACCGCCGTCTCGTTCGTGAGTTCGCGCCTGATGAGTTCGGCCTCCAAACTGAGATTCGTCAGGTAGCGGAACTCCCGACGGTCGAGGCGACGCTTCAGCGCGCGGAGCGGATCCGCTCCCCCGGCGTCCGCGTGCTGGTTCAACTGCGCTTCGAGGTCGGGGTTCGAGATGATGACGAGTTGCGTGTCGATGTCCATCTGGATACCCTTGTCCAGTTTCACCGTCTTCTCGTCCGGAACGTTGAGCAGTTTCTGTAGGAGGTCCGCGTGTTGGGCCGCGTCCTCCACGATGGTCAGCAGGCCGTTGCCCTGCGAGAGCACGCCGTCGTAGCTGAACGCCTGCGGGTTCTTGCGCCCGCGCGAGTCGAGTTCCTGCAGCATCCCCTGCATCCAACTGCCGACCAGTCGCTGTTTCGGGCGACCGCTGTCCTCCGAGTGGAGGACGCCGATGCCGTCGCCGACGTCCACGACGTAGTTCTTCACCCGGAGGTGCGCCGGGTCGGTGATGGCCGAGAACAGTTCTTCTTCACCGTCGCGTCGGTACTGCTCTTCCAGATAGTCGTAGGCCTCCCGGCTGAACGGGTCGAGTTTTCCCTCGACGAGGATGTCGAGGTGGTCGTCAATGGTGCCGTTCAGCCTGTCGAGCAGTTGCTCGCGCACCCGCGGCGGGAAGACGAGCAGCGGATGCGACTGGACGGGGCTGGCGAACCAGTTCTCCTCGCTCGTCGCAACCGCGTCGTCGCCGTAGGTGAGTCCCGGCGCGTCCGTCGCGGTGGCGATGTTCCACTCGACGGTGTAGCGCCGTCCCTCGGGCGTCTTCGAGTACTCGCGGAGTCCGTTGACGAGACAGCGTTTCAGCTCGGACTTTCCGGTCGCCGTCGGTCCGGCGAACCAGATTATCTTCTCCTCCTTGCCGCGGCGGGCCGCGATGGAACGGAGGTCGTCCACGAACGCGTTGAGCACCTCGGTGTTGCCGAGGATGGCGTGCTCGCCGTCGTTGTGGGGGTCGTCGAAGAAGCGGTAGCGCTCCTTCTCCTCGCCCTCTTCGACCACCGTTCGGGTCCCCATGGACTCGATGGCTTCGAGGAGGTACTTGCTCGCGTGCGAGGCGATGGTCGGGTTTTCGAACGCCGCGTCTACGTACTCCGCGAGGCCCATCGGCTCCTCGTACGTCTCGCGGAGTTCACGGTTCGCGTCGTCGATGTAGTCGCTCCCTTCGGTCACTGGTCACTCCTCCATTTCGGCGCGGGCGACTTCCGCCCCGGCGAATTCGAGCACCTCCTTCGCGCCCTCGCGTGAGTAGCCCTGCTCCATCAGCGCGTCCACCCACGCGTTCTGTTCGTCGTTGTCCATTTCGTTCGCCGACACCAACGCCGAGAAGTTGATGTTGTGTTTCTTGTCCTCCCAGAGTTTGCGCTCCAAGGCGCGGCGCAGGCGGTCGTTGTCCTGCGGGTCGAACGCCTGCCCCTCGCGGGCGCGCCGCGACACCCAGTTCGACACTTCCTGCCGGAAGTCGTCCTTGCGGTCGCGGGGGACCTCCAACTTCTCCTCGACGGCGCGCAGGAAGCTCTCGTCGGGTTCCTGCTCGCGGCCCGTGAGTTCGTCCTCGACGGTGGCGTTGTCGATGTAGGCCATCACGTGGTCCATGTACTTCTCGCCCTGCCGCTGGATTTCGTCGATGTCGTAGGCGAGCGCGTGGCGCACGTCCTCGATGGCTCGCTCGCGGTACTCGCCGCGAACCGTTTCGAGGTAGCGGTAGTAGGTCTCGAAGTTCTCCTCGGGGATGGACCCGTGGTTCTCCAAGTTCTCCTCGAAGTGGTTGAACACCGAGAGCGGACTCAGGAAGCCGCGGCTCCGGTGCGTCGAGTTCATGATGGCCTCCGCGATTTCGTCGCCGATGAACCGCGCGGAGACGCCTTCCATCCCTTCGCCGATGTCGGCCTTGTCCTCGCCTTCTTCGCGGAGCTTTTTCACGTCGATATCGTCGGTGTCCTCGATTTCGCCGTTGTAGGACTTGGCCTTCTGGAGGAGGTCCACCATCTCGGTGTCCGGCTCCTCGATGCGAGTCAACACGCCGAACAGTCCAGCCATCTCCAGCGTGTGCGGTTCGATGTGCACGTCGGGCACGTCCGCGTTGCGGAGCATCTTCCGGTAGATGTCGGCCTCGGACTCGTATTCGAGGACGTACGGGAAGTCGATGCGCTTCGTCCGGTCGTTGAACGCCTCCATCTTCTCGTCGCCCTTCTTGTCCCGGTACTCGGGCATGTTCGTCCGGCCGACGATGACCTGGTCGATGTCGATGCGGGGGTTGTTCTTCGGCTTGATGGTCTGTTCCTGCGTGGCGTGCAGGAAGTCGTAGAGGAACTCCCGTTGGAGTTTGAGCAGTTCCTCGCCGCTGAAGATGCCGCGGTTGGCGTTACAGAACGCGCCGGAGTAGTCGAACGCGCGCGGGTCGGATTCGCCGTAGATGGCGATTTTCGAGTAGTTGACGTCGCCCGTCAACTCCGTCTCGTCCTGGTTCTTCTTGTCCTTCGGCTCGAACGTCTCGACGGACTGGCGCTTGTTCTCGTCGGCGACGAGGCGGAATATCTCGATGTGGTTTTCGAGCACCTGTTTGATGTCGTCGTCGTAGTAGGCCAGCAGCGAATCCATGTAGAACTCGCTCGCGGGGTCGAGCGCCTGCTCGTTTTTGATGGTGTACGGCGCGTCCAACTCCTCGTTGATGTCGTCGATGACGCGCTGACGCTGTTCGAGCGGGAGCAGGACGAGCGGGTCCTGATTCATCGGCGACCGAATCTCGTCGTCGGCCGGGTCTTGGTCGGGGATGACGTCACAGAGGTTCGTCCAGCGGAACGTGTACAGTCGCCCCTCGTCGTGGAGGGTGTAGTCCTCGAAATACTTGCGAACCTGTCTGTCGAAGTCGGATTTACCCGACCCGACCGGCCCGAGCAACAGTTTGATCCGTTTCTCGGGACCGAGTCCGCGCGCACCGCTCTTTACCTTGTTCACGAACTCGTGAATCGCGCGGTGGATTTCACGCCCGTAGAACGTGTTCTCCCCGTCGAATATGGGGTCTTCGGACGCGAGTCGGTACTCGACGACGCCGGAGTCTTCGTCGTACTCCGTGCCGTAGTAGTCGAACATATCGGCGACTCGCTGGTGGGCGTTTCTGGCTACCTTCGGGTCTTCGTATACCTCTCGGAGGTACCAGTCGAAGGACTTCGTTTCACGGAGGTCTTCCGGCATCGATTCCTGGTAACTGCGGCTGAGGTCGTCCAGCGTTTCGATGTCACCTTTCATTGTATCACGCATTGTTTGGGACTTCGTATGGACCAAGGGAGAGAGAGACCGACCGGGCGGCCCGATACCGGCGGGAAGTACGTAGTCGACACGCATTCACAAAGTTGTGTCGGTCGGAACACCGCGATCGCTCTCCGGCGGGGCTTGTCGGGCGACGGCGAGCGCGCCCGCAGTAACTCCTGCGTCAATCGCGGGATCATTGTGCGTGCCATCCACCGCTTCGGAAACCAGTCGGCGTATTCCAGCGAAACCCATCCACCCGGAAGCGTATGGTTCGAGACCGTGTACCGTGCGGACTGCTACCACCCGATACTGTTTAATGGATAGGACGAGGCCATATATAACTGTTGCCCATACACAAGATTCTTTTGATATAGATTAAGCATCCGAAAGGGCCGAAGTTACGAACGAGTGGGCCTGTAGCGTTCAAATCGGCCATTGTGAAAAATCACACTTCGCTCACCCTTTATATGCAAGGTCGGTGCTCGCGGACTGACAACCCTTACACCCGTCCGCCGCCAACCGCCGTTCGTGTCCATCGAGAACCTCCCCGAGTCGTGGGTCGTCTGGAACGAGGAACCAAACGGTCGGTGCATCCTCGCCTACCGGCCGGACGTGTTCGACACGCGGCAGTTCCCGCCGGAGTGTATGCCGACGCTGTATCTCACGCAAGGGACCCCGAATCGGCCACCGCAGGAGCGCCGGGCGACCGACTCGTGGTATTTCGAGTTCTTCCTCGAACCCGAGGTCGCCCTGCCGCGGACGCCGCGGTTCTCCGCGCGCGATGAAGCACTGGAGGCCGCCGTCGCGCTCGCGGACGAGTTCGACCGCGGCGAAGTGGACTACCGGTCGTGGTATCTAGTTCCGCGCGAGGCGTACCTCGACAAACTGGACGAGTTGACCGGACGAACCGAGTAGCGGGATTTCGTCGTGGCGAGAGGCTTAACCGGCGGCCACACCTACGCCCGCCTATGTCCACCATCACGCTCGTCGGAACCCGCCTCGCGGACGTCGGTCAGGAGTTTGTCTATCAGGGCGAAGCCAGCGCCTGCGAGGGCTGTCCCTACAGAAACCAGTGTCTCAATCTCTCCGAGGGGGTGAAATATCGCGTCACGGACGTCAGGGAGGGAGCACAGACGCTCCCCTGTGGTGTCCACGACGACGGCGTGAGCGCCGTCGAAGTCGAACCGGCGACCGTCCGCGCCAACGTCTCCGCGCGGAACGCCTACGCCGGGAGCAACGCGAAACTCGAAGGGCCGTGCCCGCACGTCGAGTGCCCGAGCCACGAGTTCTGCGAACCCGCCGGTGCTGACTTCGGCGAAGAGTACCGGATTTCGAAAATCGTCGGGGACCCGCCTCACGATTACTGCCACTTGGACCGCGACCTGACGCTCGTCGAGTTCGACGAGACGAACGAGTAATCAGTTCCCCAGCACGCCGATGTACTCCGCCGTGTAGCCGAAGATGTCCTCGTAGCCGTACGCCGACATCAACACCGGAACGAACGGGTTTTCGGCGACCAGTTCGTCCTCGTCGGCGGTTGCGAACGGCTCTCCCCGCTCGACGCGCTGAAAGTTCTCAACCAACACTTCGAACTCCGTGCCGCCGTTTTTCCGCACCGGTTGGTCCATCCGGAACACTTCCACCTCGTCCTGTTCGCCCGCATCGACCGGATTTTTTCCCTCCGGCAACGGAAGGGCACCCGTTCCCGCGAGGAACCCGCGAACGAGGTCGTAGGCGTTGTCGACCGCCTCGGGAGACCCTTGCAGGCCGCACTCGACCTCCAGCGTGTGCGGGTGCGAGATGAGTTTTCCCTTCGTGAACTTGTCCGTCTCGACCAGTTGTGAGACCGGCAGGTACGGACAGATGGACCGCGCAACTGCGTTCACCCGGTCCACGAGCGCGAACGGCCTCGCGTACGACTGCGTGGAGTGAAGCGAGAGGACGGTACAGTCTCGTAGCTCCGACACCAAGTCGTGCGCCAACCGCCGCTCGTACGTCTCCGCGTTCGGGTCGCCGGGGAAGACGCGGTTCAAGTCCTCGTTGACGTACCGGACGCCGCGTTCGAGCGCGCGCTCGTTGACGACGACGACCTTCACCGCCCGCTCCACGTCCGGGTCCTCCAACAGCAGTCTGTCCACCGCCTTCGGACCGCACGGCTCGTCGCCGTGAATCCCGGCGACGACTGCCACTTCCGGCGTTCCTTCACCTAACTGCTCGATTCGCATTTACCGAAGTCAGGTGTCGAAGCTTGAAAGCGCTTTACACTCGCGATTTTACGGAAAAAGGGGAAGGGATGTGGATGACAGCTACCGTCGCACGTCGGGCATCGCCGCCGTCCGACGCCATTCACGTGCGGCGCTGAACGAACGATGCTCGGTTTCTTGGTACATCTCCCTTGACCAGCTACTCCAACCATTCTGACATTAATCGATTCTATCACCTTTCGTTATTACTGAGATATCGACACCAACGCTTGCGATTTATCGAGTAAGGGGTCACAATCGCCGCACAAGCTATACAACAGTTCACGAATATCTATACGACATGGGAGACAATACGCCGGACGACACTGAAACGGCATCGGAAAAATTCTCCGATGCCGAACTACCGGAGCTATCCGAAGACGTTCTGGAGCTAAATCACGTCTTTCAGGCGCTCGCAGAGTCACGACGCCGATATATCGTGTACACGCTGAAATCCAAAACCGAATGGAAACTGACCGACATCGCCACGAAAATCGCGTCCTGGGAGATGGACACGCCGGAACACGAAGTCTCGGGAGCGGAAGTCGAACGGACCTACGCCTCGCTGTACCACGCCCACGTTCCGAAACTGGTCGAGGAAGGCGTCATCACGTTCGAGAAACCGACCGAAGTGATTCGACCGGGACCCAACGCACAGCAAGTGTTGGCGGCGCTGGCGGGCACGGGTGCGAGCCTCGACATGCGGCAGGAATCACACGCACGGAGTGAGATGGATGACGCGAGCAAGTGAGGGCAACGGCGATAACGCCGAGCGTGGCGACGATGTGCAACGCACCCTCGTCCACCAAACGCGGTACGAACGGGATGGCAAGCACGACCTCACGACGATGATAGTCGGGGCCATCGCCGACACGAGGGGAATTTCACCCACGGACCTGAAAGACCCCGTTCTGTACGATTGCGTCGATATCGACTCGCTGGAAGACGCGTTCTTTGGACCCAACATTTCGGGGCAGAGTCGAGACGGAGTAGGAACCGTAGAATTCCAATTCGGGGACTACCAAATCACGGTCAACAGCAACGGTTGGATTTCGGTGTACGAGTAGCGTCGGCCGGTACCTGACGTCGCCGCGGTCAGTCGAGACCGTCAGCGTAGTCGTAATCGACATCGGTCGCCGTCGGTCGTCTCCCGTCCAGTTCTATTTTCCACCCGTGGAGCACTGTCGGGTCGTCCAACGCGTTCGTCATTTTCGTTCGAACGTCGGTGACGTTCACGCCGTAGAAGTCGGTCGGGACGCCGTGGAGGTACTGGAGCGCGGTTTCGAAGAGCGAGCGCATGCCGCCGTCGTCCTCGAAGTCGAAGTGCTTGTACGCGCCCGCCGCGACCTGCACCATCCCGTGGAGGAACGCGCTCTCTACCGACCCGTTGCCGTAGTTGTACCACTCGTCCTCGAAACAGTCGTGGCTCTCGTGGAACTCCCCGGCGTTGAACAGTCGCACGCCGTGAACCACCGCGGTTCGAAGCGTTCCGTGTTCCCAGCAGTCTCGCTCCGGGAGCCATCCCGACGGGATTCGGCCGGTCGGTGGTGGGTCGGCGGTCGGGTCGCGTGTGTGGTCGTCCATTGCAGTCGCGGTATCGTTCGCACGCCACGGGTTTGTGTGTTGGTACTGGTCGTCCTCGACGCGTCGAGAAAAATCGATACTCGTTTTCGCTCGTTTCGTTCGGTCCCTACTGCGCAACCACCGCTTTGCTCGGCGGCGCTCGCGCGACTTCGTAGTCGCCACTTTCATCGACCGCGATGACTGCCCACTCGTAGTCCGGGTTCGATTCCCGAATCCGCTTTCGCAGTCGCGTCGCGTTCTCCGTCCACGTCACGAAGCAACGTAGCGTCCCATATTTCGGAGCCTCCCCGGTATCCGCGAGGGCGGAAACGCGTACCTCGCGCCACTTTCGTCTGGCGCGAAATTCGTCTCCGTCGTCCAAAACCTCGTATCCGAGGCGGTTGAAAATCGACCTGGCCTCCTTGGTCGGTGGTGTGCTAACAGGGGCCATCCATGTGAACGTAACACACAATACGTAATAAATGTTCTTGCGGATTCGAACAAATGTCACCCGATATTCAAAATATCGAAACGAATGCCTACCGGGCGAGTTGCACCCACGGGTTCGCGTGCTGTGCCGGATACTCTCGCACCTCGTCCTCGGCTTTGAGTTCCGTGAGCTGATTGCGCGCGTCCTCGCGGGTCATCCCACCGATGGCGACCGCGGCGTCCAACACCATCTCCTTCAGTACACCGTCGTCCGTCACCGCTTCCCTGTCGCCGCCCTCGGTTTCCATGGCGTCCGCACCCATCACCCGAAGGTACTCGCGGAGGTCAGGCGTCTCCCGAAGCTCCTCGTGCCACCGCGGCGGGTAATAGCTCACGCGGTCCCCCCGGAGTTCGTAGATGCGGCCGCCGCCTTGCCACGACTCCGCGTCGGTGAGCCGTTCCTCGAATGAGGACGGGAAGGCGTCCCGCCCGTACGTCATCGCGTCGAGGTACGCCTCGAACCGCTCGCGTTCGACGCCGACGCCGGTCTCCCGGTGCGCCTGCTCGACCAACCGAACCGCCTCGTCCAACATGAGGGTTTTGCGCTGACTCTCCAACTCGGAAACGAGCTCCTCGTCGGTCGAGACCATACCGTGACTGGCGTCGCCGAACGGGTAAAGAAACCGGCCAACCTATTCGTGTGCCGCGTCCCACTCCGTCGCTTTGCGGAGGTTACCACACCGGTTGCACTCGATGCGCCCCATCGAATCCATCGCGTTGTCCAACGTCTCGCAGTTCGCACAGAAATAGCCGTAGCGCCGTTCGTGCTCGGGCGAGCGATAGACGACGAAAAACGGACCTTTCGACCCGCGAGTTCCTTCCGACTCGTTGATGTAGACGGTTTCGTCATCCTGCGTCGTCGCTGTGGTCATTATCCACCCCTTGTCGGCCCATCGATTTAGGGATGTTGAACGTATCGAAGGTATCTTGTCTCCTCCCTGAGACACGTCGGCAATGACCCTCCGGCTCCTCCACTATTCGGACATCGAGAACGTCTACGACGACCCGGACCGGCTCGGCCGACTGGCGGGCTGCATCGACGCCAGACGCGACGACCGAACCGTCGTCGTCGGAACCGGGGACAACACCGCCCCCGGCGTCCTCTCGCTCGTCACCGAGGGACAGCAAGCCCTCGATTTCTTCGACGCTATCTCCCCCGATTTCGGGACGTTCGGCAACCACGATTTCGATTACGGAATCGACCGGGCCCGCGAACTCGTCCGGCGCTCCCCCCAGACGTGGCTCACCGTCAACGTCCGCGAAGGGGACGACCGGTTCGCGGCCGGTGCCGGAACCGCACCGGCCGCGACCCGAGATATCGGCGGTACGCGGGTCGGGTTCTTCGGCGTCACCACGCCCGAAACGGCGTCGATAAATCCGAACGCGAGCGAACTGACGTTCACCGACCCGATAGCGGCGGCCGAACGAACCGTCTCCCGTCTTCGAGACGAGGGCGTCGATATCGTCGTCGCGCTCTCCCACCTCGGCCGCGGCGACGAAGCGCTCGCCGACGCGGTGGATATCGACGTCATCCTCGGCGGACACGTCCACTCCGAGCGGGTGGAACAGCTGAACGGGACGCTCGTTACCCGACCGGGTGTCAACGGCCACGTCCTCCTCGAAGTGGCCTTCGACGGCGGGTCCGAACCGACCGTGACCCGGCACCGCGTCGCGGACGCACCGCGGAACGAGGACGTGGCCGGTCGGCTGTACGAGAGAAAGGAGAAAGCCGGACTCGGTTCGGTCGTTGCGAGCGTGGACGACCCCATCGAACGAACCAAGACCACGACCTTCCGCGGCGAGAGCCGAATCGGGAACTTCGTCGCCGACGCCTACCGCTGGGCGACCGACGCGGCCGTCGGCCTGCAAAACAGCGGCGGAATCCGCGAAGGCGACCCGCTTTCGGGCGAGGTGACGGTCGGCGACCTCGTGAGCGTCCTGCCGTTTCAAGAGCGCGTCGTCGTCGCGGAACTCTCGGGCGACGAACTCCTCGACGTGTTCCGGCAGGCCCACGACCCGACCATCGGGTTCGCCGAACACGACTGGTGGCACGGCCACCTGAGCGGGGTCGAACTCGTCTGGAACCGGGCGGAGGACGCACTCGAATCCGCGACCATCGCCGGACGTGAGATTCGGGACGACGCGACCTACAGCCTCGCGACGACCGAGTACCTCCTGCACAGCGACCGGGAGTTCCCCGCTCTCGACATCGACCACCACGTCGAAACCGGGGACGTACAGTACGAGGTGCTGGCCGACTACGCCCGTCGGTTCGGCATCGACCCCGAGATAGAGGGTCGCATCGCGCAAAGATAGTAAGGTTCTCCCGGGTGCACCACCTCCGACTCGATATGACTCGCGTCCTCGTTCCGGTTCGCTATCCGCTTTCGGAACACTCGCGTCGGACGCTCTCCGAAGCTCTTCGCGTGGCCGAAGAGCGAGACGCCGACCTCACCGTATTGCACGTGAATCTGTATCACCGCGGAAGCGAGATACGACGCACCGACCTGAAACGAACCGTCGAGAAGGCCTTCGGTCGCATCAGGAACGCCAGATACGTCGTCCGCGACGGCTTTCTCGTGGAGGAGACTATTTTGGAGGAAATCGCCGCGACGAGCGCCGACGTGGTGGTCATCGGACGCAAGCAGGTCGGTCGGTGGCGGCGTGCGATTCGCCGACTGGTGGACGACCCCGACATCGAGACCTTCCTCCGCGAGAAGGTGGATTGCGAACTGATCACGGTGGGATAGCGTCAGCGTTCGTCGAACTCGACCGGTCGGGAGGGGGGCGTTCGCTGCTGGGGTTCTCGTTCGACGGCGACCCGCGCGACGCCGCTCGTATCGTCGAAGACGAGGTGCGAGTGAGGGTACGCGATTTCCACGTCGGCATCTTGTATCTCCTCCCAGATTCGCTCCATGATGTGTGAGTGGACGCGGCGCATGTAGTACGGGTCTTTCACCCAGTAGCGGAGTTCGAGCAGAACGCCGTGGTCGGCGTAATCCCGTATCTGCGCCACGGGGTCGCTGGGGTAGCGGGCGCTCCCGATGCGGATGTCCGGCCCCGACGCGACGACTTCCGGCGTGTTGCGGGCCGCCCGCTCCATGATGGCTCGCGCCTCATCGAGGTCCCCCTCGTAGGTGACCTGCAGTTGGAGCGAAAGCCGCGAACGCGTATCCTCGGCCGAGTAGTTCACCACGTCCCGCTCGCGCATCGTCGCGTTCGGGATGACGAGGAACGTGTTTTGCATCGTGAAAATCTTCGTGTAGCGGAGCGTGATGTCCTCGACGTAGCCGCGGGTTCCCCCTTCCGGGGTGCTGGTGTCCACCAACTCGATGAGGTCGCCGATTTCGTAGGGTTGGTCGGCCAGCAGGAACAGTCCGTTGATGACGCTCCCGATGATGGGTGCGAGGATGAGACCGACCGTGGCGGAGAACACAGTGACCGAGAGCAGGAGGTTGGACGCTCCTAAGCCGACCTGTGCGGCGGCGGTAGCGACCGCGATGAACAGGATGATGCCACGAATCCCGCGGAGAACGGTCTTCGTGATGCTCGGCCTTCGGAATCGCCGCGCGACCTGCCGACCGACGAGGCTGACTACCAACTGCGAGACGTACCAACCGAGGACGACGAACAGGGCCGCGAGGAGGACGTCCGTGACGGTAACGTTCGTGGCGACTTCGAACGCTCCGATGGTGCCGAACCAACGGAGAATACCATCAATCGCTGTACCGGTCGTCGGCATGAGTCTTCCGTCTCACCCGACCAAGTAAAACCCCCGCATTTCGACGCTTGACGTGTCGTTCCCGGGAAGAATAGTGTCGAAAACTAAGTCACGTCGCGACAATTCGAACGTATGACGTCCGAATCACATCGCCCCCGGGCTACGTTCGAAATCAGCCACCACGAGGAGCCGAGCGGCACCCTCCTCGCCGGGTTTTCCGAGTTCGGTCTCGCCGGACTGACCGCCGTGAACTACCTCGTCGAGCAACTCGACCTCGAAGAGACGGGTCACATCACGGCCGAGCAACTGCCCGCGATTACGCCGTTCGAGAACGGGCGTCCGCGCCACCACACCCGACTGTTCTCCCGGTCGGACCTCGACCTGACCATCCTCGTCGGCGAACTGTTCGTTCCCGTCTGGGCCGCCGACCCCTTCGCCACCGCGATTCTCGACTGGACGGTGGAGCACGGGGTCGAGGAGATAGCCGTCCTGTCGGGGATTCCCGTCCCGCACGGTCCCGACGAACACCGCGTCTTCTCCATCGCCACCGACGATTTCCACGAGAAGCGACTCGACAGCACTGACATCCCGGGCATGGGTCGCGGGTTCCTCGACGGCGTGAACGCGACCCTCGTCGCCCGCGGCCTCGACACGTCGCTGGCGACCGGCGTGTTCGTCACCCCCGTCCACGCACAGACGCCGGACGTCGAGGCCGCGCTCCGCCTCATCGATGCCGTCCGTGACGTGTACGGACTGACCATCGACACGGATCCGCTCGAAGCGTTCGCCGAGGAAGTCGGCGAGTACTACGCCGAACTCGCCCAGCGTGTCGAGTCGGCCGGGGACAGAGAACGACCGGACGACCGGATGTACATGTAGCAGAACGTTTTACGACGGTCGGTATCGGGCGGGCGTGGTGAGTCACCACGCCCGCCCAACGCCTCCCCGTAAAACGTTCATCAAAAGCACTCCTTCCTCATTTCGACGAACAACTCGCGGCGCGAGTCGTTCGTCTCCATTCGGTCGTCGGCCCGGAAAATCGAAGATTTTCCGGAGAGCGTACTAGCGACTGGCGGCTGTGTTACCAGTGGAAGTTTGGTGGTCGTCTCAATCGCCGATTTTCGATGGTTGATCGGTTGCTGACATTCTGGCGGTTGTGTCATCGGCTGATTTTCGGCAATTGTGTCGATTGCGGACTTCCGTCGGTTGTGTAACCGGCCTACCGCTCCCTTCGGTCGATCGCCGAAATCTAGCGACCGGCGAAGCGATAGGCTACCCGTCCCTTCAGGGCGCTAACGTCCTCTCCGCGAACGGCGAAGCCGTGAGCGGGCCGAGGAACCCCCGACGGAGCGACTGAAAGGAGCGACGGAAGTGGGGTGACGTGGTGCTTTTGGTCCAGCTTTTACAGGGAACCGACCAGAGCGATGGCGAGTGCCATCGCTCTGGCCTGTGACCGTCGTAAAAGGTGGAAGCAAAAGCTGGGGTTCTATAGTCCTCCGTGGATTTCCGTTTCATAATGAGCTCCGACGACCTCTATCTGACACTCGAACGAGTCGGAGAACGGTTCAGCTTAGGGGAGTACGAGATCGACGCCTATCTCACGGTACTCGAACACGGACGACTGACCGCGAGCGAAATCGCGGACCACACCGACATTCCGCAACCGCGGGTGTACGATACCGTTCGCAGTCTGAGCGACCGCGGACTGGTCGAACTCCGCGAATCACGACCCATGAAGGTCATCGCAATCGACCCCGAAGAAGCCTTCTCCGACGTGCAATCGTCGCTCGGCGAGATGATAACCGAACTCGAAGAGCGCTACACCGCCCCGGCGCGGGATACGGAAGCCGTTTCGCTGGTCAAATCGCGCTCGACCATCCTCCGCTACCTCGAAGACGTCATCGAGGCGGCCGAGTACGAACTCGCGCTGTCGCTGACGCCCGACCTCCTCGAACGGTTCGCCGACGACCTCTCGGCGGCCATCGACTCCGGCGTGAGCACCGAACTGCTCGTCACGCCCGCCTCGGAAGCGCCCGACCCGACGGAGTTTAACTACGGGGCCGTGGCAACCACCGCCCGCGCGCGCCGCGGAATCACGACGCCCGTCATCGCGGTGGCGGACGGCGAATACTCGATGTACGCGACGCAGGACGCCCTCCGCGACGACCGCGACCGGTACGGCGTCATCTTCAACCGCTCCGCGCTGGGATTCCTCGTGTCCGGCTTCTTCGGCACGGTGCTCTGGACGACCGCCGAGCGAACCCTCTCGGAAGACGCGGAAAAGCGTTCGTTCCCGCGCCGGTACGCCTCCATTCGTCGGTGCGTCAAGGAGATTCAGGGGATGGAAGGCGAGTTCTACGCGACCATCAAGGGCCGCGACATCGAATCCGGGAACGACCGAATCGTTCGCGGAAGGGTCGTCGGCTTCTCCTTCGAGGGTGGCGAGCGCGTCGCGGGAATGTCGGTCGAAACCGAGACGGGAACGGTCACCGTGGGCGGGCAGGTCGCCGCGCTCGAAGACATCGAAGCGCACGAAATCCGAATCGGGACGGACGAACCACCGGCCTACGAGCGGTGAGCGGGACGCGAACTTAGAAGGTGAAAACGCGCTGGTCGCACTCCGGGCAGGCCAGCACGTCGTCGGGCGCATCGAGGGGGGCGGAACTCCCGCTGCCACAACAATTGTCGGCGCTGGTTTCTTCGAGCGGGGTATCGCACACCGGACAGTCACGGCAGAACGCGCGGAGCGCCGACGCCGATTGGACGCGGACGTCGCGGTCGATGTCGAACTCGGCCAGCGTCCGCACCGCCGCGACGTCCGCGGTGGCGACCGGTCGCGAGAGCCAGCGTTCGGTTTCCACGCCACCGGCGGCAACGACGATGTACGCACCGCTATCGACAGATTTTACGGTGACGGTGGACGACGACACGGCGCGAACCGCCGACGCGAGGTCGCCCTCCCGAACCGATTCCATCTCCCCGCGCCAGTCGGTTCGAAACCGTTCGTCCAGTTGGAGGCTCTCGCCGACGGCGTGGACGACGCCCGCATCGAGGAGCTCGGAGAGCGCGCGCTCGCCGGTCTCCTCGTCGGATTCACCGGCCAACGACCCCGGCTCCGCGGGTGACTGGAGTCGTTGCGGCGTCGGGGAGAGGGCCGAAGCGAGTTTGGGCGCGAACTCCGGCGTTCCGGGGACGAGATAGCCTCGAAGCGCGATTCCCACTCCGCCGACGACGCCGAGCGTCGAGGCGACCCCGAGGCGACGCGAACGGCTTCCGGACAACAATCGAGTCACGCTCGCGCACGCGAGAAGAAGAATACTAGTGTTCAGTACGGTACACGGCCAGCAGCGGTTTTCACCCGTGTACTCCGGCTTTCGAATCCCGTCAATCATTGACGGGGAGTTCGGACGCCGGGAGGTTGAAACTTCGGGAGACGGGCGATTCGACGACCGTTCGAACACAACCCATACGTCGCTCGATTGGTAAGTATCGGTCGAAATGCCCTCCAGCCATCACATCGGGTCGTGTCGGATACCCTTCGAACCGCTGAATACATGATCGACCGCGATGCGCTCCGACGAGTCGCCACCGTGATTCCCTTGCTGGGAGCGAACCTGTTCCCGGTCGTCGGCGTCCTGTCGTTCGGTTGGACGCCTGTCGCCGTCCTCGTGCTGTACTGGGTCGAGATGGGAATCGTCACCTGCTGGTCCGTGCCGAAGGTGCTGTTCGCGCAACGACGGTCGCCCGAGGTTGGGCACCAGCACCTCCCGCTGTCCGAACTGCGGGAGAAACGCGGCGGCAAATCCCTCTGGTGGGATGGCCCACCGGCGTACGTTCGAAACGTTCCGTTCGCCGCCGCACAGGTGAACATCCTGCTGTTGGTGTGGCTCGTTCTGGGTGCCTTCCTTTTCGCCCAACTCGGTCTCCAGAACCGGATGACGTCCGCACTGATGCGGACGGTTGCGGTCGGCGGGGTCGGCATGGCGGTCGGACGGGGCGTCGAGTTCCATCGGGAGTACATCCGCGAGGAGAACTACGTCGAGACGTCCCCACGCGCGACACAACGAGCGACTGCGCGGCACATGGCGGTGTTCGTGCTCCTGATGGGCGTCGCGGGAGTAATCGAGAGTGCCCGGACGGCGAGCCTCGTCGGAGTCGGCGTCATCGTCGCGGCGAAACTCGCCCACGAGGTGCACAACTATCGAACGGAGTACGCGGACGAGCGACCGGGCGGCATCGTCGGACGACTGCTCGACTCGGACGGCAACGAAGACCCGCCAGAGCGGGTGTCGATGCCCGACGGGACGCCGGACGAGAGAATTCGGCCCGATTCCCGTGCCGTCGTCGCCGACGGAATCGTGCCGGGGATGTCCGGCTTGGCGAGTCGGACGGGATACCTTGCCGTCCTCCTCACCGCGTTCGGTGTGATAGTGCTCGAATGGGTCGTCGTGGCGGCCGGACTGGCGCTGCTTTCGCCCATCGTTCTCGGAAAGCTGGGAAGTCACTACCTCCGCCGTGGAACGGTCGAGTATCGACGGTACGGCGACGAACTCGTCGAATACGACCGCTGGCTCGACGAACCACAGTGGCGGGTCGCCATCGACGACATCGAGGAATCCTCGGTACCGCGGCGGGTGGTGGACCGATTCCTCGGAACCGGAACCATCGCGCTCGATTGGCGGGACGCCGACGAAGAACGACACGTACCGTCGCTCGGGCCGTTCGAGGAGGTCAACGACGTCGCGGAGCGGTTGGGCCTATCCGCGACGGACGCGGAGCAAAAGGACCCCGACAGAACCATGTTCGTAGCCGCGGCGGGCATCGCGCTCACGTTCCTCGCGGTGCCGGTCGGCGCGGTCGTCTCGGGCGAGATGGGGGCGGGCGGCGTCGTCATCCTCACGCTCCTCTTCGGCGGGCCGTTCCTCATGGTTCTCGGGGCGCTCCTCTGGGTCGCCGCGATGAACTGGTGACCCCCTTCGATAGTTCGCCCACAGCCCTTTATCTCCGCTCCGTGAACGTGTTCAACGAGCATGACGGAAATGCAGTACACGAAACTCGGGAGCACCGGTCTGGAAGTGTCGCGGCTCTGTCTCGGCTGCATGAACTTCGGGAGCGAACACCCGTGGATGATGAACGACGAGGCGGCCAGCCTCGACCTCCTCGACCGAGCGATGGACATGGGAATCAACTTCCTCGACACGGCGAACGTCTACTCACACGGTGAAAGCGAGGAGATAGTCGGCAAGGCCATCGAGGGGCGCAACCGCGACGAACTCGTGATTGCGACGAAGGTGTTCGGGAAAATGGGCGACCATCCGAACGGGCAGGGGTTGTCTCGAAAACACGTCTTGGACCAAGCCGAGGCGAGCCTCGACAGACTCGGGACGGATTACATCGACCTGTATCAGATTCACCGCTGGGACGAGACGACGCCTATCGAGGAGACGCTCTCCGCGCTCGACTACCTCGTCGAGACGGGGCGGGTGCGCTACATCGGCGCGAGCACGATGGCGGCGTGGCAGTTCACGAAGGCGCTGTACGAGAGCGACATCGAGGACTACGAGCGCTTTTCCTGCATGCAACCGGAGTACAATCTCGTGGACCGTCACGAGGAGGAAAACCTCCTGCCGGTCTGTGACGCGGAAGGCGTCGGCGTCATCCCGTGGTCGCCGCTGGCCGGTGGCTTTCTGACCGGGAAATATCACCGGGACGAGGAGGTAACGGAGGGGCGGGCGGCCAACGACGAGTACACGGAAGAGCGGTTCACCGACGAGAACTGGGCCGTGTTGGACGAGGTTCGAGCCATCGCGGAGGAAAAAGACGTCTCGGCGGCACAGGTCAGTCTCGCGTGGTTGCTCCACAAACCCGTCGTCGATTCGCCGATCATCGGCCCGCGGACGGAGGACCACTTGGTCGAAAACGTCGCATCCCTCGACATCTCACTTTCGGACGAAGAACTGGAGCGCCTCGAGTCACCGAAAGCACCAGTCTGGTCCAGAGATATTGCGAACATATGATATTTTCGATGTTTTATCTATGAAACAAACCTGTTCGAGACCCCGAACGACGGCCAAAATTGCCGGGATAATGGCCGAAAGGCGGCACGAAACGGAATTCCGAAGACCAGCGGCGAATTAATTCATGTAAGACTTCCTCCATTTCTCAAAGTCAATCCTTGCTGCCGTTTTCAAACGACAACACCCATATATGATGGTTATCGTCCACAAATGATTTTACCTACCCGGGATACAACCAACATGAACGTGATAATTCGTGTATATAAAATATAACAACGGCAGTAGTCAATCGCACCAAAGCTATAAATGCGGCAGTTCCGTCTTAGAAAACCATGGTGGGTGTTAGCGAACGTGATAGAGGCCGTCGGCGAGACGGCGTCTCACGACGGACCTTCGTAAAGGCCGTCGGAGCCTCCGGCACTGCCGCCGGTCTCGCCGGCTGTACGAGTCAAGGAAAGCCCGCGGACCCGAATACCATCAAATTCGCCGCCGACTCGGACGCGGCGGACGCACAAAGTGAGATAAATAAAGCACTTCACAATGCTGGCCTGTCGGACGACATCCACGTCGAAATTCTCGCCGGGTCGAGCAACACGGACGTTCGCCAGTCCCAGTACCAGCGCTGGCTCTCGGCCAACCTGGAGGAGCCGGACATGTTGCTCATGGACAGCGGGTGGGCGCTGACGTTCATCGCTCGGAGGCAAGTGCTGAACCTCAGCGAAAACCTGCCGCAGAATTTGGTAAAGAAGGTCGAAAACGACTACTTCCAAGCCAGCGTTCAGACAGCGAAATCCACCAGCGGCGACCTCTACGGAGTTCCCCTCTTTCCCGACTTCCCGACGATGCAGTATCGGAAGGACCTCGTCAAGAAGGCCGGGTACAAACCCGACGAGGAAAACTGGGGAACGGAATCCATCTCGTGGAAGAAGTTCTCCGAGGTGACGAAGGAGGTCAAAAAGCAAAACGACATGCAGTACGGCTTCACCTTCCAAGCGGACATCTACGAAGGACTCTCGTGCTGTGATTTCAACGAGTTCATGACCTCGTGGGGCGGCGCGTACTTCGGTCCGCACGATAACCTGTTCGGACCCATCGGCAAGCGTCCGGTGACGGTGGCGGAAGAGCCGGTCATCAAGTCCATCGAGATGATTCGGACGTTCATTCACGGCTCCTCCGCACCCGGAACGCTGCAGGGATACAAGGGCGGTATTTCACCGACCGCCGTGCTCTCGTGGTCCGAGGAGACGTCGCGTGCCCCGTTCACTAACGGCAACGCGGTCATGCACCGGAACTGGCCGTACTCCATCGTCATCAACGGGGCCGACGACGTGTTCGGCAAGGACCTCGGCGTCATGCCGATTCCGTACGGCGTCAAACCCGGTCAAGCGAAGTACAAGGGAACGGGCGGTCCCGCCGCGGCCCTCGGCGGGTGGCACGTGACCGTGAACCCGAACTCGCCGAAGCGGGAAACCGTCTTCGAGGTGATTCGGGCGATGATGCAATCGTCGTTCAAACTGAAGCTGTTCGAAGTCATCGGCTGGCTCCCGCCGGAGCCAAAACTCCTCAAATCGAAGAAGGCAAGGGAGGTCCCGGTTATCGGCCGGTACGTCGATGAACTTCGAGTGGCCGGACAGAACGCGGTTCCGCGTCCGGTCACGGCGGTCTGGCCGCAGGAGTCGGGTAAAATCGCCCAACAGGTCCACGCGGCGTACGCCAACGAGGCCTCACCGGAATCGGCGATGTCCACGTTGAAAAGCGAGTTGACCGAAATCGAGAACTACAACAAATAATCATGGCAACTGAAGAACCATCGGAACACGGCTTGCGGGAGCAGCCGAAGTCGGGTGCCTACGCCGGTGCAGTTCGCTGGATCGAGAGCCTGAGCGAGACGCAATTTGCGTATCTACTCTTGCTCCCCGCGTTGCTGTTGCTCGGCGTCATCGCCTTCTGGCCGCTCTTGCGGACGTTCGAGATGTCATTGCACGCCGACAGCATTACCGGCCCCGCTCAAATCGGCGGGTTCGTCGGGTTCGAAAACTACGTGAACCTGTTGACGGGGAAACTCGATACGGTCGCCTTACCGCAACCGTTCATCGACCTCAGTAATCCGTTCAAAAGCGCGCTCATCGTCACGTTCATTTTCACCATCGCGAGCGTCCTGTTCGAAACCGTCATCGGCTTCGGACAGGCGCTCGTGCTGGACCAGGACTTCCGCGGTCGGCGCTGGGTGCGGGTGGCCATCATCCTCCCGTGGGCGGTTCCCATCGTCATTCAGGGGATGATCTTCTACCTGCTCTTCCAACCGGGTATCGGTTTCGGCGCCGACATCCTTCACAACGTGGTCGGGTTCTCGACGACGCCGCTGGTCAACAGCCCGGAGGCGTTGTCCATCATCATCGTGGCCGACGTGTGGAAAACGACGGCGTTCATGGCGCTGCTCATCCTCGCCGGACTGCAGAGCGTCGACCGGAGCCTCTACGACGTGGCGAAGGTCGCGGGCGCATCGAAGTGGCAGCAGTTCAAGATGATCACGCTGCCGCTCGTCTTCCCGACGGTCATGGTGGCCATGTTGTTCCGCACCATCGCGGCGATGCGGATTTACGGCCTCATCCAAACCATGTCCGGGTGTACGACCGTTCCGTCGCTGTCCTGTCTCGTCGTTTCGACGTTCAGCGTCCGACGGTACGGAACGGCGTCCGCCATCGCGTTCGTGACGGCGGCCATCATCGGCATCGTGGTGACGGTGTACATCGTGAAGTTCCGCGAGAGCGCGGAGGCGATCTAACATGGCGCAAGCAGAACAAACCACGTCGGATTCGGACGAAAACCTCGGTCCGTTCCGACGGTGGGCGAAAGGGTCGATACAGGACCCGGAGAGCACCTACCGAGGATTGTTCTACCTCGTCATGGTGTTCTTCCTGTTCACCACGCTGTTCCCCCTGTACTGGTTGCTCGTCCTCGCGCTGACGCCGAGCAACAAGATCTCCAACATGGGACTCCTCCCGAAAGGGTTCAATCCCGGCGCGTTCGTGGAGATATTCCAGCGGTTACCGTTCCACGTGTACATGTTCAACAGCTTCGTGCTCGCGCTGTTGACCACCGCCATCGTGCTGGTGCTCGCGAGCCTCGCGGGCTACGTGTTCGGGCGACTCGACTTCCCGGGCCGTGGGCCGCTCATGCTGCTCATCCTCGCCATCTCGTACTTCCCACCGGCGGCGTTCCTCATCCCGCTGTTCCGGCTGTTCACGGGGAACATCGAGATACTCGGACTGAGCACGCCGATGCTGTACAACACGCCGGGAGCGCTGTTGCTCCCGTTCAGCGCCCTGTTCATGCCGCTCTCGATATTCATCCTGACGACGTTCTACAGCCAGATTCCGGACGGGCTGGAGGACGCCGCGCGAATCGAGGGCACGACGCGACTGGGCGCGCTGTTCCGCGTCATCATCCCGCTGTCGGCTCCCGGCGTCGCCACCGCGGGCGTGCTAACGTTTATCAACGTGTACAACGAGTTCTTCTTCTCGTACCTGATGACGGACGGGGAGGCACAACACTGGGCCCCAATCCTGTGGGGCATCCTTGGCTACCAAGGCCAGTACGCATCGTTCTACAACCTCATGGCGGCGGCGAGCATCGTGGGTATCCTTCCCATCGCCATCCTCGTCGTCATCGCGCAGGAGAAAATCGTCAGCGGGCTCACCTCTGGCGCACTGAAGGAGTGATACACAATGGGTGAAGTTAACCTCGAACACGTTTCGAAACGGTACGACGATGTAACGGCAGTCGAAGACATGAATCTGGACATCGAGGACGGCGAGTTCGTCACGCTCGTCGGTCCGTCGGGGTGTGGGAAGTCCACGACGCTGGAAACCATCGCGGGCCTCACGATTCCGACGGAGGGGACGATCTCCATCGCGGACCGGGAGGTGACGACGCTCCCCCCGAAGGACCGTGGCATCGCGATGGTGTTCCAGAACATCGCGTTGTTCCCGCACATGGACGTGTACGACAACATCAGCTTCGGGCTTCGACTCAGGAGCTTCGAGAAGGAGGAAGTGGACCGACGAGTCGACCAGGCGGCCGAAATCGTCCAGCTCGAAGGCATGCTGGACCGGATGCCGGACGAGATGTCCGGCGGCCAACGCCAGCGCGTCGCCATCGCTCGCGCCATCGTCCGCCAACCCGAGGTGTTCCTGATGGACGAGCCGCTGGCGAACCTCGACGCGAAACTCCGCGTCCACATGCGCACCGAACTCCAGCGGCTCCACAAGGAACTCGACGCGACCATCATCTACGTCACCCACGACCAGGCGGAGGCGATGACGATGTCCGACCGTATCGCGGTCATCAATCAGGGCGAACTCCAGCAGTTCGCACCGCCGCTCACCTGCTACAACGAGCCGACGAACCGATTCGTCGCCGGGTTCATCGGCTCGCCGAGCATGAACTTCGTGAAGGGGACGATAGATTCGAACGGACTGCAGACGGAGGACTATCACGTCGAGTTCGAACCGGGCCACGTGGAGGGGATCGCCACGGACGACCGAGTTACGCTCGGCGTCCGTCCGGAGGACGTGTATCTCGTCGAGGACGCCGACGACGTGGCGACCCCGACGGACCCCATCCCCGCCCGGACGGACGTGCTCGAACCGATGGGCGACGAGATATTCGTGTACCTGCTCACGGGCGGCGTGAGTCCAGAGGAGATCGACGCGGAGGCCGACGACTCCCACCAACTGCTGATGAGCGTCGACCCGGACAAGGATATCAGCACCGACGAGGAGGCCGAAGTGATCCTCGACCGGGAACACCTTCACCTGTTCGACACGCAAAGCGGCGACGCCATCGCACACGGACTGGAGTTCTCTTCGGTCGGAACCGAACCCACGGGCACCGAAGCGGAGGGGGACGACTGAGATGGTGACCGAACTCGGTTGGTACTATCTGGGAGCCGGAACGCTCCTGTTTTTCTTCTGGGCGTACGGCGTCGTGTCGTTCGGGCTCGACCTGAAGAACAAGATCATCCCCGGCATCCGGGGAATGCTCGCCGAGCGCGAGGCCCAGAAGGCGGAGGAAGAACGTGAGCGCGAACGCGACGAGAAGAAACAGCAGTTGTACTAACGTGTCCCCGTTCGACAACCCGAGTTCAGCCCGGCCGCGGCAAATACTGCCATCCGACTTATCAGTCACGGCCGAGAGGGACGACGAAAGGAAAAGAATAACACCGTCTCACCGGTGAGCGGTAACTATGAGTGCCAGTGAGCCGGTTCGAGTTGGGTTCGTCGGTCTCGGAAATATTGGACATTATCACGCCGATAGAATCACTGATCTGCGCCACGAGATAGTCGGCGGTGTCGATATCAACCCCGACGCGCGCGCCCGATTCGCCGAGAAGTACGACACCCGCTCGTTCGAGAGCTACGAGGAACTGTACGAGTCGGACATCGACGCCGTGATCGTCACGACGCCGAACAAATTCCACGAGGAGTACGCCATCTCCGCGCTCGACGCGGGTCTCGACGTGCTCCTCGAAAAGCCGCTCGCGCACACGTTGGAGAGCGCAGAGCGCATCGCGGAGGCGGCGCGGAACGCCGAGGGCTTCTGTATGGTCGGCTTCCACAACCGCTTCCGGAACCCGGTCGAGGTCATCAAGGGCTATCAGGACGAAGGCCGCTTCGGAAAGACGCGCCACGTCGAGGCGAACTACATCCGACGGCGCGGCATCCCCGGCCGCGGCTCGTGGTTCACGAACCGTGACGTGGCCGGTGGCGGTGCCCTCATCGACATCGGCGTCCACGCCATCGACCTCGCGTTGCACCTCCACGACTTCCCGGACGTGAAGGAAGTCAGCGGCGAGGTTCGCTCGCAGTTCGGCGACCGCGACGACTACACCTACCTCGAGATGTGGGGCGACGACACCGACTCGGGCGCGTTCACCGTGGACGACTCCGTGACCGCCTTCATCCGCTGTGAAGGCGGCAAAACCATCTCGCTCGAAGTCGCGTGGGCCGCGAATCGCTCGTCGAGCGAGGAGTACTTCGTCCGCGGAACCGACGCGGGCGCGAGTTTCGACAAACACGACGATTCGCTCACCATCTACGAGACGAGCATGGTCGGCGCGGACCACTTCTCGGACTCGCACGTCAAGACGCGACAGGAGGACGCGCACAAGGCGGAACAGCGCGTCTTCTTCGAGGCGGTTCGGGATGGCGTCGCGCCGAAAATGAACACCATCGAGCAGGCACTGACCGTCCAGCGCGTCATCGACGCAATCTACCGTTCCTCGCAGGACGAGCAGGCCGTGCAGTTGTCACGGGAGTAGCGCGGTCGGGGTCCGACGGGATTCGTGGGGGTGGACTCGAACTCGGTGCACCGGTGGTGTAATCCATCGCACCAAAATTTTATTCCCGAACGGAGTAATCGGTTCTATCATGGACATCGGCGTTCACACACCACCACTGTACGGCGAATCGCTCGAAGACGCCCTCGCGTATCTCAACGACATCGGCGTGGACGCCATCGAACCCGGCGTGGGCGGCTACCCCGGCGACACCCACCTCCCGCGGGACGAGTATCTGGACGACGAGGAGGCACAGGACGAACTCCACGACCTGCTCGCCGAGTACGACATGCGAATCAGCGCGCTGGCGACGCACAACAACCCGCTGCACCCGGACGACGAGGAGGCGGAGGAAGCCGACACCGAACTCCGCGAAGCGATTCGGCTCGCCGACCAGTTGAACGTCGGCACCGTCACCTGTTTCTCCGGCCTGCCCGCGGGCGGCCCGAACGACGAATACCCGAACTGGATAACCGCGCCGTGGCCCTCGGAGCACGAGGAAGCGCTCGAATACCAGTGGGAGGACGTCGCCATTCCGTACTGGCGGGACCTCGAAGCGTTCGCGGACGACCACGACGTGAACCTCGCCATCGAGATGCACCCGAACATGCTCGTCCACGAACCCGCCGGGATGCTCGAACTCCGCAACGCGACGGGCGAGCGCGTCGGCGCGAACTTCGACCCCAGCCACCTCTACTGGCAGGGTATCGACGTGCCGGAAGCCATCCGATTCCTCGGCGAACACGACGCCATCCACCACTTCCACGCAAAGGACACGAAGGTCTACGAGTCCCAAGCCCGCTACAAGGGCGTCCTCGACACGACGCCGTACACGGAGGAGGCCAACCGCTCGTGGCTGTTCCGCTCGGTGGGCTACGGCCACGGTGAGGGTCACTGGAAGGACATCGTGAGCGCCCTCCGCCTCGTGGACTACGACGGCGCGCTCTCCATCGAACACGAGGACTCGCTCACCAGTTCGCGCGAAGGGTTGGAGAAGGCCGTCGAACTGCTCCAGCGGGCCGTCTTCCGAACCACGCCCGGCGAGGCGTACTGGGCGGAATAGCTCAGAGGTCCGGGACGAGCGCCTCGGGGTACAGCGTTTCGTCTCCCTCACCGAACGCATCCGCGGACTTCCAGACGCACGCTATTTCTTCGTCGAACTCGACCTCGTACCCCGTGAATCCGTCTCGCTCGTACGGCCACGACTCCGCGATGTCAGCCTCGTAGACGCGCCACACTTCGTGGTGGCGTCGACCGCCGGACGTGAACACTCCCTCGTAGGTCTCGAAATGGGAGACGTTCGAGAGCGAGACGCCCAACTCCTCGTCGAACTCGCGGTGCAGGGCGTCCTCGCTGTGTTCGCCGAACTCGACGCCCCCGCCCAACGGATAGTAAAACGGTGTGTCTCCGACGGGGGGCGTCTCCCGAGCAACGAGGAGGTCGTCGTCGCGCCGGACGAGGCCGCGAGCGGAAACGCGGATTCTGTTTTCGGGCATCGTTCGTGAAGAGTCGGGAAGTATGTCGTAAGCGTATCGAATCGGCGACGGAAGCGGTTCAGCGAACGATCCAGCTCAGGTACCACGTCAACAGCGCGCCGACGACCAACCCGCCGACGGTTGCGGCGACGAGGCCGAGGGCGCTCGCGCCGCCGTGGAATGCGATGAGGCCCCCCGACGCGCCGACGAGCAGGACGACCGCTATCTTCAGGCGAAGCATCGCGGCCGACCGTTCCTCCCGTGAAATCGGTCCGACCATTATCGTCCCCTGCTCGTCCGGACGGAACGCGTCTCGTCGCCCGCGCATACTCCCCGCATGAGAGAGGAAGCGTGAGGCAGGTGCTTAAATCCCGTCGGGACACCGCGGAATCACTGGCGGTAGCGCTCGACGACCCCGAAGAGCGTCTCGAACTCGGGCGGGGCGTCGTAGCGAACCGTCCCCGTCCGGTTGTCGTAGTCGATGAGGTGAACGTCCCACAACTTCGGGAGCGTGACGTGTCGAAGGTTCGCTTCGAGCGACATCGACCGGAGTTCGTCGCCGGACGTCAACTCCTCGACCGTGAGCACGCCGTCGGGGGCGTCCATCGCCATTCGAAGCACGTGTCGGCATCGACGGTCCGCCAACACGTCGAGCCAGTCGTCCATCACGCCGGACGGAACGTCGATGTCGTCGGCGGCGGCGGCCGTCGGTAACCGCGGGAGCGCCGAATCGGTCGGTTCCGCGCCCGGCAAATCCTTTGGGTCGGCCGAGGACGCGTCGGATTCGTCCCGCGAGTCGCCCGGGTCAGGGCGAAGGGGGCCGACCAACCCGGCGATGCCGACGACCAATCCCAACAGAGCGCCGCTCGTCACCAAGGTCTGTGCGAGAAAATAGGGGTTTGCGATGTGCCACCCGGAGACTTTCGCCGTGACGATGACGCCCGCGGCGAATATACCGAGCGTCACCATTCCTTTGAGGCAGGAAACGTCCACCCGTCGGAGCGTGGTCGCATCGAGGTCGCTTCTTGTGAGCCGGTAGCCGGCGAAGATGAGCATCGCCGAGAGCGTCATCTCGATGATGAACTCCGGGAACCACACCGACTCCGCACGGAGAAAGAGGTCGATGATAACGACCATCGACAGCAGAATACCGATGAGCGCGATCACTCGTCCGCCGGTTCTCGATTCACTGTCGGTGACCGTGAGGTCGGGATGGGTCACACGCATCCGAAGGTCACTGTTCCCATTACTCGCTCAGCGCTACTATCAGTTTCGCCACCCGTGAATCCGCTGACCGGTTCATCGTCGAAGAAAAAATCGAGAACCGTTACTGGAATCCCCGGCCGACTTCATCCTCGTCGATGAGGTCGTCCAACTCCTCGTTCAGCAATTTTTCCGATTCCTCGAACGTCTCAGCGAGGTCGGAAACGGCGTCGGGGCGGTCGTAGCCGTCGAACTCCATCGGCCCGAACGCCGGACTTTCGAGCGCCTCCATCACGTCGTCGAAGAGGTCCGCCCCCGACGTCGGCGCGTCGGCGTGCGCCTTGATGGTCTCCTCGACGCGCTTCGCGCGCGCTTCCATCTCGTTTTCCTCCGGGTGCTTCTCCTCGGGGTTCCGCACGGCGAATCGTCCGTCCCGGAAGTCCTTCTCGGGGAGGTAGCTCCCGATTTCGTCGTCGAGTTTTCGGGCGACGTGCGTGCCGACGCCCCGCACCTGAAACGGGTTTTTCGCGTAGGTCTTCAGGTGGTAGAGACCGGCGTTCGGATGGCCGAGATACAGGTCTTCGCCGACGCCACCGGCTCGTTGTCCGCCGGCGGCCCGCCACCCCTCGGGGTCGACGCTCCGGTCAACGACGTCCTGCAAGATGTCCTGCCACTCTCGAATCCGCATGGATACACCGTGACACGCAGGAAGGATTAAACGTGTCGCTTTTTCGTATCTGTACCCGTCCTGACGGCGATGTGCGTCGTTGTCGCGGTGCGAACACGGCACGCGGACGGCGTGGAACGGGTACCTTTTTCCTCCGGCACTCGAAGAACCATCATGAACCTTTCAGCGGAACAGCGAGCCATTCGGGACGTGGTTCGGGAGTTCGCCGTCGAGGAGATTCGACCGGTCGCGGCCGAGTGCGACGAGAAACAGGAGTTCCCGGAGGACGTGTGGGACGGCCTCGCCGACCTCGACATGATGGGGATGACGGTCCCCGAGGAGTACGGCGGACTCGACGTGGACAAGTTGACGTACAGCGTCGTCAACGAGGAAGTCGCCTACGGCACCCTGTCGGTTGCGACGGCGCTGTCGGTACACTGTCTCGCAACCTCCTGTCTCGCGGAGTTCGGCAGCGAGGAACAGAAAGAACGTTGGCTCCCCGACATGGCGAAGGGTCGCCCGGTCGGCGCGTTCGCGCTGTCGGAACCCGAAGCGGGGTCGAACCCGGCCGAGATGTCCACGGAAGCGCGCCGCGAGGGCGACGAGTACGTCATCAACGGCAAGAAGCAGTGGATAACGAACGGCAAGCGGGCCGACGTCATCGTCCTGTTCGCCAAGACGGACCGCGACGACCCGCGGAGCGTCACGCAGTTCGTCGTCCCGAAGGACGCGGGCGTCGAAGTCGGCAAGAAAGAAGAGAAACTCGGCCTGCGGGCGAGCGACACGACCAGCCTCATCTTCGACGACGTTCGGATTCCCGCCGAGTATCGGCTGACGGAGGAAGGCAAAGGGCTGTCCGCCGCGTTCCACATCCTGACCGGCGGGCGCATCGGCATCGCCAGTCAGTCGGTCGGCCTCTCGCAAGCGGCGCTCGACCAGGCCGTGGAGTACGCACAGGACCGCGAGCAGTTCGACCGGCCCATCGCCGATATCCAGACCATCCGGCACAAACTCGCCGACATGCAGACGAAGTTGCAGGCGGGGCGACTGCTGACCCGCGATGCGGCCCGCCGCGCGGATAACGGCGAGGACCACGCGACGGCCGCGAGCATGGCGAAGTACTTCGCCAGCGAGTCCGCCGTCGAAATCACGAACGAGGCGGTCCAGATTCACGGCGGCTACGGCTACACGACGGATTTCGACGTGGAACGATTCTACCGCGATTCGAAGATCACGACCATCTACGAGGGAACCTCGGAGATTCAGAAGAAGGTCATCGCCCGCAACCTCCTCGACTGAGGCGAGACTGCCGGGAAACCCGGACTGTCGTCGACCGAAGTCCCTTTGCTCTCCCCTTCCCTACCGACGACCGTGATAGACGACGTTTCGGCGGTCGTGTACGACTTGGACGGGACGCTCGTGAACCTCGTCGTCAACTGGAAACAGGTCGCACGGGACGTCGCCGATGTCCTCTCCGACCACGGCGTCGACGCGAGCGGTGCGGACCTCTGGGCGATGTTGGACTTGGCCGACGAGGCGAACGCCCGTGGGGCGGTCGAGTCGGTCATCGGCGACCACGAGTGTCTCGGCGCGCGGCGCTCGGAGCGACTGCCGCACGCCGACGAACTGCTTCGACGCGACGTTCCGGTCGGCGTGTGTTCGCTGAACTGCGAGGCCTCCTGTCACGTCAGCCTCGAAACGCACGGACTCGCCGATGCCGTCGATGCGGTCGTCGGCCGCGATTCCGTTCCGACGCGAAAGCCCGACCCGGAACCGCTTCGGGCGACGCTCCGGACGCTGGGAATCGACGGCCCGGCGCTGTTCATCGGCGACTCTCCGCGTGACGAACTGACGGCAGAACGAGCGGGCGTCGCGTTCGAGTACGTGTAGTGCTACTCGGCTACTTCGAGTACGTGTAGTGCTACTCGGCTACTGATTGAGCGCGAGCGTGTTCTTCAGGAGGTTCGCGTGTCCGCGCCGCAGTTTCTCCGAGATGGATTGATGGGTCACGCCGAGCGAATCGGCGAGGTCGGTGGCCGACGCGTTTCGCGGAATGGAATAGTACCCCGTCTCGTACGCGAGCATGAGCGTCTGCTGTTGGCTCTGCGTGAGTCCGTACCGTCCCGTTCTCCCCTTCGAAAACTCGTGGATGTTCTGGAGTTCGAGGTCGATACCCCGGCGACGGCAGTACTCGTACGTGCGAGTCACGGCGTCGTGGTCGCTGAACAGCAACCGTAACTTCCACGTGTCTTCTTTCCCCGTCGCGGCCAGCACCGTTCCGTTCTCCTCGACGAGTATCTGAATCAGTACGTCGATATCCTTCACCCACTCCAAACGATACAGACATTCCGTGTCGAACTCCCCAACGAGTTGGAAATCGCGTACGCTCTCGTCCGCGGTGAGCGCGGTTTCGATGCCCTGTCTGTTGTCCGTTCCTACCCAGACGAAGGGCATGAGGTGGTTGTGATTGTACGCAACCACCTGCTCGATGTCGAACCGAATCGAATCGAGCGCATCGAGCGTGTGACCGAGGGCAAACCGTTCGGCGGGAAACGCCACTTCGGCTATGGTTCCCGTCATAGCCCTTTCTCAGGAGTTGTGGTTAATACCCTTATTGGCCGTGCGATTATAGATATTCGAGGTGACGAAATAGAAAATCGCGGACGGGAAGTGGAGCAGTCGAAGATACACCAGATTCCAGATATATTCAAAATTTCCCAGAAAACGTGCCCTCTCGGTTGGAAACGCGTAACAATGTACGTTTTTGATGAACGTCACTGGCCAACGGTTTGATGGGTGCGAGCGTAGAGAAAAACGCCGATCGCGGTGATAAACCAGACAATCGCACCGACTCGAACCGCGAACGACACGCGCGATGCCCACGTCGGAAGCGAGACGCCGGAGAAGAGTGCGAGGAGCGCGACGAGTGGCGCACCGACGACGATGGTGGTGACGAACGTCACCTGCATCACCCATCCGTAGTCGATGCCGTCGGGACTGTGGGTTTCGACTGGTTCAGGCACGAGTGAACGCGGGAACCGCGTCGGCTTAAGAGTTATCAGGTCGGATTTCGGCGAACGCATCACCGACCGGGCACGTTAAGCCGTCGGGCCGTAGAGTTCGATGTATGCCAACGGTGAGGGACATCCGCGCCAAGGCGGGACAAGAGCCGATCACGATGCTGACGGCCTACGATGCGCCGACCGCGGCCATCGTGGACGACGCCGGTGTCGATATGATACTCGTGGGAGACAGTATGGGAAACGCGGCCCTCGGATACGATTCGACGCTGCCGGTGACGGTAGACGAAGTTGCCAGTCGAACCGGCGCGGTCGTCCGGGGGACGGAGGACGCCCTCGTCGTCGCCGACCTGCCGTTCCTTAGCTTCGGCTACGACGAGAAGAGCGCCGTCGAGAACGCGGGTCGGATGCTGAAAGAGGAGGGCGCGAACGCCGTCAAAATCGAGAGCGGGCCACACACCGTCGAACTCACGGAAACGCTCTCGAACCTCGGCGTTCCGGTGATGGCTCATCTCGGGCTGACACCTCAAAGCGTCAATCAGGTGGGCCACGTTCGACAGGGAACGACGCGGGAAGACGCGGACGAAATCCTCACCCTCGCCGAGAAACACGAGGCGGCGGGAGCGTTTTCGCTCGTCCTCGAACACGTTCCGGCGAACCTCGCGGAAACGATTACGGCCGAGCTCGACATCCCGACCATCGGCATCGGGGCGGGACCGCACACCGACGGGCAGGTTCTCGTCATCAACGATGCCGTCGGCTTGGGCAACTGGAGTCCTCCCTTTTCGAAGCAGTTCGGTGACGTGAAAGGCGAGATGGAACGCGCGGTGTCAGCCTTCCGGGAGGAGGTCGAGTCGGGCGATTTCCCCGCCGAGGAACACAGTCACGTCGAGGACGAGTTGGACGGCGTGTACTGACGCGATTTTCCGTTCTATCGAACGTCCTCTAGGAATTCCACGAGCGTTTCGTTGAACGCGTCCGGCGTTTCGAGCATGGCGAGATGCGCCGCGTCCTCGATTTCCGCGTAGCGCCCGTCCTGTACGTTGTCGGCCAAAAACTCGTGATACCACGGCGGCGTGAGCATATCGTGTTCGCCGACGACGGCGAGCGTGGGCGCGGCGATGTCGCCCAACCGGTCGCGCACGTCGAAGGTGTGACACGAGTGGAAATCGCGGCTCGTGACCTGCTGTCCGACCTCGTACATCGACTCCTTCGACAGTTCGACGTACCGGTCGTCCGGGTCGTAAAAGAGTCGGTCGTCGTCGTGGAGGAACTCGACGGCGCGGTCGAAATCGTCGTCCAACCACGTGAGAAGGTCGTCCAACACCGAGAGCCGTGCACCCGTTCCGGCGAGGACGAGCGCATCGGCGTCGAATCCCCGTTCGAGAACGAGGTGCATGACGACCGCTCCGCCGAGCGAATTGCCGACGAGGGTTCGCGCACCCGTCTCCTCCGCGACCGCCAGCACGTCGTCGGCGTACGCGGAGAAGGTGCTCCACCCCGGGTCGGCGTCCACGTCGTCCGATTCCCCGTGGCCGCTCAAATCGACCGCGACGACGGGGAACTCTGACGCGAGGCGGGCGAGTTGCGCCTTCCAGATTTCGTGGCTGCCGCCGCTGCCGTGAACGAACAAGACGGGGGACCCCTCCCCACCGCGGTCCGCGACGCGATACACCGTCCTCCGGTCGTGATGTGTGACCGACTCCATACCATCTCGTTCTCACGCACGAAACATAAAGTTCGACCTCGTACTGTCGGCTACGATTCGCATCGGAATAGAGCAAGGGGTGTGGACCGCATTTCGAGAGATTATTGTAAAATCGCCATACAGCACCGCCTCAATATACGAAGCATATTTATAGTAGCGCAACTAACCCAAGGTTAGCTAAAGATGACGCTCGAACGAATATCACAGCAAGAAGACAGTATTGCACGCCGCTACGAGTACGGCGACGAAGAGCTCATCGTCGCGGATTTCGGCACGGCAGAGGTGTCGGTCGACGTGCTGGATGACGCCGCGATCGTCGTCGTGGAGCGCGACGGCGAGAGTTTCCAAAGCGAAATCGAGCTGCCGGACGGTGACGCGCAAGCGTTTATCAACAATGGTATCCTCACTATCGAGGTGGGACAATGAAACTTACAGTCAAACCGCTCAAGCAGAAGGACGCGGGTCGCGGACTCGCGGCGGTTGATCGACGCTCCATGGAGGAGTTGGGTGTCGAAAACGGCGACTATATTGTCATCGAGGGGCATGGGCAGGGTCGTGCTGTCGCGCGGGTTTGGCCCGGTTACCCCGAGGACGAGGGTCGCGGTATCATCCGTATCGACGGAAAGCTCCGGCAGGAGGCCGGGGTCGGCATCGACGACAAAGTGGGCATCGAGAAAGCCGACGTGAACCCGGCGAACCGGGTCACGATAGCGCTCCCGCAGAACCTCCAGATTCGCGGGAACATCGCCCCGCACATCCGCGATAAGCTGAGCGGACAAGCCATCACCCAAGGGCAGGCGATCCCGTTCGGATTCGGCCTGATGGGAATGGGCTCCGGCCAGTCGATTCCGCTCAAGGTCGCCGAAACCGACCCGGACGGAACCGTCGTCGTCACCGACGCCACCGAAATTCAGATTAGCGAACGCCCGGCCGAGGAGATTACGGCCGGTGGCGGTGCGGGCGGTCAAGCCCGACCGGACGTGACCTACGAGGACATCGGCGGTCTGGAGCGCGAACTGGAACAGGTTCGTGAGATGATAGAGCTCCCGATGCGCCACCCGGAGCTGTTCAGCCGCCTCGGCATCGACCCGCCGAAGGGCGTTCTGCTCCACGGCCCGCCGGGAACCGGGAAGACCCTGATGGCGAAGGCCGTCGCCAACGAAATCGACGCCTACTTCCAGACCATCTCCGGCCCGGAGATCATGTCGAAGTACTACGGCGAGTCGGAAGAGCAACTGCGGGAGGTGTTCGAGGAGGCCGAACAGAACTCCCCGGCCATCATCTTCATCGACGAACTCGACTCCATCGCACCCAAGCGCGAGGAGGCGGGCGGGGACGTGGAACGCCGCGTCGTCGCGCAGCTCCTCTCGCTGATGGACGGTCTCGAAGAGCGCGGTGAGGTGACGGTCATCGCCGCCACGAACCGCGTCGATGCGGTGGACCCCGCGCTTCGCCGCGGTGGTCGCTTCGACCGCGAAATCGAAATCGGCGTGCCGGACCGCGAGGGCCGCCTCGAAATCCTGCAGGTTCACACCCGCGGGATGCCGCTCGCCGACGGCGTGGACTTGGAGGCGTACGCCGACAACACCCACGGCTTCGTCGGTGCCGACCTCGAATCGTTGGCTCGCGAAGCTGCGATGAACGCGCTCCGGCGCGTCCGTCCGGAACTCGACCTCGATTCGGAGGAGATTCCGGCGGACGTACTGGAGTCACTGAAGGTCACCGAAGCGGACTTCAAGGAGGCGCTGAAGGGCATCGAACCCTCCGCGCTTCGCGAGGTGTTCGTCGAAGTCCCCGACGTGACGTGGCAGGACGTCGGTGGCTTGGAGGGCACCAAAGAGCGCCTCCGCGAGACCATCCAGTGGCCGCTCGACTACCCCGAGGTGTTCCAAGCGCTCGACATGCAGGCCGCGAAAGGCGTCCTGATGTACGGGCCGCCCGGAACCGGAAAGACCCTGATGGCGAAGGCCGTCGCCAACGAGAGCGACAGCAACTTCATCTCGATCAAGGGTCCCGAACTGCTGTCGAAGTGGGTCGGGGAAAGCGAGAAGGGCGTCCGTGAAGTGTTCAGCAAGGCCCGCGAGAACGCCCCGACCGTGGTGTTCTTCGACGAAATCGACTCCATCGCCACGGAGCGCGGCCGCGACGGCGGCGGTGGCACGCAGGTCAGCGAGCGCGTCGTCTCGCAACTGCTGACCGAACTCGACGGTCTCGAGGAACTCGAAGACGTCGTGGTCATCGCCACCTCGAACCGCCCCGACCTCATCGACTCGGCGCTCTTGCGTCCGGGACGGTTGGACCGTCACGTCCACGTGCCCGTGCCGGACGAGGAGGCGCGTCACGCCATCTTCGAGGTCCACACCCGCCACAAGCCGCTGGCCGACGACGTTGACCTCGAAGAACTCGCGGAGCAAACCGACGGCTACGTCGGTGCCGACATCGAAGCCGTCTGCCGCGAGGCCGCGATGGCCGCCAGCCGCGAGTTCATCGAGAGCGTCTCGCCGGACGACATCGTCGAGAGCGTCGGCAACGTCCGCATCACCGCGGAGCACTTCGAGGACGCGCTCGACGAGGTGACGCCCAGCGTCACCGAGGAAACCCGCGAACGCTACGCGGAAATCGAAGAGCGCTTCGACACCGCGGAACCCGAGACGGAAGAGCAGTTGGGTCGGACGTTCCAATAGAACGTTTTACGACGGTCGGACATCAGCGGTCGCGTGCAGTAGCGCGCGACCGCTGACAGCCTCCCTGTAAAACGTTCATCAAAAGCGCTCCTCCTTCATTTTGACGAACGACTCGCAGAGCGAGTCGTTCGTCTCCATTCAGTCGTCGGCCCGGAAAATCGGAGATTTTCCGGAGATGACACTAGTGACTTGCGGTTGTGTCGATTGCCTATCGCGGTGCTGTCGGCATTTCGTGCGAATTGTCGCATCGTTCAGTTCGGAATCGACGGACTGCTGGTACAGGGATAGCGAAACGCGCTACTCTCCATCGGGAACCAACACGACCTTCCCGGTTACCTTGCCGGACTCCAGTTTTTCGAGCGCTTCGCTCGCCCGGGAGAGCGGAAACTGCTCGTCGATGGTGGCGTCGAGTTCACCTCGAGCGAGAAGGTCGAACAGTTTCGTCACGTCCTCCCGGAAGTACTTCGGCCAGCGGTCGACGTAGTAGAACGTCGCGTCGCGGCCGTTCGGGAGGAGCTTCCAGAACAGCAATCGGGCCACGATCGGGACGAACGGACGAAGCCGATGTCCCTTCGCGTCGAGCGTTCCGGCCACGCCGTAGGAAACCAGCGTTCCGCCCGACCCGAGCATCCGCCACGAGTCCGTCAATCCCGGGCCACCGACGTGGTCGAAGACGGCGTCCACCCCGTCCCGCGCGAGTTCCCGGACGCGAGCGGGAACGTCGTCGTTTCGATACTCCAGCGGAATCGCGCCCAACTCCCGCACCGCATCCTGCTTCTCCGCCGAGGCGGTACCGATGACGCGAACGTCCGCGAGTCGAGCGAGACGGGTGAGTAGCGTCCCGACGCCGCCGGACGCACCGTGAACGAGCACGGTCTCCCCCGCTTTCACCTCGGCGACCCGGTGCAACATCTGCCACGCCGTCACGCCGTTGGTTACGACTGCGACGGCCGCGGTCGGGTCCAGTTCGTCGGGGACCGGAGCCAGTTTCCCGGCCGGGAGCACGACGTGATCGGACCACGCGCCGGTTTCGGTGAGCGCCGCGACCCGCTGTCCGGGCTCGATGACAGTGACGTCCGCGCCGACTTCGGTCACCCTCCCGACGAGGTCGTAGCCGGGGACGAACGGGAATTTCGGCTGGTTGAAGTACCGTCCGCGGAGCATCTGCACCTCGGCGAACGAAACCCCGGCGGCTTCGACGCGGACAACTGCTTCGTCGTCGTTCGGCGACGAGAGGGGTCGTCGTCGCGTAGTGAGTACGTCGGGAGTGCCCATCCGCGGCATTACAATTTCGGTGACGGCCATATCTCCTTCGCCAGTTCGCTCGGCGGTCGTTCCGGTTTTCGTTTTCTTCCGCGTTTCCGTCGTCATACGGTACGCACTACCGCCCCGACGCGATTCAACTCGCGTCTCAACATGTTAACACTGGTATGAATCGGTTGATTAGCGTCGGTGACCGAACGATAGTCATGGCTACCGTTCGTCTGAAGATAGTTCCACCCCCGGAGGAGTGGTTCGTCAAGCTCTCCACGGAACGCCCCGACGACGAGTTCACGCTCCTGACGGTGACGAACGCGCGCGACGGCCTGTTCGGCGTGTTCGAAGTCGAAACCGACGACATCGAGGCCGTCACCGCGACGCTCGACGACATCGACGAAATTCGGTCCTACGACCTCTCACACGCCGAGAATCGAACCGCCGTGATCCAGTACACCGCCACCGAGTCCATCGTGCACGCCGCCACCGTCGATGCGGGTGTCGTCCCCGTCTGCCCCGTTACTGTCACGGACGGGGAGATGGTCGCCTCGGCGACCGTTTCACACGAACACCTCTCCCGCCTCGGGGACCGACTCCGGGAAATCGGTGCGACGTTCGAAGTGCTTTCGCTCTCCCAAACCGCCGACGGCCGCGGGAACCTTCTCACCGACGCCCAGCGCGAGTTCGTGGCCGAAGCCGTCGAGCGGGGATACTACGATACGCCGCGTAGATGTACGCTGACCGAACTGGCGGCGGAACTCGATATCACGACCGGCGCAGCCAGCGGCATGGCACACCGCGCGGAGGAGCGGATACTCAAGGCGTTCGTGAACGAAACGCCGCTGTAACGTCCCGAGTCACGCACCCGGAACGACGTGCGTCACGCCGACCGTCTCCAACAGCATCCACACGAGAAACAGGCAGTACACGGCGAGCAACCCCCACGATTCGTTTTTCGAGAGCGAGAGTTCGGTGCGGAGGACGGCGAACACGATGACGGTGGCGAGCGTGAGAAAACCCATCAGCGGGACGGCGACGGAGAAATCTATCTCGGCCGACCCGGCCACCATCACGCCAGCCGGAACCGCGATGAGCAGGTCGAAGACGTTACTCCCGAGGACGTTCGCAATGCTGGTCACGCCCTCGTCGTCCGTCGCGGCGCGGACGCTCACGAGCGTGTCGGGAAGGCTGGTTCCCGCGGCGACGACCGTCAGCCCCCAGATAAAATCCGGCGTTCCGAACAGGTCGCCGAACCCGAGCGCGGCCGTAACCAGCCCTTCCACCGCGACCGCGATGAGGGCGAGGCTGGCGAGGAGCGTCGCTACCTCGCGGAGAGGCGAGATGCCGTTCGGCGGGGCCGCCGCGTCGTAGTCCTGCGTGTCCTGATACTGGGTGAAGATGTAGACACCGTAGAACGCGATGGGGATGAGCGCGAGTTGCCACGTCACCGTTCCGTGAAGACGCGTGTTCGCCACCGGGTGGTAAATAACCGCCAGCGCGAAGGTGATGAGGAGCACCGCGACGGCGACCATGTAGAACTGCGCTTCCTTGTAGACTATCGACCGGTCCGCATCGACGCCATCGGCGAAGATACCCGAGAGCGCCGGGATGACGAGCAGGTTGAAGATGGCCGACCCGACGATGGCGCTCACGCCCAAATCGAACGCGCCGTGTACGTACGTCGAGACGACCGTACTCGACAGTTCGGGAAAACTCGACCCGACGGCGACGACGATGGCTCCCTGAACGACGGGCGGCAGGCCGAAGTACAGCGACAGCCGTTTGCTCGACCGTTCGAGCATGTCGCTGCCCTTCCAGACGACCGCCGTCCCGACCAGCGCGAAGAGGACGTACCACCAGAATCCGGAGACCATGCGCGCCCGTTCGAATCGAGATGTCTTAAAACGAATCAGTCGTCGCTCGAACGACGCGAATCAGTCGAGTTTTTCCGCCGCGTCGCGCTCGATGAGCGGTCCCGCGTTTTCGGACGGGAGCGCAACCACGTCCTCGGTTTCGAGGTCGTACTCGCGCTCGTCCACGCCGAGAATCGACCCGACATCGCGGGTGATTCTGACCGTCGTCCGGTCGTCCGCGGGGTCCGAGTCCGACGATTCGGCGGACCGCCCAGTATCCGCATCCGAAGCGGATGGGGCGGACGATTCGGATGGAGCGGAGGACTCCGGTCCGTCCGCGTCCGGCGCGGACGCCTCCCCCGGCTCCCGAGCGGTCGCCTCGCTGGGTGGCGACGGTTCGGGAGGCGCAGACTCGTCCATCTGGGACGAGGCGGTCGCGTCGTGCTCCCCCGCAATCGCGGCCGCCTCGTCCGACGGACGGTCGCCCGCGGGGTCCGGTTCGGATTCGGCGGCGTTCACGTCGGAGGCGGCCGTATCGGTATCCATCGTATCGGAGACGGGTGCGTCCGAGGCGGTCGAGGTATGTGCGCTCGGGTCGGCGGTCGCCGTGTCGGGGGCGTCCGAGGTGCTCGCCGTCGATTCGGCGCTCTCCTCGTTCCCCGCCAACACGTCGAGAACGGTCTCCTTGTTCGACTCGATACGGCCTACGAGGTCCGCAAACAGCTGTTGTTCCTCGCTGGTCAGTCCGTCCTCGTCGGCCGGAATTCCGGCCGCGGAGAGGCTCGCACGCTTGACGACCTTGCCGACGCGGCGTTCGTACACCGCCTCGACGACCTCCTCCGCGGTCTTGATTTCGTCGGTGAGTTGATTGACTTCAGCGGAATCGAACGGGTCGTCCGCCCGCTCGGCGGCCCGCTCGCGCTCCTTCCGGAGGCCGCGGATGTAGGCCCCGACGTCCGCGTAAAACGACTCGCGCAGATGCTGTAAGCTGTCCTTCGAGCGCTCCTTGCTCTGCACACTGCGGAGTTCGTCGAGATTCATTCTTTCCCCTTTTCTGCCCGGTCGCGCACCATACAAAAGATGGCGACGTATTCGGGAATCGATACATCACCCGCCGGGAGCCTAAAGCTTTCGCCACCGAGCGAAACGTGCGCCTCAGACGATAGTTCGACCGTCACTTCGTGCGACCGGAACGTCTCCGGAACCGCGTCACGGAGCGGGTCGAAATCGTCGAGTTCGTCGCGCGGAATCCGCGTCACTTCCAACCCGCTCCCGCCGTGGAGGCTACCGGGAAGTCGTATCAGGCGGTGCGTGTCGGTCGTGACGGGTTCGTCCACCGCCGCGCTTTCGGCCGCGAACACGTCGTCGGCCAGAATCCGCGCGAGTTGGTAGAAAGCCGGGTGAACGTCCACGTTCCCGCGGTCTATCTCCCGGCGGTTGTTCGTCGCGGCGTTGTACGCTCCCTTCGCCTTGCCGGAGCCGATGCCATCGAACTCCTGCAATCGTTCGAGGGCGTCGGCTTCGTCCATCGACAGGAGGTCGTCCACGAACGAGTTGACGTACGCGTGGACGCGACCGCCCCACCCGCCGCTGGTCGGCAGGGTTCGTTTCTGCGTCGGGTTCTTGAGTCCGATTCCGGCGACCGTCTCCGACTGTACCAGCGATTCGAAGTCCACGTCGCCCGCCCGAACGTAATCGACGATTTCGCGCCGTCCCTCGCGGCCCAATCCCTTGACGCCCTCGTCCCGAACGTGAACGTGGTAGCCGCGCCCACCCGAGAAGACTATCGTCATGTCCTCGAAGCCGAAATCCCGTTCGAGGATGTCGAGGAGATCGAGCAGCTCCTCCTTACATCGAGCCAGCATGTCGGCGTAGGGCGTTTCGGGCGTGACGCCCGGCAGGTGGTCCGCGTCCAAGTCGAACACGAGGTCGGCGCTCTGCCAGCCCTTCGCGTCCATCGTCCCCGCGCCGGGGTCGCGGTAGCGACCGGCGGAGAAGTAGACGTGTCGCGGACGCTCGCGTTCGAGAAAGCCGCCGAGGGTGCCGAGGTCGAGGAGGGAGTTGTGCCGAACCATCGTCGTCCCCGGTCCGGCGGTCCACGGGATGTACCCCCACTCGCGCTCGTCGGCGTCCGGCGGGAGTTCCGGCGCTACCGTTCGGTAGTGGTCACGGAACCGGCCTCGGAGGTACGCACGCGTCCGCTCTTCCATCGTACGTTCATGAAACACCCGATTGATTAAAGCGTTGTTTCTTCGGATTACGCGGTCGCTGTTCGGGACGATATCACCGGTCCGCCGTTCGAGTCGGAACCGAACGGTTAGCTACGCATGAAATCCGAGAGCCGTTTGGCGATGCCTTCCTCTTCGCCTAGACGGAGGTAGAAGGCGTCGCCGCCGTCCTCGTAGTAGTTGTCGATGCGACGCTCGACGGCGAAGCCGAGGTGTCGATAGAAGTCGAGTGCGTTCTCGTTCGTCGTTCGGGCGTGACAGGTGACGGAGGCGTGATTGTCCGCGACCTTCGCGACGAGCCGTTGACCGAACCCTTCGCCCCGGAACTCGGGTGCGACCGCGAGAAAGAGGATGTATCCGTCGCGTCGGACCGCCGCGAACCCGACGAGTCGTTCGCCGTCGTCGCCCTCGGTGACGTAGCAGTAGACGGTCGATCGTCGGTACGCGTCAGTGAAGAATCCCCGTCGTTGTTTCAGCACGCCATCGCGCTGCCGGATGCGCTCTTTCAGCTGCCACGCCTCCTCGACGTAGCGATTGTCGCCCGGCCCGACGACGCGCGTGTCGATGTTTACGCTCACTGCGAGGGAGTAGCAGGCAGACAAATATAATTCCACCGGCATACGAATCATCGAGATGTCGGAGTGGCAAGCCTCAAACCGGTAGCGAGCGAGGAATAGACGATGAGCTACGCGCTCCGAGAACACACCGCCGACATCGGGGTCGAGGCGACCGGAGAGACTATCTCCGACGCGTTCGCCGCCGTTGCGGACGGCATGGCGGCGGCCATGTGCGACGACATCCCGTCGGGCGGAACGCGCTTCGACCTCGACGTGCGCGCCGAGAGCCGGGAGGCGCTCCTGTTCGACTACTTGGACGAACTCATCTACCAGCGCGACGTCCGAGCCGTGCTCCCCGTCGAAAACGAGGCGAACGTTCGCGAGGACGGCGACGGCTGGCATCTCAACGGGAGCGCACGCGGCGTCCCGCTCGCCGACCTCTCGGCGCGGGAGGTCAAGGCCGTCACCTACTCCGAGATGGTCGTCGAGGAGGCCGACGACGGCTGGCGCGCCTACGTCGTGTTCGACGTGTGAACGGCGAACGGATGGGGAGAACGGGGAATGGACGGGGTGAACGGGACGAAATCGTCGTCGGCCGCGAAACGACGGGGAAGTTCATCACCCCCGAAACGCCTTCCCACGTGTGCCTCGAAGTAGCACGTATGAAGACGTACACGGCGGGGGACGTCACGCTCGAACGGGTTCGGGAGTACGTGTGGGAGATTCCACGGGAGGGGAAAATGGGAACGCCCGCTCGCGTCCTTGCCAGCGAGCGACTGCTCTCCCAGATTGCCGAGGACAAGACGCTCCAGCAGTTGCGGAACGCGACCCAGTTGCCGGGGGTGACGAAGTACGCCGTCTGCATGCCGGACGGACATCAGGGGTACGGTTTCCCCGTCGGCGGCGTCGCCGGAATCGACGCCGAAAACGGCTGTATCTCGCCGGGTGCGGTCGGCTACGACATCAACTGCGGCGTCAGGATGATGCGGACGAATCTGACGATGGACGACGTGCGGGGCCACGAGGAGAAACTCGTGGACGCGCTGTTCGACGCCATCCCGTCCGGGTTGGGCGGCGGCGGCGTCGTCGAGTCGGGCATCGACACCGTGAACGAGGTGCTGGAGCGCGGCATGGCGTGGGCGCTGGACGAGGGCTACGCGACCGACGCCGACCTCGCACACTGCGAGGACGAGGGCGTCCGAGGGGAGAGCGACCCGTCGGCCGTCTCGACGAAGGCGAAGAATCGGGGAAAGAACCAACTCGGAAGCCTCGGGAGCGGCAACCACTTCCTCGAAGTCCAACGCGTGACGGACGTGTTCCGGGAGGAGGTCGCCGACGCGTACGGACTCTCGGAGGGACAAGTCGTCGTGCTCATCCACTGCGGCAGTCGCGGACTGGGCCATCAGGTCTGCACCGACTACCTCCGGAAGATAGAGAAACGGCACTCGGGGCTGCTGTCGAAACTCCCGGACAGGGAACTCGCGGCCGCGCCCGCCGGGAGCCGACTCGCCGCGGAGTACTACGCGGCGATGGGGGCGGCCATCAACTTCGCGTGGGTGAATCGACAGCTCGTCATGCACCGCACCCGCGAGGTGTTCGAGGACGTTTTCGACCGGCCGTGGCGGACGATGGGGATGGAACTGCTGTACGACGTGGCGCACAACATCGCCAAGAAGGAGACGCACGTCGTGAGGGTTGGTCCGGAGGGCCGACCGGTGGGAGACGGAGAAGCCGTCGACCGCGAGGAGCGAGAGCTGTTCGTCCACCGAAAGGGAGCGACGCGCGCGTTCCCGGCGGGCCATCCCGAGGTGCCCGGCGCGTACCTCGACGTGGGCCAACCCGTCATCATCCCCGGCAGCATGGGAACGGGAAGCTACGTCCTCCGCGGCGGCGAGGCGTCGATGGAGCTGGGATTCGGCTCGACCGCACACGGCGCGGGCCGAGTGATGAGTCGAACGCAGGCGAAGAAGGACTACTGGGGCGGGGACGTGCAGGAGGAACTGGAACGCGAGCACATCTACGTCAAAGCCCAGAGCGGCGCGACGGTCGCGGAGGAAGCGCCGGGCGTCTACAAGGACGTGGACGAAGTCGTGCGCGTCTCGGACGCGCTGGGAATCGGAGACACGGTCGCCCGAACGTTTCCCGTCTGCAATATCAAAGGCTGACGCGCCGTCGCGGCGGAATCCTCCGCGGACGGATAGGTACAACGTTCATTTTACTAATCCAAACATTTTGATACCTGTGGGGTGAAACTACCTCATGCGACGACGAGCGTTGCTCGGCGCGGTCGGAACGAGCGTGACTGCAGGCTGTCTCGGGGACGTCCTCCATCTCTCTCGTGGAGAGTCCGGTTTTTCCATCGAAAACGACCCCGTTCCGGCTGACTTTCCGGCAACGCTCTCGGCGAGGCTTCTCTCCGACGAGACGGCGGCGCATCCGCCGCGAATTCGAGTCGACTTCGAGTACACAGGGGACGAACCTCGCACCGTTCGGTTCAACTACCCCGGCCCGTTCGCGGATACGCTCGCCGCCGGACCCGACGGCTCGAAACTCGTTCTCGAATACGAAGCCGAGAGGGGCAGTCACCACGACGGCTGTTGGTGGACAACGCCGTCGACCGGACGCGGCGCGACCGAACACCGACGATTCAGTTCCGGCGACGAGGCGCACGTCGAATGGGACGTGTTGACGCACGAGGAATCGGACACCTGTTATCCGTCGGGGCGCTATCGCTTCGTCGATAGGTACTACGTGGACGACAGCACGTACGAGTGGGGATTTCGGCTACGGATACGCTAAGTTCTGAAATCGAAGTTCGGCGCGTCCTCGGGTCGGAGCGGTACGTTCGGGTCGAGTTCTTCTCCCTTCTCATAGCGGACGAAGTTGAGGAAGTACAGTTCGCCACAGCCGTCGCCGTCGGTTTCGCTCGCGCCGCAGACGAGTTCCACGCCGTCCGCGTCCTCGAACTCGTCGTAGGCGTTGGCGTACTCCCAGCCGTCCAAGGGGTCGGCCGTGACCGATTTGTCGGCCAGGCGGGCATCGCGTTGGAGCGTTGCGATGGCACCACAGTGTGGACAGTAGTAGCGAACGGGCACGGTCATGATGACCGATTAGCGTCGGGAGAAGGTAAACCGTTCGTCACCCGTGGTGAGGAGGGATGGTGACGCGGAGCGAAACCGGAAACCCAGAACAATCTTGTAGCCCGGCGAACTTCGTTAGCGCATGATAGACGAGACAGTCGAGGAGATACAGGAGATGCAAACGCACAGCTCCTCGACCGTCGCGGTCAAGGCGGCGAGAGCGCTCTCCGACCTCGTGGACCGCGACTTCGAGACCGTCGAGGAGTTCGAGCGCGCGCTCGACCACAACAGCAGCGTCCTCCGTCGGGCGAACCCGTCTCACGCCTCGCTCGTCACGACCCAGCGGGCCATCGTGGCGATGGTGACGGAAGCGGATAACGAGACCGTCGAGCAGGCGAAAGAGAACACGCAGGAGGCCATCGATAGCGTCGTCGAGCAGGTCGTGACCGCAAAGCGACGCGCCGCCGAAAACGCCGCGCCGCTGTTCGAGGACGGCATGACGATCATGACCCACGATTACTCCTCGACCGTGCTGGAAGCTGTCGAAACCGCCGTGGCGGACGGCGCGTACCTCGACGTGTACGTGATGGAGGCCCGCCCGCGCTACCTCGGCCGCAAGACCGCCCGCGTGCTCGGCGAAATCGATCAGGTGGACGCGACGCTCATCGTCGACAGCGCCGCGGGCCACTACCTGCCCGAGTGTGACCGCGTGTTCACCGGAATGGACTGCATCGTGGACGAGACCCTCTACAATCGCGTCGGCACCTTCCCGCTGACCGTCACCGCGAACGAGGTCGATGTCCCCGTCACGGCCGTCGGTTCCAGCGCGAAAATCGTCGGCGAGGCGTTCCGGTTCGAGAACGACTTTCGCTCACCGAGCGAAGTCATCCGTGAACCGGCGGAGGGCTTTGCGGTCTGCAACCCGGCCTACGACGCCACGCCGACCGATCTCCTCGACTCCGTCGTGACGGACGAGGGGACGTGGGAGTACTGACGCCGACTCCTTATTCGACCTGTACCCACTCGCCGCTCTCGTCGCTTCGCTCGATGGCGTCCAGTACCTTCTGCACCGCCACGCCGTCCGCGAAGTTCGGGTGGTATTCCTCCCCCTCCTTCACCGCCGACAAGAACTCGTAGTTCTCGTGGACGAACGTGTGTTCCCAGCCGATGACGTGGCCCGGCGGCCACCAGTGCTCGACGTACGGGTCGGACTCGTCGGTGACGAGCACCGTCTCGTAGCCGCGATTCTCGCCGCGCAGGACTTCGAGTTCGTTGAGGCGTTCGAGCGAGAACTTCAGGCTTCCCTCGGAGCCGTGAATCTCGATGATGTGGTCGTTCTTGTGACCGTTCGCGAACCGCGAGGCCTCGAACGTCGCCATCACGTCGCCCTCCAGTTCGGCCTGCGCCGAGTAGGCGTCGTCCACCGTGACCGGTCGCGTCTCGTCTCCGGCGGCTTCACCGCCTTCCGGGGACTCCTCCGGAGTTGCCCCCTCTACCGGACGCTCGTCCACGAACGTCTGCAGGTGGCCGGAAACGCGCTCCACGTCGCCGACGAGGAAGCGCGCGAGGTCGATGGTGTGCGCGCCGAGGTCGCCGAGCGCGCCGCTTCCCGCCAACTCCTCGTCGTTGCGCCACGACCACGGCGCGTCGGGGTCGACCAGCCAATCTTGGAGGTAGCGACCGCGGAACTGGTGAATCTCGCCGAGCGCGCCGTCCTCGATGAGTCCCTTCGCGTACTGGATGGCCGGGATGAACCGGTAGTTGAACGCCGTCGCGGTCGGGACGTCCGCCGACCGCGCGGCCTCGGCCATCCGCTCGGCGTCGGAGAGATTCGCCGCCAGCGGTTTCTCACAGAGGACCGGAACGCCCGCCTCCAGCGCGGCGATGGAGGGGTCCGCGTGGACGAAGTTCGGTCCGAGATTGTAGAACACGTCCACCTCGTCGACGACTTCCGCCCAGTCCGTGCTCGTGTAGGAGAAGCCGAGTCGGTCCGCGGCCTCCGAAAGCGCTTCCTCGTCCCGCCCGATGAGCGTGTGCCGTTCGACATCCGGCGCGTCCGGGAAGAACATCGGCAACCGCGCCAGCGCGTTCGCGTGGGCTTTTCCCATGAACCGGTAGCCTAACACACCGACTTTCAGCGTCATGATTGCGTTCACGTTCTTCGGGAAGGGATTTAGTGTTTAGTGGCCCGCCGGGCGACGGGGTCGGAACTCCGGCGCGCATATCGCCCGAACCCGACCGACTCCTTATCATCGCGGCGGCCGAATATCGTCGCGTGGCGTACGCCGAACTCCGTGCTGAACTCTCGGGTAATCCCTCTCCCCGCGTCGTCGCGTTCCCCGACGGGAGCGTCGATACGTTTTCGAGAATTCGCTCGCCCGCCGGACGACTCGACTCGGTAACCGCGTTCTCCGACGAACTCGCGGACGGCAAGCGGTCGTTCCACCTCGAACCGGAAACGCGGGAGGCGGGCGGACAGGCCGTCAACATGGCGAAACAGGTGCACGCGCTGGGGGGCGACCCGGAACTGTACGGCCATCTGGACGACCCGCTGCTCGCCGACCTCCCGTTCCCGTGCGTCTCGATGGGCGAACCGGCGGCCGTGTCCGTGTTGGAACTCGGGGACGACGGCGTTCTCTTCGCCGCGGAGTCGGACGCGATACAGGACTGGACGGCGGCCGACGTACGAACCGCGATGGGCGGCGATTTCGCGCCGATACGCGACGCGGATGCGGCGTGCTGCGGAAACATCGCGTCGTTCCCGGCCCTCCTCGACGTGTTTCGCTCGCTCGCCCCGACGAACGGGGACGGCGACGGCGACGGTGGCGCGCTCGTCCTCGACCCCGGCGACCTGACCGACGTGGCAGCCGAGACGATAGCGGACTACTTCTCGGTGCTTTCCGACCTCGACGACCGTTTCGAAGTCGTCCTGAGCGTGAACGACCTCGAAGCCGACCGCCTCGCGGAGGTGATCGGCGGTCGGAGCAAGTCGAAATCCGACTCGGTCGAACGAATCCGAGACGAGGCGGCCGTCTCCGCGGTCGTGTATCACGGCAAGGAGCGGGCGGTCTCCGCGACCCGCGACGGGACTCTCACCGTTCCCAACTGCACCGTTTCGACCGTCGAGCGAACGACGGGGGCGGGCGACCGGTTCTCCGGGGGACTGACGTTCGGTCGCGCGAGCGGGTGGGACTGGGGGCCGACGCTGGCGCTGGCGAACGTGTGCACGTCGCGGTACGTCGAAACGGCGACGACCGTCGATGCCGAGGCGGTACTGAGCGAAGCGTGGACGAAATAGCGTCGGCCGACTACACGCGGGCCAGCCACCGCTCGGGGTGGTCGAGTTCGTCGTCGGTCGGCAGGTTCTCCGGTTTCTCCCACACGCGGGTCGCCGCCTCGACGGAACTGGCCGAGACGACCTGTTCGAAGAAGTCCTTCCCGCGCTCGTACTGTCGGCGTTTCATGCCCAACCCGAGCATGCGGCGGACGAGTTTCGACAGCGGGTTCATCCCCTTCCGTCGCGCATCTATCTTCGCGCGGAGGTCCTCGTACTCGTCGTCGAACGCCTCGTCCATCAGGAGTTCGGCGTACCCCTCGACGGCGGTCATGGCGGTGTCGAGTTCCTTGAACGCCTCGCGGTCCACCTCGCCGTGGGCGAGCGCCTCGATGCCGGACTCCATCTCGCGTTCGAGGTAGTCCGACAACCACGGGGCGGCCCCGAACTCCGCGGCGTGGGTCACTTCGTGGAACGCGATCCAGCGGCGGAAGCGGTCGGGGTCCACGTTCAGTTCCTCGGTGATACGGGTGATGTTCGGGTGGACGAAGTAGAGCGCGTGGTCGTCGCCCTCGGCGAGCAAGAGCGGGTCGTACTGCCCGAGGACGTTGTTGCCGAGGAGGGCGAGCATGAACGACATCGTTCCCGTGTTGAGGACGCGAGCGACGCCGGGGAGCACGTCCGGACCGTACTCCTCGATGGGTTCCATCACGCGCTCGAAAGTCGCGATGTTCGCGTCTATCCAGTGGTGTCGGTTCTGGATTTCCACGGTCTTCGGGACGTCGAAGGAGACGCCCGAGACCTCCCGGACGCGGGCGCGAGCGTCGCGCACGTCGGTCGCATAGCCGGTCTGTTCCGCCGGAGAGAGGTCTATCGACCCGGGGTCCGTCGCCGCCTTCGCCGCGTCGGCCACCGCGGTCCAATCGATGGGGCCGCTGCCGGACGCGCCGGTGACGGCACGGACGCTACGGTAGAGATTCACAGCACTACGTTGGAGTCACGCCGACAAAATCCTTCTGTCCGGTCACTCCCGTCGCCGCTTCACCCGTTTTGCCAGCGCGATAACGACCGCGAGAACGATGAGCGGTCCGAGTTTCCCGGCGATGGACGGCGGTTCCGTCCCCCGTTCACCGGGTTCGCCTTCCGGTTCCGATTCCGGTTCCGACATCGGGCCGAATCCGGCCGACGATTTCGTTTCGCCCGTGTTGAGCGTGAAGTTCGGTTCGTGGAGATGCAGTTCGAAAACCCCCATGCAACAGCAATCGACGGTCGTCCCCTTATCGATTCTGGGGACGTGTCTACTATTTTATTATTTTTCGTCGTCTTCGGGAGTTTGAAGGCGCACTATCGCTCCTTTCCGACTATGGACGAGAAACGACGCACGTTTCTGGAGACGCTGTTGACGACGCCCAGTCCGTCCGGATTCGAGGTTCCGGGCCAGCGCGTCTGGGTCGAGTACGTCTCGGAGTTCGCGGACGAAGTGCGAACCGACGAGTACGGGAACGCGGTCGCGGTCGTCGAAGGCGACGGTCCCGAACTCGCGTTCGCGGGCCACGCCGACCAGATCGGGTTCATCGTCGCCGGAATCGACGACGACGGCTTCATCAGAATCGACCGAATCGGCGGGACGGACCGCACCGTCACGAAGGGGCAACACGTCGTGATTCACGCCGACGACGGCACCGTCAACGGTGTCGTCGGCCAGCGAGCGATTCACCTGCGCGACACCGAGGACGACGAGTTCGACGACATCGTGGAACAGCACGTCGATATCGGCGTCGAAAGCGAGGAGGAGGCCGCCGAACTGGTCGACGTGGGCGACCCGATAACGTACACGCCGACCATCGAGGACCTTCGGGGAGCGCGACTGGCCGGACCGGGCATCGACAACCGCGTCGGCACGTGGGTGGCCGCCGAAGCGCTCCGCCGGGCGGCCGAGCGAGACGTCGACGCGACCGTGTACGCCGTGAGCACGGTACAGGAGGAACTCGGATTGCAGGGCGCGAAGATGGTCGGCTTCGACCTCGACCCGGACGCCATCGTCGCCATCGACGTGACGCACGCCATGGACAGCCCGGACGTCGGCGGCGAGAAGCGATTCTCGGACCTCACCATCGACCTCGGCGGCGGTCCCGTCGTCGCCCGCGGCAGCGCGAACCACCCCGAAGTCGTCGCGGCGGTCCGCGAGGCGGCGGACGAGGCGGAGATACCCGTACAGCTACAGGCGGCGGGCATCTACACCGGCACGGACGCGGACGCCTTCTTTACCGCCCGCGGCGGCACGCCGTCGCTCAACCTCGGACTGCCGAACCGCTACATGCACACCCCCGTCGAGGTCATCGACACGGACGACTTGGACGCCTCCGCCGACTTGCTCGCCGAATTCGCGGTGCGAGCGAGCGACCGCGACGGCTTCGAAGTTGACATCTGAACGGAACCACTCGACTCTCGTTCCGGTACGTTTATCAACACAAACACTGGGATTGTTGATATGAGCGGACGACCACTCGACGTTCTCGAAGCGTCGTTGAACTCGGCGGTGACAGTGCAGTTGAAAGGTGGCGAAGAGTACACCGGCACGCTGACCGGCTACGACCAGCACATGAACCTCGTCATCGAAGACGAAGACACAACCATTATACGCGGCGATAACGTCGTTTCGATTACTCCATGACTGGTGCAGGAACTCCAAGCCAGGGTAAGAAGAACAAAACGACGCACGTGAAATGCCGCCGTTGCGGCGAGAAATCGTATCACGTGAAAAAAGGCGTTTGCTCGTCGTGCGGCTTCGGCAAATCGAGCAAGCGACGCGACTACGAGTGGCAGAGTCGAGCGGGCGACAACTAACCGCCTGCTACGGATTTTCTCCATCTCGATACGTCTCTCTCGACCAGCCGTCGGCTATTTCGAACCGCCGATATACACGAGTGTGCATATTTCTGTCTGAAACGATGGAAAATACGGCACGATAACGAGGGTTTTTACTACTGTCCCGCGCTACGGACAGCTATGTCATGTGGCCGGGACGGAGACCTCGGCGGACCGACCGAGAAGTGTGGCGTCGTCGGCGCGTCGCTCGCGGGTCGGGACGCGGCACGCCCCCTCTACTACTCGCTGTACGCCCTCCAGCACCGCGGGCAGGAGTCGGCAGGCATCGTAACACACGACGGCTTCCAACAACACGACCACGTTTCGATGGGCCTCGTCGGAGACGCCTTCAGCGAGGCGGACATCGACGGCCTGAAGGGAAGCGCCGGAATCGGCCACGTCCGCTATCCGACCGCCGGGAGCGTGGACAAGAGCTGCGCCCAGCCCTTCACCGTCTCGTTCAAGAGCGGGTCGCTCGCGCTCTCGCACAACGGTAACCTCGTCAACTCCGAGGAGATTCGGGACGAACTCGCCGGAAAGGGTCACGCGTTCACGTCCGACGGCGACACCGAGGTCATCGCTCACGACCTCGCACGCAACCTCCTCGAAGAGGACCTCGTTCGCGCGGTGAAGCGAACCATGAGCCGAATACACGGCTCCTACTCGCTCGCCATCATGCACGACGAAACGGTGCTCGGCGTACGCGACCCGGAGGGCAATCGCCCCCTCGTCATCGGCGAAGTCGAGGACGGCTACGTCATCGCCTCCGAATCGTCGGCCATCGACACCATCGACGGCGAACTCGTCCGCGACGTTCGGCCCGGCGAACTCGTCGTCCTCCGGCCGGACGGCGCGGGGTACGACACCTACCAACTCGTCGAACGCGACCGACCCGCCCACTGCTTTTTCGAACACGTCTACTTCGCCCGCCCGGACAGCGTCATCGACGACAACCTCGTCTACGAAGTGCGACGCGAGTTGGGGCGAAAGCTCTGGGAGGAAAGCGGCATCGAGACCGACGTGGTGATGCCCGTTCCCGACTCCGGCCGCGCGTTCGCGTCGGGGTACGCGGAGGCCGCACAGGAAGACGGGTCGAACGTGGAGTTCGCCGAAGGCCTGATGAAAAACCGCTACGTCGGCCGGACGTTCATCATGCCGACGCAGGACGAACGCGAGCGGGCGGTTCGCCTCAAACTCAACCCCATCAAATCCACCGTCGAGGGTCGAACCGTCACCATCATCGACGACAGCATCGTCCGGGGGACCACCTCGACGCAACTCGTTCGACTTCTCAAGGACTGCGGGGCCGAGGAGGTCCACATGCGAATCGGCGCGCCGCCGATCGTCGCCCCCTGCTACATGGGCATCAACATGGCCACCCGGGAGGAACTCATCGCCTCCGACAAATCCGTCGAGGAAATTCGGGAAGCGATTTCCGCCGACAGCCTGGCCTACCTCTCGAAGGAAGCCATCGCCGATGCGCTTTCCGTCTCCCAATCCGACCTCTGTCTCGGCTGCGTCACGGGCGAGTATCCCTACGACATCGACGACGAGGAGACTGACCGCGACGTGACGCGCCCGGTCATCGACGGCGCGAGCGACTAATTCCACTCTAGCGACCGAGACCGTAGTTTTAGGGGATTTCGCGTGTATATCCCCGTAGTATGCCGAATCCGTCCGGCAGGGACGACCACCCCTGTCGCTCGACGCGGGCCGCCCGGAGCCACCGCCGGGGGAGTTGGTTCGGTCACGGACAGATAACGTCCACCGAAAAGAGCGGCTTCGGGCGGTTTCTCGACGATATCGTCTACGCGTTCGCGGACGTTTCGCTGCCGCTCATCCCGTTCCTCTGGTACGTGAGGGTCGGCGCGCCGAACCGCTTTTTCGGCCTGAAAACCTCGGCGTTCGTCGGGTGGATGACGATGGTCGTCGTGGCCGCGTTGATCCGCGGCGGATGGCTTCCGCCGCTTGCCACGGAGACGCGAGGGTGGGTGTCGTTGGCTCCCGCCCTGTTGCTCTTCAGACTCGTCTACTTCAACGGGGTTCTCGCCGCCGTGGCGTACGGCGGCGGAACGGTGGCGAACGCGATGGGGTTACCGCTGGTTTCCGTCGCGTTTTCGATGGCGCTCGCGAGCGTCGGAATCGCCGCCTTCCCACGGCTTGCAGAGTTGTTCTGTGACCGATTCCTCGTTTCGGGGGTCCGTCCGGGCGACTAACGGCGCGTCCGCTACCGAACTCGTTTTTGCGACGTCATTCCTCGTGTAACAATCGCTCGATATCGGTGTCGTTCAGCACGTCGAGCAGGCTCGCACCGTTTTCGTACTCCCGCCATTGACGAGGGGTCAGGGACACGCCTCCGTCGCGCGCCTCCAGTCGCTCCGCGAGCAGTTCGTCCAGGTCGTCCGGGTCGTATCCCGGTATTGGCATGTACAGATTGTACGGGGTCGGCCCGCAAATATCGTGTGGCTAGATTTCGTTTCGTTCGGCGATAGAAGGTCTAAAACAGCCGTATTCTCGGCTTGAGAGAATCAATACACCACGTACAACAGCGCGTAGACGACCACCCCGAGCGCGAAGGACGTGAGCCAGAGCGACGCCGCGATGCGCCCGACGCGACGGTGGTTCGTCTTCGGGAGGTCCGCTACCGGATGGGAGAGGGCAAGCAAGAGCACGTAGTAGAGCAGGGGGATACACACCATGGCGAGGATCATGTGAATCGCCAGAATCGGGAGATAGAGGTACTGTTTTACGGTCTTCGGGCCGGGGAACTCGGTCGGTCCCTCCAACGAAACGCGGTAGAGGTAGAGGCCGAGGAAGAGGACGAACAGGCCGAGTCCGGTCAGCATTCCGGCGCGGTGGCGGACGACGTGTCCGTGTCGAATCGCGTGCCACGCGGTGCCGATGATGGCGATGGCGGCGACGCTGATGATGGCGTTGAGGTGCGGAATCGCCTCCAAAAACCAGTGGGGTGCGCGCGGAATCGCGTGTTCGGGGACGACGCCCAACACGGCACCGAAGACGAGTGCCAGCGAGACGATGCTCAGGAGCGCCGTCAGCGTCGGAACGTTGTTTCGGACGGAGGATTCCATACTCGCGTCTTGCAGTCCGGTCGGTATACCAGTTATTTCACTATTTTGTACAGTCTGTCGCACTCACAGACGGGACACCGGTCGAACGGCAGGTCGAACGCGCGGGCACACCCCGGGCAAACGTAGTCGACGCGCGTATTTTTCAGCCGGGAGATGAGGCCAAGCGACATCAATTCAGCATGGTTCCCAGAAAGTATTAGCGTATTGGACGCCCGTTGTCATGTCCGTGCGAACGCCTGCCGTCGCCGGGCCAAATGAAAGGCCTTTTATTATCCCACCATCTACGATTGAGTGCAGACAGATACAGCGAGCGTGGGTAGCCAAGCTAGGCCAACGGCGCAGCGTTGAGGGCGCTGTCCCGTAGGGGTCCGCCGGTTCAAATCCGGTCCCACGCATCGCATACGCGGCTTCGCCGCGAACATCAACGATGCAGGTGATCTCCTTCGTGGACATCACCCACGCACAATTCCTACCGAACCAACGTTCGCCAGCTGCGGCAGGTTCAATTTTCACTACACATTTCCGCGACACAGCGAGGGCGCTGTCCCGTCGGTGTCCGCCGGTGAGCAGTCGGTATAAGAAACGGCCGCATCGCGACGACGATAAACGACCGAGCGACCCATATTATTCCATCATATAAACTAATACAACCATATAAATAAAATAATAATTTAATACTTGGCCAAAAGATTGATATTATAATTATTCTTGCTTTACATTATGGTATGAAATCTACCGTCCGAGTACAAGTATAGAACCGGCGAAAATTTCAGAACGACTTACGCACACCCATGAGTGACAACGACGAATCTCGCACGAGCCAGCCAATAGACAACCCGATATCTGACCGTCGCACCGTCTTGAAAGGTCTCGGAGCCGCGGCCATCGGTGCACCGCTCCTCGCATCCCGGCGAACGTCCGCCGGTGCGGCGTACGACACATACGACGGTGACTACGGCACGGTCATTGACGTGACCGACAAAGGCGCCGATGACACCGGCAACCAGTCCGTCTCTGGATTGATACAAAGTCTCCTCGACGACAACGGCGACGATACGCTCCTCAAGTTCCCGCAAGGGGAGTACTACATGGACGAGCAAGTCTCGATGAGCAATTTTAACCACGTCGGGATTTTCGGACCCGAAGCGACGCTCGTTCCCGCCGACTATCACAACTTTACCTACGCGGGTGGGAACCCGAGCGACATGCAACTGTTCTCGTTCGGGCGAGTGGACAACTGTTCGAGCAGCGACCTGCTGTTTCAAGGCTTCGAAGTGGACCAGACGGCGGATGACACGGGTATTCGCGTCATCGAAGCCGCGGTCAACGACGGCCTCGAAGTTTACGAAATCGATATCTACGGCCGACACGACAGCGGAACCTACGGACCCGGGCGATTCAACATTCGGAGTTCGAGCGGGACGGGTATCGTGGACAACTTCCGAGCACCGGACGGCGCGGCCCATGTCAGCGAGACGCCGAACGACGGGAACCTCTGGCGTGGTCCGACCGGCATCGTGAACAACAAACACGTCGGCGAACTCACTATCAAACACTGTACCATCAAGGGATTCCCGGACAACGGCGTCTACGCCGACGACGGCGACGGCAAGCGAATCATCTACGGCGGTCTGTTCGGAACCAGTGCCACCGCCGCACTCCGCATCGGCGGTATCGACAGCGTAGTCAAGTACCCGACAATCCATATCGACACGACTCGACCGAACTTCCAGAAGCCGGGGGGAATCCGTATCGAAGACGGCACGAACGTTCTCGTCCGGGATGCAACCATCACACTCGACGCCGCCCACGAAGGAATGCAAGGAATCGTCGTGATGGATGCCTGTCAATCCGCGACGGTGCGGAACGTCGACATCTCCTCCACATCGAGCGAATCGATACAGGGTATCGTCGCCAACCCGGGATGCGGACCGATCACTGTCGAAGATACGACCATCGACTGGTCGCCAGCGGGCGGGTACGGCGTCTGGATAAAAGGCGAATCTTCACCCGCAAACGTCACTCTCGACAACGTGACCATCACGGACGGTGCCGGCGTTACCGGCGCCGGATTCCGTGAGGGAATACGGAACGACCGTGAAGACACGACCCTCACCGACGTCGAAGTCACGCAGACCAGCAGTTCCGACCGACACGCGCTCTGGAACCGAGCGGACCATTCCCACGTCAACGGCGGCACGTACGAAGCACAGAAGTACGGAATTCTCGACGAGAGTGGATTTACCGAGTACGACGGTATCACCGCCAAGTCGCAACGAGGCAACGAGGGCGTCCGACTGCTCGACGCCAGCCACGACATCCAGATATACAATAGCACGCTCTACAACGGCATCCGTGACGACGGCTGTGCGGGTCTCGACACCGGCAACAACACCGTCAAGTAACGTCGTCGTTCAGTAGCAACGACAAAACAGTACCCTGTCGATATTCTTTTCGTCGAAAATCGTCCTACACTCGATACTCAGAACCCTTCGTGCGTGGCGATTCGGTCGCGCAACTCTGGCGGAATCTCGGTGGGGTCGCCCGACTCGTCGAACACGACTTGGACGGTTTCACCGGTGGCGGCAACCTCGTCTCCGGCCCGGATCTCGTGTTCCATCATGATGCTCGTCGTTCCGATGTCGGCGACGCGCACGCCGACGGTCACGTCGTCTCCGCCGGTTATCGACCGGTGATAATCGAGTTCGAGGTGGGCGATGACGCCGTTGATTTCGTCGGATGGGACCCCGAGAACGTCCCGGAAGTACGCGATGCGCGCCTGTTCGAGGTACGTCGCGTAGACGGCGTTGTTGACGTGACCCATCGTATCGAGGTCGCGGTAGCGCACCTCGATAGCAGTCGTGTAGCCGAATTCGTCCATGAAACACGTAGCGGAAAGCGGCTAAACCATCTGTCGATTCCGTCCCGGCTACTCCGTTTTCTGGAGCTTCACAGACGGAAGCCATCCTTCGTCCCCACCGCGGGTTTCGCACCACTGCCAGCCCGCGACGGAGCCGCGGGAGACGACTCGCTCGCCGACCGAGACGGTGAGTTCCGTTGCAGTGTAGTCGGCGAGGCAGGTACCGGTATCTCCCTGGCGCGTCACGTACTCCTCCGGAATCCATCCTTCCCTGCCCGCCGAATCGACACACCAGAGCCACCCGTCCCACTCGGTGTCCCGCTCGCCGACCTCTATTTCCTCGCTCTCCGTCACGTCAATCGGGTCGGGAAACTCGGATTCGTGTGCCTCGGCCACCCGGTACGTTCCTACTCGGTCGACGTTCATCACCAGCCACCTTCACCCGCACTCTCATCCGCATTTCGAAAGCGCGCCATCGAGCGAGAGACGGAGCCGGGCGGCGAGTCGCGGACGGCAATCTATTTCGTTGTCGGCTGATACGAATCGACCATGCCCTCCGACTCAACCGAATCGGTCGTCGTCTGGGGAATCGTCATCGTCGGCGTCCTGACGTTCCTGTACAGCATTCTGCTCGCCAGCAAGCCGCTGGCGTGGTTTGGTATCGTGTTCCCCCTGCTCGGACTGTACCTGTTTTGGCGGTTCGTTCGCGCCGTCGAGCGAATCGCCGACTCGATGGCACGGTGATACGCGTCCGTCGCTCCACGTGATTGCTACCGAACCGGCTCGGTTACGCTGTCGAACGACTGCACTTCGACGGCGCGCCCCTCCGGGTCCTCGGCGAAGAAGTGATAGATGTCGTAGCGGGGGTTCGCCTCCGGCGGGTCGCATGCGCAATCGGCCAGGTCGTCGTACAGCGCGTCCACGCCGTCCCGGTCGTCGGTGACGAACGTGAGAATGCCGTCGGTGTCGGCCGACTCGCGCTCGCAGAAACCGAAGCGCATGTTGTCGTACTGCAACACCGTACAGTCGGTCTGTTCGAGCCACACGTCCGCCCCGAAGCGGTCGACGTAGAACGAGACGGTTTCGGCGCGAACTTCGCTGGCGAAGAAGACGATGCCGCTCATGGACGGGACGACGCGGCGGGTCGAAAAATGGGTTTCGCCCCGTTCAATCCGACCGGAGCATCACGTCGGTCGCCTTCACGACGGCGGTCAGTTCCATTCCCTCCTCTATTTCCAAGTTTTCCGCCGATTCGCGGGTGATGACGGCCGCAACTTCCTCGCCACCCACGTCGAGAACCACCTCGGCGGTCACGTCGCCGGTTTCTACGTCCACTACCTCCCCGTCGAGTCGGTTTCGTGCGCTTAACATCCGAGTTCCCCCGGGACGAAGACGACGAGGCCGAGAATAAGCGTTCGGGCGGACTTTGCTCCGGCGAGCAAACGCGATATTGAAATGTAGGCCCCTCATAACGGGGGTATGGCAAAATATTCGACCGGGAACTCGTCCGGCGGCGGCAGCGGCGGTTCCTGTGAACTCTGCGGGAAGGCGTCCGATTCGCTGACCGAGGCGAGCGTCGCGGGCGCGACGCTCCACGTCTGTCCGGACTGTGCGAGCCACAACGACGCCGCACAGCCGACGAAATCGAAGAGCGAAGGCAACGCGATGAGCGAACAGGATCGCAAGCGCAGGGCGGCCCAGCGCACGGCGCGGATGGACGACGCCCGGAAGGGCGATGCGAGCCACTGGGAGGAAGAGGGAACGAGTTACGACAGCGACCCGCTGCCGTACCTCGTCTCCGACTACGGCGAGCGCGTCATCGACGCGCGACAGGAGGAAGGTCTCCAGCGCGGCGAACTCGCCGACGAACTCGGGGTTCAGGAGAACGACCTCCTCGCGGTCGAACAGAACCGAGCGAACCGCGCGGGCGTCGGCGGGTCGGTCATCGAAGCGCTGGAGGAGCATCTCGGCGTTACGCTGTCGGAGTCGGCGTAGCGTTTTTGTCCGCCCGTTTCGGAGAACGGGGTATGACCCGCGCGCCAGCAGAGCCATATCGGACGAGTTTCGACGCGACCGTCGCAGCAATCGACGGGAGGAACGTCTCCCTCTCGGAGACGTACTTCTACGCCGAGAGCGGCGGCCAACCGGCGGACAGGGGAACGCTCGGCGGGACTTCCGTCGTCGACGTGCAGAAACGCGACGGCGACGTCGTTCACGCGCTCGAAACCGACCCCGAGTTCGAGGAGGGAGAGGAGATTCGCGGACAGGTGGACGAGGAGTTCCGCACCTACTGCATGCGGTCGCACACGGCGAGCCACGTCATCTACGGGGCGGGACGACTGATTTTGGACGACCTCGGCTACGGCGGGTTCGACATCGGCGAGGAGAAGATTCGCGTCGATTTCCAGACCTCGACGGACATCGACGACGGTGTTCTCGTCGAACTCGAACGACTGACGAACCGGGCGGTGTGGGATTCGTTGCCCGTCTCGTGGGAATCGGTCCCGAAGGAGGAGGCGCTGGCACGCGAGGATATCGCGTTCAACACGAAGACCGAAGAAGGCGTTCTGAGCGGTTCGGATACCGTTCGCGTCGTCGATGTCGAGGGATGGGACGTGGCCGCCTGTGGCGGCACGCACGTCGAGAACACGCGCGAAATCGGGCCGGTGACAATCGTCGACCGGTCGAACCCGGGCGAGGGAATGACGCGCGTCGAGTTCGCCGTCGGCCCACCGGCCATCCGAACGCGGGCGGACGAAAAGCGGAGCGCGCTAGAGGCCGCGCGAATCGCCGGAACCGGGGTCGAGGATTTGCCCGACGAAATCGACCGGCTCACCGGCGAAATCGACGCGCTGGAAATCGAGTTGGCGGACGCGAAATCACGGCTCGTCGGTGCGACCATCGACGAACTCGCCGAGGAAACCGTCGCCCGAAACGGCCACGAGTGGTTGGTCGGCACCATCGACGGCGTTGGCCCGAACGAACTCAGCGACAGGGTGAGAGAACTGGCGGGCGAAACGGCGGACGTGGTTGCGCTCACCGGAAAAGAGGGGTCGACGTTCCTCGTCGTCGGGACCGACGGCGACGTCGAAGCGGGCGACGTGGTGGACGAGGTGACCGCCGAGTTCGGCGGCGGCGGTGGCGGTAGCCCGACGTTCGCACAGGGCGGCGGCCTCTCGGCGGACCCCGACGACGTGGTGGCGTACTTGCGAGACTGAGTTACTCGACGCCCAACTGCTCGAAAACGAACGTCCACTCGTCCAACTTCTCGCGGACGACCATCTCGGTCGGCTTGCCGACGCCGTGGCCCGTGTCCCGTTCCTCGCGGAGGAGAATCGGCGCGTCTCCGGTGTGTTTCGCCTGCATTCTGGCGGCCATCTTCCTGGCGTGAGCCGGGTGGACCCTCGTATCCCCCTCGGCCGTCTTGAACAGGACGGCGGGATACTCCCGCTCCTCGACGTTGTGATACGGCGAGTATTCGCGGATGTACTCGAACGCCGCCGGGTCGTCGGGCGACCCGTACTCCGCCGTCCACGACGCGCCGAGCAGGAACCGGTGGAACCGGAGCATGTCGAGGAGCGGGACGATACAGAGACAGGCGGCGAACAGGTCCGGGCGCTGGGTGATGCTCGCGCCGACCGTCAGTCCGCCGTTGCTCCGACCGTCGATGGCGAGGCGCTCGGGACTCGTGTAACCCCGCTCGACGAGGTGTTCCGCCGCCGCGATGAAGTCGTCGAAGGTGTTCTGTTTGTGCTCCTTCCGGGCCGCGTGGTGCCACTCCTCGCCGAACTCGCCGCCGCCGCGGATATTGGCGACGACGAAGACGCCGCCGCGTTCGAGGAAGGGAACGGCGTAACGTCGGAACGCGGGCGTCTGGCTGAGTTCGAACCCGCCGTAGCCGTACAGCAGCGTCGGGTTGTCGCCGCCCGGTTCGACGCCCGCGTGAACGACGAACAGCGGAACTTCGGTGCCGTCGGCCGACTCGTACCGCTCCCGTTCGACCTGCAGGTCGGCCTCGACCGGGACCTCGGGCGCGTCGAGTTTCGTCACGCCCTCGCCGACGGCGTATCGGTAGGCGGTCGGCGGGTGGTCGAACGACTGGTACCGGAAGAAACACTCCTCGTCCGTCGAACCGTGGAGACTTCCCTCGTCGATGGACCCCAACTCGGGGAGCGGCGCGTCCTCGACGCGCGTCCCGTCGAGGTCGAAAGCGACGAGTTCCGAAACCGCATCGCGTTCGTAGTGTGCGACGATGTGGTCAGTCGTGAGCACGAAATCCCTGAGGATGGCGTCGTCGCGCTCCGGGACGACGGGTTCGAACGCCTCGGGTGCGTCGCGCCCGGCGGCGTCCGCCAACTCCGCCGCGACGATTCGGTAGTTCGGCGCGTCGAGGCTAGTCAGGAAGAAGGCCCGATTCCCGCGGAGGCGTGGCTCGAAGATGGCGTCCTCGCCCGTCACGAGCGGTTCGAACTCGCCGTCCCGCTCGGCGTAGACGTCGGTGCGTTCCCACCCCCGCGTGAGTTCGACCACGAGGTAGTCGCTGTCCGTGTCGGTGTGGAGGCCCGCCCACGTCTGCCCGTCGAGTTCGATCGGGAGTTCGTCGTCCGCGTCGTCCTCGCCGCCCCCATCAAGTCGGTGATACGCGAGCGATTTGTCGAGTTGGCCACCGTCTTCGAGCGCGCCGGTTCGACCGTAGTAAAATCCCCCGTCGGTCCACGCGAACGACCGCTCCCCGGTTCGACCCGTCTCGCGGAGTTCGTCCACGGTATCGCCCGTTTTCGCGTCCACGACGCGAACGTCGTACTGTTCCGTGCCGCCCTCCGTGACGCCGTAGGCGACGAGCGAGCCGTCGGGCGAGGGGACGAACCAGTCGAGGGTCAGGGTGGCGTCGTCGCTCCACTCGTTCGGGTCCGTGAGGACGCGGCGTTCGCCGTCGAGGTCGTCCCGAACGGTCAACAGCGGCAAGTCCTCGTCGGCGGGCGTGTACCGCTGAAAGTAGCCGTTCGGCGTCGGAACGACGGGGAAGTAGGCCGCGGAGTTCGCCAGCGCCCGAAACCGGGGTTCGAGGTCGTCGCGCGTCTCGCCGCGGAGGAACGACTTCGCGTGCTCGTTCTGCGCACTCACCCACGCCGAAACGTCCTCGTCGTCGCCCTCCAGCCAGCGGTACGGGTCGCGTATCTCCTCGCCGTGAAGCGTTTCGACGGCATCACGCGTTTCGGTGGGTGGGGGAGTCCGTGGCATACCGTCGATAGTGGAAACCGCGGCTAATACGTTGTCGGGAAGCGGCAACGCGACGACACGTGGGCGGGTGAGGTGGCGGACAGCGGAGACGTGCGGTAATCGACAGTATTTTTCCGCGAGGGCGGGTACGAACGTCTCGTGAATATACGGGGGACCGTCAATGCGCCGGGCGAGCAACGAACCGTGACCACGCGGTACGGCGAACGCGACCTCGCGGAGGTCGTCGTGCGACCGGACGACGACGTGCCGCAGACGGTGACGCTGTGGGGCAAGTGGGCCGAAACCGCCGACTACCTCGAAGAAGGGATGGAACTGCTGGTGACGGACGCGGAGGAGTCCGAGTACGACGGCGAGACGACGTACGCGACGGGGAAGGAATCCTACGTCGTGGTCGAACCCTCGTTCCTCGTGAACGTGACCGACGTCCGCTCGTGGGTGCAGTGTCCCCGGATGTACTACCTGAACAAACTGTCGGCGATTCCGCTGAACTACCCCGTCGTGAAGGGGACCATCGTCCACGAGGTGTTCGGCGACCTGCTCCGCGGACGGGAGTTGGACGACTCCATCGAGGAACGCGTCGAGGAGGTCGGCCTGCAACTCGGCCTGCTCGGACGCGAGGCGGACGAGGTGGCGGGCGAGGTGCGCCAGAACGCCCGCGCCATCGAGGGCTGGCTCGAACAGGGCGTCCTCGACGACACGGACGACTGGCGAAGCGAGTACACGCTCATCAGCGAGCAGTTCGGCATCAAGGGCCGCTGTGACGCGCTCCGTCGCGGGATGCCGGTCGAACTGAAGACGGGCAAGAACACGAACCGCGACCCGCGCTTTCAGGACAAGATTCAGGCGGCCTGTTACGCCCTCCTCCTGCAGGAACGCGGCGTGCCCGCGGACACGGGAACGCTCCTCTACACGAAGAACTCCGCGCTGGACCGCGCCGAGGAGACGGGCGACCTCTCGCCCGCGAAGGAGTTCTCCATCGGCAAGGGCCTGCTCGAATTCGTCGTCAGGACCCGCAACGAAATCGCCGCGGCGGAGTTCGACATGGACGTGCCGACGGGCTACGAGGCGAACGCCAAGTGCGAGTACTGTTTCGAGAAGGACACCTGCATGGTCGTCTCCGGCCGCCTGAATCAGGAGTCGAAGGCGGGACAGATAGGCAGGCCGATTCCCGAGGAGGAACGCGCGTACTTCCGCGAGAAGTACGAGCAGATAGAACGGGAACGCCGGGCGAGCCACCGCGAGTACGCCAAACTGTGGGAGCAGACGGCCCGGGAACGGGCGGACGACGACCGAGCGCTCATCGGCTTGGAACCGGCGGGACAGACGCAAATAGAGGGCGGACGCTGGGAACTCCGCGCCCGACGGACCGACGATTCGGTATCGAAGATTCGGGAGGGCGACGTCGTGTTGGCCAGCAAGGGCGATCCCGTCAGCGGCCACGCGGAACTGGCCCGGGTTCAGCAACTGGGCGACGAAATCGTCGTCACGACGGACGAACCCGTCGAACTCCGGCGACTCGACGTCTATCCCTCGGAGTTCTCCGCAGACGGAATGTTGACCGCGCTCCACGACGCCCTGCTGAAGGGCGACGAACGGCGGAAGGACGTGCTGTTCGGACGGCGGGAACCCGAATTCGAGTCGAATGAACGGACGTTCATCGGGAACAACGACGCCCAGAACGCGGCGGTCAACCTCGCGGTGAACGCGAACGACTGCGCGCTCATCCACGGTCCGCCCGGCACCGGGAAGACCTACACCATCGCGCGGACCATCCGGGCGCTGGTGGAGGACGGCAACCGCGTCCTCCTCTCGGCGTTCACGAACCGCGCGGTGGACAACGCGCTTGAAGCCTTGCGGGAGCAGGGCTTCGACGAGGCAATCCGCGTCGGCACCGAGAGCGGCGTCCGCGAGGACATGCAGGACGTTCGTCTGGAGCGAGGCGGCGACCCCGGCGAGCGCGTCGCCGAACTCGAAGGGGCGAGCGTCGTCGCCGCCACGACGGCGACTTGCGGGTCACGAATCATGCGCGAACAGGCGTTCGACGTGGCGCTGGTGGACGAGGCCTCCCAGTTGACCGAACCGGCGACGCTCGCGGCCATCAACCTCGCCGAGCGGTTCGTCCTCGTGGGCGACCACCACCAACTGCCGCCCGTGGTCCAAGCGAACGACGCGGAGGCGGACTCCGAAGAGAGCACGGACGGTGACGCCGTGGGCGGCGACCTCTCGACCTCGCTGTTCCAGCGACTCGTAGAACTGTACCCCGACGCGTCCGTGATGCTCGACCGCCAGTACCGGATGGCCCAACGCATTCAGGCGTTCTCGTCCCGCGAGTTCTACGACGGCGCGCTCCGTCCGGCGAACGGCGAGGTCGCGGCGCAGAAAATCGAGGATTTGCCGAGCGTCGAACCAGAATCCCTGCCGCCGCCGCTCCGCACCGGCGTCGCCTTCGTCGACCCGGACGGGAAGACGGCGGGCAACACGAACCCGGTCGAAGCCGAGCGCATCACCGAACTCGTCTCCCGGTACGTGGAGGCGGGCGTCGCCCGCGAGGACATCGGCGTCATCGCACCGTTCCGCGCACAGGTCGCGGAGATATCCCGGCGCGTCCACGAATCCGTGGCGGTCGATACGGTGGACCGGTTCCAGGGGTCGAGCAAGGAGATTATCATCGTCTCGTTCGTGGCCACGGGCGACTTGGACAGTCCCATCTTCGACGACTACCGCCGGGTGAACGTCGCGCTGACCCGCGCCAAGAAGTCGCTCGTCCTCGTGGGCGACGAGCGCGCGCTTCGCTCCTCGCCGCTCTACGACCGGATGGTCGAGTGGGCGACCTAAGGGCTTTCGTCCCCGTCGTCCGTACCTCGGTTCATGAACGATTCCCTCCCGGACTACCATCTTTCCGACCGTGACGTGACCGTTCTCTCGCCACCGGGCGGAACCGCCGTGCCGCCGCGGGAGGCCGCGGAGCGCACGATGGCGGACCCGCACGGCCCGCCCCTCGCCGAACTCGTTTCCCCGGACGAGACGGTCGCAATCGTCGTGACGGACGTGACGCGGGCCACGCCGGACGACGTGCTGCTGGACGTGCTTCTCGCGGAATTGGCGGACGCCGGAGTCCCCCGAAAGCACGTCTCCGTCGTCCTCGGACTCGGCCTCCACCGGCCGATGACCGACGAGGAGATAGCCGACGCGTTCGGCGAGCACGCGGACCTGGCGGAGAACCACGACGCGGACGCCGCAATCGAAGTCGGAACCGCCGAAACGCCGGACGGTGACGCGGTACCCGTCGAACTGAATCCGACCGTCGCGGACGCGGACCGCGTGCTCTCGACGGGGATGGTCGAACCCCACCAGTACGCCGGATTCTCCGGCGGCGCGAAAACCGTCGTCATCGGCGCGGGCGGGGAGTCGCTCATCCGGTACACGCACGGACCGGACCTCCTCTCGCGGGAGGGCGTCAGACTCGGGCGAATCGAGGACAACCCGTTCCGGGAACTGCTGGACGAGGCGGGCGACGTGGCCGGACTCGACTTCTGTCTGAACGTCACGCACGGACCGCGGGGGATTCTCGGGGCCAGTGCCGGACACCACCGCGCCGTGGTGGCCGACCTCGCCGAAACGGCGAAGGAGTCGCTGTCGGTCACGGCCGAGGACGAGTACGACGCGGTAATCGCGGGCGTTCCCGAGGCGAAAGCCGCGAACCTCTATCAGGCGACCCGCGCCGCGACGTACGTCGTTCTCGGCGACCGGAACCCGCTCCGGCCGGGAGGTCGGGTCGTCGTTCCCGCCGCCATGCCCGAAGGCGCTGGCGAGGGAAAAGGGGAAAAGCGATTTTACGACAGGCTCGACGGCGCGAGCGATGCGGCGGCGCTCTACGACGAACTCCGCGCGGGCTACGAACCGGGCGCACAGCGGGCCTTCGTCGTGGCCCGCGTCCTCCGCGACCACGACGTGTTCGTGACCGGAAGCGAGCATCCGGCAATCGTCGAGGACTGCCTGATGCATCCCCGCGAATCCGTCGAGGAAGCCGTCGAACCCGGAAGCGACGTGCTGGTCGTTCCGAACGCGTTGGATACGCTGTTGGTTCGACCGGAGTGAAAAATCAGTTCGACCGGAGCGAAAACGCTACCAGAGGACGTGCGGCCAGACGAACTGGAACAGCACCCAGATGAGGCCGGTGAGGACGACGGTCATTATCAGGTTCAACACGACCCCGGCGCGCATCATCTGTTCCTGCTTGAGATAGCCGCTCCCGAAGACGATGGCGTTCGGGGGCGTGGCGACGGGGAGCGCGAACGCGAAACTCGCGGCGATGGCTCCGGAGACGGAGAGGAAGACGGCGGCGGCGACATCGGTGAGTCCGAGCGTGGCCGCGAAGACGCTCCCGATGCTGATGAGGATTGGCACGATGATGGTCGCCGTCGCCGTGTTCGAGGTCATCTCCGTCAGGAAGATGACGAGGAGGACGACGATGCCCACGACGAGGACGATGGGCGCGCCGGTGAGCGACGTGAACACGGAGTCGGCTATCCACTTCGTCGCACCGGTCGTCGCCAGCGCGTCCGCCAGCGCGATGCCGCCGCCGAACAGGAGGATGGTCCCCCAGTCGATGTCCACCAAGTCGTCCCACTCCATCGTGTCCGCCAGCACGAGCGCCGGAACCGAGAGCAGGCCGACGACCACGTAGTAGAGTATTCCCTGATGGCCGTCGATACCGAAGACGCTCGTTCCCTCGCCGCCGAACAGCGTGACCGCCCACGCGGACGGCAGGTACGGACCGATGAAATCGCCCAACCCGCCGACCACCCACAGGAGGGCGGTACCGGTGAAGATGAGCGCCACGCGTTTTCCGCGCGGACTCAACTCGCCTTCCTCTTCGAGGTACTGTTGAGCCATCTCCTGTGCCTCGCTCACGTCGTCGATTTGGGGCGGATAGAGGAGATACGTGAGGACGTACCAGACGAGCGGGAGGGTGATAGCGACGATGGGGACGCCGATGAGCAACCACTGGGCGAAGCCGATTTCGTAGCCCAGAATCTCGTTCAGTTGCGAAGCCAGCACCGCGTTGGGCGGCGTCCCGATGAGCGTCCCGACGCCGCCGACGCTGGCGGCGTAGGCGGTCCCGAGAAGCATCGAAACGTGGAGGTTGGTGAACGATTCGTCTCCGCCCTCGACCTCGACGGTCCCGCCGTCGGGGGCGGGCGACGAGTCGGACGACCCCGCGCTCGCCGCGCTCGCCGCTTCCACCGTTTCCCGACCCAGAACTTGCGAGAGGACGCCGAGCGCGATGGGCGTCATCATCGCCGCCGTCGCCGTGTTCGATACCCACATCGAGAGGAACGCCGTCGCCAGCATGACCGCGAGGACGAGACGACGCGGCGACGACCCCATCACGGACATGATCCAGAGGGCGATTCGCCGGTCGATGTCGTACTTCTGGAGCGCGTTCGCCAGCATGAACCCGGCGATGAACAGAAAGATGAGGTGGTCGGCAAAGCCCGTGAGCGCCGCGTCGAGGTCGGCGTAGACGCCGAAAATAGTGAGGAGGACGGGTATGGACAGCGCCGTCACCGCCAGCGGGAGCGCCCCCGTGACCCAGAGGAACCCCGCGAAGAACATCGTGGCGAACGCGAACTGCCCCCGAACCGAGAGGCCGTTTGGAGTCGGTGCGCCCGCGATAATCGCCGTTCCGAGCAGTGCGAGAACGAAAAGTCCGAGTCGCTTGCGTGGATTCGTCTGTGCCATTGTCACGCACAGCCATGTAGCACCGTAGATTAATCCTTTCGATTATAGATAGATATTATGTGTAAAACACAAAAATATCCAGTTAATTCAATTTTAATTCCAAATTGGGCAGTCAGTTCGAGGTTGCAGGACTCCCGACCACTACCGACACGGTGACGCCGCCGTGAAACTCTTTTCCACCATCGGCATTCGAATGAGAATTGCGGTTCGTCGTGAGATGATACCTTTTCTCCAGCCACGAACACAGCACAAAATAAAGACGGTCTCACCGTCCCGTTCTCGGGATAAGAACGGTTATAGCTGGAGCGGACGGATATTTACCATGAGCAGAACATCGAACGATAGTGCCCGAGACGAGATGTGGAGGGGCATCGGCGTGGGCATCTCGCTCGGAACCGCAGTTGGAATCCTCTCCGGGGGTTTGGCCGTGTGGATGTCCATCGGGTCAGCAGTCGGTATCGTGCTCGGCACCATCCTGCGACGGAAACGATGAGAAGTCGTCATCGATACCGCCCCACGCGCGGCGTCTCATTCCGACATCGCGGATTCTTCCTCCGAAATCGACTCCATAACACGCTCGTGGAACTCCTGTAAGACCGCACTCTCGTCCTCCGCCAGCACCACGTCGCTCGCCATCAGCGTCGCCAGTCCGAACGCCCGCGGCGTCGGGGACTCGACGCGGTGTTGCACGACGTCGATGTCGCCGCCCTGTACCTTCCCCAGAATCTCCTCGACCGCTTCGAGCGCGAGTTTGTCCTCCACGATTTCGCGGTACGTTTCCTCCATGACCGCGAACTCGTCCAGTTCGTCGGCGAACCCGAGCAGCATCTCGCTGGATACCTGCTGTTCGCTGGCCGACTTCTCGTAGCCCTTGTAGCGTTTCAGAATCATCAGCGAGCGCGTCGCGTTGATGCGGAAGTACCGCTGGAGGAGGTCGGTGCTCGAGAGCGCGGCGCGCAAATCCCCGCGTACCTCGTCGGGGTCGATGTCCGCGATGATGCCGGGGACGTCCACCTTCCGATTCAACGGCATCGAGACGGTAAAGCCGTTGTCCGCGACGGCGACGCCGACGTTCGTGTTGGCCGCCTGCGCACAGCGGTAGGCGACGACCCGCGAGAGGCCGTCGTTGAACCGTCGCCCGTAGTTCGAGTGGACGTAGTAGTGGCGCTCGTACTCCTCGCGGTCCATCTCGATTTCCACCGTGAGTCGCTCGTCCGTGCTGACGCTCCCTTCCCCGGCGTAGCGGACCTGCTCGTCGAACATCCGCGCGATGGCCCGGACGCTGTTCTCGTCCAGCGGGAACTCCCGAAGCCACACCCGAACCGCGGGTTTGCCGCGGTCGGTCAACCGCGAGAGGAGTTCGCCCTGAAACGCGGCGATTTCCCGCCCCAAATCGTAGGAGAGCGGCAGGCGCTCGGAGAACCACGACGGAACCGTCGGGCGTGCGCTGGTGCGGTCGGCGTACACCTTCGACCCGCGCCGATATTTGTACTCGAAGTGCTGGCCGCCGAGGACGAACACGTCGCCCTTCTCCAGCGTGTCGAGATAGCTCTCGTCCAAATCCCCGACCCACTCGTTGTCGGCGCGGGTGAACACGTCGCAGGTGAACGAGTCGGGAATCGTCCCGATGTTGGTCATGTAGATGACGCGGGCGAGTCGCCCGCGCTTTCCCATCAACGGCTCGCCGACGGGGAAGTCGGGATAGTGGTACTCCCCGTCCGGAGGGTCGTTCTCGTCGCGCCACACCTTCGCGTAGACGTTTCTGTCCTCCATCCCGTCGTAGTCCGCGGTGAGATACTGGAGGAGGGAGTCCCACTCCGAATCCGAGTAGTTTCGGTACGGATACGCTCGCCGGAGCGTCGCCTTCACGTCGTCCGCCGGGCGAACCTCGTTTATCGCCATCCCGTACACCTGCTGGGCCGCGACGTCCTGTGCGTTCTCGGGGACGAACACGCGGTCCACGAAGCCCTCCTCGGCCTTCTTCAGCATGACCGCACACTCCACCAGTTCGTCCCTATCGAGCGCGACGACGCGGCCGGTGACGGTTTGACCGAGGCGGTGACCCGCCCGGCCGACGCGCTGGAGCAGGGACGCGACGCTCTTCGGCGAACCGACCTGCACGACCAAATCGACGTGGGGCATGTCGATGCCGAGTTCGAGGCTCGTCGATGTGGTCACCACGTCCACTTCCCCGTTCTTCAGGCGCTCCTCGATGTGCTGACGGGACTCCTTCGAGAGACTTCCGTGGTGACAGCCCGAGTTCTCCTCGTCGTACTCGGCGAACGTCTCGCGGAGGTTCTGCAGGACGCGCTCGGCCCCCGACCGCGTGTTCGTGAAGACTAGCGTGTTCGTGTGGTCCTGAATGAGGTCGTGCAGTTGGTCGTAAAACCGGTCCTGCACGACGGCCCGCGGCGTGTGCACGAGGTCGTCGGTCGGACACCGGAGTTCGAGGTCGAACTCGCGGACGAATCGCGTGTCCACGAGTTCGTAGGGGCGACTCTCTCCGCCCGGTTCCGCCCTGCCGACGAGGAACTCCGCGATGTCCGATAGCGGTTCGACCGTCGCGGAACAGCCGATTCTCGTCGGCGACGAGTCGGCGATGTTCTCCAATCGTTCGAGGCTGACTGACAGGTGCGTCCCGCGCTTTCCGTCGGCGAGGCTGTGGATTTCGTCCACGATGACGTACTCGACGCTCCCGAGTTTGTCGCGGAACTTCGGCGAGTTGAGCAGGATGGCCAGCGTCTCGGGAGTCGTGTTGAGGATGTGCGGCGTCTCCGTCAGCATCTTCTGCCGCGCCGTTTTGTCAGTATCGCCGTGCCGGATGGCGTGACGAACCTCGCTCACGTCGTCCATCTTCTCCCGAATTCCTGACAGCGGCAGTTCGAGGTTGCGGTGGATGTCGTTGGCCAGCGACTTCAACGGCGAGACGTACAGACAGTACACCGAGTTCTCCAGTCCCGTCTCCTGTTCCCGCCGAAACAGTTCGTCGAGAATCGCGGTGAACGACGCGAGCGTCTTCCCGCTCCCCGTCGGCGACGCGATGAGGGCGTTGTCGTGGCCGTGAATCAGCGGAATGGCCTCGCGCTGTGGCGGCGTGAAAAAGCCGCCGTTCTCGGGGACGAACGCGCCGAACTGCTCGACCCACCACTCCCGCACTGCCGGTTCGAGGAGGTCCAACGTCGCCTCGTCTTCGATTGCGACCGTCTCCGGGTCGAAATCGAACTCCTCGCGGGCCAACAGCCCTCTCGCGTCCATTTGTTCCGCGTTGGTATCGGGCGGCAAAGAGGGTTATGCCAGCGGAGTGAAAGTGAAATTCGAAACGACACTATATTTCCTCGTCCGCGAGGCGGTCGATGGCGTCGAGCGCACGCCGACAGACGGGAACGTAGCCCGCCGCGAGAAGGGGAAGTTCGAAGACGACGCGACTCCCCGTTTCGAAGGCTTCGACGCGGTGGCCGGTCGCCGGAACGCGCGCCACAGTCCACGTCCACCGAAACTCCTCGCAGGTCGTGATTTCGAAGGGAACCCAGACGCCGAGCGGCGTCCGAACCCGGCCGGTGGAGCCGACTCGAATCACGCGGTCGGAACACTCCACGTCGGTGACGGACGGTCCCCACGACGGCCACGCGGTCGTATCCGTCAGCACGGTCCAGACGCGTTCCGGCGGAGCGGCGGTCGTCCGCGAGACGGCAAGGTGACGTCCGTCGGGTCCGCGTTCGACTCGAACGTCGCTCTGCATACCGGGACGACGCGACGAGGGACGAAATCGGTGTTGCTCCCGGTACCCGGCCGACCGTCAGTCGAGGAGTTGTCGTACGAGGGTCGCCCAGTCGGCGTCCTCGTTCTCTTCGAGGTACTGTTGAATCCGTTCTCGGTCGGTCGTGGCGGAGTCGTTGCCGGAATCTTCACCGTCCGACGAGCCATCGCCGGAGCTTCCGTCGTTCGACGAATCGTCGTCCGAGGAATCGCCGCTGGAACCATCACCGGACGAGTCGTCGCCCGAACTACCATCGTCGGACGAACCGCCGTCGGACCCTCCCGAGGAGCGGTCGATGGAGTACTGGCTGAGGAGGTACTCCACGATTTCGAGTTCCCAATCGACGCGCGTCTCCAACGACGTTCCGTACCGGGTCGTTTCGACGATGAAGCCGGGCTTTTCGAGGTCCGAGTTCACCTTGTGGATCAACAGCGGTCGGTCGCCGTCTATCAAGTTACCGCGCTTGAACTCGTAGTAGTCCTCCCGGTCGCCGAGATGGTTTTCGTTCATGTACTCCGCAGCGTTCGTGGCGTTCCGCGGCGCATCGTCTATCGTCGTGGGGTAGATGGCCTGTCCGACGCCCTCGGGACCGACGTCCTTCTTGTAGATGCCCTTGGAGCTGTGTAGGTTGAACACGACGTCGGCATCGTAGTCGGTAACGACGTCCCAAATGGCTCGCGCGAGCGGGGTTTTCGGCTCCTCCCCCGGCGGGAACTGCCTGTTGAGATTCCCGCGGTCGTTCGAGTAGGTGTCGTCCTCTATCGCGGTCGGATTCGACTTCGGTATCAGGACGAGTTTCCCTTCGTCTATCGACCAGTCTCGCATCTTTGCTGCCGCCTTGTAGCCCGCCGGTTCGTTGCCGTGCATCCCCCCGACGACGACGGCCGTCGGACCGGACGACCCCGAGTCGATCACGACGACCTCCGTTTCGTCCTCCGTGCCCTCGCGAATCTTGTATGTATCCGTCGAACGTGCGCCACCAAGCCCCGTCGCCGAAACGCCGAGCGTCGTCGCTGCGACTGCGGCGGTTCCTGCTCGCAGGAACGTTCGTCGACTCGTCTGACTTTCCGAACTGTCGATCGTAAATTCCTTCATAACCCGCCCAAATCTACACATCCATTGACATTTTGTTATAGGCATCCTTCGAGCATAATCCCCGAGAAAGGGACGATAAACGTTCGTCGGCGGAAACGGATTACGCGATAAAGAGCGCTGGAATCGCCGTGTCACCGAACTTGATTCGTCCTAAGCGTCACCTGGTGTGAACGTCGGAATCGGTTCGGTAGTCGCACCGGGAACACCGACAGCCCGCGTACGGTGACCCATCATCCCCCTTCCCGAACCCGTCAGAAAATCGAATTGGCGTCGGACCGAGCGAGTGTCGGCGACACGCGACCGGTACGTTTCCGACGAAGCCTGAAACACCGTCAGTCACCGTAATTCACCGCGTTCGTCACGGCGTCGAATTCGAGGCCTCTGCCACCATACCCCACGACTGAACCTTTTTCACCCTCCCACACGGGGAATTACACATGCGAATCACGTTTCTCGGCACGGGAAGCGCGATGCCGACCGGCAGTCGGTTCCAGACCGGCATCGTCGTCGAGGACGACGGCCGTCGCGTTCTCGTGGACTGTGGCAGCGGCGTCCTCCACCGCCTCCAGCAGTCGGGCGTGGGCTACGAGAACGTCTCGACCGTCCTCCTCACCCACCACCACGTGGACCACGTTTCCGACCTCATGGCCCTCCTAAAAGCCCGCTGGCTTGCGGGCGAAGAACAACTCGAAGTCGTGGGTCCGACCGGGACCAAGGCCCTCATCGAGGGGCTTCTCTCCGTCCACGACTACCTCGACGGTCGGGTGGACCTCCAAGTGCGCGAAGTCGTCCCCGGCGAGGAGTTCTCCGTCGCCGACTTCGACGTCGAAGGGTTCGAGACGCGCCACTCGATGGACTGTCTCGCCTACCGGTTCGGGGACGCGTTCACGTTCAGCGGCGACAGCGAGGCGTTCGAGGGGTTGGCGAACTTCGCGGACGAGTGCGACGTGCTCGTCCACGATTGCTCGTTCCCCGACGAGGTGGACGTTTCGAACCATCCGACGCCGTCGCAACTCGGCGAAGCGCTGTCGGGGACCGACATCGGTCGCGTCTATCTGACCCACCTCTATCCGCACACGGACGGCAACCACGAGGCGATGTTGAAATCCATCGCGGAGCACTACGACGGCGACGTCGGGTTCGCGGAGGACCTGCTGTCGGTCGAAATATAGTCTTCGACCGCCGTTCTACACGTCTGCCGTCGTCCGTTCCGCGGGTTCGCCCGTTTCGACAGAAACCGATTCCTCGGGGAGCGTGAAGTTGGCGATACCGAGTGGTAGCTCCCGGCCTCGGATCGTGAACACCCGCCGAAGTCGCAACGCTCCGTCCAGACACAACTCGTCGCCGTCGATGCAGTGTTCGAGCCGAATCGTCCCCCACTCTCCTCCATCGATTTTCGTGACTTCGACGTTCTTCGGCGGCGTCTCGAAGTGTTTCGTCCAGACGAACGAACAGACAGTCTCCCCGTCCCGTGAGTGTCCCACGCGGACGCTCCCGCCGACTATGTGCGCGTCGAGGGTGCTGTCGTTGTCCAGCGTCAGTTCGACGGTGACGGACTCCCCCGACCGCTCGGTGGTCGTCTCGACGACCGAAACGTCCTCGACCAGCGGGCCGAACATCCGGTCTTCGTACCGCTCCGAGAGTTTCAAGCCGACGACAGGAACAAGCCTGACGAAGTAGTACACCGCGACGATAGCCAACTTCCCCGCCAGATACAGAAACATCCGTCCGAAATTTCGGCGGGGGCGCTGGTAAGCGTTCTTGCCGAACGGACGGAATATAGTCCGCCGGCCCACGCGGACTCAGTTCAGCCGATAGCGGAGCAACGCGGCAATGCCGCCGAGGTTCGATAGCCGTTCTCCCGGCGCGAACTCGTGGGAAAAGACGGTCACGTCGCCGCCCTTCCGCTCCACGTCGGTGATGATTTCGTTCACGTCGATCTCCCACTCGCCGCCCGCCTCGTCTTCGCCGAGCGCACCGCGTTCCTTGCGAAGTCGTTCGTCCAACACGAGCAGTTGCTCGACCGCACCGAAGTCCGTCGCCTGCTTGACCTCCTCGATGCCGTAGGCGGCCTTCGCGCCCTCCCCGATTCGCTTCATCAGGTCGTCGATGAGTTCCGCCTCCTCGGCGATGCGCGTCTCGGCCTGCACGTCGTCCACCGCTCCGCGTTTCAGTACCTCGTGGACGCCCCTGTCCCCGGAGGAACTCACGTCCACCGTCGTTATCTTCTCGGTCAGGTCGGGGTACGCCTCGGCGATGTGGTCGTAGGCGTCCTGTTTCGTGAACCCCGGCCCGGCGAGGATGATGGCGTCCACGTCGAGGTGCGAGAGCGCCGACCCCAACTGGTCGAACAGTTCGGTTCGGCCACCAGCGTACTCGCCCTTCCCGGTCGTTCCGGTGAACGACGTGTACTCGTCCGCGCCGTACTGGGCGACGGTGTGGATGTAGGCTTCGCCCTCCTCGACGGTGGCGATGGCGACGTCCGGATTGTCCGTCGCTTCGACCGCATCGTCCAGTCGGTCGAGTTGGTCGCGTTTCCACTCCTTCTCGATGGTTATCTTCTCGCGCTCCTCGACGTTGAGCGTGTGGTGGAGGCCCAACTGGTCCTCCCGCGAGCAGTCGGTGATGACCCCGCCGACGCGGACGCGGTTGGCGAACCGGTGGAACTCCACGTCCTCCACCCGGAGCGTGATGTGCATGTGTTCGCGCTCGCCGCCCGTATCCCGCATCTGGTCGTCGGCGCGCTGTATGCGCCGGGTCGTATCACCCGACACGTCGTCGCTCGGTTCGAGGAGATACGTCAGATGCCAGAGGTCGTCCAGACTCTCGGGGACGAGCGTGATGCGCTCACGGGTCCCGTCGATGGACGTCCGGTCGTGTATCTGCATGAATAGAAGTGTGTTTTCCGGCGGTAAGTGCCCTGCTATTCGCTCCCTAACGCGACGAGTCGTCCCGACGGAAACGAAAGAGAATCAGACCGCGGGTTGCCCGTCCTCGACTTCGGACCCCTTCTGCAGTCGGTGTTCGTCCGCTTCGGCGTACCCCCGTGCGTAGATGTACGCCGCGGTCACTTGCGCGTAGAAGCCGACGAACACGGCCGCGAGCCAACCGAGGAGCGGGACCGCGCCGACGGCGCTCGCGACGACACCGGCCACGACGAGGACGCCCAGCGCCAGCAGCCAACCCGTTCCGTACTCCCCGTCGCGGAGGATGGGCACGAGCGATTCGTACTCGAACGCCGACCCCATCGTGTTCTTCTCGGCGAACCGAACGAGCGCGGCGGGAAGGGCGTACCACACCGCGAGGCCGACCACCAGCGTCAGCACGCCGCCGAGGATGGCCACGAGGCCGCCTAGCGCGGGCGCGTTGTCCGCGAGCGCCACGCCGCCGCCGACGAACACGACGGCCAACACCGCCGGTACGAGCGCGTAGACGACCGTGATGACGACCGCCTTGAGTCCGTCTAGCGTTAATTTCGTCCAGTCGCCGAATCCCGGAGCGTCGGTGTCTCCGTCCGAAACACGGCGCAGGACGCGAATCACGTATCCCTGCACGATGAGTGCGGGGATGATGAGGAACCCGAAGATGATGAGCAGGCCGCCGACGAGTATCGTCATCGCGGCGTCGTCACTGTCCTTCAGGTACCGGATGCTTTCGTTGAACATTTGTGTCCCCCCTCGGGTCGAATCCCGTAGACTCTCCCGATACAGTACTCTAGACGACGCCTGAGAGCTTAACCGTTTGCTCGGGAGGAGGAGGTGTTAGAGCGAACTAACATCGGCGTCATGTCGAAAGACTCACACCAACGAAGCGACAACCGTTTGCGCATGGATTGGTCCGCGTCGAGGCGGCGGTTCGGTCGCTGTTGCTGTTCGGCAGTGCTCGGGATGTTCGCGGGTTGTAACGCCCTCTCGGATTCGAACGGAGAAACGAGCAGTACGACGAAAACGAACGGTAGATCGAAAGCACACGGAACGACCTCGAAATCAGAACGGGACGAAATCCCGATTTACGCGGTCAATCACACCGACGAGAAACAAGACCTCTCCATCGTTATTTCTGGGGGGACGGAAGTTATATCGAAGCGCTTTATTATTAAAACGGGAGAGCGAAAACGGATTTCCTCGGTCAGCAGTTCCAACCAGCCGATTACGGCGGAAACCCGGAGCGGCCTGAAAAACAGCAAGCCTGCAAAACCCGGTGCACTGTCCGTGACCATCGACATCCGAACCGATTCCATCGACATTCGGTCGGAAACGCTCACCGAACGAAACTGAACTCAGTCCACCATCCGACTGCCGCCCGCCGGGAGGAACTCCTGAATCAGGTCGGGACTCGCCACCTTGCGGACGAACGACGTGTCCTCGAACCGCTCGCGGAACTCGCGGTAGAGTCGCTTCGCTGCGTCGTTTTGGGCGTACTGGCCCGGTTCGACCTCGATGACGGTCTCGGCCTGCTTTTCGATGGCCGACGGCGGGCCGCCGATGACGCGGGTGTTCGGTTCGACGGTGATGCCGACGGCCACGCCGACCGCCGTGTCGTCGAAGTACGTCCGGTCGCCGCGAATCGTGAACGCACCTTTTTCGAGGTATTCGCCGCTCTCGGGCGTCTTCGACACCTGATCGGGGTTGACCATGTAGGCGTCGCCCGCGAAGCGGCCGTCCTTCCACACCGAGGAGTAGGAGACGGCGAACTGGGCGGCCTCCCGCTTGCTTTGCTCGGGCACGTCCACGTCCTTCGACGGCTCACTCGGGTCGGACGTTTTCAGGATGGTGATGGGTCCGCCGTGTGCCTGCGAGTGGAAGAACAGGTCGTTTCTGTCCATGTACTTCTTGACCAGTTCCTCGTTCTCGTCGGCGTTGCGCCCGCCGAGGACGAGGAAGCCGTCGGAGGTGCGGAACCAGCGGAACCGCTCGTACCACTGCTCCTGCTTCCGAACCGGAATCGACGCCCGCGACAGCCAGTCGATGTTCTCCGGTTCCGTCCGCTCCTCTTCTGGTTCTTCTTCCCACTGCTCGGCGCGTTTTTTGACTTCCTCCAACTCCTCGCGGGTGTCCTCGATGGCGGCCAGCGCGCCCTCCTTTTTCTCCTCGATTCGCTTGGCCTCCTGATAGAGGCGGTTGGCGTTCTTCTCCACGCCGTCGTCGGGGAAGAGCGTGATTTTCGTGTCGTCGATTTCGACCGTGACGGTTCCCTCGCTCGGGTCGATTCCCTGCACGGCTTCCGCCGCCTCGATGCCGCGCTCCGCACCCTCCTCGAATCGGGCTTCGATGTCCGCCCACGGCGTGTCCTCGGCGCGAGCATTCCGAACCGTGGCGAGGATTTCGTCCACGAAACCGTAGTTGGCGTAGAGGAGTTCCGCCTTCTCTCGCTCGGCGTCCGCCTTCCGTTCGAAGCCTTCGATGGCACCCTCCTGTTGGTCGATGATGCGCTGTTGCTTCTCGATTTGCGCTTGGAAGTCGGGTTTCTGCGGTTCGCCCGCGTCCTCGTTTTCGGACACGTCGAGGTTGGTGAAGTAGTCGTCAACAGCCGCGTTGAACGAGTCGAACGCCTCGGAATCCAACCCTTCGTACTCTTCGAGCGGGAAGGGCGTCACGTCAACTCGAACGTCGTCCTCGTAGTAGACCCGCGGGTCGAAGTCTCCGGTTTCCAGCGGTTCGCGGAGGCGCTCGATGGCCGCGTACAGCCGTTCGTACTCGTCCTCGTCGGCGTCCGCGATGTCCGTGACTTTCTCGACGCCAGCGCGGGTACAGACCTCCTCGGCGTACAACCCGCCGAAGTTGAGTTGCGTCGCCAGCGTCCGAACAACGTCGGTGTCCGAGTCGTTCATCCGGTACTCGAACTCCTCGTAGTCGATTTCGAGCGGATTCACACGCGAACTGGGGAACTCGTACTGAGACCCCGGCGCGACGGTGCGGGATTTGAGCCGAACCGTGTCCAGACAGTCGATGACCTCGTTGTTCTCGTCCAGCACGGCGACGTTGCCCTGTCCGAACAGCTCCGCGACGATGGTCGTATCGCCGTCCTCGCGCTTGAAGCGGAACTGGAGGATGCGGTCGAACTCGAACTGTTCGACGCCCGCGAAGTCAGCCCCCGAGAGGCGGTTGCGGAGCATCATGGCGAAGTTCGGCGGCCTGCCCGGCGCGGGCGGGACGTGTTCCGGTGCGACGGTGTGGGCGCGTTTCACCTCGCCCACTTCCACGAGCAGTTCGAGCCGACCGCGGTCGAAATCGCGCATCTTGAGGCGCAACAGGTCGTCGCCGTAGAGATACGCTTTATCGACCTTCGCGCCCTCGAAGGAGTTCAACTCCCGCGTGATGGCGGCGAGGTCGATGCTCGAAAGCTCTCGCTTTCTATCCATATCCCACGGTTTCTCGGGCGGGAGGAAAGGCGTGTCGTTCGACGCGACGGTCACGGGACGATTCGACGGAAATCAACAGTTCGTCACTCCGCGGGAACGGCGTACGGTTCGCCGCGCCGCCGGTTCCGCTTCCGGAGGTAGACCGCGTAGACGATGATGGCACCGATGAACGGCGGGATGAAGAACCCGATGAACATCCCGACGGCCCACATGTCGGCGGTGTCCATCCGTCGCTCTTTGGCATCTCGGTACACCCACGCCGCACAGAGGAGGGCGAGCGGAATCGCGAGGAACCACGGGATGACGATCTGGATTCCGGCCATGGCGGCAGTTCAGAGGACGCCGCTAAGTATCTTGTCGTCCAACTCCCATTTTCGGAGGGCGTCCGACTTCGATTTCGACGGTTCATCGAACACTCGATTTCGACGACCCGTCGCCGCTCACCCGTTTTCGAACGCGAGTTCGCCCCGCTCGACCGACTCCTCGGCGTTCTCGACGGTGCTCGTCGCGTACAGTCGTTCGAACTTCCGGTCGAACTGCTCGTCGGTCAGTTCGCCGCGGGCGTACCGATTGCGGAGAGCGACGACGGCCTCGTCCCTGTCGGACTCGACGGTCAGCAATCGCTCGACGCCGCGTTCGAACTGGGCTTCGCTGACCTCACCGGCGGCGTAGCGACGGCGGAAGGTCGAAAGGGCGTCGTCCGTCGAGTCCGTCGCGGTCGTCCCGGCATCGGTCCGCGTCGGCGACGTGCGCGGCTCGTTCGACTCGTGGACTATCGAGTCGGGCGTCCCGCTCGACTCGCGGTTCGACACGACGAACAGCGTGACGGCGATGACGACGACGGACCAGAGGAGGACAGCGAGGAACGCGTTCCCGCCGAAGAGCGCCACGATACCGAGGAAAAAGAGGAAAAACGAGGCGACGGCGAAGATGACGACGTGGTTTCGGACTCCCGAATCGGCCATTATCGAACAGTCGATGTGATAGCACAAAAACTAATCGACGGCGCTATTCCCCTTCCAAATCCCGCACGGTGAGCACGGGCGTCTCCGAGCGGCGAATCACCGTCTCCGCGACGCTCCCCATCACGAACCGGTCGATACCCGTCCGACCGTGGGTCCCCATCGAGAGCAGGTCGATGTCGTGGTCCTCCGCGTAGTCGAGGAGTTGCTCGGCCGGTCGTCCGCGGAGGAGTTCCCGTCTGGCCTCCGCGCCCGCGCTCCGAATTCGCGAAACGGCATCGGCACACGCCCCGCTCCCCTCGTCCTCCATCAGTTCAGCCAGCGACCCCGACCGGGCGATGCGCGAATCGACGACGTAGACGACGTGCACGAAGGCGTCGTACTCCGCCGCGAGCGCGGCGCACACTTCGATGGCGCGCTCGGACCCTTGCGTCCCGTCGACCGCCAAGAGGACGTTTTCGTACTCCGGCGTGGGAACGTCGTCCCCGGCTCGAACCGTCAGCACGGGAACGCGGGCGAGTCGGTTGACCTTGCGCGCCGTGCTCCCCACGAAGTAGCGTTCGATGCGGCCGCGGTGTCCCGTACCCATCGAGATGCCGTCGATGTCGTGCTCCTCCGCGTAGTCGAGGATTTCCCGGAACGGGAGTCCCGACGTCATCGCTTCCGTCACGTCGATGCCGCGCTCGCGCCCCCGTTCAGCCACCGCCGCGGTCGCCTGTTGTCCCTCCGTTTCGAGCAGGTCCACGAGCGTGGCCAGCCCCTCGTCGGCGTTGCCCACCTGCAGTTGCGGCGTGTCGATAACGTACAGCGCGTGGACCGTCGCACCGGTTTTCTCGGCGATTCGAAGGCCGTGTTCGATGGCCCCCGCCGTGGCTCTCCCGCCGTCCGTCGGAACGAGAATCGAGTCGAACATCGTCACCGATGCGTTCGACGGGCACGGACTTCAATCGATTTCCCCGCCGCCGGTCGGAGGGTGGAAAGGAAAATTCGGCGACACGATGGATTTTGTCGGGAGCGCCCGAATTATTGAGGTAGCCATTTGTCACCGACCGATGAATGAACGGTGGGGTCGCACGTGAGCGGCGCGACGCGTGACTACGGGGGTACGAATGGTGATTCCGCTTCAAACAGGTGTTCCGATTCCACCGATAACGAACAGTATGCTCGTCGTTCTCGGAATCATCCTCGTCGCGTTCGTCCTGTTCGTGACGGAACTGTTCCCCGTGGACGTGACGGCGCTCATCGTCCTCGTCCTCCTCATGGTGCTCGGGCCGTGGACGAAGGTGTCGCCGACGGACGGCCTCTCGGGATTTTCGAACGAGGCGACCATCACGGTCCTCGCAATGCTCATCCTCAGCGAGAGCGTCCGGCGAACCGGCGCGGTGCAACTGCTCGGCCACCGTGTAGCGGGACTCGTCGGTGACAGCCAGTTCAAACAAGTTTTCGCAACGGTCGGCCTCGCGGGGTCGGTCTCCGGGTTCATCAACGACACGCCCGTCGTCGCGTTGTTGGTCCCCTTCGCGTCCGACCTCGCCCACCGCGGCAACACGTCGCCGTCGAAGCTGATGATTCCGCTCTCATACGCGGCCATGCTCGGCGGGACGCTCACGCTCATCGGCACGTCCACGAACCTACTGGCGAGCGGGCTCGCACAGCAACTGCTCGGGCGCTCGCTCGGCATTTTCCAGTTCACGCCCGTGGGCATCGTCGTCCTCGTCACCGGCGTGCTCTACCTCGTCTTCGTCGCGCCGCGGTTGCTTCCCGAGCGCGTCAGGCCGCGCGAGACGCTCCTCGAAGAGTACGAGGTCGAGGAGTATCTCGCCGAACTCGTCGCGCCCGAAACGTCGCCACTCGTGGGGACGCCCATCTCCGACATTCCGGCCGAAGCGGGATTCGGCGGCGAGGTGAAGGAAGTTCTCCGCGAGGACGCCGTGCTGTCGCCGTTTTCGGACGAGTTGGTGGAGCCGAACGACCGCTTTCTCATCTCGGCGAGTCGGCCCGACCTCACCTCGCTCATCGAGGAGGAGGCGTTGAACCCGCTCCCCACGGTCGGCCGCGAACCGGCGGTCACGGAGGAACCGGCGCGGAGCGACGACACGGAAAGCGTCCTCATCGAAGTCGTCATCCCGACCGATTCGGCGCTCATCGGTGAGACCATCGAGACGAGCACGATACTCCAGCGGTACGACGCGACGCTCGTCGCCCTCCAGCGCGGTGACGTTCGACTGCCGCGCGTCCGCGAGACCGAGTTCACCGTCGGCGACCTGCTGTTGCTGCAACTCCCCGCCGACGAACTGGAACGCGTGGCCGAGACGCGCGACCTCATCGTCGCCCGGGAAATCCCCCGCGAGGACTACCGGTACGACAAGATTCCCGTCGCCGTCGCCATCCTCGCGGCCGTCGTTGGGTCGGCGGCGCTCGGACTGTTGGAGATTCAGGTCGCCGCCTTGGCGGGCGTCGTGGGGATGGTCCTCTCCGGCACCCTCGCGCCGACCGAACTTTACGAGGGCGTGGACTGGACCGTCATCTTTCTCCTCGCGGGGGTGATTCCGCTCGGCATCGCCATGGAGAACACGGGCACCGCCGCGTTCCTCGGCGCGCTCGTCGCCACGACGGCGCAGTACCTCCCGACGGTCGCCGTCCTCGGCGTGTTCTACGCGGCGACGGTCGTCCTCACCAACATCGTCAGCAACAACGCCACCGTCGCGCTCATGGTCCCCGTCGCCATCAACGCCGCCCGCGAAATCGGGACGAACCCGCTCGCCTTCCTGCTCGCCGTGATGTTCGCCGCCAGCGCGGCGTTCATGAGTCCCGTGGGGTATCAGACCAACCTGTTCGTCTACCGACCGGGCGGCTACCGCTTCACCGACTTCGCCCGCGTCGGCATCCTGCTCCAGTTGATACTCGCCGTCGTCACGCCGCTCGCAATCGCTGTTTATTTCGGCCTCTGATGGAGTCTACTTCGGTCTCTGACGGGGCACTGTCGTCGGGGTCGTGGGAGGACCCCGCGGACTGCCTGAACGGCCACCTCTATTTCCCTCCGACGAGAACCCCGGCGTATGACCGACCACGCGACCGACTCGTCATCCGATGTCGACTCGGAAACCGCTTCGAACGACGCGCGGACGAACGACTCCCCGACGGTGCTCGTCCTCCGCCGGGGGACACACGGCATGCCGGTATCGGACTACGCCGACGAACTCCGCGAGCGCCTGCCGAACCACGAAATCCTGCACGCGAGCACGCCCGACGAGGAGCGCGAATATATCGCCGACGCCGAAATCGTGACCGGGATGACCATCGACGAATCCCTCCTCGCCCACGCCGAAAACATGGAACTGTTCGCGTGCGCCTACGCCGGAACGGGACACCTGCCGCTCGACGCCCTCGAATCGCGGGGTGTCGCGGTGACGAACGCCTCGGGGGTCCACGGCCCGAACATCGCGGAGCACGTCGTCGGCGCGATGTTGACCTTCACGCGGAAGTTCCTCCGCGCCGGGCGACAGCAGTCGCGCCGCGAGTGGCGGCACTTTCAGGCCCACGAACTGCAGGGCAGTACCGTGACAGTGGTGGGGTTGGGTGCAATCGGGCAGGCCATCGTGGAGCGGTTGGACGGCTTCGGCGTCGAAACCGTCGGCGTCCGCTACTCGCCCGAAAAGGGCGGCCCGACCGACGAGGTGGTCGGCTTCGACGACCTGCACGACGCGCTCGCCCGAACGGACTACCTCGTGCTGGCCTGCCCGCTGACGGACGACACGCGCGGCCTGCTCGACGTTGCGGCGTTCGACACCCTGCCGTCCCACGCCGTGCTGGTGAACATCGCCCGCGGCAAGGTGGTCGAGACGGACGCGCTGGTCTCCGCGCTCCGAGGGAACCACATCCGCGGGGCGGCGCTGGACGTGACCGACCCCGAACCCCTGCCGGAGGACCACCCGCTGTGGACCTTCGAGAACGTCCTCATCACGCCGCACATGGCGGGACACACGCCCGAATACTACTCCCGCTTGGCGGATATCGTGGCCGAAAACGTCGCACACGCGACCCAGGCGGGGTCGTACGACGACCTCCGGAATCGGGTTCGATAACGGCTGGTTCGGAAGTTTCTACCCGTCAACCGTGGAAATAGATGGATAGCAAAAGCGGGGTCCGCAATCGCGTTCGGTGCGTGCGGAACTACCAGATTTGGGCGGCGGGCGTCTCGCAGGTGTCACAGACGACCGCCTCGTTTCCTTTGTAGGTGTCTCGAACCAACTCGCCGTCGGGACACCAGTGGCATTCTTCTCCTTCGAGGCGTCCGATGACGCCCTGCTCGATCGTCAAACTCATTCCGTTTCCCATATTCCCCCCGCCGTGCTATGAATTTGCTGGCCCCACCGGTTCGTCGTACAGGTAGTTTATCCCCCAGCAGTCGCTAGGTGTGACCATGAGCGAACAGCCATCCGACACCCCGGAGAGCGACGAGGAGTGGCGCGAGCGATTGACGGACGAAGAGTACCGCGTCCTCCGCGAGCAGGGAACGGAACGGCCCCACACCGGCGAGCATCTGGACCGAACGGACGACGGCACCTACGTCTGTGCCGGGTGCGGCGCGGAACTGTTCGATTCGGATACGAAGTACGACTCCCACTGCGGCTGGCCGAGTTTCTACGACGTGCCGACGGAGAACGTCGAGACGCGACAGGACACCAGCCACGGCATGGTCCGAACCGAAGTCGTCTGCGCGAACTGCGGCGGCCACCTCGGCCACGTCTTCGACGACGGCCCGGAACCGACCGGAAAGCGCTACTGCATCAACAGTGTCTCGCTCGACTTCGAGGACGAGTAGACGACGACATCGACAGAGGAATCTGCCGAATCGCGCATCTTTTCGTTCCGTTCGCTGACGTATAGCCATGGACCTCACGCTGCTCGGGTCGGGCGGGAACTTCCCGATGCCGATGCCGACGTGCGACTGTCAGGTGTGTTGCGAAGCGCGGGAGAAGGGTGTGCCGTACTCGCGGGCAGGCAACGCCACGTTCGTCCACGACGTCAACGCGCTCGTGGACGCTCCGGAATCCATCTGGCGCATGCTGAACCGCGAGGCGATTTCCGACGTGAAGTACATCTTCGTCTCGCACCACCACAGCGACCACGTTCGCGGACTCCGGGTCGTGCAAGCGCTCGGCCGTGGCGGGTTCCCGGTGGCCGACTGGGAGAACGCCGACCCGCCGACCATCGTCCTGAGCGAGAACACGTACGAACTGTTCGGGCAGGCACACGGTATCCTCGCCGAGTACGAAAACTGGGGATTCGCGGAATTCGAAACGCTGAACGACGGCGAGACGCTCGCCCTCGGCGACGTCGAAGTCACCTGCTTCGGATGGGAAATCGAACCCGGCGAGGGGACCCTCATCTTCGGCTTCCTGTTCGACGACGGCGCGTCGAAAACCCTCGTCACGCCGGACGAGACGAAGTTCCTCGACACCGCCCGCCTGCCGGACGATATCGACCTCTGGATTCGGGAGTGCGGCCTGTTCCGAACCGACCCGCGTGGGAACCCGATTCTCACCGACGACCTCTGGGAAGAAGAGACGAACCTCGAAATCACGTTCGAGGAGACCGTCGAACAGGTCCAGGAGGTGGGTGCAGAACGGACGGTGCTCGCCGAAATCGAGGAACTGTTCCAGCGAAGCCACGACGACCTCCGCGAACTGGAGGCCGAGTACGAGGACCTCAACCTCCGCTTCGGCTACGACGGAATGGGCCTCTCCGTTTGAGATGCGAACGCCCCCCGTCCGCTCGCCACAAGAAAACGATGACTTTGCTGTGACTGTGCTCGCTACGAGGTAGTCCCCGAAAGCCCCCGCCACGCTCGCGGTCTATGTGCTGGATATTCTGGCCGCTCCGCGAGGAACGAGCGGGGAGGTGAACGGCGGAGCCTTTCAGAAATCCCACCCAGCACAGCACCGCAACGGCCACACCCTCCCCAGCCGATTGCGTTTCTCGGCCCCCGAAAGAGCAGAGCTCTTTCGTGCTCCCCCCTCGCTCGCACGGGAAGACAAACCGCGTCTTCCCTGCCCTCGCTCGTTTCACTCACTCGGGGAACTCCGGCCTCCGATACCTGCGGGCCGCGGCCGCAGGTCAGCGAGACGCGACCCGTCTCGCAAGCCTCATCCCTCGCGTGATAACCAGCAGGCCCTCAGCCGACCGCTGGCTTCGGGACTGCTGGCGCACGCGCCCGAAGAATCGATTCAACGTCACGCAACTCGGATGTTCCATCGTGGCGCGCGCTGGCGGGACGACGCGGCCATCCTCGGCCGCGTCGTCTCGGTGCAGTCGCGCGAGGGATGAGCGAAACGAAGTGGAGTGAATCGGCTGGGGAGGGAGTGGCTCTTGCGGTGCGGGTGCGGTTTCAGTGACGTCTGTCGTTGCACTCACAGCGAGGCCAAAATCACGATGTAGCGAACCGACGGGAGCGTTCGAGGTCTGTTCTATAACATTCTCGGTGATGTCGAACGGAGACTGCCTTGTTCGTGGCGAATCCGCTCAAAAAATCCCGAATTCCACTATCCGACTAACAGACGTAGCCGGTGCGCCAGTGCTCGACCGAAACGCTGTGCATGGGGATGTCGTGCTCTTCGAACAAATCGTGAATGTCGAGTAGCAACTCTTCGCTCACGTCCTCGGGGGACACCGCGCCGAGGCGGAGGAGCGTCTGTTCGGTGGCGATACGTTTTTCCGAAGAAGGTTCGTTGTTCGACATGCTTTGGGTAGCTGCCTGAAGCAAACGGGGTCAGTGCTACTACACTGGCCTTTCGGCGGACACCCCGGTTTGCTTCGTCCGACATATCAAATTCTAACTAGTTAATTCTATTGGTTCGGTGGATCGTGAGAGAGGACGAAAACCGGTCTACTCTCCTTCGAACGAGGATTCCTCGTCGCCGAAGAACGCGTCCAGTCCGCGCCGGTAATCGTCGGTCGCGGTCATCCGCGCGATGGTGTCGGTTTCGGCGGCCATCTGGGCCGAGAGGTCGCGGCCCGCACTTCGGTTGAACAGGCGCTTCGTCGCGCCGTGAGCGCGGGTCGGACCGTCCGCGAGTCTCGCGGCGAGTTCGGCCAATCGGTCGTCGAACTCCGAGGCGACTTCCGTGGCGAGTCCCATCTCGACCGCCCGTTCGGGTGAAATCGGCTCGTCCAGCAGCGCAATCTCCTTCGCCCGGCGCAAGCCGACGAGTTTCGGGAGGAAGAACGTCGAACCGGCGTCGCCCGTCAATCCGACGCGCGGGTAAGCGAACTCCAACCGCGCGTCCTCGGCGAGCAGAACGATGTCGCCCGCCAGCGCGAGGCCGAACCCGCCGCCCGCCGCGACGCCGTTGATGCCGGTGATGACGGGTTTCGGTGCCCGTGAGAGATTTTCGATGGCGCGGTGAAGCGAGGAGGCGATGCTCCTGAGCGTTCTGCCGTCGCTCGCGTCGCCCGAGAGCACGGACAGGTCCGCGCCCGTATTGAACGCGCCGTCGGACCCGGTGAGGACGATACACCGCGAATCGTCCTCGTACAGGTCGGCCGTGACCGTGCGCAGTTCGGACGCCATCGCGGGGTTCATCGCGTTGTGCGTCTCCGGCCGGTGCATCGTCACGCGCGCCACGTCGTCGGTCCGTTTGAGGGTCAAGTGATCGAACTCTGCCATACGATTTATCCGAGCGGAATCGTGAAAACGATACCGCGACGTTTCGGAAAACGATTCCCATATCGGAAGGTTAAGAATTTAGTATCCCTCCTTGAGTAGCGTAGGAACATGGAGCGATTCGACGTTGCTATCGTGGGCGGGGGCCCCGCGGGGATGGCGGCCGGAGAACAGGCCGGGACACACGGCGCGAGCGCCGTCGTCCTCGAACAGGGCGTCCCACGCGAAGACCGAGAGTTCCTCGGCCCGGATTCGACCGACGCCGCCGGAATGCTCGACTACTGGGTAGACATCATGGACGAGGACTATCGGGATATCCCGGATCACGTGGTCCTGCAGGAACTCGATGCGGTGGACTTCCTTGGCCCGAACGAGGCCGCGACCCTCCGCGGCACCGGCATCGACTCGTCGTACCCCGAGATGGGCTTTACCTTCAACCGCGCGCGGATGGACGACTGGTTCCGAGAGCGCGTCGAGGACGCGGGGACGGAGTACCGCGTCGGCGTCGGCGTCAGGCGCGCCGAAACCGACCTCGACGTCGAGTACCGCCACACCCTTCGACTCGCCGACGGCGAGGACGTCGAGGCGAAATACCTCGTGCTCGCCGACGGGCCACAGCGCCGCGTCACGCTCGGCACACTCGACCAGTTCATGCCCGAAGGCAGTTCGGTCAGCGACTCCCTCAGCCCGCCGACGGCGAATCACATCGCGTATCAGGAGTACCGCGAGTTCCCCGAGGAGGTCTTCGAGAAATCCTCGCTCAAGTTCTGGTGGGGCATCATCCCCGGTGAGACGGCCTACCCGTGGGTCTTCCCGAACGACGGCACGGTGGCCCGCGTCGGCCTCACGATGCCCATCGGGATGACGTTGGACGACGTGGACGACCCCGACTCCTACGCCCTCCTCCGGTCGGACGACGACGGCATCCCCCGCGCCGGGGAGTACATCCGCCGCCTCCTCGAACGCGAGTACGGCGACGAGTACGACATCGAGACGGACTTCCCGCTCGTGGAAGACCGCGGCAAATCGAAGGGCACCGAGACGTACCCCATCTCTTCGACGCGACCCATCGACTCGCCCGTCGAAGCGGGCATCGCGGTCGCTGGCGGCGCGATGGGAACGACCAGCGCGTTCCACGAGGGGGGCTACCACGTCGCGGTTCGGTCGGGCAAAATCGCCGGGAAACTCGCCGCGACCGACGACATCGAATCGTACAACGACGAGTGGAAGGCCGCAATCGGCGACGAACTCCTCCGCAACATCGCGTTCGCCGACATCGTAGCGGAGTACGGCCCGGACGACTGGGACAAGACCTTCGCCATGGTCGATAACCTCCTCGGCGAGGACGGCAAGGGCCTGAACAAGTCGAGTTTCTCCTCCGGCGTCCGCGGCGCGAAACTCGTCGCGCGCTACAAGAAGGCGAAGTTCGGCTACCGGAAGGACTACGTGCAGGTCGCCGAATCCGATTACGTCTACTGATTTCTCCCGTTTCGACGCTTCTCGTTCGTTTTGTCTCCCCTCTCGCTTCGGCTCTTCTCGTCCCGTTTCGTATCGTTCGTCTCGTTTCTTCGCCCTCGTGGTATCTCCCCGCGAACCCGGAAGGCCCTTATCCGGCGTCCGTCTACGTTTTCGTGCACACCTTAGTCCCCGCCGGAGTAATCCCACTTCGGGAGCGATGACCGCGCGGAGAACCCGGGTGTGCGACAGTACGAGTTGGTGAACTCCAAAATCACCGCCCCGAGTCAGGGACCACTGGCTCCGAAGTCGGTTGCGGTTACTGACGCGACCCGCTTCGACGGTTCGGCCGTCACAAGTCGGCGATTTACTCGCCCGCCCGGCACGAGGGTTTGCCAGCCGACTCGGCACGCCGCCACGGAATGAGGCTGGATGTTAGTGTTCCGGGCGTACATCGACCTTTTACAGCGGTCGCTACGCTCGCTTGCAAAAGCTCGGCCAAAAGCACTCCTCCTTCGCTTCACTCCGAAAGACGCGACGAGTCTTTCGTGCTCTCGTTCGCAGGGTAAGAGCGATGTTCTTGCTTGTTCTCGTTCACTTCGTTCACGAGAACTCCTTCGTCACTCACGAGAACTTCGTTCCGCGAAGTCGTCGGCCTCGCTCACGTTCGGTTGCGTGAGTGAATCGGCGACCTACCGGATCCTTCGACGTATTCGAAAACATAAAAATAAAGCGGTCACTTTTAAGGATTATGTCTCGTCCCCGTACAAGACGCTCGCTGCTCGCAGCAACCGGTACAGCGGCTTTCCTTCCCTTTAGCGGTTGTTCGCAATTGACCGGGAACCAGTCTCCCTCTCAGAAATATAGCATCAAGCAATTGCAAGTGGTGAACAGCCACAACGAACCCCACGACCTCATCATCGTCGTGACCGAAAACGAGAAAGCAAAGTTTGCCCGCTCGGTACACATTCACGCCGCCGTCGACGGCGAGTACGCAATCGATTCGAAGAACAAGGTGTGGACTAATCCAGTCGGGCAGGGACGGTACGTCATATCCGTGAAGGTAGACGACCAACCACCTCGATCACGTAGGTACAAACCGTATCAAGATTCGTCGTGTCTGAGAGCCATCCTCAACATCAACCGCGATGGTCAATTTTCCTTCACTAAGGTTCACTGCGAGTAAAATCGACGCTGCTAATGCGTTCGTAGTGCGGACTTATCGATGTCTTCGGCGTGCCGACGATGTACTCCATCCGAACGACCTCGAAAGCGGCCCTCAACGCACCCTACCCGTCTCCGGACCGTTCGGAGCGACGTTCGTCGATAGTCGCGGTTATACCGCGGCGGTATCGGGCGGCCAGCGTCGTCACCACGAGGCGGTCGCGGTCGTTGACGCCGAGCGAAACGAGGGTGCCGACGTACGTCACAGCGCCCAGCGCGAGGCCGACTGCGACCACATCGACCCCGGTGAGCGTCTCGCGGACGAGAACCATGACACCTATCGTCGCGGTGCCAGCCCCGAGCGGTTTGAGAAACGTCGCGTCGAAGGGCCACAATCCCTCGAAGTGCCGGAGGAGGACGACTTGGATGGAGTTCTGGACGGCGATGGCGACGGCCGTGCCGAGTGCCGCCCCGGGCAGGCCGAACGCTCGGATGAACGCGAACGTGAGCAGCGTGTTCAGCACGGCCAGCAACCAGTCCAGCGCCATCCGGGCGTACTGGTGGTCGGTCATCATGAGTAGCCAGCCAGTCGCGCCGACGGCGCTGCCGACCAGGACGCCGCCGAGATAGACCACGAGCGGAACGTAGCCCGCCGTGAAGTTCGGGCCGAAAGCGGACAGAATCGCCCGTCCGTAGACGACCAGCACGGCGAGAATCGGGACGACGCAGGTGACGATGAGTCGCGTCACCGCCGTGTACACCGCGTTGAGCGTCTCCATCTCGTCGTCGGCGTACAGTCCCGACGCGACCGGCGGCAGGAGCATGTTGAACGAGAGGAGCGGAATCCACGCCAGCGCCACCAAAACGAGCACGACGTTGTAGACCCCCGCCGCGCTCGCGGTTAGCAGGAACCCAACGAGCATCACGTCCACGCGGTTCTGGAACACCTTGCCGAGGCTGCTCAGCGCGATGGGACCCGAGTGGTTGTAGAAGCGCCGGGCCTCCGAGCGGACGCCGCCCAAGCGGGGTCGGATACCGGTCGTCGAGACGACAATCGGGACCCCCACGAGCACGAGTCCGGCCATCCCGACGACGAACGCGCCGGCGACGCCGACCACCGAGTATCCCAGCGCCATCGCGCCCACGGCACCTGCCAGCGTAACGACCGGGCGGAGCACGCGATTGAACAGCACCTCCCCTTGGGCCGACTGCACCGCCCTGAGGACCCCGGCGTGAACCCTGACCAGTCCGACGAGGACGATCAGGGCCGCGAACAGCCGTATCGTCGGCGGGAAGTCGGGATGCGAGACCGTCGCGCCGTTGAGCCACTCGCTGCCGAGGATCAGCCCACCGGCGAGTCCGAGGCCGACGACGAGCGTCGTCAGGTACGCCAGTCCAACCACTCGGCCCTGCCGGTCCGAATCGTCACTGTAGGCGGAAAGGTACCGTTGGAGCGTCTGAACCGACCCGAAGTTCACAAGCCGAAACAACAACTGGGTGATTCGCCACGCGAAGGCGTAGACGCCGTAGACGACCGGGCCGAGCCCCTGTGCGAGCGCGTACTCGGTCGCCGCCTTCAGCACCTGCTGGAGGGACTGTCCGCCGGAAGTGACGACCGCACCGTGACCGATGGTCAACAACGCCTTGCGTTCGTCTTCGGGAATCCCGTCGTCGGATGTCTCGGTGGCCATCGTCGCGTCACTGTCTGCTCGTTGCACGCCGATAAGTCGCCTGATTCCTCCCGTCGATGGCCGCGACCGTGAGGTCCGTGTGGTTGGTTTCGTGGCTAAAATCCGTGGGGTATCGACGGTGTGGCAGGATTCGTTCCGCCGGTAATACGCTCGAATTACAAAACTAGAGTATGTATTTATTTATCATACTAGTTATTGCTACGGTGATGAAATCCAAAAATAGCGGCGTGGGACGGCGGCGATACCTTCGAGGTGCGGGCGCACTGACGACGGTGGCGTTGCTCGGAAGCCCGGCCGAAGCGGGCGAGCGGGACCATCGCGGACATCACCGGCACGGACGAGGGGACGACCACCACGGACGGCGACCCGACAAGCGAATCGTCGGTTACTATCCCTCGTGGGCGGGCGACTACGCGCCTCACGACGTGCCGTACCACAAGCTGACCCACCTGAACTACGCGTTCCTGGAAACGGAGGCGAACGGCGAGGTCAAACTCGCCGTCACCGGGGACTCGGCCCCCGAAGTACTCGCGGAGTTCGAGGCGATAACCCACGAACGACATCACACGTCGTTCATGCTCTCCATCGCGGACTTCGGGAGCAATATGTCCGCCGTCGCCGCGAGCGCCGACGCCCGCGAACGGTTCGCGCGAACCGCCGTCGAACGGCTCCGACGGTACAACTTCGACGGCATCGACATCGACTGGGAGTACCCCGACGGGTCGGTCCGCGAGGACGACCCGGAGAACTTCACGTTGCTGTTGGAGGAGCTCCGTGGAAAACTGGACGAAGCGGGGGCGGCGGACGGCCGGTACTACGAACTCAGCATGGCGGCGGCGCCGATTCCGTCGAACATCGACCCGCTGGAAGTGGAGAAAATCGCCGACTATCTGGACTTCGTCAACGTGATGAACTACAACTTCTACGGGAGTTGGAGTTCCGCAACGAACTTCAACGCGCCGCTGTACGCCCCCTACGAGGACCCGACGTACTGGCAACAACTCCTGACGGTGGACAACGCGATGCGGTACTGGGCCGACCAGCCGATTTCGCGGGACAAACTCGTCCTCGGAACGCCGTTTTACGGCTTCGCCTTCGAAAACGTCGAGAACGAGAATCGAGGCCTCTTTCAACCGTTCGACGGCGCGGACACCAAATCGTACGACGACATCCGGCAGCTCAAGACCGAACCGCACTACCAGTACCACTGGCATCACGAGGCGCGCGTCCCGTGGCTGTACTCCGAATCGGACGACGTCTTCGTCACCTACGACGACAGCCACTCGGTCATGGAGAAGTCGCGGTACGTCCGAGACAACGACTTCGGCGGGATGATGTGTTGGGAACTCTCCCACGACCCCAGCAACACGCTCATCGGTTCGATTCACGCCGTACTCGGCTGCTCGCACCGTCGATAATTTCTATCTTCTACAGAATATATTTATATATTAACCCTCTGTTAGATTTTGTTCGAAGGCATTGGTACGACACGTCATAGCATGAAACTTGACAGGCGAACGCTCCTGCGTTCCGTGGGTGGAACGGTTGCGACGGCGGGCGGACTGGGAAGCGCGGGAACCGCGGCGGCGACGGGTAGCTACACGAATCACTACTACGACGGCTTCGACTACTGGAAGTACGTCCCGGACTCCGCGGGGTCGAACCCCCCGCTCGTGGTGATGCTCCACGGCTGTTCACAGAACGCGGACCAGTTCCGCGAGGAGACGCGGATGAACGACGTGGCGGACCGCGAGGGGTTCGTCGTCATCTACCCCGACCAGTACAACGCGCGGAACGCGGCCGAGTGTTGGAACTGGTTTTACGACGCGAACACGATGCGGGGCTACGGCGAAGCGGCCGTCATCGCCGGAATGACCCAAACGACAATCGACGCCGAGGGTTGTGATCCCGAGCGCGTCTACGTCGCCGGGCTTTCGGCGGGTGCCGCGATGGTCCCGAACCTACTCGCGGAGTACGCCGACGTGTACGCGGCGGGCGGAGTCCACTCCGGGTTGGAGTACGACGCCGCCGACACCGCGACGGGTGGAACGACGGCCATGACGTACGGCGGCCCCGACCCCTACGAGAAGGGAATCGACGCCTACGACGCGATGGAGTCCTACGGCATCACGAGCGAACTGCCGACCATCGTCTTTCACGGCACGGCCGACACCACCGTCTATCCGATAAACGGCGAGCAAGCCACGATACAGGCGATTCAGACCAACGACCTCGCTTCGGACGGGTCGAACGACGACAACGTGGACGCGACCGCTGACCGCACGTACAGCGGGCAGGGACCGAATTTGGACTACTCCGTCTCGGAGTACCACGACGAAAACGGAAACTCGCTCGTCGAGCACTGGACCGTGGACGGGATGGACCACGCGTGGTCCGGCGGCGTTTCGGGCGGCGAGTTCACCGCCCCCGGCGGTCCGGACGCCAGCCAGATCATCTGGGATTTCGTCTCGGGGTACACGAGGGGTGAGTGAGCGTGACGATGAAACGGCGCACGCTCCTGAAATCCGTCGGCGCGACGGTCGGCGGGGGTGCGCTACTCTCGGGTGCGAGCAGCGCGGCCGCGGGGTCGTACACGTCGGAAACGTACGGCGGGCGAACCTACACGAAGTACGTCCCGACGGGCGCGGACGGGTCGGCGATTCCGCTCGTCGTCATGCTCCACGGCTGTACCCAGAGTCCCGACCAGTTCAAGGACGAGACGAAGATGAACGAGGTGGCCGAAAGCGAGACGTTCATCGCCATCTACCCCGACCAGACGACGAGCGCGAACGCCAACGAGTGTTGGAACTGGTTCGAGGACGCGAACACGACGCGGGGCAACGGCGAAGCCGCACTCATCACCGGGATGGCACGGGACGTGATGGCGACGAACGCGGTGGACGAGAGCAGGGTCTTCCTCGCAGGGTTCTCCGCCGGAGCGGGCATGGTCCCCAACTTGCTCGCCGCCTATCCCGACGTGTACGCCGCGGGTGCGGTCCACTCCGGGTTGGAGTACGACGCCGCCGACAGCGTGACCGGCGGAACGACCGCCATGACGCAGGGCGGGCCGGACCCGCAGCAACAGGGGACCGCGGCGTATCAGGCCATGGAATCGAACGGCGTCACCGACGCGATTCCGACCATCGTCTTCCACGGCACCAGCGACTACACCGTCTACCCCGAGAACGGGGAGCAGGCCGCGGAGCAGGCCACCCAGACCAACGACCTCGCCGCCGACGGGACGGACGACGACGGCATCGACCACACCGCCGACGCCACGCGCGACGGGCAGGCCGAGAGCCTGAGCTACACCGTTTCGGAATATCACGACGAAAACGGGACCACCGTCGTCGAAAAGTGGATGGTCGATAGCATGGGCCACGCGTGGTCGGGCGGCGCACAGGGCGGTTCGTACACCGCTCCCGGCGGACCGGACGCCAGCCAAATCATCTGGAACTTCTTCGCGGACCATCCGCGCGACGGCGGTGGCGGCGGTGGTGACGGAAACACCGCACCGACCGCCGCCGCCGGTGCGACGCCGAGTTCGCCAGCCGTCGGCGAGACGGTCACGTTCGACGCGAGCCAGTCGAGCGATTCGGACGGCTCGATTGCGAGCTACGACTGGGCCTTCGGGGACGGCGCGAGCGCGAGCGGCGCGACGGTAACCCACAGTTACGGGTCGTCGGGCGAGTATAGGGCCACGGTAACCGTCACCGACGACGACGGGGCGACGGCGACCGACTCGGTGACCGTCACGGTCGGGTCCGGCTTCTCCGGGTACTGTGGCGCGGCGTATAACTACGAGCACGGGGACGCAGGGCGGGCGTATCAGGACACCTCGACGGGGGCCTACTACGCCGTCGGCTCCGACGACTACCTCGGCTTCCCGGCCTATACCAGCACGCTAAAGGAGACCTCGGAGGGGTACTACGAGACCGTCAGTTCGTGTTGACGCGGTTCCGTACGGCCGGAAAACCCGACCCCGTCTTTTTCGGGCGGGCCAACGTTAATGAGGCTCGGACGACAACCGATACGCATGAGTACTGATGCCGCACCGAACGGGAAGGACGGCCCGCAGATCGAGGTGACGGAGGACGCGGCCGAGCAAGCGCTGTCCCTGTTGGACAGCGAGGGACTCGACAGTTCGGTCGCCGGACTTCGCCTATTCGTTCAGCAGGGGGGCTGTGCGGGACTTTCGTACGGCATGCGATTCGACGACGAACCGGAATCCGACGACACGATTTTCACGCACTACGGCTTGCGCGTGTTCGTGGACCCGGCGAGCATGAACTACATCGAGGGAAGCGTCGTGGATTACGAGACCGGCCTGCAGGGTGCGGGCTTCCACGTCGAGAACCCCAACGTGGTGTCCGAATGTGGCTGTGGCGAGAGCTTCCGAACCTGATTCGAGGAAGAAAGAAAATTCGTTTTTCGTCCGTCTTCCGGCGGTCTCGCTTCTTTTCGCTTCCCGTTACTCTTCGAGTTCGAACGCGACGGTTACTTCGGCCTGATATTCGCGTCCTTCGACCGAGGCGACTTCGACGCCGAGGGTGTCCACTTCGACCCATTTGACGTTATCGATGGTTTCCTCGGCCCGGTCGATCGCGTTTTCGGTGGCCGCGTCGAAACTCTCGTCGCTCGTTCCGATGAGGGTGATCTTCTTGAACACCATGACGTCTGTGTGATACCCCGTCACCGGTAAAAATCGCATCGGCCGTCGCGGTGGTTTCTGCCGTTTCGCGCGGTCGTCGCCGCGGCGATTTCGACCGGTCTACTCCGAGCCTTGCATACGGGTGTCGAGTCGGTCTGCGAGCGCACCGGTGACGTCGGTGAGATACGCGGTTCCCCACACCGCGGTGACGAGGCCGCCAGCGGTGTCGAACAACAGGTCGAGCATCGTGTCTTCGAGGCCGTACTGTGTGAGGACGGCTCTCCCGCCGAGAATACTTCCCAATCCGCTCACCGCGAACTCCGTTACTTCCCAGATGACGCCGAACGCGACGACGAACATGAGGATGAAGACGAACATGAAGCGGGGCGGAAGGTACACGTCGGGATTGTGCGCGTCGAGCGCGCGGACGGTCGCGTAGCCGACCCCGGCGACGAGGGACGCGGAGAGCATGTGGGTCACGTGGTCCCACCACCAGACGTTCTGGTAGGGGCCGAGGGTTCCGACCGCATGTAGGAAGACGGCGGTGGTGATCCACAGCGTCAGTCCCGCGTCCATCGGAATCTGGTAGTCGCGTTTGAGTACGGCGGGGACGAGCGTGATTGCGAACGCCAGCGCGCTATTTATCATGATTCCGAGGTTCCCTCGGTCCATACCGACGAAGAAGATGCCGACGAGGCTCAACTCCATCAGTCGGGTCAACTGCCGTTGGCTGTGCTCGGAGATGCCGAGTCGTTCGCGTAGTTTCATCGGAGTTGCTCCCGGATGTCGACGGGCAAGCGCTCCTCCGCCGGGATGACCCGTCGGAAGTACAACTCGAAAACGATTCCGGCGAACGCGCCGACAACCGTCGCGTAGACGAAATCCCACATCAGTCGGTACTCGCTGCCGAGGAACTGAGTCCCGAGGTACACGTCCGAAAGCCACTGAACGACCGCCCAGACGCCCGCCGTCGCTATCGTGGCGATGACGACGAAGAGGACGGCGAACCAGTGTGTCATCCGAACGGGCGTGAAGACGTGCAACTCGACGGCGACGATGAGCGCCAGCGCGGCCACCGACAGATAGGTCGCGACTCGCGTCGTGAGCGCGAGGGTTGCGAGTTCCCGTCCGAGGACGGGGAGGGCGGCGAGCACGAGCACCTCCCACGGAAGCATCGCCTCGGTGTTCCGGTAGGACACGGGCGGGACGAGCGCGAGCGCCGCGACGGCCCCGGCGAACAGCGCCCACAGCAGGTCGTCCTGCAACAGACTTCCGGCCGCGACGATGAGCAGGAACCCGACGAGTAGCCACGCCAGTCCGGCGTTGACTCGCTTGTCCTCGACGAGCGCGTCCAACTGACTGACCCGCTGTGCCATGCGAGGGGGTACGGTCGGGGGCCGTAAGAATGGATAGGTAACGAAGGACTCTGGTTGCGGAACGCGACAGTCAGGTGAAGAACAATTAGGCGAAGATGAAGAGCAATTAGGCGAAGAGATACATTCCGGCGTACGCGATGACCCCGAGCGTCACCGCGGCCATGCCGGTACACAGCCACGCGGCGGGGGTGCGAACGGGACGGAAGCGCACGGGGGGAAACGGTCGTTCGGGGTGGAGTTGCGGGCCGACGCCGACGGCACCGACCGCGAGCACCGAGAACACGAACTGGTAGGACACTGAGAGCGTCGGTGCGGGAATCACCAGCGCGGCAAGCGCGTATCCGGCACCCAGCGCGGCGCGGGGATGGACGTGTTCGCGCAACTGCTTTCGAACGTCTCCGACGCGAAGGTGGAAGTACACCGAAACGGCGAACCACGCCAGCACCAGTTCCAACCCGAAGATGGCGAGCAGGTTCAGCGTCGGGTCGGGGAGCAGCGTGATTCGGGAGTGAAGCAGCGTCACGTCGAGCGGATAGAAGAACTGCGGCGGCGCCCCCGTGAACACGTCGCCGAAGGGATGGGACGCGAGTCCGAAGACGACGGCGAGCAACAACGCACCCGGACCGAGGTCGGTGCGCGAGTCGGCGACGAGCGCGGCGACCGTCCCGACGACGACGAAGACGAGCATGACGCCCGCGCCGAGGAGGCCGCTCGTTACGAAGGCGACCCAGACGAGCGCCGAAAGCAGGCCCGCGGAAAGCGACTTTTGCCACCAGTTCCGCGTCGCCAGGACGAACGCGGGACCGGCGATAGCGGCGACGACGAGCGAGTGAGTCACGGCGCGATGGACGAGGTGTGAACTACCCCAGAACGCGGCGGTCATCTCCCAGACGCCGCCGAACCCCGCCTGTGCGAGGCCGATGACCGCGTAGGTCATATCGACGTCCGGAACCGTAGCGAAGACGCCCGCGATGACCCCGAACGCCAGCGCGCGCTCCGTGGACCAAAATCGCTGGGCGACGAGCGCCGCGAGCCCGAAGGCGAGCAGCGCGTGGCCGACCATCATCGAACGCAACTTCGCGTTCAGTCCTCATAAGCTTCTTCCCGACCGCGATAATGGCTGATGTTAACCTATATCATGAATCCCCGACCCATCGGTCCTTCCGGACGGCGAGCGTCGCCTCACTGGGGTCCCGCGCCTCGTCGTTGGACGGTTTCGATACCCTTCGAGAGGGACTCTATCGCCCGGTCGAGGACCTGAACGGTGTCCATCACGGGGGGATAACGATACCGTCGTAGCTCATCACGCGCGTCGAGGAAGGCGTTCAGCATCACGGTCCCGACGTCGATGCGTCGATACTGGTTCCGCGACAGCAGTTGGACGCCGAGGTGCGCGATGTCGGCGATATCCCGACAGGTCCGCGCGCACGTCGCCAACTCCGGTCCGCGCTCGATGCACTCGTTGGCGCACCACTCAGCGGTCGTTTCGAGTTTCTGGAAGTCGTGGAGCACCATCTGAACTTCGCTCGTGAGGTGGTCCTCGAACTTCGGCTTCGGACCGGCTTCCCCTCCCATTCCGCGGCGTTCGGACCGTTGACTCGTCCCCTGTCGGGTCCGCGGTTGCTGGCCCATCGTCCCGTGCGACCGTGGCGTTGGCTGTCGTCGGACGGGGGGTCCCCCGGTCGGTTGCGGTCCTCGTTCGAACGATTCCTCTCGTGGTCGTCGATACCGTTGTGTCATGGTCGTTCTCCGCTCCTCGTCGGAGCGGTTGCCCTTCACTCGTGGTCGGGATAAACCGGACCGACCGTTCGAAGGCGACCGCGGCCGACCGTTCGAGTAGAAAGATGGAATTGGTGCCGGGTATGGTCCGTTTCGGCTCGGGAACGCACCCTTGCGACGACCGAAAAGTGCGAGTTAGAACTGCGATTGCTGCGTGGGAATCCCCTGCTGGGTCGAGACTCCCCCCTCCGTCGTCTGGAGTTTGTCGAGCAATCGGTAGGTAGAATCGACGGCTCGGGAAAGAACGGACGCACACTCTTGACAGTGCGCGTTCTGGTGTCGCATACACTCGCTCGCACACTCCTCGGCCGCGGTCGCGAACACTTCCGCGAGTTCCGGTCCGAAGACGGAATCGCGGGCGATGAGCTTCGTGTTCAGCGTTCCGAGGTCGGCAACGTCCCGACAGAGCCGAATACACTCGGCCATCTGCGGTCCCTCGTCGATACACTGGTCGGCACACCAATCACAGACTTTCGCGGCCTTCTCGAAGTCTTCGAGTGCGACGCGCATCTCGCCCGGCAACTGATCGTCGAACTGGCCGCCAGGTTGTGTCATTTGCTGGCCGCCGCTCGTGCTCGTCCCCTGCCCCATCTGCTGGCCGACTCCCTGCTGGGAGATTCCCCGTTGGCCATACTCCTGTGGGGCAGTCTGCTGGCCGCGTTGCGGTGGAATCCCGCCTCGCTGGCGGGCGCCCATTCGTCCGTATTCCTGTGATTGTCCGTACCGACCGCCACTGATCCCCGCTTGCGAGTGCTCCATGGGTCCCTCTTGTGTCATATGTATTCCTCCGCCCAGCAACGAACTGGGCTATCCCCGCATACAGCGATAGACCGAATAAACAGAGGCGACCGTTTCGACCGTTCGAGAAGTATTTGTTGCGAGAAACGCCCCGTTGCGCGAATCAACGGGTCGTTGGGTACGGGATGCCGCGAAGGCGGGATTTTTGTCACCCCGAGTGCTACGGGGCGACATGGAGAACCCCACGGTAGGCGAGTTGACACCGCCGGACAGAACGCTGATGGGTCCCGGCCCGAGCGAAGTACACCCCCGCGTGCTCCGGGCGATGAGCACGCCGTTGGTCGGCCATTTAGACCCGTCGTTCATCGACATCATGAACGAGGTTCAAGACCTCCTTCGATACACCTTCAGAACGGAGAATCAATGGACCATTCCCGTGTCGGGGACCGGTTCCGCCTCCATGGAGGCCGCTATCGGCAATCTGGTCGAACCCGGCGACACGATGTTGGTTCCGACTAACGGCTACTTCGGCGGACGGATGGAGTCGATGGCGAAGCGAGCGGGCGGGGAGGTCGTCCACGTCGATGCGCCGTGGGGCGAACCCCTCGACCCCGCCGACGTGCAACTGGCGTTCGAGGAACACCAACCCGATATCTTCGGCTTCGTCCACGCCGAGACGAGCACCGGGGTGGTTCAACCCGACGTTTCCGAACTGACGAGCATCGCTCACGGCCACGACGCGTACGTCATCGCCGATTCAGTCACGTCGCTCGGCGGCGTCGAATTGAAGGTGGACGAGTGGGACATCGACGTGGCCTACTCCGGGCCACAGAAGTGTCTCTCCTGCCCGCCGGGAGCGAGTCCGCTGACGCTCAACGACCGCGCGATGGAGAAGGTGCTCTCCCGCGAGGAAGCCCCGCGTTCGTGGTACCTCGACCTCTCGCTCCTCGAAGGCTACTGGGGCGACGACCGGGCGTATCACCACACGGCACCCATCACGAACGTCTACGCGCTCCGCGAGGCGCTCCGCCTCGTCAGCGAGGAGGGCATCGAAGCGCGCTGGGAGCGTCACCGCGAAATCGCGGGCGCGCTCAAGGCGGGCGTCGAGGCGATGGGACTCGAAATGAACGCGCCCGAGGAGTACTGGCTCCCCAGCCTCAACGCCGTTCGCGTCCCCGAGGGCATCACGGACACCGACATCACGAGCTATCTGCTCGACCAGTACGACCTCGAAATCGCCACCGGACTGGGCGATTTGGACGGCGAAATCTTCCGTATCGGCTGTATGGGCTACTCCGCCCGCCCCGAAACCGTCTCGTATCTCGTGAGCGCGCTCGGTGACGCGCTCCGGGAACACGGTGCGGACGTGGACGTGGAAGCCGGACTGGCGGCGACCAGCGAAGCGCTCGGACGGTAGGGCCGACGAAATCGCTTTTTATCGCGCCCGGACGGGACGACCAGCCGCCGCTTAGCGAAGTTTCCAAAACGCCTTGTACGCGGTCTCGGCGTCGAGGAAGTTGAACACCCACCGGAGCGGTGCGGTCCCCGTCTCGACCTGATAGGCGAGTTCGCCGCGATGAGAAGCCCCGGCTTCGATGTCGGAGTTCTCGTTGACCGGACGTTTCAGCGCCGAACTCGCGCTGATGTCGGCCGTGTACGCGAGGCCGGTCCCGGACTTCGCGCGCATCTGGAGGAGCGTCGAGACGAACAGCCGTTCGTCCCCGTCGTTCGTTATCTCGATGTCCGGGACCACGAACTCGTACCCGTCGTCGGCCTCGATGAACTCGTCCAGTTTCTTCGTCGTTCGGACGCCGTGAACGACGACGGAAACGCCGTCGCGTGACGCTTCCGTTCCCTGCGACAGCACGGCGTCGCCGAGCGACTGTTTCAAATCTGCGACCGAGTCCGCCGTTTCCGCGAGCGAGACGGTGATTCGTTCGAACTCGAAGCGGCTGAACGACTCGAAGTCGAACCGAAGCGACAACCCCGACGCGCTTTTCGGCACTTCGAAGACGACATCGCCACGGACGACTTCACCGGGCGCGAGGACGCCGGTCTTCATCGGATGTCGGGGGGAACTGAACGAGGGGTCGTAACTCTCGTTCGACCCGCTCTCGAGGGTTGCGTGGAGGAAGTCGTCGAGGTCCACGTACGTGCCGCTCGTATTTTTGACCGCCATCCGGACGATGACGAACGTGTGACCGTTCCGCGCCTCGCGGAACTCGCTTCGTTTCCCCTCCCGTTTCACTCCGCGGACGACCATCGCAAGGGAGTCGTCCTCCACGACCGTTCCGACCGGAACGGTCGTCGTCTTTGTGGGCTCCTCCGTCCCATCTGCCGACTCCGTTTCGGCACCCGTGGACGCCCCCGTCTTCGACCGGTCGGTCCCGTCGCGCGACGAAGTGGTCGTATCCGTTTTGTCGCGTCCTTCGCTAGCACAGCCAGCGAGCGCCATGGCGGCGCTCGACGCGATGAACGACCGTCGCCCGACGAGACTTCGTTTCTCCATGAGAGTGAACCCGCGTCTCGCCCGTTAAAAGTACGCGCTATCGGGACGACACGTTCCGAAGCGACACGAGCGCCCGTCGGACTTCCGGATGTGACCCCTACCGTATTTAGGCCCACCTAAACTCCGAAACGACTATAATGATTTAGGCGAGCCTAAAACCATGAAGCGAAACGAAGGACGGACACGGCGAACGGTTATCAAAGGAACTGGAGCGGTCCTGGGAGGCGGTCTCCTCGCTGGCTGTACCAGCGACGGCGACTCCGGGTCGTCACCGACGGACACGACGACGGGAAGCGAGGGCGAATCCACGACCGCGACGGAGGAGACGACCACGACGGACGGACCGTACTCCGTCTCGATGGCCCCAGTCGGCGAGGTGGAGTTCGAAAGCGTCCCGAAGACGTGGGTCGCCAACAACGGCAGCTGGGCGGACATGGGCATCGCGCTCGGCCTCGAACCGCCGAAAGCCGTCTGGATGGCGAACCGATACCACACGCAGTACTACGACGCCATCGACGGCCTCTCGGTGGACAAAAGCGGCATCAAGTCGCTGTATCAAGATGGCGTCAACAAGGAGCTGTTCTACCAACTCGACGCCGAGGTGCACGTGATGGACCCCAACTTCCTGATGAACCGGTTCAAGGGATGGGAACAGAAGGACGTGGACGAAATCAAGCAGAACATCGCGCCGCTGTTCGGCAACTGCATCTACGCCCAGCACTATCCGTGGCACGAAGACTACCGGTACTACACCCTCATGGAGGGCTTCGAAAAGCTGTCGAAGGTGTTCAAGCGACACGACCGCTACGAGGCGTTCGAGAAGCTCCACGCCGACTTCCAATCCAACATCTCCGACGTCGTTCCGAAGAAAAGCGAGCGCCCGTCGGCGGCCGTCGTCTGGGGCGTCGGCGACCAACCGACGAAGTTCTACCCCTACATCATCGGGGAGGGGACCGGGTTCAAACACCTGAACGACCTCGGCGTCAGCGACGCGCTGGCGAAAACGGACGTGAAAGACTTCCACGGAAGCCGCGGTTCCATCGACCTCGAAACGCTCCTGAAAGTGGACCCGGAAGTCCTCCTGCTTCGCGCGTACGAAGGCAAGAGCCGAAAGGAGTTCGAGAACACCGTTATCGAGTTCCTCGAAAACGACAAGACGGCGAGCAAACTCACCGCCGTCGAGAACGGGGACGTCTACCGTGCCGGCGGCCTGTACCAAGGCCCCATCACGAACCTCGTCCTCACCCAACGAACCGCCAAACTGCTGTACGGCGTCAAAAATCCGCTTTACGACTCCCAGCGCGTCGTGAATATCGTCAACGGCGACTTCTGATACCCTCCGCTACTCCGAGTCGGCCGGTTTCGGCGCCGTTTCCATCTCCTCCGAATCCGTGTTCCGCGTGACGTGGCCGTACTTCAGGAGCGCGACGAAGAACACGCCGCCGACCGCGTTTCCGAGGGTCGCGGCGAGGAGGAAGCGACCGTAGTCGAACGCGGTGATTTCGGGAGAGAGGAACAATCCCATCAGCACTTCCACGTTTCCGGCGATGGAGTGTGGCAGATGGGCGAGGCCGATGGCCGTCGTGACTATCCAGATTATCAGCACCCTGCTGACCGTGTCCCGCGCGGCGGTGACGAGCCACGACAGCAGTCCCATGAGCCACCCCGCGAAGACGCCGCTCCCGACGAGGACCCAGAAGTCGTGTTTGACCAACGCCCCCGCGATTTCGGCGAACGCCGCCGCGTGGGCGATGCCGAGTTTGGGCGCGATTGCGACGGCGAACGCGGCGAAGACCGCACCGCCGAGGATGTTCGCCACGAACACGACGAGCCACAACCGGCCGAGCGACACGAGGGATGCCCGTCTGTCGAGGACGGGAAGCACCGCGAGCGTCGTGTGTTCGGTGAACAGTTCGGACCGGCCGAGGATGACGAAGATGAACCCGATGGAGTACATGTTCGCCATGAGTAGTTCCGTGACCGGTTTCGGGAGGGACCCGCTCATCAACCCGGTCATCACCGCCATGAGCAACGGTCCAAAGCCGATGTCCAACCCCGCCGAGAGACCGGACAGGAAGAGACCGCTCGCCGGGCGCTGTAGCTCCGCGAGACCGATGTTTATCTGCTCGACGAGGATGTTCTCGTACGATTTCAGTCCGTCGGCTTGGTCGGTGGAGGATGAGGACGATGCCATAGGAGAACGTGTCCGTCGTGTGTCTGCCAGTAGAAGCAGACGGCAAAAGCAGTTGTGGCCCGCACGTACCCGACAGAGCGCCGTCGGTGGGGTTCTCCTCCCGTCCCGCGGTGACCGGATGGCGTCCGACCCGAGTACCGACTACTCGAATCGCTTCCGGACGCTCTCGGCGTGGGCGTCCAGCCCTTCCGACTCCGCTAGCGTCGTAATGGTCTCCGAGAGGGTATCGAGCGCGTCCTCGTCCAACCGCTGAACCGTCGTCGAGCGGAGGAAGGTATCGACCGACAGGCCACCCGTGATTTTCGCCACGCCGGTCGTCGGTAGGACGTGGTTCGTCCCCGAGGCGTAATCGCCCGCCGCGACGGGCGTGTAGGGTCCGAGGAAGACGCTTCCGGCGCTGTCGATGCGCGAGAGGAGGTCTTCGTCGTTTTCGGCCTGAATCGACAGGTGTTCCGCGGCGTACTCCTCGGCGAAGAGGAGCGCCTCGCTCATGGAGCGCGCGACGAACACCCCGCTGGCGTCGTTGTCGAGCGCCGCTCGAATCACGTCCTCGCGTTCGCGTTCGCCCGCCTGCTTCTCGACCTCTTCCGCGACTGCCTCGGCGAAATCGGCGTCGTCCGTCACCGCGACGGACGAGGCGTTTTCGTCGTGTTCCGCCTGCGCAACCACGTCGCTGGCGACGAACGCCGGGTCCGCCGAGTCGTCGGCCAGCACGAGGAGTTCGCTCGGTCCGGCGAGGAAGTCGATAGCCACGTCGCCCTGCACTTCGGCCTTCGCCGCCGTGACCCACTTGTTGCCGGGACCGACGACCTTCTGCACGCGGTCTATCTGCTCGGTTCCGTAGGCCATCGCCGCGATGGCCTGCGCGCCCCCGACGCGGTACACGCGGTCCGCTCCCGCGGCGTGAATCGCGGCGAGCGTGATGTCGTTCTGCGGCTCGCCGGGCGGCGTGGCGACGGCCACCTGCTCCACACCGGCCACCTTCGCCGGGATGACGCCCATCAGCGCGCTGGAGGGGTACGCCGCGGTGCCGCCGGGTGCGTACACCCCGACGCGCTCGATGGGGCGGAATCGGCGTCCGAGTTCCCGCCCGCCGAAGTCCGTCCGCCAGTCCTCGGGCAGTTGCGCCTCGTGGAACTCGCGGATGTTCGCCGCCGCGTCCTCGATGGCGTCGCGCACCTCGTCGTCGATTTCCTCGTAGGCGCGCCCGGCGTCGTCCGTGATGTCGATGTTGCCCACCTCCACGCCGTCGAACTCGCGGCAGAAATTCCTGACCGCAACGTCGCCTTCCTCACGCACCTTGTCGATGATGTCGCGCACGTCGCTCCGCACGCCCTCGATTCCGGCGTCGCGGTCGAACAGCGCCCGCCGCTCGTCCGGCCCGAGGTCGGCTATCGGCTTCGGTTTCATGGACGGGGTTTCGAAGCGGGCGGAAAAACACGTTGCGCTCTCGGACGGCGAAAGACGTTGGGACCATTCTCCGAATACCTCAACGAAACCTCGACCCCGACGAAGTGGCCACTATCGAATCGGTCGTCGTCAGAAGTGTTGCGAGAGCCTGTGTAGGCCTGCAGTTTGCGAGGGAAGAACGCTCTGTGCGGTCTTCCTGCACTCGTGTGAGTGCGAGGGAAGGGAGTTGAACTACGTCCAGACGAAACGCCTAGTCTCATTCAACGCCCTTCGTTCGCAGTCGCGCGCTTCGTTGCTTGCGCGCGGACATGCGAGGGAAGGGAGTTGAACCCTTGGACCTCTACAGGAGCGGATCTTGAGTCCGCCGCCGTTGGCCGGGCTTGGCTACCCTCGCACGCAGTTTGTATTGCATCGTGCGGGTGTTAAAACGTTGCGAATCGAGAAACGACACTCCTTTTCCATGTCGCCCCGCCTCTCGAACCATGACGAACGTCGAATCCCGCCTCGAACTGGCGGAGCGCGCCGCGACAGCGGGGAGCGAAATCGCCGCGGACGGCTTTCGAAACGGTCTGGCGGTCGAGACGAAATCGAACAAGACCGACGTGGTGACCGAAGCCGACCGGAACAGCCAGCGCCGCGTCATCGAAGTTATCCGGAACGAGTTCCCCGAGGACGCCATCGTCGGCGAGGAGGAGGACGCGCTGAAGGAGGTCCCGCCGGAGGGCGACGTGTGGGTCATCGACCCCATCGACGGGACGAACAACTTCGTGCGCGGGATTCCGCTGTGGACGACCAGCGTCGCCGCGGTGCGGGACGGGGAAGCCGTCGCCGCCGCGAACGTCTGCCCGGCGCTCGACGACGTGTACGCGGCGGACGCGGACGGGGCGTACCTGAACGGCGAGCGAATCACGGTCAGCGACCGCACCGACCCCGAAACGTTCACGGTCTGCCCGACCGTCTGGTGGGACTTCGACCGCCGCGAGGAGTACGCCGCAACGGCGAAGGGCATCGTGGAGCGATTCGGCGACATGCGTCGCTTCGGCTGTGCGCAAATCGTCCTCGGGATGGTCGCCAGCAGCGCGCTGGACGGAACCGTGACGAACATCGTTCCGAACCCGTGGGACACCGTTGCGGGCGCGTTCATGGTTCGACAGGCGGGCGGCACGGTGACGGACATCCACGGCGAACCGTGGACGACGGAGAGTCGCGGACTGGTCGCTTCCAACGGCGAAGCGCACGAGGAAGTGCTCGCGGCGGCCCGCGATGCCGAACCATACTACGGAAATTAAACGAACGAATTTTATAATCTATATATTGCAAGTAGACCGACCGCGGTGTGTACAATTATTTAGCGGTGGGGATTCACCGTAGCGATATGAAACTGGATGACACGGACCGTGCCATTCTGAAAGCCCTCCAAGCGAACGCCCGGACACCGTTCAGCGAAATCGCGCGACAGATAGACATGTCCAGCGCGACGGTGCACGACCGCGTTAATCGCATGGAAGAAGCGGGCGTCATCACCGGCTATCACGCCACCGTGAACCCGAAAGAGGTCTCGCTCGGTATCTCCGCGTTCGTCGGTCTCCGCGTGGAGCAGGGGCGCGAGAAGGACACGCTCAAACGCCTCGAAGGAATCGACGGGATTCAGGAAGTTCACCTGACGACCGGGTCGTGGGACGTGATGGCGCGGGTGTACGCCGAAGACGCCGACAGCCTCCGCGAGTTGATGTTCGACAACATCGCCCAGATGGACGGATTCGCCCGCTCACAGACGATGGTCGTCCTCGGGTCGCCCTACGAGAGCGAGGAACTCCCCCTCGAAATGGGTCTCGAGGAGTGACAAGACCGGAACCCTAAAACCCGCTCGCTTCGGTTCGTGCGATATGGACACAGCAAGCGAGGAAGCCGACAACGAGCGCCTGTGGATGGGGGCCGTCGCCGCCGCCATCGTGGCGCTGGTCGGCGGCGCGCTCGCGTTCCCGAAACAGGTGTACGACGGCTTCATTTGGCACTACTTCTGGGGTCCGGTACTGGCCGACGCGAACAACGCCTCCTGTGCCGTCCGTGACGGCGGCACGACGAAGTACATCTACGACGCGGCGACGTGCGCGACGGCGCCGGGTCCGGTCGCGGAACCCGGCTACACCCTCGTCTCGGAGGTCGGCTACGCGGTCACGCTCATCGTCGCGCTGATGGGCGTCGTCTATCTCCTCCGCCGACTGAACGTCGGACAGGAGCGACGCCTCTTTTACGCGCTCTTCCCGTTCATGCTCTTCGGCGGCGCGCTGCGCGTCGTTGAGGACGCGAACGACGCGCTCGGACAGGCTGGCCAGAGCGCGATTCCCTTCCCGTGGAACACGCTCATCATCAGCCCCATCATCTACTTCACCGTCTTCGCCATCACGCTCGCCGCCCTCGTCGTGAGCGTCGCCCTCGCCCGCCGCGGTGTGGTCGAGGACTACGAATATCCGCTCGCCGGAATCGGCACGGTCGTCCTCGCCGCGACGGTCGGCTATCTGGTGATGTTGGCGATGACGACCCAAACAGTCAGTTTCTACCCGCAGATGCTCGTCGTCGTCCTCGGGGGCGCGACGCTCGTCACCGCCGTCGTCTGGTGGGCGGTGAACCGATACGCACCCGAAATCAACGCCGGAACGGCCGCCATGGGCGCGGTCGTCATCTGGGGGCACGCCGTGGATGGCGTCGCAAACGTCGCGGTGCTCGACTGGGCGGGCGCGCTCGGCCTCGCCGGGCAGTACGGCGCGAAACACCCCGTCAACCGAGCCATCATCGACATCACGACGAACGTGTTCCCGGCGTCGGTGACGGACGTCATCGGGACGGCGTGGCCGTTCCTCTTCGTCAAAATCGCCGCCGCGCTCGCCGTCGTCTGGGTGTTCGACGAGCAGATATTCGAGGAGAGCCCGCGCTACGCCATCCTGCTCCTCATCGCAATCGTCGCGGTCGGACTCGGGCCGGGAACCCGCGACATGCTCCGGGCGACGTTCGGAATTTAGTCGAGTCGTTCCAACGTCGATTCCGGGAAGTACCGGTCCCCACAGTTCCGGCACACCGCCGCTTCGACGCGCTGCGCGTTCAGATGGTCCACGGAGACGCTTTGTTTCGACAGTGACGACCCGCACGTCGCACACGAGAGGTCGAACTCGGTCGTCATACCGTCACCTCGCTGAACGTGTAAGTGGAATTATGCACTATTAATCACCCTCTATGTCGTGAGTTACGAGTAGAACCAATATAAAACCCTTGCGTCTCGGTAGCACGAGTCTAGCGACGTTCGGCCGTTCGCGTCCGATTTCGTTCGCCGTTCGTCGCTCGGTTCCCGTTTCTCGTCGTCCGTTCGAAGTCAGGGATACGGATGGGGTTCCCGGTCGAGACGCGCGTCGAAGCCGAGTTCGTCGGGGACCGACCGCGCGCGCTTCCCGAAGAACGCTTCCCCGGTGAACAGCGGTTGTCCCTCGGGAGCGAGCACGCGAACCGCTTCGAACCCGAGCGACGCCACGTCGCGCGTCGTCACCCTGGCACTGTACACCGAAAGGGCCTCGCTCGCCCGTGCGACGACCGCTTCCAACTCCGCCGTTCCGTCCGACACCGGCGAACCGACGCTGGAACTCGGAATCGTCGTCTCGGGCGTGACGAAGCTCCGCGCCGACTCGGGGAACGACGCGTACCGGGCGATGGACCCCTCCGCCTCCGCGGCGTCTTCTTTCCCCATCAACTTCAGTTCCGTCCAGTTCTGGAGCGCCTCCGCGAGCGCGGAGCGGGCCGCCGCGTCCGGGTCCAAATCCGCGCCCGACCCCACCGCGAACTTCGGCCACTCCCCGTCCCGGTGAACGGCGACGGCGACCACGGGAACGTCGATGTCCTGCGTGACGAGCAGGGCAGTTACGTCCAACTCCTCCGCGCGTGCTCGCTTTACCAACGTCTCGAACCCGTCGTCCTCGACGTGCAGTCCCAGCGGTTCGAACGAGGAGTACCACGCGAGCATCGTCGCGTCGCGTTCGATGACCTCGTACAACCCTGATAGAATCGCCTCGCCAGTCGAGTTACCCAACCCCAAACCGGTGGTTATGGCGGGCTTGAACCGCACCGACGGCGGCGGGAAGTGGACGAACTCGGCCGGAAGGTGGACGAGTTCGCCGGTCGCCAGATTTCGCCCCGACACCCACGCGAGTTCGTCGTCGTTCGCGTCGGGCCATCCGGCGGGCCGCACGAACTCGGCGGGCGACACCGCGTTGCCGAGATCGGACGGTCGCGCCACCGCGAACTCGTCCTCGCGGTAGACGCCCGCACAATAGCGTTCCATTCCCTCGCCCAACGCCTTCATCAGCGCTTCGTCCCACCCGTCGGCGACCCCCGCCGACTGTCCCGGTGCGCTCGCGTCGCTGAACCCGCTCGTGTCCGTAACGGTCGCCAGATAGTACGGAACGGGAAACGACGACACCTCACCGAGCGACCGGATGACGCCGAGGCGCTCGTCCAGCGCCAGTTCGGCGTGGGAAACCGCCTCGTCCAGCGTCCGCTCCTCGTACTCGATGCCGAGCGTTCGGTCCCGCGGTTCCCCACACGTCGGGCAGTTCGGCACCGGAAGCAGCCGTCGTTCCGCGTGCGGGAGTTCCGTGACGCGGCCGAGTATCGCCGACTCGCCACCCGCCGCGAGCGTCGCTGCCTCCCTCCCGGCGACCGCACCGGCGAACCGTTCGGTGACGGCATCGTACTCGGCGGTTTCGGGAGCGTCTCCTCCCGCACCGTTGGCTTCCTCCGCGTTGGCCGCGACACGCGCACGCAAACAATCGAAACAGGCGGTTTCCGGGGCAAAGCCCGAAACGGCGGCGTCCACGTCGGAACGCGGTCGGCCACCCACGCCGCCGAGTTCGACCGCAATCCACGGAATTTCTGCCCGATTCGCGCGTTCGAAGACGGATGCCCCCACCTCGTCGATGACGACGGCGAAATCGGCATCGCCGATGGAATCGACGTCGAGTTCGGTGACGGTTCCGTCCGCGTCCGAAAGCGCCGACGTGACCGCATCGGCACCGGGACCTCGACCGACAACGCCCAGCACGGTGTTCATGCACGGGACGAGACGTGCAGATGGCAAAAGTACGGCGGATAGCCGCCGCTCGGAGATGAGAAAAAACGGGAAGAACTGCGCTTAGTTGAGGATGCTCTGTGCGACGCCAGCGAGCTGGTCGGTGTCCGCGTTCTGAAGGTCGTCGTTGGCGAGCTTCAGGCGGAGACGCGGGCGACCGACGTCGATGGGGACCTTCTCGGTACCGATGAGGCCCATGTCCTCGAGCTTGGTCTTCGTGCGGGAGAACGTCGCTTTGCTTGCGATGCCGACGTCCTCGCCCCACTTGCTGATGTCGTAGAGCAGCGCCTCGTTTTTGGCCGCGACGAGGAGGCTGATGGTCACTTCGTCGAGACCGTCGCCGTCACCGCGAGCGGTTTCGAGCGAGGAGAGGACGCTGTTGAAGTCGTCTTCCGCCTCGGGGCTGATCTCTTCGCCGAGCGTCTCGCGGACGCGCGTAATCGGGGGCGTACGGAGCGAGAAGTCGCTCGCATCGTCCCAGAAGTCAGTGTACGTGCCGTAAGCGGCGTCCACGAACTCGTCGTCGTCGGAGGTCAGGCCGCCAACGCGGTCGCCCGCGGTGACGAGTGCGATGACGACGTCCTCGGTGACGAGGAGCGAGTTGCCGGAGGAATCCTCCGTCGTGCGCAGCGTGAGCGCGCCCTCGTCGATGAGGTCGGCGGCGTTGCTGGCGATGATGAAGTCTTCCATGACGTCTTTGAGGGTACCCTCGTCCGCGAGCATGCGCATCTCGGGGAGGTCGCCTTCGTACTCCGTCGCGGCATCGATAAGGTCTTCAATCGCGCTCGCGGATGGATTCACGACGAGCATGACGTCGGGGGCTTGATCGATCACCGTCTGAAGGATCTCGTGGACGCTTTGGTTCAAGAGGTTCGATTTTGTTTCCATAGTGGGACGGACGAGATTCATCTATTTAATTTTAACGTTCGAAATCAACGGAAATCATAGGTTATGTAGCATGAACAATTAGTCAACGTCGTAATTATAACCGGCTATTTTGTATAATACCACCCTGAAGTCCGAAATCTCTTCAATGAACGTGAATTTCGGAGCTTCGCCGCGAGAGTGTTCAGAACGCACAATATCGGCCTCTTTTCCGTCCGTCAAGCGTTGCCGAACGACGATAACGGCATAATTCCGTCGAGTAAGTCCTAATTACCAATTCCATATTGCGTGAACAGTCCGAAAGAATGAAGTGAGAATGTGAAGTATCAACATGCATCATGCGGTCTAAAATTCGACAGTGGCTGACGGAACATCCACGGATGATCAACGCGGCATTCGGCCTGATGTTCGTGACGACGATTTATTCCGGAGGAATCTTTTCGCCGCTATTACACAGTGGAGGCAGTGCGGGTCCTTAATCAAGAAACGATACTAGTTCAGCCGACCAGTACAATTCTCCATCGAAGACAATAGGAATTTCTGCGTGACGAAGATGGGATATGAGTTCATCAGGGTCTAGAGAGAATACTGCGTCATTCCCAGCGAGATATCCGAGATTGTCATTTTTTAAGTATGGTTGATAATAACCACCGGGTAATCGTTCAGTCATCGAATTACACGATAACCGGAATGTAGCGTCTTCCATCCGTGTTAACTTCCCAACCACCGGGAAGAAATTGTCACACTGGGCCAACTGGTGTGTTCCATCGCCGACGACGGCATAATCCTTGTTCATCATAATCCGCCGACGAGCTATTTGAAGCGCTCGTTGAATACTGAACCCATTTATCAACAGCCGTGCAAAGGAAACGCCGACTTTTCCGGCCTGTTTGTTCAGCACCTTGTTGAATGTCACCGCGCCCGCGACGCTCCCCTTTCTGACCAACTCCATCCCCTCGTGGTAGGAGCCACAGGCGTTCAGGAAGAAGGTCTGGACGTTACTCTCCTCGATGCTCGAAACCGAGAGATTGCCGTCCGTACAGCGCAGTCCCGACTCCTCGCAGTGACCGATGTAGTGGACGAAATCGCACGGGCTTTCGAGCGTCTCGGCGAGTTCGGCGCGCGAAAGATGTTCACGGACCGTTACGTCGATAGGCAACTCCTCGGACCGCTCCATGTATATCTCCGCCACGTCCTCGTGTTCGTCTCCCATCATCTCGTCGTTCAGTATCAGCGTCACGTCGATGTCGCCGTTCGACCGGTCGAAGTACTTGAAGCGATTTTCGTAGGCGGTCACGTCGGTCTTGAACACGTCGATGGGAACGCCGTCCGCCAACCAACCGTGAACCTGTCCCTGTTGTAACTCCGGTTTAACCCGTTCGACCGAGGAGACGGTCTCCGACGCTCGATACGAACCACCGGCGGCCGCTTTCGGTACGCGTGGGCCATCGCGATAGGGGCCATCGCGATAGAAGTCACCGAGGGAGACGTCGAGCAGTTCGTCGCGCTCCAACGGGGTCGATTTCGGGAGGTAGACGGCGCTCAAGTTGGCGAGCAGGTACGGGAGCGCCGAGATGTTCTCCACCGAGGGTTCGACGTACATTGCCAGATGCCACTCGGGAAGTTCGTCGTCGATTCGCTCGAAATTGAGGAGGTCGTACTCGACGAACTGCTCACCCGGGGTGGCCTCGTAGGTCGCCGTCGCGTCGATGTCGAGTTCGTCCAGCAGGGATAGCTCCGTGAGGTCCCAACTGTGCGGCCCGGCGTTCCGAACGAGACAATCCAAAAAGAATACCCGTCGAAACATGTCCGCGACTTCGGTTTGATACGACGGAAGCGAACTGAAGTGATACGTGAAGTTGGCTTCCGGCACCGAGAGCATCGGTGAATCGCGCTCCTCGACGTGAACGTCCGCTTGCAGATAGTAGGCGAGCGGCGCGGTGACGAACGCCGACGCCAAGTCGTCGGGAATTCGCATTTCGATACCGCTGTCCTTCTTTTCCTCGCGCACCGGGTCAGGGATGTGCAACTCCTCGCCCACTTCGAACCGCGGCGGATGTCCGCGGAGGGTCGGATACGACCTGTCCGGGCCGGTCGTCTTGTGCGACGAAGCGGCGTACGAAATCGCGGTCGCTACCCCCTCGACGGTCGGCGGGACGGTTATCGTATCGACGGGAACTTCGTGATGGCTCCGAAAGCCGAACGTAATCGGAACCCGTTCGTGGAAATCGACGATTAACGTCTCGAAATCATCCGTTTTGTAGATCTTTGCCGGGCCAGAAAATCGGAGATACGTCTTGACGTTCCCGTGAATATTTGCGAGGTACTCTCCCGTGGAAAGTTCGAGGGGCTCGGTGTCGTTACCGTGTTTGTACTGCTTCCCTGTCTCGACGTCCGTGATGTTTACCAAACTCGGAGGAAACGAGAGTCGGGACGCACGACCGGAGACCGATTCGTCTATCGGGCGGTCGATGGTTTTGGCTCCGTCACCGGATTCCCAATCGGGCGCACCGATGGTAACGCCGGTTTTCGTCCGGTCGAACGCACGAACCCCTGTTTCCGTCTCCTCCCATTCGATCATACCGGTAATAGAATCGTTATCTCACTGTTAGTTTATATTTCTGTCGGGGATGTATCCGTACCGTGCGAAAGGTACACTTATACTCCGTCGTGACCGGGTATTTCACATGGAGTACGACCACATCCGGGCGGTCGACCCGGACGTCGCGGACGCCCTCGAAGCGGAAGTCGAGCGCGAACGCGACACATTAGAGATGATCGCTAGCGAAAACTTCGTCAGCGAGGCGGTGCTCGAAGCACAGGGGAGCACCCTGACAAACAAGTACGCGGAAGGCTATCCCGGCGAGCGCTACTACGGTGGCTGTGAGCACATCGATACGGTCGAGAGCCTCGCCATCGAGCGTGCGAAGGAACTCTGGGGGGCGGAACACGTCAACGTCCAACCGCACAGCGGGTCGCAAGCGAACATGGGCGTCTACCTCGCCGTCCTCGAACCGGGCGACAAGATTCTCTCGCTCGACCTGACCCACGGAGGGCACCTGAGCCACGGTCACAAGGTGAACTTCGCCGGAAAACTCTACGAGGTCGAACAGTACAAAGTGGACCCGGAAACGGGCTACCTCGACTACGACGAGATATACGAGCACGCGGTCGAGTTCGAACCCGACATCATCGTCTCCGGGTACTCCGCGTACCCGCGGCAGGTCGAATGGGAGCGGATTCAGGTGGCCGCGGACGCGGCGGACGCGTACCACCTCGCGGACATCGCCCACATCACCGGTCTCGTCGCGGCGGGCGAACACCCGTCCCCGGTCGGCGTGGCCGATTTCGTCACCGGGTCGACGCACAAGACCATCCGCTCGGGTCGCGGCGGCATCATCATGTGCGACGAGGAGTACGCGGATGCCGTCGATTCGGCGGTCATCCCCGGGATGCAGGGCGGTCCGCTCATGCACAACATCGCGGGCAAGGCGGTCGGATTCAAGGAGGCGCTCGAACCCGAGTTCGAGGAGTACGCCGCCCGGACCGTCGAGAACGCGAAGGTACTGGCCGAGACGTTTCAGGACCACGGCTTCGGCCTCGTCTCCGGCGGCACGGATACCCACCTCGTGCTCGTGGACCTGCGCGAATCCCACGAGGACGTGACGGGGAAGGACGCCGAGGAAGCGCTCGAAGACGTCGGCATCGTCCTCAACGCCAACACGGTTCCGGGCGAGACGCGCTCGCCCTTCGTCGCCAGCGGCATCCGCGCCGGGACGCCCGCGCTGACGACCCGCGGCTTCGACGCCGACGACATCGAACGCGTCGGCGACCTCATCGCGCGCACAATCAACCATATAGACGACGATGACGTGAAAGCGGAAGTCGCCGAAGAAGTGCAGGCGCTCTGCGACGAGAACCCGCTCTACGAATAAGTCGTCTCAACGTTTCTTTTTCCCGAGCGACACATCTAATTCGGCACGCCGTGAGGTTCGACCATGCCGGAACAACTTGCAGGCTTCAAAAGTGCCGACATCGTGTTCACCGACGGGACCTCCCTCGCCGACGTGACCGTCGCCATCTACCCCGGTTGGATTCGAATCCAGACCGAATCGGCGAACCAGTTCCATCCGCGCGAGCAGGTGGACCGGGTTCAATCGACTCGGTGATACCGATGACCGACGATTCGGACGTTCCTCGGGTGACCGTACGCGTGGAAGACGAGAGCGTCGAATACGTCGAACGTGATGACGTAGTTCGCTTTCCGCGTGTTCGCACCGGCGGTGAAATACTGGAGTACGGCACGATGCCAGTCGAAAGATGGGTCGGATTCCGGGCCGCTGAGGCCGCGAAGGATGCCGTCAGGGAGGAACTGGAGAAGCGAGTGAATGGGAAGATTTCCGGAGTCGCTATCGGGGTCGGTTCTACCGATGACGGCGCTACGACGGCCGTGAAAACGTACCACCAACGATGGCGGAACACCGACGGCACCGTTACGGGACCGTCGGTTTCGTTCGACCGGTTGAAAGAACTCACGCCGGAGAAAATCGACGTAACCGCGAAATACCGCGACGAAACGTATTCGTGTTCGGTTCCCGTCGAACTGGACAGCGTGGTAGCGGAGTTCCTCTGACCGAGAATGGACACAATCATGCATATATTCGTATTTTCAATCTCAAAAATACGCACGAATCCGGATGTTTAAGGGGCTTCGAGTCGCATCCATCGACAATGACGGACATCATCGACGGACGCGCGGTCGCAGAGCGGATCCGAACGGACCTCGGCGAGAGCATCGAGACGCTGCAGGACGAGGGCGTGACGCCCGGTTTGGCGACGGTGCTCATGAGCGACGACCCCGCGAGCGAGACGTACGTCTCGATGAAACAGCGCGACTGCGAGGAGGTCGGCATCAACGGGATTCACATCGAAATCGACCCCGAGGCACCGGCCGAGGAGTTGTACGACACCATCGACGACCTGAATGCGGACCCGGACGTTCACGGGATTCTCGTCCAGATGCCCGTTCCCGACCACATCGACTCGCAGAAAGTGCTCCGCGCTATCGACGCCGAGAAGGACGCGGACGGCTTCCACCCGGAGAACGTCGGCATGCTCGTAGCGGGCCACCCGCGATTCAAACCCTGCACGCCACACGGCGTCCAGAAGCTCCTCGAATCGGCGGACGTGGACCCCGAAGGAAAAGACGTCGTCATCGTCGGCCGGTCGAACATCGTCGGCAAACCGCTCGCAAATCTCCTCATCCAGAAGGCCGACGGTGGCAACGCGACGGTGACCGTCTGTCACTCGCGCACCGCCGACCTCGCCGCGAAGACCCGTGATGCGGATGTCGTCGTCGCGGCCTGCGGCGTCCCCGAACTCATCGACGGGTCGATGCTCTCCGACGGCGTGACCGTCATCGACGTGGGCGTCAACCGCGTGGATGCGGACAACGAGAAGGGCTACGAACTCGTCGGCGACGTGGACTTCGACAGCGCGAAGGAGAAGGCGAGCGCGATAACGCCCGTCCCGGGCGGCGTCGGCCCGATGACGCGTGCGATGTTGCTCTACAACACGGTGAAAGCCGCCGGGGAACGGGAGAACGTCGAAGTCGACCTTCCCTAGGCACGGACCCTCCCGACCCGACTACGCCAATCGAGACAGCGTGTCCCGACTGCTCGCGAGGGCGTCCATATCGTCCTCGTCGAAATACCGCGCCAAGTCGCGCGCCGCCGAGACGAGCGCCTCGGCGGTGTCGATATCGACTCCGCCTTCGAGCGCCTGTGCGCGACGGACGTGTTCTCCCAAGGTTTCGAGCGTGTTCCGTCCCTCGCGGTCCACGTCGTGTTCTCTTACCCACTCGCCCATCTCACCGTGGTATTCCTTGAGCGATTCCGCGTCCGCCAGCCCTCGCACCTCGTAAATCGACTCCGGGAGGTCGCGGGCGTCCGGGCGTTCGCCCTCGTCGGCACCGCGGAGGAGCGAGAAGAAGTATATCTCCTCGTCGTCGGTCATCCGCATCGACCGGCTGAACAGTTGCCCGGCGTGTCGGAGTTCGTTCGCCGCGAGGTAGGTGTCGTCGAGCGGGAGGAGATCGCCGCCGCTGATGAACCCGCGCTTTCTGACGTACTCGCCCGCCTCGTCGGCCGCCCTGTTTGCGGCCTCGCGCGCCGGTTCCCGGTCCAGCGCGTCGCGTATCTCGGCCAGTTCGAGGGTCGCCGGACTGTCGGTGTGTTGCATCCTGTTTTCGTCCAATCCGACGCTCTGCATGCTCTCGCAGTTCGGACAGGCGACGCTCCCCGTCTCGTAGTACGACCACTGGGTCCCGCAGTTTTTACACTCGCGGGTTCCGCGGACTTTCATGTCCACCGATTGCGCTTCCGGGGTGAAAACTCTCACGCGCGTCCCATCGCAACCCACCCGCTTCGGCTCCCGCCGACTTCGACACCCCGTGGATTTATCAGTGGCCACGAACTACATGCAATCACCATGTCGAGTGAAACACGCTCGGAGGATAGAGTAAGTCGCCCCGTCGCGGCTGGTCGAGAAATTCTCGGCCGCACGTACTGCTGATTCTGCGGAGTGTTCCAGGTCGAACGAGTCGCCCGTTTCCGGGGAGACGACCGTCTCTGTCGAGAGCACGGACGGCGGCGTGTCGCTGACCGTTCTCGGGGAGAAACACGACCTCTCCAGACGCGAGGCCGACCAGTTGCGCGAGGCGCTCGGTCAGGCGCTGACCGAGCGCCGCGAGTTCTTCCGGACGGCGGGAGAGTACCGCGACGACGGGAGCTACGTCGTCTCGCGTCGGGGTGCCAACTCCGCCGGGCACCGAAAGGTGTTCGAGCGGTTCGACGCGCTGGTGGACCTGTACGAGCGACTTCCGGGGACGTTCACGGCCGAGACGGTGGGCGAACGCGGATTGACCGGCGGACGACGACACATACTCGTTCATCACCTCGCCGAACACCCCGAGTTCGACTGCGAACTCGTCTCCCGGCAACCGCTCACGGCGCGAAAGGAGGGCGAAGGAACGGCGGATTCTACGGAGGGAAGCGGAGCCGAGAGCTGAGTTACCGGGTGGTGAACGCTTTTCGGTGTGGACTGCTTCGTCCCGCGTATGTCACGACAATCAGCGCCGCGACCATCCACGTTCTCCATCGTCGCACGCGACCCGGAACAGGACGCCGTCGGCGTCGCCGTCCAATCGAAGTTCATCAGCGTCGGGAGCGTCGTCCCGTTCGTCAGCGCGGACGCGGGTGCCGTCGCCACCCAAAGCTTCGCCAACGTCGCGTACGGCCCGGACGGACACGACCTCCTCCGACGGGGGAAGTCCGCGAAGGAGGTCGTGATGGAACTCACCGGCGCGGACCCGGAGTTCGAGTCGCGGCAACTCGGCGTCGTGAAATCGCCGCTCGCCATGCGGGACCAAGGTATCGACGGAGCGGGCGAGGAGGGTGAAACCGTCGCGGCGTTCACGGGTGCGGACTGCTTCGATTACGCGGGCGACATCCAAGGCGAGCACTACACCGTCCAAGGGAACATCCTCGAAAACCCCGAGACGCTCGAAGCGATGGCGGACGCCTTCGAGGAAACCGAGGGCGGCCTCCCCGAACGGCTCATCGCCGCGCTCCACGCGGGCAACGACGCCGGTGGCGACAAACGCGGCGAGCAGAGCGCCGCGCTGTACATCGCCAAACCCCAAGGCGGGTACGAGGGACGCAACGACCGTTGGGTGGACGTGCGCGTGGACGACCACGAGACGCCCATCGACGAACTGGAGCGCGTGTTCAAAATCTACGACGTGACCCTGCTGGAGCGCGAGGAACCCGACGAAACGCGGGATTTGAGCGACGGCACGGCGGAACAGGTGTCCGAAACCCTCGCCGACCTCGGCTTCTTCGACGGCACCCCCTCGGGGACGTTCGACGACGGCGAACGCGACGCCCTCGAAGACTTCCGGGGCATGAACAACTTCGAGAATCACTCGATTCCCGTGCTGGAGGACGCGCTCGCCCGAGGGTGGGACGACGCCGACGAGGACGGCGAGGAGCGGATGGTCGATGCCATCTGGCACGGCCTGTCCCGACTCGACCGAAAATAGCGCGGCGAAACCTGATGGCGGCGTCTCGACCGGCGACCGTTCTCGCGCCGACACGCATAACCGACAGAACCACGAAACGACGCGATATGCGCGACGAAGAAGAGATCCGCGAGCAGTACGAATTCCTCAAAGAACAGCTCGAAAGCGACGATATGAACCACCAAGGTATCCGAGAGATGTTCACGCACTACAAGCGGGCGTTGGGGTGGACGCTCGAAGAGGAGTACATCTAACTTTTTTTCATCCAGCTGACGGCAGTTATCGAAATCGTTACCTTTAAGTCATTACGCCGTATTGTTGCAGTTGACGCTTCGCTTTGGAGGGCCGAAGCGTCAGCGGGGACCAATTCAGGGCGGCAAGCGGTACGCGGGGTCTTTTCGCCCCCGCGTGTTCCGCTTTCCTTTCGAAAACAAACTCGCAAGCGACTGTTTCGTACATACCTCAGATACCAACGACCAGTCACTTCTCTCGTTCGACCGGAAAAGAGACCGACACCGAACCGCGCGCGCCGCGGGCGGACAAAAACGAACGCCGAATCGCGGCGCTCAGACGACGGTCAGCGTTTCGGTCATGTCGCTGACCGAAAGCTGATACTCGCCCGTATCGACGACCAGTTCGCCGCGGGAGAACACGTCGCCGAGGACGGTTGCGAGCGGGAGCACCGTCGAGCGAATATCGACGCGAGTCGTCTCGCCCGCGTCGAGGGAGACGCGCTCGAAGCCGACGACGACCTGCTGCGGGTAGAGCACCTCGCCGTGCTCGCGGGTGCCGTAGACCGGGACGACGGTCTCGCCCGCCCTATCGCCCGTGTTGTGCACCGAGACGGAGACGGTTACCTCGTCCGTTGCCGCTTTTTGCGGAAGCTTCGGCGGGCGGATTTCGAGGTCACTGTACTCGAACTCGGTGTAGCTCATGCCGTGCCCGAACGGGAACAGCGGCGTCTCGTGTGATTGCGGCGGTTCCGTATTGCCCTCCTCGTTGAACTCGTCCGGCGGGAAGTTGTTGTGAACGTTGGGAAGTTGACCGGTTCCCGTCGGCCACGTGAACGGCAATCGGCCGCTCGGATTGGCGTCACCGAACAGGGTGGCGGCGACCGCCGGTCCCGCCGCGGTTCCGGGCAGATACGCCATCAGCGACGCCGAGAGGTGGTCGAACACCGACGTGCCGCGCGGCCGACCGGCTATGATGACGCCCACCGTCGGCGTTCCCGTCTCCGCCACCGTCTCGACCAGTCGCCGTTGTGCGTCCGGAAGGGCGAGCGTGTCCGTGTCTCCCTGTTCTTCCGCGTACGGTCCCTCGCCGAGGACGGCGACGACCACATCGGCGCATTCCGCCGCCGTGCGGACATCGTTCTCGTTCGAGAACTCGTGCAGTCCGGTGGGGACGTGCGTGACGGACGTGGAACCGGGTGCCGCCTCGGAGATGCCGCCGAGAACGGTGGTCGCGGGTGGCTCGGTGTCGCCGACGCCCTGCCAGCCAAGCGACCAGCCGCCCATCTGATTCGCCACGCTGTCGGCGCTCGGTCCGGTGACGAGTATCGACTTCGCGTCGGACCCGAGCGGTAGCGTCCCGTCGTTGATGAGCATGGTCATCGATTCCGTCGCAACCTCCCGTGCGAGGTCACGGCCCTCGGAGACGACGCCCGATACTTTCTCGGGTTCGGCGTACGGGTCGTCGAACAACCCGACGTTCTCCTTGAACGCGAGGACGTTCGTCACCGCCTCGTCGATGCGCTCCATCGAGACGCTTCCCTCGTCGACGAGTTCGATGAGCCGTCGCTGGTAGCCCTCGGCGTCGTCGCCCTCGATGCCCGCCGCCGGAACCATGTACATGTCGATACCGGCGTTGATGCCCAACCGGGTCGCCTCCTTCAGGTCCTCGGCGAAGCCGTGAACCTTTATCATCCGGAAGAAGTCGTGCCAGTCGGAGACGACCATCCCCTCGAAGCCGAGTTGGTCGCGGAGGATGTCGGTGAGAAGTTCCTTCGAGGCGTGCGCGGGGACGCCGTTCAACGACCCGCTGTTGACCATCACCGTCTCCGCTCCGGCGGTGATTCCCGCGGCGTAGGGCGGGAGGAAGGTATTCGCGAAGGTTCGATAGGGCAACAGGGCGGACGTGCGGTCGTTCCCGTTCGCCGGTTCCGAGTATCCGGCGAAGTGTTTGACGCTGGCACCGGTTCGCTTGTAGCCGTTCGTCCGCTCCTCGTAGCCCCGGACCTTGGCGGCGACCAACTGGGACGCGAGGTACGGGTCCTCGCTGAATCCCTCGTAGAATCGCCCCCAGCGCGGGTCGCGCTGGAGGTCGGCGACGGGCGAGAAGTTCCAGTGCGTGCCCGTGACGCGCATCGCCCGACTCGTTATCGACGCCATCTCCTCGGCGGCGTCCGCGTCCCACGCCGCGCCGACGCCGTGGTTGTGCGGGAAGATGGTCGCGCCCTGAATGTTGTTGTTGCCGTGAACCGAATCGATGCCGTAGACGAAGGGGACGCCGAGACGGGTGTCCTCGACCATCGCCTTCTGGCGCACGTTGCTTTCACGCGCCACCTCCTTCGGGTCGAACGACGGCAGGTACATCAACGACCCGGGCTTGTATTTGCGGAGCGCTTCCGCCGGATTCTCCGACGGAATCTCGCTGGCAGCCATCTGCGTCATCTGTCCGACCTTCTCCTCGAGCGTCATCTCGTCGACGAGGTTCGTCACCCGGTCGCTGGGCGCGGTCCGACCGGTGGCAACCGCCGATTCACCGATGTACCCCGCGAGGGCCGCGGCCAATGCGATTCCCCCGGAATGCTGCATGAAATCCCGCCGCGACGAATCGTTTGTGGTATCCTTTCGCATGCTCCGAAACCTGAGAAAGGCGAGTGGATAAAATTTTTTCTCCGCAGTATATTAATCCCCGATGATTGAATTTGATTTTGGATAATACGGACTAATAACCATTTCCTCTGGTAAAAATAGATATCACCGCTACCGCCCGAAAATCGCCAGCGGGGTGGTTGTGGTAGACTCGGATTACTCGATTTCGAGCGTGCCGTCCGTGTCGTCTTGGCCTTCCTTCCATTCGAGTTCGAACTCGACGCTGAGTTCGTCTCGGCCGGTGGCCGAACTCTCGCGTTCGGCCTTCACTTCGAACGACGGGCGACTCGGCGGATCGAGCGTCACCGACTGACCGCCCGCGGTCAACGTGATGGCCCCCCCGTTGTCGAGTTTATCGGCGACGGTTCGGAGGTAATCGGCGATGTCGCTCCGGCTCTGTGTCCCCTCGGTTTCGAACAGAATTTCTTCTGGCATGGTACTAGGAACGACGCGGACGGTGATAAGTCCAAGCCCCCAAAACTGTCGGAACCGATATCCTTATGGCGAACAGACACATCGGCGATATTGACGATGCACGAGTTGACGGGATTTCAGCGGGACATACTGTACGTAATCGCCGGACACGGCGAACCGCACGGGCTTGCGATTCAGGAGGACCTCGAAGAGTACTACGAGACGGAGGTACACCACGGACGTCTCTACCCGAACCTCGACACGCTCGTCGAGGACGGATTCGTCGAGAAAGGAAAACGCGACGAGCGAACGAACTACTACGCCCTGACCGAGCGCGGCCGGGAACACATCGAAACGCGCCGCAAGTGGGAAGCGCGGTTCATCGACTAAGCACCGCCGGTCTACCAGTCGGCGTCGTCGCTCTCACCCGGTGTCGGCGGTTGGACGGCCATCCCGTCGGCGGTCACTGACGAGTCGGGGTCCGTCGGTGAATCCGTTTCTTTCGACTCCGCAGAATCGTGCGGCGGTTCCGGAAACTCCTCCCCGTCACGGAGATACGTCGGGTCCACCGCCCACGGCTGAATGGGGCTTCCGGTGATGAGTTCCGGGAGGACGATTTTCACGAAGTGGACGACGAGCACGAGTATCATCGGTCCGAGGAAGATGCCGTACCACCCGAACAGGAGGGGGCCGAAGATGTACGCGAGCATCACCATCCCCACGTGCAGGTTCCGCCCCGAAACGTACGGTCGCAACACGAGGTCAGGGATGGTGTCCACGATGACGAACGAGACGAGCGCGAACACGGCCGGGAACCAGAGAAGACCCGGGTCGCGGGCCATCAACGCCTCCGCGCCGATGACGCCGGTCACCGGGAAGTAGACGAGTTTCATCCCGACGACCGGAATCAGGCTGGCGACGCCCGTCAACAATCCGACGACGGTCGGGTACGGAATTCCTATTCCGGGCGGGGCCGCCATATCGAGGAGGTTGTAGGAGATGGCCCCGATGGTCCCCGTCATGAAGGCGTTGAGGATGTTGCCGAAGAAGATGCTGTTGAAGTCAGAATCGACGCGGTGGACGTACGCTTCGAGGACGCCGCCGGTGTCCGCGAAGGTCCGGTGAAACCACCGCGAGAGTTTGTGGTCGTCACGAAGCAGGTAGAACGCGATGGCGATCATCACGAACAGATGCAGGGCGGCGTTCCCGACGAAGGCGAGGTATTTGTACGTCGAACCGAACGCCTGCTCGATGAGCTTCGTGTTATCCGCGTTTTCGAGGAGCTGTTCGGGATTCTGGGCGAGCCTGGAGATGTCCCCGTACTGCTGTACCGGTTGGGGGAGCGCGCCGAGATTGGCCGTCCGCGCGACCGTCGTCAGTTCGTGAAACGCGATGATGAGCGTGTACGCGACGAGCAAAATCGCGGGAAGGGCGAGCACGAGTAACGCGATAGCGGCGGCGAGGCTCCGCGGGCGAATCCGCCGCTGGAGCCGCCGATACACCGGCCGCGTCGCGTAGTAGAGAAACAGACCGAAGACAAACGTCCCGATGAACGAGTAGATGACGAACAGCGCCGCGAGGCCGAGCATCCCACCACCGGCCCACCACGCCACACGGGATTTGTCAATGTTCCATCCGGAGACCATACAACAGAAGTTTGCGGGCCGGGCTTAAAGATTTCGCGCCCGAAACGGAGATAGCAACAACCCTTTTAACCGACTACCGGCGTAGTACGGGGAGTGTCCGGATTCGAAACCCTGCTCGCGTCTGCCACGTTGGACAGCGATGTCGTCCGTATCGCGCTCGCCGGAGCGCTCGGTCTCTTCCTCGGATTGGAACGCGAATGGTCCCAGAAGTCCGCCGGGATTCGGACGTTCACGCTCATCAGCCTCCTCGGTGCGGCGTTCACCATCATTAATAAAGACGTGTTGCTCGCGCTCGGTGGCCTGCTCGTCATCGTCCAAGGGATTCTGCTCGCGGTACAGGGTCTGCTGAACGACGACGAGGACACCGGCCTGTCGCTCACCACATCGGTCTCGATGCTCGTGACGTTCGGCGTCGGCGTGCTGGTCGCTGAAGGCTACATCCTCGTCGGCGTCACTGTCGCCGTCGTCTCGTCGCTCCTGCTCGTGTTGAAGCGCGAACTCCACTCGTTCGCGTGGGGGATGTCTCGCGAGGAGCTCCGCTCCGCCGCGGAGTTCGCCATCCTCGCGTTCGTCATCTACCCGCTCCTCCCGCCCGGCGAAGTCGGGTTCGGCGGCGTCACGTTGAGTCCCCGTCTCATCTGGTTGATGGTCGTCACCGTCGCCGGTATCGGCATCGCGAACTACGCAGTCGTCGAGACGTACGGCGGTCGAGGAATCGCGGTCACCGGCTTTTTCGGCGGGTTGGCGTCCTCGACCGCGGTGGTCGGCACCATGCTCGACCACGTTCGCCAGCGACCCGAAGCGGCCACCTACGGCGTGGCCGCCATCCTCCTCGCCGACGCCGCGATGGCGCTCCGAAACCTCGTCATCGCGCTGGCGTTCACCCTCGGCAATCCCGACAAGACGCTTTACGGTGCCATCATCCCGCTCGGAACCATCATCGTCGGCAGCGTCGCCATCGCCGCCTACACGGCCGACTGGTCGCAGGAGATGGACATCGACTTGGAAAGCCCGTTCTCGCTCGGAAACGCGCTCGGGTTCGGCGCCATCTTCCTGCTCGTCGTGGTCGGCGGCGCGGTGGCGAAAAGCCAGTTCGGACAGGCCGGATTCTACCTCACCGCACTCCTCTCCGGACTCGTGTCGAGCGCGGGCGTGACCGCCTCCGCGGTGACGCTCTACAGCGGCGGGAACCTGAGCCAGCAGACCGCCGTCTTCGGCATCCTGCTCGCGACCGCATCAAGCATCCTCGTCAAGGCGGCGCTGACCATCTCCGCACCGAACCGGACGTTCGCCTACCGAATCGCCGTCTGGAGTACGGTACTGCTCGCCGGGGCGGGGGTCGCCGCTATCGCCGCTGTCGTGTGAGGGCACACAACGAACTTTTTAAAATGGGGCTATCCGTACCCGCTACATGGACCGAGAAACGGCCGAGCCACAGGTTCGGGACATGCCGGGCCAAAAAGCACGAGAATGGGCAGACTACCATCACCAGTTCGCCGCCCCGACGACGTACGTCTACGATTTCGTCTGGGACTTGACCGAAGACGCCGAAGGACCGTTCTGCACCGACGTGGACGGAAACGTTCTCCTCGATTTTACTAGCCACGTCGCTGCCGCGCCGCTGGGGTACAACAACCCCAAAATCATGAACAAGCTCGACGAGTTCCCGCTCCCCGACCCGACGAAAATCGCCGGGCAGGACTTCTACGCCGCGGGCGGGTGGCCGCCGGAGGACCCCGAGTTCCCCGGGCCGACGCAACTGATGGAGCGACTCGTCGACGTGACGAGTCACTACGACATGGACACCGTGTTCCTGTCGAACTCCGGCGCGGAAGCCGTCGAGAACGCCATCAAAATCAGCTACAACCGCGGCGGCCACCGCGCGTTCAACTTCGACGGCGCGTTCCACGGGCGGACGCTCGGCGCGCTCTCGCTCAACCGCTCGAAAGTCGCCCACCGCAAGGGCTACCCCGAGATTCCGGGCATCGTGAGCGTTCCGTACTGTTCCTGTGAGGGAGAGTGTGAGTGTGGGTGGAAGACGAACGGACCGGGCGGCAACGTCGTCGCCGACAAACTCGACCCCGGCCAAGGCGTCATCGACCCCGAAGAGGTCTCCTACATCATCCTCGAACCCGTGCAGGGAGAGGGCGGCTACCGCGTCCCGAACGACGATTTTATCCGCGACATCGCCGAGATCCAGGATACCTACGACATCAACGTCATCGCCGACGAGATTCAGTCCGGCATGGGCCGAACGGGCGAGATGTGGGCGGTCGACCACCTCGACCTCGAACCCGACGTCATCACCAGCGCGAAGGCGCTCCGCGTCGGCGCGACCATCTCGCGCTCGGACGTGTTCCCCGAGGAGAAGGGCCGACTCTCCTCCACGTGGGGTGCTGGCGACGTGCTCTCGTCGCTCCAAGGAGCGCTCACCATCGACGCGATTCACGAACACGACCTGCTCGCCAACGCCGAGGAGCGCGGCCGACAAACGCGCGAACTCATTGCCGACGCCGCGCCGGAATCCGTGGTCGACGTGCGCGGCCGAGGCCTGATGCTCGCCGTCGAGTTCGACACGAAGGACCGACGCGAAGCAGTCGTCGACGCCGCGCTCTCGCGCGGGCTCCTCACGCTCGGCTGTGGCTACAAAACGCTCCGTCTCCTGCCGCCGCTCGACGTGACCGAGCGCGAAATCGACCTCGGCGTCAACATCCTGCTCGACGCCATCGAGGACGTCGCGTAACACTATATCCGTCCGTGGCGTCTCTCCCGCATGAGCGTCATGGCAGACCTGTCGATCTCCGGTGAGGAGTTCGTCCTCGGAACCGCCCTGCATACCCACGCCGACGTTCACGTCGAACTGGAGCGCGTCGTCCCGTCCTCTCAACAGGTACTCCCGTTTTTCTGGGCTATCGGGACCGACTTCGAGACGTTCGAACGAGACGTGCGTGGCAACCCGAACGTTCAATCGCTCGTGGCGTTGGACAGGGTAGATGAGCGCGTCCTCTACCGGGCCGAGTGGAGCGAGGAAGTAGAGAGTTTCATCCACGGCATCGCGGCGGTCGGTGCGACCATCCTCGAAGCCACCGGCGACCGAGTCTGGCGGTTCCGACTTCGGTTCCACGACCACGCCGCGCTGTCGGAGTTCCACGACTACTGCGTGGCCCACGACATCCGCTACACGCTGGACCGGGTCGCGACGGATGTCACGGTCGAACGGGAAGAGTTCGGGCTGACGCCGGAGCAACGCGAGACGCTCGTGTTGGCCATCGAAGAGGGATACTTCGACGTCCCCCGCGGCGTGACGCTGACCGAACTCGCCGCGGAACTCGGAGTCACACAGCAGTCGGTCTCGGAACGCGTTCGGCGCGGAACCGGAACCGTCCTCGAAGCGGTGCTCCTCGAAGCGGACGGGAATCGATAACGAACCACGTAAAAGAGGGCTGTAATAACAGGCAATTCTCTATTTGTCACCCCACACTTTCGACCAGACGATGGTAGAAGCGCCAAACGACCGACGACGGACCGAGGCCACAGCGTCAGTAAATCGTCCGACGACCGTCAGTGATACGGTGGAGTCCCTCGGACTGAGAGTCCTCCTTCACATCCCACCGGAGATACACGACGTGTTGGCGGCCGAACCGCGACAGGAAATCGTCGGGTACCTGTACCGAATCGAACGGGAAGTGGCCATCGGGGAACTGGCCGACTACCTCGCCGCGGCCGATAGCGAGTTCGACCGTCAGCGCGTGAAAACGAACCTCTATCACACGCACCTCCCGAAACTCGACGCGGCCGAATTTATTCGGTGGAACCGGGAGAGCGGGACGGTACGGCTCGTCCGTTAGAACTGATAGCGGCGCTCGTCGTCTCGCTGGGGGAACTGATCTGCGCCCGTCATTTCTTCGAACGTCATCCCCGAGAGATACTCGTCGTAAGTGACGTCGTACGCGCTCCGGAGGTGGAAATCGAGGTTCCCCGTCTCCACCGTCGTCTGAAACAGCATGTGTATCGCACGGCGGACGATCTCCTCGGGGTCGTCGGTGTCGAACGCGGTCCCGAGCATGGCGAGTTCGTTGCGCGTTTCGCGGTCGAGCGAGACGGAAAATTCCTCGTCGAGCGACGAATAGGCGGTTTGCACGTCGTCCGTCAGGTCGTCCAGACTCATTGCCGTGAGGTTGGTCGGGAGTCGGATACGGCTTTCGTTCTAGAAGCGCTCCTCACAGAGCCGACAGACGTCCCTGCTGGCGAAATTGCGGGCGTCACAGTTCGGACAGATGATGTAGTGATACGACTGGGGACTCGACTCGCGCGCCGACCGTTTCCCCCGACTCTCTTGGAGCGACATTCCCATCCCGGCGAGCATGAACGTCCCACCCATGGCGACCCACACGGACGGACCGCGGGCGAACACGAGCGGTGCCACCGGAACGACGATGATGGCGACACCGATGAGGAAGAGTGTGGAGGGCCGTACGTGCATCTTGCGGAGATTACGACGACCGTGCAATAAGCCTTCAGATTACACTCCGCTGTGCTAAATATTGTCGTGAACCGCACGATGACGGCGGGAGGATAGTTCGCGTTCCGAAAACCGCTAGCGTAAAACGCCTCCGTCCGAAACCGCCACTGATGACCGACACGGCGTGGTCGATTCCCGACATCGACGCGGTGCGCGACGCCCTCGTTTCGTGGTACGAGTCCGACCATCGGACGTTCCCGTGGCGCGAGACGGACGACCCCTACGCCATCCTCGTCTCCGAGGTGATGAGCCAACAGACGCAACTCGGCCGCGTGGTCACGGCGTGGGAGGCGTTCCTCGACCGCTGGCCGACCGCCGCCGACCTCGCGGACGCGGACCGCTCCGCTGTCGTGGGATTCTGGACGACTCACAGCCTAGGCTACAACAACCGCGCGAAGTACCTCCACGAGGCGGCGAACCAAGTCGTCTCCGAGTACGACGGCGCGTTTCCCGAGACGCCTGACGAACTCCAGAACCTGCAGGGCGTCGGACCGTACACCGCGAACGCCGTCGCCTCGTTCGCGTTCAACAACGGTGACGCCGTGGTCGATACCAACGTCAAGCGCGTCCTCTATCGGGCCTTCGACGTACCGGACGACGACGCCGCCTTCGAGGAGGCCGCGAGCGAACTCATGCCCGACGGGGAATCGCGCGTCTGGAACAACGCCGTCATGGAACTCGGCGGGGTGGCTTGCGAGAAGACGCCCTCCTGTGACACCGCGGGATGCCCGTGGCGCGAGTGGTGTCACGCCTACGAGACGGGTGACTTCACCGCCCCGGACGTTCCCACGCAACCCAAATTCGAAGGCTCGCGGCGGCAGATGCGCGGCCGCGTCGTCTCGATTCTGAAGGAGTACGACGAACTCCCGCTCTCGAAACTCGGCCCGCGAGTCCGCATCGATTACGGCGGCGACTACGGCGAGGAGTGGCTCCGAGACTTGTGTTCGGATTTGGAAGACGACGGGTTGGTGGCGGTCGAGGAGCGTGACGAGTGGGTCGCGCGGCTCAGACGGTAGGGTCGCGCTTCTCGATGATTTCTCGGAGGATAGACTCGGCGTCTCGAAACGTCGCTTCGTCCTCGAATTGCAACCGCTCCGGCGGGTCGTAGACCAGCGACATCGCGCTCATCAGCGCCCGTCCGACCGCCCCCGGAATCGGGTCCGATCGCCACGTGAGCGAGAGCGTTCGTTCGTCCTCGTTCGCGCGCACGGCTTCGAGGTTCGACAGGCCGTAGCAGCCGCGGGTCCGAAGGCGTCCGCCTTCCACACAGAGGGACGTACCGGAGATGGAATAGTTTCGACCATCGCCGGACCACTCGACGCGCGTTTTCTCCGGCAGGACGCAAGCCCGGTGAGTCGCCAGCGCATCGTCCGCCGCATCGACGAACGACTCGTCGGGCGCATTCAGCCAGCAGAGCGAGTGGTGTGGCACGGCCAAAAAGAGCCACTCGTCGTCGATGGTGAGCACCGCGGTATGGAGGAAGAAGGCGCCGCTGTCGCCGTCCTCGAGCGACCACAGGTCGCGGAGTTCGGCGCTGGCGTCCGGGAGGGAAGCGTGATACCACGCGTCCGGATGCTCGTCGTCGACCCACGAGAGCGAGTCGCGCACCGCGTTCCACGTCGTTCGACAGCGCGGCGCGTCCGGGAGGTCCATCTCCAGTTCGTCGTGGTCGATGCCGACGTAGCCGTCGGTGGCGCGGTCGAGCGCGAGTTCGAAAATCGCGCCCGCCGACCCGTGGAAGTCTGCAGCCATCAGCGTGTGGGAGGGTTCGAAGGTCGTCGTGTCAGGAGGATTCGTGGCCATCGTTCGGAACCTCGACACGGACGTTCGCCGACAACGTATTTCGCTCTGGCGCACTCACGTCATGGTATGACGAACCAACCCCGCGTCGTGGCCATCTGCGGTAGTCTCAACGAGAAGAGCACCACCCGGGTCGCGCTGCAAAACGCGCTCGTCGGGGTGAAATCGGAGGGCGGGACCGGTGAACTGCTCGACTTGCGCGAGTTCGACCTGCCGCTGTTCGACCCCGCGGACCGGGACGCTGGCGACGCCGCGGAACTGAAACGTCGCGTGCGCGAGGCGGATGCGGTCATCCTCGGGACGCCGGTGTACCACGGGTCGTACTCCTCGCCGCTGAAGACCGCGCTCGACTACTGCGGGTTCGACGAGTTCGAGGACAAGACGGTCGGCTTGCTCGCGGTGGCTGGTGGCCGATTTCCGGTCACGGCGATGGACCACCTCCGGTCGGTCTGTCGGGCGCTGGACGCGTGGGTGCTCCCCTACGAGGCCGCGGTACCGCGTTCGCACAGTGCGGTGGTGAACGGCGCGTTCACCGAGGGAGAGTTGGAAAGCCGTGTCGTCGCGCTCGGGCGACAAACCGTCCTGTACGCGAACATCGAACCCTGCCCGAAGAGTTTCGAGAGCGGGGAAAATATCGGCGCAGTCGATTGAATGAGCAACCCTTTTGACGTCGGATTGAGCGCCATTCGAGCATGCACAAAATCACGAACAGCGGGTGGGTCGAGGTCATCACCGGCTGTATGTTCTCCGGGAAGACGGAGGAGCTACTTCGGCGGCTTCGTCGCGCGGAAATCGCGGGCCAAGAGGTCGCGGTGTTCAAGCCCGCGCTGGACGACCGCTACGGCGAGGATACCGTCGGCTCGCACGACGGCAGTTCGTGGGAGGCGACCGTCGTCGAACCCAACGACGACGGCGTGTGGTCGATTCCCGACGGGTTGAACGGCGAACAGGTCGTCGCCGTCGACGAGGCCAACTTCTTCTCCGAGGAACTCGTCTCGGTCTGTGAATTTCTCGCGGAGGACGGGCGACGCGTCGTCGTCAGCGGGACCGACCAGACGTTCCGCGGCGAACCGTTCGACCCGGTTCCGCAACTCATCGCGCTGGCGGAGTACGTCGAGAAGCTACAGGCAATCTGCGCGACGTGCGGCGAACCCGCGACGCGAAATCAGCGCCTCATCGACGGCGAACCGGCGCACGTAGACGACCCGACGATTCTGGTCGGAGCGCAGGAGTCCTACGAAGCGCGGTGTCGGAACTGTCATACCCTTCGGAGCGAGTAGAGGGAACCGTGACGCAGTGGGTCGAAAATCCGACCGGTGGACGCGACCGCGGACCGCAGGCTATCGTCCGCGCGTGGATAGAGGTTCTCGTGCGGCCGCGCCGCTTTTTCCGAACCGGCGTCGCGCCGGGTGACCAAGCCCCGGGGATGGTGTTCGGCGTCCTCGTAACGCTGATAGAGGTCGCAACGCGGATGGCGACCGGCGAGTTGACCGTCGGCACCATCGCGGGGGGACCGCTCCTCACGAAACTCCTCGCGCTGGCGTTGGTCGGGTTGTTCATCGCGCCCGCCGTCCTCCACCTGACGGCGGCGTTACAGACGGTCATCCTGATGCTGTTCGTTCCCGAACGCGGCGGCATCAGCGAGACGGTACAGGTCCTCGGGTACGCGGTCGCACCCTGCCTGTTGGCCGGACTTCCCATCCCGGAGCTACGTGCAGCCTGTACGGTCTACGGGGCCGCCCTGCTCGTCATCGGGATGTGCGAAGTTCACAACACGTCCTATCTCCGCGCGGCGGTCGTGGGCGCGCTCCCGGCCGCGGTCGTGTTCGGCTACGGTTTCGGCGGGTTCCGCGCCCTCGTGGTCACGGTTCCCGGATTGGCGAGCGCCGTCCCGTGGTAATTAAGGGACGGAAGTCGTATCGACGGTATGCTCAACCTACGGCTGGACGATTTTATGGTCGAACTGAAGGACGGTTCGCTGAAGAACGTCGGTCCGACGAACAAGAAAGCGACGGCGAAGCTGTTCGACGTGGAATCGGCGGAAGCACGGGAGTTCGGCGACAAGCGCGTGAAATTGGTGTTCGAGGACGAGGACGGAAACGAGGTTCAAGTCTCGCTGTTCCCCGAGGACGTTAGAAAGATAGCGGCGGACATCGAGCGACTGGAAGACGACAGTCCCGTCTTCGAATAGCGACGGAACGGACGGCCATCCGACCGACCGGCTCACCGTGTACTATCTTTTCGGCTCGTTAGGGGACCAATAATAATATCGTGGTAGATAGTAGCACGATTCGACGCACATGTCCATGATTACCGATTCGAACGACGTGGACGGTGACGAGACGCACCTATCGTCCCCCCACTCGTTCGTCTCCTCGATACGCTTTATCGGCTTCTGGGCGGCGGTCATGCTGCCGTTCCTCTACGTTCCGCTCCTCGTCAATGGTCTCGACACGGCCGGTCAACAGCAGACATTTTTCCTGCTGCTGCTGTCGAACGTGGTGGCGCTCGTCTTCGGCCACCGACACCGCGAACGGGACTGACGGACCCGTAGGATACTGTTGCATGGTAGCAATACGCAGTGTCACGTGATTAGACGGAGTATAACTATGGCTTTCCTCGTCGAAGTCGTGGCCATGTCCCAGTCAGCCATGCGCATTGGTTGTCCGCACTGTGGCTCGGCAGCGAACGTGGACCTCGGCCGTCGAAGACGCGTCGAAGCGTCGTCCGACGACGACCAGTTGAAGGGGAAACTCGTTCACTGCCATCACTGCGGCGACGACTTTTCGTTCTATTACTACTAAGCCGACAGGTGGCACACGGTCGGTCGCGTCGCGTTCGGCGTTCCAAACACTATGAATAATAATTGCGGACAACGAACGCCCCATTCGTTACAGCGTGTTCGTCCTCGGACCCGCGAGTTGATTTTATATCTAATCAATTAGTTTGGATTATGTTAATTTGGCCATCCCATTGCGGGTGCCGTCGGGTCGGTCGGCCCGGCGTGACGGGCCGAGAACGGCGTCGGGAATTCGACAACCGTTTTAGGCCGGGACTATTCTTTGCCAGTATAAATGGGTAACTGCGTCATTTGCGGGACGCCTGCTGACGGCCCGATTTGTTCGAGCCACGAGCAGGACGTTCTCTTTGAATTCGAAGGTAGCAGCCCGGAACAGCTCACTTCAGGACGATTTTACAAAGGTACCGTAGACGGTTTCGCCGATTTCGGCGTCTTCATCGACATCGGCAACCACGTAACCGGATTGCTTCACAAGAGCGAGCTCGACCGCAGACTGGAGAGTCTGGATTGGGACCAAGGCGACACCGTGTACGTCGAGGTCATCGGCGTGCGCGACAACGGCAACGTCGACCTCAGCTGGTCGATCCGCCAATCGGAACGCGAGTTCCGCGGCAAACTCGTCCAAGACGGGACCGACGTTCACCTCCCGAACGAGGACGCGGACGACGACGCGGAGCGAACCGACGACTCGCCCGCCGCTGACGAATCCGGCTCCGATTCGAACACCGAGTCGAAACCTGAATCGAACGCCGAACCGAAATCCGAACCCACGCCCGAACGCTCGTCGGACCCGTCGGCGACGACCGACGGCTCCGGGAACGCGGTCGGAAGCGCCACGGTGTCCTCCCAGATGGAGGTTCCCGAACGCGTCGCCATCGAAACGCTGGGCGACCGCGTTGGCGACCGCGTTCGAATCGAAGGCGAAATCGTCAGCACGAGCCAGACGAGCGGCCCGACGGTATTCGAACTCCGCGACGAGACCGCCGTCGTCGATTGTGCGGCCTTCAAAGAGGCTGGCGTTCGCGCCTACCCCGAAGTCGATACGGGCGACATCGCCCGACTGACCGGCGAGGTCGAACTCCGGAACAACGAACTCCAAGTCGAGACCGAACAGCTCGACGCGCTCACCGAGGACGAGAGAGCCGCCGTCGAAGACCGACTGGCGAAGGCGCTCGAAGACGAAGCCCGCCCCGCCGACGTCGAACCGCTCGCCGACGACGCCGCAGTCGAGGCGATTCACGAGGACATCCGTGACGCCGCAAGTACGATTCGCCGCGCGGTCATCGAGTCCCGCCCCGTCATCGTCCGGCACAACGCGAGCGCGGAAGGCTACGTCGCCGGTGCGGCCATCGAACGCGCCGTCCTCCCGCTCGTGCGCGACGAACACGCACGAAGCGACGCCCAGTACCACTACTTCGACCGCCGACCGCTCGAAGACGGCTTCTACGACATGCAGGACGCGACGAAGGACGCGACCATGATGCTCGACAACCGCGAGCGCCACGACGAGAAACTCCCCCTCTTCGTCCTCGTAGACGCCGGAAGCACCGTCGAGTCGAGCGACGGACTCTCGCTCCTCGACATCTACGGCGCGCCCCACGTCGTCATCGACACGCACTACCCGGACAACGACGTCGCCGAAACCGCGGATAGCGTCGTCAATCCGTACCTCGGTGAGTCGGGCGAGAGCGTGACGGCGGGCGTCCTCGGCGCGAACGTCGCGGCCCACGTTAACACCGACGTGCGCGACGACGTGTCCCACCTCCCGGCGGTCAGCTACTGGGAGGACACCCCGAGCGAGTACGTCGAACTCGCAACGGACGTGGGCTACGACGAGGCCCACGTCACCGCGCTCCGCGAGGCGGTCGCGCTGGAAGCCTACTACCAGTCCTACGAGGACAAGCGCGAACTCATCACCGACCTCCTCTTCGAGCACGCGAAGCGCGACCTCGCCGAACACGTCAGCGAGCAGTTCCGCAAGAAACTCGAAAACGAACTCGACACCGCGGAGCCGAACCTCACGGTCCGCGGCGCGAACGGCGTCACCTTCACCGTCCTCGACACGGACGCCTACACCCACCGCTTCGACTTCCCGTCGTCGTCGGTCCTCCTCGACGCGCTCCACCGCCGCGACATGACCGGCCAGCCCGGCAGCCAGAACGTCACCCTCGGACTGGCGGACGACGAAGTTCACATCCGAAGCGACGGTGTCATCAACGTCCGCGACATCGCGGACTCGGTGCGCGACCGCGCGCCGGAAGCCGGAATCGTCCCCGTCGGCACCCGCGACGGGAAGTTCGAATTCCTCCGCGGCGAGCGCGACGAGGCGCTGGATGCGGTCATCGAAGCCGTCAGCGAACAGCTGAACTAAGGAACTGCTGGTTCGCGGACTTTCATTTCTTCATCTTTCTCTTTCCGTCCTCGCCTCCTCGATTACCACCGTTCCCTTCGTCCATCACGGAATCGGTCGTAGACGACACGCTTATCCGGCGGAATCGACGATTACGTAGCAATGAGTACCGAGACGCCGGACGCCACGGAGACGGAGGCGTTCGAGCAGGTTTGCGAGGAACTGATAGACCGCATCCTCGCGGGCGACGTGGAGCGCGACGACGTGGAGAGCGCCAAACTCGACGCCTGTTCGGAGTACTCGTCGCCGAAAGTGCCGAAGAACTCCGAGATTCTCGACTACGCGCCGGACGAGCGCCGCGAGGAACTGGAAGCCGTGTTGCGGCGCAAACCCGTCAGAACCGCGTCGGGCGTCTCACCCATCGCCATCATGACCAGCCCCGAGCAGTGCCCGCACGGGAAATGTCTCTACTGCCCCGGCGGTCCGTCCTCGGAATTCTCCTCCTCGCAGAGTTACACGGGCCACGAACCCGCGGCGGCGCGGGGCGTGCAGAACGATTACGACCCGTACGGGCAGGTGACGCTCCGCTTGGAGCAACTGCGACAAATCGGCCACCCCGTCGATAAGGTCGAACTCATCCTGATGGGCGGGACGATGACCGCCCGCAGCCACGACTATCAGGAGTGGTTCGTCAAGCGCGCGCTGGAGGCGATGAACGACTACGACGTGAACAAGGAACCCGAACCGGCGGAAGGCGAGAGCTTCGCACAGAGTCCCGACGAACACGAGTTCGAGTATTTGGAAGACGTTATCGCGGAGAACGAGACGGGCGACATCCGCAACATCGGGACGACGTTCGAGACGAAACCCGACTGGTGTGACCCCGAGCAGATAAATCGGATGCTCGATTTGGGCGGCACGAAGGTCGAAGTCGGCGTCCAGACCACCTTCGAGCGCATCAACCGCGAGATGCACCGCGGCCACGGCGCACAAGCATCCATCGAAGCCAATCAGCGCCTCCGAGACTCGGCGTTCAAGGTCGGCTTCCACATGATGCCCGGCCAACCCGGCATGTCGAAGGAGATGTGCGTGGAGGACTTCCGCCGCATCTTCGAGGACGAGAAGTGGAAACCGGACTACCTCAAAATCTACCCCACGCTGGTCGTCCGCGGCACCGCGACCTACGACTGGTGGTACAAGGGCGAGTACGAACCGCTCCGCAACGAGGAGGCCGCGGAACTCGTCGCCGAAATCAAGTCGATGATTCCGAAGTACGTCCGCCTCCAGCGCGTCCAGCGCGACATCCCGGCGGACTTCATCGACGGCGGCGTGTGGAAGTCCAACCTCCGACAACTGGCCCGTCAGCGGATGGAAGAACACGGGTGGACGTGCGACTGCATCCGCTGCCGCGAAGTCGGCATGAACGACGAGGAACCCGAGAACGTCGAACTCGACGTGATGACCTACGAGGCCGCGGGCGGCACGGAGCACTTCATCAGCTTCGAAGATAGGAGGAAGGACCTCCTCCTCGGCTTCTGTCGGCTTCGCTTCCCCGGCGACCCCGTGCGGCGCGAACTCGACAACGCCGCCGTCGTCCGCGAACTCCACGTCTACGGCACCGAGGTGGGGGTGGGGGCAACGAGCGAGGACACCCAACACCAACACCGCGGCTACGGGAGGAAACTGATGGCGAAGGCCGAGGAAATCGCCGCCGACGCGAGCTACGACAAGGTGAGCGTCATCTCCGGCATCGGCGCGCGGGAGTACTACCGGAACAAGTTGGGCTACCACCAGGACGGTCCGTACGTCAGCAAGCGGCTGTAGTCGCCGCGAGCGGGCCGCTTTGTACCTCGCTCGCATCCCGGTACGCGAAAAATAGGATGGAAATCGATTCTCCGTGTCGAAAACCGGTCGTCCTTCAGCCCTGCATCGGCACCGATTCCCCGTCGTACTGCTCGCTGATGGTCTTCAGTTCGTCCAGCGCGTCCTGTTCTTCGCGGAGGTTCGCTTCGAGGAGGTCCGCAATCTCGCCGTCGTGACCGAGTTTGTCGGCCATGAACGTGAGGTTCCCGTAGGCGGCGATTTCGAGGTGTTCCGACTTCTCGGCCGCGGCCTTGTCGAACATGTTGAGTACCTCCTGGTCGGGGTCCTCGTTCGAGAATTCCTGATGGTCCTCGACGAGGCCGTCGAGTGCGTGCACCTGCTTTTGTTCGGGCGATTCGCCGATGTGCTCGAACACGTCTTCGAGGCGGTCGATGTGGTTCTCCGTCTCGCTTCGATGTTCGTCGAAGGCGTTCTGCAGGTCGTCGTGGTTCACCTCGCTTGACAGCTCCGAGAGCGCGTCGAGGAGTTCGTTTTCGACGTAGTACATCTCTTTCAGTCCGTCGTGGAACAGATCGTTTAGTGAGTTCCCAGTCATGATGAATCAGCGTACAAACGGACCGTCCGCGTTTCCCTAAGCGAGATTGTTGCCTATGCAACGGATTTATCGAAGCGTCACGACTCGCCGTTGCCGCGCCGTCACCGCACCATCCGTCGATGGCGACCGCCGAAAGAGCGAAGCGAGTTGCACAGATTTATAACCGAGAAGGGAAAAGGGATAAACGCCAGTATACGACGCTTTTCTCGTCGTGTGTTGGCAACAACTGGGACTGTGCGCTTCGTCGCGTGGGAACTGGTCGGACCCACATTGGCTTCCGGAAGCCACCACCCACCCGTCTCGCCTCTCGCCGTCTTCCATCTTCGCAAGTCAAAACCGAAACGTCGTCTCCTATCGAAACGCTATCTTCTTCGAGAGTGGTCTCGTTCCCCGTCGTAACTCGAACGTCAGCGACAGCGCTCGGTTTCGAAGAAAAATCGGGAATTTGGGTTTGTTTACTCGCCTCTGTGAAGACGAGAACTACGGGGAATCGTCTCGCACCGCTCGACTTATCCCGGTTAGTTTTCGTCTTCAGTCTTAATGTCCGCCGAGAGGCCCTGTGCCATCTCGATGTCCTTCGAGTTGTTGAGCGTCCACGCCGTACGCTCGGTAACCGCCTCGATGGCTTCGCGGGCGCTCGGGTAGCCGTTGCCGGACTTCTTCACGCCGCCGAACGGCAACTGGACCTCCGCGCCGATGCACGGGAGGTTGCCGTAGGCGAGGCCGATCTCCGCGTTGTCGCGGAAGTAGTTGACCTGTCGGTAGTCCTCGCTGATGATGGCTCCGGCAAGTCCGTAGGGCGTGTCGTTGTGGATTTCGACTGCCTCTTCGATGCCACCCGAGTAGCTCATCAGGGCGACGTGCGGACCGAACACTTCCTCGTGGATGCAGCGCAGGTCGGGGCTGTAATCGACCTCGTAAACGAACGGACCGACCCAGAATCCCTTCTCGTGGTCGTCCGGGATTTCGTCGTCGTCGAGTTCCTCGCGGTCGACGAGCACGTTCGCGCCCTCGTCCTTGGCGAGTTGGTTGTACTTGCCGAACTTCTCGACCTGCTCCTCGTTGACCATCGGTCCCATGAAGGTGTTCTCGTCGAGCGGGTCGCCGACGGAGACTTCCTTCGCGGTCGCGACGTAGCGCTCCTTGAACTCGTCGTAGACGTCCTCGTGGACGATGAGGCGCTCGGAGGAGACACAGCGCTGGCCCGTCGTCTTGAACGAGGACATGATGGCGCTGTGAACGGCGACATCGAGGTCCGCGTTCTCGGTGACGACGATGCCGTTCTTGCCACCCATCTCGCAGGCCGCGAGTTTGCCGGGTTCGCCGCCGACCTTGCCCGCGATTTTGTGACCGACTTCCGAGGAGCCGGTGAACAGCACGGTGTCCACGCGCTCGTCCTCGACGATGGCGTTTCCGGCGTCGCCGAAGCCTTGGACCATGTTGAACACGCCGTCCGGGATGCCCGCGTCCTCGAACATCTCGGCGATTATCTGCCCACACCACGGCGTCTGCTCGGCCGGTTTCCAGACGACGGTGTTCCCTTCGACCAACGCGAGGGCCATGTGCCAGAAGGGGATGGCGACCGGGAAGTTCCACGGGGTGATGCAACCGATGATGCCGCGCGGCTTGCGGCGCATGTAGGCGTCCTTGCTCGGAATCTCGCTCGGCACGAGATCACCGTGCGGGTGACGGGCGTTGCCCGCGGCCCACTCGACCATGTGCGCGGCTTCAACGACGTCGGCCTTCCCTTCGGAAATCTCCTTCCCACATTCCTTCGTGATGACTTCGCCCAGTTCGTCCGTTCGCTCTCGGAGTTCGTGGTAGATGTCCCAGAGGTACTCCGCGCGGTTGATGTACGAAAGGTCGCGCCACTCCTCTTCTGCCTCCTCCGCGGCGTCGAGGGCGGTCTGGACGTCTTCGGGTGTTCCGCGCTGGAACTCGCCGAGCGACTCCTTCGTCGCCGGGTTGACGCTCTCGAACGTCTCATCGCCCGCGCCGTCGTGCCACTCGCCGCCGATGTAGTGGCTGTAAACCTGCTCGCTGGCTTGTTGACTCATATCTTCGAGAAGAACTCGGACGGGTACGCTAAAAAAGACTCCCAATTCCTAACGAACGAAGCGGGTTTTATCGCCCCGATGTGATGACCGGTGGCGACCACCACATCGTATTTTTCTCTCTTCCTTCCGGCTTCGTTCTCACCTTCTGGCGCGTCTTCTTCAGCCCTTCCGACTCGTTCTCACCCTCCCGTTCGCCTTCTTCGTCCCTTCCGATTTGTTTCTCGTTCCGCTACTCGTCTTCGCCGTCCCAGTATCCGACTTCGGCATCGAGCGGGAAGTACCCGGCTAACGTTCGACCCTCGCGGTTCCCCGGTGCCGACCCCGCGAACACGCCGAACTTCCCCGAGTCGGGATACACCGAAACGTCGGGTTCGCGCATGGTCGAAAAACAGAGGTAGCGAAGTTCGTCGTCCGAATCGTTGACGACCCGACGGGCATACTCTTCGCCGACCGGAAATGCGACGTAATCCCCCGCTTCGAGGGTCGTCCCCCCGTCCTCCGTTCGGAGCGTCCCAGTCCCGTCGAGGACGAAAATCGCCTCCTCGTTGCCGGTGTGGTAGTGATACGGCCACGATTTCTTGCCCGACGGGAGTTCGTAGAGGCTACACCCCAACTGTTCGCCGCCAGCCATCGCTCCGAGTCGTTTTCGGCGCGCGTGAAAATCCCGTCCGTGTGATTCTTCCTCCCAATCGAGGTTCGACTCGTTAACGATTCGCGGTCGCTCGTCGGTCATATCCGTCCGCTCGCGGAGTGCGAACAAGAAAGCACCGGCGAGCGATCAGCTTGTTTCCCGTTCTTCCCTGTCTTCCGTTTCGGCGAGCTTTTCGATCTCCCCCTTCGCGCTGGCGGCGTCGAAATCGTGGTCGGGGCGGATGTTCACGAAGTCGAGGAACTCGCGGGCGGCGAGGAGTTCTTCGGCCGTGTAATGCTCCCGGGCGGCGACCACCGCGTCGCGAGCGCCGATGAGCGGCGTGAGCGAGGCGAGCGCACACGCGAGGTCGTACGACCGCGCCTCGTCGATTCGCTCTCCGTTCACGCTGGTCGCGTCGATGAAGTATATTTCCCCTTTCGCAACGAGGACGTTTTCGCCGCGCAGGTCGCCGTGCGCGAGGTTGTTCTCGTGCATGCGCGACAGCGCCGCGAACAGGTTCGGAGCGTACGCGCGCACTTCCGTCTCGGGCATCTGCTCGAACGTCTCGAAGTCCGGCAGGTACTCCATCACTAACACGCCGAGGTCGTCGTATTCGAACGACTCTATCGGTGCCGGGACGTTCAGCCCGATTTCGCGCATCTTCCGCGTGGCTTCCAGTTCGTGTTCGGCCATCTCCTCCGGCCCGGCGAAGTGCTCGAAGAACCCCTCGGTGCCGCTGGTGAACGCGCCGAGGTTTCGGGCGCTGGTGAACAGCGCGTGGACGAGAGAGTTCTGCCCCGTCGTTATCTTGACGAACCACTCGTCGTCCACGACGCACGGCGTCGAAAGCCAGTTATCCGCGTCGATGAACTCGACGCGAACCTCTTCGCGGTCGTACCGCTCCGCAATCTCCCGAATGACCGCCTCGATGCGCGGCCACTCTATCGTGCCACGAACCAGTCGCCGAATACCCATCGGAGGTTGGTTAGTCCCCCCTATTGATAAAGTCACTCGCTGTCACGAGACCCCTTCGTTGTGCTTCGGTGGTCTCGTGAATGGAATGAACGAGACCTCGAAGCAACGTATGTTGCTTCGGTGTCCCCACGAACGGAGTGAGTGGGGGCTCGCAACGGCAACGCCGTTGCGGTGGTCTCGTGAGCGAAGCGAATGAGAGCTCGCTACAGCTACGCTGTAGCGGTGTCTTCGGGAACGAAGTGACCGAAGGCTCGCAGCAACAGAGTTGTTGCGGTGTCTCCGCGAGTGGAGGCTCGAAGCAGGCTTCCCTGCTTCGGTGTCTTCAGGAGCGGAGCGACTGAAGGCTCGCCATGTCGAAGACATGGCGGTGTCTTTATAGCCAAACCCGCGCAAAAATTGCGCATGGATTTCAATCTTCCCGGCGAACACAAGATGGTGCGGGACACCGTTCGGGAGTTCTGTGACGAGGAGATCGAGCCGATTGCACAGGAGATAGAGACCGAACACCGGTTCCCCGCGGAGATTTTCGACGAACTCGCCGCTCTCGACATGATGGGCGTTCCCGTCAGCGAGGAGTACGGCGGACTGGGCGGCGACCAGTTGATGTACGCCCTCGTCGCGGAGGAACTGGGACGGGTGTCCGGGTCCATCGGCCTCTCGTATGCTGCGCACATCTCGCTGGCGTCGAAACCCATCGAGATGTTCGGCACCGAAGAACAGAAAGAGAGGTGGCTGACGCCGCTCGCGGAGGGCGAGTACCTCGGCTCGTGGGCGCTCACCGAACCCGGCTCCGGTTCCGACGCCAGCGACATGGACACCACCGCGGAGAAAGACGGCGACGAGTGGGTCATCAACGGCACGAAGCAGTTCATCACGAATGCCAACGTCGCGGGGAGCGTCCTCGTGAAGGCCGTCACGGACTCCGACGCGGGCTACGGCGGCATCTCGACGTTCATCGTGGACCCCGAAGAGGACGACGGCTTCGAGGTCACGACCGTCTGGGACAAGATGGGACTGAACGCCTCGCCCACCTGTGAAATCCAGTTCACCGACTGCCGCGTTCCCGAGGACCGACTGCTCGGCGAGGAGGGCGACGGCTGGGAGCAGACGAAGAAGACCCTCGACGGCGGTCGAATCAGCATCGCTGCGCTCTCGACCGGCATCGCGCAGGGGGCCTACGAGGCGGCCCACGAGTACAGTCAGGAGCGCGAGCAGTTCGGCAAGCCCATCTCGAAGTTCGACGCCATCCGCAACAAAATCGTGGACATGGACCGCAAAATCGAGCGCTCGCGCCTGCTGACCCACAAAGCGGCGTGCAAGTACGACGAAGGCCACTCCGTCTCCCACGAGAGCGCGCTGGCGAAACTCGACGCCAGCGAGTCCGCACGGAAGGTCTCAGAAGACGCCGTACAGGTTCTCGGCGGCTACGGCTACACCGAGGATTTCGCCCCGCAGCGGTTCCTCCGCGACGCAAAGCTGATGGAAATCGGCGAAGGGACAAGCGAGATTCAGCACCTCGTTATCGGGCGGGAACTGGGACTGTAAGTCGGAGAACGGAAGCATCCGTCGAAGTCTGTTTTATCGCTCGTCGGAAGCTTTCATCCACCATCAGAATCTCACCTCGTCACTCGTTAGAATTCCCCCTCGTCAGAATCATCACGAATCACGAAATTCCGAAGGGTGAGCTGACAGTGTAGTTCCGAGTAGCGGAAGGAAAGTCAGTACGACGGACTCTCTTCGCGCTCCCCGTCGCGTTTGTTCACGACGCGAGCGAGGACGAACAGCGCGTCAGACAGACGGTTCAGGTAGGTGACGGCAACGTCGTTGATGTCCTGTTCGCTCGCCAGCGCGACGGCCCGGCGCTCGGCGCGGCGACAGACGGCGCGGGCGTGGTGGAGGTTCGCCCCGGATTCGCCCCCGCCGGGGAGGATGAACGAGGTGAGCGGGTCCAGTTCTTCGTCGTAGCCGTCCATCCACGATTCGAGGAGATCGGCGTGCTCGCTTTTCACCTGTGGGTCGTCCTCGTCGGGGTCCGGGTTGGCGAAGTCGGCCTGCACGATGTGGAGGTGATTCTGAATTTCGCGGAGGTGGTCGTCCACGTCGTCGTGGCCCGTCGGTCGGCAGCGACCGACGAGGGCGTTCAGTTCGTCCACCGTGCCGTAGGCTTCGATTCGCGGGTCGGTTTTCGAGACGCGGGACATGTCTTGCAGGTCCGTCTGGCCCGCATCGCCGCGTCCGGTGTATATCTTCATGCGAGCGACTGCTCCACGTACTGGACGATTTTGTCGCTTTCGGCCATCGTAACGCCCGAACCCTCGTTCACGAGGACGGGAACGGCGCGCTGGCCGCTGACGCGTTTGACCTCGTTTCGATCCGAATGGAGCGGCTCGACCCACTCGGTTTCGTACGCGATATCGGCGTCGTCGAGCGCATCGTGAACCTTCTCACAGAACGGACAGCCGTCGAGCGAGTACAGGGTTATCGAACTCATACGCGAGTAATGGAACGCGAGCATAAAGTAAGCTATCGTCGCGGAGTGAACGACCATATCGTTGCGGAGTGGACTACCGTTGCGGAGTGCACTATCGTCGTGGAAAAGTGGCGGATACCTCTTTGCCTATCCGTGTCGTACGTCCGTCGATGGTGGGAAACGACGTCGAGGAGTTCGACTCCCATCGGAGTCGGCCACGGACCGAACAGAGCTACGGCATTCCCGACGAGGAGGCGGGGATGCTCTCGTGGACGTTCGTGCGCGAGCAGATGGCGAACGACGAGTACTACTGGATTTGCACGAATCGACCCGACGGCCACCCCCACGCGCGTCCCGTGTGGGGCGTCTGGGTCGATGACACCGTCCATTGCGGTGGCGGAGAGCGAACGCGCTGGGTTCGGAATCTCCAGCTGGATTCCAGAATCGTCGTCCATCGGGAGAGTGGCGAAGCCGTCGTCATCATCGAAGGCACCGCGGAGCGCGTCACCGATACGGACCTCGAAGACCGACTCGATTCGGCCTATCAAGGAAAGTACGGGATTCACCACGGAGCGCCGTTCTTCACGGTACAACCGGAGACCGTCTACGCGTGGAGCGACTACCCGAACGACGCCACGAAGTGGCAGTTCGGCTAGCTTCGGAAACAGTCGTGAGTTCGGAGGCTGTCATATTTCCAGAGATAGTTGTGAAACGGAATGTGAAACGGGTGGGAGAATATCGAGGTGAGTCGTCGGGAGGAGTTGTTGATTTCAGAGATGGTCGTCCGGCACCCCACGTTGCCGCTGTAAGAGGGAGGTAGAGGGAGAATATGGTGTGAATTGTCGGGAATCGTCGGAAAATATCGATTCGAATGTTGGACGAATGGATAGAATATTGATGGATGGATTGCTGATGAGATAATAACGATGACAACCAGTTGCGACATGACAACCCGGGAGGATGATGTAGTTGCGACCGGGAGGATGATGTGACGATGGAAATGCGATGACAATGGAGATGCGATGGTGTGACGTCGGTGGGATGGCGTCACCGATGAACGGTGACGAGACCAATGAGCACAGTTCGACGAGCACCGTACTGCTCGATGGACGCGATTCCTGCGACAGTGAGAACAATAGAACTAAATAGCCAATCTACTAACCACACCGCAGAAGAGTCGCAAACTATCAGTAGCGGCTCGGTCGCATTTTGACTCCAGCGGAAATCCCACGTCACTCGGAGCGAATGGCTGTGAGACTCGGAACGAGAAAAAGGGGTTGTTCGCCCTTTCAATCACTCTACTCCCCCATTTTTCGTTTATGGGCGCACGAATACACCCCTCCTTCCCGTCCACCGCATACCACCCCAACTTACAGCGGCAACACGGGGTGTCTCAGTGACAACCCAAATCCACACATATTTAAACAAAGCCGGACTTTACAACGGCAATGCGGTGTCCTCTCGCCGCTGTTGGACGGTCGTTACAACGGCAATTCGGTGTCGTTACAACGGCAATGAGGGGTTAGGAATCAGTCATAGAACCGTTCTACTGTTGTTATACTAAATTTACAGCGGCAATGAGGAGGTACGTTTATATAACCTCATCCGCCATACGGTTCTATAGATGTCCGAGTCAGTGGACTATTTCGGAGACGACACGGCGATCTTCAACGACAAGGAGCTTCTGCAAGTCTCACACCTCCCCGACGGCGACCGAATCATCGGCCGTGAAGACGAACTGCGACGGCTCGGTACCGCGCTCCGTCCCGCGCTGAACGGGAACACCCCCAACAACATCTTTCTCTACGGGAAGACCGGTACAGGAAAATCCCTCTGCACGAAGTTCATCAGCCGCCAGATGATGCAACGCGCCGGTCGAAACGACGTCAACGCGGGATTCGCCTACATCGACTGCCTGCAGGATTCGACCGAGACGCAAGTCGTCCAGTCCATCGCCGCGCAACTCAACGACGAGGAACGGAGCGGGACGACCATTCCCGAGCAGGGAATCAGCACCTCGATGTACTACAACCGACTGTGGACCGTCCTCGAAAGCATGTACGACGTCGCCATCATCATCCTCGACGAGGTTGACAAACTCGAAGGAATCGGCGACAAGAGCGGCGACACCGCCGGGGACAATCTCCTGATGAATCTCTCCCGCGCGAACGAGGCCGGGAAGATCGACGACTGTAACCTCGGCGTCATCGGCATTTCGAACAAGATTCGGTACAAGGACGAACTGAACGAGCGCGTGAAAAGCAGCCTCTGTGAACGCGATTACGTCTTTCCGCCGTACGACGCCACGCAACTCCGGGAAATCCTCGAATCGCGGCGAGACGCCTTCGTCGATGGCGTCCTCGAAACCGACGTGATTCCGAAGGTCGCCGCGCTGGCGGCACGGGAACACGGCGACGCCCGCAAAGCGATAGACGTGCTCCGGTTCGCTGGCGAAGTCGCGGAAGAGGAACGCGAATCGGTGGTCCGGGACGAACACGTCGACGTCGCACAGGACCGCGAAGGAGCGAACCGCATCTCGGAACTCATCTCCAAGCAGCCACCGCACGCGCGCTACGTGCTGCTCGCGCTCGCCTCGCGGGTCCAACAATCGAACGAGGAGGACCCCGAGATTCCGAACAAAGTCGTCCAGCACTCCTACCGCCAAATCTGCGAACAGATGGACTCCGAACCCCTGAAGGAACGACGCATTAGGGATTTGCTCACCGAGTTGGAGTTCCTCGACCTCATCAAACAGGATCAGCGAGGGCGCGGGAGGGGGAAGGGCAAACACACGGTTAACAGCCTGTACGACGAGCCAAAACTGGTCATCCAAGCGTGTCAAAACGATTTTTGAGAAATCACCATTCTCCCGCCAGAGCACATGTGATATCTACTCCCGTAACCGTCGTTTCTCAGCAATTACCGAAAGCAAGACGAACAAGGACAGCAACGCGACCACGATTCCGAAGCCCGGTTGACCGTTACTCGAAGTCGCGGTCCCAGTCGTCCCGGTCGTTCGACCGCGGCTGGTCGTCGTCGCGACGCTCCCTGTCGACGTATTCGTCGCAGTCGTTCCGGCGCCTTCCGTTGTCGAAGATGTCGTCACAACAGTTCCCGTCGTCGCAGTAGTTTCGGTCGTCGTTGTGGTCGCCGTGGTAGTCGTCGTGGTTCCTGACCCGTTATCACCATCACGATTTCCACTGCCGTCCTGTCCGTTCCCGCCGTTTTCGTTTCCACTACTATCTCCGCCGTTTCCGTTTCCACCACTATCTCCGCCGTTTCCGCTTCCACCATTTCCACCGCTCGGCGGACGAGTCCGTACCCCGACACGCACTGTATCGCTGTCGACATTTCCATCTGCGTCCGTAACGGTCAACGTGACGGTGTACGTCCCGGATGTCGAAAAGGTGTGGACGACAGTTGCGCCGGTTGCGTTCGTCCCGTCGCTGAAATTCCACCGGTAGCGCACGACGTTACCGTTATCCGTCGAATTGCTCGCCGTGAAGCGAACACGGTTACCGCTGTACACGCTCCGATTCCCGCCAGCATCGGCGACTGGTGTGGTCGTGTCGTTGACCACCACGGAGAGAACATCGGTTCCACAGTTTCCATCGGAATCCGTGACGGTGAGAATCACGGTGTAATTCCCAGGGTCAATGAAGGCGTGTGAGACGTTCATCCCCGTCGCGTTCGTGCCGTCGCCGAACCGCCAATGATAGCCTTCGATGACGCCGTTGTCGGTTGAATCACTCGCATCGAATGCAACCCTGGCATCCTCGTTCACCGTTCGGTTCGAACCGGCCTCCGCGACAGGCTTTGTTACGTCCTTAACAGTCACCGTTACCGAGTCCGTGTCGGTGTTCCCCGTACCATCCATGACCGTCAGTATCACGCTGTACTTTCCGGGGTCCGCATAGACGTGTGAGACGTTCATCCCCGTCGCGTTCGTTCCATCGCCGAACCGCCAGTTGTAAGATGCAATCCCGGAATTGTCCGTCGAGAGCGACCCGTCGAACGTTACCGACGAATCCTCGTTCACGGGTTGGTTGGTACCTGCATCCGCATTCGGTGGCGTCACGTCCGACACGGTCACGGTCACCGCGTCCGTGCCTTCGTTCCCCGCAGCGTCGGAAGCGGTGAGTGTCACGGTGTACTTTCCGGGAGCAGCATAGACGTGCGTAACGTTCGCCCCCGTTGCGTTCGTCCCGTCGCCGAACGCCCACTTGACGGAGTTGATGCCCACGTTATCGACCGACCCCGAGGTGTTGAAGACGACCATCGAGTCTTCATCGACCGTCCGGTTGGTACCCACATCCGCGGTCGGCGGCGTTACGTCCGTCACCGTCACCCTCATCGAGTCGGTATCGAGGTTCCCAGCCTCGTCCGCGACAGTGAGGGTGACGGTGTACTTTCCGGGGTCCGGATAGACGTGCGAGACGTTCGTTCCCGTCGCAGTCGTGTCGTCGCCGAACGTCCACTCGTAGGAGACAATTCCGTCGTTATCCGTGGACCCCGATGCGTCGAACGACACCGGAGCATCCTGCTCGACTGTCCGGTTACTGCCCGCATCTGCGGTCGGCGGAGTCACGTCGTTCACCGTCACTACCAGCGTATCGGTGTCGGTGTTACCGGCCCCATCCCCGACCGTCAGCGTGATGGTGTAGTTCCCGGCGCTGACATACGCATGCGAGACGTTCGCGCCGGTTGCCGTCGAGCCGTCGCCAAAGTCCCACGCGTAGGACGTAACGCCGATGTTGTCCGTCGATGTCGAAGCATCGAACGTGACCGCCGTTCCCTCGTCCACCGTCCGGTCCGTTCCGGCCACCGCGACTGGTGGCTGGCCGTCGGTTACCGTCAGAACGGTAGTCGCGTGTCGCCCCGCGAAATCCGCGGCAATGGTCGCGGTACCGACACCGACCCCCGATACCACGCCGTCCGTCGAGACGGTGGCGACGCCCGTGTCGTTGCTGCCGTAGGTGGCGATAGATGTTCCCGTCTCGCCCGACCCGTGCACGAACTGAATGTTGACGCTCGCTCGCGTCGTCTTTCCCGTGGCGATGGGATGGTTGCGCGTCAAAAGCGACACCGACGACACCGACCACCGCAACCGCGGATAGCCATCGGTGAGCAACCACATCGTGCCGAAATCGAATCCACCGAGTTTCGTCCCCGCCGATTGGCCAGTCATCTCATTTGTCGTGAGGCCAGTTGAACCGGCGGAAGCGGACTGACCGCTCGTTCCCGTATTCCAGTACGTAGCCGACCCGGCAGTCCCCGTCCCGACGACACCACCGACTTTGTACTTCCCTGAGACGGATCCAGTCGCGTACGAGTTCGACAGGCCGGAGTCACTCGCGTGGTTGCCGACGAGACCGCCGATGAACATCTGACCGGAGACGTCTCCCGTCGCGTACGTGTTCGTTATCGTGCCGTTGAAATCCAAACCGACGAGTCCGCCGACGAATTGCCTACCGCTCACGTCCCCAGTCGCGTCCGATTCCGATACCGTCCCATCATCCAGTTCGCCGACCAATCCGCCAGTGTTGTCGATTCCGGTAACGGTACTCTGCGCGGACGACTTCACGACGCGTCCGCCCGCGCGAACCCTCCCGACGAGACCACCGGTGGTCCCGCCGCTGGTAACGCGCCCTCGCACGAACGCCTTCGCTACTTTCCCCTCGTTCGTCCCGACGAGTCCGCCGACGAAGGTGTCGCCGGTGATGTCCACACCCACCGAACTGACGTTCGTGACGATACCGCCCGAACCGATTTTCCCGAACAGACCGACTCGCTTTTCGCTCGACCGGTCGATGGTCAGACCCGAAATGGTGTGGCCGTCGCCGTCGAACGTGCCGGTGAACGGGTCCGAGTAGTTTCCGAGCGGGTCGAACCCATTTCCACGTTGCCACAGAAATGTCCCCGACGCGTCGATATCCGACCCGAGAACGTAGTGAGCATCGTGACTGTGACGAATCGCAACGAGGCCACGAACCGACGAAATCACGTACGGATGGCTCGCGGACCCGTCGCCCGGAAGGGTAGCGAGCGAGGGCACGAGCGAAACGTCCTTGACGGTGTTGCCGGCCATCGTCACCGTCACGTTCTTCGTCACCGTCGTCCCGCTGGGAGTGTTCCACGCGACGTGCACAGTCGCCGATTTGCGGTTGATGTTCGGGAGCGTGTACGAACCGTCCCAACTCGTCGTCGTTTGGGTGCCCGTGCCGACGAGCGAAACAATTGCACTTCCGACGTTACCGCTCGGGTCCGTGACCGTTCCCGAAAGCGTTGCGACGGTATCGACGTTTGTCGTCGTCGTATCCGCATTCGTCGTGATTCCGACGCGATGTGTTCCCACGTCGTTCGACGGGACGATGTACTGGAGTCCGACCCGCTTGGTTTCACCCTCGTCGAGCGAGAGTATCGTCTGGTTCACCGGGGTGCCGTCGATGGTGAGACGGACCGAACGGCCGTCGGTATCGTCCACGAGGTTCCGTACCGTCGTGGTCACTGTCAGCGTCTTGCCCGCCTTGACGTGGTTGGGTGCGGAGAAATCGTCGATGACGTGAACCGGAAGTCCGACGAGATCCGAACTGGAAAGCCGCGGGTAGCCATCGGTGAGCGTCCAGTTTCGCCCGAATCCGAACCCGTTCATGTTCAGATAGGCACGCGGTCCCTGCATCTCCGCCGTCGATAGTCCCGTACCACCATTGGATTTGCTTGTCTCGCTCGCATCCACATCCCAATACGAATCGATTACGTCGCCGTTGGAATTCCAACCGGTCAATCCCCCCGGAAAGGAGGAGGGAGCGGACGAACTGAGCGTGGCCGCCGAGTACGAGTTGCGGACGGTTCCGACTGTATCCGCCCAACCGTCGTTTCGATTGTCCGCGACGAGTCCCGCGACATCGTCCGTTCCCGAGACGAACCCCGTCACGGACGAATTTTCGACGATTCCGTGGCTCTTTGCAACGAGGCCCCCGACGACGCGGTCACCACGGATGCTCGCGTTCTTCAACTGAACGTTCTCGATAGTGCCGTCACGAACGTTCGAAAACAGACCGACGTATTTCTCGCCCGGCCGGTCGATGGTCAAGTTCGAAATCGCGTGCCCGCGGCCGTCGAACGTTCCGCTGAACGACCACGAGGAACGCAGCGGTTTGAATCCCTTCCCGCCGTTCCAGTTGGCCGTTTCCGAAGCGTCGATGTCCGCGCCGAGCGCGAAGTACGACCCCTCCTGGTCCACCGCCTGTAACTGCGTGATGTTCGTGATGATGTACGGCCTGCTCGGCCATCCACAACCGGTCCAACCATGTGGAGCATAGTCACAGGTCGTTGTCGACAACGTGGGACTATCTGCCGACGCGGTGGTGTCCGACCCTATCCGCAATGGATTTCGACGTATCGACCCTTCGAGTTCTCGAATGCCCGATTGAGATAGTTCTCCCGTGACGACCAAGTCACTTCCCGTTAGCTTCGATTGACTGGAACCGCCCGTAGAAAGTCCTCGAACGCCCGTAACCGCCGACGCCCCCGACCGACCCATACTCGGCCCACCCGTATCCGACCCACCCATGGCCGTTCCAGAAACCGGCGTCACGCCTACAACGACCGAACAGAGGAGTATCGCCGATAGCACTAATGCGTGCAATCGGCTCTCCATCGCCTCGTTCACGTCACCACCCGGCGACAAACCGTCCGTTCATCGTATCGGTATCCGATTCTCCCCCGTCGGAGAGTGACCCAAACACGGGCATCATCGATCCGGTTTCCTCCAGCGTTCATTGTCGACCGAACGAACAAATTCGGGTTATAGGCATCGGTGAAACGATGTTTCAGCGGTGAGATGGAACACGTTTGTGAAGTGTTATGTCGATCGCCTTTGTATTATCGCGCACATGAAGAGATCGGATATCAACGAGATGATTTCCCTTCTGCAACGCGCCACCATTTTGGATGCCTGTCGAGATGGGCCAGCGGACCGAACAACGATCACCGAACGGGCGGAATGTTCACGGGCGACGGCCTATCGAGCGACAACCGAGCTCGAAGAGCAAGGACTAGTGGAGAAATCGAGTGACGGATACCGTCTCACGAGAAGTGGAACGGCGATACTCGAGCAGATCCAGCAGTTTCAAACGAGACTCGACGGGAGCAGACACCTCGAACCGTTGTTAGAACACGTAACTGCGCCCGAACTCGTCGAGAACGTCCACCTGTTTACGGACGCGACCGTTATCGAAGCCGACCCATCAGCACCCTACGCTATCGAACAGCATTTGGAATCGATCATCAGAGATACCAACCGCGAACTCGTCGGCGCGACGAGCAGTTTCGGCTCACCGACGGTGATGGAGAGCACCTACGAAATAATCCGCGGGGGCATCGATGTCGAGTGGATCATCACGCCATCGGCGTTCGACGGCGTTCGCGCCCAGCATCGCGACGGCCACGACACCCTCGGGGAACTCGACACGACAGCGACCTACTTCGTCGATGACCTTCCGCTCGATTTCGCCATCTACGACGATACCCTCGTCGTTGCGGGGTTCGACGACAGGACGGGGGTCATCGCCGCGATCGTGACGACCGAGAACGAGACGGCCGTCGAATGGGGGCGACGCCTCGTCGACGAGTATCGAGCACGAGGTGAACGCATCGTTTGAGGGTATCCGGTCATCTCCGCCGTCTCTATCCGACTGCCGAATATAACGATGGGCAACAAATCCGGTGGTCGTTACGGCATCGGCCGGAACGGCGTTTGTGGATTCTCCGCGAACAGCTTACTCCTCCGATCCGACCATTTCATCCGCTGAGCGTTCGCGAACCATCATCAGAACGTCCTCCTTCGGTCGTGACGTAACCGTTGGAATTACCTCCAAGTTCCGGTCCGAGGCGGGTTCGAGGTGATAGCTCTGATAGAGCGTCGCAAGGATGAGTCGTGCTTCGAGCATCGCAAAGCGGTCACCGATGCAGCGCCGCGGCCCCGCCGCGAACGGGAAGTACGCGAGCGGGTCGTCGTACCACCGCGAGTCGCGGTGAACGACCCATTGGCTCAGGAACACTCTTGCGACTACCGGATTCCGGCAGGCGCCGATTTCGTCGGCAGCCTTCGCTTCGCGAGTGATAAACGGTACCGGCGGGAGGAGTCGCATCGATTCCGTGACTACCTGCTCGGTGTACGTGAGTTTGGAGGGGTCGGCCATCGTCGGCCGTTCGCCGTCGAGCACCTCGTCGAGTTCCGCAACGAGTTTCGCTTCGACTTTCGGGTGCTGTGCGAGGGGATACGTCGTGTACGTCAACGAGACTGCCGTCGTTTCGTGGCCTGCGAAGAGGAGCGTAATCGCCTCGTCGCGAATCTGTTTCTTCGAGATGACCGAATACGCGCGGAACACCGATACCTGAGGCGTTACTTCAGCGACCGGTCGTGTCCGTCCCCAACCAATTCTGTATCGTGGTATCCAGTTTATTTCTCGCGAGCGTGCCGGATACCCAGCCACGGTTTGATACCACCTCGCGTCGAACGGCTATCATGACCCGCGCCCAGGAGTTAGTCGAGTATCTCGCGGGGGTCGACTCGCTCGCGATCGTCTGCCACGACAACCCCGACCCGGACTGCATCGCCAGTGCGCTCGCACTCTCGGTCATCGCCGAGTCGAGCGGTGTCGACACCGTAGAACTCTTCTACGGCGGTGCGATTTCCCACCAACAAAACCGGGCGTTCGTCAACCTGCTTCACGTCGAGTTGGACCACCTCGATACGTTCGACCCCGAGGAATTCGAGCGCGTTGCGTTCGTCGACCACTCGACACCGGCGGGGCACACGGAACTCGACTCGGTGAAACCGGATATCGTCATCGACCATCACTCCACGGAGAACCCGACCGCGGATTTCGTCGACGTGCGCAAGGATTACGGCGCGACCGCGACCATCCTCATCGAGTATTTGCGCGATCTCGACATCGGAGTCAATGTTCAACTCGGGTCGGCGCTGTTGTTCGCCCTCCATCGAGAGCGGATCGACTTCATTCGCAACCCGACGCCCCACGAGTACGAGGCCGCACTCTACGTTTGTCGGGATGCGGACCTCGACCTGCTCGAAGAGCTGTACGGTGCGGCGTTTTCCCCGGCGACGGTCGACGCAATCGGAGAGGCGATTCGTAACCGCGTCCAACGGGGGGCGACACTCGCCACTTCGGCCGGGCGAACGAGCGAGCGCGACGCGCTCGCTCAAGCCGCGGACTACCTCCTCAACGTCGAAGGAGTGGATACGGTGCTCGTGTTCGGCGTCGTCAACGGGTCCGTGGAGATGAGTGCGCGGTCCATCGACCCCCGGGTTCACGCGGGCAACGTCCTCCGGCAGGCGTTCGGCGACGTCGGAAGCGCGGGTGGCCACGCCGACATGGCCGGGGCACAGATTCCGCTCGGCCTGTTCGCCGATTCGGATGCCGACGACGAGGAACTCGTCCAGTTCGCGTCCCGGCGGGTGTTACACCGGTTTTTCGACGCCCTGCATCTCGAACGCGGGGAGGACTAGCCGGGTGAAACCAGTATCTTCAACTTCGTCAGTCACGGAGAGGCACGTATGAGCCTCGAAATGCAGCACGACTGCCCGGAGTGCGGAAGCGAACAGACGTTCTGGCGGAGCGCGAGCACGAACCTCCACCTCGGCGAGAAGACGAAGTGGCGCTGCTCGGAATGTGATTTCGGACTCGTCCGCATCGACGGCGACATCGACTCCGCGTCGGCATAATTCGGCCCGAATCTCGATTTTCGCGGCGATTGCACCCCGTTCAGCGGCGGCTCTCCTCATCGGTCGAAGCGGAAGGTCGAAGGGAATTTCCTCTCGGTGGAAGGGAAATCCGATTTTCACACGCGGCGGTGGCTCACGCTGATGACCAACCGCTCCACTTTGCGATGGCGTCCATCCCAGCGAGCCCCCGATTTCCCGCTCAACGACAGCTCACCGCCGAACGACGGTGTTTCACGTCGCTCGGCTCGCAACCGATAAACCGAATTCAGATATACGAAATTGGCGTTTCACGCCAACACCGCCGATACGATTCGCGTCAGTGGGAGCTACGATACGCGACGAACACGGTCGGGTCGTCCATGGCCGTCGGCGTTCCGTACCAGTCGGCCGTCTCGACGGTGAACCCGCGGGCGCGGAACGCCTCGGCTATCGACTCGTCGGGAACGTCGAGCAGGGTGTGCCGGTCGAAGAACCACTCGTCGTCGAGGAAGACCAGCGCGTCCATTCGAACGTGGTCGGCATCGACCCGATGATACTGGAACAGTCGTGCGCACGACCCCTCGTCGCACGAAAGGAGTTGAAAGCCGGGCGCACCGAGTTCGTGGAAATCACCGGTGTCGACCACGAGGAGACCGTCGGCGGCGACGAGTTCGGTCAACGTCGCCAGCGCGGACGGGAGGGTATCGAGTTCAAGATAGTCGACGACAGTGTACGGAACCCACACCAAATCGAACGTCCGGTTGAGTTCGATGTCGGGGAGCGCACCCGCGCGAAAGGTCGCCGACGATTTCTCGCGTGCACGGTCGAGCATCGCCGCGTTCGGGTCGATACCAAGCACGTCGAAGCCGGACCGCTGGAGCAGTCGGCTGTGATTGCCGGTGCCACAGCCGACGACGAGTGCCGAACCGCCGTCGTTTCCGTGCTCCCGGAAGCGGTCGAGGACGAACTCGACTTCCCCCTCGTAGTCCTTGTGTTGGTAGAGAATATCGTAAGCGCGCGGGTTTCGGTAGAGTGCTTGGTTCATCCGTCGCGTTTGGAATTCTCTCCTCGGCGGGTACAGTTTTCCATCTGACAGATTCGACTGCACGAGAAACGATTTGCTACCGTTCGCAGACCATGGACGCGTTGTACTGTCCAATCCGCCTTCCGTGGTCGTAGAGTTCGACCTGCAATTGTCCGGCAAGCGGTGCGGTTCCCACGGGTCGCCCGAAGCCACTCACATTCTCTCCGTCCAATACCGACGACCGGGCTTCGAACAGTCGGCTACTGTCCAGCGTCACGTCGAGTTTCGAGACGTTCGCGGTCGCATTCCACTGCGTCATGACGATGACCTCCCTGTCCCGGTGCATCGTCGGTCGAACGGCGACGATGCTACCGTCCTTCGTTTCGTTCGCGACGGTACAGGTTTTCGTCGGGAGTGTCGTCGTGGAAGTAGTACGGTTCGAAACCACGGTGTCGACCGTCGTTCGACTGGTCGGAGCGTGAGTCGTCGAAGACGGGCCGGTGGTCGTGCCGTTACAGCCAGCGAGAAGCAAGAGGAGGACGAGACAAAGCGGTTTCAGGATTTCGTTCACCTCTCAACAGAGGTGGAAACGAACGATACGCGTTGTGATACGAAACGACGCCGGAACGACTCGTGATACGAAGCGAGTCGAGGCGATCAGTCGTCCAGCGAGTGCCAGGAGAGGCGGAGGTTCCGTGCGGCGCTCGCTTGGTCGATGCGCTTCGCGGTCGTCTTTTGCGGTGCGGCTTCGAGCGTCTCGTCGTCCTCCGCGATGACGGCGTTGAACGCGTCCGCGAGTTCGTCCAGCGTCTCGCGGTTTTCTATCTCCGTCGGTTCGGTCATCAGAGCCTCGGGGACGATTTCGGGCCACTTCGTCGTCGGCGGGTGGACGCCGTAGTCGAGCATCCGTTTCGCCACGTCGGCCGCGTCTTGGTCGCCCGCGCTGGCGACGAATTCGTGGTGGAACGGCGAGAACGGCACGTCGTACTCGATTTGGGACGCGAGGTAGTTCGCGTTGAGGACCGCCTTCGCGCTGGCGTCCGAGAGACCTTCGTCGCCGAGGCGGGCGATGTAGGCGTAGGTCTTGATCAACACGAGCCAATTGCCCGTGAAGCCGTGGACCTTCCCGATGGTTCGCTCGGGGTCGAACCGCTCGTACGTTCCGTTCATCTTCTTGACCCGCGGCGCGGGCAGGAACTCGGCCAGTTTCTCGCGGACGCCGATGGGTCCGGCACCGGGACCGCCGCCGCCGTGCGGCGTGGCGAACGTCTTGTGGACGTTGTAGTGCATGATGTCGAAGCCCATGTCGCCGGGGCGGGCGCGTCCGAGCAGGGCGTTGAGGTTCGCCCCGTCGTAGTAGAGCAGGCCACCCGCCTCGTGGACGATTTCGGCGATTCGTTCGATATCACGCTCGAACAACCCGAGCGTGTTCGGGTTCGTCAGCATGAACAGCGCGGTGCTGTCACCGACCGCGGCTTCCAAGGCTTCGATATCGACGCGGCCGTCGTCCCCGCTCGGCAGTTCGACCACGTCGTACCCGCCGAGTGCCGCGCTCGCGGGATTGGTTCCGTGGGCGCTGTCCGGGACGATGATTTCCGTCCGCTGGTCGCCCTCGCCGTTCGCCTCGTGGAAGGCTTTCGCCACGAGGATGCCGGTGAACTCGCCCGCCGCGCCCGCCGGGGGTTGGAGGCTGACCGCATCCATCCCGCCGATTCGGGCGAGGTAGTCCTGCAATCCGTAGAGGAGTTCGAGGGTGCCCTGCACGCTCCCCTCGGAGCGGTCGGGGTGGACGCTCGCGCCGGGGAGCGCCGCCACGTCCTCGGTGAACTTCGGGTTGTACTTCATCGTGCAGGAACCAAGCGGGTACGGTCCGCTGTCGATGCCGTAGTTCATCTGGCTCAACCGGGTGTAGTGGCGCGCCAGTTCGGGTTCGGACAGTTCGGGCAGGTCAAGATTGTCGCGGGTCAACTCGTCGGGGAGCGAGGACTCGATTTCGACCTCACCGCCGTCCTTTTCGGACAGGAGGGGTTCGTACAGGTCGTCCTCGTCGTGTTCCCACTTCGCCTGGGTGTATCTCATCAGATGGCCACCTCCGCAAACAGCGTGACGAACTCATCGACGGCGTGTTCGTTCACGTCGGTCACGCAGACCTGTACCTCGTGTTCGCCGACTTCGTGCACCGCGAAGCCGCGTTCCTCCAGATCCGCGACGATGGGCGGTGCGGGCTGGTCGGTGTGGGCGACGAACTCGCGGAAGTGGTGTCTGTCGTTGACCGGTGCCTGCACGCCGCTGATGTCGTCCAGTCGCTGGGCGAGGTCGTCGGCCATCGTGACGCACTTTTCGGCCAGTTCGACCAACCCGGACGCGCCGAGATACGCGATGTGGATGGCGGTTCGGAGGGCGACCCACGCCTGATTCGTACAGATGTTCGAGGTCGCGCGCTCCCGGCGGATGTGCTGTTCACGCGTCTGGAGCGTGAGCGTGAAAGCCCGGTTGCCGCGCGCTTCGGCGGCGTCGCCGCCTTCGTCCCGTTGCGCCGTCGGCGCAACGCTCTCTTCACTGACGCCGACGAGTCGGCCCGGCACCTGTCGGACGAACTTCTCGCGCGTGGCGAACAGTCCGAGGCCCATTCCGTAACTCGTCGGGAGGCCGAGCGCGGCCGCGTCGCCGACGACGATATCGGCGCCCACCGCGGCGGGTTCCTGCAGCAGCGCCAGCGCCACGGGGTCGGTGCCGAGGCAGAACAGCGCGTCGTTGTCGTGTGCGAGGTCGCCGATTTCGGCGAGGTTCTCCTCGATGGTCCCCCGCGTCGTCGGATTTTCGGCGTAGACGAGGACGGTCTCCTCGTCGATGGTTTCGGCGAGGGAGTCGATATCGGCGTTCGCGTCGTCCGTCGCGTACTCGTCCACGACGAGGCCCGGCCCGTCGATGTAGTTTTCGAGGACGCTCCGGCGTTCGGGGAGGATAGAATCGGGGACGAGGACGCGGTTACCGCTGGTCTGCCGGACGCGCGCGGCGAGGAGCGCCGACTCGGCCAGCGCGGTCGCGTGGTCGTACATCGAAGCGTTGGCGATTTCGAGGCCGGTCAACTCGACCAGCATCGACTGATACTCGAACAGCGCCTGCAGGAATCCCTGCGTGACTTCGGGTTGATACTGCGTGTACGAGGTCAGAAACTCCGAGCGGTCCGCCAGGTGGTCCACCAGCGAGGGGACGTAGTGGCTGTAATGGCCGCGGCCCAGGAACTCCGTCAGGGCTCGGTTCTCGCCGAGCGTTCGCTGTAACTCGCGGCGGGTCGCCTGTTCGGTGCGCTTTTCGATGCCGAACTCGCCGTCGAAGCGAACCGGTTCGGGGATGTCGAATAAGTCCTCGACGCTCTCGACGCCGACCGCATCGAGCATCGCCGCCGTCTCCTCGGCTTTGTGCGGTGCGTACGGGCTTCCCGTACTCGCTTTGCCTCCGGTCATTGCCTTCGGCTAGGGAGCGCACCCTTTTAATATGGGAGGAAAGCGTTCGCGCGAGTTGCACATTCGTGTACATATCTGTGGTGTCGCCGCGACGAGAGGCGGAAAAGTATGCACGGGAACGCAAACTACTTGGTATCTTTCCCGGTTAGTCATTCGGGTTCTGCCGTCGGCGGCCGTCCTGATTCACCGTTGGCGGTCGCTCGAAGTACCGTCGGCGGTCGCTCCGCTCTCGTCGTGAGGTAGTGCAGAAGAAAAACATCGAAACGGATGCCGCCGAAGCGCTACTCTATCTGCTCGCGGTACTCGTCCGCGGAGAGCAGGTCATCCAGTTCGCTCTCGTCGTCGAGTTCGACTTCGAGCATCCATCCGTCGCCGAACGGGTCCTCGTTGACGAGTTCCGGCGTGTTCTCCAACTCGTCGTTGACGGCCGTGACGGTGCCCGAGACGGGCGAGTAGAGGTCGGAAACCGCTTTGATGCTTTCGACGACGCCGAGGTCGCCTTCCTGTTCGAGTTCGTCGCCCTCCGACGGGAGTTCGACGAACACCACGTCGCCCAGTTCGTCCTGTGCGAAGTCGGTAATGCCGATTTTTCCGGTTCCGTCGTTCACTGCCACCCATTCGTGCGATTCAAGATAGTTCCGGTCGTCTGGTACTTCGAAGCTCATTGTTTGTCTTTCAGAAACGGTGTGCTCTCAATCTTTGCCTTTTTCGACTGTCCGCGCACCATCACGCGGATGACGGTGCCGGGGTCAGCGTAGTCCGTCGGAACGTACCCCAGTCCGATGGGTTCGCCGAGCGTCGGACTCATGGTCCCGCTCGTGACCGTCCCGATGATGGTGTCTTCGGTGCTCGTGATGTCGTAGCCGTGTCGGGGGACGCCCCTGTCCACGAGTCGGAAACCGACGAACGTCTCCTCGACGCCCTCCTCTTTCGCCTGTTCGAGCGCATCACGGCCCACGAATTCGGTATCGAGTTTCACCGTGAAACCAACTTTGGCCTCGTAGGGGTTCCGCGGGTCGTCCTCGTGGTCGAAATCCTGTCCCGACAGGAGATAGCCCATCTCGGTTCGAAGGGTGTCGCGCGCGCCGAGTCCACAGGGTTGGCAGTCGAACGCGTTCCAAACGGTTTCCGCCTCGTCCGAGGGCAGGATGAGTTCGAATCCGTCTTCGCCCGTGTAACCGGTGCGGGCGACCCAGCACCGAACACCCGCGACGCTCGCGTACATCGCTTCGAACTTCGAGAGGTCGGCGACGGACTCGTCCGCGGCCTCGTTCACGGCGTCGGCGGCGTCGGGGCCTTGGACCGCGTACATCGCGTAGTCGTCCGTCGCGTTGCGGATTTCCGCGTCCATATCCCATTCGCTACGGAAGCGTTTCCAGCGGTCGTGCATCATCTCGTCGTGACCCGCGTTCGGGATGAACAGGAACTCCGCGTCGTCGTCCTCCGGGAGTCGGTAGACAACGGTGTCGTCGATGATGATGCCGTCCTCGTCGGTGATCATCGCGTACTGGGAGTCGCCGGGAGACAATCGGGTCACGTCGTTCGTCGTCAGTCGTTGCATGAGGCGCTCGGCATCGGGTCCGCTGACCTCTATTTCCCCCATGTGGGAGACGTCGAAGATGCCGACGGAGTGCCGGACGCTCTCGTGTTCTTGCTTTATCGAATCGAACTCGACGGGCATGTCCCAGCCGCCGAACTCGGTGAACGTCGCGCCCCGCTCGTCGTGTCGGTCGCGCAACGGCGGTTTCCGAAGGGGCATACCAGAACCCTCGAAGCGTAGTAAGTAATGCTTTGTTTTCTCCCCCGCGCCTGCCGGGGGTGATTCAGGACCGCACTCGGTGACGTTCTCACGCCGGTTCGACGACGATTTGGCCGTCCCGCTTCTTGAAGACGAGTCGGTCGCCCTCCTTTACTTCATCGCCCGCTTCCTCGAACTCCTCTCGAACGGCCTTGATGAGGCTGATTCGCCAACGTTGCGTCACGGTCGTCGTCCCGAGTATCTGTTCGGACGTCATCTACTCCCCCCAAAGCAATCGGTACCGTTATGGATTCTTAGCTATTTCGACTATATAGTCACATATGACGATAATGACACAAGATCGAGTCCGCGAGATACACGAGCGAGACGCGAGGAGTATCCTCGTCCGGGGGTGGGAATCACCGCTCGAACCGCCCGATACCGTCGTGACGTTCGATGCCGGATTCGTCGCAACGTACCGCGGCGACTGTCCGTATCTCCCGCTGTACGTCACAACGCCCGCCCCGGACGGCCGAACGAGACAGCGGTTCGACACGCGAACCCTACCGGACGCCATCGACCACGTAGCGGAGGTGCTCCGTGACGACGGGTTCGTCGGCCTCTGGCTTCGACAGCATCCGCATCTCGTGGATTGTTTGCACGCGGTTCGTGTCAACGCACTCGAAAGACGACTGGCCGACATCGCCGCGGATACGGGGACGACACTGGTGACGTGGACGGACGCGACGACGACCGCCAACGATGCGGTCTACGACGACACCGTTGAGTCCTGAAGTCGGTCGAACAGTTGCGACGGGTCGCCATCGATATCGGTACTCTCACACACCGGACACTGGAGACAAAACGACCAGTCGAGCGGCGTCGTCTCCACGTCCGAGACGCGGATGGCGAGGTCGAGAAGCAACACGAACGAATCGGAGTGACCACAGTTCTGGCAATTCATGGGTAGCGAGCCGACTGGTGGATTCACGTTGTCGGCCGTCCCGGAGTGGTCCCGCTTCGCTACTTGAACGTTCGGGTCGTCTGGGAAAGAGGAAAAGCAAGAGAGAAAGATATTCGATATTCAACAACTGGGAATCGGATACCGGTATTTTTTGCCACGGACGTGTAGGTAACCCTGTACTTTCGCATGACCCAAAATCACAATAGACGGACGGTGCTGAAAACGACCGGCGCGTTGGCCCTCGGGACGTCCTTCGGCGGCTGTCTGGCGCTCGGTCAACCCGATTCGAACGACGACGCCGAGGCGGATGTCACCGTGACCGTCGGCAGGAACGGCAACCTCCGGTTCGAACCCCGAGACGTTACGGTCCTTCCCGGAACGACTGTGGAGTGGGTGTGGGACTCGGACACCCACAACATCTACGTGGACGACCAACCCGAGGGCGCGAACTGGCAGGGGACGCCCGGAAAAGTATCGAAGCTGTACGACGACGGGTATCGCTACGCCCACACCTTCGACGTACTCGGCAGGTACGAGTACTACTGCGCCCCGCACAAGGCGGCGGGGGCGACCGGGACGGTCACGGTCGCCGAATCGAAGGACGACGACGCGAAACCGCCGGAAAACCGCGCGACGAAAGCCGACCTTCCGGTCGAAGTCGGTCCCGACGGGAACCTCGAATTCGCGCCCGGCACGGACCGTCCGCTCGCCGTCCCCGTCGGAACGGAAGTCACCTTCGTCTGGAAGTCGGACGGCAACAATCTCGTCGTCGACGAGCAACCCGACGGCGCGAACTGGCGGGGAACGCCCGGTGGGCCGAGCAGTCTCTACGACGAGGGGTACGAGTACAGCCACACCTTCGACGTACCCGGAATTTACGAGTTCCACAGCGCGCCGCACGAGAGCGCGGGGATGGTCGGTAAAATATACGTCACGGAGTAGTCCCCCGACGATTTCCGTCGTTTTCCCGTGGCATCAGTCGTTGCTGGGGGAAGAGTCCAACCCGTATTCGGAGGCACGAGCGCGCCAGAACTCCTCGTAGGCCTCGTTCTCGGGGTCGTCGCGGACGGTGCTCCGGCCGGTGTCAACGCGGTCGAGTTTGAGGTCCACCTCTTCGAGGAGTCGTTCGCCGATGTCGTCGCTGATGACGCCCGAGTGGGTGGCGTCCATGATGGCGCTCTTCTCCTGTTTGAGCACCCGACGTTCGCCGACGAGGAGTTCCTCGCGCCGGAGTTCGGGATTTTCCCGAAGCAGGCGAGAGATGGCCGTGTTCAGGTCGTCCTTCTCGTGTTCGTACTCGCCGCGGAAGTCCTCGTACACGTCCGTGGGGAGGTCGCCGCGGTCGTGGAGGCGTTCGGCGGCGTCGAGCGCGGAATCGACGGCGCGCGCGCGCCCGAGGAGGAGTTCGTACAGTTCCTCGGTTTCGGTTCGCGTGACGATATCGAGGTTGTCGAGGAGGTTGCTCATCGTCAGCCCTTGGACGACGAGGCTGAACGCCGCGACGCCGAACACCATTGACCGGAGTTCCGAGATGTTCGGGAAGTCGCCCGGAAGTCCGAGCACCAGCGCGATGGGAATGGAGGCGTGCAGACCGCCCCAGACCATCACGTGCTGATAGGAGAACGGGATGTCGCGCCGACTGAACCGGTTGACGGCGGCGGTGAACGGATAGACTGTGAGCGCGCGGACGAAGATGGCGAGGACGATGGCGATGGCGATGAGTTGCCAGTTGTCCACCATCTGGTGGATAGGCGTCTTCGCACCGATGAGCACGAAGATGAGCGTGTTGACGAGGAACGCGGCGGTGTCCCACGTGTTGAAGACGGAGATTTTCGTCTGTGGGCTCATGGCGTACTCCGCGCCGCGGTTGCCGATGAGCAGTCCCGCGGTGACGGTTGCGATGACGCCGCTGACGTGGAAGTAGTGCTCCGCGAGGAGGAAACTGCCGTAGGCGAGGATGAGCGTGAGGACGATTTCGGTCATGTGTTCGTCCAGATTGACCATGACGCGGTAGATGAGGTACCCCGCGGCGAGGCCGACGAGTAGCCCACCGAGACTGGCGACGATAATTTCCAGCCCCGTCTCGGCGATGACCTCCGTCGAGATGAGTTCCGAGAGGTCCGTGTTCGGGGGCGTCTGGCTGATCAACGCGAACAGCGCGGAGAAGACGACGACGCCCACGCCGTCGTTGAGGAGGCTCTCACCTTCGACCAACACCGACAGCCGTTCGGGCGCGCCGAGTTCTTCGAAGAGCGCGAGCACCGATACGGGGTCGGTCGGGAGTATCATCGCGGCGAACAGCGTGGCGAGCAGGAGCGGATAGCCGAACGCGTAGTGGCCCAGCACGCCGAGGACCAGAATCGAGACGATGAGTCCGGGGACGGCGAGAACGAGCACCGGGACGAGATTTTCACGAAAGCTGTCGAGGTCGGTCGTCGCCGCGCCTTCGAACAGGAGCGGCGGCAGGAGTACGAGGAGGATGAGGTCGTGCGTCAGCGTGATGTCGATGTTGATACCGAGTATCGAAACGGCGAGTCCGGCGAGAAGGAGGGCGATGGTGTACGGAAACCGTCCGACCTTGGCGACGAAGATACCCACGCTCGCTGCGATGATGAAGACTTCGAGGAGGTTGATGAGTCCGGCGGTGATTCCAGTCGGCGCGACCATGGCAGGGATTTGTCGTAGCGAGGGATAAACCGCGTGGTGTAATCGCGGGGAGAAGTTACATAGGGCGTCGTCTTCACACTCGGCGAGCGTCGTCACTCACTGTTCGAGGTGCACACGAGAGGAGGGGACCAATTGAAAGTGGGAATTACTGGTATTCCGTGATGGTCACGGTGTAGCTACCCGACCCGCTGTAGGAGTCGACGTCGATTTGGAGATCCGTCGACGTGTCGGGGCTGTCGATGGTGACCGTTTCCTGACTGTCGGTGGTGGTGGACGAGTAGTCGTAGTTGCTCGGGCTCGCGGCGCTCGTCGTCCCCGTGTTGAGGTAGAGGTCGAAGTCGGCGCTGCTCGGGCCGTCGAGTTCCACGACGATTTGGCTCGGGCTGCTGTACTCCCACGACCACGTGTAGTCGTCGTAGTCGGAGTAATCCGAGAGCGACCCGCTGACCGAATCGGTCGTGGAGTCGCTGCCGCCGCCACCACCGCCACCGCCGCTACCGGGTTGGGTAGTGACGGCGTTGTAGGCATCGACGCGGCCGCTGCCCTGTTCGTCCGAGGACAGGCCCATATCGACGGCCGTGTTCTTGAGGTGGCTTCGGAGTTCCGAGTTGGTGAGGTCCCACTGCGAGAGCGTCAGTCCGGCGACACCGGAGACGACGGGCGTCGCCATCGAGGTACCGGAGAGCTTCTCGTAGGAACCGCGCGTCTCGGTGGTCGTCGAGAGGATGTCCACACCGGGCGCGCAGAGTTCGACCTTGCTGCCGTACTGCGAGAAGGAGGCGAGGTTGCCGTTCGAGTCGATGGCCGAGACGGCGAGACATTCGCTGTACCCCGCCGGGTACGAGACGCTGCCGGAGCCGTCGTTACCCGCGGCACAGGCGATGAAGACGCCGTTGTTGGACGCGTAGGTGACCGCGTTCTTCATGGTGCTCGTGTAGCCACCGCCACCGAGGGACATGTTGATGACGTCGGCACCCTGATCCGCGGCCCAGCGGATGGCGTCCGCGATGTCGGACGTGGAACCGCTGCCGCCCTCGTCGAGGGCGCGGCCGTTGATGAGCGAGGAGTTACCCTGTCCGGCGACGCCGGTACCGTTGTCGATGACACCGGCCGCGATGCCGGAAACGTGGGTCGCGTGGTACTCGTCCTGCGGCACGTCCGGGTACGGGTCGCTGTCGCTATCGGCGAAGTCCTTGCCGGGGTTGGATTTGTAGTTCGCCGCCAGGTCGGGGTGGTCGTACTGTGCGCCGGTGTCGATGACGGCGATGGTGACGTTCGAACTGCCGAGCGTCGTGTCCCACGCGGAGTCGGAGTTGACCATCTGCGGCGCGTACTGCTGGCCGAACTTGGGGTCGTTCGGCGTGAGAAGCGCTTCGTGCGTCGCGTTCTCCTCCGCGTATTTGATTCCTTCGCGCTGCTCGATAGCGTCGATGAAACTCTGTCGCGCGGAGTCGGGCATCGCGCTCGGGAGCTCGACCGCAACGTAGCGAAGGTGTTCGTTCTTGTGGACGACGTTGACGTCCATCGGTGCGTTCTGCATGACGGCCTGCTCGATGTCGCCGTGACCAGCCGAAACACCGACCAGGATCTCGTCTTCTTTCGGTCCGGGATTGCGACCCGGCGTCGCCGCCGTAACGCCACTCAGGGCCGCTGCGGCACCGACCGCACCAGTTGCTTTGAGGAATGTTCGTCTGTCAAACCGCGATGTGTTGTCGTCTGCCATACGGCAGGTTAACGAAGTTCGCACACGTATTTAAATTTTATTCATTTAGAATGCTGAAATCTTCTCTCCCGAATCAATAAATGAATATAAAATTCATAAGAACCAATAAATAATAACGATTCATACAACATAGGAATACAGACAAAACGCCGGAAGCGGCGAGGACGACGAACGAATCGCCACCGCTATGTCCCGCTATCGTTTATCTCGGAGCATGAGCGGCGGCTTGCGGTCTCTCCACGAGGAAGACGACGAACACGACCGAACGGTGGCGCTTTTCGTCGACGGTCCGAACGTCCTTCGGGACGACTTCGACGTCGATTTGGACGACGTTCGAACCGCCGGGCGGCAGCTTGGTCAACTCGCGACGACTCGTCTCTATCTAGACGAGCACGCGACACCGGGGCTGATTCAGGCGGCGGAAGCGCGCGGGTTCGAAGTCGTCATCACGAGCGGCGACGTCGACGTGAAACTCGCCATCGACGCGACCGAACTCGCGCTCGACGAGCGCGTGGACGTCCTCGCCATCGCGTCCAGAGACACGGATTTCAAACCCGTTCTCGAGAAGGCGGCGCGAAACGGCGTGCGCACGGTCGCCATCGCGCCCGGCGAGTACGGACGGTCCGACGCCCTCCAGAACGCGGCCCACGAGGCGTTCGTCATCGAAGACGAGGAAGCGAACGCGGGCGAATGACGAACCGAGCGCGGCGGCGAACCACGGGCGTTTTTTCCGTGGAACCCGAGGACGACGTATGAACGACCTCGGGACGCCGGTACTCGACGACCACCTCCATCTGGACCCCGACCACGGACGCGGCATCGAAGCGGTCACGGACTTCGCGCGGAGCGGCGGCACGCATCTGCTCGTCGTCAACAAACCGTCGTGGCTGCTCGGCGTCGAAGCCGAATCGGGCGACGATTTCCGAACCGTCTTCGACACGACGGTCGACGTCGTGGAGCGCGCGAACGACATCCTCCGCGGGCGGGCGTGGCCCGTCCTCGGCGTTCATCCGGGATTGGTCTCGAAGCTCGTGGACGACCGTGGTTTCTCGCCCGCGGGTGCGCGCGACCTGATGCAGGCCGGACTCGAAGTCGCGGCCGAATACGTCGCCGACGGGGGGGCAGTCGCCCTGAAATCGGGACGGCCGCACTACGACGTGACCGACGAGGTGTGGTCGGCCTCGAACGCCGTCCTCCGGCGCGCGCTGGAACTCGGTGCCGAGACGGAGTGTGCCGTCCAACTGCACACCGAGGCGACGGACGACCTGACGGAGGTGGGGGAGTGGGCGGAATCGGTCGGATTGCCGTCGGAACGCGTCGTCAAACACTACGCGGGCGGCGAACTGGCGGGCGTGACGCCGAGCGTGATGAGCGACAAGGACCGCCTCGAACGCGCCGTCGAGCGCGGCGAGCCGTTCTTGATGGAGACGGACTTCATCGACGACCCCGACCGCCCCGGCGCGGTGATGGGACCCAAGACGGTGCCGCGTCGCGTCTCGTGGATGCAGGAACAGGGGTACGACGAGGCGATTCGAACCGCGCACGTCTCGACGCCGGAACTCGTGTACGGGCTGGACACCGAAGCGACGCTCTCGGACTGAGGTTCCCCCCGAATGTCTCTTTCGCCGATATTTGTGTCGAACGAATAGAAATCGGCGCTTCGTCCCGTTCCGGCCGAGCGATGGCGTATGAAGGCTACTACCGGCCGCACCGACACGCTCATATCAGCTTTTCGGCCGTCTCAAACCCCCACACCCACCTCAGGCCGCCTCGGAGGATTTATGAATCGTGCTACGCACGGAAGAGGTATGAGCGCTCCTCCAGAGGAGTTCTACTCCGAAGAACGCTGGCAGAACTGGCTGGACAGAATCAGGGACGAGGACATCGACCCCGAGAACGAGGATTCCGCGCGCCTCCTGCTCAACCTGCAGGACGACGTGGCAATCGCCGTCGCCAAAATCGTCACCGCGTACGACGACGAGGACATCGACGAGGAGACGGCCCTCTCGGAACTCACGGAGATCCGCGAGACCGTCCTCGGCGAGGTCGATTTCGAGGACGAGGAGAAAGCGATGCTCATCGACGGCGTCCAAACGAGTCTCCTCTGCGTGTTTTACGCCGCGGAGGAGTACGTCGCGCACGGCCCCGCCGAGGAGGCACCTGTGGAGGAGTACATCCGCGAAGCCGAAAAGGCCGAGTCGGCCGAGGACTTGGACTCGGCGCTCGGTCTCGTCGCGGCGGGCGGAACGCGCATTTTCGCCGGTGACGAACTCGACATATCGGTGATGGAAGAGATGGAGTACGGACTCGTTACGGAGTGGGCAAACGGCCTGGACAGCCTTCAGAGTGCGATGAGCGACCCGGAACTCGTCGAGGAAGACGACGAGTAATCGAGTAACAGGCTTTTTATCCTTTTCCCGTATCTGTCCCATCCATGACGTTCCGGTCTGACGACCGTGGCGTGACGGTACAGGTGGGAACGATTCTCCTGTTCGCCACGCTCGTCGTCGCCATGTCGCTGTATCAGGCGACTGCCATCCCGAGCCAAAATCAGACGGTCGAGTTCCGACATAACGAGCGGGTACAGGGTCAGATGCAGGACGTGCGCAACGCCATCGTCCGAACGGGTGCGACCGGAACGGGACAGCCGACGTCGGTAACGCTCGGAACGCAGTACCCCGGACACGTTCTCTTCGTCAATCCGCCACCGGCGTCGGGGTCGCTTCGAACCCCGAAACTGGGGACCACCACCGTCGAACACCTCAGCGCCACCGATTCGGAGACGCGCGATTACTTCGACGGCGGCGGGCGCTCGTTTTCGACGCGAGCGCTCGTCTACGCGCCGAACTACAACCGGTACGCCAACGCGCCCGACACGGTGTACGAGAACACCGTCGTCTACAACCGGGGTCGGGACGGAAACGCGACGCTGACCGACCAGCAACTCGTCCACGGCACGCGGATAACGCTCGTCACGGTCAACGGAAGCCTCTCTCGCTCCCAGTCCGGTACGGTGAGCCTCGACCCGCACGCGCTCAGTCCATCGACCACGGCGACGCGGACGATTTCGGTGCAGTCGGACGGAAACGACCCGGTAATTCGAATTCCGACGACGCTCGGCGTGGAGAAGTGGACGCGGTTGCTCGCGGACCAGCGATACGTACAGAGCGTCGGGTCGGGGGCGGACGGGACGGTCGCGGTGACGCTCAAGGGTCGAGAGAACGGCGCGAACGTCACCTACGACCTTCGGATGGCCGCGGTCGGCATCGGGTCGAACACGACGGAAACGAACGCGACCTACATCACCAACGTCAGTCCGAAAACGGAGACGGTCAACGGAACGACGACGCTCGTCGCGGAGGTGCGCGACCGGTACAACAACCCCGTGAGCGGGGTCACGGTGACGTCGAGCGACGGGGGGCGAACCGAGACGACGGACGAACAGGGTCGGGTGCGCTTCGAGTACGAGGCGACCGAACCCGGGACGGAGACGGTGACGCTCTCCATCGACGACAACGGCGCGGAGCGCGAACGAGTTTCGTTCCGCATCGAGACGGCGAGCGGCGGCAACGGAATCGGTGGCGGCGGTACCTACGACGTGGAGTGGGTCGATGCAGGCGGATTGGACTGCACGCACGACGCGAACGGCTATCCGACGGTGTGTACGCTGGACCGAAGCGCGACTTCGACGCACACCCTGACGGCGAACGTCACCTACGGCGGCGACCCCGTGACGGATACGACCGTGGATTTCGGCCTGAACCGAACGGGCGTCGTCAGCACGTCCGCGAAGGAAGCGACGACGGGCGGCGACGGGCGGGTCCAGACGATTATCGACGACAGTTCCACGGGGGACGTGAAACTCCTCGCCGCGAGCGGCGGGGACGCGGATTCGGTCGTCGTTCACGTCGTCCAGTCCGGAGCGATGCCGAAAATCGTCTACAACGGGGACGCGACGGCGACGAGGGGCTACCGGAACGGCGGGCCGAAATCGGGCGTCGTCTTCAGCGTCACGAACGAACGTCCGGAGGACGCGACGCTCACGGACGTTCACGTCGAACCGCACGACGCCACCATCGACGCGCTGAGCGACCCGTCGTACGGGACGGGAATCTACGAGAGCGAACTGTACGTCAGCGCACGGCGGGACGGCGCGACCGACATCGGAAACGGCGTGTCGCTCCCGACGACCATCGACATCGACGGCGACGGGCAGAATTTGAGCCCGCCGTTCGGACAGAACCCGATAATCGGCGGGAGCAACGGAACCGCGACGTTCCATCTCTACCAGTTCGAGCGCAACGGCACCCCGGTGGAGATGACGAACGAACCGGTGGACGTCACGCTGACGTTCGAGAACCACGACCCCGTATCGTTCACGCTGGATGCGAACGACGGCGGAAACGGCGGTGGTGGCGGAGGGCAAACGACGGCGTATCCGGGTGCATTCAACGACGGTGACGGAGCGCTGGAATACGGAGAGGACCCCTCGATACCGCCATCGAATCCCGAGGGTGGTCTCGAAGGGTTTGGCAACCTGGATGTCGATTCGAACGATAACCAAGTCGCCGCGCTCCGCGAATACTACCGACATCCGAACGGGTTCGAGATGAGCATCGGCGTTTCGGTCTCGGGTATCGAATCGCGGAATCACCACACGCTCGTTCTCGGCGATTACCGGACGAGTGGAGGTGGGAGCCACGAGGTTTCCGTGACACCCGTGGACGAGAACGGTGACCCCCTCGGCGGAAGCTATACGCTGTCCGAGTCGAGCACGACGACACGGAGAATCGACCTCCCGCAAGCGGTCGTCGAGTACGTAAACGACAACGGGACGCTCCATCTGGTCTTCGAGGACCGCAACAGCAATCAGGACGAGCGACTCCGAATCGACTACCTCTCGGTCGAATCTTCCAACGACTGACTCGGTTTCGACGCCTGTCGATAGTTCTATCGACAAACCCTTATACCATGTTATGCAAGAATGATGCAAGAATGACAGCCGTCGGTATCGACGCCATCGAAATTTGGACGGGCAAGCTGAAACTCGACCTCCCCGAGACGTTCGCACCGGTCAAGGACGAAGACCCGAAGAAGTACACGAAAGGGCTCGGACTGTACGCCAGTTCGTTCCCCGACTCCTACGAGGACATCGTGACGATGGGCGCGAACGCGGCCCATCGACTGATGGAACGCAAGGGGTTGACGCCGGACGACATCGGCCGCATCGACGTGGCGACCGAGAGCGCGTTCGACAACTCCAAGCCCGTCTCGACGTACATCGCGGGCTGCCTCGAACAGGTCTACGACGGTGACTTCCACCACGCGAACAAGGGCGAGCGCAAGTTTGCCTGCATCGCCGGAACCCAGAGTCTGGACGACGCCTACAACTGGATCAAGGCGGGTCGCAACCGCGGGCGCTCGGCGCTCGTCATCGCGACCGACACCGCGCTGTACGCCCGCGGCGACCCCGGCGAGGCGACGCAGGGTGCGGGTGCCGTGGCGATGCTCATCAGCGAGGACCCGTCCATCGTCGAACTCTCGACCGAACAGGGATACGGGTCGGCCGACGAGACCGACTTCCTCAAGCCCAACCAGCAGTTCCCCAGCGTGGACGGCAAGCGCTCCATGCAGGTCTACCTCGCTCGCATGCGCGAGGCGCTGGAGGACTTCGAGCGCGCCGGTGGGGAGACCCACCCCGGCGATTACGTCTTCGGCCCGTACCACACGCCGTTCCCCGGAATGGTCCGCAAGGCGGGGCTGTTCGCCTTCCGTCACACCATCCGTGACACGGACATCGAGGAGGAACTCGCCGCCGAAATCGGCCGCCAGCCCCGCGAGGACGACTACGACGACCGCGAGGCGTTCGAGGAGGCCATCCGCGGGTACATGGACGACCTCAAGGCGACCGACCAGTATCAGGAGTGGTACGCGAACACCATCGACCCGACGCTCCGCATCTCGCGCGAGGTCGGCAACTGGTACACCGGCTCGGTCCACATCGCCCGAGCCTCGGCGCTCCAGTACGCCGCCGAAAACGACATGGAGATGACGGGCAAGAAGCTCCTCGTCGGGTCCTACGGCAGCGGCGCACAGGCCGAAATCCACGCCGAAACAGTCCAAGAGGGCTGGGAGGAGGAACTCGCCCAACTCTCCATCGACGAGCAGATTCGAAACCGTCACGACCTCACCTACGAGGAGTACGAGCAGGTCCACGACCGTCACAACCACGACAAGCGCGTCGAACTCGAAGACTTCACGGAACCCGAAAACGAGTTCGTCTTCGTCGGCCGCGGCGACATGGACGAGCGAACGTACGAGTACGTCGAATAAGACGACGACACGCCGGTACGTCGAGTAAGCCGACGACGCGCTGTTTTGTCCCGCTTTATTTTTTCGGAACTCTCCGCCAGCAAACGGCTTATCCGAGTGGCACTCGTCCGTGCGACTACGAACAACACGCCCGACGGCGAACCACAGGCCGACGCTCCCCCTTCCCCATCGAAATGACCGAAACAGAGCCGACACGCGCGGCGGACGAACTGCCCGAGACCATCGGAACCGAACCCGAGGACGACGTGGACCCGACGGACGCGTTCGCGGTCCTCGGAAACGAAGTCCGGATGACCGCGCTCCGCGCCCTGCTGGACGCCGAGGCGGAGGGAGAGGAGACGCTCGCCTTCTCGGAGTTATTCGAGGCGACGTCCGCGGACAACACGGCGGGCTTCTCCTACCATCTCCGGCAACTGACCGAGCATTTCGTCCGGAAGACGGAGGGAGGGTACACCCTCACCTACGCCGGGCGGGAAATCGCGCGGGCGATTCGCGCCGGGACGTACACCGACAGCGTGGATTTCGACCCCATCGCGGTGGACGACCCGTGTCCCTTCTGCGGGGAGGAGCGACTGGCGGCCCACGGCGAGGACAACTACGTCGTGGTAGAATGCCGGGCGTGCGAGCGACCGACGCTCACGCTCCCGTTCCCGCCCGGAGGCCACCGAGGTTTCGCGGAAACCTCGCAAGCGAGTAGCGCGGAACACCGTTCCGCGGACAGTCGAGCGGCGGAGCCGCGAGACGACGGTGAAATTGCCGAGCAACGCTCGGCAGTCAGCCAGACGGAGTCTGGCGAAATTGCCAAGCCTTGCTTGGCGGTCAGCCGGACGAAGTCCGGCGAAACCGAGAGCCACCGCGCACACGACCCCGAGGGGCTTCTGGCGGCGTTCGACCGTCACCACCGACATCGCCTCTCGCTCATGGCCGACGGCGTGTGCCCCGAATGCAGCGCACCGGCGAACGCCCACGTCGGATATCACGACTCCGACGGGGACGGTGACGAAGCCGCGGACCGAGCGGAAGGCGTTCGCCGCCCGCAAGCCCGATTCGACTGCGAGCGCTGTGGCTGTCGGCTCCGCTCGCCCGTGACGCTCGCGGTGCTGGAACACCCGGCGGTCATCGCGTTCTACCACCGGCACGGCATCGACGTGCGCGAGCGCCCCGTCTGGAACGTGGGCGACGAGTGGCGCGAGCGCGTCGTCTCGGAGGACCCGTGGTGCGTGCGCGTTTCGACGGAGGTCGGCGGCGACGCGCTCGCGCTGTTCGTCGCGGAAAATCTGGAGGTCGTGACGGTTCGGGAATCGACGGGGCAACAGGCCTCGTAAGGCCGTGACGACGGTTCTACGAAGTCCGTCGGCGATTTTACGAGGTCCGCTCGCGGTTCTACGACGCCTGCTCGTCTAGCAGGTCGAGCGAATCGAGCGTTTCCCGCCGAGCGTCGGCGTCGAGCGCCCGGTACGTGGGTGCGACGGTCGCAACGGAAATCCCCTCGGGCGCGAGCGGACCGTCCTCGGCTTCCGCGAGCGCCGACAGGGCGAGTTCGATTCCGGACTGCACCGAGCTTTGAGGGTCGTAGTTCGTTTCGAGGTACTCTCGAATCGTGTCGTCGTTCGCGCCGATGGCGGTCGCCCGCCACTCGTGCGGCGTGCCGGACGGGTCGGTTTCGAAGAGCCGCGGTTGCGGGTCCTCGTCGGCGGTGGTGGGTTCGACGCCGACTCGCGGGGTTGACCCGCTCGTTTGTTCCGTCGAACGTGGTTCGACGCCCCCCACCAACAGCGCCGCGCCGAATGGTCGCGCGCCGCCCTGTTGGGTGAACTCCTGTACGTGGTCGGTGACGGCCTTGGTGAACGGTTCGACGCCGATGGGTTCGCCGTAGCGCAGGCGGTCGGTCTGGGCGCGGCGGCGGCCGAAGTCCACGAGTCGGCGGGCGTCGGCGACGTGCCCCGCGCTGACGACGCCGATGTGGTCGTCTATCTTGTGGAGTTTCTCGATGCCGTCGGCTTCGAGGAGGGGCGAGCGGACGTGTTTTCTCGCGGCCAGAACGACGCCGTCGCGGGCGCGGACGCCGACGCTGACGCTTCCGCGGCGCACCGCCTCGCGGGCGTACTCCACCTGATACAGCCTCCCGTCGGGCGAGAAGATGTTCGTTCCGCGGTCGTAGGCCTGTTGTTGTCCCCCGTTCATGCCGCCACCTCCGAGAACGAGTCGTAGCCACGGACTTCGACGCCGTCCGCGGAGACGGTTGCGACGGTCAGGCCGTTGCCGCTGGCCGTGTCGCGTTCGGTGGCGCTCTCGATGGCGCTGGCCGCGACGCGACGGGCGACGTCCGTCGGGAGGTTCGGTTCGAATTCGCGTTCGAGGACGCCGTAGGCGAGTTGCATCCCGCTACCGCTGGCGTGGTAGTCGGTTTCCATGACGCCGCCCGCCGTGTCGAGGTCGTAGACGTGCGGGCCGGTTCTATCGACGCCGCCGAGGGTCGGCTGGGCACCCCGGTACGGTCCCTCGCGGAGGAGGGTCCCGGCGAGCGTCGAGAGCGCGGCCATGTCGATGGGTTCGCCCCGTCGCGTCTCGTAGAGCGAGGATTCGGCGCGGAGCGTGCGGATGTACGACTGCAGGTCGCCGACGCCACCGGCCATCGTCAGCGCGGCGGTCGGGTGAACTCCCTGTACCTTTTGAACGGCCTTGTTCGTGACGAAGCGACCGCCGAGGCTGGCCCGACGGTCCGCGGCGAGGAGCACTCCGTCGTCGGTCGTCAGCGCGACCGTCGTCGTTCCGGTCTTCACTATCGTATCGGACATGGAGAAAGCAAGGGGGTGACGACGGAAAAGTGTTAGCTAAAATATATTTTAGCTCGTGTCGGCCAGTTCCCATTCGAGCATCTCGTTGACGTCGCCGGACAGCGGCCCTTCGACGAGCGTTCGAAACGCCCCCCGTCCCGCGAGCGTTCGGAGGTGGCCGACGAACTCGCGCCACTCGACGGCGCAGTCGGCGTGGAGGTACCAGCGATTGACGGTCGGACGGTGCTCGGGGGGACGACGGTCGGGCGGCGCGATTCTGACGAAATCGGTCGGATGGTCAATATTTTCGGCACACCACGGACATATCGACTGGTTCACATCGCTCCTACCCCGTGATTCCTCTGCACTCATTACCACATAAAGACACATCTGTAATGGTTCAACTCTGGCCTTCACCACGCCATCCTTTATGGTGTCACGAACCCGTCACAGTCAGATGAAAGATATGATTCCCGACAGTCACGGCGCGAGTTCGCGCATGGCGTCCAGCATGGTCTCCTTTTCGCAGTCCGTGACGGCGAGCGAAAAGCCGTCCAGTTGGGCCATCTTCGGCGCGTAGTCCCAGAGTTCGTCCCGGTCGATACCGTGGAGGACGACCGCGTTCGGCGTCGGGGTGACGACGCGCATGGCGACCAGCGGCGATTCCCCGCGCGTGACGTTCGTGAAGACGAGGGCGCGGTTCGTGCTCTGGCCGTAGAGGCGGTAGAACTCCTCGCTGGAGAGGCGGGTGATGGCCTCGATGCTGTCGATGACGGTGTGCCCGGTGATGCCCGCCGAGGTTCCCTGTGCGAGTTCCGTCGCGTCGATCGCGTCGTAGAACTCGGGGAGCGGGACGCTCGTCGGATACTCGCGCAAATCGTTGACGATGGTGCTGTCGAACCCGGCCGACAGGACGCGGGCGTACTGGCGGATGCGGTCGCCGCCGCGCTGTTCGTCGATGTCGAGGAGCGCCGTGACGGTCCGGCGGACCACGCCGATGCCCGGATTCTCGCGGCGGCCGCTCTCGTAGTCGGAGATGACCGACGAGGACACGTCGAGGTAGTCGGCGAGTGCGGTCTGGGACACGTCGAAGTCGGTGCGCCACTTGCGGAGCGTCGCTCCGGGGTCGTCGCTCAGCGTGATTTCACCCGCGATCTGCTCGGCGAGCGTCCGGCGCGCATCTGTCATGTCTTCGCATGTGGGAGAGGTCCCGAAAAGCGTATCGAAACCGGCCTTCGACGGGCGTCGAAATACAGGTCACGAACCGTCCGACGTCGTGGACCGCATCAGTCGCCCCGAATCTGGTCGTCAATGAGGGAATACCGCTCTAAGCGAACCCTCATCGGACACAACTCCGAACCTGTCACGCCCCGCTCGCTTGCTAACGATTGCTATCCGAAAGTACGCCCGGCCTACGACGACGGTTTCCACCAAACTACTTTCTTGGACGCTGCCGTCCATCGTTCGATGCCATCGACGGTGGTACACGTCGCGGTGGGGGCCTTACTCGCCACGTCACTGCTCGCCGAACAGTTCGACACGCGGGCGGCGGTCATCGTGCTCGCCGCCGCCGCGTTTCCCGACCTCGACACACTGGTGGGATTCTGGGTCCAGGGGGGACACCGGGCTGTGTTTCACAACCTACTCATACCGACGGTCATCGGAATCGTCCTGCTCGCCGACCTGCTGGGGAAGAACCGAATCGGACGACGATGGGGGGCCTACGGCGTCCGCGTCGCGTGGGTGAGCCTCCTCGCTTTCGTCGTCGCTGGAATCGGTCTCGACCTCGTTAAGAACGGCGTGAACGTGTTCTATCCGATTCACGACCAGTTCTACAGCGTCTCCGGGAAGCTCAGCGTCTCGAACAAACATGGAATCGTCCAGACGTTCCTCGAACCGCACGCCCGAGGGACGACGCACACGACCCACTACGATACCGGGTTCGACCTCGCGCAGGGACCCGACCCGCGGAACGAGGAGCGCGTGTTCCCCATCGTGCGAAGCGGGCGACAACTGCTCCTCGGCGCGATGAGTTTCGGAATCTTCGGCTTTCGGGTCTGGGAATCGCGCAAAGAGTAAGACGCCCTCGCACCGACAGGGGGTATGGAGATTCGACCCTACGAGACGAGCGACGCCGACGAGTTCTGGGAGCTAAAGCGCGCCTTCGAACTCGGACTCGGCGCGGGGACCGGCGGCGACGACAAGGCCGAGGTGTACGAGGGGAAACTGACCGAGGAGTACCGCGAGCGGTACCTCGACTGGGTGGACCGATGCGTCGGCGACGACGAGCGGTGCGTCACCGTCGCCGACGCGGGCGACGGACTGGCGGGCTACGTCTTCGTCCTCCCCGAGGAACTGGCGTTCATCTGGGACGCCGCCGTCCTCAACGAGATTTACGTCCGCCCGGCCCACCGCGGGACGGGCGTCGCCGACGAGTTGATGGACGCCGCCGTCTCGCTCGCGGCCGACCAGACCCTCCCGCTCGACCGGCTCGTCCTCGACGTGGACCGCGAAAACGACCGCGCCGGGGCGTTCTACGAGCGCCACGGCTTCGAGCACTGGGGGGAAATGGTCGCCAAAAAGCTGTAGGCGACCGTCAGCTACCTCCTCACACCGTTCGCTCGCACCAGTCCTCACGAAGCAGCCCGTACTGCACCATATCGCGGTGCGCACCGTCGACGAACATGTACTTTCGACGGCGACCTTCCTTCCTGAACCCGAGGGATTCGAGCAGACCGCGGGAGGCGTCGTTGAAGTCGTACGCCTCCGCACCCACCGCGGGAGCGTCGTACGTTCGGAAGGCGTAGTCGATGACGAGCGAGACGGCTTCCGTGCCGTACCCCTCGCCGTGAACCGACGGAACCAACCAGTAGCCGAGTTCGGGGCGTTTGTAGTCGGCGTCCGTCACGTTCACCTGTCCGATTCGCGTCACCTCGTCTCCGTCTGGACCGCCCGAACCGGCATCGTCCCCGTCGAGACAGACGAGAAACCGGTCGGCGTCGTCCTCTCGAAGCTCCGCGACTCGCCGCCGAGTCAGAACGGGATTTCCCATCGGGTGGCGAATCTCTCGGTTCGCCAGTGCGCGTTGAACGAACGGAATATCCTCCTCTTCGACAGTCCTGAGCGTGACCCGCTCGCCGCTCCGGACGCGTGCTCCCGGCATGGCGATGGCTTCGACGAAACGGGACCTATAGCTTGTGAACGCCGGACCGGAGAAAAAACCGACCGTCAGTCGTGCGTGAACACCATCGTTTTCCCCTCTTCCCGGACGACGCAGAACCGCATCGAACCGGTCGGTTGAAAGCTGTGAGCGGGCTTTTCCGTGGTGAACACCTCGGCGAACGCGTCGTCGCACGCCGGACAGGCGACGTCGCCGCGGTTTTCGAACAGGGAACTGTGTCCGGCGTCCGTCTTCAATTTCAGGCGGTGGCGAACCGCGTGCACGTCGAACGTCACGCATTCACCGCCTCCCGATACTGCTCCCGCGTGATGGTGTAGCGATGCATGTCGGCTATTTCGTCGTCCATCGGAACCCAATTCCGAAGCAGACAATCGTGTCGGCCGCCGTGCGCTTCGACGTACTTCTCGATGGCGCGACGGGAGTTCTCGTTCCCGACGTTGTGGCCGACCGTGGCAAGTTCGAGGTCGAGGCGGTCGAAGGTCACCTTCAGCAGCGCCGCCGCCCGTTCGCCGGAGTAGCCACGACCCCAGAAGCGCTTTCCGAGGAGGAGACCGAAACGAGCGGTCCGGCGCTCCCACTCGGGGAACAGAAACGTCGTTCCGGCTAGTTCGCCCGCGTGCGGTTCCCCGCCGTCCGGGCGAATCGCGTACGCGGCGGACGTTCCGTCCGACCATCGTTCGTCGGCGTTCGTTATCAGCTCCCGCGGTTCGTTCACCGTCCGATAGGGGGACTGTGGAACGTGTTCGAACACCTCGCTCACACCCGGCCCGGAGAACAGGTCGTAGAGTTCGTACGGCGTGGCGTTCTCGGGACAGAGCCGTTCCAGTACCAACCGCTCCGTTCCGATGCGCTCGGGAAAGAGGTCAGTCACGACGTCTCCTCCGCGCGACTCGCCTCCCACTGTTCGCGCGTTACGGTGAATCGGTGGGAGTCGCGCACGTCGTCGCCGTCCGGCCGCCGGTTCCGGAGGATGCCGTCGTACTGGCCGCCGTGCGCTTCGACGTACTTCTCGATGGCGCGGCGGGACTTCTCGTTGCCCGCGAGGTGTTCGATCGCGACGAGTTCCAGGTCGAGGCGGTCGAACGCCAGTTCCATGAGCGCACCGGCGCGTTCGCCGGAGTAGCCACGACCCCAGAACGGCTTGCGGAGCCACAAACCGAGCGCGCCGGTTCGTTTCTCCCAGTCGACGTTCAAGCCGGTCGTCCCGGCGATTTCGCCCGCGCTGCCTTCTTCGTCTTTGGGCTTGATGACGTACTCCGCGCCGATCGCCTCGTTTCTGTTTTTTTCCGCCCAGTCGATGAACTCCTTGGTCTGCTTCGGCGTCGCGTGGGGGTCCCACGACAGGTGTTCCGTTATCTCGTCGATGTGCGGCGCGTCGTGTGCCGTGTGTCGATACAGTTCGAACACGTCCACGTTCTCGTGGGTGACGGCCTCCAACACGAGGCGGTCCGTCTCGATGCGCTCCGGGAACATAGTTCGAAGGAAACAACAATCCGAGAAAAGGTTTCGGTGGGGATGCGGTAGTCTATCGCGGAGACGGATGTCGGAGATGGTACGGAAAGTACGACGCGGCGGGAGGCAAACCGACGGACGGGTTTCGAGTCGTGTGTTCGCACATCTCACAGAGTTCCTAATCGTCTCCAACTCGTAACGAATGTACATGACCCGCCAACAGCCGCCCCAGTCGGGTGCGGTCGAATTGGTCTTCTCACTCCACGACGAGCGGTGTTTCTTCATCGCCGCCTCCGAGCGCACGGGTGGCGAGTTCGTCGGCGAGCGGGCGGTTCATCGGGCGGACGGGAACATGCTCGAATTCTTCACCGTTCGGGGTGTGCGACCCGCAACCGTGCTCGACATCGCCGCCGACCTTCCGATGGTCCGGGAGGCCAGAGTCGTGAGCGAGCACTCCGACTCGACGTTGATGGAATTCGTGGTCAGCGGCCCGTGCGTGGCCGCGACGTTGGCGGATACGGACGCCGTGATACGCGACTTGCGGGCCGACGACGGCAACGCACGAGTCGTCGCGGACGTTTCGCCACACGGCGACGCCAGAAAGGTTGTAGACCGGGTTTTCGAACGCCACGATGGTGCCCGACTCCTGTCCAAGCGAACGCTCGGGGATACCATTCCGGGCCTCTCGAACACGTCGCACAACGCACACCTGACGGCGGATTTGACGGACAAACAACTCGCGGCGGTGGAGGTCGCAACGCGGGAAGGGTACTTTTCGTGGCCCCGCGAGAGCACCGCAGCCGAGTGTGCAACGGTGATGGGCGTCTCCCAACCGACCTTCAGCCAACACCTCTGGACGGGACTGGAGAAATTACTTCGCTCCCTGTTCGAAACCGACGAGGAAGTATCGGACGACGGCTTGGTGAACGATACCACATAGCGAACCGTTCGACATAGGCGACGCCGTGAGGTGGCTCCGTTCCCCAAGCTACACTAGCAAGACCGACGCTTCAACCAAGAGTATCGAGTCGGTCGATTCAACGATGCATGCTACGAATTCACACCGAGAATCCATGAACCGACCGCACGGGAGCGAATCGATCAGCCAAGACGTCGTATTCGAGGTGGCCGAGCAGGCGAACGTACAACCGAACGAACTCCCGCCGTTGTACGATTCCATCGACCCCGACGCACTCGATACGGTGGTCGCCAGCAACGACGACCTCGAACTGTCGTTTTCGTTCGCCGGATACAGGGTGACGATCGACGGCGAGGACTCGGTTCTGGTCCGAGAAGACGACTGACCGAAGCGCACCAATAAGCCGTTCTTCGTTCCCCGCTTTTTGTTGTTGTCCCACCACACGGAGCGACGCGAATCGCGGCGTGGGCTATCCATCGTCTCTGCCGTCCATCGCTTTTGCTCGCTCGTCGTTCGGGCGTTCGTCGCCGCTCGAGCGGTGAAAAACGTCGAGTTCGAAGCGGTCGATATCGCTGCTGCGGTGCTCGGGTTCGAATCGTTAGGTTTCGGTGTGGGCTTCCTTCCGACTCGTCATCTCCTCGGGATGGAGGTGGTAGAAGTCGAACGTTACTTCCCGTGAATCGCGCTCGAACAGGTCTACAATCGGGATAGCGACCCGTTGCATCCCCCGCGTCACCTCCGAGTCGATGTCCGCCTCCGCCACCTCGTCTAACTCCCCGGTGACGACCACGCTCTTCCACCCGTCGTCCGTGTGGTCGTAGGTGACGAACGTGACCGGGCGGTCAACGACCTCCGTTTTCTCGCTTCCGGGACCGAGCGCGAGACGGAAGTAAAAATGCGCCTCGGCCGCATCGTAGCCGTACGACACCGGCACCGAGTACGGTGATTCGTCGGTTCCCGACGGGAACGAGATGACGCCAGTTCCGCCGCTCGTGAGAAACTCGTCCCGCTCTTCGTCGTCCATTCGGACGGATTCGATGTCCCCCATGACAACCGATATACGACGTGCTGGTGGAAAAAGGTGAGTGGTAGTCTGAATCGAATTATCGGGCTCCGAGTTCACTCTCCCTCCTTGACAATTACACTGATGTACGTCGTGACATACGTGCTACGTATGACCGACAACCCATTTCACGTCGTAGACGTGTTCGCACGGGAACGGTACGCTGGCAACCAGCTCGCGGTCGTTCACGACGCGGCGGCGCTGACCGACGAGGAGATGCTGGACATCACCCGCGAGACGAATTTCTCCGAGGCGACGTTCATCGACTCCCCGGAGACGCGGGACGGCGGGTACGACGTCCGCATCTTCGACCCAGCCGAGGAAATTCCGTTCGCGGGTCACCCGACCATCGGCACGGCGTTCGTCATCCGAGAGTTCGTCCGCGACGACCGCCCCGACGAACTCACGCTCAACCTCGGTGTCGGCCAGATACCCGTCCACGTCGAACGGGACGACGACGGCACCGAATCCTTCTGGATGCACCAGATTCCGCCGACGTTCGAGCGGACCCTCGACCACGCGCTTGCGGCCCGCGTCCTCTCGCTCGACGAGGGGGACGTCGATACGGAGTTTCCCGTCCAACTCGTCTCGACCGGCCTCCCGACGCTCGTCGTGCCGCTTCGGTCGCTCGATGCGGTCCGTCGGGCGGAGACGAATCACGAACCCTACTACGAGGACCTCATCGAACCGCACGGAAACATGAACATCGTCCTCTTCGCGCCGGAAACGGAGGCGGATAACGACCTTCACGCCCGGGTGTTCGCCGACTGCGCGGGGGTACCCGAGGATCCGGCGACCGGGTCCTCGAACGGCTGTTTGGCGGCCTACCTGGTCGAACACGGCTACTTCGATTCGGACGACATCGACGTGCGGGTCGAACAGGGGTACGAGATGGACCGACCGTCGCTCCTCCACCTCCGCGCGTCGAGAACGGACGGTAGCATCGACGTGCGAGTCGGCGGGCGCGTGATTCCGGTCGCCGAGGGAACCCTGTTGTAGCCGATTTCTGCCCGCCTTCGATAGAACCAAAGGGTGATGGCTGGGAATTCACAGCAATGACAGAACCCCACTTCCAGACGGACCGCGGGGAAGTGTACGACATCGATGCCGTCGAACTCATCGAACGGCTCGCCGAGAGCGAGGCGCGGGTCCAGACGCTCTTTTCGGACCCGCCGTACAACATCGGGAAGGCGGACTGGGACCGGTTCGAAACGGAGGCGGCGTATCTCGATTGGGTGGTCGAGTGGGTTCGGAAGGCCGGGGACATCCTGGCCGACGAGGGGTCGTTGTTCATCATGGGGTTCACGGAGGGGTTGGCTGACATCAAATATCGACTCGTGCGCGAGTGTGACTGGTACGACTCGCTCCAGTGGCTGGTTTGGTCGTACCGAAACAAACCCCAGATGGGGAACGGCGGATGGACCCGTTCGCACGAGAGCATCCTCTGGCTCCGAAAGAGCGAGGAGTACACGTTTCGGATGGACCGGGTCCGAATACCGTACAACAGCCACACGAAGGAGTATCCCATGCGTGAACAGGGGCAGACATCGCTCTTCGGCAACGAGGCTGGCTACGAGTGGGACCCGAACGTGGAGGGGGCCAAACCGCGGGACGTCATCGACGTGCCGACCGTGAACAACGCGAGCAATGAACGGACCGACCATCCGACGCAGAAGCCCGAGGAGCTCCTCCGGAAAATCGTCTGGGCGACGTCGGACAAGGACGACCTCGTACTCGACCCCTTCGGCGGGTCGGGGACGACGTACGCTGTCGCGGAACAGCTCGGGCGGAACTGGGTCGGAACGGAAACTAACGAGGAGTATCTCGCCATCATCGAAGAGCGGCTGACGGAACTCGAACACCGCGACGACCCGGACTACTGGATGAAACACGACCTCGACCGCCGCGAGCATCGACGGAAAATTCGCTGACGGATTCGCGGTCGATACGCTGACGGATTTTGGGTCGTCGTTCGGCACGACAACCGTATCGTTAAGTTTCGGGACCCCCCAGTTTCGGTCAGTAATGACCGACTGGACGGAGAAATATCGCCCGACCACGCTGTCGGAGGTTCGGGGGAACAACAAGGCCCGAGACAAACTGAAACAATGGGCCGACACGTGGGAGGACCACGGGGATGCCGTCATCCTCCACGGCAGCCCCGGCGTCGGAAAGACCTCGGCGGCCCACGCGCTGGCGAACGACATGGGCTGGCCGACCATCGAGTTGAACGCCAGCGACCAGCGCACGGGCGACGTCGTGAAGCGCGTCGCGGGCGAGGCGGCGAAGAGCGGGACCCTCACCGGCGGGACGGCGGGGCGACGGGTCGTCATCATGGACGAGGCGGACAACCTGACGCACAACGCCGACCGCGGCGGCTCGCGGGCCATCACGGACGTGGTGAAATCCGCAAACCAGCCGCTCATCCTCATCGCCAACGAGTTCTACGACATGTCGAACTCGCTCCGGAACGCCTGTGAGACCATCGAATTCCGGAACGTGTCGGCGCGAAGCATCGTCCCCGCGCTCCGCGACATCTGCCGACAGGAGAACATCGAGTACGAATCCGAAGCGCTGGAAGCCATCGCCGAAAACGACAGCGGCGACCTTCGCTCGGCGGTCAACGACTTGCAAGCGGTCGCCACCACGAACGGGAAACTGACCCGCGACGACGTGGTGACGGGCGAGCGCGACACGACCAGCGGCATCTTCGACTTCCTCGACGACCTCATCAAGAAACAGGACGCCGAGGGCGCGCTGAAGGCCTCCTACGACGTGGACGAGACGCCCGACAACATGCTGAACTGGATAGAGGACAACCTCCCGAAGGACTACGAGGGCCGGGAACTCGCCGACGCCTACGGCTACATGGCGAACGCGGACCGCTGGCTCGGACGGGTGCGCGCCACGCAGAACTACAAGTACTGGCGCTACGCGGGCGACAACATGACCGCCGGTGTGGCCGCGGCCCGGCAGGGGACGAAGGGGGGATGGACGCGCTACGGCCCGCCGAGCTACTGGCGCAAACTCGGCAGTTCGCGGGGCAAGCGCGACACCCGCGACTACATCGCCCGGAAGATAGCCGAGGAGAGCGGCATCAGCATGAGCACGGCCCGACGCGAGGTCATCCCGTTCCTCTCGGCGATGACCCACCACTGCAAGAACCGCGAACTGACCGTGGCGATGGCCGCCCAGTACGATTTGGAGGAGAAACACGTCGCCTTCGTCACGGGAAGCGGAAAGACCACGAACAAGGTTCAGAGCATCGTCGAGGACGCGGAAGAGTCGAAAGCGGAGGCGGCCGTCGAACACTCCGGCGGCGCGTTCGAGGGGTTCGCGTCGGAATCGGACGGGGACGAACCGACCGACGACGCCGAAGCGGACGAAACGGACGACTCGGGGGATGAATCCACCGAGGCGGAAGCAGCGGACTCGGAACCCGACGAGGCGAAAGCCGACGACGGGCAGGCTAGTTTCGGCGACTTCACGTGAGCAGAGGGGAACCCCGTCACGGGCGAAACGAATGATTGGCTCCGCGACGAGGGGGACGTATGGAGCGGAGAGTCCTTCGGTGGGTGGTGGTGCTCGCGCTCGTGTTCGGGACGGTCGGGGGGACGACCGCCGCTGCCGTCGCGGACGGGACGAACAGGGTGGCTGGAATGAACAGGATGGACAGGGTAGGCGGGACGAATGCCCCGTCGCTGGCGACGCAAGAGGAAGTGCAGGAGGAGGAAGAAGATGAGAACGGGGCGGAGAGCGAGAACGGCGGCGCGGGGGCCGGAATCGTCCCCGAGTGGTGGGGGTTCGGCGGTGAGGCCGCGGAAGCGGCGTACGTGGGGCTGGCCGAACTCGGAGTGACCGTCCTCCTCATCGGCGTCCTCGGCTACTCGGTGGGTAAACGAACCGGTATCGTTCCGCCGAAGTACCGACTTCGGTCGCTCAAACTGCACGAGGGGACGATGCTCGTCGGGGCCGCACTCACGGTCCCGCACTTTCTGCTGGCGGAGGAGGAAGGCGGCATCGGGTCGCTCGTCGTGCTGTTTCTCGCCGTCGAAGTCGCGAGCGGGTTCTACGGCCGCCATCTGCACAGACACGTCGTTCGGATGGGACGCGGCGATGCCGCGCCCGCCGTCGTCGGGTCGGTGTTCGACGTGACGAACCGCGTCCTGTTCCGCCGCTGGCGGACGATACACGTCTGGCTGACGGTCGTGACGGCGCTGGTCATCGCCCTTCACGTCCTGACGGCGGTCGGCGACTGACAGCGAACGCTCGGAACTACCCTTTCGACTCCCGCTCGTCGCGGAGCAATCCGTACCGAACCACGTCACACCACTCCCCATCGACGTAGGCCGCGCGTCTGGAGACGCCTTCTTCGACGAACCCGACCCGATTCAGCACCCGCTTCGAGGCTTCGTTCGTCTCGAACGCGGACGCGGTGAGTCGGTGGAGTCCGAGTTCGGCGAACGCGTACTCGGCCATGCGCTCGGCGGCGGCCGTGGCGTAGCCGTTTCGCCACTCGTCGGGTGCAATCCAGTAGCCGAGTTCGGCGTCCCGCGTGACGTGTACCCACGGGTGGTCGCGGATGAGACGGACGTATCCGACCGGTTCGCCGTCGGCACAGACGAGCAATCCGATGGAGTCGTCGTTCTCCCCGACCGTTCCGCCGAGTCGTCGCTCGGCCCACTCCTCGTCGGCGGGCCGATAGGCGTGTCGCGTCGCCCGGACGTGCGGTTCGTTGCCGTTCTCGCGGAGGAATGGGACATCTTCTTCGTCGGCCGGGCGGAGCGTTACGGGGTCGTTTTCGAGGAACACGGGACCGGGCATCGCGGTAGCGTTGGATTCCGAGAGATATCAAGATACCCGAATGGAAACGCTTGGAACAACACGATTCAGTACGGGAAGATGCGGAAGCCCTGCGGGAGGACGAACCCGAGAAGGAAGAACAACGTCGCCGCGATGGTCGCGCAGATGACGGCGTAGGGAATCTGCGTCCTGACGTGGACGAGGTGGTCGCTCCCGCTGGTCGAGGACGCCAGAACCGTCGTATCGCTGATGGGCGAACTGTGGTCGCCGAAGATGCCGCCGCTGAACACCGCGCCCATGACGAGCGGGAGGTTCGCGCCGGTGGTGAACGCGATGGGCATGGCGATGGGGAACATGATGCCGTAGGTGGACCACGAACTGCCGTCGGAAAAGCTCACCATGCTGGTGATGAGGAACAGCGAGACGGGCACGAACTCCGGCGGCACGCCGGAGAAGTTGTTCGTGACGAACGAGGAGATGTCGAGGATGGTCACGGCGTTCTGGATGGAACTGGCGAACATGAGGATGACCGCGGCGAGCAGGATGCCCTTGAACCCGCGCGTCATCGCCTCCGTCGCGTCCTTGTTGCTCGGAATGTCGCCCTTCGCACGGTAGAGGACGAACGCGACGACCAGCGCCGAGAAGGACGCAAGGCCGAGGCGAACTCCGCCGATGTTGAACGCCCACTTCCCGCCGTCCGGGAGCATGAGCCGATAGCCGCCGACGGAGAACAGCGTGGTCATCGACGGCGCGGTGAGGACGGGACTGCTCCGCCAGAACATCGCGCCGAGGCCGACGAGAATCATCGTGGCGATGGGGATTGCGAAGTTACGCCAGTCGGGCGTGGCCGTCTCGGCCATCTCGTACTCGTCCATCTCGCGGGATATCATCGGGTCGTGGTCGTCGGCGACGACGCCGCCGCCGTTGCGCGCCCGCGACTCCTCGCGGTCCATGCCCATGATGTTGGGAACGACCTGCCACGCGACCAGCGCGGCGACGATGAGCGCGACCCACGAGTAGAAGCCGAAGAAGATGCTGTTGAAAAAGAGCGGCCATATCTGGTTGGTCACCGCGTGGGCCGACTCACCCTGCCCGGCGACGTACTGACTCATGTCGGCGGGGAGTTTGTCCTGCTGTTGGGCCTGCACGAGCGCCTTCCCGATGAAGCCGATGAGCGCCGCGCCCCACGTCGAGTAGAACGCGAGTCGGGCGGCGGGGCTCCCGGCGGAATCGACGTAATAGGCGAGTTTCGCCCGCGAGACGTCGTACTTGTCCGTCAGCGGGCGCATCATCGACCCGACCACCAAGCAGTTGAAGTAGTCGTCGATGTGGATGATGATGCCCGCGAGGAACGCCGCCTTCTCGGCATCCGCCGCGGAGTCGGTTCGCGCCGTGAGCGCTTCGAGGACACCTCGGAGCGCCCCGGACCGAATCATCAGTCCTATCATCCCGCCGATGGCGAAGATGGCGAGCAGGACGTTCTCGACGTACCACGAGTCCGAAAAGAGCGGCGCGGTGGCGATTATCGTCGGGACGTGTTTCAGGCCGAAGACCCCGCCGAGGACCGTCCCCACGGGACTACCTATCATACTTCCCGGAACACCGGCGGAGGCGGGCTTTATCGCCCCGTAGACGACGCCAGCGCTGGCGATACCGCAGAAGAGACCGATTATCGCGTCGCGCGAATACCACGCGAGGCTGATGGCGACCAGCGCCGGAACCACCGACCAGACTCCGGCATGAATCGTTTCCATACCCTTGTTCCCGAGCAGTCGAACAAATGGGTTTTGGGCGATTGCGTGACGAACGAATATCGAAGAAAAACGTTCAATTCAGTGAACTCGCGCCAGGAACTGCCTCGCACGCTCGGTTTCGGGATGGGCGAAGAAGTCAGCTGGCGGTCCCGACTCCACGATGCGACCCTCGGACATGAGGACGACCCTATCGCCGACTTCGCGGGCGAATCCCATCTCGTGGGTGACGACGAGCATCGTCATTCCCTCCTCGGCGAGGTTGCGCATCACTTCGAGCACCTCGCCGACGAGTTCGGGGTCGAGCGCGCTCGTCACCTCGTCGAACAGCATGACGCTCGGGTCCATGGCCAGCGCGCGGGCGATGGCCACGCGCTGTTGTTGCCCGCCCGAAAGCTGGTTGGGATAGGAATCGGCTTGGTCCGAGAGACCAACGCGGTCCAACATCGCGGTCGCCCACTTCGTCGCCTCCGACTCCTCGAACCCCTTGACCACTTGGGGTCCGAGGGCGACGTTTTCGACCGCGGTCTTGTGCGGGAAGAGGTTGAAACTCTGGAACACCATCCCGATGTGCTGGCGCAGGTTGTTCACGTCCACGTCCGGGTCGGTTATCGACTCGCCCTCGATGCGAATCTCGCCGCCTTGAATCTCTTCGAGGCGGTTCGTACACCGCAACAGCGTCGATTTGCCGCTCCCGCTCGGGCCGACGACGACGACCACTTCTCCGTCCTCGACGGAGAGCGAGACGTCCTTCAGCACGTGCGTCTCGCCGAAGTACTTGTCAACGCTGTCGTACTCGACTTCGGGAACGTCGGGGACGCTCATCGTTCCGTCCCCCACATGGAGCGTTCCTCCATCGTTCGGACGAGTTTGCCGAGCGGCACCGTAATGACGAGGTAGGCGACGGACACCACGACGATGGGCGTCCACGCGTCGAACGTGGCGCTGTTCACGTTCCGGAAGACGCTGATGAGTTCGGGAATCGCCAGCACCGTCAGCAGCGACGTGTCCTTGACGAGGATAACGAGGTCGTTGCCGATGGCCGCGAGCGCGTTCCGCCACGCTTGGGGCAGGACGACGTAGCGCATCGAGTCGATGTACGACATCCCGAGCGAGCGCGCCGCCTCCGACTGCCCGCCGGAGACGGAGTTGATGCCGCCCTTGACCGCCTCGCCGATGTAGGCGGTGTGGTTCAGCGTCAACCCGATGATGGCCGCCGCGAAACTCCAGTTCTGGAGCGGGAACTGCCCCGGCGGCCAGAACGCCGGAACGCCGAGGTAGACGACGAACAGCTGGAACAGCAGTGGGGTTCCGCGGAAGAACTCCACGTACAGCGTCGCTATCCGCTGGGTGAACCCGGTTTGTGACACGCGACCCAAGCCGACCATCACGCCGAAGGTGAGCGACAGGACGCCCGAGATGAGGATTATCTGGAGGACGAGGAACAGCGCGTCGATGAACTGCGGGAGGATGGTCACCAGCAGTTGATAATCCACGAACTGCGTGAGAATCAACAGGAGGAAGAACGCGACGCCGAGCGAGAAGACGCCCGCGATGGCGATACCGAGCCACCTGACCCGCCGGTCGTTCAACCACCCCGTTTCCCCCTCCGTCGGTCGCTCGATACCCCGCTCGGTGTATGTCTCGGCCATGAGGGACTCCTGCGGCGCTTAGCCGCTGGTCGTGCCTCCCGGCGCCTGGAAGTACTTGTTGTACAGTTCGTCGTACGTACCATTGTCCCGGATGGTCGAGAGCGCGTCGTTGACCTGCTTTTTGAGTTGGTCGTCGTTCTTCCGGAAGGCGATGCCGTACTCCTCGACGGTGAGCGTGAGATACGGCGGCGCGTTTTCTTTCCCCTGTTCTTGGGCGGCACCCTTCCCCTTCAGGAACGTTACGTTGTCGTTCTGTTGGGCGAACTCGGCGTTGACCGTGTTGTCGTTGATGACGGCCGCGGCTTGGTTGTTCCCCAGCGCCGAGAACGCGCCCGGAATCTGGTCGTAGCTGTCGATTGTGAGGTCGCCGTTGAACTGCTTTTTCAGGTCCTGTGCGGCGGCCTCCCCCGTCGTCCCTTTCTGGACGGCGACCGTTTCGCCCTTCAAATCCTGCAGCGACGTTATGTCGCTGTTTTTCAGGATGAGGACGGTCTGATACGCCGTGAAGTACGGGTCGGAGAAATCGACCTGTTTCGACCGTTCCGGCGTGATGGTCATCGCGCTCATGATGACGCGGAAGTTCCCGTTGTTCAAACTCGGGATGATGGTGTCGAAGCTCGTCTGGACGAACTCGTAGTTGCGGTCGAGCTGGCCCTCGAAGACGGCGTTGGCGATGTCCACGTCGAAGCCGACGAGCTCGCCGGTCTTGGTCCGGTATTCGAACGGGCGATACGGGATGTCAGAACCGATTCTGATGGTGCCGTTGTTCTGTGCGCTCGCGTTTCCGGCGAACGTCAGCGCGGCGATAGCTCCACCGGTCCCCCTGAGAAAGCTCCGTCTGTGCATTGTAGTTCTCCCCGATACTACATAGTCAAACAGCCTATAGAAGGCTACTGTCGGTTACTAACACCGTTTCGATAAAAATTTCAGCGGTCGTCCGCTGGTCGTTCGTCGGCGAACCGTTGGTCGTTCGTCGGCGAACCGTTGGTCGTTTGCCAGCCGCCGGTTAGTCGTCCGACGGGTAGCCGCCGGGCGAATCCGTCGCGGGAGCCGTCGCCTGCTGGGGTTCCTCGTAGGCCCACAGCGTCGTCGCGAGGAGCGACGAGAAGATCACCATCGCGGCGGCGTGGTGGGCCGTCTGCACGAGCGGCCCGTAGATGAGCACCGTCGCGCCGCCGAGCAACACCTGCACCGGGAGGACGACCAGCGCGAGGGTCGCCGCGGCGCGGATTCGCGTGCTGTCGTAGTACTTCCACGCGCCGATGGTGGTGCCGAGGATGAAGAAGCCGGTCACCATGGCGACGAGTCGGTGGAACCACTCGATGAAGCTCGGAACCGTCTGCGGAATCAACCCGCCGTCACAGAACGGCCACTGTTGGCCGCACGAGAGTCCCGCACCCATCGCGGCGGTGTACACGCCGAGCAGGATGAGGATAAAGGTCAGTGCCGTCGTGAACGCGGCGAAGCGTCGAAATCGTGACCCCATCAGTTACGCACCTCGGATTGGTCGTCTCCTATCACAGTAATCCCCTTTCTCGGGTGTTAGAAAGCGGTGTACTTAGGTCTGTCCGACTTTCCCGGAGACTGGGAGCGGAGGGAGAAACCGACGGGAGAACGAGCGACGAAGCACGGGACGGGGTGCGGGAAAGACGAGGTGTCGGAATATCGGGAGGGAAAGACCGTTTCGATGGTGGGGAAAGGGCGGAAAGTCTCAGCCGGGACCGTACAGTGCTGTGACACCACCAGCGGGCGAAACTGGGTCGGCTCCTGAGCGTTTATGTAATTGAATAATAGGTTTTGCGGGAGAATAATGTCCGAGGCGAGACGACACCAAAAATGGAGCCAATCACTCGTTTAAAGGAGTGCGGACGCCATACGGCGAGTATGACGAAACGAGACCGTCTCGATGGCTTGCTCGCCGACCGTGACCTCGAATCCGTCTGGTTCGCGCACCCGAACTCGTTCGCGTGGCTCACGGGCGGAAACAACGTCGTGGACCGCGAGGGCGACATCGGCGTCGCGGCGGTCGGCTACGACGGCGACGGCTTCCGCGTCGTCACGGACTCCATCGAGGCGGCGCGGTTCCGCGAGGAGGAACTGCCCGACCACATCCCGGTCGCCGAGTACGAGTGGTACGAATCGTCGTTGGCCGAAGCGGTCGCCGACCGCGCGACGACGCCCGCCGCCGCGGATTTCGACGTGCTGGGATTCGAGTCGGTGGACGCCTCGCCGCTCCGGCAACCCCTCACGGACGAGGACGTGGACGCGTACCGGGAATTGGGTGCGGAGACGGCCGCCGCGGTCGAGGCCATCTGTCGGGAGTTGGACCCGACTGACACCGAGCGGGAAATCGCGTCGGCGGTTCGCGGCGCGCTTTCCGCGCGCGGCATCGAAACGCCCGTGGCGCTCGTCGGCGGGAGCGAACGGGCACAGCAGTACCGCCACTACACGCCGACCGAGGCGGAACTGGGCGACTACGCGCACGTCTCCGTGACAGCCGAGCGGCACGGGTTGCACGCGAGTTGTACACGAACCGTGGCGTTCGACGCTCCGGATTGGCTCGCGGAGCGACACCGGGCCGCCGCAATCGTGGAGACGACAGCGCTCGCGGCAACGCAGCAGGTAGCGGCTTTCGACGGGCAAGCCAAGGACGTGTTCGAGGCGATTCGAGCGGCCTACGAACACGTCGGCTACGCGGGCGAGTGGAAACACCACCATCAGGGCGGCGCGGCGGGCTACGCCGGACGCGAGTGGATCGCAACGCCAACGACGGACGACGAAATTCGGCTGCCGATGGCCTACGCGTGGAACCCGACCGTGCAGGGGGCAAAGAGCGAGGACACCGTGCTCATCGCCGAGGACGGGATGGAAATCCTCACCGAGACGGGGGACTGGCCCGATGAATCCGTGATGGCGTTCGACTACGAGGGCGCGCTCCCGCGCCCGGCGGTGCTCGAACTCTGAGTTCGACGAACGTCGAAGGTAAATTCGACGCATTGGGATACCTTTTTACAGGCGGGCGAAAACGTACCCGGCATGGGACTCGACGAGGATTCACTCGATTACCACCGGAGCGACCCGCCGGGAAAGATAGAGATATCGACGACGAAGCCGACGAACACGCAGCGCGACCTGAGTCTCGCCTACTCCCCCGGTGTCGCCGCCCCCTGTAACGAAATCGCCGACGACGCCGGAAAGGCGTACTCCTACACCGCGAAGGGGAACCTCGTCGCCGTCGTTTCGAACGGCAGTGCCGTCCTCGGCCTCGGGGACATCGGCGCACAGGCGTCGAAACCCGTGATGGAGGGGAAAGGCGTCCTCTTCAAGCGGTTCGCCGACATCGACGTGTTCGACATCGAACTCGATCAACAGGACCCAGACGACATCGTACGAACGGTGAGCGCGATGGAGCCAACCTTCGGCGGCGTCAATTTAGAGGACATCAAGGCGCCGGAGTGCTTCGAAATCGAAGAGCGCCTGCGTGAAGAGATGGACATCCCCGTCTTCCACGACGACCAACACGGCACCGCCATCATCAGCGGGGCCGCCCTCCTCAACGCGGCGGAACTCACCGAGAAGGACCTGAGCGATCTGGAAATCGTCTTCTCCGGCGCTGGCGCGAGCGCCATCGCCACCGCTCGCTTCTACGTCTCGCTCGGCGCGCGAAAGGAGAACATCACCATGTGCGACTCCTCGGGCATCATCACCGAACAGCGCGTGCGAAACGGCGAGGTCAACGAGTTCAAGACCGAGTTCGCCCGCGACGTTCCCGAGGGCGACCTCGCGGCCGCGATGGAAGGCGCGGACGTGTTCGTCGGCCTCTCCGTCGGCGGCATCGTCAGTCAGGACATGGTGCGGTCGATGGCCGACAATCCGTTCATCTTCGCCATGGCGAATCCGGACCCGGAAATCGACTACGAGGACGCGAAGGAGGCCCGCGACGACACGGTTATCGTGGCGACCGGGCGCTCGGACTACCCCAACATGGTCAACAACGTCCTCGGATTCCCGTTCATCTTCCGCGGTGCGCTCGACGTTCGTGCGAGCGACATCAACGAGGAGATGAAGGTCGCCGCCGCGCGCGCGCTGGCGAAACTCGCCAAGAAAGACGTGCCGGACGCCGTGGTCAAGGCCTACGGCGACCAACCGCTCCAGTTCGGCCCGGATTACATCATCCCGAAACCGCTCGACCCGCGCGTGCTGTTCGAGGTCGCGCCCGCCGTCGCCGACGCGGCGATGGAAACCGGCGTGGCCCGGAGCGAACTCGACACCGACGAGTACGTCGAGACGCTCGAAGCGCGGCTGGGCAAGTCCCGCGAAATGATGCGCGTCGTCCTGAACAAGGCCAAAAGCGACCCCAAGCGCGTCGCGCTTTCCGAAGGGACGGACCGGAAGATGATTCGCGCGGCCTACCAGATGCGCGAGGAGGGTATCGCCAACCCCGTCCTCATCGGCGACCGCGACGAAATCGAGACGAACGTCGTCGACCTCGGTCTCGATTTCGACCCCGACGTCGTGGACCCGAAGAACGGCGACCACGAGGGCTACGCCGACCGACTCTACGAACTGCGCGGACGCAAGGGTATCACCCGAAACGAGGCGGGCGAACTCATCGAGAAAGATTCGAACTACTTCGGCAGCGTGATGGTCGAACAGGGCGACGCGGACGCCATGCTGACGGGGCTGACCCACCACTACCCGTCGGCGCTCCGCCCGCCGCTCCAGGTCATCAGCACCGCGCCGGACGTGGACTACGCCGCCGGTGTCTACATGCTCACGTTCAAGAACCGCGTCGTCTTCTGCGCCGACGCGACGGTCAATCAGGCACCCGACGAGGACGTGCTGACCGAAGTGACCAAGCAGACCGCCAAACTCGCTCGGCGGTTCAACGTCGAACCGCGGGCCGCGCTCCTCTCGTATTCCAACTTCGGCAGCGTCGATAACGAGGGCACGCGCAAGCCGCGCAAGGCCTCCAAGATGCTCCGCGAGGACCCCGAAGTCGACTTCCCCGTCGACGGCGAGATGCAGGCCGACACGGCCGTCGTCGAGGAAATCCTCAACGGCACCTACGAGTTCTCGGAGTTGGACCAACCCGCGAACGTGCTCGTCTTCCCGAACCTCGAAGCGGGCAACATCGGCTACAAACTCCTCCAGCGACTCGGCGGCGCGGAGGCCATCGGCCCGATGCTCGTCGGCATGGACAAACCCGTCCACGTCCTCCAGCGCGGCGACGAGGTTAAAGACATCGTGAATCTGGCGGGCGTTGCGGTCGTTGACGCTCAGCAAGAATAATTTCCGCGAACGACGAGGCGCGGAGCGCCTCGGACGTGAGCGGCTCTTTTTTCGTGGAGGTTTTTTGCGCGAGTGGCACCCGCAACGCCGGAGGCGTGAGGACGCCCGAGCGGAAAAAAGGTCCAAACGACATCGTGAATCTGGCGGGCGTTGCGGTCGTTGACGCTCAGCAAGAATAATTTCCGCGAACGACGAGGCGCTGAGCGCCTCGGACGTGAGCGGCTCTTTTTCGGGGACGCGAATGCCATCGCGCCAGAACCATCCCTGTCCGTCGAAAACGACGGCTGGAAGTGTATTACTAAAACGAACTGAAAGATACTGTTTTCTACTAAATGATACTAACCACTTCTCCCTACCGCGGTCGGTCGCTGACGGATGGTTCGTAGGCCGTCGATTCCTCATCGACCGAGTACAACCGTTTCACCGGGACGACGGTGTGCATCTTCGCTACGCCGCCCTCGTGCCGTCGCCACTTCGTGGAGTCGTGGAGGGCGTACCGCTCGGGAGACCGGGCTTTCAGTTCGGCGACCAACTCCGCGAACCGCTCCCCGTCGAACCGCGCTTCGGGGATGAAATCGGTATCGACGACCAACGAATCCCGGCGCGGAACGCGGTCGAGTCTTCCCTCGCAAACGCGTTCGAACTCGGACGCCAACGACGGCAGGTCCGTGTCGAGGGGGAGTTTGACGTACGCCTGTCTGTAGTCCGGCCGATCCGTCTTGCGCTTCCAGTACCGCGAGAACCAATCGAGTATCCGCGTGCCCATTCGCGTGCCACCGTGATGTCCCACTCAAACGGGGATAGTAGGCGTTTCGCTGTCCGTATCTCCCGGATTCGTGAGTAATTCTAGTATCGGACCGAACGCGAATCGGCGGCTGAACGGGACCGGGACCCGAACCTCTCAGAAGTCGGAACGGAGTTCGAACGCGAACCCGACTCCGCCGACGAGGAGGCTCACGTACGCGACGGAACTGTAGGGGCGGCCCGAAACGAGGAAGTAGTGAGCGAAGACGGCGACGACGGCGGCGTAGAACCCCGCAGAGAGCGCCAGCAGGTGACGATCGTCGGTTATCGGTGTGCCCGTGTTCGCGTTCACGTCGGCCGCCGTCGAGTCCGACCGGCGCGTCGGCCAGTCGTCGTCCCACTCGTCCGCGTCGAGGGACGGCGGGTCGGCGAGCATCGACTTGCTACCCTTTTGACGTCCGGTGTCCCGGTTCGGGAGTAGCTTCCGAACCCAAACGGAACCGGGGTTCAGACTGTCGCGGAGGAGGACCAACCCGACGAGCAGGACGAGGTACGCCGGGAAGAAGGTGTAATTGCCGGACAGGAACGACTCCGAGGGGTCGTCCGCCGCGTAGTGGACGGTGACCCGTTTGCCCTCCGCGTACCGATTCACGAGCGCGGTGGCCTCCGCCTGCTCCCCGCCGGGAATTTTGCTCGACGAGTAGACGTTATCGTTCCGGTAGGTCGTCCCGGCGACCGAATAGCGGTAGTCGATGGTGGGATAGTACGACTTCGAATCGCCGAATATGCTGGGTTTCCCCGTCCGCTCCGAGTGGACGGCGGTCGAAACGACGGTTCCGTCCGCCGTCTCGTAGGTGGTGATCTTTCGGTGCTGGCTGTACAGCGAATAGCCACCATAGCCGATCAGTGCGAGCGCGAGCACGAAAGCGAGGACTCTCCGGCTTCGATTCGACGGCATGCGTCTCTGATTGAAATCATCCGCTTTGTTTGAATTATCTATCGGTTTTAGTGACTCGAAACCGAGTCGGCCGAAACCTGGTCAGCAGGCTACTCGACCGCGTTCGTCTGCCGGAAATCGACGTGCGGAAACGCGAATCCCGCCGTTCGTCTCACCCGCTCGCGTGTCTGTCGGCGCGGGACGGCGGCGGAATCTGCGGCTCGCTCGACTCCGGCGCGTCGGGAAGGAGACATCGCTCGGGTTCGCGGTTGACGTGCGCGTACTGCTCGGGTGCGTTCGCCAGCGGATGGGCGGGGTTCTGCTCGCTTCGAATCCGTGCGGCACGGAGTTCGCCGAATCCGGCGATTCTGGCCCGGATTCCCCGCCAGTGGTTTTTGCCCGCGAGCGGGACGGAGAACGGTTTCGGCGGTCGGCAATCCGTCCGGTTGTGGGCGAGGACGGCGTTGTTGACGTTGGCGGCCAGTTGGTCGTGGTCCACCAGCACGCCGACGCGTGCGTTTCTGGGCGCGCGGACGGCCAACACGTCGAGGCCGAGGTGGAGCGCCCGGTACTCGGCGACGTTGTTGTCGGGCACGTCACTGTCGGGGACGGAGAGACGGGCGACGCGCCTGCCGTCGCGCGTTTCGATGATTACGCCGAGTCCACCGGCGCCGGATTCCCGGTCGAACGACCCGTCGCTCGTGACGTAGAAATCACGGTGATGGGTGTGCGGTGGGTGGGCGATGTGTGGGGTGGGCGACTCATCGAACAGATCACGTAATGAGGGATGACGGCCGTGAACGGCCATATTTCCCGGTTCGGTATCGGGTCACATAAATCTGCGGTTAGGTTCGACAGAACCTGTCATGAGATAATGAATCACGGGCGATGTTGTCCCATACCACAGATATATATGCAATTACCCGCCATGTCAGGGTATGCCCGATGAGCGACTAAATCGGCGGACGTATTTGAAGTTTGCAGGAGGCGCAGCGGCGTCAGCGGCCCTGGCGGGCTGTACTGGCGGTGGGGACAACCAGAATCAGGATGGAACCGACGGTCAAACGTCCAGTACCGACAGCGGAGGGAACGGCGGCGGAAACACGACAGGAGACTTTCCCGCGACCATCACGCAAGGACAGATGCCGTCCACGCTCGACCCGCAGAACCACCGGGAGACGACCACGGATAACGTCGTCCTACAGGCCTACGAGGGCCTGCTCTCGCGCAACGCGGACGGGAAAATCATCAAGAAGCTGGCGACGAAGTACGAGCGGACCGGCGACAAGACGGTCAAATTCACCATCCGCGACGGCGTGAAGTTCCACAACGGCGACACGCTGACCGCGGAGGACGTGGCCTTCAGCGTCAACCGCATCGTGAAGTCCGGCGTCGGCGGGCTCGAAAGCCCGCAGAAAGACCAGTTGTCGGGCGTGACGGGTGCGAAAGCCATGGACGGCGCGGTGGAAGTCACGTCGGACGGGGTGAATCCCATCATCTTCGCCCTCTTCGCGTCCTACTGTGACATCATGCAGAAGTCGTGGGTCGAAAGCCACGACAAGAACTACGTCGCGAAGAACATGAACGGCACGGGGCCGTTCAAACTCAAGGACTACACGGAGGACGTGAAGGTCGTCTTCGAGCGCAACGAGGACTACTGGCAGGAACCGGCCTCGGTTTCGGAACTCACGTTCAACGCGGCGAAGGAGTCCAGCACGCGGGTGAACCAACTCGTCAACGGCGAGACGGACATCATCGTCAACGTGCCGCCGCAGGACGCGGGACGCGTGAAGGGGAACTCGAAATCCCGCCTCGCGGCGGTTCCGAGCACGCGCATCATCTACAACGCGATGCGCTACGACGTGAAACCGTTCGACAGTCCGAAGTTCAGGCAGGCGATGAACTACGCCATCGACCTCCAGAGCATCATCAAGAACGTGCTTTCGGGCTTCGCGGACCAGACCGGTCAGCCCACGTTGAAGGAGTTCACGGGGTACAATTCTAGTGTCGAACCGTACCCGGCGAACAAGAAGAAGGCGGAACGACTGGTCGAGGAGAGCGGCAACGCCGGAGCGACGATTACCCTTCACACGCCAGTCGGACGGTACCTGAAGGACCTAGAGATAGCGCAAGCGGTGGCCCAGCAGATAGACCAACTCAAGAACGTCAACTGTTCGGTTCAACAGCGAGACTTCAACGCGCTCGCGGGAGAGCTGACGGACGGGAAGATAAAGACGGGACCGCACTTCTACCTCATCGGTTGGGGGAACGCGACGTTCGACGCGAGCCAAACCATCATTCCGCTGCTCACGACCGACGGCGCGCTGACCTCCTACAGCAACGAGAAGGTGGACAAGCTGATGAAGGAGGCGCAGAACATGCCCGACGGCGACGAGCGCAACGGGAAACTGAAGGAGGTGAACAAGATTCTCCACGACCAAGCGCCGTGGATATTCCTCAACCAGCAGTACAGCGTGTACGGCGTCAGCCAACGCCTCAAGTGGAAGGCCCGTACGGACGAACGCATCGACGCATACGCTATCTCTCCAAAGTAGATGAACGCACTATCGATGGGGTGGTTATAGATGTCGATGGGACGATTTCTGCTCCGACGGAGCGTCCAGGGAATCTTCGTCATCTGGGGGGTCGTGACCGTGGTGTTTCTGCTCCGATTCGTCACGCCCGGGAATCCGATTACGGTCATCGCCCCTTTGGATGCCAGTCCGGCGCTGAAACATCGAATCGCGGTCGAACTCGGGCTGAACCAACCGCTCTACGTCCAGTACGGCGAGTACATCTGGAACCTGCTCCACGGGGACATGGGCTACTCGTTCATCTCGGGGACGCAAGCCAGCACGCGCATCTTCGCTCGCCTCCCGGCGACGGTCGAGTTGGCGGTCGCGTCGAGCATCGTCGCAATCGTGCTCTCGATTCCGCTGGGCGTCATCAGCGCGACGCGGCGACACGACCCGGTTGACTACGCCGCGACGACGTTCTCGCTCGCGGGAATCAGCACGCCGAACTTCTGGCTCGGCATCATGCTGGTGTTGCTCCTCGCGGTCGCGGGACCGTTCCCGACGAGCCATCGCGGTATCGGTTTCGTGCCCGCGGTGGAGATGCTGTTCTCGCAAGGAAGCGTGAGCGGACTCGTGACCTGGGCGAAACACATCTTCCTCCCAGCGATAACGCTGGGAACGTACTTCACCGCGCTCATCACGCGGCTCACCCGGAGCGGCATGCTCGACGAACTGGGCAAGACCTACATCAGAGCATCGCGGGCCAAAGGACTCCCGGAGACGCTGGTGCGGTACAAACACGCGCTCCGAAACACCCTCATTCCCGTCATCACCGTCCTCGGCTTGCAGTTGGGAACGCTCATCGGCGGTGCCGTCATCACCGAATCGGTGTTCGCGTGGCCGGGACTCGGGACGTTGGTCATCAACTCCATCAACGCCCGTGACTGGCCGCTGATTCAGGGGTCGCTCATCGTCATCGGCACCGGGTTCGTCCTCGTGAACATCTTCGTGGACTTCCTGTACGCGTACATCAACCCGCAGGTGGTCTACGAATGATTTCGCCGCGGACGCTCCGAAACCTCAAGCGGGAGTTCCGTCAGAGCCTCTTGGCGAAAATCGGCATCATCGTCGTCATCGCGGTGGTACTCGTCGCGGTGTTCGCCCCGGTTATCGCACCGCACAATCCGAACCGGCAGAACCTCGATAACTCGAAACTGCCGCCGCTCGGGTTCAGCAAGAAGACGACCCAAACGAGTTCGGAGATGGTCGACGGCGAGATACAGATAACCAACAACACGACGTACGTCAAGGCACAACCGTCGCATCCGCTCGGGACGGACCAACTCGGGCGCGATATGCTTTCGCGGGTGATTTACGGCGCGAGAACGTCGCTCCTCGTCGGTCTCTTCGGGACGGTGCTGGCGATGCTCATCGGCGTCACCGTCGGGTTGGTCGCGGGGTACTACGGCGAAATCGTGGACGACGCGTTGATGCGGAGCGCGGACATCATGCTGGCGTTCCCGTCGCTGGTGTTAGCGATAGCGCTGGTCGGCATGTTTAGACGGTCGGTGTTCACGATACCCGACCCGGTAGTCGCGGCCGGACTCGTCTCGGGGATGCCCGGTCAAATCGCGATTCCGGGGACGGTCGTCATCGTCGTCGCGCTCGTGAACTGGGTCTGGTTCGCCCGCGTCTCGCGCGGCGAGGCCCTAACCGTGGTCGGCGAGGAGTACGTCAAAGCCTCCCGCTCGGTCGGCGCGAAGGACTCCTTTATCCTTCGAAAGCACATCCTGCCGAACAGCGTGACGCCCATCATCGTGCTCGCCACCATCCAAATCGCGGCCATCATCCTCCTCGAAAGCTCGCTTTCGTACCTCGGATTCTCCGGGGTGAACCTCTCATGGGGATTCGACATCGCACAGGGGAAAGACTACCTCGCCACGTCGTGGTGGATTTCGACGGTTCCGGGGCTCGCCATCGTCATCACCGTCATCGGCATCAACCTCGTCGGTGACTGGTTGCGCGACGCGCTCGACCCCGGTATCGAGGGCGAAGGGGGTGGCGTATGAGCGACCTGCTTCGCGTGCGCGACCTCTCGACCCGCTTCTTCACGGAGAAGGGGCAGGTCAACGCCTGTGAGTCCATCAGCTTCGACGTGCGGGAGGAGGAAGTGTTCGGCGTGGTCGGCGAGTCCGGGTCGGGAAAGAGCGTCGCCGCGCTCTCCATCATCGACCTCGTGGAGTCGCCCGGCAAAATCACGTCGGGCGAGGTGTGGTACCGAAACGCCACGCTCGCCGAGGAAGTCGGGGACGACCGTCCCGAGGCGGTCGACGGCGAGTTCGTGGACATCCGTCGGCTGACGACGCGGGAGCGCCGCGCCTTGCGCGGACCGTCGTTCAGCATGATATTTCAGGACCCGATGAGCAGCCTGAACCCGTCGATACCCGTCGGCGAGCAGATAGCCGAAGCCGTCGAGGTGCAGCGGCGGGCGAGGTCGAACCCGCGTTCGACCCGCTCGCGGACGCAAGGGTACGGACTCGCGAGCCTCGTCGCGGGCACGGTGCTCCCCTCCCAAAGCTACGTCAGCGAACCGAGCCGCGCGAAGGCGATCGAACTGCTGGAGCAGGTCGGCATCCCAGACCCGGCGGACCGCGCCGACGAGTATCCCCACCAGTTCTCGGGCGGGATGCTCCAGCGGGCGATGATCGCCCAAGCGCTCGCCGGTGAACCGGACCTGCTCATCGCGGACGAGCCGACGACGGCGCTCGACGTGACGATTCAGGCCCAAATCCTCGACCTGCTCCGCGACTTGCAGGCCGACACTGGCATGAGCATCATGCTCATCACGCACAACCTCGGCGTCGTCGCGCGGATGTGTGACCGCGTCGGCGTGATGTACGCCGGTGAACTGGTCGAACGCGGCACCCTCGAAGACGTGTTCGACGCGCCGGTCCATCCGTACACGCAAGGATTGCTCGGGTCGCTTCCCGACTTGGAGGACCCGGCACCGCGTCTCCAACCCATCGAGGGGAACGTCCCCGACCTGCTGGATTCGGAGATGGGCGAGCGTTGTTACTTCGCCGACCGCTGTCCGAAGGCGATGGAGGAGTGTCTCTCCCATCCGTCGATGCACGACGCGGGCGGTAGCACCGAACACGAAGCGCGCTGCGTCCTCACCGAAACGGAGTTCGACGAGTCGCGCGCGCTCTCGTCGAACCACTTCGGAGAATCCCAAACGGAGGAGAAACGATGACCGACCATCTCGTTCGCGTCGAGGAACTGCAGAAGTACTACTTCGAACAGAACACCCTGACCGACCGAATCCTCGGTCGTGAGCCGAAGAGCGTGAAAGCCGTCGACGGAATCTCGTTCGCCATCGAAGAGGGCGAAACCCTCGGATTGGTCGGCGAGTCAGGGTGTGGCAAATCCACGACGGGGGAGACCCTGTTGAGCCTCCGCGACGCGACGGACGGGAAGGTCGTCTTCGACGGTCGGGACGTCTACGACATGGACGACCTGACGGAGTTCAGAAAGCGGGCGCAAGTCGTCTTTCAGGACCCGTTCTCCAGCCTCGACCCGCGGATGACGGCGGGCGAAATCATCCGCGAACCGCTGGACGTTCACGGCGTCGGGTCGCGCGAGGAACGCCGCGAGCGCGTCGAAGAACTCATGGAACGCGTCGGGTTGTCGGCGGAGCAGATAGACCGCTACCCCCACGAGTTCTCGGGGGGCCAGCGCCAGCGCATCGGCATCGCCCGCGCGTTGGCGCTGGAACCGGACTTCATCGTGCTGGACGAACCCGTCTCGGCGCTGGACGTGTCCGTGCAGGCGCAGGTGTTGAACCTCCTGCAGGACCTCCAGAACGAACTCGGCCTGACGTACTTGTTCATCGCCCACGACCTCTCGGTGGTTCGGCACATCTCCGACCGCGTGGCGGTGATGTACCTCGGCGAAATCGTCGAACTCGGGCCGGTGGACGAGATATTCACCGACCCGCAACACCCTTACACGAAGGCCCTGCTGGAGAGCGTGCCGCGCGCCGATACGAGCGAGCAAGAGCGCGACATCCACACGCTCTCGGGCGACGTACCGTCGCCGCGCAATCCGCCGTCCGGGTGTCACTTCCGAACGCGGTGTCCGAACGTCATTCCCCCCGACGACATCGAGATTCCCCAATCCGCGTACCGCGAGGTGATGGATTACCGGGAACGGCTCGAATCGGGCGAACTCACCCTGAAGGGCGTTCGGGAGTTGGCCGCCGGTGCGGAGAAGAACCCCGAAGACGTAGACGACGAGGCTCTCGAAGCCGAGTTGTGGGACGAACTGTTCGACGACGAACTGGAGGGCGAAAACCGCGCGACCGTCTCCGAATCGTTCGACCGGTTCGTCGCGGGCGACCGTGACGGTGCCATCGCCGTGATGGCGGAACGCTTCGAGAGCATCTGTGAGCGCCGGACCCCGATGCTCCAGAACCGCGAACACCCCGCGGCCTGCCACCTCTACGACCAACCGCCGGAGTCGGAGCGGGAGGCGGGACGGGAAGTGGAGCCGTCGGCGGACTGAGCGACCGGCCACGACGCCTATTTTTCGCGCGCCGGACGAGTGGCTCTAGACGAAGACTTATAAGCAAAGGAGCACTACTGTATGAACCCCAATGGTCGCCCGTGAGTACGATTTTTGGCTGCTCGATTTGGACGGGACACTCATCGACATCGACCCGTCGTACGTTCGCTCGGTGTTCGAGCGGGTGAGTGACCGCCTCGGCTACGAGTTTACGGACTACGAATCCGAAATCATCTGGCACGGTCTCGGCGGGTCGCGCGACGCCCAACTCCGACGGTGGGGCCTCGACCCGGTGGAGTTCTGGGAGGCGTTCCACTCCATCGAGGACCCGGAGGTTCGTGCCGAAAACACCTTCCTCTACGACGACGCCGCGTTCGTCGCCGACCTCGACTGCCCGGTCGGACTGGTGACTCACTGTCAGCAGTTCCTCACCGACCCGGTGCTCGACGGACTCGACATCCGCGACTGGTTCGATACCGTCGTCTGCTGTGACGAACAACTGGGCTGGAAACCCAATCCCGAACCGGTCGAACACGCGATGGGGCGACTCGGCGTCAACGGCACCGACCGCGGCGTCCTCGCGGGCGACGGGTCGAGCGACATCGGCGCGGCGTGGAACGCGGGGTTGGATGCGGTCCACGTCGAGCGACACGACCCGACCCGTCGGAAACAGTGCGTCCTCGGCGACTACCGCGTGAACAGCTTCGACGAGCTATGGCCGAACGCCGGGCAGACCTTCGAGAACACCGACTAACGTCGAGTCGAGCGCCGCCGCCAGTTCCTCGACGCCTGCCTTTTCCCTGCGGTTCGGATTGACGAGGATGCGAACTCGTTCCTCGCCGAGCGGGACGAAATCGAGGTCGAGTTTGTCCGCCGTCGAGCGCAACCCGAGTCCGGCGTCCGCCTTCCCGGCGGCGACCTTTCTGGCCGGGCTTTCGTGGGCCTTCACCGTGAGTTCGAACCCGGAGATGGATTCGACGAGTTCGTGGCGCGTCGTTTCTCGCTCCTCGGCGAGGTCGGCGACGGCATTCCCGAGCGTGGTTCGAAGGCCTGAGTTCGTCCCGCGGTTGATGAACCGAACGTCGCGGTCCACGAGGTCGGCCAATCCCTCGATGTCGCTGGGGTTGTCGGCGAGAACGACGAGTCCCCACTCGCGGACGTAGGAGGCGAGTTCGGTGCCCGTGCTCGCGGACCGAGACTCCGCATCGCTCGCGTCGTCGCCGCTCGCGCGTTCGGCGGACCGTGGTTCCGCCTCCCCGGTCGCCACCGCGAAGTCGGGCACGCCGTTCCGGAGGCGACGCAACCCTTCCCGACTGCCGAGCGGGAGGTATCGCGGGGAGTCGAGCGAATCGAGCAGTCTGGAGAGGGTGGGGTCGTCCTCGCCGACGCCGAGGACGGACGGCGGGCGAACGTCCGGCGAGAACAGTCGCACGGAGACCTCCTCACCCTCCGCGAGATAGGCCGTGTCGGGATGCACCGTCACCACGCCGTCGGCCTCCACGAGGCTGGTCGTGGCTCCGCTGCCCTTGTCCACCGGGTAAGCGAGCGTGCGGCCGTGCTCGTCCTCGACCAGACCGGTCGGCATGAGTCGCATTCGGCCCTCGCCGTAGCGCTCCTCGGTCGCCATCCGAGCGTCGACGGTCGCGGTGGCGGGGGCGGGTAGTCCGGCCGCCTCGCGGATGGCGGGCGCGACGAAGGTCCGGAAGATTGTCAGCGCGGAGACGGGGTACCCCGGCAGGCCGACGTACGCGGAATCGGGGAACCGCCCGATGAGCATCGGCTTGCCGGGTTTGACGGCGACGCCGTGGAGCAGGAGTTCGCCGCGCGATTCGATGACGCGGTAGATGACGTCCACCGCGCTCGCGCTGGTCGAACCGGAGGAGAGAACGAGGTCGCACTCCTCAGAGGCCTCCAGTAGCAGGCGTTCCATCTCGTCGTAGTCGTCGCCAGCGTGGGGGTACAGGACGGGGTCGCCGCCCGCCTCTTCGACGGCGGCGGCGATGGTGTAGCTGTTCACGTCGTAGATTTGGCCCGCCTCGTCCGACAGCGGGTTGCCGGGGCGAACGAGTTCGTCGCCGGTCGAAATGATGCCGACGCGGGGCGTTCCGCGGACGAGCACCTCGTCCACGCCGAGGGCCGACAGCAGGCCGATTTCGCGGGCGGTGAGTTGCGTTCCGGGACCGAGTGCGCGCTGGCCCGCCGCGATGTCCGCCCCGGCTAGCATGGTGTGGTCGCCGGGTGCCACGGCGGTTCGGATTTCGACGCCCGCCCCATCGTCGCGGTCCACGTAGTCGGTCCGCTCGACCATCACCACCGCGTCCGCGCCGGGCGGCATCACGGCCCCGGTGGAAATCTCGACGGCTTCGCCCTCGCCCACTTCCACGTCGGGTTCAGTCCCGGCGTGAACGTCTCCGACGAGGTCGAGGACGGTGGGGTCGGCCTCGTCCGCTCCGAAGGTGTCCCGCGCTTTGACCGCGAAGCCGTCCATGCTCGCGCGGTCGAACCCCGGCACGTCGCGCTCCGCGTCGAACCGCTCGGTCAGCACGCGGCCGCGAGACTCCGTGAGCGCGACCGACTCCGGTTCGGGTGAGAGGTCGAGCGATGCAATCGCCTCGTGCGCTTTGCTCGGTTCGGCGAGGTCGCGGAACTCCTTGCGTTCACTCACGCGAATCCCCCCGCGGTGAGCGTGACGCTATCGGATGCGAGTCGTCCGGTCGAAGTCACGCGGACCACTCCCAGTTCGCCACGGCGACCGTCTCGCCCTCGGGAATCCCCTCGCGACCTTCGGGAACCTCGACCCAGCCGTCGGCCAGCGCGACGCTGGAGAGGACGCCGGACCCGCTGGCTCGCGTCGGGGTCGCGACCGGTTCGTCGCCCTCGCGGTCCAGCGTCACCCGGACGAACGACCGGACGCCGGGTTCGCTCCGAATCTTGCGTCCGAGGCGGGCGGCGGTCGTCGGGGAGTCCTCCAGCGGGAGGTGTCCGGCCCACTTCAGCGCGGGACGGAGGAACTGCATCGCGTTGATGATGCAGGCGACGGGATAGCCGGGAAGCATCACGACCGGCGTCCCTTCGACTGCGTCGCCGGAACCCGTCGAGTTCTGGCCGTCCGACGGGCCGTGCTCGACGATGCCGAGCGCGACGGGATGGCCCGGCTTCAGCGCGACGCCGTGGACGACGACGTCGCCGATGGAGGAAACGACTTCCGGGAGCAGGTCGCGCGCGCCCACGGAGGACCCCCCGGTCGTGACGACGATATCGTGGTCGAGGTTCGACTCGATGGCCTCGCGGAGTCGGTCCTCGTCGTCGGTCACGACGTCGTGGTAGGTCGCGCTGCCGCCCCACCGCTCGACCAGACGGGAGACGGTGAGGCCGTTCGTCTCGATGACTTCGCCCGGGTCCGGGTCGGCCTGCACCAGTTCCTCGCCGGTCGGAATCACGGCGACGCGCGGCCGGTCGTACACCGTGACCTCGCTCACGCCGACGGATTTCAGCATGCCGAGGTCCGACGGGCGAAGCCGATGTCCGGCCTCGTACAGCGATTGACCCGCCTCCACGTCCTCGCCGACGGGGGCGACGTTTTCGCCCTCCGCCACGGCGTCGAACACCTCGACCTCCTCGCCGAACTCGTCGATTTGCTCTATCATCACCACGGCGTCCGCGCCCTCCGGCACCTCGCTCCCGGTGTGCACTCGAACCGCCGCGCCGGGTGCCATTTCCTCCGCCGCGCGAAGGAGTTCGGGCGACCGGCCGCTGGCTCCGAAGGTGTCCCGCGCACGGACCGCGTAGCCGTCCATCGCCGCCCGCGAGTAGTGGGGGACGTTTCGCGGGGCGTCGACCGGTTCCGCGAGGACCCGTCCGTCCGCGTCGCGGAGCGGGACGGAATCGGTTCGGTCGTGACCGGCGACGACCTCGCGCAATCGGTCGCGGGCCGCCGACACGCGCGTCGTTTCCTTGAACCCGGATCGTTTTCTGTCCGGTTGATGGTCGCTCATATGAACCCGTTCGGGACGATGGGCAAAAAGGAAGCGGGGAACACTTATCGTTCCGTAGACAGCATCGTCCCGCATGGCCCTCCTTAACCACCCGTTCGCCCTCGCCCTCGCCGGTGTCGCCGTCGTTCTCGGCTGTGTGATGATCTGGTACGGCGGACGCGAACTCGTGCTCGCGTATCGTATCCTCACCAACGACCCGAGCGACGTGATGTCGCTGGGAGACGGCGGCCCGGTCGAGGTCGAAGGGACCGCCCAGCCCGAACGAGGGACCGTCACGTCGCCGTTCACCGGGACGGAGTGTCTCGCCTACGAGTACGTCGTGAAAGAGGAGCGCAACTCGAACAACGGCCGCCACTGGGAGACCATCGACTCGGGGCGGACTCACACGCCCTTCCGCATCGAGGACGAGACGGCGAGCGCGCTCGTCGACCCGCGCGCGGCCGACTTTCGCTTCAGCGCCGAACGCTCCATCGACGTTCGCGGCGGAACGCGGCCGCCCGAACGGGTCGTGGAGTTCATCCGAGGAAACGACGACGTGGACTCCGAGGAACGAAGCCTCGACCTAAAGGTGGTCGAATTGAACACGGGAAAGGACCGCAAATACATCGAACGGCGGCTCGACCCCGGCGAGTCGGTTCACATCCTCGGCGAGGCGAGCTACGACGCGAGCGCCGGACACGACGCGGGCGAGGTGAACGTCGTCATCGGCCACGGGGAGGATACGCGGTTCCTCGTTTCCGACACGGACGAACGCGGCGCGACGTTGCGCGTGGCGTGGAAGGGACTTCCGTTCGTGGTCGCCGGAGTCCTGTTTTTCGCCATCGGCGCGTTCGTGCTCGGATGGTAACACGACCGTCGATACCGTACCCTTTTTCGGTCCTGCCTCCTAACACGGAACTATGTCAGCGCTGCGCGATGCGTTGCGAGAACTCCCGGACGCCGTGTTCGCGGACCTGTTGGAGAACGATGAGGCGTATCTCCTCGTCCTCGATATGCCCGGCGTCACCGAGGAAACTATCGACATCGACGTGACGAATGGCCGCCTCCAGATAGAAGCGCGGCGCGAGAAGAACGTCCCCATGGAGTTCGACTACGTGAGCGAGGAGCGGCCGCTGTTCCTCGACGCCGAACTCCCGTTGCCGCCGGACGCGACCGGCGCGGGTGCGGAGGCCGCGGTGGGCCGCGGCGTCCTCGAAATCACGCTCCCCAAACAGTCGTCGGCTCCCGACGAGTCGGTGCCGGTCACGAGCCGCTAAGCGCGGGTGGTCACACTGGCATTCCTCCGCGCATACCGTCGGTTCGTCGTCGTCGCATGGCACTTCCTGCCGCTGCTGGTGAGCTACGCCCGCGACCGGAACCGATTCCTGTTTTTCGGGTCGTCCCGACGGGTGACCAGCGAGATGCGAATCGAGCGGGCGAACACGCTCCTCGAATCGCTGCTCACCCTCGGCCCGACGTTCATCAAACTCGGACAACTGCTCTCGACGCGCCCCGACATCCTCCCGCCGGAGTACGTGGACGAACTCTCGAAGCTTCAGGACGAAGTGCCGCCAGCGCCGTGGGCGGACGCAGAACAGGTCATCGAGGCCGAACTCGGCCCCGTCGAGGACCACTTCGACGAGTTCGATACCGAGGCGATAAGCGGCGCGAGTCTCGGGCAGGTGTACGCCGCGCAAATCGACGGCGAGCGCGTCGCCGTGAAGGTCAGACGCCCCGGCATCGAGGAGTTGGTCGAGGCGGACCTGCGTGTCATCCGCTGGTCGCTCCCGCTCCTCATGCGCTTTATCGGACAGGCGCGAGCCTTCTCGCTCGAAAACCTCGCCGACGAGTTCGGCCGCACGATTCGGGAGGAGATGGACTACGGCCGCGAGGCGTCGATGCTGACCGAAATCCGCGAGAACTTCGCTGACGACCCGGACATCGCAATTCCGCGCGTCATCACGAGTCGCTCCGGGTCCCGCGTCCTCACGATGGAGTACCTCGGCGGGACGAAAATAAACCGCGTCGACGAACTCGACGAGGAGGGACTCGACCGTCACGAACTCGCCGAGACGCTCCAGCGGGCGTACCTCCAGATGATAATTCAGGACGGCGTGTTCCACGCCGACCCCCATCCCGGCAACCTCGCCGTCACGGACGACGGCCGCATCATCTTCTACGACTTCGGCATGAGCGGCCGGGTGGACGAGTTCATCCAGCGCAAAATCGTGGACTTCTACATCGCGGTGGCGAACCAGGACATAGAGGGCATCCTCGACGCCCTCATCGAAATGGGGACCCTCAGCCCGGAGGCCGACCGGGTGACCATGGGGAAGGTGATGGAACTCGCCATCGAGGACGCCCGTGGCGAGGACATCGAAACCTACCGCGTCCAACAAATCGTCTCGCAAGTCGAGGACACGATTTACGAGTTCCCGCTCCGGTTGCCGTCGAACCTCGCGCTCGTCCTCCGCGTGGCGACGGTCGTGGAGGGGGTCTGTGTCACGCTCGACCCCGGCTTCGACTTCATCGCGGTGGCGACGGAGTACCTCACCGAGGAGGGCTACCGCGAGGAGTCCATCAAGAAATACGTCTCCGAGACGGGCGACCAACTGCAAGCGTCGGCCCAGTCGCTCGTTCGGACGCCGCCGAAACTGGAGCGGGCGCTGGACCGCATCGACCGCGACGACCTCTACGCCCGCGTCAGCATCGAGGACAACAACGACGTGTTCGACCTGCTGGCCAAACGCCTCATCTACGGCATCCTCCTCGCCTTCGGCGGGTTGACGACGGCGGTGCTGTACGCCGCGGAGCAGTTCCCCGCCGCCGCGGTGGCCGGAGTCATCTCGCTGTTCATCACCCTCCTGCTCTACCGCTCGTTCCGCAAGCGGCGCGGGATTCGGGCGACGCCGCAGTTCACGCGCCAGAACCTGCGGGAGCGAGGCGGGGAGTAGGACCTCGTTGACGCCGTTGCCGTCTTGCGGTTCGTCGTCCGTCACCCAATGTCAGCGAAATTCCAATATCCTTTTTCCACGGCGGGGACAGGTTGCAACTGTGACTACAACCGCCCATCCCTCCGCCACCAGCACCGAGAGCCACTGGTGGATACTCCTCCTCCCGAGTCTGCTGCTGTCGATTTCCGCCGCGCTCGGTCTGTCGGTTTCCGCGATTGCCTTCCGCCTCGAACCGTCGAGTACCCTCTCGTACCTCCCGCCGCTGGTCGGACTCGTTCTCGCTCTCGCGTACTTCACCGCCCCCGCCGTCGTCGCAGTCGGAATTCACTTCGACCGGCGGTACATCGCGTCGGTGTCAGAGTGGGAACCCCGATCCGAGTACACCCTCCTCGGCATGGCCATGTGGTTCGGTATCGGCATCCCGCTCGGTCTGCTGTACCTCTACCGCCGACACGAGTACGTCGGCGTACCCTGATTTCCGTCTCGACTCCTCGACTGCCCCATTCCGTAGCTTTTCGACCGACCGCGCCCAAGTCCGGGTATGAACATCGAACCCTTCGGCTTGGAGCGCTGGTTCGCCGAGTACGAACACGAGGCCGACATCATGCTGGCCGAGAGCGGAATTCGAAGTTTGGACGCCGACCGCTTCGATTTGAACCCCGGCGAACTGGGCTACGTTATTCCGACAAACGGGGACCCCGAGTTCCGCGCCGAGGTCGGCGAGCGCTACGGTCGGAGCGAAGACGAAGTGCTGTTCACCTGCGGGACGCAGGAGGCGAACTTTCTCGCGTTCCTCAGCCTGTTGGACGGCGACGGACACGCCGTAGTAGTTACCCCGACGTACCAAGCACTCCACGCTGTCCCCGAGTCGATGGGCGAGGTGAGCAGGGTGTGGCTCGAACCGCCGGAGTGGGAACTCGACGTGGATGCCGTCGCCGACGCGATTCGGGAGGATACGAACGTCGTCGTCCTCAATAACCCGAACAATCCGACCGGCCGGTACCATCCGCAGGAGAAAGTCGAAGCCATCTACGACCTCGCGGAGGACACCGGGGCGTACCTGCTCTGTGACGAGGTGTACCGACTGCTCGCGTCCGACCCCGTGGACCCGGTTGCCAGCATGGGAGAGTACGGCATCAGCACGACGAGTCTCACGAAGGCCTACGGACTCGCCGGACTCCGGTTCGGCTGGCTCGTCGGGGCGGAAGAGGTCGTCGAAGGTGCGTGGGAGTGGAAGGATTACACCACCATCTCGCCGGGCATCATCGACCAGCACGTCGCACGGCAGGCGCTCGGCGAACACGAGGACGACATTCTCGCGGAAAACCGCGAGTTGGCGGCGAGCAACCGCGAACGGGTGCGCGAGTTCGTGGACGAGTACGGGTTGGAGTGGTACGACCCGATGGGCGTCAACGGTTTCGTTCGGATTCCGGACGGGTTCGAGGACGCCGAGGCGTTCTGTCGCGGCGTCGTCGAAGAGGAGAGCGTCGTCCTCGCGCCGGGGACCCTGTTCGGCTACGACCGGTACTTCCGCATCGGGTTCGGACTGCCCGCCGAGGAGTTGGAAGACGGATTAGGACGCGTCGAATCGTTCCTCGAACGGCACCGATAAGCGAATCAGAGCGTACTGGCGTCGTCCGTCTATTTCGTGAGGGGGCGGTGGAGAGAGCGAGTTGCGGCGAGAGAAGAGAAAGTGCAGCGGGGAAGCGCTAGGCTGCGATAGGAGAGGAACGAGGAAGTTGTGGCGGAAAAAGGGAGAGGACGGTCAGCCGGTCGAGCCGAGCAATCGCGGCGAGTGAAGACGCGCGGAGAGCCATCCGCCGATACCACCGCCCACTCTGCCGACGAACGAGACGACGACGAACAGGAACGCGGCGAGGACGAGCACGAGTCCACCCGCGACAACGGGTAACAACGCGGAGTCGCCGACGATAGGCGCTCCCCACGCGTCGCTGAATCCGATGGCGCTCTGCCAGAGCACTATAGGAGTCCCGCCTACCACTCCCGTTATCGTACCTGCACGGGAACTCGCCGCTGGCCGTTGCTGATAGCAGTACCCGGCAATCACGCATGCGACGAACAGTGCCGAGGCGTTACTATTACGAGGGAGGGCGTTCGGCGTGAGTAGCCAGTTCTGCCACACCGTCACCGGAATCGATGCGACTCCGAGGAGGACCGCGAGACGAAACTCCTCGCCGGTTACATCGGCGACGAGATTCCGAATCAGGGGCATATGTAAACGGTTCGTGCAGTTTATCTTAAATCCACTGTCGAAGTGACCGACGGTCGAAGCGGTATTCTCGCGTGCGTTCGGCGTAACGAGGATGAACGCCGTCGTCGAAATCACATCTCTTCGCTCGCGTCGAGATACGATTCGAGGAGCGGCGGGAAGTCGCGACCGCGGAGGTAGCGCAGGCCGAAGTCCTCGGCCCAGTTGATGATGCCGGTGTCCTCGGTGACGACGCCCGCGTCGAGTTCGCGGGCGAGGATGAGCAGGTCGAAGTCCTCGCGGGAGTCCAAGACGCCGCGGCGAAGCGTGGAACGGTACTGGCTTCTGAGGTCGGAGATGACCGTCCCCACGTCGGCCTGTCCGTTGTCGGACGCTTCCCTGACGGCGTTTTCGGACACGCGGAGTCCCTTGTCCACGCGCCCGCTCATCTCGTCGATGAACCGGTAGACGAGATCGGCGGGAATCATCACCTCGAAGCGGGCGGGGTTTTTCTTGATGACCCACGTTTCGAGTTTCGAGAGGACGACCTCCGAGACGCCGCGCTCTTCGAGGATGACGGTGAGTTCGTCGTGAACGGAGGGCGGGATGTAACAGGAGATGTTGAGCGCGAGTTTCGCGGTGGCGATGGAGTCGAGAAGTCGTTCGATGGCGTCCTCCAATCCCTCGTCTCCGACGCGGATTTCCTCGGAGAGGAAGACGGACGTATCGAGGACGAACCGCTGTTTCAGCGGATGTTCCGACATATATGGCGATTCGAGCCGAGAAGCAAAAGCCCTTCCATGACATTTGTTCACATCCTACATGTGAGAACTCCTGAAAAACCTTCATAACTATCGATGACTAATGTTCAGTTGTAGCAGGAACCCCGAGAACAAACCGGGTGGTTTCCGTCGATTAGACAGAAACGCGGAGCAAACACCAAGTCGTCGGTTACACGACAACGAGGTCAACGCTCCGACGGAAAACCGAATCGACGCGATAATCGTCCGCAAGGACGGTCGTGAAGACCAAGTAACGGACGGCGTGAAAACGGCGTTCGTGAAACTGGCGCAAGCCAGCCACGGTCGTAGGCGTCGTGGAAAACGTTTCCCATCCGGGTTCTATTCGGGGTTTCTGTGTATTCTTCACTCTCGACACCGATGGAGCGACAGCGGAGCGTTTCCAAACGGTTTATACCGACGGGAGGGCAATTCCGCGATATGGCGAAAGAGCAAAAGGAAGTCCGCGAGCTTAAAGAAGGCAACTACCTGATGATGGACGACGCCGCGTGCGTCATCAACTCCTACAGCACGGCAAAGCCCGGCAAACACGGTAGCGCGAAGGCCCGAATCGAGGGCAAAGGCGTTTTTGACGGCAAGAAGCGAAGCCTGAGCCAACCCGTCGACGCGAAGATATGGGTCCCGATCATCAACCGCAAACAGGGACAGGTCGTCAGCGTCGAAAGCGAGACCGTCGCACAGGTCATGGACCTCGACACCTACGAGACCATCACCATCAAGACGCCCGAGGGAATGGACATCTCGCCCGACGACACCATCGAGTACCTCGAGATGGAAGAACAACGTAAAATCGTACGTTAAATGTTCCCCGGCGCGTCTACCGACCGCGGACATGCGGACTTCGTGGTGGTGGGTGCGCCGCTCGACGTGTCCACCACGTTTCAGCCCGGTACACGGTTCGGTCCCGACGAAATCCGGAAGTTCGCCCGGACGTTCGACGACTACGACCGCCGAACCGGGCAGTATTTTTCCGACTGTTCAGTGCACGACCACGGTGACGTGTACGCGTGGGACGACGCCGAGGAGTACGTGGAGTACCTCGAAGGCGTCGTCACCGACGTGATTTGGGACGACGCCCTCCCGCTCCTCCTCGGGGGCGAACACACCGTCACGGGGGCGGCCGTTCGCGCGACCGACCCCGACGTGTTCGTCTGCCTCGACGCCCACCTCGACTTACGCGAGGAGTACGACGGCAACCCGTTGAGCCACGCGACCGTCACCCGCCACGTCCTCGACGTCGCCGACGAAGCGATTATCCTGGGCGCTCGAACCGGCAGCGAAGAAGAGTGGGAGCGCGCCGCGAAATCGGACGTGACCGTCGTGTCGCCGGAAGACGTGGCCGACTGGCAGCCCGATTTCGACGGCACCGCGTATCTCAGCGTGGACATCGACGGCGCCGACCCCGCGTTCGCGCCGGGCACCGGCACGATGGAACCGTTCGGCCTGTCGCCGCGAGAGATGCGCGACGTCGTGCGCGACGTCGCCGAAACGACGAGCGTGGTCGGCTTCGACGTCGTCGAAGTGAACGACCGAGACGACGGCCAAGCGGCCTCCCTCGCCGGAAAGCTGTTGCGCGAGTTCGTGTTTTCACACGCCGAAACGACGGACTGAGCGGCGGACCCGAAACGGGAGTTTGCAGTCGTTTTTGAAAGACGGCGAACGAGACCGGACTGCAGAGACACCGCTCTGTAGTCGAAACGGTCGTCCCGAAAAGCGGAGAGGCGCGGTTAGAGCGCGCGCCGCACTTTGCGCATGATACGTCGCCTGAACCGTCGTGGAAGACATCGCCACGTGACATGGCCTTACGGAGCTTGCTCATAACGAACACCTCGTCTGTCGCTTTCCCCTGATGGGGACCTAAATATCGTCCCGGTAATCGCTTAACCGTGATGGCAGGCCGCGTGAAAGCCGGGGCATACAAGCCGCCGGGACTACGAGTGTCACGCATGAACCTCGCCGAACTCACCCAGCGATACGACGACCGACTTCGAACCGAGGACTTCGCCGACATCGACGCCAGCGCGAACGGGCTACAGGTCGGGCCGAACGACCCCGAGTCCGTCGCCGTGGAACGCGTCGCGTTCGCCGTGGACGCCGCGGAGCAGACCATCGAGAAAGCGGTGGAGTGGAACGCGGACGCGCTGGTCGTCCATCACGGCCTCTCGTGGGGCGGCATCGAGCGCGTGACGGGGCGCGACTACCGACGAATCGCGCCGCTCATCGAACACGACGTGGCGCTGTACGTGTCCCACCTCCCGCTCGACTCCCATCCCGAACTCGGCAACGCGGCAGGCGTCGCCGACCTGCTCGGACTCGAATCGCGCGAGCCGTTCGGTCGGATGGGATCGGAACACATCGGCCAACAAGGTCACGGCGAATTCACGAGGGAGGAACTGGGCGAGCTGTTGGCCGAGGAACTCGACACCGGCGGACAAGGCGTACGGGGGTTCGATTTCGGTCCCGACGAAATCGAACACGTCGCCATCGTCACCGGCAGCGGCGCGGACTGGTTGGACGAGGCCGTCGACGTCGGTGCGGACGCGCTCGTTACCGGCGAAGGCAAACAGAAGGTCTACCACGAGGCGCGGGAGGCCGAACTGAACGTCTTCCTCGCGGGTCACTACGCGACGGAGACGTTCGGCGTGCGGTCGCTCGAATCGCTCGCCGAGAACAGGGGCATGGTGACAAGCTTCATCGACGCGCCGACCGGTCTGTAACTACACATTTGTCGACCTACAACTACGCGGGCGATACCCTACAACTACTTCCTCACTGACGTACAACTACTCGTGTCCAGTCGCTGAATTTTCGTCGTTCGTCATACGATTTCGTCGAAACAGGAGGTATTAAAAGGGGCGGCGACGAGAAAACGGACGTGTCCTGCGGGTTTCTACGGCCCGAGAGGACCGCCGGAACCATCGAGGTCACGTTCCGGTCTCGCCGGACACGGGCCGCCGCCGACCGGCCCCGATAGCCGAACTTCGGTTGCGGCTAATCGAAGCGCCGCTGGCCGCTGACCTCGCGCCACGCGCGCCCTCGTGGCAGTCGGCAACACAGTTTCTAACCGGGACATTGAATCGCCTGTAGCCGACACCGTGGGGTATGAACGACGACCACGACGACGGAGACGACCACGGCGAACAGCACGTCCACCGCGAGGAGTTCCACCACGACCCGATAGCCCACGCGGACGTGCGTGCCGGCATGACCGTCGGCGAACTGGCCGACGAGTACGGGGCCGCGGGTGTCGGTGCCGCGAACCTCCACGAGGCCGTGGACATCTACGCCGACATGCTCTCCGACGACGTGACCAACTTCTTCGGACTCGCGGGCGCGATGGTGCCGACCGGCATGCGCAAAATCGTCGCCGACCTCATCCGCGACGGGCACATCGACGCGCTGGTGACGACCGGCGCGAACCTCACCCACGACGCCATCGAAGGCATCGGGGGAAAGCACCACCACGGGAGGGATGAACAGGACGACAAATCCATGCGCGAACACGACGAGCAACTGCGCGACGAGGAAGTGGACCGGATTTACAACGTCTACCTGCCACAAGAACACTTCGCGCTGTTCGAGTCTCACCTCCGCTCTGAAGTGTTCCCGAACATCGAGGAGAACGTCACCATCCAGCGCATGGTCGAGGAACTCGGCCGCGCGAACAGCGAAGTGAACGAACGCGAAGGCATCGAGGAGGACGCCGGAATCGCGTCGGCGGCCTACGAGAACGACGTTCCCATCTACTGCCCCGCCGTGCAGGACTCCGTTCTCGGACTGCAGGCGTGGATGTACTCCCAGACCTCCGATTTCCAGTTGGACGCGCTGAAAGACATGACCCACCTCACGGACCTCGCGTTCGAGGCGGAGACGGCGGGCGCGATGGTGGTCGGCGGCGGCGTCCCGAAGAACTACGTCCTCCAGACGATGCTCGTCTCGCCCAAGGCATACGACTACGCCGTCCAGTTGACGATGGACCCGCCACAGACCGGCGGTCTCTCCGGTGCCACGCTGGACGAAGCGCGCTCGTGGGGCAAACTCGAAAAGGCGGCTCGAAACGTCTCCGTCTACGCCGACGCGACCATCACGCTTCCGCTGGTCGTCGCCGCCGCACGGGAGCGAATCGAGTAGAGTAATCGAAAATCAGTAGCGGGTAAACGTCCCCGACCCGACTTCGATTTTCACGAGCGTGTTCTCGGGGTAGGCGTCCGCGTCCGCACCGTATCGCGGATTGATTCGCTCGGCGGCTTTGAGCGTCTCCTCCTCGTCATCGACGACCGTCGCCGTTCCCTGCATCGTGATCTTCCACTCCGCCCGTCCCGCCGTGTCCCGCTGGACCGAAACCGCGACGCGCGGGTTTTCACGGATGTTCGCCAGTTTTCGACCGCCGGTGAGAATCGAGACCGTCCCGTCGTCGTAGTGATACCAGACCGGTGCGACGTGCGGTCGGTCGTCGGAACACGTTGCGAGGTGCGCCATCACGGATTCCTCCGCGAGGCACGCTTCGGCGTCGTCGGGGAGAACGTCTGCCATAGTTGAAGAGAGGGATGGGAGAAGAAAAGTGATTTCGTAGCAACCCGGTTCCTGACAGTTTTATCCGAGAAGTGCCGGTTACACTGCGTCGTCCGGGTCGTGGCGGTCGCGCATGCGCTCTGCCTCGTTCGCGTATCGGTCGCGGGTTTCTGCGTCGGTGACGGGCGTCAGGCGCTCCGATTCGACCGTGATTGCCGCCGTCACTTCCGGTCCCGGCGCGGTTCCGAACCGGTTGAACGCCCGCTCTTTCTGCAGGTAGCGAGTACCGTCCAGCGTCGCGTAGACCGTCACCAAGATGTGCGGCGAATCCGCCGAAAACGTCCGTTCGACCATCCAGACCCGCTCGGTCCGCCCCGACCCGGAGACGGCGTGTTCCGACCCGGATTCGTCTACGTGCATGCGGCTATATTCGACCTCCGCGGTCTTGTACACTGACAGTAGTTCCCACCTCCTGAGAACGGACAGGGTACCCTCCACGACGAGGGGCGACGGAAACGCTCTTTTCCCCGGTGTCCCTATCGCCGGATGGCCGATGACGAGAACGGCGTTCCGAACCGGCGTGGCGGCTGGTTATGACGAACCCTATGAGTGCCGAGGCCACCGCATCTACTCGTCTCGTGTCGACGATTGGGTCATTATCGACACGGATAGCACAACGAAAGAATCAATTCCGTGAACATATTATCTCATAATTCAATCTAGAAAAGATTTATATTTGTATACTATATTTTATCTAATGCATGTCGGATGGAAACACAGAAGGCAGAAGATCGTTTGTGAAAAAGGCCGCCGCGTCGTTGGTCGTCGGCGGTATAGCGGCGACCGGAACGGCCGCCGCCGCAAAGGAAAACGAACTCATCGTGACGGCACCCGGCAACGGCAGCGGACAATTTGATATCGAAGTTCCGGATTCGGGTGCGGTATACAAGGACCAAGAGCTACTCGACCGAGACCATCTCGAAGTGACAAGTCACGGTACTGCGATTGCCCACGGATACGTCGGTAGCGGTCAGGATCGAATTCTCTTCGACGGCAACCCGGGCGACGTGAATCCCATCGACGTTCCGGCCGATATCGAGACAGAAATCCGATCGCTCTAGAAACGGAACTCGAACGAACGGCAACCGAACCGACATCCGTTTTTTACTAATACGAGAGAACGCGGCTTACTCCATCTCTGTAAGCTGGAAGTCGAAGAGGTGCTCGCGCAGATGGTCCGGTGATTCGGTCTTCCCCCACGTGATGAACGCCTCGACGAGTTCCGGATCGCTGAAATCGACGTGACGAGCATCCTCACTCCCCCAATCGTAGACGTGGTTCGGCAGCCACTCGGCGTCGCGCAGTTCGCCGAGGATGACCTCGGCGGCCGCCTCGGCCGACACTTCTCCGGTTGCGTAGTCGTCGAGTGCGACCGATGTGGTTTCGAATATCGCACTCGCGTCAGGGGCGAACGGCGCTTCGACGCCCGGTCTGCGTTCGGTGAGCAGGCTGTCGAAGACCGCGCGCTCGCCCGATTCGAGGTAGTCGAAACAGTGGCGCTGGATGTAGAGGTCCTCGAACAACATCTGTGCGAGCGCGAACTGTGCCCACGCGTTCCAGACGGCGAAGTCACCGAGCGCCTTGTACGCGTTGCTGACGGTGGCATCGACCGTCTCGGTCTGCTCGCGGTGGAGCTCGTCGAGCCGCTCGAAGCGCTCGGCCGAGAAGTCTTCGGCCTCGAACGCGTCCAATAGGAGGTTCGTCGAGACGAACACCGACTCGAAGGTGTGCACCAGGCCGAGGGAGTACAGCGGGTCAACGAAGCCGTACGTGCTCCCCGTCAGGAAGTGGCGATGGCCGGACGAGCGAGTGGCGCTGCGTTGGAGGCGTCCCGTCCGAATCCACGGCATCGTCGGCTCGACACCCTCGAGGTGACGCGCGATACCGGGAAACTGCTCGACGATGCCGAAGAATTCCCTCTCGGGAGTCACGGACTCATCGACCGGGTAGGTGTCGCGGTCGAGCACCAACCCGACGCTCGCCTTCGTCGCGTCCGAGCGCTCGAAGTTGTCGAACGGAATAACCCACATCCAACCGCCGTCGAAGACGTGGTGGAGTGTGCCGTCGTGGAGACGGTTCGACTGGCCGGGACGGTCGGCTTCGGCGATCACGTCGTCGAACGGCTCCAGTCCCTCAACGTGTGCGAAGATGGCCCGAGAGTCGGTGGCGAACGCTGGCGCGTCCTCGCGGTAGCCGCGCTCCTCGGCGAGGACCGAGTTGCCACCGGTCGCGTCGACGTAGAAGGCGGCTGTCGTCGTCCCGTCGTCGGTAGTGACGGTTATCTCATCGGAATCGATATCGACATCGACGATGGGCGTCTCTTCGACGTATTCGACGCCATACGCCTCGGCAGTCTCGACGAGGTAGTGGTCGATATCGGCGCGCAGGAAGTGACTCTCGCTGTAGAACGGTAACTGCGGCGGGATGAGTTGGTGGGCGTCGTCGCCGTCGAACGACTCGCCCTCTCGGTGGTAGCTGAACGCAATCGAGTGTTTGATCCCGCACGACGATGTGATGTTGTTCACGACCTCGTTTGCGTCGCTCAGATACCGTATCTCCGGGATATCGAAGTATTCGCCGACTATCCACATCCACATCGAACTCTGTGGCAACAGCCCTTCACCGATGACGAAGCGTGGATGTGCGCCCGCCTCGACTAGCAGCACGTCCAACCCGGCGTCGGCGAGGATCGTCGCCGTCGTCGATCCGGCGATGCCGGACCCGCCCACGATTACGTCGTAGTCGGTGGTCATCGTTCCCCTCTGCATATCGCCGCCGTAGCCACGGTGGGAGCGGGTGTCGTCCTGTGTAGCACCAGACTATTCATGTTGTCAGGTGGTTGATTTCAGTGGTTATAGTCACCGATAGGACAATGTTTCACGTCTGAACAGTCTGGTGATTCCTGAAACGTTATATCGGACAGTGAAAATGTGAACGTATGGATCAATCGGCACTCGATGACGACATTCAGTTGCTGCGACGGGCACCGATGCTGGCTGCCTGTCGTAATGATCCTGTGAGTCGCTCGACTATCGCGGAGCGGGCGGACTGTTCGCGGACAACTGCGTACCGGGCGACGACCGAACTCGTCGAAGAGGGGCTACTCGGAAAAGCCGACGACGGCTATCGACTCACTGGCTTCGGGACGACGACGCTCGATCGCATCGAACAGTTCCGAGCGGCACTAGATGGAGCCAGACAGCTCCGGCCGGTGTTGGACTACATCGACGCCCCGGTGTTGCGTGCAAACGTCCATCTGTTCGCGGACGCGACGGTCATCGAGGCTGACTCCGAGGCGCCCTACGCCATCGAACAGCACCTAGAGTCCATCATTGCCAACACCAACGAGCGCATCTACGGCGTCTCGACGAGTTTCGGCTCACCGATAACCCTCACCCGAACGGTCGACCGAGTCGAGGCTGGCGTCGAGTTCGAGTGGGGCCTCCCACGAGCGGTACTCGATCGCCTCGAAAACCAGCACGGCGACTTGCACACAACGGTTCGAGCCCATCAGAATACCACTGTGCACGTCGTTGAGGACGCGGTGGTCGACTTCTCCCTCTACGACGACACGCTCGTGCTCACTGGCTTCGACAGCGACCGCGGAACGCTGGCTGCCGTCGCTATCACGGATCGCCCCGACGCCCGTGCATGGGCCGATAGACTCTACCGTCGATACAGGCGTCGGGCGGATACACTCGATTCTACAGCGCAGTCTGGATAGGCGATTCCGAGAAGCGAGCAGGAGTACACCCAATCGACAGTATGGCGATACCTTCCACGTTGGCCTTTCTAGCTTGTTAGATCGAAGGAAGTGTCAGGGCAAGGACACCGCCGAGTTCGGTTTCCTGTCCGCGAGTGAGTACCCGACCGACGGGTTCGTCGTCGGTATCCATACCGCACCGTTGTCGGGTCGGCATATGGGGTTTTGTCGAGATCACACGAAGACGACCCGGAAGTCGGGCACAAATTCGCGCCACAACGGGGATGCCGCGGAACGGAAGAGCGCCCGCCGACTCGCATATACGAGTCGCCAACCCGCATACCGGTCCGCCGACTCGCATATACGAGTCGCCAACCCGCATACCGGTCCGCCGACTCGCACACACGACTCCCCACCTGCACCCAGAAACCGAGCGAGTGGTCGGTGCTATTCTTTATCTCCCGCTCTGTATTCCATCGTATGGGGAGTCACGGAGCGCTACGAGCACCACGCGATTTTCGAGAGCGGGTGCAGTTTTACCTCGTAGACCACCGAACGCCGCTCGGGAAGGCGATCGATATCTGGCTACTGGTGTTGAACTTGCTGTTCGTCGGCGTCTTCGTCGCACAAACGTACTCCGTTTCGGCGACGACGGAGGCGTGGCTGTGGCGATTCGAGGTCGGCATCGCACTCGTGTTCGTAGTGGAGTACGTCCTCAGGCTGTACGGTGCCCAGAACCGCCTCGCGGAGTTCACGAACCCGTATACGATGGTCGACTTGCTATCGGTGCTCCCGACGATGGCGGTGTTGTTCCTGCCTATTCCGCTGGTCATCGTCAATATCGGGTTCCTCCGAGTCATTCGCGTCGTTCGGGTGCTTCGATTCTACCGATTCACGCAGGACGAGGAGTTCTTCTTCGGAACCGTGTCGGTCGGCACCCTCCGGACTATGAAACTCCTGCTGACGGTGCTGGTCATCTTCTTCGTCTCCGCGGGCCTGTTCTTCAGCGTCGAGTACCGGGCGAACCCCGCCGTGAACAACTTCGGTGACGCGTTCTACTACACGGTCGTAACCCTCACGACCGTCGGGTTCGGCGACATAATTCCGGTCACCTGGATGGGGCGATGGGTGACGGTGGCTGGGGTGCTCACCGCTATCATCCTCGTTCCGTGGCAGGCCGGGAAGATAGTACGAGAATGGGCGCACAGGGAGAAAGTCAACGTCACGTGTCCCCAGTGTGGTCTCTCCTACCACGACTCGGATGCGTCGCACTGTAAAGCGTGCGGGCACGTTATCTATCAGGAGTACGACTCGCGGCAGTAGGGTAGAAGATAGAGAAACCGCATACGTTCCCGATATTTTCGGCCACCCCGCTGGCAGCAACGGGAGCAGTTCGAAACCGCCCGCAAGTCACAATGCAATGTTGATATCTGTGGCGACGATTCGACCGACTCCATACCCCAACTGATTTGTACCTGTACTGACTTCAGCGTATGAACGAATCTTTAGTATCAAATCTGATAATTGCACCACACAACCTCATCCACACTCATGATACAAAATCACGCCCGTATTCGTGAAGTTTTTCTGACGACAATACTCGTTTTGGTGGTAGTCATAGGGACTGCCCCATCATCGGTGAGAGGTGCAACCAATATAACCACCTATATAAATAACGAAGATCAGGTGATTGCTCCGTCGGAGTCCTTTGGCTATTATACGGTCGGTCTCTCTGGAGACCACTACATCTACGTCGTCCTCGACGAAAATGATGACGGGTTTTACAACGCTACCGAGCAATACATGAACGTCTCAGTTTCCACGAGCGATAACTCCTTTAACGACCATTTTCCCGCCGGAAAGACTGCTGGCTTGGATGGGACGTACGACGTGTACGCGGTTAGCGACAATTCCTTCCCCGATAAAACGCTCGACGCTGGCGACGATTTGACGAGTGGGACACCGGCTCAAATCACCATCGACGGCAGCGCGCCGTGGGTCGCCGACGTGAACCTCACGAACCCGTCGGGCCAAACGCTCGAGTTCTCCTTCACGACGAACGAGCAGTTGAACGGAACGTCCGTCTCGCTCACCGGCCCGAAACCGACGACGACGTTCCAGAAGAGCGATTTCACCGAAACCAACAACAGCGGAACCTACACGTACACCGTCTCCTACGCGGGGTCGAGCGACGGTGACTACACGGCAGAAGTCACGCTCGCCAACGATACGGTCGGCAACGACGCCGCGAACAACCAGTCGGCGTCAGAACTGACGGACACGGTGACGGTGGATACCGTCCCGCCGGGGCTACGGAGTATCGAGACGGAAGTCGGGAGCACCACCGCGGTGCTCACGTTCAACGAGAGCGTCGTCGACGAGGGCGGCAACGCGCTCACCGCGGGCGACCTGCAGTTCACGAACGGCAACGGGGGCGGCGCGGCGAGCATCAGTTCCGTGAGCCACACGGCCGGGTCGGACACGGCGACGGTGACGTTCGACGCCGCCGTTTCGGCGACCGACCTCGGAAACGACACCATCGCCCCGAATGCGAGTCGGGTGTACGACCCGTACGGGAACGCCGCGGTGACGGCGGCGAAATCGTTTCGGGATACGGTGGGGCCGAACGCGCCGACCGGCGCGTCGGCGTCCGACATCAACGCGAGCAATCAGGGCGATTACACCGTCTCGGTGACGCTGCCGGACGACCACGAGGCCGGGACGGTGCAACTGTCGCTCGACGGCGGGGCGGTGACGAACAGCACGACGGTCGCGGCCGAATCCGACGCCGATTCGAGCGGCGAGACGGTCACGTTCGGCAATCTCGACGCGTCCGGTCTCCCCGAAGGGTCGATTTCGATAGGTGCGACGTTCACCGACTACGGCGGGAATTCGAACGCCGCGCCGGGACTGGCGAGCGTGACGAAGGACATCGGTCTCCCGGGAGTGGTCGGCGCCAGCATCTCGAACGCCCCGATCGGGACGTACGATACCGGGACCCAGCAGACCGTGACCGTCGCGTTCGACGAGGCCCTGAACCAGAGCGTCTCCCCGACGGTCGAAATCACGAACCTCAACCGGACCTACGCCGTCACCGGGGGATTCGACGACGCCACGACGTGGACGGGGACGGTTACAATCGCGGACGACGACGAACAGCGGACGGCGACCATCGCGGTATCGAACGCGACCGACACGGTGGGGAACGCGATGACCCCCGACGGGTCGAACACGTTTCAGGTCGACAGCACGGGACCGGCGAAGCCCGATTCGACCGCCGCGGGCAACGTCACGCGGAGCAACCGAACCGACTATAACGTCACGGTGAACCTCGTCGCCGACTCACAGGCCGACGAAGTGAGCGTCGAGGTGACGGACGGGACGACGACGGTCGTTTCGAACCGGAGCATCACGCCCGGAACCGAGACGGTGACCGTCACCGGAATCGACGTGTCTTCGCTGGACGACGGCGCGATTACGGCGACCGCGCTGGCGCTCGACGGCGGGTATGCCAACACGGAGGGGTACGCCGCCCCGACGACGGTGACGAAGGACACGAAACGGCCGAGCGCGTCGTCGATAACCATCGGTGACGGCGAAATCACCGACGCGGACGCCGGAACCGAACGGACGGTGACGGTCACGTTCGACGAGGCGATGAATCGGAGCGTCTCACCGACGGTGAAAGTCACGGGGCTCAATCGAACGTACGCCGTCGGAGGCGGCTTCGACAGCGACACGACGTGGACGGGGACGGTTACAATCGCGGACGACGACGAGACGACGACGGGGAACGTCACGGTGTCCGGTGCGGAAGACAGCATCGGCAACGGACTCGTGGCGGCGACCCACCCGTTCTCGGTCGATACGGAGACGCCGACGATAACCGGGTTCGGCGTGACGCACACCGGTGGCGGGACGGTCGCGGTGTCGTTCAACGCCAGCGAATCCCTCGACGCGGCGTCCGTCGCTCTCAATACTCCGTCGGGGACGACGACGCTAGGGTCGTTCACCGAATCCGGGAGCGGTCCGTACGAGTACACCGCGACGTATTCGAGCGGCGGCGACGGGTCCTACACGGCCACGCTGAACGCGGCGCGGGACGCGGCGAGCAACGACGGGGCGACGGGGCAGTCGGACGGCGTGACCGTGGACACGACGCCCCCGACGTTCGGGAACGCGACGCCCGAGGGCGCGACCGTCACCGACAACGAATCCGTGCTCTCCGTCGATATCGCCGACGCGACCCGAAGCGTCGATGGCGGTTCGATTCGCGTCACGGTGGACGACGCGAGCGGAACGAAGCTCGCCGCCGTCGGAACGACCCACGGCGGCGTGTCCTTCGGCGGCGGGACGCTCACCGTCGACCCGACGGCGGCCGGAATTACGTTGGCCGACGGCGACGTGAACGTCACCGTCTCGGCGAACGACACGGCGGGCAACGGGAACGCGACCGAATTCTCGTTCGTCGTCGATACGACGGCTCCGACGTTTGCCAACCCCGTTCCGACCGGAACGGTGACGGACAACCGGACGGCGATTAACGTGGACATCGCCGACGCGACGACGAACGTGGACGAGGGGAGCATCCGGGTGACGCTCAGCAACGCGAGCGGACAGTTGTTCGGCGGCGGAACCGCAACGGACGGCGTGTCCTTCGGCGGCGGGACGCTCACCATCGACCCGACGGGAACGGGGGTTCCGACGCTGCCGAACGGCACCGTCACCGTGAGCGTCTCGGCGAACGATACGGTCGGGAACGAGGGAGCGACCGGGTACACGTTCGGCGTGGACGTCCCTCCGTCTGTCAACGGTTTCGCGGCGACGAAGGCCGGGGGCATGGACGTCGACGTGTCGTTCGATTCGACGGACCAACTCGACGCGGTAACGGTCGCGGTGAGCGGCGCAGAGAGCGACACGCTCGCGACGGGGGACTTCACCGCGACCGCGGACGGGAACGGGGGGTACACCTACGTGGCGACGTACAGCGGGGGGACCGACGGGAACTACGCGTTCGAACTGGTCACCGCGGACGACGGCCGGACCGACGGTGCGAGGGGCCAAACGGAAACCGTGCTCGTCGACGACACGGCACCGGCGGTGGCCGTCTCGGCACCAAACGGGGGGGCGACCGTCCGCGGCGGGGAGACGATACCCATCGAGTGGACCGCGACGGATTCCGTGAGCATCGACACGGTTTCCATCACGTACAGCACCGACGGCGGCGGAAACTGGACGACCATCAGGTCCGACACGTCGAACGACGGAACCGAGGACTGGACGATACCCGCCGTCGATTCCGGGTCCGTATCGGTTCGCGTCAGCGCGACCGACACGATCGGCAACGTCGGTCGCGACGCGAGCGACGCGACGTTCGCCATCGACTCGACCGCACCGACGGTCGGAAACTACACCGTAACGAACCCCGCCGGGCAGGACGTTACCGTCTCTTTCGACGCCGACGAGCGGTTGATGACTATCTCCGCGGCGGTCTCGGGGAGCGAGTCAGGGACGCTGACGAGGGCGGATTTCACCGAGACGGCCAACGGAAGCGGGACGTACACCTACGCGGCGACCTACGCGGGGTCGAGCGACGGGAACTACACCGCCACGCTGAACGCGGCGGCGGACGCGGCGGGCAACGACGGTTCGACCGGCCAGTCCGAGAGCGCCGACGTCGATACCACCACGCCGTCGTTGTCCAACTTCCGGTTGACCAACCCCGACGGGCGAAACCTGACGGTCGCGTTCGACAGCGACGAACCCCTCGGGACGCTCGACGTCGCCATCTCCGGCGCGGAGAACGCGACGCTGACGCTCGCGGACTTCTCGCGGTCCGGCACCACGTACACCGCGACGTACCGTGCGGGGGCCGACGGGAACTACACCGCCACGCTGAACGCGGCGGCGGACGCGGCGGGCAACGACGGTGCGTCCGACCAGACGGACGGCGTCGGCATCGACACGACGCCGCCAACGATTTCGAACGTCTCCGTCTCGAACCCGACGCGCCAAGAGATACGCCTGCGCTTCGATAGCTCGGAACGACTCTCGGCCGTCCGCGTCACCGTCTCCGGTGCCGAAACGGCCACGCTGACCCGGAGCAACCCGTCGGCGGACGGCGGGAGCTACGTCGTCACGTACACCGGCGGCGTGGACGGGACGTACACGGCAACGCTGGACGAGGCGCTTGACGACGCGAGCAACGACGGCGCGAGCGGCGAGTCGGGGACCGTCACGGTGGACGCCGCACCGCCGAACGTCTCGGAGGTCAACGCGACGAACCCCGTCGGGAACGAAATCCGAGTTCGAATCGAGAGCTCGGAGCAACTCTCGTCCCTCGACGTCGCCATCTCCGGCGCGGAGAACGAGACCCTGACGCTCGCCGACTTCACCGAGAACGGCACGACGTACACAGCGTCCTACAACGGGAGTTCGGACGGTCAGTACGACGTGACGGTCGTCGGGTTCGCGGATACCGCGGACAACGAGGGAACGGCGGGGCAGACGGATGCCGTGACGTTGCAGGCGCGCCCGCCGACCATCTCGAACTTCGTGGCCACCAACCCGGCCGACAGGCGGGTGGTCGTCAGCTTCGATAGCTCCGACCACCTCTCGGCCGCCACCGTCACCATCGGCGGCGCGGAGACCGCGACGTTGACGTTGCCCGACTTCACCGAAAACGGGACGTCGTACACCGCGACCTACAACGGCAGCGCGGACGGAACCTACACGGCGACGCTGGACCAGGCGCTCGACGGTGCGGGCAACGACGGGTCGTCGGGGGAAGTCGCCAGCGTCACCATCAACACGACACGAACCGGAACGGGAGGAAACGGAACCGGTGGCGGCGGTGGGAACGGCGGAAATGGAAGTGATGGGAGCGGCGGAAGCGGAAACGATGGCGGCGGAAACGGCAGTAACCCCGGAACCGATTCCGGGTCCGATTCCACGGGAACCGACGCCGACACGCACGACCCGAAACTCTCCGTGGATGTCACGCGCGGGACGAACGAGACGACGAACGTCTCGGTGAGGAACGCCGATGCGAACCAGCGGGTCGGCGTGGCGTTCGGCAACGGGACTGGTTCGAACGGCGTGAACCTCAGCCGGTTGAACCTCACCGTCGAACGGCCGATGGACTACAGTCTAACCGTCAACGCCTCCGCCGCCCGGCTCGGAGGCGCGTCCGACTTCGGCGGCCACGCCGTCGGGTTCGTCGAGGTCGACCACTCGGTCCGCGACGCCGACATCGACGGCGCGGGACTCACGTTCCGAATCGACGCCCGCCGCTTCGAAGAGACCGGTATGGACGCCACCGAGGCGGTGGTCTACCGGTACCACGGCGGCCGTTGGAACGCCCTCGAAACCAGCGTCGTCGGCAGAGACGGCGGCGAGTACGTCTTGCGGGCCGACTCTCCCGGTCTGTCGGTGTTCGCGGTCGGACTTCGGGACGCGGACCTGCTCTCGGTGACGGGTGCGAGCCTCTCGAAACCGTCCGCCGCGGTCGGCGCTCCCGTCACGGCGTCGGCGACGGTCACGAACCGAGGGAACTGGCTGGCGAACGACTCGCTCACCGTGACGGCCAACGGGACGACGCTGGCCGCTCGAACCGTCACTATTCCGGCCGGGGAGACGGTCACGGTCACGTTCGACGTGACGCGCGACCGCCCCGGCACCTACGGCATCGCTATCGACGACGTATCGGCCGGGACCGTCGCCTTCTCGAGGGCGGCCGACGAGAACCGGGAGACGACTCGAACGACGACCACCGACGTCGGGACGACGAGGGAAACCGCGACGGCGACGTCGCGGGCGACAGCGGAAACGACCGAGAAGGCGTTCGACGGAGGCACCACGCGACAGACGGGCGGCGGTCCCAACGGTTGGCTGTTCGCGGGCCTCGCCGTCGTCGCCGTTCTCGTGGCGCTCCTCGTGAGACGCGTACGATGAGTCGCTATCGAGAGGACGCGACCCATCCATGAGAACGAGACGATTATGTGGATACCACGGAAGTCGGCGCTCCTTGTGACGAATCGGTCACCATATCCACGAATAACCCACCATGCGTGTCCGGATGACCAGATACCGGTGGCTAGAAAATGTTTTCGTCTAAAAAAATGTGGTTTTTGAAAACGAATGCGGAACCCTTAACCGTGTCGTGGAACTGTGTATAGTCGTAATGGCATCCGGTAAAGTTGATTTCTTCAACGACACAGGCGGTTACGGCTTTATAGAGACTGACGACGCGGACGAGGACGTTTTCTTCCACATGGAAGACGTTGGCGGCGAGGATCTCACGGAAGGTACCGAAATCGAATTCGACATCGAGCAGGCCCCCAAGGGTCCGCGCGCGAAGAACGTCGTTCGACAGTAAACTCGAATTTTCGCACCGTCGCCACACGGCGACAGGGCGTACTTTCATTTCTTTCGACGGACTCGCTCTCCGAGAGCGATGGCTCTGACGGTGCGTTCGCGGAGAGGAAGACGGATTCTCGAATCGGATTCGACGGTCAGAACAGTCGCCAGAGCAGCGACCGGAGTCGGTAGCCGAGCGACCCGTTTCGATAGCCGCGCCACCCGCTCATGCCGCCCGCGAGCGTCGTGGCGTCGTACCCCTCGTCGTCGAGGACGCTGGTCGCGCGCGTGGCGACGACGCCCATCTTACAGACCGTGATGACGGGTCTGTCTTGTGGGATTTTACCAAGACGGCCGCGAAGTGCGTCCTCGTTACCCGCGCGGAGTTCGTCGTACACTGGAACGTTGCGGCTTCCGTCGATATGGTCCGACTGAAACGCCTTTCGCGGTCGAATATCGAGAACGAACGGCGCGTCGCTGGCGTCGAGTCGCTCGTCCAGTTCGTCGGGACGAATCTTGCTCATCATGCCCACAATCGTACCGAGTCGTTAAAGCCCTGACGTCATCGGCATGGCCGAGACGAGCGTGTCCGGCGGGTTCCCGATGTGCGCAGAATCGCACCTTCGCACGAAAATAGCGACCGCTGGAAAATCCTGTGTCCCGGAATTGACGGTGAGAAGTCCGTTTCAGTTCGCCGAAGGCGTCATTGAATGTGGCCTTCGCGACGGAGTTGGTCCGCGTCCTGACTCGTGTAGCGCCACTCGATGTTGGCCTTTTCGTCCTGCCAGTCCCACGGCTCGATGAGCACGATGTCGCCCTCTTCGATCCACGTCCGGTATTTCATGCGACCGGGAATGCGGCCCATTCGTTCCTTTCCGTCGTTACAGCGGAGCTGTACGTGGTTGCCACCGTTGTGCTGGGTGACGACCGCGAACATCTCGTCGTTGTTTGGCATTCGGAGATTCCGACGCCCTGTTTCTTCACTCACAGGTGGAATATGTGGCGGACACGGTTAAGTGGTAGGTGTCGCTCGATACCGCGTGTCACGGGAGACATCATTCCGAACGAATCGCGTCCGTGGCTCGTCTTTCCCCTGACCTCACCCCGGGTCGTCCGCCCGTCGAAACGAGGATTATTTACTCGCGTCCGAAATCACAATTCTGCCGATATCGGGGTTATGAGGGCACTAAGGCGGCCGTAAACCGTGCATAATTATACGTCTCGGGATGGGGCGTTCAAGCACGATGTCAGACACTGGGCAGTCAGTCCAATCCCTGAAGTCGACACTCCCCGATCCGACCGAGGCCGATAACGTACGATACAATCCGTCCTTGGAACAGCTCCGCGAATTCTCGCGGGAGCTGGAGACGACGGCCGAGTTCGGCTCCGCGTCCTACGTCAGCCGCGAGCGGTCGCGCAACGCCGATAAGACGAAGAACGCGGTGGACGAGGAGTTCGACGCGGACGACTTCGCGCATATCGAGGATGCGGTGACGTACGCCCGAGAACACGAGATGCTGTGCGTCGACCGCATGATGGGCCGACGCGCCGACCACTCCTACCGATGCCGACTCTACGTTCCGACGAAGTACGGTCGAATCGCTCTCGCGTGGGCGAACCTCTTCGAACCGGTCGATGGACCGGGCGACCCCGATTTCGTCACGGTGCAGGTACCCGACTGGGACGAAATCGCCGTCCGCATTCGGCCCGAGGAGGGGATGACCGCCGTACTCGGCAGCGACTACACCGGCGAGGCCAAGAAGTCCTTCCTCCGGCTGTTCATGTTCCACGCCAAGAAGAAGGGCGGACTCGGACTGCACGCGGGAAGCAAACGGGTCACGTTGCAGGACGAAGACGACGAGCTTCGTGACGTCGGACAGGTGTTCCTCGGCCTGTCGGCGACCGGAAAATCCACGCTGACCGCCCACGGTCTCTGGCTGGACGACCCCGAATCGGCGACGATGCTACAGGACGACGTGTGCGCGCTGCTCCCCGACGGGAGCGTCGCCGGAAGCGAGGGCAACGGCCTCTACGTCAAAACCATCGGACTGGACGAGGAGGAACAGCCCGCGATGTACGACGCCGTGACCCACGAATCCGCGGTCCTCGAAAACGTGGACGTGGACGAGGACGGGACCGTCGATTTCGACAGCGACTGCCACACGTCCAACGGACGCGCCGTCATCCGCCGCGACCGGCTCGAATCGTCGGGCGACGACATCGACCTCGATAGGGTCGACCAACTGTTTTTCATCACGCGCAATCCGACGATGCCGCCGGTTTCGAAGCTCTCCCCGGAGGAGGCCGCGGTGGCGTTCATGCTCGGCGAATCCATCGAAACCAGCGCGGGCGACCCGTCGAAGGCCGGAGAGTCCATCCGCGTCGTCGGCACTAACCCCTTCATCGTCGGGTCGAAAGGCGAGGAGGGCAACCGCTTCCGCGAGCTCATCGACGACCTCGGCGTCGAGTGCTACATCCTCAACACCGGTCACCTCTGCGGCAAGGACATCGGCGTCACGGAGTCGGTGACGCTCCTCCGCGAAATCGCCCGCGGGACGGTCGAGTGGACGGACGACGAAGCGACGGGCCTCACGGTTCCGAGTTCGGTTCCCGGCATCGACATCGAGGAGTTCGCCGTCGCGGACAACGTTTCCGACTACGAGTCCGAACTGGAGCGACTCCGGACCGAGCGTCGAGTGCACCTCTCGACGTTCGACGACTTGGACGAGGACATCCGAAACGCCGTCTACTGACGGACTGACTCCATTCTCCCTCAGTTCAGCGTCTCGACTTCGTTCGCCAAGTCGCTCGGTTCGTCGACCGGACCGTTCACGAACAGTCCGTGGCCGATTATGGCGACGGCGACGAACCCGGCACCGATGACGGACAGCGACAGGGAAACGGCGGTCAGATAGCCGATACTCACGCCGAAGACCATGCTGGCGAGGATGCCACCCAGCACGAGGTCGTAGTACTGCCACGTGTAGGCCATGCTACGAAGTAGCGCTCGAAGCTCCGAATAACTAGGGGCGGGTGGAACGTCCATCGAGCGAACACCGAAACGGTGGAGAAGGAATCGCCGTTCTGTCGCGTAGCGGCCGCCGTACGGCGGCGATTACGCGCTACTGTCTGGTTGTCCGTTGTCCGGCGTCCTCCCCAAGAGCACGTCCTGTTCGGCGAGCGTATCGAAGGCACCCGATGCGTACTCGTCCGCCCACGGATTCTCCGGGTATCTGTCGTCGGGCGTGTCGTTAGGGTCGCGGAAGCGCTCTTCGGGGTTGTGGCGCGACTGTTCCGCGTAGAAGTCGAAACAGACCCGAATGCTGTCGCTCTGGATTTCGTTGCCGACGTCTTCGGGGAGCGACCAGCGAACCGTCACGAACTGGGACGTGCCGTTTTCGAACGGGTTTATCGGTTCACCGTCGGGGTACGCGCCGCCGACCACGTCCGGGGAGTCCCCGTCGCGGACGCCGTCGAGGAGGACGGGAACGGACCCGTACTGCGGCGTCGTCGTCCGCGTCCCTTTGAAGTCGAGCGGCTTCTGGATGTATCGGTCGTTCCAGAGGTTACCCGACTGCGGACCGTCGCCGACCGTCGCGTTCTCGTTCTGGTCGTAGAACGAACGAAACTCCAGGTTCTCGTCCATCTCGCCGAATCCGTCGGTGTCCTGCCCTTCCGCGTCCAGTTCCGGATCGTTCTGGCCGTTCTCTTCGGAGTGGCTGAGGCGGCCGCGGAACCAAACCCACGCGGGGTTGTTCACGTTCAGAATCTCGAACCGAATCCACCCTTGGTCGCCGGGTTTGACGTCCCTGAGTTCCATGCCGAGTTCGGTGTTGTCGGTGTCCTGGGCTTCGACGACTCTAGGGTCGACGTCGTTTCCGTAGTGGTCGACTTCCCAGCCGATCTTCAGGTCGAGTTTACCGGCCGTGAACGTCGCGCTGGTTCGTTCGTCGTCGCTCAGGAACGCCATCGTACCCGCGCCGCCGAGTACAGCGCCAGCGCCGATGCCACCGAGACCGAGAAGTGCTTTGCGTCGCGTCAAGTCGAACGTTTTGTCTGACATTGTATATCTCCGCTCTCCGACACCGAGAGTGCCCGATTGTGGCGTGTCGCCGGGTCGAAGACGCAACCGAAGCGACCACCTATCACCCCGTATATATATGCTCGGTAGTGGTTTCATAGATGCCGTATAGCGGTCCGATATACGGCGTATAGTGGTGTACGGGAGTTTCGGGTCGATAGTTCGGTCGGCCATATACGGCGTATATGCGGGCCACAATCTGTTGCTACTCGTGAATTTCATCAAATACAACGGGGTGAGAAACCGTCTCACGCACCTTGGAGCGAATCGGACGGTCACTGGACTGTTATGAAAGATGCCATAGTAACATCATAATAATACGATAACAGTTAGAGCTATCCATCGGACAAAGTGATGACAACGATGAGTAGGGGGGGCAGTGATGGAACGGAAACGAACGGTTGGGTTCGCGTATGAGTACGGCTGCGTCGGTACCGACCCAAACCGGAGACACGACCGAACGCGAACGAAATAGGGACGCGCTCACGCAGGAAACCGCATTCGAAATACTGAGCTGTCGGCGACGGCGACACGTCGTCCACTACCTGCTTCAGCGGGGTGAACAGACCTCGCTGCACGAACTCTCGAAACAGCTCGCGGCGTGGGAAAACGAGATACAACCCGAAGCGGTCACGTACGAACAGCGGATGCGCGTCTACACCGCGCTTCGACAGGCCCACCTGCCGAAGATGGACGACGGCGGCATCGTCCAATTCGATGCGAACGGCGGGACGATTCGGCTCACCGACGACGCGACGAAGTTGGAAGTGTATCTGGATATCGTTCCCCACGACGGACTCCCGTGGAGCAGTTACTACCTCGGACTCTGCGGCGTCTCGACCGGGGCTCTCTTGGCGGCGCTGCTCGAACTCTTCCCGTTCAATCTCATCCCCGGTATCGGTTGGGGGTTCGTCGTCACCGCGCTGTTCTTCGTCTCCGCGGTCTCGCACAAGCGACACGACGAACGCCACCATCTCGGACAGGAGGGGAAGCCACCGCTATGAAATCGTTCGCCGTGGTCCGAGAGCCGCGACGAATCGCCCGTCTCGGTGGGGGAGTCGTCCTCGCCTTCGCCCTCGTCCTGATGGCTGTCCTCGTCTTCCCTCAAATCGTCGGTGCGAGCGGGAGCTACGTCGTGCTGTCGGGGAGCATGAGTCCGACGATACACGCCGGGGATGTCGTCGTCTCCCGTCACGTCGAGACGGCGGAAATAGAGGCGGGCGACGTCGCCGAGGAAACCTCGGCGGGCAGCCAGACTGGCGTCCAGTCTGGCGACGTCATCGTCTTCCAAGATGGGTCCGTCTCTGCCGACCGCACGACCCACCGCGTCGTGAACGTGGTTCACCGCGACGGTGGTGTGTTCTTCCGGACGAAAGGGGACGCGAACGAGAACGCCGACGCGAAACTCGTTCCGGCCGACGACGTGCTCGGTCGCGTCTGGTTCCACGTACCGTACGTCGGGCGTCTCCTGCTGTTCGCCCGGTCACGGATGGGTCTCCTCTCGCTGGTCATCGTTCCGTGTCTCCTCCTCGTCGTCACGGAGGCGCATTCGCTCGTGAAGACGGCGCTTGATGGGGAGTCGGAGGATTCAGGTGAGGGGACGACCGACCCTACCGAATCGACCGCATCGACGCCCGACGGTACGGAAACCGCGGAGGAACCCGGATGATTCGAGAGTTCGACCACAGAGTCGCCGTCCTCGCGCTCGCCGCACTCTGTCTGGTAAGCGCGGCAAATACGCACGTCACGAACGGCCGACTGGCCGATAGCGAGTCGGTTCGTTCGAGCGACGTCGTCGGCGCACCCGCCACGACGACCGTGGATGCGAACGCGCTGGATTCGACGACAATCGGGGAGACGGCGGCGAACGCGACCGCTCTCACGGCGACGTCTACAGGTACAACGACGACCGACGCCACAAGCGCGACCACGACCGACGTCACGAGTACAACGACGACAGACGCCACGCGTTCGGGGTCCGGCTAACGAGGGTATCGTCACCCTGTCGTCCGCGGCGGGACGAAACAACGCCGTTTTATCGCGCGTCGGGGTTATCCGAACCAATGGACGACCTCGTGTCCCGCCTCTCGACGGTCATCGACGGACGACCGACAGATATCCGCGAACTCGACGGGGGAGAAATCGGCACCGTCCATCGCGTCGAGTTCGACTCCCGAGCGCCGCTCGTCGTCAAGACGAGCGAGACGTCGCTCGCCGTCGAAGCGACCATGCTGTCCCACCTCGCCGACCACCGCCTTCCGGTTCCCGACGTTTTCTACGCGGCGGACGACCTCCTCGTGCTGGAGTACGTCGAAGGCGACTCGACCATCACCCCCGAAATCGAACGGGACGTCGCCGCGCACCTCGCGGCCCTCCACGACGAAACCGCGCCCGCCTACGGTTTCGAATGCGATACGCTCACGGGGTCGCTCAGCCAGCCGAATCCGTGGACCGATTCGTGGGTCGATTTCTACCGCGACCAGCGACTCGTTCACGCCGCGTCCGTCGCCCGCGAGACCGGCGAACTGCCGGAGTCCGCGTTCGAGCGGGTCGAAGCGCTCGCCGCCGACCTCGACTCGCTGCTGGTCGAACCCGAGGCCCCCTCGCTGATTCACGGCGACGTGTGGACGACGAACCTCCTCGCGGCCGACGGAGAACTCCGCGCCTTCCTCGACCCGGCGGCGTGCTACGCCCACGCGGAAATCGAACTCGCGTACGTGAACTGGACGAACACCGTCGGCGACGCCTTCTTCGAGCGCTACGACGACATCCGCGGCATCGATTCCGGGTTCGAATCGCGCCGCGACGTGTATGTGGTCTATCCGTTGCTCTCACACGTCTACCACTTCGGGGACGAGTACCTGCCGGAACTCGACCGGACGCTTTCGCGGATGGGCTACTGACGGGCGTCCCCGCCGTCCGGCCCTCGGTCCTCCACCCCTCAGTCCAGTACGTCGAAAATCTCGGGAAGCCCTTCGATTTCGTACGTCGGTTCGACGGTGAGGTCGTAGTCGGCGCGGTGCGGTCGGCGGATGAACGCGGAGTCCACTCCGGCGTTGTGTGCGGCGACCACGTCGCTCTCGCTGTCGCCGACGAAGAGGGCATCTTCAACCCCGAGGTCGGACAGCGCCAGTTCGAGAAAGTGCGGGTCGGGTTTCTTGCGGCGGATTCCCTCGATAGTCGGCGGTCTGCCGTAGTAGGTCTCGAAGTGACGTTCTAGTTGGAAGTAGTCGAGCATGAACTCCACCGTCGCCTGCTGGTTGGAACTGACGAGGCCGAGCGGTCGGTCGAAATCCGAGAGCGTTCCAACGTCGTCGTAGGTCGTGGTCCGTCCCGCTCTGATCTCCTGACGTTGCGTCTCGGAGGCGGCGCTGTCGCGGGCCTTCCAGAACGCGTCCGGGTCGAACCCGTATTCCTCACAGACCCGCCGGAACCCGTCGGGGGTGGCGCTGTGCGTCACCGCGTCGAGGTGGTCCTCCGCGGGGTCTACGTCGAATTCTTCGAACGCCGAAACCGTCGCGTCGCGGAGCAACTCGCGTTTCGGCGGTCTCACGAGCACGCCGTCGTTGTCGAACAACACCGCATCGTACATTTGTTGAGTCTCGTCAGCGAGCGGGGGTATGTGTTCCCATTTTCGGCGGCCGAAGTGAGTTTGGGCGTCGAGCACGAAGTGTGGGCGATGGACCCGGACTCCGACTTCTCGGACGAACAGGCTGGAAAACGCGTCGTCGCGGCCGACGGAACCGGACTCGGCGTCGTAAAGGAGGTTCGAAACGGAACGCTGTACGTCGAGGTCGGCGCGGACCCGAACCCGGACACCATCGACGAACTCGGGTGGGGCGGCGTCGTCAACCAGTCGGTTCACGAGTTGCGGCGGCAGTTCATCGCCACCATCACCGACGAGACGGTTCGGCTGTCGGTGTGAAACCGGTTCGACGGGGTGGATTCGCAAAGACTGCCGGTTTCTGGGACGCCCCACGAGCGGTTGATTCGCCGTTTTCACCGGTTCCGTCGTCTCCGCGGGTGTCTCCCCCGAGACGGGGCGTCATCGCTCGCGGAGACGGTTTCCCGATATCTGCCACCTAACTACGCGGGGGAACAATCTCGGGTAATGAGAACGAACGCGCGACCACCGCGGGGTGTGTATTGATGTCGAGCGAGCCAGCGATTCGCCCCGGGGAGTTCGTCAGGAACTTGCGTCGATTCAGGTACCGGGAACTGCTGATGGCGATAGCGACCGTGGCCGTCGTCGTCGCCGCAATCGGTCTCTTTCCCGGCGTGGAGAATGTGACGAACGGGCTGAAGACGAACGCGACGACGACGGACCTCGCGCTCTTCGTCGCCCTCATCGTGTTGGCCGCGATGGTGAAGGGGATGGTCGGGTTCGGCTTCGCGCTCATCGCCACGCCGCTCGCGGCGTCCGTGATGAACGTCGAAATCGCCGTCGTCGTCCTTGCGATTCCGCCGTGGATGATAAACGTCTTTCAGGTGGGCGAGACGGACACCGGTCTCGAATTCGTCCGCCGGGAGTGGTCGCTCATCGGCCTCGCGCTCGTCGGGAGCATCGCGGGCGTCTTCTTCTTCTCCGCGTTCAAAACCAGCGCGCTGGTGACGTTCCTCATCGGACTCGTCCTGTTCGGCTACGTCCTGTTCCAACTCGGCAAGGGGTTTGTCTCCGTGGAGGGAACGCACAATTCCGTCGCCCTCGGCGTCGTCGGCCTTCTCGAAGGATTTCTCCTCGGCGCGGCCAACCTCGGCCCGCTCCTACCGACGTACCTCCACACGTTCGAGCGCGACACGGAACGGTACGTCGGCGGCCTCTCGATGGTGCTCGGCCTCGTGTTCACCGCGAAAATCGTCCAGATGTTGGCAACCGGCGTCATGACTTCCTATCACCTCTGGCTGGGTTCCACGCTCGGCGTCGTCACCCTCGTCGGGTTGTTCGCCGGGACCTACCTCCGGCGCGTCGAGATAGACGAGCGAAAGTTCAACTGGCTGGTCGTCGCCATCCTGCTGGTCATCTCGCTGAAAATCTTCTCGAAGACGGTTCCGGCGCTGTTCTTCTGAGAATTACCGTACCGCGGCGACTCGCCACTCGTCGTCCGTGATTCGCTGTTCCGCGATGGTCTCGCCGTCGCCCAGCACGCGGAACGAGAAGCCCTCGCCGTTCCGCTCTGTCTGGAGTCGAACCGTCCGAACGTCGGCCTCGACTTCGGTCCGTCGCTCGTTCGGGAGCCAGTCGTCGCGGATGGCCGTCAAGCCGAAATCCCCGTAGGTGAGACGAGTGGACTCCTCGATGGTTCCGTCGGAGCGAACCTCGCCGATGATTCCCTCGTTGCCCTCTCCCTCTCGAACGACGAGCGTGTACGTCGTGCGTGACATGGCCGGACGTTCGGCGCCGTCGGCCATCCACGCCGGGGTTGCACACGCAGGGGCTTTTACTCGACCCGTTCGAGGACGATTCCGTCATCGAAACCGCCCCGTTCGGCCGCCTTCTCTGCCCGGAGACGTTCCAGTTCGTCGCGCGAGATTCCCTTCCCCTTGGCCAGCGCGTAGACGACTTCGAGCACGTCGGCCAGTTCCATCATCTCGCCCGACTCGTGGAACTCCGAGACCTCCTCGTCCAACTTCTCGGCGAGTCGTCGTTCGTGTTCGTCCGAGTCGGCGACGTGCGTCACCGGCCGTTCGTCGTTTTCCTCAATGATGTCGGGGATGTCGTCGCGAACCAGCTTATCGTACGTCCGAACCATACCGGCAGTGACAGAAACGATACTGAAAAGGACACCGTTCGAGGAATTTCGGCCCATCGTCTGTCCACGCACGTCACATCGCTGTCAACCCACCTTCGTTCGCTCCCGCCGCTCGTCACGTTTTCCGTCCCGTCACCGATTCCATGCGGAGTTCGTACAGTTCGGGTTCCACGTCCGAAATCGACTCGTCGAAGATTCTGAGCGGGATGAACCGTTCGTTTATCGCCGTATCGTCGAGCGAATCCGACGCCGGGACGAGGCGTCCCGTTACGAGGATGCTCCACGAGTCGTCGTCCGCGAACTCGTAGACGACGAAACTGGCGGTGTCGGTTCCCTCCACGAACGACAGCTTTTCGCCCCCCTCCTCGACGCCGAACCGGAGCAGGATGCGCTCGCCGTCGTAGTGGAACGCGACGGGGATGGAGTAGGCGTCGTCGCCGCGGGCGAGCGAGAGGACGCCGGTTTCGGCCTCGCGTAGCTTCCGTTCGATCTCCGTTTTGTCCATGCCAAAGGTGTAGACGAACTCGACGTGTTCCATACGAGTAGTACGACGGGGGACCTAATAGGTCGGCCGCATCGGACGGACGTCGCGTGACGAAAACCGGTCCCGGATGCGAGCGTCTTTTCCCGCGTCCGGGCGGACCGTCCACCATGAGCGAAGACACGCGATTCCGCGTCCTCGCCGCGCCGGAGGAGGGACCGCTCCGCCTGCTGAACCGAGAGACGTACGAACCCGTCGTCACCGCCGTCGACGGCCACGGCGCGTCGGTCGCCGAACTGCACCCCGGCTACTGCATCGACGCCGACCTCGATTGGACGACGAGCGAACCGACGCTTCGGTCGTTCTCGGTGGTTCGACGGACGCTGTACGCCTTCGCCGACGGAATCGACCCCGTGTTTGAGGCCGCCCAGCAAACGTGGACGGAGGCACAGACGGCTGGCGATTCGATGAACAGTCGCGTGACGCGCAACACCGACAACGAGGTCAACGGCGTCCTCTACGTGTTCGCCGAGGACGACAGGGGGAGCGTCTTCGAGGCGTTCCGCGAGGGTACCCGCCCGGTCGAACCGCTGGTGGAGAGAGTAAACGAGGAGGAAGGGAACGCGCCGCGGGAGGTGTTCGTCCTCCGACCCGCGGACGGGACGTACGTCATCGTCACCATCGCGCTCCGGAAGGGCGGCCAGTTCGCGGAGACGCTTCGAGATACTTACGATTGTCCGTCGCCGGTGGAGAAGGGCGAGTAAGAACGAAGGAGACAAAAAGCGGTATTTCTCCCTGAATTGTTGCGACGAGGAATGCGAAACAGATGGAGGGAACGGTTACACTGAGCCGAAGCGTTGAAGATGATGATTTGACAAACTTCGATTAATGAGTCTCGCTGCTGTCGTCAAAAAAGAATTCGACGATTCGATTCGGTCGAACGTGCTGCTCGGTCTCACACTCCTCTTTCTCCTCTTTGCGACGTTTCTCGCCGCTATTCAGTGGTTGCCGGTCATGTATCGGGACAGTACCGCGACGACGAGTACGCTGGTGCTCTTGAACAGCATGCGACAACCGACCGTGATGCTCGTCCCCCTGATCGGACTCGGAATCGGGTACGGCGCGATAGTCCGCGAGTGAGAGACGGGAAGTCTCAAACTCATGCTCGGATTGCCGAACACGCGGCGGGACGTTCTGCTCGGGAAATTCGTCGGCAGAACCGCCGTCGTCGGCATCGCCATACTGGTCGGCTACAGCGCCGCCGGAATCGTCGCTCTGGTCTCGTACGACGCCTTCGACGTCGTTGTCTTCGGACTCTTCACCCTGTTGACGTTGGGATACGGTGGGATTTACATCGCCATCGGAACGTGCCTGTCGGCAGTGACGAAATCGAGAACGGTGGCTCTCTCGGGAGCGATTTTTCTCTACGCCCTGTTTATGCTGGGATGGGACGCGTTTCTCCTCCTCCTACAGTTGGTGACCATCGGTCCCACGGTTCCAGAAAGCGGCCTCCCGGACTGGATACAGTTCGTCGGTATCCTCAACCCGTCCACGTCGTTCATGTACGCTACGCGCGCCGTGATACCCCAGTATTACGAAATCACGATATTCCCGGAGTCGAACGCGTTCTACCTTCAAGACTGGGTTGGGTTCGTCGTTCTCGCGCTCTGGGTCGTTGTGACGCTCGGAATCGGCTACGTTCGCTTCGAGAAAGCGGATATCGAATGACGACCGGAGGTAGGGAAGCCGACTGCTTTGATGGAATAACCGCGGGCGACGATGTACGACATGATTCCACCGAGTTCGAAATCGCCCCAGACCGCACGAGCGGACAGCAGAATCCCGAAAATTCGAACTCTCTCGGCCGCAACCGCGTTGAAACGACTAGTTCGGCGGTCAGTCGTCCATCGGTTCGGCGGCACCCTCGCCCATCGAGACGTGCGCCTCTTCGCTGAGTTCCGTGTTGGGGAGCGTGAGCGCCACGACGAACGCGAGCGCGAGCACGCCGGTTCCGGCGAGGAACACCGTGTCGATGCTGTTAGCCAGCGCCGTGACGACGACATCGTGTATCCCCGCCGGGAGCGCGCTGATGGTCTTCGGGTCGATGCTGCCTCCGGACGCCGTGAGGCTTCCCGAACCGGCCTTTGCGCCGAAGGCGTCGGAGAGGCGGTGGGTGAGCTGGTTCGTCAGGAGCGCGCCGAAGACGGCGACCCCGATGGAGCTACCGAGGCTCCGGCTGAACGTGACGGAGGTCGTCGCGACGCCGAGATCCTCGCGCTCGACGGCGTTCTGCACCGCGACGGTGAGGACGGGCATGACGAATCCGAGTCCCATGCCGGTGACGACCATGAACGCGGTCGATTCCGCGGAGGTCGTCGCCGGGGACATGGTGTGAAGCAACCAGTAGCCCACGGTGCCGACCACGGTACCGACGACGGCGAACAGCTTGTAGTGTCCGAGGCGGGTCATGAGTTGCCCCGTGACCGCGCTCGTGACGAGCATTCCGCCGACGAGCGGGAAGAGGAGCAATCCGGAGTTCGTCGCGCTCGCGCCCAAGACGGTCTGGAGGAAAACGGGGAGGTAGATGGTCGCCCCGAACATCCCGATACCGAGACAGAAGCTGAGCGTCATGACGCCGACGACGGTGTGCCTGTCGAGCAGGTGGATGGGGAACACGGGTTCGTCAACCCGAAGTTCCTGCAGGGCGAACAGGACGCCGAAGACGACCGTCGCGGCGGCGAACGAGAGGATTTCCACGGAGTCCCACGCGTACTTGTCGCCGCCCCACGTCGTGACGAGCATGAGCGCCCCGACCGAGAAGACGAGGAGCGCGGCCCCGAGGTAGTCGATGTCGTGGTCGGCCTCCGGCGTCGGGAGGTCGAGTTTGAAGTGCGTGATGGTGATGGCCGCCAGTCCGATGGGGACGTTGATGTAGAAGATCCAGCGCCAGCTGTAGTGGTCGGTGAGGTAGCCGCCGAGGAGCGGGCCACCGATGGTCGCGGCACCGAAGATGAGCATCATGTAGCTCATGTACTTCCCGCGTTCGCGGGGCGAGAAGATGTCGCCGAGGATGGTCGTCGCCATGGCGATGAGACCGCCCGCGCCGATACCTTGGAGCGCGCGGAACAGCGCGAGTTGGGTCATCGGGCCAATGGCATCGTTGATGGCGGTGAACTCCCCGGCGAGGCCGGAGAGGATGGACCCGAGCAGGAAGATGGAGATGGATGTCTCGAAAATGACGGAGCGTCCGTACAGGTCACTTAGCTTTCCGTAGAGCGGCGTCGTCACCGTGACGGTCACGAGGTAGGCCGTGACGATCCACGACATCTTGCTCGCGTCGCCCAAGTCGCCGACGATGGTCGGGAGCGCCGTCGAGACGATGGACTGGTCGATGGAACCGAGGAGCATCCCCAGCATCAGTCCGCCGAGGATGACGAGGCGTTCACGACCGATTCCGTCGCTCGTTTCAGTGCTCATGCCCGCACCCTCCGTGCGAGCGATGAAGCTCGACGTTGAATGAACATTCAGTCATCTATGGCTTACTAAACAATTAGTTAGTGATAAACCTTCCGAGAAGAGTATCGCCACGAGCGCCGGAGTCGAACGTGCTTCGATTGCGCTGACTGGACTCACCCCGATTCGCTCCGGTTTCCCCTCTTCCCGGAGCACGACGATAGCTACTGAATGTTCATTCACTTTTTATATGTCGAATTCGTAGGGAGTGTATGCACAGATTCGACGGGACGGCCCTCGCGTTCGGAGAACGACGCACGAAACGGGGTGCACCCGCCGTATCGTTCCGACCGGCGGTACGAACGACCACGAACGACGGGGTCGAGCAGCGATGACGGAGACGCCGACGTTCCTCGAAGACCCGACCGACACGCGGGACGCCATCATGCGGGCGACGTATCTGGCCCTCTGCAACCACGGCTACGCCGATCTCACGATTCAGCGTATCGCCGACGAGTTCCCGAAGAGCAAATCGCTGCTCTACCACCACTACGACGGGAAGGACGACCTCCTGCTCGACTTTCTGGAGTTCATGCTCGAACAGCAGCGAGAGCGGATTCCCGCCGAACCGACGAGCAGCGCGGACGACCACCTGAACGCCATCTTCAAGCGCGTGTTTCGCACGCCGATGACCGACGACTACCGCGATTTCTGGCGGGCGATGGTCGAACTGCGCGCACAGGCCGCCCACGACGAGAAGTATCGGGACCACTTCACGCGAAGCGACGAGTTCTTCCGAGAACTGTTCGCCAACGTCGTCCGGTCCGGTATCGACGACGGCGTCTTCCGCGAGGTGAACCCCGAACGAACGGCGGCGTACCTCCAGACGACCATCACGGGCGTGATGACACAGCGCGTGACGACGAACGGGGACATCATCGAGGACGTCCGTGAGGAACTCGACGAGTACGTTCGTCTTCGCCTGCTCGCGGGCGAAACGGGCGATTCGACTGAGCGATAATGGGCGACTCAGGCGAGTAATAATGGACGATTCGGACGAGGGGTAACGGGAGATTCGGGCGTATGACGAAGGTCGCGGAACTGCCGTCCCACCTCAGTGAACGACGGTGACGGGAACCGGAGACCGTCGCGTCACCGTTTCTGCCACGCTTCCGAGGAGAATTCTATTGAGGCCGGTTCGTCCGTGGCTACCCATGACGATGGCGTCGATGTCGTTGTCCTCGTCGGCCGTATAGTCGATTATCGTGTGTGCCGGACGACCGATCAACCGGACGGTCTCCGCCGTGGTACCCGATTCCACGGCCGTCTCCTGCATGTCCGAGAGCAACTCGTCCGCGGCCGCTTTCTCCGCCTTTTCGACGGAATCGTCGTAGAGGATGTCCCCGAAATCGTCCGAGGAAATCCACCCGCTGGGGTCGACAACGTGGAGCAGGACGATGGTCGAGTCGGGATAGACCTCGATGGCGTGTTCGAGCGCCGAGTCCGACTGCGGTGCGTTGTCCACGGGAACGAGAATTCGTCGGGACATACGTCGTGTATCGATGCCGAACAGTAACAGTTGTTTCGATGGCGACGAGCGAAAACGTTCGAGCCGTCCGTCGGTATCAGTCCGCCGGAGACGGCTGTTTCACGTCGTCGAGTTCGTTCGACTTCCACGTTCCGCGGCGGAACCAGAGGAACGCGAGGATGGCGGTCACGGTATTCGAGAACGCGATGGCGTACCAGACGCCCGTCGCGCCCATCGCGGTGTACGTCAACAGGCCGTACGCCACAGGGATGCGGAACACCCAGAGCGAGAGGATGGTGAACGCCATCGCGGTGGTCGTATCACCTGCCCCGCGGAACGCCGAGGTGACGACTCGGAAGATGCCGAGGAACAGGAACGTCGGGCCGATAGTGCGGAGGTACTGCGCGCCGATATGGATGACTTTCGCGCGACTGTACTCGTCGCTGGATCCGACGAATATCCCGACGACGGGTTCCGCGAAGTGCCACGCGAGGATGCTCACGACGGCGAGTACAACCGCCAACGTGGCGGACGCGTAGTACACCGCTCGCTCCGAGCGATCGGGTTTGTTCGCGCCGAGGTTCTGCCCGACCACCGTCGTCGTCCCCTGTGCGAGTCCGATGCTCGGCAGGAAGACGAGCGAGTTCAGCCGGTTACCGATACCGAAAGCGGCGACCGCTGGGTCACCGGCCATCGAGACGATGGCGGTCAGGAACGTGACGCCGAGCGCCCGCGTCGACATGTCGATGCTGGACGGACCGCCGATGCGGATGATCTTCTTCACCGTCTTCGGTTCCGGGATGATGTCGTCTATCGACAGGTGAATGCCGACGCGGCCGCTGAACAGGATGAAGAGTCCGATGATCGCGCCGATGCCGCGCGAGAGAACGGTGGCGATTGCCGCGCCCTGTACCCCGAACCCGGTGAAGCCGGTGAGGTTGAGCAGTGTCGTCTGGAGTCCGCCGAGGCCGAGGAACTCCAACAGCAGGTTGTCGGTGAACCCGTAGACGAAGAACGGGTCGAGGAGGATGTTGAGCGAGACGCCGAACGCCATCAGATACATCGGCGTCCTCGTATCTCCCCAGCCGCGGAGGAGCGCCTGAAACATGAAGAAGCCGAACATGAAGAACACGCCGAGGAACGTCGTTCGCGTGAACTCGACGGTCCAGTGATATATCTGCGTACCCGGCGTCGTCCCGATAAGCGAAACGAGGGTCGGCACGGTGAAGTAGCCGACGACCGCGAAAACCAACGACGCGAGCAGCGTGAACGAGATGGTCTGTCCGGCGACGTGGTTAACGCGGTCGTGGTTGCCCGCCCCTTTGTTCTGCGAGACGAGCGCCGTCCCGGCGATGGAAAAGCCGGTCCCGAGGCTGATGAGGAGGAAGACGAGCGGGAACGCGTACGAGACGGCGCTCACGGCACCGGGGCCGATCTGGCCGACCCAGAACGTGTCCGCGAGGTTGTACACGACCTGCATCAACTGGCTGGCGACGATGGGTGCCGACAACACGAGCAGGGGTTTGAACAGGTCCCCTTCGGTGAGGTTCACGTCGCGCTTTTCTGCACTCATTGTTCTTCGTCTCCGACGGTGATGGCTTGGATGAATTCACGGATAGCGTCACGACCTACTTCGTTCGGCTCGTCGGAGCCGAGGACGACGCTCCGTCCTCGAACGCCGTCGAGCAGAATCAGTACGTGTTCGGCCGCTCGGTCGGGGTCGATGTCCTCGAACTCGCCGCGTTCGATACCGTCCTCGAAGATGCGCGTGAACAGGTCCTTGAGCCGGGCGTTGTTCTCTTGAAGCTGTTCCCGGAAGGCGTCGTTGTAGGGCGCTTGCATCCCCATCTCCAACATCGTGACCTCGAAATCGTTCGAAGCGTCCGGGTCGGGAAAGAGCGCATCGACGGTGAACGCGAGCGCGTCGGCCGCGCTGTCGTACTCGTCCAGCGAAAGCCTCGTGGCGAACTCGTCGAGGTGGTACTCGAGAAACGAGACGAGCAACTCCTCTTTGCTGTCGTAGTGGTAGTGGAGGAGCGACTTGCTCTTGTCGAGCTCGTCGCTGATGCGTTGCATCGTGAGGTTCGCGTAGCCGTGCTCACAGAGCGCCCGACACGTGGCGTCCATGATGGCTTCGTGTGTCTCGGGCGGGGGCCCGTTCGACCGCTGTGTTTCCATGTACTGACTGAATAGTTAGTCACCCCTGTTAAGCGTTGTGTTGTCCGACGAGAATGACGGTGGGAGAGACAGAATATCACGGAAGGGAGCGGCAGACGGGTCGAAAGCCAGATTGCGCGCGACGACCACAAGCGTTTTGGGTGGATAACTAGTTGTTTAGTTAATGGCAGAGCCTTCCGATGGTGACGAGCGTTCCGAAGCCGAACTGAAGATAATGGGGGCCACCTATCGGGCACTCTGTGAGCACGGCTACGCGAATCTGACGATGCAGGCGATAGCGGAGGAGTACGGCAAATCGACCGCCGCGATTCACTACTACTACGACACGAAAGACGACCTCCTCGCGGCGTTTCTGAACTTCCTGTTGGACAAGTTCATCGACCGAGTTCACGAAGTCGAGACGACCGCCCCGAAGGAGCGACTCGACCTGTTGTTGGACCGACTGTTGACCCACCGTGAGGGGTCCCGTGATTTCATGACCGCCATGCTGGAGATGCGCGCCCAAGCGCCCTACAACGAGGCGGTTCGAGAGCAGTTCCAGCGCAACGACGAGTACACCCGCTATCTGCTCAAAACGGTTATCGCCGACGGTACGGATTCGGGCGTGTTCAGCGCCGAGGACCCGGAACACGCGGCCGATGCACTCATGCTCATCGTCGATGGTGCTCGGACGCGGTACGCCTCCCTGGGTGACGAAAACGCGCTCGAAGAGGCGCGACGGACCGCCCGGGAGTACGTCGAATCGGTCCTGATGGCCGAATAAACAGCGCCGCTATTCGTGTCGGAGCGCGTCGATGGGGTCGATGCGTGCGGCGTTCCACGCCGGGTAGAGACCCGAGACGAGGCCGACACCGATACCGACGACGATGGCGACGCCGAACCACTTCGGCGCGAACGCGAGGTCGAAGCCGATGGCCTGCGCGGCGACGTATCCGCCCGCGATGCCGACGACGGTGCCGACGATGGACCCGATGACGCCGAGGATTATCGCCTCGACGATGAACAGTTGAATGATGTCGCGTTTCTGCCCGCCGACGGCTTTCATGATGCCGATTTCGCGGGTCCGCTCGGTCACGCTCACCAGCATGATGTTGGCGATGCCGATGGCCCCGACGATGAGCGAGATGACGGCGATACCGGTGATGAAACTCGTGAACGTCCCGATGACCTCCTGAATCTGCTCGACCAGTTGCCGGTTCGTCTGGAGGGACACCTCGTAGGACGCGGGTTTGAGTTGGCTCGCGTCGGATTCGTTGGCCAGATACGATTCGACCGCGGGTTGGACGCTATCCACGTGGTCGTAATCGACGGCCCGAACCGTGACTTGCGGATAGGCGCGTTGCTGCGTGCCCGTCGTCGGACTCCGCACCGTCGTGCCGTAGAACGGGTCGGTCGGGACGTAGATTTGGGGCCGTGACGTACCGAACGCGCTCGCCGTTGCCGAGGCGTTGAGGATGCCGACGACCGTCACCGTCCGGGTGCCGTTTGCGAACTGGAGCGTGAGGCTGTCGCCGGTCGTGACGTTCGTCGAGAACAGCGTCGCGGCGGGTTCGTTGAGGACGACCTCCTCCGCACCGGACGAGAACGACCGTCCCGACTCGAACGAATCCGACGAGAAGGCTCCCGGCGTCGTCGCGGTCACGCTCTCCCAGCCGATGGTTTGGCCGTCGTGACCCAGCGAGGACACCTGCACGCTGCCCTGTGGGACGACGGAATCGACGTCCGAGAGGCCCTGCAACCGTTCGATGTCGTGTTCGGTGAACACCGGCACCGAGCCGCCCTGACTCGACGGTCCACCCGGTCCGTCGTTGGCACTCGGCGGGCCGACGCTCGCTACGATGGAAGGGTTGGAGTCGGCCGAGACTTGCCCGACGATGGCGGCTTGAAGGCTCGCACCGAGCGTGACGAAGGTGATGACCGACCCGACGCCGATGATGATACCGAGCGTCGTCAGCACCGACCGGAGTTTGTGGTCGCGGATGGACCGCCAACTCATCTGGAAACTCTGGCGGAAGTTCATGGCCTCGCCTCCACGCGCCGCGGCGACTCGACGGGTTCGATGCGCTCCACTTCGCCGTCCAGCAGGTGGACGATTCGATCCGCGTGTTCCGCGACCGCACGCTCGTGGGTGACGAGGAAGATGGTGTTGCCCTCGTCGTTGAGTTCCTCGAACAGGGCCAAAATCCGGCGTTCCGTCTCGGTGTCGAGGTTGCCGGTCGGTTCGTCGGCGAGGATGATGGCGGGGTAGTTCGCCAACGCGCGGGCGATGGCCACGCGCTGGCGTTGCCCGCCCGACAGTTCGTTCGGACGGTGGTCGCGTCGCTCGCCCAAGCCGACCCGTTCGAGGAGGTCGCTCGCCCGCTCGTTCCGTCGTTTCGTTCCGACTCCCTGGAACAGCATCGGCAGAGCGACGTTCTCCGCGGCGGTGAGTTTCGGCATCAGGTTGAACGTCTGGAAGACGAAACCGATTTCGTCACCTCGAAGCCTCGTCCGCTCGGCGTCGGAAAGCGTCGCGACTTCGGTTCCGTTTACGGTTATCGAACCGTCCGTCGGCGTGTCAAGACAGCCGACGACGTTCATCAGGGTGCTCTTCCCCGACCCGCTCGGCCCCATGACGGCGGTGTACGACCCGGTTTCGATGGACAGGTCGATGCCGTCGAGGGCGTGGACGGGTTCGCCGCGATGGTAGGTCTTGCGGACGTCGGTCAGGGTCACCGCGGCGGTCGATTTCGATCGGGTTCGTGGGCGTGAATCAGGCATGAGGTCGTGATAGCGTGTTCGATAGCTGGTCCGGTCCGTGTTCGCGGTCGGTCACGTTTCCGTCGAGTCGCCGACGGGTTCGGCGTCGCTCGGCATCGTACTGACCGAATATTCAGTCAAATGGTGATACGCGTTCCTCGGTATTTAGTACCACTCGCTCGTTCGAAACGGCGCTCACGCTGTGAGGAGGCACGGGTTTGACATTCACGGGGGTCGACGGCTTCAGTATGGGGGTTTGTGACATCTGCGAACAGCGCAAGTCGAACGGAACGCATCTCGTCGGACGGACCGGCGAGTTGTGGGTGTGCCGGGGGTGCATGATGCGGGCCGTCACCGGAAAGAAGGAGGAACTGTCGTTCATGAACCCGTGAGACGACTTTTATGTTCCCCGTCGTCCTCGTAAGGGATAATGACGAAGACACGGGCACGCGAGCTATCGCGGTTGCGGTACGCGAAGAACGACGCCGACTTCGAGAGCGAGGGTACGCGCTGTGCGGGATGGCTGTACACCCCGGAAGGCGTCGCGGACCCCCCCGTGGTGATGATGGCCCACGGATTCGGGGCCGAACGAACCTTCGGACTGCCGAAAATCGCGAAGGAGTTCGTCGGCCGCGAGTTCGCCGTCTTCCTCTTCGACTACCGGAATTTCGGCGACAGCGACGGCGAACCGCGCAATCTCGTGAGCGCGAGTCGGCACGTCGAAGACTGGGAGGCCGCCATCGACCACGTTCGCGGGTTGGACGCCATCGACCGCCGGAAAATAGCGCTCTGGGGAACGTCCTACAGCGGCGGGCACGTCATCGAAGCGGCGGCGGACGACCATCGAATCGCCGCCGTAGTCGCCCAAGTCCCGTTCGTCGACGGACGGACGGTCGCCCGCGCGTCCGGCGCGAAGAAGGTGTTGAAGGGGACGTTCGCGGGCGTCCGTGACCTCGTACGAAAGTACACGTTCCGCCGTCCGCACACGGTTCCCGTCGCCGGGTATCCCGACGAGTTCGCGGTGCTCAACGCACCGGGAGCGATGGAAGGGATGGAAACAATCGTGCCCGACCCGCCGGTCTGGGAGAACGAAGTTCCGGCCCGCGTCTTCCTCGAAATCCCATTCTACCGCCCGATTTCGGTCGTGGAGGACGTTCCGTGTCCGTTGCTCCTGATCGGTGGCCGGGACGACGACATCGTTCCGGTCCCGTCGGTTCGGTCCGCGGCGGAACGGGCCGACGCGACGTACATCGAACTCCCAATCGGTCACTTCGACGTGTACGACGACGCGTTCGACGCGGTGGTCGGATACGAAGCGGCGTTCCTCGACCGAGAAGTTCGGGAGTGATGCACTCCGCACCGATGGTGTGCGGAAGGATGTAGCTAGTTTTATTCGACCCCGTACAATATAACAAAATAGAGCAATGGTGAAAACATCCGAGACACCACCTGTCACCCTCTCACTCGGCGAAATATTCGAAGTACTGGCCGCTCCGCGTCGGAGAGCGGTGTTGTACGAACTCCACGGACGGTCGGAACCGACGACGCTGACCGACCTCGCCGCATCCGTCGATGCGGTTGAAACGGTGGCGACGAGCGAGACGAACGAAGCGGAGGTAACGGCGGCGAACCGGAGGGCGGTCGCCATCGCGTTGGACCACATCCACCTCCCCAAACTCCAGCAGGCCGAACTCGTCACCTACGACCGAGCGGAGAAAACCGTCGAGTTGGACCGGATTCCGCGGCAGTTCGAGCGGTACCTCCGATTCGCGGCCGAGGACGACCATCGCACGCGAGCCATCGACGCGACCGTTTAACGGAGCAGGTGGCCGAGCGTCCACGCGCCACCCGCGACCGCGACGCCGAGGACGAACAGCAGGACGTTCGCACGAACGTCGCTCGCGGGCACGATGTCGAGGGTGAACGTCCGCTTCGAGAGGGGCCAGAACGGACGAACTCCCATCGGCGTGATGACGTCGGCGAGGAGATGGGAGACGATGGAGAGCGTACCGACCAGCAGTCCGAATTCGGCGACCGTCGCCCCCCCGAAAATCCCGCCGACGAGGGCGGTGAGGACGCCGACGGCACCGGCGAAGGCGACGGTATGTGTCGCTCCGCGATGGCGGAGTCGGTTCGTCCGCGTGTCGAGGTCGGGAATCATGGTCAACGCGACGGTGACACCGCCGCCGAGGAGCGCGAACGTCGGGGACCCGGCCGCGACGAGGACGCAACAGATGGGTGCATAGAGCGCGAGCGCCACGCCGCAGTGACCCGGCTGATACATGCTTCTCACTTACACCGCAAGCGGTTAACTGCAACGGGGGAACGGGCGACGACGAAAACCGATTTCACGCTCCCGTCCGACGTTCTCCCATGGACGGATTGACGGCGGTCATCACCGGCGGGACGCGAGGAATCGGACGACGGGTCGCGGAGTCGTTCGCGGACGAGGGCGCGACCGTCGCCCTCTGCGGACGCGATGCGGAAGAGGTCGATGCGACCGTCGAGACCATCGAAGACGCCGGAGGCAACGCGGTCGGCGTGCGCGCCGACGTGCGCGACGAGTTCGACGTGGAGCGGTTGATGGAAACCGCCGCCAGAACGGGCGAGGGCGGCATCGACGTGGTGGTGGCGAACGCCGGTGTCTACCACGGGACGCTGGGCGAAACGCCCCTGACGAGCGAATCCTACGCCGCCTTCGACGACACCCTCGGAACGAACTGCCGGGGGGTGTACGCGGCGATTCGGGAATCGCTCCCGCACCTCGACGAGGACGCTCGAATCCTCGTTTCGACCGGTTCTATCGGCCACGAAACGCACGCTGGATACGGCTCCTACGCCGTCTCGAAAGCCGCCGCGGAGGGGCTGGTTCGCGGGTTTTCGGCCGAACTCGACGGGACGGTGGTCGGCATCGACCCCGGCGTCGTCGGAACGGAGATGATGGGCGGGCAGGGACGCGACCCGGAGGACGTGGCCGGTCTGTTCGTCTGGGCCGCCACGGACGCAGAGGACGTGAACGGCGAAATCGTCGGGTTGAAGCGGTGGCGACAGGCGACGCGGGAGTGAGTCAGTCGAGTCGTTTCGGCGCGTGGACGTGGAATACCATCGCCGGACAGTACCGGACCCGCGGCTCCGCGTCGGGGAGAGGCAGTCCGACGGCATCGAACAGCGAGTCGGCCCACACGTCGGCCTCGACGGGGTGAAGCGGCCACGGGTCGTGCTCGACGCGGGCGGTCATTCCGGCTTGCGGGACGAACAGTCGATAGCGCTCCGAGAGGAAATAAGAGAGCGAGCCGGTCTCGGGAACGGTCGCGCCGTTTTTCGGACGGTACGTCGCCTCGAACTCGACGGGAAGCGTTTCGGGATGGCGTCGGCGGGCGTGAATCCGGTGTGTTCCGTCCGTTTCGACGGTTATGTCGGCGTCGTAGTACGGCAGACGATAGAGCCGCCGTGCGACGCGAACCGCGAGCCGACTGCCGGTGTCGAGGCTGAGAAAGTAGACGCCGACGGCATCGCCGAGGCGGACGTAGGTTCGGACGTTGACCTGTGGGAACGTCGCACCGAGGAGGTGCGGCGTTCCCGGCGGACGGGCGTTTTCGACGGTCGAAGCGAGGACGCTGACCCACGCCTGCCCGTCGTACGTATCGAGCGCCAGCGAATCGGGAATCGCGGCTTCGAGCGCCGCGGTATCGACCGACCAGTGGGCGAACAGGCAATCGCGCCACGTGAATCGGAGTACGCGCACGGTCACGACCGCCGGTAGTACCAGCAGGTGAAACAACAGAACGGGACGCCGACGGAGATGACGAGGACGGGGAGTATCGGCAGGAACCGGAGCGACCCGGTGACGAAGACGTCCAGTCCGAGAGCGGAGAGCGTTCCGTACACCGCGTCACCCGCGAACGGGACGGTGAGCCGGAACAGGACGTACGCGACCAGCGTTTGCGCTGCCCGAACGAGCAATCCCGCGCCGCGAACCGTCTTCGTCTCCATGGTCTCTTTACGTGTCGTCGCTCGGCAATAGCTTTGTGGTGGGTCGCGGCGGCCAACCGACGGGTTAATAACTTCCCATTGGGAATTAATAACCATGCCACGACTGTCACGGCTCGGCCTCGCCGGGTTCGTCGCCCTCGTCGTCCTCACCGGAGTGGGGGTGGCGGCGGGGCTGTCCAAAGTCCTCGTCATCGCGTGGGTCGCGTTCGCGGCCATGGCCGCGGGTGCCGTGCTCGGAGGTCGGTCGGACGACTCCATGCACGCGAAAAAGCTCGTCTGGGCCTTCGGGCTGGCGAGCGGCGCGATGATAACCAGCGCCGCCGTCTTCCTCGTCCCGAGCGCGATTTCCCACCACCCGGAGTACGGCGGTTTTGGTATCGCCGCCGGAATTCTGGTCGGCTTCAGCGCCCACACCATCGGTCACCGGGCGACCCACCTCGAAACGGCGCTCGACCACACGTCGGTCGAACTGACCGCCCACTCGCTCGCCGCGGGTGCCATCATCGGCCTCGTCTACGGCAACATGCCGGAACTCGGGTTGCTCCTCGGCCTCGCCATCGTCTCGCACAAGGGACCCGCGGGGTACGTCGCGGCCCACCGGCTCCGGGAGGGCGGCAGCACACCGTCCGTCCTGCTCCTCCCCGCCGCGGGCATCGGCATCACCGCCATCAGTTCCGCGCTACTCCAGTTGCCCTCCAGCGCCGCGGTCAACGGCCTCGTCTTCGGGTTCGCCGCGGGCGTCTTCCTCCACGTCGCCATGGACTTCCTCCCGCGTTGCGAACTCGGCGGCGAAGTGTACGAGGTGGCACAGTTGAGCGACAACGCACACCACCTCCTCGACGAACTCCGCACGCACGCCGTGGCGAGCACCGCCCTCGGCGGGCTAGTGGTGTTCGCGCTCTGGGTGGTCATCAGCGGGTCAGGATAGCCGCGCGGAACGCGAGGACCAGCGTCTCCGAGACGTTCGTCTCGAAGGAAGAGTTATGAATTTGAACAGTGTGTCGGACGATATGGACGTTCCGAAAGAGCGTATCGCGTTCGCCACCGCCGCCGTCGGCTTCTCCTACCTCGGTATTTCCAACGCGATACGCGCGGGTGCCGTCCTCGGCACGAACTCTCGACTATTCTTTTTCGCGGCGCTCGGGTTCTCGCTCGCTCTCGCGGTGGACATGTTCTACGAGGGAAACGCGGCCGAGTGAGAGGGGGAGAGTCTCACAGGCCACGAACTCACAGTTCCCTCGCCGAATCCGGGTTCTCCACGTCCCACAGATATTCGGGGAGAAAGGCATCCAAGTGGTCGATGATTCTCCGGTCGCTGGCGTTCATTCCCTCGCAGTGGTCCCACGCCGACTCGCGGACATCGACGTGCATTTCGCCGTTTTCCGTGCGAACGGAAACCGGGTAGACGAAACAGCGGGCGGGCTTCCAGCCGTTTTCGGCCTGCAACTCGCAGAGGCCGTCCCCGCGGAGGAAGTGACAGGCACAGCCGTCCTCGGCGGTTTCGTCGTGGTCCTTCTCTTCGCGGCGCACGAAATCCTCGCCGCGGAACTCCGTGGTCGCTTCGTTCAGGTCTGCGTGTTCTCCCAACTCGAAGAACTCGCTGTCGTACAGCATGACGCCGTGGTGGCAACACCACGTACAGCTATCGACGCACTCGAAGGTGAGGTCGGGGTCGAACTCCACGACCGCCTCGCGGCCCGGATACACTTCGACGCGAACCGGAGTGTCTGCGCTCACGTCCGCGTTTCGGTCGCGCTCGCTGAAAGGTCATCCGATTTCGGCGGTCATGCCGTCAGCGTCTCCTCGTACGCCACATCGGTTCGTTCGAAGCGCCGCTCGACGTACTCGCCCATCGTTTCGATGATGTGGTCGTCGAATGAAGGTCCTTTTGGAGGGGACAGACACCGACTCCGAGAGACGAGTGTTATTTGATAATTCGTCGCCCTTCCCGTTTGGATATACCCCATACGACCGCCGTGGTGCTTATTTTGGAGTCTATTCCCGGACGCCGATAACGGTAATAATTTAAATACTTGTTCACAGTACACGCCATGGACAGCACAGGCGACGTGTTCGGGAACTCCGAACTCGGGAAACGGGTCGATATCGACGCGCAACTCGACGAGATGGGTCTCGATATGGAGGAGATAGAGCGACGGAAGTTGTTTCTCGGCTTCGACGCAGAGGACGCCAACCGACTGTCCGCCCTCCGCCCGATGTTCGAGGCCAACCGCCGAGAGATCGCCGACCACTTTTACGAGAATCTACAGGAACAGGAAGAGACACACGAAATCCTCGCGAACTCCACGCGCAGTATCGAGTCGCTGAAATCGACACAGGGGGAGTACCTCGTCACTCTCGCCGACGCGACCTACGACGAGGAGTACGTCCGAAACCGGGCGCGAATCGGAAAGCTCCACGACATGCTGGACATGCCGTTGAACCACTACGTCGGCCAGTACAGCATCTACTACGACCTCATCGGATGTCTGTTGAAAGAGCGACTGGAGGATGACCTCGAAGCGACGATTCGAAAGCACGTCTCGCCCGCGACGACCGACGGCGGACAACTCGCCGGGACCACGACCGACGTGGACGAACTCGTCTCCGAGGTCCGGGAGTCGGCACACGAGCGCTTCGAGGACATGCTCTCGGTGCTCCGCGTGCTCAACCTCGACATGCAGATAGCGGCGGACACCTACGTCCACTCGCACAGTCAGCAGATGAAAGAGGAGATAGAGCGCTCGCGCACCCTTCGGGAATCGACCGAAGAGCACGTTCTCGACGCACACGAGTCCGCCGCCGACGTCGCCGAGAGCTCCGTCGAAATCAACCAACTCACCGAGGAACAGTCGGAGAACATGGAGCGAATCGCCAGCGAAGTGTCCACCCAGAGCGCCACGGTCGAGGAAATCGCCGCCAGCGCGAACGAAGTGGAACAGAAAAGCCGCGAATCCCAGGAACTCGCCGAGGAGGGGAAGAAACTCGGCCAGCGCGCTATCAGCGCGACCGAATCCACCGAGGACGCCCGCGAGAGCATGGTGGACGACGCGGAGGAGCTTCAGAACGCGGTCAGCGAAATCGGCGACGCGGTGCGGATGATAAACGACGTCGCGGACCAGACGAACCTCCTCGCGCTGAACGCCTCCATCGAAGCGGCGCGCGCCGGGGAGGCGGGCGACGGGTTCGCCGTCGTCGCCGAGGAAGTCAAATCGCTCGCTGAGGAGTCGAAAGCTCGGGCCGCCGAAATCGAGGCGATGGGCGAGCGCATCGAGAACCGGACCGAGAGCACGCTCGATAGCCTCGGCGAGAGCGAGGCGTCCATCTCCGAGACGGTCACCGCCGTTCAGCGGACCAGCGAAAAGCTCGAACGCATCGTGGACTCGGCCACCGAAACCGCGGTCGGCATGGAGCAGATTACCGCCGCGACGGACGAGCAGGCGTCGAGCACCCAAGAGGTGGCGACCATGATCGACGAGGCGGCGGAGACGTCCGCCCGAATCTCGACGGAGGTGTCGTCCATCGCGGAGACGAACGAGCAACAGGCGCGGACCATCGAGGAATTGGACGAAATCGTCGCCAATCTCGGGAAAGAAGAGAGCGATATCGGACGAATCTGAGGGCGGACGACCCCGAAAGACGGGGTGAGAAGAAACGAACCGACCGACTACCCGGTGTTTTTCATCCCCGCCGCGACACCCGTGACGGTCAACCGGAGGGTCCGGCGCTCCGTCTCGGTAAGGTGCGACTGGCGAAGCAGACGCACTTGGAGGAGGTTGAGCGGGTCCACGTAGGGATTCCGCCGGTCGAGACTCTCGCGAAGCCAGTCGCGCGAGAGGAGGTGGTCGCGACCGGTGATTTCCAAGACGAGTTCGGCGGAACGCTCGTACTCCGCTTCCAGTTCGGGGAAGAACTGCTCGCGCAAGTCGGGCGACGCGAGGTCGGCGTACTCCGCCGTGATTTCGAGGTCGGTCCGGGCGAGCGCCATCGCGGCGTTGTCGATGGTCGTGCGGAAGAACGGCCACTCCTCGTACATCTCCCGGAGGGTTTCGACGTCGCCGTACGCGTCCAATCCCTTGGCGAGGGAGTACCACCCGGGGAGGATACAGCGGCTCTGAGTCCACGAGAACACCCACGGAATCGCGCGGAGGTCCTCCACGGTTCGCTCGCCGGAGCGGGAGGCGGGGCGCGACCCGAGGTTCAGGTCCTCGATGACGGTTATCGGCGTCGTCTCCTCGAAGTACGAGACGAACCCGTCCGATTCGAGCAGGTCGCGGTAGGCGTCGCGGGCGGCGTCGGCCGCGACGTCCATCGCTTCGACCCACTCGTCGGGAATCGTCTCCTCGTCGTCCTCCAAGGCGGCGTATCGCGCCCGAATCTGAGCGTCGAGCATCTGTTCGACGTTCCGCTCCGCGATGACGGGGTTGGCGTACTTCTCCGCGATGGCCTCGCCCTGTTCGGTGAACTTGACCTGTCCCGAGACGGTTTCGCGGGGGAGCGCCAGCAGCGCCTCGTTCATCGGGCCGCCGCCGCGGGAAATCGACCCGCCGCGACCGTGGAACAGGCGCAGGGTCACGTCGTACTCCTCGGTGATTTCGGCGAGTCGCTTCTGGTTCCGATAGAGACTCCAGTTGGCGGCCAAAAAGCCGTTCTCCTTGTTCGAATCGGAGTACCCGAGCATGATTTCCTGCGTCCCGCCGCGCGCTTCGAGCGCCGCGGCGTAGGCCTCGTTCTCGAACAGGGTGCCGACGATGCGCCGTGCGCCCGAGAGCGCGTACTCGGTTTCGAGCAGTGGAACCACGTCGAGGCCGGAGTAGCCCGGCAGGTCGACGATTCCGGCTTGATCCGCGAGGAACAGCACTTCGAGGACGTGGCTCGCCTCCTCGGTCATGCTGATGCAGTACGTGTCGATGGTCTCCGCGCTGTACTCGCGTTGCCAGTCGGCCGTCTCCGAAAAGAGGGTCAGAACCCGGCTTGCGGTCTCGGAGAGGCCTTCGGTGTTGAGGTCGATGATGGGTTCGTCCTGAAGGATGGCGTCGGTCAGCAGTTCGACCCGTTCGTCCTCGCTCATCGAATCGTAATCGAAGCCCTCGCGGGCCAGCGCCTCCGCGATTGCCGTGGTGTGGTTCTCCTGATGGTCGCGCAAATCGAGCGCGGCGAGCGAGAACCCGAACGTTTCGACGCGGCGGCGAAGCGGTTCGACTTCCGTTTCGACGACGCTCTCCGCGCCGTCATTCCGGAGGCTGTCGGCGATGGCGTCCACGTCCGCGAGGAGTTCCTCGGCGTCGTGGTATCCGCCGGGTCGAACGTCGCCAACGCGGTCGATCCGCTCGCGCATCAACGCGAGCTTCTGGCGGTACGGTTCCTCCGGGTAGCGGTCCGTCACGCGCTCCGCGATGGTGGGGAGTTGTTCGCGGTCGGTGTCGAGGCTCGAATCGAACAGAGCGCTCGTCTCGATTCGGTCGCCGTCCTGACTGAGGACGCCGGACAGTCGCTTCAGTTCGTCGCGGTAGCGCTCCAACACGACGTCGCGCTGGCGGTCGAGGGTTTCGGCGGTCACCTCCGGCGTGACGTGGGGGTTGCCGTCGCGGTCGCTCCCGGCCCACGACCGGAAGCCGAACAGCTTCGGCACGTCGACGTCGAACTCCTCGCCGACGGTGTGGTCGAGTTCGTCGTACACGTCGCCCACGATGTCGAAGAGGACGTTTTCGAGGTACCAAAGGACGTTCCGCGCCTCGTCCGCCACCTCCGGGCGGCGCTTTCTGACCTGCCGCGTCTCCCAGAGGCCGGTCACTTCGCTCTCCAATCGGCGTTCCAGTTGATTCCGCTCGCGGTCGGTGAGCCTGCGCTCGTCGAGTTCCGAGAGCAGGGTTTCGACGGAGCGGAGTTTCGCCTTGACCGTCTTCCTGCGCGCCTCGGTCGGATGTGCGGTGAAGGTCGGAACGACGTTGACGTCCTCCAGCACTCGCTCGACCGTTTCCGGGTCGGCGTCGGCTTCGGCGAGCGTTTCAGCGGTCGCTCGGAGGCCGTCTTCGAGCGTTCCCTCCTGTGTTCCCTCGCGGATGGCGCGCACACGCTGTCGCTCTTCGGCGAGGTTGATGAGTTCGAAGTACGTGGCGAACGCTCGTGCGACGTGACCGGCCAGTTCGGGCGATAAGTCGGCCACTTCGTCGCGGAGGACGGCGCGGGACTCCGCGTCCCCGCGTCGGTAGTCGATGGAACCGGTTCGAACCGTCTCGACGGACTCGAACGCCTCCCGAGAGGCCAGCCGCGACAGTACGTCGCCGAGCAACCCGCCGAGTTCGCGGACGTCCTGTCGAACGTCCCGGGTATGCAATCGCATACCAGAGGGTTGGGGTCACACCACGTAAAACGTCGGTCTGCGGGTAAAATATGCGAAGTATTTTGGACGATAATTAATTGTATTCGCGCCAGCGATAGCCGCACTCCTTACATTTGAAAAATCGCGTCGGCGGTTCGTCGGCGGAACCGGTCTGTTTGATGGTGTACCACGCGACGCCGTGGCCGCACTCCTCACAGGTGACGTCGTTCGCCGTCGGCTTCCCCTCGAAATTCGCGCCCTCCTCGGTTTCGATGACGTCGGAATCGTCCTGCGCTTCGGTGGATACGAACTCGGCAGCGCGCTCCTCGTCCTTCGCCACCGTCGCCTGACAGTCGTCGTTCGTACAGATCATCTTCGACCCCATCGACCGCATCATGGAACCGCATTCGTCGCAAAATTGCATACCCCGGCTTGGACGCGGAGCGTGAAAAGCGCCACGTACCGATTCGGGAAGCATTATTTTCGTGGGATACGTCAATCCGAGAAGATGCCCTCTGGCCTATCGAGACGAACGCTGCTCGCCTCGGGAGCGGGTTTGGCGGTCACCGGACTCGCGGGGTGTTCCGGTGCGAACAGTTCGTCGAGCGCCGACTGTGAAACGACCGCCGTCGTACACGGCGATGGAAAAATCCTGCAATCGGTGTCCACCGTCCCCGAAGACGGGCGCGTGCTCCTCTCCGTTTCGTTTTCGAACGGCAAGCAAGCGTCCACCGACCGACTTCGGGTGTACGACTCGTCGGGCGACCTCGAATACGAGATTCCGACCGGGAAGCGACGGAGCTATCTCCAGACCATCGGTCCACGGCCACAGCACGGGCGACTTCGGGTCGTCTCGATGAAAAACGGCGAAGAAACCGACGAACTCGTCGTGGAGTTCAACTGCTGGGTGGACGAGGACTCCGCCTTCGCGCCGGAAACCACGAGCGACGCGACGGAATCGTAGCGACTCCCGCGGTCATCCGCTCCCCGTGTCGAGGTCGTCCTCGTCGGCGACCATGGGGCAGTCGGCCACCCGGAAATGGTCGGTGTCGGGCATCAACAGGATGTCCGTTCCCTCGTGGGTACAGTTGAGGGACGGCGGGTCGCCGACGTGCGGACAGCCGTGGCAGGTCGCTTTCGGAATCGTGCGAACGTCGCGGTCGTCCCGCCCCGCCTCTCGGGGGGCGCTCGCGACGAGTTCGCCGCTGTCCTCGCGCAACAGGTCCGCCCAGAGTTCGTCGGTATCGACGGCACCGACGTCCACCTCTCGAAAGGCGTCATCGACCGGCGTGGACTTTCGCTTCTTGCGCTCCTCGATGTCGGCGGCGAGGTCGGCGAGGGGTTCGTCCCGGTCGTCCTCGGTCGGTCGGTCGCTCACTCACCCATCACCTCGTTCAAGAGGTCGTCAACGTCGAGGTCGGAGTCGGGGTCGAGGCCGCCGTCGATGTCGAGGTCGGGGCCTAGGTCAGCGTCGGATTTCAACCTTGATTCGAAGTCCGGGTCGATTGTGTCTCCTTCCAGCGCGGGGGGACGCCCCACGACGAGCCAGTTCGACCCGAAAAAGCCCCGCTTGGGGTCGATGTCCTCGAACGTCGCGCCACAGTGCGGGCAGGCGGGTTCGGTCAGCAGCGCGACAGCCACGCTCGACTCGCACTCGGCGCACTTGGCGCTCGTGACGCCGTGGCGGTTGGCGGTCCGGGCGAGTTCGGCGGTGGCCGCCCGCGTCGCGTTTTGCGCGGCGAGCGTGCGCGCTTGGTCGCGGACGGAAACGAGCGCACGCGCGAGGACGTCGAGTCGCTCGTCCAGTTCGTCGGTCGTCTCGGTGAGGTAGTCGAGCACCTCCTCGTAGTTCTCGAATCCGGAGTCCAGCCGTTTTCGGTTCTCGGCTACTCGTTCACGGAGGGCGTCGATTTCCGTTTCGAGGTCGTCGCCGCCCCCGTCGTCCACCGTCCGACGGAGGTCGGCGAGTTGGTCGCGAAGACCGGCGAGTTCGCCGCGGAGTTCGGGGTGGTCGTGGTCTTCCGGAGCCTTATCGTCGGTTTCGCGCTTTATCTGGACGACGCGCTCGCGCACGTCGGTCAACTTCTCCATAAAATCGTCGCGGAGTTCGACGAGCCTCTCGTCGGAACCGTTCCTCTCGTGGAGCGTACCGTGCCCCGCGACCAGTTCGGAGAGGAGGCGCTGGCGGGAGACGCCGAGTTCGTCGGCCGTGTTGGTTAGCCACTGGTCGACCGCTGCCGGAACCTCTTCCGCTGGGACGTGACCCGCGTCTTCGCTCTCCATTCGGGTGAATGCCTATTTCTCACAGCGCTGACTTAACGTTTCGCCTCGACGGGAGCGGAGTTTCCGAAAAGAGGAGCGAATTTTGAAACGACGGTCGAGGCGAGCGTATGGACGCTATCGAATCTTTCGAACGTTGCTGATGTCCAACCCGTCGCTCTGTATCTCCGTTTCGAAGCGAATGATGCTCTCTTCCTCGATGCGTGAGAGGACGCCGCGGTACTCGCGGACGAACATGGTCCGAGCGCGCTCGTTGCCGCCGCTCTCCCACTCGAAGGTGATGGTGCCGTCCGTCGCGCTCATCAGGGCGCCCATCTGGCGCTCCGTCAGGCCCTCCTGTGCGACGAGGACGAGTATCAGGCCGCCCCACGCCTTGGCCGCCTTCTTCATGCCCTTGAGGAGCATGACCATCTGGTTCCAATCCACCTGCTCGTCCGGAAGCGACGAGAGGTCGGTCAGCGAATCGACGACGACGAGGTTGCCGGGCGCGTTCTCGGAGAGGTACTCGCCGAGCGCTTCGAGGACGCCGCGGCGGTCGTGGCTGCTTCCGAGGTCGGTGATGGTGCGACGCTTCTCGACGTACCAGTCGTTCGGAATCGGACTCAGTTGGAAGTACTCGGCCGAGAGGTCCTCGAACGAGATGGCGTCCGCCGCCGGACCGACGAGCGTCTCGTCGATGGTGTGCGTGAGTTCGTCGAATATTTCGGGTTCGTTGGCGGTAAACGAGACGTAGTGAACCTCGTCGGGGAGGTCCGAGTGCGAGTCCATCGGCCCGTAGTGGAGTTCGAACAGGTCCGAGTCGACGTGACCGAGGGCGTTGATGGTCGCGCTCGTGTACGCGAACTCGCGTGCGCCTGCCCCGGCGTCGCCAGCCAACAAGACGACACTCCCCGGCGGGGACCCCCCACCGATGAGCGAGTCGAACTGCGAGACGCCGAACGGGATGCGGTCCATGCGCCCCCCTCTCATTCCTGACGCTTACCGTTTACGCTCGCTCCGGCGTTCCGGGGCGAGGTGAGCAACACGTCTCCGGCGACGCCCGCGGAATCGAGCGCGTTTCGAGCCGCCTCGACGGCTCCGTCGGCCAACGTCCGCGTGGTCACGCCGTACACCGCGGGTCCCCACGACGACTGCCCGGCACCGAACACCGCCGGGGAGGATTCCATGGCGGTGACGAGTTCGCCGACGGGTGGCCGATAGACGCCGCCCTGTTCGTCGGCGTACCACGCGCCGTTTCGGCGACCGATCTCCGCGACCGCACTGCCGAACCGGTCCGGGTCCCCTTCCGCAATCGCCGGAAGCACCCGACGGAGGAGTATCGACGAGACGTCCTCGGCGATTGTCGGGTCCGCGCGTTCGACGACCGAGCGCATGCTCGCGTCCTCGTCGTCACCGCTCCGGCCGGGTTCGGCGTCCGGGAGGACGAGCACGAACCGCCAGTCGTCGGGAACGTCGTGTCGCGCGACGACGGGGGGGACCGACCAGTCGCCACGTGCGGGGCGAGCAGTGGTAAAGCGTTCCGTGGGATGTCCGGCGTCAACGACGAAGCCGCCGCGCTCGAACGTCGAGACGCCGATGCCGCTCCTCCCCGCCCTGTCGAGGGCGGGCGCGTGCTCGCGGACCGCCGGGTCGTCGCCGGAGGCGTGGGCGACGGCGGCGAAGACGGCCAGCGCGAGTTGCGTCCCGCTCCCGAGCCCGACGTGTCTCGGGAGCGTCCGGTGAACTCGAACGTCCGCGCCGGGGACGGAGAGCAAGTCCGTGGCCCTGCTCGCGTACTCGCGTGCACACGGGTCGTCACAGCGCACCTCGTCCGCCGGTGTCGCCTCGATGGAGACGGTCGGCGAGGAAAGAGCGACTCCCAACCCGCCGTACAGTCGCTCGTGGGCGAGCGAGAGGTTCTGAAAGCCGAAGTGGAGTCGCCCCCCGACCGTCACCTGTACCATACCTAGCGGTCAGTCGAGAGCGGGATGGCGATTTCGGCAGTGGCAAATTACCGTGCTATCACACGAGCCGTCGAAAACGAGCTACCCCATGTGGTCCAGAACGTACTCAGCCGCGCGATCCGCCCCGTTTTCGTACTCGGGGGATTCGGGGGGATGGCGTACCGCGCGGGTGACGTGCGGAATCGAGTGCTCGATTTGGAACCCGCGAAGGCCGCGGCGTTCGATGACCCGCGAAACGCCGTGTTGCTCGTCGGTGAACGGGTAGATGATACAGGGCGTCCCGGCGACGGCGGCCTCCATCACTGTGGAGTAGCCCGAGCAGACGACGACGTTTGCGGCCTGAATCCACGGGAGGAGCGACGCCACCGACTCCCAGCCGTCGTGACCGACGAGGGTCACGTCGTTGCCGTCGTCTTCGAGGGCGCGGGCGAGTTCCACGAAATTGGTCGTGTAGGTGCTCGGAACGAGGAGCACGTCGATGTCATCAGGGGGTTCCTCGCCGTTGGGTTCGAGGGCGATGGGAGGGATGTGGACGACGCCCGGCGGGTCGCCGCGGTCCGGCGGCCACACGGCGGGATAGAAGAACGCGTGAGACACCGAAATCTGGTAGCGGTTGAGAATCCACGTGAACACCTCTTCGATGGCGGCGTCGTAGTAGGATGCGGCGTTGTGGGTGAGAACGTACAGCGGCGTATCGGTGCAGTGGGCCGCCATCGCGGCGAACATGTCGTCCGTCACGAGAGCAGCGGGGTCTTCGCGGCGGAGCCATCGAACGAAGTCGAACACCCGCCGACCGCTGTTCGGAACGCTTCGGGTCACCACGTCGAGAATCGACCCGCCCTGATAGTCACCGATGTAATCGACAGTCGCTGGACGGTAGACCTCGTAGCCGTTGTGCTCGATGAACTGGGACCCCGGACCACCGCCTGCGAGGACGACATCCGTCTCCGGCCCTTCCAATGCTTGTGCCACCGCAAGCATCCGGGTCGCGTGCCCCGCGCCTTCCGGATAATGTGCGACAGCAACGGTCCGGCTCATGGCCAACTGTCTTCCCTGCCGTGGGAAGTATATTTGGATTTCCCGTTTCGGAAGAAAATCAGGCACAGTCGACGACGAGGATTTCCGTCGCACCGCGTTGGAACTCGAACGGAACGGAGCGAATCTCGACGCCGTACCCGTCTGACCGAAGGGAATCGAGGAGGTCGTCCAGCCGCGGGTACGGCGTCCCCTCGAAGTCCGCGAGAGGGTAGACGCGAACTTCTTCGGCGGTGACGCGAGCGAGTTCGCGGAGCGACTCGACGTGGAATTCGTGGCTCAGTCGGTCGGCGTACAGGAAGAGCAAATGCGCCGAAAGCGTGTGCGTGAACGCGTCGTCCTCGAAGGGGAGGTCGGGAAGTTTAGCAGGGACGTACCGACCGGCGGCGCGTCCGGCGGGGTAGTCGTCCAGGAACGTCTCGTAGGCCTCGGTCCAGTGGTCTCGAAGGCCGTCAACGTCGCCGTAGTAGTCCCACTCGAACAACTCCTCCGCGTCGTCGAACCCCTCGAGTGCCATCTCGATGTCGAGTTCCCCGCGCGTATCGAGGTCGCTGTAATCGACGCGATACATGACGTCCGCGCCGACCGCGGAGAGTCCCCGCTGGGTCGCCTCCGCGACGAACGCACACGCACCGGAGGGACAGTCGAGTATCCTCCCCCCGTCGAGTCGCTGGAGGTCGAGATCGAACATTCGAACGTACTCCTCGAACGTTCGTCCAATGAACGCCACGTCCTCGATTTCGTACGCTTCATCGCCCGACGAGGATTCAAACGGGTCGCCATCGGCACTCATATTACAATATATAATATTGGAAATAATAAATCTGTGGGGGAAGACATATAATATATTAAAAATAAATATATTGCATTAACTCAGGGGCTTCCTCCACCCGCTTGCTCCACAATATAATTGTAAAACATTTATATTTTCCAGTTATTTAATTTTGTAATAGTAAGTTATTTAATATACGTTTCTGAAATAATTTTCATGCCTCAAACGGCAGCGGCAAACACGCAAGTAAAAGGAGACTCTCTCACATCCGTCGTACAGGCTGTCTCTCGGCTATCGGAAGCGTACCGTAAGCGCGTTCTCGACGTGTTGGAGAAAAACGGCGTTCCCGAACCACGGGAGGGAGAATGGTATTCTCTCCCGGCAGCGATAGAGTCGCTCGACGAACTCGTCGACGGTATCGGCCCGCGAACCGTCAAGACCATCGGGAAGGAGATTCCCGAAACCGTAGAGTGGCCACCACAAATCGACTCCGTAGAGGCCGGATTGACCGGGCTCGACGACGTGTATCAGATGTATCACCGCGGTGGAGACGTCGGCTACTACGAGTTCGAGAAGACCGGCGAAACGGAGGGACGAATGATCTGTGAGACTCCGTACCCGTCGCCGATGGACCAGGGAATCGTCGAAGGTATCGTCAAGAAGTTCAACGATAGCGGTGCATTCGTCGAAGTCGAGCGGGACGAAACGGCGAGCAAACGGGCGTTCGACGTTTCGTGGTAATCGAGCGCACGCCAGTTATCAACCGGCCCTATATTGTCCCGAATCTTATAATAAAACAAATATCCTATAGATGGAAACTATCCCTGTGTGTATATTTCGGAACGACGCGGAACGGACATCAGTGGCATCGAAGTAGAAGGGCGAGCGGTTTCTTCCATCGTCAGCGGAGTCGGGTCCTTCTCCGATGCGTACGAGCGGCGGGCGCTTTCCATCCTCGAAGAGAACGGAATCCCGAAACCACAACCCGGCGAGTGGTACCCGATGGAGTCGTATCTCGACGCGTTCGACGAATTGGCCGAGACGGTCGGACCGAAGACGGTGACGAAAATCGGGACGAAAATACCCGACGTCGTGGAGTGGCCGTCGACGGTCGATTCGGTGGAGAGCGCCCTCTCGAGCGTGGACGATGTGTACCAGATGAACCACCGCGACGGGGAGGTCGGCTACTACGAATTCGAGAAGACGGGCGAAACCGAGGGACGAATGGTGTGCGTGAATCCGTATCCGCCGGAGTTGAACAGGGGTCTCATCACCGGCGTCGTCGAAACGTGGGGTGACGAGGACGCCGACGTCGAGGCGGTATTTCGGGGGTCGAGAGACGGGATGCAACTAGTGACGTACGTGGTTTCGTGGCAGTAGCCGACGTACGATATTAGCGTGGCGAGGTGTACTCCATGCCGAGGAAGTCGCGGGCCTCGTCGGGGTTCGTGATGACCTCTCGGCCGAGCATCTCGGCGAACTGCACGGCGAGTTCGATGATTTCGGTGTTGTCCTGAATCACTTCGTCCCGGTGCGGGTATCGCCAGTAGGTGTCCTCGATACCGACGCGGACCACGTTCGCACCCGCGAGCAGGCCGAGGACGAGCGTCGGAAGCCAGTTTCGCCCGCCGGGGTTGACGCCGACGATGGCGTCGTCGATGGTCTCGCGGGCGTTGTAGATGGAGGAGATGACGTTGAGGTACGACCACGGGTCGTTGTTCGTCGTCTGGGAGTGGTGTGCGCCCAGATAGAGGTTCAGCATGTGCGAATCGCCCTCCACCTCGCCCTTCTCGAACAGTCGATGTTTTAAGTCGTAGAGGACGTGCGTGTCGTACAACTGGAACACCGGTTTGACCCCGTTTTCTTGGAAGAACCGAACGCCTTCCGTGATGGCCGACGGAGAGTGGTGGGTACCAGCGCCGAACAATCCCATCGGGAGGACGACCGACCCCTGGCAGTACTTGTTCCCGTCGCCCATGCGGAGCAGTTTCTCCGTCGCCGTCACGTAATCGGCGTGCGGGCCCGTTATCCACGTCTGGCTCGTCGTAATCACCTCTCCGCACGCCTCGAACACGGGGTCCAGCACCTCGGCGAGCAGTTCCGGACTCTCCCACTGGGGCCGCCGCTCCTCGTTTCGCGGGTGGACGTGCACCGCGGCGGCACCCGCCTCGATACCCTCGATGAGTCCCAGACTCTGTTCTTCGAGCGTGTCCGGGACGGCGGGGTAGTGCTCGCCACCGGCCTGCCATCCGGGATAGGCGCATTCGATGACGACCGGCCCGCCCATCGTGTCGATGGGCTCCTCGCGGTGAACCGGGAAGAACTCCTTCGCCATCTCGGGAGTGAACGTCGGCGACGATTCGAGTTCGTCGAACGACAAATCGTCGTAGAGATTTCGATGGAGGGCGTCGCGGCTGTCGTCCCTACCGGCCGTGCCGGTGGGTTCCTTTTTCGACATATCTAATCGGTTGTCCCACCATTATTTTAATCTTCTCTTAAGATTATAAATCTGAAAACAAAGATGCGATGAACTGGTAATAAACTGACACACACATCCTTCACGGAACAAAACGGTACATCGAACTCCAAAGTGATCCGCAAGCGTACGAGCGTCGTTGACGGATGAGCGACCACGGAAAGACCCGCTTCGCTCGCCGTTCCTGCTCCCAACAGAAGCATGGGACCACGGAAAGACCCGCTTCGCTCGCCGTTCGTAGTCCAATCAAAGAGTGGGACCGCCGAGAGTCGAACTCGAGTCCTACGGACCCCATCCGCAGAGGATACCACTACCCCACGGTCCCGCTACATTCTGCAAAAGGAGAGTGCCTATGTTAAGCCCTTCGTTTCACTCCTGCGAGCGCGGGACTACCACGTCGCCGTCGTCCCGCACCGCCAGACTCGTGAGCGGGTCGTTCTCGTAGGCCGCGACGCCGTGATAGCGCCCGACGACGTAGCCGTCGTGGTCCGTTTCGACCGTCGCCTTCGGTTCGCCGTGCGGCGTCACGATGTCCGCGATGACGTCCCCCTCTTCGAAGGTGTCCCCCGCCTCGACGCGGTGGCGAACGATTCCGGCCGTTTCGGTGTGCGGATGGACCGCGCGCTTGACCGGGAAGTCGACGGGCGCGGCGAGTCCCGTCGGTTCCGCGTCGCCGGGTAGCATGTCGAGTTCGCGCATGACGTTCAACAGGCCGACGACGCCCTTCTCGCGGGTGTTCTCCTCGACGACCTCGAAGCCGCCGAGTTCGACCGTGAACGCGGGAATTCCGGCGTTGTTCAGCGCCGCACCCGCCGTCGAGCGCTGAAGATTCTGCTCCACGTACTCCTCGGCCACGTACTCGTTGATGACCGGGAAGTCGTAGGCGTCCACGAGGCGTTCGAGTTCGTCGGCGAGGTCGTTGGCTTCCTCCTCGTCGCGCTCTGTTCCAAATAGGACCCGGTCCCGAATCACGAACGGAATCGACCCGACCTGCGCGGTGTGGAGGTCCACGAGCGCGTCCGCCGAGTCGGCGAACGCGTCGAACACCCGTCCGTCGATGAGTTCCTGCACGCGCGGGGGACGCGACCCGTCCGCGTCCGGGTCGGGGAAATAGCGGTTCGGGTCGTCACCGTGGTAGTAGGAGGCGCGGGTCGTCCGGCGGAGTCCGGCGGGATTCAAATTAGGGAGACAGACGACCGTCCCGCGAATCTTCGACGCCAACTCCTCATGCATAACGTCCTGTGCGGTGGCGAGGGCCGTCACCTCGTCGCCGTGAATCGACGCCGTAATCCACAGCGTCGGGCCGTCTTCCTCCCCCTCCGCGATGAGGACGGGGAGGCGTTCGGGCGTTCCTGTCGGAAGGTCGGTGACGTCCAACCATCCGGTGACGAGTTCGCCGGGGATAGATTCCGCGGTGCCGACTTGCATACCGGGTGGTGATTCGCACGCGACAAAAAGCAGCGTGAACCGGCAGGCAGGGAGAACGGGATTTGAGTCCTAAACCAACACGCGCTCCAGTTCGACCACGGTCCCCTTGTCGGCGTCCACGTCGCCGACCATTCGGCCGAGACAGACCGCCGCGCCGTTCGGCGTGTGACAGGCGACGAGTTGGTCCCGGTCTGCCTCCTCCGCCTCGATGACGCCCGGCGCGTACACTTGTGCACCGTGTGCGACCTGCTCGGCGGCGCTCGGGGCGATGGTCACGCTCGGGAGGTGGGTCAAAGCGGCCTCCGCGGGACGGACGATTTCCCGAAGCCAATCGTCCTCGCCCTCCTCCCGCCAGCGCGCCAGCGCGTCCGAGAGGTCGTGGAGGGTCACGAGGTCGGTGTCGTCGAACGGGTCGGTCGCCGTCCGGCGGAGGTGGCCCATATGCGCTCCGGTTCCGAGCGCGAGGCCGACGTCGTGACAGAGCTTTCGGATGTAGGTTCCGCTCTCGCACCGAATCCCGAGGAGCGCCTTTCTGTCCTGTACTTCCAGCACGTCCAACTCGTAAATCTCGCGCACGCGGAGCTTCCGCGAGACGGCGCTCTTCCGCGGCGGCTTCTGATACAGCGGTGCCTCGAACTCGGAGACGATGGCCTCGATGTCGGCCGGAGCCGTCTCGTGCAGTTCGAGGACCGACACGTACTCCTTCGAACCTTCGAGGAAGACCTGCGAGAGGCGGGTAGCCGCGCCGGTCAGCGTCGGCAGACACCCGGTGACCTTTGGGTCGAGGGTGCCCGCGTGGGCCGCCTGCTCGACCTCGCAGAGGTCCCGCACCCACGCCGCGACCTGATGGGCCGACGGGCCGGGCGGTTTGTCGAGGTTGACGACTCCGAATTCGAGGAGTTCCGCGGGCGAACGCTCGGTTGGTGGGCCGCGAAGCGTCATCAGAAGTCGTAGGTGACGCCGGTGATCGGGTACTTGCCCTCGTCGGAGTCCGGTTCGTAGTTCTCGACGGCCGTCGTCAACATGGCGAGAACGTCGTCGGGATTCCAACGCGCGGTGTTGATGCTCAGGTCGTAGATGGTGAGGTCGGTGATGTCGATGCCGTAGTACTCGTCGTAGCGTTGGGCCTCACTGCCCGCACGGGCGCGGGTCTCGGTCGCGGCCTGCTTTTCGGTTTTGTCCTCTCGGTCCGCGATGCGGGCCGCGCGCACGTCGAGCGGCGCGTCGAGCCAGATTCGGAAGTCGGCGTGCTCTCCGGCGAGCCACCCGGCGAGTCGGGATTCAAGCACGATGTCGTCCTCCTCTGTTGCGATTTCGCGGAGGCGTCGGTCCAAATCGAGGTCTATCTCCTCGTCCTCTTCGGCCAGCTTGTTGAATTCGAGCGGTGTCAGGTCGCGCTCAGCGGCGAGTTCGCGGAAGATGTCGCCGCCGCTCACGTGATCCAATCCGAACGCGTCCGCGAGTCCGTGCGCAGTCGTACTCTTCCCACTCCCCGGTGGGCCTGAGACGGTCAATAACATATGTACCCTCGAACGGGCACCAAGAAAGAGGTTTTGAACTTACGTCGGCGTCGTCTGGATGTTCAGCGCCTTGCGGATGAGTTGCGTGAACGCCATCGAGCAGAGGAAGTACCAGACGATCCACGTCTGCATCGGGCCGATCGCGCCATGCGTCCATCCATAAGGCCCGCCGACGAGGGGGAGTACGACCCTGTGCGGAATGACTGCCGGCGTACCGTCGCCGATGCGCCAGTACATCCAGAGGAAGGCCGGGATGGTGATGAACATCGTCCAGACCATCGGGCGGAACTGCTCTTTGAACATGCCCGTCTGGTCGCCCATGGCTTCCATCTGTTCCTGTCGGATGCGCTCCATCGCCTGCTCGTCGCCCTTCTCCTTCGCTTCCTTCTGGCGCTTCTGGATGTCCTTCATCCGCTCCTGATACATGCCCATCTTCTCCATGTCCATCAGGTTGTCCTGCAGGAGCGTGGTGTACAGTCCGGTCAGCATGGCGACGATCATGATGACGACGTAGAACGGGAGCGCGGCGTCGATGGGGCCGAGCACCACGTCGACGACCTGCCCGACGGCGGCGCGGATGCCGTTCTGGGAGTAGCCCAAGAACAGGCCGATGCTCGCCACCGCCGCGAGTTTGTCCCACTTCGACCACGTGGTGGTCTCGATGTCGTCCACGTCGCTGGACGAGGAAGCCGTGCTGGTCGTCGCCGACCCGGAGTCGTCGAGGGCGTCCGCGACTTCATCGGGGTCCGCGAGTTCGAACCCGTGGATACCGTCCACGAGGATACCCTTCTCTATCAGCCGACCCCACTGACCGCTGGTGAGGTCGTCGCTCACGTCCTGCCATTGAACTTCATCCGACCCTTCGTCGGTCCGTTCGTAGATGACCGAGAGGGCGTCGGCCATCGCCGGGTCCTCGGCGATGAGCGATTCTACCTTCTGCGCTGTCCGTGCCATTGTAGCACGTTTGGAATTCGGCGTTAATCAACCTTCGCCATCGGCACGAGCGGACGCGAAGCGTCCCGACGACGAACACGCGGAAAAACGACCGGCGCGACGGCATGACCGAAGATAAATTTTTTACAGCTGTCAGATAACACGGAGACATGAGCGAACTGAGTGAAATCCTTCCGGAGCACGATTTTTGGCGCGCGATGGTATTGGGAGGGTTCGCCATCTTTCTGACGGGAATCATCACGGTTGTCGCTACGCAAGCACCCTATCTCCTCGGAATCGTCGCCGTTCTCGGATTCCTCGTGTGGTACCTGCGCGACGGCGACGAAACGGCCGTCGAGGGCGACGAGGACGAAACGGAGCTCGACGCCGTGGAGATGCTCAGGGCGCGGTACGCCAACGGCGACATCGACGAGGCGGAGTTCGAACGGCGACTCGACACGCTCCTCGAAGCGGAACCGAGCGAGTCGCGGGAAAAAGAACTGTCGTTCGAGTAGCCGCGTTCAGGCCTCTTCTTCGACCGTTTCCTTGATGTCGTCCCACACCCCGTCGGGCGTCTGCTCGCCGTCGATGCGGACGAGTTCGCCCGTGTCCTCGTAGTGTTCGATGACGGGTTCGGTGTTCTCGCGGTAGACGCGGAGCCGCTCGCGCACCGTCTCCTCGGTGTCGTCGTCGCGCTGGACGAGTCGCTCCTTTACCGCTTCGTCCTCGGCGGGGTTGTATTCGACGTGGTAGATGTCGCCCGTCTCGGGGTCGAGACGGCGGCCGGTGAGACGGCCGACGAGTTCGTCCTCGGCCACGTCGAGGTACAGAACGACGTCGAGGTCGGTGATGTCGTCCAGGTACTCCGCCTGTGAGAGGTTTCGCGGGTAGCCGTCGAGGACGTAGCCGTCGGCCTCGGACAGGGCGGCGTTCACGATTTCGTTCACCACGGGGTCGGGAACGAGTTCGCCCGCGTCCATGAAGCTCGCGGGGGTACCGTGTTCCGTCTCCATGTGCTTGTTCGCGCGGAGCGCGTCGCCGGTCGTGACGTGTTCCACGTCGAATTCCTCGGCGATTCGTGCGCTCTGTGTCCCTTTCCCAGCACCGGGAGCACCCAAAATCAGGATGTTCGGGTTCATGCACTCACCTGCGCCGTCCTCGCATAAAGGCTTACGGAAACCGAGCGGAGCACCCGGTTTTTGTCGCCCGAGAGCGAACGACCGGTATGACTCGATTCAGCGCTTCGACGCCGACTGAGCGGCGGAAACTCGTCGTGGACGCCATCACCGCACACCGCGAGCGCGGGAGCGCCTTCTGCACGCTGGTGGCCGAACCGGACATCGATTCCGAAGCGGAACCGATGGCCGCGGCGGAGGGAGACGAGACCGAGGAAACGGACGAAACCGAGGTGGAAACCGAACTCCCGCCGTGGATACAGTTCGGCGACCGGACGCTCAACGTGGACTGCACGGACGAGGAACTGGCCGCGCTCAAGGAGTTGGTCCGGGAGTTCCCGGCGTTCAAAATCGAGCGGTTGGAGAGCCCGGACGACGCGGAGGGGACGAACGTGCACATCAGCGCGAAAGCCGACGCGAACCGCATCGCACAGTTCGTAGAGCGGGCGTTCCGCGACGTGTACGGCCGTTCCGAGTCGGTGACGGTGTGGGCCGTCGAAGTGTGAGTTCGTGGCTGGTTTCGTAGTCGTTATCACCCTGCTCGGAGATTACGGGGACGCATGACACATCGACACGCCATTCGAGATACGCCCGATATAGAACACTGGACCGACGCGACGCGACGGTACACCCGACAGGTAATCGACACGGGTTGGTACGTCACATGACGGGACTGTTCGAGCGAATCGTCCTCCCGGTCGTGACCGAGGAGGACGCGGAAACGACGTGCGACGCGGCACTCGACCGCGTTGCCGACGCCGACGGCCGCGTGGTCGCAGTGCACGTCGTCGAGAAGGGCGGCGGAATTCCCGACAAGGCGTCGGTCGAACAGCGCGAAGAACGCGCGGACGAGATATTTTCCGTCGTCACGGACCGCTGTGACGCCGCCGGGGTTCCGGTCGAGACGAAACTCACCTACGGCACGGACATCGCGGACGCCATCTTCGACGTGGCGGACGACGTGGACGCGACGGCGATCGTGTTCTCGCCGCGGCACGGCAGCCGATGGATACAACTGCTCACGGGGGACGTGGCGCACTCGCTCGTCACGAAGTCGGACAGACCGATAGTCGTCCTTCCCGACACGGAGGCGAACTGATGTCGGACGAGGAACTCGCAAAGGACCTCGGACCGCTCGCCGCGCTCACCATCGGCGTCGGGACGATGATCGGCGCGGGCATCTTCGTCCTTCCCGGCGTCGCCGCCGCGGAAGCCGGGCCGCTCGTCATCCTCTCGTTCATCGTCGGGGGCCTCGTCGCGGTGCTGACCGCCTTTTCTGCGAGCGAACTCGGCACCGCGATGCCGAAAGCGGGCGGCGCGTACTACTACATCAACCACGCGCTCGGACCGCTGTTCGGCTCCATCGCGGGGTGGGGTAACTGGATGGGACTGGCGTTCGCCTCGGCGTTCTACATGCTGGGTTTCGGCCAGTACGTCACCGAATTCCTGTCGGTCCCGTCGGTCGGCTTCCTCTCGCCGTCACAGCTCGGCGCGCTGGTGGCCGGGTCGCTGTTCGTCCTCGTCAACTACGTCGGCGCGAAGGAGACGGGGCGACTGCAGAACATCATCGTCGTGACGCTCGTCGGGATTCTGACGGTCTTTTCCGTCGTCGGCGCGTTCCACGCCGACCTCTCAACGCTTCGGCCGTTCGCGCCAAACGGTATCACGCCGCTGTTGCCGACGACGGGACTCATCTTCGTCTCGTACCTCGGCTTCGTCCAAATCACGTCCGTCGGGGAGGAGATTCAGAACCCCGGGAAGAACCTTCCCCGCGCCGTCATCGGGAGCGTCGTCATCGTGACGATTATCTACGCGCTGGTGTTGCTGGTCCTCCTCTCGGTGGTCGAACTCGACGTCGTGGCGAACAACGACACCGCGGTGGTCGAAGTGGCGAGCATGCTGATGGGTCCGGCCGGGGCGGTCGCCCTCACGTTCGGCGGCCTACTCGCAACGGCCTCCAGCGCGAACGCCTCGATTCTCGCGTCCTCGCGCATCAATTTCGCCATGGGCCGGGACAAACTGGTGAGCAACTGGCTCAACGACATCCACGACCGGTTCACCACCCCGTACCGCTCCATCGGTGTCACGGGGGGTCTCATCCTCCTGTTCGTCGTCATCGGCGACGTGGAGGTGCTCGCCACGGCCGGGAGCGTCCTCCACCTCGTCATCTACGGCCTGCTCAACGTCGCGCTCATCGTGATGCGGGAGGCCGACACCGATGATTACCATCCCGACTATCGCGTGCCGCTGTACCCGTACACGCCGATTCTGGGGGCTCTCACCTCGTTCGGCCTCATCGGCTTCATGGCGTCCGCCGACATCGTCGCGCCGATGCTCGCCGTCGCCTTCGTCGTCGGCTCGGTCGGGTGGTACTTCCTCTACGCCCGCAGAAAGACCGAAAAACAGGGCGTCCTCACGGATCACGTCCTTAGCCAACCGGAGACGATGCCCGAATCGGCCGTCTCCGCCGTATCGACCGTGAAACCGGACGGCGGCGACTACCGCGTGATGGTGCCGTTGGCCAACCCCGAACACGAGACGGACCTCATCTCGCTCGCCAGCGCCGTGGCGAGCCAGCGCGACGGAACGGTCGTCGCGACGCACATCGTGCAGGTTCCGGATCAGACGCCGCTCGCCAGCGGCGCGGCGCACGTCGAGGAACTCGACGCCGAATCGGCCGAACTCCTCGAACGGGCGCGCACGGACGCCGAGACGTTCGGGGTTCCCGTCGAAACGCACACCATCCTCTCGCACCGCTCGTTCGAGGAGATTTTCGACGCCGCCCGAACCCACGCCGCGGACCTCGTGGTCATGGGGTGGGGCGAGGACAGCCACGGCTCCCCCGGCCGAGCCGAGAGCGCCATCGACGAACTGACGAACGGGCTTCCGTGCGACGTGGTGGTTCTCCGAGATAGGGGACTCGACCCCGGTCGCGTGCTCGTTCCCACTGCCGGTGGGCCGGACTCCGCGCTCAGCGCGGCCATCGCGCGGATGCTGCAGGCGGAGTACGACTCCGAACTCTCGCTCCTCCACGTCACCGACGAGTCGCGCGACGCGGGCGAGGAGTTCCTCGCCGACTGGGCGACGGAACACGGCATCGAGGACGCGAACCTCGTCGTGGTGGACGACGAAGACGTCGAAGCGGCCATCGAACGGGCGGCGGGCGACTGCTCGCTGCTCGTCATCGGCGCGACCGAGGAAGGCCTCCTTTCCCGTCTCGTCCGAGGGTCGCTCGCGCTCGACATCGTTGACGACGTGGACTGTTCCGTCCTCCTCGCGGAAAAGCAGCGAAAGCGGTCGGTGCGAGAGCGGCTCATCGGGTAATCATCCCGAATTCGACGTTGATTTCTCGGAATCCCTACGACCGCCAGTACGCGCTCGTCAGCAGGACGAGCGCCGGGAATATTTCCAAGCGTCCGACCCACATCAGGACGACCATGAGGAGTTTCGCGCTGTTCGAGAAGGGGAGATAGTTGTTCATCGGGCCGACGAGTTGGAATCCCGGCCCCACGTTCCCGAGCGTCGAAGCGATGGCGCTCATGGCTTCGAGCGTGTTGATGTTCGGGCCGGTCCGCTCGATGTCGAGGAAGAGGAGGAGCGTGGCGACGAGGAAGATGACCACGTAGAGCAGCGTGAACGCGTAGATACCGCGAACCGCACGTTCGTCGAGCGCTCGACCGCCGAGTCGAACCGGACGAACAGCTTCGGGGTGGACGTTCGTGAACAGCTCCCGGCGGAAGGATTTCAGGATGACGAGCCACCGCACGATTTTGATGGCACCGCCGGTCGACCCCGCACAGCCGCCGATGAGCATCGCGCCCAGCATGAGGTATTGGGCGGAGCTGTTCCACGTGTTGAAGTCCATGCTGGCGTAACCCGTCGTCGTGACGATGGAGACGAGTTGGAAGGTGGCGTGTCGAACCGACGATTCGATGTTCCCGGCGACGGCCGGGCCGTTCGGGACGAACACCAACCCCTGATGGGTGTACAGCAGGACGGACAGAACCGCGGAGAGGACGGCCAAGATGCCGACGTAAAAGCGGAACTCGACGTCCTCGAACAGTCGCCGCGGATTCCCGTTCAGGACGTGCCAGAACAACGCGAAGTTCGTCCCCGCCGCTATCATGAACGGAACGATGACCCACTGAACGACCGCCGAGAACGCCTCGACGCTCCGCGCCTCGGGGGAGAACCCCCCGGTCGCCATCGTCGTGAATCCGTGCGCGACGGCGTTGTAGAACGTCATCTGCGGCGCGAGCGGCGTCCCGAGCACGTTCCCCAGAACGTGGAGGCCGAACAGCAGGAGGATTTCGAGCGCGGTGATGCCGAGGTACGCCTTCCAGAGCGCCCGCGCCGTCTCCGCGATTCGCGGGGTGAGTTTCTGGATGCCGGGACCAGGCGCTTCCGCGTCCATCAACTGCGCACCACCGACCGACAGTTCCGGCAGAATCGCCACCGCGAGGACGACAATTCCCATTCCACCGAGCCACTGGGTCAACTGCCGCCACATCAACAGCGCGCGCGAGTGCGTCTCGAAGGAGATGTCGCCCATCACGGTCGCGCCAGTCGTCGTGAATCCGCTCATGCTCTCGAACAGCGCGTTGACGGGATGTGCGAGCGTGGACGGCCCCGACTGGACCACGATGTAGGGATAGCCGCTCAGCAACGAGACGTCGTTTCCGGCGATGACGTAGGGCAGACCGCCGACGATGGACACCGCGAACCACGTCAGCGCGACCATCAGGAACCCCTCGCGCGCACCCATATCGGGGTCGGGTTCGACGCGTTCGAGCGACCACCCGACGACGACGGCGACGACCATCGTCGTGACGAACGTGCCGATGCCCTCCCCGTAGTAGAGTCCGACGAGCAGCGGGAACACCAGCGGGACGGAGAGCCACTTGACGACCGTTCCGACGAGGCTCACGCTCGCCCGCCAATCGACGCGGAGGGTCATAGTGCGCCACTCACTTCCGAAACCACGTTTCGATGGGCGAACACCACGATGTGGTCCCCCTGTTTCACGGTCGTATCGCCCCGCGGGACAATGAATTCGCCGTCGCGGGTTATCGCACCGATAACCACGCCGTCGGGGAGATTTGCGACGCCTTCGCTGATGGGTCTATCGACGAGCACGCTGTCGGCGTCGATTTCGATTTCGAGCACTTCCGCGCGGTCGTTCTCGATGAGCGCGATGTTCTCGGCGCGCTCCTCGCGGGTAAACCGCGTTATCTCTTCGGCCGTGACCTCGCGCGGGTTGATAACCACGTCGATGCCGACCGTCTCGAACAGCGAGACGTACTCCGTGTTCTCGACGATGGCGATGGCTCGTTCGGCACCGAGTTGGCGAACCAACAGCGAGACGAGGAGGTTCTTCTCGTCGTTTTCCAGCGCCGCGACGACCACGTCGGCCTCGTCGACGTGCTCGCGCATCAGGAAGTCCGTGTCCGTGGCGTCGCTCGCCATGACGACGGTTCCCGGCAGCGCTTCGGCCAGCGAGCGGGCGCGGGTGGAGTTCTGTTCGATGAGTCTGGGGCTGAGATTGCGGTTCTCCAGCAGTCGAGCGGTGTGAAAGCCGATTTCGCTGCCGCCGATTACCACGACGTCCTTCTCCGTGCTCGGCGTCTCGTCGGGAGCGACTTCCTTGGCGAACTGCTGGACGCTCTCGGGACTGCCGATGACGACGACCTTATCGTCGGCCTGAATGACCGTTTCTCCGCGCGGGATATCGACGTCCCTGTCGCGGATGACGGCGGCGAACGTGAGCGAATCGAAGCGGTCGGCCTGCCGAATCGTCTGTTCCGCCAGCGGACTGTCGCCTCGCACCTCGAATTCCGCCATCTGGACCTTCCCACCGGCGAATGGGTCCACGTCGCGCGCCGCGGGGAGGCCGATGACGCGAACGATGTCCGTCGCCGTGAGCAGATTCGTACACACCAGAAAATCCACGCCGAACGCGCCGGGATCCGCATTTTCCCACGTCTGGAGGTAATCCACTTTCTTCACTCGGGCGATGGTAAACGGGTCGTCCACGGTCTTCGCCGTCCCGCACACGACGAGGTTCGTCTCGTCGTCGTCGGTGCTGGCGATAACCATGTCGGCGCGTTCGATGCCCGCGTCACGCAACGTGTCGAGCGAGGTTCCATCGCCCTGTATCGGAAGCACATCGAGCGAGTACGTGAGCGATTCCACTCGTTCACCGTCCCGGTCCACGACCACGACTTCGTGCGTATCGGAGAGACTGGCCGCGATGGACGAGCCGACTTCACCCGCGCCGACGATGACGATTCGCATGAGTTCGTTCGTTCCTCGCGTTCCTCTCCACCGAGAAGCTATCGTTCTTCGTCGCACGGCTCGATCCGAAACGAGAATGGCAAGAACAGCCGGTAAACGGCTCGTATCGGGAGGTATCCCGAGACACATCCGTCAGAAGGGGAGTGCTACCCGTTCGTCGGCGCGTGGTAGGCCGATGCTGAAACCACCTGTGTCAAAAATATAATCAATAACAACTACAATACTCGTCGTCGATAGCGTCGGTCACGTTCTCGACCGCGGTGCAACGGTCGGGACACCGATGAACGATGTCCCTCGATACGCCCCGCCATCGACCGACCGACCGATGCGATTCGCTCCTCGCCGTGCTCGGCGGTGCCGACTCGCTCGCGGTCGTCTGTCACGACAACCCGGACCCGGACAGCATCAGCAGCGCGCTCGCACTCGCCGCCATCGCCGAGTCCGCGAACGTCGCCGAAACCGACCTCTACTACGGCGGCGAGATAACGCACCAACAAAACAGGGCGATGGTCAACCTACTGGACGTGGAGTTACACCCGTTCGCCGAGGAGTGTCTCGGTTCGACGGATATCGTCGGATTCGTGGACCACGCGATTCCGGGACAGAACAACCGCGTCCCCGCGGAATGCGTCCCCGATATCGTCATCGACCACCATCCGAACGAGAACGTCGAAGGCGTGCACGTTGACCACCGGGAAGACGTCGGCGCGACGGCCTCCATGCTGACGGAGTATCTGGTGGAACTCGACGTCGAACTCGACACTCGACTGGCGACCGCCCTGCTGTTCGGCATCCGGCGCGAAACGCTCGAATTCACGCGGGACGCGACCGAGGCGGAGTACACGAACGCCCGGCACCTCCACCCGCACGCGGACGTGGACCTCCTTCGTCGGCTCTCGGACTCGCTGTTCACTCACGAGACGCTCGACTCCATCGCCGACACGATTCAAAATCGCGTCGTTCGAGGGTCGCACCTCGTCTCGCACGCAGGTCGAACCACCGAGCGGGACACGCTCCCGCAAGCGGCCGACTACCTGCTCAACCTCGAAGGAGTTTCGACTACCCTCGTCTTCGGCATCATCGACGACACGGTGCACCTGAGCGCGCGGACCCGTAACCCTCGGATTCACGCTGGCGACCTTCTGGTGGGTGCCTTCGACGACATGGGAAGCGTCGGCGGCCACCGAGCGATGGCGGGCGGGGCGATTCCGCTCGGCCTGTTCGGTGCGCTCGACGACCGCGACGACGCGCTCGTCGAACTCGTGAGCGAGGTGCTGACCGAACGGTTCTTCGAACAGATAGCCGGAAACCCGTAACGACGAAAAATCGACGGTCGCCTATCGCAGCCAGCGCGAGAGGCGAGAGGTGATACCGAGGTTGCGCTTCGCCATGATGATGGTGCTCTTCGAGCGCCATCCGACCTGTTCGGGGAGCGCGCCGAAGACGAACTGCTGGAGCAGTCCTTCGCGGGTCGCGCCGATGATGGTCAGGTCGTGCTCGCCGGTGCGTTCGACGATGGTGTCGATAACGTCGTCGCCGGTCAGCAGTTCGGTCGTGACGGTCGTCCCCTCGCTGAAGTCGTCTTTCGCTTCCTCGAGCACGGTCTGTGCGTTCGCGCGCTCGCTCTCGGTCGCGTCGGGACCGACGACGTGGATGACTTCCACGGTCGCGTCGTTCGAGCGGGCGATGTTGTCCGCCACTTCGGCGGCGAGTTCGGCGTGCGGACCACCCGCCGTCGGGACGAGGATGGATTCGGCCGCACCCTCGTCCGGTCCGATGCGCTCGACCAACACGTCACAGTCGGCGTTCTGAACCACTTGGTCCACGTTGCTGCCGAGGACGATATCCCGTCGTTGGCTCTTGTGCTGGCCCTTCCAACCCATCAACACCGTGTCGCTGTCGTACTGTTCGACGGTGTTGAGGATGGCCTTCGACACGTCGTGACCGATACGAATCGTCCCGCTGACGGGGACGTCCTCGTCCTCCGCGATGGCCATCGCCTCGTCCAACACGTTACGCTGGTCGTCGATGAACTTCCGACCCTCGGACAGCGGCGTCTGTTGTGGCACCGTGACGATGCTCATGACGAGGATTTCGCCGTTCCGGTCGCGCGCGATGTCGGTCGCGGTCCGCATCAACTGCGGCGCGCTCTCTGGGTTGGCGATGGGGACGACGATCTGATTGTCGGCTTCCGAGGGGACACGCTCGGTGACGACGGTCGGCGTCTCCTCCTCCATCTGCTCGGCTTCCTTCTGCTTGGAGTAACCGTAGTAGACACCCAGCCCGATGATCATCCAGACCGCGGTCGTGACGAGGGCCACGAACCCTTCGGACCCCGGGCCGATACCCGGCTTCAGGCCGAGTTCGTAGACGAGGAACGGCGTGAGTAGGAACTGCAACCCGATGCCGATGAGCGGCGGCCACGGCATGTACGGAACCTTGTACGTGCGCGGCAGGTCGGGGTGCGTCTGGCGCATCCGGATGACCGTCCAGTTCACCTGCACGAACAGTAGGATGAACATCAGGTCGGCGGAGGCGGCGACGCTCTCTATCGGCAGGGAAATTGCCATCAGGATGATGAGGATACCCGAGAGCAAAATCGCCCAGTGGGGCGTCCGCTTGTCGGGGTGAATCCGGTCGAAGAACGCGGGAAGCGCCCGGTCGCGGCCCATCGCGAACGAAACGCGACTGGAGGAGTACACCGTGGCGTTCAGCGCGCTCATGGTCGCCGCGAGTCCGGCGAACAGCAGGAGGAACGCGCCGTACGGCACGAACTGCCCCGCCGCCTCGATGATGCCGAGTTCGCCGAGACCGCCGAGCAGTTCCCACGTCGGGACGCTCGCGGCCGAGCCGCTGACACCGGCCGCCTTGCCGATAAGGTCGGCGGTCGGCGTGATGCCGCCGATGGCCGCGAACGCGACCAGCACGTATATCGGCACGACGATGGCCATCGAGTAGAACACGGCCTTGGGGACGTTCTTTCCGGGGTTGACGACCTCCTCACCGGACTGGACGATGATTTCGTATCCTTCGAAGGCGATGTAGGTGAATCCCATCGCGCCGACGATGCCGATGAAGCCGTTCGGTGCGAAACTCGGACTGTCGAGGAACTTCGCCGTCCAGTTCGGGTTGTTGAACGTCGTCGTCAACCCGAAAGCGACGAAGATGCCGAGGATGACGACCTTGATACCGGTCACGATGACTCCGGCCTTTCCTGTCTCTTCGGCGCCCCGGAAGTTGATGTACGCGAACGCGACGACGACCAACGCCGCCAGCCCCTTCTCGGCCATGACGGGCGTGATGAAGCCCAACAGAGCGAACTCGGTCGGGAGGCCGAAACCGATGCGCAGGAATTCGACGAAGAACGTCCCGAAGGTCACGGCGTACAGCGCACACGCGACCGCGTGGGCGAACCAGCTCATCCACCCGGCGTAGAAACCGTTCGGGTCGACGAGTGCCTCTTTCACCCAGAGGTAACCGCCACCTGCCTCGGGGAACGCCGCGCCGAGTTCCGCATACGAAACGGCGGTGAACATCGCGACGAATCCGTTGATGATGAACGCGATGGTCAGGGCCGGACCGGCGATACCCGCCGCGAACCCGGTGAGGGCGAACACGCCCGCCCCTATCATCGCGCCGACACCGATAAACGTGATGTCGAACAGACTCATGTCGCGGGAGAGTTCGGTCTCGACGGAGCCGTCCCCCGTCGAACCGCCCTCCGCTTCCGCCTCGCTCGAACTATGGTCCATCGCTCTCACATCGTATTCCAGTAAGGAAAGTTCTACCGCAATCGTTAGCAAACATTGTCATGAATGATTATTGTATGGGTCGGGTCCATCGGAGGAACCGCACGAAGGCGTTTCGAGCGTTGAAGCGTGTCGTTTCAGCCCCCTGTCAGTACGTCGTCAGAGTTCCTCGTGAATCCAGTAGTGAGCGATTTGAGACGCATCGACCCAGTGAACCTGGTCGTCCGCGTCGATGCGGATGTACGGCTCCTCCTCGAACTCGACGTTGTGCGTGTGGAGTTCGAGCTCCTCGCCGCCAGCGAGCTTCACCATTATCTCTCCCTTTTCTTCCAAACCGTCTTCCAATCGCTGGTACGTGGATGCCATCGTCGATCTCTCCATCGCAAGCAACATCGGGAACGTTCAAAAGATTTGTTGCCAAAACTGTAGAAATATTCGTTGAGAACGGTCGTTTCAGACCTTCTAGCGGCGAAAACATCCGGGAGGATTACGCAACCCCGTTGTCCCGGAGGAGGTCCGCGAGGACGTGACAGTAGAGCACGACCGCGGTGAAAACCGCGACGGGCGGCCACAGGAAGGCCGTGACGCCGACGAGGACGCCGCCGATTGCGACGTGCGAGAGGATGCGCATGTGTTCCAGTTCCGCGCTGTCCACGTCCTCGAACACCCAGTCTTGATCACCGAAGGCGTCGGTGGGGTTCGCCAGACACGCCCGGAGATGTCGCCAATTTCCCGTTTCGAATCGCGTGAGGACGAAGTGGTCCAAGTCGATGAAGACGCTCAACAGCACGCCGTAGACGAACAGGGCGACGAGCAGCGGCGTCCCGAACCGACCCGAAAGCGGAACGAGGAGGAGCGCGGACGCGACCGCGCCGATGAGGAAGTGTTCCCGCGAGTACATCGCTCGAATCCGACACGGCGGGAGAGCTAAAAGATGGCGTCCATCACTTTCACCAGTTGGCGTAGATATTTATATAACTATGCGAGTCCGTGCGAAATGGTCTCGTAAGGCACGCTATCGAGGTTCGCTAGATTGATAGTGTCTCCCACACAGTCCTGCACTCGATGGAAGGACACACCGCGGAACGCATCACGCTCGCTCGACTGCCGTCGGGCGTCGAACTCGAAACGACCGTTCACACGTACGACGGCGGGGACGACGGCCCGACGCTCTACGTGCAGGCGGCCCAGCACGGGCGCGAAATCAACGGAAGCGAAGTGCTCCGACGGTTCCACGAGGAACTCGACACCGAGCGCCTCGCCGGACGAATCGTCGCCGTGCCCGTCGCCGACCCGCTCACGTTCGACCGGGTGTCCTACACCACGCCCGAACAGTTGGACAGCATCAATCCGAACATGAACCGGGTTTGGCCCGGCGACGAGGACGGAACGCTCCACGAGCGCATGGCGGCCGCGCTCTGGGAGCACGCGAGCGAGGCGGACGCAATCGTGGACCTCCACACCGGCAGCCGGGACATGCTGACCCACGTCGTGTTCATGGAAGGCGACCGGGAGTCACGCGCGCTGGCCGAGGCGTTCGGTACCGACCTCCTGCTCTCCGAGCAAGCGGGCGACGACGCCGACGTCGAGTGGGAGGAACGGGACTTCGGCGGTAAATTCCGCGTCGCGGCCACGCGCGAAGGAATTCCGTCCATCACGCCGGAACTCGCGCACAACAAGGAAATCGTCGAGAGTGCCGTCGAAACCGGACTGACGGGCGTCGTCAACGTCTGTCGGCAGCTCGATATGCTCCCGGCGGCACCCGTCGAGAACGGCGACCCGGTGCTCGCACGCAACCACCTCGGACGCGTCGATGCGGCCGATTCCGGGCTGTTCGTCGTTGAATCGGGTCACGAAATCGGTGATTCCGTCGAAGCGGGAGAGCGCGTCGGAACCCTGTACGACCCGGCGACCTACGAGATTCGACAGAAAGTCGAAACCGACCGCGACGGCATCCTGTACTCGTTGACCCGCGAATCGACCGTCTGCGGCGGCGGGAAGTTGTTGAGCGTCGCGTTGCTCCGCGAGGACTGAGCCATCGACGGCGAGAGTTTCCCGAGCTTCGGGACGCGAGCGACCGCCACCCCGAGAATCCAGCGCTGGCGAACCGGCGAGGAGATACCGACCGCTTGGTCGTAGTAGCCGTTCGCGTCCCCCTTCGTGATGAATCCGGCGTGCGGTGCCGGACAGTTCCGGAGTTCGGCGCAGTTGTCGGCACCCGCGAGATACGCAGGGTCCCCTTCGTCGTACCAGTTTTCTCCCGATGAAACCCAAAATCGCGCCCGATGAAGGACCGGAATCGCCGACTCGTTCCCGTAGGGTCGATAGACCAAGACGTTGCCGGGACCGCCGAGCGTCCGGAACCCATCGTGTCTGCCGTTCCGTGCGGAGACGACCCCATCGCGGCTGTCCGGCGGCGTGACGCGGTGTTTGTCCATCACCACGACCACGTCGGACGTGTTGATGTGCGGCGACATGCTTCCGCTGATGACGGTGTACGCGGGCGGCCAGACGCCCAACGTCGCGACGAAGAGCACGCTCAGGACGAGAAGGAGTGCGACCACGCTAGCGAGCAATCGTCGGAGGCTGAACACGACACGGCGAGACGCGAGGGACGGGCTTTGTTATCTCCTCCCTGCGCACGGGAACGGACGGCTTGCGGACGAGCGACCGCACGGAAGTGACGGCGATACCGCGAACAAGTACACTGGGTGATAGGAGTAGGGCAACGGAACGGGACGGCAAATCGTCGTTACCGCTGCGAAGTCGGTCGGCTTCGAACACCAGTGTCAGACTCGGATGCATCAGCCGACGGATTCCGAACGCCGTTTCGACGGTGTAAATCGGTGGAAGATGCATCCGAATCACCACGACCCGTTTAACGCAGTCGTCGACCCCCCGGGGTTCGGGGGTGTCGCTCCAGTTGGAAATCGTTCTAGTTACAGATGACCACTTGTGGGCTCGAAGCAGTTCTTGTACGTCCTACCACCAAGCGGCAGTGAGAACCCCATGGTACCCCAAATCAATCTATGTACAACTCGTGATTTCTTCCCAGCGGGATCGCTACGGCTGCCGATAGTAGTAAAGAACGTCAATATTTACGGTGATAAGTTATCAAATTTGTTACTAATTTTATGAGGGAGTAAATAGCGTGAAATCTCAGGTCGTCCCCGACTCGGCTGCGCATCCACACGATTCACAACTTCGCTGATACCGGTAGTAAAGTAGTCCCGTGAAGAGCAACACTGATACTACTCCTAGGAGGGGACGGTACGGATCGAGATACGTCATCAACATGGAGCTGCTGAACAGCGCGAGTAAGAAAACATTACAGATCGGACAGCTGAAGGCGAGGAAGCCAACGACAGTACTACCGATAGCCAAGCGGTCGTCGCCTGGGCGATTAGTCATGGATTGTTGGCCAACATATATCCCAATAGATAGCGACGTGAGAATAAGAAATGTGTAATCGAATAGGGTTCGTGGAACCATCCGAGTGTAGAGTGGATTCGGAAGGAGTCCCGTTACAACACCGAATAGGAGAAACGATCCGATGCTGACCGCCATTCCCCTCACAATTGCTGTCCGTATCGACATTGACTCAAACGACTCGTAAAGTGGGTATAAAACCGAGTGGCGATTTGCTGGTTCTGCAAACGCGCCCGTGTATCTAGAGGATTTCTTATCATAATCCGGGATATGACGTTGGCGACGCTGCAGACCATTTCCTCGATAACCAGTGCGCGTGAGTTACTCTCACTTGGCTATCCGAGTGGTCTGTCAGATTGTCAAATGAGTGACTGATGATTGCATCCGTCCAACCGTCGTTGCCGGTCGTGGCCTATGCCGCGGGAGTATTGATGTTTTTCACACCGTGTAGTGTCGGTTTGCTGCCCGCGTATCTGAACTACTATCTTACCCACCGTTTGACTAAAACCGGTGCTGGTACTTCTGTTTCCACCACGACGAAATCCGCATCGGAGACGACGGTGAATGGCGAATCACGGGATCTCGCCCGCCAATTGCTCCTCGCGACGGAGCTCTCGTCTTTTGACTGGGAACCGTCCCGCTATTTTATATGGCAACCGCTGGGATTCGGCTGCTGTTACCGGGTTATCAATTTATCGTCCCGCTTGCAAAACTTGGGACAGGAAGCTATCTCCCGTCGGTTACCGCCGTGTTGGTCGGAACGTCACTATCCGTTATCGGATGTGGGCGAACTGGCGCACTGAGAGGGTTTCGTGTCGGCTCAATCGCCACTCTCGGCATCGTTCTGCTATACCTGCTCGTCGGTGGAGTCGTTCTTGCTGTTGGACAGTGGATCCGGCCGTATATCTCGTCGCTTGAGTTACTCGTTGGGTCGCTCATGGTTGTACTTGAGTTCGGATATTATCGTGGAGTATCGCCGCTGCGACCGGTTACACTCCCGAAACGCGGGGATGTATCGAACTCGGAGTTTTTTACATTCGGAGTGTTCTATGGCGTCGGAAGTCTCGCCCGTAACCTTCCCGTCTTTCTCGGCATTGTGCTATCGTCGTTTTTCACAACGGGTTTCTTCTCCGGATTATCCGTCTTTGTGGCATTCTCCGCGGGGATGGGAACACTGATGATCGGACTGAGTGTCGTCGCAGGGCTCTCGAAGGGATCACTTTCTCTCGGACAGAACGCCGCCCGTGCTCAAATGCTCGGTAGTGCAGGGTTCGTACTTATCGGTCTTTACATGACGTGGTATACGCTTCGATCGTTCGGTCACGTTTAGGTTGAGCAACTGATTGTTTGCTTTTCAAATTGGGTTACTATACTTAGTCGGTTGTGCGAAAACCGTCATCCGTACAACGAGTAGAGGACACATCCCATCCCCATCGCAACCAATACAGTTTGGACAGCACCGAACGTAGTGGCCGAGATCTGTAGTGACTGTATAAGTGAACAACCCATCGTTCCCCCGATGGTGAGGAAAATAAAGCCGATTGCGACGAATAACATCGGCTCACTGTGGTTGCGACGGTAGCCACGAAACCCCTGGTATGCAATAAGGAGCCCGAGTCCCATCACGAGTAATTTTCCGACAAACAGTTCAATACGCATTATCGATTCCCTCTCATCTCTTCCCACACTTGTGTAAATCGGTCGGCAGTATCGCGTTCGGTGACGTGTACCGTCAGATCCCCATCAGCGATGTCAATCTCGACGTGCCCCACGGCGGCTTCGTAAACTGCCCGGTGATTACCATCTGCCTCCAACTGTGTCCGTTTTTCGACTAAATTCTCCTCCTCTAGATCATTTAACCGACGGTAGATGGTCGGGAGCGACGCATCGCATTCGGTGCTAAGAGTCTGGGCTGACATCGGTTGGTTACTTGTTTTCGTGAGGATCGCACGGGCGTACTCATCATCCAGCAAACTGAACAAGTCGGCTGGACTCGGGTCCCCACTCACACTTGAAGTAGGAATGGAGTTCGTTTAAAAGGTAGTGAGGTACTTCTAATCCTGAAAACGAGCGGGTGGATTATCATCTCTCCGCGTTTCGCTTGAGGTACCGATTATGTCTGACAGTGCCGATAGAACTGGCCGACGAGCATTCCTCGGAACAACTGGAATACTACTCACCGGGTTAGCAGGATGTACGAATACGAATGGCGGGTCTGACGATCTAACCACAACAGAGCAAAGTACTGCCACAAGGAGCACGCAGACTAGTCGGACAACCACGCCCACCTCTAAACTGCAATCGTTGGTGTATGCGAGCTCTGAAACAACCGAATTCGGGATTAACCTAGAAGATAATCCCTTGATGGGTTCACCTGATGCACCGGTGGATCTGTATTATTGGAGCGACTATCAGTGCCCATTCTGTAATCGATTCGAGCAAAATACGTTTCCGAAACTCCTCGAAGACCATATTAAACCGGGGAAAGTGCGACTCGTCATCCTCGAATACGTAACCATCGGAGATGCCTCGAAGACGGCGGGTCGAATGGCGAAATGTGTTTGGCGTCAGGTCAAAGGGAACGATCCGAACGCATTCAAACGCTGGCATGCGTCGATATTCGACGCACAAAAGAAACCGAACTCGGGGTGGGCGAAAAAACAGAATCTGCTCGACATCACAGCAGGCGTACGGGGCGTCGACGCCGATGAAGTCGCATCGTGCTTACAAGAGAACGAACAGTCTTTGGCAGCGAGCGTTGCCGATGACAAAAAAGCCGGAAACGACAAAGGAGTAAGCGTAACACCGACATTCATTTTCCACAACTCCAAGTCGGGTGATTCAACGGCGACGGTTCAGGGTGCCCAACCGTACCCCCGGTTTGAAGCGACGATCGAAGAGGTGAGAAAATGAGCAAGCAAACACGAGTCCATCGATGGGGGACGGACCTACAGAGTGCGCTTGCCTACCCCGTGAGTTCAGCATCTCGAATTCTCGGTGCTACTCTCATCGCGATCGTAACCTACGTCCTACTCATCCTTTCGACGTTTCCCGAGATGTCGATTCAGATGCTTGGGGCAGGAGTACAATGGTTTGACGACACGATGATACTTCTGACCGAAAACGTGCTGGCAACGAATGGGTGGTTTGGTCTTGCGCTCATTATCTCGTACGCGGTGCTAACCGCTGTCGCCATCGTCAACGTGACCGCCCAAGTGAGTGTGACTGGTGTGTCCAGCCTGTCGGACTTGCTCGGTGTACTACCAGGTCTCGTTGCATCGGGGTGTGCCAGTTGTGGTGCTGGATTGCTCGGATTCCTTGGATTTGCTGGTGCCCTGGCCGCAATGCCGTTCCATGGTGATTTACTCCGGGTCGGTGGTATTCTTCTCCTCCTTGGATTCCTTGTCCGTGCAGGTGACCCCCGCGAATGTCGACTCAACATATAGACGATCCGATCATGATCCACATCAAGCGCGGAAGAATTGTCGGTAATTGGTGTCGAATCCAGAAAGCAAACAAACCGCACAGTGAAATAGGATTAGAAAAGAGGGATTACAATGCGTGATACGAATGGGCCAAAGTCCCGACGCCTATTTCTCGGGAGTGCGGCCGGATCCCTATCCGCGATAACTGGTTGCACGAGCATTTTGCAGTCGTCCGGCAACGATTCAGATACTGGAAGGAACACCACCAGAAGGCACAGTTCGAACGACAACGGAACCTCACTACTGTACGCGACAGAGGAGACAACAAAATTCGGTATCGATCTGCAGGCCAATCCAGTTATCGGGTCATCAGATGCACCACTCGATATGTACTATTGGAGTGACTATCAGTGCCCATTTTGCCAAAAATTCGAGCAAAACACGTTTCCCAAACTCCTCGACGACTACGTGAAGCCGGGAACGGTCAGAATTGTGGTCCTAGAGAAACCCTACATTGGCCAAGCATCAGAAACGGCGGCTCGGATGGCAAAATGCGTGTGGCGGACGGTACGCGACGACAAACCAGATGCGTTCAAACGATGGCATTCGTCGATGTTTGACGAACAGGGAAAAGAAAATTCGGGATGGGCCCGGCGGTCGAACTTGTTGGAGATAACGGACAACGTTCGAGGTGTCGATGCTACCGCGGTCGAGTCCTGTATGAAACAGAATAGAGATGCCGTGATTGCAAGTATCGATGCCGATATTAAGGCATCCGAAAAGCACGGTATTCGAGGAACACCCGCTTTCATTATCTTTGATCGGGAGTCGACGAAGGCAGGCAAAGTCGTTGGCGCACAGCCGTATTCACTCTTTAAAAGGGCCTTTCAGAAGATCAGTGACGCATGAAATCAACCGTCCGTAATCGATGGTCGACACGTTACTGAAACTTCTCTTCCTATTGTAATAACATGCACGCGGGAATGACGAATTTGTGGCCTCTAGTTTAAAAAACACCGACTAATTTCTCGACGAGAAACTATCCATTCGGGTTTATTTAGATTCTTATCAAGAATTAAACGTAGGTCATCCCATACAGATACAGAGACGAAATATCATTCCAAACATGAACAAATCACGGCGGAAATTCGTCCAACTAACAGGGTTAACGGCGGTTGCATCGTTGAGTGGCTGCACAAGTCTCTTCGGCCGAAATAATACATCGACGACAACTGGTAACCAGTCAACGCAAACCCAGCATACGACTGACGTAGAAACAACATCCACTACACCAACGAACACTACAACAAGAACGGAACGGGAAGTCAAGGCACCATCCGGTATTGTCAACCAAGCATCTGTCCCAGATCGACCGGCCCAGTTCACGTACGCATATATGGGGGCAAACGATGCATCAGTGACAGCGACCGTGTATGGAAGTTGGAAGTGTCCCTATACACAAGAATTCGTAGACGGATATTTGCAAACAATAATCGAGAAATTCGTTCGTCCTGGTGACGTTCGGCTTGCTTTTCGAGAAGTCGCGTATGACGAGGGTGAGCCATTTCATGGACCTGATGAGCTCACTGCTGCCCACGCTGGACTGTCCGTCTGGAATCGCTCACCCAGCGCATACTGGTCGTTCTTCGCCCGTATGTTCGCTAACCAACAAAGCACGACCGAGTCGTGGGCAACGACCGATCGACTAATTCAAATCGCTAAAGTTGCTGGCGTCTCGAACCGCAACGAGATCCGCCAGGATATCAAGAATCGTGCATATAAGCAAGAAATCAAGGCGACAATGCAGAAGGTGCATGAATTAGAGCTCGGTGCCGTGCCGCGAGTTGTGGTTGGTAAGAGCATCACAGCGCCGACCGTAGATGCTGGCGATACAGAAGACCTGCTCGAGCAGGCGATTGCCGACGAAAAATAATCAATAAAAAACGATGAGGAGTGGTATTTATCCCTTCTTCGTCTATACTCGTTCCTATTCGGATTGCTTTACTGAGGGATAAACATCAGACCATCTCCGCTGGTCCCGGACGACCCACTTTCCCCATTCATCTTCGTTTCAAGGATACGCCCGTCAGGGTACACATCGACGAGATCATTCGCGATAGCTATCGGGCCATCGTACTCGTCAGTGATAATCTTTAGTTCCTCACTGAGATCGGTGACTGTATCGCGACTGATATGCGAGAGGACAAGCATATTCGCCTTCGCTTTTTGAGCGTTCATCCCGATTTCGCGCGGAGTCGAGTGAAGTACGCGCTTTGGTTCACTGCTGCCCATTTTCGATTCCGGTTCAAGCAGTCGATTCTGAATCATCACATCAGTTCCCTTCGCCAACGTGGGGACGTTTCCGAGCTTGGAACTATAATCACCCGTAAAGGTGAACGAAGTACCCTGGTACGAGACACGGTATGCAAGTGACGGCATCGCACCATGCTTTGTCGGGGCCGCCTCAACGGTCAGCCCGTCTTCGGAGTATACCCTCTGAATCTTACCCGGGCTGTCGGTTGGTGCGTCGATGTCGTGTGCCTTGAGACGTACATTCGTTCCAAGGTACTGTCCGACGAATTCCCGAAGATAGCTGTAGGTACCGCTACTCCCATCGAACATTTTCGAGACCCATTCTTTTGTTCCGGGACGGATTCCGTTGCCCGAGGGACCATAAATCTCCCATGGGCGACTGTCGCGTCCTTGCTGATAGGCCGCCTTGAGAATCGCGGGGAACGCAACTGTGTGATCGATGTGAAGGTGTGTGAACAGCGTGAGGTCTAATTTCGTGATATCGATCTTTGCCTCACTAATAGCCGATGCCGTCCCGCCGCCAGCATCCACCAGCAGTTTCGGTTCGTCATCGATGTGTACGACATAGCCGACCGACGATCGTCCATTTTTCAGCGCCGATGCCCCGGATCCAAGAACAGTCACGTACATATCCGCGTCTTGCTGGGGCCTCTCGGAGCATGAGTCGTCGGGTTGGTCTGCACTTCCAGTACCACTGAAACCGGCAGCCGTCAGTCCTGTCGCTCCTGCGGTTTTGAGAAACGTCCGTCGTTCAGTCCCGATACGAGCGAGATTTTCTAAACTCATTGCGTTGCATGGGTTGATACCGAGATGAGATGAGTCTTACAACCGGTTTCAGACTTAGAAAATACTCCAATATATATATAAGTACAAAGCGTGAATTTTTTGACTTTGTGTGGATATATTGGAGAACTTACAGCCACATTGCTGAGTCAGACACTTGCTGTCTAAATATATCCCATAGCTCTGGATCACGGTAGCGCATATGTCCACAATTGATCGAAACTAAAAGCGGAAGTTACAGACAATCGCGTGCTCCCGATTCACGTCTTTCACCATCGCTTTTTATATCACGACGCACCAGTCCCGCTATGGACAAAGCCGACCTCCGCGACCGCATCTGGTCGCGGTTGGAGGACGAGGGAATCGCTCGGTTCCCGTTCCCGCCCCACGGACGGATTCCGAACTTCGCGGGCGCCGGGAAGGCGGCCGACCGCCTCGCGGAACTCCCCGAATGGAAGGATGCGTCGGTCATAAAGGCCAACCCCGACGCCCCCCAGTTGCCGGTTCGACGGCGGGCGCTCAGCGAGGGGAAAGTCGTCTACATGGCTCAACCGCGGCTGCGGGACGAAAAACCGTTCATGAAGCTCGACCCGGCCGAGATCGAGGATACGGACGCCGCCGCAACGGTGTCGAAGATGGACCGCTACGCCGAACCGGTCGCACCGGACGAAATGCCGGACGTGGATTTCGTCGTCTCGGGCAGCGTCGCGGTGACGGAGGACGGTGCCCGCGTCGGGAAAGGAGAGGGATACAGCGACCTCGAATTCGCCGTTCTCCGGGCGCTGGGAGCGGTGGACGACGAGACGACGATTGTCACGACGGTACACGAAGCGCAAGTCGTCGAGGAGGCACCGGCGGTCGAAGCACACGACGTGCCGATGGACGTGGCGGTAACTCCCGAACGCGTCGTCAGGACAGAATCCCCCTACGAGCGCTCGATGGGTATCGACTGGGACGCGCTGTCCGACGAGAAAATGGAGGAGATTCCGCTCCTCCAGCGATTACGACCGTGATTCGTGTATCGGACCCCGGATTCGAGCGCTGGAATAGTGATTCGAGCGTCGGTTGTCGCTACAACCCGAACGCAACGGACGATTGCTGAAGAGTGACGGGTAAATAACGAACTGTGAGCGAAACGAGATGCGGGCATGCGCGTCGAACGTCCGATACGGATTGTAGTTTCGCTCGCGGCCGTGGTGGTCGTCGGATTGCTCGTCGTTTCGGCGGTCGGCGGGCCGCTCTCGATGTCCCTCCACGACCCGACCATCGGTGTTGCGGCGGGACAGTCCCAACCGGCGAACGGAACCGAAATCGACTCCTGTCGGACGATTTCGTCGTCCGGTCGGTACGTCCTCACCGAGGACGTTCGGAACGCGACGGTCGATACGTGCCTTCGCATCACGGCGAGCGACGTAACCCTCGACGGGCGGGGCAATCTCGTCGATGGACTCGGGGATTTCGGTACCACCGGCGTCCGCGTGGAGGGCGGGTCGAACGTGACGGTACGGAACGTGGAAGCGACCGATTGGGACGACGGGGTTCGATTCGCGGGCACGCGCCGCGCCGTCGCCGCGAACACGACGACGGCGCGCAACCGGGTCGGGTTGTCCCTCGTGTCGCTCCGCGATAGCAGAGCGGTGAACAACGTCGCCCGCTCGAACGCGGTCGCTGGCGTCTTCCTCGTCGGGAGCAGTTCGAACAATACGCTCCGGAACACGACCGCGAGCGAGAACGCGTTGGTCGGCGTGCAACTCGTCGAAGCAACGGGAACGACCGTCGTCGGAACGGAGGCACGCGGTAACGAATTCGGCGTCGCCCTGCTGGGCGCGAACGGAAACGTCGTCCGCGACAGCGTGGCGAGCGGAAACCACATCTCCGGGCTCTGGCTGTCCGCGGCCAGCGACAATCGAATCCGGGAGAACCGCGTCTCGAACCGGTTTTACGGCGTGTACCTCGCGGACGGCGCGGAGAACAACACGGTCGAAGCGAACGACGCCGTGAACAACTCGGTCGGGGTTCGGTTGCGGGCGAGCGACCGCAACGCGGTTCTCCGCAACCGCGTCACGGACAGCAGCGACACGGGCATCCTCCTCATTTCGAGCGACGACAACCGCGTCGTCGGCAATCGCGGAGCGGAAAACAGACGGGGAATCGTCGTCTCGAAATCCTCGTCGGGGAACGTCCGCTCGAACAACTCGGTGGGGGAGGCGTGAGTATGCGCGATACACGAGATGAAACCGGTGGCGGAGCGGTGAGGCGTGACGGCGAGATTGTGTTTTCGCACTATTCGGCGTACTCGCGGGCGAAGACGGTGAGGAGCGACCGGAGAATGCCGAGGACGACGGGACCGAAGAACAGCCCCATGAAGCCGAACACGTAGACGCCGCCGAAGATGCCGACGACGAGGATGCCGGGGTTGAGTTTCGCCTCGTGTCCGCTGACCAGCGGGCGGAGGTAGTTGTCCGAGAGGCTGACGACGAGGGTACCGTAGACGAACAGAAACGCCGCCGCAATCGGGCGGTCGACGAGGAAGAGGTAGAGCGAGGCGGGAAGCCAGACGACGGAGGCACCGATGAGCGGGAGCAACGAGAGCACCGTCGTCACGACGGTCCAGAACACGACGCCCGGAACGCCAGCGATGACGAAGCCGATGCCGGTCAGAATCCCTTGTACGATGCCGACGAGGAGGTTTCCGACCAACACGCCCCACATCACCCGGTCCATCTCGGAGTAGAGTTCGTCCTGCACGTCGTCGGGAAGGGGCGTACAGCGGCGAATCCACGCGACGAACTCCTCGCCGTCCGTGAGGAGGTAGTAGAGGATGAACACCATCACCGTGAGGCCGATGAGCGCGTTCGAGAGGCCGCCGAAAATGCCGAGCGCGTTTTCGATCAGCCGCGAGGAACTCCCCGCGGGTAGCAGTTCCTGTAACGTGCGTCCGTGGATTGTGACGCCAGTATACCGTTCGACGAGGGCGATCAATTCGGCGAGCTGTGGATCCCCTTGGACGATGCCCCTGACGAGCGTGAATGCCTGTTGCGCCGCGATAACTACGATGGCTCCGACCGGAACGATGACGACGAGCGTGGTGAGGCTGATGAGCGAGAGCGCGGAAACCCGGGTGCTGATGCGAGATTCGAATCGCGTTTGGACCGGATGCAGGATGTATCCCAACAGAATCGCGGCCAACACGTACTGAAGAAACGGCTTAACGATGAGGGTTGCGAGGACGCCGAAAACGGCGATGAGAAACAGTAGAAACCCGCGTTGCCGATTCATGTCGGAAAATGGAACCCGAGGCGTATAAATCAGCACGACCGAATCCGAAAGCAGTCACTCTCCCAGACCGATCTCGATGTGGTCCTCCAGCGCGTCCAGTTTCCGAACGGGCGATTCGACCTCGCGTCCCTTCGTCCGGCGGATTCGCTTCAGCGTCCGGGCGACCTCCTGCAGTTCATCCACAGTGAGGTCGAGGTCAAGGGCGTCGATAACCGCGCCGTCGATGGCGTTTTGCCCGTCTCCGTCGCCCGCGACCAACGATTCGAACCCGTCCCGAACCGTCGTCCGCTGTTCGTCCGTCAGTGACGACGGGTCCACGACGCGCAGGGTTCGAAGGTCGGAACTGGAGAGATTGACCGCGCCGCCGCCGGTGACCCTGCCGTGGCTCTCAACGACGATTTTCGTGAGGCTGGCGTTCAGCAGACCGAGTAGGAGCGTCGAATCGACGGTCTGCGGCCGGACGAGCAGAAACCGGTTGCTGGCGACGACCTCTCCGTCGGTACGGGCGAAAAACCGACGCGTATCCATCGCTTGCGGGCAGACGATGGGCGCGGTTTTCGAATCCAGCGAGCCCATGTCGAACCACGGGTCGTTGTTGGCGAGCGACGCGTTCGTCCGAGACGGGTGCGTTTCCGCCCACCGGAGGTACGACGAAACGCCGCTGTAACCGTCCCGATCGAGCGCCGACGTGACGAAGGCCGCGCGGTCGGCCGCGTCGGTGTCCGAATCCGTGTTCCCGTTAACACCCACGTCCGCGACGTCGGCGTCCGACAGGACACGCTCCGCGTAGTCGGCCACGTCGAGCATCCATTTCTCCGCGTCGTCCGTCGTGTATTCGTAGCCGTCTATCTCCCGCACGCTCTTGATAGCCGGGCGGAGAAACCGCTCCTCGACCTCTCGGGACCGAACGTCGTCCGCATCGAGGACGAAAATCGGGTTCGCACCGGTCTTCTTCCCGCGCGTTATCGTTGCGACCTCGGACAGCGGGACGGTCGCGTCGTGTTCCACGACGGCGGTGTGAAGCGCTGGTGCGGTGATGTACCGGTGGAGTTTCTCGCCGAGGTGGTCCGACAGGTGCGACTGGCGCACGGCGACCACCCGATGGCTCGACTCCCCCCGAACCGTCAGGTGATCGCCGTCCTCGAAGTCGTACGTTCGGTCGATGACGTCGAGGATGTCGTCCGAGTCCATCCGCTCGTTGATGCGGACGAAGTTGGTTTCCGTCGCCCGTCGTACCGCTTCGTCGTCCGTCCGCTCCAACAGCAACAACACCGTATCGACGAGCGCGTCGTCGAACAACCGGTTTCGAAAGCCGACCACGGCTTCGACCTTGTAGTGGTCGTAGAGGAACCGCTGCAGCGAGGGACCGTAATCCGCAACCATCCATTTCGTCGGGACCACCCACGCCAGTCGAGCGCCCTCTCGGAGGAAACTCGTGGCGTGTGTCAGGAAGTAACAGTACAGGTCGCTTCGCCCGTCGATTTCCTTCTCGCCGTCGGCGTAGATGCCGTCCGACCCCGGACCCAAGGCCGTGAGGTGTTCGCGGAAGTGCCCGCGGTCAGCGGCGAGGCACTCCTGTCGAACGTAGGGCGGGTTTGCAACCGTCGCGTCGAATCTCCCGACGGTATCCGGGTCGAGGTCGAAGAAATCGCGGTGGTACGCGAAACGGTCGTCGGCGAAGGGACCGTCCGCCGGGTCGTGACCGTCCCGGAACGCGAGGGTCAACGCCAACAGTCGGAGCGAGAAACCGTCCACGTCTACCGCGGTCAAACGTTCGAGCGGTTCTCGGTGCGAACGCGCCCCCAACTCGTCCAACCGGTCGTAGGCGTGGACGGTGAGCGACCCGGTACCGCTCGCCGGGTCGAGAACGCGGTCGCCGGGGGAGCGAATGGCCCACCGGGAGAGCAGGCGGCCGATTTCGTCCGGCGTGTAGAACTGGCCGAGTCGCGTCCGTTCGTCGTCCGGGATGAGTCGCTCGTACACCCGCCCGGCGATGTCGATATCGACCTCCGAAAGCGGTTCCCGCTCGATGCTGTCCGCGAACGCACGCACCCGCTCTTTCGTCCCCGCGTCGGTCGGAACCGCGTCGAAGAGTTCGGTACCGTCCAGTCCGACGTTTGTTCGTCCCGCGAGAAGCGCGCCGATTGCTCTCGTTTCGTCCGCATCGCTCTCCCGGTAGCGTTCGGCGAACACGACTCGAGCCATCATCAGATACGCGGACAGTCGAGCGGCGATACGAATCGTCCGCACCACGTCCGGCTCCGCGACCGGATAACCGTTCTCGCGCGCCCACGAGACCAACGAATCGCGGAATCGCTCGTCCTCCGCGAACGCGTCGCGGACGGACGACTCGTACCGCGGGCAGAGACTGGCGTGAAAACTCCGGAGCCGACCGACGACGAACTCCTCGTATCGCGTCGGCGACTCGTCGCCGTCCCGTAGCGCAACCGCGTCGTCGAGGACCCGCTCGCCGAACTCCGCAAGCGTCGAGGACCGCAAGTCGTACCACCGTCGGTCGAAGTTCGCAACGGGGGTGTCAGCGTCGGTTTCGGCACCGCAGAACAGGAACGCGTCGGTTTCGTTGGCAGTCACGAACGCGGACGTGCCGTGTTCCCGAGCGCGCCGCTTTCCGCGCCGGATGGCGGTCGGTGAATGCGGGTCCACGTCCGCCGCGGTGGTTTCGAGGACGATACCGTCGCGTTCCGCAGCGGGAACGAGGAGTCCGCCGTCGGCCAATTCCCCACACGGCGTTTCGAACCGCGTTTCGTGCGACGAGACGACGTCCGCTATCGCGGCGCGAAGACGTGCGCGAAACGCGGCTTCCGAATCCATGTTTCATGCATTTCGGCCACGAATGAAGAAGGTTCCGCGATTTCCAACACCGGTGGGGGTCCTACCTCCGAGAAAACGAGACTACGGAATCGGAAATCGAGTATCGAGACACAAATCCGACTTCTTTTTTATGATTCACTCTGATTCTCGAACGAAGGATGGCGGAAGAATCCGTTGAAACGGCACCGACCACTGACTCACCCGATTCGAGGGGGGCACGCGACGCCGACGAAGAGACGCTCGTCGAGTTCGTCTATACCGAGAACATGAATATCCTCGGACGCCGCAAACGGGAGAGCCAACAACAGAACGAGAAAGCGGCCAATCTCATCCGATTACTCGGCGTCATCTTCACGCTCTACTCGGGTGCGATCCTCGTCGTCGCGCGGATCAGCGCAAAACCATCGAATAGCGGGCTAAAGCTCGGCCTCTTCGTAAACGAGTACACGGTTCTCTGTCTCGCGTTCCTGGCGGCCGCATTTCTCTATGCGGTTCTCGCGTACCACCGAACGAGTATCGCGAGCGGTCCGAGCGCCGAGTACCTCAGAAACGAGATTAGCGAAGAGACGTCCGTAGAGGACGCGAAGCGTGAAATAAACAAGAAAGTTCCCGGGTGGGTTCGGAACAACGACAACGAAATCGAGTTGGACCACACGCGACTGTTCAACTGTAAGATGTGCATATTTTTCAGCCTCCTCTATTTCGTCGTCGGCTCCGTCTTAGCGAACCAGATATCGACCCTCGATACGATGGACCATCTACTGATGGGGGGCGTGATGGTCGCCATCACGTACGTCGTCTACGACCACGTTCGAGATCGTGCAGCCAACGGAGCGAACGACTGACGCGGCGTTCGTCCCGAATGGCTGACCGATTGAAAGCTTTATAATGGTGGCAGAGGTAACCAATCGTAATGGCAGCCACTCAACAATCGACTTCGACGGCCGAGGTGACGACTACCGAGGCGAACACGAAGGATGCCGACGTCCAGTCGAACACCGTCAGAGAGTGGGTTGCACCGTCGCTCTCCCGTTTCATTCGACGTCTTCGCCGCTAATCTCGTCCTCCGACGTTCGAAACAGGTATCGATGTACCGGGAGCAGTGTCTCCGCACCCAAATCGGAGAGACGACGCTTCCCGCCCGTTTCCACAACCCGAAGACGAAAGCGGAGCGGAAACGAGTGACGCGAACCGAGGGAACGGATGACTCCGCGGAGACGAACCGAAACCTCGGGAGACGTTCCGCAAGAATGTGACCGTTCTACGGGTCAGTGGCGTCGAGCGATTCGCATTCGCTCGCCCAATTGCCGACGCGACGTAAAACACCGCGTCACGGTTACACAATACGCTGAGAAGGAGGTTCGTTCTATCCGCCGAACATCTCGCGCATCATCGGATGCATCTCCATCAGCTGCTCCTCCGCTATCTCCTCGTACAGCTTGTACGTGATGGAGACGGCGAGCAGCAGCGACGTCCCGGAGGTGCCACCGATGGTGCCGAGCATGTTCGCCATGACGGCCAGCAGGCCGACCAGCGCGCCGCCGAGGACGGTGACTTGCGGGATGTAGCGCTCCATCACCTTCTCGATGACGCCGGTGTTCTGGCGGAAACCGGGAATCTGCATCCCGGAGTTCTGAATCTGCTTCGCGGTCGCTTCGGGACCCATGTCGGCCGTCTCCACCCAGAAGATGGCGAAGATGGCCCCGCCGACAACCATGAAGCCGAGGTCGATGGCGACGCGGAGCAGGACCTCCCACGCCGCGTGCCCGCCCGCACCGCCCGCCCACCACATCCAATCGTTCGGACTATGGATGGGCGCGAAGTAGTAGAACAATCCACCGGTGGGACTGCCGTACTGGTTGTACGAACCGAGCCACGCCGGTAGACCCCCGAGCTGCCTGTTCAGGATGCGCCCGAGGAACTGGATGTTCGCCTGGAGGGCGCGGACGAGAATCATCGGCAGGACGCTCGCGTAGATGAGCTTCACGGGGAAGCGACCGCGGGCACCTTTCACTCGTGCGTGACTCAGCGGAATCTCGACCCGCACGCTTTCGGCGTACACGACGATGACGAAGATGAGCACCGTCGTGGCGAGGGCAAGCAGTTGGCCGCCGCCGAACAGCATGTACTGAATCCCGCCCGACGTGAGCAGGGACGGGACGTTTTGTGCGCTTCCGGTGATGATGCTGATCCACTGCGGAATGACACCGACGGAAGAGCCGATGCCCTGCGGCGAGATGAGACCCCCGATGAGGCGCTGGCTGACACCGGCGACGATGAACAGCCCGATACCGCTCCCGACGCCCCACTTGCTGACGATTTCGTCCATGAACAGGACGAGGATCGCGCCGACGAAGATCTGGGCGAAGATGAGCCACTGGACGCCGAACGTACCGATACCGAGGTTCTGTGCGACGGCTTCGTTGGCCGGGAGGAAGCCGCCGACGAAGACCATCGGGAGACCGGTGAGACAGATCATCACGACGACCAGCAGCTTCTGGAGGCCCTGATAGAGCACCTGGTCGCGGGGGTCGCTGGTGTCCAGTCCCAACAGGTCGGCACCGCCGAGCAACTGCAAGACGATGCTCGCAGTGACTATCGGTCCGATACCGAGGTGTAGGACGGTTCCCTGTCCACCGGCGAGGAGCGACCGGAAGTTGCCGAAGATATCAGCACTTTGGTCCGCTCCGTACAGGTAGACGTTCGTCAGGAAGAAATACAGCAGCAACACGCCCCCCGTCCACATTAGCTTGCGCTTGAAGGGAATATGTCCCTCCGGGCGCTGGACGGCGGGCATTCTTGTGAGGACTGGTTCAGCAGTCTCTTTCCAACCCATGTTCAACATCAATTCGAAGCTCCCTACATGTATCTCCTTCGACTCGCGTCACCGACGAAGATGGATACCATAAAGTACGGAGACGCCTACAGAATCCGGTCTCACGTTTTCGCTCGTCGGCGTGTCAGCGGCGTGGCTCGACATGTCGTCCACACCGACGATGCCCGAACGAGACACCGCACGGAGTCGCCACTGACCGAAACGACGTCGCAAAAAATACGACCGACGAACGGAATTATTCCGCGTCGTCTTCGTCGTCGCTGCCGCCGAACTCCTCTTCTTCGGCTCGTTCGCTCAGCACGGCGTCGCCGCCGGCTTCCTCGATGAGTTCGACCGCGCTCGCCGAGAAGGCGTCCGCGGTGACGTCGAGGCTGTTGCGAACCTGCCCGTCGCCGAGCACCTTCACGGCGTCGACGTCCCAGCCGTCGTCGACGACATCGCGTGCGTCGAGCTGGTAGCCGTCGTCGGTCTCCTCGGCGACTCCCTCCGCCGCGTAGAGTGCGGCGTCTTCGTCGAGTTTCTGCACGGACACGGTGAGCACCGTCTCCTGCGCGTCTTCGGGTCGGGAGAACCCGTGCTTTCCGAGCGGTTCGTAGTTGTGGAACTCGTGTTTGGCGCGACCTGCGCGTCCGCGACCACCGCGGTGACCGGCACCGCGACGGTTCTTGTGGGTTCCGCCCCCGTGCGTCCGCGAGCCACGCTGTCGTCGTTTCTTGCTCGTCATGGTTATCGCATCGCCTCGAGGAGCGTGCTGATCTCCTCGGTCGTGTGTTTGCCGAGCTGGCCACCCTCTTTCGTGGGGTGTTTGATGCCCTCGTGTCCACCGCGCGGTGGATGAAGTCGGAGGACTGGCGTCAGGCCCTGCTCGCGGAGCGTCGTCTCGTCGTCGAGGAGCGCGCCCGCGAGGTCGGCAATGTCGTCGTAGTCGGTGTTCTCCGCGATCCACTCGTCGTCCACGTCGTCGCTGCCTTCGAGCGGCTGCGCTCGCTTCGAGAGAACCGTCTCCAGAACGTCCTGGTCGGGTTCCCCGTGGGCAACGAAGTCGTTGACCTTGGTGATCATGCCGCGGTAGGTCTCCGATTCCGGGACCAGCGCGCAGTGATTGACCTTGTGGATGTTGAGCATCGAGAGGGTGTCACGGATGTCCTGGTCCATGTTGACCTCGCCGCGAATCTGGACGACTGCTTCCATCAGTCAGCCACCTCCGGTTCCTCGTCGGGACGGGCCCGCGGGCCGCGCGCCTGGGAGGCGTTCTCCAGCGCGTTGTACGTCGCCTTGGCGAGGTTGAGAGTCGTTCGCGTGTTGCCGTGGCTCTTCGTCCACGCGTTCTCGACGCCCGCGAGTTCGAGGATTTTGCGGACGGTGTCGGTCGCCGCAAGTCCCAGTCCGGCGGGTGCCGGGATGAGTTCGACTTCCACACTGCCCGCCTTGCCGGTCGTCCGGTGGGTGAGCGAGTGCGGTCGGTCGCTTCGGTCCTCCCACGACCCTGCGCCGCGGGGAACGTCGATAATGTTCAGCTTTGCGATGTCGATAGCCTTCTGGATGGCACCACCGACCTGGTCGTCTCGACCTTCCGCGTAGCCGACGAAGCCGTCGCGGTTGCCGATAGCACAGACGCAGCGGAACTTCACCCGCCGACCGGAGTCGGTCATGCGCTGGACCATGTTGATGTCCAGCACTTCGTCTTCGAGACCGGGGAGGAGCTGGTCGACGAGCTCCGGCTCCTTGAGCGGAAGCCCGGAGTTCAGCGCTTCCTCCATCGTCTCGATGTCGCCTTCGACGACCTTGCGGCCGAGACGGGTCTGGGGTTGCCAGCCGTTTCTGTTACTCATATTATTCGTCCTCCTGCAGGTTCGAGAGCACTTCGTCGAAATGCTCGGGTAGTTCTGTGGCGTCGAAATCCCCGCTGTACAGCGGCTCGTCCAGCTGTTCAGCGTAGTCGGCGATGTGCTCGCCGCGGTTGCGCGACCAATCCGCCATCACGCTTTCGTTGTGCGGGATGTCGAGGCCAGCGTCGATTGCACCTTCCTGTACTGCGAACGCCTTGCTGCCGGGCGTCGCCGTGTTGAGACCGATATCGAGGACTGCCTCCTCGTAGTCAGCGTCGAGTGCGCGTTTGCCGAGCAGATATCCGGTGAGGTACGCGCTGGGGAGGTTGCCCGTGGGGGCTTCCCAGCCGTACTCCTCCAGATCGCCGGAGTACGCACTCGCAACTGTGTTGTCGCCGTCGGGACCCATCGTGACCAGCTGTGCCCTGACATGCTGATTGCTCTTCCGAGCGACCAGACGTGGCTTGCCCGATTTCAGCAGGCGCAACCTTTGATGGTAGTCAGTCCGGACCTCACGGCGGCGGCGCATCGGCACCTTGTATCGTGGTCCAGTTGCCATTGTTAGTAGTTGTTCTCTATGTAGTTCAGCAGGTATTGCACGCTACGGAACTCCCCGCCTTTGGCCTTATCGTACAGGGCGCGGTACTGCGTCCGCGTGATTTCGCCCTCGGCACGGAGTTCGCGTAGTTTGCGTCGCTGTGCGCGAATTTGGTTCGTCCACTCCTCTTTCGAGTCCTTGCGGCCGCCCTTCTTCCCCTTACGGGTGCCGGGGCCGGTTCGGTGACCGTAGGCGCGCTTCGCGTTGCGCTCACGGGCACGACCGCGGGAGTTGCTCTTTGCGTCCTTCGACTGAATCGACCCGTCGTCGACGAGTTCGCGGATGTCCTCGCGGGTGATCGCGTCCGCGATGGCACCCTGCGCGTCGGGGTCGAACCAAACGCGGTTCTTCCCGACGTCGAGTACGTCTGCGGCGAGTCGCTTCTGTGCACTCAGGTCACTCATTCTTCTACCTCCACTTCGACGTAGGTCGGATTGAGAACGCGAATGCCTTCTTCTTCAGCGACTTCCTCGATACGCTCGCGCTTGCGAGCACCGACTTTCGAGGCGATTCGAACCGCTTCGACGTCGCCGTCCACGCCGTCGAGGTCGTCGACGTTGTGAACGCGAACTTCCTCGAAGCCGCTCGGGTGCTTGCCCCGGACGGACTTCGGCGTGCGGTAGCCAGCCTGAACCATGTCGCCCTTGCCCTTGATACCTCGGCGCTGCTTGCTGAGGTTTCCGCGGGGCTTGCGCCACGATTCCGGCGTGCGCTTTTTCTTGTGGTAGTCCTGTCGATTGAACTGCGGTTTGCCGACGCGTCGTCGCTGTTCGAGAAGTCGCGCTTCCTCGTCGTCAAGGTCGGGCGTCTTCTCCGTCAGACCGCGCGGCTGCAGTTCGGTTTCGACTTCTTCGGCCGGTTCTTCTTCGGCCTCCGGTTCCTCCTCTTCGATCTCGGCTTCGGTCTCCTCTTCGACTTCGAGGCCGCCGACGTCCGCCTTGATACGGGCAGCGAGCGCGTTGCCGATGCCGTCGACTTCCGCGAGGTCGTCCTGACTGGCCGCCTTGATATCCTCGACGGACTCGTAGCCAGCCTCACGGAGCGATTCGGCCTTGCTCTCGCCGACACCGCTGATGTCTTCGATTCCTTCTGGTTCGTCTGCCATCTATCAGGCACCTCCCGTGGACGGCTTTTCCGTAATGTAAACGCCGTCTTGGAACACGCGCGTGTCTTTACCCGACACGCGGGTGAGTTGTTCGATGTCTGCGGCGGTCTGGCCGACATCCTCGATGCTCGGGCCGCGCAGGAACAGTTCCTCGTCGTTGACCTCGACGACGGTGTCACCGTGGACACCCGTTCGTCGCGGCGCTTTCTCACCGAGGAAGTTCTCGATGACGACTTCGTCGCCCTCGGAACGTACCTGCATCGGGAAGTGAGAGTAGAAGACTTCCATCTTGTACTCCCACTCCTCGCTGACGCCGTGGATCATGTTTCGCACGTGGCTCTCGAACGTGCCCATCGTCGCCTTCGTTTTGGCGTCGGTGGCGTCGCTCTCTACGACCACTGCGTCGTCCTCGACGGTGACACTCACGTCCGGGTACCAGAGCCGTCGCGTGACGGACCCTTCCGGCCCTTCGATGGTCACGTCGAGGTGGTCCACATCAGCGGACACCTCGTCCGGGATTTCTATTTCTACTCGTGGCATGATTCTAGTAGACGTATGCGATGACTTGGCCACCGATTCCCTTCTCGCGGGCCTCGTAGTGGCTCATGACGCCGTGGCTGGTCGTGACGACGAGTGCCCCGTAGTCTCGGGCGGGGAGGAACCGCTTCTCCCACTTCTCGAAGTCGTCTTTGCCCACCGAATAGCGGGGCTTGACCGCGCCACATTCGTTGATAGCGCCTTTTAGTTCGATCTCGAAGCGACCGGCTTTACCGTCGTCGACGAAGTCGAAGCCGTCGATGTACCCGTGGTCGTAGAAGACCTCGAGCACGCTGCCGATCTCGTTCGAGGCGGGCTGTACCGTGTGGGACAGATGACCGACACCTTCGGCGTTGTCCACGCCGGAGAGTGCGTTGCTGAGGGGGTCGTTTCCTGCCATAGTTATCGGTACTTCCTGAATCCCATGTCGCGTGCGATTTCGCGGAAGCACTGGCGACACAGATTGATATCGTACTTTCCGACCAGTCCCTGCTTTCGACCACATCGTTGGCACGTTTCGAGTTGGCCAGTGCGCTTGGTCGAATGCTCGCCGGTCGAGTCGTTCTCACTTTCGCTCATTCATCCACCTCAACGTCGAAGTTGGCCTGCAGGAACGCGAGCGCGTCCTCGGCTGTCAGACGGTGGTTCGACGGAATCTTGCGGGTGACCTTGTCGCGCTTGGCGACGCGGTAGCCCGGTCGAACGAGGTTGACGGTGACGTCAAGCCCGTAGATTCCGACGTTCGGGTCGTACTCCTGACTCGGGAACTCGGTGTGCTCGTCGATACCGAAGCTGAAGTTGCCCGTGTCGTCGAACTGGTTCGACGAGAGGCTGACGAGCGGGAGCGCCGTTTCGAGGAAGTCGTGTGCGTCCTCGCCACGGAGCGTCACCTTCGCACCGATGGGGTCGCCCTGACGGATACCGAAGTCGGGGAGCGTGGACTTCGCCAACGTGCGGACGCTCTGTTGTTCCGTCACGTCTTCGAGGATCTCCTCGGCGTTGGCGAGTTCGCGACCGCCTTCGCCGACGCCCATGTGGACGACGATCTTCTCCACTTTCGGCTCTCGCATCTCGTGGAATTCGGCTTCGCTCATTCGTCATCACCCGTGAAGTTCTCGTCGATGACAACGAGGTACTCCTCGACGGTCTCGAACGCTGTGTCGTCGCCTTCGACGGCGACGGTGTTCGAACCGCTGCCGGGCGTCACCGTGATGTCGGTGACTTCGCCGATTTCACCGGCGTGTTGCCCGCGAACGGCGGTGACGAGACAGCCTTCCTCGTACGGGAAGTGTGCGAGGATGTCCTTGTCCTCGTTCCCGAGGACGATGGAATCTTTCGTATTGTAGTCCGAGTCGGACTCGACACGAAGGTTGCTGCCGTCGTGGAGATTGAGTTGCGTTTCGCCACCGGGGACGTTCGTCTTGTCCTCGATTTTCGCCAGTCGGCCGTCCGCCGCATCCTCGTCGATGGGGGTCAGCGCGAGGCGACCGCCCTCGTCGGGGAAGACGCGGTAGTACTCTTCGCGTTCGGTGAACGCGAGGATGTCGAACATACCGATGGGTCGCTGTTCGTCACTCACTGGTTGTCCGTTCACGAGAACGGCATCCTGGTTGAGCGCGTAGCGGGCTTCCTTCTTCGATGCTGCGTAGCCCAGTACGTCCCGCATGATGATGAGGAGCGGAACGCCGTCACGACCGTGCGGACCGGCACCGGCCTTCACGGTGAACGTGGCGGTCTTTCGCTCGACCGGCCAGGATTTCGGAACGGAGAGTCGTTTCTGATGGTTGCTCATTCGGAATCACCTTCCAGACGCGCCTCGCGGCGGTCATCGGACAGGTCGAGGTCGGTCACGCGGACGTTGCTCGCTTCGAGCGGTCGCGGGACGTCCTCACCGTCGGCCTTTTCGAGGGTAACGTCCTCGACGAAGACGACTGCCTTCTTTAGGTCGACGGAGGTGACTTCGCCTTCTTCACCGGCGAAATCGCCGCGCATGACTTCGACCGTGTCGCCCGCGTTGACGCGGACGCTGCGCTGGTCGAACTCCTCGCGGAGGTCGTCCGACAACGTGGCTTTGACCTGCTTGTGCCGCTCGTGGAGCGGTGCGCGTTCGGTCTGGTTTCGCTGTTTGCGTGGTTGTCGAGTCATACTATCATCGTAGCTGTGCTTGCGATACTTCCGAACCGCTCTGCGACTTCCTGCGCGATGGGACCCTTGATTTCGGTCCCTCGCGGCTCTTCCACGTCGTCGATGACGACGGCCGCGTTGTCTTCGAATTTGACACGCGTGCCGTCGGGGCGACGGATGGATTTGCGCTGTCGAACGATGACAGCTTCGAGCACCTGACGGCGCATCTCCGGCGTCCCCTTCGTGACGGACACGGTGATCTTGTCACCGATACCCGCCTTGGGGTGGCGGCTCTTCGTGCCGTGGTAGCCGGAAACGCTGATGACCTTCAGTTCTCGTGCGCCGGTGTTGTCGGCGCAGTTGAGCAGGGAGCCTTTCTCGACGCCCTGGGTCACGTCGGCCTTCAGTGCTTCCATTATTCGTCACCCTCCTCGGTCAAGTTCTCGACGACGACGTGTGATTTCGTCTTCGAGAGCGGTCGGGTTTCTGCGATACGAACCGTGTCGCCGACTTCGAGCGTCATGCACTCCGGCGCGTGGGCCGGAACGCGGGAGCGACGCTTCATCTGCCGATCGTATTTCGGCACTGTAACGTCGTACTCTCGCTCGACGACAACGGTTTTGTCCATGTCAGTGGAGGCGACTTCGCCCTCGATGATCTGTCCGCGCACGGAAAGCGATCCGTGGAACGGGCAGTCTTCGTGGGAGCAGGTCCCCTCCGGTTCTGATACATTCAATCCTAACGCCATTTCGAATTACCTCCAGTTTCGGTACGCAATGCGGGTCGTGAGAGCAAATTCGTGCCATCCACCGTAACGTAGGCTCCGCCCTCGCAGCTCCGGGATCGCTTCCCGGAGTTCGCCGAGCTTCGCTCGACGGCTGAGCCAGACTGACTGGAGTTCCCTCCGGCAGTTTCCGACTCCCGTTTGAACGGAGTCCCCGTTCCTTTGCAGGAAACGGCGGCTTCATTTGTGAGTTCGAATTCGAACGTCGTGCCCTGCTTCGGTACCTGCCACGACCGAGACGTGGACTCGACGGTAAGCGTACGCATCGTCTCGGAAACGACCCGCCCTTCGATGGCTTCGAGGGACGGATTCGCCGCCGAAACGACCCGCACGTGCAGGCCGACGAGTTCGTGTTTCGTGAGCGTCTCGGGTGTCAGTGGCATCTTATTCGAGGTCGCCTTCTTCTTGCTGAATCGTCTTGATTCGAGCGATGGTTCGACGGAGTTCCTTGATGCGACCGGGGTTCTCCGGTGCACCACCCGCGGCTTTGACGGCCTTCGCGTTGAGCAGTTCCGTCTCGAGTTCTTCGAGTTCGGATTCGCGCTCTGCGGGCGTCATGTCGCGGATTTCCGAGGTGTGAAGAATAGCCATTATTCTTCAGCCTCCTCGTCCGTCTCTTCGTCTTCTCGCGGTTCGTCACCGCTCGAATTTTCCGAGGAGCCCTGCTCCTCGCTCTCCATTTCTTCGAGGAGTTCCTCGGCTTCCGCCTCGACTTCCTCTTCGAGTTCGTCGAGTTCTTCCTCGACGGACTCGGTTTCGGATTCGTCGGCGTCAGCTTCGGACTCGTCCTCGATGACTTCCTCGACGACCTCTTCGTCGACGTCGGCATCGCCGGGTTCCGGCGATTCTTCAGTCTCGTCGGCGCGAAGTTCTTCGAGTTCGTCCTCGCTCGGTTCCTCGATGAGGTCGGCGGCCTCGTTGGCCTCGACGGCATCGGGAACGAGTTCTTCGGGGTTCGCACCCTCTTCGATCTGGAAGTCGTCCGGCAGGTCCGCTCCCGGCGGGATGATCTTCACGTCGACACCGATGGTGCCGAGTTTCATCACTGCGACGCCCTGCCCGTGGTCCACGATGGTCTGGGCGGGTTCGCCGTTGTGCTTGATGTAGCCGCGGTTGAACTTCTCCACGCGCGAGCGTGCACCCGTGACCTTCCCGGAGAGGACGATTTCGGCGCCGAGTGCGCCGGAGTCCATGATTCGGTCGATGGTCGTGTGACCCGCCTTGCGGAAGTACCATCCGCGTTCGAGCGCGTTGGCGAGTCGATCCGCGACGATACGAGCGTTCAGGTCCGGTTCGTCGACCTCTTGAACGTCGATCTGCGGGTCGTCGAGGTTGAACCGCTCACCGAGTTCTCGGGTGATCTTCCGGATGTTCTTCCCGCCCTTTCCGATGACCATACCGGGCTTTTCGGCCTTGAGGACGATCTGGGTCCCCATCGGCGTCTTGGCGACGTCCATGCCGCCGTAGCCCGCTCGGCCGAGTTCTTCCGCGAAGAACTCGTCTATCTGCGAGCGCTGAAGCCCGTCTTCGATGAACTGATGTTCGTCTGCCATTAGTTGTCGACCTCCTCAAGGATGAGTTCGACGTCGACCTCGGGCGTGTTCCACGCGGATGCGCGGCCGAACGCACGGGGTTTTCGTCCCTGCACTTCGCCGACCTTGTGGGCGGCGACGTGCATGATCTCCATCGATTCGCCGTCGAACCCCTGGGCGTCCGCGTTCGCGGTGACGTTATCGATGAGTTCGATGAACGCCTTGCTCGCCTTCTCGGGGTAGCGACCCGCGTCCCAGCCGTCGATGTCCGAACGGTGGCCGACGCCGCTGTTGTGCTGCTTAAACGGCACCGACCGCTCTTCGTTCACGACCTGCTGGAGGTACGCTTTCGCGTCCCCGGCGGTCTTGCCCTTTATCTCGCGGGCAATCGCCTTGCTGTGCTTGTGGCTCATGTGCCGATCTCGGAGCATCCCCTTGGCGGTTGTCTCCGGGTCGGCATCGACGCTGTAGCTGATTCCCATGGTTTATTTGAGTGGCACGAACTTCGAGGAGCGGGTCGCACCGATTCCCGCTTGCCCGTGTTCGACGGAGGTGCGGGTCAGCTGGAACTCACCGAGGTAGTGTCCCAACATCTCCGGCTCGATTCGCACGCGCTCGAAGTCGCTGCCGTTGTAGACGGCGAACGTCTTTTCGACGAACGATGGGAGCACCGGCATGTCGCGCAGGTGCGTCCGAATCGGGCTGTTCGCCGATTCTTGTGCCGTCGTGTCACGGGCCTTTTCGAGCAGTTTCTCCTGCTCAACGGTCAACCCGCGAAGGATGCTTCGCCGCATTCGTGCGGGCAGCAGTTCCGCGACTTCCTCAAGACTCATGTCCTGCAGTTCGTCGAGATCGTAGCCGCGATAGGTGAACTCACCCTCGCGTCCTGTTCGATAATCGCTTCCGCTCATTTGTTACCTCCGCGTCCGGTTCGCTTGGACGCGATGTCTCCGACCTTTCGTCCCGGCGGAGCGTCTCGGGAGACGCTCTTCGGGCGTCCGGGGTGCTGACGGCCACCGCCACCGAACGGGTGGTCCACGGCGTTCATCGCCACACCACGCACGTTCGGCCACTTCGTGCCGCGAGCCTTCATTTTGTGATACTTGTTACCGGCCTTGACCATCGGTTTCTCCGTCCGTCCGCCACCGGCGACGACGCCGATGGTGGCACGGCACTGGGGCGAAAGTCGTCGGACTTCGCCGCTCGGGAGTTCGACGATGGCGGCCTCTCGGTCGTGCGTGATGAGGTTCGCACCGACGCCGGATGCGCGGGCGAACTTACCGCCGTCACCGGGCTGGCGCTCGACGTTGCACACCGGAACCCCTTCCGGGATTTCGGCGAGCGGGAGCGTGTTGCCCGGCTTGATTTCGGCGGAAACGCCGACCTGAATCTCCTCTCCGACGCCGACGCCTTCGGGTGCGAGGACGAGTCGCTGGTCGCCGTCCTCGAACTCGATGGCCGCGACCGGTGCACTTCGGGCGGGGTCGTGTTCGATACCGACGACCGTTCCCGTGACCAGATCGCTGTCTTCGGCGTTCTTGTGGCTCAGTTCTGCCTTGTATCGGTGCGACGGTGCGCGGAAGGTCGGTCCACCGCGGCCACGTCGCTGTCCCTGAATCCTGCGTCCCATTATCAGAACACCCCGATTCGGGAGGCAACGTCCTGTGCGTCGTCGTCGTCCGACAACGAGACGGTCGCCTTCTTGTTCCCGTTCATTGTGACTTGGGTGTTGATCTTCTCGATGGTGACATCGTAGCGGTCCTCGATCTCGTCGCGGATTTCCGGCTTCGTCGCGTCGAGCGAGACGATGAACTGGAGCTTGTTGTCGAAGTCCATCTCGTTCATCGCTTTCTCCGTAACCCACGGATATTCGACGACGCTCATCGGTCTGCCACCTCCTCGAGTGCGCTTTCGGTCCAGACGGTCAATCGTCCTGCCTGCGTCCCGGGGGCGAGGTCTTCCGCGTTGACCTCGCGCGCCGTCGCGACGTCGGCACCGGCGAGGTTCCGCGCTGCGCGCGACGGCTCCTCACTGGTGACGAACAGGATCGACTTCGGCGTCTTGTACTTGCGGCCACGGGTCTTCCCGCGTCCGGCGCGAACCTTCTTGTTCTCCTCCGCGCGTTCGATGTCGGCGTCGATGCCGACCGCTTCGAGGAAGGAGACGACCTCTTGCGTCTTCACGAGGTCTTCGAAGTCGTCGCTCACGACGAGGGGGAGTTCCGCGTCCTCGTCGAAGCGGTGTCCGCGCTCTGCAACGCGTTCTGCGTCCGCGGTCGCCGCGATGGCGCTGCGGACTGCGAGTTTGCGCTCCTTCTTGTTGATGGAGAGGGAGCGATCTTTCTCCGCTTTCGGCGGGTGTGCGGGTCGGCCACCGACGGCGCTGGGCACACGAGCGGCCCGGCCGTTCGTTCGCGGGATGTGGGCCATACCGCGGCCACTTCCCGGCGACTCGGCGGACGTACGCATCCCGGCGTGGGGGTCGGTACCGTAGTCCTGTTTCCGGTTTGCCTGTGCGGCGAGCACGGCACGCTTGATGAGGTCGGTGCGGACGGTCGTGTCGAACACGTCCGGCAGGTCGACCGTATCAGCGTCCTCGCCGTTCAGGTCACGTACTGTTGCCTGCATGGATTATCCCTGGTTGGACTCCGTACTTACGTAGCGCACCTCGGGGTCGAGGCGCGGTTGGTCGGTCGGTCGAACGGCAGGGCGGAAGCGCACGAGGCGCTTGTTCGGGCCCGGCACCGAACCCTTGATCAGCGCGTACGGACCATCCACCTCGCCGTAGTTGACGAAGCCGCCGTCGACGGAGGCCTCGTCGTCGTCGCCGAGGGAGATGAGACGCTTGTTGAGTTCGGTACGCTGGTGGTACCCGGTCTGACCCAGCTGCGGAACCGTCGAGCGAACGCGCGACGGATTCCACGGGCCGAGGTTACCGATGCGGCGTCTCCAGCCTTGGCGGGCGTGTTTGCCCTTCCGCTTCTGGACGCCCCATCGCTTGACGGGACCCTGCGTTCCTTTTCCTTTCGTGACGCCACTGGTATCGAGGTACTCGCCCGCGCGGAACACGTCAGTGATGTCGTGTTCCCCGCCGTCTTCGAGTAGTTCGAGGGCGAAATCGGCGCGGTCTGAGATGGAGCCGCCGCCGACTCGCGTTTCCATGACGTCCGGTCGTTTCTTCGGCACGTTCTTGAGGTCGCTGGGAACGGTGTGTGTGATGACCCGGAGGTCAGCCACGTCGCCTGCCTCGATGGCCGCGCGGAGTTCGTCCTCCGCGGCGTCGGCGTCGTGGTTCTCCGGAACGTTGAGCGTGCGGTCGAGTTCGTCGTGGAACTCCGAACCCCACACTTCCGTCAGTGGTTTCTTCCCGTACGGCGTGTCTTCGTAGGCTCGAAGAGCGACGGCCCGCATCGGGGGCGTTTCGACGATGGTGACCGGCACGGTCTCCTCCATCCCTTCGCGGGGGGAGTTTGCCTCGTCGTTGACCATCACCACGTGGGTCATTCCTGCCTTGTAACCCGCGAATCCCTGCAGCGACGGCTGACCGTCACTGTCGGGCCACGAGTTGAAGCGCGGAACTTCGCTCGTCGCGCGCTTACGGGGGCCGAAGCCCAGCGAACCTTTGCGTGGTCTGCTTGTTTCTGGCATCGTATCACTCGATGTTGAGGGTAAGGCTTGCGAGGGAGGCGAACATCGCTTCTTCAGTTCGTATGACCTCGCTGCCTTGATTCGGAACCGTATTCAGCCAGAGGTCGAACCGGGCTGGTACGCCGGATTCGACCGCGGAGATACCTTCGGGGGGGACCCCGAATATCTCCGGCAGTCCTCGACCCGGCGAACCGAATGCGACGGTCATCCCGTCGCGGTTCGTTCGCGTGACGACTTCTTCAAGCCGTCCGACGGAGAGCGGTTCTCCGTAACGCGATGTGGCGATTCTGACGCCAGCATCGTCTCGGTCGAGGGCCGCCGAGAGGTCCATGCGCATCACTGTGAGCCCCTGAACGGGGACGTCCACGAGCTTCGCACGGACCGGTCTTCTCGAAGAGATCCTGACGGTAACGCGTTCTCCCTCGCCGACCGTCATTTGCGACGGAACGACGAGTGAGATCGGGTGTTGCAGTCCGCAATTGACCCGAACGCGCCCTTCAGGTCCGACCTCGGTCACGATTCCCTGTCTTAACGACCCCGAACCCTCCGATTCGGAGCCGGTCTGTGATGTGGCGCGGAGCGGCGGTAGGATGCCCGCGTACTCCAATTCGTCCCGCCTTCCGAATACCTCCTTTCGGAGGTAGGGCGGTGTGGCGGCGTACTTCAGTATGGTTTCGACGAATCCAGCGCCCCACTTGCGTTCGCCTTCCCCGTCGGGGAAGACGACCAAGCGATCCGCCCGGAACACGGTCGCCGCGCGGGCGACGTAGCCGATTTTGCGAGTTGCCTCGCGTTTGTCTTCGGCTTCCCGGACGAGGGACGATGGTACGAGTAGGCTGACGGTCATACCGTGACGCTTCGACGCGACATCACTAGACTGTAGCGAAGTTTTCGTAGTGACGGTTAAAAGAGTGCCGCTTCCGATTTAGGCTCGTGACGTATTCACACGCCCCAAATCATCGGAATCAAGAGGAGTATGGGAGTGAGTTTCACACGAACGGCACGCCGACTCGCAAGTCTTATACAGTAGTCGGGAATACGGAAAAGTGCAAGCAACCCTGCGCTGGTAGTGTAGTGGTATCACGTGACCTTGCCATGGTCACAACCTGGGTTCAAATCCCAGCCAGCGCACTTCTATCGCGAGCAACCCGGTAAGCGACGCCGCTAGGTGGCGCTTACTCCACGCGTCAGGGGAAATTTCCACTGGATTTGAATGAGACCAGACGCACGCCCGCGAACAAAGTGAGTGGGACCGTCTGGACGTAGTTCACAATCCCAACCTGCGCACTTTTCGAACACAGTTCTCCGAGCGACTGCTGTCGTGCGAGCGACGTACGACATCGCTTCGTTTTGCGCACGGTCGAACACGAAGACGGCGACCTATCGCGTCGAAATCGTGTGACCGAGACGACCCTATCACCTCGCTTGCGTAACGCATTTATACCTACCCGTGGCAAGGTTGTAATGTCGCAACAGGCGACGAACGAAACGCGCTGGTAGTGTAGTGGTATCACGTGACCTTGCCATGGTCACAACCTGGGTTCAAATCCCAGCCAGCGCACTTCTATCGTGAGCAACTCGGCGAGCACCGCGTAACGCGTGCTCGTCAAAACGCGAGCGATGAAATCGCGTGGGATTTGAATCCTACGAGTCGCACGCCCGGAAGCGCAACGACCGAAGGGAAGTGAGCATCCCGGAACGTCTTGCTCCGGTTCACAATCCCAGCCAGCGCACTTCTATCGCGAGCAACCCGGCGAACGACTGCTATTTCACACGAGCGGATTCTCTCCACGGCGCGACGAAGCTACATCATCCACTTTATCCACGAAAATCCAGCCGAGTCGTTTTCTACCATCGAGTCGTACGGATTCGCATGCAGGGGCTTCGGTGGGTGCAGATGACGGACGAAGAGCTGAACGACTTCCTCGGAATCGGCGGAACGGGCGTTATTTCGTTTTCCACCGCGAGCGAGGACCCGCCGTTCTCACTGCCGGTATCCTACGGCTACTACGGGGAGACGGGGGATTTCTACTTTCGTCTCGCCGTGCCGCCGAGCAGCGAAAAGGCGGATTGGATCGACCGGCCCATTTCGTTCGTCACGTACGAGGAGACGGACGAGGGGTATCGAAGCGTCGTCGCGACCGGCGGACTCGAAGAGGTGGCCGACTTGCCGTACGATTCGGCTGCCGTCCAACAGATGTGGGGCGTGAAGATTCCGCTCGTGGACATCTTCGAGCAGCCGCCCTCGGAGGTGGAGTTCTACCAGTTCCGCCTCGTTCCCAATCGGGTGTCAGGTCGGAAGGAAGTATCGTCCAAAGACTGAGCAACCGGTTGGCCGACGGTTATCGCCGTCGGAGCAGGGCGAGACCGGCGACGGCGAGGAGTGAGACGAGGACGCCGAATCCGGGTTGACCGTTCTCGGAACTCGTTTTATCTCCGGCGGTGTCGCCGGAAGTGCCACCGGCGACCGTGCTGGTCTTTTGCTCGGCCTCGGCGACGTGGACGCTTCCGACGGTCACGTCGTTGACCGTCACGTCGTACGTTCCGGCTTCGTCGAACGTTCGACTGAACGAGACGGATTTCGACGCCCCGGAGTCGAGGTTGACGGTCGTTCGCTCGACAGCCTCGTCGCCGACGGTGAGTGCGACGTCGAACGTCCCCTTCGAGCCGCCCGTGTTTTCGACCGTCGCGGAGACGGTAACGGAGTCACCGGGTGCGATGTCCTCCGCACTGAGCGCCGTATCCGTAATCGAGATGCGAGCGCCCGTTTCGACGCCGACAGCCATCGGTCCGACGCGGTGGGCGACCGCGGTAATCGTGGAACCGTCCCGGATGTTCCACACGGGGTTCCACTTTCCGTCGTGGAACTGGTAGACGGTGACGTCGCCGACGTTCGCACCCGCTGGGAGGTCGGCTTCCGAGACCGAAAGTCGGAGTCGAGTGGTATCGACCGCCGAACGCATCAGATACCCCTCATCGACGGTGAAGTAGCCGAGTGCGCCGTTCAGTTCGGTGGTCCCCTTCGGTGGCGACGGTACGGCGTTCACGGTGACCGACGCGCTGCTCCGTCGTTCGAACTCGATTCCGTAGCGTTCGAACGTGATACCGTTCGTTTCGAGATTCGAGAGGTCGGCCCACGCGGTCTGGCCCTCGATGCCGCCGAGGATGTCGATGGCGGTTCCGTCCGGTCCGGGGACCGCTTCGACGGTCGCGGACGCTTGACTGCCGCCGCCAGCACCGCCACCACCGCCGGACGAGGCGACGGAGAAGGTAATGGTCTTCGACCGCACGTTGCCGTCGTTGTCCTTCATCTCGGCGGTGAACGTGTGCGTGCTTCCGTCCGTCAGACCGCTGGCGCCCGAACTGATGGTGTCGCCGCCGGTAACGAGCCACGACCCCGAGGTGTTTATCGAACTGTCCAACACGACGCGTGCAGTGCTCGGGTCGAGACCGCTCTGGTTGTCTGCGAACGTCACGTCGATGTTGACGTCGGTCGTCTCGGCGGGAAGCGTCGCGCCGTCGGCGAGCGACGTCCCCACGACCGATGGCGGCGTGGTGTCCGCGGGTATCGAGAACGTCGTTCCCGTCGTGACGTCGTTGCCCGCGACGTCGCCGACCTGCAGGGTCGCGGTGTACGTTCCTGGAGAGAGGCCGGTCGCATCGTAGGTCGCGTATTCGCTCGTGACGTTCGTCGCGGCGTCGCCCGTTACGGACCGACCGTCGAAGGTCAACTGGACGCCGCTCGGGTCGACGCCGCTGATGGCGTCCGAGTAGTCGAATCGAACGGTCGCGTTTTGCACGCCGTACGAGAGCGTCCCGCCCGGACCGCTCGACGTGACGGTCGGCGCGTCGGTGTCTTTCACGACCGCCCCGTACGTCGAGAAGTGGGTGACGTTCGTCACCAGATACTCGTCGAACGTCCCGTCCCGAAGCGTGACGTTCCGAACGTCGGTGTCCTGCACTTGCCACGTTCCGACGGACTCGTTGTAGTAGCTGATGGTCACGTCGCCCGTCGTCGTTCCCGTCGGAAGTCGGAGCCGTTCTACGGGAATGCCGATGGTCGCGCTCGTGAGGTTCGCCGAGAGTCGGTTTCCTATCTGGCCGTGCAGGAACGACAGTCCCGCGAGGTCCGGCGAGAGCGGCGCGAGTTCGGATCGGCTCTCGGTGAGCGTCACGAAGGAGTCGTTGACGCTCTCGTTCGTCTCGAAACGGACGAAGACGTTCGATTTGTCGAGTTTCACCGTAACCGTCTCGTTGACCGTGCTCACCGTCGAGAAGTTGGCGGACGCGTTCGCGGTCCCGACGTTACCCACGCGGTCGGCACCGTCCACTGTCGCGTCGTACTCGCCATCCTTCGGCACGCTGAACGACGCCTCCCAGACGCTGCCGTTCTTCGTGGCGGTCGGCGTTTGCACGGTGCTCGGTCCGTTCACAGTCACGTCGGGGACGGACGAAAGCGCCTCGTCCGACCGCACCGTCACCCGTCCGCGAGTTTTGTTCAGTCGTTCCAGCGTCGTGCCCAGTTCCGGCGACGAGCGGTCGAGAACGACGGTTGCGTTCGTTGCGACCCGCTCGGTGTTCGAACCGTCGTCCACCGCCCACGCGCTGAGGGAGTAGTTTCCATCGTCCGGGAGCGAACGGAGGTCCATCGTCGCGGTCCAATTCGCGCCGTCGGTCCTCACCGCCGGGAACGTTGTTCGATAGCTGGCGAAATCGGCGGACAGGACGTATCGAACGGCCCGTGCGTCTCCCGGCGTTCCGGTGGCGGTTGCGTTGGCGACGAGCGTCCCGTTCGTGTACATCGTCCGGTTACCGGGTGGGGCGGACGAATCGACGTCGGTGCCGACCGCGGTGACGTTGACCGTCGGGTTTCGAATGTCCGCGACCGCGAACCCGCCGAACGAAGTCGTCTCGATGTGGTTCCCGTTCGCGTCGTCAGCTTCGAGTGCGATGCTGACGGGACCCGCGTAGCCGCCGACATCGTACGTCGCCTCGTAGACACCGCCGCCGAGGTCGGTCACGTTCGCACTCGACCACGCATCCGACCCGTTGAACGGGGTCGAATAGACGTTCCCGGTGGCGAAGAGAACGCCCTCGCTTGCGACGGTGCTCGCGTCGTTGACGGTGAATCGAACGGTGACCGTCCCGTTGTGGGCGATGCCCGTCCTCGTCAGTCCCGTGACGTTCACCCGCGAGAATCTCGGCGGCGTGTTATCAGTACCGGGCGAGTACGTGGTTCGGTACGTCGTCTTCGTTCGGGACGAGAAGGGCGTCGCCGCGTTCACGCCGTCCGTCGTGATGGTCACGTCGTCACCGGACGAGACGTTCACGCCGTAGCTTCTGTTGAGCCAATCGTCGGTGTGCCACTCGTCACAGGCGCCGTTCACGCAGGTTCGGATGGTGTCGGACACGCTGTCGTTGTATTTGCGCTCGACACCGCTCTGGTCGACTTGGATGGCGGGGGTGAACGTGAGCGAGTCGTTCGCCACGCCGCTCTCGAACTGCCAGCGGCAGAACGACCCGAGGTAGGGGCCACGTCCAACGTCGTCGGCAATCGATTCACCGGCGGCGAGTCTCGTCAGTTTCCACTGGTCGAGATACCAGCCGTCCCGTGCCGTGTCCGTCGCCGACAACCCGTAGTCGAGACCCGGCGTCACGTACAGCGTCTGGTCGTCCGGGGTCGGACTGACCGCGGACACCCAGCTCTCGTCCGGCAATCCACCCAGTTCGTTCGTCACGAACGAGGCGACCGAGTGCTCGGAGACGGAATCGGGCCAGTAGTACGACACGTTCCGCCGACCCAACTTCGCGGGGTCGACACTATAGACGCTGGACCCCGTTACCCCGCCGGTTTGATGGACGACGTGGAACAGCACCGACGAATTGAACGGTTCGTCCGTCGCCGTCCCGGGCGGAACGAACGCGGACCCGACGCTGACGTTCAGTCGAGCGTCGGTGTTGAATCGAGCGGTCGCGTTCGGCGCGTGGCGGAGCGATGCGCCGTACGACCCCGACGACAACCGTCGAGCGTAGCTCACCGTCGAATCGCGGGCCTCCAGCGGACCGTACCGCGTTTCCGCCGCGGTCGTATCGAACGAGTATCGGACCGTATTCGATTCGTCGAGCGTCACGGTCCGATCGCCCGAAACGTCTATCGCCTTCGAGATGGTGACGAACTCGCCCGTTTGCTCGTCGATACCGTCGGTGAGGAGGTGGTACGACCCGCTCGTCGGGAGGTGGTACGTCACCATCCCGGACCCGTTCAGGAACCGGTATCCGTCGAAACCGATGTACTGCGTCGATCCGGTTTCGTTCGAAACGAGCCACACGGCGTCGTTTCGAACGCTCGTCCCGCCGATTCCGTTCTTCTCGACGGTGAGGTCGAACGACTGTTCGTAGCCGAAGATGGCGGAGTACTCGCCGTCGAGCGAAATGCGCCCGGAGTACGTGCCACCCGTCGGTACGATGGTGAGGGTGAGGTCGGTACTGTTGCCCGGCGTGAGCGTAATCGTCGTCCGATCGACGGAGACGTTCCCGGCCGTCCCGTCGTGGATGTCCTCCGCACCGACGCTCACGTTGAACGTCCGGTTCGCGGTACCGTGATTCGTCACGGTCACGACGCGGGTGACGTTTTCGGCGCCGGATATCCGGCCGAAATCGACGATGCCCGGGTCGATACTCACGTCGCCTTCGACCGCCTCGCTGGCGTTGATTCGACCAGCACCTTGGGAGTACACGTCCTGCGGACCGAGCGGGTCGGCCGTCGAGACGAGCGTGTTCTTGATTCTGTCCGCCGACCAAGACGGATGCTCATCGAGCATCAGCGCGACCGTCCCCGACACGACGGGCGTCGCCATGCTGGTCCCGCTCATGGAGATGTATCCGTCCGAGGACGCGTCCGCGCTCATCACGCCGACACCCGGAGCCACCACGTCGGGTTTCAAGTAGCGTCCGACGGAGGTCGGACCGCGAGAGGAGAAGGACGCGATTCCACCGTGCTTGTCGCTCGCGCCGACGGTGATGACGTTGCGATGGATACCCGGACTTTCGACGGTGCTGTAGTCGGGACCGGAGTTCCCCGCGGCAACGACGACCGGAACGTCGCGGGATTCGGCGTAGGCCATCGCGTCCGTGTACCGGTCGTTGGAGCGGGAGTTAACGGCCGTCCCGCCGATACTGATGCTAACGACGTCCGCCCCGTTGTCCACCGCATATTCCAATCCGTCGATGACATCCGAGGTGTAACAGCCGTCGTCCCGACAGACGCGTGCGTCGATGAGGCTGGCGTTCGGTGCCATTCCGACGTACTGTCCGCCGCTCGCGGTCCCGTCGCCAGCGATGATGCCCGCGACGTGCGTCCCGTGACCCATCGTGTCGTCCGTGATTCCCTGTCCGGTGAAATCCCGTTCGAGGACGACGGACCCCTGTAAGTCGGGGTGGGATTGGTTGATACCCGTGTCGAGCACGCCGACCGTGATACCGTCCCCGCTCACGCCGTATCGCTGGCGTGCGCCGGTCGCGTTTACGACGTCACCCGTTTCGTCCAGCGCGACGTCGTATTTGGCGTCGAGGACGACCGATTCGATTTCGTCGCTTCGGGCGAGTTGCTCGTACGTCCGCGCGGCATCGTCCTTCGAAACCGAAGCGGATGCGCCGTCGATGCTGTGGAGCGAGTGGGTCACGTCGGCGTCACTCACGGAATCGAGGGTACTCGCCGGGGTTCCCGCCGCCGAACTGCCATCGGCTGCGTATCGACCTTCGTCACCGTTCACGCTGGCGATGACCGGAATCGAGCCCGTTTCGGCGTCGGTGAGGTTCTGCTCGACGAGCAGGTCGACGTTGAAGAGCGCCGGGTCAAACGTCCGAAAGTCCACGCCGTCCGGGTAAATGTACGTCCCCTCACGACTCGAAACTCGGTGCATCGGCACGTCGGTATCGACGCGATAGCGGGTTCGATCACCTCGCTCGACGACGTGCACCGTCTGGCCGGTGATGAGCGTGACGTTCGCAACCGCGGTCGGACTCGCCGAGGCGGAGTGGCTCACCGACACGTTGGTACCGTTCGTCCCCGCAACCGTCGTGGACGATGGAGGAACGGTTTGGGTCGAAAAAGAAGCTGCACCCATCGACGCCGCCATCGCGGGTGTAACGGTGCTACAAACGACGAAGACGACGCTCAGCAACACGAGCATCGTCTTGACCGACCGTCGGAGACCGTCACCGACAGATCGACCAGAAGATCGACACGCAGAATATCTGTCCATTTTCGTACGTGTCGGAAGTCAGATAACGTCTCGACTTATATCTTTAGATGGAATTATCAGCGTTGAAACTGACACGCAGCGATACGTTCGGTTCGCAACCCACACGTACAGGAGTATCGAAGCCGACGCGTAACACATGACGGTAATCGCACTGCTGTCGGTCGCACCGGTCGTCGAGGGAAGCATGGCGAGCGAAGTGGCGAAGGCGGTGGCCGCGCTGGACGACTTCGACGTCTCCTACGAGACGAATCCGATGGGCACCGTTATCGAAGCCGATTCGGCGAACGAACTGTTCGCGGCGGCACAGGCCGCCCACGAAGCCGTCGACGGCGACCGCGTGAGTACGGTACTCAAAATAGACGATAAGCGTGCGCGCGACCAGCGCGCACGCGAGAAGGTCGAAGCCGTCGAGGACGAACTGGGACGGGAGGCGAAACGCGAGCGCTGAATTCGGATACGAACCCGGAACGGTTTACCGGGCGACCACCAATCCCGTGATATGGAGAGTCTCAACCGGATGGCGCTCGAACTCGTTGACGAGGCCATCGACTTCGCGGACGAACTGAACGTCGCCGCGTACGAACTGGACAACGAGGCAACCGTCCTCGACTTCGGTGTCGAAGCGAACGGCGGAACGGAGGCGGGACTCCTTCTCGCCGAACTCCAGACGGCCGGACTGGCGACGATACAGACCCGAATGGGCGACGTAGCGGGTGCACCGATTCCGCACGTCGAACTCTCGACCGACCACCCAGCGGTCGCCCTGCTCTGTTCGCAGAAGGCGGGCTGGGAACTCGGCGTCGAGGGATTCGAGGGGCTCGGAAGCGGCCCCGCACGCGCGCTGGTCGCCGAAGAGGACGAATACCGCCGCGTCGGCTACACGGACGCGTTCGACTTCGCCGTTCTCGCCGTCGAATCCGACACGCTCCCGACGGAGGACGTCGCGGAGCACGTCGCCGACCTCGCGGAGGTGAAACCGAACTCGGTCTACCTGCCGACGTTCGCAACCGGGAGCGTGGCGGGAAGCGTCACCGTCGCGTCGCGGGCCGCCGAACTCGCCGTCTTCCGCCTGACGGAACTCGGATACGACCCGCTCGACATCCGCTCCGCGATGGGGTCCGCTCCGGTCGCACCCGTCAGCTACGACGAGGCGACGGCCATCGGCCGGACGAACGACGCGCTGGCCTACGGCGGCAAAGTCCACCTCACCGTGGACGAGGAGTTCGACCGCTTCGACGAACTGCCGTCCAGCGCGAGCGAGGAGTACGGCACGACGTTCGAGGCGTTCTTCGACGACGCCGACTGGAACTTCGAGGAAATCCCGGAGAGCGTCTTCGCCCCGGCACAGGTGACGGTGGACGTGGTGAACGGGCCGACGCACGTCCTCGGGGAGACGAACGACGACCTCTTGAAGACCAGTTTCGACCTGTGAAGTTCAAACCCATCCCCGAAGCGCCCGACGGCCTCGACTTCGTGAGCGACGTCCAGCGTGCGGTTCCGCTGATTCCCGGCACGGAAGACGACTGCTGTGCCCGGTTGATGCGACGTATCGGGTTCCAGAGCCGAGACGTCGCGCGAACGTGGCTCACGTTCTTGCGCGCGCTCGAACTGGCAAAGGAGACCGACAGCGGATTCGTCCGTATTCGACGCGACCCGGACGAGGAAGCGCTCGCCGAAACACTCCAAACCCGCGTGTACGGCGTCTCGACCGTTCTCGACGTCCTTCCCGAGGACGAGTGGCTCGAATCCGAAGCCGTCTTCGAGCGGTTCAGCGACGAGATTCCCACGTGGGAGCGGTACAAGGACCCGACGCGGGTGGAGGACGTGTGGCGCGAACGCGTCGGAAACATGCTGGAGTGGGCGGTGCTGTTGGGCCTCGCGGAGCGGTCGGAGGACGGCTATCGACGGACGTGACGGAGAGCGAGGCAGATGTCGTCCTCATACGGGGTCGTACTCCGGTTCGAACAGATACGGTTTCAGCACGCGGCGTTCCGACAGGTCGAAATCGAGTAACCGACGTTCGAAGTCGGTCATGAGTTTCGAGACCACCGCCTGTTTTTCCTCCTAGTCGTCCCCCAGAACGACTGTTTCGAGCCTAGATTCGAACGCCGTCGGCGTCCACGAGAGGGTCGAAAGTTCCGCGCGTCGCCACTTCCGATAGGGCACGAATCGCCCGTCGAGCAGAAACGGGAGCGCCATGTATCCCTCGACCGCCCGGCGGAGGGATAGTTCCGCCGTCAGGAGGTCGTCACGCCGGAACGCCAGCCCGGAATCCAACGGTGCGTTTCCGGTCGCGTGATACCAATAGCTGAAACACTTCTCCTCGCGCACCGTCGCCGGATAGTCGTCGTATCGGCCGAGCAGGTCGGTCACGACACCGGTCGGGTCGGCGAGCACGTCCGCGTTCGCGTGAACGTACAGCGCGGTGTCGTCGTCCCAACCGGCGAGGTCGGAACCGATACGGTCGAGGCTCGTCCAGTCGAGTTCGACGAACACGCCGTCCCGCTCGCGCGTTTCCCCGGTACTCTCGCGGGCCGCAACCGCGTCTGGCGTGGCGACGACGCGGAGTTCGACGTCCGAATGATCGTCCGCGTACCCGAGCGCGACCGAACCGTGGAGCAGGACGCCGAGAACGTCGTCCCCGCGACGATTTCGTCCGCGAGCGTGGTCGCCGCGTCACGAAGATCTGTCATGGAGTGGATTGGTTCCGGTTTAGTATATATAGTCACGGGATGGTGCGTCCGTTTTTATCGACCTCGTGTGTACCTTTCGAGTATGGCAATCGATACGTTGCTCTTCGATTTGGACGACACGCTGTTGGAGTACGAACAGCGCTCGGAGGACGTACTCGCGGCGTCGTTCGATAGTGTCGGTATCGATCCGTTTTTCGATATTCCCGAGTATCACGACCGTTACGACGAGTTTCTCCAAGCGGGACTGGGCGTCGACGAACAGCGGGCCGACTGTTTCGCGGCGATTGCGCGAGACGAGGGATACGACGAGGAAACGGGACGGGCGGTCGCAACCGCGTTCGCCGACGTTCGGGACCACTCTCGGGTACGGTACCTACCGGGGGCTTCGGAGACGCTCGAAGCGTTCACTGGGGAGTACACACTGGGAATCGTGACGAACGGGGCACCCGAAATGCAACGGGCGAAAATGGCCGCACTCGGTATCGAACGGTACGTAGAGACGGTCGTGTTTGCGGGTCACGACACGCCCGCGAAACCGAACCCGGAACCGTTCGAACACGCGCTTTCCGAACTCGATACCGCTCCCGAACGAGCCTTGCACGTCGGAAACTCGCTCGATACCGACGTCCCCGGCGCGAAAGCCGCGGGACTCGGCGCGGTGTGGGCTCCGGCCGACCCGAACGTGACGCCCGAACCGGTCCCTGATTTCGCGTTCGAGTCACTGTGTCCACTCGCGGAACGGCCGTGGCGGACGCCGTAGATACGGACGGCAACACGACCCGATTCGGGAGTCTCCGCCGGAATTATAGACGGTTTCTCGGTTCGGCTCGTAACGTGGTATCGAGTGGTTTCTTCGCCATCTATCGACCGTTCCGTGACCGAGCCGTTTTCACGGAGTCCGACTCCGCGGACCGAGCGTCATCCTCCCCCCAGTTATCGTATTCCGAGAGAAGACGAGATGTCTTACCGGGGAGCCCTCATCGATTTACTGCACTTCATAGGTCAAAACCGCAAAAATATCACCGTATTTTTCTACGTTCGTCAGCTTCAAGGGCGGGTCGGTAATCCTGCGCGGCAGTAGTGGTGCACCCGAACCGAGCGTGACGGGGGCAACGGTGAGAATGATTTCATCGAGAAGACCGTTCTCGTGGAACTGTCCTACGAGGTCACCGCCACCGACGAGCCAGACGTTCTTTCCGGCTGCTTCCGTTACCATATCCGCATGGACGGGCGCGACATCCCCTTGCACGAAGTGAATATTCGCCCCATCAATCTCCGGCAATTCTCGGCTACTAAACACCCAAGTCGGAACCTCGTACGGCCACAGTTCCGGGTCCTCCAGTAGGTTTTCGTGTTCGATGATCCACTCGTAAGTCGTCGAGCCCATGGCCAAGGACCCAACCTGTTCTATGAACCGCGGGTAGTCGTCCTTCGCACCCTCGATCTCATCGATCTCTCCGAACTGGAAGAGCCAGTCGAGCGAACTGTTCTCGTCGGCGAGATACCCGTCGATACTCGTCGACGTGTAGTACTGAGTCTTCATCCTTTCACCCTCGGTTTAAAGACCGTTCCGGCGTATGAAGGCTGCGCTACCAGTGCACCACGCGCTATCTTAAAAACTCCAGAAGATAAGCGATGGGTTCGGTTACTCGTCCGGATTCACGTCGGTCACGGTACCGACGCCCTTGCTCTGTCCTTCGCGGAAGACGAACCGCTGGCCTTCCTCGAGGAGATAGGGGCGGAACTTGAACCGAACCGTCGTCGTTCCCTTGTCGCCGGGGAGGAGGTGGCCGCCCTCGGGTTCGAAGACGGCGGTTTCGCTGATGGTTTCGAGGTGGACGACTGGTTCGTAGCCCGTTCCGATTCGGGTCGGATGGTTGAGCACCATCACCTCGGCTTCGAACTCGCGGACGGGTTCCGGGTCGGAATCCGCCGGGAGCAGGACCATCCCGCGTTCGATTTCCGGTTCCCGGACGCCCTTCAGCGCGATACCGACGATTCGGCCCGCCTTGGCCTCGTCCACGCGGTGGTAGTGCATCTCGATGGAGCGGACTTCGACGGTCCTGAACTGCCCGTCCGACATGGGGCCGAGGAGCAGTTCGTCGCCCGTCTCGACCGACCCGGAGTTGATGGTGCCGCTGGCGACCGCGCCGACGCCGGTCACGCTGTAGCTCCGGTCGATGTACATCGTGAACTCGCCGCTGTCGGCCGTCGTCTTCGGCAACCGCTCGAACATCGTATCGAGCGTGTCGAGGCCGTCCATCGTGACCGCGCTGGTCAGCAGAATCGGGACGACGTTCTCGTCCACTTCCTCGATTGCCACGTCGACGCCGTGGCGTTCGACGCGAAGCGGTACCTTGCCGACCTCACGGAGGAGCTGTTCGACTTCGCGTTCGACCTCCGTGGCCCGCTCCTCGCTCACCGCGTCGGTCTTCGTGATGGCGACGATGGTCGGGAGTTCGGTCGCCAGCAGGATACCCAGATGTTCGCGCGTCGTCTTCGTCGGACCGTCGTCGGCCGCGACGGTCAACAGGCCGTAGTCGAGTTTCTGCCCGACGAGGCCGCGAATCGTGGTTCGGAGCCACGGTTCGTGTCCCACGGTGTCCACGAAGGAGACGAGGCGGTCGCTCTCCTCGACCACCCGCGCACGGTCGGACTTTCGATGCGGATTGTCCATGCGGACCGGTCCGTCGTCGTCGAAGCCGTACACCGCGTACGAGAGGTCGGCACTGAGACCGCGCTGGACTTCGTGCGGTTGGACGTCGAGATACCCTCGCGTTCCGCCTTCGCCGTCGTCCGCTTGCCCGGTGACGAGGCTACCCACCAGCGTGCTCTTACCGTGGTCCACGTGACCCGCCGTCCCGACGACGATGTGCTCGCTGTCGATGTCGAGGACCGCCCCTTCCCGAATGGTCGCGACGCCGACCAGCCCGCCGCTCCCGTTCCGCGTCGAGGCGCGAATGCTGGTCTCGCTTGCGTCGATACCCCACGTCTGTACGTCCTCGATGTGCGCACCCGCTTCCTCGGCGAGCAGCGACAGCACGTCCATCGATTCGGAAAAGGCGTCCGGGTCGATACCCGCCAAGCCGCCGTCGTCGGTCACTCCGACGACGTACGTCGCCACGCCGTCGCCCGAAAGGACGCGGTGTCGTAGTTGCGCGGCCAGACTTTCCATCCGCCCGTGGGCGAGGTGGATTTCCCTCGTGAGTCGTTCCTTGAACTCCACGCTGCCGCCCTCCTGCTCTCCCCGGTCGAGAGCGCGCTGTAAGGCGGCGCGGTCGGCGCTCATGGACGCGAATTAGGGACGATAGGTCAAAAGGGTTACCCGCGTTACAGGCCGATTTACACCGAATCGATACGATGCACTCGGGAGTTATATTTATGCCTCGACGCTCAGCGTCTCGTCGCGGGTGAACTCGGTTCGAACGTGGCCACGTCGGAGTCGCCCCGTCGTAACGATGGTCGCGTTCGGCGCGTCGGCGTCGATGGAGAAGACGAGCCACACGGACGTCGATTCGCCGCCGTCGAGGACGCTCGGCTGAAAGCCGGTCGTGTTCTTGAGCGGCTGATGGCCGTGAAGCGTGCCGTTCGACCGGAGCGCGAACGCCTGTGGTCGAAGACCCAGCGAATCGCTCCCGGTGTTCGTGACGTTCATCGAAACGAGGAGGAACTTCTTCCCGTCACCTGGTTTATACACGCCGTCGTCGCCGCTTTCCGGGTTCAGCTTCGAGACGCGTTTCGCGTTCCATCGCACGTCGAGCGCTCCCGTCGCGTTGCTCGGGGCGGTAGAGTTCGCGGTGACGTTCCATCCGCCGTTCGTCTGCACCGTACCGCCGGTGCCGAGGATCATCGGCGCGACGACCGTCGCGGCCACGATGGCGAGGATGGCGACGAAGACGACGGCCACCGCTTTCCGCGGAACCTCGTCGGGAAGCGGAACGGATTCCGGAATCGAAATCGGGAGGGAAAAACCGCCTTCGTCGGAGTCCGATTCGTCGTCCCCACCGTCGGCAAACCGTTCTACGAGGTTGTGGAGTTCACGCGCCTCGACGATGGTCCGGAGTTTCTCGCCGTCGACCAACTGCACGGCAGCCTGTGAGCCGAGTTTCTCGGCGTCCTCGCTGAACGTTCCCGGCGTCACCACCGCACCTTCGTTGACGCCGAACTTCTTGCAGATTCCCACGAACTGCTGGAGTTCCTCTCTGCTAACGGCGTCCCCCTTTCCCGGCTTGGTCCAGATGAGCCCTTCCGCGCCGTCGCGTTGGAGGGCGACGAACGACTTTCCGGATTTCTCCGTGACCGTCGTTTGCCAACCCTGTTTCCCCCAGAGGGCGGCGACGAATTCCGGAAATTCGGACTCGGGTATGTGTCGTATCATGGTCTGAAGCGGGACTCCCGGTTTATGCAGGTATGATAAATCATCGTATAAATATTATCGGACACGTCTATCGGCCCCGTCGGAGGACGAGGACGGCCGTCGCCACGAGCGCGACGAGGGCGACGGGAACGCCGAATCCCGGCAGCCCACCCTCGGAAACCGACTGTGCGGTGATGGTCTGTTCGGTCACGACGGAGGGAAGCGACATCGTCGTGGTCGTGGCCGTCGTCGCGTTCGTCGCCGTCGTCGTTGTAGTCGTGTTGGTGGTCGTTACCGTCGTGGTCGTCGTGGTCGTCGTAGTCGTCGTGGTTGTCGTCGTCGGCTTGGCCGACGCGACGACGGCGGGGACGGTCATGTCTTGGTCGCGGAGTTCGACGTGAAACGACGTTCCCGGTTCGACGCCGCCGAAATCGAACGCCGCACCGAACGTCCGGTCTTGTGTCACCGTCGGCGTCTTCGGCCGGAAGAACGACCCGGACCCCTCCTTGTACGCGGTCACGTTGACCGACGTTCCCGGCGCGAGATTGGTCGTTCCACCGATCGTGGTGTGTCTCCCGACGATAAGCACGTCACCGGAGTAATCGAGCGAGACGCGGCGTTTCTCGACGGAGACGTTCGTGGTCGCTCGCTCCGGTTTGGAAACTAACGCGTTTTCCTCGCCGATTTCGAACGTCACTTCGTACCTGTCTCCCGCCTCGATTCCCTGGTCGTCGGTGTCGACGACCAGATAGAGCACGTCGTTTTCATCGTCCGTCATCAGCCGCGTCGCCGTATCGCCGTCGAACTCGTTCGGGACGGTGTTCCGCTCGGCGTTCATTTCACGGAAATGGATGCTGACGTTCTCACCGCTTCCGTCGAGCATCGACTTTTCCAGGAATCCGGACAGGCCGGACGCGTTGAGCGCGAGCACGAGTTTGTCACCCTCCGCTATCGTCCCGTTTTCCGCCGGTGACGCCGCTTTGGACAGCTCTTTCGGGGTTTCGAACGTCGAAACGTCGGTCGCCGCCGGGAGGACGAACGTGCGCATGTCGCCGGTCGAACGCTTTTCCACCGTGAACGAACTGATGTCCTGCGTGACGCCGTTTACCGTGACGTTCATGTTGTAGACGCCGGGTTGCAGCGGACCCGCTGCCGGAGCGACCTTCGGTGACCCCTTGATACCACCCTTTTCGAGCGAGATAACCTCGTTCGGGTCGTCGGCCCGATAGGTGTTGAGGTCGAGCGCCGTGGTCCCCCCGGTCACGTTGACTCGAACCCAAAATCCGTGTCCCGGTGACCAGATGTTGACGGTCGCCGATTTTGAGGTGTGAACGGTTATCGGAATCACATCTCCCCGATTGTCCGAGGGCGTATCCGACGAGAAGGTGGCGCTCTGGCTGCTCGCACCGACGGACAGAATGGGACCGACGGCGAGCGAACAGAGGAGGACCGTGACGGCCAGCAGCGAAACGACTCTGGAGGCACGCATCAGCTGACAACCTCACGACAAAATATGGAAGACCCGGTGTGAGGAGCGAATTTCCGGCACATCTGGGCCCTGATGGCCGGTGTCGTTAGTGTCGGCATGGTTTAGTACGAGATGTGTTATGAACCATCCGTAATAAATTCGTCCGTCAGTACCGCGGCTGATAATCAGCGGTCGTTCCGAACCCGTTCGTACGCCCGGTTGACACGCTTGAACGCCTCCTCGTTCCCGTCCGCCCGGTCGGGATGGACGCGCTTTACCTTCTCGCGGTACGCCTGCCGGACCGCATCCTCGTCGGCGTCCGCATCGACGCCGAGGATTCGGTAGGCTTCCGTCGGACTCGGACCGGACGACCCGTCGACGGTAGTGCGCCCGCCCGCCGCTCGACCGCCGGTTCGTCCGCGGCCCTGTCCGGTCGTTCCCCGTCGTCCCGCGGCTTGCCAGCGACCCTGCTCGCGCGCATACTGTCGCGCCTGCTCGCGTGCCGCGCCAGGAGACGGTCCGAAGCCGCGCCCCGATTCTCGGTACGCCTCCCGTTCGACCTTCTTGGCGAGTCGCCCCGTAGCGTGATACCAGAGGATGCCGGTCGTGATGGCGAACGGGACGGCGAAGATGACGAGAACCAGATTGTACGCGAATCCCAACGAAACCATCGAAACCGTAATCCCGGCGAAGATGGCGGCGATGCCGAGCAAGAGACGCGACCTGTGCACGGTTTCGCTACGGGTGGATGGGTGTTAAGCCTCTCGCCACCGCGGGGTTTCCGGGAGGACCCGAAACGACTCGTTTTCGCTACTTCGAGAACTGGTGGTAGTAGACGATGGCGTCGCACGTCCCACCGGTGAACAGGTCGACGACGCGCTCCTCGATTCGTTCGAAGCCGTTGGCCTCGAAGAACGCGCGTCCGGGTTCGTTTTCGGCGAAGATGGGGGCCGACAACTGCGTGAACCCGCGGTCGCTCACGCGGTCCTCTATCGCGGTGAGGAGGTCGCTTCCCACGCCCGCTCGCCACTCGTCGGGGGCGACGTAGATGCTCCGTATCTCGCTTTCCCCGACGCGTTCGGGGTCGATGTCGGTGGTGGCGTACGCGAACCCGACCAGTTCACTATCCGCGGCGGAAACGAGGACTATCGCATCGTCGGCGTTGAGTTGTGCTTCGAGTCTGTCGGAACCGTACCACTCCTCGAATGCGACCTCCTGTTCCCGTTCGGAGAGGAAGCCGTAGGTGTCGTCCCACGCCGAACGAACGATACGACGGATGTCGTCCACGTCGTCCACCGTCGCCGGTCTGATGTCCATATGAACTGAACACCCACGACGAATAAAATGGTTGCTGGCCGGTTCGACGGGACGCCCGTGGATTCCGTCGAGTAGCGCCGGTCGTCCGTCCGAATGGGCAACTGTTAGGGGATGGAACGACAACCGCCGAAACATGACCGATGCAGACGACCTCGCGGAGCAGGTACTGGCGGGAGACCTGCGCCTGCACGAACTCGAAGACCACGCGGACCACGACACGGCGGCGGCGGCGCGCCGGAAACTCCTCGAATCGGAAACCGACGCGACGCTCGAAACGACCGGGGAGTACGCCTTCCCCGCCGAGAACGCCGAGAACAACATCGAGAACATGGTCGGCGCGATTCAGGTACCGCTGGGCGTGGCGGGGCCGGTTTCCGTCAGCGGCGGGTCGGCTGACGGCGAGTACTACCTGCCGCTCGCCACGACGGAGGGGGCGCTCCTCGCCAGCGTCAATCGCGGCTGTTCCGTCATCGACTCCGCGGACGGTGCGGACGCTCGCGTCACGAAGAACGGGATGACCCGCGCACCCGTCTTCCGCGTGCAGGGAATCACGGAGGCCGAGGAGGTCGTGAACTGGGTTCGAGACAACCGTGACGCGCTCGCCGAGACCGCCGAATCCACGACCAACCACGGGGAACTGCTGGACGTGACGACCTACGTCGTCGGCGACTCCGTGTTCCTCCGGTTCGTCTACGACACCAAGGACGCGATGGGGATGAACATGGCGACCATCGCCACCCGCGAAGCGGCCTCGCTTGTGGAAGAAGAGACGCCCGCGAGCCTCGTCGCGCTCTCGGGCAACCTCTGTACCGACAAGAAACCGTCCGCCATCAACGCCGTCGAGGGACGCGGTCGGAGTGTGACCGCGGACGTTCACATCCCGCGCGAAACCGTCGAGGAGCGCCTTCACACGACGCCGGAGGCCATCGAAGAGGCGAACACGCGGAAGAACCTCGTGGGGAGCGCGAAGGCCGGAAGCCTCGGGTTCAACGCCCACGCGGCGAACGTCGTCGCCGCCGCCTTCCTCGCGACCGGACAGGACGCCGCACAGGTGGTCGAGGGGAGCAACGCCATCACAACCGTCGAGGCGCGCGAAGACGAACTGTACGCGAGCGTCAGCATCGCCAGCCTCGAAGTCGGCACCGTCGGCGGCGGCACGAAGCTGCCCACGCAAGCGGAAGCGCTCGACGTGTTGGGGCTCCGCGGCGGCGGCGACCCCGCCGGGAACAACGCCGACGCGCTCGCGGAGATAATCACGGTCGGCGCGTTGGCGGGCGAACTCTCCCTCCTCGCCGCCCTCGCGTCCCGGCACCTCTCCAGCGCGCACGAGGAACTGGGTCGGTAGACCGTCCTCGGCTGCATACCGGCGAACTGCTTTCGGGTCGTAAAACCAAACTGTTTTTGCGAGAAATTTATTATCCTGGACGACGACTATTTGTTGGCACTCGCGAGGACGTCCTCGCGGCGTGCCACCCAATGGTGACTCCCGATGGCAACATCAACCCCCGACGGGGACGCACCGATAACGGAATCCCGAGCGTATTACGTCCTTCAGTTTCTGAAGCTGTTGCTCACCGTCGTCACGTTGCTCGTCGCCGTCTGGAAGGCGTTGAACGGTGCGCTCCCCTGAGTCGGGACCGTCCCCCCCGACTTTCGGACCCGAAACCGGCTGTGGGTTCAAACGCGACGGTAGCGTCCTTGACTCTCGCTGACCTCGCCGCGCCGAGCGAGTTTGTCGAGTGCCCGCTCCACGTAGTCGCTCGAAACCCCGCGCTCGTCCGCGTATCCGACCATTTCCTCTTCGGTCGGCCTGTCGAGGGTCGCGAGCGCGTCCAGAACCACCTGTTTTTTGCTTTTGCTGGCGCTCTGGTGTGAATCTCGGTTCGCGGCCGCGCTGACCGCCTCGGTATCGACCCCGGAGCGATCGAGGAACTCGTCGTCGTCCATTCCGGCCGAATCGGCTTGCGAATCCATCTCCGCGAACGAGTCGAGTTCGGCGAACGCCTCGCCGTGGCCCTGCCGGTTGGCGAGCATGGACGCGCGCAGCTCGCGGGCGTGGTCCTCGTCGTCCGTCTCGACGAACTTCTTCAGCTTCTCGAACGTTCGGTGTTTCCCACAGCGCGGACACCGCGTCGTTTCGGGCCGTCCGTCGACGATCCACAGGTTGCTACAGCCGTTACACCCCACGACGCTGTACATACCGTTTCGTTCCGCGCCCTCCCTGTTCAACCCTCCGCTCGTGTCAGCGCCCCTATTCGCCGAGCAGTTCGTAGTAGAGCACGCCGAGCACAGTCCGACCGTCGTACACGCCGTCGTCGGCGATTTCCTCGCGGAGGCCGTCGAAGGTCGTCGTCGTCGGTCGGATGGTCTCGTTGTGGTCCAACTCCTGCTCGCCCGTCGGCACGCAGTCGTACGCGACGAAGTAGTGATGCACGCTGTCCGCGAACCCGTTCGCCGGTTCGACCGTCGTGAGGTGGCTGACCCGCGCCGCCTCGTAGCCAGTCTCCTCGACGAGTTCGCGCCGGGCCGCGGCCGCGAGGTCGTCGTCGACCGGTTCGACGCCGCCGACCGGCAGTCCCCGCGAAACCCGCGACACCGCCTGTCGCCACTCCTCGATGATGACGACATCGCCGTCCTCGGTGAAGGGGAGGACGACCACGCTCTCCGGTTCCGTGATGTAATCGAAGTCGGTTTCGGTGCCGTCCGGCAGTCGAACGTCTTCGTTACGAACGTCGAATCCCGGACACGAGTAAGCGACGCCTGATTCGAGCGTCTCCCACGCGAGGGAGTCCTTCTGGGGAGCCATACCGGAGTTGTTTCGAGCGACGGCAAAGGCACTTCGGTTTTCGAACATCAACGTATTGCAAAGTGTCCTGTGGTGTCATGGTACGCGCTCGTTAAGCCGCCGTTGCCATCGTATCCCGCAGAGAACGGTTGTCGTGTTTTATTCGATTCGGCGTCGAATTCTTTCGGGGATTCATGAATTTCGAGCGGGTCAGCAGACGTGGGGTGCTCGCGGCGACGGCCGGAGTGGTCGGGACGGCGGGAACGGTTCGGACGACATCCTCGGCCGAAGCGGAGGGAATGGACGGGAACCAAAACGGGACTGTCAGCCACATCGTCGTTTTCGGGGGGAGTCCGAACGACGTCATCGAATACGGACTCACGGTGAGCGGTCGGCTACAAAAGAGCGGGCGGAGCGGCGGTGCACCCATCGCCGACCGCTACGTCACCGTCGACCGGGAGGACGCCATCTCGAATCGGGGACAGCACGCCAACGGTGCCGTCGCGGGCGGCGGCGACGCGTATCGCTTCACCGGGCGCATCACCCGATTTCGAGTCTCCCTCTCGGCCGCCCGGCAGAACGATGTCTCGGTTTATCTCGACGGTCGGCGAGTTCGGCCGGACGAACTCGGCGATGCGCCCGCCGCCAAGACGCCGGTCGAGTTTTTGGACTGCAACACCGCGCGGGTGACCGGGACGTTCCGGGGGGTTCGGATGCACACCAGCTTCTGGGACGAGGCGGGACTCGGCACGAACTGGTTGTTCCCGGGTCCAATCAGCGGAACCGCCGTCCTGCATCCGGCGGCGGCACACGACTCCTATCCGTTCGCCATCGACTCGGTGAGCCTCGACGCCCGAAAACTGGAGACGCCGGGGCAACCGGCGACGTTCACCGCGGACAATCCGTACGCGGGACCGTGGTGTCGGGAGACGGGAGCACCGAACGGGAAACTACCGAACCACCTCGTCATCTTCGGCGGGGCTCCGGGCAACGTCGTTCGCTACCGGTTCACCGTGAGCGGTCGGCTACAAAAGAGAGGGCGGAGCGACGGTGCGCCCATCGCCGACCGCTACGTCACCATCGACCGGGAAGACGAACTGTCAGGGAAACGCGCCCGCGGAGCGGTCGCGGGCGGCGGCGACGCCTACCGATTCTCCGGGGACATCACCGCGTTCGAAATCGACGGCGACGCGACCGTCTACCTCAACGGGCGGCGAGTGAACCCGGACGAACTCAGCGGGGAGAACGACGGGACCGGCGGCGACGAGACGGGGGGTGACGAAATGGACGACAAGAACGGAAAATCGTCGAAGCGCATCGAATTCCTCGGTTGCGAACGGGGGGTGGTGACGGGCGACTTCGAACGGGTGACTATCGATACGTCGTGGTACGGGCCGGGCGGGTTCGCCACCTCGTACAACGAAATCGGTCCGGTGAGCGGCCGGACGCAAATCGACAGGTCGAACGTCGGCGACATCGGGGAATCCGGGTTCGTCATCGTCACCATCGCCGCCTACGAGTCGGGGAGCGCCGAGCCGACGATATCGAAGCGCAACCCGAACACGGAAGCGTGCAATCGGAAAATTCGTCCGACGACGGAAACGACGGGTCAGACGACCGAGACCGAAACACAGGGGAGAACGACGCGGGAACCGGAGACCAGCGGGAAGACGTCCGAACCGACGACGGCGCAACGGGAAGAGACGACTGACGATGCATCCCGTACGTCACAAGAACCGAGCACACCGGAGGAGAGCACGGCGAACGACACCCCAGCCGAAGCGACTGACACCGGGGGTGGAACGTCGAGCGAGAGCGGAGGAGGGACGAGCGAGGCGGACAGTAGCGGAGGAACAGGAGAGAGCGAAGCGAGCGGAACGAGCAGCGGAGCGAGCGGCAACGAAAGCGAGTAAAACGGGTCGTTCTCGGAAGGGGAAACGAATCGAACTCAGACCGAATCCGTCACCCCGCCATCGACGCGGATGTTCTGCCCGGTGACGTAGCTCGCCGACGGCGAGACGAGGTAGGCGACGGTGTCCGCGATTTCCGACGTGGCCGCGGGACGGTCCATCGGAATCGCCGCCCGCGTCTCGTCGTCCACTTCGTAGCTGTCCACGAAGCCCGGAAGCACCGCGTTCATGCGGATACCGTCCGCGGCGTAGCGGTCGGCGTACAGTTTCGTGAAACTGCCGAGTCCGGCGCGAAGGACGGAAGAGACCGGGAACTCGTGGCTCGGTTCGAACGCCGAGAAGGTGGAGATGTTGACGATGGACCCCTGCCCTCGCTCCTGCATGACCGGCGTGACGAGCCTCGCGGTTCGAACCGCGTTCAGGAGCACGAGGTCGAGTCCGGCGTGCCACTCCTCGTCGGAGATGTCGAGCAGGTCGCCCGTCGCGGGGTGGCCGGTGTTGTTCACGAGCGCGTCGATGCGTCCGTATCGCTCCGTCGCCGCCTCGACCAGCGCGGCGAGGTCGTCGGTGTTCGTCACGGAGCCTTCGAACCCAACTCCGCCGAGGTCCTCGGCGACATCGACCGCGGCACCGGATTTCGAGAGCAGGACGGGCGTGTAGCCGTCGTCGGCGAGTCGTCGTGCGCACGCTTCGCCGATGCCGCGCCCGGCGGCGGTCACGATTGCCACTTTTTCGGAGGTCATAGTCGATACTCACCGGCGACGGATTTGTGCGTTGGGGAAGCGGTTTAAAAAGAAGCGTGGCGAGAACCGTTAGAGGGTGACTTTCGAGAGGTCGGCTTCCAGTTCGTCCACGTGGTCGTTGAACGCCTCGACGAACCCCCGGAAGTCGTCGGCGAGTTCGCGCACGTCGGGCGCTGACGGCGGTTCGTACTGCGAGACGAGGTACGTGCCGCCCTGTCCGCCGACGCGGAGGTAGGACGCCCTGCTCTCCTCGCGTTTCAACTCCCAGCGCTTGCCGTTGACCCTGGCCGTGAACGTGCCGTAATCGACGCCATCGTAGCGGTGCAGTTCGCCCGCCATCACGTCCGACACCTCCCGAATCCGACCGACGACGCGGTTTCTCTCGGAGACGACGGTATCGGTCGATTCGACCGCCGGGAAGTCCGTCGATACGTCGTCCAGAACGCCCTCCTTCGATTCGACGTGCGCGTTGTACGCCGCGACGAACGCGTCGTAATCCCGCATCGCCGCCGCGAGGTCGTCCGGGTCCGGCGGTTGCTTGGCCGAGACGACGTACGTCTCGCCGCCCGCCTTCCCTTCGAAGCGAAGGTACTGGATGTTCCCGGCCTCGTACTTGAGCGTCCACTCCCCGGCGTTCGTGTTGAACGTCTCCTGCCCGTAATCACCGCCCTGCAACAGCGCGAGTTCGCGCGCGATGGTCCCCGCATGGTCCGTGACCGCCGCGACAACTTCGTCCCGCTGTCCGGCGATGTCCTCGGTTTCGGCAACCCCGAAGTCGATTCCCTCGGTCATGTCGATGGGAGTAGGGGTGGGGGAGGGTTAACCGTGGTGACTCGGTGGTTCGAACCGCGCCGCTCGTCGGTATCGGTCGACGACCTGTGGGTACGAACGAATATAAATCAGAACAGTTACCGTGAGAAACGACGAACGGTCGTGTCCATGCCATCCGACGAGAAACCCGTCGCGGAGGACGCGTACGACGAACTGGCGGAGGCGTATCTGGAACACGAAGACGACCCATACTGCACGGATTTGGAATTCCCCGCGATGGTGAACCTCGTTCCGGACGTGGACGGAAAACGAATCCTCGATGCGGGGTGCGGTTGCGGTCGGTACACCGAGTGGTTGCTCGACAACGGAGCGGACGTCGTTGCCGTCGATACGAGCGAAAACATGGTCGAACAAACGAGAGAACGAGTCGGCGACCGAGCGACCGTTGTCCAAGCGGACATGGAACGGTCGCTCGACATCGCAGACGACAATGCGTTCGACGGTATCGTCAGTGGTCTTTCTCTCCATTACGTGGCGGACTGGCGGCAACCGTTCACGGAGTTTTCCCGCCTCCTCCGACCGGGAGGGTTCCTCGCGTTTTCGGCCCATCATCCGCTCGACGACTACCTCGCGTACGACGTGAACTACTTTGAAACCGAACGAGAGCGAATGACGTGGACGGCTTCCGGTACGGATATCGACGTCCCGTTCTACCACCGACCGTTCTCGGAGATCATCAACCCGCTCGTCGAAACCGGTTTTCAACTGGATGAACTGGTCGAACCCACACCGACGGCGACGTTCGAGGAGAAAAAGCCGGAATCGTACGAGAAGCGGCTGAAGCGACCGACATTCGTGTGTATTCGAGCATCGAAACGGTAGAACACGGTTTAGCGCGAATTCGTGTGTAAGCGCATGCAAAACGCTCCGCTCGTCGGGGTTGAGTGTGGGGATAAGAATGGGCCGGCGCGAATTCGAACCGGGCAAGACGTTCCGGGTCGCTCACTTCCGTTCGCTTCCCGGGCGTGCGTCTCGCTTGCTCGAATTCTTGCGGCGGCCGTCTTTCCCGCATTCGAAACGTCTCGCTGTCGCTCGACGGTTTGAGAATGCGGGAAAGGTAGCGGACCGGCGCGAATTCGAATCGCCGCGGAGCAAGCTCCGCGAGCACCCGCTCGCTTCGCTCGCGGGAACGCGGTTACGGCCACCCGAAAGAAGTCATTCGAAAAATACAGAGATGCGGGAAAGGTAGTGGGCCGGCGCGAATTCGAATCGCGGTTACGGCCACCCGAAGGCCGAAGGATACCAGGCTACCCCACCGGCCCGCGATTGAAAGATGGAGACACCTCCCTTTAACGGTTGCGAAACGGGGGCGTCAATACTCGGTGTAGCCGTCCGTATCGAGGTAGTTGTGAGCAACCGTCATCGCGTGGTTGCCGTGGAGGAGCGCCGGGCCGAGTCGAACCCGCTCGTCGGACGCCTCGGCCAGCAGATCGGCCTCCTCGTCGGTGAAGTCGCCGTGGTCGGAGAGGACGAACAGCGGGTCTTCCGGTGGTTCGAGGTCCACCACGGGGGTTCCGTCCTCGTGGAGTTCGACGACGGTCGCCCGCCGACTCGCCTCGTCGAGGACGGTCTCGAAGTCGCGCTTCGAGACGAACACGCCGGGCGTGCTTTCGGCCTCCATGTGCCCGATGGCTTCGGACTTCGCCTCCAGCGCCGTGCGGACGAGCGCCGCGGTGCTTCGCTCGTCGGGGTTGAGACGGCGGAGTTCGCTCCCCTCGAACCGAATCGTCAGTTCGTCCTGCATGACCAGAAAGAGGCGCACGTCGCTTCGGAAATCGTGCGAGAGGAAGAAGGCGCTGTTGACGCACCGACAGAGGGCGTCGAGTCGCCCCGCCGCGCCCGCCAAGTCGTCCAGCGAGAAGTCGGGTGTCGTCGGGGCATCGTGACCGAGAACGATGAACTGTCGCATACTCCCACTCGTTTCGGGGTGCGTAAGTCGCTTCTGAACGTCGGCGGAGGAAATCGCACCGATGCCAGCCCGCTCGCACCGTCGGGGTGGTCCACGCCGGCCCCAGCGTTTACCTGTTAGATTCCCTTGGTATCTACGCCGCCGTTTTCGAGGAAACCATGACAGAGGAATCACGATACACGCGACGGGGCTACCTCGCGGCCGCGTGCGGGGTCGTCGGTGCGGGCCTCGCATCGACGGGGGTATCGGCACGAACGACCAGCGACACGGCACAGAACAGGACGACGCGACAGATGGTCGCGCGCGAATCGAAGTTATTCGAGAACAACTACGTCGGACAGTTCGTCATCGTCGCGGACGTGAAAACGAAGCGGGCGAGTCCGAATGCGGTCACGACCTGCGAGTTCCCGAACTGGAGCGCGAACGAAACCTGGGTGTACAACGGCGTCTTCGTCGACAACATCGGTAAGGAGAGCACGTCACAGCAGTCGGTTCGGACGGACCTCTACATGGACGGGTCGAAGGGGGAGATAGAGATCGGACAGCCCTTCATCATCAACGACATGGACCTCTGTCCGGACGGATACGTCGGACTCGAAGCGCAGTCGGTCCCGACGTACGCCGCAAACGGCCAGCCGGTCGGACCGACGGTCGCCGAGTCTGACGACGAGAGCGACGGCTCGGGCGGGTCGAACGGGTCCGACGAATCGTAGGGACCGCGGATATCCGTAGTGACAGCGACGGGAAGCCGGGGGTCGGTGAGAGATACCGCTTCCCTCTATTCGCCTTCGCCGAAGTGCTCGTAGGCCCAGCCGCCCGTGGCGCTGAGGCGTTTCATGTACGCGATGAAAAAGAGGAGGATGACGTCGCTCCACGAGAGCGACGCGACGTCGGTGACGTTCTTGTAGAATCGAATCGGATGAGGGGGAAGGTAGTTTCGCGGATTGAGAACGCTCGGTTTCTGTACCCGACTGGGGTGATAGCGCTGCATCTGCGCTCGGCCGCGGCCGTGACGGAAGTGCTTTTTCAGAAGCGCGGGGAGCGACGAACGGGCGGGGTGATACATCGTGATGGCGGGCTGGTAGTGCTGGTCGAAACCGGCGTCGTACACCCGGTTGCCGAACTCCTGGTCCTCGCCGGAGAACAGTCGGTCGTCGAAGTTCCCCACCTCGTCGAACACCTCGCTACGGACGAAGAGACAGCCGGTTCCCGAGAAGTGCTGTTCCTCGATGTACTTCTGGATGGGAAAGCCGAATATCTGGTTGTACGTCGCGGTGAGGGTGTCCTTGTCCTCTTCAACGTATATCTCGACGTTACACCCCATATAGTTCCAGTCGTTGGATTTCATCGACTGAACCGCGTGTTCGAGCCACGTCTCCTCGACGGTCATGTCGGCGTCGATGAACCCCAGAATCGTGCCGTTCGCCTCGGCGACCCCCTTGTTCCGGGCCGCGGCGGGACCCTGTATCTCGTCCTCGACCAACAGCCGCACGCGGTCGGGATACTCCTCGCAGTAGGTCCCGATGACGTCCCGCGTCTCGTCGGTCGAGCCGTTGTCCACGGCCAACACTTCGTAGTCCGTCTCCGGGTACGTCTGGTCGAGAACGGAGTCGAGAGTCATCCGAATGCCCCGTGGGTCGTTGTAGACAGGAATGATAACGGAGACAGACGGCGGCTCGAAAGGCATATCGTCACACTGCGTCACCACGCATATAGCCCCTTCGATTCCTCGTACACCGAACGTACACGCCTTGACAAATGTGTTTGCAACACTCTTGCCCTTGAGAGAACGTTCATCGTGATGGATATATACCAGCCTAGGAGTATTGTCGGACCTGACACGACGACGGGTTCGGGTTCGAGACGTCCGGTATCCACCCGCTCGAATCGGAAACCGGTTTACCGCGTGACTCCCACGGGTGAGACATGGACGTACTTTCGGCGGCGCGGCGGGTCATCGCGGAGGACCCGGTGTGCGACGCCTGTCTGGGTCGGCAGTTCGCGGACCGGAGTTTCGGGTTGACGAACGACGAACGGGGGCGCTCCCTCCGGGTCGCGGTCGCCTTGGAAGACGACGAGGATTTCGAGGACCCCGACGAGGAGTGTTGGGTCTGTGAGGGCCTCACCGACGACTACGACGACTACGCCGAGCAGGTCGCCGAGGCGCTTTCTGACGTCGGATTCGAGACGTACCAAGTCGGCACGCGAGCACCGCCGCTGGTCGAGGAGAACGAGCGCCTGCTCCGCGAGTTGGCCGAACTCCCCGAGGATACGGGCGAACTGTTCAAGTCAGAGTTCAACCGCGAGGTCGGCAAACGCGTCGGACGGCTCACCGACACGGAAGTCGATTTCGAACGCCCGGACGTGCTCGCGCTGCTCAACCTCGAACGCGGCGACGTGGACGTGCAGGTGAACCCGGCGTTCGTCTTCGGGCGCTACCGCAAACTGGAGCGGGATATCCCCCAGACGAAGTGGCCCTGCCGGGAGTGCGGCGGATCGGGCAAGCAACTCGCCGAGGGCGGCGGCGAGGAGCCGTGTGACTACTGCGGCGGCAGCGGCTTCCTCTACGACGAGAGTGTCGAACAGCTCACCACCCCGCCGGTCCTCGACGCGATGGAGGGGACGGAAGCCATCTTCCACGGCGCGGGCCGGGAGGACGTGGACGCGCTGATGCTCGGGACGGGTCGCCCGTTCGCCATCGAGGTGAAAAGACCGCGGCGACGGAACCCGGACACGGACGAACTCGAACGCGAAATCAACGAGTTCGCGGACGGAAAGGCGGAAGTCGAGGGGCTTCGCCTCGCCACGCACGACATGGTGGAGCGCGTGAAGGAACTCGACGCCAGCAAGACCTACCGCGCGCAGGTCGAGTTCGACGAACCAGTCACCGAGTCGGCCCTCGCGGAGGCGATGGCGGAACTCGACGGCGCGACCGTCGAGCAGTTCACCCCGAACCGTGTGGACCACCGCCGCGCCAGCCTCACCCGCGTCCGCGAGGTGTACGACATCGACGGCCATCTCGACGACGAGCGCCACGGCGAAGTCGAGATTCACGGACAGGGCGGCCTGTACATCAAGGAACTCGTCAGCGGCGACGAGGGACGAACCGAACCGAGTTTGGCCGGTCTCCTCGGCGTCGGCGCGAACGTGACCGCGCTGGACGTCGTTGCGGTGGAAGGCGAGGACGAACCCTTCGACCACGACGATTTCCTGCACGAATAACGGCGGGTCCGCGGTTCCGGCGACCGAATTTTTCACCCTTCGACCCACCAAACCAATAGAATTAACTCCCCGCCGTTTGATATGTCGCATGAAGCAAATCGGGGTATCCGCCGAAAGGCCAGTGCAGGAACACTGACCCCGTTTGCTTCGCCAGCTACGAAGCATGTCCGACAACGAACCTTCTTCGGAAAAGCGTATCGCCATCAAACAGGTCGGCCTCCGGTTCCGCGGCATCGACGCCGACGACGTTGACGAGGAGCTTCTCGGCTCGATTCACGCCGTCCTCGACGAGCAGGGGTTGCCCGTCAGCAGCATCTCCGTCGAACCGCGAAAGCCGTTCGTTCCGCGGCAGTCGGGACCGCATCGGCCCTGAACGGGAGCCGAACCGCATTTTTTGTCGCTCGTTCCGCACCGTCGGCGCGGCCGCTCCACGTCGTTCCGTCCCCGAGTAGTAACGACCATGTGACCCGACGACGAGCATCCGAGCGTGTTCGGGGTAGACGAAGCGGGACGCGGGCCGGTGTTGGGGTCGATGTTCGCCGCGGCGGTGGCCATCGACGACCCCGACGACCTGCCGGACGGCATCGACGACTCGAAGAACCTCTCGCCGGAGCGCCGGGAGGAACTGGCGGCGGCGCTCCGGGCGGACGAGGCCGTCGCGGTCGGCGTCGCGGAAATCACGACGACGCGAATCGACGACCCGGAGACGGACATGAACACGCTGACCGTCGCGGCCCACGGGGAGGCCATCTCCCGAATCGTCTCCGGCGGCGAGCGGGGCATCGTGGACGCCTGTGACACCAGCGAATCGCGGTTCGCTCGGCGGGTCGCGGCGGCAGTCGGTTCCGAGATTACGGTCGAGGCGGAGCACGGGGCGGACGAGACCCACGCCATCGTCGGCGCGGCGAGCATCGTCGCCAAGGTCGAACGGGACGCCCACGTCGCCCGCCTCGCCGAACGACACGGCGGGGTCGGCAGCGGCTATCCGAGCGACCCAAACACCCGCGAGTTCCTCCGCGAGTACGTCGAAACGCACGGCGAACTCCCGGCGTGTGCCCGCGCGTCGTGGCAGACCAGCAAGGACGCGCTGGCCGCCCGCGAGCAGGCGGGACTCGACCAGTTCTGACCTAGTTTCCGAGGGCCGCCGACACCGCCCGCCGAACCGGCTTCACCGTCGATGGCGCGAACTCCGAGACGAGATTCGAGACGTCGCGCCGGAACGGGTCCGGGTCGTCCGTCGAGAGGTAGTCGAAGTTGGGGTCGGTGAGCAGCGAACGGAGGACGCGAGCGACTTCCAGCGGGACCGACGGGCGCTCGACGTGTTCGTAGTCGTCGCGGAGGAGACTGACGAGGTAGACGAGTTCCCCCCGGAGGATGTGACTGCCCGTGCCGACCGTGTAGCCGTAGTCGGGGTTTCGAACGCCGTTCGCCAGTTGGTAGTAGCGGTACGGAAAGTTCACGCCCGCGTGCACCGCGAGTTGGAGCGACCCCCAGAAGCGCGGATTCACTTCGAGCAGTTTGAACCGCTGGTCGCGCGGGTCGCGCCGGAACTCGACCATGGCCGGGCCGTGCCAGTCGAGCGCCGACAGGAGCCGGACGCCGTGCTCGCGGAGCTTCTGCTTCGACACGGATTCGCGGAAGACGCTCGCCCCGCCGGAGTAGGTGTAGCTTCGAATCCGCCGGTGCTGGAACGTGACGACCGGTTCGCCGTGGTCGAACAGGGCGAAAAAGCCGTACTCGGTCCCGTCCGGGATGCACTCCTGTGCGATGGGGACGTGCCCCATCTCGTCGGCGATGCGGTCCGCGTCGGGTTCCTCGGAGAGGAAGCGCACGCCGGGGTACGCGGTTTTGCCGTCCTCCACGCACACCGTGTAGCGGGATTTGACGACCGTTTCGTCGTCCCAGTCGTCCCACTCCGTGAGCAGGGCCGTTTTCGGGGTGGGAACGCCGACTTCCTCCGCCCGGCGGAACAACCGACTCCGGTCGCGGGCGGACGCCATCGTCTCGGCGTCGGGCCACGGCGTTGCGACGTGTTCGGCGAACGCCGCCCGGTTCTCGGAGAGGACGTAACTCTCGGGTTCCCGGAGCGGGACGATGGTCTCCACGTCCGGGCGCTCGGCGAGCGAGAGCAGGCCGTCCCGGTAGCCGTCGAGGTCTTCGTTCGGCGCGGGTAGGGAGGCGCGTTCGGTGACGTATTTCGACGCGAACGCGGGGGAGTCGGGCGATTCGCCCGCCGCGATGACCGGAATCCGCTCGCGGCCGAGCGACCGGATGCACGCGAGGCTGCTGCCCGCCGCGATGGCCGGGACGACGACGCTCATTCGTCCTCCACCGCGGACAGGAACGCGTCCACCGCGTCCGTGACTTCGCCGTACACGCGACGGAAGGTGTCCTCGTCGGCGTCGTACGGGTCCTCGATTTCGTACTCCGGGGACGCGTCGAATGACCTGACGAAACACGCCTTCCCGAGCGAATCGGGGTGGTTTCGCTTCAGGTACCAGTAGTTCCACGCGTCCATCAGCAACACGAGGTCGCTCTCCCGGAGGAGGCCCTCGTCCACGCACTGCGAGCGATGGTCGGTCAAATCCACGCCGAACTCCGACGCGACGGTGACGGCCGCGTCGGGGCTCGACCGCCCTTCCTTCTCGATGAATCCGGCGGAGCGAACCGCGGAACAGTCGTACTCCGTTTCCCGGAGGCGGTCCCGGAGATAGCGCTCGGCCATCGGGCTTCGACAGATGTTTCCGAGACAGAGGAAGAGGACCGCGGGTTCGGGCGGAAGCGTTCGCACAGCGTCGGCCGTGTCTCTGGGTTGTGCGTCCGGCCGTAACCGTAGCCGCTCCATCTCCACGGCGAGCCGTCGTTTGCCGTGCTGGAGGTGTTCTAACATCGTCCCCGGTTCGACGCACCTGCTGTTATAATTGAACCATCGTTTCGGGAGTAGACAGCGCCTACAACGGGAACAGGACGTGATTACGACTGACGCGACGATAACTCGGACAAAAAAGACCGCCGCTGACGACCGAGTTCGTCAGCAGTAGTGGTCACAGCCGAAGTGGGTACAGCACCCGCTCGTCGTCGTGACGCAGTTCCCGGCCCTGTAGCCGGTGATAGAGCAGCCGAGCATCTGACAGCACCGGACCTCGGTCTGGTAACAGCCACAGAAACTGTCCTCCGTACAACCGCAGTCGTCCGACGGATTGTGGTTACAGTCGCCGTACCAGCTCGTATCGCAGTTTCGCTGGACGGTCACGCCATCGTCGTTCGTCGTGATGACCGTGGTCGGCTCGTCGTCGGCGTCGGGTTCGACCAGCGCGAAGCTGCGGTCGACGTGGGGTTCGACCATGATGCGCAGTCTGCGGTCCGAGAGGCGCTTGATAATCTGGACTTGCGCCGTCGCCGTCCCCTTGTGGTCGTAGGAGAGGACGATGACGCCGTTGTCGACCCTGCTGCTGTCTTGATGGGGAAGTACTTCGTCGATGCCGAGCGAGTTCACGCTCGCATCCTCCAGCAGCCCGCGGTCCGAAAGCGCACGCAACAGCTCCCCACCGGTCGCTCGAACCGCCTTGCGGGCGACCGCCGGTGATTCGTGTTCCTTTGCGAGCGAATTGAGCCGCTCCTTGGTCGGCGTCAGGTCGGGCTCCGTCGACGTGACGGTCGAAATCAGCGGCAGGGCAGCGAGCGACGCGGCGAGTCCCCCCGACGAACGGAGGAATCCACGTCGCTTCGTTTCCGTCTCGCGCGCCGATTCGTGAACGTCTCGGAGCACATCGCTTCGTCTGATATCGTCGTCGGAATCTCGTTGCATCGCAACTCCAGATGGATACTGCACCGATATAAATTCATAGTCTAGATATTTTTATTTTAGTACTTTCCAATCCGTCATATATTCCGGGTCGCATCAACCCCCGCAGACGTGGCGGTCGATTCGACCGAAATTACCGTTCAGAAACCCCGGATGTGTTCGAAGAAAAAACAGCGACAGATTCGATAGCCGACGGTTATTTATCCGTCAGCAGGTAGCGGAGGATGTCACCGTAGGCCGGTCGCGTGACCAGCACACCGATGAGCACGCCGAGGATGGTGATGATGGCGAACCCTTGGAGGTCGCCGAGTCCGAGCACCGCCAGCGGGCTCATGGCGATGATGGTCGTCGCGGCGGCGGCCCCGATGACCCAGAACGCCTTGCGGAAGCGCGACTGGAAGACGCGTGAGGAGTTGACGTCCCCTTCGCTCATCACCTCGTCGGCGATGATGATGAGGTCGTCCACCCCGGTCCCGATGACCGCGATGAATCCGGCGATGTGCGAGAGGTCGAGCGGGAGTTTCACCGCGGCGGCGAACCCGAGCAGGATGAACACCTCGGAGAGGGCGGTCAGAATCATCGGCAGCGCGACCTCGCGCTTTCCGTAGCGGAGGAAGACGACGCCGCTGACCGCGAGCACGGCCGCGATACCGGCGATGAGGGAATCGACTTTGAACTGGCTCGCGAGACTCGGCTGGAGGTAGGTCGTGGTCCCCTCCTGCGTGTCGAGCGCCGCCGGAAGCGCACCCGCTTGCAGGTTGATCTGCAGACGGCGCGCCTCGGAGGCGTTGGAAGCGGTAATCCTGAACGTCGGGTTGTTTTTGAATTCGCCGCTTTTGACGGACGGGGCGAGGCCCTCCCCCATTCCCGCACCGTAGACGACGCGGCCGTCCGTGAGCGTGTAGAGGCAGTATCCCGCCTTGTCGGCGGACTGTTGCGGATAGTTACAGGCGAGGATGCCCTGCGAACTCGTGAATCCCTTCTCGTTCATCACGCGGACGAACTTGTTTGCGGACTCGTCGGAGAGCGAAACGGAGACGCCCCACCGATTATCGGCACCGGCTTGTTGTGCGGGTCCGACGTTGGAGATTCCCTGCTGGGTGAACAGCGTCGTGTTCGCTTGCGTCCCGTTGCCGGTCGGGTAGTGAGCGACGATAGAGACCTTCCCACGTTTCGTGACCAGACTCTCCATCTCGGACTGGTTGGCGTTGGGCATCTCGATTTGGATGAAATGCTTGCCGTTCGCCGCCGTGACCTGCTGGACGCGACCCCCGGCGAGTCCCGCCTTGGAAATTTTATCGCTCAGCGTGCGAACGATATCGTCGCGCGTCTGTGCGGTCACGCCTTCGCGGACGGTTTCGTACTCGATGTTCGCGCCGTCCAGCGCCGACTTGACCTGTTCGGTGGTCACGTTGTCCGAGAAGACCTCGACGGTGCTCTGAGTCTTCGTGGTTCGAATCGCCACGTCGGACTGACTGACGCTGGGAATGTCCCCGGCGACGGCCTTCTGGATGTCCGTTCGGGACGTTCCGTTCGGTGCGGTCACTTGCTCGGCCGTGACGCCGTTGACGGGCGCGCGAATTCGCGTCCCGCCCGCCAGTTCGAGACCGTACTTCAGGTTGGTCGGGCCGGAACTGGACGCGGCGAGATTGGCGTTTCCGCCGCTTCCGCCCTGCGGGACGAACAGCGCGAAGGCGCTTCCGAGCAGGAGCACGAGGAGCAGGCCGACGCGCCATTGGTCGCGCATACTCATCGTCCCACCCCCTCGTACTTGTACCAGCGAAGGAGGCTCAGATTGAGCATGTACGTGTTCATCAGGTCGGTCGCCAGTCCCATCACGAGGACGGTACCGATGGCCGTGAGCAGACCGATTTGGAAGATGAACGCCACGATGGTCATCACCGCCATCGCGGCGAGCGACGTGACGGTCATCGTCACACCCGTCCGCATCGCGCGGTAGGTGCTCTCGTAGAAGCCGCCGGACCGCCGGAGGACGTGGTTGTTGAGCAGGATGTCCGAGTCCACGCTATATCCGATGAGCATCAGGAGCGCGGCCACGGTCCCCAGCGAGAGCGGGATACCGAGAAGGTTCATCAGCGCGACCGGAATCACGATGTCGCTGAATGCGGAGAGCACGACCGCGATAGAGGGAACGAACGACCGGAACATGAGGAAGACGATGATGCTCATGCCGACGAACGCCGCGACGATGCCGTATAGCGCGAGTTGTTGGGCGCTCGACCCGAAACTCGCCGACGTACTCTGAATGGAGAGCACGTCGTATCCGAGGCCCTTCGCTTGCGACGTGAGCGAGTTCGTATCAGTGTCTTGGAACGTGACGATGTAGACGTTGTTCGAAGACTGCGCCGGAGTCACCGACGCGACCTCGGAATCGAACGAGGTCGTGATCTGCTGTTGCGATGCAGTCGTCTGAATTCTCATTTCGGTTCCGCCCGTAAAATCGATACCCGGTGTCACTGGTGCGCCGGTGGCCGCATACCAACCGGCGATGACAAGCAACGCCAGCACGAGAATAGCGAGGGGAACCCCCGCGAGTTGCCGATTCGAGTACCGGGTGTAATCGACCTCCGGTACTTGAAACTCTACCATATCCGTTGGGTGCGAGGCGACCCTGAATAAGCCTTCTTAATTACTACGGCCGAAGAGGTCACGCGAAACCGAAAGAAGGGCGGCAAAAATCGGACGAAGGCATAATTATCCTCGGTCCCTATCCTCCACTATGTCGGTGGAAAAGACGAACGCAGCGAACGACTCGGCGACGACGGTCGTCGTCTCGTATCCCGAGGACCTGAGCAACTGGGGTCGGTTTCAGGTCGGAACGAGGTATTTCAAAGCGTACCTCCGGAAGACCAAGGGTCAACTGCACGAGGGGGACGTGTGGAACGAGTTCCTCGACGTGGGGTGTTGTGGAAACACGCTCGACGTACCGCTCCGCGTCGAGCGTATCGAGGGCGGCGACCGAATGGGACCCGAGACGGACATCGAATACGAGGTGCGGGAGGCCTGCGGAATTCAGGGCGGCTGGCAGGTACAGAGCGCGGGAGGACCGAACGAAGTGTGAACCGTTCGCCGAGCCGTCAGAACTGTGCGTCGAGAAACGCCTCGACGCGCTCGCGCGTTGGGGCCGTTCTCGCCCCGGACGCCATCGAAGTCAGCGCGCCGCAGGCGTTGGCGAACTCCAGCGCTCGTTCGTAGTCGTGCGAATCGAGCAGGGTGGCGATGAACCCGGCCGCGAAGGCGTCGCCAGCGCCGGTCGAATCGACCGATTCGACGACGAACCCAGGATGAGTGTAAACGCCGTCGGTCGTATCGACCCGCGCACCCTTGCGTCCGTGCTTGATGACGACGACCCGGCCGTGTAGCTCCGACGACGGGTGTTCCAAATCGCTGTCCAAAATGGTCGCCGCTTCGCGGTCGTTCAGGAAGACGATATCCGAGTAGGCCAATGCCCGCGAGAAGTCCCGTTCGCCGAGACGGCGGCCGGGGTCGAAGCTCACTGAGAGGTCCGCCTCGGTGGCGATTCGAGCGAGTTCGGCCGCGGTGTCCGGGCGCTGGCTGGTCAGGTGGAGGTGTTCCGCCGACCTGACGTACTCGGAGTCGATGTCCTCGGGCGAGATGATTTCGTTCGCCCCCTCGTTTCCGAGCACCATCACCTCGCCGCGTTCGTCCACGATGAGGTACTTCGTCGTGGTCTCGACGCCCGCAACTTCGATGACGTGCGTGCAGTCCACCCCGACGCTCGTGAGTTCGTTTCGAACCAGCAAGCCGTGTTCGTCGGAACCGATGCTCCCGACCAGTCCGGTCGAGACGTCCATCCCCGCGAGGGCGGCGGCGACGTTCGCGGCGCTGCCGCCGCCGGAGCGCCGCTGTGAGGAGATACGGGCTTCGCCGTCGGGTTCGGGGAGGGCGTCCACTCTGAGCGTCACGTCCCAGTTGATGTGACCCGCGGTTACGACTCGAACCATAACACGCTCCCGAAGCGGTTCGTGGACGGCATACCCCTCTTGTTACCTCGCAGTAGTAAAAAATCCTGACGACTTTCTCCGTGGCCGGGAACGTGACGACTCGTGGGAAGTATCGCAGAAGTCCATAGATTTCCCGTTCCGGGATCGAAACGCGTCGCGTGCTCTCGGACGGAGAACAGTCCAGTCGGCTACGAGAATCCCCATCAGCCCGTGACCGCGAACAGGATGAGGTTGTGCGCGCCCGGCCCCAGTCCGACCGCCGCGACGACGCCGAGCAGGAGGTATCCCTCGGTCGGTTCGCTGGAGACGTAATCCGCGAACAGCAGGACGACGAACTCCGCGATGGCGAGTTTCACGACGACGAACAGCCACCCGACGCCGAAGGAGTCCGCCGTCGGGAGCGAGTGGGCGATTTCGAGGATGGCTTGCGAGAGCGGCGTGCGCTCGCCGAAGCCCAGCACGTCGATACCGACCGCGGTCGAGACGGAATCCAAGGCGTGGGCGAACAGCGTGAGGACGCCGACCGCTCCCGTGATGATGGCGACGTCGGGATAGAAGAACTGGGTCGCCGCCCAGAGGAGTCCGGTCAAAATCACCGCGACGACGAGAGCCACGAACGGCCAGAACAGGCGGAGACTGTCGTGCTGGACGCCGTACCAGAGTGCGACGAGGAGAACGACCGCGACGCCCACGAGTCCGGTACCGGCGAGCACACGGGGAACGGGAGCTCGGAGACGATGAATCGAGAGCAACCAGACGGCCCCGGCTACCGCGAACGTCGTGAGATAGACGGCAGGAGTGCCGAATAGCGGTAGGAGGGCGTCAGGAATCGGCGACCCCGGCAGTTGATACAGCGCGTTCAGTCCCGCACCGACGACCATCCACGGCGCGAGCGACACGACGGTCCGCTCCGAGATGGTCGGTTCCGCACGCCAGAGCAGCCAGATGACGACACCGACCGCCAGCAAAAGCGGGAGAAGATACGAGATGGGGGGAAGCGCGAACCCGTCCGGCAGTACCATACACCGACACGCGAACGGAGGTAGGGAAAGGTTTGCGGTCTGTGTGCTCCCCTCGTGCCGACGCCGACGGCGAGCGCACCGCGCTACGAATCCTCGTCCGCGGTATCGTCATCGGGCGAGTACATCCGGTCGAGAAAGGTTTCCAGCTGCGGAGACCCGATGTATCGGATTTCGTTTGCCCCTTCGTCGTACCCGATGAGGCCGAAGTCCTGTAGTTTCGGGAGGTGGACGTGGTGCAGTCGTTGGCGCAGCCGCTTTTCGGAGAGGTCGTCTCCGGTCTCCTTCGACTGGAGAGCGTCGACGAGTTCTGCGACCGAACACCGATCTTCGGGGATGGACGACAGGTAGGAGAGGATCCGGCGCCGATACGGTTCGGCCGTGATGTCCATGATATCGTCCACCGATAGCGCGGAACGTTGCCGAGAGTCGGATTTCACCATCGTGTATCTATGTCTACGCTAGCGGATAGTTTCTGTTCAAGGGTCTGCTTGTTCGAACGGGACGTTTATAAGAAGTTCCGGTCGTGACAGGTCACTCACGCTTGTCGTCGTCCGCTCCCAAAAGCGTCTGTTCGAGGAGGGATTCGTTTCCGCGTCGAATCCGCTCGGACAACGCCTGCTGGCTGATGTCCAGTTCCGTCGCCAACTCGTCGAGGGTCACGCGACTCGGCGTGGAGAAATATCCCCGTTGGAGCGCGAGGAGCAACGCCTCCCGTTGTTCCTCGGTCAACGATAGGGCCGGTCGACTTTTCCCCACTTCCCTGAGCGTATAGATTCGACCGAGGGTGTACTTGACGTCGTTTTCGAGGCTGTAGTTGTGAAACTCGGAGAGGTCGTCGTACGACGGGAAGAGCAGTTCGAACAACCAGTCCTCGTCGTCGTAGCCTTCCGCGGTTCTGATGATGCTGTTCGTCTCCTGTAGCCCTTCGAGAAAGGCTTCGTCGGGAATATCCCAATCCATTAGATAGAGAACGCGGTCGTCCACGCGGTCGAGTTCCGTGAGGTCGTTGACGTACGGGCCGTCACGCACTCGCGCTTCGAAGTCCGACAGGTCGTCCCCCCACGCCCAGAAAACCGGAACGACGCGCGAGCCGACCGGAACGACGCGCTCGAATTCGATGTGGATGTCCGTCCCCGTAGTGAGGAGGTCTCCCAACGGGAAGTTATTCGACTGAAGGGTGAGTTCTGCAACGACAGCCATGATACCCTCCCCTCTAGCACTGCTACCGGCTTAACGACTCGGTGGAATCCGTTCCGGTCGATGGTGCTCCGCCCGCGGAGAAGAGCATCGCTTCGCATGAATCGGTCGCGTCAGGACCGTTCGTCCCACGGTTCGCCGTTCTGTTGGTCCCCGAACAGCTCGCGCATCAGCGTCACGATGCTCTCCGGGGGGAACTGCCCGCGTTCGGTGACGATTGCGTCCACGTACCGCGGCGGCGTCACGTCGAACGCCGGGTTCTCGACGCGCACGTCGCCCACCGCCTCGCGTTCCGCGTCGGGGAGGACCTCCTGTTCGTCGCGCATCTCGATTTCGACGGTGTGGCCCGTCATCGTCCCCGGATGGAGTTTCAGCGTCTGTGCGGCGACCATGATGGGAACGCCGCGTTCGCGGGCGTTGACGGCCAATCCAGACGTGCCGACCTTGTTGATGACGCTCCCGTCGGCGGCGATGGAGTCCGCGCCGACGAGCACGTGGTCCGCGTCGTTCAGATACCGTCGGGCCGCGTTGTCCACGATGAGGGTAACGGGAACGCCCCAGTCGCGCAGTTGGCGGGCGGTGATGTGGCCCTGCTTCCGTGGCCGGGTTTCCTTCACGATGGCGCGTATCTCCTTGCCGTCGTTCAGCGCGTGGCGGACGCAAGAGAGCGCGTCAGTCGAGTGACAATGGGTCATGATGGTGTCGCCGTCGCGGAGGCGATTCGCGCCGATTTGCCCGAGGTTGTCCTGCGCTTGGTCGAGTTCTCGTCGGAACTCCACGACGGTCGCCACGACGCTGTCCCGCAGTTCCGCCACGGTGTCCCCCTCCATCCCCTGCAGGACGTAGCGAAGGGCGTTCGGGAGGCTCACCGCGGTCGGCCGGGTCTCGTGGAGTCGCCGAGCAGCGGCACGAATCTCCGCCCGGAACTCCTCTGCGGTGTCGGCCTCGCTGGCTTGCGCCTGCTCGCCGATGGCCGCGGCCGCCGCGTCGGCGATGGCCGCCGCGCCGCGAATCTCCATCTCGGCGATGTCGTCCGCGACGGCGGCGACGGCGGGCGTGATAGCAGGGTCGTTCATGTGGATGCCTACGACTATCGGAGTGAAAAAGATAGTCCGGCGGAAATTCTACGGTGACGGCAGTTGCACGGGAAACATGGACCTCGACACGCCGATAGCCGCCTCGGAGTCGGTGATGCGCGTCGCCGAACTCGTCGCCGCCTATCTGCTCGTCGGCCTGTTCGTCGTCGGCCTCCTCGATTTCGGGTTCCTCGCGCTCTCCTTCCTCCGGGCCGGTCGTGCGACCGACCCGCGAAGCCTCATCGAACTGGTCGACATCGTGCTGCTGTTGTTCATCGTCGCCGAAATCTATCGGACGGTCATCGCCTACGTGGAGTCCGAGGGCGAAGTCGGTGTCGTGCGAGCGACGGTTTACGCGGGCATCATCGCGCTGGTCCGCAAGGCAATCACGTTCCAAATCGACGGCTATTCGTCGGTCACGAACGCCGCCATCGCCGCCGGGTCGTACACGCTGTTGCTCGTCGGACTCGGGACGGTGCTGTGGGTCGTGTCCCGACGATAGCGGGATTTTTACCGGGGCGGGCCATCCACCCCGCTATGAACGAATCAGAACTCGCTGCAAAAATCGACCACACGGTGTTGGGACCGGAGACGACCCTCGCGGACGTGGAGGCCGTACTGGATGACGCCGAGGAGTACGGTATGAACGCCTGCATCCCGCCGTGCTACGTCGCGGAGGCCGCCGAGTACGCCCCGGACGTGACGCTCGCAACCGTCGTCGGGTTCCCGCACGGCCAGCACGCGACCGACGCCAAGCGCGACGAAGCGGTCGGCGCGTGGGACGACGGCGCGGACGAAGTGGATATGGTCATCAACGCCGGGCGATTGAAGGCTGGCGACCACGACGCGGTGCGGGCGGATATCGAGGAAGTCGTCGCCGCCGTCCCGACTCCGGTGAAGGTCATCATCGAGACGGCGCTCCTCACCGACGAGGAGAAACACGACGCCTGCCGATTGGCGACGGAGGCGGACGCGGCGTTCGTCAAGACATCCACGGGATTCGCGGACGGCGGCGCGGAAGTCGAGGACGTGGAACTGATGGCCGAGTACCTCCCCGTCAAGGCGAGCGGCGGTATCGGCGACTACGAAAAAGCGAAGGCGATGCTCGACGCCGGTGCCGAGCGCATCGGCGCGAGCAGCGGCGTCGAAATCGTCGAGGATTTCCGCGGATAGGGTCCGCGGGAGGTCACCCGCGGGACGTCTCTTTTCAGTCGTCGTCGCTCGGTTGCGGACTCGGCGTGCCCTGTCGTGCGCTGCTCATCCACCCGTCGATGTGTTCGGCGACGTAATCCCGTCCGCCCCACCCGAACGCCACGCCGGCGCCGATTGCGATGGCGGCCGCGAAGCCCCACGCGAGGGCGCGAGCGAACAGGTAGAGGATGCCGACGTCGATTCCCATCGTGTCGAGACCGATAACGATGGCGGTGAAGTACAGGAACAGTCGGGTCCCGGTGGCGAACCACGTGGTGTAGTCGGTGTGGGTCGCCGCCTGCGTGCGCATGATGGCGTCGCCGATGAAGTCGGCCACGACGAATCCCAGAATGATGACTAAGAGTCCCGCGATAAGCGCCGGCAGGTACGAAACCGCCGTTGCAACCCACAACGAGAGCCTCGGAATGGCGAGCACGTTCGCCGCCGCGAGGATCGCCAACGCGTAGACGAACCATGCGGCGAGTTTGCCGAACGCGCCGGACACCGCACTCTCCGTTCCGCCGAGCATCCGACCCAGTGGCGTATCGAGTACCATCCTGTCGAGTTCGATTCTATCCGCGAGCCTGCGGACGACGGCCGCTGCGCCGCGTCCGATGACCCAGCCGATGAGCAGGATAACGACCGCGCCGACGAGGCGCGGAATCAATGCGACGAACCCAGCTATGGGGTCCTGAAGCCATCCGGGAAGACCACCCGCTTGTAAGACGATGTCGTATTGTGTCATAGTTCGTTTTCTCCCCACGCGGTCGCGTGGTTCATCCATTGATGGGACCACAGCCAGTTTGTTGTTGGCCGCCTAAACAGCGGGGAAAGCGAGTAACGGCGAATGAATTCGGATATGTTTCGCACCCGTTACTGTCCGAGAGAAGGAACACATTTCGAGGAGGTGGCAGAAATAGTACAACCGAAACGAAAACAAAAGGCTACGTAAAAGTCATCTTTCGCCCCGAATTCAGCCCCGTCCGGGCCCGGGGATACGAACCATTACCGTCAACTCCTGTACCGTTGACAGGATTCGTCGGGGACTCACTCCTCTCGGAGCGCGTACAGCATCGGCGCGTTGTCGCTCGAATCGGTGGCGGCGAACAGCGTCCCGTCCGCGACGGCGAAGGCGTCCCGAACCCGTCCGTCGAGACGGAGCTTCCACCGCTTTGCGCCGAATCGGGTGTCGCCGACGCCGGACCCGCCGTTCGTTTTGATGCCGTACACGGCCCCGCTCCCGTCGCCGACGTAAACGGTATCCCCCGCGACCGCCGGTGAACACGAACTGATGTCCGACAGTCCGAACGACCAGCGGGACCCCCCGGAGTCGGCGTCGATGGCGTGAAGTTTGTCGCCCGTGACGCCGAAGACCGTCCCCTCGGCGATGGCGAGGTGCGTCGAAACGTTGCCACCGCGCTCCGTCTTCCACCTCGTGCCGCCCGCCCCCGCGTTGGTATCGAGACAGAACACCTGTCCCTTGAAACCGGGGACGTAGAGCGACTGCTGGACGAGCGTCGGCGCGGCAGTGATGATACTCGGGAGTTTCCGCCGCCACATCCGGCCGCCGTTCGTGGCCGAAAAGGCGTACACCTCCCCCCAGTACGTCGTGGCGAACAGCGTGCGGTCATGTGCCACCGCCAGCGGCGCGTCTATCTCCCCGTACACCTGCTGTCGCCAGCGCTCCTCGTTCTCCTCCAAATCGAAACAGTGAATCCGGCCGTCGCTCGTCCCGACGAACAGCGACTCGCCGTCGGAATCGAGCCGCGGCGAACCGGAGACGTAGCCCGTAGTCTCGAACTCCCGCCGTTTCGTTCCCGATTTCACGTCCACCGCCGTCACCGATTCGTCGGGGCCGCTCACGTAGGCGGTTCCGTCCCTGACGGTCGGTGCCGACCAGATGTTTCCGTCGCCCGGCGGTCGGTACTCCCAGCGTTGCGTCCCGTCCGCCGCGTCGTAGCAGATGAGCTTCTCCGCGTCCGGGACGAAGACCCGGTTTTCCGCGACGACCGGCGGCCCGGTCGTCATCCCGAGGCGCGTCTTCCACGCTATTTTCGGGGTTGAACGCGGGCCGTGGCCCTTCGGATTGTAGCCGGTGTTCACCCCGTCGTGTCCGGCCGTCGGCCAGTCGGGTCGGTCACCGGCTGCGTAGGCGGCGTCGTCCGACTGCGATTCGGTGGACGCACAACCAGCGGTCGCGGTGATGGTCGCGGTAGTGCCGAGGGCGGCGAGAAAATCCCGTCGTGATGGAGAGGGCATACACCCGCTTCCCAATCGGAAATAATAAGCTTTCTTCACGATTTGTCGCGCGCTTCTCGCACGGTTTGGCACACAACCGTCGCCCTTTTGCCCGCGTAGCCGAAATCGAGGAGTGAATGGCCCGGTATCACATCGAAACGTACGGCTGTACCTCGAATCGCGGCGAGAGTCGCCAGATAGAGTCCGCGCTGCGCGACGCTGGCCACTACCGCGTCGAGGGTCCCGAGCAGGCCGACGTTGCGATAATGAACACATGTACTGTCGTGGAGAAGACGGAGCGGAACATGGTTCGCCGGGCGAAAGAACTGCAATCGGAGACGGCGGACCTCATCATCACGGGGTGTATGGCGCTGGCGCAGGGCGACGAGTTCCGAACCGAGGACGTGGACGCCCAAATCATGCACTGGGACGACGTTCCGACGGCGGTCACGAACGGCGAGTGTCCGACCCCCGGACCGGGCGTCGAACCCGTGCTGGACGGCGTGGTCGGCATCCTCCCCATCGCTCGCGGCTGTATGTCCGACTGTTCGTACTGCATCACGAAGCACGCGACGGGCAAAATCGACTCGCCCTCCGTCGAGGAGAACGTCGAAAAGGCCCGCGCGCTCGTTCACGCGGGCGCGAAGGAACTCAGGATTACGGGACAGGACACCGGCGTCTACGGCTGGGACCGGGGCGAGCGGAAACTGCACGTCCTGCTCGACCGCATCTGCAACGAAATCGAGGGCGACTTCCGGGTCCGCGTCGGCATGGCGAACCCGAAGGGCGTCCACGGCATCCGTGAGGAACTCGCGCAAGTGTTCGCCGAGAACGACGAACTGTACAACTTCATCCACGCGCCGGTCCAGTCCGGGTCGAACGACGTGCTCGGCGACATGCGCCGCCAGCATCAGGTCGAGGAGTACGTCGAAATCGTCGAGACGTTCGACGAGTACCTCGACTACTGGACGCTCTCGACGGACTTCATCGTCGGCTTCCCGACCGAAACCGATACCGACCACGAACAGAGCATGGCGCTCCTCCGCGAGACGCGCCCCGAGAAACTGAACGTCACCCGCTTCTCCAAGCGCCCGAACACCGACGCCGCGAAGATGAAGGGCCTCGGCGGCACCAAGAAAAAGGAGCGCTCCAAGAAGATGTCCGAACTCAAGATGGACATCGTGGGCGCGGCCTACGACGAGATGGTCGGCACCGAAAAGCGCGTCATGGTCGTCGAGGAGGGCACCGGCGATTCCGTCAAGTGCCGCGACGAGGCCTACCGCCAGATCATCGTCCAGAACGCCACCGAACACGGCATCGAACCCGGCGACTTCCTCGACGTGGAAGTAACCAGCCACCAGACCGTCTACGCGTTCGGGACGCCTGTCTGAGGCGTAGAGCTGTTCCGAAACGGGTTTTCTCGAAATCCGTATTTTCACCGTGGCGCACGCTGGCACAGCCCAGAGGACGGCGGTCGTCCGATGGGCTGTGCTGATAGCGTGCGAGGGATGAGTACCGCAACGGAGTGAGGAACGGAATCGGTTGGGGAGGGTGTGGCTGATGCGGTGCGATTGCGGTTTCAGCGACGTCCGTCGTTGCAGTCACAGAAAAACCGGTCTCACCTCGTCACAAGCGGGTGAGGGTTTTCGAGGACTTCATCACTGCTGTACCGCTCCGAAAACACCCGCAAGCAAAATCGACTCCCCATCGTCGTCACAGACAGAAAACATATACCCGGATACGTAAAATCGTGACCGATGCCCTCCAACCGACGCCAACTCCTCGCCACGGTCGGCGCGCTGTCCGCCGGACTCGCGGGCTGTCTCGGCGAGAGTCCGGGCAGAACCGGAAACGAATCGCCCGTGCCGACCGACACCAAGACTACATCGACCGACACCACGGACGAATCGACGACCGGCGACTCCCCGCCCGACACGACCACCGCCGAAAACGCCTCCTTTTCCCTGCCGGAGTCGTCGGTGAAGTCCCTCGGCGAGGTGCGCGTTGCCGTTGCAAACCCGACCGTCGAAAAGGCGGTTACCTACGAGTCCATCATGGGTTCTGGCGGAGTTCTACAGTCGGACGGGACGCAGTTCGTCGTCGCGGCGGTCCAGAGCCAGCAGGGGAACGCCGTCGATGCCAGAGGCGACCCGGCGTACGACGCCTTCGAACTCGTCGCGGACGGGAAGACGTATTCGGCGGTCGAAATCGAGGACCGGACGACGGGCGCCTACACCACCTCGCTCGCCGAACGCGGCGACATTCGATACGGCGCGCCGTACGCCGCTGGCGGGGCGGTCGGCTGGCTGGCGTTCGAACCGCCGTCGCCGCTCGAGGCGAGCGAGGCCGCGATTCGCTGTCGGTACGGGGGCGAAACGGCGGAGTGGGAGCTTTCGGACGATGCGGTAGCGACGCTCGGCCGACCGGCGCCGACGTTCGAACTCGAATCGTTCGACGCGACGGTCGAGCAGTACGGCGTGGACCTGTCGTTCGTGGCGAAAAACGTCTCGGAAAACGACGGTCGGTTCCTCGCCGCGCTCTACTGGCCGACGACCGGCATCGCCGACGACGACGAATCCACGGTGATCGAGCGCGCCGTCGCGGCTGGCGAGCGCGTCGAGTGGTCGGGGTCGTTCGACACGGAGTACACCGACGGCGTGGTGACGACCCGTCTCGACGGGGCCGTCAGTGACGAAATCCAAGTCAACCTCGGGGAGTAAGACGCGGCGCGGTTCTCGGAACTCTCAGCCCGTCACTTCGTGACGTATATCGTTCCCGTCATGCCCGCGCTCTCGTGCGGGGCGCTGTAGAACTCGTACGTTCCGGGCACGTCGAAGGTGTGGCTGTACTCGTACCCCGCGTCGTAGACCCTGCTCATGCCGCCGAGCGTACCGGTCCAACTCGCGTCGTGGGGCTGGTCCTCCACGACGATGTTGTTCCCGTCCGTCTTCCAGACGAACGTGACCTCGGTTCCCGCGGGAACGACGAGCGGGCGTTCCGTCCCGGGCGTGAACGTCCGGTCGCCATCGGAACCGACCCGAACGGGGAGGTCGGCTTTCGTCGCGTGGTCTTCGGGAATCGTGGGTCCGCCGGTTTTGCTCCCCTCCCCATCGTCTTCGATTCCTTTCCTGTCGGGGTCGGTTCCCGTTCCGTCTTCCGTCCCGTTCGCACCTCTTTCGTCCTTCGTGACGGTGATGCTGCCGACCATGCCCGCCGCTCGGTGGGGGTTGCAGTAGTAGTCGTACGTGCCGGGGACGTCGAAGGTGTAGGTGTAGCGATATCCCTCGTTGTAGATTTTGGTGTCGGCGCCGGGCGTGCCGTTCCAGTCCGCGCCGTCGGGTTGGTCTTCCACGACGATGTTGTGGTTGTTCCCCTCCCACTTCCACGCGACGGTCGTTCCGGCGGTGATTTCGAGGTCGTCGGGGTCGAACGTCAGGTCGCCGCCGGGACCGACGACGACGGTGACGTCGGCGGGCGAATCGTCCGACTCCGACCCGGAGTTTCCGTCCGCCACGCAGCCGCCGAGAGAAGCACCGACGAGCACGGTGCCGGTCGCTTTCAACATCGCCCGTCTGTCGAAGATGGAGGTCATAGCAGTACGCTCGAAACTACTAATTCACGGTAGAAAAGACCGATACCCGATTCCCGAGGGATGAAAAGCGTGCGGAACGCTCTCACTCCGACAGTTCCTCACGGCGTTCCGCATCCTCCGGAATCGTCGTCTCCGCCAGTCGGTCGGCCTCGGTGTCGGATTTCCACTCGCCGAGTTCCTTCGGGTCGACGTGGATGAACACGTCGTCCACCTCCGGGATGTCCCGAATGGACCGGATGATGGCGGTTTCGATGTTGTGGGCTTCGATGAGCGTTCGGTCGCCCTCGACCTCGATGTGCATGCTCACGTCGATTTCGGGACCGACATAGTGGGCAACGACGTCGTGGACTCCCTCCACGTCGGGGTTCGAGAGCGCCCGCCGGACGATCGTGGCGCGGAGGTCCTCCGGCGGTGCCCGCCCGACCAGATAGTCCACGTTGTCGCGGACGATCTCCCATCCGGTGTAGAGGATGCCGAACGAGACGACCCCCGCCGCGAGCGGGTCGAGGATGGGGAGCCCGATTCGACCGCCGAGAACGCCGACCAGCGCTGCCCCGGCCGTCAAAATGTCGTTTCGGTTGTCCAGTCCGGCCGCGATTACGGCGGGCGAGTTGACCGCCTCGCCGATTCGCAAGCAGTAGCGGAAGAGGGCGTACTTGACGACGCCGCTCCCGACGAGGACGCCCACGGCGAGGTAGCTCGTCGTCGTCGTGATGTCCCCGGAGAGAATCGCACTCGCGGCTCGGTAGAGCACCAAGCCACCCGCCGCGAACACGCCGAGCGCGACGAACAGCGAGACGAACGGTTCGATCCGCTCGTGACCGTGCGGGTGCTCGAAGTCCGGCGGTTGCGTCGTCAGGTACAGTCCCGCGAGGACGACGAGGCTGTAAATCGCGTCCGAGAGGCTGTTGATGGCCTCGGACCCGACCGCGAGGCTCCCGGTCTGAAACCAGACGCCACCCTTGGCGAGCGCTAAGAGGAGGTTCGCCGTGAGGATGATGGCACCCGCGGTCCGAATCGCCCCCGACCGGTTCATCGTCCGTAATTGGACCGCCCGCCGTATGGGTATATCGGCGGCCCCGGAAGACTCCGTTCAGTCCCCGAACGATACCGCCGAATCCGCGTCCGGAACGGTCGCGCCGTCCTGTTCGGCGAACGCGGCGTGGAGTTTGTTGTAAGTGTCTTCGAGTCCTTCCACGATGACCTTCGTGTCCGAGATGACGGGCATGAAGTTCGTGTCGCCGGTCCAGCGCGGGACGACGTGCGTGTGGAGGTGGTCGATGGAACCGCCGCTTCCCTCGCCGATGTTCAGCCCGGCGTTGAAGCCGTCCGGCGAAAACGCCGCGTCCATCGCGTCGAACGTCCGCTGTTTCATCCGGGCATGCCCGAGCAGCGTTTCCTCGCCGAGCGCCGCGTAGTCGCGTTCGTGCTCGTTCGGGATGACCATCACGTGCCCCGGATTGTACGGGTAGTTGTTCAGCATGACCACCGCGTGGTCGTTCCGCGCGACGACGAGATGTTCCCGGTCGTCGTCCCGCTTCGGGAAGGCACAGAAGACACAGCCCTCGAAGTCCTCGTCGGTGTCGCGTTCGACCCACTCCATCCGCCACGGTGCGAAGACCTGTTGCATACCCGCATGTCGCATGGCTCCGGTTTAGGTTTTCAGACTCGTGGCCGCCGAAATCGGTTCGTCGCTCGTACATCCGGGCGAGGAACCGAACCCGCGCCAGCGCACCATATCGTCCGGTTTCTCGGATGAACGCTCCTCGCCTCACTTAAAAATGGACACGGGCGGTTCCGATGTCCTCGGTTCGTCGAGAAACCGGCGTTATGGCCCGTTTAACTCGTGCATAACCGTGTCGAAAGGGAGTCTTACCGCGTCTCGTATCGTCGATTGACACCCTGTGACGGGGTTTCAGACGAATGACGCGACAACAGTATCTTTTCAAGCGATGGCTTCGGAGAGGGGCATAACGAATGTATCTCATCATCGTCGGTGCGGGCGACATCGGCTCGCAACTCATCAGCATTGCGACACAGAACAGCAACGACGTGGTGGTAATCGAGAAGGACGCGGAGCGGGCGGAACGCGCCTCGATGGAGTTCGACTGCCTCGTCCTCAACAACGACGCGACCATCCTCGATACGCTGGAAGAAGCGGGTGCCGAGCGCGCGGACGCGCTCATCAGCACGACCGACCAGGACGCGACGAACATCATGGTCAGCCTGCTGGGACAGGAACTCGAAATCCCGTCGCTCGTCTCGGTGGTTCACAATCCCGAACACATGAGCATCTTCCGCCAAATCGGCGTGAACGTCATCGAGAACCCCCAGAGACTCATTGCGGATTACCTCTATCGGGCCGTCAAACGCCCGTCCATCAAGGACTACATGAAGGTCGGCGACCGAGCCGAAGTGTTCGAAATCACGGTCGACTCCTACGCGCCCATCGCCGGACTCACCCTGTCCGCCGCGGCGGACGACGAGTTGTTCGACGAGGGGATGCTCGTCGTCGCAATCGAGCGGGACGACGAGGTTATCACACCGCGCGGGAACACGGAAATTCGGGGTGGCGACCTCATCACCGTCTTCTCCGAGAAGGGTGCAACGCCGGAAGTGACCGATATCTTCGGTCACTACGAGGACCACGACTGACATGGTTCGACGGAAAACGGTCGCCGGGGTTCCGGCGCACCTCGCGACCATCCTTCGGGACGTGGGTGCGCTCGTACTGATTCAGGCGGCGATGATGACGTTCACCGTCGTCCTCGCGCTGGCGTTCGAAGAATGGTACGCGGCGCTCGCGTTCCTGATCGCCGGAGGAATCACGGCCGCGGCTGGCGGCGCGGCGCGCATCGTCTTCGAGGACGCGCCGGACCCCGTGATGAAACACGGGATGGTCATCGCCGCCGGAGGCTGGTTCGCCACCGCGATTTTCGGGTCGCTACCCCTGTTCTTCGCCGCGCATCTGACGCCGGTTTCGGTGATGAACACCTACGTCCCGTCCGGTGCGGCGTACGACCCTATTCGCGTCGGCGGCGCGACCACGATGTCCAGCCTTGCGTACTTCCAGAACCCGCTTCACGCCGTCTTCGAGAGCATGTCCGGGTGGACTGGGAGCGGACTGACGATGGCGGTGCACGAACCGACGCTTCCGCGGGCGGTCCAGTGGTGGCGGTCGCTCATCCAGTGGGTCGGCGGGGTCGGCGTCATCGTCCTCACGACGGCGATTCTCGCCCGTCCGGGAAGCGGGAGTTACGCGCTCTACCGGGCGGAAGCGCGAGAAGAGCGGATTCACCCGAGCATCATTCACACCGTCCAGACGGTGTGGCGTATCTTCCTGCTCTACACCGTACTCTCCGTGGCGGCGCTGTTCGTCGCCATCGTCGTCGCCAAGCCGAACCTCCCCCTGTTCGACGCGTTCTGGCAGGCGCTCAATCACGCCATGACGGGGCTTTCGACGGGGGGATTCAGTGTCACCGACAACTCCATCCAGTCCTATCACTCGCCGCTGGTCGAGGCGGTGCTCCTGCCGATAATGGCGCTCGGGGCCATCGCCTTTCCGATTCACTATGTCATGCTCCACGACAGGGACCCGAAGCCGCTGGTTTCGGACACCCAGACGCGCTGGCTCTTCATCATCTTCGGCGCGGGTGTCGTCGTGCTCTCGGTCCAGAACATCGTCTCGTTGCCGTCCGCGAGCGCCGCCTTCCACCCCATCGGCTGGGCCGGACTCGAAGACGTCGGCCTGTCGCCGGTGGCGGCGGACGCGGCCCGCGACTCCACGTTCCAGTTCGTGAGCGCGCTGACCTGCACGGGCTTTCAGTCGTCCAACATCGGCGACTGGGGACCGGGCGGGAAACTCATCGTCAGCGGCGCGATGGTGCTCGGCGGTGCCGCCGGAAGCACCGTCGGCGGCATCAAAATCATTCGCGGCTACATGATCAGCAAGGGGATTCAGTGGGAGTTCACCCGGGTATTCCTCCCCTCTTCGGCCGTCATCAACACGCGAATCGGCGACCGGGTTCTCAAACGCGACCAGATGTTCGAGGAGTTCAGCGAGGCGGCCATCGTGAGCATGCTGTGGATAATCCTCCTCATCACCGGAAGCGTCCTTCTCGTCAACGTCGCTCCCGGATTCGGTTACGCGGATGCGCTGTTCGAGGTGGCGAGCGCCCAAGGAAACGTCGGCCTTTCGACCGGTATCGTCGGCCCGAAGATGTCGTCGTTTGGTGAGGGAATGCTCATCCTGAACATGTGGATCGGCCGCCTCGAAATAATCCCGGTACTCGTATTCATTCGCTCGGCCCTGCTCGGTCTAAACCCCTGAACTGGTATATAAATAATTCGGCTGTTGTAGAGCGTTTCGCCCTCATTAACGATTCAGGGAGGTCTATAAACGAAATGGGACGCTCAGAGTCCGTAATCTGGTCAAACCGCAAGACTGCGACCGAATAAACGGTTCGAACGCCCTCCAACAGAGAGGGGTTTTTATGCTCGTGTCAGGGGTTGTACGAACTGAACAGGAAGTCACTATGGCAACAAAAAATCAGGGGTTCTCGGCGATGGTGGAACTGTGCGACAACTGCGGCCGCGAAACGTCACACTCGGTCTCCGTCGAGATACGAACGGAGAGCAAAAAACGGGAAAACGCCGAGTTCTCGCGTGAGCCGTACCGTGTCACACGATGTCAGTCGTGTGGTGAGGAGAAGAGTCAGCGGATGAACAACGCGTAACGGGACGACCGATACATACTGCCGACGAAACTACGCTCGTTCTCGCGGTTCGTTCGACGCGAACGTATCAGTAGAAAACGACTGCACTGACGCTGATTATTCGGTGAACACTTCACATCCGTCCTCGGTGACGATGACCGAGTGTTCCTTCTGGCTGACGAGACAACCGTCCTCCTCTTTGAGAACCGGGTAGCCGTGAACGATGTTGTTCATCTTCAGGCGTCGAAGCGCCATCTTCGGTCGGGAGACGTCCAACCAGCGGGTAGCGAAGGGGAGCGTTCGGAACTCCTCGGTTATCTGAGAGAGCGCCTGGCGGGCGCTTCGGTCGCGGACCGAGGATTCGCGTTCGAGGGCGAAAATCTCCTCTTCGGCACCTTCGCCGACCTTCCCCGTTCCGTCCGTGGCGAACGGTTCGATGGCAACCACGTCACCGACTTGGAGTTCGACGCCGCGCTCGACGCCGAGGTTCGGGATGTTCGGCTCCGTGTGCTGCTCGTAGTGGGCGAGGCCGTGCCCCGAGAGGTTGACGACCGGATTGTAGCCGTAGCCCTCGATGACGGACTCGATTTCGGCGCCGATTTCGCCGGTTTCGACGCCGGGTTCGACGAGTTCGAGCGCGGCGTCGAGCGCTTCGGCGCTGGCCTCCGCGAGTCCGTCGTGGCCCGAGAGGTCCACGGTGATGGCGGTGTCGGCGAGCCATCCGTCCACGTGGACCCCGATGTCGAGGTTCACCATGTCTTCGCCGAACGTCGTCTCGTCGTCGATTCCCGGCGTCGCGTGAGCCGCTTCCTCGTCGATGCTGATGTTCACGGGGAACGCTGGCTTGCCGCCGAGTTCGCGGATGCGGTCCTCCGCGAACTCGGCGACTTCGAGGTGGGTCACGCCGACATCGACTTTCTCGGCGGCTTCCGCTCGCACCTGTGCGAGGATTTCACCGGCCTCCCGATGTTTTTCGTACTTTTCGGCCGAGAGGTCTACGTCCTGCTCGCTCATGGTTCGTTATTCTCCCGAACGCCGGAAAGAGTTTGCGTTACGGCGAAACCGGGCGACGGAGCGACTACCGAGTTAGCGCCGTCTGCATCGCGTCGCTGTTGAACGCACTTCCCGCGTTGCCGTCCCGGTCGAGGACGATGACGCCCGCGCTCGACCCGGTGAGTTCGGCGAACTCCTCGATGGCGCGGTCCGCCGCCTCCTGTGCGTCAAATCCCGATTCGAGGTGCCGAACCGCCCGTCGAGTCAGCGTCGATTTGGCGATGTCCTCACCGGCACCGGTCGAACTCGCCGCACCCGCCGGGGCCGCGTAGAAGCCGCTTCCGATTTGAGGAACGTCGCCGACCCGACCCGCGAGCGCGAGCCACCGGCCCCCGGTCGAGGTGGCCGCCGCGAACGCCTCGCCGTCGTAGGCGACCGCCCCGACCGTATCGTGGTCTCGCGGGTCGCCCCCGCTCGACTCCTCCGCGGCGCTGCGCGCCGCGTTCCCCCCGAACTTCTCGCGGAGCAAATCGAGGTGCTCGCTCGGCGACCCGTCGGGCGTGTCGTGCCCTGCCCATCGCTCCCGGCTCTCCTCCGTCCAGAGGTCGATGTCGGTTTCGACGCCGAAATCGGCCGCGAGCGAGACGGCGTGCTCGCCGCTGACGAGGACGTGCGGCGTTTCCTCCATGACGACGCGGGCCGCGCTGACGGCGTGTTCGACGCCGGGCATGGAACAGGCCGCGCCCGCTTCGCGGTCGCTCGTCATGATTCCGGCGTCGGTTCGGATTTTCCCGTCGCTCTGAACCGCGCCGCCGACGCCCGCGTTGAACCGCGGCGAGGATTCGAGGACGTGAACCGCCGCTTCGACGGCATCGACGACCGTCTCCTGTTCGCCGCCGACGCTCGCCGCCTCGTCGAGGACGGCCTGTCGAGGGGTCGGTTCGTCCGGTTCGCCACCAGCACCGCCGTGAACGATGACTTGCATGCGCACCCGTCTCGCGTGCGACGGCTTAAGTTCACGTCAAACGGCAGTCCGGGTCGAATCCCGCGGAGATGACAACGTAGAAGATAAATGAAGCTGAACGAAATGGTTGGTCAAACGATGCCGATGTACGAGCGGGGCGACGCGGACGGGATTCGCGTTATCGACCGGTGGGAGGACGGAATCGACTGGCTCGCGCATCCGGGAGAGGACGGACACCGGGCGAGCCACGCGGTTCGCGGCCCCGACGGCGACGTATGGCTCTTCGACCCGCTCAACGCGCCGGGCGTGGACGAGTTGGTGGCGGAACTCGGCGAAGTGGCCGGTGTTGCGGTGTTCTCGAACTGGCACGCTCGGGACGCAGACTCGTTCGCACGGCGACACGATGTGACCGTCCACCTCCCCCGCTGGATGGACCGAATCGCCGAACGCGTGGACGCCCCAGTTCAGCGGTACGGCCACGAAGTCGGAAGCAGCGGATTCCACGTTCGGCGGTGTTCTCCCCCTCCCCGGTTGGGACGAAGCGATAGCGTACCGAAAATCCGACGACACCCTGTACGTCGCCGCCGAACCTCGTCGTCGATGGCTCGCTCGTCGCGTCGGTAACGCGTCCGGGGATGACGAAAACGGGGCGAATCCGCTGACGACGGAGGAAACTATGGGGGCACGAAACCGACTCCGACGACCGCTGTCCGGCCCGATTACCCCGGCGAACACCTAACTGTTTAAGGGCGTATAAGGCCCATACGGGGGCCAAACGGCAGGCCTTTTATCCTCGTCGTTCGGATGTTCACACGTTCATGAGCTACGAGTACGACAAAGTAGAGGTACCGGAGGACGGGGCCCAGATCACGTACGACGAGGAGACAGGCGAACTCGACGTACCGGAGAACCCCATCATTCCGATCATCCACGGGGACGGAATCGGGACGGACGTCGGCCCGGCCGCACAGAAAGTGCTCGACGCCGCCGCGAAAGCGACCGGCCGCAAAATCAACTGGATGCGCGTCTACGCCGGTGCGAGCGCCCGCGAGAAGTACGACGAGAACCTCCCGGACGACACCGTCGAAGCCATCAAGGAGTTCAACATCGCCATCAAGGGACCGCTCACGACCCCCGTCGGCGCTGGCTTCCGCAGCCTGAACGTCGCACTCCGTAAGACGCTCGACCTGTACGCGAACGTCCGCCCGACCTATCACCTCGACGGCGTTCCATCGCCCGTCAAACACCCCGAGGCGATGGACATGGTCTTCTTCCGTGAGAACACGGAGGACGTTTACGCCGGTATCGAGTGGGAAGCCGGAACCGAGGAAGTCGAGCAAGTCAAGGCCTTCGTCGAGGACGAGATGGGTGAAACCGATGTCATCCACGACGGTCCGGTCGGCATCGGAATCAAGCCCATCACGGAGTACGGCTCGAAGCGTCTCGTCCGCGAGGCCATCGAGTACGCCCTCGAAAACGACCGGGACTCGGTCACGCTCGTCCACAAGGGCAACATCATGAAGTTCACCGAGGGCGCGTTCCGCGACTGGGGCTACGAACTCGCGAAGGACGAGTTCGGCGACGTCACCATCACGGAAGACGAGCTTTGGGACGAGTACGACGGCGAACAGCCCGAGGACAAGCTCGTCGTCAAGGACCGCATCGCGGACAACATGCTCCAGCAGCTTCTCACCCGCACGGACCAGTACGACGTCATCGCCACCATGAACCTGAACGGCGACTACATGTCCGACGCCGCTGGCGCTCAAATCGGCGGCCTCGGCATCGCACCCGGTGCGAACTTCGGCGACCACCGCTGTCTCGCAGAACCCGTCCACGGCTCCGCGCCGAAGTACGCCGGTGAGGACAAAGTGAACCCGACCGCGATGATCCTCTCGGGCCGTCTCATGCTCGAATACATGGGCTGGAAGGACGCCGGTCAGCTCGTCCGCGACGCCGTCGAAGAGACCATCTCCTCCGGTAAGGTCACCTACGACCTCGAACGCCAGATCGAAGGCGGCGAGAAACTCGCCACCAGCGAGTACGCCGACGCCATCGTCGAGAATATTGAAAAACTTTCATAGAACGTTTTTCTGAGCCCCGAAAATCTCTGATTTTCGGGACCATCCACGACCTCACGTAAGCGAGTCGTGGGTCAGCCGAGGTTCGCTCGGCGCTATCGAAAAGCTGTCGTAGAATCTCCACACTGTCGTTTTCTACCTATTTCGGCTCGCTGAATTCGGTCGCTACGACGACACGGTTAGCTCGCTACTCGCTCTCGTTCGTCGCTCGGACTCCTTCGCACGGGAGCGTCCCGGTCGTCTGCCAGATATCGACGGAAGGACTTCCGTTCTCGGCATCGACCGATAGCAGGAATCCGTAACACGAGGTGTTCGGTTGGTCGAAGTCGAACTGCTCCCAATCGGATTTTGGCTGGTCTTCGACGCGAACGTGGAGCGCGTACCCGTCCGGTTCCGTCGGATATTCCTCGAAACGGGCGGACCCCGGACCGGATTCATCGGCCGCGGGAATCTCTTTCGAAGTCCAGTAGACGGGCTTTCCGTCGTCGAGAAAAAGGACGTGGAGAGTGTGAGGTCGGCGGTCGTGGTTTACTGCCTCCAATTTCCCCAGAAGCGGAGTTGGGGACTGCTCACCGAACGCGGCACAACCAGCGAGTCCGACGGTGAACGCCGACCCACCGAGTGTGAGCAGTCTCCGACGTGTCATCCGGAGCATGTATTAGCGAAATTAGAAAGGAGATAAAATATTTCTGATTTAAATACCGTGGTAAAAGACGACCGGGAGCGTCCGCCGAGCAACAATCGAGAAAATCCACTACCGTTCCGTCGTCGTCATTCCGTCGCACTCGTGTTCGTTGTTCGTCTTCCAGATGGTCACGTCGCCGGGAGACGTCCCGTTCGGGTCGCCGATTCCGATAACGAGGCCAACACAGGAGGTGGTCTGCTCGCCGAAATCGAGTCGTTCCCACCCGGGTTTCGGCTGGCTGTCGGTACGAACGTGGAGGACGGAATCACCGGGTTCGGTCGGATAGTCTTCAAAGCGAGCGAATCCCGGACTCGTCTCGTCGCCAGGGGGTACTCTTTTCGAGGCCCAGTAGTCGGGGGAATCATCGGTGACGAAGAGAACGTGAACGGTGTGCGGACGGCGGTCGTAATTCGTCACCACCAGTCGTCCGAGGCGAAGCGTCGGCGGCGACTGCCCGCCGAACGCGGAACATCCAGCGAGGGCGGCGGTGAACGCCGCTCCGCCGAGCCGGAGGGCCCGCCGTCGCGTCAGTGGGGGCATATCACATCGAAAGCAAATCGTCGATAAAGCCTTTCTGCAAAACGCGATAAAATCGGCGACGCGTTACGCGGGGCGAATCCGCGCCAGCGCGTCGCCGCGTTCGAACTCCTCGTTTTCGTCCACCAGTCGTTCGACCAGTTCGCCCGTCGCGGGGGCTGGTACGTCCACGCTCACCTTCTCGATTTGAATCTCGGCGATGGTGTCGCCCTCCTCGACGCTGCTCCCCTCGCGGACGAACCAGTTGGCGACGATCGCCTCCTCGACGTCCCGTGCGTCTTCGGGCCAGACAGCGGCCGACTCGACGGGAACGAGGTCGTCACTCATCGTTGACGGAGCGGACGGCCTCGATGATGTTGTCGGTTCCGGGGTTGACCTCCTGTTCCAGCGGACGGGCGTACGGAATCGGCGTGTCCGGCATGGCTACGCGTTCGACCGCGGTGAGGTCTGAGAGACCGTTCTCCGCCACCCGTGCGATGATTTCACCCGAAACGCCGAACGAACGGTAATCCTCGTCCACCACGACGAGTCGGCCGGTCTTCGACACCGACTCGACTATCGTCTCGGTGTCGAGCGGCACCAACGAGCGGAGGTCGATGACTTCCGCGTCCACTTCGCCCGTGAGTTCCTCGGCGGCCTCGATGGCGCGGTGAACGTGCAGACCGAGCGTGACGACGGTCACGTCCTCGCCCTCACGCTTCACGTCCGCCTCGCCGAACTCGACCGTGTAGTCCTCGTCGGGAACGGCGGTTTTCGGTCCCTCGGGGGCGGGCATCCAGCCGATACCCATCAGGCGCTTGTGGAACATGAAGACGACCGGGTCGTCGTCGCGGATGGCCGCGTGCATCAGTCCCTTGGCGTCGTAGGCCGTGGACGGCACGACGACCTTCATTCCCGGCAGATGGGCGAACGTCCCGTAGAGCGTCTGGGAGTGCTGAGCGGCGTCGTTGTACGTGCCGCCGACGGCCGTCATCAACACCATCGGGATGCTGACGCTCCCGCCGCTCATGTAGGTGTTCTTCGCCATCTGGTTGTAGATTTGGTCCATGGCGACGCCGAAGAAATCGACGAACATCAGTTCGGCAATCGGGCGCATCCCGGACTGGGCCGCGCCTACCGCCGCGCCGATGAAGGCGGTTTCGCTGATGGGCACGTCCATGATTCGGTCGTGGTCGAACTCGTCGAGAAGCCCCTGCGTGCTGTCGAAGATGCCACCGTAGTCGGCGATGTCCTCGCCCATGACGAACACGTCGTCGCTCTCGCGCATCTCGTGTGCGATGGCGTCCACCATGGCGCGACTCATCGTCAGTTCCTTGCCGTCCGACGCCGCCATCACTCACCACCTCGCAGGGTTTCCGCGTAGCCGTCCGGTGGATTCGTGAACACGTCCTCGTAGGCCTCCTCGGGGTCCGGTTCGGGTTGCTCCTTGGCCCACTCGATGGCGTCTTCGACGCGCTCTTTCGCCCGCGAGCGAATCTCCTCGATGGTCCCCTCGTCCGCGCCCGTCGCGCGGAGGTCGGCCTCGAGCCGGTCGATGGAATCGAGTCGCTGTGCGCGCTCGGAGTCCGTCTTCGGGCGATAGGCTTCCGCGTCGCCCATGAAGTGACCCATCCGGCGGTGAACCTGCACTTCCAACAGGGTCGGACCGTTGCCGTCGCGGGCGCGGCCGACCGCTTCCCCCGCCGCCTCGTAGACGGCCGTCGCGTCGTCGTAGTCCACGCGGTGGCCCGGCATGTCGAACCCGTCCGCGCGCTGGGCACCGTTTTCCACGTCCGTCACCCGCCCTTTGGGCATGCTGATGGCCCAATCGTTGTCCTCGACGACGAAGATGACCGGTAAGTCGTGGACGCTGGCGAGGTTCAGCGATTCGAGGAAGCCGCCTTGGTCGATGGCCCCCTCGCCGAGGAACGCGACGGCCACGCTGTCCTCGTTTCGCTTCTTCGACGCGAGCGCGGCACCGACCGCGGGCGGACAGCCCTCGGCGATGATGCCGCTCGCCGCGAAGTTCACGTCGGGGTCGAAGAGGTGCATGTGACCGCCCTTCCCCTTACAGAGGCCCGTTTCCCGCCCGAAAATCTCTGCGGTCATCCGCTTCAAGTCCACGCCCTTGGCGATGGCGACGTGATGCGGGCGGTGTGGCCCCGTCACCGTGTCGTCGTCGCGGAGGTGCTGGCAGACGCCAGCACCCGATGCCTCGTGCCCCGCGGCGAGGTGCAACTCGCCCGGTATCGGCCCGGCGGAGATGTCGAACGCCGGTTGTTTCCCCTCCAGATACTCCTCCTGTAATCGCTCCTCGTAGTGACGCGCCGTCACCATGTTTTCCAGCATCTCCTCCAGTTCGGTAACTCCTATCATGGCACACTACCGCAGGTGCCTACAACCATCACGATAATAAGTTTCAGTTACGGTGCGGTGCGAACCGTCTCACTTCCACGGCACGTCGAGACGCGGCGGACTGAACACGTCGATGCCCTGAACCGGCACGTCGGTCCTGTTCTCCGCCGCGTGCGGTTCGTCGCCCGGAATCGCGTAGGAGTCGCCCTCCTCGATGACGAACTCCTCGCCGCCGACGATGAACGTCAGCGCGCTCCCGTAGACGAATCCGGTTTGCTCGTGTTCGTGGCTGTGCTCCGGCACGGTCGCGCCGGGTTCGATGTGGAAGTGCTGGATGCTCATGCGTTCCCCGGCGGCCAGTTGCGCGAGGTACACGCCGTCGGTCACTTCCGTCGCTTCGCGGTCCGATAAGGCAATCGAGTCCATGCGACGTACTCGCATTCGACCCTCCTAAATCCCCGGGCGAGGGTTTAAATACGAGGAGGCGGCCAACGGCGGTACGATGGCGCTCCGATCCGATTTGTCGCCGACCGACCGCGCAAACCGAGACCGTTTCCGCCGCGTCCGAGAATCCGAGAACGGAATTCTTACACCGACACCGCGGCTACGCGGCGGTAATGGAACGAGACAACTTCGAAATCCGCGACCAAGACGGGGCGGGTCGAATCGGGGAACTCACCGTCCCGCGCGCGGGCGTGACGGTCGAGACGCCCGCGCTCCTGCCGGTCGTCAACCCGCACATGCAGACGGTCGAGCCGTCCCGCCTCGAAAGCGAGTTCGGCGCGGATATCCTCATCACCAACTCCTACATCCTCTACAAGAGCGAGGACTTCCGCGACGAGGCGCTCGAAGTCGGTCTGCACGAACTCCTCGACTTCGACGGGGCCATCATGACCGACTCCGGGTCGTTCCAACTCGCCGAGTACGGCGAAATCACGGTGACGACCGAGGAAATTCTGCAGTTCCAACACGACATCGGGTCGGACATCGGGACGCCCGTTGATATCCCGACGCCGCCGGACGTGGACCGCGAGCAGGCCGAGGAGGAACTGGCGACGACGCAAGAACGCCTCGAATTCGCCGAAACCGTCGACGTCGGCGACATGCTCGTCAACGCGCCGGTGCAGGGGTCGACGTACCCCGACCTCCGCGAGGAGGCGGGCCGCCACGCGGAAGACACGTCGCTCGACGTGTTTCCCGTCGGCGCGGTCGTCCCGCTGATGAACGAATACCGGTACGGCGACATGGTGGACGTCGTGGCGGGTGCGAAACGCGGACTGGGAGCGGACGCGCCGGTGCACCTGTTCGGCGCGGGCCACCCGATGATGTTCGCGCTGGCGGTCGCCATGGGCTGTGACCTGTTCGACTCGGCGGCCTACGCGCTGTACGCCCGCGACGGTCGCTATCTGACGGTTCGCGGCACGGAACAGTTGGACGACCTCGACTACTTCCCCTGTTCGTGTCCCGTCTGTGCGAACCACACGCCCGCGGAGATTCGCGACGAGGGCGAGCGGGAACGGGAGCGACTGCTGGCGGAGCACAACCTCCACGTCACGTTCGAGGAGATACGAACCATCAAGCAGGCCATTCGGACGGGCAACCTGTTCGAACTGGTCGAGAACCGCGCCCGCGCCCATCCCGCGATGCTCGACGGCTATCGCGCGCTCGGCGACCACGCCGCGCAACTCGAACGCACCGACCCGGCCTCGAAGGGAGCGTTCTTCTACCTCTCGGGCGAGAGCGCCGCGCGCCCCGAGGTCGTCCGCCACCACCAGCGCCTCTCGCGCTTGAATCCCGAGGGGAAAGTGCTCCTGACGGAGGGCAACCCGAGCAGTCGCTACGACGAATCGTGGAACGTCGTGCCGCCGTTCGGTCCGTTCCCCCGCGCGCTCTCGGAGACGTATCCGCTCACGGCCGAAATTCCGGACCGAATGGACGCCGCGGGATACGAATCGGCGGCCCGCGGCGTGGCGCGGTTGGTCGACGAGAACCCGGAAACCGACTTCACCCTCGCACACGAGGGGTGGTCCGAATCGGCACTCGCGCTCGTTCCCGACGCGGTTCGAACCGTGGACCTCACGACCGTCTGAGGGTGTCGGCGCCGGTGTCGTTCCACGACGGTATATATTCCATTAATTCGAAAGCGAAACGATTGGGGAAGACCACGCCGTTTCTTCGACGTGCCGGGACGGTGTGTTCCGGCATTGGACGAATCTATCGGCTGTGCCACGGACTCGCTGTGGAGGGCGTGCGCGGTTCACCGTGGCACCGTGTCGGCCCATCCGAGTCGATAACGGCGTCAACTCACCCGGACTCGACGGCCGCACGACTCTTCTCTCGGATGACTGCTGTCCGGTCCCGTCGCCGGTCGGACCGCGGACGACGCGGAACGCGGCACTCACGGTGTTACGCAAGATAGTTCAATCCGCTTCCCCGAACAACGGGTATGACTGACTATTTCGAGATTCACGGCCGCGATGGGGCGGCCCGAATCGGGGAACTCCGGCTTTCGGAGTCCCTGACGACGCCCGCGCTGGCGGACGACGTGATTTCGGATGCCGGGAGCCTCTGGTTCAAGGACCGCGACCTGCCGGAGGGCGACGAGTCGAGACTGACCGTCCTGCCCCACCGGTCGTTCCCGAGCGGGACCGACGAGGAAGTGATGGAGTCGTTCGCGGTGGACTACCCGGACGTGGACTATCCGAGCGCCGCCGTCGTCGCAACGGAGACGGCGGACGACTACGGAGCGGACGCCTACGTCCTCTCGGGTGGGCGCGGCGTCGTGGGGCACGGGGCCGGGTTCAAAGACGCCATCATCGATACCCGCGAAGCGATTCCCGCCGACAGCGCGCTCGTGCTATCGGGGGTCGCCACGCCGGAGAACGTCGCCACGCTGGTGTACGCCGGGGTGGACCTCGTGGACTCGGATTTGGCGGTCGTCAAGGGAACCCAAGGGAAGTACCTGACGACGGAAGGACAACACTACTTGGACGACCTCCACGAACTGCCGTGTTCCTGCCCGGCCTGCCAGCGTCCCGTTGACGAGTTCACGCGCGAACATTGCGTCGAACACAACGTCAACGCGCTCCGGGCCGAGTTGGGCATCGTCCGCGAGCGAATTCGCTCGGGGCGACTCCGCGATTACATCGAAGGGCAGGCCCGCCACGAGCAGTGGCTCACGGCCGCCTTCCGGGAGTTCGACCAGCAGTGGAGTTACGTCGAGGAGCGAACGCCCGTCATCCGGAACGCGGAACTCGCCGCCGCGACCGAAGACAGCCTTCGCCGCGTGGAGATTCAGCGCTTCGCCGACCGCGTGACGACGCGCTATCGGAATCGATTCGATCGCCCGCTGGTACTCCTGCCGTGTTCGGCGAAAAAGCCCTACAGCGAATCCCAGAGTCACGGCCAGTACCACGACGCCATCCAGTTCCGCGCGCACAAGGTGTCGATGACGAGTCCTATCGGCGTCGTCCCGCAGGAACTCGAACTGACCTACCCCGCACAACACTACGATTCCGTGGTTACCGGCCGCTGGAGCGAGGACGAAAAGGAGTTCGTCGCGGAGGTCCTCCGGCGCTATCTGGAGCGAAACGAGTATCCGCGAGTCATCGCTCACGTGCCCGAGGAGGGGTACCGCGACGTGTGCGAGCGAGTCGAGGAGGCGCTCGACGTGGACTTCGAATACACCGTCGAGGACCACCCGACGACGACGGAATCGCTCGGCAATCTCGCAAGCACGCTCACGGGCGAGTCGAAGTACGGCAAGCGCGACCGCCAGCACAACACCGTCCGGGCGATGGCGGACTACCAGTTCGGCGACGGCGCTGGCGACGCGCTCTTTTCCGAACTCAACATCCAGAGTCGCTATCCGAAACTTCGGGTGCACGACGACGACGGCGAACAACTCGCGGCGATGGTTCCCCAGTACGGCACCCTCTCGTTCACGCTCGCGGGTGCCCGCCGATGGGTCGAGAGCGACGCACCGGTAAAGCGGGTCGAAATCGACGCGTTCGCGCCTCACGGGAGCGTCCTCGCGCCCGGCGTGGTGGACGCCGACGACGACATCCGCCCCGGCGACGAGGTTGTCATCGAAGGCCCGAAGGCGTTCGCCATCGGCCGCGCTGAGATGAGCGGCCCGGAGATGACCGAATCCACCCGCGGCATCGCCACCGAAGTTCGGCATGTCGAAGAAAAATAGATTTATTCGTTCGCGAGTTTATAATCCGAGGCGCGCTTTTTTAGGCGATAAATAATAAATCCCCTCGGAGTGGTACCCACACCTATGGGAGCACCCGCTGACCTCGAGTTCGAGGACACGATTCAGCAACGCATCTACCACCACGTCGAGCGGAGCGGTTCGGCCACCGTCGAAGAGGTCCGTGACGAGGTTCGCATCGACTCCCGGTCCGGGTCGAAACCGGCCCGGTCGGGAACGACGGAGCCGCGGGTTCGGATTCCGCCGGAGGAGTTCCGCGAGACCGTGGCCGACCTCGTGGACGCCGGTCTCCTCGTCCGGGACGAGGGCGAACTCCACCTCGCGCTGGACGATGAGGTCGAGTCGTACGAGGAAGAGGACCTCTCGTACCGCATCCGGCAGGCGCGGCAGTCCGACTGGAGCGGCATCGAGACGGCGATTCGGGAGGTCGCCGACGAGGGGGCGTCGATTTCCGCCCAGCGCGTCGCCGCCGACATCAGCGACGAGGGGGCGCTCTTGCGCCGCAACGACCGCCGCTCGCGGATGTTCTACGTCGCCACCGTGGAGGACGGCGAAAACGACGGCGAGGTCGCCGGATGGGTCCACCTCGACGCGCCGGAACTCGACCAACTGCGCCACACCGCCGAGTTGACCGTCGGCGTGCGCGGTCCCTTCCGCGAACACGGCATCGGCGGACGGCTACTGGAACGTGCGATGGACTGGGCGCGCGACGCGGGATACACGAAGGTCTATCAGAGCCTTCCCGCGACGAACGAGACCGCAATCGAGCTGCTGCAGGAGTACGGGTGGGAAACCGAGGCTACCCGCGCGGACCACTATCTCGTCGGCGACGAGTTCGTCGACGAGGTGATGATGGCGCGGAAGCTCTGAACTGATCGTTTCGAAAAAAGGCCTCGTCTCGCCCCGTCGGGACTCGACGCGCCCGGTTACTGCTACTTCCGTCGCTGGCGTGCGAGGAGTCGCCACGCGACGGACACCAGCAGTCCCCCCACGAAGAGCAAGACCAGCGGCCAGAGGATGACCGGTCCGGCGTACATTAGCGCCGTACCTCTGTCGGTGAGTCCGTGGCGATCCACTGTGCCGTCCGCTCCGGATGCCGGATCTCTATCCAGCCGTTCGAACAGAACACCGTTTCGTACGTCCCACCTGTGTTCGTCATTCCTTCGGGCCGCTGCCCTCCCCCCGAGAGACGACTCGGGTGGTACGTACTTTGTTATCCACGCCGTAGCCCCGATAAGGTCGGCCTGACTACCGCGCCAGCGGGAGGCTATAGCTCGTTTCGCGCTCCATGACGGCCGCCCACGTGTGCTCACACTCACAGGAGACCTCCGAGAAGACGGAGGGGTCCTGGCGAAGGTCGAAGTCCTTGATCGCCTTCTGTACGAGGTCGTCGCACTCGCCGCAGTTGTGCGCGCCGCGGTCGCTGCCGTGGCCAACGGGGTCGGAGACGACGATGGCAGGGACGTCCGCCGTGTCCTCCAGAACGTCACAGACGCTCCAGAGCCACGGCGGACGGTAGCCGTCGCGGAAGTACAACTCGTCGACCATGGTGTAGCGCTGGACGTTGGTCGGATTCATCGAGACGGTGTGGGCGTACTCGGCGCACTTTCGGATGGACTCCTTCATGTCCTGCACCGCCTCGGCTTCGGAGAGGAACGGCGGTTTCATCAGCAGATACGCCTTGATGCCCGCCCCGACGGATTCGGCGTTTTCGCTGGCCTGAATGAAGTCGTCGAAGTCGAAGTACTTGTTCACGCTGTCGTGGCGCACGCGGTCGTTCGCCGTCTCCAGTCCGATGGCAACGTCGGTTTCGAGGCCGACATCGCGGAAGTCGCGCAGTTTCCCCGGGGTGACGAAATCCGGCAGGCTCTCGACGACGATGCGGTCGCGGTCGGCGAACGTCTCGGCGATGGCCTCGCGCGTCTCCGCGCCAACCTCGCGCTCGTCCAAGAACGACCCCGAGGTGTAGATTTTGATGAGACCGCTCTTCTCGTCGGCCCCTTCGCGTTCGTGGTCCAGACAGACCTCGATTTGGTCCATCAGGGCGTCGTGGCCGACGCTCCCGCCTTCGACGGATTCGGCGACGTAGCCGCACATCGTACAGCCACCGGCCCGCGCCCAGCGACAGCCGCCGGTGTTGAGGATGATGGTGAGACTCTGGTAGACGCCATCGGGCGTGTTGTCCTCGTCCAGCCACACCCGTGTCGGTTCGTGCGGGTCGTAGTGTTTCTCCTTCCGGGCGCGAATATCGCGCATCACGGAGTTGTGGGCGTCCATGCCCTTGCCCCGCTCGTAGCTCTCGGGAGTCGGCGTACTCATTGTCGGAGAGAACGGTTACGAGCGTAAATCGGCTTCGTCTCGGCGTGCGACGAGCCACCACCCGACCGCGCCAATCACCGCCCCGACCGTATCCGCGGCGACGTCCACGGCCGACGTGTGGCGGAGCGGCACCGCCAACTGTGCGAACTCCATGGTGATTCCGAAGCCGACCGCACCGACGACCGCGAGGAGAACCGCGCGTCCGTACCGGTCGTAGCGGCCGTTACGGTGATTTCTCACCCCTACGGCGACGGCGATGGTGACGGCGAGGACGGCGTATCCCGCCGCGTGAAACCACTTGTCCCGGCCGAAGAGGGAGAGCGGACCCAACCGCTCGACGCCGACGTCGGGCGACGCGAACACGGAGAAATAACAGATGACGGCCGCCGCGAGGATGACGACGAACCAGCGTCGCGTGGGGGTTCGCGCGCGAGACGAAGACATCGACTCGACGATTGGGGACAACCGGGCTAAAACGCGGTGATTTCGACCCGACGCACGCCGGGAGTTCGGACCGGTCCGGCGGCCACGAGTTCGTCTACTCCTTCGACCGCGAGTAGTCGAATTCCGCGTCGGAATCCGTATTTTACCAGATAGTTAATCGGTTACTCTTGGGTCCGGGATTATGTTAGATATCTCTGATTGATGTTTAATCGTGTAAATCATAGATGAAAAATACAGTTGATACGGACGGAGCGCTATATCTCTTCGCTGTCCGTTCATTCTAGTATAGAAACAGTATATCCTTCGACGGGAGGAGACCATCCTGTCCGTGGTTCGACGGGTGAAACGGGGTGAAACGGGGTGAAACGGACGAAAAGGCGATTAACGACCAGATAGCAAATACGTCTCTCTCGAATTAATAATCCGCATGTCAAAGGATACACGTCGCACGTTCCTGAAGACGGTCGGCCTCGCAGCCGGTGTCGTCGGTGTTGCGGGAGCAACGGCCACAGACACGCCCGGTACGATGACGAAGCAATCCTCCCAAGCCGCGGATACCGAAACCAACGCTTCGACGGAGTTGCAATCGTCGGACTGGGCGACGTTCCAGTTCGATGCCCGGAACACGGGGTACAATCCCGATGCACGTGAAGTTGGGGAGACGCCGTGGATCGAGTGGAGCGAACCCCTGTCCGACGAACTCGCAAGCGAGATTTCGACCCCTACCATCGTCGATGGCGTCGCTTATTTGGCGTCGGAGTACGGACGGGCCGCCGCCTTCGATTTGGAGGAGCGGGAGTTTCTGTGGCAAAACGAGTACACGGACCAGTCTACCCACACGGACGAAGCACCGACCGTCGCCGACGGAACGATGTATATCAGCTACGGATGGCAGGTGTTCGCGCTCGACGCCGAAACCGGCGAGTCGGAGTGGACGTTCGAGAATCCCGAGGCCGGTTCGCCCGCGAACGGCTGTGATGCGCCGAAACTCGGTGCGTCCTCGACGACCGTAAGCGACGGTACCGTCTTCCTGAAGATGCGGATCGAAACACAAGCCTATGGGTTCGCCCTCTCAGCCGACACCGGAGAACTCCAGTGGAGCGTCGAGATGTCCGGCGGAGACGTCGAGTACGCCGCCAACTACGGCGGGCAGATGGACACCGCGGACCACGTTCCTGCAGTCGGCGACGGCCGCGTCTACTTCACAGAGGGTGGCACCGTCTACGCGTTCGATGTGGTAGATGGGACGCTGCTGTGGAACGCACCGGTACACGTCGGTTCCGACGTGTATGGCCCGGAACCGAACGCACCAGCGGTCGTCGATGGCACCGTTTACGTCACGATGAACTACCGTGACGACAGCGGTAGCAATCCCGACCGACGGACGTTCGTGACAGCCCTCTCCGCCGACGATGGGAGGACGCGGTGGCAACACGAACTGGCGGGCGATATTCATCTCACCTCACCGGTGGTCGCCGACGAGACCGTCTATGTGGGCGAGACTCAAGCAGTCTGGGCGCTCGCTGCAGACGACGGAAGCGTCCGCTGGAAGGGGAGCGAAACCGACGAGTTCCGGTACACCACCGTCGCCGAACTATCGGTCAGCGGGTCCACCGTCTACTATCCGCGTGAAGTCGATGACGAGGACTCACAGGAAATCGCCGCGTTCGACACCGGAGATGGCTCTCTGAAGTGGCAGGTTCCGCTTCGCGCGTCCGTGAACGCGCCGACGGGGTGTGCGCTCGTCGGGGAGACCGTCTACGTCGTGGACGATATCGGTGTCCTGTACGCTATCAGCGGACCGACGGAGACCACCAACTGGCGACGAACCCTCGACTTCGGAAGCAGCGAGTCGTTCAGAACGGCCAGCGCCGACGACACGTCCGTTTACGCCGCCACAAACAGCATGCTCCGAGCGTTCGACCGAGAGAAGGGAACCGAACGATGGAGTATTTCGCTGGGTGAGAACGAGAACGACACGTTCCGACACGTCTGGACGACCGTAGCGGACGGGACGGTTTACTGTTCGCTCGGCGGGGACGGCGGCAGTAGCTACAACTTCGTCTACGCCATCGACGACGCGACAGGGACGACGCGGTGGCACGAGAAGGTCCCGAAGGGAACCGGGAGGCCAGTCGTCGTGGATGGCGTCGTCTACGTCGGCACCGAGAGTTCCCTTTACGGCAGTGCGTACGTGACCGCATACGACGCGGGCGACGGGTCGATACGTTGGAGCAGCGAATTCGATTCGGACGACCCCTCGATATCGGTCGAAATGACCGGTCCCGTCGCCGTACAGGACGAGACGGTGTACGCCGCCACCACCGAAGGGACGTACGCACTCGATGCAACGGACGGCAGCGAAAAGTGGACCGACGACCGGGACGCGGAGGCGGTAGCCGCTAACGACGAAACCGTATTCATCGTCGGTGGCGGGTCCGTTAGGGATAGGAACGTCGTCGCACTCGACCCGGCGGACGGAACCGAGAACTGGTCTTCCAATCACGACGGAGAGACCTTGACGCTCGCCGACGATACGCTGTACGTCGTCTCGGGGGGTCCCAGCGACGCGCAGAAACTGTTCGCGCTGGACACCGCCGATGGAAGCGAACGCTGGACGTTCGATACGAAGTACACCTACCCGACGTACGGCTACGACTACCAGGCCACGCTAACGGAACCAACCGTCGAAGACGGGACGGTCTACATCGCAAGCGACGACCGTCGGGTGTATGCTCTCGATGCGGACGATGGCGACACGCTCCAGCGGTTCGAACTGTTCGGAGACGCACGCGACACACCCGCCCTCCACGACGATACAGTTTACACCGTCGACGAAAATCGAGTGTACTCGTTCGACATCGGAGAGTAGCCAAGCGGTCCAAACACCTCGCCCGCCCACCCTACGACGTAACCATTTTCGATTACCCTAGACTGATAACGACTAACATGATAGCGCCCCTATATAATCACTAGACGTTACCATGACCGAACTAGGCGGATTCCAAGACCACGTTGCCCGCGTGGACCTTTCGGACGGGTCGGTGGACTACGAGAGCGTCGACGACGAGGACGCGAAGAAGTACATCGGCGCGCGTGGACTGGGTGTAAAGTACGTGTTCGACCAAGGCCCGGACGTGGACCCGCTCGGTCCGGACAACCTTCTAGCCTTCATGAACGGGCCGCTCACGGGGACACAGGTAGTGATGAGCGGTCGCATCGCGGTGTGTACGAAGTCGCCGCTGACCAACACCGTCACGGACTCGCACCACGGCGGCTGGTCGGGAGCGCGACTGAAGTGGTCCGGATTCGACGGCCTGCTGTTCGAAGGCCAGTCCGAGGACCCGGTATACGCGGTCGTCGAGGACGGCGAAGTCGAACTTCGTGACGCCTCCCACCTCTGGGGCAAGACCGTCCACGAGACGCGCGACGCCTTGGAAGAAGAGGTCGAGGGGTCGTACGGCAAGAACCTCTCGATGATGGCCATCGGGCCGGGCGGCGAGAACACCGTTCGGTACGCTTGCATCATGAACGAGGACGACCGCGCGTCCGGCCGCGGCGGGACGGGCGCGGTCATGGGGTCGAAGGGGCTCAAGGCCATCGTCATCAAATCCACGACGAAGATGCCGAAACCGGCGGACCAAGAGACGTTCCAGAAGGGCCACCAGCAGGCAATGCAGGTCATTCAGGAGTCCGACGTGACCGCGCCGAACGAGGGCGGCCTGTCGCTGTACGGGACGAACGTCCTGATGAACCTCACCGAGGAGATGGACGGCCTGCCGACCCGGAACGGGAAGTTCACCAGCACGCACAGCGAGGGCGAGGAGAACCCCGAGGGACGACAGATAGACTCCGAGAATGTCTCCGGCGAGAACGTCCGCGAGAACATCCTCGTGGACGAACCCACCTGTCACTCCTGCCCGGTCGCCTGCAAGAAGGAAGTCGAAGTGCAGGTCCACCACAAAGGCGAAGACATGAACGTTCGGATGGAGTCCTACGAGTACGAATCCGCGTGGGCGCTCGGTCCGAACTCGATGAACGACGACCGCGACAAAATCGCGGCGATGATAGACCGCTGTAACGCGATGGGCATCGACACCATCGACGCTGGCAACACCATGGCGATGGCGATGGAGGCCACCGAGGAGGGCTATCTGGACGAAGGCCTCGACTGGGGCGACGCCGACACCATGATAGACATGATAGAGCGCATCGCCAAGCGCGAGGAGGGCGACGACCTCGCGGACCTGCTCGCCAAGGGCGCGGGCCGCGCAGCGTCCGAACTCGGCGACCCAGAGATGTCGCTCGACGTGAAGGGCCAGACGATGGCGGCCTACGACCCGCGGAGCATGAAGGGAATGGCCATCGGCTACGCGACGAGCAACCGCGGTGCCTGCCACCTGCGCGGCTACACGCCAGCCGCGGAAATCCTCGGCATCCCGGAGAAGGCCGAGCCGACCGAGTGGAAGGGTAAGGGCGAACTCTGTGCCACCTTCCAGGACCTCCACGCCATCAGCGACTCCTTCGACATCTGCAAATTCAACGCCTTCGCGGAAGGTATCGAGGAGTACGTCCTCCAGTACAACGGCATGACCGGTCTCGACGTGACCGAGGACGACCTGCTGGAAGCCGGTGAGCGCGTCTACAACCTCGAACGCTACTACAACAACCTCGTCGGCTTCGACGGCGACGACGACTCGCTCCCGGCCCGGTTCGTGAAGGGCCACCCGGACGCCATCCCCGGCAAGGGCGGCTCCGAGGGCTCGCTCGCCGAACTGGACGAGATGAAAGAAGAGTACTACGAGGTGCGCGGCTGGGAGGACGGCGTGGTCCCCGACGAAAAGCTGGAGGAACTCGGCATCGACGTCGGACCCGGAACCGGCGTCAGTCGCGGCGGCGCGGCCGCTTCGGGCGACGACTAAGGCCCACCTTTTATTTTCGTCGGCGGGGGTTCCGGGAACGGACCGGGCGCTCTCTTTCGAGTCTCTCTTTCTCCATCTCGACCACCGCGCGCGAGAAAATTCGGGGGCGAAATCCCGACGATTCGGGCTGAGTTTAACCGAAACACGTCGGCAACATTTCACCACTATGTTTCACGATAATTCACAGGGAACGGCGATTCTCGCGGCGCATGGCAACATCTACCGCATCGAAAGCTACTAAGTCTGGTCGTCGAACGTGACGGTGGCATGACTGACCGGTCTTCCGACTCTCCGAAATTCGAAACGATGGCGGTGACGCACGCCGAACAACCGCCCCACCACGAGCGAGCAGGCGACGTGACGATGCCCATCCACCTCGCATCGACCTACGAAGCTGGCGGCATCGACCCGGACGTCGGGCTGGAGGATTTGGACCCCGACGAGAACCAGTATCTCTACTCGCGGCTCGCGAACCCGACCCGCCACGCGCTGGAACAGCGCATCGCGGCGCTCGAAGGCGGCGAACACGGCATGGCTTTCGCCTCCGGCACGTCCGCCATCGTCGCCACGATCACGGCGTCCGTCACCCCCGGCGACCACGTCGTCGCGTTCGACGACCTCTACGGCGGAACGAAGACGATGCTCAAGGACCTGTTCCGAGAGCGCCTCGACGTTGCCGTCGACTTCGTGGACGCCCGCGACACCGACGCCGTGTCCGACGCCGTGCGCGACGAAACCGCACTCATCTGGATGGAGACGCCGACGAACCCGCTCCTCAGACTCTGTGACATCGAAGCCATCGCTTCGGTCGCCGAGTCGGTCGATGCGACCCTCGGCGTGGACAACACCTTCCTCTCGCCGTACTTCCAGCACCCGCTCGAACTCGGTGCCGACGTCGTCGTCCACAGCACGACGAAGTACCTGAACGGCCACAGCGACTCCATCGGCGGTGCCGTTGTCACCGACGACGCCGACCTCGCCGACGAAATCGGGTTCCTCCAGCAGGTCGGCATGGGGAACATGCTCGCGCCCTTCGACGCCTTCCTGACCCTCCGCGGGTTGAAGACGCTCCCGCTCCGCATGCGCCAGCACGAATCCAACGCCGCCGAAATCGCCGCCTACCTGGACGAACACGAGATGGTCTCGACCGTCTACTACCCCGGACTCGAATCCCATCCGCAGTACGACCTCGCCCAGCGACAGATGGAGGGTGCCGGTGGCGTCCTCTCGTTCGAACTCGACGGCGAGTTGCCCGACGTGGAACGCTTCGTCGCCGAACTGGACGAGTTCCCGCTGGCCGTCAGCCTCGGCGGCGTGGAGTCGCTCATCGAACACCCGGCGAGCATGACCCACGCGCCGCTGACGCCCGAGGAGCGCGCCGAAATCGGCATCTCGGATTCGCTGCTCCGCGTCTCGGTCGGCGTGGAACACCCGAAGGACCTCATCGCCGACTTGGAGTCCGCGTTCGACGCGATAGAATAGGGTGTAGAAGCACGTCGAAACGGTATTTTTCGGGCACCGGCCGCGCTAGTCCGCCGTGCCGACGAGCACCGCGTCTCGAATCTCCAGCGCGTTCTCGAACTCCTCCGTCCGTCCCTCGTCCCGTCCGATTCGTCGGAACTGCTCCTCGTGTGCCCGTCGAACCGCGTCCCGCTCGCGGCGTTCGAAGCCGAGGCGGTCGCCGACCGTCTTCCAGTGACCCGTCTCTACGAGGAAGACGCTCCACTCGGGCGTTTCGTGAATCCGCTCGTACTCCCGTCGATAGTCGTCGATTCGCGGTCCGAGGTCGGCCTGCACTACGGGAAGGAGTTCCGAGAGACGTTCGAGCGGTACGCTGGCTTTGGCACCCGCCAGCACGACGATTTGCCCGTCGATGGGATGGACGTTGGGAGTCATGGGTCGTCTTCGTCCGGTGCTATCCGCCCGCCCGCATCGCTTTCTGTGAAAACTTCGGGACGACGGAATCGAGGGACTCCTCGTCGCCCTCGAAGACGACGGTCACCTCGGTCAACTCCACCGTCGGGCCGATGCTCACCGTCTCCGAGGAGAGCGAGGCCTCCCACTCCTCGGCGACGATGGTCCCGTCGTCCCGTACCTCTCCACCGAGGTTCTCGAGGTACTTCCGGGCGAGTCGTTCGCTGATTCCACGGAAGGACTTCTCGCGTCGCATCTATCCACCTGCAACCGGCGGGAAGATGCTCAGCCTGTCGCCGTCCGAGAGGGCAGTCTCTCGACCGTCGATGTGCACGACATCCTTTCCGTTTCGCATGATGGAAAGCTGCGGTCTGAGGTCACCGTCCTCGAAGAAATCGAGGTCGCGGTACTCCTCAGTCAGGGATTCGAGAACCTCGCCGACCGTCGTGTCGTCCTCGTACTCCCGTTCCAGCGTCTTCTGTCCGACCGACTCTCGGAAGTTCGCGAAGAACCGAAGGGTGAGTTCCATACCGGACAATGACCCGCGGCGACCATAAACGTCCAGTTCGCGGCGAGCGGTTTCACGGTCGCTTCGCGCCGAGCGCACCGACGACGACGCCAGCCAGCAGGAGGCAGACCACCGTCCCCGCGAGTACGGGGGTCCCGCCGTCGCCGACCAGCAGACGACCGAGTTCGGCGAGCGCGCCGTCGGTGCCGACGAACAGCACCGCACCGCCGCCGAGAACTGCGAGCGAGAGCACCGTCGCCAGAAGGCCGTGGATACCGCCGCGGGTCGAATCCCCGCCCGCGAACCGTCCCGCGGCGTAGCTTCCGAGCGGAAACGCGAGGGTACTCGCGAGTGCCGTCCCGCCGACGAGGGAGTCCGAAACGCGGAGGAGAACGAGGAGCGCCGGGGCGAGATGCGCACCGAGCGCCACGACCATGCCGACAGCGATGGCCCCGCCGTCGATTCGTGACGACGGCGACTTCCGGCTTTTCGCTCGACGGACGCGGGCCAGCGGTGCGTCCCCGCCGCCGTCGTCGTCGCTCATCGACCGGGGCGGATGCCGTCGGTGACGAGACGGGCGTTCCGCTCGCGGTCGATGTGCGACGACAGCTCCTCGTGGTCGTACAACTGCTGGATGAGCGACGCGTGGAGGTCCCGCCACGCCATCGCGTAGATGGGCGACTGTCCCCACGCCCGGAGCTCGGCGACGAAATCGTCGTACTGCTCCCAGCGACTCTCGAACCGTTCGAGAACGTCCACGGCGGCGCTGGCGAGTTCGTCGTTCTCGTCGAGTCGATTGAGTCGCCGTTCCCACCCGGCGACGGCCTCCTGCATGTCGCGCGCCGCCGAATCGCCGTCCTCCGGGAGCGAACTGATGATGGCCTCGGGTACCGAAAGCGAAATTTCGTCCATGCTACTCGATTGTTCGCTCTCCGTCAAAAACGCTTGGCTCGATTTTCGGGTCGGGGGATTTATGTGGACTTTTCGGGGCCGGCGACTTACGCGGACTTCGCGTTCGTCAGCCGCTCGAACTGGTCGTCGGACAGCGACACCTCGGTCGCGGCGAGGTTCTCCTCCAACTGTTCGACGGTTCGCGCGCCGATGATGGGCGCGGTCACGGCGTCGTGTTTCAGCAACCACGCGAGGCTGACCTTGGCGGGCGTCGTCCCGAGTTCGTCGGCGACGTCCTCGACGACTTCCAGCACGTCGAAGTTCTCCTCGGTGAGGTAGCTGTCGCGGAACTGCTGGTCGGTCGCGCCGCGGGTGCCGTCTGCCGGTTCCTCGTTCCGGGAGTATTTGCCCGTCAGGAATCCGCCGCCCAGCGGCGACCACGGAATGAGGCCGATGTCGTAGTCGTCGCACATCGGGATGTAGTTCGGTTCGACTTCGCGGTTGACGAGGTTGTATCGCGGTTGTGCGAGGCGGAACGGTTCGTACTCCATCTCGTTCGCCTTGACGACCTTCCACGCGTTGGGTTCGAGCGTCGAGGTGCCGAGGTAGTTCACTTTTCCGTCGCGGACGAAGCCGTCGAGGGTGCGCATGAACTCGTCCGCGGGCGTGTCGTCGTCCCAGCGGTGGATGTAGAGGAGGTCCACGTAGTCCGTCCCGAGTCGGTCGAGGATGAGGTCCATCTGCCGCCGGAGGTGCTTCCGGGAGAGACCGCGGCCGTTCGGGTCGTCCGTCCGCGTCGGCCAGTAGATTTTGGATGCGATGACGAAATCCTCGCGGTCGCGGTCGGTGAGCCAGTTACCGATGTATTTCTCGCTCTCGCCGTCGCCGTACATGTCGGCGGTGTCGATGAAGTTACCGCCCGCTCCGGCGTAGGCGTCGAGGAGTTCGTGGGCGCGGTCCTCGCCGATTTCGACCGTCCCCTCGTCGTTTTCGCGGCCGAATCGCCACGTTCCGAACGCTATTTCGCTGACTTTCGTGCCGGTCGTCCCCAACGAGACGGTTTCGAGTCCCATGTTCGGGCCTATTCGTGGGTGGCGGTTAAATCGACCGAAGGAGAGACGACGGAGCGACAGCGGGGAGACAGTGAGGGTCGACCAGCGGGGAGACGGTGGTGGCGCGCCAGCAGGGAAGTAGTGGAGGCGCGACAGCGGGGTGACGGGGGGAGCACGAGCGGAGACGGACTACTCCTGACCGTAGGCGTGTCCGACGAAGAGCGCGATGACGTTGCAGCCAAGCAGGGCGAGAAAGAGGGAGATATCCGCGTCAGAGAGACCGTTCAGGAGCAAGACCGGATAGAAGAGGGGGCAGACGACCGCCGACCAGAAGCCAACGAACTGAATCGGCGTTGTCAGCGAATGCTCGTTGAATCTCGCGTGCAGTGCGGTGAGTTTCCGGCGACCGACGGCGATGGACTCGCCGTCGTTCTCGTAGGTGGTTGTTCCCGGCATAGTAGCACAGCCGTGCCCGGCTAAATCATTACCGAGGGATATCTTATAACGGGCCGAGCGTTGGGGTGAATTCACACCGTTTACCGTTGATGAACAGACCTGTCGATTCGGGAATTGCGGGAGGAAAACGTCTTATTCGCTTTAAAACCGTTTTTACGGCGGTAAAAGTCCGCCGAACGCACCGGGGGCGACGACGTTGGGCGTCGGGGACCGACCTCAGATGAACGCCAGTGGCAACATCAACAGTACGCCGAGCGTAAGACCGGAGAGCAGTTCACGGTAGCCGTCGCCCGGGAGACCCTCGCCGACTTCGAGCGCCTCGGGGATGAACTCCGAGAGGACGAGGTATATCATCGCTCCGGCCGCGAATCCGAATCCCATCGGCAGGAACGCGCGTGCGCTTCGCACGAAGTAGAACGCGATGACCGCGCCGATGGGTTGCGGGAGGCTGGAGAATATCGACCACCAGACCATCCGCCACTTGCGCACGCCCATCGAGTGGAGCGGAATGGAGATGGCCACGCCCTCGGGAATGTTGTGAATCGAGATGGCGATGGTCATGAATATCGCCAACAGCGGGACGACGAATCCGGCGAACTGATAGCCGCCCTGAAAGCCGAGGTCGGCGAACGAAACGCCGATGGCGACGCCCTCCGGGAAGCTGTGGACGGTGAGCACGCCGAGGATGAGTATGAGCTTCTTGAAGTCCGCCTGTTCGTACTTCTTCGGATTCACGTCGGTGCCGGAGATGACGTAATCGCTGACGACGACGAGTGCCACGCCGACCAGCATACCGATGACGACGCCGATTACGCTACCGCCGTTCGCACTGGAGAGACCCTCGGATATCAGTCCGAAGACGGACGCCGAGACCATGATTCCGGACGCGAGTCCCCAGAGTCCCACGTTCCAGCGGTCGTTTACGTCTTTGACGAGGAAGAACGGGAGCGCGCCGACACCCGTTGCCAGCGCCGTAATCAATCCCGCGATGAACACCAATACGAGATTAGCGAGTAAGGTCATACTTGCCGTTGGTACTCGAAGGGGTTAATAGTTATCACTTCCATTACTATTTTTGGCGGGCCTAAAACGTATTGGAGAGATACTGGAAGCGAATTTTCCGAAAAGTAAAAATATATTCTCAATTCTGTTGTTTGGCTATCAGGAATCGGGATGGAGCGAGAAGCGTAAACGACGGACAACGCGCTAGAGACGCGAAAATTACGAGAGACTGAGATAGAAAGAAGAAGTGAACAGAGAGGAACAGGGGAAGCGAACGACTGGCGGAGCGAACACACATCGAGTCGAAAGGGAGGTCAGGGCGTCGAAGTTCGATGCCGGAAGGGGTCGGTGTGTGCCGTTCAGGGAAACGGCTGTTCACACCGATGGCGGGAGTTTCAATCGCGTTTGTAGCCGTGACCGACGACCATCGCGACAAGATTGAGGACGAAGAGCAGCGCCAACGCGTCGGCGGAGTCCGAGAGAGGGCCGCTGTAGAGGAGAGGGAGGTAGCCGAACGGGAGCGCGATGGCTGACCAGAAGCCGACGAACTGCACTGGGGCGAGAAGCTTCTTTCCCGCTGCTTCGACGGTGTGGCGGGACAGGAATTCGAAGTTCGATGCACCTTCCGTCCGTATCGTTGGAGGACTCGACATGATTTCTCGGGGATGTATTTCTCTCTATGACTGGAGGGGTAATATAACAAGTCGAGAGTAAAGCAGAATTCACGACATTTCAGCCCCAAACGCCGGTTCGTCGACGTTTTACAAACTCTTCAAAAATGTTTAGACCTTTCATAAACGTCTCTAAGACCCCTGTTTAGTTCTAAGGCAAAAACGACCGGTCGATGATATTCAGGACGATACGAGCGGAATCAGTCGATCAATCGAACGCGACACGTCGCGTCGAAGGTACGCGAATTGACCGTTCCGGATTAGCAACACGAACGACGGGTCGAACGTCGTACTCGGCCCACCGTCACAGGTCCGGAATCACGTTCGCCCGACGACTTTCTCCGCGTCGCGTCTCGTACGTGCTCGTCGCCCATTCGACGAAATCGGGGTTCTTGCCGTCGAGACACGCCCGTAAGTTGCCGCGCTCGTCGAACGCGGAGACGAGCACGCGCTCGTCGTCAAGAATCGTCACGCCGAACGGGAGGTCCTCGGGAACGCTGTAGAGGTCGAACCCCGCGACCGAATCCGGCGGTTGCTGCTCGGCCGACCGTTGGACCGCCGATTTCAGAGACGGTTCCGAAACTATCAGTTCGATTCGCGCCCCTCGGTCGAGCAGTCGTCGCGCCGCGTCGGCGAACAGCGGACTGACGATGGGCGTGACAGAGCGGATTCGGTCGGCCGACGTTTCCGTGAGCGCGTCGATGATGTACGTGGTCGCCCTGTACGGGTCGTCTTTCGTGGCCGACACCATGGTCGCACAGGTGGTGCCGTGTATCGGAAACGTTCCGTCGGTGTCGCCGAGATGCGTGAGAAACTCCTCGTACTCCTCGACCCACTCTATCGTTCGAATCAACGTTTCGTACGCGTCCAACACGAGTTCCCCGGCCTCCGTGAGGCGGTACGTACCGTCCACGCGTTGGGTCCACCCGTACTCGGTGAACGTCCGGAGGGTCCGGTGGACGGTCGAACGCGACATCGAGAGGCGGTCGGAGAGGCTTGCAACGGTCCCCTCACCGTCTTCGTGGAGGGCGGTGACGACGCGGGCACGGTTCGTCGAACCGGCGAGAAACGTCGCGTACTCGTGAGACGTCATCCGTTTTCCAACGCCGTCCCGCTCGAACGCTGTGCGTCGGGACGCTCCGCACGACTGCCACCGGTCGGCACCGGAGAGTGGCAATTGTCACCAGTTGTGTCACGATTTGAACGTCGTTTCATCTGTTGAATCATCTTCATCACCTGAACATTTTTTCACTCACTAACTATATATTAATTATGTGTGTAAGAGATAATGTGCTGCATAGAAAAAAGAGAATACTAGCACTCGCGCTCGTGTGGGTGCTGACGATTTCGTGTATCGCGCCGTTCCTCGGTGCGTCAGTATCGGCACAGGAAACAACCACGCGTCTCGACACGATGGAAACGTCCGCGTCCGTCGATTCCGCCGCGCCGATCGACCCGGCGCTGACGGACGCGGACGGAACCGTGACCGTCGTCGTGCGCTTAGAGGAGGCGAACCCGGACGTGACCGCGGACCGGGCAACGACGTTGGAGACGTTACAGACGCACGCGGAACGGAGCCAGCGGCCCGTTCTCTCGTACGCGAAGCGACACGCAAACAGCGTCACAGTCCTCAATCGGCTGTGGATAACCAACGCCGTCGTGCTCCGCGTCGATACCTCCGACGCCGACCTGAAGGAACTCGCGACGATAGATGGCGTCACACGGCTGCACAAGAACTTCGAGCTCACGCTCCCGAAGCCCGTCGACTCCGGCGGTGACGAGACGCCCGTCGGTCTGTACGACGCCGACAAAAGCGTCGGCGGGACGAACTACAACACCACCTACGGTCTCGACCAGATCAACGCGACGGACGTGTGGAATGACTACGGGACGAGAGGTGACGGCGTCAAGGTGGCAGTGCTCGATACGGGTGTCGATGTCGACCACCCGGACATCGAACTCTACACGGAAAACGAGAGCGACCCGACCTACCCCGGCGGATGGGCCGAGTTCGACGGCGACGGCAACCGCGTTCAGGGCAGCGTGCCACACGACACGGACACACACGGGACGCACACCAGCGGAACCGTCTCCGGCGGCAACGCCAGCGGCGAATACATCGGCGTCGCACCCGACGTCGAACTCATGCACGGACTCATCCTCCCCAGCGGTAGCGGTTCCTTCACGCAAGTCGCCGCGGGGATGCAGTGGGCCGTCGAGCAGGACGCCGACGTCATCAGCATGAGCCTCGGCGCGACCGGCTACTACAGTCAGATGATAGAGCCGGTCCGGAACGCCGAATCGGCGGGCACCATCGTCGTCGCCGCGGCCGGAAACAGCGGCGAAGGGACGAGCGGCTCGCCCGGCAACGTGTACGAATCGTTCGCCGTCGGCGCGTCGAACGAAGACCTCGGCATCGCCTCGTTCTCCAGCGGCGAGGAGATAGACACCGAAAACGACTGGGGGAGCGACGCACCCCCCTCGTGGCCGGACAGTTACGTCGTCCCCGACGTCGCCGCACCCGGCGCCGACGTCAAGAGCTCCGTCCCCGGCGGCGGTTACTCCCGATACGACGGAACGTCGATGGCGACCCCGCACACCGCCGGTGCCGCGGCACTGATGATCGCCGCGGCCGGTGGCGACTTACAGCCGTCGGACATCCGGTCCGCCTTCCGCGAAACGGCGTTCAAACCGGAGAACTGTTCCCCGAGTTGCTCGCCCCGCGACGGAAACGACACCCGGTACGGCGCGGGAATCATCGACGCGAAAGCGGCGACCGATACGGTCGCGCTCGAAAACGGTATCACCGGAACGGTGACCGACGAGAGCGGCGCGCCGGTCGACGGCGCGACCGTTTCACTCGACACCGGTCGCACGACCGAGACGAACGCCTCCGGTGGATACACGCTCCTGGAAGAACCCGGAACGTACGACGTCACCGCGAGCGCGTTCGGGTACGGGACGACGACATCGACGGTCACCGTCGAAAACGGCTCGTTCGCGCGACAAGACTTCTCGCTGTCGCCTGCCCTCGGCGTTCGCATCCTCGACGGGCAGCCCGATGCGATAGAAGGCGGCGAGTCCGTCACCGTCACCGCGGACGTGCGGAATCTGGAAACGTACACCGTCGAACTCGACGGCGACTACGAGACGAACAACGCGACGCTGGTCGTCAACGGCGAGGAGCGCGCGTTCGGCGAGGCCATCGACTTGGGTGGCTACTCCGGTGAACTCACCGTGACGGTCGAAACGACATCGGGAACGCACGGCTCGTTCTCGCTTTCCCACACCTTCGAAGGGACGAACGACAGCGTGGCGGCGACGACCGGCCCGACGGAAATCTTCGAGGAGTACACGACCATCGCCGTGGTCGATTCGGACGACGGGTTCGGCGAGCAGACCGCGGACGCCCTCGACGGGTCGCTTCCCTCGAACTATCAGGTGACGGTCGTGCAGGACGAAAACGCCATGGAGGCCGTCGGCGAGTACGACTCCTTCGTGATTCAGGACTTCGACCCCGCCCAACTCGACGCGCAGGCGTTCGTCGACGCGACGAACAGCCCGAGCACCGGCGTCGTCTGGTTGGAACAGTGGGGCGACAACAGCAACGGCATCACGGGACGTTCCGCCGCGGTCGGCGACCCCGCGAGTACCGCCGACGAAGGGTTCGGGGCCGGAAACCCGTACTTCACCATCACGGAGTCGAGTCCGCTGTTCGAAGGCGTCGGCTCGGTCGGTGACCAAGTGACCATCCACACCGGAAGCTGGGGTGACCACGCGTGGTACGACGGATACAGCGGACAGACCGTCGCCACGGTCGGCGACGACGACGGCACCAAAGGGTCCGCAATCGGCGTCGACCGACAGACGGGCACGGTGCTCGCATCGTCGCTCGGCCGCACGTCGTACGTCGAAAACGGCGACTACACCGAGGAGGCGGACGCGATACTGGCGAACGCGGTCCAGTACGTGAGCACCGCTCCGGCGGTCATCGTCAAATCCGGTCAGCCCCGCCACGTGAACACGGGCGAGGAAGTCAAAGTGAACCTCTCCGTGAACCAACTCCGCGACGTGCAGGTCGATTTGAGCGAGAACTCCACGCTGAGCGAGGACGACCTCACGCTCTACATCGACGGGTGGGGACCGATTCCGTTCGGACTTCCCATCCTCGAACGACCTCCGGCGACGACCGACGAGTACACCATCAGGGTCGTTCCCGACGAGAACGCCGTCGGTTCGTTCTCGCTCGAAACGACGGCGACCGCTGGGCCGGACGCGGAACGGGTCACGGTTCGAACCGGACCGACCGCCGTCTACGACGCCCCGATAAACGTACCCGAGGACGTCGGGTCCGTTCAGGAAGCGGTCGACCTCGCGCCACCGGGCGCGGAGATTGTCGTCGGTAGCGGCACGTACACCGAGCAGGTGACGGTGGATACGCCCGGCGTCACCATCCGCGGTGCCGACGGGACGACTCCGGTCATCGCCGCACCCGAAAACGCGACCGGCGACACCATCGCGGTGGACGCACCCGACGTCACCGTGAACGGCGTTACGGTCGATGCGGGCGGACGAACGAGCGGTCTCTCCGTCGACGGCGCGGACAACGCGACCGTCCGAGGAGTCACGGTTCGCAACGCGACGACGGGCATCTCGGTCGATACCGCGAACGGCGCGGTCGTTGACGGGAACGTCGTTCGAAATGCATCCGTCGGCATCGACGCGAACGCGCCGGGCGCGACCGTCACCGACAACCGCATCGAGGACGCCGCGACCGGGCTTCGGTTCGGCAACGGCAACGACGCGGCGACCCCGACCGAGGTGCGGAAGAACGAGGTCGCGGCCGAGACGGGCGTCAGCATCGAGGGCGCGAACGCGACGGCCGTGTCGCTTCGGTTCAACGACCTCGAAGCGACGGCGACGTCCGTCGCTTCGACGGCGGACGCGGCGTTCGACGCGCGGCTGAACTACTTCGGCGACCGTGGTCCGGCCGACACGACGTTCGACGGGGACGTCGCGTACGAGCCCTTCCTTACTGCACGACCGGAGAACGTCGATACCGACGCGCCGACGAAAATCGGCATCGACCTCGACATGCCCGCGACCGCGGGTGACGGACAGGCGACGTACTACACCGTCGGCATCCCCGGCCCGACGGACCAAACCGTCGGCGACATTCTGGGTTCGTTCAACGGCACCGTCTACGGTTACGACGCCGCCGCCGGGCAGTGGGAGCAGTTGACGGCCGATTCGTCCGTCGATGCGCTCGACGCGCTACTGGTCGGTACCACGACCGACGCGCGCGGGATGCTGACCTTCGAGCGCACGCAAGGACCGCCGTCCCCGCCGGGACAGGCGACGCTCGTCGAAGGCTGGAACTTCGTGGCCGCACCGCAGTACGCGGGCGCTGACAGGGCGTTCGGCGTCTCCTCCGGGAGCCCGACGCTCGTGCAGGAGTACGCCACGCAACCGACAGGTCAACCCGGTCCGCGGAGCGAACTCAGCGGGACGTACGAACTCGGCAGTTCGAATCCCGGTCCGAACGTGAGCGCGTTCACGGGCTACTACGTCTACTCGGAATCCGCGGGCACGCTCCCGACGTACCTCACGAGTAATCCGACGATGGCGGAGCTGTACGACGGACTGAATATCCCGACCGACGACCGCGGACTGCCGGTCACCGACGTCTCGACGACGATGACGGACGGGGTGTCGCCAACCGACGTCTCGGTCGATGCGAACGGGGCCGCCGTCGAACCGCTTCCGACCCTCCCGATGACCGTTCACGGAACGGTGACGGTTGACGGCGAACCGGCATCCGCCGGAACGACCGTCACGGTGGACGTCGGCGGCGAGACGCGCGGCACGTTCACGGTCGGCGAGAACGGGACGCTCGGTGCCGCGAGCGGAACGGCGAAGAAACTCGTCGTCTCCGGGACGGCGGACGACGCGGGCGAACCCGTGACGTTCTCCGTGGACGGCACCACCGCCGCGACCGATTCGAGCGTCACGTGGAAACCGGGCGCGGTCGAATCGGTCCACCTCACGGTGAAATCGGGGTCGGCAGCGCGAACCGGCGACGATTCGACCGATTCGGGGAAGGAGAAAAAAGGGAAGAAGAAAGCGAAGCGAACGCTCACGCCGCTGAGCGCCTGATTCCCTTCCCGACGGGGTCCCGTCATTGGTGACGGGACGCGTACGCGGACTATTTTTCACGTCGTTCTCGACGGCGATGACGATTTCTGGACGATACGCAAGCACCCGTTTATCGCCTCGGAGCGCATGCAGTCGGTATGGGTGGGGACTTGCTCATCGATTTGGACGAGGAGAGCTGGATCGCACTGGCGAAGTACAACTTACTGCTCACGACACTGTTCGGCCTGCTCACGCTCGGCACGAAGTACGCGTGGGGTAGCGACGCGCTGTTACTCGTCGAAAACGGCGCGCTGACGCTGGTGTTCGGCAGCGTGCAAACGTACTGCTGGTTGGTCGCACCGCGAGCGTGATGGGAACCGTTGCGGGAGTAGCCGTTCGACTGCGGGAGTGAAAATTTCGAAAATGCCCGGGGAGGGCTCCGAACCCTCGATCTCCGCATGTCCCAGATTCGAGACCTGGCAGGGCCTCACGGGCGCATGGGAGGCTTCCAAGGCCTGAGCGCCAAATCTCAGAACCCTATGAGTGCGGCGCTATGTCCAGCTAAGCCACCCGGGCTCGATTACGGGTAGGGAACTGGTGCTCTTTAAAGTTCCCATCTCCATCGAGGATGATACGGCACTGAACAGTGTCCATTGCCACCCCGTCACGCGATTTCGGGCGAGCGATATCGCAAAATATGTTCAAAAAGCCACCCGTTTTGTCACTGTCGTGTCTACCCGTCGGTTTTAAGACATGGGCCTGACCATTCCCACCATGAGCATTCCGGGAATCGTCCAGTCCAGCCTCGGAGACGAACACGTCGCGGCAAAAGTGTCCCTCGGGGGGGAAGATATCCTCTACGTGACACCGACGCGGACGCTTATCTATCGCGCTGACGGCCTGCTCAGCGACGAATCCGTCGAGGAGTACCCGCACGACGCGGAGCGAATCGCGGTGTCCGAGGGTCGACGAAAATCGACCATCACGCTCGATTACGGTATCGACGGCACCGAGAAGTTCAAGATTCCGACGAAGCGCCTCCACGACGCCCTGCATCCCGTCATCGCGGGCGTGTTGAACGGAGCGGGCGTCACCGACTCGAACGAGCAGGTCCTCCAAACCTACCAGTTTAGCGAACTGACGCTCGTTCTCACCAGCGCACGCGTGGTAAAACACGTCGGCGAAGCGATTTGGGACACGGATTTCGAGCAGTTCCACTTCGCGGACGTGACGAGCCTCGACGTGGAGGAGGGCACCGTCTCCTCGCAAATCATCATCGAAGCGGACGGGCGACCGCAGCGCATCAAAACCCCGAGCGACCGGACGCGGGAGGTCCGCGAGCGAATCGAGCAGGGACTGCTCTCCTACCACGACGTGGGAAGCTACGCCGAATTCGAGCAGACGGTCGTCCCCGACGACCCCGAACCGGACGCCGACGAGAACGTCTCGTTCGCGGAGGACGACGACGTGTTCGGCGGCGGCGTCGAACCGCTTAACGCGAATCCCCCCGAACTGAACGACAGCGGACAAATCGTCGAAACGCCGACCGCCGACCCACTCGGCGGCGAAAGCGAGAGCGTGAACGGCGGTGGAGCGGGGACCGTCGCCGCCGAAGCTACACCGGCGGACTCGCCGTCCGCCAACTCCGGAACCGCGACGAATACCGTAGCCGATGGGACGCGGGCCGACGGAATGCAGACCGACGAGTCGGAACCGGACGAAACCGTCTTCGCGGACTCGGGCTTCGAATCGGCGAGCGAGAATCTGGACGACCCCGTGGAGGCCCAACTCGCCGCGCTCACGGAGACGGTCGAGCGACAGAACGAGTTGCTCGAGTGCCAACAGAAGACGATAGAGCGACTCATCTCCGAACTCAGCCGCGGTCGATAAGCTTTCTCTCCGTCGGCGGACGAGACGCTATTCCCGACCGGTGACCTTCCGGATGCACGACGACCCGAAGGGGCCGAGTTCGCCCGCGTCGAGTTTGATGAAGTGCCCGGTCGAGATGCCGGTGCCACAGCGCCGACAGGTGAAGTCGCCTTCCTTGGTCACGACCTGGCTTTCGAATCGGACGAACCCGCCACCGGTCGGGCGGATGATGCCGTTTTCCCGCTCGATGACGCCCCGTTTTTCCGCCTCGTCCAGAATCGTCCGGGTCGTCGTCGGGTCGGTCGTGATGGTTTCGATACGGTCCACCGCTTCCGCGACCGACAGCTCCGGGTGTTCGACCTTGCTCAACAGTTCGACCCCCATCGCCACGGGGTCGTCGTCCGATTCCATCGTCTACGAATCTCGCGTGAAGCGGATTAAACGTTGCGCGGTCGGGTGGAAAGAACTTAGCCACTCCTCGGGCTACCTTGGGTCGAATGGAATTCACGGGGAACAGACGACAGGTGGCCGGAGTGGGGTTGGTCGCGCTGGTCGTCGTCGCTGGCGTCCTCCTCTCGCCGGAATTCGTCCTCCAACGGGTGCGCCGCGTGACGCACGACCCGCTTCTCGCCGCGGGGTTGTTTCTCGCCGTCTACCTCGTCCGACCGCTGTTCGCGTGGCCGACAACGGTGGTCGCCGTCGCGGTCGGCTACGTGTACGGGCCGGTCGTCGGGTTTCCGGTCGCGCTCGGCGGGACGGTGGTGAGCGCCTACCTGCCCTTCGCCGCGGCGCGCTACTTCCGCGTCGATTCGGGTGTGTTCGGTCGTCTCGGCGACTCGGGAGAGCGGTTCTTCGACGCGACCGGCGACCTCCGCGGGATGGTCGCCTCGCGTCTCGTCCCCGCACCCTCGGACGCGGTGTCCGCCGCCGCCGGGTTGTCGAACGTCCCCGACCGCTCGTTCCTCCTCGGCACCGCAATCGGCGAAGTGCCGTGGATGGTCGTCGCCGTCCTCGCCGGTGGCTCGCTCGACACGCTCTCGGTCCACGAGATCGAAAAGAACTGGGCGGTCGTCGCCGTCGTCGGCATCGGAGGACTGTTCCTGTTGGTCGGACCCGCCTACCGCGCCGTCACCGACGACTAGTCGAACGCATCCGCACAATCGGCGACTAGTAGAACGTGTCCGCGCAGTCGTAGATAACGCCGTGTTGCGGGCAGACGTACTTGCAGTGGCGGTGGAACATCGACGCACCGCACAGCGGACAGGGCCGTCCCTTCGGCGTCTCCTCCATGGGAGGACAACGACGCCCGACAGGTATCACGTTTTCCGTCCGCAAGAGTCGCGTCGGGTCGCCGCTCGGTTTTCTTCAGCCACCTCATATTCGGGTAGCATCACACAGTTGGAAGAGATTTGGAAGAGAGTAGGAGAGAGTGGGTGAGAGTTCGAAAAACGGCTATTTAACGGGAAGCGGTCGGTTCGGATATGCGATTCAAACGCATGCACGTGCTGGCGGTCGTACTGATGATTTGTGCCGTTCCCGCGACGGTGAGCGCGGCGACGGCCGCGAACGACGTTTCGAGCGCGCCGCTCGCACAACAGACGACCACCACGGACACGATGGGCAACGGGACCATGGACGACAACATGACCACGACGACGGACTCCATGGACGACGGGATGAGCGATGACCAGATGACGACGACCGAGACGATGGACGACGGGACCATGGACGACAACATGACGGACGGGACGATGACCGATGACAACATGAGTGACACCACGACCGACGGCGGAATGAACGACGGCGGGGAGAGCGGAAACTCGGACACCTCCCTGCCCGGATTCGGCATCGTGGTCGCGCTCGTCGCGCTCGTCGGCGGCGCGCTGTACATCGCACGGAACCGGTGAACCATGACCGCAGAACAGTCCCCCACGAACACGCTCGCGGACGCGGCGGCCGACGGAGCGGTCGCTCTCGGCGCGGGCGTCGCCGCCGTCGCCGGGTCGTACGCCGTGGTCGGCTTCACCCCGTCGTTCGTCGCCGCGCCGGTCAGCGATTTCGTGGTCGCAACGACGCCCAGCGCCGTCATCGCGTGGTCGATACAGACGCTCGGCGACCTCGGCGACCAACTCGGGTTCCTGCTGGCGCTCGTCCTGACCGCGCTCCTCTTCGCGGTGACGGCGGCGGTCGGCGTGCGGATAGCCGACGCCGCCGACCTCCCCGCCGCGCCGGTCGTCGGACTTCTCTGTGTCGCGCCCGCGCTGGCGTTGACCGGCGCTCCCGGTTCCGCGCTGGCCACCGGAGCGGGTGCCGGGTTCGTCGTCGCCGTGGCTCGATTCGGTGCGACGGAGACGGAATCGGTCTCGGAAACGCGGCGGAGCATCCTCCGAGCCATCGCCGGGGCGGTCGCGGTCGGTGCCGTCGGCGGCGCGCTCGGGTCCGGGAAGGGCGGCGACGCGCCGAAGCGGACGGGGCCGGTCAGCGCAGACGTGGAGTCGCTCCTCGATGAAGCCGACGCGAAATCGCTTTCCATCGACGGTCTCGGAGGGTTAGTGAGCCGAGATTTCTATCAGGTGGACATCAACAGCGTGGACCCGGTGGTGTCCGCGGAAGACTGGGACCTCCGGGTTACGGGGGCCGTCGAGGAGGACCTGCGCTTTACCCTCGACGACCTCGAATCGATGCCCGAGGAACACCGGTTCATCACGCTCCGCTGCGTCGGCGAATCGCTGAACGGCAAGAAGATGGACAACGCGCTCTGGACCGGCGTGCCGATTTCGGCGCTGTTCGAGGGAACGACGATGCCCGACGAATGTTGCGTCATGTTCCGCGCCGCGGACGACTACTACGAGGAGTTCCCGCTCTCGGCGCTCGAAGACGGCTTTTTGGCCTACGAGATGAACGGCAACCCGCTCCCGCGCTCGCACGGCCACCCCGTCCGGGCGCTGATTCCCGGTCACTGGGGCGAAATCAACGTCAAATGGATCACCGAAATAGAGGTGCTGGAACGGGAGGCGGAGGGGTACTGGGAGAAACGCGGCTGGCACGGTACTGGACCGGTCAACACCGTCGCCAAACTGCACGCGGTCAACCACCTCGACGACGGTCGCGTGCAAGTCGGCGGGCACGCCTACGCCGGGACGCGCGGCATCGAACGCGTCGAGGTGTCCACCGACGGTGGCGCATCGTGGACCGACGCCCGCCTCTCCGAACCGCTTCCGGGAACCGACGTGTGGCGGCAGTGGGAGCACACCTACGAACCGTCGTGGTCGCACGAGGCCGTCGTCCGAGCGACGGACGGGGAGGGGAATCTGCAGTCCGAGAACGAGACGAACGCCTATCCGAACGGCGCGTCCGGGTGGGTGTCGGAGCGTATCGAGCCGTAGATATATCTGGCTGCATGACCCTCTCCCAAGTGACCGTTCGATGGACAAGGCGCTCTGGTACCTACTCACGGCGACGCGCGGCGGCGAGAACCGCGCTCGCATCATTCGCGCCCTCACGGAGCGCCCACGGAACGCGAACCAGTTGGCGGAATCGCTCGACGTGGAGTACAAGACGGTTCGACACCACCTCGACATGCTCGTGGACCACGGCGTCGTCGAGCCCGGTGACAACGAGTACGGCAAACTCTACTTTCTCACCGACCGGTTCGAACACCATCGGGACGCGTTCGAGGAGATAATGGAGCAGATAGAATGAACTCGATACAACTCGCAAGCGGACTCGCGGTCGTGAACATCCTCCTGCTGGCAGTGTTGGTGGCCGTCTGGGTGCGAAGCTACCTCAAGTTCCGCACCTCGCTTGTCCTCGGCCTGCTGGCCTTCGCCCTCGTGATGCTCGCCGAGAACGCCGTCGCCATCTACTACTTCTTCGGCATGAAGATGTTCTACTCCGGCGACCCGGCGGTCCAGCAGGCCGTGCTGGTGCTCCGCGCGCTCCAACTCGTCGCGCTCGTATTCCTGACGTGGGTGACGGTGAAATAGCGGGGAACGCGGAATCGAGAAGAGCGAAGAAGAACGGAGAAGAGCGGAGAAGCGGAAAACCGGCTAGTTCCTTCGGACGCTATTTACGAGCACTCGCTCCAGCCGCACGACTCGCAGGTCTTGCAGCCTTCCGAGAAGTACAGCGAGAGCGAGCCACACTCGGGACACTCGGGGCTTTCGCCCGCGTCGATGAGCGACTGCGAGGCGTCCTTTTGTGTTTCGGCTTTCGCCGCACCGCCGTCGGTCTCGGTTTCGTCGGCCGTCTCTTCGAGCGTCTTCTGTTGCGGGTAGGATGCCTTCTCGATTTCGCCGTCGAGGTAGCGCCGCATGGCGACGCCGATGGCGTCCGGGATGGAATTAATCTGTTCGCCCTTGTCCCACGCGACCTTCGGACTGCGGATGCCCTGCAGGTCGGAGGCGATTTCGTTCGGGTCCACGCCGCTACGGAGCGCGTAGCTGATGACCTTCGCCAGCGCCTCGGTGAAGGAGTTGGTGAACCCGCCGGAGTTGCCGATGGTGGCGAACAGTTCGAACGGTTCGCCGTTCTCGTCCTCGTTGATGTTGATGTACATCTTGCCGTAACCGGTGTCCACGCGCTGAGTCACGCCGTGGAGCACGTCGGGCCGGGGACGCTCTTGGGCGTACGCGCCGCCCGTGACGCCCTCGCCCACGAGGTCGTCGAGTTCGGTGCCGAGCGCGGCCCGAACTTCCTCGTTCTCGATGAAGCCTTCGACGCCGCCGAAGACCTCCTCTATCTGCCCCACGATGGTTTCGGCCGCTTCCTCCTCGTCGGCGAACTCGGCGTTGTCGGCGCGCGTGGTGAGCACCTGCTTCGAGCGCGTGCCGTCGCGGTAGACCGTGACGCCCTTGCCGCCGTGGTCGTAGATGTAGCGGTAGACTTCGTCCATGTCCTCCTTGCTGGCGGAGTTCGGGAAGTTGCAGGTCTTCGAGATGGCCGAGTCCACGCCCTGCTGACAGGCGCACTGGACCGCGGCGTGTTGCTTGCCGGTGAGGTCGCCCGTCACGACGAACAGTTCGCCGATGGCGTCCGGGACGGTTTCCAGCCCTTCGACGCCGGAGAACTCGTTGTTCGCCATCTGCGTCTGGGCCTCCTCTTTTACCGCATCCACGTCGATATCGTTCGCCTCCAGCGTTCGGAGGAAGTAGTCGTCGAACTCGACGAGCATCTCGTCGCCCTGCACGTCGTCGGAGACGTTCTTGTAGTAGGCGACGTTGTAAATCGGCTCACAGCCACCCGTGGTGTTGCCGACCATCGAGGTGGTGCCCGTCGGCGCGATGGTGGTCGTGTTGTGGTTGCGAACCGCGAAGCCGTCCTTCCACTTCTCGGCGTCGAGGCCGGTCTGCTTTTCGAACCACCCGGCGTACTCGGTCGGGTTCGCGTACTTCGAGTCCTCCCAGTCATTGAACGAGCCGCGCTCCTCCGCGAGTTCGTGGGAGGCCCACTTGGACTCGTGGTTGATGTGGGTCATCAACTGCTTGGCAATCTCGTTGCCCTCCTCGCTGCCGTAGCGGACGCCGAGTTGGATGTACAGCTGGGCCAGCCCCATGATGCCCAGTCCGATTTTGCGCATGTCTCGGACCTTCTGTTCTATCTTCTCGACCGGGAAGTCGGACATCGTGACGACGTTTTCGAGGAAGCGGGTGCCGTACTCGATGCGGTGGTCGAATTCCTCCCAGTTGATGCCCTCGCGGAGGAAGGCGTCGACGGCTTCGGAAAGCGACCCGTAGTTGTCGCCGTTCTCGTCGTACCAGACGCGCCAGTCGGGCGCGTCGAGGTCGGCGAGCGTCGAGAGGTTGATGTGGCCGAGGTTACAGGCCTCGTACTCCTCGAGCGGCTGCTCGCCGCACGGGTTCGTCGCCAGAATACGGTGGTCCGGGTGTTTCTCGACGTCGAAGGAGTGTTGCTTGTTCACCCGTTCGAGGTAGATGATTCCGGGTTCGCCGTTCTCCCACGCGCCCTCCACGATGCGGTCCCAGAGGACCGTCGCGGGGATGGAAAGCACTTCGCCGGGCGTAACGTAGTCGCCGAGGCCGAACATGTCGTACATCTCCTTCGTGTGTTCGGTGGCGACGTGCGGTTCCTCGGTGCGGGGGTTGGTGAAGACGAACTCCTCGTCGTTGTACAGCGCCTCCATGAAGTCGTCGGTCACGCCAACCGAGATGTTGAAGTTCGAGAGGTGTCCCTCGGCGGCGTTGCGGAGGTGTTTCGGGACGCGTCCGTCGTCGTCGATGAGTTCGCGGGCCTCTTCGAGCGCCTCCTTGAACGACGTGTGCGTGTAGTCGTCGGGGTCGTTCAGGCGGAGCGTGTTGGCGAGGCTCACGTCCTTGTTCTTCGCGTGGATGAACTGGATGACGTCCGGGTGCGAGACGCGCATGACGCCCATCTGTGCGCCGCGCCGGGCACCGCCCTGCGCGATGGTCTCGCACATCTGGTCGTACGTGCGCATGAAGGTGATCGGACCGGACGCGATGCCGCCCGTCGAACCCACCGCGTCGCCGTACGGTCGGAGTTTCCAGAAGGCGTAGCCCATGCCGCCGCCGGACTGGAACACTTCGGCGGCCTCCTTCGCGGTCTGGTGGATGTCCGTGATGTCGTCGCCGGGCGAGTCGACGAAACACGCCGAAAGCTGCTGGAGTTCGTCGCCCGCGTTCATCAGCGTCGGCGAGTTGGGGATGAACGAGAGCCCTTCCATCAGGTCGTCGAACTCGTCTCGGACCGACTCCACGTGTTCACGGATGTCGTCGGGGAGTTCGGGGACGACCGTCTCGTAAGCGAACTTGTTGACGTTGTAGACCGAAAGCGTCGTTTCGGCGTCGTCTGCAGTCGTCGTCCCGTTATCGAACACGTCGGCCGCGAGTTCGTCGCGTCGGGGGTGGTCGGGTTTCAACTGTTCGGGCGTGACGGTGAGTTCGACGCCCTGCGTTTCGGCCTCGTAGACGGCCTCGGCGAGCGCGATGTTCTTCGCCACGCGCGGGAACAAGTCCTCCTGTGATTCGACCAGTTCGCCCTCCGCGTTCTTCCGGAGATAGCGGGCCGGAAGGATGTTCTGATAGGCGTTGCCCGTCATCCGGTCTTCGAGGGTGTCGCCCGCGGTTCGCTTGACCGGGAGGGTTACGTCGTCGGCGTCCGCCTCGTGCGCGCCGCTCATGTGCGCGCCACCACCGTTCGTTCGCTACTCTGCACGTCGATTCTCACTTGGTTTCGCACGTAGACCCGTTTCATTCGTGACGAAGAATCCATTTACCCCAACCCCAATTAAGTTTACTTTCTTTATTTCAAGTGTAGTTGGATAGTGATGCCTCTGCGAATTTTCTTCGGCCTATCCCTCAGTAAGGCGCGGAGGAATATAAGAGTGTTCAGACCGGAGCGAAAGTGACCGGAATGCCGAGCTTTCCCGCGGTAACGTCTCGTTACTCGGGTCACGTCGGCCGATTTTCGGTGGCTCGGGAATCGACACCACCGATACGTTTACGATTCAGTAGGGAGTCATTTCTCGCATGCTTCCCCTCGCCATCGAACCCGTCGGAATCGTCGTAGCCGTTATCGCGGTCATCCTCCTCATCGCTGCCATCCGATTCGCCATCAGCATCCTCTTTCGCGTCGCCATCGTCGGCGTCCTCGTCGCCGCCGCGCTCTACGCGGCGGGCGTGCTGACGATATAAGACGCGAAGAAGTTCCCAATTAGCTCCCGGCCGCACGCCGTGAGAACGCTCTCGGGGTGGAACTGCACGCACTCGATGGGATGCTCGCGGTGGCGAATCCCCATCACGAGTTCCGTCCCGTTGTGGGTCGTCGTCGCGCTCACCTCGAACGGGTCGGGGACGCTCGTCGTCACGAGCGAGTGGTACCGTCCGGCCCGAAAGCCCTGTTCGATTCCCTCGAAAACCCCAGTTTCGTCGTGCTCGACCGGGAACGCCTTCCCGTGAACCGGTTCGGGTGCCCTCCCGATTTCGCCGCCGTACTCGTGAATCGCGGCTTCCAACCCGAGACAGACGCCGAGCGTCGGGATGTCGGGCGAGAGTTCGCGGAGCACGGACGCGGTGACGCCCACGTCGCGCTCGTTCGCCGGATGGCCCGGTCCCGGACTGATGACGATGGCGTCGGGGTCGAAGTCGCGGATGTCGTCCAGCGAGGCCGTGTTCTTGACGACGTTCGTCTCGAACGCCGCGCCGCTGGCCCGGAGCGCGTCCTCGGTGTACTCCACGAGGTTGTACGTGAACGAATCGTAGTTGTCCACGAACAGCACGCGAGTCATTTCGGCACCTCCGCGAGGTCCGTCTCCGGCGGTCGTTCGAGGGCCTCCAACGCGGCGAGCACGCCGCCCATCTTCTGTTCGGTCTCCTCGAACTCGGCGGTCGGGTCGCTGTCGGCGACGATACCCGCCCCCGCCTGCACCGTGATTTCGTCCGTCGGTCCGTGCGAGACGGTCGCCGTCCTGATGGCGATGGCGAAGTCGGCGTCGCCCGTCCACGAGACGTAGCCGACGCCGCCGCCGTAGACGCCGCGGGGGGTTCGTTCGAGGTCGTCGATTATCTCCATCGCCCTGATTTTGGGTGCGCCCGTCAGCGTCCCCGCGGGGAACGAGGCGCGCACCGCGTCGAAGGCGTCGCGGTTCTCGGCCAGCGCCCCCGTCACGGTGCTCTCGATGTGCTGGACGTGACTGTATTTGATGACGTTCATGAACTCCTCGACGCGGACGCTCCCCGACTCGGCGACGCGGCGCACGTCGTTTCGCGCCAAATCGACGAGCATGGCGTGTTCCGAGCGCTCCTTTTCGTCGGCGAGGAGTTCGCCCGCGAGGCGGCGGTCCTCCATCGGACTCCCGCCGCGGGGACAGGTTCCGGCGATGGGGTTCGAGACGATTTCGCCGTCCTGCACCGACACCAGCGTCTCGGGACTCGCGCCGACGATGCGCAGGTCGTCGTGGCCGAGGAGGTACATGTACGGCGAGGGGTTCACGTCCCGGAGCGCCGCGTACAGCGCCCGCGGGTCGATGTCCGCCTCGACGGTTCGCTTGCGCGAGATGACGCCTTGGTAGATGTCGCCCGCCGCGACGTGTTCGTTCGCCCGCTTCACGGCCTCCTCGTACTCCGCTTGCGGCCCGGCCGTCCCGTCCGTGGGGTCGTACTCGCCGAACGACGGCGGGTCCGCCGCTTCGAGGAGGTCGGCGACGCGCTCGCGCTCCGCGACCAACTCGTCGTAGTGGTCGTCGATGTCGTCGTCTGGCGACACGAGCGGCGTGAACACGAGCGAGAGTGTCTCCTCCACGTGGTCGAAGACGAGCGTCTTCGTGCTCAGGACGAACTGCGCGTCGGGCAGGTCGGTTTCGGGACGGTCGATGCCCTGCTCGTCCAGCCACAGGTCGTAGACGGCGTTGTAAGCGAGAAATCCGACCAGCCCGCCACAGAACCCTTCGCCGTCGGGGAACCCGCGACGCGGTGCGTCAGGGAGTGTCTCGCGGAGCGCGTCGAGGACGTCACGGTCGGTATGGAGGTCGCCGCCCGTCCGGTTCGGTCCCTCCCCCAACCGGTTCGACTTCCACTCGTCGTTCAACACTTCCACGCGGGTTTCGCCCGGGGCGACGGAAATCACCGCGGCGGGGTCGTAGCCGACGAAGGAGTAGCGCGCCCGGCTCGTCTGGGCGGACTTCGACCCGTCGTTCCGCTCGGCGTCGAACGCGCCGGAGGGGTCGCTGGAGGCAATTTTGTCCGCGCTTTCGAGGAGGAAATCGTACTGTTCGCCGCCGAGAACAGAATACGCCGCCAGCGGGTCGATGGACGCGTCGAGGTCGGTAGAAACGTAGACGACCGCGCCGTCGTGATTCCCGTCTCCGCCGTTCCTATCGTCGCCGTAGTTGCTAGCGTTGCCATCGTTCTCATCGTGGCCACTGGTCGCCAGCGTTTCGAACTCGTCCCGGTTCATCGTTGGAGAACCGCCCGCTGGCGCTGTTTCGCGTTCGTGATGAAGGACTCGACGGCGGCGGGATCCTTTCGCCCGCCGGTCGATTCGACGCCGCTCGCCACGTCCACGGCGAAGGGTTCGACCGCTCGAACCGCGTCCGCGACGTTCTCCGGCGTCAGTCCCCCGGCCAGCAGGACCGGCGAGGAGAGCGATTCGGTCAACTCCCGTGCGCGGTCCCAGTCATGCGTCTCGCCGGTGCCCCCGGTTTCCGCGGCGTCGAGCAACAACGCGTCGGCCACGCTGTCGTACCGCTCCGGTCGGTCGGTGGACGGGTCGATGGGACAGACCACGTTCGCGTCCACGTTCGCCGTGAGGTACGCGAGGTCGCCCACGCTCGTCCCGTGGACCTGTACGATGTCGGGTTCGACGAGTTCGGCGATTTCGACGGTTCGTTCCGTCGTCTCGGGCATCGTCACGAGCACCGTCGAGACGAACGGCGGGATTTCGCGGGCGAGTTCGGCGGCGCGGGCCGGAGCGATTTCGCGCGGCGAATCGACTGGCACGTCCACCAGCAGGCCGATGGCGTCGGCACCGGCATCGACGGCGGCGGCGAGGTCGTCCTCGTCCGTCAGGCCGCAGATTTTCACGCGCGTCATGCCGACAGCGCCCCCGTCATGGCCGACAGTTGCTCGCCAGCGCGTCCCGAGTCGATGGCGTTTCGGGCCTGTTCGACGCCATCCGCGAGCGAATCCGCCTGCCCGGAGACGTAAATCGCGGCCCCGGCGTTCGCCAGCACGATATCCCGTTTCGCCCCGCCGACGGTTCCCCCCACGATTCCTTCGAGGTCCAGCGCGTTCTCCGCGGGTGTGCCGCCCGAGACGGCCGATACGTCGTGTCGCTCGACGCCGAGGTCAGTCGGGGAGAGTGCGTACTCCTCGATGGTTCCGCCCTCGACTTCGGCGACCGTCGTCTCGCCGTGGACCGCGATTTCGTCCATGCCCGAGCCGTGGACGACGAGCGCGTGGGAAACGTCCATGTGAGAGAGCGCGCGGGCCAGAACGGGCACGAGGTCGGGGTCGTAGACACCGACGACCTGCGCGTCCGCCCCGGCGGGGTTCGTCAGCGGCCCGAGGACGTTGAACACCGTGCGCATGCCGAGTTCCTTGCGCGGCCCGATGACGGCCTTCATCGCGGGGTGGAACACGGGTGCGAGCATGAAGCCGATGCCCTGCTCCTCGATGGCGCGCTCGACCGCGGGCGGTTCGGAGTCAACGACGACGCCCGCCTCGTCGAGCACGTCAGCGCTCCCGGACGAGGAGGAGACAGAATAGTTGCCGTGTTTCGCCACCGGGACGCCCGCACCGCTGGCGACGATGGCCGAGGTGGTCGAGACGTTGATGCTGTCGTAGTCGTCGCCGCCGGTGCCGCAGGTGTCCACCAGCGGCGTTCGGTCGGGCGAAATCGTCCGCGCCGCCCCGCGCATTCCTTGTGCGAAGCCAGCGATTTCGGCCTCCGTCTCCCCCTTGGCCCGCAATCCAGTGAGGAGAGCGCCGATTTGAGCCTCCGTTGCCCCGTCGAAGACGGCCGTCGCCGCCTCCCGTGCTTGCGATATCGTGAGGTCCTGCCCGTCGGTGACGTGTTCGATGTAATCCTGCATAGTGGAACACCAATGAACGTGTTTGGGTTGTGATGAACACATACGTACATCAACTTAAAGCTGTCGTCGGGAGGGTCGTGAATAAAACCGAGGGACGGAGGCGCGTTTCGAAACATTCAATTACCCTTGCGGGTAACTGATGGATGCGTTCAAACGAAGCCGACTGGGTTTGTGGTCTAGTTGGTTATGACACCTCCTTGACATGGAGGAGGCCGGCAGTTCAAATCTGCCCAAACCCATACTTTTCCGCGCTACCAACCGACGAGCGAAGCGAGTCGCGGTAGCGCGGAAAATCTTCTTTGGCAGATTTGAACCAGACGAGACGAAAGCCCGCGGAGCGCAACAAAGTGGAGCGAGCAGGAACGTCTCGGCGAGGTTCAAATCTGCCCAAACCCTATTCAAACACCTACGGACCTACTCTTTCAGCGGTTGCTGTCGAAGCAACGAATCCGAGTCGGACCGTGATGCTTCGGGGTTAAATCCGTGTGTTTTCGCCACAGTATTGTACATATAACACATTATCTCAGCGAGAGCGTGGCGAGACAGGACGCGTACACCGACCGTGGTGACCGAGCGTTGGGACTCCGAACAATCGATAGCTCCGGGGTAAAAACGCGGTCGAACAGCGGTTTTTCTGCTGGTTAGAACAGGTTGAGCGGATTTAACATGTCCACGAACTCGAGAACGCTGTCCTGCGTGTACTTCGTGACATCGACGATGAGATACTCCGTTTCGACGATGAGTTCCTCGGTGTAGACGATGCGGTCCGCCATCTCGCCGATACGGTCCGCCATCTGCCCGATTTGGTCTTCGGTGTAGAGCACGCCGTCGAGGCTTTCGAGGTACAGCACTTCGCCGGTCTCGGAGAGAACCATCACGACGTCATCAATCTGGCAGCACTGGCTGTAGTTCTGGAACAGGTAGTACGTGCTGCCGTCCGGCAGGTCCGCGTAGATGAGCGATTCGCCGAGATACGTCTTCGCGTACGAAATCGTCGTGTCCGGCGCGAGTTCGATGTCGTAACCGCCCTGCGCGGACGCGGGAGTGGTGGCGACGGCGGCGGCTCCGCCAGCGAGTGCAACAGCACCGAGTTTCGAAAGGAACGTTCTGCGTTGCATGGTTGTTGGATGCCCAATGGACCATTTCGATATTGGGCTGTATTGTGGATATTACACAATAACACCGTTAAGCCTGTCGAAACTCGACGGTCGTCCGTGAGCGGAGAACAGAAATAGAGCGTTGACTGCTCCGCTCTCCACCCGACGACGCGGAATTCGGGTGACGAGGGTATTTCGGCAAAAAATTAACTCGACTCGCGGAACGTCCTACACCGGAATCCGGTGGCCGCACGGCCACACCCGCATGTATTCGGGGTCCGTGACCGTTATCATCGAGACCCGTTCGTCACAGCGCGGGCAGGTTTTCGGGAGCGGTCGCTGAGCGGTACTCTTTTCTTGCGCAGAATCATTTGTGAACATGCTTCGAGTCCGTCGAAGCAAGCAGGGTCGGAGCTTCCACCTCCGGCCGTTTGGCAAAACCCTGTTGCTTCGTCCGACGTATCACGTTCCGCCGAGTTAATTCTATTGGTCCTGAATGAATCGAAAATCGACAGGTGCGCGAACGAGCGGCGGGAATCTTGATACCGGCTAGCCTTCGGAATAGCCAAGGTACAGTTGCGGGACGATGACGGCCACGAGAATCACGGCGGCTCCACCGGCCCACGTGGGGACGTCGAACCAGTAGTCGTTAACCGCCCGGAGCGCCCCCAGCGTCACCGGCAGGGCGACGAGGATGGCGAACAGGATGACCTTGTTTTCGTGGGACACCATGTCAGCTTGCGACGGGCGCGTCCTCTCGAACGCCGCGCTTGTGGACCTCGTGCATCAGACCGCCGCCGATGGCTCCGAAGGCAATGGGGGAGAGGAGGTTCGGACGGATCTGGAACCCGTCGTCTTTTATCAGGTTCGACATGCCCGGATTTTTCCACACCTGTCGGTATCTACTTTGTGCAAATGATGTGAATGTCGAGACATAATATATTCGACAGTCGCGGCGACGCTCACGGGGAGTCTACCGCGCGGTAACGAGAGTTTCGAGAAATCGTCGGGAATCGGTAACGCGATTTCCGATTTCGATAGTCGGTCTTCCGTCGCCCGTCGAAGAGCGAAGAAGAAAGGAGAAACAGACCCCTTAGTCGTCCACGATTTCGGGTGCTTGCTCGCCGGTCGTCGGCGCGCGTCGTGCGTCGTAGGTGTGCGCTACGGCGACGATGGTGAACGCGACGACGACGAGAAGCGCGAGTCCGATGTCGCCGATTCCCGCGAGGGGCGGGATTTCGAGCCACGCCGCGGTAAGGAGTGCGAATCCGATGGCCGCGATACCGAGGTATCGCTTGCACCACGAGATGTCGTCCCGCGTGTTCGTTTCGAGGTACGGGTCGAGTTGCTCGGCCGCCGTGGAGAGTTCTACGATACCCCTGTTTTGGTTATAATCTACGATTCCTGCGTCGTCGAGTTTCGGGAGGTGGGATTGGTAGAGCGCGGTGTAAACTCGTTTTCGCTCGGCCGCCGAAATCGCGCCGACGGTGGTTTCGTTCTCCCACGCGGCGACCTGCTCCGCAAGGTCGCTCAACTGGACGGTTTCGTCCGCCTGCTTCAGGTAGTGCAGGGCGTACCGTCGTCGCTGATTTTTCAGTACGTCGAAGACCATATCGCGGGAGAGCGGCGTCGCGCGTTCGTCGTTCGAGCGATTCGAATCGAGGATATCCGAGACCTGTTTCGCAACCGTCGAGTCCGCTTCGCTTGTTTCGTTACCGGCGTCGCTGTCCCCGGTGCCGGAGGAATCACCGATTGTGCTCATTACTATGCCACCCCTTGCTCGTAACCCAGCATGGATTCGAACATTGCCGGGTTTGTTCTTTGTTATTCACCATTTACCAGCCGTAAACGACCGGTTACGAACGGCGAAAAATGAATTTCACCCCGCCGCCTTCATGCGGTAACGACCAGTTACGAGCGGTTTTTCGGCGACCTTTCAGCGGCGGTGCAGGTTCTCGTGAATTCCCAGCACGAGTGCGGGAACGACGACCATGAAGATGTGCTCTTCGAGGGGGATACCGACCAGTTCGATGCCCGTTCGAAGCGGAATGGCGAACACGCCGATAGTAAGGGTGTACCAATCCCAGACGTAGGCCAACGGATACAAAACGAGGATGGTTTTCCCGGCGCGCGTCAGGGCGTCCGCTCGAACGAGCAACCACAGCGCGAACGAACCGAACACCAGTTCGCTGACAATATACGTGTAGGGGCCGAACACCGCGCCGATGTCAGGGAGCACGGTCGGTCTACGACGTGCGGTGCAAAAAAATTCCGCCAAAATGCCTATTCCGCGACAAAGTTCAAGGCGACTGCCCTCGTCATTCTAAATGCCGATGGATATCTCTAACATTGCGACCACCGATTACTTCGAAATCGAAGCGGAAGAGCGACTGGGCAAAGCCCGCTCGATGTTCGAAGAGGAGAACCCGAAAGGAATCGTGGTCACCGAAGCGGGCACGTACAGCGGCGTCATAACCCAGAAACAACTCCTCCAATCCCATATCGAGGACCAGACGAAGGTGGCGACGCTGACGAAACCCGCGCCGAAGGTGAACCGTACCGACGACGTGCGCGATGTCGCCCGCGCGCTCGTCGAAGGCGGGACCAAGGTCGCACCCGTCTTCGAGGACGGGCAGCTGTGGGGTATCATCGACGAGGACATCATCCTCGAAGGCGTCCTCGAAAATCTGGATGCCCTCACCGTCCAGCAGATTTACACCGAGAATCCGGTCACGATTCCGGAGGATGCGACGCTCGGACGCGTCATCAATCTCATGCGCGAGCACAGCATCTCCCGGCTTCCGGTCGTGAACGAAAACGGCTACCTCACCGGGATGGTCACGACTCACGACATCGTGGATTTCGTCACTCGAAACATGGACAAGCCGACGACGGGCGAGCGGATGGGCGACAGCGACCGGATGCTCGACCTGCCGGTGTACGACGTGATGAACAGCCCCGTCGAAACCATCTCGCTCACCGACACCGTGGAGGACGCGGTGGAACGCATGTTCGAGAAGGACTACGCCGGACTGGCCGTCACGGCCGAGGACGACGACCGCGTGGTCGGCGGCGTCCTCACGAAGACCGACGTTCTTCGCGCCCTCACTTACACCGAGGAGGACCACATGGACGTTCAGATAACGAACATCGACCTCCTCGACACCATCTCTCGACAGGACATCCGTGAGGGCGTCGAGGATATCACGGACAAGTATCAGGACATGCAGGTCCGCCACGCGCACGTGCGATTCCACGAGCACAAGGAGAAACTCCGCGGAACGCCGCTCATCCAGTGTAAAATCCGCCTCCGCACCAACCGCGGACAGGTCGCCGGAACCGGCGAAGGCTACGGTTCCGAACAGGCGTTCAACGTCGCCCGCGACGTGTTGGAGCGCAACGTCCTCGAACTGAAGGGCGTCCAGAGCGACCGCGAGTACGAAGGCCAACTGCTCCGAAAACTCAACGAACTGTAACCGCACGACTCGCGTCGTTCGGTCCGCTGACCCGCTGGTCGTTCACCACGCTTTTCGATTCTTTGTCTTCCCGCTCCAGTGGCCTTTCTCGAAGTCGAAATCGTCGGTCAGACGCTTTCCTGTGCGCCTTCGAGTCCCGTATCCGTGATTCGGAACTGGGTGCGGCCGCCAGCGGGTTTCGACCGGTGTTTTTCGAGGGTCGCCCGGCGATTGCCGCCGCGGAAGCGGTCCACGCGGAGGACGACGCCCGTCCAGTGTTCGAGCGTGTGTCCTCCGAGCGGCCGCGTTCCGTCCGAATCCGGGTCGGTGTACACCTGATTCGTCAACAGGACCGCGATGTCGTGTTTGCGCGCGAGCGAGAGCAGGTGCGTCACTTGGCGGGCGACCCCGCGAAGCGCCTCGCCGCCCTCTCGGTCGTCGCCGCGCTCGAGGCGGTAGAATCCGGTCGCGCTGTCGAGGACCACGAGGTCCGCCCGTTCCGCGAACTCGGAGACGTCCTTGACCGCCTCCTGTTGTTCCGCGAAATCGAGGGCCTCCTTGATGACGATTCGGGAGGCAACTTCGTCCACGTCGTCCGCGCGCGCGGCGGCGATCTGTTCGAAGCGGTCCACGGACAGTCCCTCGGTGTCGATGTACACCACGGTACCGCCGTCCCGCGCGGTCTCGACCGCGGTCCCCAGTGCGACGTTCGTCTTCCCGGCGGCGGGCGGGCCGTACACCTGTGTCACGGTTCCGCGCTCCAAGCCGCCCCCGAGCAAGTCGTCCACCGGCGGGCACCCTGTCGTCAGTTTCTCGGCGTCGGTCACATGCCGGGCTTGGCGCTTCTCACGCAAAAGGTTCCGGTTTTCGCGGAGACCGAGGCGACTTTATTCCACCCGGGCGAAGGGAGCGTAGTGACAATCGTCGTTGCGACCGAGGACTTCGAAGTGTACCACGACGTGGTGGGCGAACTCCGCGACAGGGGCGTTCGGTTCACGACGGTCGAACCGGACGGCGAACTCCCCGACGGCGCTCGAATCGTCATTCGCGGTGCGGACGACGAGGTGACCACCGAACTGCCGACGGTCGTGGCGGACCCGAACCGGCCCCGAAAAGCGGTCGAGGAAGCGTTGGGGCTACTCCGCGGCGAGAACGGCCGCACCGTCATCGGCATCGACCCCGGAACGCGCCCCGGTATCGCCGTGCTCTCGGGCGACATAGTGGTCGCGTCGTTCCACGTCCCCATCTCGGACGCCGCGGACGTGGTTCGAGAGGAGGCGAAGGACGCCATCGACCCCGTGGTTCGAATCGGCGACGGCGCGCGACTTCAGGGGTCGCAGCTCATCCGCGAACTCGAAGACGTGCGGATCGAACTCGTGGACGAAACCGGGACGACGCCGTACCTCGGCACCGGCGCGCGCGGCATGGGCGACGTGCTCGCGGCGGTCAACATAGCCCGGTTGGAGGGCAAAATCGTGGAGGAGCGCGAAATCGAACCGACGGCGGGCGAACTCGGCGTCATCAAACGCCGCTCGCGCGAACGGTCAGCCGACAACCGCGAAATCGACGAGGAACTCGCCCGGCGGGTCGCCGCCGGGGAGTTGACCATCGAGGAGGCGCTGACGGAACACCGCAAGGAATAGCGCTAACGGTCACAACTCGACCAGAACCGTGTACCGATGCGACTCGTCCTTCGGACACTGGAGGTGTTCTTCCTTCACGATGGTGCCCGAGAGCAGCTGCTTGCCGATTTTCTGGAATCTATCGACCTCGACGTGCCCCTTCTCGCGGGCGATGACCTCGCTTTCGGGGTCGGTTTCGAACTCGTCCATGCCGTCACATCCCTCGTACGGACACTGGACGCGCACACGAGCCATACTTCGAACGAGGACCTATCGCCGGTTATAGGTTTTCGTGAATCGTCCCTTCCGCCCGCCGCATGACCTCACGAACCGTGAGTCCGGTCTCCGTCGCCACGGCCAGCGCGTCGTCGAACTCCGCGCTCACGTCGTAGACCGTCCCGGACTCGTCGCGGGCGATTTTGACCGACACGTCGAACTCCCCTCCTTCTAACTCCCCTCCTTCTAACTCCTCTCCTTCTAACTCCTCTCCTTCTATTTCCAGCGTCGCCGTCTCGAACTCCCGGTGGGCAATCCAGCGGTGGCGGACACCCGCCTCGCGGACGCCGAGCGTCCCGGTCTCCTCGGCGAGTTTCCGGGCGACGCGTTCCGCATTTTCGGGTTTGACGACGACCTTCACGACGTGCCCCGGTCGAGCCTTCTTCATCGTCGCGGGGAGAATCGAGACGTCGCGTGCGCCCGCCTCCGAGAGGGAGTCTTGAAGCCCGCCCAATACCTCCGACGACGCGTCGTCTAAATTGGTTTCGAGGACGGTGATGTCGTCGCGCACGAGTCCGCCACTCGATTTCCCGGCGAGGACGCGCAACACGTTCGGATGGTCGGGGAAGTCGTAACCCCCCGCGCCGTATCCCGAGCCGTCGACGTTCAGCGTCGGGAGGGTTTCGACGCCATCGGCGAAGTGGGAGAGAATCGCGGCACCGGTCGGCGTGAGCAGTTCCGCTTCGACGGGGCCGCCGGACAGCGACCAGTCCGCACCCGCCGCGATTTCCACGACCGCCGGTGCGGGAATCGGGAACGTTCCGTGGCTCATACCGACTTCGCCGCCGCCGGTCGCCAGGGGCGTCGTCACGATTCGGTCAGCATCGAGGTCGGCGAACAGCAGGGACGCGCCGACGATATCCGCGATTGCGTCGTCGGTCCCGACCTCGTGAAAGTGGGTCGAGTCGAGGTCGGTGTCGTGGACGCTCGCCTCCGCCTCGCCGAGAGTTCGAAAGACGGCTTTCGCGTCGCGTTCGATACGGGCGTCGAGGCCCATGGATTCGAGTACGTCGATGACCTCGCGGTAGGGTCGGACCTGGCCAGCGCCCTCCGCGTGCTGGTGAGTGTGATGGTCGTGCTGGTGTTCGTGGTGATGGGTGTGGCCGTGCGTGTGGTCACCGTGGCCATGATGACCGTCGTCGTCATCGTGGTCGTGTTCGTGGTGATGGTCGTCCCTGTGGTGATGCCCCTCCTCGTCACCGTGGTGATGGTCGTGACCGTCGTCGTGTGCGTTGTCGTTCCCGTCCTCCGATTCGTCGCCGCCTGCTTCCCCATCGTCGGTCAGAAGGACGTCGACGCTCGTCGCGGAAATCCCGTTTTTGACGACCGTGTGGACCTCGTACTCCACGTCGAGGGCGTCTTCGACCGGTTCCAGCGCGTCTCGATTCGCTCCCGCGTCGAGCAGCGCCCCGAGAATCATATCGCCGCTGGCCCCCATTCGGCCGTCGAACGCAAGCGTTCTCATACGTCGTTCCTGTTCCGAGGCGCGAAAACCCCTGCGGTCGTGTCGCCACCACTATCCCTTTGTACTGCCCCCACGTATTGTCGGTCATCGCACGCGGGCACCGTCCATCGCTATCGGCGACATGGCCAAACCTCCCGGTAGCACAGGACTTATGCCCCGCGAACTATCATCCACAACTATCCCCCGTGACTGAACAATCATGAACGAAGTGCAACTGGAGGTGGCGAAGGCGTATCCGAACGATTCGGGACGCGGCATCGCCCGTCTCGACCCGGACACGCTCTTGCATCTGAAGCTGAGCCCCGGAGATATCATCGAGATAGAAGGAGGAGATACGACCGCGGCAAAGGTCTGGCGTGCCGACCGGCAGGACTGGAACACCGATACGGTACGTATCGACGGGTTCACTCGCCAGAACGCCGATGTCGGTATCGGCGAACGTGTCGAAATCCGAAAAGCGGAGGCCGACAAGGCCGACAAACTGGTCCTCGCACCGCCGGAGGAGGCGAGCGTCCAGTTCGGCAGCGACGCCGCTGGAATGGTAAAGCGACAGATTCTGAAGCGACCGGTCGTCGAGCGCGACATCGTGCCCGTCATGTCGAGCACGAACCACCCGTTCATGCGGTCGCCGGGACAGGCAATCCCGCTCATCGCGGTCGAAACCGACCCGCAGGGCGTCTGTCTCATCACCGAGGACACGGAAGTCGAGTTGCGCGAGGAGCCGATTTCCGGCTTCGAGAAGACCGGCGGCGGCATCACCTACGAGGACATCGGCGGCCTCCAGAACGAAATCCAGCGCGTGCGGGAGATGGTCGAGCTCCCGATGAAGCACCCGCAGATATTCCAGAAGCTCGGCATCGAGCCGCCACAGGGTGTTCTCTTGCACGGCCCGCCGGGGACCGGGAAGACGCTGTTGGCGAAAGCGGTTGCCAACGAAACCAGCGCGAGTTTCTTCTCCATCGCCGGTCCGGAGATTATATCGAAATACTACGGCGAGTCCGAACAACAGCTCCGTGAAATCTTCGAGGACGCCGCCGAGGAATCTCCCTCCATCATCTTCATCGACGAACTCGACTCCATCGCGCCGAAACGCGAGGACGTGACCGGCGAAGTCGAACGCCGCGTCGTCGCACAACTGCTCACGATGATGGACGGCCTCGAAGCCCGCGGACAGGTCATCGTCATCGCCGCGACGAACCGCGTCGATTCGGTTGACCCGGCGCTCCGCCGTCCCGGCCGTTTCGACCGCGAAATCGAAATCGGCGTGCCGGACGAGGAAGGCCGCACGGAAATCCTCCAGATTCACACCCGCGGAATGCCGCTCTCGGACGACGTGAACCTCCCCGGCCTGTCGAACGACACGCACGGGTTCGTCGGTGCCGACATCGAGAGCCTGACGAAGGAGGCGGCGATGAAGGCGCTCCGGCGCTACCTGCCGGAAATCGACCTCGACGAGGAGTCCATCCCGCCGTCGCTCATCGACCGGATGATCGTCAAGCGCGAGGACTTCCGCGGCGCGCTGAACGAGGTCGAACCCTCGGCGATGCGCGAGGTGCTGGTCGAACTCCCGAAGGTGTCGTGGGACGATGTGGGCGGCCTCGAAGACCCCAAGAGTCAGGTCAAAGAGAGCGTCGAATGGCCGCTCTCATCGCCCGAGAAGTTCGAACGCATGGGCATCGAACCCCCGTCCGGCGTCCTGCTCTACGGGCCGCCCGGAACCGGGAAGACGCTCATGGCGAAGGCGGTCGCCAACGAGACGAACGCCAACTTCATCAGCGTGCGCGGTCCGCAACTGCTGTCGAAGTGGGTCGGCGAGTCGGAGAAGGCCATCCGGCAGACGTTCCGCAAGGCGCGGCAGGTCAGCCCGACGGTCATCTTCTTCGACGAACTCGACAGCCTCGCCCCCGGACGGGGACAGGAAGTCGGGAGCAACGTCTCCGAGCGCGTCGTCAACCAACTCCTCACCGAACTCGACGGGTTGGAGGACAAGGGCGACGTGATGGTCATCGGCGCGACCAACCGCCCGGACATGATCGACCCGGCGCTCATCCGCTCCGGTCGCTTCGACCGCCTCGTCATGATCGGCCAACCCGACGAGGAGGGCCGCGAGCAGATCCTCAAAATCCACACCGAGGACAGCCCGCTCGCGCCCGACGTGAGCCTCCGCGAACTCGCGGAGATGACCGACGGCTACGTCGGCAGCGACTTGGAATCCATCGCCCGCGAGGCCGCAATCGAGGCCCTGCGCGAGGACGACGACGCCGAAGAGGTCGAGATGCGTCACTTCCGCGCCGCGATGGAGAGCGTCCGCGCCACCGTCACGGAGGACCTCCTCGAGTACTACGCCGACATGGAACAGGAGTTCAAGGGCGGCTCGTCCGGTCCGCAGCGCCAGACCGGCGGCCGCATCGGTTTCCAATAGAACCTTTTACGACGGTCGCGGTCAGAGACGACGACTTCCGTCGTCGTCTCTGACGGCTCCCTGTAAAAGGTTCATCAAAAGCACTCCTCCTTCGCTTCGCTACGCTCCGCTCAGTCGTCGGCCCGCTCACTCGGCTCACGGCTACGCCGTTCGCCTCGTTCGCGGTGAGAATGCTAGCGAGCGGCGGCTGTGTCCTACCGAGTCCCAAAATTTGGACTCAGTATTCGTTCACTCATTACAGGAATCCGTCTCGTTCGACGGCATGTCTAATACTCCACCTTGACGAATACGGATGGTCACGGAAAAACAGTCCCCCCGCCGATTCTTCGCCGGAAACCGATGTTCGTACCAGTCGGACTGGTCATCGACTCGCGCCGCGACGGTGTATTTACCCGCCGTGGACATCCATTCCTCCTGTATCACCGGTGCCGAATTTTCGCGGGTTCCGAACTTCGAACCCTCGTCAAGAGCGTAGTCTGCGGTATGAACTCGCTCACCGTCCCGAGAAATTCGAACGTGAAGGGTGTGCGAGGGTTCATCGAGGTTGAGCAGTATCAGTTCCGCGAGACGCGTCGTTTCGGGTCGAGCGAGCGCCGAACAACCGCTCAATCCACCGACCACACCACCTGCGGAGGGCACACTAACCTGTCGGAGAAGGGACCGTCGGGACGGGGATTTCATGCACTGATTCCGTAGTAATCAAACAAATATTTTGTCTATAGTGGTTCCCAGAACGGAAGAGCAAACGAGTCAACCACCGAAAATCGGCCAGCGACAAAACCGCGGAGGCCAGCGCCCTCTCCGGAAAATCTCCGATTTTCCGGGCCGAGGAACCCTCGGAGGCGCGTCTTCGACGTGCCGGAGGGGGTGACGCTGTGCTTTTGGTGCAGATTTTTCCAGGGAGACGGACGAAGCCAGCGCGATTCGCGCTGGCTTCGTTTCTCGACCGCAGAGAAAGGTGCTAGTATATTAGCTCGTCGTCGTTCTCGACCATGTAGAACGTGCGGGCGGCGATGTTGACCGCGTGGTCGCCGATGCGTTCGAGGTCGCGGATGGTGAGGAGGAGGCGGGAGACGTCCTGCAGCAGTCGCTCGATTTCCGCTTCCGTGTTCTCTTCGAGTTCGGTTTCGATGAGGTCGCGGACGACGAGGGCGCTGGCGCGCTCACAGAGGTCGTCCAAGTCCTCGTCGCGGTCGGCGACGGCGTAGCAGTCCTCCGGGTTCTCCTCGGCGTAGGCGTCCATCGTGACTTCGAGCATGTCGAGCGTGAGGGTGCCCAGTTCCTGAATGTCGACCTCGGGGAACACGTCGTGATCCGCTTCGAGCGTGTACTCGCCGAGGTTGACGGCGAGGTCGGCGATGCGTTCGAGGTCGGTGATGATCTTGAACGACGCCGCGATCATTCGGAGGTCGGTGGCGACCGGTTGCTGAAGCGCGAACAGGTCGATACAGTCCTTTTCGAGCGAGAGGTAGAGTTCGTTCACCTCGTCGTCGCCCTCGATGACTTCGTGAGCGAGTTCGGGGTCTTTCTGCTCCAGCGCGTTGAGACCGAGACGGAGTCGTTCCATCACGACCTCGCTCATGTAGAGGACGTTCTCTCGAAGGTCTTCGAGTTGTGTCTGATAGTCTTCTCGTGGCATAGATTGTTATCCGAACTTCCCCGTAATGTAATCTTCGACGCGTTGACTCTCCGGGTTTTCGAAGATTTTGTCCGTGTCGTCGTACTCGACGAGTTCGCCGCCCGTGAGGAACACGGCGGTCTGGTCGGAGATGCGGGCCGCCTGCTGCATGCTGTGGGTGACGATGACGACGGTGTACTCCTCGGCGAGGTCCTGAATCAGGTCCTCGATCTTCGAGGTGGCGATGGGGTCGAGCGCGCTCGCCGGTTCGTCCATCAGGATGACTTCGGGTTCGACCGACAGACAGCGGGCGATACAGAGGCGCTGTTGTTGACCGCCGGAGAGACCGAGCGCGTTGTCGTCGAGGCGGTCGTTCACCTCGTCCCAAATCGCGGCCTGTTTCAGACAGCGCTCGACGAGTTCTTCTTCCTCCTCGCTGTCGTCGCGTCCGAGGAGTTTAGCGAGCAGGCCGGTGTCGAGTTCGCCGTGCTTTCGCGGCCCGTAGGCGATGTTGTCCCGGACGGACTTCGGGAACGGGTTCGGTTGCTGGAACACCATCCCGATTCGCTTGCGGAGTTCGACGAGGTTCACGTCGTCGTCGTAGATGTTCTGCCCGTGGAACTCGATTTCGCCGTCCACGCGGGCGATCTTGATGCGGTCGTTCATCCGGTTGAGACACCGGAGGAACGTTGATTTACCACATCCCGACGGCCCGATGAGGGCGGTCACGCTCTTTTTGGGAATGTCCATCGAAACGGACTGAATCGCCTGTTCGTCGCCGTAGTAGACGTCCAGGTCCTCTACCGACAACGCCGGTTGCCCGTCGAAGTCGTACTCGATCCAATCGGACTGAATCCGCTCCTCGGTTTCGCCCTTGGTGGTTTGCGACCCGGAACTGTTCTGCTCTGAATCCATCTCCTTGATTGTCTCGCTCATTGTTGAAGTTTCCTCCTGAAGTAGATGCGCATCGTGATGCCAACCACGTAGAACGACAACACCACGATGAGCAGGACGAGTGCCGTCGCCCATCCGACCGATTCGGGCGCGGAGACACCCGCCGTGATGACTGCAAACAGTTGATACGGAAGCGCACTCGCGGGTTGCAACAGCGCGTCGTTGACGATGAACGGCGGCGTCGCCTGCAGCGTGAACGACGACAGAATCTTCGGCGCTTCCGACGGGAACGGATCCTGCACGAGGATGAGCAAGATGGGTGCCGTCTCCCCGGCAATTCGACCGACGCCGAGGATGACGCCCGTAAGGACGCCCGGTACCGCCGCCGGAAGGACGACGCTCTTGATGGTTTCCCACTGGTTCACCCCGAGCGCGGCGCTCGCATCCCGGTACTCGTCGGGAACGTTCTGCAGCGACTCCCGGCTGGTGATAAGTACCAGCGGGAGGAGCATCGCGCCCAACACGACCTGCCCAGCCAGCAGCGACGGTGTGTTCCCGAGTCGCGGGACGAGGAACGCGTACCCGAACAGGCCGAAGATGATGCTCGGTGTGCTCCAGAGGCCGTTCGTCGCGATTTCGACTATCGACGTGAATCGACCCTGTTCCGCGTACTCGGTCAGGTACACCGCCGCGCCGACGCCGAGCGGAACGGCGAAGCAAATCGCACCGATGACGAGCCAGATGGTCCCGACGACGGCGGGGAAGATACCGTTGATGTCGTACTGCAACCCGTTTCCGTTCGTGATGAACGGAATCGCCGGCGGCCATAGGGTAGCCCCCTTCAGCATCGGGTCGAGTCCTTTCTGGACGATGAACAGGATGATTCGCGCGAGGATGAACAACAGCATCGCCGTGTTAATACTGATGAGCACGTACGCGCCGAACTCGCGGCCGCGGGCACCGAAGCCCCGGTAGGCGGCCGCCGAAGACCAGGCGGTCAACAGCCCGCCGAACAGGCCGAGTATCGCGATGGCGATGAATCCCGGAAGGGTCGCCGAGAATCCGTTCGGCGCCCATGACCATCCCGAACCGATGACGCCGGTCAACACGACGAGGCCGAAGACGAGTTCGAAGATGCCGACTGGAATCGTGATTCCGAGGTCCTCGCGGAGGAGTAGGGTTCCAACGAAGACGGCGACACCGGCGATGACCGCGGCGGGAATCCACGCGAACCAGCCCAGTCCGAGCGTCTGGGAAACGACCAGCCCGACGATAACGGCCGCAATAGAGCCTTCGATGAACGCGACGACGCTACTGACGCTCGGGCTGGGCGTCGTATCGACCGACCCTTGCCACGAGAGGAAACCGATGAGAAACAGCGACAGCGCGATGGCGACGTGAAGGCCGCCGAAGACGGTCGCCACGCTGACGCCAGCCACCGTCGTGGTTATCGACACCCACTGGAAGAGGAGCGACCCTCCCAGCAGTATCATGCCGAGTGCGATTATGATTGGTACGGTCGCTATTTGCCCGAGAACGCCCGTCTCGGTGACGATTCCACTCTCTTGTGAGTACGCTTCGCTCATTGTTCTCCCCCAAGTTTCTGCGTCATGCGACGCTCGATGGCCTGAGAGATGAGGCTGAGCGTCAGGACGATCACGAACAGTATGACACCGGCGGCGAACAGCGCGCTAAGCTGCAACTGCCGCCCGACTGCCACCCCTGACTGACTTGCGATGGCAGAGGTGAGCGTGATGGTGTTTCCGAACACGTCCTTTAGCGGGTCGGGAAGTCGAGTCACGTTCCCGAGAATGACGGTCGCGGCCATCGTCTCGCCGACGGCACGACCGACGCCGAGGATGACGGCTGCCGAGATTCCCGAGATGGCGGCCGGGAACGTGACGCTCTTGGTCGTTTGCCAATCCGTCGCTCCGAGTCCGACCGACCCCTGTTTCATCGAGTTAGGAACGGCAGTCAGCGAGTCCTCGGCGACGGACACGACCGTCGGGAGCGCCATGAACCCGATCATGATTCCGACCAAGAACAGACTCCCGCCGGTCGGCAGGAGGAGTTCGTTCGACATGTACGGGTTGAGGACCATGAAGCCGATGAATCCGTACACGATGGACGGGATACCGGCGAGGAGCTCGATGGCCGGTTTCGTTACCTCGCGAACCATATCGGAGGCGAGCTCGCTGATGAAGATGGCACCCGCGATTCCGAGTGGCGCGGAGACGAGCGTGGCGATGATGGTCGTCACGAACGTCCCCCACATCATCGTCAGGAGCCCGTACCGGTTCGCAGACGTGCTCCAAACGGTGCTGGTAACGATATCGAGTCCCATCTTTCTGACGACGGGGATCGACTGGATGAACAGATAGGCGGTGATGAGACCCAAGATGATGACGGTAAAGATCGTCGTCAACAGGGATAATGCCCGAGCGGTTTCCGCCTGATACGTGACCCAACCGTAGACGACGACGGCGACGAATACGACGAGTGGGAAGGCCACGTACGTCGGTGCCACGATGAACGCGATAAACGCGGCAGCGAGCGATAGCGCACCCACGACGGCCGCGATTTGAGCCGGTGTATCGAGTTCATCGACCGAGCGCCGAACTGCCGATAATGTGGGTGCGTCAACCATAGGTTAGTGGGTGATTAGTTGGTTGTTTCAGGTAGTTTTGAAAGTTCCTCTTTTCGTCGGCTGTCCGAGAGAGTCGCGTATCCTGCCGGTTTGACGAACTGTCCTTGGCCGAACTTGTGGATGAGCATGCGGATGAATGCTGCTTCCTTCTTCGAGGTTTCCTCGTACGTGTAACAGTGGAGGTCACGCGCGAGTGGGTATCCCTTGTCGGAGAGGTTCTTGCCGGGCTTGTAGACGGTGCCGTCGAAGTCGAGCGCGATGGCCGGAACCTTGTCCGAGACGAACGCGAGCGCCATGTACGCGATGGCGTTGTTGGAGGTCTCGATTGCCTTCGCGACCTGCTGGTTCTCGCCCTTACGGATGTCGACGCCGGGCATCTTGGCGTCCGCGCTGCCGAGCATGTTCGCGCGGAACGACGTGTCGGTACCCGACCCGACAGAACGGCCGATGGCCTGGATTTCCATGTCCTTGCCATTGTAGCTGTCCACTTCGCTCCAGTTCTTGATCTCGCCCTTGTAGATCTTGCGAACGGTTTCGGCTTTTAGCTGTTTCACGCCGTTGTCGTAGATCTGTTTGCTCACGACGATGGGCTGGGCGTCGACACCGACGACGTGGTTCTCGAACTTCTTGAGTTCCGACTTGGACGCGTCCGAGAGTTCCGCGTCGACCGGAGCGCTGGCGTCACCGATGTCGACCTGACCCTTCTGGACCTTGGTGAGACCGACGCCGGAGTGGCTCAGACCGATATTGACCTTGAACGGCGGCTGACCGTCCGAGCCAGCATCGAAGCCGTAGAGGCCCGCCCAGTAGTCGGCGAGGTTCTTGTCCGTGCTGATGCCGTACTCCTTCTGCGGCCAGTACTCCTTGTCGTCAGCCGGTGGGTTGTAGTTCCAGACCGAGGCACCCTTGTTCGTGATGGGGTACACGGTGGACGACCCATCGGCGGAGAGGGCGCCCGAAGAGCCACCGTTCGTATCGTTGTTACCGGTGTCATCGTTGTTTCCACCGCTGCCACCGTCGCCGTCGGTGGTTTCCCCGCTCGATCCGTTGTCTGTACATCCAGCGAGCGCGAGTGCGCTCGACGTTCCCGCTGCCACGAGGAATTTCCGCCGCGAAACGCCGCTTGACGACTTACCTGACATACACTCCAATCCATGAACAGAACGTAATAATACGTTGCTATTATTTCTATATATCTCTACGTTTGCTACTATTCTACGGATGTACATGGCTCGCATACGTTCGTTTTAGATGCTCTATTCCGTCGAATTCAGCAGTTTCGATGAGAATCCGCTGTTTGTACTACGTATGTATTCTATAATTTTGCCGTTCTAAGATGTTGAAAACATATCTTGAGAGAGACGGTCCGATGGAATACCATATTATCTACGGAAATAATCTCTGTTCCGAACGAGTATATAGAGATAGTTGGATTTATAGTCTCGGCCGAACCAACCTGTCGGTATGGAGACGCGCAAAGTTCAGGTGACGGGCGGTTCGACGTACACCGTTTCGCTTCCGAAGTCGTGGGCGACGAATAACGGTGTCGAGGCGGGAAGTGTCGTGGAGTTCTATCCCGAGTCCGACTCGCTGTTGCTCACGCCGAAAAACGACCGTGGACAGCTAGAGGGGTCCATCGACATCACGAACCTGCAGGACGAGGAACTCAGACGCGCGGTGTTCACGATGTACGTGAGCGGGTTCGACATCATCACGTTGGAGGCGAGCCGCATCACGACCGAGCAGCGCCGCACCATCAGCGCGGCGACCCAGAGCCTCGTCGGTCTCGAAGTCCTCGAAGAGACCGGGAACAAGGTCGTGATTCAGGACCTCCTCGACTCCTCGGAACTCTCGATTCACAACGCGGTCACGCGCATGCGTCTCATCGCCCTCTCGATGTTGGACGACGCCATCACCGCCATCGCGGAGAACGACGACGACATCGCCCGCGACGTCATCGAGCGCGACGAGGACGTCGACCGACTCTGGTTCGTCGTCTCGCGCATCTTCCGCGCGACGCTCCGCACGGCGAAGGCGACCGAGGAACTCGGTATGTCCCGCGAGGTGTGTTTCGACTACCATTCGAGCGCCCGCCAGCTCGAACGCATCGCCGACCACGCCGCCAAAATCGGCCAGCTCACGCTCCAGTTGCCCGAGGTCGACGAGGACGTCATCGAGAGCTACGAGGCGCTCCACGAGGATTCGACCGCGGTCATCGACAAGGCGATGGACGCGCTACTCATGGACGACAGCGAGAAAGCCACCGAGTTGGCGAACGAGGCGCGCGAGTCCATCCTCGACATCGACGAGCATGCGCGCGCGATAGACAAACTCCTCCGCAAGCAGGACCCACAGCAAGCCCAACTGCTCGGCCTCGTCGTGGACTCGCTGTCCCGGTGTGCCGACTACGGCGGCAATATCGCCGAGACGGCGCTCCAGAAGGCTGCACCGCGACCCTGAGGACTGTCGCACCGAACTGTTACTCCGTTATCGACGCTCGCGTGTCGTGCCCCAAAACGTAGAGCGGGGCCGTCGCTCGGCAGTTCGGGAATCGAAAGAAATCGACGCCGATTATTCGTCGTCGAGGAGAACGGCGTTGACCTGACCGGTCTGGCCGGGACGCGAGGTCACGCGGGCCTTGCCCTCGTCCGTGACGATGATGGCGCCCTTCGTGATGATGTTTCGGCGGGCGTAGTTCGGGTTCGCGCCGTTTTCGAGCACGTCCTGAATCGTCGCGTTGACCGTCTCGCCGTCGGTGGTCACGTTGGCGACGTCGGTCGTGAGCGCGCGAATCTTCGAGTTGCGGCCACGGGCGTCCGTGGTGCGGTAACGCGGTTCTCCGACCTGCGTTTCGGTGGGTTCACGGCCGAGTTGGTGTTTCTTTTTCTTGTCGAGGGGCTTCAGTCGTCCGCCGGTTCGCTTTCGCGTGGAGCGTCCTTGGTCTTTCATATCGGGGAAGTAGCCTACGAAATACTTCAATGACTCGGTTCGCAATCCCACATCGGCAGATTTAGGCCGCCGTGTCCAGTTTCGCCGGACGATGAGTTTGCGGATCGCCGTCGCCGCGCCGTTTCAGCAGAAGGGCCGCGAACGGATGCGTGAAAGCGAGTTCGTGGTGTCGCTGTCGCTCGACCGAGACTGGTTCTCCCCCGACCAAGCGAAGCGTCTCGTCGACGTCGCCAGCGGGCAGGGACTGCTGTCCCACGAGGACGACGAACTGATCGCCGAGTTCGACCCGGCGAGCGTCGAGATTCCCGACGAGTTCGTTCCCGACGAGAGCCTGCTCCAGGAGCAATCGACGTTCGAGAAGGTGCTGGATAAAGTCGTCGCCCACGGAACGACGAAACAGACTGCGGTCGCCGAAATCAACGAACTCCAAGCGGAGGCCGCCGTTTCGGTCGAGGCCGCCGCCGTCGTCTACGCGCGACGGAAGGGTATCGACGTGAGCGACGAAGCGCGGGAAGCGCTCGCGGACCTCAAAGCGTAAACCGCCGCCCCGCCAACGCCGAGTATGGTCGAGGATAGGATTACCGACGGGGTGCGCATCGCACAACTGCTCTCCTCCGAGTTCGACGGCCGGGAGGACCCACCGCTCGATTCGGTCGCCGTCGTGAACGCCGACCCGGACGTCAAACCGAGCGAGGAGGGTGCGCTCGCATACGAACTCGAACGGAACGGCGAACCGGTGGCAGAAGTGTTCGTCCACCGGGACAGGGTTCGCATCGAACTGACCGACGAAATCGAGGCCGTCGAGCGAAAAGCGGCGGAGTCGGGCATCCGCGTCCGACCGAAGGCGGTTCGCCCGCCCCGCGTCCTCGTCTTCGTCGAGAGCGGCGCGGAGGTCAAGCGCGCCGTGGACGCCGTGATCGAATCGCTATAGTCGTCTCCGTGTCCTCTTATCCGTCGTCTCGCGATTCGAGCGATGCAATCACGTCCGGAAGCGCGGTAACGAGTTCGTCGCGCTCGACGTACGCGTCGGCCGACGGTTCCGGGTCCGGCCCGCCGGGAAACAGCACTTGTATCGTCTTCATCCCGGCGTCGTTCGCCCCCCGAACGTCCATCTTCGGATCGTCGCCGACGTACACGATATCATCGGGCGGGTCCCCAAGTTTCTCACAGAGCGCGTCGAACGCGTGCCGGTCCGGCTTTCCCGCCTCCAGTTCGCCGGTGACGACCGTGACGTCGAAGTGGTCTTCCCACCCCAGTCGGGCGAGTTTGCCGCGCTGGGCGACGACCGGGCCGTTCGTGAGCAGGCCGACGCGATACTCCCGACGGAGGGAAGAGAGCAGGTCCGGGACGCCATCGAGCGGCGACAGCGCGTCCAATATCGCCCGTCGATAGGCGGTGGCGAGTTCGTCGGCGTCGGTGCCGCACCCGTCCGCGAGCAAATCGTCGAATATGGGCTCGCGCGTCTCGCTGGCGAGGTGGCGACTGTGGGCGTCGAGGTACGCCTGACGGGACAGCGACGGAGCGTCCACCGCCGTCGTCGCGTCCGCGAGCAGTTTCGCCCGCGGTCTATCGGTCACGGCGAGGGTGGCATCGAGGTCGAACCCCACGGCGGTCACGCACATGGGAGATACATAGGAGCGGAGGACCTTTACCAGTTCGATAGCTCCATGACCCCCGGCGAAAATCTCCGACTATGAACTTCTTCGACCGGCTCGCGGACCGCATCGCGGCAACGGACAGCATCGTCTCCGTCGGACTCGACGCCGACATCGACCGGATTCCGGACCATCTGCACGAGTACGACCTGCCCCGCTGGGCGTTCAATCGTCGCATCATCGACGCGACACACGAACACGCGGCGGTGTACAAACCCAACGTCGCGTTCTACGAGGACGCGGACGGATGGGCGGCGCTCGCGGAAACCATCGCGTACGCGCACGGAAAAGACGTGCCCGTCCTGCTCGACGCGAAGCGCGCCGACATCGGCAACACGGCGCGACAGTACGCGAAACTTCTCGATTCGGCCGACGCAATCACGGTCAACCCCTACATGGGCCGCGACTCGCTCGACCCGTTCCTCTCGCGGGAGGACAAGGGCGTCTTCATCCTCTGTCGGACCTCGAACCCCGGCGGGTCGGACATGCAGAACCTCGAACTCGCGTCCGGAGAGACCCTCTACGAGTGGGTCGCCTCGCTCGCCGACCTGTGGAACGGCAACGACAACGTCGGCCTCGTCGTCGGCGCGACGACGCCGGACGAACTCGAAGAACTCCGCGAGCGCGTCCCGGACCTCCCGTTCCTCGTCCCCGGCGTCGGCGCGCAGGGCGGCGACGTCGAAGCGGCGGCGACCTACGCCCTCGCGGACGGCGCGGGACTGGTGAACTCCTCGCGCGGCATCATCTTCGCGGGCGAGGACGCCGGAGAGCGGTTCGCCGAGGCGTCGGGACAGGCCGCAAAGCGACTGAAAAAACGGCTGAATCAGTACCGGTAACCGCGATATGGATTATCGATAGCCGCGATACGGCTTACCTCGAATCGGGTCATCAGAACCGGTGAGTTTCGTCCTCGGTGTCCGGCGGAGTGATGTCCTCGGCTCCTGGCCCGTTCGGCGTGCTCCCGCCCTCGCCGACGCCGAGTTCCGCCGCGCACTCGACGCAGAACCCGCTCTGCCGGTTCCAGTGTTCGTCACAGACGAGGGCACCGCAGCGGTCACAGTCGTGCGTCGTCTCGGCCGCCTCGCAGATTTGACACAGGCCGGTCACGCTCATGGGTAGTGCAACGGGAGCGACGCACATCAGTCTGCGGGCGGAAACGGACCCGTCGCCCGTCCCGTTCTACCGGACCCCGAACAGTTATCGGCGTCGGAGCAGACCACGAAAGCATGACAGCGCCAGCGGATGTGATTCTCACGAACGCCGAGGTACACACCCTGTCGGACGGCGACGAGACCGTCGAAGCGGTCGCCGTCCGCGACGGGAAAATCGTTCGCGTGGATTCCGCCTACGAAGTCGCGTTCCTCGAAGGCATCGAAACCGAGGTCATCGACCTCGGCGGCCGCGTCCTCCTGCCGGGATTCATCGACGCCCACACGCACATGCAGACGGTCGGGAGCTACATCGTCAACGCCGACCTCTCGGCGGCCGACTCGCCAGCCGATTGCGTGGACCTGCTGGCCGAGGTGGAGGGCGACCGCGAGTGGATACTCGGCTACGGGTTCGACGAGAGCACGTGGGACGAATCGCGCTACCTCACCCGCGAGGACCTCGATGCGGTGAGCGAAACCCGCCCCGTGGTCGCGTTCCGCGAGGACCTCCACGTCGCCTCCGTCAACGGCGTCGCGCTCGACCGACTCGGCGACGAGATGCCAGACGAAGACGTCGAAACCGAGGACGGCGACCCGACCGGCGTCATCGTGGAGGATGCGGTCAACGCGGTGTACGAAGCCATCGAACCCGACGCCGAGACGGCGCGGGAACTCCTGCTCGCGGCACAGCGGGACGCCCACGAGAAGGGCGTCACGGGGGTTCACGACATGGTTCGCCAATCGCGCGCGCCCAAGGTGTACCGCCGCCTCGAACGGGACGGCGACCTCTCCCTTCGGGTCCGCATCAACTACTGGAGCGACCACATCGAGGCGGCCGACGAAATCGGCCTCGTGACGAACCACGGCAGTTCGCTGGTGACGACGGGCGCGATAAAGTCCTTCACCGACGGCAGTTTCGGCGGCCGGACGGCGAAGCTCTCGGAACCGTACGCCGACGCCGACGACGCCGCGGACACCGACGGAGACGTGACGGGGAAGTGGGTCGTTTCCCCGGAAGAACTGGACGACATCGTGGAGCGGGCGGACGGCGCGGGATTTCAGGTGACGGCCCACGCCATCGGTGACGAAGCCATCGAGACCGTGTTGGACGCCTTCGAGAAAACCGGGGATGCGGGCGAGAAGCGCCACCGCGTCGAACACGTCGAACTCGTGACGGACGAACAGATAGAGCGGTTCGCGGAGTCGGGCGTTATCGCGTCCGTCCAACCGAACTTCCTGAAGTGGGCGCAACCGGACGGCCTGTACGACGCCCGACTCGGCGAGGAGCGACGACGGCAGACCAACCGCTACCGCGCCCTGCTCGACGCCGGTGCCCACCTCGCGTTCGGGAGCGACTGCATGCCCCTCGACCCGCTCCTCGGGATTCACCAGACCGTCAACGCGCCCGTCGAGGAACAGCGACTGTCCGTGACGGAGGCCCTCCGCGCGTACACGCTCGGGGCGGCCTACGCCGGGTTCGACGAGGACGACCTCGGAACCGTCGAGACGGGAAAACGGGCGGATTTCACCGTCCTCGACCGCTCGCCGTGGGACCACGAGGACGACATCGAGAACATCGACGTGGCGATGACGGTGGTGGACGGGAGCGTCGTCTTCGACGGACGGAACGATTAAGCCGGTTCGACACCGATTTCTGTCATGTTCCAGCCCCTCCTCGACGCCGGAATCGCGGTCGTATTCCCGCTGTTTTTCGTCCTCGCAATCGGCGGTCCGCTCCTCCTGTGGTGGCTCATCGACACGGAAAGCGACGGCGAGGAATCCGAACATCGGGATTGGTCGAGCGCCGAACGCGCCGCGCGCCGCGACACGCGCGACCGCCGATAGGGAACGCGGTACTCATTTTCGAGTGGTATTTTCGAGTGATTCGCCGACGGACCCGTCCACCAGTCGCCACCGGAATCAGATACCCGGATTTGAAGAGAAAATATTTTCAATACCTGATGTTGTGGGCTAGTGCAACCACAGGTGGAACGACGTGCCAAAAATGGAGACAGCAAACCTCGAAACGGAGCTCAGTCTGTTCAAGTACGACAATTTAGAGCAACTTCCCTCTGAATATCGGGGACTGAGTGAAGAAGAGCGAACGGAGCGCATCGAGCGGGCGCTCGACGAACTGGGCGACGACGTGGTCGTCCTCGGTCACAACTACCAGCGGCGGGAAATCGTCGAACACGCGGATTTCGTCGGCGACTCCTACCAGTTGAGTGTCCAAGCGGCGGAGGCCGACGCGAAATACGTCGTCTTCGGCGGCGTCACGTTCATGGCCGAGTCGGCGGACATCATCACGGACGACGACCAGACGGTCATCCTCCCGTCGATGGAGGCGTCCTGCCCGATGGCCGGGATGGCGGAGGCGCTGCAGGTGGACGCCGCGTGGGAGCGTATCGAGGCGGCCGCGCCCGACGACGACATCGTTCCGATAACGTACATGAACTCCTACGCCGACCTGAAGGCGTTTTGCGCCGAGCAGGGCGGCGCGGTCTGTACCTCCTCGAACGCCCACCGCGTCTTCGAGTGGGCGCTGGAGCGGGGCGACAAGGTGCTCTTTCTGCCCGACAAGCACCTCGGGGAGAACACCGCCCATCGACTCGGATTGGAGGACGAGACGGTGCTGTGGAATCCGTGGGACCCCGAGGAGCAGGGTTCGGAGTCCGTGGCGGACGCGAAAATCGTCCTCTGGGACGGCTACTGCCAAGTCCACGAGCGCTTCGACGTGGGACACGTCGAGCGCGTCCGCGAGGAGCATCCGGACGCGAAGGTGGTCGTCCACCCGGAATGCCGCCGTGAGGTCGTGGAGGCGGCCGACGTCGTCGGCAGCACGGCGACGATTTGCGAGTCCGTCGCCGAGGCCGACCCCGGCGAGACGTGGGCCGTCGGGACGGAGATTCACCTCGTCGAGCACCTCGAACGCTGGTACCCAGAGGTGAACGTACGCCCCCTCTGTGGCGACGCGTGCATGGACTGCAACGCGATGCGCCAAATCGACCCGAACTACCTGACGTGGGTGCTGGAGGAGTTGGTCGGCGGACGGGAACGCAACGTCATCGAGGTCGCACCGGAGGAAAAGGACCTCGCAATGCTGGCGCTCGACAGGATGTTGGACCTATGAGCGGGACGGAAAACGACGCCGAAACGACCGACGTGCTCGTCGTCGGCAGCGGCATCGCGGGCTGTAGCGCCGCGCTCGCCGCGGCGCGTGCGGGTGCGAACGTACTTCTCGCCACGAAAGCGACCCGTCCCGAAAACGCCTCGACGCACTGGGCGCAGGGCGGCATCGCCGTGACCCGCGACGACCCGGAATCGCTCCACGCGGACGTGCTGACGGCGAGCGCGAACACGTCCGACCCGGACGCGGTGGACGTGCTGGTCGATAACGCGAACGACGCGGTGACGGACGTGCTCATCGACGCGCTCGACGTTTCCTTCGACACGGACGGCGAGGAATACGACTACGGGCGGGAGGCCGCTCACTCCGAGAAGCGAATCCTGCACGTCGATGCCAGCACGGGTCAACACGTCCTCGGGCCGTTCCTGTCCCACCTGGACGACCATCCCCGGGTTCGGATTCGAGAGGACACCGCCGCGCTGTCGCTCGTGACCCACGAGGGACGGGTTCACGGCGCGATGCTCGAACGCGATGGTAACGTCCGCCCCGTCTTCGCGGGGGCGACGGTACTCGCGACCGGCGGCATCGGGGCGCTGTACGGCCACTCGACGAACCCGGCGTCGGCGACGGGCGACGGCATCGCCATGGCCGCGCTCGCGGGTGCGGAGACGGCCGACATGGCCTACGTGCAGTTTCATCCGACCGCGTATTCGGGACGCGTGGAACCACGTTCCACGAACCGAGCGGCGACGCCGCGAGACGACTCCTTCCTCGTCAGCGAGGCGGTTCGCGGCGAGGGCGCGGTCCTCCGGAACGCCGACGGCGAACGGTTCATGACGGACGTGCATCCGGACGCCGAGTTGGCGCCGCGGGACGTGGTGGCCCGCGCGGTCCAGCGCGAACGCGAGCGAACCGGCGGGGTCGTCCTCGACACGACGCCGCTCGACTTCGCGGGGACGTTCCCGGACCTCGCCGAGAAGTGCGACGAGCGCGGCGTGGACCGCGACTCGATTCCGGTCGCGCCGAGCGAACACTTCCTCTGTGGCGGCATCGACGTGGACGACCGGGGACGGACGAGCCTCGACCGCCTGTTCGCGGTCGGCGAGTGCGCTCGAACCGGCGTGCACGGCGCGAACCGACTCGCCTCGACCAGCCTGCTCGAAGGGTTGGTGTGGGGACTCCGCGCCGGGGAGACGGCGGCGAACGGAGAAACGACCACCGAACCCGTCGAAGTGCCGGACCTGTTGAACAGCGACCCGGCGCTTCCGGACGGGTTCGCCCGCGACAAGTTCGCCCGATTGCGGGCGGTGATGGACGAGTGCGTCGGCCTCACCCGAACACCGGACGACCTTCGGCGGGCGACGGCGGTGCTTCGGCGACTGAAAGGCGAGGTCGACGCCTACGCCAGAACCCGGACCGCGCGCGACCTCTACGAACTCAGGAACGCGACCGTCGTCGCCCTGCTGGTCGCACGGGACGCGCTGGACGCCGAATCCGTCGGCTGCCACCACGTGGAGGAGGTCCATGCTGACTGACGGCGACGTGGAACGGTGGCTCCGCGAGGACGTGGGCCACCGTGACGTGACCAACCACGTCCCGGGCGAGACGGTCGGGCGACTCGTCGCGCGGGAATCCGGCGTCGTCGCCGGACTGGACGCCGCGCTGGCCGTGTTCGACTACCTCGATTGCGACTCCCAACTGGCGGTCGAGAGCGGGACCCGCGTCGAGGCGGGCGACACGGTGTTCGAGGTTCACGGTCCGGCGACGGACGTCCTCCGCGGGGAGCGAGTCGCGGTCAACCTCGTCGGCCACGCGTCGGGCGTCGCGACGAAGACGGCGAACGCGGTGGCCGCCGCCCGAACGGTCAGCGACGACGTGGCGATTGCTGGGACGCGAAAGACGACGCCCGGCCTTCGCGGCATCGAGAAACGGGCCATCGCGGCCGGTGGGGGGGACACCCACCGGCTCACGCTCTCGGGGATGGTCATGGTCAAGGACAACCACATCGAGGAGATGGGGATGGACGGCGCGATTGCACACTTCCGCGAGTCGGCGTCGTTCGCCACGAAAATCGAGGTAGAAGTGGAGCGCCCCGCCGACGGCCGCCGGGCGGCCGAGGCGGGTGCCGACATCGTGATGTTCGACAACCTCCCGGCGGCGGACGTGGAGCGCGGCGTCGAACTGCTCCCCGATGGCGTCCTCGCGGAGGCGAGCGGCGGCATCGGTATCGAGGACGTCGCCGACTACGCCGGGACTGGCGTGGACGTCATCTCCATCGGCGCGCTGACCCACAGCGCCCCGTCGGTGGATTTCTCGTTCCGCACTGGGTGAGACGGGACGAATCGTAACCGAGACGGATTTCACGCCTCGGTGATACGTATTCGTATGGACGAGAGTGACCTCGATTCGTTCGAGGTGGTCGCGGTGCGGGCGTGTGACACCGCAGGGGCGTATCTGGTTTCCGAGTTCGAAACGAACTCGCTCGCGGCGGAACACGGCCCGGACGACGTGAAGGCGCTCGCCGACCGTGCGGCGGAGCGCCGCGTGCTGAACGTGTTGACCGAGGCGTTCCCCGACCACGCCATCTACGCCGAGGAGTCTGGAGAGCGGTCCGGCGCGGGCGAGTACCGGTGGGTGGTGGACCCGCTCGACGGCACGAACAACTTCTGTTCCGGGATTCCGTACTTCGGCACCGCGCTCGCGCTCCTCCGGGAGGACGTGCCGGTTCTATCGGTGGTCCGCGACCCGCTTCACGACGACACCTACGTCGCCAGACGGGGGGACGGCGTCACGCTGAACGGCGAACCGATTCGGGCCGAGAGCGACGTGGCGAGCGACCACGCGACGGTTTCGTTCGTCCTCGGACTGGACGCGGTTCGGGACGAGGAGTTGCGGGCGAAAGCGGACGCGTTGAACGCGGAGGTCGCCGAACGCTGCAAGCGGGTCTGGGAGAGTTGGGCACCCGCGTTGGATTGGGGCCTGCTCGCGCGGGGGAAACTCGAAGCCGTCGTCTCCGTCCACCCGGACGCGGTGGAACAGCACGCGGGGTGGTTGCTGGCGGAGGAGAGCGGCGCACGGTTGGCGAACAATGACGACCGGTTCCTCGCGGCGGCGAGCGACGAGACCTTCGAGACGCTGCAACCGTTGTTGTGAGTGGGAAATCCCGGTGAGCAACGGTTCTTCTGGTTGATTATCCAACAAATATCAAAAAATCGTTATAGTTATGGAGTACCATACCATACGTTACCACATGGCAGCCAAATCCAGTCGTTCCCCGTTCGACCGGCTACGACAGCATTACGAGGACAAGGAGCGCAAGTGCATCGAGTGCGGCTACGTCGATACGGAAGGTAACTGGCGCGTCACGAAACGAGAACGGGAAATTCACTACCAACACATCTGCCCGCGCTGTGACGCCATCGACACGCGCATCCTCCGCTACGACTAGTTTTCCAACAGCGACTCGCCGGTCATCTCCGCCGGTTGCTCGACGCCGATGAGCGACAGGAGCGTCGGCGCGAGGTCACACAGCGACCCGCCGCTCCGAACCCTCTTTCCGCCGTCGTCGCCTTCGGGGGAGACGTAGACGAACGGGACGAAGTTGTACGTGTGCGCCGTGTGCGGGTTCTCCGGCGTCCCCATGTCGTCCGCGTTGCCGTGGTCCGCGGTGATGAGGACGTGGGCTCCGTGGGCTTCGAGCGTGTCCACGAGTCGTCCGAGTTGTTCGTCCACGGCTTCGACGGCTTCCACGGCGGCGTCGAAGTCCCCGGTGTGGCCCACCATGTCCGGATTCGCGTAGTTCAGGACGAGCACGTCGGGGTCCTCCGCGTCGATGACCGAGATAGCCGTGTCCGTGACGCCTTCGGCGCTCATCTCGGGTTGCAGGTCGTAGGTCGGCACGTCGGGACTCTCGATGATGCGCCGAATCTCGCCGTCGAACTCGACCTCCCGCCCGCCGTTCAGGAAGTAGGTGACGTGGGCGTACTTCTCCGACTCCGCCAGTCGAAGCTGCGTCAAGCCGTTCTCCGAGAGCACCTCACCCAACGTCTCTTCGGGTTGGTGGGGCGGGAACGCCACCGGCAGGTCGAACTCGGGGTCGTACTGGGTCATCGTCACGAACTCGACGCCCGGGGGGTTCGTATCGAACGACCACACCGGGTCGATGTCCGCTATCATGCGCGTCAGCTGTCGGGCGCGGTCGGAGCGGTAGTTGAAGAACACCACCGCGTCACCGTCCTCCAGCGCGTGCCCGCGCCTCACGAGCGACGGTTTGACGAACTCGTCCGTGTCGCCGCGCTCGTAGGACGCTTCCACGGCCTCCACGGCGCTCCCCTTCTCGTACTCGGCCTCCCGATTCACGATTGCGTCGTAGGCCCGCTGGGTCCGTTCCCAGTTCTGGTCGCGGTCCATCGCGTAGTAGCGCCCCGAGACGGTCGCTATCTCGCCCGTCCCCTGTTCCTCGACCACATCTTCCAGACTGGAAAGAAAGCCCGCCCCGCTCTTCGGCGGCGTGTCCCGGCCGTCCGTGAAGGCGTGCGTCGTCGCCTCGATACCGCGCTCCGCCGCGAGTTCGATGAGCGAGTAGAGGTGTTCCTGGTCTGAATGGACGCCGCCGTCGCTCACCAATCCCATGAAGTGGACGCGCCCGCCGTGTTCCTCGGCGTAGTCGAACGCACCGTTGATGGCCTCGTTCTCGCCAAGTTCGCCGTCCGCGATGGCGTCGCTGATGCGGGTGTACTCCTGTTTGACCACGCGTCCCGCGCCGATGTTGAGGTGACCGACTTCGCTGTTACCCATCTGGCCGTCCGGGAGGCCGACTCGCCGCCCCGTCACGTCGAGCGTCCCGTACGACCCGTCCCGCGCGAGGCGGTCGAAATTCGGCGTGTCCGCGGCCTCGATTGCGTTCCGGCCGCCGTCTTCGCTACCCAGTCCCCATCCGTCGAGCACGATGAGTCCCGCTTTCATGGGCGAACCGACGGCGCCGCGGGGTAACTATTCTTCGCCTGCGCGGTTGCAACGGAAGCGTCTTCTTCCGGTCGTTTTCGGTTCGCTTCTCCCCCCGGTCGTTTTTCGGTTCACTTTCACTCCGCGTAAGAATTCCGTTAACTACGGTGGCGGTGCTGGTTGTAGTCGCTCGTTCACAGGGACGGGTGATATCATGCCCAACAGGGCACCATCGAACGGGGTTTCCGTGGCGCTCATCACCGCCGGTGCGACGATAATCGCCAATCGAAACGACGTCGGTTGGATACTCATCGTCGTGGGGGTGATACTCGCGAGGCAGAGACCGGGCGACTGACGCCGCAGGGCTATCGTTCGCCCGAAACGCATCGTTTTACGGCGGCGAAGACATCGCTCACGCCGAGCGTCGGTCGTCGGTTCGGAAGCGGCCAGTCGTCGGTTCGGAAGCGGCCAGTCGTCGGTTCGGAAGCGGCCAGTCGTCGGTTCGAAAGCGGTCGGGTTCGATTACGCACGGAATCGGAGAACGGTACCTTTTTTCGGGGTGGACCGGGTTGAAGCGGGCATGACACTCGACCCCGTTCACTTCGACGGCATCGCCGAACTGGCGGACAGGATTGAGTACGAAGGGGAAGAGCGCGACCACCGGGAACTCGCACGGAACGTCTGGGAGAACTACCTCGACCCGCTGTTTCACGACGGGACGGAGATACTCGAACCGCTCTCGGACCTCCGTCGGAAGCGCGCCAACATCGAGGAGTTGGCGCTCGAAGCCGACCAGTTCGGGACGATGCACGGCCTCGATTCGGGGACAATCAACCCGCAACCGTTCAAAAACGGGTTGGTGGTGGACGTGGCGCACGCCGCGATGAGTTCGTCGCCGTCGGACCTCGACCTGCACGGGTCGCGAACCATCGTCAAGGCGGTCCACACCAACGACGCGACGACGGAGTTCGGCACGGATTGGGAGTCCTACAGCGAGGGGAGCAAGCGACGCATCGTCCACGCGCCGCGCCGGGACGACTACGAACGGGACATCGTGCACGCGCTGGCGCTGTACCGCGCCGAGAGTCGGCACGCGCTCGACCACGCCGACGACGTGTCGGATTTCCTCCTCCTGGACGGGCCGGTGTACCCGAAAGGCATCATTCGCTGGCGCGACCGCGGGTCGATTCTCCCCGACCTGTTCGAGGAGTCGGACGAGGTGCGGACGATTCTGCAGAACTACGTCGAACTGGTGGAGACGTTCGCCGAGCGCGACGTGCCGCTCGCGGGGTTCGTCAAGAACATCTCCGCGAAGTCCATCATCCGCACGCTTCGGGCGAAAGGGGTGAACACGCCGTGGGTGCACGACGCCGCCTTCTTCTCGCAAGTCCTCGAACGCGGCGAGTACGAAAACGGGGAGTACGAGCGGTTCTCCGACGACCTGACCCTGACGAACTGGTTCGTCTCCCGCGCCGGGTCCGACGCCTTCCTCGGGAGCACGGAGGCCGCACGGCACGTCGAGCGGGAGTACGCGCCGGAGCAGTACGAACTGACGTTCTGCGTCGTCTACGACCCGCGGCGGCGATTGCTGTTCAAGATAGAAGCACCGCGGATTTTCACCGCCGACGAGACATGTCGGCGGCGCATCGAGCGCCAACTTCTGAAGGAAATCGCCGTCTCGAAGGGACCGCCGACGGTCATCACGAAGGCCGATTCGCTGGCGCAAATCGGTCGAAACAGCACGGACTCGCTGATAACGAGCTTCGAAAGGTCGTTCGATACCGAACTCGACCGGAACTACAACGACATCCGGTGGGGGCTCGACTACTGAAGCTCCGCTTTCTCTATCGAGAACTCCACGTCGTCCGCGTCCACGCCGATGCGAGCGAACTGCGTTCTGACGTGTTCCTCCGCGGCGTCGAGGGCCTGCTCGCGGGTGTCGAACCCGCGCGGCATCGGCGTCTCGAACGCGACGTGGACCTCCTCGCCGGACACCATCTGGGCGGTGCCGCCGCTCTCGACCTGATAGAACTCGTCACAGACCCAGACGTAGGGCGCGTCTTCGTCCGGCGCGCCCTTGAACGAGGGCGAGCGTTCGCCCCGCTCGTACAACGTCCCCGTGAGGGTCGTCCCGCCTGCCTCACCACGAACGAGCAACATACCCATAGATAGGCGGTGGGAGAATAAAAGGCAAGTGGGGGATTCGGGCGTCGAACTCCGGCAGTCGGAGGCGAGCGCGGTTCGTCTCGCTTCGTTTCACGCCGTCGGCCAGTAACTCGCACGTCCGGTCCCGTGCGAAACACGTTTCACTCGCGCCCGAGATGGCAGGTCCATGAGCGATTTGGGCGACTTCTCGAACTACGGGAGCGACACCGACGACTCGTCGGGGTCGGAAACGTCGTCAGGAACCGACGAGAGGCGGACGGACGAAACGAGCGCGACGGAGGCGAACGACGACTTCGACCGCATGGACCTCGACCCCATCGGCGAGGACCGCGGCCTCGGTAGTCTCGCCGTATCGGAGGGACTCGTAATCGGCGAGGACAGCGACGACACCTGCCTCCGGGCGTACATCACCGCGCCGAACCGCGGCGACGTGCGAATCGGGAAGTACCTGCTCGTGCCGTACCCCGACGGTGAGAAGCTCTTCTGTCGCATCACGACGCTGGAGTACGCACAGGAGTTCCACAGCGACGACGCCACCGAGATTCACGCCCGGCGAGCGATGCGCAACGGGACGATAGACGAGACGGACTACAAGTTCATGGCGACGCTCGAACCCATCGCGGTCCTCTTTTCCGACGACGGCGAGTTAAAGCGGCGGATGACCGACCGCGTGCCGAAACCCGAGACAGTGGTCCGACAGGCGAGCGACAAGCGCGAAATCAAGACGGGGCTGAAGATACCCGAGGACGGCGTGTTCCTCGGGCACCTCTCCGTCGGGGGCGAGAAGGTTCGAACCGCGGCGGAGCCGCCGACAATCGACTACCGCGTGACGGACGATTACGACTCGGGCGACCCGCTCGTCTTCCGCCACTCGCTCGTGGCGGGCGGCACCGGGTCCGGGAAGACCCACGGCGCGAAGAACATCCTTCGACAGTACCTCGCCGACGAGCGCACGTATCCGATGGAGGACGGCCGCGACGCACGGATGGCCGTCGTGCAGTTCGACCCGCAGGACGAGTACGCCCAGATGCACGACGACAACCCGGACGTGACGGCGAGCGACGAGCGCGCGTGGGAGCGCGAGGAAATCGCCCACGGCGGCCACGACGAAACCGTCGCGTTCGTGCCGAAAGTCGGCGGTTCGACGTACGCCGCGAGTCACCACGAGGCCGAGCAAATCGAGTTCACGATACCGTTCTCGATGGTCAGGGACAACCAGTGGCTCGTCGCGGGCGCGAGCCTCAACGACAACCAGTACGGCGCCCTCACGCACCTCCTGAATCGGTTCTTCCGGAGCCACGGTGACGGCGGGACGTATCAGGAGTTCCTCTCCTACCTCGACGACCCGGCGCTCCGCGAGGAGTTGGACGAGACGGGGCGCGTCCACGAGGCGACGTTCGACGCGGTGAAGCGCCGCGCCCGCTCCGTGCCGAGCGGCGTGTTCGACCAGTCGGCGAAATCCATCACCGAACTCGTTCCCCAGTTCGTTCGGTCCGGCAGGCTCTCGGTCGTGCCGACCTACCACCTGCCGTCGAGTCGGGCGAAGGAGATGGTCGTCCTCGCCGTGTCGAGTCTCCTCATCGACGAGAAGCTATCGAACGCGCCCGAGTTCCCGAGCATCAAGGAGACACCGCTCCTCGTCGGGATGGACGAGGCGCACAACTTCCTCTCGAACGCCGACAGCGTGCAGGCCCGGAAGGTCATCGGCAAGTTCACCGACGCGGCGAAACAGGGCCGCAAGGAGCGACTCGGCCTGTTCCTCATCACGCAGGACCCCCAGGACATCGCCGAATCCGTGTTCAAGCAGATAAACACGACCGTCGTCCTCAATCTGGGCGACGAGGACGCCATCAAGAGCGTGAACATCCCGACCAGTCTGGAGAAGAAGGTGCCGTACATGGAGAAGGGTCAGATGGTCGTCTATTCGCCGGACAACTCCGAGCCGGTCGAGATTACCGGATTACCGAAATGTGTCACCCGGCACGGCCGAGACTGAATCGTTTGAGCGCGCGGCGAGACAAAACGCTATGTAACAGGAACGCGTAATATTCGATATGGGAAAGAAAATCCTCGTTCCGTTGGACGGGTCGGAACAGGCGACCGAGGCACTTTCGTACACGTTTTCCGAGTTTCCGGACGCCGACATCACCGTCATCAACGTCATCGACCCCATCGACGTCGGCTACACGTCCACGGTCGGCATGCCCGGCTATTCGGAGGAGTGGTACGAGGAGTCGAAGGAGAACGCCGCCATGCTCTTCGAGGAGGCACAGGAGATGGCCGCGGAACACGGAACCAGCGTCTCGACGAAGACGGAAGTCGGGCAACCCGCCCAGACCATCGTGGAGTTCGGCGAGGAGTTCGACCACATCGTCATGGGAAGCCACGGGCGCTCGGGCGTCTCGCGCATCCTGCTCGGGTCCGTCGCCGAAACGGTCGTCAGGCGGTCTCCGGTTCCCGTGACTGTCGTTCGATAATCATTCATAAATGAGCCGGAACGGTCAGGATGTAGAGTTTTTATATAATAAAGAGAATTTGACGACTTAACTACAGCCATGGCCATCCCCAAAATCTTATTTTCGGGAGGACTCGTCGTCGGTGCAGCCGTTTCGAGTATCGTGTATGTGGACTGCGCTCGGCGGGATATCACGATAAAAGGACGGCTCCTTCAGGTAGTCGGATTTGGGGGCGTCAGTTTCATTGGATTCCTCGTCCCGTACGTGTTTTCGAGTCAACTGAGATACGTGTATTTTCAGGTCATCAAACCCCGGCCGGTCGCGGTCTCTCCGTACGAATGGCTCGCGGTGAACCTCGCAACTGGCTTTTTGATCGGTGTAGCGCTTCTGCTCCTCTATTTCACGGGTAGCCGACGTTATCCGTTGAAGACGTTCTCGATGGACTGAACTGAGCGATTGACCGTCCTCCGTATTCAACACATCATTTCCGTCACGTCTAGCGGTTCCAAGAGGGTCGGAATTCACACAACAGGTGGCGATAGCCGACGACACAGCCGCCAGAAACAGAGCCTTCGCAACCGCTGGAATCAACATTTTCACAACCGCCGAAAACAGCAGGTGACACAACCGCCAGTCGCTAGCACACCCACCGAAAGACCTGCGGTCTTTCGAGCCATCAAAATCGCTCCGCCATTGTGAGACGCCGGAAAATCTCCGATTTTCCGGGGCGACGACTGACCAACGGGAAGGAGGAGTGCTTTTGGTCCAGCTTTTACAGGGAGACTGGCGAGACCAGCGCAATTGCGCTGGTCTCGCCTTTCGACCGTCGTAAAAGGTGGGTTTAGAAGAGGTTGGCTTGCTGATACACGCTGATGCCCTCGTCCGTGATGTCGTAGGGTTTGATCTCGCGGGAGTGGTTCGCGTCCCTGATTTTCTGGATTTCGATGGCGAGCCGCGTCTCGATGAAGTCGTCGGTGCTGCGCACGTAGCGGAGGACGAACACGGCGTCGGTGAGGTATTCGATGATGCCGTGGCGGGAAGAGTAGGGGTTCTCGTCGCTGGCTTCGCTCGTGAGCATGGTGGTCACGCCCGCTTCCTTGAGACTTCGTGTGAAGTCGTAAATCTCGTTGCGGCGGGTGGCCTGCCCTTGATACATCATCTCGAGGAGCGACACGGAGTCGAGGACGAGCCGCGACGCGCCGAAGTCGCGGACGAGACCGGGGAGTTCGCTTCGAATGCTCGACAGCGAGTTGGCCATCTCGATGGGGTCCAAGTCCACGACCGCGAGGCGGTCCTCCTCGATGTACTCGTCGTAGGGCCAGCCCTTCTCGGTCGCGCTGGCGACGATTCGCTCGTGGCTCTCTTCCAGCGTGACGTAGACCGCCTTGTCGCCGTTCGAGAGGGCGTGATTCAGAAACTGCAGTCCGAACGTGGTTTTCCCGGTCCCCGCGTTGCCGATGGCGACCATCAGGGTTCGTTCGGGGACCCCGCCGTGGATCATGCTGTCGAGGCCGTCGATGCCGATGTCGATTCGCGGGATGGCGGATTCGAACGCCTCGTCGTCGAAGCTACTGCCGCCACCGCCGAAACCGCCAGCGTCGAACCCGCCTTCGCCACCAAATCCGTCGTCGAAACCGCCACCGCCGAATTCGTCGTCGAATCCGTCACCGCCGCCGAAATCCGGTTCGCTTCCTCCACCGGCACCGGGAGCGCTGGCGAACGCGCTGGCGAAATCGTCCTCGAACAGCGGGTCGTCGCCGGTGTCCGGTGCGTCGTCGGCCGCGTTTTCGTCGGGGGCGACGTCCGCTTCGGTTCCGTCCATCACCCCGCTGACGGATTCCTCGTCGGCGGAGTCCTCGTCAGCGGATTCATCGCCGTCGGATTCCTCGTCGTCGCGGAGCGCGGCCTCGAACCAATCGTCGTCGTCGCTCACGTCAGTCCCTCCGCATCGGTTTCGATTCGGCGTGAATCCCGGACCGATAACCCGGTCGTCGGCGTCCGGTTCCGAGCGACAGTTCTCATCGTCCTGTCACTGGCACCCGTCGTAAATTAATGTTCGTGTCGGCGGCTTTTTGAGCACCGGGCGAGAACGAGGCCGTGATGAACGTCGGCATCGTCGCACAGCGGGGAAACGAGCGGGCCGCGACACTCGCGGGACGGCTCCGAGAAACGCTCAGAGACGATTCCGTGACGATTTACCTCGACGCCGCGACCGCCGAGCGGTTGGGCGTCGACGGCGTGGACGTGAGCCGGATGGCGGAAAACGACCTGGTCGTCAGCATCGGCGGCGACGGCACCTTCCTCTTTTCGGCGAGCGGTGCGGGCGGGACGCCGATACTCGGCGTCAACCTCGGCGAAGTCGGATTTCTGAACGCGGTCGCGCCGGAAGACGCCGTGGCCGAAGTCGGCGCGGTCGTCGCGGAGTATCTGGAAACGGGCGAGATACCGTCATGGGAAGTGCCCCGCCTCCGTGCGACCGGGGAGGGCGACTGGTCGGTCCACCCCGCGCTGAACGAAATCGTGATACAGGGCGCACAGCGCGGACACGGACAGGGACTCGACTACGAAGTTCACGTGGACGACGTGGAGTACGACAGCGGCCACGCGGACGGCCTGTTGGTTTCGACGCCGACGGGGAGCACCGCGTACAACCTCAGCGAAGGCGGCCCGCTGGTTCACCCCGGCGTGAACGGGTTGATACTCACCGAGATGTGTGCGTCACATCCCATGCCGCCGCTGGTGTTCGAACCGGACCACGAGGTGGTGGTCGAGGTGTCGAACGCGGACGCCGCGGTCGTCGGCAGCGACGGGACGCAAGTACACATCGAACCACCGGAGACGATTACCGTCTCGCTCGCGTCCGAACCCGCCCGAATCGCCGGGCCGTCGCCGAACTTCTTCGAAGCCCTCGGAAAGTTAGACTGACTGCCGGAAGCGGAAGCCTCTAATTCCGTTGCTCACAAGGGAACGACAATGAAAGGGCAACTCCCAGACGTACAGGCAACGGAACCCGACGTGACCGTCGGGTTGAATCGGGTCGGCGTGACGGGGGTCGAGAAGCTGGTCGAAGTCGCCCGACCTGACAAACGACCCTACGTTCTCACCGCGGAGTTCGACGTACTCGTCGACCTCCCGAGCTGGCGGAAAGGCGCGGACATGAGCCGAAACATGGAGGTCGTGGACGAAGTGCTCGAAGACGCGGTGAGCGAACCGACCTACCGACTCGAAGACGTGTGCGGCGACGCCGCCGAGCGACTGCTCGAAAAGCACGATTACACCTCGAAAGCGGAGGTCAGCATGGAGGCGGAGTTCATGGTGCGCGATACGACGCCCGAGAGCGAGCGCCCCACGCAAGCGATGGTGGACATCATCGCTAGCGCGACAGCGACCGAGGAGGAGACGACCGAGGAAATCGGCGCGCGCGTCACGGGCATGACGGTCTGTCCCTGCTCGCAGGGTATGATGAGCGGCCGCGCGAAGGAGAAACTCCTCGACCTCGGCGTCGGCGAGCGAGAAGTGAAGGAGTTCCTACGGGAAATTCCGCAGGCAGGTCACTCCCAACGCGGTCACGCGACCCTCACCGTCGAGAGTTCCGGCGCGCCCGAAGTGGACCTCCACGAACTCATCGAGGTCGCCCGCGACTCGATGAGCGCCCGGATTTACAACCTCGCCAAGCGCCCCGACGAGGACCACATGACGTTTCAGGCGCACGCCGACGCGAAGTTCGTCGAGGACTGCGTGCGCGACATGGCCCACGGCGTCGTGGAGACGTTCCCCGACCTGCCCGACGACGCGGTCGTGACGATGAAACAGAGCAACGACGAATCCATCCACCAGCACAACGCCCACGCCGAGCGCGTGGCCGAAGTGGCCACGTTGCGCGAGGAAGTCGCCGAATCGAGCGAGTGAAGTCGGTATTGTCTTTTCGCTCGCTGTAGCGCATTTCTTTTTCGCGGCAGCGTCCGGGGGTTTTAGGGTTCGTGGCTGTTCGGTATCGTGGGCGAACTCGTCCGCCGTGACCGAAACTGCCAGGGACCACGACCGCACCGCCACCGCGGACGGACGGCCGTGCGGTTCCGGCCATCCGTCCGCTCGGCCCCTGACTTCCCCGGTGCTCGGACACCCCCGCCGTATGGCTCGGGCATCCTCGCCGCGCATCCCGAAAGCGGCCGTGAAAACGGCGTTTCGCCCTCGGTTCGGTCGCTTTCGCTCGGTAGTCGTGGTCCCGACTTCACCACGACGTCGCTACCGGATTCGGACGCCGCCGACGTACAAACCGTTGCAGAGGACGAACACGCCGATAGCGCCGTAGATGACGCCCGAAGTGGGAACCGTATGCGGGTCGATAGCCCAATCGATGATACTGAAGCCGATAAACGCGAGGAAGAGACCGAAGAGTTGCCGACCGAGGGACCGCCGGAGGACGAGGAGTGGGCCGAGCGAACGGTAGGAAGGGGGCGGAGACGTATCGGGTGACATCGTATGCTGATCGATGTGACAGTACCAAATACGTTGTGTATCAGTACGGGTGTTCGGGAGGCGTTCGAACGCCGGGATAACAGCGGGAGGGAACGCGTCCACGGCGGTCCTTCTTCAGCGTTCATGCACGGAATTCCCTCGTTAGAGACCCGTCCGAAAAACGAACCTCCCGGATTGCGGGGTCGTAAGACGTATTCCATGCGACAACGAATCCGTCTTTTATGATAGGTATCGTCGGCGGGGGAATCGCCGGATTGGCCGCCGCCTACCGCCTCCAACAGCACGGCTACGACGTGCAAGTATTCGAAGCGAGCGACGACCTCGGGGGACTCGCCGCGACCTACGAGACGAACGGGGACCGCATCGAGAAGTTCTACCACCACCTCTCCGCGTCCGAACAGACCATCATCGACCTCATCGAGGAACTCGGACTGGACGACGACTTGGACTGGCCCATCGGCAAGAACGCCTACTACATGGACGGCGTGGTCCACCCGATGGACAAGCCGTGGGAGATTCTGGCGTACCCGCACCTCTCGCTCTACGACAAGTTCCGCCTCGGGATGCTGACGCTCGACATCGACGTCCGCGGCGGGATTCCGAAGTTCGACAGCTACGAGCGACTGGAGGATTACGAGGACGTGCCGATAAAGGAGTTCGTCGTGGACCACACCTCGCGCGGCGTCTACGAGGACTTCGTGGAACCGCTCCTCGACGGCAAGTTCGGCGACCGCAAGGAGGACGTGAGCGCGGCGTGGTTCCTCGGGCGCATCAAGTTCCGCGGCGAGCGTGATCTCCTTCGCGGCGAACCGCTCGGCTACCTCCGCGGCGGGTTCGGACGACTCATCGACGCGCTCGTCGAAGCGGTCGGCCGCGAGAACATCACGACCGGCGTGTACGTCACCGACCTCGAAACGGAGGGCGGCGACGTCACCTCGCTGACGACGGACGCGACCGAAAGCGCCGAAATCGCGGCCGCCGACGGCGGCACCGCGACCGAAACGCACGACGTGGAGAGCGTCGTCGTCGCGGCGATGCCGAACGTCCTCGAAGACCTGACCGGCTACGAGTGCGACATCGACTTCCAAGGGGCGGTCTGTGCGCTCGTGACGATGGACGAACCGCTGACCGACACCTACTGGCTCAACATCGGCCACGACGCGCCGTTCGGCGCGCTCGTCGAACACACGAACTACATCCCGCCGGAGCAGTACGGCGGCGACCACCTGCTCTACGTCGCAAGCTACATTCAGGACTACGAGGAGGACCTGTGGCAGTTGGACGACGACGAGGTCGAGGACCTGTGGCTGAGCCACATCGAGGAGATGTTCCCCGAGTGGGACCGCTCGTCGGTGACGAACTTCCGCCTCGCGCGCAACCCGCGCGCCGCGCCGGTGTACGAGCGCGGCTACCTCGATATGGTCGTCCCCTACGACCTCGGCGACGACATCGCGGACGGCATCTACTACGCCGGAATGGCGAGCAAGGCCCAGTATCCCGAGCGCAGTCTGAACGGCGGCATCGTCGCGGGCTACGAGTGCGCCGACCGAATTTCCGGGAAGAAAGTGGTCGTCAGTCCGGGCGACGAGTAGTACCGGTAATAACCCCCCGGAATACGCTACGGGTAGGGTCTTGCCAGTTCGTCGCCGGTAGTCTGCATGGTGGGGACAGCGCAGTTGGCGGTCGTGGGTATCGGCGCGGTGGCGAGTTTCTTCATGGCGTGGACGGTCGGTGCCGGATGGACACCGTACGCACCGGGCGTCGGCGCTCGAACCACGACGGTCATGCGGGCGGCCTTCTTCACCGGTCTGTTCGGGATACTGGGAGCGGTTTTACAGGGCGCGAACGTCACGGAAGCGATTTCCGCCGGACTCATCGACGGCGTGACGCTCACCCCGATTGCGGCCGTCATCGCGCTCCTCGTCGCCGCCGGACTCGTCGCCGTCGGGATATTCACGGGGTACCCGCTGGCGACGGCGTTCACGGCGACGGGCGCGGTCATCGGCGTCGGTCTGGCGCTCGGCGGGACGCCCGCCTACGCGAAGTACCAGCAAATTCTCCTGCTGTGGATACTGACGCCGTTGTTCTGCGGCGGCATCGCGTACTTCCTCGCTCGGTTGATTCGCCGCGACGACGTGCCCGACGAGTATTCGATTCCCCTGTTCGGGGCCATCGTGGGACTCGTCATCGCGAACTCGCCGTTCACCGTCCTCGCTCCGGAGTCGGGCGGCGCGTCGATTGCGGCAGTAGCCGCGAAGCGTTTGCCGCTCCCGGAGTTCACCGGCGTCGCCGTAGCGACCCTGTTCGTCGCGCTCGTCATCGGCGGTCTGCTCCTGCTGGACGTTCGCGCCGACGTGAAGGCGGGGCAACGACACCTCCTGTTCGGTATCGGCGCGCTCGTCTCCTTTTCGGCGGGTGGCAGTCAGGTCGGACTCGCCGTGGGACCGCTCGCGCCGATGGTTATACCCATCGGACTCTCGCTCGCCGTCGTGTTGCTGTTCGGCGGTCTCGGGGTGATGTTCGGCGCGTGGATGGGCGCGCCGCGGATGATAAAAGCCCTCGCGCGGGACTTCTCCTCGCTCGGACCGCGGCGGGCCACCGCCGCGCTCATCCCAGCGTTCGCCATCGCACAGACCGCGGTGCTGTTCGGCATCCCCGTCTCGTTCAACGAAATCGTCGTCAGCGCCATCATCGGCAGCGGCTACGCCGCAGGAGGCGGACGCATCAGCAAGCGAAAGATGTCCTACACCGTCATCGGGTGGCTCGTCTCGTTTCTCCTCTCGTTCGCGCTCGCCTACGGTGCGGTCCTCGGGGTCGGAATGCTATAGTCCGACGTATCGAGGCTAACGATTCGTCGAGAAGCGTTATCTCAACCTCGAACCGGCAAGAACCCGTCGAAAACGTAGATAGCCGTCGCTGGCGTACCTCGAAGTATGGAGGAGAGTATTGCTGGCTTCAAGGAGACTGGGGACTGGGTGGCCATCGTCGAACACGGCGAGCGAATCACGAAAGCGCTCGACGAGGAGGGAATCGAGGGTCACGACTTCGACGAGTGGAACAAGTGGCGGCCGAAAGCGGGCGAGCGACTCAGGGAGGACGTGAACGAGAAGACGGCGAAGCAGGCGAGTGCGGCGCGTGGGGAGGGAGAGAAGGCGGGGAAGTCGTCCACGGAAGACGCGGGAACGGCGCGCGAAGAACTCGAAGACACGGTGTCCGAACTCGCTGAGGGCGACATCGACGATGCGTTGGAGGAAGGGAAAGACACCATCGAGTACGCGACTCGGGCGGCAGACACGGCGGGACGGAAGGCGCTTCGAACCGTCGAGGAGACGGTCTACAAACACGTCATGACGCAGGTGTCGCCAGCCTACTTCGACAACGAACTGGTGAGCGCGAACGTCGAACGCGGCCGGGGCGGAAACCGATACACCTTCGAGGTGAACGTCAATGACGACGACCTCAAGACCCGCGTCAGCGACCGGCTGAAGCGGTACGACGAGGAGATAGACCGCTGGCGCGGCGAAACCGAAAAGGAAACCGAGTCCGCCGAGGCCGCGGAGGGAATCGACCCGGTGGAGTGACGGGGTTTGGTTCGTCGGTCTGGGGTCGGAACTCGACGCTACTTCTATTGACGGCCGGAGCGTGGATGAGCTATCATGTTCGACCGAATCCTCGTTCCCATCGACGGCAGCACGGCGGCGCAAAACGCGATTCCGTACGCGCTCGACGTCGCGGAGACGTACGACGCCGCCCTCTACACGCTTTCCGTCGTGGGTGCGAGCAGTGGGGAAGACGGGGAAAAACGCACGTCGATGTACGAGAAGTTCGGCTCGGAGTCGAAGCGGCAGGTAGAGGAGTTGCTCGACCGGGCGCGCGAGAAGGGGATCAGAACGGCGGCGGGGTCCATTGCCGAAGGAAAACCGCACCGCGCGATTTTACGGTACGCGGACGATCAGGACATCGACTGCATCGTGATGGGAACGCACGGACGAGGCGGCATTCGCTATCCGCTTCGTCGGAGCGTCACGGAGAAAGTCCTCAGGCGGGCGGACGTTCCTGTGTTGACGATTCGCTCGGGCGAAGCGGAGGAGTAGGTGGACGGATTCAGGCTTCGCCTTCGTCCACGCCGACCGCATCCGAGATGTCCACGTTCTCGGGGTCGTCCTGGCCACCGACTCGGATTTCACCGTCGTCGCCTTGGACGTACACGTCGTCGGCGAAGCCGCCTTCCGCGAACGGATGTTCCGGGTCGTCCAGCTTTTCGGGCGTGGACGGCGCGTCGGGCATCTCGTCGGGGGCGAACTCGCCAAGCGGGTCGGCGATGGTGATGTCGTGCTCGGCGAAGAACGTCTCGTAGCGCTCGTAGTGTTCTTCGAGTTCGTCGCTCGGGAACTCCATCATCTCCGTCCAGCCGTGGTTGTAGAAGTCGAAGTTCGACTGGATGTGCGTGATTTCGCGGGCTTCCGCCTCCGGCGCACCGGCCTGTAGGGCCGCGAGGTACGAATCCATCGTCGCGTCGAAGAAGGCGTCGAGTCGTTCCTTGCGTTCCTCCCGACGTCCCTCGTCGGCTTTTTTGAGGAAAATTCCCGTGTGCATGTCCACCAGTTTCGACTTCACCACGTCGCTGACGACGGGCAGTTCGAGTGCTTTTCTCGACGCGAAGTGGCGCGCGTTCTGACGGATTTTCATACCCGTGTTTGGGACGCGACGGTCTTCAACGTCCCGACTCAGGCGTGTGTTGGCGTTTGACAGCGATATCGAGATAGCAATCCACTTTAACCCCGACGAAGAACGTCTCAGACATGAGCGAATCGTACGTGATCATCGGGGATGGCATCGCGGGCAGTTCCGCGGCCGAAACCATCCGCGAGGAAAAACCCGACGCCGACATCGCCGTCATCACGGATGAGGGCGAAGCACTGTACAATCGTATTCTCATCAAGGAGTTCGCCAAAGGCAAACTCCCCGAAGCGCCTATCTCCATTCACGAACCGGAATGGTACGACGAACGCGACATCGACCTCGAACTGAACACGTTCGTCACCGACATCGACCCGGACGCACACGAGGTCCACACCCACGCGAGCGGGACGTACACATACGACAAGCTCCTCGTCGCCACGGGCGGGACGCCGACCCAACTTCCGGTTGACAACAGCGACGCCGACGGAATCCACCACTTCTGGACGTTTCAGGACGCCCGGCGCATCGCCGAACACGCGGAAGCGGCGGACACCGGAACCGTCGTCGGTGCGGGTCTTCTCGGCATCGACCTCGCCGCCATCTGTGCCGCACAGGACGTCGAAGCCAAGTACATCATGCGCGGCAACCGCTGGTGGCGCTACGGTCTGAGCCTCGACGGCGCGGAGATCATTCACGACGCGCTCGAAGAGAAGGGCGTCGAACCCGTCCTCGAAAGCGGCGTCAACGGCTTCAAGACGGACGACGACGGCAACGTCGTCGCCACCGTCGACGCGGACGACAACGAGTACGAGAGCGATTTCGTCGGCATCGCCATCGGTCTCAACTTCAACACGGAGTACCTGCAAGGTAGCGGCGTCGAGACGGACAACGGCGTCGTCGTTGACCAGTACATGCAGACGAACGTGAACGACATCTACGCCGCGGGTGACATCACGCGCTTCTACGACGTGATTCTGGACGAGTACGCCCAGAACGGGTCGTGGGGCAGCGCGAAACAGCAGGGCGTCATCGCCGCGAAGAACATGGTCGCGGACGACGAGGAAGAGGAGTTCCGCTGGGTTTCGTCGTACTCCATCACTCACTTCGACTTCCCGTTCCTCTCCTTCGGCTTCCCGACGATGGGCGACGACGAGTGCGAGGAGAAGTACAGCGAAACCGAATGGCGTCGCCTCTCGTTCAAGAACGGAAAACTCATCGGCGGCGTCCTCATCGGCGATATCGCCCCGCAGGGCAAGTACAAGGACCTCATTCGCAACGAGGTCGAGTGTGCCGACCAGAAGGAAGTCCTCCTCGAGAAGGATTTCGACCCGGACAAACTCGCACCCCAGCAGGAACAGTAAGGCCGTAGTGCGGAGCGGTTCCGAGTTGTATTTTTGTCGTGCGGCGTGGGCAAAATCAATAGTTGTCACGACGTGAAGATTTAAGTACCACCACGTCAGTTGGTATCATTGACCATGCTCGGTCGGGAGAATTCGTGAAACCCAAGATAGCCGTCGAACCCGTGGATTCGATTCCGAACGACGCGCGCGTTCGACACTACGACGAACTCGAATACGACGCGAAAGGACACTTCCCGAGCGTCGTCGAACGCGGCGAACAGCTCATCGACTGGGAGACAGCGGGACAGTTCAGTGACGGCGAATTCGTGAAGTACACCGGTTATTTCCGGGTGCTACTCGCGTAGCGAAATAACCATCACGTTTTTTCGATATAGTTGCCACAAGGTTTAAGAGTCGGTGAGATAATTGGTAACATGTATCAATGGCTTCGAACAGCACGAGTAGTCTCGGGTCCGCATCGACCGGAGAGACGGCGTTTACCATCACCCGAACCGAAACCGTCCCGGCGGGCGTTCGGGTGTACCACTTCGACGAACTCTCGGAGGCGACCCAACAGGTGTTCGCGGAAATCGACGGCCGCGAGCGAGTCGTGGGGATGACCGAAGCGGTGGCGGACGAGTTCACGACCGACGCCCTCGTGGTGTTCGACGACTACTACCGAATCGACGTGCCCTGACCGGGCGAACGAGCAACCGAAGCCGTTTTCTCCCGCAGGACGGGATGTAGGGACATGAGCATGAGCGGAAGCGGCGAGATGACGCTGGCGTTCGAGTTGTCCGCGCTCAAAGCGTTGGCGAGTCCCGGAGCGGTGTTCGAAGACGCCCGGCGCTGGACGCGGTACGTCGGCGTTATCTCCGACCAACCGACCTACGTGGTGACGAATTTTACCCGAAAGAACCGCATCCGACAGGACTTCTTCTCCGGCCCGAAAGGACGCGCCGAGAGCCTCGACAGCGTGAAATCGCAGTTCGACACAGACCGCCACGTCTTCGTCGGCGTGACCGACGAGGACCGCGAACTCGCCGAGGAGCACGACTGGGAGTTCCTCCACGTCGAGGACGCCGCCGAAGCGGCCGAATGGGACCTCGCGTCGGACGCCGACGAGGACGACGCGGCGAACGAAGAGGACGTGCGCGACGACTGGCCGTAGCCGTCGAAGAACCGCTACTCGGTTAGTGGTCCGCCCGCAACCGTCGTCTTCCTTCCTCGGTTATCTGATAACAGCACCAGTTCGAGTTCCGAACGAGGTCGCGCTCGGCGAGGGAACGACAGCGAGTCGCGGTGACGCAGTTGGACAGCGACAGTCGTCGTTCGATGTCGATTCGAACCTGTATCCCCTCCGCGTCGAGCAGTCGGAGGATTCGTTCGTCTATCGGGCGCAGTCGGTCGGGAACCCCGCTGGCCTGTGCCATAGCGGTTAGTATTTTTTCCGCCATCAAATAGCTCGCTAAGAGGGGTATGTATCCGGGGCTGGAACGGGGGAGAACTATTGAGAACTATCTGTACGGTCGCGGTACGTGTCGGGCGAACGAATCGGCTCTGGCGGCGACCAATCACGTTCTTTAAACTCGTCAGGGACGAACGGAGCGTATGGCAGAACCGCGCGTACCGGGAGGAGACGGTGCGACGCTCGACCTCCCCTGTGGCGAGTCGGTGGCGACCGGAAAGCTCGACATGGGGATGCGCGAGTACGACTGTGACTGTGGGGAATCGCATGCGGTCGTCATGGACGTTCATCCGCCGTCACGGTTCGTCCCCGAGTTCCTCGTGGACATCCTCCGCGAAACCATCGATACGACCGACGAAAACGTCGAATTCGGCACGCTCCACATCATGGGCGTCGTCATGGAGGAGTTCCCCGAGGAGGTCGCAAGCGAGGACGTGGCGGAAAACCCCGACCTCGGCTACGCGATGGTCTGGGTGACAGATTTCGACTCGCGTCGTCTTCACGAGGTCGTCGTCGAACTCATCGTCGAACTGATGGAACACGCCGTCAGCCACGCCGAAGACGACGAGGCGATGAGTCAGTTCGAAGCGGACATGCTGAACTTCGACGTGCCGACCTTCGTCGAACAGTATCGGAAAGAACGCGATTTCTCCGGGCCGCACGACCGACCGGCGTGAGCGGGGACGCTCCGACCGGGGTGGTTGTCTGACTGAAATTTAAGTACCTAATGGCCGATATGACGACCATGCCACTTCGGGGGAGTGCGTTCGAACGGATTCGGGACGTCGTGACCGAACACGGAACCGGTGAACCGTTGACGGCGCGGGAAATCCTTTGCCTCCTCGACGAGAGCGACGCCCACGAGGAGTTCGAGAGTACACACGAAATCGCCACCGTCCTCGGGCGACGGGCACAGGCGGGCGACGTGACCGTGATTCGGTCCTCGCCGTATCGATACGAACTCTGAGTGCGACGCGAATCCCGATTGTACACCAAACTACAAGACCCCGGAACGCACCCTTCGAGTCGATGCTGGACGAGTTGCTCGGGCGCGCGGAGCTGAAAGAGCGAATCGACGACCTCGAAGACGACAAGCACCATCTCGAACGGCAGTTGGAAGCCGAACAGGAACGACGGGCGGAAGCCGTCACCGAACGCCAGAACGCAGAAGAGCGGGTCAACCGCCTCGAAAACCGCATCGTCGAACTCGAAGACCGAGTGGAACGACTGCAAAGCGACGAGGAGTCGGTCGAGTTCCGCGGCACCGAAACGCTTCACGGAGAACGGGTGGACGACGTGTTGGCCCGACTCGACAGCTTCGAGACGGGACCGGAAGGGGCGTTGACCGCGATGGTAAACGACGACCTTCCCGAAGCGGCGGCCGAGGCGTTCGGGGACCACGGGTCGCTCGTCGCTCGCGCCGCGCCGTGTCTGGCCGTGACCGACGACGCGGGACTCGTCAGCGCGGCGCTCGTCTCCCCGAATCCTCCGGAACCGTTCGTCTCGTGGAGCGATGGCTTCGCGTTCGAGTCGTCGTGGTTCCGGCCGGAGGGTCGATTCGCGTTCGCGCTCGTCCGCTCCGACCTGTTCGCAATCGCCGAGTACGACGGCCGGGACCGCCTGTCGGTCGCGGGATTCGAAAGCGACGTGAAGGGGGACCACTCGAAGGGCGGGTTCTCACAGGCCCGATTCGAGCGGATTCGGGACGAACAGATTGCCGACCATCTGGAGCGCTGTCGGGAGGAGATAGACGCCCGCGACGCGGAGCGCCTGTACGTCGTCGGCCAGCGAACGCTCCTCTCGGAGTTCCGCGACGATGCCCTGGCGACCAAACCGGTGGACGCGACCGGCAAACCGAGGGAAGCGCTCGACGACGCCTTCTACGAGTTCTGGACGACGCGGCTGTTTCGAGTGTGACTCGTCTCAGTCCAGCTTCGCGTGGAACAGCAGGCGGCCGCATTCGGGACACATGCCCGTTTCGACCTCCTTTCGCTCGTTCATCCCGAGCGAGCCGAGAAGTCCCTCTCGACGTTCGCTCGTTTTCACGTACGGTTTCCACGCGTCGTTCATGCCGAACTTGACCGGTTCGAGCGAGACGTCGCAGTCGGGACAGCGGTCACGACTCATCATACGAGAACCATTTTCACGAGAAACCGTGGGTGTTCCGCTTTCCTCAACTCCACCGACCCGCCAACCCGCTGACTCACCGACGTTCTATCGTCGCTCCGCCCCCGACGGCGGTCGGATAGGCGCGCGCCTCCACGTCGGCGTCGGAGAACGCGTCCAACATCGCGCTCGCAACCGCGCTCTGCCCGTCGTCGTGACAGACGGCGAGAACGCTCGGACCGGCCCCGCTGACCGCGACGCCCGTCGCACCGGCGTCGAGCGCGGCGGTTCGCACCGCGTCGAAGCCGTCGATGAGCGACGTCCGCGACCCGGTGACAGAGCCGTCTTCGAGCCCCGTTCCGACGAGTTTCGGGTCGTCGCGGAACATCCCCGCGGTGAGCGTCGCGGCGTTCCCGACGGTATCGACCAGTTCGTCGATGTCCACCGACTGAGGAACGACGCGCCTCGCGTCCCGCGTCGAGACGACGATTTCCGGCAGGCAGGCGACGACCGGAATCGACGCCTCGACGTGCGTGATGGTGTCGTCGGTGACCATCGTGAACCCGCCGAGAATCGACGGCGCAACGTTGTCCGCGTGGGCTTCGCCCGAGACGGCGGCCTCGCCCTCCGCCGCGACGCGGACGAGTTCGCGTCGCGTGAGCCCGCAGTCGTAGAGTTCGTTCAGGGCGACGGCCGCGGCGGCCGCGCTGGCGGCGGACGACCCGAGTCCCGACGACGGTCGAACTCCCTTGTTGATCCGAATGTGTGCGGGCGTTCCGAGCTCCTCGGCGACGACGCCCGCCGTGTTCTTCGGCGGTTCAGTCGGGATATACTGTTCCCCGACGCCCGTCACCTCTATCGTCGTCTCCTCCGCTCGTTCGACCCGAACGATGTCGGCGGGACGTTCCAATGCCAATCCGAACACGTCGAACCCACACCCCAGATTGGCACTCGTAGCCGGTGCCCGCACTGTGACCATGCAAAGGCTATCGAAAGCACGGACAAAAACCTTCGCCTCGGGGCGGAATCGACATCCTCGAACCCCGACAACCGGATGCGATTACTACGTTACCGCGAGAGACGGGTTTAAGCCACCGTGCCACCACCGCACACGCATGCAGGTTGCGATACTGGCGCACGAAAAGTTCCCCGGTCGCGCGAAGACGGCGGTCGGGATTCTACGCTACGCTGACTACGACGTCGCGGCGGTACTCGACCGCGACCGTCCCGGAGAGCGCGTCACCGACCACGTACCCGACGTCCAAGACGCACCGATAGTCGCCGGAATGGACGACGTTGGGGACGTGGACGCGCTCGTCATCGGCATCGCACCCATCGGCGGCGGGTTCGACGAGTCGTGGCGCTCGGACGTGGAGAGCGCGCTCGAACGCGGTTGTGACGTGATTTCGGGACTGCACTACTTCCTCGAAGACGACGAGGAGTTCGCCCGATTGGCCAAGGCGAACGACTGCGATATTTGGGACGTACGAAAGCCCCGCGACGACCTCACCGTCAGTCAAGGCGTGGCCGACGAGGTGGATGCGGAAGTCGTCCTCACCGTCGGAACGGACTGCTCGGTCGGGAAGATGACCGCCACGCTCGAACTCGTGCAGGCGGCCCGCGACCGCGGCGAGAGCGTCGGGTTCGTCCCGACCGGCCAGACGGGTATCATGATAGACGGATGGGGCAACCCCATCGACCGCGTGGTGAGCGACTTCACCGCGGGGGCCGTCGAGGAGATGATCCTGGAGCGCGGCGACGAGTACGACTACCTGTTCGTCGAAGGGCAGGGAAGCATCGTCCACCCGGCCTATTCTGCCGTCACGTGCGGAATCCTCCACGGGTCCATGCCCGACAAACTCGTCCTCTGTCACGAGGCCGGAAAGGAGGTCATCCACGGCTACGAATCCGTCTCCCTCCCCCCGATTTCGGAGTACGTCTCGCTCTACGAGGGACTCGCCCGGCCGGTGAACGAAACCGAAATCGTCGCCGGAGCCATCAACACGTCCGCCATCGCGGACGACGAGGACGCCCGCGCGGCAACCGCGGAGTACGAATCCGCGCTCGGTGCGCCCGCGGCCGACCTCGTTCGGTTCGACGCCGACGCCGTGTTGGAGGCGATTCTGTGAGTCTCTCGACCGAGTTTGAGCGCATCTCGCTCCCGCTCGAACACGCCTTCACCATCTCGCGGGGGACGCAGACCGCCGCGGAGAACGTCGTCGTCAAAATCGAGGACGACGACGGCAACGTCGGCATCGGCGGGGCCGCCCCCTCGGAACACTACGGCGAGACGGCGGCCACGGTCGAAGCCGTCATGCCGGACCTCCTCGCCGTGGTCGAACGGGTGGACGACCCCCACGCGCTCGCCCGAATCGAACGGGAGATGCGCGAAACCGTCAATCGTAACCCGGCGGCGCGCTGTGCGGTGAGCATCGCGCTGCACGACCTCGTGGCGAAGCGCGCCGGACTGCCGCTGTATCGCTACTGGGGACTCGACGGGCGCGAAACGCTCGAAACCTCGTTCACCATCGGCATCGACCCGACCAACGTGATGCGCGAAAAGACGCGCGAGGCAGTCGCGGCCGGATACGGAACCCTGAAGGTGAAGGTCGGCACCGACCGCGACGAGGAAATCGTCGGCGCGATTCGAGACGAAGCCCCCGACGCGACGATTCGCGTGGACGCGAATCAGGCGTGGAGTCCGCGCGAGGCGGTGCGGAAAATAGACGCGCTCGCCGACTTCGACGTGGAATTCGTCGAACAGCCCGTCCCCGCCGAGAATCCGGACGGAATGGCCTTCGTCCGCGAACGCGCCGCCCTCCCCATCGCGGCCGACGAGTCCTGCATCACGCTGGAGGACATCCCGAGAATTGCGGGCAAGGCCGACATCGCCAACCTGAAACTGATGAAGTGCGGCGGCCTCCGCGAGGCGATGCAGATGATTCACGCCGCGAACGCCCACGGCTTGGAACTCATGCTCGGGTGCATGGTCGAGAGCAACGCCAGCATCGCGGCGGCGTGTCACCTCGTTCCCCTGCTCGACTACGCGGATTTGGACGGCTCGCTCCTGCTCGCCGAGGACGAGTACGAGGGCGTCCCGATGCCGAACGGCGTCATCGACCTCGAAACGGGACGCGCGGGCACCGGCGTTCGAAAATCGTAGGTCATCAACGCTCCAGCGTTCCGACCCGCTCCGCCCGAAAGCCGACCATCTCGTCGTAGCCGTCGGTGGACATCAGAACGGGATAAAAGGGACGGTCGGCGCGGAGTTCGTTTCCTTCGGTTCCTTTCCCTTCGGTTCCTCTCTTTCTGGCGAACACCTCGCCCTCCTCGACGCGGACGAAGTTCTCGCCGAGGAACTCGTAATCGGCCCCCTCCACGGCGTCGAAGATTCGATACAGCTCGGGGTCCCCGCTTTCCGAGAGCGTATCGACCGCCCCGGTTTCGCCGAGGAAGTTTCGCAGGACCCGCTCGGCGTTTCGCTCGGCGCGCTCCGTTCCCCGAAGACCGCATTCGACCGCCACGCCGTCCACGTGGTCGATGAGGCCACCGGCGACGTAGCTGATATCGACGACGCGCGCGACGCCCGTCGCCCGCGCCAACCGTTTCGTCCGGTCGTTCATCCGCGAGAGGAGCGCGAACGCCTCCGCATGTGATCTCGTCGAGTGCAGGTCGAGAACGCCGCAGTCTCGAATCCGGGGCAGGAGTTCCGCCGCGAGTCGGGACTCGTGGGTTTCCCCCTCGGGGTCGCCGGGAAACGCGCGATTCAAGTCCTCGTCGATGAACCTGACGCCCTCCGCGATGGCCGTCTCGTTGGCGAGGACGAACCGAACCGGCCGAGAGAAGGCGGGATTCTCCGCCAGCACGCGCTCGATTGCTGTTTTGCCACAGCGCTCGTTCCCGTGCAGGCAGGCGACGACGGCGAGGTCCGGCGTTCCATCGCCGAGGGTCTGGACGCGCATCGATGGTCATGGCACACACCCACACGACTTGAGACTGTGGGTTTTCACCGCGCGTGCCGCCGTCCGGCGCGGTTACTTCTTCTTCTCGTGTTCCGTGTCGTGAGTCCGTAGCCGAACCTCCTTGTCCGTTATCTCGTGGATGGCGTCGTGCGGAAGCGGGTAGATGTCCTTCGCCTCGTCTTTCCACCCGAGGAGCATCTTGTACTCGTCGAGGAGGCTGGGATGCGGGTCCACGTACGCGATTCCGTCCCGAACGTCGGCGACGATGCCGACCTTCTGGTCGTCCACGTTGAACACCGGTTTGTCCACGTCCTTCGGTTTCGGTGATTTGCGCATATCCTTCGTTCGACCGACGTCACCATCAGCGTATCCGCCGAACGCCCCCGCCTTCGCTCATCGACCGCGGCTCGTGTGAACGTCGCCGCTCGGTTCGTACTCCATCTCCTCGCCGACCGTTCGAGCTATTTCCGCTCCAAACTCGCGCTCGACGAGGTGAAACGCGAGGTCGATACCGGACGTGACACCGCCAGCAGTGAGGATGTCGCCATCGTCCACGACGCGAGCGTCCACGACCCGTGCCGCAGAATCGCGGAGGTCGGGGAGGGCATCGGCGTGCGTGACCGCGGGCCGACCGTCGAGCAATCCGGAGCGGGAAACCACCATCCCACCGGTACAGACCGCCGCGACGGTCGTCCCTCGGTCGTAGAGCGTCGCCAGTGCGTCGGGAAGATCGCCACGTTCCGCTTCCGCGCGAGCACCCGCTTCGCTCCGGTCGTTCCACCCGCCACCGGGAACGACGACGAGGTCGGGCGAGCGCTCGTCCAGCGTCGCGTCCGGTTCGACGCGGAGGCCGTGGCTCGCGGTGATTCGCTCCGTTTCCGCGAGCGTGCAGAGCGAAACCGTGAGGTCCGCACCGGCGTCGCTCGCGTTCTCGAACACTTCGTACGGGCCGATGGCGTCCAACTCGTCGAATCCCTCGAAGAGGACGATAGCGATTTCCATTTCCGACTATCGATAGCGTTTTTCGAGATAGTAAACCCGCCGGTGGGTCGGATTTCGAACTCCAGTCCACCGTAGTTCTTCGCGCCGTCTCAACACACTTATCTGCCGCGTGGCGCGTACCAAACCGCATGAGCGATATCGTTGTCACGCTCCCGGACGGCGCCGAACTCGACATGGAGGAAGGCGCGACCGTGGAGGACGTGGCGTACGAAATCGGCCCGGGATTAGGCAAGGACACGGTGGCAGGTGTCGTGGACGGCGAACTCGTCGACAAGGCGACGCCGCTGTCCGAGGACTGCCGACTCGTCATCGTCACCGACCAGAGTGACGAGTACCTGAGCGTCCTCCGGCACTCCGCGGCCCACGTCTTCGCACAGGCGCTGAAGCGACTCCACCCCGAAGCGAAACTCACCATCGGTCCGTGGACCGACGAGGGCTTTTACTACGACATCGCGGGCGTCGAACTCGACAGCGACAACCTCGCGGAGATCGAGGACGAGGCACACGACATCATCGAGGAGGACCTCGACATCGAGCGCGTCGAGAAATCGCGCGAAGCGGCCTTCGACATGTACGAGGACAACGAGTACAAACAGGACATCCTCGACACCGAAGCGGCCGACGAGGACCGCATCTCCTTCTACGAACAGGGCGAGTTCTCGGACCTGTGTAAGGGACCGCACGTCTCCTCGACGGGCGAAATCGGCGGCTTCACGCTCCTCGAAACCTCCGCGGCCTACTGGCGCGGGGACGAGGAGAACGACATGCTGACCCGCGTGTACGGGACGGCGTTCCCGACCGAGAAGGGCCTCGAACAGTACCTCGAACGCATGGAGGAGGCCGAAGAGCGCGACCACCGCAAACTCGGCCGGGAACTCGACCTGTTCTCCATCGACGAGACGACGGGGCCGGGCCTGCCGCTGTATCATCCCCACGGAAAGACGATTCTCCGTGAACTGTCCGATTACGCGGGCGAACTCAACCGCGGCGCGGGCTACGACGAGGTGGAGACGCCCCACCTGTTCCGCACGGAACTCTGGAAGAAGTCGGGCCACTACGACAACTACGTGGACGACATGTTCCTCCTCGACGTGAACGACGAGGAGTACGGCCTGAAGCCGATGAACTGCCCCGGTCACGCGACCATCTTCGACCAGCACAGTTGGAGTTACCGCGACCTGCCGATTCGCTACTTCGAGAACGGCAAGGTGTACCGCAAGGAACAGCGCGGCGAACTCTCCGGCCTCTCCCGTGTTTGGTCGTTCACCATCGACGACGGCCACCTGTTCGTCCGCCCCGACCAAATCGAGCGCGAGATTCGGCAGGTCATGGACCTCATCTTCGAGGTCATCGAGACGTTCGACTTGGACGTGGAAGTCGCGCTCGCCACCCGCCCCGAGAAGTCCGTCGGCAGCGACGAGTTATGGGAGCACGCCGAAGAGCAACTCCGCTCCGTCCTCGAATCCAGCGGCATGGACTACGACATCGAGGCGGGCGACGGCGCGTTCTACGGCCCGAAAATCGACTTCGGCTTCGAGGACGCTCTTGGTAGGGTTTGGGACGGTCCGACGGTCCAACTCGACTTCAACATGCCCGAGCGCTTCGATTTGAGCTACGTCACCGAGGACAACGAAGAAGAGCGCCCGGTCATGATCCACCGCGCGCTGTACGGTAGCTACGAGCGCTTCTTCATGGTGCTCATCGAGCACTTCGACGGCAAGTTCCCGCTCTGGCTCTCGCCCGAACAGGTCCGCGTCCTCCCCGTCAGCGACGACAACCTCGGCTACGCCCACCGCGTCGCCAACCAACTCGGCGACTTCCGCGTCGAAGTCGAAGACCGCTCGTGGACGGTCGGCCGCAAAATCCAGCAGGCCCACGACGACCGCGTTCCCTACATGATAATCGTCGGTGGCGACGAAGAGGAAGCTGGCACGATTTCTGTCCGCGACCGTCTGGAGCGCGAGAAAAAGGACGTTTCGTTGGAGGAGTTCCGCGAGCATCTCGAAGAAGAGCGCGACGAGAAGGATACGGGACTCGGGTTCTTGGACTGAGGCGGTTGGGCCGCTGTTTTTACTGATTTTATCGAAAATATCTGCTTCGGACGGATTTCATCGGTATCGTCAAGCAGAAAACGTGCACGTGACCAGTAGGGTATAAAATAGCACTTTGCGTATTGGGTACCCTTCTATTGTCCGTGAGCGGGTGTTGAAGACGTGGAATATTCACTATGGTAACCATTTTTGTTGTGCATCTGAGAACATGAACCATGCAATTCGATTACTCTGCCGCTGAGCGGTTCCTTTCATACGTTGACGGTGAAGCACAACTTTCAGGAGTGTGGAACCATTCGGCATACAAAATCGCGCGCAAGCATGCGGAAATACTCGGTGTTCCCTTCTCACGCGAAGACATCTCGGACGCTGTCGATGGTAAACAGACCGCGTTCTCACACGTGGAGGATATAGAAAAAACACGGGAACAAGTCGTTCAGTTGATGAAGTACGTCGACGCTAACGAACCGAATTGGATCGTGCGGATAGAACGACAACTCAAGCGCGTTACTCCGAACGAGGATGTGTCCGATGTTCCGCTTTTTCTTGGTATCGGCTACGAACTAGGCATCGGTTTGCAAAACGGTGCCTACCTGAACCTGAACGAACCGTTGTTTTTCCGGATGCCTCGCCAACTGCTCTACGTAGCTATCCACGAGAGTTCTCACGTCCTCTATGATAGGGTTCACAGCTTCTCAAGCGAGCTGGGTCCGGAGCAACTTGATTCACAGGAGGGACACGAACCGTGTTCAATACGTTGTTCCATACCGAGGCGTTCGCTACGTACACACCGCTCGATCTACGGAAATCCGATGGGAACGTGGGAGAGCTCAATGAACCCATCTGTGACGACTACCGCGTATTAACAGACAAAACGCGCCTCCAAAAACACGTTGCGGAGTACGATTCATTTCGTGATACGCTCCGGAAAAAAGCAGTGTCACAAAAGACGTTGTGGTCACACTCCTTCGGAAAGCACCGACTGCCCTATCGAGTCGGCTGTGCTATGATTAGGGGTATCGAAGAAAAACGAGGTCTTGAGGAGGTGCGAAAGGCGTTTTACACTGATCCGGAAGAGTTCATCGAGAAATACGACTGGACGCTCGACGAATATCGAAATCGTTCCTGAGCCGAAGTTCTTCGAGGGCTCGTCGAGTTACTCCGCTTCGAATGGCTTCTATAGTCCGTATTCCACCATGTTGACATTTATCGGCGACTATATTCATTTTCTATCATCTACGAGATAGATGAAACCTGTTCGGTTCGTAACCCTCTGTTTCGTATATAGTGGAATGGTATTGCTGGCGCAGGCCGCTTTCCTCTTTGAGACTCCTATCGCAATCATCACACAACTCGGCGTTGGCATCACCATCTTGGGAACCGGACTCCTTCGACCGTACAATCCCGAGAAATATGAACAAAAGCCGACGGAGTACGGACTATTAGCGTATGGAATGGTGATTCTCGCTCTCGTATTACCTGCGCTACTCCTCGCCCAAGTAGTCGTCTTCTAAACGGAAGCACCCATTCTCCGACCTCTGCTTTAGATCGTAGTCTTCATGCCCAGCAGAGGCGGTGTTCGATTTTATAACCCACCACAACCCATAATATTCTTTAATCTATTTATGAAACTATGTCGGGTGTGATTCCGGACCGTGTACGCAGGATGTACAATCCAGATGTTCGCATATTGGCGGTTATTTTAATGGGTGCCATATATAATTTGACAGTATTTCTTTCTAACCAAGATTTCGCAAATCCATACTATAGCTTTGGACTTGCAGTGACTGTTTTCGCCATCATATCTTCCGTCGCTACCATCACGTACGAACGGAGAGCTGGTCGATAAGTATATACTCTAAATTCAGCACGCCATCCCCGATAATTATTGAAGAAAGTACCGACCGTCCTCGTTCGCCCTCTCTCAGTCCAACTCGTTGCTCCGCTTCGTCTCCCGCAGAATGAATGGCCCGATTGAAAGCGTACGCTTTGCTACGGTCGCAATCCGCAGAATGTACGCCAGTAGGATGATGAACGGGACGATTGCAATCGTCGAAGCCAGACTCACCGTCAGCACGTCGTTGCTGATGCCGAACGTAGCTCCCGGAATCGCCTTCGCGTCGAAGTAGATTATCATCGAGATGGTGACGACGAGGGCCGGGACCGCCGTGTACAGCATGGCCCGCGAGAGGTTGACGAGTTCCCACTGGAAGTAGAGCGTCTTGAAGTGCTCGCGCGACGGGCCGAAGAAGGTCAGCGACTCGATGATGTCGTCGAACGCCTCGTCCACCTCGTCGGTGAGGGCGTCCGCGTGTTCGTTGCGAATCTTCCGCGCGAGGAATATCTTCCACGAGTAGTTGAAGTTGAGGATGGCTGAAAGCACGTCGAACGTCCCGAACTGCGTGTCTTCGAGTGAGTCGCTCACCTCGTCGGCGTTCTCGGAGAGGCCATCGACGTAGCTCCGAATCTCGTCCTTCAACTCCTCGTCCCGACTCGAATCCACCGCGTCGGCGAGGGCGTTCGCCCGCGATTTGGTCTCTTCGAGGAGCGCCTGCATGAACGACGCGGGTTCCGGCGGTGCGGTTGGGACGTCGAGCGCGTCCTCGACGTCCCGCCGGAACTGCATCGCGCTCTCCATGCGGCTCCGTTGGTCACCCACCGGACCGAGTTCCTGCGAGAGGACGAGCTGATTGAGCGTGACGACGAGCGTCACGCCGGTGATGATCGCCCCGACGAAGCCCTGAAACACCGTGTCCACCGCGTCGTCGCTCGGGCCGATGTACTGCTGTAGCGGCGACGGGTCGAGAACGCCGAGGACGACCAACGCCGCGAAGACGGCGAGGAGGATGACGGCCGCGACGAGCCACCGATTGGCCTCCATCAGAATCCATAGTTTGAGCCGACTCTCGTCTACTCGCTCGCGCATCGTGTCTCCGGGTTGCGCGCTCCCGTCAGACTCGCTCATACGGAACAAAAACGCGAGTAGCATCAAATAGACACTTGCCGAAACCAGTTACTCTTGCCGGAGGGTGGGTCTGGCGCGGCGCTGTGAAAAATGGTTGCAAATCGGGATTCCCGGTGGTGGTTGCGGGACTGGAGGTGATTGCGGGGCCGGAGAAACTTACGAGTTGTTCTCCTCGGTCGCCTGTTCGGTTTCGCTCTCCGTCTCGGTTTCCGTCTCCTCGGCGGCGACTTCGGCTTCGAGGTCAGAGAGGTCGATATCGTCGTCGTCGCCGGACGACGTTTCTTCCTCCTCGGGTTCGTCCTCCACACCCATGTCGGCTTTCAGCGTCTCCAGCTCGGAGTCGACCTCGCCGGACGACCGCATCTCTTCAAGTTCGCGGTCGAGGCTGCTTTTATCCGAAAGCGCGTCCTCGAACGCGCCGGTGTCCTGCAGTTCGTCCATCGCTTCCGCACGGGCTTCCATGTCCTCCGTCTTCTCCTCGGCGCGCTCGATGGCCATCCCGACGTCCTGCATCTCGTCGCCGACGCCGGTCATGGCCTCCGAGACGCGGCTGTTGGCTTCCGCGGCCTCGTAGCGCGCCTTCATGCTCTCTTTCTTCGTGCGGAACTCCTCGATACGGTTCTGGAGTTCGTCCTTCTTCTGAACGAGGTTGTCCTGCGTGTTCTGGAGTTGCGCGATTTGGCCCTCCAAGTCCTCGATTTGGTTCATTTTCTGCTTTTTCTTTTCGAGGGCTTGCCGGGCCAGGTCCTCGCGGTCCTGCTTGACCGCTTGGCGCGCTTGCTGGTTGTGCTTCTCGACGTTCTCCTCGAGGCGTCGCTTCTGGATTTCGAGGCGCTTTTTCTGCGTCGTGAGGTCCGCGATACCCTGCTTTACGTCCTGCAGTTCGTCGCGCATCTGCTCGTAGGAGTAATCGAGCGTCTCGGTCGGGTCTTCTGCCCTGTTGAGGACGGCGTTTATCTTCGAGCGGACGACGTACGACATGCGTGAAAGTACTCCCATACTACTACATTCAGAACCCGACCCTTAAAATCCTCACCAAGCTAACACGCCCACATGACGTTGAACGAAGTCGTCGTCCCCGGGGCGCGGGACGTGCGCGCGTCGCTGGACGACCCCGAAGAACCGACGGATACCGCCGTCGTCGCCTGTCCACCACACCCGCAATTCGACGGCAACAGAAGCGACAACCGCCTCGTCGCGCTCGCCGACTACCTCACGGAGCGCGGCGTGGCCTGCCTGCGCTTCGATTACGGCGACTGGGACGAGGGGTACGGCGAACGCGAGGACGCGCGCAACGCCCTCCGCTGGGCGCGCGAGCGCTACGATTCGGTCGGCATCTTCGGTTTCAGCTTCGGCGGCGCGATTGCGACGCTCGCGGGCGTGGACGAGACCGCCGACGCCATCGCGTTGCTCGCGCCCGCGTCCCGCCTGACCACGGAACTGGACGCGGCCGCGGCGCTGGACGACGTAGAAGTTCCGCTGAAAGTCCTCTACGGAACGCGCGACGACACGGCCGACTGGGAACCGCTCGCGGAGCGCGCGAAGGAATTGGGCTTCGAAACCGAGGAGTTCAGCGCGGACCACTTCTTCATCGGACAGGAAGCGAAGGTCGCGGGGCGGTTGGGCGAGTTTTTGGTCGAATCGCTTTGAAAGGCGGCGTTGACAGTGGTGTTTGAGCGCTTTCGGGAATCGAGATGGGGAGATCGCGGGATGATTCAGCCCTCGAAAGCCCGCGGCCAGGACACGTTGATCGTGAGTTCACCATAATGGTCGTAAGTTCGCCACGACCGCGATTACAGACGTCACATGACCGCACCGCGACGACCACACCCTCCCCAACCGATTCCTTCGCATACGCTCAGTCATCCCTCGCATGATAGTCAGTAGGCCCTCGGACGTGGAGTCCTCGAACCGACTGACGCACGCGCCGGGGACGTTGTTTGTTTTTCTCCGCCCGACCCTCCGTCGTATCGCGCGCTGATAGGTCCTTTCACGGCCGCCCTCCCTTCCGTTTTTCCGGCTTCGCGTTCATCTCACCGCCGACCTCCGACGTATCCAACATATGTCACCTCCTGTCGAACCGGACGGCCTCCGAAATGGTTTTGAAGAACGGTTGCGGAAAGTCAGTATGCCGACTGACCCCGAGACAGACTACGACCCCGAGATGGGGAAGAAGTTCATTTTCGTCACAGGGGGCGTCATGTCCGGACTTGGCAAAGGTATTACCGCCGCGAGCACTGGGCGACTGCTCGCAAACGCCGGGTTCGACGTGACTGCCGTGAAGATCGACCCGTATCTCAACGTGGACGCGGGGACGATGAATCCCTACCAGCATGGAGAAGTGTACGTACTGAAGGACGGTGGCGAGGTCGACCTCGATTTGGGGAACTACGAACGGTTCCTCGACATCGACATGACCTTCGACCACAACATCACGACCGGCAAGGCCTACCAGTACGTCATCGAGAAGGAGCGCGCCGGAGACTACCTGGGCAAGACGGTCCAGATAATCCCCCACATCACGGACGAAATCAAGCGCCGCATCCGCGAGGCCGCCGAGGGCCACGACGTGTGTATCGTCGAAGTGGGCGGCACCGTGGGCGACATCGAGAGCATGCCCTTCCTCGAAGCGCTGCGCCAGTTCGCCACGGAACAGGACGACGACGACTTCCTCTTGACCCACGTCACGCTCGTCCCGCACTCGAAGAACGGCGAGCAGAAGACGAAGCCGACCCAGCACAGCGTGAAGGAGCTCCGGAGCATCGGCCTGCAACCCGACGTACTCGTCGGGCGCTGTAGCGACGGACTGGAGGAGAAGACGAAGGAGAAAATCGCGCTGTTCTGCGACGTGCCGACCGACGCCGTGTTCTCGAACCCCGACGTGGAGGACATCTACCACGTTCCGCTCGTCGTGGAGGAGGAGGGCTTGGACGAGTACGTCATGGAGCAACTCTCCCTGACGGACCAGGCGATTCCGAGCGACGACCGGAGCACCGCGTGGCGCGAACTCGTCACGCAGGAGACCGAGGGCGAGGTCGATATCGCGCTCGTCGGCAAGTACGCGCTCGAAGACGCCTACATGTCCATCCACGAGGCGCTCAAACACGCCGGACTGGAGAAGAACGTGGACGTCAACGTCCTCTGGGTCGATTCCGACGAGATGGACGACGACCACGAGGAACGCCTCAAGGAGGCCGACGGAATCGTCGTCCCCGGCGGGTTCGGCAGTCGCGGAACCGAGGGTAAAATCGAGGCCATCCGCTACGCCCGCGAGAACGACGTGCCGTTCCTCGGCCTGTGTCTCGGCTTCCAGATGGCCGTCGTGGAGTACGCACGGAACGTCCTCGGACTGGACGACGCGAACTCCGCCGAACTCGACGCGGACACGCCGCACCCCGTCATCGACATCCTCCCCGAACAGTACGAGGTGGAGGACATGGGCGGGACGATGCGCCTCGGCGCGCACGAAACCGATATCGAATCGGGAACGCTCGCGGAGGAAGTCTACGGCGCGACGAGTTGCACGGAGCGCCACCGCCACCGCTACGAGGTGAACCCCGAGTACTTCGAGGACTTCGAGGGCGAGGACATCGTTTTCTCCGGCAGTGCCGGAAACCGGATGGAAATCCTCGAAATGAACGATCACCCGTACTTCTTCGGGACGCAGTTCCATCCCGAGTTTCGCTCCCGCCCCGACCGCGCGAGTCCGCCGTTCGTCGGCCTGCTCGATGCGGTCCTCGACGAAGCCGAGCAGCGCGAGGAGGTGGAAGCCTGATGGTCGAAACCGGCAAGTTCATCGAGAAAGCGGTCGCGGAGATTCGAGAGGCGGTCGGCGACTCGCACGCCATCATCGCGCTGTCGGGCGGCGTCGATTCGTCCGTCGCCGCCGGACTCGCGTACAAGGCCATCGGCGACCAACTCACGCCGGTCTACGTCGATACCGGCTTGATGCGCAAGGGCGAGACGAACCAGATCCGCAAGACGTTCTCCTACATGAGTTCGCTGGAGGTCGTGGAAGCCGAAGACCGCTTTTTCGACGCGCTCTCGGGCGTCACCGACCCGGAGGAGAAGCGGAAGGTCATCGGCGAACAGTTCATCCGCGAGTTCGAGCGCGAGGCGCGGGTCACGGACGCCGACTACCTCGTGCAGGGGACCATCTACCCCGACCGAATCGAGAGCGAGGGCGGCATCAAGTCACACCACAACGTCGGCGGCCTGCCGGACGTGGTGGACTTCGACGGCATCGTCGAACCCGTCCGCGACCTCTACAAGGACGAGGTGCGCGAGGTCGCTCGCGCCCTCGGCATGGAAGAAATCATCGCCGAGCGCATGCCGTTCCCCGGACCGGGACTGGCAGTCCGCGTCATCGGCGAGGTCACGCCCGAGAAGGCGCAGGTCGCACGCGAGGCGTGCCACGTCGTGGAAGAGGAACTGGAGGAGTACGACCCGTGGCAGGCGTTCGCCGCCGTCGTCGGCAAGGCGACGGGCGTCAAGGGGGACAACCGCGTCCACGGTTGGATTGTCGCGGTGCGCTCGGTCGAATCGCGCGACGGCATGACCGCCAGAGCGCAGGAGATAGACTGGGAGACGCTCCAGCGCATTCAGTCGCGCATCACCGGCCAGAACGAGAACGTCGCCCGCGTCGTCTACGACGTGACACATAAGCCCCCGGCGACCATCGAGTACGAGTGATGCGTGCAGTCATCGCAGGTCCCGACGACGGAGAACTCGGTCGCGCCCTCGAAGCCGAGGGCGTCGAACTGACGGGTGTCAACGGCGTCGCCTCCCGCCCCGCACTCGAAGACGCGGCCATCACCGAGGCCGACCTCTTCGTCCTCACGGACGTCGGACAGGCAACGGCCATCGCGGTTGCGAAGGACGTGAACCCGGACGTTCGCGTCGTCGTCTACGACGAACAGTCCATCCCCGAGTTCGCTCGGAGTCAAGCCGACCTCATCGTGGACCCGAACCTCCTCGATGCGAACGCGGTCGCAGAGGAGTTGACGGCCTGAGCGACGACGGCCCAGGGGCGAAAGCAGGAGACGAAAGCGGGAAAAGAATCGACGGTATCGGCCGGAAGGGACAGGGTTAATCCCCCTTCCGAACGAGGATTTTTCATGCGCTACGAAGTCCGTGACGAGCTACCGACACCCGGGGAGTTCATCGCCCTCCGCGACGCCGCGGACATGGCACCTCGAAGTTTGGAGGCGGTCGAACGAGGCCTGCCGAACTCCCTGTTCGGCGTGACGGTCGTGGACGACGAAACCGGCGACGTCGTCGGCATGGCCCGCATCATCGGCGACGGCGGGTCGGTCTACCAAATCGGCGACATGGCGGTCCATCCCGACCACCAGCGGCAGGGGCTTGGGTCCCGCATGATGGAGCGGTTGATGAAATATCTGGAGGAAACCGCCCCCGAGGGAGCCTACGTCAACCTCATGGCCGACGTGGAGGGATTCTACGAGCAGTTCGGCTTCGAGTACACCGCGCCCGATTCGCGCGGGATGTTCCGGCGGATGTGACGGATACGCGGACGTGACGAATACGAAGTTCGTTCTCGAAAGTTCTCGTCCACTCTCTGACTCGTGGTTGGTGTTGTGGTGATTGTAAATACAGACGTCACTGAAACCGCACCGCATCGGCCACTCCCTCCCCATCCGATTCCTTCGGTCGCTCGCGCTCCCTTCGTCATCCCTCGCACGCTGCCAGCATCGACCTTCGGCCGACCGCTGGCCTCAGGCCGGTGCCAGCGCGCGCCACGTTCTTCGCTCGACTGGCGGTCGGGATGATTTCCGTCCCCCCTCGCGTGCGTTCGGCTCACATCGACGCGACGAGTTCGCGCAGTCGCTCGCTCCCGTCGCGAAGGAAGGGGACGCCGTGGCCCATCGCGGCCACCTCGAAATCGGGGGTTCGAGATTCGAGCGAGACGATGCTGTCGTAGACCGCTTCGGTGTCGTAGCTGATGGCCCACGAGGAGGGTTCGAGTTTTCCGTGATTCTCGCGGACGAGGTCACCGAGGAAGGCGACGCCCAGCGATTCGCTGATGTAGGCCATGTGTCCCGGCGAGTGACCCGGCGTGGCGTAGGCGGTGAAACTCCCGATTTCGTCGCCGTCCTCGATGGGACGAACCTCCTCGTCGGGACTCGAGAGGAGCGGTCGGGTCACGCGCTGGAGCGCTCCCTTGTGGTTGTGCCAGTCGGGGGCGTCCGCGCCCGATAGCAGCGGCGCGTCCGCCGCACCGGCGTACACCGGCGCGTTGAGGGGCAGACGCGCGAGCGACCCGACGTGGTCGAAGTCGTAGTGCGTGAGCAACACGCGGTCCACGTCGTTGATGGAGTACCCCGCCTCCCGCACGCCGCGCATGATGTCGCCGCCGTCGAAGGGCGTCCCGGCGTCCACGAGGGTCAGGTCGCCGCCGTCGTCGGCGAGATAGCAGTTCACGCTCCCGAGGTCGAGCCACCACACGTCGTCCGCGAGTTGCGTTACCATATCGGACCAACGACGGCCAACCACTTGAGCGTGAACGGGTGATTTTTGGTCGTGCGAGACGCAACTCCTGCTATGGGAACGCCACTGCCGACTGAGACGCGCGACATCGACCGGTGGCGCGCGACGAAAGCCGTCCTTCCGTTTCTCGCGCTCGGGCTGTTCGACCTCGTGCTCATCCTCGGATGGGGACTCAACCCGCTGTGGGGCTTTGCCATCCTGCCGCCGATGCTCTTCATCAGCGTGCTGGCGTGGATCAGCTTCAAATCCGGGTTCGTCAGCGACAACGCCGAATACGCGGAGGAGTAAGCGTGTTGGACCGCACACCGGACCTCGACCCGGACGACGGAGAGGTGCTGACGGACGAACTGGTCGTCACCGACGACGTGCTCGTGAAGGCCTTCGCGCTCGGTCCCGGCGCGGAACTCAGCCCGCACGAACACGGCGACAGCACGAACGTCTTTCACGTCATCTCCGGCGAGGTGACGGTGATTCAGGACGACGAAGAAAAGACGGTCTCGGCTCCCGGCGTCGTGCTCCACGAGCGCGGCGTCGTCCACGGCGCGCGCAACGACTCGGACGACGTGGCGATGCTGACGGCGAGCCTCTGTCCGCTCCCGTGACGGCGGGACTCTTTTCGACGGATTCGGTGCGGAAGGTATTTATTCCGTCTCGCCGACAGTAGCGGACGATGAACCATCCCCTCCGACGGTTTGCGCTCGGGCTGTACGTCCTGTGGCTTCTCGCTACCGTCCTGCTCGTTCTCGGAAAGTACACCCCGTTCCCGACCGTGGCGGGCGTTCACAGCGCGGTCGTGGTCGGCGCGGCGGTGCTGACGGTGGGCGGGGCGGGGAGACTCGCTCGTGACGGTTATCGACGCTACGTCGCCTGAACTCCGTCGAAGTTGCAGTTTACTCCAACAACGGCACCGTCCGCTAGTCGAGGTAACCGCTTTCGGAACGACTTTGAAACCGCGATACATCCCCGCAGGCATGAACCGAATCATCGGGGAACGCGAGTTGGATGAAACGCCGTTCTCCGCGGAAGCCGCCCGGGAGACGTTCGAACGGATGGTTCTCGCCCGGCGATTCGACGAGCGCGCCATCGCGCTCCAACGACGCGGGTGGATGAGCAGTTGGCCGCCGTACCGCGGACAGGAAGCCTCGCAAGTCGGTGCCGCGCTGGCGATGGCCGACGACGACTGGCTCTTCCCGACCTACCGCTCGAACGGGATGCAGGTCGCACGCGGCGTCCCCATCAGTGACATCTTGCTGTTCCGTCGCGGACGACCGGAGTTCAACTCCGAACACGACATCCCGACGTTCCCCCAGGCGGTACCCATCGCCACGCAAATCCCCCACGCGGCGGGCGCGGGCATGGCGATGAACTACCGCGGCGACGAGGACGCCGTTCTCTGTTACTTCGGCGACGGAGCAACGAGCGAGGGAGACTTCCACGAAGGGCTGAACTTCGCGGGCGTGTTCGACGCGCCGGTCGTCTTCTTCTGTGAGAACAACAACTGGGCCATCAGCCTCCCGCGACACAAACAGACCGCGAGCGACAGCATCGCCGTGAAGGCAGAGGCCTACGGCTTCGAGGGCGTGCAGGTGGACGGCAACGACCCGCTGGCGGTCCGCGAAACGGTCGCCGACGCGCTCGACTCCGCCCGGAAGGGCAAACCGGTCCTCGTGGAGAGTCTCACCTACCGACAGGGGGCACACACCACGAGCGACGACCCGAGCAAGTACGAGGACGTGGAGCAGGACCTCCCCGAATGGCGGACGGCGGACCCCCTCGACCGCTACGAGACGTGGCTCCGCGAGCAGGGCGTCATCGACGACGAGTTCGTCGAGGCTGCCTACGACGAGGCGGACGAACTCCTCGCGGAGGCCGTCGAGGAAGCGGAAGCCGTCGAGGACCCCGACCCGCACGACGTGTTCGACCGGGTGTACGCCGACGTGCCGCCGCGACTCCGCGACCAGCGTGAATGGCTGGACTCGTTCCTCGACGACCACGACGTGTACGAACTGGAACACTGAGAAGGGTAGCAAAAAACCGCGCTCGGGAGAGCGAACTCAGTCGATAGCGATGTACGTTTTGGTGTCCACGACGCCATCGAGTCCCTGAATATCGGACGAGGAGGTTTGGAGTACTTCGTACACCTCGTCCGTATCCACCTCGACGATGATGTCGAAGTCACCGGCGACGATGTGTGCCTCCCCCACGTTCGCCAGGCCGCGCACCGATTCGAGCAACCCTTGGGACTTTCCGGCGGCCGTGTTCACCATGATAAACGCGTGCACCATTATGCCGTGTGATACTCTATCATGCGAGAAAAACCTTTGCCCGGAGCGAAATCCACCCCACTTCGGGCGACGGCGAACTCCCCGCGGAACCGTCGTTCGACGCCCGCGTTCACACGCGAGTCACAGACGACACACCGCTCCCGACAATCCTCGTCGGGAATCACCCTGTCGTCCACCGGAGAAACGCGACCGAACCGGGAGCGGCCGTGACGACGGGCGATTTTTCGGCGAAGGGACGGATTCACCGCCGCACCGAACGTGAGAAAAAGGAATGCAACGACAGTCAAAGTGACCGCTGGAAACCCATCCCCGTGCACCAGAAGGGCAGCGATGGCACCGAGTGCGGAAAGGGAACCGAATCCGACCATCAACCACCCCGCGATTTCGTACAGCATAGCGGAGACCGTATCCGCGACCGCCACTGCATTGGAGGACTGCTTGGGTATTTCGATTCAACGTTTTTCGGTCGAACGCAAGCATCTTTCCGTAGTGCGGGACGGCTCTCCTCCGACCGATATTCCGTCGTTCGTCCACGATACGTGCCCGAAATCAACCGGAACTCGAATCGGAGAAAGCTTATTCAACCCCTCTATCGTACGGAGTGACATGCGATTCGTTATCATAGGTGCAGGTAGGGTCGGCCTGCGAACCGCTCGCGTCCTCCGTGAAGAAGGTCACGAGGTGGTGCTGGTGGAAAACGACGCGAACAAAGCGAAGCGTGCGCGCACCGACGACTTCGAGGTCATCGAGGGCGACGGGTCGCGCGAGTCGGTCCTCGAACAGGCGGACCTCGACACCGCGGACGCCCTCGGGGGGTTGACGGGGGACCTAAACGTCAACTTCGCGGCCTGCATGGTCGGCAAACACCACGGCTGTCGAACCATTCTGCGCATCGACAACGACTACCGGGAGGACATCTACCGGAAGTTCGCCAGCGACGTGGACGAGGTGGTCTACCCCGAGCGACTGGGAGCCATCGGCGCGAAAAACGCCCTCCTCGGCGGGAACATCCGCGCCATCGCCGATATCGCCCAGAACTTGCAGGTGGTCGAACTCACCATCACCGAGGAGTCGCCGATGCGCGGCTACTCCATCAGCGAACTCGAACTCCCCGCGAACTCGCGCATCCTCGCGTTCGGCAAGCACGACGAGCGAATCGGCATTCCGCTTCCCGACGATTCCCTCGAAGTCGGCGACAGGGTCGCCGTCCTCGCCGATTTCGCGGTGTTGGACGACGTGCGGAAGATACTCGTCGGCGACGGCAGTCGAGCGGCAGCGGGAGCGGGGGGTGTCTGAGATGGTCGCCGCGTACATCATGGTCAAGGCGAACACGGGCGAGGCGGACCGCTTGAAGAACGAAATCCTCGATATCGGCGGCGTGGAGGACGCCCACATCGTCGCGGGCGACGTGGACCTCATCGTGAAGGTGGACGTCGAGAACCCCGCCGAAGTGAAGACCGTCGCCGCCGACGGAATTCAGGGCGTGCAGGGCGTCGAAGACACCCAGACGTACATCTCGATGGACTGATATTCCGAGCCGATAGAATCGCAAAACGACGCCGCTCGCCCCCTTTGTACGCCGTTCGGACACCGCCTGTCCGATTCATACGCTTCGGACATCGCTCGACAGCCACACGACCGATAGCCGGTCGCTAATCGTAGGATTGGTGCGCCCGGTTCAACATCCCCGCGGCGGGTTCGTCGTAGTCGTAACCGGGAATCAGACCCTGCATCCACGTCCCCTCGGCGAAATCCACGACCGCCTTCGCGTCCTCGGCCGCTTTGTCGGGATAGCCCGAAAATTCGACTTCGAGGACCACTTCGTCGCCGTTTCGCGTTATCGTCGGCGGCGTCGCGTCGTCCGACGAAACGACCGTGTGGGCGTCTTCCAGTCGGAGTTCGAGCGTCTCGAACCAGCCGGTTTCAACGACGTCGGCGACCGAATCGTCCACCACGACGCCCGAAAGCGTCGGCATTCGGACGGTCACTCGGATGGAGTCGGATACGGTAACGCGTCCGTCGAACGGCGTCGTGGTCACGAGGTAGCCGTCGTCGTCCGATTCGAAGCCGTCGTGCAGGCCGAAGGCTCGTTCGACCGCGTTCGTCTGCGTCATTGCCCGTCGGTAGGGCCGGAGAACGGAAGGGCGTTACGAGAAGTCGCGGCGGACATCGACGTCGGACGACCAGTACAGGTCGTGGTCGTAGACGACCGCCGTATCTTCGAGTTTCAAGTATCGTTGCAACTCGTCCCCCGTGACCGTGAACGTCGGTAGGTCGCCACCCAATAGGTAGTACGACTCCTCGTCGTCGATATACGGAAGGAGGAACGACCCCATCGAATGTTGGTTCGTCGGGTAGGTTCGAATGCCGAGCGCGTACTCGTCGTCGCCGAGCGGGTCGACCGAGAACACGAGCGGTGCGCTCTCCGATTGGACGACTTGGATGCTGCCGTCGCCGACGACGACGTACTGATTGCCGACGAGTCGCCGTCGACGCGCGATGGAAAGCGCCGACCGGAGGGGGAATCCGGCGTTGAGCAGTCTGGCGATGGTTTGGCCGATGACGGTGGCTCCGGCGTTACCGATTTCGCTGTACGTGACGATGCCGCCGATGCTGCCCGCCTCGATGAGGCGTTTGCCGGGGACGTACGACCGACAGGCGTTCAGCAGAAACATATCGACGCCCACGGTCGCCACGTCGTCGGGATGGAGGAGTCCATCGTGGCAAACGAACGCCTCGTTTTCGACGTGGCCGATGTAGTGGAAGAAGTCGGTCGGTTCGCAGAGGTGTCGCCGAAGGTCCGCCGTCGAGCAGTTCCGGTCGATGGTCACGTCGAACGGAAGTTCGTCCCGGTGGTAGTACAGCGAATCACGGTACTCCGCTTCCATCTTCGGGTCGTTACAGATGATAGTGATCTGCGGGTCGTCCGTCGACCCGTCGCGGTCCACGCGATGTTCGAACCCGGCATCGACGAGCTTGTTCCCGCCGACCGGTGCGCCGTCGCCGAGCCACGCGTGTTCGAGCGTCTCCGTCTTCGGCGGCACGACGTACCGCTCGTCGGGGGCGGGTTTCGCGGGATACTTCCTGTCCACGTCGGTCGCCCGCGTGAACTCGCCGATATCGGCCGCCGTCGCGACCGGCTCGCTGGACGCTCCGTCAGTCGTCGCCACACCGATTACCGGCAAGTCCCGAACGACGTACGGAAGTTGGGCCGCGTTCCGGTGGTCGTCCGTGACCTGCACCGCGAGTCGCCACGTGGGAAGCACGTCGTCGAGTAGCGAGAACGGGACGTCGAGATACGCCAGCAACCGCTCCGAAAGCGACGCGTCGTAGAGGGCCGCGAAGTCGAGGTCGACGAAGGGTTCCACTTTCCGCCGTTCGTGTAAGTCGAAGCGATACAACCCCTCGGTACGCGTGAGACAGTCGAGCAACAGGGTCTGTTTGAGCACGCGGGCCGTTTCGTCTTCGAACCCGCGCTCCGGGTGGTCGAGGGAGTGAGAACCGCTGTCCGTGACGATTCGGGGGGAATCTCCGGGAACGACCGTCGCACCGAGGTAGTACGCGAGCGAGGCGACGGGAAAGACGAACTCGAACGTCGGCGGGACTTCGATAGTCACGCCCGTTTCCGGCGGTTGTAGGTCGTCCGGAACGTGGAGTTCGTCGCCGAACTCGACCGTCGGGGGGTGGCCGCGGAGCGTGGGGAACGACCGCTCCGGACTGGTCGTCTTCAACGCCGACCCGAACGAGGAGATGGCCGCCATCACGTCCGTCGGGTCGCTCGTCGTCGTCACCGTCCCCGCCGGGCGGGTGTGGTCGGACCGAGCACCGATTTCGAGGGCGGATTCGTCACCCAACGAGAGGGTCAGCCGGTCGTCCCCGACCTCGAAGTCGAGGGTGGATTCCACGCGGAGATACGTCTTTACCGGCGTCGTCAGTTCGACGTAATATTCGTCGGGTGGGAGCGTCGCCTCCGTCTCGTGGTCGACCGTGGCGACCAGGTCGCCGGACGTGTCACGGACGAACGCGGAGACGAAGAACGGGAACTCGATGCGGTCCGTTCGGACGCGAGCCACCGCACTGACCGGCGCGTCGAACCCATCGACGGAGACGGGACGGGGGTCCACACACTGTGACGTTTCGATAGCGTACTGACTGCGTTCCAACGGGTCGATGATGGAAACCCCGGGCGGGTCGTCCCGCGGTCGAAAAAGCGGCTCGACGCTTCGGCCGATGGTATTGGGGACGGGGACGTCACTCATTGGAGGATAACCTCAAACGTCGAACCACTCGGTCATGTAGCTCGTCTCGCGGAGGTGCCAACGCTGTTCCGGGCCGCTGTCCCCCGCACGGAGTTCGATTATCGCGTCGAACCGGTGTGCAATGGCGCGAACCTGCGGCGAATCACGGTCGATGGGGAGGACGTAGTGGCCCATCCCGGAGACGTCCTTGACGCGGTGACAGAGGGTATCGAGGAACGCATCGACCTCGGCGTCGTCGTGGGTCTCCACCAGCGGGCGGAGCGTATCGAAACAGAAACGAAGTTCGGCCGGTGCGAACCCGCCGTGTTCCGCGTCGAGGCGTTCAATCGCGTCGACGATTCCGTCGCGGAACTCGTGTATATCGCCGTCCACGCGTTCGACGGTCGGGGTGGTCCGTACCGAAGATTCGGCGGCCGCGGACCGAGCGCCGGTGTGATAGTCCACGACGTGCGCGTCCGACCCGGCGGAACCGGCACAAGAGAGACGATTACGCGCCGTCGAGATGCTGCGGTCGTGGAGCGCGAAGAGCCGCGTTCGATTGCGCGTCGAATCGCCGAGCAGCGGGACGCTGGCGGCGTCGACGACGGAATCCGGGACCGACCCGACGACGAGTAGATTCCCCCCGAGTCGCTTGATGCGTGCGAGACCCGGCTCGATGGTTATCGACCCGTCGCCGCGAACGGTCACGTGGTGGCCGTACAGAGAAAACGAGAGTCGCCCGCCGCGTCGCGGCGTGCCGTCGTCGCGCGACTTGAACAGTCTGTCGAGCGCCTCGGGGTCGATAACGTCGTAGAGTTGTTCGGGAATGTCCGCCGGTTCGACGCCTGCCACGTCCGCGACAGCCACCGTCACCGTCGTACTGAGTGACTGCGGGCTGGAGAGGTCGTGTTGCACGCGGTACACACCGCGCTCGTCAGGGGAACCGTCCTCAGTCATATACTTTTTAAGCCTCTGTGAGCGACAGTGAAAAACCCATCGTCATTTCTCTGACATTGGTTTCGTGCGACAGGTGGTTTCGTCGCGCTCTCCGTCGGTTCTCGAACCGCGGAAACCCATCGACGTTCGTTCCGCTTCGATCACACCGCCCCGTCCACTCACCACACCGTCCCGTTCACCCCACCCATTCGTACGCGCGGGAGAACATCCACGGAACCACGACGAGCAGGCCGCCGAGACACGTCGCGAAGAGGGCCACCATATCCCCGAGGGTCCACCGCTTCGAATCGCCGCCGGACGGGGGGAGACGCCCGGCGTTCTCCGGCGTGCCCGAATCGGTCGTCGAACCGTTCGGGACGGCGCTCGTGCGCTCGGTCCCTCGGTCGGCGTCCGTCGTCCGCTCCCACGTCGTTTCGGACTCGGTAGCGGTCGCCGTTGCGGTCGTCGCTGATGCCGATGTCGTCTCGGTCGGCGTCGTGGCTGGTGCCGTAGTCGTCGTGGTCGGAGTCGTCGTGGTCGGAGTCGTCGTGGACGTGGAAGTCGTCGTGGAGGGCGGTGGCGTCGTTGTGGTCGCGGTCGTGGAGGGCGGCGGCGTCGTCGTGGTTGTCGTCGTAGTCGGCATCGTTGTTGTGGTCGTCGTGGTCGTCGTGGTCGTCGGTATCGTTGTTGTGGTGGTCGTCGTTGCGGTTGTGGTCGTGGTGGTCGTGGTTGTTTGAGTAGTCGTCGTGGTTGCGGTCGTTGTCGTCGTCTGGGTCGTCGTGGACGTCCCGGTGGTCGTGGTCGCGTTGGTCGTCGTTGCCGTCGTAGACGGCGAGGTGGTCGTGTTGGTAGCGGTCGCCGTCGCGTTGGTCGTCGCGGCGAGCACGCCCGGAGCACCACCGCCGCGACCGGCGGACGAGGTGACGTTCCCGGCGATGAGAAGTCCTGCGATGAGTAAGAGAATGAGCACACGGGATACCGAGGTTCGCGTCTGGACCGGGAGCATGGGTCGCTGGTCATCGATTTTCGTCATCGGTTGATTATTGTTGCGATTATCCCGGACAAACGTAAATATCGTACAATAATTTGTCCTGATTGGTATTGTTTGTGCAAAATTCGGAATTGAGGTTTGAAACGTTCAACCCACGTATGTGAGGTTCGGGTGATAAATGTGGCCGACGTGACGGTTTTTCTCGCGTCGAATCTGATTTGGTTCCATCTGTACGACAAGTACGCCAGTTGTCGTTCTCGCGGGAAGACACGTGCAGGTCGCTAGCCGCCGTCGAAACTATCAAAATTCGGTTCAATTCTGGTCGAGTATCGCCGCGAAACCCATCCTTTCGGCTCGCCGCAACGGAAATTTGAACCCGCCGGTCGATACCATTAAGCCCCCGGAATCAGATATGTAGGATGAAGCGAACGAGGTTATAGCCGCAAAGGCAGGTGCTAGAACACCTACCTCGTTTGCTTCGGACCCGTACCGAAGCATGTTTGACAACGATTCTCCGCAAGAAAAGCGTACCGCTCAGCAACCGCTCCCGAAAACCTGTCCGCGCTGTGACGAGCGGGTCAAGATGGTAACGGTGACGGACCCCGAGTACATGCGGCTGTGGCCGTGTGGACATCGGCTAGCCGCGTAGGGAGTTCCGACAGTTCGTTTTTTGATGAGCCGTTCGGTGAAAGCCGTCGTTCAGTTCGGTGATGCGCTTCGGGCAGACGTGTTCACTCGGTTGGAAAGTACAGCAGACAGAATGCGATGCGAGGGATGGGATTCGAACAACGCCCAAGAACCTGCGCTTCGCGCAGAACCTCGGTCTACTTCGAATCCCAGAGCGCAGTCTCCGCTCACGAAGTGGTTCGCGGAGAATGCGAGGGATGGGATTCGAACCCATGGACGTCTACACGAGCGGGTCTTAAGCCCGCCGCCGTTGGCCTAGCTTGGCAACCCTCGCGCGTCAGTCGATTGCCGCTTCCCCTGCAAGTGGGTTTCGGTTAGGGGTGGCCTCCCCTGTTTATCACGCCTCGAATCGAATCCCCGTCCATGCTCGCCCTCTCGCGCGAAGCGTACGATACGCTCGTCAGTCGCGCGCGTCGCGGCCGTCCCGCGGAGATTTGCGGAATCCTCGCGGGCACCCGCGGCGACCCCGCGAACGTCGAAGAGGTGTTTCACGCAGAGAACGTCGCGGCGGACGCGCGAACGCACTACGAAATCGACCCGGAAGAGCAACTCGCGGTCATGGAACGAATCGAAGCGGACGGCCGGGAGGTCGTCGGGTTCTATCACTCCCACCCGCTCGGCCCGGACGAACCGAGCGCGACCGACGCGGCGGACGCGACGTGGGACGGCTACTCCTACGTCATCGTCTCGCTGAACGGCTCGCACCCGTTCGTCGGGTCGTGGCGCTGGACCGGCGAGGGATTCGAACCGGAAGTGGTGCGGCTGACGTAGCCGCGCGAACCGCCGCAACCACCGAGGACGGTAGCAATCTAGGGGCGGGATTTTTTACGTCGCTTCGAACACAGGTGGCATGGACGAAACGGAACCCGTCGAGGCGGCCGACCGACCGAACCCGACCCACCGCGCGAAACTGGCGCTACAGCGCTGTAAGACGAGACACGCGCCCGACTCGCGGGTCGCGGTCTTCGACGTAACTCCCGACGCCGGAGGAGAATCGAACGCGGACGAACTCGTCCTCCGCGGAGCGGTTTCCACCCCCCGACACGAACGAGAAGCGCGCGAGGCGGTCGAGCGCGCGACCGGACGAACGACGACGAGCGACCTCACCGTCCTCGAATCGCTCCGAACGGAGAGGACCGTCGCGCGGTCCGTCGTCCCCGTTCGCGGGGACGCGGACGACGAGGGCGAACAGGTGACGCAAGTCCTGTACGGCGCGCGAGTCGCCGTCTTCGACCGCGACGGCGACTGGGCGCGGGTGTTCACGCCCGACGGCTATCTCGGGTGGGTCGATGGGGACGCGCTCACAGAGATGGAAGTCGAGGACGCGAACGCGGTCGTCGCCCGCGATACGACGACGACGGAGGGCGAGACGGTGTACGCCGGAACCCCCTGCAAAGTCGAGGACGGTACCGAAACGGCGGCCGTCTTCCGAACCGGCGACCGGGCATCGTCGAACGAAGCGATTCGGCGACCGCCGGAGAATCCCACCGGAAAGAACGTCGTCGAAGTCGCACGAGGATTCCTCGGAACGGAGTACGACTGGGGCGGCGTGACGAGCGACGGAATCGATTGCTCCGGGCTGGCGTGGGTTTCCTACCGAGTCAACGGACTCGTCCTCCCCCGCGACGCGGACCAACAGCGGGCCGTGGGCGAGTCGGTCGAGCGCGACGACCTCCGCCCCGGCGATTTACTCTTTTTCCCCGGTCACGTCGCCATCAGCCTCGGCGGCGACGAGTACGTCCACGCCTACGGCGGCGCGGAAGCCGTCGTCATCAACAGTTTGGACCCGGAGGACGATTCGTACGTCCCCGACTTGGACGAGACGTTCGAACTCGCGCGACGGGTCATCTGAGCCACGCGAACACGGCGTCCCCGATTTCGGCGATGGCGTCCGCCGCGTCGGCACCCGTGTCGGATGTCGCTCGCGCGCCGTCCGTCTCCATCTCACCCACACCGTCGACGAAGACCGAAAAAACGAGGGGTCGGTCGCGGTTCGGCACCGACAGGAAGCCGGTGTCGAGCGCGGCGGTCGGAAGCCGCCCGGTTTTGTGCGCGACGTCGGTTTCGTAGGGGAGATAGCGCGGAACCATCGACGTGTCCTTCTGGGCGGCGAGCGGGACGCGCATTCTCTCGTAGGCGGCCGCGGAAAGCGTCGTCTCGCACACGAGGTCCGCGAAGAACCGCGCACAGTCGAGGGGTGCCGTCGCGTTCGTCGGTTCGTCCGCGGGAACGTGCACGTCGAACTCCCCGAAGTCGGTGTCTTCGAGCGTCGTCATCATCTTTCGCGCGAGGCGGGTTCGGTCCATACCGAGACGGGCCGCGGCGTCGTTCACCGCCGACATCCCGAGGTGGTCGATGAGTTGGTTCGTCGCGGCGTTGTCGCTCACCGAAATCATCGCACGCGCGAGGTCCTCGACCGTCGGCGTGGCGTCGAGGAGGTGCAACAACCCGCTCCCACCGACGCGGTTTTCGGGCGAGAGGGGACAAGGCCGGTCGAGTTCGTCGAGTCGGTCGGCGGCGTCGTACCGCTCGTAGAGGGCGTAGAGGACGGGGAGTTTGACGGTGCTGGCGCTCTGGAAGACGCGCGTCTCGTCGTGAGAGCACACTACGTCGAACCCGTCCGGGCCGGACGGGAAGCCGAGAAAGACGCCGAGGTGGCCGTCGATGGTCTCGCCGTACTCGGCGATGACGGCGGACAGTTCGTCGCGCGTGTCGATAGCTGGCGTCTCAGGACGCATCAGTCATCGACCCCCGGTTTCGTGGCCATGCCGACACACTGGTCGCCCGCGCCTACAAATAGTTTCGTGTCGGAGGGGGTTTAGGAAAGAACGACCGACGAATCGGGGCAAAGCGCCCACCTAGCATGGGAGGGTCAACCGTTATCCGCCGCTTGTGGGATGTTCAGGCATGGAACTCACGGAACGAACGGAGCGGTTGCGGGGGAACGCCGACGACCTCGTGTCGGCATACGGGTCGCCGCTGTACGCCTTTTTTGAGGACGACCTTCGCGCGAACTACGGGACGCTCCGGGACGCGTTGGACGAGCAGTATCCGAACTCCGAGGTCCACTTCGCGGTGAAGGCGAACTACAACCTCGGCGTCCTGTCGGTGCTTCGGGACGCCGGTTGTAAGGCGGAAGCGTACGCGCGCTGTGAACTGACGGCCACCCAACGCGCCGGATTCGACCCCGAGGACGTGCTCCTTACCGGGATGAACCGAGCGCCCGAGGACATCGAACGCGCGCTCGACTGGGGCGTCTCCCACCTCCTCGTGGACAACGCGACGGAGTTGGAGAAGATACTCGTGGCCGCCGAGGCGACCGAAACCGTGCCGGACGTGCTGATTCGCGGCAACCCCGCGATGGAGGTCCCGACCCACCCCGAAGTGGCGACGGCGACCCGCGAGAGCAAGTTCGGGCTCGACATCGAGAGCGGGCGGGCGATGGCGGTCGCGCGGCAGGCCGCCAAGTCGGAGTTCGTCTCGCTCGCGGGCGTGCAGTTGCACGTCGGCAGCCAGATTCGCGGCGTCGAACCCTACGGCGTCGCCGCCCGCGAGATGCTCGGCTTCGCGGCGGACGTGCGGGACGAACTCGGCGTCGAAATCGACGTGCTCGACCTCGGCGGCGGGTTCCCCGTTCCGTACGACGAGGCGGTCCCGGACACGGAAACAATCGTGGCGCACATGGCCGAGACGATTCGGGAAGCGTGTGCACGATACGACCTCGCCGAGCCGCGGCTGTTCGTCGAACCGGGCCGACGCCTCGTCGGCAACGCCGGAACCTTCCTCGGGACGGTCGGCGTCGTCAAGGAGACGCCCTACGCCGACTTCGCCGTCCTCGATGGTGGAACGAACGCGGTGTCGTCGTACTGGCCGTATCCCGTCTACGCGGTGAAGGACCGCGAACCGACGCGGACGTACCACGTCGCCGGGCCGCTCTGTTACTCCGGCGACGTGCTGAGCGAGGACGTTCCGCTGCCCGAACTCGGACCGGGCGACCTCGTGGCTGTGGACCGAATCGGCGCGTACTCGCTCGGTAGCGCGAGCCACACCAACGCCGAGCCGAAACCGCCGGTCGTGTTGGTCCGAAGCGACGGCGGGTACGACCTGCTCAGGAAACGAGAGTCGTGCGACGACGTGCTCGGAAACGACTCGATTCCCGAAGGACTGGGCGACGAACCGCGGTGAGCGAAGTAGTTCGAGCGGCCCCCGCCGTGAGAGAGATAGTCGCAACGGCGAATGCCGTGAGAAAGACCTTTGCGTGGTGGGGACGGTGACGAATCCATGAAACCGTCAGAGAGGCTTTCGCCCGACCCGGTGGGGGAAATCGAGGACGCGGGGGGGTTTGTCGCGGGTCTCGTGCCGAATTCAGTCGCGCTCCGTTGTCTCTCTGTCGAACTCCGCGCGCCCCGTGAAATCGTCGTCGGAGAACCGGCGCGGTTCATGTTTCGGGTGGAAAACAGGTTCCCGATTCCGTTGAGCGTTCGGTTGCCGACGAGCAAGCTGTGGGGATGGTCGGTGAACGGAATCCCGGAAGCCGACGAGCGGGGGTTCGAGCCACCCGAGACGCCGCGGACGGTCGCGTTTCGACGGCAGGGAGTCAGATTGTTCGAGGGGACGTGGGACGGACAGATTCGTCGCGCCGGGGACGACGGAGACGTGTGGCGACCGATACCGGGGACCCAAACCCTCTCGGCGTTTCTTGCGACGGATACGGACCGTCAAAATCTGGCCGATAGCGTGGAAATAAGTGTCGTCTCGCGTTAGCCCTAGTATGAAAGGGCGGCGTTATATGCCACGTCCATCTTTGCTATTAGGTATCACGAACCGGGGCAATTACCCCGACGACCGATACCATGACAGACAAATACGAATACTCGTTGAATCGACGGCGGTTTTTGACGGTGAGCGCACTCGGCGGTGCGACCGCGCTCGCTGGCTGCGGCGGTAAAAGCACGACCGGTGACAATCCCGGCGGAGCCGGAACGGACAACTCCGGCAACACGGACACCGGTGGAAACGGCAACGGTGGCGCAAAGGGTGGAACGTTCGTCAACACCGCACCCGAGGACGCGACGACCCTCGACCCGCGTATGAACGAACTCGCGTGGGCCAACGGGATGTTGAACTACATCTTCGACCCCCTCTTGGCCGTCAAACCCGACGGGAGCGAGGTGGTCCCCCACCTCGCCAAGGAGAAGCCGAAAAAGCAGGACGAGACGACCTACACCGTTCCGATTCGGCAGGGCGTCACGTTCCATGACGGAAGCAAGCTCACCGCCGACGACGTGGAATACTCGTTCAGCTGGGTGCTCAACCCGGACAACAAATCCACGAATCAAGAAAACCTCGCATTCATCGATAACGTCGAGAAATCGGGCGATTACGAGGTGACGTTCAACCTCAAGCACCCTTACGCGCTGTTCGAGTTGACGCTGGCGGGCATGAACGCCGCCATCATCCCGAAGAAGGCCGCGGAAAGCAAGGGCCAGAAGAAGTTCGCCCAGGAACCAGTCGGAAGCGGGCCGTTCAAACTCAAGGATTGGCAGTCCGGCTCCGACCTCACGCTCGAACGCTTCGACGACTACTTCCTCGAAGCGCCGAACCTGAAACAGCTCAAATACCGCATCATCCCCAAGGCGTCGGTGCAGTTCGTCGAGTTGGCGACGGGCAACGTCCACCAGGCGGGAGTCCCGAAGGACCTCCTCAAGAAAGCACAGGGCCAGAGCAACATCCAGATGAAGCGCATCTCGCAGTTCGACTACAACGGACTCATCTTCAACGCGAAACACGAGCCGTTCGGCAACCGAAAGGTGCGCAAGGCCATGCAGTACCTCGTCGATTACGACGAGATGCTGAAGGTGACGAAGGGCGAGCTGGGCAAGCGCGTCTACGGCTTCATGCCGAAGGAAGTCAACGAGGCGTGGGACTTCCCGTGGAAGGAGTGGAAGGAGAAGTACTACCCGGCAAAGGACCACGACAAGGCGAAACAGCTCCTGAAGGAGGCGGGCTACGGCGATGGCTTCAACGTGAACATGTCCACCCACTCCTCTGGGAAGTTCAAGAACATGGCCATCATGCTCCAGAACGAGATGGACAAGGTGGGCATCAACGCCGAGGTGCAAGAGGTGTCCATCGGGGAGTGGCTCGACCAACTCGACACGGGCGAGTACGACGTCACCTTCTACGGGTGGTCGGGCGGGCAGGACCCCGACGGGTTCTACTACTACCTGTTCCGCGACCCGCGCAACGACGACAGCCCGGTGCCGGACGACTACGTGGGCAACGCGTCCGCCGGGATGCTCTACGAGGCGCACCCCGACAGCAAGAAGCTCCAGAAAGCTGACGAGAAGATTCGCAAAGCGCGGGAACTCCAGAGCCGCGACGAGCGCCGACAGCTGTACATCGACGCCGCGGAGACGTTCATGTCCGAGTACCCGCACATTCCGGTCTACTCGGAGCAGTCCGCCACCGCGTGGAGCAAGAAGGTGAACGACTACGAGCCGACCGCGTTCGTCTCACAGCCGCTGTGTAACGAGTGGTCGAACTCGTCGCTGAGCAACTAACCCCCCATCCATTTCCGTACACACGAATCATGAGCATGTATCGATACACCGCCCGTCGGCTCCTTCAAATGATACCGGTCCTGCTGGGGGTTTTCACGCTGACGTTCGTCATGATGCACTCCCTTCCGGGCAATCCGGTTCGAATCTACCTCGGCCTGAACCCGAGCAAGGAGCTCGCGGACCAACTCATTCACCAGTATGGCTTCGACCGACCGCTGTGGCAACAGTATCTCGACTACCTCGGGCGAATCCTGCACGGCAACCTCGGCGAGTCGTTCATGCGAAAACGACCCGTCGCCGACCTGATGATGGAACGCATCGCCCCCACGCTGACGCTGATGGGCCTTTCCTACGTCATCGCGTTGCCGATTTCGATCCTACTCGGCGTCTACGCCGCCTCGCGGCACAACCAGCTCGGCGACCACGTGTCGCGCTTCTTGGGACTGGTCGGACTCTCGACGCCGAACTTCTGGCTGGGACTGATGCTCATCTTCCTCCTCGCCTTGGAGTTCCAGTGGCTCCCGGCGTCCGGGTACGTCCCGTTCGCCCAAGCCCCGGTCGAGTCCACGAAACGACTGATAATGCCGGTCATCACGCTCGCGACCGCACAGACGGCGACGCTGATGCGGATGACGCGTTCGAGCATGGTCGAGGAGTTATCGCAGGATTACGTCCAAACGGCGCGCGCCTACGGACTTCCCGAGCGGCGCATCCTGCTCAAACACGCCTTCAGGAACGCGCTGTTGCCGCTCGTCACCATCATCGGACTGCAGTTGTCGTTTCTGCTGGACGGCAGCGTCATCGCCGAGAAAATCTTCGCCATTCCGGGCATTGGCCGGTTGTTCTTCACCGGCATGACGCACCAGGATTACGGCGTCATCATGGGCCTCACCCTGATATTCGCGTTCCTGTTCCTGATGGGAGTCCTGTTGACGGACCTGGCCTACGCCTACATCGACCCGCGAATCAGATACGACTGACATGAGTACGAATCAACCAGTTACGGAAGCCGAAATCGACACGGAAAGTCGCCTACGAGGGACGATTCGAGAGTTACGGCACAGTCCGACGGCTATCGCCGGTGCGATAATGGTCGGTGTCCTCGTCGTGCTGGCCGTCTTCTCGACCATCGACCTCGTGGTGTTCAATAAGCAACTCATCACCGCCATCCACGCGGACCCTCATCAGATGAACACGATGAACCGCTACTCGCCACCGTCGCTTTCCCACCCGATGGGGACCGACCAGTTCGGGCGTGACGTGCTGTCGCGTGTTATCTACGGGAGCAGAATCGCGCTCGCCATCGGCGTCATCTCCGTCGGAATCAGCTTCATCGGCGGCGTCGCCTGCGGTGCGACGGCGGCCTACTTCGGCGGCAGAATCGACGACCTCATCATGCGACTATTGGAGGTGCTGTACTCGATTCCCGGTCTCATCCTCGCCATGACACTGATGGCCATCATGGGTCCGAGCGTCTACAACCTCTTCCTCGCCTACGGGGTCATCGGCATTCCGGCGTACGCCCGTGTGATGCGTTCGGAAGTGCTCTCCCTTCGGGAGGCGGAGTACGTCGAAGCGGCACGCGCCGCCGGACTGCCGACCCGGACCATCCTGTTCCGCGAAATCGTTCCGAACGGACTGACCGCGGTTATCGTTCAGGCAACGCTCTCGATGGGCGGTGTCATCATCGGCGCGGCGGCGCTGTCGTTCCTCGGATTCGGCGTCCAGCCGCCCACGGCCTCGTGGGGACGGATGCTGAACGACGCACAGCAGGCCATGATAATCGCTCCGTGGGCCGCCGTGTTCCCCGGCATGATGATATTCCTCACCGTGATGGGGTTCAACATGCTCGGCGACGGCCTCCGCGACGCGATGGACCCGCGGACCACGCTGTGGAAGCCCGACTGGGACGAACTCGGCGACGACTTCCTGCCCACCGACGACCGGCAGAGAGAGGAACCCGACGCGGTGACGGACGGCGCGGCGACGGACGGCGGAACGGCCGTCGATAGACGACCCGACGAACACGGAGGAAACCGATGAGCCTACTCGAAGTCGAGAACTTGCGGACGTACTTCTACACCGAGAGCGGTATCGTACAGGCAGTTGACGGCGTGAGTTTCGAGGTCGACAGGGGCGAGACGCTCGGACTGGTCGGCGAGAGCGGGGCCGGAAAGAGCGTCACGGTGAAGAGCCTCCTCGGCCTCGTCAACTCGCCCGGAAAAGTGGTCGATGGCTCCGTCCGATTCGACGGACGCGACTTGACCGAGTGCTCCGAGCGGGAACTCCGTCGGGAGGTCCGCGGGAGCGAAATCTCGTTCGTCTTTCAGGACCCGATGACGGCGCTGAACCCCGTCTTCACCGTCGGAAATCAGATCGCCGAAATCGTCGAGTATCACACCGACGCCACGGAGTCGGAAGCCTACGACCGAGCCATCGAACTGCTGGACGACGTGGGAATCCCGGACCCGGAACAGCGGGTGGACCAGTACCCGCACGAGTTCTCGGGCGGGATGCGCCAGCGCGTCCTCATCGCCATGGCGCTGTCGTGCAATCCGAAGCTCATCATCGCGGACGAGCCGACGACGGCACTCGACGTGACGATTCAGGCCCAAATCCTCGACCTCTTCGACGAGATTCAGGCGAAGTACGACACCGCTATCGTCTACGTCACCCACGACCTCGGCGTCGTCCGCGAGGTGTGCAACCGCGTGGCCGTGATGTACCTCGGCAAGGTGGTCGAACACGCGCCCTACGAGGAACTGTACCGTAACCCGAAACATCCGTACACGCAGTCGCTCTTGCGCTCGGTCGTTCGACCGGACGAACGGGTCGATAATCTCAATCCCATCGAGGGGACGATGCCGAGCGCCATCGACCCGCCGTCCGGGTGTCGGTTCCGTACGCGCTGTCCCGTCGCGGTCGACGACTGTACGCGAATCGAACCGCCTCGGGTCGACGTGGGGCCGGACCACGATTCGGCCTGCATCCTCTACGAGGAGGGGTACGGAACCGACGAGCCTCGACTGCACCAGCGAGGGAAACCATGAGCCAACAGGTACGACAGCCACCGAGAGGGAAGGACGAACCGCTCCTCAGGGTCGAGAACCTGACGAAACACTTTCCGGTGAACACCGGGTTCATCAGTTCGCTTCGGTGGAACTCCGACGGCGGCTTTCCGCTGACGCTGGACGATCAGCGCGTCAGGGCGGTCGACGGCGTGAGCTTCGACCTGCAACCCGGCGAGACGCTCGGCGTCGTCGGCGAGTCGGGGTGTGGTAAATCGACGCTCGCACGAACCCTGCTCGGCCTGACGGAACCGACCGGCGGTGCCGTCGAGTTCCGCGGAACTCGGACGACGACGTTCGATTCGGACGCGAAGCGGACGTTCCGCCGGAACGCCCAGATGGTGTTTCAGGACCCGCAGTCGAGTCTCAACCCGCGACGGAAGGTCGGGAACATCATCGCGGACCCGCTGGAAGCGGCCGGATGGGACGAGGACCGACGGCGGGAGCGGGTCGTCGAACTGCTCGGACAGGTCGGGTTGAAGGAGGAACACTACGGCCGCTACCCCCACGAGTTCTCGGGGGGGCAGCGCCAGCGCATCAACCTCGCGCGGGCGCTCTCCATCAACCCGGACCTCGTGGTCGCCGACGAACCCGTGAGCGGCCTCGACATGAGCGTGCAGGCCCAAATCCTCTCGCTCATGCAGGACATTCAGGACGAGTACGACCTGACCTACCTGTTCATCACGCACGACCTGAGCGTCGTTCGGAACGTCGCCGACCGCGTGGCCGTGATGTACCTCGGCGACTTCGTGGAGACGGGACCTGTCGAGCGCATCTTCACGGAGCCACATCACCCCTACACCCGCGCGCTGCTCGATGCTGTCCCGAACCCCGACCCGGACACGCGCGCCGTCGAACCGAAACTCGTTGGCGACGTGCCGAGTCCGAGCGACCCGCCGTCCGGGTGTAAGTTCCACACGCGCTGTCCGGACATCATCGTCCCCCATCCGTTCACGCGCGAAACCTACCGCGAGTACATGAACCTCAAGGAGGACGTTCGAGCGGCGTCCCTCAAAACGGACGCCGAACCCGCTGCCGTTCGGTCGGAATACTTCACGGAAACGCTCCCGACGGCGGTCGACGAGAGGGTCGAGCAGGCCGTCTCGGCCGCGTCGAGTGGAGATTGGGAGGGCGCGCGGGAGGCGCTCGATACGTACCAGTCGCCGTGTGAAACCGACGTGCCGGAACTGGAATCGGTCGCCGACGGACAGCAGTCGGCCTGTCACCTCGACGTCGACGACCGGGCCGCGTTCTCGTGGTGAGCGGAATGGACGCCGACACCGACGTCCCCGACACTGACGTCCACGAAACTGACGTTCCTATCGCCGATAGCCTCGACTCGGATTCGTTCGCCACGAGCGTACTGGTCCGCGAACGCGGCGGGTCCGTCCTCGCATCGCGGAACCCGGACGTGCCGCTCCCGCCCGCGTCGAACACGAAACTGCTCACCGCCGCCCTCTCGCTGCATCACCTCGGCCCGTCCTATCGCTTCGAGACGCGCGTCTCGCGGCTGGGAGAGTCGCTCGTGCTCTCGGGACGTGGAAATCCGTCACTGTCGCCGGACGACCTCTCGCGGCTCGCCGACGCGGTTCGGGACGCCGGTATCGGGAGCGTGACGAACACCATCGCGGATACGGGGTGGTTCGGCGACCAATCTCGCGGACCGGGCTGGATGTGGGAAGACGGGCAATACGGCTACGGCGCGGAGAGCACCCCGCTGGCGCTTTCCGGCAACGCGGTTTCCGTCACGGTGTCCGGCACCGATGTCGAAGTGACACCGGACACGGATGCCGTCGAAATCCGCGCCCAATTCGACGAAACCGCGGCGGAGCTGCGCGTGTTCCGCGACTGCCCCGAGAATACGATTCGAGTGGAAGGAAAGCCCCCCGAAGAACCCCGAACCGAAACCGTCCCGGTCGGCGACCCCGTTCGTCACTGTCTGCTCGCATTCCGTGACGCGCTGGAAGAGAAAGGCGTGGACCACACCGGCGGCGTTCGCGTCACGGACGATACCGAGTCGGGCGAGACGGTCGCCACAGCGACCTCTCCGCCCGTCTCCGAACTCGTCCGCGAGATGAACGTCCCCTCGGACAACTTCCTCGCGGAACAACTGGCCCGAACCGTCGCCCGCGAGGTCCGCGGCGCTGGCTCGTGGGACGCGTGGGAGCGCGTCGTCGGCGACTTCCTCGACGCTCGCGACGCCGGGCGCGCTCGAATCCGAGACGGGTCCGGCCTCTCGCGCTACAACCTGATTTCGGCGCGGGGGCTGGTGCGGACGCTCGAATGGGTCGGAGAACGGCCGTGGTCCGAGGCGTTCTTCGACTCGCTTCCCGCACCCGGCGAGGGAACGTTGGAGGAGCGATTCGCCGACGTTTCGGGCGTTCGGGCGAAGACCGGCACGCTCACCGGGAGCAGGACGCTCTCGGGAACCGTCCACAGGGAAGACGGAACCGACGTTTTGTTCTCCGTCCTCCTCGGCGGACTCGTCGGCGACGACGAGGAACGGGCGCGGAAGCGAATCGACGCGTTCGTGTCGGGAGTGGCTGACTGAGTACGAAAGTTTTTCAGTAAAAACGAGGGCAGTCCGCCCCATGGACCGGTTCCTCGAATCCATCGAAACGATAGCCGTCGAGCAACTGGTTCGAGTGCTGTTCCGAGTCTCAATTTTACTTCCCACCCCGTTGCACCCGTCAGCGCATCACAGGGGAAAAGAGCAAACGTCCGCGAGCATACAGTTCGCGGGCGAACACGACCCGGACGGAAGAAAAGCGTCGAACATACCCGACGCGGGACCGCCACCGCCTACCCGTAGAACTCGTTCCTCCCTGCGCCGCCGCCGTGCAGCATCGCCACGGACGCCTCGAACGCCGCGACGTACGAGTCCGCTTCGATGCGGGTCGTCCGACCAGCGACGCGTTCGACGGACGGAATTCCCGCCGCGTTGGCGGCCTGATTCGTCGCCGCCCAGTCGGCCTCGATGGTAACCGGTTCGTCCGGCGTCGGTTGCGCGAACGACGACGCCCGACTGACCGCCCGCTCCGCACCGTCTCGAATTCGCTCCCGTGCCCGTGCGGGAGGGAGGCAGTTCGCGGTGAACCGGTCAACGCCGTCCTTGACGACGGCGGTTTCGACGTCCTCCAGACGGTCGATGGCCTCCGCTTCAGCCGCGTCGTCGCCCGTAACGAGGCCGACCGGAACGCCGAGCGAGGCCGCGAGTCCGGCGTTCCAGCCGAGTTCCCCGACCTCCGTGCCGTTCACGCGGAGCGAGAGGAGGACCTGCCCGTAGTAGGTGTGGTTCAGGACGGCCTCCGGCGTCCCGGCCTTGGCGTGATAGCCGATGAAGAAGGCGACGTCGTGGTCCTCGGACAGGCCCTGCATCATCGACCACGGTTTCGTGCCGCCGCGGATCAGGCGAGCCGATTCGTGCAGCGATTCGCGGGGCAGGTTCGTCATCGAGGAGTGCGAGTCGTTGACCAGCACCGCCTCGGCACCGCCGGAGAGTGCGCCCTCGACGGCCGCGTTCACGTCGGCAACCATCGCCTCCCGTCCGGCGGGGTAATCTGCCTCGCCTTTCACCACGTCGCTCGGGTCGGCGATGCCCGTGATTCCCTCCATATCGGCGGAGATGAAGACCTTCATCGTTCGTCCTCCAACACTCGTTCGACCTTCCTCAAGGTTCGCCTCCACGTCGCCCGCTTCGAGAAGACGTGATTCTCGTCGGGGTAATGGTCGGCGTCGAACTCCTTTCCGAGGTCGGTGAGCGTTTCGACCACCACGTCGAGTTGCTCGAAGTTGACGTACCGGTCGCCCGTCCCGTGGAAGTTGTACAGCGGAACCTCGTAGTCCGCCATGTGTGTCACCGGTGACGCCTCGTCCCAGCGCTCGGGGACCTCCCACGGTTCGCCGCCCATCCGCAACACTTCGGCCGAGACGGCCGCCGGATACTTCGTCTCCTCGGCCCACTCGCGGTACAGTTCGAGGTCCGCCAATCCGGCGAGGTTGATGCCGAGGGAGAAGGTGTCGGGGTGCGTCCCGAGGACTTGGAGCGTCGCGTAGCCGCCGTAGGAGAGGCCCCACACGGCGACGGAATCGGCGTCCACGTAGTCCAACGATTGCAGGTACTCGCCCGCACGCGCCACGTCCTCGATTTCGCCCTCCCCGCGGGACCCCGCGATGGCCTGTCTGAACTCCCGCCCGTAGCCGATACCACCGCGATAGTTGACGAACAGGCAGGCGTAGCCCTTCGCGGCGAGGTACTGGTGATAGGTGTAAAAGAGGCCGTAGGAGCGCGACGGGTGCCAGCCGTCGCGCATCTGGCGCATCGGCCCGCCGTGAACGCAGACGACGGCGGGAAGGTCCGCGGTGTCGTCCGCGACAGAATCGGACTTCCGCGGGTCCAGCAGATAGCCGTCGATACGCCGTCCCGCGCTTTCGAACTCGATTCGGTCGGGGTCGATGGGGGCCGTCGGCCATTTCTCGACTGACGAGCGGGTGAGTCGCCTCGGTTCGCCGTCAGCCACGCTCGAAACCCGAAGCTCCGGCGAGCGCGCTCGGTCGGCGTGGACGTACGCGAGGGTTTCGCCGTCCGGCGCTGGACGCGGGTGGACGTTCGTTCCGCGCGACTCCACTAGCGGCGTCGTTTCGCCGTCGAGGGTAACGGAGAACAGATGTCGCTGGCCGGGGTCGTTTCGATTGGAGGCGAAAACGAGCGTCTCGTCGTCCACCCACCGCGGCGTCGCGTCGGCGACGCCCTTGTCCTCGAACGCCCCGCGAGTGAGTTGCGTTCGCTCTCCGGACGCCACGTCGACGACGTGAACGTGGTCCCACCCGTCCAACGGGAGCGAGAGCGCGATTTTCGTCCCGTCTGGGGACACCGCCGGGGCACCGTTCGAAACGATACCGCGTTCGCGGTCGATTTCCTCGACGAGAACGGTCTCACTTCCCGTCTCAGGGTCCGCGGCAATCGTCCGCCTGACCCGCCCGCCCTCCCCGCGCCGGTCGAAAATGACGCGACCGTCGGCCAGCCACGCGGGGCAGGAACTCGCCATCTCGCCGTGCGTGCGCCAGACCAGTTCGTCGGTGTGACCGCCGGCGGACTCGACATCGATGACGCCGACGTGTGTGGTTTCGTTCTCCGCGAACCGGTAGGCGAGGAGTGCGTCGTCGTCGGACCACGCGAACATCCGGGATTCGCCGAGGAACGCGCCTCGTTTCGGCCCGTCGAACCCGCGTTCGGTTCCGGTTTCGGCGTCGCGGACGGTCGGTCGTCCGTCGCGGTAGAACGCGAACCGCGACCCGTCGTTCGACCACGTGTACGACTCCGTGGTCTCCGGCCCGGAGAACAATCGCTCGGTCGTCCGTCGCTCCGGGTCGGCGAGCAGTAACTCGCCCGCGTCGGTCGCAACGAGAAGTTCGGGGTTCGTCGGCGACCACTCGAAGTCGGTGACGTAGCACTCCTCGGGCGAAAATCGCCACGAGCGGTTCCCGTCGGGGTCGGTCACGAGCAGGACGTTCCCGTCGTCCTCGTACGTCGTCGCCGCGAGAAAGTCGCCGTCCGCGGACCACTCCGGGGGGCCGGGATACTCCACGTCCAATACGTCGGAAATCGTGAGGGAGGGTGGCATGCATCACCATTCGGGGCGACCCTCAAATCGGTTCGTGATGCGGCCAACGGGACGGTGGGGTCAGTAGTTTCGCTTGGCGAGTTTGGTGAGGAAGGCGTTGAGGACCTTCTGTTCGCCCTTCCTGAGGTGTTCGAGGAATGTCGGGCCGCTGATACCGAAGTCGGCGGCGATGTCGTTCGCGGTCACGTCCCGCGGCCAGTTGTAGTAGCCCGCCTCGTGCGCCGAGAAGAGACATTCCGTCTGGCGGGCCGAAAGCGAGTCGTAAATCCGGTCGCTGGTGTTGGCGAACTCCACGTTGTCGTGGGGGTCGACCTCGTGAATCGATTCCAACTGCACGTCGTACTCGTCTTCGAGTCTGGTGAAGACGGATTCGAGTTGGTCCGAACGGACGAGGACGGTCCAGTACTCGTACCCGCCGGTGATGTGCACGGGTTCGATGGGCATGAACTCCGAGTTGACGATTTCCGGGACGATGCTGGACGAGCGCGCGTAGGTGACGACGACGCGGGCGCGGTCGCCGCTGTGTTTCAGGATGGCCGTGCTCTCGACCACGCGGTGGGAGTCGATGGCTTCGACGAACGTCTCGATGTCGTGGTCACCCTCGGAGACGATGATGAAGTCTCCCTTAACCATCTCGTCGGTCGGGTAGAGCGACTTCTCGATGATGTGGGTTCCGTCGTACTCGTCGGAGACTTCGAGCGTCCAGCATCCCGGATGCCAGAATTTGAGTTCCACTTGCCGATGTGTCGTTCCGTCGTATTTCTCCGAGACGTGGATGACGCTCATTCTGCGTGTGTCATTCTCCCACATCATGAAAAATTTGTGTGTTGCGGAGATTACATTTCAGAAGAGGACTATCGATTCGAGAAAATGTCGGACGATACGAGACACCGGGACGTTCGTTCGGGTCGATCCGGTCGCACCTACACCCGTTTCTGCGCCGACCACACCGCCGCCCCGCCGAGCAACAGCGCCGGGATGAGCGGCAGGATGAGGTAGGCGAACTTGAACGGCAGATAGGGCGGATTGAGGTAGATGAGCAGCGGCGAAACGATGAACGCCAGTACGATTACGCCGACCAGAATCCACCCGCTCCGTCCGAACTCCCTCGATTCGCTGTTCTCGGTCATCATAACTCGCTATCTGGTTTTACCACCACTTTACCAAAGCCTTCCCGGTTTTCGAGCATCTCGTGGGCGCGGGCCGTCTCGCTCATGGGGAGTACCTCCCGAATCGCGGGTTCGAAGGTGCCGTCCCAGACGAGTTCCATCACGTCGTCCGCCTCGCCGAGGCTGGCCATCGTCGAGCCGATGACCGAGAGCTGATTCCAGAAGATGCGGTTGATGTCGGTTTCCGGTTGGCCTCCGGTGGTCGCGCCACAGGTGACGATTCGTCCGCCCTTGGCGAGACTCCTGAGCGAGTCCTGCCACGTGGCCTTGCCGATGTGATCCACGACGACATCGACGCCGCGTCCGCCGGTCATCTCACGGATTTGTGAGGCGAAATCCTCGGCCTCGTAGTCGATAACGTGGTCGGCACCGAGTTCGCGGGCGTGTTCGAGTTTGGCCTCGCTGCTCCCCGTGGCGTACACCGTCGCTCCCGCGTAGTCGGCGATCTGAACCGCCGCGTGGCCGACGCCGCCGGACGCGCCGAGGACGAGGACGCGTTCGCCCGACGTGACGTCGGCGCGCGTGATGAGCATCCGCCACGCGGTCTGGAAGACGAGCGGGGCCGCCGCGGCCGTCTCCCACGAGACGCCCTCGGGAACCGAAAGCAGGTTGTCCTCGGGGACGGCGGCGAGTTCGCTGTGAACGCCGCGGACGTGCTCGCCGATGATGTGGTAGTTGACGCACATCGAGTGCTCGCCGTGGCGGCAGAACTCGCACTTCCCGCAACTGACGCCCGCCGAGAGCGCAACGCGGTCGCCGGGTTCGAAGCGCGTCACGTCGTCGCCGACGTCCACGACCTCACCCGCCCCGTCGCTGCCGGGGATGTGCGGCATGTCGAGGGTGATTCCGGGCAGTCCGCGGCGCGTCCACACGTCCAAGTGGTTCAGCGCGCCCGCCTTCACGTCGACGAGAACCTCGTCGCGTTCCGGTTCCGGGTCGGGGAAATCGCCGTATTCGATGACTTCGGTTCCGCCGTGTTCCGTGAACTGGACGGCCTTCATGCTTGCACCGTCGGCGGCGAAGACTAAAACTGTGTGCCAACCGGGGGTCCGTGTGGACTTTTGGGGTCGCCCGCCCAAGAGTCGGACATGACGAATCACGACGATAACGGCGGAGACCACAGCGACGGCCACGATGACACCGGACACGACGGGGACGAACACGGCCATCACGACCGCGAAGACGGTCACGACAGTCACAGCGACGATGAACTCGACCACCACGCACACGACCACGACCATCACAGCCACGACGTGAGCGAACTCGGCTTCGCGGTCGTCACCGTCTCCTCGTCGCGGTCCGTGGACGACGACCCGGCGGGCGACGCTATCGCGGAACTCGTCGAGGACGCGGGACACGACGTCGTGATGCGGGAACTCGTCGCCGACGACCACGACGGTGTGCAGAAGACCGTGCACAACATCGTCGGGCGCGACGACGTTGGCGTCGTCGTCACGACCGGCGGCACCGGAGTCACGCCCGACGACGTGACGGTAGAGGCCGTTCGCCCGCTGCTCGAAAAAGAGCTACCCGGTTTCGGCGAACTGTTCCGGCGGCTCTCCTACGACGACATCGGGACGAAAATCGTCGGGACGCGAGCGACCGCGGGCGTCGCGGGCGGCGTCGTGGTCTGTTGTCTCCCCGGGAGCGAGAACGCGGTTCGACTCGGCGTGTCCGAAATCGTCCTCGAAGAGGCGGGCCACCTCGCCGGTCTCGCGCGCCGCGAGTGATATCAAAAGTGGAGCGGTTCCGCCGTCTCCCACCGCGAGGAGAACTGGCTGTTGACGTTCGCCGCGAATTCGGGGTCTTTGAGGTCTATCATGGCGAACGCCTCGCCGGGTGAGAGTGGGTTCGCGACCTCGATGCACACCTCGATGTCGTCGATGAGGTTGAACGTGCCGTCGATTTCCGGCGTCGTCCGAACCGAAAACTGCGGATGGTCGGAGAGGGTCGATGCGTATCGCTGTCCGACGCTCTCGGGGAGCGTGCTGACGAGTTCCGGCGACATGAGGACGGACACGTCCACGCCGCGGTCCAACGCGCGTTCGAGGTGCTCGGTGACGGTATCGCCGATATTTCCGATGTCGAACGTCGGCGAGACGCGCCCGGCAACCATGTCGATGCGACGCTCCGCGGCGTCCAACCGCTCGATGAGCAGTTCGAGCGAGTCGTCCGCGCCGACCGCCGCCGTCCAGAACCCCTCCTCGATGGGGGGCTCCACGGCGTCCAGTTCGGTGCTCAACTCGTCGACGATATCTTCGTACTGGTTCGCCTTCGCGTTCAGTTCGTCCAGCTTGTCGTCCAGCAGTCGGTCGAGTGCGGTGCTGGGTTCGACCGCGACGTACTTTTTCGGACGGCTCGCGCTCTGACTCCGGACGAGATTGTGCGTCTCCAGACTGTTGAGAACGTCGTAAATCCGCCCCATCGGAACGTCGCTCACCCGGGAGAGGTCCTTCGCCGTCGTCGGACCGGTGTTCAACAGCGCCCGGTACGCGCGAGCTTCGTATTCGGAGAGACCCAAATCGCGGAGACTTGCCATATCTGATGACATTAGGGCGACAGTATAAAAACGCTACGTGCGTTTTCCGGACATTCGACCGAATGCCCGCTTATTTTCTCAGAAACAGTTCAGAAGAAACTCGCCGCCAGTTCACTCAACTCCGCGGGCGACCTCGCCGCGTCCGAGACCGTTTCGCCATCGACGAGGTGGGCGGTGCCCCGCTCGTACTCGCCGTCGGGGTCGAGCAGGACCACCTTCTCGTGGTCGGCGAGACGAAGCGCGGCGCGATGCAGGTTCGACCCCGCTTCGGTGGCCACGACGACTCGCAGGGGCGGACGGCACAATCGGGACGCGGCGGTGGCGTAGCCAGCCACCTGCACGCCGATTCTGTCCGCCGCACCGGCGAACGCGCCGACGGCGGCCCGTGCCGCGTCTTCGTACGCTTCCTCGCCCGTCAGCATGGCCAAATCGACCAGCGCGTCCGCGATTGCGGCGTTGTCGTCCACGGGTCGAAGCGACCGGTCGAGCAGGCCCGATCCCTCCTCCGGCCCGTCGATGAACGCACCGTCGTCCGTCTGCAGCGTGTCGATGGCGTGGTCGGCGACGGAGCGGGCGGTGTCGAGGTAGCCGTCCTCGTCCCCGAGCACTTGCGCGGCGGTGACGAACGCTCGAATCACGGTGGCTTGGTCGGCGAGCAGGCCCCGTTCGCCCTCCTCGTCGCCGTCGCGGTAGTGAACGACCGCGCCGTCCTCGACGTACGACGAGAGGAAATTGAGGGTCCGCTCGGCGTAGCGGCGGGCGTGTTCGTCGTCCGTGTAGGCGGTGTACGTGAGCAGGGCGTCGGCGGCGAGCGCGTTCCGGTCGGCGAAAGCCGTGAAATCGACCGCCGGAGCTTCCCGGCTCTCGCGGTCGCTCGCGTCGCCCTCGTAATAGCCGTCGCCGGGGCGCTGGCTGCCGCCGAAGGCGTCGCCCTCCCAGAGCGTCGTCGTCAGGTACTCGACGGTCTTCGCGGCGGGGTCGCGGTAGCGCTCCTCGCCCGTGTACAGGTAGGCGTTCGCGTAGGTGCGCAACAGCGCGGCGTTCACGTCGAGCATCTTCTCGCGGTGAACGTCGTTCCACTCGCGGGTCCCGGCGTAGCGGAAGAAGCCGCCCTCGTAGTCGTCGTAGAGGTTCGCCGTGATGGGCGAGAGCGTGGCGAGCGCGCGCTTCCGGTCCCGTTTCAGCGCGAACTCGACGGTCCGGGGAAGCGGGAATTTCGCGTCGTCGCCCCAACCGCCGTTGGTCGGGTCGAACCGGTCTTCCACCTGACCCACCAGCAGGCGCTCGATTTCGTCCGTGACTTCGCCCGCTGGGGGATTCTGGTCGCGGACGGTTCGCGGGACTTGCGACGCCTCGCGTCCCTTGTGCTTCCAGAGGTCCCGCACCTGTCCGACGACCTGACGCATGGTGTTCGCGTCGAGGAACGTCGCGCCGGTCAGGTGTTCGCCTTCGGGCGTGAGGAACACCGTCGTCGGGAAGCCGCCCATGTTGTACCGCTCTCTGACGCGGGGGTGGCGGTCGATGTCGGCCCGAACCGGAATGAACGAGTCGTTGACGTTCGCCGCCAGCGTCGGCAGCGCGTAGGTCGTCTCGTCCATCTCGTGGCACCACGAACACCAGCGCGCCGACAGCGAGAGCAGGACGGGTTTGTCTTCCCCCCGCGCCTCCTCGAACGCCGCGTCACCCCACTCGCGCCACTCGACTTTCGTCCGTTCCGCAGAGTCGTCCATGGCGAGGCTTGGCGTCGAACGACGGAAGTGGTTTCGGAATCGGCATGCCGACGGAGGACAAACCGCCGCAAATCGACATCCGTCCGGCCAACGGGACGCGCGGTGGTCGCGGCGCGTCCACATCGAACGCGCCGCGACCACGCCCGGGGGAGGAACGGGGGCGCCGAGGATGGGCGGCCGTGCGGTTCCGGCCGCCCATCCGCATGCGGTGCGGTCGTGGACCCTAGCAATCGTGGTGAAAACCGGTCGTCGTGTCGAAACCCTCGGCGGCGAACGGTCGAAAATCAACGATTTTCGGTATTCCACCGAGAAGACGAACAGCACGGACCCTCCGCTCGTGAGCAAAAATATATAGAAACACGACACGTCGTTTCGAACATGCGTCCGAAAGCGAAACACATGCTCGGCGCGTGCCTTCTCGTCGTCGGTGCCCTCCTCGTTCTCTCCCTGCACGTGTACCCGTTCCACTACGGTTTTACAGAAAGCGGCGTTCTCGTGGGACTGCTCGTCTGCCTCGCGCTGGTCGAAATCGTCCTCAACAACGCGTCGATCTGAGTTTCGAGACGCCGACCACCGAGCGGTACGCTCAGATGGCCTCGCGCTCCGCTTCGATTCGCTCCGCGTACGCCGACGCGACGGTATCGAGAATCTCCTCACCGGCCTCCGTGGTCCCTTCGCGCGGGTCGCCGAGGACGCCGTTCTCTGTGATGGACTGAAACCCCTCGCTCAGCAACCGAGAGACGGAAATCTCCTCGTCGTGGCCGACTTCGAGTTCGTCGGTTCGGACCAGCCCCTCGTCTATCGCCAGTACCATCGCCGTCTCCGCGGCCCCCGCGTGAATCACGTCCTCTTGGTACTCCACGCCGCCCTTTCGGAGGCCCTCGTTCTGGAGTTCCATGAGGTCCGCGAGGTCAGCGAGCGCGATGACGTTCGCGTCGACGTCGCGGGCAACCTCCGGAGCGACGGTGTTGACGGGTGCGAAGTTGCCGCCGTGAGTCGGAACGAGGACGATGTGTTCGAAGCCGTGTTCGTCCAACGACTCGCAGTACGCGCGAATCAAGTCCATGAGCACCGCCGCGGGGACCGTTATCGTTCCCGGGAACTCCATGTGATGCCCCGAACAGCCGGGACGAACGGTCGGTGCGGCCAGCGCGTCGCCGAGTTTCTCCGCGATTCGTTTCGCCAGTTCGTCGCCCGCCAGCGTGTCCATTATCAGCGGGAGATGCGGACCGTGTTGTTCGACCGACCCGACCGCTACGATAACGGTCCGTCTTCCATCGTCGAGGGCGGCTTCGACTTCCGGCCAGCTGTGCTTCGCGAGTTCGGTGTTAGAATTCGTCGTCATGTCTGTTACGGTGCATGAGTGTCGCAATCGAACGGGCAGAAATCACCCGGTAGCTGTGAAGATGAACCGAAAAAGAATCGACGTTCGCGTCGGCGCTCAGTCGTGAATCTCGACGGATTCGAGAACCACGTCGTCGAGCGGTTTGTCCTGCGGGTTCGTATCGACGTCACCGATCTCTTCGACGACGTCCATGCCGTCGATGACCTCGCCGAACACGGCGTGACGGTTGTCGAGGTGCGGTTGAGCGTCGAGCGTGATGAAGAACTGCGAGCCGTTGGTGTTCGGGCCGGAGTTCGCCATCGAGAGGACACCCGGGCCGTCGTGGGAGAGTTCGGGGTGGAACTCGTCGTCGAACTGGTAACCGGGACCGCCGCGGCCGGTTCCGGTCGGATCGCCGCCCTGAATCATGAATCCGTCGATGACGCGGTGGAAGAGCACGTCGTCGTAGAGCGGTTGGTCGGTCATTCGGTCGCCCGACTGCGGGTCCGTCCATTCGCGCTCGCCGGTCGCCAAACCGACGAAGTTTCCGACGGTTCGGGGTGCGCGTTCGTCGAACAATCGAACCTCGATGTCGCCGTGATTCGTGTGAAGCGTGGCCGTTAGGTCGTCTGCCATGTCCGAACGGTCGGCCTCCAAGGAAAAAAGACGTTCTATCTATCGACCGGCCGTCGTGTACAGCAGGGGCGCGATGACCAGCAACACGACGCCGAGATAGGCGTACGTGGCCGGTGCCCCCATCGACACGATGAGGAGGAACAGAATGCCGAACAGAATCGAGTTCAGCGAAAGTACTTTCCGTGACTTCAGCGGAATCGAAGCCACGAGCGAAACCGCGAACAGCGCGAAAATCGCGTCTCCGACGTTGATTTTGAGAAGGAAGTCGTCGACGAGCGGTAGTGGGACGAACTCGAACATTCCTGTCCGAAAGTCGGTGTGAGTTCTCCTTTAAACTTCCGCTATGCCCCGCTCGAACCGGTCAACTCCAGCGGTCTGATCCAGACGTACCAGATTGCGACGGCGGCCGAGAGATAACCGGTGTAGAAGATCACGGACCCGAGCAGACCGTACCCGCTCTGGGTCAGGACGTATTTCAGCATGCCCGGCACGATGACGCCGAGCGCCATGGCCAAACCGAACCGAACCTTCTTCGCGGCATTCCCTGTGCTCATACCACCGGCTTCGTCCTCCACCCGCGTGAATCGCACGGTTTTGTCCGCCGGGAACCAAGTGACAGAACACAAACCATTCATCGAGGACAACATATATCTGTCATGAGGCGCGAGCGGATACTTGCGGGCGGTATCGCCGTCCTCGTCCTTCTCGCGGCCGGAATCGGCATCTCGGTCGTCGTCCGGGAGATGGACTGAAAGAGGAACGGTCTACCGCGCTCGCACCGTCACCTCGACCGGATTCTCCGGATGTAAGGTGACGAGCGGAACGAGGTCCAACGGCGCGGTGGAAACGAGGTCGAACTCGAATCGCGTGCCGAGCGTCGCCAGTACGAGTTTCGCCTCGCGCATGGCGAAGCCGTCGCCGATACACTTGCGCGGGCCGCCGCCGAACGGGAAGTAGGCGAACGGCGGGAGTTCGCGGCGGAGCTCGTCCGTCCAGCGTTCGGGTCGGAATTCCCACGGGTCGGGGAAAAACCGCTCGTCGTGGTGGACGACCCACTGCGGCGTGGAGACGATGGTGTCCGCCGGGACGTGGAATCCGGCGAGTTCGTCCGCCGCTACCGCCTGCCGGTAGACGACGTAGGCGGGCGGATACAGTCGCATCGTCTCCGTAACGATGTCGTCGAGGTAGTCGAGGTCCGCGAGGTCGGCGACCGTCGGCGTTCCCTCCACCACCGAATCGAGTTCGTCGTGAAATCGCTCCGCGACCTCGGGGTGTTTCGAGAGCAGATACCACGCGTACGTGAGCGTCAAGGCCGTCGTGTCGTGTCCAGCGAGCAACATCGTCATCATCTCGTTGCGGACGCTCTCGTCGGAGAGTGCTCCCTCGTCGCGCCGGTCGAGCAACACGCCGAGCAGGTCGTCCTCGTCGCCGGTGTACTCGTGTTGGCGGCGAATCTCCCGAAGGATTCGGTCCAACGTCTCCACGGCGCGGTGATAGCGCACGTTTCGCGGCGTCGGCACCTCTTCGGGAACGAACCCCTGCGGACCGGGTTGGAAGCGCTCGCCGACTTCCATCAGGGCTTCCCGAATCGCGCGTTCCATCCCGTCGATTCGAGCGCCGAGCAGGCTCTCGACGACGATTCTGAGGGTGAGTTCCGACATCTCGGCGTGGATGTCGATGTGCCCCCCGTCGGAAAACGAATCGGCCAACTCGGTCGTATCGCGGACGATTATCTCCCCGTACTCGTCCAGTTTCTCGCCGTAGAAAGACGGTTGCATGGCCTTGCGCTGGCGCTGCCAGTGGTCGCCGTCGCTGGTCAGCAGACCGTCGCCGAGTAAACCACCTAATCCCTCGTCGCCGCCCAGACTCGGCTTGCGGTAGTTCGCGGCGTTCGTCACGAGGACGCGTCGGATGGCCGCCGGGTCGGTCACCTGGTAGACCTCCGTTCCGTACACGTCGATGCGGGCCACGTCGCCGTACTCGCGTGCGACGCGCTCCATGAACCCCAGCGGGTCGTCTGCGTACTGCAAGCTCGACCCCAGAAACGGTACCCCCTCCGGTCCCGATGGCACGCGGTTCGCCATGGTTGTGATTGGGTCGCACGCGGTAAGAACCTGCGCCCAAACGGGTGACTGACCTATTATGAATCGTCGTGGAGGGGTTCGAACGCGGGGTGTACCTGCTCTTGAAAAACAGACTGTTGGGGACGCGACGGAGCGGCGGAAGCGGGAACCGGGATTCAACTGACGGCGATTTCTCCCGGGTTTTCGAGGAACGGGCCGAGCGCCACAACCGATTTCAGTGACTCTCTCGACGAGAACCCATGGAGAACGAGGGGGCGGAAACCGACTATCCGAACTGGTGCGGACTGGCGAAACACCTGCTGACGGGGCTGGCGGTCATTTCGTTCGTCTGGGTGGTACGGAAAGTGCAGAGGGACGGAAGCGACCGCTGACGGTCGTGAAGTGGTGGAAAACCGGACCGCGAGAGAGAACTCTCGAAGGCTCGTCGTCTCTCCAGAAATCACGAGTCCCGTTCACGGGTTCTCCGTCCAATTCTCAATCGATGGGACCTTTTATCTACCTGAAGTAGTGGGCACATGGCCCTTAAAAAGAGCCTTCTGAGCGGTTTCGTAGCATTCATCGTCGCAACAGCCGCTGCGCGTGTCGTCGGCGGCAAAGAACTCGGGACGGGGAGCGGCATCTTGACCGGGGTGTCAGTGGCCCTGAGCACGTGGGTATCCAGTCGTCGGAATGTGGCGGAAACCGAACTCGAAGACGAAACGACGGCTGCGTAATCGGACAAGAGCGTGAAGTAGAAGATAAACCGTGTATTTTTGCACACGTCGATAGATTGAACGACCCGTCCGGTTTCGGGAAGGGGTTCACAGCGACCACCTCTGGCTATGGAAATCGCCAGAAGGCGTAGATAGCCGTCGGGAAACAAGTTCAACGTCACACGAGAAGCGGGTCGCTGTAGAATGTGAGTACCGTAAGATTAGTTGGCTGGGGAGGTTGCGCCCCGTTTTCGATCGGTCAGTGACCGGTTGAAATTGGGATGGGCCAACGCGGATTTGAACCGCGGACCTCCCGGTTATCAGCCGAGCGCTCAACCTAACTGAGCTATTGGCCCCGGTTGGACGCAATTACTCGTTGCCGGTTGTGAGTTTTAAGGGTTTCCTTTCTCCTCCGAGTCGTCATCGAAATCGATATCATAGGCGTCCGAATCCACCCGGTACGTGTCACCACCGGAACCGTTCGAGGAGGTCGTGTTGCCCGAATTTCCGGTTCCGGTGACGTTGCCGCCGTTCGGGAAGCCGAAGGTGTAGACGTTGCCCGTGGCGAACCCGCCGGTCTGCTTGTCGAGGTAGGGCGTGATGACCCACTTTTTCGCCACGGTACGGAACACCGCACGCGTGGGCGGGAGCGCGAACAGGAATCCGAGCGTGTCCGTGATGAGGCCGGGCGTGAGCAGGAAGGCACCCGAGACGAGCAGGAAGCCGCCGTCGATGATGCGGTTCGTCGGGGCGTCCCCTCGTGCGAGGTCGGTTTGAATCCGTCTGATGGTGTGTCTCCCCTCGGCACGGACGAGCATCATGCCGATGAGGGCGGTCAGTACCACGAGCGCGACGGTGATCATCCAGCCGATCTGCGAGGCGACGAAGATGAGGAACAGCCCGTCGAGTAACGGTATCAACAGCAACAGCGCCAGCAACCGTTTCCACATGATTCGACGTAGTGGTTCAGGCTGTAAAACCCTTTACCTGCAGATATGTACTCGAAGAGGTGAACGTGAGGACGGAAAAATCCCCTGCTGAAACGCCGATTGCGCCTACGACAATTGTTCCTTCGTTCAGTTCTGGGCTCCGTCCTCCGTTTTCCGTCCTGTAATTCACGGAATCCTCTCGAACAACGCAAATCTGCTCGTGGATTTCCGAAATTCGAAATTCAGTTTCGTTCCTCGTAATGATTCGTGGGGCTTATTACGATGTACGAACTTCACACCGATAACAACCATGAGTGAGGACACCGAGGACAGGACGATTTTGCTCATCGGAAGCGGACCCATCCAAATAGGGCAGGCAGCGGAGTTCGACTACTCCGGCGCACAGGCCTGCCGCGCGCTACAGGAAGAGGGGGCGCGAGTCGTTCTCGTGAACTCCAACCCGGCGACCATCATGACCGACCCGGAGATGGCCGACGAGGTGTACATCGAGCCCATCACGACGGACGCCATCGCCGAAATCATCCGGAAGGAGCGCCCGGACGGCGTTATCGCCGGACTGGGCGGACAGACGGGACTGAACGTCACCGCCGAACTCAGCGAGGAGGGCATCCTCGACGAGTACGACGTGGAGATAATGGGGACGCCCCTCGACACCATCTACGCCACCGAGGACCGCGACCTCTTCCGCGAGCGGATGCAGGACTTGGGCCAACCGATGCCGCGTTCGACGACCATCACGCTCGACGAGGGCGAATCGGTCACCGAGTTGGACGAGGACGCGCTGGGTGAACGGGTCGAGGAGGCCGTGGAATCCGTCGGCGGCCTCCCCGTCATCTCGCGGACGACCTACACCCTCGGCGGGTCCGGGTCCGGCGTCGTCCACGAGATGGACGAACTGAAAGAGCGCGTGCGGAAGGGACTGCGCCTCTCGCGCAACAACGAGGTGCTCATCACGGAGTCCATCGAGGGATGGGTCGAACTGGAGTACGAGGTAATGCGCGACGCCGACAACTCGTGTATCATCATCTGTAACATGGAGAACCTCGACCCGATGGGGATTCACACGGGCGAGTCAACCGTCGTCACGCCCTCGCAGGTCATCCCAGACGAGGGACACCAAGAGATGCGCGACGTGGCCCTCGAAGTCATCCGCGATTTGGGGATTCAGGGCGGGTGTAACATCCAGTTCGCGTGGCACGACGACGGCACGCCCGGCGGCGAGTACCGCGTCGTCGAAGTGAACCCGCGCGTCTCGCGTTCCTCGGCGCTGGCCTCCAAGGCGACGGGGTACCCCATCGCCCGCGTCACGGCGAAGGTCGCGCTCGGCAAGCGCCTGCACGAAATCGAGAACGAAATCACGGGCGAGACCACGGCGGCGTTCGAACCCGCCATCGACTACGTGGTGACGAAGGTGCCGCGCTGGCCCAAGGACAAGTTCGACGACGTGGACTTCGAACTCGGCACCGCGATGAAATCGACCGGCGAGGCGATGGCCATCGGGCGCACCTTCGAGGAGAGCCTCCTCAAAGCCCTCCGCAGTTCCGAGTACGAACCCGACGCGGAGTGGGACGAGGTTTCCGACGACGAACTCGAAACCCACTATCTCGAACGGCCGAGCCCCGACCGCCCGTACGCCATGTTCGAGGCGTTCGAGCGCGGCTACACCGCCGAACGGGTCGCGGACCTGACCGGCATCGAATCGTGGTACGTCGAGCGCTACGGGCGCATCGCGGAATCCGTCGAGGCCGCGCAGGACGGCGAGTTCGCCCCCGCCGCCGAGAAAGGATTCACGAACCAGGAGGTCGCGTCGATGGCCGGTGCCGACGTCGGCTCGGTCGAGACGGCCGCCCCCGACCGCTCGTTCAAGCAGGTCGACACCTGTGCGGGCGAGTTCGCCGCCTCGACGCCGTACTACTACTCCGCTCGCACCGCCCGCGAGACGAACGTGTTCGGCACGGACGAACTGCAGGTGAACCCCGACGTGGAGAGCGTCGTGGTCGTCGGCGGCGGCCCGATTCGCATCGGGCAGGGCGTCGAGTTCGACTACTGCTCGGTTCACGCGGTCCGCGCGCTCCGCGAGATGGGCATCGAAGCTCACGTCGTGAACAACAACCCGGAGACGGTTTCGACGGACTACGACACCTCCGACGGCCTGTTCTTCGAACCGATAACGGCCGAAGAGGTTGCCGACGTCATCGAGGCGACGAACGCCGACGGCGTGATGGTCCAGTTCGGCGGTCAGACCTCGGTCGATATCGGCCACCCGCTGGAGGAGGAGCTCGAACGCCGTGACCTCGATTGCACGGTCCTCGGCACCACGGTGGACGCCATGGACCTCGCGGAGGACCGCGACCGCTTCAACCGCCTGATGGACGACTTGGGAATCGAACAGCCGACCGGCGGGAGCGCGACGAGCGAGGAGGAAGCCCTCGAACTCGCGCACGACATCGGCTACCCCGTCCTCGTGCGTCCGTCCTACGTCCTCGGCGGCCGCGCGATGGACATCGTGTACGACGACGACGAACTCACGGAGTACATCGAGGAGGCGGTTCGCGTCTCGCCCGACAAACCCATCCTCGTGGACGAGTTCCTCGCCGACGCGGTGGAACTGGACGTGGACGCCGTTTCCGACGGCGAGAACATCGTCATCGGCGGCATCATGGAGCACGTCGAGAGCGCGGGCGTCCACTCGGGCGACTCGGCCTGCATGATTCCGACTCGCTCGCTGTCCGAGGAGACGCTGGGTCGCGTGCGCGAAGTGACCGAGGACATCGCCCGCGCCCTCGATACGGTCGGGCTGATGAACGTCCAGTTGGCCGTTCAGGACGGAACGGTCTACGTCCTCGAAGCGAACCCGCGTTCCTCGCGGACGGTTCCGTTCGTCTCGAAGGCGACGGGCGTCCCGATAGCGAAACTCGCGGCGAAGGTGATGGCCGGGGAGACGCTCGCAGATCTCGATGTGGTCGAACAGATTCCCGAGCAGACGAGCGTGAAAGAGGTCGTCCTCCCGTTCGACCGCCTCTCCGGGTCCGACCCGCGCCTCGGCCCGGAGATGAAATCGACGGGTGAAGTGATGGGCACCGCCGACTCGTTCGGCAAGGCCTACGAGAAGGCCCAATCCGCCGCCTCGAACGCGCTTCCGACGGAGGGCGTCGCGGTCATCGAACTCGACGTGGACGGCTTCGGCGACTACTACGAACTCGCCGAGTTCGAGGACACCGCGAAGGCGGTCCGGGAAGGCAAAATCGACCTCCTCGTGAGCGACGACCGCGAGGTATTGGAGATGGCCGTCGAGGAAGACATCACGTACTTCACGACCGCCGCCAGCGCGACGGCGGCGGTCGAAGCGCTCGGCGCGCGCGACGAACCGATTTGCGTGCAGTCGGTCGGCGACAGGCCGAAAGTCGAGCGCGAGTGGGGACGGTAACGCGTCGTTTTCCCCGTCCGTCTACTCCGACACCGTTGGCCGCGAAACCTTTCTCCGTTCTATGCGAACTACTAGTGACATGTCCGACGAAATCGAGCGACTGCTAGTCGCGGGTGCGAGCGGCGAGACGGGACGCGAACTGCTCCGACGACTGCGCGATACGGATATCACCGTCAGGGCGATGACTCGCTCGCGCGAGAAGGAGCGAGCGCTGTCGGAAGACGGTGCGGACGAGGTTATCGTCGGCGACCTACTGGACCCGGCGGACGCCTCGCGCGCCGTCGCCGACTGCAACGGCGTCCTCTGCGCCGTCGGGTCGTCGCCGGGGGTGCACGCTCTGGTGGGCGACCTCGTGGACGGGGCGGGCGTCGAGAACCTCGTCCACGCGGCCGTCGCCGCCAACGTCGAGCACTTCGTCTTCGAGAGTTCCATCGGCGTCGGCGACTCCCGTGAAGGGGTACCCGCGCCGTTTCGGCTCCTCCTCTGGCGCGTCCTCAACGCGAAAAATCACGCCGAATCCGTGCTTCGGACCTCGGGCGTTCCGTACACCATCATCCGCCCCGGCGGACTGACGAACGCGCCCGCGACCGGCGACGTGTTGGTCGGCGAGGGCGGCGAAACCGTCTCCGGGTCCATCCCGCGTGCGGACGTCGCTCGACTGATGATCGGCGCGCTCTTCACGCCCGAAGCCGAGAACCGGACGTTCGAAGTCGTCAGTCGGGACGGCCACCGCGGAACGTCGCGGGGGCTGGTCGAACTCGATTGGCGGGTTCCGGGCGAGAGAGGAATCGAAATCGAGGAATAATCGGAAAACGGTACGTCGCGTTACCGCCGATAATCAGCGGTCGGTGGGTGGAGTCGGGGTCTTAGTCCGCGGCGACGAGTCGCCGTCGAGGTGCCATCGAGAGAACGTCGTCGAAGAATCCGAGGGTGTCGTTCGGTCCGGGGTTGGCTTCGGGGTGGTACTGGCGCGTCAGGATGTCGAGTTCGTCGCTCTCCAAGCCTTCCGGCGTGTCGTCGTTGACGTTGATCTGCGTGACTTCGAGGTCGCCGGGGTCGGCGACGGTGTAGCCGTGGTTCTGCGTCGTCATGACGACCTGTCCCGATTCGAGGTCGCGGACGGGTTGGTTGACGCCGCGGTGACCGAAGTCCATCTTTTCGGTCGTGCCGCCGAGTGCGCGGGCGATGATCTGCTGTCCGAGGCAGATGCCCGCGAGCGGCAGTTCGCCGACGAACGTCTCGACCAGTTTCTGGGCCGCTTCGAAGTTCGCAGGGTCGCCCGGACCGTTCGAAACGAAGAGCACGTCGGCATCGACGCCCTCCACGTCGGCCGCGGTCGCGTCGTGCGGGAGGACGTGGACGTCCGCACCGCGTTCGACCAGCGAGTCGATGATGCTTCCCTTCGCGCCGCAGTCGATGAGCGCGACGGTCGTGTCGTCCTCGTCACCGTCACCGAGGTGAACCTCGTGTTCGGCGACGCTGACCTGCTCGCCGATGTCGTCGTGGTCGCTCATGCCCGGACAGCGTTCGAGTTCCGCGAGCGCGTCCTCGGGCGTGGCGTTTTCGCCGACCGCGATACCGCACTTCATCGCGCCCTGTTCTCGAATCCCGCCGACGAGATCGCGGGTGTCGAGGTGGTCCACCGCGGGAACGCCCTCGGATTCGAGCCACTCGGCGACGTCTTCGGTCAGTTCACGCGCGACGACGGCGCGCGGGTGTACTCGGTCGCTCTCGAAGCGTTCCTCTCGGACGCCGTAGTTCCCGATGAGGGGGTACGAGAACGTGAGTATCTGTTCTTCGTAGGACGGGTCGGTGAGGCTCTCCTCGTAACCCGTGTATGCTGTTGTAAAAACCAGTTCTCCGCAAGCCGTTCCCGGAGAACGACCACGGGCTTCCACCACATGGCCACCCTCCAGCGCGACGTAGGCACCCGGCATTACGAGATTCATATGCAATCCGGGCCTATAAACCTTGCTTTCGAAGCATTGTTACGAAATTCGTAATCGTCAAGTAGCGGGCAACACTACATGCAAATCTCCATGGACGCACTCGACCGACAGATACTGAATCTCCTCCGGCGAGACGCCCGCACACCGTACACAGAGATAGCCGAAGCGGTCGGAACGTCGGAAGGAACCGTTCGAAATCGCGTCGAACGCATGACCGAGGACGGCGTTATCGAGCGGTTCACGGTTACGACCCACACGGGGAACGTGAAAGCGATGATAGAAATCGGCGTGGACGTGGCCGTCGACACGACGAGGATGTCCGACACGCTCGCGGAGTGGGAACAGGTCGATTTCGTCTGGCAGGTCAGCGGCGAGGACGACATCGTGCTCGTCGTGGACGCCTCCGACACGCAAGGCGTGAACCAACTCATCACCCGCGCGCGGGAGTTGGAGGAAGTTGTGAGTACGAAGACTCGATTGATTTTGGACGAGCGACTCGGGTGAGGCCATCTCTGCCGAGTCCGAGAGTAACCTGAGATGAGTCGAAGAGCGATTTTGGACGAGCGACTCGGCTAGTCTTCCGGTTTCGGCGGTTCGCCGACGCCCGGTGACTCCTCCTCGGGACGGTGGAGGTTGTCCTTTCCCTCGTGTACCGTCCGATAGCCGCGGCGGACGAGTTGGTCGAACGTTCCCCGCTCGACTCGCGGTTCGACGCGGCCGTCCCGAATCGCGCTGACGACGCTCTCGGGCGTTAGGATGTCCGCATCGACCATCGTGTACGCGCGGCCGACTTCGACCGGATAGTGGGAGTCGCTCCCGCCGACCAGCGGCAGGTCGTAGCGGTCGGCCAATTGCCGCACCCATTCCTCGGTTCGGGGGTGTTTGCCGTTGATTTCGATGGCGTCGAAGTCGGCGTCCACCTCGCGCACCGTGCTATTCCGGTAGGGGTGGGCGACGATGGCGGCGCATCCCCGCTCGTGGGCGAGGGCGACGGTTTCCTTCGGCGTGAGCGTCCCGGGTTCGGTGCGCGTCGGCGGGTCGGGACCGACGACGAGGACGTGGCCTTTCGTCGTGGAGATTTCGATGCCCGGAATCGTCTCCACGACGCGCCCGGCGAACGGGTGATAGTAATCGTGGTTCGTCAACGCCACGCCGTCCAGTCCGCGGTAACGCGCGCCGAGTTCGAGGAGTCTGACACCCAGCGGATCGAATAGCGCGGCGGCGCGTTCACGACCGTGGAAGAATCGCGTGTGAGAGTGTAAGTCGAGGGCGAACACGTCCGTAGCTATACCGCCGATAGCTCTTTGGTTTTTCCGCCGGTCGGTCAGTGCATGAACCCCGCCGAGGAGGGAGCGGTAGACGACCTCGTGGCGAACGAGGACGCCATCGAGTACGAACGCGTCGTCGTGTTGAATCCCGTCAGCGGCGACGCGAACCACCGCGAACGGGTCAATGCCCTCGCAGCGGAGTACGACTGTACCGTCCTCGAAACGCAAGCGGCGGGCGACGCGAGGGAGTTCGCGCGCCACGTCGCCGAGCGCGGCGTTTCGTTGGTCGCGGGCGCGGGCGGCGACGGGACGATACACGAAGTCGTCCGAGGGGTGGACGACGCGGACGCGCTGGACGACGTGACGGTCGGCGTCGTCCCGACCGGAACGGGGAACAACTTCGCCGGAAACGTCGGCGTCACCGGAACCGAACACGCGTTCGAGGTGCTCGATTCGGGCGAGCGACGACGAATCGACCTCGGAACGGCGAACGGTCGCCCCTTCGTCAACTCCTGTGTGGGCGGGGTAACCGCCGACGCGAGCCACGAAACGAACCCCGAGCAGAAAGAGCGGCTCGGCGTGCTGGCCTACGTCGTGAACACGCTTCGGTTGATGACCGATTACGAAGGGCTTCCGCTTACCATCGAAGCGTCCGACGAGGGCGACGTGTCGTGGTCCGGCGATGCGGTGTTCGTTCTCGTGGGAAACGGGCGGCGGTTCCCGGCGAAGGGCAGAACGCAGGCCAACATGGAGAACGGCTTGCTGGACGTGACCATCATCGAACACGTTCCCACCGCGAACTTGCTTCAGGAGGCGACGATGCGGCGTCTGTTCGGCAGCGACACCGAGAACGTGACCCACCTGAAGACGCCCACGCTGGAGATTCGGGTCGAACAGGATTCGCCCGTCGAGTTCAGTCTTGACGGCGAGATGGGCGAGTGGGACGGGTTGACGCTCGGCGTTCGACCCCACACGATGGAACTCTGCGTCGGCGACGAGTACGAGCGATATCCCGAGGAGTGAGACGAGCAATCGACCCGTTTCGCGTATCGTAAATCAGTTCGTTTCGCATATCGTTATTTCCCACGGTGGCGCGCGCTGGCGGGGCGACGCGGCCACGCTCGGCCGCGTCGTCACGCTGAAGCCGTGCGAGGGATGACTGAATGAGTGGAACGACTGAAGGAGTCGGTTGGGGAGGGCGTGGTCGTCGCGGCGCGGTTGCGGTTATTTGACGTCTGTAATCACTCACGGAACCGTCGAATAGCGGTTGAGGACCGCTTCACCGACACATCCTTAAAGCCAACGGAATCAGACGTACGTCCAACTCCTCGTAACAACGTTTACCCCGTGTGCGCACCAGCGTTCACGTATGGCAATCACCGCCCGCGACCTGATGACGAACGACGTGGAAACCGTCGCACCGGACGACGAAATCGGCGAAGTGCTGACGCGTCTCGCACGGGTTCAGTTCAACGGCTTCCCCGTCACCGAGGACGGAGAAGTCGTCGGCATCGTCACCCAACACGACCTCGTACACATGTTTCAGCCGAGCGACCGAACGCTGTGGATTCCCATCGGTTTTCCCCCGTTCCTCGAAAGCCTCGAATACGGCTTCGACCTCTCGTGGGACGAACTGGACACCAGTCTCGACCTCGCGAAAAACGCCGGAAAGCCGATTCGAAGCGTCATGACCGAGGACGTGGTGACGGTGACGCCCGACGACGACATCGACCACATCCTCGACCTGCTCGTCGATACCGAACGGGACATCAACCGCCTCCCGGTGGTCGAGGACGGGAAGTTAGTGGGTATCATCGCCCGACAGGACGTGTTGCGGGCGCTTCGGGACGAACGCCGAGAGGAGTAAGGAGTCGAAAGCGGGGAGTCCGACCGGCATCGTGAATCCGTGACCGAACCCGGCATTCGAGGGGGGTTTTCGAAAGCTACTCCCCCTCACGGAAGAGACCTCGTAGAGTGAGCCGGTATCGAAACCTTCTGTTGTTCATCATCCTCGCCGCGTTCTGGGGGTCCGCGTTCATGGCCATCCGGGCCGGACTGGAGTTCATCCCCCCGGTGTTGTTCGCGGCGATTCGCTACGACGTGGCGGGCGTCCTGATGCTCGCCTACGCCATCTACGTCACCGACCGCTGGCGTCCGCGGACGAGCGGCGAGTGGAAACTCGTCCTCGTCGGCGGCGCGCTCATGATCGCGGCCTACCACGCGTTCCTGTTCGTCGGCGAACAGGATACGCCGAGCGCGGCGGCGGCCGTCATCGTTAGCCTCAGCCCCATTCTCACGACCGGTTTCGCGCGGGTGTTCCTCCCCAGCGAGCGACTCACGCCCGCGGGAATCGCCGGTCTGCTCCTCGGGTTCGTCGGCGTCGCCGTCCTGAGTTTCGCCAACGCAGGGTCGAGCGAGTCGCTGACGACGAGCATCGTCCCCCAGATTCTCGTCTTCCTCGCCGCGTTCTCCTTCGCGCTCGGAAGCGTGCTGACCCAGCGTATCGAGGCCGAACTCCCCATCGAAACGATGGAGGCGTGGTCGATGCTCCTCGGCGCGCTCATGATGCACGGCATCAGCATCGCCCGACCGAGCGAATCCGTCTCGGCCATCGAGGTGACGCCGGAGGCAATCGCCGCCGTCGCCTACCTCTCCATCTTCGCCAGCGCCGTCGGGTTCCTCATCTACTTCGACCTGCTCGACCGCCTCGGGGCGGTCGAGATCAACCTCGTCTCCTACGTCGCGCCGGTGTTCGCCGCGATTACGGGGTGGTTCTTCCTGCAGGAACCGGTGACGCCGCTGACCGTCGCCGGATTCTGTATCGTCTTCACCGGCTTTTGCCTACTGAAGCGCCGTGCCATTTCGCGCGAACTGCCGCGGATAACCGGTGCGTTCTCGTCCGGCCGCTGAAAAATCGCGTCTCGAAACTCAGGCGAATCCGAGGAGAACGCCCTCGCCGTCGGTACCGCCGATGTCGGGAAGCGTCGCTCGTTCTGGGTGTGGCATCATGACCGCGACGGAATCCGACTCGCCGACGATTCCGGCCACGTTGCCCTTCGACCCGTTGGGATTCGTTCCGTCGGCCACCACGCCGTTCTCGTCGCAGTAGCGGAAGAGAATCCGGTCGTCCGCGTCGAGTTCGTCGTACTTCTCGTCGGTGATTTCGAATCGGCCCTCGCCGTGCGCGATGGGGACTTCGATAACCTGTCCCTCCTCGTAGGCCGCGGTCCACGGCGTGTCGGCGTTTTCGACCCGGAGATAGACGTGTTCACACTGGAAGCGGGCGCTCCGGTTGGTCGTGAACGCGCCCGGCGTCAGGCCGGATTCACAGCCGATTTGTGCGCCGTTGCAGACGCCGAGGACGGGAACGCCCGACTCCGCCGCCTCGCGGACCTGCGCCATGATGGGCGAGTTGGCGGCGATGGCCCCCGCGCGGAGGTAATCGCCGTAGGAGAACCCGCCCGGCAACATCACGCCGGTCGTGTCCTCGGGCAGGTCGTCCTCGTGCCAGACGAGTTCGGCGTCGATTCCGAGGTGGGAGAGCGCGCGCACCGCGTCGCGGTCGCAGTTGCTCCCGCCGAACTGGACGATTGCGACCGTCATCGCTCCTCGACCGCGACCGTGTAGTCGTGAATCGTCGGATTGGCGAGCAGGCGCTCCGCCATCTCACCGGCGCGTTCCTCCGCGTCCGAGGACGATTCGGCGTCGAGGTCGATTTCGAACACGTCCGCAGAGCGGAGCGAGTCCAGTTCGAAGCCGAGTCGTTCGAGCGCGCCTCGCGTCGTTTCGGCCTCCGGGTCGAGGACGCCCCCTTTCAACCGAACCGTCACCGTCGCGGTGTAAGCAGTCATCGGTTGACCGTGCGCGTCCGTGTTCAAAAGCTCTTTTGGAACGAAGTCGTTGTGCACGTTCGTGTGGTTCTGACGGGAGAGCGTCACCGCACGACCAGCGGCCGACGCCGTTCGTCCTCGTTTTCGCTCCGCCTGTTTCGGTTCACGCCGTGGTTGTCGCCGTGCGGTATTCGAGTAGGCACACCCTGCTACTTGTCAACGCGGACGGGAAATTTTGCACCGTCACAAACGCTTTTGCCACCCTGACCCGATACGTTTCTTCCATGGCCGTACCTCGTAACCGACAGGTGAAGCGATGAACCACCGAGAGCTGACCGAAATTACCGTCGTCGGGGACGACGACACCGGACTCGTCGCCCGCGTCACGACCCTCCTCTTCGAGCGCGGAATCAACATCGAGGACGTGGACCAAGCCGTCCGCGAGGGCGTCTTCCGCATGACGATACTCGTCGAGACGAGCGAGATGTCCGTGAGCAAGCACCGACTCCGGCGCGACCTCGCCGAACTCGGCGACGACCTCAACGTGGACGTTCGCGTCCGCTTCCCGTCGGAACGCGACTCACGACAGGTCGCCGTGCTCGTCACCAAGGAGTCACACTGTCTCCGTCGCCTCCTCGACGAGCGCAACGAGTTCGACGCCGAAATCGGAGTCGTCATCGGGAACCACGACGACCTCGAACCGGTCGCGAAGGAACACGGCATCCCGTTCCACGACGTCGGCGACGAAAGCGGCGTTCACGACGAGGAGCGACTCCTCTCTCTGTTGGACGACTACGACGTTGACCTCGTGGTCCTCGCGCGGTTCATGCGCATCCTCAGCCCCAACGTCGTCTTCCGATACGAGGGACGTATCATCAACATCCACCCGAGCCTGCTTCCGGCCTTCCCCGGCGCGAAGGCGTACCGACAGGCGAAGGAAGCGGGCGCGCGAATCGCGGGCGTCACCGCCCACTACGTGACGACCGACTTGGACCAAGGTCCCATCATCACCCAGCGGGCGTTCAACGTGCCGGACTGCGCGAGCGTCGACGAACTACGCGAGCGAGGCCAACCGCTCGAAGCGGACGCCCTGCTCGAAGCCGTGCGCCTGCACCTGAACGACGACGTGGAGATTCGCCGCGGTCGGACCGAACTCCGCGACGGCGGGGACGAAACCTACCACCTCGGAATGCCGGACGAACTCGACGACGTGACGCCCGACGGACCCGTCGACGGGACGATTACCGTGGGCAAATCAGACGACTGACCTACTGATTTTAGTCCTCGGTGTCGAGTTTTCGCGCCAGGACGAAACAGGTGTCGCCACCTAAAACGTCGTTGACAGTCTGTCGCCAGAGAACGTCGAACCCAGCGTTTTCGAGCGTCGTGACGCTCTCGTCCGGGGACGGGACGCTCCAGTGCATCTCGACGCCGGTGCCGAGCCAATCGTCGTTGCTCCCTTCCCACGCCGTAGAGCCAACCGTGAGCAGGAGGTAGCCACCCGGACGCAACAGGCGATGGAACTCGCCCGCCACGTCGGGATGCTCGTCGGTCGGCACGTGAATCACCGAGTGATACGCACAGATACCGTCGAACGCCTCGCCCGTCAGACCGAGCGCGGTCATATCGGCCTGACAGAACCGCCCCTCGGGGACGTTCTCCCGGGCGCGGGCGACCTGTTCGCGGGAGAAATCGACGCCGACGAGGTTCGTGTGAGTCGCCAACAGTTCCGCGATGGGACGCCCCGCGCCGCATCCGGCGTCGAGGACGCGCGCGTCGTCGGGGAGATGGCCGTGGAACTCCGCCAGCAGGGCGATGTCCTCGCTCTCCTCGTCGGTGCCGTTTCGCTCGGCGAGGTAGTCGTCCGCGATTCGGTCGTAGGCGCGACGAACGTCGTTTCTCTCGTGGGGCATGGGTCGGAACGGTGGTACCGTACTGTCGTTCCATGGTTCGGTCTCGTATAAAAAGGTTCGCCGACGGCGTTCGTGCCGTCGTTTCGACGGTCCGCGTTACAGGTTCTTGATGGCCATCACCGCGTCCTCCAGCGACGGCGCGTCGAACAGGTCCCTATCGACGTAGGCGTTCGCTCCCGCGGTGTAGAGGTCGCGGGCGGCGGTGATAACGTCGTCCGGCAAGGGTTGCGGTTGGACCGAGCATAGCGATTTCCAGTCGGCCACCTCGCGCTCTTTGGCCTCGACCTTGGCGTCCTGAACCGCGTCGGTCCACTCGGTCTGGTCGCGCTTGTGGTACTGGCGGATGAACTCCTTGCTGACCTGCTGGCCGTGGAAGGTGAACCGGTTCTCGTCGAAGGTTCCAACCACGTCGGCGACGCGAATCTCGCCGTCGTAATAGAGACACTCGATTTTGCCGTCCTCGTGGGTGAGGTCCGCTTTCGCGGCCTGCCGGGTAACGAAGTCGTTCACCTCGTGAGCGATTCGCTCCAATTCGTCCACGTCGGCCTTTCCGGCGATTTCGTCGGTTTCGCTCCGCGAGAGGTATCGGTCGCTCTCCTCGAACTTGGTCGAAAACTCGACGGCGGGTTCTTCGAGTTGAACGGCCCCGTCGGGCCACTCCGGGAAGTCGAGTCCGTGGTCTTCCGGGTCGGTCCGTCGTCGAAGACTCGACCCGACCGGCACGCTGTTGCGGAAGACGACTTCCAGCGGGATGAGGTAGTTGTCGTCCGCGCCGCTATGAAAGAGGTCGTAATCGTAGTCGCGCCCCTCGCGCGGCAGGTTCGGAACCTGCGTGAGGTCGATTGCCATCTCGGTCGGCGGTTCGCTGACGTCCGAGAGGGAAACGACCTCGCCGTCGGAAACGACGCCGCGGTAGTGGGTCGGGATACCTTCCTCTTCCAGTCGTTCGAAGTTGAACGCGCCCATCGTACAGAGGCTGGCACCCTTGTCGGGAATCGTATCGGGCATCTTGCCCCAATCGAACACCGAGTAGTCGTCCGTGAACACGAACGACCCGCGCCCGAGCGAGTCCGGCGTCGGTTCGCGTTCGACCCGGAACTCCTTCACACTCGTCATGGTGTTGGGTCGGCCGCCCCCCGACTAAGTAGTTTCCATCTTCGTGCTGAACTGCACCGACATGTGGCCGAAAGATGTACATATGTATGCGATAGGGACTGCCGTGACCCGGCGATTTTTGGGGGTCCGACGGGATTGATGGGGCATGACTAACGTGCGCGCGGAGAGCAACGTACCTCGGGAGGGGTTCGGGTTCGAACACGTACCCGAAACCGACCAATCGTTCGAGAACGCGCTGGAACGGGCGCGAAACGGCGACCGACTGACGGTCGACGACGGCGTGGAACTGCTGACGACCGGCACCGACCGTCCCGGCATCGACATCGCTCGAAAGGAGCGCGTGCTGGAAGCCGCGGACCGGCGGCGCGAGGAAATCGTCGGGGACCGCGTGACCTTCGTCGCCAACCTGAACAACAACGTCACGACGGCGTGCAACACGGGGTGTCTCTTCTGTAACTTCAAGAACACCGCCCAGAATTTCGAAGCCGGTTCGGACGAGGAGCACGGCGGGTTCACGAAAACGCCCGAGGAGTCACGAGGAATCGTCGCCGACGCGCGCGAACGGGGGATTTACGAGGTGACGTCCGTCAGCGGCCTGCATCCCGGAATGGCGCTGGACGACGACCACCTCGAACTCCTCGAAGCGAGCGAGCGGGGCGACCTGAACTATAAATCGCCGGGCGAGTACACGACCGACCCCGCGACGTACACCGAGCAGATACGCGCGATGAGCCTTCCCGGAATCCACGTGCACTCGATGACGCCCGAGGAGGCCTACCACGCCCGCCGCGGCACTGACTGGAGCTACGAGGACGTCTTTCGAAAGCTGAAGGCCGCCGGACTCGACAGCGTTCCGGGCACCGCCGCGGAGATTCTGGTGGACGAGGTGCGCGGCGTCATCTGTCCCGGAAAAATCGGCACGGACGAGTGGATGGAGGCGATGGAGGCCGCCGCGAACGTCGGTCTCGACACCACGGCGACCATCATGTACGGCCACGTGGAAAACGAGATGCACCGCGTCCTCCATCTGGAGCGACTCCGGGAGTTACAGGACCGAACCGGCGCGATAACGGAGTTCGTCCCGCTCTCGTTCGTCCACCGGAACACGCCGCTGTACGAACGCGGCATGGTGGAGAACGGCGCGAGCACCCACGAGGACGAACTGCTCATCGCCGTTTCCCGCCTGTTTCTGGACAACATCGACAACATCCAATCGTCGTGGGTGAAGTACGGCGACGAACAGGGATTGAAGATGCTCTCCTGTGGCGCGAACGACTTCATGGGTACCATCCTCTCGGAGGAAATCACGAAGCGCGCCGGCGGGCAGTTCGGCGAGTTCCGCTCGTTCGAGGAGTACGTCGAGATGATAACCGCCATCGGCCGCGTCCCGGCGGAGCGTTCGACCGACTATCGCCAAATCCGTGAAATCGACCCCGACGACCCGCCGTTCGGCCCCACGCTCGGGCCGTGCGCCGACGGAACGCCGCTGCTCGACTGACGAACCGAGCGGGTCGGGTGCGGAGTACGACGGCGACGCGGCCGCTCGGAAACGACGATTACCGGAAACGACGATTACGGGTGACCCATCGCGGAACGGTACCGTTCCCCGGCCTCGTCGTCGGCGTCGAGCGCCGCTCGAATCCGGTCTGAAACCCGACCCTCGTCCACGAACCGCTCGTAGACGGGGAGGCGCTCGCGGAGCGGAACGCCCGCCGACTCCGCGATGTCCTCCAGTTCGCGCACGGCGGGCCACGCGTAGTCCGGGTTGATGTAGTCGTCCGTCACGGGCGAGACGCCGCCCAAATCGTCCACGCCGCAATCAAGCAGGTCGCGCGTCGGCGAGAGGTTCGGCGGCACCTGCACCGACACTTCGTCGGGAAGCGCCACCCGCGCCATCGCCACGACGCGGCGCATCGTCTCGACCGCCGGTCGCTCAAAGCGGGACCGTTCGTTCGGCACCACGTTCTGAACGATGACCTCTTGTACGTGGTCGTATCGGGCGTGCAGTTCACGAATCGCCAGCAGGCTTTCCGCTCTGTCCCGCCAGTCCTCGCCGATGCCGACGAGCAGTCCGGTCGTGAACGGCACGTCGAGTTCGCCCGCGTTCCGAATGGTGGCGAGGCGCTGGCCCGGACTCTTCCGCCGCGGCCCCGCGTGGGCGTCCACGTCCGCCGTTGTCTCCAGCATCACGCCCATGCTCGCGTTCACGTCCGCGACGAGTTCCATCTGCTCGCGCGTCTGGTCGCCCGGATTCGAGTGGGGGAGCAGTCCCTCCTCCAGCGCGATTGTACACACCTCGCGGAGGTACGAGTGAATCGAGTCGTGACCCCAGTCGGCCAACTGCTCGTGGACCCGCGTGTACCGCTCGTCGGGGTCGTCGCCGAAGGTGAACAGCGCCTCGGTACACCCCGCGTCCGCGCCCGTCCGGAGCATCTCCCGGACTTCCTCGGGAGACAACAAGGAGGCCTCGCCCGGCGCGTCGAAGTACGTACAGTAGGTGCAGGTGTACCGACACGCCGTCGTCAACGGAACGAAGATGTTCCTCGCGTAGGTCAACGCGTCGGCGGGCGAGGCGTCCGCCGGGGTGACGGTGAGGAGTCGGTCCACGTCCGCTTCGTCGAAGCTGATGTCGATGTCGTACTCGTCGGCCCCCGGAATCATGGTGTGGGCTACGGGACTGGGGGTAAAAGGGTTTGGAGCTTCGGGACGAGGCGCTCCCCGACCATCCGTTCACCGAATCCGAAGTTTCAAGCAATGACACAAACGAATGAAACGTGAATGTCACCTCCGACCGACGCCGGGCCGAAGGAGTGGTTCCACTGGCTCAGAACGACCGAGGACGAGCCGGTCGCCATCGTCCGCGACGTTGTAAAAACGGCGATGTGGGTCGCCGGAATCGGCGTCCTCCTCTTCGCCATCACCGGCGTGTGGCCGCCGATGGTGGCCGTCGAGAGCGGGAGCATGCAACCGCACATGAAGAAAGGCGACCTCATCGTCGTGATGGATCGAGGGCGGCTCACGGGCGACGGGTCGTACGCCGACACGGGCGTCGTGCCGTACCGCGCCGGGGAAGGCTCGGGGTATCGGGAGTTCCACGGCTACGGCGACGTGATCGTCTACCGCCCGGACGGCGACACCGGGGAGACGCCCATCATTCATCGGGCGCGGTTTTGGGTGCGGAGGGGCGAAAACTGGTACGAGCGGGCGAACGAGGCGTACGTCGGCGGCGCCGACGACTGCGAGGAACTGCCGAACTGTCCCGCGCCGCACGCCGGGTTCATCACCAAGGGCGACCACAACGGCGAGTACGACCAGGTCTACCGTGGGATCGGCGGGCCGATAAGCGGTCCCGTCAAATCGTCGTGGATCGTCGGCAAGGCGAAGCTCAGAATTCCGTGGCTCGGTTGGGTTCGGCTAGCGCTCTGAGGGGCGCTTCGGCTTTTCTTCGCGGTTCACCGCGTGACCGACACCCGACCACCCGTCACGGAGAGCGAAAAGCCCGCGCCCAGCAGCCAATCGCGGGCGGCACCCTCGCTGTGCAGCAACACCTCAGCGAGGTCCGCGGTCTCATCGACGTCCGTTGCGAGGCGGTGTGAGTCCAGTTCGGTGACCGACGCACCAACCTCCCGCGCGATTTCGCGGTGGTCGAGATACGACGTGCCGTGGTAATCCACCCGAAACTGGGGGTGGCGGGAAACGAGCGCGTTGGTTCCGCCGCCGCGACCCGGCGCGAGAACGACGTCGCCGTCGGCCGAGAAGAGCCGCTCGAACGCCGTCGGCGTCGCCAACGCGAGGTCGGCCATCACGATTGCGGTGGGGTCGCCGTCGGCCAACACCCCGTTCACGGCGGGCGTCAACGGTCGTTCGTCCACCGCGAGCGGCGCGTCGATGTCGATGCGGCGGGTCGTGAGCACCCGCGGCTCCCGGCCGGTCGAACGAATCGTCGCACAAACGTCGTCAAGCATCGCCAGCGCGAACTCACGGCGCTCGGCGGGTGTGAGCGTCTCGGCGAGTCGCGTCTTCGGTTCGCCAGCGGCGAACGGCACCACCACCTGCATACGCGACGCTACTCGGGTGACGGGTTAAGTGGTTGCGAAATGAGGTAACGTGGTTGTGAAACGGCAACCTCAGCGGTCGCGAAAACGGGGAAGCCGATTCAGCGCAGGCGGTAGTTATCCTGCTGCTGGGAGCGGTACCAGAACCCAGCGCCGCCGATGACGACGAGGCCGACGACCGCGACGCCGCCGTACATGAGCAGTTTGTTCTGCTGCTCGGATTGCTTGGCCTTGTCCGCGGCCGAGTCGGCGCTCTTTTTCGACTTGTCGGCGAGGTCGATGGCGTTGTCGAAGTTCTGCGCCTCGTAGGCCGAGATGGCGTTGTCGAGGGTGCTTTCGGCGTCCTTCGTGTTCGCACCCGAGGGAGCGTCGTCGATGGCACCCTGTGCGCCGAGGATGGCCTCACGGGCGCTCTTGCTGTCCTCGGTGTGGTAGTTCGCCGTCCACGTCTCGATTTCCTCGCTGTTGCCGCCCTTCCGGGTCTGGCTCAGCGTGGCGAACGTGAACTCCTGCTGGGGGTCGAACGTGAAGTTCTCGACTTCGGGCACGGTGCCGGACACCTTCACGACCGCCTTGCTCGCGTCGGTGTCGAGGGCGAGGGAGTGGTTGAACGACTGGCCGTCGTAGGACTCCTTTGCCTTCTGGTTGCCCGCTTGGTCGAACGTCGTGACGGTCCACGTCACGTCGGTCAGTTCGGTTTCCCCGTTCAGGGTCCACTGCTCGTAGTCGCTGTAGAGGTCGGTGAGCGTCAGCTTCGCCGTCACCGAATCGCCGACCGCCGCGTCGTTCGGGACGCCGCTCTGCTCCGTCGAAATCGCCGTGGCGGGTGCGACCGCCGAGAGGGCGAGCGTGACGACGAGGAGCAGGGCGAACAGCTTAGAACAACGGGTCGAGTTCATCCTCATCATCCTCGACGAGATTTTCGAGGTTCGTTTGACTCTCCTGTTGGATGTCGTCGATGTTGTCCTGCGCCTCGATGGCGACCTGCTGGAGTTCCTTGATGCGTGGCACGTTCGTCACGCCCGAAAGCAGGACGACGCTCGCCACACTGGGTTCGTTGACGGGGTAGTCGCCGCCGCGAACTTCCATGCTGCCGGTCTGCTCTTCGAGCCACTTCCGGCCGCGCTCGATACCCTTCCGATTGAGGTGGTGCGACGGCCCGCTCATGACGAGCAGAGCGCGCTCCGTTCCCTGAATCTCACACGGAAGCGTGAGACGACCGAGCGCCGCCTTTCGGACGAGACTCGTGATGCGGTTCGTCGTGTGTGCGGTGTCCTCGGCCTGTCCGCCGCCACCGCCGGTGAAGCGCGAGAGGAGGCCGCCGGAGTTCTGCATCTCCACTTCTTCCGCGGCGTAGCCGATGGTGGAAACGCCACCGCCCGCGAGCGTGTTGATGATTTCGCTGGAGTCGACGACGCTTTCCGCGACGTCATCGCCGCCGCCGACTTCACCGGCACCGAAGAGGATGCCGAAACGGGTGACGATTTCTTCGTTGATCTCCTCGTAGCCGCTCTCCATGCTCTCGCCGGACTGGCGCCACGCGTCGTTGTCGAACACCATCAGGTTGTCCACTTCGCGGACGAACGTCTGGAACGAACGCGCCGCGTTCAGCGTGTAGATTCCCCCTTCGTCGCCGCCGGGCAAGATACCCAGTCCGTAGACAGGTTCGGTGTAGATCCGCTTCAGGTGTTTCGCTACGACGGGTGCACCGCCGCTTCCAGAACCGCCGCCCATTCCGGCGATGATGAGGAAGGCGTCCACTTCGTGAACGGGGATGTTGTCGATAGCGCCCTGTACTTCGTCGATATCCTCTTCGGCGATTTCCGCGCCGAGTTCGTTATCCGCACCCACGCCGTGTCCTTTGACGCGGGACTGTCCGATAAGCACCCGATTGTCCTCCGGGACGTGCTGCAGGCCCATGAGGTCAGCACGGGCGGTGTTGACGGCGACAGCCGCACGGACGATGCCGCTCTGTGTTCGCTGGTCGTACTCCAGGAACTTGTCGACGATTTTCCCGCCTGCCTGACCAAATCCGATCATCGCGAGTTTCATTTTTCGGTACCGTTCTCCGTTGAGAGAAGAACAGAAGGAAAGAGGACATAAACTTTGTGGTATGTTCCGTTTCAAACACTCGACATTCGGAGAGAAAAAACGCAAGACGAAGACCGATTATCATGCAGTCTTGTTTCCGACGGGATAACTATCATATGACCCCTCTTTAAGTCTGGATATGTCCAGAAAGATCCAAAATATGTTATGTCGGGTGATCGTACTCGTTCGCCAGATATACCTGCAGGGTTGTCAATTCTTCGGGTTCGACGCCGAACGCCGAGACGTCGTTATCTGAAACCGTATTGTCAAATTTGAGCGAGCGGTACTGGTCGCCGCCCATCGGGAACCCCGGAATCGCGCCGCCGAGTTTCAATCCAACCCCCGCTAGCTCCATCGGAATCGGAACGATGGTCACGGACTGTCCCTCGGCCCGTCGCGCGAGTTTGGCGACCTCCGCGAGCGTCAGGACTTCCGGGCCGCCGATTTCGTAGGTATCGCCGTCGCGGGACTCGTCCACTCCGTCCGCCAGCATCGGTGCGAGGTCGCCGACCCAAATCGGTTGAAATCTGGTCTTTCCGCCGCCCGGAAGCGGCGCGAGGTACGGCGGCGTGAGTTTCTTCGTGAACGAGAGGAACTCGCTTCCCTCGCCGAAGACGACCGACGGGCGAAATATCGTCCACCGGAGGTCGGACCCCGTCACGAGTTCCTCGGCCCGCCCCTTGGCTCGAATGTACTCGGTCGGTCCCGTCGGGTCCGCACCCAGCGCGCTCATCTGGACGATTTTTCCGACGCCGTGTTCCTCCGCGGCCCGAACGACGTTTCGAGTTCCACCGAGGTGGACGCGCATGTGGTCGAGCCCGCGCGGCGGTTCGAACAGCGGCGAGAGCGAGACGAGATTGATGACCGCATCCTGTCCGGCAAACGCTCCCTCGATGGACGCGTAGGCCGTCACGTCACCCATGGCTCGCTCGACGTCCGCCGGAAACGCCGCCTCGTCGGGACTCCGAGCGAGCGCAGTCACCTCGTGTCCCCGGCCGTGGAGTTCGCGGACGAGGTGTTGGCCGATAAAACCGGTGCCGCCTGTCACGAGAACCTTCATAGTTCAGATAGGTGACGAACGGACCTAAAGATACCTGCCGACGAGGAGCTCGTTCGACGGGTCCCGACCGAAACCCCGAACGTTTTACCCAGCGACCCGAACGTCCCGCTATGCTGCTCACGCTGGAAGGACTCGACGGGAGCGGAAAAACGACCGTCTGGGAGGTGCTCCACAAGGAGTTTCCCGACGCGGTGTTCACCCGCGAACCGACCGACTCGTGGTACGGCGAGGCCGTGAACCGCTCCATCGAGGACGACGACGCGGATTCGGTCGCCGAGTTGTTCCTTTACACGGCCGACCACGCGGCCCACCTCGCGAACACCGTTCGTCCCGCGCTCGAAGAGGGAAAGCTCGTTATCTCCGACCGCTATTCCGATTCCCGGTACGCCTATCAGGCCGTCGCGCTGGATGGGGTCGTCTCGCGCCCGATGGAGTACATCATCGGCGTCCACAAGCCGTGGACGCGCCCGCCCGACTGCACCATCTACCTCGACGTGGACCCCGAGACCGGCGCGGCGCGGAGCGGCGCGACGAACAAGTTCGAACAGGCTGGCTTCCTCGCGCAGGTACAATCGAACTACGAGCGACTGATGGACGCGGAACCCGGCCGGTTCGTCCGAGTCGATGCGACCCGGTCGCCGGAAGACGTCATCGAGAGCGTCGTCTCCACCATCGAACGCGTCACCGAGGACGCGGACGAGTAGTTTTGACGGTCGAAGTCGTACGTCACCTATGACCGAGGGGGACGACGATTCGGGACTCGGATTCACGCTGCCGCCGATGCGCCTGCCGCCGCTCTCGCTTCCCGAGCGAATTCGACTCGTCGTTCCGCTGTTCAAACTGCCCGAGCGACCGGAGCGTTCCTCGCAGGTTCGCGTGCGAACGAAATATCTCGTCGCCGCGCTGTTGTTGTTCGACCTGCTGGACGCGATACTGGCGGCGGGGTTCGGTTCGCCAGCACCGTGGATCCGCGCGCTCGTCGGCGTCGGTCTCACGGCGACGCTGATAGGTCCCGCGAGCCTCCTCTACCTCTGGGAACCCCTCGCGGTCGCGTTCGGGGTGGGATGGGTGACGGTGATGCCCTCAGCGACCCTGTTGTTGCTCGCGCGAGTTGTCCGGCAATTCGACCTCCTCGGGGGGCGGCATCCAGAACAGGTCGATGGAGACGCCGAGCGAGAACGGAAGCACCCAAATGAGGATGAGGGCGGTTCCGATGTCTCGGATACCGCTGCCCCCGAACCCGACCACGCCGCTCAACACGATGGTCGTGACGACGTAAACGAGCGGGACGAGTAGGAGCGTGTAGACGACCGCTCCCCAGCGCGTCGAGAGGCGGAGGCGGAAGAAGCGAACGACAACCGCCGTGATGACGGTGTTGACGAGGATGATGACGAAGAGTCCGAGCATCGTGGCGGCCGAAACCATACCCGGAGGTACGAAGTCTGTACTCTTTTGCGTACCGGATGGCGCGCGAGACGGCACAGCCTGGTGAGCACGGCACCGTGAGCACGTGCGGTCGGCGGTCGCTTACACCGCGCCGGTGTTTCCGAATCCGGGATGGTCACGTTGATACCGGATGAGTTGCTCGGCGCGGTCCGCTTTCGCCAGCAGAACCTCCTTCAACTCCGGCGGATTCCGGATTCGCGTGTTTTCGAGCACGGTATCGGGAAGCGCGAGCGTGTTCTCGGGAACGCCCTCCTCCGCGTGGACGGGGAAGTGCTGCTGGTCGATTTTCATCACGAGCGGCCAGTCCAACCGCTCGACGCCTTCGCCGGAGGAGTACAGGGCCTGGTTCACGGATTCGTGTTCATTGCGGCTCATGACCGCGTGTTCACCGTCGTGTGGTTCGACGTACAACCGTCCGAGGTAGTAGCCGCTGGAAAACGACTCGAACATGATAGTCAATAGCACACAAGGATCAATAATTATATAGTAGTTATGCCGAACAGTTATGAGGAAGGACAAATCTACCCGTCGTTCGTTCCACCCGTTCCGGACCTGAAACGGTGATAGCAGTTCTTTTAGTAACTCGCTACGCGGATACAATATGGCAATCCCCGAGCGCTACGCCCGCTACTATCTGGAGAACACGCCGAGTTTGGTCTGGTTGATAGTCGTCAACGTCGCCGCCATCCTCGTCGGGCTCGATTTCTACATCCGGACGATGCCGAACTTTCCGACGTTTCTCTGGCCCCTCTACGCCGATTCTCCGACCGCGCTCGCGCTCATGGCCGCCTCGCTCTTTACGCTCCTCCCGAACCTCGGGAATCGACTCTCCGACGCGCCACAGAACCTCCCGCTCGCGTATCTCAATACGTTCGCCTTCGTCTGGTTGGTAAAGTTCGGACTCTGGACGTTCCTCGCGCTCAACCTCGGTTTCTCGCTCTACTTCGGTCCGCCGTGGGACCAACAGGCCCTCTGGGACTACTGGGGCATCATCATCACCCACCTCGGGTTCGTCGCCGAAGGGTACCTCATTCCGAACTACGGGAAGACGACCACGGGCGCGCTGGCCGCGGCGCTCGTCGTGTCGCTCGGCAGTGACGTTCTCGACTACGGCTTCGGCTATCACCCGCCGCTTCGGTACGAGGTCGGGCTTGTGCTTCCCCTAATAACCGTTGCACTCTCCTTCGTCTCGGTCTTCGCCGCCTCCCACGCGATGGGGAGATTGGACGACTGAGCGTTGTTTTTAAACGTTCTTCTCGTCTCTCGGACCCTCATTTCGGCTCGTGAACAGAACGAACGAATTACCCCCTTTTTAATCAGAGGGTGGTAATGACCTGTTGATGAACTCCCCTCGTGCCGTCCTCTTAGTCGTCCTTACTCTATCCGGGTTCGCCCTCGCCGTCCCGACCGCCGGGGCACCGACGCAAAACACGCAGGCCGATGACATCACCACGGCATCGTTCCAAGCGAACCAGCAAGCGGACAACAACAGCACCCTCGGTGCAGAAATATCGTCGTTCATGCAGGTCAGCACCACGCAGGCGCAAGGAACGGTCGATACCGGCATGTGGGTCGCTCGGTTCAACCAGACGAAGAACAAATCCGCACAGAAGGCGCTCGTCAGCAACCACGTCGGCGATATGAAAAACCAGCTCGCGAACCTTCGAGACAGAAAGCAGAGGCTCGTCAAGGCTCGCAACGACGGGCAGATCAGCCAGCTCAAGTACCAGTCGGAGATGAGCCAATTGATCGGTGAGATTCGCGCGGTCCAACACTCCATCAACGCGACCAGACCGCGCGCCGTGACGGTCGGAGCGCGCGTGAGGGACGTCAACGAACTCGACAAGCAGGCCAACACCGTGGGCGGTCCCGAGGTAGCCGCGGTGGCCAAATCGATGCACGGCGTCAACCTCCGTGCCGAGAACGCGAACAACTCCACGAGCGCACCGGGAGTGGGAAACGGAACGGGAAACGCGAGCGGTGAACACCCCGGAACTGGAATCGGGGGGAACGGAACTATCGGCATCGGAAGCGGTGACGGCAACAGTACCGTCGGCGTCGGTGTCGGAAACGGAAACGGCGGGAACGGAAGCGTCGGTGTCGGAAACGGAAACGGGCACGACAGCGGAAACGGAAACTGACGCTGGCCGCGGGAAAACCGTCTCCATTCCCTCTTTTTCGGGAGATTTCACCGTTTGACGCCGAGAGACACCCTTTTCCGTCCGGGTTGCCAAGTTGTGAGCGCGAATGGACTCCGCCGCGCTGCTCGATATACTGGGAAACGAAAACCGAAGACGTATCCTGCGGCTCCTCTCACACAAACCCTGCTACGTCACCGAAATAAGCGACTATCTCGGTGTCAGCCCGAAGGCGGTCATCGACCACCTCCGGAAACTGGAGGAGGCGGGATTAGTCGAAAGTCGGACCGACGACCAGCGCCGCAAGTATTTCAACATCTCGCGGAACCTCCGGCTCGAAGTCGACGTTTCTCCCTACGAGTTCGGAATGAAGAGCGCGTATCCCGCGAGTCCGAACCTCGACGTGAGCTCGTGTCAGTATCTCTCCCTGAACGTTCAGTATCTCAACGAGCACGTCGAACCCGCGGACGACGCCGAGGATGACCTCGAGCACGACGTCGAGCGGATAAGCGACTCCGAAGCGAGCGAGGTGGCCGAGCTCGCCGCCGAACTCAACTGTTTGGAGGACCTGAAGAGCGAACTGTCGCTCGCACAGCGATGGGTTCACGGGCGGATGACGAGCGTCCTCGACTCGCTGAGCGAGGCCGTGGACGGAGACGGCGAGAACAGGATTCGAGCCGAAATTCTGGCAGCGCTCGCGGCCGGTGCGGAGACGACAGTCGAGATAAGTCGAGAGATAAAAGCCCCGGAACGAATCGTCGAGAGCCACCTCAAGAGTATGGCGGAGCGGGGAGTCGTCGAACGGAACCGCGAAAACGACGAGTGGACGTTGACGGGTTAGAGGTCTCGGGTCAGGCCGTCGCGCAAATCGCCGCCGAAGTACGCACCCAAACTGGCGACGAGCAGGCCGGAGACGAGACCGATTGCGGCGACGGGAAAGCCCCCGACCGTGAGGGCGACGATGTGTTTGAGTGCGAACGTCAGACCGCCAGCGACCGCACCGGCTAGCGCGGTTTCGGCGATTTTCGACTCGCTCGTCAGCGCGCCGAGTAGGAACGACACGGCGAACATGGCGACGAGACCGGTCAAACCACCGATGAACGGGACGACGCCGCCGAAGAACATCGCCACCGTCAACACGACCGTCGCGAGGGCGAAGTAGCGAACCGAGAACAGGTTCCCGACGCGCTTTTTTGCGCGGCTCCGACGGCTTTCGCTCCCCCCCGTGCGCTGCTCGCTATCACCATCGATGTCGCTGAGGAGGTCGGAGATGTCGTCGTCGGCTTCGCGCGTCCGAGTGCGCTGGGTCATGTTTCCGAATTGACTCCCGTGGGTAATGTGCCTTTCCCCGAAACGAGTGGATTCAAGTCGAACGGCGCGCTACCCCGTGGTATGAATCCAGGGGACCGCGTTCGCGTCGAGCGAGCGGACGAAACCTACGAGGGCGTACTGCTTCCCTCCACGACGCCGGACAATCTCGTCGTCAAACTCGACGGGGGATACAACGTCGGTATCGACCGCGACCAGTCGGCCGTGGAGGTGCTCGAATCCGAGGTCTACGACATCGAGGACGAGGAGTCGGACGACTCGTCGGTCGTCGAATTCGACCCCGACCTGCCGACGATTTCGCTCATCAGCACCGGCGGAACCATCGCTTCGACGGTCGATTACCGCACCGGCGCGGTGACCGCACAGTTCGACGCGAAGGACGTGCTTCGCGCGGTGCCGGACCTCGCCGGGCGGGCGAACTATCGCGGTCGCGTCGTCGCAAACATCCTGTCGGAGAACATGACGCCCGACGTCTGGCAGGAGTTGGCACAGGCCGTGTACGACGAGATAGCAAACGGCGCCGATGGCGTCGTCGTCATGCACGGGACAGATACGATGCAGTTCAGCGCGTCCGCGCTCTCGTTTATGCTCGACACCCCCGTTCCGGTCGTGTTCACGGGAAGCCAGCGCTCGGCCGACCGGCCGTCCTCGGACAACGTGATGAACGCCGTCTGTTCGGTCGAGGCCGCGAAGGCCGACTGCGCGGAAGTCCTCGTCTGCATGCACGCCAGCGAGAGCGACGACACCTGCGCGCTCCACCGCGGAACGCGGGTTCGGAAGAACCACACCTCGCGCCGCGACGCGTTCGAAACCGTCGGCGCGGAACCGCTCGGCGAAGTGGACTACGACGCCGAGGAGGTCGCGTTCCGACGCGAATACGACGAACGAGGAACACGGGAACTCGCGCTCGCGGACGACCTCGAAAGCGACGTCGAACTCCTGAAATTCACGCCGGGGATGGGCGTCGAGGCGCTCGACTACGCCGAGGGGAAGGCCGGACTCGTCATCGAAGGGACGGGACTGGGCCACGTCCACTCCGACTGGGCGGACCGAATCGGCGAACTCGTTGACGACGGGACGACCGTCGTCATGACCAGTCAGTGTCTCGGCGGCCGCGTCTGTGACCGCGTGTACGACACGGGCCGCGACCTGCTCGACGCGGGCATCATCGAGGGTGAGGACATGCTCCCCGGAACCGCGAAGGTGAAGCTGATGTGGTCGCTGGCGAACAGCGACGACCCCGCGACGACGATGCGGGAACCCATCGCGGGCGAGATTACGGAGCGGTCGGTTCCATGGGAGTGATGGAGATAGAACTCCGCGAGGCGACCCACGACGACTACGATGCGGTCGCGGCGTTCACGGAGAACACGTGGGCGGACCGAGACGGCAGCGACTACATCCCGCACGTCTACCACGACTGGATAGACGGCGACGACCGCTACACCGTCGTCGCGGATGCCGGGGACGACATCGCGGGCATCGTTCAGTGCGTCCTGCTCTCGGACTGGGAAGCGTGGGGACAGGGAATGCGCGTCAATCCCGACTTCCGCGGAGACGGCGTCGCAAACCGGATGACCCACGAGCTGTTCGACTGGGCGCGCGAGCAGGGTGCGACCGTGCTTCGCAACATGGTCTTTTCGTGGAACATCGCCGGACTCGGCCAGTCGCGGGCGACGGGCTACGACCCGATTACGGAGTTCCGGTGGGCGCACCCCGAACCCGACGCCGACGCCGACCCGGTCATGACCGTGACCGACGACGCGGACGCCGCGTGGGGATACTGGAGCAAGAGCGACGCGCGCGCACACCTCCGCGGCCTCGCCCTCGACTTCGAGGAGTCGTGGGCGGTGTCCGAGCTGACCCGCTCCGAACTTCATCGAAGCGCCGAGAACGACGACCTCCTCGTCGTGCAGGAGGACGGAACGCACGGGTTCGCGTGTCTCTCCCGCGAAGAGGAGCGAACGGACGAGGACGACGTGACGACGACGTTCGTCGAATACGCCGTCGGTGCGTGGGCGGATGCGGACGCCGCGCGCTCGCTGTTCGCCGCGATTTCCCGCGACGCCGCGGAACGCGGTGCTGACGAAACGCGGGTCCTCATCCCCGAGACACCGCGGTTCGTCACCGACACGGCCTACTGCCGGGTGAAGATTTCCGACGAACCGGACTTCGTGATGGGGATGGACCTAACCAAGGACGACCGCTGACGGCCGACTGTTGGCGGCCGAGCGGTGGCGGACCGGGACGGTGGACGTTTACCGGGGCGGGGGACGTTTTCCTTTCGCGACCCGGACGACGCGTCGATACCGAGATCGATGCCTCCGTCGTCCGGGAAGACGGCCACGTTAACGCGCTACCCGCCGCTAACGGGGGGAAAGAGCGCCAACTCGTCGCCCGATTCGAGGGTCGTGTCCAACCCGTCTTCGGTGAAGACGTTGGTCCCGTTCCGGAGCACGTTGATGTGGTCGCGGAGGCGGCCATCGTCGTCCAGCACGCGGTCTTCGAGTTCCGGCCGGGGAGAAAGCAGGTCGTCCAAGGCGTCGCCGACGGTTTCGCCCGGTTCGGCGTCTACGGACACCTCCTTTTGTCCCGCGAGCTCGGCCAAGTCCGCGAAGAGTTTCCACTGCATGGACGATGGAACGGGCGGCGACGGCAAGTGACTTTCTTTCCGCGAAGGAGCTCCGTGACGGACGCGGGTCGGGACGGGAGAGCCACCGCCCACGGACGGACGCCGGGACGAATATCTCTATCCTCATCACTATCGCTAGCGCAACCGCGGTCGCAATCCGTATCAGCGCCGTCCCTGTCACCATCGGGGTGGATTGGTCCCGGTATCCGACATAAAGATTCGGACGGTCGAATCGCCGAAGTTTGTCATTCGGCGACACGAATCGTGTCCGTTCCGGCCACGACTCGAGTGGGAAACGTGACCGTTCGGCCACCCGATTTATCGCGGCGGCCGTCGCACGAACGGTCGTATGGCGAGGGGGGTCCGGCGGTTCACGTCGGCGCGCGTCGTGGTATGGCTGGTGATCGGGGTCGCGCTGCTCTCGATAGCGACGGGTCTCGTGAGCACCGCGACGGGTCCGACCGGCGGCGGCCTGTTCGGGGGACTGATTCCGCGCGCCGTCCGTCAGGCCACTTCGTACACCGGCACCATCGTAGGGTTTCTGCTCCTCGTCGCGGCTGTTGGCCTTCGTCGCGGCCTTCGCTCGGCGTGGTACGCGAGCGCGATTTTGCTGCCGGTCACCGCGATTCACGGCCTCCTCCAGTCGACGCCGTACTCGCTTCCGCTCGTCGTCTTCTCGCTCCTCACGCTTCCCGCGTTGTTCCTCGTTCGGACGCGGTTTCAGCAACCGGTCGAACTGTCGGCGGCGCAAGTCGCCACCGCCGCCGCCGTCGTCGGCGCACAGCTCTACGGGACGATCGGCGCGTACGCGCTACGTACGAACTTCTCCGACCTGAACTCCTGGTTCGACGCGTTCTATTTCACGCTCATCACCGCCAGTACGGTCGGGTACGGCGACATTCACCCCACGACCACGGTCGCCCGCGCGTTCGGAATGACCGTCATCGTCTTCGGCGCGGGAAGCTTCGCGGCGGCACTGGGCGTCCTCTTCGCACCGATTCTCGAAAACAGCTTCGCCAGCGCGCTCGGAAAATCGACGAACACGAACATCAACCTCATGGAAGACCACTTGCTCGTCCTCGGTTACGGCCACCTGCTCACGGAATCGATACTCGACGAACTCGACGGGGGAACCGAATACGTCGTCGTCGCGGAAGACGCGGACCTCGTAGAGGAACTCCGGGAGGCGAAGAAAACCGTCATCCACGGAGACCCGAGCGACGAGGACGTACTTCGGCGCGTCGGCATCGACCGCGCCAAATCGGTGCTCGTCGCCACCGAGGACGACGCCGCGGACTCGCTCGCCGTCCTGACCGCTCGACAGTTGAACTCGGACATTCGAATCGTGGCGTCCGCCACCGAGCGGGAGAACGTGCGAAAGCTCCGTCGGGCGGGTGCGGACATCGTGGTCAGTCCGGCGCTCATCGGTCGCATGCTGGTTCAGGCGGCCCTCGGCGGCGAACACGTCGAGGAGTTAGCGGCGCAGTTGGCGGGCGACCCATCGAACCGAACGCTGGACGATTTCTGAGCCGTTTCGCGCGATTCAGCCGCGGTGGACGACCGCCACGTCGCATTCGACCTCGTGCAGTCGCTCGAACGTCGGTGGCGAGATGAACCGCGACGCGGCGCTTCGGTTGGTGCTCGCCCCGATGAAGATGAGGTCGTAGTGGTCGTCGTTCGCCGTCAGGAACTGCTCGATGTGGTCCCGCGAAATTCGCGTCTCGAACGACCCCTCGAACGCCTCTACGAGGTCGGCGAGGGTCGATTCCGCTCTCCGCCGCTCCGATTCACGGTCGATGCAGGTACAAACGCTCACCGTCCCCGTTCGACCGACGAGACGTTGGGCGAAGTCGATCATCGCGTGGGCAGTATCACCGGCCCGTCGGACGGGAATGAGGATACGTTTCCACTCGTGCTTCCGAGCGTCCGCCGAGTCGGTGTCCGGGGCGGGTCGATAGACGATGGCGTCGATTCGCCCGCGGAACAGTTTGCGAACGAACGGCGAGAGGCTACCGTGTTTCTCCTCGTAGGGCGTGACGATGAGGTCGCAGTTCGTCTCGCGGGCCGTCCGCAGTATCGTCCGCGACTGGTTCTTTCCGTCCCCGGCGATGACGACTTCGCAGGGGACGCCCACCCGCGTTCGAATCCGTTGGGCCTGTCGTTCGAGGCGGGCGGCCGCTTCGTCCGCGGCTTGCGTTTCTGCCACCCCATCGGCGTCGAGTTCTGCGTTCTCTCGCGCGACGAGCGTCGGCTCGGTCCCGTCCCCGCCGTCCCCCTTCGCCTTCTCGATGGCGGTATCGTCCACGATGTCCACCAGAACGACTTTTCCGGCGTCGTGGGCGGACGCCAGTTTCGCGCCGAACATGGCCGCTCCCTCGGCGTACTGTCCCCGCATCGGCACGAGAACGTGGTCGTCACCCTTCGTGGATTGGTAGAGATAGCGCGACCGTTTCTGATAGAATTCCCGCCGCCACGCACCGAAGACCGAGATGACGATGATGCTCGAAACGATGACGCTCGCCACGTAGTACGGGTCGTGAACGCCGACGACGACGGCGAGCAGCGACGTGGAGAACGCCGCCGGGAGTTCGAGCGAGAGCGCCCACGTCGCCGCGATGGTCAGGAAGACGGCGAGCGCCGCGGTGACGGGGTGGGCCTGCAATGGCTGTATCTCCGGGACGTTGAGGAACGTCTCCGAGAAGAGAACGGAAAACCAGCCGCAGACCGCGCCCGTTCCGAGGCCGCCGACGAAGTTCCGGGGCGAGGCGTATCGTCCGTCCGGGTCGCTGAAGAGGGTGTAGGTTCCCGATGCGAGCGGCGGATAGAGCAGGAACGAGAGCTCTTCGATGCGGTCGGAGAGCGCCGTAATTCCGGCGATGAGCAGAGGAAGGGCTATCAACGCCGTCAGATGACGGAGGTTCGCACTCGTCTCCAACCAACGACGAAACTCCTTGGTTTCGCGGCGTCTGACGCGTCGAGCGCGCGCTAACGACCGCTCGTACATCGTCCGCAACCAGTTGCGCATCAACGAAGGGTTTTCCAGCGTGAACTATATGCGTTCCTGCCGCATCGGACCGGTTCGGTCGGTCCGATCGATTCTCAGTCCTGCTTGTCGGCGCTGACGTTGGGGAGCTTCGATTCCGCGACCACCGGAATATCGACTTCGGTCCCGCGGGCCAACTCGGGAACGTTGTCGTAGGCGTCGAGGATGTCGCTCCGGGTGACGATTCCGACGGGGTGGTTTTCCTCGTCCACGATGGGGATGCGGCCGACGTCCAACTTCTCCATGATATCGACCACGGAGAGCAGGTTCGCGGACGGCGGGACGGTCAGCACCTCGGTCGTTCCGATCTTCTCCACCGGGGCGAGTTCCTCGTCCGGCAGGTTGATCTCCTCGCGGCCCTCGATGGTGTGGATGATGGAGTTGGTGAGTTCGGATTCGAGGTCCGTCAGGGTCATGATACCGACGAGACTGCCGCTCTCGTCGACGATCGGAAGCCCGTGATGTTTCGTCTGCTGGAACATCATGAGGGCGTCCTCGCAACCGGAACCGGTGGTGAGCGTGTCCACGTTCGTCGTCATCACGTCTTTCGCGGTCAGGTCCTCCAGACTGCCGATGCGACGTTCCTGCACCGTGATGCCCTTGTCACGGAGCTTCTCGGTGTAGATAGTCCCGCGGTTGAGCAGGCGTTGGGTGACGACGCTGCCGATGACCGTGACGACGAGCAGCGGGAGGATGATGGTGTACTGGCCGGTCAACTCGAAGATGATGAGCGTCGCCGTCAGCGGCGCGCGGGCGGTCGCCGCGAACACGCCGCCCATGCCGACGAGCGCGTAGGCACCGGGTCCGGCGGTACCGGGGAAGAGCATGCTGGCGAGGATGCCGAATCCGCCGCCGATCATCGCGCCGATGTAGAGTCCGGGCGAGAACACCCCGCCGGAACTGCCACTCCCGACCGAGAACGAGAAGGCGAGCAGTTTCAGAATCGCCAGCGCGAGGATGATTTTGAGCGTCAGGTCGCCCGCGATGGCCGAGTGGATGGTCGCGTATCCGACGCCGAACAGCCAGTCGGCGGTCGTCAGCGCCGACTCGTGGAGCATGACGGTGCTGATGAGAACGGTGGCACCGAGGAGCAGGCCACCGATGGCCGGTTTCACGTACTCGGGCAGGTCGAGGCGCTCGAAGACGTGCTCGGTGCCGTACAGCATCTTGACGACGGCGGCACCGGATAGGCCAATGACGAAGCCGAGGGCGATGTAGAGCGGGAACTCCACGATGGGCGTGACCATCTGATAATCGACAGGAACTAGAAACGCCCGAACGCCGGGATTCGGCGTGAATTCGAGAATGGTCCGCGCGACGGCGGTGGACATCACGGACGCCAACACGACGACGATGACGTTCTGAAGGTAGTACTCGGCGAGCAGGATTTCCAACGAGAACATGACGCCAGCCAACGGCGCGTTGAACGTCCCGGCGATGCCCGCCGCCGCACCCGCCGCCACCAGCGTCCGGGTGTACTTCTGGTCCATGAAGCGACCGAAGAAGGACCCCGCCGCGCTTCCAATCTGGATGATGGGGCCTTCACGACCCAGCGACCCACCACTGCCGATAGCGAGCGAGGAGGCGACCGTCTTGTACACCGAAATCTTCGGGTCTATCTTCCCGCCGCGAACGAGCATCGATTCCATGACTTTCGGGACGCCGTGGCCCTTCACCTCCGGCGTCGTCAACACGACGATGACGCCGACGAGAAGGCCGCCGATGGCGGGGAGCAAAAGGTACCGCGCGTCGCCGAGGAACGACAGCGCGCCGAACACGTTCGGAAAGTCTATCAGTTCGAACTCGACGTTTCCCGGGTTGAGTGTCGTTCCGAAAAAGACCTCCTGTGCCGCCCAAATCGTCAACCGAAAAACGACCGCCCCGAGTCCCGCAATGATTCCGATGACGATCGCGATAAGGTTCATCTGTATTTCTTCGTCACCGAGTGATAACCCTCGAGAGCTATCACCGGTAGTTGATTGTGACCCCGATAGGATAGGTAACGAACTCAATAACCCCATTTATGTGCCTATACTGAGCGAGGGGGGATTTCCCTTTCGATATGCAGACGACCGAAAAAGTGGACGTTCTTAAACGAAAGACGGCATTCGGTCGTACGCATCCAACACGTCGCTTCGGGTGACGATTCCGACCACCCCGCCGTCTTCGACTACCGGTAACCGTCCGATATCAAACGATTCCATCTTGTCCACGACCGACAGCAAGTTCTCACCCGGGGTCACGGTACGGACGTCCGTCGTGCACACGTCGCCGACGGTCTGTTCCGCCTCGGGGCGCTCGGTTTCGCCCTCGACGCGACCGGCCATGAACGGTTCGAAGTCGGTGAGCGTGACGATTCCGGCGAGGTCGCCCTCGGAATCGACGACCGGAAAGCCGCCGTGGTCGCTGGTTCGAATCGTCGGAATCGCGTCCTCGACCGACAGTTCCGCGGGGAGCGTATCGACGGTCGTCGTCATCACATCGCTCGCGGTCAGGTCTTCCAGACTGCCGATACGGCGCTCTTGCACCGTGATTCCGCGCTCCCGGAGTTTTTCGATGTAGATGGTGCTCCCTCGGAGGAGGCGGTTCGAGAGTTCGTTGCCGAGGACGCAGACGAGCAAGAGCGGGAGGATGATGGTGTACTGGCCGGTCAACTCGAAGATGATGAGCGTCGCCGTCAGCGGCGCGCGGGCGGACGTTGCGAAGATGCCGCCCATGCCGACGAGCGCGTAGGCACCGGGTCCGGCGGTGCCGGGTACGAATGCGTGGACTGCGGCCCCGTACGCGCCGCCGAGCATCGCGCCGATGTACAGCGACGGCGAGAACACCCCGCCGGAACTGCCGCTCCCGACCGACAGCGAGAACCCGACGGCCTTCATCAGCGCGAGCACCAACAGCAGGACGAATCCGTAATCGCCGAGGATGCTGTGGCGAATCGTGCCGTACCCAACGCCGAACAGCCACGTCGCGCCGCGGAGCGGGGAGACGCCGAACGCGACCGCCGTGACGAGGGCTGAAAGCCCGAGGAGCGCCCCGCCGAGCGCGGGTTTCGTCACGGGCGGAAGGTCGAGACCCTCGAAGACGTGTTCGGTACGGTAGAGGAGTTTCACGACGCCCGCGCCGACGAGCGCGACGAGCAGGCCGAGCAGGACGTACAGCGGATATTCGACCACCGGCGAGACGAGACGGTACTGGATGGGAACGAGAAATTCGCGGACGCCGGGATTCGGCGTGAAATCGAGCAACGACCGCGCGACGGCCGTCGCCATCACCGCGCTCAAGACGATGGCGATGACGTTCTGGAGGTAGTACTCGGCGAGCAGGATTTCCAACGAGAACATGACGCCAGCCAACGGCGCGTTGAACGTCCCGGCGATGCCCGCCGCCGCACCCGCCGCCACCAGCGTCCGGGTGTAGGCGCTCCGGTCCACGTACCGCCCGAAGAAGGACCCCGCCGCGCTTCCGATTTGGACGATGGGACCCTCGCGACCCAGCGACCCGCCGCTGCCGATAGCGAGCGAGGAGGCGACCGTCTTGTACACCGAAATCTTCGGGTCGATTTCGCCGCTCCGAACGAGGATGGATTCGAGGACCTTCGGCACGCCGTGGCCCTTCACCTCCGGCGTCGTCAGTTTGATGATGACGCCCACAATGAGGCCGCCGACGGCGGGAAGGAGGAGGAGCCTGACCGGACCGAGCACCGACAGTATCGAAAAGGCGTTCGGAACCGGGACGAGCGCGAACTCGACGCTCCCCGGATTGAGCGCTGGGCCGTAGAATACCTCTTGAACGACCCAGATGGCGAATCGGAAGAACACCGCACCGAGTCCGGCGATGATCCCGATTGCGAGCGCCAACACCACCATTCGAAGGTCGCTGTCCGCCGGAAGCGACCGGAGGGACGGCGGGGAGAGGGGCGAACGAACCTCCCCTAACATGGACTCGTCGCTCGCCGCCTCCTCGCTCCCGTCCCCTCCACCCATAGAGAGCACCACGACGGGGAGCCGCTACACTCTTGTGGTCGGTTTTACGAAAATCGCCGCCCGTGTCAGCTCTCGGTTACGCCAACGAGACGATGGCATCGAGCGTGATGCGAATCGCGCGCTCGACGTTGTTCTTCGCCTTCTCGGGCAGTTCGTCGTCCTCGGTGTCGGTGCCCTTCTGGGTCCCCTTCACGAGGTTGCCGTCCACGGTGCAGATGGCCCCCGAGCGCATGCCCTTGCGCCGCGCGACGGAGAAGACGGCGGCCGCCTCCATCTCGACGGAGAGGATGTTCGCCTCTTCCCACGACCGGACGTACTCGTCGGTTTCCGCGTAGAACGCGTCGTCGGACGCTATCGGGCCGACGTGAACGTCCTCGTCGTTCGATTCCGCGGAATCGACCAGCGCCGAGAGGACGTGGTAGTCCGGCACCGCCGGGTAGGTGTCCTTCTCGTAGCGACGGGTCGTCCCCTCGTCTTTCGCCGCGCCCGTGGCGACGACCATGTCGCCGATTTCGATGTCCTCCTGGAGTGCGCCGGTCGTCCCGACGCGGATGACGGTTTCGACGCCGACGGCGTGCATCTCCTCGATGGCGATGGTCGCCGACGGACAGCCGATTCCGGTCGAACAGATGGTCAGCGGCGTCCCCTCGTACTCCGCGTTGACGACCTTGTACTCGCGGTTCTCGGAGACGACCTCCGAAGAGTCACACTGCGCCGCGATTCGGTCCACGCGCCCCGGGTCGCCGGGAATCAGCGCGATGTCGTTCAGGTCGCCCTCGTCAACGAGTAGGTGCGGTTGCATTGCCATGGACGAGGGGTTTTGGGGTGAGGTAGAAAAGAGTAGCTGTAACGCGTCAGGATGTCGTGTTCCTCGCGGATGAGTTCGCCGATACCGTGTTTCATCACTGCTTTTCCGAGCGAGGTGGCGACGTAGTACGAATAAGGGTGTCCGCGCTTCGTTTCTTGCGTTTTAAATATAGACCACATTATAATATACAATATATCATAGTTATAAAGTGTGGATTAATAGGCATATGGTAAATTGATTGATAAGGATCATATGCATGGGTGCAATACCGCTAGTATGTCTGCCCTATACAAACGGTGAAAAGTCCTCTATGGAGCATGCACAGTCTTTTTTGCAGGTTGTCTCGGTAAAGATAGTGGAGACAAAAGCATTTGCACCTACTCGACGAAACGTGCGTTCAAGACGGATGCGATTACAGCGCTCAAGTATCAGGGAGATTCTGTCAAACGAGATACCGACGATGGAACGGTAACGGTGTTTCAAATTACAACCACTCTGGAAATCGAACCGAAGTCTGTAGGGAAGATTACGGTCTACTCGGAAAATGGTTCCAAAATCTCCACATCAAAGGTGACAGAGAAGCAAACAGACGTTACTTGGGACGTGGGAAATCGACGTCCTACTGGAGAAACGTACGAAATGGTCGCCTACCAGAATGGCAAGAGAGTCGATAGTAGTACGATTCGCGCCAAATGTGGCACTGAGTAAGTAGCACTTATTAAAGACATTGACCGCAAACAATACTATGGCAAGTACCGAACGCTCACCGTTCCGTCCTCGGACCTGACTTCGACGCGGTTCACGCCGAGTCGAGCCGCACGCGAGAGCGTTCCCTCGTCGTCCAGCACGTCGGCCACGGCGTCTTCGGTTTCCTCCGGCGGAACAGATAGAACGTGAATCTCGCCGATTCCGGCGCGTTCGGTGCGTTCCAAGTCGCCAACCTCCTGTTCGTCGGCGATGTCTCGCTCGTGACCCGTCGGCGATTCGTCGCTCTCGTGGACCGTGAGGGACCGTCGTTCGTCGATTTCGACGGCGGTCCACGTCACTTCCATCGGGGGTTCGGGTTCGACCGTGGCCTCGATGGCGTCGTCCGCTTCGACGCCGGGGTTGCTCGAAAGCGTGTGTACCTGTCCGTCGTGAACGTCCTTGAGCACCGCCGAGTCGTCTTCGGCGTGGGTGACGAGGAACGTGCTCGTCTTCTCGGTCATGGCAGGTGGTACGTCGCGGTTCCTTTTCCGGGTTGCGCTCCCGTCCGCTACTTGAGGAACCGATGGAGGGCGTAGATGAACAGCGCCGAGACGATGGGCGGGACGAGGCCGGACAGTTGCGGGAGCGAGTAGAGAAAGCTCCCGAGGGCACCGGCGTTCGCCGACTGGTACTGCGCCGGAACGGAGATGATGACCCCGACGTACAACGAGAGCAGGAAGAGGACGCCCGAGAGCGCGAGAATCGTGTCGTAGCGGGCGTCTTCGCCTTCGTCGCGTCGGTGCCGACGCGCCACGAACAGGACGGGCGCGAACAGCGGTCCGAGGACGAAGAGCGCGATGACGCCGAGGAAGGCGTTCGAGGTCGTCTCCAGCGCGGAGTGACCGAGCGTGAGGTAGAACCAGCGAACCAGTGCGAGGACGAACGTGAACCCGAGGATAACCCCGAGAACGAAGCTGAGAAGGACGTACAGCCGGAAAACGAGCGAGTCGGAGACGCGGAAACTGTAGCGGAACGCGCCAAGCAACCCGGAGTAGTCGTCCTCACCGGCGGAAGCGGCGTCGGTCATCACCCGACACTCGGATTCGCGCGAAGGTAAATGGCGCGACTTCGGGTCGAGAGGACGAACGGTACGACTTCGTGTCGAACGATTTCCGAAGAACGTTTGAAACGGATGGTTCTCTATAGCGGTATGAGCACTGACAACGCCGCCAACTCGTCGGGCGGATCCGCCACCGAGAGCGCCGAAACCGACGAGCGACACAAGAACGCTCGCCAGAACGTCGTCGCCGTGGACGGCGACGACAACGAACTCGAAATCGTGAACCGCCTCGACGCCCACATGGGCGACGGCATCCGCCATCGAGCGTTCACCGCGCTCATCTTCGACGAGGACGACAACATCCTGCTCGCACAGCGCTCGCCGACGAAGCGCCTCTGGGACACCTACTGGGACGGCACCGTCGCGTCCCACCCCGAACCCGGCCAGTCCCAAGAGGAGGCCACGCGGCAGCGTCTCGAAGAGGAACTGGGTATCTCGCCGAACCAGTACGACGACCTCCGCGTGACGGACAAGTTCGAGTACAAGCGCTACTATCCGCAGGAGGGCGTCGAACACGAGGTCTGTTCCGTCCTCAAACTCACCCTGACGGATAAATCGCTCGACCCCGTCGAGGAGGAAGTCGGCGGCGTGATGTGGGTTCCCTACGAGCGCCTGCACGAGAACCCGCGCTGGTACCGCCAACTTCGTCTCTGCCCGTGGTTCGAAATCGCCATGCGCCGCGACTTCGAATAACCGCGTTCGATTCGCGTTCCGTTTTTACAGTCGTTTTCCGACGCCGTCAGCGGTCCTGACGATGAAACCGTCGAGCCCCCGTGCTAACGGTTGCCAATGTATCAAAAGAGAATTATTTCGGCGCGAAAAACCGACGGGACGAATGAGACGCGTCCGAGACCTCACACCCGACGACGCCCGCGAACTGACCGACCTGTACGAGGAGTACGAGTGGTGGGAGGACCGGAGCGTGGAGGGGGTTCGGAGCGCGCTCTCGGAAACGGAAGTCACCGTGGGTATCGAGTGCGCGCCGCCGGAGACCCGTGACGGTACTCTCGTCGCTGCAGCACGTATCCTGACCGACTACACGTACTACGCGAACGTCTTCGACGTAATCGTCGCCGCCGACCGCCGCGGCGAAGGGTTCGGTAAGATACTCATGGAAGCCGTCGTGAACCACCCCGACCTACAGAGCGTCGTCGGCCTCTCGCTGCTCTGTCGCCGTGGACTGGTGCCCTACTACGAGTCGGTCGGCTTCGAGCCGTTCGACCCCGAGATGGAAGTTCCCGAGGGCGGCGTCGAGACGCTGGTTCGAATGACGTACAGACAGGGCGACTGATAGACACGAGCCGACTGACGGACACGAATTCGACTGATGGACACGAACCGGCTGACGCGGTTGGCACTCCGTCTCGAATCGAAAGCGCGCTAACGCGCGGCGAAAAGGGAGTCTCGCTCAGTTTCCGCGGCCCTGCATCTTCTCTTCTTCGGGTAGGTCCACGTTGGCCTCGCCCCTCATGCCCGAGCCGATGTCCTTGCTGATCTCGGCGAGGCGCTCCGGGTCGTCCCAGTTGTTCGTCGCCTCGACAATGGCGTTACCCATCAGTACGGGGTCCTCTGCACCGAAGATACCCGAGCCGACGAAGATGCCGTCGCAGCCGTGGTGCATCATCAGCGCCGCGTCGGCGGGCGTCGCGATTCCGCCCGCCGCGAAGTTGACGACGGGGAGACGGCCCGCTTCGGCGGTTTCGTGGACGAGTTCCGCGGGGGCTTCGAGTTCGCGGGCGAGCATCTCGCGCTCCTCGTGGGTCTTGCCCTGCAGTTCCCGAATCGCGCCCTTGATGGTGCGCTGGTGGTGGACGGCTTGGTTCACGTCGCCCGTACCGGCCTCGCCCTTGGTTCGAATCATCGCCGCGCCCTCGTTGATGCGGCGAAGCGCCTCGCCGAGGTTGCGCGCGCCGCAGACGAACGGCGAGGTGAACTCGCGCTTGTCGATGTGGTACTTCTCGTCCGCCGGGGTGAGCACCTCGGACTCGTCTATCATGTCCACGCCGATGGATTCGAGGATTTGGGCCTCGGTCGTGTGACCGATTCGCGACTTACCCATCACCGGGATGGACACCTCGTCGATGATTTCCTCGACGTCGGCGGGGTCGGCCATCCGCGCCACGCCGCCGCGCTTTCGGATGTCCGCCGGGACGGCTTCGAGCGCCATGACGGCGACCGCGCCCGCGTCCTCCGCGATGCGGGCCTGTTCGGGGTTCACGACGTCCATGATGACGCCGCCCTTCTGCATGCGGGCGAAGCCGCGCTTGACCAGTTCCGTGCCGCGCTTCAGTTCCTCGATGTCGGTTGGCTCTGCCATGCATGCCCCTAACGAAGGGGAGGGTTAAGACGTACCGATTGCGGAACGGCTACTCCGGTGACACGCCAATCGAAGCCTCTTTGCCCCGACAATTCCTCGCCGAGGGTATGACGAGCCTCCCGCCGCTCGAGGACCTCCCGTGGTACGTCGCACCGCTTCCCCAATGGCTGGAGGATTTCGGGTTGCGAATGGCGTGGCCCATCGTGATGATCAACCTCGTCGGCACCGCGTTCGGTTTCTGGTACTACGGCTTTCACCCGTACCCGTTTTCCGACCCGCTAATGACGTGGCAGTTCGGCGTCGAACCGGCCGTCATGTGGCCCTTCGTCCCTGACAGCCCGATGGCGACGCTGTTCATCGCGCTGTCGCTCGCCCTGTGGAAACTCGGGCGGAACAACGAGTGGGTGAACATGCTCGCCTTCTTCGGCTGCATCAAACTCGGCCTGTGGACGCCGTTCGTACTGACCACGTTCTTCTCGGGGTTCATCGGCGTCGGCTGGCCGATGTACGCCTTCCTGTTCTGTAGCCACCTCGCCATGGTCGTCGAGGCGTTCCTCATCCACCGCTACAGCGACTTTCCGGTCGGTGCCGTCTTCGTCGCCGTCGTCTGGTACGGCTTCAACGACCTCGTGGACTACTTCGTTCCCATCGTCGGCACGCCCCACCACACCGGCCTTCCGGCCCAACAAATCCTCGTCGCGGGATACAGCCACCCGTCGCCGACCCACGAAATCGCGGCCGCCGGTGCGGTCGTCATCACCCTGCTGGCGACGTTCCTGGCGCTCACGACCCGAGTAGAGAAGTTGGAGGCGGGGACGCTAGGGATGAGACGATAGGTCACGACCAATCTTCGGTGTTCTCGGGACGTTTCGGTGCGATACCGGAGGAATCAGTGCAATACGAGAAGAACCAGTATCATATCCGTGTAGACAGTAGAATTCGATAGCATTCAGTACTATCCAGTATATTTTAGTAGAAACCCGTCGAAATCCGTTTCATGCCCATCGACAGAGACGAGTTTCGACACCTGCCGGACGCCGCGCTCGACATTCGACAAGGAACCAACGCCCACCGCGTGATGTCGTTTCTCGCCGTGAACGACCAGCAGGCGTTCACCCGGTCCGAGGTGCGCGACGGCACGGACATACCGGACGGCAGCGTCGGCCCGGTGTTGAGCCAGTTGGCCGACGACGAACTGGTCGAACACCGCGGACAGTACTGGACGCTCGCGACGGAGCAGTTGGAGGCGGCGGGCGAAGAGGGGTTCCTCGAAGACCTCCGCGAGCAGTGGAAAGAGTACCTGTAGAAGGGAACACCGCCGGTTGACCAGTCCTCCGCCCTACGCGTCCCCGTTCGTGTGCGACCGCACCCACAGCTCCCCGATTCGTGAGAGTCGGGTGCGGTAGGATTTGCCCTCCTCCTCCTGTTCGATGTAGCCCTTTCCGCCCGGTCCGAGGCGGTCAACGTTGTAGATGACTTTCGAGCGGAAGCTATCGGTGTACTCCTCGTTCAGGTCGCGGGCCAATGTCTGGGCGAGTTCGCTCACGCTCTCGAACTGGCCGTGCTCGCCGAGCGTGAACAGGATGAGTTCCTCGAACGGCTTGACGTTCGAGAACGAGGCGACCGGCAGTTCCACGATGTGTCCCGAGCCGACCCGTTTCGCGCCGATGGTCGTCCCGCGCTCGTCGAACTCCGAGAGCAGGTCGCGGGCGCGTTCGAGGTGGGTTTCGATGCGTCCTTCGTCCACCTCGCCGTTCAAGACAGATTCGAGTAGGTCGGTCTCCTCGCGCAACTCCTCGGCGAGTTCCGTCTCCAAATACTTCTCCGGAGCGGTGTAGTAGGTGTGTATCCGCTCGCGGTCCTCCTGCCGTTCGACCATGATGGAGTGGGCCGCGGTGGCGAACGCGAAGCTGACCGTTCGGGGCATGGCGCTGACGTTCACCCACACCTCGCCGCCGCCGTCGAGTTCGGCGTTGATGCGGTCGTAGGCCTGCTCGAACGCGGTGTCGTAGTCGTAGACGTCCTCGATGACCACGCGCTCGGTTTCCGCGCCGAGCAGGTTCTCGAAGTCCTTGCCGAGTTTGCGGGAGAGGTTCCGCGAGTATTCGACGTTGGCCTCGCTGCCCACCGCGCCCTCCAAGAGGATGACACGGTCCACGTCGAGTTGGTCGCGCACGAGCGGCGCGATGAGCCGGTCGTAATCGAACCCGACCGGGACGATGTGCGTTTGCATGGGCGGAAATTCTCACGAAACGGGTTTAAAACCGTCGTCAACGCGTTTGGCGACTGCGAGGGTGATTTTTCGAAATCGTTCCGCGTTCAGGACGACGTGATACCGGTTTTGGTGTGATTGCAACTACTGAATTGACATCCCAGAAAGCCCCCGCCATGCTCGCGGTTATTCAGCGGCATCTCGATTCGGTGCAAACCGCACACCTCATCGAGAGGGGCCGCTGAAGTAACCACGCAGGCACGAGCAGACGGCCCCTTTCAATCCACCCAGACACAGCTACCGCGACGGCCTCACCCTCCCCAGCCGATTGCGCTCCTCACTTCGTTCCGGTGCTCATCCCTCGCGTGATAACTAACAGGCCCTCGGACGTGAAGTCCTCGGGCCTGCTGGCGCACGCGCCGGAATGGAAAGCCCAGTTTCGTGTACCCGACTTGTCGCTGTGGCGCGCGCTGGCGGGACGGCGAGGATAGTCCGTCCGAGCCGTTCTCGGTGAAGCGTGCGAGGGATGAGCACTGAGCGGAGCGAAGCGCGCAATCGGTTGGGGAGGACGTGGCTGATGCGATTGCGGTGACGGTGTTGTGGGAGGACTGAAAGGGGCCGTTTGGTCGCGGTTGCCTGGTCTGCTGTGCGGGCAACTATTCTGGCCGTGCGGTGCGGGGCGGCCAGAATATCCCGCACAGCGACCGCGAGCGGACGGGGGCTTTCGAAACCTGCTTCTCAGTAACTGCGATCACAAGACACCCAAGTGTGATCCGTAGCGAGCGGGGGGCTTTCGAGGACGTAATCACCTCACAACGGGCGTTTGAACCAGAATCAAAACGAGAGCGGCGTGCAGAAACCAGTGAGACTGAATTCGACAAGTCACACCGAAAAAACCAATCCCGTGCTAGTCGGCGTGGAGGTCGAAGTAGAGGTCCCGGTCTTCGGTCGGTGCGGGCGAGGTCACGACGGAACCCGAAACTGTCAGCACCAGACCGAGGAGCATGCCGACGACGGATGCGAGCCACCCGCCGTAGGTGTCCGGCACGAACGGCAGGAACACGCTGAGGAGGTAAAACGCCTGGCTGCCGATGATTCCGGCGAACATCCCCCATTTTGTCACCCGCTTCCAGTAGAGCGCGACGATGACGGGGAGCGCGAGTTGGGCGAACCCGCCGAACGCGGTGCCGCCGATTTCGATGAGCGTGCCGGGCGTGTAGAGACTGGCGACGAACGCCGCGATGGCGAAGACGGCGACGCCGATGCGTCCCAGGGTGTCCTCCCAGCTATCGCTGGCGTTCGGATTGACGAACGGGCGGTAGAGGTCGCGGGTGAAGTACGACGACCCGGAGAGGAGCATCGAGTCCGACGAGGACATCATGGCGGCCATGGCACCCGCGATGACCAGCGCGGCGAACCACGCGGGTGCGTACTCGGAAAGGACGACTGGAAGGACGTTTCCGTCCGCGGCGTCGATGGGCAGCCCCCGTGCCCACGCGCCGAGCATGAACGCGGGGACGAACAGCAGGACGACGAGGATGGGCCACAGCGAGAACGTCCGCTTCAGGACCTTCTTCGAGCGAGCGACGAAAAAGCGCTGGTTGACTTGCGGGAACATCGCCACGCCGAACGCGATGCCGATGGCCTGCGAGAGCATCCATTGGGGCGAGTACGGCCCGCCGCCGAGCGAGAGAAATCCGGGGTTCGATTCGGCCATCCCCGCGGTCGCGGCGCTCAGGCCGCCGAACTCGGAGAGCGCCCAGAGCGTGGCGGCCCAGACCATGACGAGCATGAACGCGCCCTGCAGGGTGTCGGTCCACGCGATGCCGCGCATCCCGGAGAGGACGACGTAGGCGATGATGAACATGGTGACGAGACCCGCGCCCACGGCGTAGGAGATTTCGCCGCCGGTCAGCGCTTCCAGCGCGGTTCCGGCCCCGACCTGCTGGAGCATCACGTAGGGGAACAACCAGAAGAGGCTGATTCCGGCGACGAGGCCGCGAAGGGTGGGCGACCCGAATCTGTCGCCGAGCATCTCGCCGAGCGTGACGTAGCCGTGTTCGCGCCCGAGGAGCCACTGCTTGTAGCCGACGACGTACCACAGCACGGCGAACAGCACGCCGTCCATCAGACCCATGACGAGAATCCACTCCGGGCCGGACCCGTAGGCGACGTTCGGCCCGCCGAAGAACGTGAACGCCGAGAGCAGGGTCGCGAAGGTCGTGAACAGCAGGACGACGGTCCCGAAGGTCCGACTGGCGAGGTAGTAATCCTCCGCGGTTCGGTCGGTCAGCCGATACGCGAGCAGGCCGATCAACAGCGAGAGGACGAGATAGCCGCCGATGATACCCAACTGGAGCGTCGTGTCGCTCATGCTCCCTCCTCGATGCCGATGCCCCACGCGCGGTTCGCAAACACCGTGAAGACGAGCGACACCACGACCATCCAGCCGATGTGCCACCAGAGCCACACCGGCAAGCCGTACGCGACCCGCCCGTCGCCCCAGAGGAACCACGGGATGGTGAGCACGATGAGCACCGTGAACACGACCGTCCAACCGATTCGCCCGAGATTGCTAACCATTATCCGAACGTATGAACGGACGGTGATAAGAGTTGCCAAAAATGTTCGGAGGGGTATTTCGAAGAAAATTCCTCTTCGAAACGCGGGTTCGTACCCGTCCCGTTGATGCGGTTTCGACGGAATGAAATCGAGACGGGGAACGAGCGTTGCAGGGAGAACAACCACTAAAGCCGTCGGGGTAGCACGTAGGACCCATGACGCGAACCGCGATTCAACTGTATACGCTCCGCGAACTGAACGAACCGCTCCCAGATCTGCTCGCGCGGGTCGGCGAGGCTGGCTTCGACGGCGTGGAGTTCGCGGGCTTGGGCGACGCGGACCCGGCGGCCGTCGCCGACGCGCTGGACGATGCAGGATTGGAGGCCGCCGCGGCCCACGTCCCCATCGGCGAGTTGGAGGACGACCCCGGACGGGTCGCACGCGAGTACCATCGACTCGGCTGCGAGTGGGTAGTCGTTCCCTACCTCGACGCCGAGCACTTCGAGAGTCGGGAGGCGGCGACGCAAACTGCCCGCCGACTGGACGAACTCGCGGCGCGGGTGGAGGGCCACAGCACCTCGCTCGGCTACCACAACCACGACCACGAGTTCGCGTCGGTGGACGGCGAAACCGGCTTCGAGGTCTTCCTCTCGGAGTCGGAGGTCGAAATCGAACTCGACATCGGATGGGCCGTCGCGGCGGGGGCGGACCCGCGTTCGCTCCTCCGGTCTCTGGGCGACCGCGTTCCGCTCGTCCACATGAAGGACACGCACGCCGGGGAACCGGTCGAACTCGGAGACGGCGACGTGGACCTGACCGCGTGTGTGGATACGGCGAAGGAAATCGGGGCCGATTGGCTCGTCTACGAACACGATAACCCGACCGACCCGCTCGCGTCACTCGACCACGGTGCGAAACGCCTTCGGGAGTTGAACGGGTAACGAACCCCCCATCGGTCAAATTTAAACCGGCGATGAATTTAGTCGAAATAATGCGGTAAAATCGCCGGACGGAACCCCCGTGACGACAGGTATTTGGGCGTCGGAGCGCCACAATGAGACGTATCCATGGCAACGCTCATGGACGCATCACAATCACGCCCTCCCCGAGGGCAGTTCATCACTCATGGACGATACAGCGAAATACCTCATTCACGCAGACATTACCGCCGACGGGGTGGTAGAACGCAGTGACGTCGTCGGTGCCATCTTCGGCCAGACCGAAGGTCTGCTCGGCGACGACCTCGATTTACGCGACCTCCAACAGTCATCCAAAGTCGGCCGCATCGACGTTCACATCGAAAGCGAACACGGACAGTCGTTCGGCACCATCACCATCGCCAGCAGCCTCGATAAAGTGGAGACGGCGATTCTGGCGGCCTCGCTCGAAACCATCGAACGCGTCGGTCCCTGTCGCGCCAGCGTCAGCATCGCCAGCATCGAAGACGTCCGGGCCGCGAAACGCCGCGAAGTGGTCGACCGCGCCAAGGACCTGCTCTCCTCCTCGTTCGACGACAGCGTGATGACCAGCCAGGAGATTCTGGACGAAGTTCGCCAGAGCATCCGCGTCGAGGACATCACCGAATACGAGGGCTTCCCGGCGGGACCGAACGTGACCGACAGCGACGCCATCATCGTCGTGGAAGGCCGATCCGACGTCCTGACCCTGCTCCGATACGGCATCAAGAACGCCATCGCGGTAGAGGGGACGAACGTTCCCGACACCGTCGCGGACCTCACGCAGGAGCGGACGACCACGGCGTTCCTCGACGCCGACCGGGGAGGGGACCTGATTCTGAAGGAACTCGACCAGGTGGGCGACATCGATTACGTCGCCGTCGCTCCGCGGGGGACGTCCGTCGAGGACCTCTCGCGCGACGAAGTGATGGCGTCCCTCCGACAGAAGCGGCGGTTCGAACGGTTCGAATCCGACGGGACCGTGATGGCCGCGACCGACGGCAGCACGCTCCCCGCACCCGAAACCGAGAGCGAAACGGTGCCCCACCCGATCAAACCGTCGGGCGAGGCGAACCGCGAGGAACCCGAACGCGAGAGCGACGCCGACGAGAGCGGAAGCGTCGGGGAGGCCGACGCGCCGGAAGAGGCCGACTCGGCCGATAAAACCGACGCTTCGACCACCGACCCGGAGTCTGTGTCCGACTCCGAATCGTCGGACGCCGAGGAGCACGCGGAGGAACGCGATGCGTCCGAAGCCGTTGCCGAACCGCGCGCCGAACGCGAACCGATGACGGTTCGCGGGCACGCGAAAGCGGTCATCGACGGCAAAACGGACACCGTGCGACTGCTGGACGACGATTTCGGCGTCCTCGCGGACGCACCGGCGGACGAAGCGTTTGCGACCATCGAAGACTCGGAGACCGTCCCGCACGCCGTCGTCATCGACGGTCGCCTGAGCCAGCGAATCCTCGACGTGTCCGCCCAGCGCGGCGTCGAGCAGATTATCGCCCGAGAGGAGGGCGAATTCGTCAAAAAGCCGACGACCGTCCGCATCATCACCGCGGACGACCTCCTGAGCGAATAATCCTCACAACCGCTTTTCGAACAGTAATCCGTCGCCGCCGTCGGCGTAGTAGTCCGGTTCCCGTCCGCGGCGTTCGAATCCCAGCGACTCGTAGAGCGACCGTGCGGCGTCGTTTTCCTCGTGCACCGTCAACGAAACGCGGTCGCAGCCCCGGTCCCGAGCCATATCGACCGTCGCGCCGAGGAGTCGCGTCGCCCGCCCCTCTCCGCGGTGTGCGGGTTCAACGATGAGTTCGGCGACGTAGGCGTCGTCCGCGACCATGGTGAGAACGTAGCCGACCGGCACGCCGTCGGCCGTCGAGACGAGGACCGACCCGACCCCGGAAATCGCCGTTTCGAGGAGTCCCGGCGTCGGTTCGGGGAGCCACGTCCGAATCCGTTGCAGGCGCGGACGGTCGTCCGCCGTCGCGGGTCGAATCACGCCGCCAGACCCACCAGCAACGCGAGTCCGGCACCGAGGAGCGCCCCCGAGAGGGTCGCGAGGAAGTTGACGCTCTGGTTGCCGACACCCTCACCTTCGACCGTCGCGCCGAGGAGGCTATCGACCGTCATGCCGCCGATACCGGCCAGCGCGATGACGGCACCGCCGAGCGGGCCGATAGAACCGAACAGTGCGACGGCGATGAGCGCGACGATTGTCGCGCCGGACGCCCCGGCCACCTCGCCTTGCCACGTCACGCCGCCGTCGGTTCCGGGTTCGACCGGTTGCCACGTCGTGATGAGTCGCGGATTGTCGAAGACGCCGCCGATTTCGCTCGACAGGGTGTCGCTCATGGCGGCCGCGATGCTCCCCGCGAAGGCGAAGAGGAAGACGGCTTCCGAGACGGGGAGCCGGTCGCTGGCGGCGAACGCGAGGACGGCGACCAGCGCAACGGCAGCGTTCCCGAGGACGTTTCCGCCGCCCCGCGCGCCCTCGTTGGCTTCCGCGACGCCGTTCTCCCGCTTCTGTTCGTATCTGAACTTCGTTGACAGTCCGCCCAGCGCGAAAAAGGAGATGAGGACGGCGAACCACGGGTAGCCGCCGAGGACGATGGTGAGCAACGCGAGGAGGATGCCAGTGAGCATGCCGGTTACGGACGCCGTATCGAGCGCCCACGAGACGTAGCCGAAGCCGACAGTGATGGCGATTGCGAGCACGATGTCGAGTTCCGTCACGGTCATCGTGAGGTCGGTAAAGAGCCACAGCAGGAGCGCGACGGAGAACATCACCAACGGGTCGTCGCGCTCGAAGAGGACCGACCGGAGTAGCCCGGCCAACAGCGCGCCGCTCGCGGCGAGGAAGACGATTTCGGGAATCGCCGGTTCGACGGGACTGCCTTGGACGCTTCGGACGAATACCTGTGCGACGACGGCCGCGAGGAACCCGCCGACCGTGAACCCGGCCGTCGCGGTGATGGTCGCGTTGCTCCGGATTCTGACGAGCTGTTCCGTCAGATTTCCGTAGGCGAGCAGGCAGACGGCGGCGGCGAAGACGCTCGTCGGTAAATCGACGAGCATGACGAGCATGGCGAGTCCGGCGGTCGCAAAGGAGAACGCGGCGAGTCCGCGCAATCGTCCTTCACTGCGGTCGCTCGGCCGTGCGAAGAGGTCGAACAACGGGCCGTCGTCGATGACGAGCGCGACCGCACCCACCGCGGCGAACAGCGCCGCCACACCCGCAACCAGCACCGATGCGGCGAGGGATAGCGTGGCGATAGCCGCGAAGGCCGTCGCCCGCCGAATGCTCGAAGTCACGAGTTTCGTTTTCGCGGACGGGCACTTAATCTTCCCGAACGGCGCAGGGCGTGACGTTTAAGCGTCGATAGTGGCAACCTAGCCGCAGTGGGACTTTACGACCAGTACCTCACGGCCCGCGTGCGACGACACGATGCCGACCCGCCGAGCCACGTCGCCGTCGTCATCACGGAACGCGACCTGCTGGAACAGGGCGCGTACGAGACGCTCGAATCGTTCTTCCAGTGGGCGTTCGACTACGGGGCAGAACGCATCACGGTCTACGTGAGCGTGCTGGATTCGGGCGCGGTGCCGACCCTCGAACGCGAACTGGAGAACGTCCGCGCGCCCCGATCCATCGCCGTTCGCGGACCCGACGACCTCACCCCCGCTGACGCGCCGATTCAGATAAGTATCGGACTCGGCGGCAAACACGAGTTCGCCGAGGCGGTCCGCGCGGTCGCGGAGGACGTGGAGGCTGGGACGGTTTCCGCCGCCGACATCGACGAGTCGGAAATCGAGTCCCGGCTGGTCTTCCCGACCGACCCCGACCTCGTCATCAAAACCGGCGCGGAGCGCCTCTCTGACTTCATGATCTGGCAGTCGGTGTACTCCGAACTGTACTTCACCGATGTGAACTGGCGCGATTTCCGCAAACGGGACTATCTGCGCGCGATTTTCGATTACAAGAATCGACAGCGGCGGTTCGGACGGTAGCGAACGAGAGGGTGGTCGAGTACTCACCATTTTGACTGATATCCGAACGTATTTGTGAATCTATCCAACAGAACGTGTGTGGATAGAACACGACTCGGACGGCTCCTCTCGGCGGCACTGGTTCCGCTTGGCGTCGTTCTACTGGCCCTCAGCGCGATTATCGACGATATCGTCGGTACAGCCCTCGGTGCGGGAACCGTCCTTCTCGGGGCCGCGTTCTTCGTGGCCGTGGATCGGTTTTCGGACGTGGAGTTCGACCTGACCGAAACGCCCTCGGTCGTAGCGAACGTCGTGCAGTTGGGTGGCGTGCTCATCGTCTTCGCCCTCCTCGCATACCTGCTGAGCGACGTGGAAAGCGTGACACGTGTGTTCGACGCCGGACTCCCGTCGCCGACGTACCCCGCATACGCGGGAATCGCGATGGGTGTGCTCCTCGGCGGCGTCGTTCCCTTCCTCACACAGCAGTTAGAGGATAGACGGACACGACTGAGCGACTCGGTTCGCGTCAGGACGGTCGGGTTCTCGTTCACCTTCGGAACGTACGCGATTCTACTGCTCTATCAGCCGTCGTCGAGCGCGCTGTACGCGACCGCGTACCTTTGCAGTCGAATCTGTGTTCTCGTCGGCGTATACGCTTCTTCGCGGCTCTAACGGCTATGTACGACGGACGGGGGAGCGCGTCCGACCGTTTCGACCGTCGGTGCGACTTCGAATCACGAGAATCGACAGCGGCGGTTCGGACGGTAGGGTCGCTCAGCCGACGGGGCACCTCAGATTTTGGCGTTACAGGGTCCGCTTATATTCCCGACAGCTTCGTCCACATCCGTTACGTCCCCAATTCTCAAATGGAATCCGACGGTCAAACCGACTGGGATGGGGACGCCGAGCGACGGGACGAGGAGACGAGCGTATCTCCGAGCGACCGGTGTCGCGCTTTCGACGGCGGTCGCGGGCTGTGGCGGACGGTCTCCCCCGGGTAAGGAGTCCGTCGTGGGTCCGTACCGCGACCGATTCGGGGCGATCATCGACGTCGGTGAACTGGGTGCGGACGGGACGGGAACCGAGCCGGTCGATGACGTCTTGAACCGGTCGATGCGCGACGGCGCGCTGTTCTACTTTCCGCCCGGAACGTATCGACTCACGGAGCTCGACCTCTCCGGCCGCTCGAACTGTGGGTTCGTCGGCAACGACGCCACGCTGCTCGTTCCACCGGAAGAGCGGGGCAACTGGATCTACGGCGAGCGGGTTCGGAACCTCCTGTTCGACGGGTTCACGTTCGACTACGCGGACTCCGCGGCGGCACCAGTCGTCGCGTTCTCCGTCGCGGGGAAGCGAAACGTCCTCCGGGACCTCGCGTTCGAGGGACACCACGGGACGACCCCGCGGAGCGGTCTCGAACTCGAAGTTCCGAAGCGCGCCGCGTCGCTGCTCGTCGAGCGCGTCCGCATGCGTGGCGGGTCGAAAAAAGGGAACGCCATCTTCACTCACAGCGGCGACGGGTCGCTTCAGTTCGTCGATTGTCGGGTCGAACACTGGGCGGAAGGACTGTACGCGTCACCGCACTCCGGCCCGCTCCTCGTGCGAGGCGGAACGTACGCGAACAACGGCATCGACCAGATACGCATCGGCGGCGGGACGAGCGGCGCGCGGGTCGAAGGAGCAACCGTCCGTATCGACGACCCGCGGAACCCGGAGGTGAAGCCGAACATGCGGGGGATCTGGTTGGAAGAGGGGACGAACGCGAAGGTGGACAACTGTACCGTCGAGATTACTGACCTGACGGGCACGTACAGCTCCGGGGGAATCGTCGTCGAAAAGCAGTTCGGGACCGCCCGAATCACGAACACCGCGATTCAGACCAACCACAGCGTTCCGGCCATTCACGTCCGGACGCCGACAACAGAATACGACCCGACCACGATGCCGAGCATGGACCACCTTCCGGCGAACCACGAAGTCACCTGTGAGAACGTCTCGATTTACGGTGCCGCCCCGAAGGGAACCGCCATCCTCCTCGCGGGGCGGGACGGGTGCCGATTGTCGGACGTCACCGTTCAACACCATTTCGGCAGTCGAGACGGCATCACCATCGAGAGCGGCCGACGGACGGAGATTCACGACGCGCATCTCCGGGTGAGCGGCACCCCAATCGTCGCGTCGAGTACGAAGCCGCTAACGAAGAACGTCGAGACGGGCGGAATCGGTTCGCTGAGACGGTTGGGCGACTCGCTGTTGGACTCGGTGTAGAAAGCAGTCTTATTTCGTCGTTTGGCGTTCGTCGCCGCCCTCTACCTCCTCGACCGTCGCACTGTCGGGGACGTACTCGGCGAACTTGTGCAAGACGGAGCGTGCTTCGTCCAACTCCACGCCGCCGACGGCACGGACGAGCGCCAGCGCGCGCTGGACTTTCGCCTGCCTGAACGATTGTGCGCGCGACTCGTAGGTTCGGACCGCCCGGAGGAAGTCGATTTTGGAGAACTCGGGCCAGTAGGGCGTACAGAAGAACACGGCGGCCTCGTTGCCGTTCGCGTGCCACGGCAGGAAGTTGCTGGTCCGCTCGTCGCCGCCGGTTCGGATGATGAGGTCCACGTCCCGAACCGGGCGGGCGTAGAGCCGCGACTCGATGGTTTCGACGGAGACCTCTTCCGGGTCCAAGTCGTTCGATTCGACTTCGCGGGCGACGTCGCGGGCCGCGCGGAGGAGTTCGTTTCTGCCGCCGTAAGCGAGCGCGATATTGAGGACGAAGTTGTCGTAGTCGCCGGTTTGCCGCTCGGCGTAGTCGATGGCCTCCCTGACGCGGGGAGGAAGCTGCTGGACGTCGCCGATAGCGCGGATGCAGACGCCGCTGTCGTGGACGCGCTCGGCGTCGGCGAACTCGTACAGTTTGTCCTCGAGTAGGTTGAACAAGGACTCATTCTCCTGTTCGGGGCGATCGAAGTTCTCGGTGGAGAAAGTGTACAGCGTCAGTTCTTCGACGCCGATTTCGTCGCACCAGTCGAGGACGCGCTCGGTCGTCTTCGCCCCCTCGCGATGTCCCTCCGAGGCTTCCCCGCCCTGTTTGCTGGCGTAGCGTCGGTTGCCGTCCTGAATGACCGCGACGTGCGCGGGTGCGCCCGAGACGCTTCGCCGTAACTGCCGCTCGTAGGCCGTTTCCAGCTGTCGCCGAACCCACCTCAACATCGTCTTGTTCCCTTCCACTCACCCGACGAGTATCAGCCTTGTCCTCCGAGAATCATGGTGTGTGCTCACAATGATCATTGGGAGTTGCATAGCTTTTTAAGTATGGGATTACTTTGGTAGAACGCAATGGCGAAAGGTACGGTTGACTTCTTCAACGACACCGGCGGCTACGGCTTTATCGACACTGAGGACTCTGACGAAGACGTGTTCTTCCACATGGAAGACGTCGGTGGCCCGGACCTCGAGGAAGGGCAGGAAGTCGAATTCGACATCGAACAGGCAGACAAAGGACCGCGGGCGACCAACGTCCAGCGCCTGTAAACGGTATCAGTAGAAACTGATTCTCGCGGGAGTTCACGCTGCCGCGCGAAAACAACGATTTTTGAGCAGCGGCGGTAACCGTAGGTCGTATAACGGCTGCCACGTATCCGTGAGTATGGACAGCGTTATCGACGACGACCTCTACGAGCGCACGAAGCGACTGCTCGAACCCGGAGAGATAGAACTCAACGGGGCCATCGTCCACACCTACCTCGGGAGCGACGAGGACATCGAGATGCACCAAGCGTCGGTGGACGTCGGCGACATCATCGCGGAACAAGCGGGCCACGACCCGCGCGACACCTACGTCTACTCCGGAACCGACGACACCGACTTCTCGTCGAACCAGCACCAAGGACTGACGCTCGACGACGAGGAGTTCGTCTGGGAGTGCCAGCAGTTGCTCCGCGACGGAACGTTCGACATCGTGTTCTACTACGAAGCCAGCGCCGACCAGGACGCGATACTGGAGGGCATCCGCGACCTCGGCTTCGAGGTAACGGGCGTCGAGGGGTAAAGAGCGGGGCGAGTGAGGAGTGAAGAGCGAGACGAGTTAGAAGGCTTTACGTACGCGCCTTCCTAACCACGTGATAAGAACGTCCGGAGTGTTTCGTATGAACTGTATGTTTTCTATTCACCGGAGGCAAAACCTGTGACGCCGAGCACTGGTGTTATTTCGGGCATCCGCGTCTCCCACGACCGGGCCAGTTTGGACGACGTGGCGGCGGCCTGTCACACCGACCAGCAGAACACCGTCGCGCGACTCGCCGAGGAGCCGGAGGTTTCCGAGGCATTCGTCCTACAGACGTGCAACCGCTTCGAGGCCTACGTCGTCACGGACGCACCGGCGACGGGACGGACGGTGCTCGCCGATTTCGTCCCCGACGTGACTGGCTCGGCGGTCATCGAGATGAGCCACGAGGAGAGCCTCCGGCACCTCCTCCGCGTCGCCGCGGGACTGGAATCGCTCGTCCTCGGCGAGGACCAGATAATCGGACAGGTGCGCGACGCCTACACCTCGGCGCGCGCAATCGGCGCGGTCGGCCCGATGTTGGAGGAGGCGCTGACGAAGGCGATTCACGTCGGCGAGCGCGCGCGCACCGAGACGGCCATCAACGAGGGCGTCGTCTCGGTCGGCAGCGCCGCCGTGACGCTCGTGAGCGACCACTCGGAGTTGGCGGGCGCGACCGCGCTCGTCATCGGTGCCGGGGAGATGGGAACCATCGCGGCCCACGCGTTCGCCGAGGCCGGAGTCGAGACGCTCATCGTCGCCAACCGCTCCATCGAGCGCGCGGAGGAGGTCGCCGAGGCAGTGTACCTGCCCGACACCCGCGCCGTCGGATTGGACGCGCTCCCGGCCAGTCTGCCGCGCGCGGATGTCGTCATCACCGCGACCGGACGCGACGGACACGTCCTCGATGCGGATCTGCTCGACGACTGCGGCGAGACGCTGGTCGTGGACATCGCCCAACCGCGCGACGTGTCCCCCGCCGTCTCCGCGCTCGACGACATCATCGTTCACGACATGCAGGCGCTCGAATCGGTGACGGACGAAACCCGCGAGCGACGACGCGCCGCCGCACAAGCGGTCGAGGCGATGGTGGACCGCGAGTTCGAGAACTTGCTCGAACAGTACAAGCGAAAGCGGGCCGACGAAGTGATCGCCGAGATGTACGCGGGAGCGGAGCAGGTCAAGGAGCGCGAACTGCAAACGGCGCTCTCGCGCCTCGAATCGGAGAACTTTGACGAGGAGCAGCGGGCCATCGTCGAGTCGCTGGCCGACGCGCTGGTCTCGCAACTCCTCGCACCGCCGACCAAGAGCCTCCGCGACGCCGCCGCGAACGACGACTGGACGACGATCAACACCGCGCTCCAACTGTTCGACCCCGAGTTCCGCGACGACCCACCCGCGTTCGTGGCCGAACACCTCGAATCGACCGCGGACGACTGACGATTGCAACGCGCATTTTCACGACCGCTTAGCGCTCGACAGAGAGATTTCTCCGGGGCGGCAGACGACACGACCGCTAAGAGCGGCCAGTGACACAACCGTCAGTCGCTAGTAACCCAACCGGAAAATCGGAGATTTTCCGGGCCAAGGAACCCCCGACGGAGCGACTGAAAGGAGCGACGGAAGTGGGGTGACGCCGTGCTTTTGGTCCAGCTTTTGTCAGGGAGGTAGGCCGAGATCCGCGCCAAACGGCGCGGATCTCGGCTCCCGACCGCAGCAAAAGGTGGGTGCTGGCGAATGCCTTTATTTACATTCCCGCCGTCCGGGAGCCTATGGCGAGTTTGCTCTCGGACGAGGAGATAGAACAGCAGAAGCCGGACGACTGGGAACGCGACGGCGACGAAATCGTTCGAACCTACGAGTTCGACGACTACCTGAAGGGGGTCGCGTTCGCCTCCGAGGTCGGCGAAGTCGCCGAGGAGGAGTTCCACCACCCCGAAATCATCATCGGATACGAGGAAGTCGAAGTTCGGTTGACGAGTCACGAGGAGGGCGGCATCACGGATACCGACGTGGAGATGGCCGAGCGCTTCGACGACGTGCGCTGATGGACGCCCGCTACGTCTTCGCGGTTCGGTTCCGACTCGACCCCGACGCGTCGGGCGTGACGCTCGAACCGCGGGAGTTCGAGACGCGCCTCTACCGGCGCGCCGACCCGCCCGGGGAGGAGGGCTGGCAGTTCTTCCGGGACAACCTCTGGCGCGGCGATATCGGCGACGAGCGCTACTTCCGGAAGTTGACGAGCGAGGCGCTCGGAGTCCCCGTAACGAGCGTCGAGTACCGCGCGTTCGAGACGGACGAGGAGTACTACGACGCGCTGAAGGCGGAAATCGACGGTGATTTGGCCGCGTTCAAGGCGGATTCGGTGTCGGAGGTCGTCTCGAAATACCTCGGGAGTTCGGTCGAGGTCCAACGGTAATCGACAGACCCTTTCGCGCGACGACCCGACCATCGAACATGAGCACGATTCGGGTCGTCTGGGGAACCGCGAGCGGGCCGACGAAGATGTCGTCCTACGACGCCGCGCTGGCGGACGCGAACGTCCACAACTACAACCTCGTCTCCGTCTCGTCGGTCATCCCCGCCGACACGCCGGTCGAGACGGTCGGCACCGCGCCCGACCTCGGCTCGGCCGGAAATCGCTTGACCGTGGTGGAAGCGCGGGCGACGCGCGCCGGACCGGGGCACGTCTCCGCCGGGTTGGGATGGAGCGAGAGCGACGGCGCGGGACTGTTCTACGAGGCGTCGGGCGAAACCGACGCGGCGGAAATCGAAGCACGCGTTCGGGCCGGACTGGCGGCAGGTCGGAAGCTACGCGACTGGGACTTCTTCGGCGAGGGGACGAAAATCGTCACCGCGGACGCCGAGTCCGGGACGTACGTCACCGCCCTCGTCCTCGCGGTGTACGGCGAGAGCGAGCCGATTTGTTAGTTTCCGGGGACGACGGGTTTATACCGTGCTCGCCCTTATCGAAGGGTAGCAGACCGCATGAATGGAAATACTCCCTACGCTGGCATTCCCGACGTGACGCAGGCCGGACAGCGCGCGTCCGTCGACGTCGACGAACTTACCCCCGAGCAGCGGCGCCATCTCCGGGATAGCGTCGCCGATATTGCGACGTTGACTCGCAAATACCTCCCCGAGGAGTACGTCATCGGTTCGCAGGTGACGAACAGTCTCACCGGTCCGCAGGCGTCCGTCTCGGTGCAACCCCCCGTCGGTCACATCGTCAGCGCCGGGTTCGAACCGGAGAAACACGAACTCGACGACGACGAACTCATCGACGCCGAGGAGCGCGACGAGGTTGCCCGCGGCCTCGCCGCCAGTGCCGCCCTCCAAGTCAAACAGGCGGTCGAGAACAAAATTACGCCGACCGCCCGCTAGGCGGCCGGTTGGACGGCGGTCGAACGAACATCGCGTCGGCGAGGACGGCCACCGACACGATGCCGGAGACGGTGATGCCGACGTGAAGCGGAATCGAGAACACCGCTACCGCAACTAGCCCCGCGAGTAAGACGAGCGGAACGGCGAACAGAACGAAGTCGTAGTACGAAACCGGGACGCGAGCGATACGGCTACCGAGTCGGTTTCTCACACGCACGATTGATACCTCCAACGGATACTATTACCGCGAAAAACTAAAACGTAACTCCCTCGCCCCGTGGTGACTGTGCGGGATTACTTGCCCCAGAACGGGTCGCGTTTGCGCTGTTTGTCGAGATACATCCGGAGCGCTTCGAGTTCGTCGCCGGGGATGTCCTCGGAGAGCTCCTGTTCAAGAATCTTGGCGTGTTTCTCGGGGAGTTCGATCCACAGCTCGTCGCCCTCGTCAATTTGCCTGCCGACCGTCGGCCCGTCGATGGCGACGCTGACGCGGCTTCCCGCGCGGGCTTCGTCCACGTCGTCGCCCTGTTCTTGAATTCCCTTGAGGGTACCGACGCGTTTCGGTTCGTTCGCCTCGAACTTGGCGACGAAGGAGTTGTTCCGTACCGTTCCCGACATTATCTCGACGCCGACGACGGCGGGGTCGTTCTGTCGGAACACGTGGTCTTCGAGGATGCGGAAACGGGCCGGACGGGTGATGTTGTCGAGGACGGTCTGCTGTTGGGCACGCTCCATCTCGTCCACGTACTCCTCGTACTCCTCAATGAGCTGGTAGATGACGTCGCTGTCGAACAGTCGGATATCGCGCTGTTCCGCTTCGTCCGCGGCGTCGGCGAGCACGTCCACGTTGAACGCCAGAATGGTCCGGTGTTTCGGCTCCTCCGCGGTCGTCGCAAAGCGGATGTCGCGCGGGGCGACGTCGCCGACCTCCGCGCGCATGACCGGGATTTCCTCCTCTTCGAGCGTGCTCACGATGGCTTCGAGGCTTCCAAGGGTGTCGGCTTTCACGACGATGCCTTCTTCCTGCGTGCTGACCTCGACTTCCGCGAGTTCGGCTTGGACTTCCTCGATGACGTCCTCGATCTCGCGGTCGCGGACGACGCGGACGGGCGCACCCGCCATCGCCTCGTCCAGATTCGGCGCCGCGATTTTTACACCTGCCGCCGCCGCGATTGAATCGACCTTCTCGAACCGGTCTTCGGTTCGGATTTCGGCGAGGGGTCGCGGTTTCAGCAGGGCGCGAACGTCCGTCACGATGGGTTCGTTCATCCCGCCGACGACGACGGTTTCGTCCGCACGGACGGTGCCGTCGTACAGCACCACGTCGAGGGTCGTCCCGAAGCCCTTCTCCTCTTTTACTTCGAGGACGGTTCCGGCACCCGGTCCGGTCACGTCGATTTCCATGTCCTCGCGCATGTAGCGCTGGGCCAGCCCCATCAACACCGTCAGCACGTCGGGGACGCCCTCGCCCGTCTCGGCGCTGACGGGGACGACGCCGATGTTGTTCTGGAAGTTCTGCACACGCCAGTAGAGGTCCGCCGAGAAGCCCGCGTCGCTGAGTTCGCCGATGAGTTCGTACAGGCTGCTGTCGAGCGTCGAGCGCGCGCGGTCGCTCTGGGCCTCGTACGTCTTCTGGACCGGGGCGTCCATTTCGGGGTTCCATCCCGGCGTCGTGTCTATCTTGTTCGCGGCGACGATGAACGGCGTCTGTGACTGTTTGAGGATGTTGATGGCCTCCACCGTCTGTGGCTGGAAGCCGTCGTTGACGTCCACCACGAGGATGGCGATGTCCGCCAGCGCGCCACCACGCGACCGAAGGGTCGTAAACGAATGGTGACCCGGTGTGTCGATGAAGAGCAGCCCTGGCAGGTCGAAGTCGTCCGGGTTGACCAGTTTCCCGGCGACCTTCGACACCACGTCGAGTGGGACGGCTGTCGCGCCGATGTGTTGTGTAATCGCTCCCGCCTCGCCCTCGATGACCGTCGAGCCTCGGATCTTGTCGAGCAGGCTGGTCTTGCCGTGGTCGACGTGACCGAGGACTGCGACGATGGGAGTCCTGAGGGACCGAGTTTCCGTTTCGTGTGTATCTGTGTCCGACATACCTACCACCCGGGAGAAGTTCTTATCACAGAACAGCCCCGCACGGCATTTAACTCCATCGCCACGCTCGTCCGGCCGTCCACCGATTCGCCTCGAATTCATTCGAAGCGGGCGGCTACTCCCCGTGGAGTTTATGTAGTAGCGGTCGGTAATCACCTCGTATGCCGAGCATACTCGCGGAAAACCTCTCGGGAAAGGCCGTCATGGGTTCGGACGGTACGGAACTGGGAATGCTCTACAACATCACCATGAACCTGAAGACGGGGGGGCTGTCCAGCCTCGTCGTCGAACCCGACGAACAGCTCGATACCGACACCGTCGACCTCGAAACGAACGAGGACGGTCATTTCGAACTACCCGTAAACCGAGTGCAAGCGGTTAAAGACTACATCGTCGTTCAGCGGTAAATGTACGTTTTAGACTCCTCAGCCTTCATCAACGAGTATCACACCACCCAACAGACAGCGTCGATTCCGATGGTTCAGGAGGAACTCGAAGGCGAACACGCCTTCCGGTTCGACGCCATGGAGGGTTCGGGAATGCACATTCACATCCCACGAGACGATGCCGTCGAGAAGGTACGCCGGGCGGCGGACCACACGGGCGACTTGGACGTGCTCTCGGACACCGACATCCGACTCGTCGCGTCCGCGTTCGAACTGGATGGGACCCTCGTCACCGACGACTACGCGATGCAGAACGTCGCCGACCGTCTGGACGTTTCCGTCGAAGTCATCGCACAGGACGGTATCGAGGAACAGCGCGACTGGTCGTTCCAGTGCTCGGGATGCGGCCGGGAGTTCGACGAGAAGAAAGACCGGTGCCCGATTTGTGGCAGCCCGCTCTCACGAAAGAACCCCAATTGACCGAGCGGAGACCACGAGTAACCGGATTTATCCCGCAAACTGGAGATACATCACGCCGAACACGATGGCGTCGAACGTCCCGTGGACGAGCGCCGAGGCCGTGAGATTATCCGTTTTTAGATAGACGGTTCCGAGGACGAGCGAGAGGAAGAAGATGACGACGAGCGTCCCCGCCAGTTGGAGTGGCGTCGAACCCGTCGCGTAGGCGAGCACGTGCGCCAGCGCGAACACGACGCTCGCGACCGCGACCGCTCCGTAGTCAGAGAACGAATCGTACAGCGACTTTTGGATGATGTTTCGATACAGCAGCTCCTCGCACGGTCCGATGACAAGCCACGAGAGGGGAACGAAGAGCAGCAGAATGTCCGGGTTGCCGCTTTTCGCCTGTTGCTCGACGCTGTGACTGGCCGTCCGAATGCCGAGTTCGGTCAGCAGGAACGAGAGGACGGACATCAGCACGAAGATAGAGAGTATCCCCACGACGACGTAGCCGACGTCGCGCCGGGTCGGGAGTTTGAAATCGAGATACGAGCGACCGATTCCCCGTACGCGGAGGAATACGAGCGCGACGGTGCCGGTTCCGAGGCCGAGCGAAACGATGCTGAGCGCGGAGCGTACCATCACGCCGACGCTCTCACCGCCCGCCAGCGAGACGAGTATCGACGCCCAGATGGAGATGGCGAGCAATCCGGAGAATCCGAGCGCGCCGCTTTGGAGCACTGCACGCACCATCCCCTCGAACGAGCGCGGGGGAGACGACTCGCCGACCCCCGTCGCGGTACCGTCTTCCATACCGAAAAATGTATCCCCGGCGGTAAATGTGCTCCGACCGGTCAGTCGATTCGGCGGACGAAACCGAGACCGACGAGGGCAACGGCGGCGATGACGGCGACGAGAACGCCGAATCCGGGTTGCCCTTCGCTCTCGGTCGGTGCCTCGGCCACCCTCTCGGTCTCAGTGCTCGTCGTCCCGGTTGTGCTGGCGGTCGCGTCCGATTCGTCCGACGCGGCGGTCGTCGAGGTCATCGTCCCGGCTTCGGTGGTGGCGGTTGCCGTGGTCGTCGAACGCCGTACCGACTCGTTTGTCCGGCTTCGGAGGACGCCATCGATGACGGTCAGCGCGCCGACGTCCGTCGAGTTATTGCGCGGACGGCCGACGGTGACGCCGAACTTCGTGCCGGATTCGTACTCGGAGAAGTTGAACGTCGCGGCGAAGGTGCCGTTGGACGCCACCACCATCGATTTTGACATGAAGAACCGATTCGTGGCGTGAACCTGCATTTCGAGCTCCGTGCCGGGGTCGAGCGTCGTGTTTCCACGGATAGACTGATTGCCTGCAGCGGTGAGAACGAGAGGAACATCCTCGTGATAAATCGAAACCGAACTGTTGTTCGCGGTCGTTTGGTCGTGGCTGAGCGGGGTTTTTCGCGTCGCGTCGAGCGCGGTACCGCCGCGTGCGCTCGTCACGCCCGAAACGGTCGAGAGAGCGACGATTGCCACAAACACCATCCGAATTAAATGTCGCCTGTTCATACTGAAAATGCGCCGTTCAGGGTTCGACGCAAGGGATATAGGATGAAAGTTTGCGGGCCGGTAAATGCTTTGTGAACGCAGCTATTCCACGGTAAGCGTCGATTTTTCTGCAACTTCGTCCGCTTCCTCGAAGTCGCCGCCACCGAGAAGGCCGCGAGCGGCGCGCTTGCCCCACTCGACCGCCGGTTGGACGAACGTCTCGACGCTGTAGAGTTCGCCAGCGAGGACGCACGCCGCTTCCAGACAGTAACAGAGTTCGCCGAGTCCGTACTCGTCTACGCGGTCGATTTCGAGGCGGACGTTCGGTTGTCCCGACGCCGCGAGGCTCGCTTCGGTCGCCTCGAACTCGGCCGAGAGGAGCGAACCTAGACTGCCGCCGCCGAGATATTCGAGGCCGGACAGGTCGGTTCCCGGAATCGACCGGTCGGCGCGCTCCGTCGGCCGGACGAACGTCACCATCTTGTCGCTGGGTCCGGCGCGGTACAGTTGGAGTTGCGAGTGCTGGTCGGTCGCACCGAGCGCCCGCACCGGCGTCTGGCCCAGTCCGTCCTTCCCGAGGCTCTCGGCCCACAACTGCGCGAACCACTCCGCGAACGTTTCGAGCGATTCCGCGTAGGGCATCATCGCGTTGATGCCCGCGCCGCGTTCGTCGAGCGCGTAGGTGGTCGCACCGTAGGCGTAGGCTGGCGATTCGAACAGCGACCCCGCAAGCCGGTTCGCCTCGGCTTGCGCCCCGTCGAGAACGGCGTCGATGTCGTGGCCCTGAATGGCGGCACAGGCGAGGCCGACCGTCGAGAGCATCGAGAAGCGACCCGGAACGCCGTCGGGAACGTCGAGCGCGGGCAGGTCGTGTCGGTCGGCGAGATTCCTGAGGTTCCCCTCCCCGCCCGTCGTGACGAAGGTGCGGTCCGTCCAGTCCACGTTCGCGGATTCCATCGCGTCGCGGACGACGAGGAAGTTCGCCAGCGTCTCGGCCGTCGTGCCCGAGCGCGAGACGACGTTGACCGCCGTATCAGAAAGCGAGAGTCGGTCGAGGAGCGACGCGACGTGTTCGGGGTCGACGTTATCGAGGAAGTAGGCGTCCACGTCGGAGTCGAGACCGTTGGCCAGCGTCGCCGCGCCGAGCGCGCTGCCGCCGATGCCAACGGTGAGCACCGTCTCGGCGTCGGAAAACGGTTCGACCGCGGACCGGATTTCGTCGGTATCCGTCGTTTCCGGGAGGTTTAGCGCCGCATAGCCGTGTTCGTCGTTCGCTCGTCCGGTTTCGATTCGTTCGTGGGCGTCGGCGACGCGCTCGTCCAAACGGGAGAGTGCATCGCGCGAGACGCCGGGCGAGGCAACGGAGTCGAGGGCGTTGCCGAGGTCTACTCGCATACGAAACTCCGCACCGTCGGACGTGAAAAAGACACCTCCTTCGACGCGGGAAATAGTTCTCGGATGGCAGGTCGATTTCACGACGAAATAAAACCGGACAAACGGCGTCGTTTCTCGAATGGACACACCCGCCAGAATCAGTCAGCGACCAACCGCCGGAAACCCGTATTTTCACAACCGTCAGAAATAGGCCGACGACACAACCGCGGATTCGCCGTTGTTCTCCGTGAGTGAAGCGAACGGACTCAGCGCGGACCGGAGAGGCACGAAGTGCCTCGAATGGAGCACCGAGGTTTTGGTCCAGATTTTGCTGCACGCGAAATCGCGGTGGGGCCGCGATTTCGCGTGCAGCAAAAGGTGGGTGTTAGTACGCGTACCGAAGGTTCGGCACCGACGACTTGTCGCCCGCTTCCATCTTTTCGAGCGCGCCCTCGAAGTCCGCCATGGTCACCTCGGACCGACCGTCGCGGATGGCGAACATGCCGGATTCGGTCGTCAGACTCTCGATTTCCGCACCGCTGAAGCCCTCCGTCTCGTCGGCGAGGCGGTCGAAGTCCACGTCGTCGGCGAGGTTCATGTCGCCGGTGTGGATTTCGAGGATGCGGTGGCGACCCTCCACGGTCGGGTTCGGGACTTCGATAAGGCGGTCGAAGCGACCCGGCCGAAGGATGGCGCTGTCGAGCATGTCGAAGCGGTTGGTCGCCGCGATGATGCGGATGTTGCCGCGGTCCTCGAAGCCGTCCATCTCCGAGAGCAACTGCATCATCGTGCGCTGGACCTCCGCGTCACCGGACGTCTTCGAGTCGGTTCGCCGGGACGCCACGGCGTCGATTTCGTCGATGAAGATGACCGCGGGTTCGCGTTCCGCCGCGAGGGAGAACAGGTCGCGGACGAGTTTCGCGCCCTCGCCGATGAACTTCTGGACGAGTTCGGACCCGGCCATCTTGATGAACGTGGCGTCGGTCCGGTTGGCGACCGCTTTCGCCAGCATCGTCTTCCCGGTTCCCGGCGGGCCGTGGAGCAGAACGCCGCTCGGGGGCTCGATACCCGCCGCTTCGAACTGCTCGGGGTTGACGAGGGGTTCCTCGACGGCCTCGCGGACCTCCCGAATCTGCTCGTCGATGCCGCCGATGTCCTCGTACGAGACGGTCGGCGATGCGTCCACTTCCATCGCCTGCGCTCGTGCGTCCTTTTCCGTGTCCAACAACCGTTGAATGGTGAACGAATCGTTGACGGCGACGCGGTCACCAGCCTCGATATCCTCCCGAAGTTGCACCGCCACGTCGGTCAGCACCTCCTGATTGTTGCCGTGTTGCTTGATGATAACCCCGTCCTCGGTCACGTCCTCGACGGTCGCGACGTACAGCGAGGTCGTCTTCAGCATCTCGTTTTCGCGCTGGAGCTGGTCGACCTCGTTTGCGAGATCGTCTCGTCGCTCGGCCGCGGCATCGACGCGCTCACGCAGTTTCTGGTTGACCTTCGTAATATCCGTGAAATGCTCCTTGAGTGCGGACAGGCGCTCCTCATCGGACATCTCGGGGTCCAGTTCGAGCGTTGGTCGGTCCGGGACGGATGGGCTGCGTGACATTTCTTGTTCAAGCGTATGGGACCACATTAAAAGTGCCTTTGGGTCGCGGGCGATACAGAAGATTGGTATCGGTTGGGATATCGGCGTTCCTCCTCAGAGAATCAGACGTAACGGCGAAACGGTCAGCGAAACGCGGAGATTCCGCGGCGGTTAGATGAGTTCTTCCATCTCGTCGAGCCGTTTTCCGTACACGTCGAGCGCGCGCTGAATCGGCTCCGGCGAGCTCATATCGACGCCCGCGCCTTGGAGCAGGGTGAGCGGATACTCGCGCGACCCGTTGCTGAGGAAGTCGAGGTACTGTTCGGCGGCGGGTTCGCCCTCCTCAAGAATCTTGTCCGCCAGCGCGACGGCGGCGCTGATACCCGTACTGTACTGGTAGACGTAATACGCGCGGTAGAAGTGCGGAATCCGCATCCATTCGCGCTCGATTCGGTCGTCGACGACGGCGGGGTCGTAGAACTCGCGTTTCAGGTCGCCGTAGATACCGTCCAACCGGTCGGGGGTGAGCGCCTCGTTGTCCTCCGCGAGTTGGTGGGCCCGATACTCGAAGTCGGCGAACAGCGTCTGCCGGTACAGGGTCGAGCGGAACCGTTCGAGGTACTCGTTCAGGACGTGTCGCCGGAAGTCGGGGTCCTCGACCGTTTCGAGGAGATGGTGGGTCAACAGCGCCTCGTTGACCGTACTGGCGACTTCGGCGACGAATATCTCGTAACTGCTGTACGCGTACGGCTGGGACTCGCTCGTCAACTGGGAGTGAAGCGAGTGGCCGAGTTCGTGGGCCAGCGTGTACATCGAGGAGATGTCGTCCTGATAGTTCATCAGGATGAACGGCTGGGTGTCGTACGTCCCGCCGCTGTAGGCACCGCTCCGCTTGTCTTGGGTTTCGTACACGTCTATCCAGCGGGACTCGATGCCCTCCGCGACGCGCGACTGGTAATCGTCGCCGAGCGCACCCACCGCGTCCACGACGTACTCGACCGCTTGGTCGTAGTCGAGGTCGGGGCTCTCGGTGTCGGTCATCGGCATGTAGACGTCCCACATCCGGAGTTCGTCCACGCCGAGGCTTCGACGCTTGAGTTCCGCGTGTCGGTGGAGTTTGTCGAGGTTGTCCCGAACGGTGTCGAGGAGGTTATCGTACACGTCGACGGGGACGTTCGGCCCGTCGAGCGCCGCCTCGCGTGCGGTGTCGTAGTTCCGAGCGCGGGCGTATTTCACGTCCGCTTTGACGCTGTTTTTGTACGCCGCGCCGACAGCGTTTCGGACGTCGCTCCACTCGTCGAAGTAGTTCTCGTACACCGTTTGGCGGAACTCGCGGTCGGGATTTTTGAGGAGGTTGACGAAGTTGCTCTGTGTGATTTCGACCGACTCCCCGTCGGGGTCCTCGACCGTCGGGAACGTCATGTCGGCGTTCGAGAGCATGCTGTAGATGTCGTTCGGCGCGCCCGTGACCTCGCCGAACTCCGCGAGCAAATTCTCGATTTCGGCGGAGCGGGTGTGTTCTTTCATCCGAATCACGTCGTCCAAGGCGTGTTCGTACGTCTCCAACCCGTCCGTCTCCGCTATCATCCGGTCGAGTTCCTCGCGGTCCAACGACTGGATCTCGGGTTCGATGAAACTGGTCGCGCTACCGGCGCGCGAGGCGAGCGACTGGGCGCGCGAGGCGAGCGCCTGATACTCCTGGTCGGACGTGTCCTCGTCGCTCCGCATCCGAGCATAGGAGGCGACCATGGAGACTTCGCGTCCGAGTTCGTCGGAGAGTTGAAGCACGGTGAGCAACGTCTCGCCGTCGTCCGTCACCTGTCCCTCGTACGCCTCCAACTCGCTCAGTCGCTCTTCGACGTCCGCGTACGCCTCCTCCCACTCCTCGTCGGTCGCGTAGATACTTTCCAAATCCCACTTATGTTGGGCATCGATATCGCTCCGTTCGGGAACAGTACTCATAGTCCGATGTACGAAAACCGAGACTGTAAGGCTTTGTTATTCGGAATTCGATTCCGGGACGGGAGCGGAAAACGAAGGCTTTCTCGGTCCCGTTTCGGAACCGTCGTCGCTTTCGGAAGTCCTCACTCGTCGCGCTGGTCGAGTGGTGCGAAGTCAGAACAATGGACTTCGGCTTTTAATGCCCGTTTGTGTGAATTAGTCCAATATATCTTTCCAAAGAAGGTATTTGTCGAAAAGATGAGCTAAAACAACCCAATAACAAAACATTCAAACGTGATTGTTTCCTCTACGGGACAGTGACTGTTGGACTCGATGTGAGGGTGGGAATCAAACCGACGGGCCATTGTCCGATAGTGGACATCTCGGAGGAAGGACTCGTGGCCGACTTCGTTCCCGGGAGCGGCGGGGGGATACCCGCGCAAATCTCGGTCGAAGCGGAGCGAGCGGGCGAGGTAGATGATTGGCCACATCTCAGCCAGACGTTACAAACGACATCGCACACCTACTATCGATTGAGTGGCTTCGGACAGGCTATCGACGACGGCGATATCGGCTGTTCGTCGTGTCGAAACTGTGCCGTCACGACCTGCCTCCTCAACCGGTTTCCGTCGCTCCCGGCGGACCCGTACGAAGTGTTCTGGCGGGAGCGACGGCTCTGTCTCTCGTTCGCGCTTCGAGACCGGCGCGAACTGTCGGCCTTGATCGAGTCGTTTCGGACCGGCGGATACAGCATCGAACTCCAACACCTCCTGCACGGCGATAGCGAACCCGGCGCCGAGTCGAACGTCGTTCTCGACCTTCGAACCCTAACCGGTCGCCAACGGGACGCACTCGAACTCGCTATCTCCGGGGACTATTTCGGTCCGGAGGGGTCCGACGCACTCGAACTCGCGGACGAACTCGGCATCTCGCCGTCGACGTTTTCGACGCACGTGCGGCTTGCAGTTCGGAAATTGCTGTGTCAACTTTCCGACGACGGCTGATTCCGGCGACACCGTTTAAACCCCCGAACAATTCGACACTGCGTTAATCTAGACCTGTCCGAAATCGGTACATGGACTCCAACGGACTCCGGAGCACCGATGAGCGATGACTAGAGATGACTCCGAACGAACTACCGTGTTGATCGTGGACGATGAACCGGACCTCGCGGCGACGTTCGCGGCGTGGCTCGACCACGAGTACGATGTACAGGAGGCGAACGACGTCGGTTCGGCGCGTGCGTATCTCGATACCGCCGACGTGATACTGCTCGACCGCAAGATGCCGGGGACCTCCGGCGACGAACTGCTGGACGAGATAGACGAGCGGGGTCTCGACGTTCAGGTCGGTATGCTGACCGCGGTGGACCCGGACGTGAGCGTCATCGACATGCCGTTCGACGACTACGCCACCAAACCTATCGGTCGGGACGGACTTCGCTCGCTGGTCGAATCACTCGAGCGACGATTGGCGTACGGAGAGCAGTTACAGGAACTGTACGCGGTCGCCACGAAACGAGCCACGTTACTCGATACGCTCGACGAGGCGGAACTCTCGGAGTCTTCGAAGTTCGCCGATCTCACGGCTCGGGTCGAGAAACTCCGCGAGCGAACGGACGAGTCGCTGCAATCGTTCAGGAGCGACTACGAAGCAGCACTGAAGACGGCCACCGGAGAGCAGCATGACTGACGACGGTCATTGTTCCACTCCAACGGACGTTTCGAGCGACGGTATCGAACCGGACAGGCTCACGGTGTTGATGGTTGCGACGAACGCGGAGACGAAGCGGGTCGCATCCGCCTTGGAGGACGAACATCGACTTTCGACGCGAACCGTTCCCTCGGCGGACGACGCACTCGGCCGTCTCGACGAGGAGCGCTCCATCGACTGCCTCGTCATCGCCCGAGCGGAATTCCCGGACGACGTGGAGTCGTTTCTCGACGACGTTCGGGCGCTCCGACCCGGACTGCCGGTCGTCCTCTCCGACTGGGGACGTCCGGAGCTCCTTTCCAGGCGGATTCGCCGCGAGGTCGAACTCTGCCGTGGATTGCGCGACCTCGCGGGGTTTCGAGAGGCGGTCGAACACGCCGGGCACGCCATCATGATAACCGACCGGAGCGGGACGATAGAGTACGTCAACTCGGCGTTCGAGCGAACGACGGGATACGACGAAAGCGATGCCGTCGGCCGCCGTCCCAGCATCCTCAAATCGGGCGAGCACGACCGGGAGTTTTACACTGACCTCTGGATGACGATTCTCAACGGCGAGGTGTGGGAAGGGCGTCTGGAGAACCGTCACCGGTCGGGATATCACTACCCCATCGAGCAGACCATCGCCCCTATCACCAACGAGGTCGGCGGCGTGACGAGGTTCGTCGCGGTCAACCGCGATATTTCGCGGCAGAAGGCCTACGAAGACCAACTTCGAGAACAGAACCAGCGTCTCGAATCGTTCGCACGGACGGTCGCACACGACCTTCGGAATCCCCTGAACGTGGTTCAGGGGCAGGTGGAACTCGCACGCGAGAGGGGGAACGAACGGTTCTTCGACGCCGCGCTTCGCGCCGCTTCCCGAATGAACCGACTGATCGACGAACTCCTGAAACTCGCGGAACAGGGGAAGGCGGTGCTCGACCCCGAACCGGTGGCGCTTACCGACGTGGCGACGAACGCGTGGGAATTGACCGACGCGCTCGATGCAACGCTATCGGTCGATAGCGACCGACGAGTCGTCGCCGACGAAACGCGGTTGTGCCAACTGTTGGAAAACCTCTTTTCGAACGCGGTGGTCCACGCCGGTCCGGACGTGTCCGTCACCGTCGGAACGACCGACGAGGGAATGTACGTAGCCGACGACGGACCGGGCATCCCCGAAACGGAGCGCGCGACGGTCTTCGAATCCGGGTACACGACCGCATCCGAGGGGACCGGATTCGGCCTCGCCATCGTGAGACAGATAGCAGATGCTCACGGATGGCAAATAGCCGTCGGCGAGAGCGAAGACGGCGGCGCACGGTTCGAGGTGTCCGGGGTCGAATTAAAAGCGAGCAGGAACGAGACGTGAGCGGTAGCGTACCTTTTTGACCCGTGGCAACACGTCTCGTCGTATGAACGACGTCGAACGTGCGCTCGGCGATGCGTGGACCGATGACTACCCGTGGGAATTTCTGACGAAACTGACCGAACTCGAAAACAGGATGGGCGGTCATCCCGGCGAACGACGAGCGGCGGAATTGGTCGTCGAGGGGTTCGAGCGGGCCGGAGCGCGCAACCCACACGTCGAACCGTTCGACATGAACTGCTGGACTCGCGGGTCCGCGGAACTCGCCCTGACCGAACCGGTCGAACGGTCCTTCGAAACCATCGCGCTTCCGTACTCGCTCGCGGGAGACGTGCGGGGCGAACTGGTGGACGTAGGCCACGGCATGCCCGAGGAGATAGACGAAAAGGACGTGGCCGGGAAGATAGCGGTCGCCAGCACGACGACGCCGAAAGGCAGTCGGTTCATCCACCGGATGGAGAAGTTCGGCCACGCCGCCGCCGCGGGTGCGGAGGGATTCGTCTTCCACAATCACGTGCCGGGACAGCTACCGCCGACCGGTTCGCTCACCTTCGGCGACGAGGCCGCGGTTCCGTCAGTCGGCGTCAGCAAGGAGTCGGGCGCGTGGTTGACCGAGTACGCGGAAAAAGGTGCGACGGCGCGACTGGTCGTGGACGCGAACACCGAACCGGGAACGAGCCACAACGCAATCGCCGAACTCGGCCCCGAGACGGACGAGGAGGTCGTGGTCGTCGCCCACTTGGACGCACACGATATCGCGGAAGGGGCGCTCGACAACGGGTGTGGCATCACCGTCGTCGTCGCTATGGCACACCTGCTCTCGAAACTGGACCTCGACACGCGCGTCCGGGTCGCGGGCGTCGGCTGTGAGGAAACCGGTCTGCTGGGAAGCGAGGCGTTGGTCGAGTCGCTCGATACCGAACGAGTCCGAGCGGTCGTCAACGTCGACGGCGCGGGGCGGTTCCGCGACATGCGCGCCTACCTCCACGGCTCCGAGACGATGCAGTCGGTCGTCGAGACCGTCTCCGAGGAGGCGAATCAGCCGATACTGCTCCAAGAGGGGGTCCACCCCTTCAGCGACCACTGGCCGTTCCTGAAGGAGGGCGTTCCGGCGCTGCAACTGCACAGCGAACCGGACGGCAGTGCGCCCGGCGAACGCGGCCGTGGCTGGGGCCACACCCACGCCGACACCCGGGACAAGGTGGACGACCGCAACCTCCGCGAACACGCCATGCTGGCGGCGCTGCTGGTTCAAGAGGTGGCCGCACGCGAGGAAGTTCCGAGACCGACACCCGAGGACATCGTGGCGAACCTCAGAGAACAGGAGTACGAGGAGGGGATGCGGGCGGCGGGCATCTGGCCGGAGGGCTGGAACTAAGCGCGGTACCTGACTTCGCGGCGGACGGTTTCCTCGACGAGCTTTCCGAATCCGCGAACGACGAGAAAGACGCCGACGATGAGCGAACCGAGGGCGAACAGCGCGTAGAGAAGGATACCGAGGAATCCGAACACACTCGCCGCGATGCCGCCGAGTGCCTGTCCGAGAAGGACGGCCACTATCCCGAGCACGATATCCGTCGTTACCTCCCACAGCAGCTCATCGTTAACCATAGACACAGAAAAGACGAAAGGAAGTATAAAATTATTCCACGCCGCGACAGATATCCCGCGTTACACGACTCCGCGTCCGCCGCTCGACTCGGAGGTCGCCGAACACGTCGCGGACGCTTTTTACCGCCGCGCCGTCGACCGAGAACTCGCAGTCGTACCCCACGTCGGCGAGATAGAGGGGGTGTGCCGACGCACACGGGACGCCCGCTCTCCCGTCGAGCGGTTCCGATGCGAGGACGGTCTCTGTTTTCGCCATCTCGGCGTCGCCGGTCGCAATCGAGTGAATCAAGGAGACGACCCGTCGAACGAGATTTCTGGCAAAACCGCCCGCCCGGAGCGTGAAGACGAGATAATCGCCATCCTGCACCACGTCGATGTCGAGGTCGCGGACCGTCCCCTCGGTGTCCGACGTCAGGTTGTGAAAGTCGTGTTCTCCCGAGAGGCGGTCGGACGCCTCCTTCGCCAATCCGAGGTTCGCACGAGGTTCATAGCAGTGATAGACGTACTCCCGGTAGTAGGCGTCGTGAGTTGCGTGGAACGCGGGAACGACGTCGGCGCTGGCCCAGACGCGAATCTCGGCCGGAAGTTCGCTGTTGAACGCCGACGGCGTGAGCCACTCGGGACACTCGAACGCGACCGTCTGTGCGAGGGCGGACACCCCCGAATCCGTCCGTCCGGCGGCGGCGTAGCCGTCCGGCACCCTGTCCGCGACGCCGAGGGCACGAAGCGACTCGAACAGCGAATCCTCGACCGTCGGAACGTCCGGCTGGCGCTGAAATCCGTAGAACGGGCGGCCGTCATAGGCGACTCGAAAGGCACGCATCGCCAATCCATACACAATCCGAGGGTATAGTTCGTCGGATGTTACCGCGCGTTCACGAACTCGTTGAGAACGCGTACCGAAACACAGGAACGACGTTCGGGCGGCGTATCGACAAAATATAGTCAGAAATCGGAGTTAACGCCGTTCGGTAAATCCCGTAACGTACGTCTGTTCGTGGGCAGGGAACACCTCGTCGATGGTTTCCGCGCCGTGTTCGCGCGCCAGGAGCGTCCGGAGTTCGGCCTCGTAGTCGGCCTTTCGAATCTCGTCGCTCGGCCCGGATTCCACGTCGAGCGTCGCCGTGACGAGGCGGTCGACCGCCCCGCGACCGAACCCGGAGAGTGGAACGATGTAGTCGGTGTCGTGGCGGTCTTCGAGGCTTTGGGCTTGTGCGCGCGAGACGGTCGGCACCCGGTCGTCGCGGCGGGTACCGTCCGCTATCGCGTCGAAGCCCATGGCGGCGACGGTTTCCAGCGCGTGGAGGTGTACGTATTGAATGCCGTTCCGCGGATAGCCGTCCTCGACCATCCGTTCGACCGCCGTCACCGCGGCGTCGCGGTCGAGTTCGACCGCTTCGAAGTCGAACCCGGTCGCATCGGCGGTGTCACGGGCGTTCTTCCAGTCATCAGTGACGCCGAAGTGGGCGGTGACGAGGGTGACGTCGTAGAAGTCGGCGAGCAAGAGGGCTGCGAGCGTCGAATCCTTGCCGCCGCTGTAGAGGAGTCCGAGGTCCATCTCAGCGGCGCTTGATGTTGAAGCTCTTCTTGTCGGGCTTCAGCTCTCGGAGCAACTCCTTCATCTTCTGGTCGTCGATTTTGCCGTTGATACGGCCGCTCTGTGCGATGGCGAGTATCTGTTGTTCGACTTGGTCCGCGAACTGCGGTTTGCTCATCCGAACCGAGTTCAGTCGCTTTCGCGCGCCGTCGGTGAGGTACTGGCGGAGAAGCGCCTGTTTCTGTGCGTCGGCCTGCTGTTGAGCCTGTTGCTGGGCTTCCTCCTGCTGTTTTTGGTCCTGCAGCTCCTCCATCTTCTGTTTTCGAAGCTCTTCGAGTCGGTCATCGTCGGGGCTTCCACTCATGCCTTGTCGGTTGTTTACCCCGCACGACCAAAAACAATTACGGAGGCGTCCGTCCCGCGGGGAACCGAGAGCGGACGCACGACTCGTCGGAAACGAGCGGCTGTCCGGTGAGAAACGGCAACCGAAAAAGACGGTACTCAGTTTATGCGTAGCGTTCGAGTTCCGGTCGGTCGAGGTCCGAGAGGACTTCGCCAGCCGTGTCGTCGAGGAGGCTTCGGCCGTCCGCTGTGATTTCGCGGCCGCGGTGCTCGTTGGACTGGATGAGGTCTTCCTCTTCGAGCTGCTGGAGGATGGTGCGGATGACCTTCTTGCTGCCGTCCGAGCGGTGGTTCGGTGCGACGGCGTAGCGGTTCGAACCGCCCTTGCTGCCGCCGTATTCGGTCGAGAGGCGCTCGACGCCGATCGGGCCGTTCATGGCGACCTTACGGAGGAGGCTCCCCGCACGGATGTGCCAGAAGTTCTCCTGTTCGGGGGGAAGTTCGCGCTGGGAACCGGTTTTGGTGAATTCGGCCCAATCTGGTCGGTCGAATCGATCCTCGAGTTCGTCGGCGAGCGCGTCGATAAGCGCATCCGCCGGAACGTCGTAGAGCGTCGTCATACGACTGATTTCCGTGCGGCGGCGTTTAAAGCCATCGTTACGGAGTTCAACCGGGAGCGAGCGTCTCCCCGTCAATCGCTCCTGACGCTGCCGGTACTCGCGTTGTCGGCTTCCAGCATCGCGGTGGTAGAGCCGCCGATGAGGATGGGGAGCAGGTAGGTCGCGCCGCGGTGGATGATGGCCGCCGCTCCGGCGGTCGCCCCCGAAACGCCAGCAATGGGAACGAGTAAGAGGACTAGCGCGGCGTCGAGCGCGCCGAGGCCGCCCGGAAGCGGCGCGACACCCGCGATGCTCCCGATGGGGACGACGAACAATACGGCGGCGAACGGGACGGTGTAGCCGAGCGCGTAGAACGACAACCACAGCGAGACCGAGGACAGGAGCCATCCGAGCGCGGAGAAGAAGACCGAGAGCGCGAGTTTGCGTCGGTCTCCGGCGACGCGTTCGATGGCGTCGAAGAACCCGCGGAGTCGGTGGACCACCGCGGGTTTCGTCGTCGGGGAAACCGGCGGCACGAATCGAGCGAAAAAGCCGACGACCCGAACGACGCCCGTCGCGACGGTCAGCTCGACGGTATCCCGCTTTCGCCACCCGACGACCGCGACCGTCGGAACCGCGACGGCGAGCGCGACGATGGACAGCGCGATAATCACCGCCGTATCGCCGAGCGTGAGCACCGTCGCGTAGTAGGCCACGCCGACCAGCGCGAACGAGATGGACGGGACGAAGTTGATGGAGTCCACGCTGGCGATGGCACCGAGACTCGACTCGTAGTCGGCGTTCGTCGTCCGCGAGATGAGGAGCGCGGCGAACGGTTCGCCGCCCGCCTGTCCGAACGGGGTGACGTTGTTGGCGAACGTCGCCCCCGCGTAGAGGAAAAACGCGCGGAGGACGGTGATACGAATGCCGAGGACGCCGAGAACGGTCCGAAGCGACATCGACCACGCGAAGAGCCATCCGAGGGCGACGACGGCGACGAGCACGATAACGCGACCGTCGGCCATCGAGAGCGTGGTCATCACCTCGTCGATACCGGCGAGGAAGAAGATGACGAGCAGGACGGCAAGCGCGGCTACGAAGCCGACGAGAATCGTCTGCACGTCACCCAGGTCGAGACGCATCAACTTTCCAATAACGCGCGGATGGCTTGAAGCCAACGAAGACCGTTCGTCTTTTTCCCCACCGTGAGAGAACGTCGGGTATGGACGAACGGGCCGCGCTCCGTCTGCTCGAAGGAACCCTCTCCGACGCGGGTGACGACGCGGCAGTCATCGATGGACACGTGCTGACGACGGACATGCTCCACGAGACGACGGATTTCCCGGAGGGAACGACGCGGTACACCGCTGGCTGGCGGTCGGTCGGTGCCTCGCTCTCCGACGTCGCCGCGATGGGCGCGAACGCAGTCGCGGGCGTCGCCGTTTACGCCGCCCCGGAGTTCGACCCCGACGATCTCGAATCGTTCGTCGCGGGTGCGAGCGACGTGTGCGAGTCGGTCGGCGCGCGGTACGTCGGCGGCGACCTGGACACCTTCGAGGAGTTCACGGCGTCGACGACGGTGCTCGGGGAAACCGACGACCCGGTGTTACGCTCGGGCGCGGAACCGGGAGACGCGCTGTGCGTAACCGGCACGCTCGGACGGAGCGCGGCGGCGCTCCGACTGTTCGAAGCGGGGGAAATCGAGCAGGCGAACGAACTGTTCCGGTTCGAACCGCGGGTGGCCGCCGGACGAGCGCTCGCGCCGTTCGCAACCGCGATGATGGATTCGAGCGACGGTCTCGCTCGCTCGGTTCACCAACTCGCGGAGGCGAGCGAGTGCGGGTTCGAACTCGACGGCGAATCGATTCCCGTCGCGGAGAGCGTCCGGGAAGTCGCAACTGACGCCGACGACGAGCGCGACCTGAGCCTCTTTTTCGGCGAGGATTTCGAACTGGTGTTCACCGTCCCGAAGGCGACTGTAGAGGACGCGCGGGAGGCATCGCCGACGCCGATCTCCGTCGTCGGGTCGGTGACGGAGGACGGGATTCAACTGGACGACGAGGCGCTTCCCGACCGGGGCTACACGCACGGGAGTGAATGATTCGGTCCCCGGGATGATTATCTGATATTCGGTCTACGGGCCGATTATCTCGATGGGAACCGGGGTGAAACAGAGGACGCCGACGATGAAGGTCAGGATTCCGATCGCCATCCGTTTCGCATCGAGGCCGTCCTCGTTGACGGGATTCGCCGGGCCGACGTACGCGAAGAACATCGACAAGAAGCCCCAGATAACCCACAGCACGGTCGCGTTGCTCACGTCGAGGACGTAGAAGACGTAGGCGGCGAGGCCGAACAGCATCGCGGGGACGAGGGCCGCGATACTTTCCTGGCGCTCGCCGATCATCGCGCGAACGATGTGGCCACCGTCGAGTTGGCCGACCGGGATGAGGTTGAGGAAGGTGACGAACATGCCGACCCACCCGCCGATGACGACCGGATTGACCGACCGCGACGGGTCGGCGAAGGTGAGCGGTTGCCCCATCACGGCGGCGATGCCCTTGAGCAGGGGCGGGTAGCCGAACTGCACTTCCATGGTGTTCGCGCTGTTGATGACCGACTGCGGGACGGTCACGGGGTCGAGCGTCAAACCGACCGCGGTGACGACGACGGTCGCAACGAGGCCCGCGATGGGGCCAGCGATGCCGATATCGAAGAGCGCCTTTCGGTTGGGCATCTGGCCCTTCATCCGGATGACGGCACCCATCGTTCCGATGATAGAAAGCGGAACGGGGATGAAATACGGAAGGCTCGCCTCCACGCCGTGGTAGCGACTCATGACGTAGTGACCCAGTTCGTGAGTCCCGAGCACGCCCATGACGGCGAACGTGAACGGCCACGCGGTCATCACGGCCCCGACCGGGTTCGAGACGGGATTGACGTGGTACCACAGTGTCCCCGCCCACAGCGTCGAGAGAACGGTGGCGAGAAACAGGACGACGTTCTTCCACGGAACCCCGTTCGGGCCGAGGTGTACGGGTTCGGCGACGAGGACGTACTCCCCCATCCGCGTCGAAAGCGAGACCTCGTACCCCTGTTCGCGAAAGAGCGGCCAGACGGTCTGCATCAGTCGCTCTTGGGTGACGAGCGGTTCCCCGTAATAAACCAACTGCTCGCCATCAGTTCGAACGTCGTACACCCGAAACACCGAGCGTAACCGTTCTAGCGAGGGGCCTGAATCGAGCGGCTCCGTTGAAGCCATTCGGTCCTACTACGGAACGAATGGGTATAAACCCCTAGACGACGGCGCCGGACTGCAGGACGGCGATGAGGAGCGTCAGGACCGGAACGCTCGCGAGCGTGCTCACGAAGATGGCGGTGCTCACGTACTCCGGGCCGGAGAGACCTCCGCTCGACCCGCGGTCGTATTCGATACAGAGGATGAGCGGCGTTACGGCGGCGGGCATCGCACATTCGAGGACGAACACGCGTGCGACGGTGACGTCCGAAAACCCGAGCAGGAAGACCACGCCGACGGCGAGAACCGGGGCCACGACGAGCTTCAAGACGTTCGAAACGCCGACGCGTGCCACGGCCGCCCCCGAGTCGGTGTTCGCCAGTTGAATCCCGAGCATGAGCAACATGATGGGAATCGCGGCGTCGCCGGTCAGTTTCAGCGTGCTCATCATCGCCGAGTCGGCGGGCGGGACGACGCCGAGGAACCGGACGACTCCGGCCGCGAGGACGGCGTAGACGAGCGGGAGTTTGAACACCTCCCGAACGGCGGCGAGGTTCGAGGTTTCGTCGCCGCGCGAAGCGATGTAGACGCCGAGGGTGTAGGTCAAGACCGACTGGGCGGCGATGTAGAGAATCGCGGTACTCCGTCCGACGCCGTCGAAGGCGAACTGCGAGAGCGGAATCCCGTAGTTGCCCGCGTTGGGAAACGTGCTCGACAGGACGAGCGCGCCGAGGACGGGTTCCGTCTCGCCGAGCGCACGACCGACCAGTTCCGCGACGACGGCCATGCCGACCGTGAAGACCAGCACACCCGCGGCGAGCGTGAGCACCGTTTCCCCGCCGAGCGAGGAGGTCGTGAGGCTGTGGAACACCAGCGCGGGCGTCAAAACGTAAATCGTGACCGTTCCGAGGGCGCTCACCTCGATGTCGCGCACGGTACCGAGGAGAAATCCGACGGCGGCGACGGCGAGAACGGGCAAAATCGCGGACGTCAACGCAGAGAGGAGTGACACTGGTCGAACGAAAACAGCGGGCGACTACAAAAGCGTCGAAGGCGGAAAAGCGGGAGGCGTCAGGATCAGGAGGTGGATCATCGGGAGGCGAAAGAGGGAGATGACGAGGGTGGAACGGAGCGGGAGAGAATGCGGGGAACGGAGCGGGAGAGAATGCGGGGAACGGAGGAGAGCGGCGGAAGGGGACGAGTAAGAGGGAGGGCGTGCGTGGCAGACTCGGGACAGCGGACGGGAACCGTTTCAGGTCGTGAACTGAGGGGCGGTCGGTTCAGGAGGGGTTGCGAGTTCGGGAACGCGATTCGGCGGGTGCGGAGCGTTTCGGGGTGCGGGGCTTTTGAGCGGGTTGCGATGTGGGGCGATGGAGCGTCGTTGCGACGGATGTTCTCGGGGTGGAGGGTGTGGCTGTGGTGGAATTCGGGGTGGATTCTGGTTGGGGGTTGCGGGCGTGGGATTCGGAGGGCGGTCAGGGATTGCGGGACGCACGCGGGGAGCGGTGAGCCGAAGTTACGCGGGAGCGATGCGCCACGTGGTCGCGCTCGTGTACGACCACTTCTCGACTTCGAGTTCGGCACAGTCGGTCAGTTTGACCATCAGCGCGCCGATCTCCTTGGAGGAGAGGCCGACTTCGTCCGCGATGAACTTGCTCTTGAAGTAGAGCTCGCCATCGCTCGCTTTCTCGCAAAGGTACTGCTTGAGGCGGGCTTCCTTGGATTCCGGTTCAGGGCTTTCGGTGGCGGCTTGGGTGGTAGCGCTCATGTGCTGACTCCGGTTTCACCATGGAGCGGGGATATGTTATAAAGGGAGGAAGCTTAGGGTAGTTTCGGGAATCTTTAGGAGAATTGAACGCAAAGTAGCGTGAATACGAGTAAAAACGACGTTTTACGACCGCCTCTAATCTCTTCTAAAAGTTTAAAATCACTTCTCGAATTTTATTTCTGAGAAAATAGCTTGCTACCCGAAAGGGAGGAAAGTGGACAGAATAGGGACAATTTTCCGTCGTTATCGTTCGTGAACCCAGAACTGCTCGTCAAGCGTCACCTCCTTTTTGAAAATCGGCACCTCGTCTTTCAACCGATCGATGCCGTCCTCGACGGTGCGAAACGCCTCCTCGCGGTGTCCAGCCAGCACGACGACGAACACGATGTCCTCGCCGTAGTCGATGCGACCGGTTCGGTGATGCATGAGAACTCGAAAAACGCCGTCCCGCGCTTCGAGGTCGGAGCGAATCGCGTCCAACTTGGCGTCCGCGACGCCCTCGTACATCTCGAAGTCGAGGAATTCGGTCGGCGTGTCGTCGTCCGAGTCCTTCGCCCGAACGCGTCCGGTGAACGTGGCGATGGCACCCGAGCGCTCCGCCTTCGGGTCGCGTTTCACCCGCGCGACGAGCGATTCGAGCGTCTCGTAGGGTTCGGTCGCTTCGAGTTCGTCCACGACCGCTTCGACGTCGAGTTCCGCGGGACCGTCCGCGCGGACGAGGGTCGTACCCACGTGGCCCGCGTCGCCGAGAACGACGGTCGGCAGGTCGGCGTTCGGAAACCCGATGACGGCGGCGTAGTCGTGCGTCGGTGCGAGCGTATCGAGAACGTCGGTCACGGATTTGTCTTCCCCGCGTGCGCGCCAACCGTCGGTATCGAGTTCGAACGCGGTCTCGGCGGTCGAAGCGTCGGATGGCTCGGGAACCTCCGAGTCGTGCGATTCGTGCCGGACGGTTCCCACCCTTCCTCGGTCCGCGAATCGGTCAGCAAGTCGGTCGGCGACGGCATCGGCCCCGTCGCCGACGACACCCACTACCTTCATGAACGTACAGGCGGGAGCGAGTCGCTTTTAGCCTTCGGTCGGAAGTTGAGAACGCTTAAGGCCGCGTCCGGGTAAGACGGCGATAGAATGAAGGTGGTCGTTTCTATCGGCGGTAGTGTGCTCGCGCCGGACCTGGAGTCCCAACGAGTGCGCGGACACGCCGAAGTCATCGAATCGCTCGCAACGGAGGGGTGTACTATCGGCGCGGTCGTCGGGGGCGGCGGCGTCGCCCGGGAGTACATCGGAACCGCGCGGAACCTCGGCGCGAACGAGATAGAACTGGACGATATCGGAATCGACGTGACGCGACTCAACGCTCGCTTGCTCATCGCGGCGCTCGGCGAGCAAGCCGCGCCGAGTCCGGCCGAGACGTACGAAGAGGCGGGGACCGCGATGCATCGCGGCGACATCGCCGTCATGGGCGGCGTGATGCCCGGACAGACGACGGACGCCGTGAGCGCCGCGCTGGCCGAGTACACCAACGCCGACCTGCTCGTCTACGCGACGAGCGTGAACGGCGTGTACAGCGACGACCCGAACGAGGTCGCGGACGCGACGAAGTACGACGAACTCTCCGCGAGCGAACTCGTGGACGTCATCGCCGACCTCGAAATGACCGCGGGCAGTTCCGCACCCGTTGACCTGCTGGCCGCGAAACTCATCGGGCGCTCCGGCGTTCGAACCATCGTCCTCGACGGAACCGAACCGGAGCGAATCGCCGATGCCGTCCTCAACGGGGACCACACCGGTACGGACATCATCCCCGAGGGAGCGGAAGACGAGATGACCTACTGGGTACAAGAATGAGCGCCGGGACGGCACCGACCGACGACCGCGACGAGGTGGACGAGGAAAACCACCACGTCTTCTGGGCCGACGAGGTGGCTGACCGAATCGAGGCGCGGGACCCCGAGGACCCCATCGTCATCAAGGGCGGTATCTCGCCGTCCGGCGTTCCCCACCTGGGAAACGTCAACGAGATTATGCGTGGCTACTTCGTCGCCGAAGTGCTCCGCGACAGGGGCCACAAGGTCCGACAGGTGTTCACCGCCGACGACCGCGACCCGCTCCGAAAGCTCCCACGAAAGCTCGCCGACTTGGACGGCAACATCGTCGAGTTGGGCGACGTGAACGCCGGGGCGCTCGGACGAAATCTCGGAAAGCCGTACACCGACATCCCGGACCCGTTCGACTGCTGTGACTCCTACGGGAAGCACTTCTCGAACCTCATCCAGCAGAGCGCGGACCTCTTGGGCGTCCCCATCGACGTGATGTCGAACACCGAGATGTACACGTCCGGCGAGTTGGAGGACGTGACCCGAGACCTCCTCGAAAACGCCGAGACGGCGCGCGAGGTGCTCGCGGAGTATCAGGACAAGGTGGACGAGGAGTACATCCCGTTCAACCCCATCTGCGAGGAGTGTGGCAAGGTGACGGAGACGGTGACGGCGTTCGACGTGGATGCGGGCACCGTCGAGTACGTCTGCACCGACCTGAAGGCGGGCGACAACGTCATCGACGGCTGCGGACACGAAGGGACGGCGACCCTCCGCGACGGGAAACTCCCGTGGCGCTTCGAGTGGCCAGCCCAGTGGAAGACGCTCGGCGTGGACTTCGAACCGTTCGGCAAGGACCACGCTGAAGGCTCGTGGCCGAGCGGCGAGGACATCGCCCGCAACGTGATGGACTTCGAACCGCCGGTGCCGATGACATACGAGTGGTTCACGCTCAACGGGAAGCCGTTCTCTTCCTCCGAGGGGAACATCGTGCTCGTCTCGGAAGTGTTGGAACTGCTCGAACTCGAGGTGTTGCGTTACTTCTTCACCAAGGACCCAAGCAAGGCGCGCGACTTCGACATCGGCCGCCTCGACCTGCTGGTGGACGAGTTCGACCGCTTCGAGCGGATTTACTTCGGCGAAGAGGACGCCGACGAGCGCGAGCAGGCGCTCGCCGAGCGGGTGTACCCGATGGTCGTGGCGGACCCGCGGGAAGAGCGGATTCGCATCCCGTACACCTTCGCCGCCATCTTGGGCATGACGGACGACCGCGAACTCCGCGAGGAAATCGCGCGGCGCGAAGGCCACATCCCGGACGACGCGCCGGAGTGGGCCGTCGAGGCCGCCCTCGCACGCGTCGAACAGGCGGAGGCGTGGGCGAAGCGGACGGGCAACGAGTACGACTACGACCTGAAGCGAACCGAGATGCCGAACGTGGACCTCGATACCGAGACCGACGCCGCGCTGTCGGAACTGGCGGATTTCATCGAAGCGGGTCACGACGGCGAGGAGATTCAGGGCGAAATCTACGAGACCGCAAAGCGCCACGACATCGACATCGGCGACTTCTTCGGCGTGGGCTATCAGCTCTTTTTCGGCGAGGAACAGGGTCCGAAACTCGGACCGTTTCTCTCGAATCTGGACGAGGAGTTCGTCTTAGGGCGTCTGCGCCGCGAACGCTAGCTGCCAACAGAGTTAAGTCAATTGGCAGGTAGTACCCTATTACGTCCGACTAACAAGGACATAACAAAGTACCTCCCAGTCGTACGAAACAATGTAGAGTCGGATTGACGACCAATCACGTCAACGACGAAACCGATATGATATCATGGCCCTGATAGAACTCAATCTAGAGAAGCCAGCATTGAAGCGAACCGAACTCGTCGAGGAATCCGAGGTCGAGACGGCCGAGGAACCAGAAACGGAAACCGAAACGGCGGACGCGGAAGAGACGGACGTCGAGGAGACGAAGGGCGGCAGCAAAGTCCGCACCTTCGCCCGCCGCGCGGCCGTCCTCGGTGGCACCGCCGCCGGACTCGCCGCGGCCCGAAAGCTCCAGCAGAAACGGAGCGGTACGGACGAAGAGCAGCAGGAACTCGAAGAAGACTGGCAGACCGCGGAATAACGGAGTACCGTCCGAAATTTTTTCACGTTCGTTCCCAAACGCCTTTGAGCGACGGCCCCCTTCGTTTCACCAATGGATACGCTCCTCTGGGTCCTCCTCGGACTCGCCGCCTACTGGTTCATCCTGCTTGGACTACGGGCGAACGATATGCTGCCCTCCTATATCGGCATGCAGGGACCGGTGCTGACCCTTCACACGCAACGAGGAAAGAGACTCATCGACCGCCTCGCACGGCCGAAACGGTTCTGGCGGGCGTGGGGGAACTTCGGTCTCGGAATCGCGCTCGTCGTGATGGTCGGGACCTTCCTCCTGCTCGTCGTGCAGGCAATCGTCGTGGTGCAAAATCCGCCCGCACCGTCGGCGGTCACCCAACCGCGGAACGTGCTCGTCATCCCGGGCGTCAACGAGTTCCTGCCGCTGTCGGTCGCCCCCGAAATCCTGCTCGGCCTCCTCATCGGATTGGTCGTCCACGAGGGCGGACACGGCATCTTCTGCCGCGTCGAAGACATCGAAATCCGGTCGATGGGGCTCGCGCTCCTCGCGTTCCTCCCGGTCGGCGCGTTCGTCGAACCGGACGAGGAGAGCAGAAAGGACGCCGACCGGGGAAGTCAAAGCCGCATGTTCGCGGCCGGTGTGACGAACAACTTCGCGATAACCATCCTCGCGTTTTTGCTCCTCTTCGGCCCGGTGATGGCCTCGATTTCCGTCGCCTCGGGCGCGGCGGTCGGCGGGGTGTTCCCGGGGTCCGCGGCGGACACCGCGAACGTCCAGCGCGGCGACCGAATCGTCGCCGTCAACGGGACGGCCGTGGAGAGCAACGGCGACCTCAACGACAAACTCGCCGACATTCAGAGTCGGTCCGTGTCGGTGACGCTGAACCGCGACGGCGAGGAACGCAAAACCACGATTCAGCGCAGCCTGCTCATCACCGGCGTCGCACAGGGCTCGCCGTTCGCGGCGGGTGCGGAGAAGGGAGAAAACATCACGGCGGCCAACGGACAGTCCGTGTACACCGAACGCACGCTGCGTCGGCAACTCGCGGACGACAACATCGCCACCCTGACCGTGAACGGACAGCAGGTGAGCGGTCCGGTCGGGGCGCTCTCGACCGTGCAGGCGGACGGCCCCATCGCCAGTCAGACGGACTTGCAGTCCGGGGACGCCATCGTCATCACGTCGATAAACGACAACCGAATCGGCAACAGCAGTGAGTTGAGCGACACCCTCGACGGGTACGAGGCGGGCCAGACCGTGAGCGTCGAAGCCTACGTCAACCAGAGCGGGACCTACGTTCGACACGATTACGACGTGACGCTCAAGGACAATGGCAACGGGAAGGCCATCGTCGGCATCCTCGTCTCGCCCGGCGTCTCGGGAATCTCGGTGAGCAGCTTCGGAACTCGGCTCTACCCGGCGGGGACGTTCCACGACCTCGTGTCGGGGCAGTTCATCTCCGTGTTCGGCGGCGGCGGTGGCGGCGGACCGGTGACGACGTTCCTGCTCGGTATCGCGGGCACGCTGTTGCTTCCGTTCGCGAGCCTCTCGATGCCCGTCGGCTACAACTTCGCTGGCTTCGTCGGCTGGAACAGCAACTTCTACGTCGTGCAGGGACCGCTGTCGGCCTTCGGCGGCGGCACCTTCCTGCTGGCGAACGTGCTGTTCTGGACGGGGTGGATTAACCTCAACCTCGGCTTCTTCAACTGCATCCCGGCGTTCCCGCTCGACGGCGGGCATATCCTCCGCATGGGTGCCGAAGCCATCGTCTCGCGCCTCCCGACGAAACAAGGGCGGCAGGTGACCACGATGATAACGACGACGGTCGGACTGGTCATGCTCGCCAGCCTCATCCTCATGGTGTTCGGGCCGCGCCTGCTCTCGGGATAGCCGGTATCCATCGACGAGTCAGATTCTTTTTGTGCGCCGTTTTCCGTCGGTTCTTGTCCGCCGTTTTCGTCTGTTCCATCGTTCTCACCCGCGCGGCAATCGTCGGATTTACCGTTCCCGTCGCGCTTGCCAACGACATGTCGCTACTGGAACTGCTCGGATTCGTGTTCGGGGGGTGGTTCGTCCTCGTCACGTCCGTCTACTTCGGCGTGAAAGGAGCACTGCAGTCGTACTTCGGGGAGACACCGCCGACAATCGACGGCGGCGAAAAATCGACGGACAGCAGTCACGCGGACTGAAGGGCGGTCGGTGACGAGAAGTGACGAGAGCGGCAAAAAACACGAACGGGAAGAAACGAGAGCGGCGAACGTCGAATCGCCGACCGGTCAGTCTTCGAGGCCCATCCGCTCGTAGAACTCCTCGGGCGTGTCGGGGATGCGCTCGAAGTCGCCGAAGTCGCGCTCGTGGTGGCGGATTATCTGCTCGACGATCCACGAGCTGAAGGTCTCGTCGAACTGCCATTCCCCCTCGGGACTTTCGACTTCGAACCGATCGTCGGTCGAAAAGGAGACGTAGACGTGATAGAAGCCGAGGATGACGTCGGCGAACTCGCGGGCTTTCGTTCCGCTTTCCTTGCGCTTCTCGTGGAGTTCGTCGCGTCCCTCGTCGGTCAGCTTGAAATATTTCCGGTCCGATTCGTCCTCACGCTCGATTCGTTCGGTCCATCCCTTGTCTTCGAACTTGTAGAGAATGGGATACACCGACCCGTAGGACGGTTCCCAGTGGCCGCCGCTTATCTCGCGTATTTCTTTCAGTATCTCGTACCCGTACCGTGGTTTTTCGTCTAGAAGTTCGAGCACGAGGTACGATATCAGGCCTTTCGGCGGGCCACTTTTCCGCATCGGGTGGGGATTTAAGTCGTGATTTTGAAAGGCTTTCGGTCGGGGCGACCGCTACCGGAGTACTGTCAACGGTCGGGACTGTGGACGGCCCAAACTCAAAAGTTCCTTGTCCGGTGGCTCCCAACCTCCACGTATGCCGAAACAGGTACCACCGACCCGCGAAGGATGGTATGCGCTTCACGACTTCCGAACCATCGACTGGGACGCGTGGCGAGACGCACCGGAACGAACCCGGGAAGCCGCACTCGCGGATGGCGTCGAGTTTCTCCAAGCGCGCGAAAGCGTCACCGACGCGGAGGACGGTTCCTCGGCCGTGTTCAGCATCATGGGCCACGAGGCGGACCTGCTGATACTCCACTTCCGTCCGACCGTCGCGGCCCTCGATACGGCGGAACGGGCCTTCGAGCGGACCGAGTTCGCGGACTTCACCGAGCGGACCGACTCCTACACCTCCGTCACCGAGGTCGGGAGCTACACCTCCGACGAGATGGTGAAAGCGCCCGAGGACATCGAGGACACCGGCATGGCCCGCTACGTGGCGAGCAAACTCTATCCCGATATCCCGGACGCGGAGTTCGTCTGTTTCTACCCGATGAGCAAACGCCGCCTGCCGGAGGCGAACTGGTACGATACGCCGTACGACGAGCGCGCAGAGATGATGGCCAGCCACGGCGAAATCGGGAAGACCTACGCCGGAAAGGTCACCCAAATCATCACCGGAAGCATCGGGATGGAGGAGTACGAGTGGGGCGTGGACCTGTTCAGCAACGACCCGACGCACATCAAGGACATCCTGTACGAGATGCGCTTCGACGAGGCGAGTTCCCGCTTCGCGGAGTTCGGGTCGTTCTCCTTCGGACGGCGCTTCCCGCCGGAGGACCTCCCCGCGTTCATGGCGGGAGAAGAAATCCCGACGCCCGAGGACGCACACCCGCACGGTGGCGCACACGGGGCCGCCGGACACGAGCACAGTCACGGGGACACCGAACATGAACACGGACACGCCGAACACGGCGAAAGCCACGGACACGGTGACGACGGAGCGGACAGCCCACACGGAACGGATGAGAAGGAGGCCGAAGGCATCCGCGGCGAACTCCAAGACCTCGACATCTACGCCGGACAGCCCCACGGCGAGGACGTGTACTCCATCGTGCTGTACTCCGAGGCCGACGCGGACGAACTGTTCGAGGAAGTCGACGGTCTGCGGAAGAACTTCGACCACTACGACACCCACGTCAAAACGGCGGTGTACGAGGGAGACGAGCGGGCCGCGGTCGTGAGCATCTGGGACACCCAGAGCGCGGCCGAGACGGCGGGCGGCTTCCTCGCCGACCTCCCCGGAGTCGTCGCTCGCGCTGGTGAAGAGAGCGGCTTCGGCACGATGGGGATGTTCTACACCGTCAAGCCCGAACACCGCGAGGATTTCGTCGAGAAGTTCGGGACCGTCGGCGAAGTGCTCGCCGAGATGGACGGCCACTTCGACTCCGAACTGCTGTCGAACTACGAGGACGAAAACGATATGTTCATCGCCAGCCAGTGGCGCTCGAAGGACGACGCGATGGACTTCTTCCGAAGCGACGACTTCAGGAACACGGTTAGCTGGGGTCGTGACGTTCTGGCCGACCGACCGCGACACGTCTTCCTGGCGTAAGCGGGCGAACCGACCGTTTCTCTTTTACACCGACTCGACGTCGATGTCCACCGACGCTCGTCCCGCCAGTTCAGCCGAAACGCGGCGGTCAACGGGTCGTCGGTCGTGGTGTGAAGGCGGGACGAGAACGAATGGGTCCGCGTTCCGAGCGACGGAGATGGACCACAAAGAACTCGATACCGTCCTTCGAATCACGGTTCGTATCGAAAATTCGAAAATCGGGCACTCGCCGCCGCAACCAAAACCCCCTTCCCCACGGATGGGTTATTAAGCGATAAGAAAATCGAGAGTGAAATAAGCCTATGACAAAGCGACACGTCACGCTCCCGGAGTCCGCTGAGGCGGGCGTACGCGGGTTCATCGACGAAGTGGACGAACGGCTCGCAAGTGACGAAGACACGTGCAGGGTGGTAAAGGAGGTGCTCATCGACCTGCACGGCGACCGGGACGCCTACGAATCGTGGCAGAACGGCGAACCGGTGTCGAACGCCGAACGCGTACGCCTCCAGAGCTACGACCCCTGTAACTCGACGCTGGAGAGCGAATACTACGCCGAGAAGGACGAGGAGAAGTTCCGCACGTCCAAACACCTCCAGTGGCTCTGGCGGCAGTTCGACGCGACGCCGATGGCCGATAACGTCGAATTCGCCCTTCGGTTCCGCGAGATGCTCGCCAACCACCTCTTCGAGGAGGCGGGCGACAACCTCCGAATCTTCAAGGGCGTCACGATGACCTACGGCCACAACATCTCCGTCGGCGACAACACGGTTATCCACGACGACGTGCACCTCGACGACCGCGGGGAATTGACCATCGGGAACCGCTGTTCTATCAGCGACAACGTACACATCTACAGCCACGACCACGACATCGTGGACCAGACGGACGTGACGAACTTCCACACGATAATCGAAGACGACGCGCGCGTGACCTACGACGCGATGGTGCGCGCCGGTATGAAGGTCGGCGAAGACGCCGTCGTCGGGGCGCGGTCCGTCGTCCAGAGCGATATTCCCGCCCATCACATCGCCGTCGGCACCCCCGCAAAGAGCATCAAAATCAAGCCGGGATGGGAGGACGAGGCCGCTCCGTTGGACGACGTTCCGCCGACGGAAAAGGAGTCGCGGCGCATCGACTACGAACTCCCGGAGGACTTCGAACCGTTCGACGAGTTCCAGCGGCCCCTCGATTCGTCGGAGTAACCCGTATCGCTTTTCTCCTGTCAATCCGTCATGTGAGGTATGCGACGCCGCACGTACCTCCAATCGATGGCACTCGGTATCACGGGACTCGCCGGGTGTATTGACTCCCCTGGCCGGTCCACGGGAGCGACGACCACGAACGGGGAACGGGGGGTGCGTGTGAAGACGGTCGCCATGAACCTCGAAGTGCCGTGGGGTGCCGCGTTCTCGTCGAACGGCGACCTCTATTTCACCGAGCGGCCGGGACGGATTCGTCGGATTCGGGACAACGACCACGAGATAATCGCTGACGTGACGAACCGAATCGCGCACGTCGGAGAAGGTGGATTGCTCGGCCTCGCGTTCCACCCGAAAAACGAGAATTTGGCGTACACCTACCAGACCTACGAGTCCGGAGGAACGCTCCAAAACCGGGTCGTCCGCCACCGCGTCAGCGACGGATTCGAACGGGAGGCGGTCGTTCTCGACGGAATTCCGGCGACGTCCAACCATGACGGTGGACGACTGTTGATTCACGACGACGCGCTGTTCGTCACCACCGGAGACGCGTCGGACAGACAGCTGGCACAGGACGCGGACTCGTTGGCCGGGAAGGTCCTCAGGCTGACGTTGGACGGACGCCCGCACCCGGAAAATCCGTTCGACAACGAAGTGTTCACCTACGGTCATCGAAATCCGCAAGGGTTGGCGTTCGACGAGGGGACCCTCTACAGCACGGAACACGGTCCCGACGTGAACGACGAAATCAACATCCTCGAAGCGGGGCGCAACTACGGGTGGCCCGACGTGACCGGGAAGAGCGACGAGTACGCGAACCCGATTGCGACCTACACGCCGACCATCGCGCCCGGCGGAGCGACGTTTTACGACGGTCCGATATCACAGTGGAAGGGCGACTTCTTCTTCGGGTCGCTCGTCGATACGCACCTTCACCGGGTACGAATCGACGGGCGGAACGTGGTCGAACAGGAGCGACTCCTCGACGGGGAGTACGGCCGCCTCCGGACCACCTTCACCGGACCGAACGGGGATTTGTACGTCATGACGAGCAACCGAGACGGGCGCGCGTCGAACCCGGCACCGCAGGACGACCGCATTCTCAAACTCCGACCGGCGTAACCGCCAGAGTTCATTCAGTTCGAAAACACTTCTGAATCCTGTCGTGCGAAGCTACCAAGTAGCATGGCGACGTATGTCATGGTATCCCATGAACGTCTGGGGGTGGATAATCCTGTACGTCGTCCTGTTCGTAGGCCTACAGCTCCTCATCTACCGGTATCTCCGGAGTGAGGACGATTCACCGCTGTTCGCGTCCACTCCATCCGGGCCGGACGGACGGGTTCCCGACGACATCCGTCGAGATAGCATCCTCGAGGAGTTCAACGAAAGTGACTCGGACAGACGCGTCTGTCCACACTGTGGCACGGAAAACGGTACCGAGTACACGTTCTGCCGGGAGTGTATCGGCCCGCTCGGCGTGTGGTAGTCACGCTTTTCCCGACCGCACACCCACCGTGAGCCATGCCTCGCGCCGTCGCCATCAACGTCGCCGCTAATACGAACCAACCCGGCGTCCGCGGTCCGATATTCCCGGACGGGGGGTTCGAGTACCTCCCGATACCGGAACCGGAGCCGACCGCTCGCTCCGTCCCGACGTACGCCGACCTCGACACTACCGTCGAACTGCCGAGCGGGGCGGAGGAACTCTCCGTTCACCTCGACCCGGAGTTCGCCGAGTACCCCTGCTGTGAACGCTACACCTACGGCGACCCCTTCGGCGTGAAGGCTCGACCGCTGCTGTCGCTGACCGCGGGCGATTACGTCTTCTTCTACGCGACGCTCTCGACGGCCGGGGAGCCAAACCGCGAGTGGATTGCACCGGAGTGGGGGACGTACATCATCGGTCAGTTTCGGCTGGCGCTCGACCCGATTTCCGGCGAGGAGTTCGCGGAACTTCCGGCGGAGACGCGGGCGACGTTCGAGAACAACGCCCACCTGAAGCGCGAGGAGTTCGACGCGGAGGTGCTGGTGGTGGGGAGCGAGGACGAGTCAGAACTCTACGAGACGGCGGTTCCGTTGAGCAGTCCCGAAGCGGGAGTGACGGCGAACCGAATCGTAACCGAACTGTCGAGCGATTCGGGAAAGGGTCCGTGGTGGCGACGACCCATGAAATTCGGGGACGACGAGACGGAGGAACTACGTTCAATTCGGGCCGACGAGGCCTTCGAGCAGTGTTTTGACAGTGAAGAAGATGGATAGGGGTCGGAGCGAATGCTTTTATGTCGATCGAATGTAAACTGCCGAACAGAGAACCAAACAGTCATGTCTCCCGTCGTATATCACGGACGAAGTGCGAAAGAGCGTGATACGGGTTTTCGCCGACATCGCGTTTCCGCGGCGTCCACGCGACTCGCGTCACTCGCACGCGGCCAACCACACACCGTAGGTACGTAGCATGAGCAGGGACAAACGAACCGAGCACGCGGGACTCGAATCGGATTCGAAGCGGGACGACCCCGTTCTAACCGAGATCTACCGCGCCATCACGGACACGGGACAATCGTTCGAGCGGAAAGTCGAAGCGCTGTTGGAAATCGGCCGCGACGTCCTCGGAACGGAGTGCTGTGCTCTCTCCGCCGTCGACGGGGAGGAGTACGTCTTCGAATTCGTCCACGACCCGACGGACGAGACGAAAGCGGGAGACATCGTTCCCGTGGCGGAGACGAACTGTAAGCGTACCATCGACACCGGGCAAACGGTCGCCCTCGCCGACATCGCCGCCGAGGCCCCGGAAATGACCTCCCGCGCCGGGTTCATCGACATGGGCGCCCGCTGCTACATCGGAACGCCGGTCGTCGTCGGCGACGACGTGTACGGCACCGTCTGCTTTTACGACAATCAGAACCGCATCGAGGAGTTCACCCAGTGGGAAATCACGCTCGTCGAGTTCATCGGGAAGTGGATCGGCGATGAACTGGAACGCGACCGCCGCGAGGCGGACCTCACCCGACAGGGAAACCGCCTCGCGGAGTTCGAAATCACCGTCACCCACGACCTCCGGACCCCGGTACACGTCGCTCAAGCGTACGTCGAGTTCGCCCGCAAGGAAAACGATACCGAGCACCTCGACGGCATCGAGGACGCGCTCGACCGAATCGAGGCACTCATCGACGACGCGCGTTCGGTCACCGACGCCGAAGCGGACGACATCGACGCCACCGCGGTGGACCTCGAACACGTCGTCGTGGACGCGTGGGTGTCCACCGCGAACGACACCATCACGTTGGAGGTCGAGGACGAACTCGAACCCGTCGTGGGAAGCCACAGCCACCTCCAGCGGGCGTTCGAGAACCTGATTCGAAACACGGTGGAACACGCCGACACCGGCGCGACGATCCGCGTCGGCGCGCTCCCCGACCGCCCCGGCTTCTACTTCGAGGACGACGGCCACGGACTCTCCACCGACGAACACGGACAGGTGTTTCACCCCGATGGCACCGACGACGACACGAGACTCGGCACCGTCCGTGAAATCATCGACGCCCACGGCTGGTCGATTTCGGTGACGGACGGAACGAACGACGGCGTGCGATTCGAAATCGACGACGTGTAGAAGGGAGAGACAACGCCCGTAAGCGCATTCGCTCGTCACGTCCGTTCCTCGCAGAATGCACCGACCGGGAGTTGAACCCGGGCTATAAGCTTGGGAAGCTTATGTCCTGCCACTAGACCACCGGTGCACGGCACTCACTTCGTTCGCCCCGCGCACCGTGACCCGCAAATCCGAAGGATTTGGTCGCCACCGGTGCGCTCGAACCCAAAATAGGTTCAACCGGACGAAAGCGAAGTTCTGTACTACCTACTTCATTCCGCGCTCACTTCAACGTAGCGTTTCGGACGTTCGTCCAGAAATACGACACGGAGGAGAGGTTTTAGTCGGCCGCGTTCCTACGGTCGTACATGATAGACCTCGAACTGTCGGACGAGGAACTCGACGCACGCCGCGACCACATCGTATCGTTCATCCGCGAGACGGTGGCGGACGCGGGAACCGAGTCGGCGGTCCTCGGGCTCTCGGGCGGCATCGACAGCACGTTGACGGCCTACCTCGCGGCGGAGGCGCTGGGAACTGAGAACCTCCACGGACTCGTCATGCCCGGCGCGGTGAGTCGGGAGGACAACATGAGCGACGCCGAATGGGTCGCGTCGGAACTCGAAATCACCTACGACGTGTTCGAGATCAACCCCATCGTGGACTCGTTCCTCGACGCCTACTCGGAAGCCGAGGGCGACCACATGGCGGTCGGCAACGCCCGCGCCCGAACCCGCGCGGTGATGAACTACCTCGTCGCCAACCACGAAGGGTCGGTCGTCCTCGGAACCGGCAACCGGACCGAGGCGCTGGTGGGCTACTTCACGAAGTACGGCGACGGCGCTGTTGACTGCCACCCCATCGGCAACCTCTACAAACAGCAGGTGCGCCAACTCGCCAAGCACGTCGGCGCGCCGGACGAACTCGCCGAAAAGGAAGCGACGGCGGGGCTGTGGGCGGGACAGACCGACGAGGAAGAACTGGGCATCGATTACGACACGCTCGACGCGATTCTGGCGCTGCACGTTGACGGACCGCTGTCGGTTTCGGCGACCGCGCGACAGGTCGAGGGCGCGACGGCGGACGACGTGCGACGCATCGGCGAGATGTACGAACGAAGCGAACACAAACGCGCCGTCCCACCAGCGCCGAACCCGCTGTAGACCCGTTTTTCCGCTACTCGCGCCGCGCCGCGATGTCGTCCGCGTTCGCCGCGACGAGCTCGCCGAACGCCTCGGCTTCGCGGGCGAGTTGGACGTCCGTGGAAGACCGGTCGCGGACGCGACCTTTGACGACGCGGAGCGCGTCCGGGTCGTTCGCGGCGAGACGGTCGGCCACCTTCCGCGGTTGCTCTACGACGCGGGAGACGAGGCCCATCCGATGTGCGTCCTCGGCGGTCACGACGCGGCCGGTGAGCGCGAGGTCGAGCGCGTCGCCCATCCCCACGATTTCCGGGAGGCGGGTCGTGCCGCCCCACGCGCCGAAGATGCCGAGGCGAACGCCCGGCTCGGCGAACGTCGCGTCGGGGGTGGCGACCCGCACGTCACAGGCCAACGCGAGTTCGACGCCGCCGCCGCGTGCCGCACCGTCGATACCGGCGACGACGACGCTTTCTGCGCCTTCGATGTCGTTCGCCACGCGTTGTCCACTGGTAGCGAGTTCCGTCGCCGATTCGTCGTCCAATCCGGCCACCACGTCGAGGTCGGCACCCGCGCAGAAGGCCGTGCCCGCGCCACGGAGGTAGACGACCGGTTGCGTCGCTTCCCGGACCGCCTCGGAGAGGGAATCCAACCCGTCGAGGGTGAGCGCGTTCCGCCGTTCCGGGCGGTCGATGGTAACGATTCTAATTTTCGGGTCGTCCGTGACGCGAATCATACCATCACGTTGGAGACGCTTTCCAAAGGTCTTTGGCGATTCCGTCGTAAGACCCGACAATGGAAGAGGCCGTCCGGGCGCGCGGAGCTGCGCGCGAGGCTATCGGAGACATCACGCCAGCGCATCTCCGCGATCACATCGACGGACTACTGGAGTCATCGACGGTCGTCCCGGGGGTATTGACGCTACTGAGCGCGCGAGCAGTCGAGAGCGGTGCCAGCACCACCGAGGTCGAAAGCCGCGCCGCCGGAGTGCAACTCATCTACGAAGGATTGGGACTCACACGGACGCTTGCACGCGACGAGCCGTGGGACGGCGAACAGCCGTACACGGAAAGCAACGTCGCCATCTTGGCCGCGGACGTGATGGTTTCGCGCGGATTTTCGCTGCTAGCTCGGACGGAGGCGGCCGACACCGCGGTTCGAACCGTCAAATCGTTCGGACGGGACCAGACCGAGCGCCGTGACGACCACGCGCTCGAAACCGACGTGTTCGAACTCGCAATCGTCGCCGGAACGACGGCGACCGGCGGCGAAGTCCCGACGGGTATCCGCCGGTACGCGGAGCGACTCGCCACCTCGGTCGCCACCCGCGACTCGACGGAGATACTCTTCGACGAGGCCGTGGACATGCTGACGAAACTGTCGGGACGACGGCCGAACTGGCGCGACGAAACCACCTCGTCGGCCACCGACCCCTGACGCGAATCGAAACGCCTAAACCCGGTTCGGCGTGTAGAAATTAATGCCCGCGCCTGGGTAGCTTAGCGGTAAAGCGCGTCCTTGGTAAGGACGAGAGCCCGGGTTCAAATCCCGGCCTAGGCTTACTGTATTCTGGTTAAATCCTGCGTATATAAACCTCCACAGTGACCACTTCGGTCAGCTGGGGGTGGTTGTATGAGCCGCGACAATTCGTTGGGTCGCGGCTGTTCGATGCCCCGCTGTCCGCAGAACGCCGTCCACTCTGTTGGCCCTGGAGCGCTCTGTGACTACCATTTCAGGCAGTTACATCTGGATACCGAAGGCAACGGAACGTCCGAGGATTTGCCGACGGTGCGGTCGATTTCCGAGACGCTAGAGGACGAGAGGGAAGCCGAGATAGCAGCCCAATCCGATGACTCTGACCACGACGAACGGGAGCGAGAAATCGGTCTGTACGATGTCGCGCGCGGAACCTATCCCGAGGATCTCGTCGAGAACGGTTCCCGCTGGTTGCTCTGGCAGTACAGCGACGAACGAAAGGTGCCTCGCAATCCATCCTGGGGGTACTCCAACCACGGATCGGGCTACGCGTTTGTCGGTGCGAAGGACCCTCGGGCCTGGTTCGAGTTCGAGGCAGCCACCAGATGGCTTGACCATGATGACGACCTCGGGCTTGCATACTACCTCACGAACCCCGACCGCGATGACTGGGACGACGATGAGAAGTACGCCCACGTCGATCCTACCGAAGACGTCCCCGACGAACCACACGTTGGCCTCCTCGATTTCGACGATATCCGCGACCCGGACTCTGGTGCAGTGGCACCAGCCGCCGCAGATCTCTTGGAGCGATTGGCCGGAACGTTCTGTGAATGGTCGCCCTCGGGAACCGGCGCACACGCGCTTGGTGGCTTCTGCCTGCCAGAGGGAGTAAAGGCGCTCAAAATCGACCTGTCGTCTCCCGAGTGGCCGGACGCAGAACTCGAAATCTACCCTGGAAAACGGTATACGACGATCACGGGTGACCACATCCCCGGCACTGCGACCGAGACGAACGACGTCCACGGCATCGTCGACGAGATCCTCGCTGCCAATCCGGGGGCGCTCGATGCAGCGCGGGCAAAGACACCTGCTGGTCGCCCGGACGGATTCGACCGCGAACCCGAGATATCGAAAGCTGACCTCGCAGACATCGAGATTACATCCGAGATCCAGGATGTTTTCGACGCCATCCGACACACAGGCCCTGCCGACATCCGACTCCGATCGACCGTCACGCACGAGCGGAGCGACGGCAGCAAGGACCTCGACCCGAGTTGGGAGCAGTCGAAGAGTGGAACGCGGTTAGCACAGGTTGGCGATGGCTGGGTCTATCGGAAGGGAATGTATGGACTGGATGCCCTCCAAGTCATCGCGCTCGAAGAACGGATTATCACCGCGGTCACGGAGTATCCCCGTGGTGAAGCGTTCTGGGAAGCTGTCGAGGCGTTGCGTGCCCGCGGCGCTCACATTCCAGAGTACGAAGCCGATGACAATGAAACCGATCCAGTGAGTTCGCTTCCACTTGAGAAACTCGACGTCGCCGACGATGGAGAGCGAGAGCGCGTTGCTGCGTCGAACGATGTCGAGTGGCCCACGACGGACGAGGCGCGTGACCGCTTGCGAGAGAACCTGCTGGACGCCGTCCGGCATCGAGAGGAAGTCGTCATCGACGCGCCGACCGGCCTCGGAAAGAGCTACACCGTTGCGACTGAACCGTGGCTGAACCACGCCGACGTGACCGATGAACAGCCGGTCGTTCACTTCAGTCCGACGCGAAAATCCCGTGATGCAGCGGCCGAGCATAGCCACGAGGCTGATGGAGTGACCTATGCCGTTCTTCGTGGACGAAAGGAGAAATGCACGGTCGCCCACGGCATCCACGATCCATCGGAGGAGGACAACGATGTTGTAGAAATCACGATGAACCGGATGCCTGCCTCCGAGTGGTTCGACACCGTGTGCGATGGCCGCGGGATTCCGTTTTCGACAGCGCACGCTTATCTCGCTGAACACAACGATCAGGGAGTCGAACTACCATGTTCACGTGGTGAAGATCCCTGTCCCGCAATCAGCCAGTGGGAGGGGATTCCGCGAGCAGATGACGGCACACCAGCGGTTGACGTGATTCACGCTACCCACCAATTCGCGTACGTCCCCGGACTCGTTCAATCGTGTAACGTCATCTTCGACGAGCGACCGGATTTCGCCGTCGGTGGTGAGTACCTGACGAACGAGCGGATTCAACGGGGTGTCACGGCATTCCTTCAGGATGCGGGTGCGCCGGTTACGACGTGGGAGGCGTTCGTCCAACTCGCACGACGAACGTATGGACGGAACGTCCACGGGGACGCACTCCGGGAGGCGCATGCGACGCTCGCTGTCTTGGATTACGAACCTGACCGCGAGTGGTTTCTCAAACATCCAGATGCTCACACGCTCGTGCCCGCGTTAGCGAAGGCGATCTGGTCGGCGTTGGCTCACGGCTTCGACGAGAACGGGCGCAGTGTAGGGACTGTCAGTCATACGCCGCCTCGACTCGATGCCGGTGCCCATGATGAAGATTCGTGGTCGCGGACGTGGGTCACTATCGTCGTCGACGAAGATAATCACGTACGAACCATTCGAAGCGTCCCAGACCTCTCGGGTGCGCGGTGTGTGATTGGGTTCGACGCGCATCCGAGCCTGCCATTGTGGCAGCGCAATACGACGAAGGACATCCTTCCAGAGCGTGTGCTCGATGTCGATGAACGTCGGCTCTGGCGGCGCTACGAGCGCGGGTTGCGCGTCGTCCAGGTCGGTGACGCGGTTCGACCACTTGCCAGTGGCGAGTACTTCAACCCGGACACAACGCGGGTTCTGCTGAATCACCTCGGTCACCACTATGGTGAAGCGTTCGACACCTGTATCACCGCCTCAAGTGTCGAGTATCGAGTCAAACAGCAGATGCGTGAGGTAGGGATCGAGGACCCCGAGACGATGCATTTCGGCGAGGAGCGCTCCCGTGGTGACTTCGGTGACCGCACCGTCGGACTCATCCATGGGTCAATCGACCCCGGTGACGACTATGTGCTGAATCTGCTGGCAGAGTGTGACCTTCACGCCCAACCGGAGACTGTCGAGACTGAGGACGGTGACGAGCGACGGGCACATGGGCGTGGATTCGTTGGGACCGATGCTGATATCGCAGACGAGATTCTTGCGTCGGTTCGGGAAAATCACGTTGCCCAATCCGCTGGTCGGTATGCTCGGAATGCTGACGATCCCGACAACCAGGCGATTGTCTACATCCACACGAGTGCCATCCCGGCAGGGTTTGCGGATCACCAAGTGGCTGGCGTTCAGTGGGTGGCAACCGACGCCCAGCGCGCCGTGATCGAGGCACTCCGTGATCGACGGTCTGCGACGGCCCGCGAACTAGCCGACGAGACGGACGTGTCGAAGCGCCACGTTGCGAAGACGCTGTCACGCCTCCTTGACGATGGTGTCGTTACCTGTCGGAAAGGTGCCGGTGCCCACGGTGCAGACGTGTTCCACACTGGCGACGAGCCGACGGACGGCGTGGTTGAGTTAACGCCGGACGAAATCACGAACAGTGGCGTATGGGGTTCCTATACGTGGTCGTTCGCGATCCATGACGTCGAGCCGCCTGAGTTCACACCTACACGGCCCGGAGATCCCGCGCCCACGTTGCGAACCGTGTCACTAGAAGCGTTCCGGGACGGTCCACCTCCCGAGTAGTGCCCACTCATCGGGATGTCTGCCCTTCGCGTGAGCGGCAGGGCTGCGATTTCCTGTTCGTTGTCCAAATAGCAGAACTCAGCTTCGTAGAACCCTCCACCGAATATAGGTTTCAGTGGGCATGCTGGAAACAGGGCGCGTATCGGTCACTCGCCAGTCGCCATTTGATAGAAAGCAGAATGTTAAACGCAGACAAGCTATTTGCCGGTCGCTTCACAGATATCTGACTAAGAAAAGCATCAGATAAGGTAGTAGTAATTCAGAAACTCATTTACAATGAGGGACATATTGGCAGACGTGGCTAGTTCAAACCCAGATGTGGTCGGAATAGATTTTAGTGGAGCGAAAGATGCAGGGAAACATATCTGGATATCAACTGGAACGGAATACCCAGGAACCTTGCAAATCACATACTGTGAGCAAGCATCGGATTTCTTTGGCGTCGGAACCGATAGGAACACGGTTTTCAAAGAGCTTGTCGATTGGATTGATTCATTGAACAATGCAACCGTGGGAATTGATTTTCCATTCGGAGTCCCCAAAGTGATGGCAGAAGTCATGTTCCAAGCGAAGTCCTGGAAAGAATTTGTAAATAGTTCACTTTGGTCGGGGCTGAATCCCGAGAGATTCCGTCAACAATGTGTTAACTTTTCAAAAAATGAACTTCGGGATACGGATGCGATGCATCGGGCAGACTGTCCACATAGTATACGAATATACAAACAGACGTTTTACGGCGTCAAGGACATACTTCAACCATTGCTCCAGCGTAACGTGTCTATCGCCCCTATGGTCAAGAACGGGAATACCACCGTTCTTGAAACATACCCAGCAGCCACTTTGGCAAAGGAAGAGGGACTATTTGCTACCCGTTACAAAAATAGGGCGTCCACACGCGACCGTCGGAAGCATAACGTTCACGCCCTATCACATCTACAAGATTTAGACATTGGTGGAATATCAAATAATAAAATTGTAGATAACAAAAGAGGAGATGCCATGGATAGTCTTGTTGCGGCACTAGCGGCATTTCGGGCGTCACAAAATTCGTCTCTTTTCAACATAAGTCCACAGACTCAGATCGAGGGCCATATTTACGTATAGCAGCTTCCTTGCTGACCATTACACCCTCTGTACCTATCAATAGTGTTCGCAACGTCACTGACTCACCACTATCTTAGTTTCTACTAATCAGATCCAATCGAGATGCTGGGGTAGATATAGTCAATTGGCATTTCCCGTGTGCTGAGCAGTTCCGCGACCTTCTTGAGTTCAGGCGGCGTCAGTCGCTGTTCAAGATACGCCATCGTCTTCTGCTTCGCCTGAACATCCTGTCGAGTGTACTCATACGCACCGACTGCACTCGCGTTGTTCGTTTCACCAAGAGAAATCTCGCTGGGCGCGTCTCTGGCGTATGGCTGAGATTCCAGAATACGTTTGCTGAGAACTCCAAGACCGACTTAAGAGACATGCGCGCACCGCCTGGAGCGAGCGGTGCGCGCGTGTAGAAGTTCGGTTTCGTGGCGAACACGCATACGTCGACGCGTTCGAAAGCGATCCGTGGATGATGCCCGACGCGAGCGGGGAAGAAAAAGAACGTATCCGGCAGACGTCAACGAAATTGTGCCGATTAGCCTGGACTGGCAACCCTGATTCGTGGGGATTCGCTTTCTACAATTACAGTGACAAGCGATACGAGCCATCGATTACGCTCAACGGCTCGTTCGCAGGATCGCCCGAAAATTGCTTTGACACCGCTGCACAAGCCTATCTTCGGTGAAAATCGCGACTGGGTGCGAATTTACTGGATGGTCCACTAGTCACGATCAGAAGTGCCAAAATGGTCCGGTAACATATATTTCAATTAATTAATCTGCATTTCTCCTCCCGATTGTGATAGAAATGGTGAAATAACTATTAGCGGATGAGATGAGTGGTGAGTAGTGAAAGAGTTGTTAACAGGGGGTACAAAGAGATTAATACCAAGCTGCCAGATCACCTTTGCCGCCACTCAAACGGGGAACAACGTTTTTGATTGGGTAAAACTTATTTTTACACTTGTCCAGGGGATTATTTGGCCATTGATAGCAACTATATTTTTATTATATTATCAATCTGATATCAAGGATTTAATTGGGAGAGTTAAACATGTTCAGAGTGGTAGTCATTCAATTGATTTTGAGGTATTAACAGCCGCTGGTGCGCTAGTAGAGTTGAAGCCAGCCAAAGCTTCAGATTCTGAAATTGATGAAGAAACATCCGAAGGAACAGAGGAGAGTAGATCAGTAAAAAAGCCAGATGCTCAAAAAATATTAGAAACAAAACGTGAACTTGAAGAGATGACATCTGCCATACTAAATATAGATAGATTTCTAAAAGAAGAAAATATAGATGATGCTAGTGGCTTATGGGTTGATGACAAACCCGATAATATTGAAATTGAGAGAGAAATTCTTGAAGAGTTGGGAATTAGCGTTACAACTAGTGAAAATACAGAGAAAGCTGTCGAGAAAGTCTTAGAGGATGGGTTTGATTTTATTATTACTGATCAAACACGAGGAGATGATCTCACTGCTGGATATACTTTAATAAACGAGCTGAAAGAGGAGAATGTCAGTACTCCAGTAATAATATATACATTTGAAAAGGCTGAAGACTGGAAAGATAAGAAGGCATTTGGCTGGGCTAAAAATCCACGATCATTATTCACGTATATACTCAAAGCGATAGAAAAATCGCGAAATATATGAAATTAAGATCGAATAACAAGATTGGTCCGCAAGGGAACTCGAGTCCGGGATGATTTCGAATTATCTCCGTCATCGGTTAGCCGACGCGCATAGATTACGGTGGCACTCCTGAGGTGGTTCTACTTCCACTTAGAGGAGAATGAAGAAGCCGTAATTTCCGCACACAATTCCTGAAAATCGGCTGATTCGAAGATACGTTACTCACTGAAAACTATTCATCATCTTCACCCCGGAGATCGCCCCGTAATTCGTAGAGTGCCGTATTCTCGTGAATATTCTCCACGTACCCCACCGCAGTGAGCAGTTTTAGCCGCTCGTGAACCTTGTATCGCGGTTCCTCTGTCGCATCGACGAGAAATCCTTGAGTGCGCGCTCCTTTGTCGAGTTCGTCGAGGATCGCTTCGTCAAGAGCGGTCAATTCCATTCGCTTCTACCTGCACACGCTTGCTATATTATTCTACATATCGAGTGGCGATTCTCGTCTGATTCATATACCGAATCTCAATAAACATCATACTACGATACAAAGAATATATCGCACTACGATTCGTACTACGATTCGTAGAATCATGAAAAGCAGAATACTGCCCCCCGATTCGACTGGTTTTGCACGCAAAGTAGCGCTACTGGCAAAGAACAACTCTACGACAGCGACTCAGACTGAACGAGCCACTGAGTACGTCAACCGTCGTCTCACAGTAAACAGTCGTATTCTGCCGTCGGTCGTGACAGTGACAGTCGTCCTCGTCGTAATGACAGGCATAGCAGCCGCTCAAACCGGCAGTAACGGCTTGTGTGGAACGCCCGCCATCAGCTTGTTCGAATGGGCGGCCCGGACCGGTGCTGGTGTGCTGTTCCTCGGCGGTCTGCTCTACGGTGCGTACAAACACGCACGCGCCGGGATGTCCCGGAACCCGGAACGGTCGAGTGAGCATCGCCAGTCGGGAACCATGGCAATGATTGCAGGTCCCATCTTCGGCCTCGTCATCGTCCTGGGCAAACAAGCCGCCGGTGCCGCTGGTTTCCACGCTGCCCAATGCGCACATCTGACGCCGTGGTTCTGACCGAAAAATACCCCCGTACAGAGAGGACCGACGAACCACTCTTTCACCAGTCATCCGCATGCACCCCACGATTGCCATCGACACCGGACGTACGACACGACTGCACCAGTACGCGGTCATCGTCGTCGCTGTGATTCTCCTCATGACCGTATTCGTAACACCGGTATCCGCCAGCACAACCGGGGCGTCTCTCGTCACGAGTGGAGCGGATCGTCCCATCTCCACACTCAAGAGTTCCTACAGACCAGTAACGACGACGTCATCGACAGTCCGAAATCCGGTTGTTCCGGGTACCAGTGTCCCATCAATTCTGACGCCGAACACACGGTCGTACGCCGCGTGTTCGGGGAAAGGCTTCGTTCAGGGCGGTATCTGCAACGTCATCGAGAACGCCAAGCGGAGCATCCTCAAGGGTGCGCTCGACGCGGCACAGCACATTGCCCGTAGTACGCTCGAATTGATTCTCCGACGGCCAGTGCCGAAACGGGGTGGCGAGATCGTTGTCTTCCGACCACCGACGAATCAACCATTGGCCGGTGCATACCACGGATGGACGTCGGTCGGTCTCCCGCTCGGGTTTCTGGTGTGGGTCGTCGGCGTTGGCATTGCGCTCGCCAGCCGATTCCGCCCGGAGACCACGTTCGCCACCCAAGGCTTCCAGATCGAACAGAACATCGTCCGGAATCTCTTGCTCACCATCGGATCGTGGTGGGTCGGAGCGTTCGTCCTCCATCTCGCGAATGGTCTGATTCTCGCCGTTGCCCCACGTGGCGATCAACTCGTTATGGGTCCGAAATCCGGCATCGGAACGCTGCTCGGGACGGGGCTTCTCGCGGGGTTGCTCTGGGTTGCCACAGCGGCTATCGTGACAATCCTGCTCATCACGACGCTCCTGGCGTACGTCCTGTGTCTCACGTTCATGGTATTCCTGCCGGTGTTTTCGGCACTCATGCTGTTCGACATCGGTGGCGTTCTGGGGACCATTGGAAAGTTCGGACAAACGGGATGGGACATTTTCATCCGGGCGGCGTTCTTCCCGCTTCCAGCGGCGCTCGTCCTCGGTGCCGGGGCATACATCGCTAGCGGAACGATGGGATTCGTTCAGAGTGCAGTCGCTGTCAGTGGCTTCTCCGCAGTCGCCGGAACACTCGCGTTCGCCGCCGTCACGTTCGTCACACAGTTGGCAGCACTGGTCGCAACCCTCTGGATGCTCTTGGGATCACGAGCAGCGAGGACGGCAGGTGGCATCATGGCGGGGGTTGGCGGAGCTGCGATGTACTCGCGAGCAAAGGCAGGAGCAAAGTCACTCTCCAACAGGGCGTCAATGGCGGGTGTTGGGTCACCTTCGGGTGCTGTTAGTTCGACGACCGATACGACGATGGGGACCGGGACTGGTTCCCCGTCTGGTCTAATCGATGGAACGCCAACGACACGTCCCAACGCCACTGTTAACTCGGCTACTGCACCATCCGGCGTCCTCGACACTGAACGTCGTGACGGCAGTTCCGGTGCCGTCGCTCCAATAGGGACGCCAACTGGTGGTCGGCCAGCCACTCCAGATACGAGTACATCCTCGACGCCAGGCACCGGTACTGACACGACGACTGCCTCCGATACTGATGAGCCAATTATCGTCAACCAACGGAGCGACCTGCCAGCCGAACAGCGATATCAACCCGGCTACCTCTCGGGTGGCGAATTCCAGCCGATCGAATCACGGGGCCAGGAGCGCTCACTGATAGTCCGGGGACACGACCGATTCGCGGCGGCCTACGATTCCGATGGTGACCATCCCGGCGTCTATTACCGTGGCGAAGGGGACGGGGCACTGTACGATGCGGCACCGGTTGCCGGGGAGAACTGGGAATCGAGTACATCCGAGCAAACGGAAATCAGTCGTGATGCAGTTTTCGACGCTCGCGATGGGAGAGGTGACTCGCGATGACGCGCCTTGGTCCGAGAGGCGACGACCCAGAACGGCGTATCCTCGATGACTTCGGGTCTGATTCTGGCTTCCTCGCGTTCGCAGACGTATCCAACGCGGATCTCCTGTTTCTCGTCCCAGCACTCGTCATCGCAATGGTGACACTCGAAGTCGCCGTCATCGTAACGGGGCGATTCTTCGTTGGCGTTGGACTCTCACTGGTCGTCCTTGGCGTCGCAGGCGCGTACGTGACCATCTGTCCCGATCACCGGACACCGCTTGGCTTTCTCCGGTCGTTCATCAGTTACTACCGACGAGACTCGATCATGACTCTCACCAATTCCAACACCGATTCAGATGCCAACGCACCGCCCGATACTCGGGAGTTGACGCAGATTCGCGCAGTCGAACCGGATGCCGATGCGATTCGCCGTCGAGACGAGACGCTCATCGGTGCCATTCGTATCGAACCGGCGAATCTCGCGCTCGCCGACCACAACGAGTGGGACAGAGCGGCCCGCGGACTCGGAGACGTTCTGAACGCGCTCGACTATCCGGTGCAGATTCACTCATCGGCACGACGCGTCGACCCGGATCGCTTGACTGCTGCATATCACACTCGCCGAACTGACGCCGATGTCCGATCGACACCAGCGCTTGGAGAAATCGTCGAGGTCTACCGACGACGCCGACCACAGGAGTTCCGTGAACGCGGTACGAGCATCCGCCAGTATCACGCGATCGTCCCGGTCGAAATACAGTCAGTAAGTCTGGAGGACAACGCGTGGGTTCGTCGTCTTTCAACGCTTCCACTCGTCGGTGACCACCTCGCATCGGTATTCGCAGACGTACTACTGCAGGATGACCGCCGCGAGAGTATCCACGCACGACAACGCACACTCCTCGAGGAGCGTCGTACCCATCTCGCCGAGCAGTTGACGAGCGTCGAGGGTATCCACGTCCACTCCGAGGATGCGGCCGACCTCGTCACGTTAGTAGAGGAATACTGGTCCGGGTATCGAACTGCGTACCCAGACGCTGGTCCGCATCTCCGTACAACTCCTGTTGTCGTGAGTGACGACGACGCCGTGTATCGTTCACCGAACACACCTCCGACTTCCGATGAAATTCGGAGTGACCACCAATGAAATTACCATCGAGACTCACCAGTCTCGTTCCGAAGCGTACTGTCGCAACGACCGCCAATACAGCCGCTGATACCGCTGACGATACCGATACAGACATCGACGTCGACTCCATCGACGAGGAGCCACCCCTTGCCGGAGAGGGTAAGACGCCCCGTGGGCCGATGGTTGCAACACGAGTAGCCCCGTCGGGTGTGCGTCTCGAATCGACCACAGCACGGACGGGTGATCTGTGGGTCAAGATTCTGTTCGTGACCGGGTTCCCGGAATCCGCATCACCGGGACTCCTCGACCGTGTCTGTACCCACCCAAGTGCGGATGTGGACGTGACGATATACGCGAATCCAGAGAATCCCCGGACGTCACTCATGCAGTTCGAGAGTGCGATCAAGTCGCTCAAGGTCGACCACATCGAGGCGCAGAATCAGGGGTCGGCGAAGGCGACAGTTACGGAGCGGCGTATTCGTGACCACGAGGAGGTGTACACACAACTGCAAGAGAATGCCCAGCGCATCCTTGACGTTGGCGTCTATCTGACCATCCGTGGACCCTCCGAGGACCATGTCGATCATGTTGCCACAAGCATCCGTGGGGAACTCCAGCGCCTTCGAATGACGACCAAGACCGCGGCCTACCGGCAGGAAGACGCGCTCATCACCGGGAGTCCGGTCGCGAAAGACGAGTTGGGACAGACGACACCGATGCTCGGGCAGGCCGCTGGTGCGCTGTTTCCATTCGCTGCGAGTACGACGATTGAAGAGAGTGGTATCCTCTATGGATACCACGCCACGACGGGTGCCCCGATCTATCTGGATCGATTCTGTCGTGAAAACGGGTACAACGTGTTGGTTGCCGGTGAAATCGGGTCCGGAAAATCGTACGACACCAAGCGACTCCTGCTTCGGCGAGTGGCAAAAGATCGCGACACTGCGCTCGTCATGATCGACCCCGTCGGTGGCTTCGCCAGTCTCGCTAGCAGCCTCGATGCCGAACACTACGTCATCGGTGGGACGCGAACGGTCAACCCGCTCGAAATACGGCCGACTCCGAGTCAACTCCTGGAGAACGAGAACAGCAGTCCATTCACCGAGCGCATCAGCGCCGTAATGGACTTCTTCGAATCCTTTTTCGCGTACGTAGGTGCGCCACTCGGCGACCGGCGACAGGTTCTCGAACGGTGTGTTCGTGAGGCGTATGCCCGGACCAACATTACAGCCGACCCGACGACCCACCACCACGAGAGTCCCGTAATTGGAGATATCCGTGCCGTCTTGGGTGACGTTGCCGCCGACCCACTCGCGGTTCTCAATGGAGACGAATACTCCGCTGGTGAATTGGAGAAGTGGCAGCGTCATGCCGAGGATCTTCGCCTGAATCTGGAACCGTTCACGACCGGCGGCCAGTTCGACTTCCTGAATGGGCAGACCGAGGTCGATCTTACAGGGAGTCGCGTCATCTACCTCGACTTACAGCAGTTCGGTGGTGCCTCGAACAACGCACTCGCCGGTCTCGTAATGCAACCGCTGTACGACGCCGTCTATGAGCGCCTCAAGGCCGCGACGGGTCACACGATCGTGGCAATCGACGAAGCGCACTACCTCGTCGAGTCGCCCGGAAGCGTCGAATGGCTCAAGCGGACGACCCGTCACTCTCGCCATCTCGACCTCTCACTGCACTTCATCACGCAGGAACTCGCCGACTTCTACGATACCGACGGAGCCGAGACGTTCATCAACCAATCGTCGATCAAGATCCTGCATCGGCAGGGAAATCTCACTCCAGAACACGCTGACGCTCTCGGACTAACCGACGCGCAGGCCGCGTTCGTCCGCGACGCCGTCGTTGGGAAAGAAGGACTCGGGTTCAGCACTGCCCTTCTCGATATCGACGAAGGCGGCACCTATCCGCTTCGCGTCACCGCGCTTCCTGAAGAGGAGGCAATATTCGAGAGCGAAGAATTCCGAGAGGTACCACACGAGACACAGCCAGATAGGGAAGCGGACACAGAACCGAACGGAGGTCGGTCGAATGACTGATTTCGTGCCTGCCGGTCCGGATCCAGACAATGGACGCGACCGACCGGGAATCGAGACAAATCCGTTCACACGGATTCCCATGAACTTTGACGAGTACGTTCCTATCGAGGAAACACGCCGGACCGCCGACATCCGGTCGCCTCTTACCGGCGAATACGATTTCCCGACGATCCTGGATGAGGTCCTCGGGCGGGAAAGCGCGACCTGTGAGGCGTGTCAGGAGACCGTTCATCACCCCAATGGCGGGGATTTAGCCGATGGAGAGCCGTTCGTCCTTCGGGAACTTGTCGAGAACGTCTACACCGTTGAGAATCAGGTTCTTCTGTGTGCGACGTGCGCAAACCGGCCGACTGCTGCATGGCAGGCCGATGTCCGAACGAAGCGGGCTCAAGAACGTGATCACACACCGAGTTGGAGTGACTACCTCGCTCACTGGGTCTCTGACCCGACCGCAATTTCGTTATTCGCTCGTCGTGTCGTTGCGGGTCTTCTCGGCGTCACGGCCCTTGTCACCCTCGCTGCAACGGTAACTGGCATCGCCGGAAGTCTCACGGCAGACATCGTCACCGGATGGCACTGGACTACCACAGTTGTCGAGGCTGCTGGTTCCATCATCGGCGCGCTCGTCGCACATCCCTGGGTCGTGGGCAGTCTCGTCGGTCTCGCGTATGTCGTCCACGCCATCGAACGTATTCGTCACGATCCACGCGGGTACTGCACTCGCCAACATCGTCCGTGGCTGGTACTCACCGTCGCTGGCGTGACCGCCGGTGTCGGCGCACTCGGTCTCGTCAGCATCGCAATAGGCGTCGTTCCTTCAACACTGCTGGTGCGATTGCTCGCCGCAGTTGTCTGGACGATTGGCGCTGTTGGCGTGGCCTGGTACATCGACCTCGCCATCCGCCACGACCTCGCTATCGGTATCTGGTACCCCGACCGCGGTCCGTGGATTATCGCTGGTCGAATCGGGTTGTTACCCGGCCTGCTCGCACTCACCGCTGGTGTTCCGTTCTCCGGCATTGTTGCCCCGACCGCTACTGGCATCCTCGCCGCGGTACCGGCCGCCGTCGCCTTTGCGTTCGTTGGCTTGCGTCTCCCACACGATTCCCGGACGCGCGATGCCATCCTCGACTTACTCCCCGAGTGGATTCTCTCCGTTCTCACAGACGAACATCGCCGAGAGTAGCACACTGACAAACAGCAGTTCACCCACCAATCCACACGACCATGGTATTCACCAACTCCACTGACACAGCTTCACCGACCAGCACCGAACTCACATCGGAAACGGTTGACCGAGTTCGCAACGCCGCAACCGCCGAACCCATGATACGGGTTCGGCCATTCATCGACACTGATGGGATTGCGGCTGGACCACGGTTTCTCCGTGGACTCCACACCACGCCTGCCGGAACGTTCCGGCGTGGCGGTCCGCCGGTATATGCCGCCGAGATCTGGTTCGCGGATGGAAAACTCCAGTTCTATCTCCGCGCTTCCGACCAACAGGATGCAATCGCGCTCGTCAACGCACACTACCCGAACAGTGAGACGCAAACAGTCGATGGCGCTAACTTCCTTGACGTCACTTCCGGAGCACATATCGCTGCCTGCCATCTCGAACTCCGGCAGGATGCTGCATTCCCACTCAAGCATCTCGAATCCCGACCGACGTTTGACGATGACCCGTATCGGACGCTCCTGTCACGACTCATCGGGGGCGACGACGAAACGGCCATTCTCCAGATCGTGTTCATGCCAGTGAGTCAGACGTGGGCGAGACGCGGACTCGTGGGTCGACTTGGGCATGGCGACGTTACCCGTCTAGCACAGACACGCCGTGAAGGACGGGTCAAAGGGTATCTTCAGCCCGAAGTCGTGCAGTCGAAACGAGATACGCGTGCTGCCGACGACATCGTGGCTCAGTTGGGGTTTCCAGCGTTCGCGACTACCATCCGCGTCGTCACAATTGCACCCGACGGTTCGACGGCGAAACACCGGCTCAGACGCATCGCCGACGCTGTCAGTGTCTTCGATCACAATCACACCAATCAGGGATTAGAACCCAGATACGTCGTCGAATCTCACCTTCCTGCCGTTCTCGAGGCCGCTGGGATGCGCGTTCTCACTGCGGAAAGCCGACTCAAACGCACACTCTGGGGGCGGACGAACGTCCTGACGGTGAACGAACTCGCTGGGCTCGTGCATTTCCCGAACGAGGAAATCGAGAATTCAGCTGTCGACTGGTCACGAAGGGCTGCGGGGGTCGGTGTTCCTGCCGACGTTGAGGCGTTTTCGACATCACCTAGTGAGAAACACCGATTCGGTGACCACGGACGACCCGGCCACGACGAACCTGACGGAAACAAGGGGCACGATGGTGTTTGATCGATTCTTCGACGACGCACAGACGGTAGGAGGGCAATCCGATCCCGAGGAGGAATCTCGGAGTGAAACACGTACTGACCCGACATCGACACGCGATTCCGACTCTCCCCCTCACTCACGACTCGGAGAACCGTACGATATCACTGCTGAAAATAGCGTCTCTGTCGACGGGAAGCCGGTTCTCACGGAAACAGTAAGTGAAGGCACTGTCGCGGGAGCACGCGTCCGTGACATGTTCGAATCGGGTGGCGAGTCATCACGTGCGCCGCTCTGGGTCGGGTACGACGAGGACACCCATCGTGGATTCCGCGAAGCACCACTCCGCTTCGACTCGCTCTTTCGGCACATCTGGATTACGGGCACGACCGGCTACGGGAAAACGACGGAACTGCTCAACATGATGGTGCAGTGGGCGTACGCTGGCTACGGCTTCGTCTACGTTGACCCCAAGGCTCGTGACTCTCGTGAACTACTGCGGAAGCTTCCCGAGCATCGCCTCGATGACGTGGTCTGGATCGAACCCGGTGCCGCAAACCATGACAAGGCTGTCGGGCTGAACTTCCTCGAACTCCCCGACTGCGCCACCACGACGGAACGTGAAAACGAGATCGAGAATCGCATCGAGAATCTCAAGGCGATCTTCGATACAGACGAGTACTGGGGCGTGAACATGGAGTCGATCACCGAATCAATGGGGCGGGCGATGATGCAGTCCGAAAAGCCGTTCTCGGTGATCGATATGTACTTCACGCTGTTGAACGCCAAGCGACGCGAAGAATTCGCGCGTGACGTCGATGATCCGTACGTGCGAGAGTTCTGTCTCGAAATCGCACGGATGGACGACGAGACGGTTCGCCCACTGCTCAAGCGAATCAAATCGTGGGTCGAGAACGCAGTCATCCGGCGGATCATCGCCCATCGCGAGAGTACGATCGACTTCCGCGACATCATCAATAACGACCGCATCGTCATCGTCTCCACACCAGTCGAGAACACGGATATCAAGAAAATGGTCACGCTCGGCGTGATGCGGAATCTCTGGAGCGCCATCCAGCACCGATCCTATGAACAGAAGAATGAGCCAGACCCGTACTTCGTGCTCTGTGACGAGTTCGACACCATCGCGAGCGAGAACTTGGATATCGAATCGATGCTCGCCCGTGCTCGGTCGATGCGCCTCTCCGTGACTCTCGCATCGCAGTATCCCTCGCAACTCGATGAGGATACGCGTAAGGCGATGTTGAACAACTGCGACAACCTCATCGCATTCTCGGTGAACGACGTCGACGATGCTCAGCTATTGATGAAACGGTTTCGGGGCTACAATGCTGAAGACCTCATCTCTACCGATCAGTATCAGGCCTGGACAAAACTGCCACTTGATGGAGGACAGTACTCCGAACCAGTCTTGCTTCGATCGTTCCCGCCATATCCACCGCTGCGGTCGGCGGACACAGTTGACGACATTATCGAACAGAGTTTGAGCCGATACGGCATTGAGCGGCTGACCGATGATGAAATACTCCGGAACCTCCTCTACAGCGATTCCAACGACGCGGCCAACCCGGAGAAACTCTTGGCCGAAACGATGGCCGAGGCGATTCGTGCGGTACAACTCCGGGAGGGTGTGCGTGCTACCAATGGCTGGGTGGACGCCCCTGCCGTTGACGAAGAACTCGTCCATCGTCTCGAACACACTGATCACGAGCAACCCGACATCGACTACGACCCACTGAATTTCCCGGACATACGCGATACATCGCGGTTGATCGAAGTCGATATTGACCTCCAGGACGACGCCGTCGTAACCCGTCTATCCGAGGGCGGTGAGAAAGTAGTACGTCCAGAGACGGGCACTGTACGCTCTGCTGGGGGAACAGGCCACGATGCGTTACTTAGTGATACCGAACGAGTACTCACCGAGCATGGATTCAGCGTCAGTATCGTCGAGCAGGATGGGAGTGAACAACCCGACGGCACTGCCACACACCCAGAGTACGATACCGCATTCACTATCGAAGCCGAGACGACGACACCGGAGCGCCCTGCGAAAGTCCTCAAGAATCTCGCCCGTGCTCACGAAGGAGATCAAATCCCCATCTTCGTTGTTCGCCCCGGTGATTCAGCGACGCAATGGGCGACCCGCATCGAGAATATCTGCTCACCACCGGTGCAAGAGTTGGCAGACGGCACTGAGCAATTCTACAACTGCGACGAGATTGTGATGTTCGGTGGCGGGGCGACGAGTCGTGGTGGCGTAACTGCCGTTCGGCCACGAACAACCGACTCGAACCGAACAGTCTGGACACGCGAGGACGATGAACGCGTGCTCTCGGATGGTGAGACGGAGTTCGCTCGCGTTCCTGATCAGGAGTCACTCTCGAAAGATAGCATCCCGGCCTACTACAGTTACGACCGTGAGACTGGCCAGTACACAGTGCATGAACCGGGAACAACTTCTGTTTACGACTCCAAAGACAGCTTCGAGGCGGAGTGGGTTCCGATCAAGCGGCCATTCGTTCCTAACATCGAACTATCCGGCGCAGAGGTTTCGCGTGAACGCTACATCATACTGATTCTCCCCGAGGGTGGTACACCAACACTCTACCAACATGGGCAATCGTATCCGCTGGCTGAATGCGTTGAAAGTGCCGACCTCTGGCCTACTGTCGACAGCCCTGACAACCTGTCTGAGACTTACTCAACAGCTGATCAGACAGATGTAGATGAGCCACTGGAAATCGGTCCGAATGGCGACGCCATCGGAGCATTCACTGCGATGTACGTCAGGCAAGCCGATGACGCACGAGTACCGAAAGACGAGGTATTCCAAGCGTACGCCAACTGGGTCGACCAGCAGGATATCGACGGGACGACCAAAGGCTGGTTCACACGGAAGTTGGGGGCCGTGATTGAGTTCGATACCGAGCGACGTCGAGTAGACGGCGACCGTGTGCAATTCTACACCGGTCTTACCCTGACAGAAGCGGGGCGAACACTCCTCAACCAATGAGAGACATCAGAAACATGAGGTACTGTCGAAGGCCTACATCAGGCCGTATTGCTCACCGTTGCTTCGGTCGGACCATTCGCCGGTATTCGAATCTTTCGCGGTTACTAACGACCATTTCCACTCCCTGTCCACGCAGGCTGTCCAATCAGAGAAATCGGCGAACGTTGGTGTCCATGCAAAATCGCACAACGAGAGGACTGTCCACGCAGAACAGTCCATCAAAACCAACTAGTATAGATTGGGCTGCATCCGCAGAAGGATTGAGTGGACAGCGGGTAGGCCGCGGGCTTGAGAACCGAGCGTTATATTCGAATATTGATATAGATCGTCGAGTAGGGCGAGTTGTTCAGATCCGGAGGAATCCATGATGGATTCTGCACAGACAATCGACGACACAGTGATTCCGGATGACTTGCGACAGCGCGACCAGTGGGTGTGCTGGAAGAAAAAACACCGTGACGGAAAAGCAACGAAGATACCGGTAACACCAGAAACAGGAGTGTTTGCATCATCGACAGACGCAGACACATGGACCGACTTCGAGACGGCACTCGACTACGTCACAACAGGTGCTGCCGATGGTATCGGGTTCGTGTTCGCCGAAGATGATCCAATCGTCGGCGTGGATCTCGATGACTGCCGCAATCCCGAGTCGGGTGACGTCGACGACACAGCACTGGATATCATCGAACGATTGGATTCCTATACCGAGGTGTCGCCGTCCGGAACGGGCTATCACGTGCTTATCAAAGGCGAACTACCAGAAGGGCGTAATCGACGAGGAAACATCGAACTGTATGATAAAGCTCGCTTTTTCACCGTAACTGGCGACCATGTCGAGGAGACACCCACGCGGGTTGCACGACGTCAAGATGCTCTCGTGGCGATCCATCGTGAATACGTGCAAGATATCGACTCGGTGGATGATGCCGACCATAGCAGAGAGATAAACAACGGGGACGATGTCGGAGTTGCTGTTGATGTCGATCTCGAGAACGACGAATTACTGCAGAAAGCGAAAAATGCCTCGAACGGTGCAAAGTTCGAGCGCCTTTGGAATGGGAACACAGCCGGTTACGACAGTCAGTCGGAAGCCGACATGGCACTGTGTTGTCTACTTGCGTTCTGGACGGGTGGCGACGCAACGTGGATGGATCAATTGTTCCGGCAGTCCGGCTTGCTTCGTGAGAAGTGGGATGAAATCCACTACGCAGACGGCTCGACGTACGGTGAGAAAACTATCGAACGAGCGATTGCAACTACATCTGAGTTCTACGACCCAGATACAGGGGACGAGTCTTCAGTGACTACCGATGCTCCGGTCACCTCTGGTTTCGAAACCACCCGTGATGAATCCACTCGGAATCAAGCATATCTCACCGAGAAGAATCGGCTGTTGACCGACCGTATCATCGAACTCGAAGCAGAACTCGAAGCGAAAGACGATCGCATTGAAACGCTCGAAGCAGAACTAGAATTCTTGGAATCAGAACACGCCGATGGACAGTCACCCCCGGCAACCACCACTCAAACAGCGCCCTCTTCCATCTCAGAAACTAATCCGCCTCCCAAGTCGATCTGGGAGCGGACAAAGACCCTCCTCGGAGACAACACTGAGTGACAGACAGGCCTGTTCCTCTCGATTTTTGGCGGATAGACTATTTAGCGCACATATGAGTTCTCAGAGGAAGATATATGCGCTTGGGCATCTAAAAGACAGTTATGACTGAGGATAGGATACCTGCGTCCGGATCGCGTAAGCAGTGGCAGGCCGATCGAACGACATTCCAGCGGGTCTATGACGTCCTCGTCGGGACATCCGATCCAGCGTCGGCACAGCAATTCGCTGAGTGGGCTGACTGCTCTGAGAACGGTGCGCGGCAAGCACTCGAGCAACTGACGGAGATGGGAATCGCCGAGCGAAGCGACACGCGACCAGCAACCTACCAGCGTAACCCCTCGTACTTCCGTTGGAAGCGCGTGGAACAACTGGCTCGTGAACACAGTCCGAACGATCTTCGTGCCCGAATCGATGACCTCATTGAGGACGATCAGGCTTTCCAAGCGGAGTACGGTGTTCCCGACCCAGACGCTGTGGCAACTTCTGACGATGCGATTGAGGATCATGACTCGTTGCACGAGCGCTGGAATGACCTCACCGAGTGGCGAACGATTCGGCGCGATATCATCGTCCTCAAACAGGCGGTTCAGCGAGCCGAGTCCACGACTGATGATCGAGCGCAGGCCTAACCGTGACAGGGCGACCTGAAGGTCCAAGCGGGCCACTCGATATTCCAACACTCACCGTTCTTGCACAGCGGGCAGCCACGCATCCACTGATCAGTGGCTGGGAGTTCCGTCCAGATTCGATCACGCCGCGCGTACTCGAACTCCAAGTAGACTCGGAGCAGTATCCAGCGGCGGTTGATGACGTTCGCGTTGATATTCGGTGGTTCGAAGGTGAGAACTACTCAGTCCATTACCTCGAGATATCCGCAGACGAGACGTGGCAATGCCGATGGGATCGCCACCCAAAACCAAATGCACCGAAAGAACACTTCCATCCACCACCGACTGCGGAAGATACCGTTGAGCCATCGCCACTCGATGCCGATCACCATCTGGGCGTTCTCTTTGCTGTCCTTGATTGGATTGGCGACCGAGTCCAAGAACACCACGGCGTATGACCGACTACCGGCGCTACAATGTAATCACTTACTCTCGTTCCCGCTTGTCGCCCACCGTCCTAACGGAGTCAATGGCAACATCTGCTAACCGACCGGAAAGCAGATCGCCGAGTTGTGATTCTGACTCGTCGCTCTCATCAGCTATCTCTTCTTCCCAACTTGGTACTCCCACTTGGCTACCCATGGCCGGTAGGTGCAGACGCGCCGCTAAATCATTTCCTCCGTCTCTGTCTCCGCGACAGATAGATGATATGAACAACCACGGGGTCAAGCCTCGAGGCACGTATCTTGTAGCGTTTATTTGTGAGTGGAACGAGAAGTCTGGATACTTCAGTTCTACCTTCTGTTCCCACCGTTAGTGACATAACCGTTCTCGTGGCAATCTACTCGTCGGGCTGGTGCTTCCCTAGGAACGACTGGAGGATGGTCGCGAGACTGCCGAAGAGGGTTCCAAGGATAAACGCAAAGCTACTGCCTGGGAGGTTTCCGGTGAAGCTGAGGATGCCGGAAACGACGATAACGACGCCGAAGGCGAGCGCCCCGATTATGATGACACTTCGTTGGAACGCGAATTCTGCTTCGTCGCGCTGTCGGCTAATCTGTTGCATCTCGCGCCACTCCTGAAGGGCAACCGTGAGTACCTCAGTGAGGCTCTCGCCCTGTGCGAGTTCGTTGAGCGCGGTCGCAGCGGGCGGCTGGTCGGAAGCGGGCTTGTTCTCTTGCTCGATGCGGTCGACCGTTTCTTGGTTGCTGTCGACATCGTCAACGCTGTCGAAGAGGGGTTCGTACTCCGAGGTGTCGCCTCCGGTATCTTTGCTGTTCGACTTTAAGGATTCGGGGGCGTCGTCGGATGTGTTCTCGTCTTTTGTCTGTTTGTCATGTCCGTTCTTTCGAGAGGAATCTGACATGATCAGAGTCATGGGGCGGGTGGGGTTTGAATTCTTCGTACGACATTACGAAGGATGGAAACGCTGAGCTCCTTCCACCAAACCTTATTGTGTAAAATATCCTGTCATAGGAATACTCTGGTAGTGATAGATTTCGTCGGGTACGCTGAATGCATCCCCTGCATTCAGCACGGTGCTCTTGACAAATGAGGTCCATATTCTAAACAGCAGACTACATCGCTGTTTGCATCTACCGAAGCGCAATACAGCGAGATTTCGAAAGCGAAGGTGTTAGACTACTGTCCGGGAATCCCCCATTCGCACCCATACGAACTCCTACATCACCCCTCGATCCACTCCACACGAACCATCCTTTAAGTACTGTTGTCCTGTATTCTAGAATAACGGACACCCATGCGACTCGACTCCTACCCAACCCGCGACGACGGCATGCGCGTCTGGCTCAGTGCTGACGAGATGGACCAACTCATCGACGAAGCCGACGGCCCCCAGCAAAAAATCGCGTTCCTCCTCGGTGGACGCTGTGGCCTCCGACGAAGTGAGATCACCCAGGTCTGTCCGAAAGACTTCGTCACCGGGCCCACTGGAAAGCACGTCCGTATCTGGGAGGACTACGCCAAGCGTGACCACTATCGCGAACCGCCCGTTCCCGACACCCTGTACAGTATCGTCGAGACGTATGCGTGGGATCGCGACGACGACGCTCCCATAGTCGACGTCCCCGACAAGTACGTCTACCGCTGGATTCGGCGTGCAGCCGACCGCCTCCAGGAAGAGACCGGTGATGAAGGATGGCAGTTCGTTGGCCCGCATGACCTTCGACGGACGTGGGGAACTCATTTGCTCGAACAGGGTGTTCTGCCGAGTGTCGTGATGGCGTTCGGTGGCTGGGACGACTGGGACACATTCCGGCGGCATTACCTGGGTGAGTTCTCACCCGAAGCTATCCGCCGTGAGTGCGCGAAAATCGACTTCCTCGGTGGCGAACCAGAAACAGAGCGACCGCAGTTCGGGACGATGCCTCAGACTCGGACGCAGTACGGTCAGTGAGCAGTGGAGTTGTTCTCCAGACATCAGACTAGTTGTTTACCGGGTATTCGTTGACGGTACGCCCGCTCGCCGTCCGTTTCGGTCGGGCCGTCGTTCGTTCCCTTCCGGAACGCCAGCGGGTTAGTCGGTCGGTTCCTGCGCGCCGTCGGTGCTCGGAACTTCCCTCACTGCCTCACGGCGGTGCCGTTCGGCTAGCCCGCGGTCGGCAAGCGACCGCGCATCGCTCGGCGACAAGACTAACTCCGCTGGCCACTCGGCCCGACCGGGACGGCGCGCGTTCTCGTCTGTGTCCTTTCGATAGCACGCGCTCGCTTCGCGCCCAGGGGACGCTCGCGAAGGCGCAAGCGAGCGCGTGCAGGAGTCGGATGAGTTGTACGGTATAGAGATGGGACTCGTGTAGGAGCGAGTGTCGAAAAAGACGCGGTAGGAGACGCGCCTTCGGAGTTGTAGTCCAATGAGTACTAAACGCACGATTGGTCAAATAGTTTCGGTCGAAGAATTGGAAATTGAACACGGAGATGAAGAGCGGTTTGAGGGCGTCGAAAATGACCCTGAGCTGCGGCCGTCGGTCGAGCAGACAATCCAAGGGAAGGTCGATACGAATCATCCGGATGGAGTTGGACGTGGACTGACGTTGGCGGCAGAAGAGCGATTGGTAGCCCGTGAACTGGAAATCAAACGAACGCGTGAACGGTATGATCGGTCGCAGGGATCAGATCGGGAAGCACAATGTCGAACAGCGGCAGAACGAGTGAGCGTCAAGCGACGTCGTGAATTCCAGAAACGAGCAGCGAGTGTAGACCCGTGGTGTGACCCGGATAGGCGAGATCCACGTGAGGAGTTGGTGCAAGAGCAGTTGGCGGCAGTGAATCAACAATCGATGCGGTTGGAAGAGAAGCTCAATGGGTGGTCAAGAGCAGCAATCAGTCGGCGGTTAGCCGAGCGGGTCGTAGACGGGACAAGTCTCATGAGCGCGGTCGTCGGGGTGTACGAAGAGTTGCGGATGGCACCGGGGCAGGTAATTCCAATTGCAGATGTGCAAGACGTGAATCGCAAAGAGGTGAGCATCCAAGGACGTGTTAAGACCCTGTGGGAGTCTACACATCCGAAAATCCAACAAGTTGGTTTGCTTGAGGACGATACGGGGACAATCAAATTCACGGTGTGGCGAGCTTCACGAAAAACGATGGTTCGTGAGGGTGAAACCGTGGAGTTGGAATCTGTCGCGAAAAATTGGTACGAGGGTCGTGTTTCGGTAGCGGTGACTGGGTGGAGTGCTATTCACGTCCCAGAGCGTGGTCGGTGGTGGAAAGCGTAGCCAGCTAAAACGGCTTTTTTTGTTGTGTGCCGAGCCGACCCAGACCCCACCGCCCCCCCTCCGCTCCGTGCTCGCGTCGCTGCGCGCGCAGCCACGACCTAAAGACGACGACCCGTTAGAAGGCCAAACAACCGAGCCAGTACGTGAAGAGGAGCGACATTGGAGTGAGCGCAGGGCAAAGTTCAACACACTAACCGATGGTGAAGAAGTCGATTATGCAGGTGGGATGGAAAACTTCAGATAGGGTTCCAGGAGTAATACTTCCTGAGTTGCTGGTGTCCCAGAACTGGCAGGGATCCACGATTCTGATAAAAGATCACACCAGTAGGCATTTTCAGAATATCTGTATGTCAAAGTCGCCTCCGTTAGATTCTATTTTCGCGCCCGAATGAGCGGGGCGCACATTGTCCCCTGAAGAAAAATGGATAATCAAAAGTTGTTCCCTGATTCGGTATCAAACCTTCAACTAACAAGAGAGCGAAGCAGAACTGAAATAAACGATTTTTTAGAGTCAGATGAAGTGAATCACAAACTAGGAGGTATTCCAGGGTGGAAAGCTGCCTTTGGAGCACGATATAAATCTAATCTAATCGCTGTCTGTGTTCTTGGACGGCCTGTTGCCAGAATGGTGGATGCAGACGAAGAGATCTCAATTACGAGATATGCATCTCGACCTGAGAGGCCGTCAAATGCTGGTTCCTGGCTTATCGCTCGAGCTCGCAATTGGGCGTTTTTGGAAGGATATCAACGAATTTCTGCTCACGCTGGAGTAGCGGGCAATGAAGGAACGATCTATGCAGCCGCTGGATTCGAACTAGTCCGCGAAGAGAAAGCACAAGGTGATAGCTGGCAGTCGCGCGAAGGACGTTCAGCAGTTGATGACTTTATCCGTCGAAAATGGATTTACAATTTACGTGACTAAGGAGAGTCGTTCAAGAGTACTAACCGAGAAGATTCCCACGGTCGAAGAACGTTAAATCGATAGCGGCGTGACCAATTGCATCATGGATCTGTGCCGACAGGCGCAGCAACACTCGCCTGGTCTTCATACTCAATCTATCAAACGTTTGTTTGACTAACGTGGAGTGATCTGGAATATTATCCTCGTTGAGGCCAGTTTTCCCTAGAATATGTGTCATCTTGCTCAGCAAACCGAGGTTATCTCGATAGGATTCATCGGGTAAACCCGCAAACAGTGCGGGAACAAGACTGCGTAATCATTTAACCCGCCACCCTCTTCGAGGGCGGCGAATTCACCTCGGCCTCCGACAGCAATTTAATCAACCGAACTTCTGCCAGACCCTCAATTGATATATGTCGGCTACACAAACATCAACTCTAATGGCCATCCATCAGTTTGTATGTGACACCAACACACAACAGGAGTGTCTGGCAAAACAACTGTTTGGTGAGAAAGATATGCGAGAGACTCCGGTTGAAGACGGCGACACACTCATTCTCTGTAACTACCAACAAAACACCCAATACGGTCCCTTCGAAGCCACTACCGACCAGCAACAGAACATAGACTCTACAGCCTGGAATGGCCGCTTTACATCGCAAGTCCGCGTCACCTGGGGCGATATTTATCAACTTAAAAACACTGGCTCCCCACTTAACGTTCCCTCCTCAAATAATCCAATCACCAACAACCAAGAAGCAACAATCATCGACGCGTTTCGAACTACCGGAACACCTGTCACGATTACATCTGATGGGACCATTACCCTGACTGAACAAAGCAGCGAAGATGCAACTACTACATTACCACTCGATGAACTGATTCCAACCCTAATTGCACAAGGAGAATGGGCTGTAGATGAGGTCGTGAATGCTCTTGAGACGGCCAGGGAGCCAGGCACAGTACTATTACGAACAATCACGGCGGGTGAACTCCGAACTGAACATTATCGGGAGTCGTTAGCGCATCTTCTTGCTGGGAAAAACATCGTCCTCTATGGCCCGCCAGGTAGTGGGAAAACCCGTGCCGCTACTCGCATCGGCGACGCACTCTGTCCCCATCTGGCGTTCGCCACTGCGAATGCTGAATGGACACACCACAATGTGGTCGGCGGCTACCAACCCGCAGGCGACACATTTGTTCCAACTCCCGGTGTACTCACTACTGCCGCTTCGCAATGTGAACAGTCGCTTCGAGATGACGCCCTCCCATCTTGGCTCGTCATCGACGAACTTAATCGTGCGAATCTCGATCAGGCATTCGGCGATGTATTCACAGCCCTTGACCTCGGGCATCGAATGGGGAATCCACTCACGTACGCGGGTGAGAACGGTAGCCAGTTGGTCCCGTTGGCATTTAGAATCATTGCCACGATGAATACTCAAGATCGGGCACAATTGTTCTCGCTTGGATACGCCTTTCGACGACGGTTTGCCTTTGTGAACGTACCATCGCTGTTCGCAGCGGAAGACACCCAAGAACCAATACCTCCATCGAGCCAGGTTGACCTCTCTCGGCATATCAAACAATCCAGAGAAGTCATCGAGACCGCTGTCCTTACGGATCTCAACTTGGACTCAAAAATCCCGAATGATTCCCCGTTTGTCCTACCCGTTATCGAGGCAATCCTGTCTCCTCAGTCTGCACTGAAGTCCGCAACAGGCGCCCTATCTACTCACGGCGGAACAGATTTCATCGATGTCATCCTCAGATTTGTGCAAGTGCTCTCTGACAAGAATATCGTTGATATTGGACAAGGATTGGTAATCGACGCAATTAAATTCATTATTATATATCGTGAATTGTTTCCCGACTCCGCGGATTGGACTCTGGTCGATACGGCCATGACAGCATACATTGTCCCACAACTGGATGCCTTCGGATCAGAACTCAGGCGTGCTACAACAGTCGCAAGCGATACTGATGCCGTTACTCGGTTCACAGATGCTCGCGATACAGCGTCGGCATTAGGATTCACACGGACAGCTAGCCTGATGGACGGCCTCCTAAATGGCCAAGAATTACTCTAAGATGCGGACCTACACAGAGAGAACACAGAGGAGGTTAGGTCAGAGCGATAGCGAATGGCAGGAACTCCGTCGGTTTCTTCAAAGGAATGTATCGAGATTCGAGCAGAGCCGGGAGATGTATGGCATCGAAGAGCCGAGGCCGGAGATCACCGACGAGTACCCGCCTCAGTTCAAGCCATGGGGATGGGTTGGACGGTATCCCGGCGATATCATTGTTCTGCCGGGAAAACTCTCGAAACCAGAGTACGAACAGTTACTTGCTGATGTCGCTGGCTGGCTTGAGATGGTGTCGGTTCCAACGGCGGCTGCAGTATTGCCGATCATCGCACGTAGAAGTATCGAACCGCAGGCGATGGTATTGGGGTATAGTCAGGCTCTCATCGATCTTACGGAAGCTGTTCTTGCGCACCGCCCACATATTGAGGTGAGTCGTGAGCCTACCACTGGTCCCGAGATGCAAGGTCGGTTGTTGGTTGAGCAGACAATCGCCGAGTGGGGATCCGGGAACAAGGAACTTGTTAGTGAGCAAACAGAATTCTCGGTGGAAACACTCCCGAATCTACTCGTTGTCCGCTTCCATCTCGCGCTTGCTGAAGCGCTCAACGAGGTACGAGTTGGCAGACTCTCGCTTGATACGCGCTTCGAGAACCATCGACAGTATCACCTCCAGTTTCTCGAAGAGGGGCTCCCTGCGGAGTTACTTGATACCGCAATCGGAACCGAGTTCGAAGACTCGTCGGTGCTCGCTGCGACTCAAGCTGCATGCTCCGGTGAGCTTGCTGAGATTGTCGATTTGTGGGAAGCCTTCCAGACTGATAGCGCGCTGTCGATTTCGTTCGATGAACAACTCACGCTCGGCGTTAAGCCTATCAGTAAGGTATATGAAGTATGGGTACTGCAGGTGCTTGTCAGTGAAATAGCATCGTTCTATGATGAACCCCCACGAGTCTCGGACAAATCAATCGAGACAATCGACTTTGGCCCCAGCGTTACCCTCCACTATGATAAGGCACACGAAGAGAAGAGTCAACATCTTGACATATTTGTTGATAATCCCGGACGTCCTGACTATGTGATTACTGTTGATGGGAGGATTACCTGGATTGGTGACGCAAAATTTCGGCCTCGGAGAAATATTAATCTGGAGGATTACCAGCGCTTGTTCAGTTATGCTGGCGATCTGTTCCCGAAGGGTGCCAATCGGTGTGTGAGTGTGTTCTACCCAGACAAAGCTACGACAGCCATGCGTTCAAGCGGAGGTCTCTTCGATGTGGAGCACATTGCTCTTCGACCTGCAGCACTCGAATCACAACGTGACGAAGTTGCCGCCCTCGTACGAGAGGCACTCAAATCGAGCGATAGTGAGTGACTCCATAATTCACTCACGAGGGACGGCGAAAGCCGGTGAGCATTGTTGGAATCTCTGCTACCAGTCACGCACCACTACCGCCAGCGATTGGAACCTACCCCGACGAGGTGGAAATCAAGAATTGAGGAACGTTGAGGTCGGTTACAGTTGATGATTGAGGAGGAACGTGATCCGAGGGAGTTCACTCGTCAACTCATAACTTGAGAAGTCATGGTCGATTGCTGCCCCGTCCCCTGATCGGTCGGTTCGGAGACACGATCGGATGTCAAAGGTGACTTCATTCGCAGGACTGCGCGCAGACCACGCTCCGTCTGGGTTCTGGACGACCTCATTCTTTTCGTCGAGTAGTTCGAGCGTGTCACGAATCTGGGTTGCCAACCATTCTCTGCGGTTGGCAGTCAAGGTCGGTGCATCTCCCGATTGCGCGTACGTAAGGAGATCGTGACCAAGATGCCGATTCAAGGAGTCATGCAAGTGGCGATTCTGGTAGACGTTCAGGCAGGCGTGGCACGACGAGTCGCAATCACAGTCAGCGAAAATTTCCTTCGCAGTATCGAGCGTCGCGTCAAACTCTTCCCAGACGCGGGCTGCGAACCCAGCTCCACCAGGGGTAGTATCGAACAGATACACTTCTAGATATCCCTCCGTGTCATCCTCGGTTGCATCGCGGGTCCGGAAGCCGCCTTCGAGTTCATCCGCATCGATCCCCAGCGTTCGCGAGGCGGCTAACACTAACCCTTCAGATAGTGATTGTGCCGCGCTTTCAAACCAGGGTGCTGCTGGTGCCCAGTTCATTGGCTCCCGGATTGGAATCCGGAATACCGTCAGGTCACTGCGGAAATCATGAGAAAACGAGGTCTGGATCGGCTCCCCGTGACATTTTGGAGTCCATTCTTGGATATCATCGTCGTCATCCATCGCCCACTCCGCTCGTTGATTCTTGGGGTACGGACGATTATGAGCACCTGACAGGTTCCCATCGCTATCGACAGCGCCACAGAGCCTGCAGACCTCGAAGCCTGCCTCGTCAGGCCCGAGGTTCGCAACTAGCAATTCCTCGTCGGAGAGATTCTGTAACTCACCGATACCAGTCTCCTTCGTTCGAATCACTCCCTCATCCGCATCACTATCTTCATGGACAGAGGACGTTGATGTAAGTGGATACTTTGGTGGTGTTGGGTAGATACGCTCTTCCTCCCATGTAGACTCATCATTGATGCCGTAGTCCGGGTCAACCTCAGGTGCGAATGCAGGTGGCGTGTATTTATGGACGGAATTCAAGCCCGTGCCACAAACATCGCATTCTTCACCCTGCATATTGCCGTTCGAAGAGTCATAGACGGTGTTGCATTCCGGGCAGATGTTAAGCCATTCCAACGAATCCCAGTTCTCTTGGACAGCCCTATTCACGGGGTTCGGAGCAAACTTGTAGAAGACACCATACGACGTGAACGTCTTCTTGTCCATCACGATGTCACGCCCCGGCACATATGTTGACAATGCAACCTTCGTGTCACGAGACGTATCATACACCGTGTTCACTTCCCCCTTCGACCGATCGTACTGCTGGACAACGAAGTCGCAGACATCGATTGGGAACGAGAAGTTCGGGAGAAGTGCCTGATCGAGAAGAGTTTCAAGCAGTTTTCGGTCCTCGTTTTCCTCGCTCTCCCAATCGGTCACCGATGCCAGTTCAGAAAGATCTTGCTCGAACTCCCGAGCAGTCTCTTCAATAAATGGTTGTCGCCAATCCCCACTGCGGCCCTCTCCAAGTTCGTCCGGGAGTAGCGCTCCCAATTGGTCGGTGATCCCAGAGTCAATTCCGATGACATTCTCGTTCAACCACTCTCGGAATCTCTCGAAAGATTGGTCTCCATCTTCCTCAAAGAATTCGCTGCAAGTCCCGAGTGATTCGAATACGCCTGATTCCCCGCCGAGATCCTCAGGTTCGAAGAACTCCGCAATCAGCGATGCATTGATATGTCGTTGTGCGATTTTCTCGTTGCCAGCATAGATTGTTGGGTCCGTCCCTTCTGCCCCGACCATCTTCTCTGGATGGTTGAAGTAGTGCGACTCATGAGGCGAATTGTCAGCGAAGGTGATGATGGTTGAGAGACCCGCGCCTCGGCGTCCTGCACGCCCGGCACGCTGTTCGTAATTCTCCGGTTGTGGTGGAACCGTTCGCATCGCCACTCCAGTAAGACTCCCGATGTCGATACCAACCTCCATCGTAGTGGTGCACGACAACACGTCAACGGGCTGCTCTACCTCGTTCTCACCAAGGAGAATATCTTGGAAGAGCAGTTCATACCGTTCCGTTTTCGAGAACGCGTCTGAACTGTCTTTCTTATTGAGTTGGGCCGTATGCTCCTCAGAGCGAAGCGTGAACGGCTCATTTTCACCATGCGCAACGTTACGCGGTGGGTCACGGAGGAAACTCTTCCGTGTTTCAAGCCGAAGATCCGACCCATCTACGGTCTCGAGATCCCCATGACATCCTTCTCGTGGACAGTTCCTCTCGAACGATGTCATCGTGTATTTGTTGCAGCCAGTGCATCGGTACCACTCTGAGTCCACAGCTAGTTCGAGCGTCACTGCAGAGGGATTAACGAAGAACCGGAATTCGTCATTTCGCTCGAATATCCGGGTTCCCCCAGGAGTCTTACGGAGGAGTTTCTTCACCTCATCCCAGTCCTCCTGATCGAGTCTATCGTCGACTGTATTCTTCAGATACTCCGGAATGATATCCGGTTTTTCGAGTCCTGCTTCTTCAGGACGCATTCTTCCGTATCGGAGGACATCATTCCGGTTCTGTATCGAAATGGACGGATCATACGCCCACTCGTTACAAGCGTTCCGGAGTATCTCGATAATTATTGTTTCGAGGAGTTCTTCATCGAGATCGCTTTTTCGCGTAATCGCTTCCAATACAGGGGGGGTGGGTGCAATATATGCGACGAGGGTCTCTGGGAGGGAGTAGAAATCATCGCCCAGGGCCTTCAGTAACATCGCATCGTATTGACGTGGTCGGCCTTGACCGCCGCCAGAGAGATCTTCCGAAATATATGGGCTATTGAGGAGTTCTTTAGGCGCATCCAGGTTATCGTCGTCCATTAAATCAGGAATCATGTCTTGAATTCGAGAGAATTTGGTTCGTGACCCAGGATACTTCTCACCCCCCTGCGTATAACGTTCATCATGATCGTCGAAATAAACGATATTGTTCTGATAACAGTAAATCACGAACGCGGCGAAGAACTTGTCCATCCCAGTTGACTCGGGTAAGAGATTGGCCATGATATCAGCGACTACCTCTCGGAAGGAGTCCTGTTCGACGTGTGCTTGAAGATCGCGCGCGAGGCGCGCTGCTTTCTGACGGCCATCAGAGAAACAGAGCACTTTCCGGCCCTCGTTGGGGTACTTCTTTTTATTCTCTTCCGGGGGCTGGAAGTCGAACATCGATCGGACGATGTTCGCAAACGGTTCCTCACCCTTTGTCTCCAAGTCGGAGACTTTGGTTTCACCGTTGTTCTTCCGTCGGTTCTGTTGTCCACATGCCGGACATGGGTTGAAACACCAGGGGTAGTCCTCATCCGGTGGTTCTTCGGTTGGCACCCAGACAGTGATATATGAACTTGTCTCCGGTGGTGACGGGAGGAGATGTCCAGTAGTCAGATTCAGATATTGCTTCTGGGTAATGTCAGCAAATGACCTACCTGTTGACCCTTCGGGACCGATATCATCTCGGGGTTCCTCCACGAGAAGATGCACCTCTTCGAGATCGCTGGCAGTGTCATTAGACGTCCAGAGGAACGTTCTGTTTTGCCGTTCATTGGGGTCTCGGAATACACGGAGATACGCCGCTCCGCAATCGCGGTGACTATACAGTTCGAACACCCGAGACTCACAGCAGTCACACTTGCGTTTCGGTGTCGTGTAGAGTTTCCCCAGTAGATATTCCTCATCGGTTTCGCGTCGTCCACTGCACTCTGGATTCGTGCAGATGTACTGTGACGGGAGTCCCTTCATTAACATATGGAGCCGTGTGGGGAGCAAGGACGACCCATCCGGACAGGTGGACTCGGTCGCAAGATAGAGAAGATTACCTGTTGCTTCGATTGCTAACTCTTCATTATCAGTCTTGAATGCTGCCGCCGCTAACTCATCTAGTTCGACAGTCTTCTCGCGGAGTTTGCTGTGGATGAACCGGAAGACAGGATCCGATTCAAGTTCCGCAGCGACGTATTTCTCAAGGTCTTGCTTCCCCTCATACGGATTCCAGTTACGCGTCGAGGCCAGATTCCGGATGGCAGATTCTTCGATGTCGTAATTGACACTCTCGAAGGCCTCAGCGGCGGTCGAATCCCCAGTATCGCCACCGGATAACCTCTCACGGGTGCCCTCGATAACCTCGAAGTCGTCCGGATTCGACGATGTGAGTTCTGCAGCGAACTCCGGGGCGATGGATTCGACGTCGCCACCCATCGTTGCGCTGGTCAGGATGAATCGGACGCGAGAACGGGGAATATCCAGTTTCTGTAACAGTCGATTCAACAGAAGAGAGACTTCTGCACCCTGCGCGCCATGATAGAGGTGGGCTTCGTCAAGAACGATGTTGAGTTGATTGTCCTCATCCTTCTCAAGCCATTGCCGTGTCTCCGCGAACATTGGCTGTTCGATTGGCCGGAGGAGCATGTACTCCAACATTGAGTAGTTCGTTACCAGGATATCCGGAACCCCCCCATAATCGTTGGGGCTATGCATTTCCTGGCGTGTGAAGAGTTCAGTGTCCCCTGGTTGAGTTCTGAACTGGTCAGATTGACTACATCCCTTGTTTCGGAATGCCTCCAAGTCCTTTGCAGGGATACGGCCCCGTTCAAGAAGATCGTTGTACAAGTCCGAATCCGTCTCTTGGAGCGACAGGAACCTATCGAAGATTGGCGCCAGTTCGCGATAATTCCGTTCTTCATCGTATTCTCCCGGATATGGGGTTCGCCCGGTATACATTCCGAACTGGACAGTGCGTCCCATCCTGCCTTCGAGGATATCGGCTGCTGTGTCGTTCCCGAAGAGGAGTCGCATCCGGGCAAGTTGATCTGCCACCAGTGCGTTCATCGGATAGAGGACCAAGGTCCGGATGCCGCGTTGATCCGTGGATTGATTGCGCTCTGCTTCGCGCGCGAGTTGGCCGAGTATCGAATAGAGGAAGATTTCGGTCTTCCCGGACCCAGTGCCAGTTGAGACGACTAGATCTTGATCATCCGCGAAGAACGCCTCTAGTGCTTTTGACTGGTGCTTGTATGGGGGATCGTAGATATCGAGGTTGTGCCCTTTGAGATCCTCGAAGAGGCGTTTGACGGACGTAGGAAGGTCGAGATCCCGGAAATGGTTCCCAGAAACGTATCGTGGGGAAGCCTCGACCCAGGGTTGGGTAGAAAGTTCGCCTTCCGCCATCAGCTTCCGGCGTTCTTTCAGGAGCCGTGGATGTTGGAGGTGATACGTTGATTCGATGTACTTTCGGTGATCCTCTTCAAGATCTTCGGAGACTTCTGTAATGGATTTCATGAATTGTCAATGATTGTAACTGGAAGTGTGTCGAACAGTGCTGCTGTGCTCTCCTTATCATCCGGTGTGATAACCCACCGCATATATCCTCCGGCTGGACTATATACCGCCCCGCTCGCCGCCATCCACCGGAAAATCGGGCGTGGCGGCTTGAAATCAGCCTTCACAACTAACCCCTCGTCGATATACTCGAAAATGACCTCATGTGTTGTGTCGTTGATATTATCCAAAATCAAGCACACATATTTCAGGTATCGCCTCGGTATCTGTGCGAACTCACTCCGTGGATTCTCCTCAACCGGTTTCCGTCGGAGCCAGTAGTTAGCAGCCCGGTTCTCGCCGAGGTCCTGGAATACCGAATAGAAGGTACCTGGCTTTCGAATATCGTTCTCCTCATCACCCCACTCAATCCCATACGGGGTGCACCGCTGGAACCCACGCCAGTGCACCTCAGGATGGATTGAATCGTCAAATGCGCCTTCGAAGAAGGTTTCGAGCCAGTCGAAATCGAACGACTGGCCTTCTTCGATATCCACGTACGCCTCTATCGGGATTGTCTTGATTCCTGATGCCTCTATCGCTTCTTTGCTGGTTTCGACCAAGTATCTACTCGTTCCCCGGAGTTCCACAGAAAAGGTCTCAGTGAACGACCGAGTTGGAAGTCCCGAAATGAGGACGGCCGTCGATTCGGTTGTCATCACAGCGCGCGTTGGGGCAGATGCATAGTAGCCTCCATCGAGTTCGATGATATCGCCAAGGAATTCAAGTGAAGGCTCCGGGCCTTCAGTGAGAACACGCCGGAACAGGTGAGTATCGATATCAGAGTCCCGGTCATCGGCGTCTCGCTCGAAATCAAGAACCGTCTGGAGTTTCCGCGTAACCCAGTTCCGTAACCGGAGGTTATGGACTGTTGGCCAGTCGTCATTTTGGTCCACGATATCGGCTATTGCTAGACGGATACCCTCGGCAACGAGAGCACGTCGAACAACCTCATCACTTAGATGGATACGTCCTTCGGAGACGCCTGTGAATGACGTGAGGAGTGACCTATGAGACGGTGGAGTGCTCATTCGCTGGGTTCCTCCTCTTGTTCGTCTTGAACTTCTTGTAGTGCATGTCGGACCTGTTTTTTCGTCCCGCCAGGAGTTTCGCGATGTGGTGTGCCTTTCGGAATGTTGTAGACCTCGCGTACTACTTTCCAGCGAGCCTTCTCTGGTAGCGGGTTCATATCGTGGAGGCGGTCTTTTACGACTTTGTCAGGGAGTTTCTGCCGATACATCGGTTCTGGATCATCCGGATCTGGACGTGATTCCGGGTCAGGTACTTCGGGTTCAGATTCGAATTCGATTGTCAGATCGTGTACACCATCTAATTTGAACTGAATACGTGTGCAGCCTTCATCGATTACGTCTTCTAGGAGTCCTGCGACTGTGGGAAGCGTTTGTTCTTGTCGACGGACAATCTGCTGGCCATCCTCAGAGCCGAATTCAGCCTTGAAATCAAACCGATATCCCTTCGGACACGTCATCTCAACTGACTCAACAAAGGTCTCAATTGAAGACGGAGACGGCACCGTCAATTTGGTCGGACCGGCAACCGAGTCAAGGACCGAGGGTTCTCCGGTTGTTCCTACAGTAAGGGTTACTCTGGAGTCATGCTCCCATGTTGGGTATTCGACATCATCTGTCGGTTCGAATTGGAAGAGCCGGTGCTCATCGGTGTTTGGTCGATGGACGGTTAGCTGAATTGGATCTAGACCCGGAAAGGAATCACTCCAGAATCGTACGACCCCTTCACCTAGGGCATCGAGTTGTTCGACCGTCCCTGCCTCACGAGGGACTGGAACTAGTTCGAATTTCGGGTCGGTGTCAGGTGCTGGTGTAATACCTATTAGGACCTCTTCGCCGGGCATGACTAGTTGTGGTGTTTCCGTATTGGGTGTGGCACGATCTGGGAGTACCAAATCCGCAGCGAACTGTTCATGCTGAATAGCACTCGATCCAAAATAATCGCTGAAGATGTCCTCATGTTCGTGGTAGTGGAAGCCAATCAGGTAATTGTTGCCAAGTTCGTAGACGTCGACCCCGTTCCGGTTATCGTTGGGATCCTCTGATTTGACGATTCCTATCCAATCTCCCTCAGCTGCTTTCGGTTGCCCGTTAATCCGAATTGCTTGAGTTTCATCGCCGATGAATACATCTCCTGGTTCGACGCCGTCAGCACGCCACTCGCCTTCGAGTCGCGAAAGCTCCGGATGGTCGTTAGTCCCTATACGGATGATGTACTCGTCTTTGTCGGTGTCAAGTTGGATGGTCGCATCAGTATGGTTGGGATGGAATTCCTGGAGGCTGAACGTCCCAGCGATGTTCTTCCCTTTGAGTGAGAGAGAATCGAGAAGCGTGTCCGGGTTAGTATCCTCTTTGAGATCGTCCCAACGCAGGACTGGGAGAATCCCTTCAAGTTCTGCAATAGTGCCGTAACGGATGCGGACTGCCACTTCGATTTGGTGTTGGTTGTGAGCGCGTTCTCGATTCGTGGTACGTTTTTCCTCGGTGAGTTTACGTATAGCTTCAGGCGTGCCAAGGCTGCAATTTCGCTCGTCTAGAACGCCAGGGTAGTGAGCAAAATAGTGTTCACGTTCGGGACCTTTCCTGGCTTGGAGGTGCCCCTTGCAGTCGATACACTGATAATATTCCCGTTTCCCGCTAATGGCGTCCTCAATGTGGACTTCATTCCCGTGTGGATCCAGTGCGAATGGAATCTTTGTCATCAGTTGTGTGAGTTGCTTTTCAAAATTGTTGATAGAGGGTTTACTGCTAGTGGCTATTTTGTCGACTATCTCACTAATGGTATGGTTCATATAACATTCTTTCCTATTGTTCCTTTACTATTTCGGAAGGAACCACCCAATCACAGATATTCAAACAGAATAAATTATTACTATAATTCATAATAGCCGTGAAGTAGCCACTGGAGGCACTGTATAATTAAGGAGTGAACAGGTCCAAGAAATAGTATTCTAAAGCTGTCAAACTTACTCAAGATCCTATTATGCAATACTATCATACGGAAAAATAGAAACGGGTCTCCAGTTACTCGGCGCAAAACGGTCTCAAAATCAATGGCAAGTGGCCATAACTGAATACTGCAAAAGACTCCGATACGAGATTGGTTCTCGACGTAACGTAGTTTAAACGACACGGCATGAATTCGGCGCTGCGTTCCCATTTGGACTCACTGAGAAACGCGACTTCTCATAGGCAGTGTTTCTCGTAGGTCAATTGGATATTGGACTATACTTGCTTGATTGGGATTGGATGGTCGATTCAAATATACTGACCTGAATCTGATCAAAAAATAGTTTCAGAAATTGAAAATACGGGTCACTATTTCCACAACTCGTGAGTGGGCGTCACCTGAGCGTTTGCCGGATGCTTGTGATATTCGAGCACTACTACGGTGTTCAACGACCGCATTAGTTACTCGATGGACGTATATTAACTCGGGAGTTTAACCAAACAGGGTTGTCTCCGATTCCATACGGTTTCGTACTTATATGTAAGAGGATAAAAAATCGACAGAGCTTAAAATTCCAATTTTGATCATATCAAAGTAATAATTAGATAGATTTGCTGAAAAATTGCTTTCGTTCAAGCATACGATCCGATTCGGTACTCTTTTGAATTTCAGCTGCGAAGGATTTGCCACATTAACCAGATTACTATGGGTGCAAACTCTGAGCGAGAAGTAGATTTTTCGCCCGATCTGCCTGGCCAGTATCAACGAAGATTTGACGCTCTAACCGATGAACTAATCGAATTTCAGGAGATACTTGACCGAGAAGTTGCTATCAAAGACGAGATTCGCTCTATTGAGAGCAAAATAGAAGATGAAGTAACCGAAGGACAGATTCGATATCTCGCTGCGTTAGAAGTTCTTCTGGACCTCATCGAGATCAACTATGACATTCGGAAAAACTCCGGACTACAAGTTGTCCGTCCAGACCCGGATCGCTATAAGGACGATCCAGAGGAATTCAAGGAACAGGAGAGAACTATCCTCCAGAAGGAACGGCGGGCGCAATTCAAAGAGGAAAGCGTCCGCGAGTTCGTTCGGAAAATGGAGAGAGATACCCGCCGCAATACGAACGGTGGGAGGAGTATTCTTGAACTGATAACTGAGGGAGAACAACTTTACCAAGACTTAGCACCGTTTCAGAATCAAAACCAAGAGAAGATCGCCGAGGAACTAGATGATGTCGTCCAACCCTATATACAAAAAGTCGAGAGAGGAGAAAAATGTGAACACACAGGTTTGGATTTGATGGATATTTGGCGGTACTTCCGATATACTTGGCTAACCCCGTACAACACCGTCCCGGGGAGAAATATCAATTTTCTTATTAGAAATGCCGCGAAGCCGAAAAATCCTGTGATGGGGATTGCCACCCTTGCGAGCCCCATGATGAACCTCGCTGTCCGGGATAAATACATCGGGTGGAGAATCGAGGCGGTTGAGGAAAAACTGCAGCGGAGGAAACGAGTACATGAATACGAGGAACAACTACCGGAAGAGAAGCGAAAACCGAACAAAAAAACGCGGGTAGTAACTCAGACTGAATGGCTTGAATCTGAAGAGGAGTACCATCAGAGAGTCAGTCAATTCTGCTCGGATATACGGCAAACCTTAGAACAGTCAATTAGGGACGCTGTTGAGGATATTCGCTACGACGACTTCATTGACGAATACGATGAATTATCACAAGAAGGGTTCGATAACCCGAGCGAACGCGTCATCGAAATCCTGGAACAGATTGAACAGGAAGCCGAGCAGACCATCGAAGACGGGAAAGACGAAAATCCAGATAAAATAGACTCTTGGATGGAAAGAAGTGAAACTGCATTATTCCGGAAGAAGCGTGCAAGAGCGCTTCAAAAGCTGCTTCGGGACCGAAAGTATTTCCAGGAACACAGTGAGGAAGACGATGAGGAGTTTATCCGCACCAGTTTAAATAACAAATCTGGGCAACGAGCTATCAAAACCGCGCTGAAGGAAATCAAGAAGGAAAGAGTCGGAGCGGGAATGATGAATATCATGGTCTGCGGCGCTATCCCTCCTTATAACCGTATCCTCGGCGGGAAGCTCGTCGCGATGGCCTTGACCGGTCCCCAGGTCATCAATATGTACCAGGACAAGTACGGTGACTACCAAAGTGAGATCGCCAGTTCGATGAAAGGCGAACCGGTGAGCAAGCAAAACGAACTCGTGTTCCTCGACACTACAGGGTTGTTCGAAATCGGCAGTGCCCAGTACGACCGTATCCGAGTACCTGCCGAGAAAGGCCGGATCGAGTACGACCAGATCGGGTATACCGAGGGATATGGCTCGATCCAATTCGGCCCCGAGACACGAAAACGACTAAGCCAAGTCACACAGTTCGAAGAAGGCCGCAAAGTTGTCAGAGGTCGGTTTGGGGAAGGTGTGTCTCCACGCATCCGTAAAATCCGTCGTGGTCTGAAGAACTGCGGACTGGAAACGGACCTCTTGAAGCATGAATCCCGGCGAATCGTCTACGGGATTGATCTCGCAGAAAATGCTCAAGACTACCTCCTCGGCATCGACGAAAAACCCGGATACTACTGGAATTTCGATGACCCAGAGAAAGAACAGCAGTCCATCTACGATTACTGGATTAATCGGTGGGCAAGCATGAGAGCTCAGAAACAGGACGTACTCGAAGACATCCGTAAGTTCGACAAGCACAGATTTAAACTAAGCAATGAGATTGATTTTGACAAACGACAAGCCAGTCTCAGTGAATTCATTATAAGCAACAGTTAACATGCCGGGAACATTCAGTCATCAACATCAAAAGTAAATATGGGAATTGAAACATCGACATTGGACCTACGATTCCTTTCGCAGTTGGCACAGGGAGGCTTCGCTGAACAACTCACCGATGAACAACGCCGAGAAATACACATAACAACCCGCTTAGATGGAGAGGAGTACCTGCAGAATACACTGGAAGAAGGAAAGCAGGTTGTTCTCACCGGAAATCCTGGCGACGGGAAAACCCAGTATATTCTGCAGATGAAGCCCGAGTTCCCAGAACCAGATTATTTCTATTTATCTGACGCTTCCGAGTACGACGACTATACTGTCTTACTCGATAAATGGAAAGATGCCCTTGACAACGGCCGCCCTGGTATCCTCGCGATCAACGATGGTCCCATTTATGAGATGACAACCAATTACAAAGACGAGTATCCTTTCCTAGAGAAAGTTAGAAGCCAATTCCAGAACCAGATCATATACGATGAAGACCAAGCCGACAATGCTGACTTTGACTCGATCATCGTCATCGACCTAAATAACCGAAATATCCTCACCCGCAAAGTCATCGGCCAGGCTATCAAGAATCTGACCTCGAACAAGTTCCTTAAAGAGAACGACGGCGACGATATCGACGGCCACATCGCCTACAACATGGACAAAATGCGGAACGACCGTGTCAGAGAAAACATCATCCGCCTCCTTCAGTCAGTCGGTCAACTGGATGCCCACGTCACCGTCCGAGACCTTCTGAACTTTCTTGCCTACTGTATCACAGGAGCCAAGGAACGTAGTGTCACTGACTTCAGCGAAAATCTGAAATACTACAACTTGGCCTTCAGCGGCAGCGGGAAGATATTCTCATTACTACATGAATACTTCCATCCCCGCGACCTCACCCATCCATTCATCGACAGCAAGCTGTGGGCAGACGCCGAAGAAGAAGTCTCACGGAGAGACGAAGAAGACTCGGAGGAAGAAGTCGACCAGCGCTTCATTGAGAAAAAACGCCAGTTCTATTTCGAGGACGTAGCTATCAAAAGGTACGATGCCCGCAACCTCTACCACGAGACTAACTACTCCTTCCACAACCAGCGGAACAGAGAGCGCCCAGACGAAAACGTGAAAGAAGACGTCATAGAGATGGTTAACAACTACTTCATGCCGAATTCTTCTAAAGGGTCCGATCTCCGGGTCTGGATTTCCCACAATTACCGGTCTAAAAGCTCCCTGTCTCTGATATCCCGGACAGAAATCCCTAAACGCGAGCTGAACCGTCGGGTCCCCCAGCTCCATCCCGTAATTAGCGATGCTATGGACTACAACAACGATCATCATGTCCTCGAATACGAAGGTCGGGATTCGACCGTTAGACTCCGTATCGACTCAGATCTGTCAGAAACACTCGGTGCCTTGGATGGTAATATTCCCTACATCCTACGTGGCAGGGAGGAAGAACAGCAATTGCTGGAATTTATGGAGGAAATCGAGTACAGGGAGAGCCATGATGAAGACTACGGTACTGTCCACATTATGGACACTGAGACCGGCGAGCTTGAAATATTGACAGTTAACGATGACCGGTACCAGATGGAGCGGAGGTGAACACCGATGCCAATGAGACTTAATGACGTCAACTCCGATGCATCGGTGGCTGCATTCGGATTCAAGGCAACCTCTGCCTCTCTGAAACCGGTACACCTCTCCCAAGTCGTCTTCAGTAATGTCCTCGCCTCTACTCACCAGTCGGAGGACCTCTTCAAATTCGTCGAGAAACCCGGGAAAACCCCCTCCAGCAACTTGGAAGAGAAATACCACGACCTGTTCGAGTCCTCCCGTGATCTCAGCGACGAACAGATGGACAATCTCCGGTACAGAATGCGGAAAGTGCTGAACAACGACAACGCTCTCTACGCAAGTAGTCCAGAGCACTCCGCAATGACCTCGATGAGCGACTGGTTCGTCGCCTACCGCCGAATTGGTGTTACCCCGTCACAGTTCATCTATACCGTACTGGACAGATCCGACAGCGACATCAACCAGAAACTAACTGACCAACTACAGGATCACCACGACGCTATTTCTCTCCTGTTCCGACCTCTCGCCAAAGACGGGGAGAAAGAAAACGTCACGGTCTCACCTTGGGAAGAACCGGTTCTCGGAGATGCATTCGGAGAAGAAAAGATTGCGGAGAAATTCGTCGAAGGATTCGAAACTCTATCAAAGCATTTGAAGGATTCCAATGGTGACTACGACCTGAACTACGCCCGTGACCTTCGTCGCACCATCAAATTCGGCGGGTTCCTGTTCTACGTCTTTATGGCCAATCGGCACAATGAGATCCAGGAAAACGGAGGCAAAGATGAACCCGTCCCTCTCGTCCTGAACTACACTGGAAACAGGAATAATCCGGTAGCCGACGCCAGCCTCGAATCCTTCCGCGTCGTCGGATCAGAGATCCAGTTAGCTACCCGGGTCGGAGTCAAGCACGTCCTCGACTTACAGGGCTACAAAGACTACAGCGAGAACGACATCCTTCGAGAAATAGAGAACCACAATTTCTTGGAGTTGAATAGGAAAAAGGAGGACAAGATCGCACAGGACTACGAAAAATTTGAACAGGTGTTCCGAGCCTCGCGGGATCCTGAGCAAGATACCACGTTCCACAGGTTGGTGGACGCTGTCAGCAACGTTATTCACGACTTTTCGAACCGATTCGACACCTACACACCGCAGTCTACCGCTCAGACATTCGCTTGGCGTGCCGGGATACTCAAACCGCGTGGAAACCGGGCGAACAAACGCAGGTACCGACTTGACCCCGAGATGCTGGAACCAATCCTGCTTTCCGTAATCGAACCAGGTATCAGCATGTCCCTCCAGGACCTCTCAGAAGAACTTCGGGAACGGTACGGGATCATCGTAGGCGGAACTGAACAGGACCGTAGCCACCTGGCGGAGTGGGACATCCGTCTTGGTGCTAGCGCATCTGAAAGTGACCCGCTGAACAACCAGAACTACGAGGGCTTCAAAGAAGCCGTATCTAGCCTTGGTTACGCGGAAGAATACGCGGACGGCGTCACCATCGTTTCTGTCCCCGAGGAGGAAATATGAGCGAAAGTACACAGACTCAAGATAGTTCCTACAAGAGCAACGAGGCGCTTATTGGCGAAGCAATCGCCAACGAGACAGTCGAACAACTAACTGAGGAAAACATCGGAGTCATCATCGAATCACCACCCCGGTTCGATGATGAGACGTTCATCGACAACCTCTGTAGTAACATACGGTACAATGTCGGTCTGGCAATGGTCAACATCGATGAAGCAAATATCGGCGACCTCCAGTCACGGACTGAGGATTCTTCAGTTAGACTAACAGAAAAAGTCAGTGACGCCGTCAACTGGCGGAACGGAACCGACACCGGATTCGAATGGGATGGATACATCGAACCGGAGAAAATAGTGATTCTGGTTCGGGGAGACCACGCTCGCCTAAACTCGATGAAAGATTTCGAGGGCATGGTTGACCTTCCACTGGCAAAAATCACTCGAGAAATCACCGACCTAATGCAGGCCAAGGATCAATTCGCAGATAGTCCTCCAGGTCAGGCTATCTGGGAAACCCTCGGGTCCGACCTCTACGACAGGTTCGAAATTCCTGCGGTAGCCGATTACGCAACCTCGACACTTCAGCAATCAGAACAAGCCTCACTTGACGCTCTCGGGACCCAACTCTACAGACTAAGACTTTTTAACGACCCAGGACTCAATAACCCGGACGAAATTCCTGAAAGGCTATCGGACAACTTGGACCTCGTCCTGCGAGTCTCGCATATGTCAAACAGGGATCGACGTAGACTCACTAACAGCGTTACTAAAGTCGAAGATAATGAAAGGAAAGAACGAGAAAAGTCAGTAGCCAAGCTTCGACGGTTCGAACGAACAGGGAATTCGGATATCCTCGCCGACTTGACTTACAAAGAGGTTGAGGATATTTTTTCCACTTCCGGCCAATCTAGTCAGCGACGTTCAACTACGAGTACCCGGAAAGACGTCGAATCAGCCAGTGTGGAAGCTGTTTTCGACGATAAAGACGAGGAACTGGAGCGGCTTTCAGAAGAGTTCGATGATCAGTACCGAGAAGCCGTAGAGGAAGAAGAGAACCGGGTCGACATGGAGTTCTCCGGGGACGAACAATTGGCCTTCGAAGTCAACGATAATCTCTACTACTTCGTTGAGCACTTCGTCACCAAGGACTCTTTTGGTGGCATTATATATGATCCGGAGGACAGGCAGAGCGCGGTCAAGAATTTCCAAGCCCTGAGAACCGAGAAATTCCAGCCACGAGAAGAAGACAGCAGCTTCGAAAAACTACGAAAAGTAGCTGAGAATAGCGGGAAGTTCGAGGACCTGGTTGACTCCATCGACGGATACGTAACAGCACGAAGCGAACTCGTCGATGCCCTACCTGGACTACTATCCGCACCGCTTATCCGACTTCTCGGAGATGAAGATCTACTGGACTCTGCAGAGGAGTACATCGAGGCGTACCGTGAAGTCCAGGACAAACTGGACAAGAAGTACCGAGAGATTCAGAACGTCAGCTCCGAAGGATCTTCCAAACTTCTCTCCGACTTCCTCCTATTCGATTCCATTATCCTTGAATACGAAGACGATCGGGAACTCATCGTCTCACCGCTTCATCCGCTTCATCTCTGGAAATACTCCAAGTTGGCGCGGGAGATGAAAGACGAGAAGGAATCACTGACTGAGGAAGAACGCGACTTCCTCATCAATAGCGTCGAAGAGCAGCCGCATGTCCTTCGTAGCATTCACGTCGGAGGCAACTACCGGCTGGCCGATGAAACATACCTCGTACAGTCAGATGAAATCGGCAGGCTACCAGTCTACACTCGGATCGAAAACGCTGCAGAGGGCACCAACTCCAAGTTCTACGACTACGTACTCAATAAATTCACGTCGGCGTATCCGCCATCCCGACGTCAACTCAAGATCAGCGTCGTCGATCCCCTAGATCCCGTGGATCTTCTCTCAGATATTGCTAACCTGGCGGAGAAAGACGTGATACATGGTGCGACAGTAGAGTTCGCCTTCATTGAGAACGAAGAGAAACCAGTCCTAAACGGTACTACCTCACCCAGTGTCTCCGAGGATATCATCAATCTATTCGGCCCAGACAACGACTCTGGTAGGTTTGAGATATTCACAACCAAACACGCCAGCTATGACTCGTACGCCGAGGACTTAGAAAGCGATCCACAGCACTTCATCCTGATTAACGATCAAAGCGACTTCAGCATCCAAACCTTCGAACGTGATGCCGAGACCACGATCCACCCACTGTACGTTCCGAAAGAGTTCGACTACGACCTACTTGAGGACAAAATCAATATCTCACCGTCGAAGGAGGGTGTCCTCTTCTCAGAGTATCAGGACCTAATCAACCAATTGTACAACCAGCGGCAGGCCATCCACAATGCCGAGGTCAATGAACTCAACATCGAGAAGGAAACTATTGACAAACTCCTTGACTCCGCAATCTGGGCCTCCATATCTTCACCGTCGATGAATGGTAACCCGTTCTGGAAGGATAACTTGATTTCCAAGGAACGACGCGGCGAACGCGACTTCGCCACCTACTCTGAGGACATCGACTACTTCCGACGAGTCCTCCGACGTATCATCAACGAATACCGTCTTGCTCCTAACGACACCGACCTTGAGGAGATTGCGGAGAGAATCGCTGACCTACAGCAGAGTGGTCTTCTCCGCCTCATCACGCGGGAAACTCTTGGAGGTGGGAAATCAAGGAACACAAAGGGCTTACTAGGATCGATTATCGCGGTTCAATGGCTTCAGCAGACGCTGGTTGACCCCAAGCTAATCTTCTCCATAGACAACCCACGTACTCGGGAATGGCTGAACTTGGGAGATAGCGAGAGTCGGGCCGACATACTCACCGTTCAGTTCGACAATGACGGAGGCCTCATCCTTGACATAATCGAGATAAAGACTCTGGAAGAGATCAGCAGCGCCTACACCGTCAAAGACGAAGACGGCACCAAGATCGTAGAAGGAAGTGCTGTAGACCAGGTCTTCGAGACAACAGACACTATCCGCGGCCTGTTCACCGGCGACAAAAACCTCACCACGTCGCCTCGGAAAGAAGCCCTACGCGAGCAACTCTACTACGAACTGACTTCCTCGGAAGGGATGAAGAGCAAGCAAGAGTGGGCAGATCGGATTAATGACGTGTTCAAAGGAGAGGAACAACTCGAAATCAATCCGAGAATCGTATCGGTCGAAGTCACCAGCGAAGCCACGTCCGAAGAGCGGATTGACGGCGTAACTCCAAATGCCCAATCCATCCGAGTCGACAAGCTTCCCCGCCAGTCGATTAAGCGGCTGATCGTAAGCGGTATCGAAGACCGAGAAGACCAGCACCCAGAGCAGGAGACTGGAGGAAAAGACGAAGACGAGTCCGACAAAACAGAGTTGGAAGCCGACAAGGAGGAAACTGGCGAAGAGGAAGAAGAAATCGTCGTCGAAAGCAAGCAAATAGATGTCGACACAGGATCTAGTGAGCGGTTCGGCGACCCTGAAGAATATACCGATCAGGTAGAAACCCTGAAACGGGTTCTCAACGACTTTAAAATCAACATCCGGGACATTGACCCCAGCAATATCGATGTCGGACCAAACGTCATCCGATTTAAGATCCGGCTAGCCCCAGGTGAAAGACAGAACTCCCTAGAGCAACGCACAGAAGACATCGCCCGGGAAATGGCGTTCGAGAAAGAACCGATCGTCCAACGACTCCCCGGAACGGAGTATATAGCTTTGGACGTACCCCGCGAGAACAACGTCGTGGTTCCTCTACGCGACTACAGAGATCGATACAAGCCGCCTAGCGAGATCGAGATATCTGCTTTGCCTTTCTTGGCAGGTGTCACCCCCGATGGTGACGTTTACCGTTCGGACCTTTCCGATGCACCGCATATGTTGGTCGGTGGAGCAACAGGTGGCGGAAAAACCGTTTTCCTGTACTCTTTGATCATGAACTTCATGGAGCAGAAAGGGGAGGGCAATGTCGAGTTCGCCCTAGTCGACCCGAAAGAAACAGATTTCATTTTCTTCGATGCACTACCGAATCTCTCAAATGATGAAGTGATAACCGACGCAGAAGACGCAGCTAACTTGTTCGAGTGGCTCGTCGATGAAGAAATCCCGCGTAGAAAGCAGTTATTTCGGGAGAGCGTCTGCCGAGATATCGGGGAGTACAACGAACAGAATCCTGACGAACAGATGAAACCTATCGTTGTTATCATCGACGAATACAGCGACCTACTCCAGCAATTGGGAGAAGATGCTGACGACACCGAAGACAATGTGCGGCGGATTGCCCAGATCGCACGAGCGCAGGGCATCCACCTCGTTATCTCAACCCAGCGGCCTTCACATGAGGCCATTGACACAGATCTCCGTGCGAACTTGGATACCCGGGTAGCATTCCGTCTTCCGAAACACTCCGACTCTCGGATTCTGATTGACGAAGGCGGAGCCGAGGAACTTGGTGGTGACGGTGATATGCTATTAAAAGAAGCAGATAGAACTACTCGCCTCCAGGGTCTCTATGTGGACTCCGACGATATTCGCGAACTCATCAATCAATACCGGTAACCACCAAACCAGTATAACTTACCTAGTCAGCGTTGCCTAATCAATTTCCTGGGAAGAACGAACTCGTGCCCTTCCAGAGTTCCTCAAGGAGTTCGATGAGCGCGTCACTCTGGGTGTTGAAACTCATGGCTACACTTACTTACTCTTTCGATAATCGACTCCAAAATCAAGGTTCTCGAATACTAGTCGAGCGTTGCGAGTGCCGATTGGAACTGCACATAGTACTCGCGCATATACTCTATCTTGTCCTCGTGAAGTATGACGGGACAACCTCCCATCTTCGATCTCGAGTGGCATATGCGGATCGAGAAGAATCTGTAACGGACCATCGGTTTCGTCTCTGGGCTGGTGCTTCAAGGAAGTTGGAAACCCGAACGATGCGAAGAACCCTCCCAGGCGTCAATGTCTTGTTCGCGTACAACGAGAAATAACGGGTAGTCGTCGGGATCACAATTGACCTGGTAGCCTCCTTGAGCCCAGACATAGACGGCGCGATTCACGTGAGTGTGAATGGATAATTCCCGAATTTCGGGATAACGTACGCCTCCCTGATCGGTGGGGGACTGACGGCGGCGCACGCGGCTACTAGTTTGTGCGCTGTGTCGCACATGTGTTCGTTAAACGTTGGAAACGCTATTGTTGTAGCGGACGTATTCTGCTTCTCAACGCCAGCGGCCGTCTCGATACCAAGAACCGAGGCACGTATTAATAAGTGACACCACTGTTTCCGGAGTGTTCAGTACTCTTGATAGCGACGTATCGGTCAGCGACCTCACTAAACATATCCAGACACTCACCAACCGTATTGACGACTTCGAGCAGAAAGACGCTCGGATCAAGGGAACTTGAAGTCTATGTGGTAAATCATGGTCAGGAAAATTACTCCCACTACATCAATAACAGTGCTTGCTTAAAACGCCGCGAAGCTCTTTTCAAGGGTAATATTGTAATCAACGATTTTCCGACATTCCTGCGAAATGATATCGCAGGGAGTTTTTTCGCCCCATTAGGAGTACGGGGCGTTCCAGACTGAGCGCCTCAATCAGGAGTGATTTCGATGATACTCAGCGACAGCTATGCAACAGGCTTCGACGAAGACGTACCGAGCGAACTAACCAACCAGTGTCCCAGATGTGGCGGCCTGGTCACTACCAACCTAATTGAAACAGTCTGCGAGGACTGTGGCCTCGTTATCCACGAACAACAAATCAATCACAGACCGGAGTTCGCGTGAAAGACCTCCTGACGCAGCTCACTGGTCGGTCGCATAGCACTGTCATCGCCGAATGTCGGCAGTGTGGAACCACGGTCGAGGTTGAAACGAGCGAGTGTCCGGAATGCGATCACGACGGGATTGCAATTTACCGATTCGATTGACCAACCTGTTCTCCTGTCGATCCTTGCTACAAATGATTCCGTTCTGCAAGCGTCGAAGACGGTTTTTATGCCCCCGAGGGGTGCGAGGCGAATCAGATGTGCCTCGTGGAGCGAGTATGTCCAGTAAAAACGTCCTGTCCCAACTAGCGTTTACAAAGCGAGTTGCAAAGCGCGCCCAGTACGAAGCCCTCGAATTTTCACTCACAACGAGGGGTGTTCGTGTTCGAAATACCAGTCACCCAAACCCGTCGGATCACGAATATCGTGTCACCATTCGCAATGGTATCCCCATCGCTTGTGAGTGCCCTGCGGACGCCCGTTATGAGGGTGCGTGCAAACACCGAGTTGGTGTCGCAATTCGAACGCCACTTCTGCAGGCAGCGACTAATCATTTCCTTGTTGCAGACGGAGGAACACAAATCGAGAAAGAAGCTGAAACCCATGTTGAAGACAGCGACAGTGACCAGCCGGAAGACTGTGACTGTGATGGGCTTGGTGGCTTTCCGTGTTGGCCCTGCGTACGGTCAGGTCGGCGCGACCTCCCGGAAGAGTAGTGCGAATCAGGTGTGAGTCTGCTCCTTTCGCAGAGTGATATTATTGGAGCCGGCGATGGGTGCCGGCGTATGAATAAGGTGTTGTGTGATGGAGTTGTGTCGAATCAATGCGTCGGCGAGGTGACCGATATGCACCAGGTAATTTACACACTCGTAGAAGCATCGACTGAAGACACTGCGCTTGCATGCGGAAGATCAGCGTTTGACCGGCTTGTCGGAGCTGGTCCCGACAATGCTGCCATCTTTGATTACTATGTGATGTTCGATGACGAGCGGTCGTCCGTCGCAGGCAAGGCTCGGTGGGGCGACTTCCAGTCATCGCACCAGTTGACTCCGATGACGGCGCAAAACTCTTAGAACGTGGCTGGGAGGCAACCCGACAGGAGTTCGAACGAAATCTCGAACGGGTGAGAACGGCGGTCAACGAGTTTAGCGATGATGAACTCATGCACGACAAAGATCTCGCCCGCCACGCCTGTTACAATCTCGGCGCGTATCGTGGCCCGTCGCTTTACCTATACACCGAATATGGCGATGCGATTCGTAATTGTGAACATCTCGATCATGTGCTTGATGCCGACGAGCAGATGTGGATCATCCCGGCTGATGTCCATTACTAAACAATCAGCAGCCACACCTTCTTGCTCAGCTATTAACCAACGTATGTGCCACTTGGTGAGTAGTGTTGGTTAATTCGGGTAAGGTATCATTCTCACGAGTTCAGCAACGGGAAATTTTTTGCCCCCTCAAGGGTGCGGGGGCAGACAGATCCCCGTATAAAACACATGACTGAGTCTACCAAAGTACCTAGTGAAGAAAAAGAGTCGAACCGAGCCCGTGAGTCAATAGATACGGAGTACGTCGAACGTACAGACGTCGGAATCTCACTCACGGTGAAGCTTACACGCGGGACTGGCACGCGAGATCAAGATAAGATCACCGCCAAAGTGAAAGCGGAAACATTGGACGAGGCACGTGAGGAAATGGAGATACTTCGTACGTACGTCCATGATCTCGCTGAAGACGTTCGGCAGATCCAACCAGAGTATGAGAGTGAATAGATAGTAAGGAAAAATGAAACATAAGTAATCAATCATAGAAAAATTCTGGTTCGCGTGAAGGAATCTGTCTGTTATTGAGGAGGGCTTATATCAGTGTTGTCGGCTTCCTCCTGCGCCTTTAGGCGCAGTTGCCGCCTTGCAATCATTATGAGGTACGCAAGGCGGTGCGATGATTCATGGCCAACAAAACGGAAAACGTGATTTCTTCGTAAACATGGGGTCTCAGCTGCCGAAATGGGGTGAAAAGTAAGAGAGTAACGTTTCGAAGATAGAATGAAATTCTGAAAGACTCTTTCGAGGGGCGAATTCTTAACTCATGGAGTGTCTAAATTGGTGCTGTCTACAATGTCTCCCCGGAACTCTAACTCCACGTCACTTTCACCGATGGCAGAGGAGGCACTCACCCATCTCCGTGCTCAAATCGGCCCAGACGAGTCGTTTACGTATGAACACGCAAAACAAGTGCTGCGAACGTACGATATGGAGTCCGTTCTTGCCGATGATCTGCTTGAAACACTGTTGCTCCGTGGCTATTTATACGAAGTCGGTGATAATTTGCGGATCACAGAGTGAGATTGACGTCGATCTCAAGGCTCTGTTGTTGCAAGTATGGTTCCGAACGCTCTGAGTGATCTAGACAGACCAGTTTTTCAGCGATTAATCGAATGTCAATCAGTTTGCCGCTCGGTCGACCTGTGCAGTAAATTCATCCAACGTTTTGCTATCCTCTACGAACGACAGCAATTGCTGACCTTTCAACTCGATAAACGCGACACCGAGTTCGGCTCGTTCTTGCTCCGAAGAACGGATCCATCGACAGTTGCCGATGTGTTTTCGGTTTGCTTCTGAGGCGAATGCGATGGCATTTGTCGAATCTGGGAGATTGGTGACCGCGTGGTTTGCTGCCATGAAGTATTCCCGACCGAGTACGAAGAGAACGTAGTCATACGATTCAGGCCCTAAAGCAAGAAGATCTCGTGAGATTCCTTTTGCATCGCCGATGTTGCTGATTAGATCGTCTTTTGTTTGGCCATCTGGCTGAATCCCGAGAGCAATCGCTCGTTCTCTGAGTTCTCCCTTGGACTTCCCACTAAATGTACATTCATAGGAACAGATCGATTCGTCGCTGCGAACGAGTCCGAGTCCAGCCGAGATGATGTGCCAGTCGACGGTTGTGACCTGTTCTAACTGCTCAACAGCCGATCGAACGTGCTGATGCTCTCGACCGGTATACATCTCTCTCGCCGATGCTGTAGATTCAACTTCCGCAAGAAGTTCGACCCGTGACTTCGCATCCGTTTCTTGTTGTCCAACCTCAGCGTCGTATTTTTTCGATCCCGAACACGCAGAGATGACAAGAATGCTCATAGACGGAATTTTTTGTGCCATCTCATCAATGTTACCAATCATAGATTTCCAAAAAGACATATAGGATCACGAATCACATCGATTTGAGAATACAATGTCCCGTTCATCCGATCTCGACCACTTTTACGAGCTTCTCGAAGACCTCCAGACTGTCGTCGGCGGAACTCGAACGCTCGAAGATAGTTCTGGATACATGGATTGGCCCGATCAGGGAGTCTATTTCTTTCTGAGCGAGAACAACCGTACAGCGGGCACAGAGGAGCGAGTGACACGAATTGGCACTCACGCGGTTGCCGAAGGCTCCAGTGCATCACTGTGGAGTCGATTAAAGGCCCATCAAGGATCGATGAATAGCAAATACGGAGAAAACGGTGGAAACCATCGTGGGTCGGTATTTCGGCTTCGAGTCGGTGAAGCAATGATCGAACGAAGTGACCTGCACAATGCATATCCTGAGTGGGGGCAGGGGTCTCACGCAGATCCCGCTGTTCGACGCCAAGAACACGACCACGAACAGCAGGTCAGTGAGTACATTCGAAAGCTTCCAATGGTCTGGTTGACAGTCGAGGACTATCCTGCTCCAGACAACGAGCGCGCTTACATCGAACGAAACGCTATCGCACTCGTCAGCAACTACCAAAAAACGACTATCGATCCACGTGAGGACAACTGGCTTGGGAACGCGAGCCCAAAATCAGAGATCGCCGAGTCGGGGCTCTGGAACGTCAATCACGTCGAAGAGGAATACGATCCATCGTTCCTCAATCGGTTTGAAGAGTTGATTCGAGAGATGGATACCTGAATTCAGATCGGTAGTTAGATGGAGAATCTTTCGACGCCCCGTGGTACTACTCATTCACCATTATCCTTATCTAATATTTCTAGAAACTAGTAACGGATGACGACGATTACGGGTCGCAACTCGCCCAGTGATGAACAGTATGTACTCCAAACGGAACGGCTGGAAGATGGGAAATGGCGGGCCACGTTCGAGGATTTTGGTGACTATGAAGGGTTTGGAGAGACTCGATGGGAAGCTGCTTTAGAACTCGTTCATCTTGTTAATGAACGAGCAAACAGGTTCATGCAGCGCTAATATGGAACCGTTCGGTTCTGAGGACCTCGGAGAGATCGAGGACAAAGACAGGGAATACAGATCCGTCCTTCTCGTCCCATCGGTGCACGGCATCAAATCAATCCCATAAACTCGAGTGAATTTTTCTGCCCCTAAAGGGTGCGGGGCAGGCCGAATCGGGATGTCCCAGCACGAACTTATGGCGACAAGTGATTTCTCAGCGGTGTCGTTCGACGACTCCGACACCCGACGCGACCAGATGCACAGCACCATCGAAGACTGGATTGACGACCTCGTTACATTGACTGACGAAGCACGAGCGAGCCAGCAATTCCAAGCGTGGCTTGACGTCCAGTCTCAGTTCCACTACTACTCACATCGAAACACACTTCTGATCAACCTGCAGTGTCCCGAAGCGACGAAGGTCGCGGGGTATAACACCTGGCAGTCCGAGTTCGACCGGCACGTCCAGGAAGGCGAACAAGCCATCTGGATCTGGGCACCCGTCATCACCAAGCAATGTCCCGAGTGTGAGAATTCGCCCTCTTATCATGAGTCGAGCGAGTGTGCGTACGACGAGACGCCACCCAATGAGTGGTCAAAGGGACTTGTTGGGTTCAAACCGGCCGCCATTTTCGACGTCTCACAAACTGAGGGTGATCCCCTTCCCGAATTAGAGACCGAGGCAACTGGGAATGCTGATAGTCTCGTGCCTGCGTTCCTCGATGCAGCAGACGACCTCGACGTGACGGTTAACATCGTCGACAGTGAGGACTGGGAGCATGGTAACGCGAAAGGTGTCTGTAAGCAACGTAGTTTCCACGATCCCAACCCAGTCATCGAAGTGAAAGCCAGAACGAACCAAGCCGATCTCGCGGTCACGCTGGTTCACGAGTACGCTCATGCGCTGCTCCACTCCGATGTCGAGGACGTAGATGAGCGGTCGAAACGCGAGGTAGAGGCAGAGGCAGTGGCGTACGTCGTCGGCCGCTACTTCGGGCTGGATACGAATGGCTCGGCATTTTATCTCGCCGCGTGGCAGGGTGAACAACCGGAGAAAGTTACGAATCGACTTGGCCGGATTTGCCGGACTGCAAGCACAATCATTGAGATGACTGAAAGAATAAGGTGAATCGGCTCTATCAAATTTCTCAGAGCGTGACAGAGATGGCGTGCTGAACACAGGGGTTGTACATACCAGGGACCTACTATTCTGTAGACGAGAATGTTAAGTCGGGTGTAGATGATTACCTGTTCATTTTCGCTAATAAAGGATTAAAGCCACGAACAAATCACATGTATTCGCACTAACGTCCAATTCTTAATCAAAACAGAATAATTATACTTCTGGAAAATAATCAATAGGTAGATGGGAAAGTGCGCCGTTTGTGGCACGTCCGACGACCTCGCTCGGTCGTGTAACTACTGTGGGAAGAAAGTTTGTTCGTCACACATTCTCCCCGAGAAGCACAACTGTGCGTCGGTTCGCTCAGCCAAAAACATCGGGAACCACTTTGAGAGCGGTTTCGAGGCCACACTTGGAGAGTCGAACGAACCAGAGAACGACTCCGTCAAGTCGATGGACAAGAAGGACATCCGAACCACCGGCACCACAGAAGCTGTCGAGAATCTCGACTCAAGTCCGCCGGTCGAAACGAAATCGGATGACGAAATCAACGCCGAACTCGATAAGATTCGGAGACGAACTCGCATCAAGGCTGCCCTTCACCGGGTAACGGCTCCGGTCCGACGACTCAGTCAATGGACGAAGGCGAAGTTCTCGAGACGTCGAAGGCGAACTTACGGACCGAAGAACCGAAGCCGCCGGAAAGTTCTCCTCGCCCTCGGATCTGTATCGCTCCTGAGTACTGGCTGGCTATCAGCAGAAAATGGGTTCGACTTCGGAGAGACTGCTGACGACATCGCAGCTATCCCAGACCGTCTCACAACCGGCGGGACGAACGAGGAGGGAGCCAAGACCTTCGCCGCGTCAGAAAATTTTGAGCGTGTTTCGTGGGACACCGCAGACCGTTCTGCACAGCTCGTCGTTGAGGTCGCCGAGGATCACACTATGGACTGGTTCCACGTCGAGGCCGCCGCTGGCCTCGGGTCGTTCCGACCGTTTGATGACAAACGAACAGTCGTGAGACAGAACGCACCGACTGGTGGAGGTGCAGTTCGGATCGACCTCTTGGACAAGTTTGTAGAGAACTCACTCTCGTCGGGGACATGGAGACTCGTTGCACGCAAGGGGCCTATGACAGAGGACGCCGATGTTCTCGGATACGTGGTCTGGAACGTCGGCAGCGAACTCAAATTTAAAGGTATTCCGACGATTGATACCCGTGACCTCACCATCGAGATTGCCGTGAAGAACACCGGCAACGCCCCTGTCCTCGTCAAGAAAATGTCCATCGGCGACCATGAGCCAGTGCCAGTTGGTGGCTTTAACTTTCTCACTCCCGGCGAGGCGGGTAAGGTCAAATCGCTTGCGACGCCGTTCCATGACGGTTGTATGCCAAATTCCTATACGCTCAAAGTCTTCGGTACTCCTTCGTCAGATGATTCTATCGATATCGCAAGCAAGACGGGCGTCGGAAGTTGCTGACAGGGTTTCTCAATCGCATCCACGACCGTTGAATCACTGATTAGAGACTCCAAAAGTAATAATATTTATATAATTTTGATTTGTGAAGAGAGACATGAATCGTCGAAGGGCACTCCAATCAATTGGAACAATCAGTGCTACAGCACTTGCTGGCTGCTCGGGAAAACTCTCCGAGAAGTTGTCTCACAACGAGGCAAACCAGAAACCCTACAAGGAATTTGGGGGAAAGAGCGGCTTCAAGCGTGCCGAATGGACGAATGAGAACAAACTCGCAGTGACGGTAGCCGACGATCACGATATGGACGGACTCGGGATTCGCTACTATGCGAAGGACTCCATAGAGGACGACATCGTGGTGAAAGAGGCACCCAGCTATGGCGGAACGGTTTCACTCAACTTCTTCGGTGCACTTGCTGACAAAGATAGCTACCCTCCTGCAGGGAAATACCAACTCGTGGCTTACAAAGGGCAGTTCGGGTCGATATTGAACATCGCCGAAGAAACAATTGGCAAAGTGAATTTTTATATCGAGCCTTCGCTTTCAGTGGAAACGACGAGCCTCGTTAAGAATCAACGGATCTCACTTCAATTGCGAAATGAAGGCAATGCTCCGGTTTTTGTTCGACGTGTAGTCACCGATGAAGGCAGTGCAGCAGTACGCAACTTCGTCTCGTACGAAGGTGATACGATGATATCGACACAGGGCCTCCCATTCCGGAAGGAGGACAACTGTACCATCATCCCCACCGAAACAGAATTAGAAATTGAATCGATACCGAAGCTCAAAACGAGTGCTACATTGAATACGAAATACAAGAAATCAGAGAGAGTCTGTTCTATCAAGATGTGAACTCTCTGTCGACACAATCGGAACTTGAATAGGAGAGGAATCAGATGAGAAAAGCGGCAGTAGTAATGCCAATGAGAAGGACAACCACACAGACAGATACAACTACTCGCTTTCGCTTTCTACGCTGATGCCAGTTTTCGAATTCGTATTCTCGTTCGTGTGTCCACCAGTAGATATCTTTTTCTCGATTACGACTCAGAGACTCTTCAACTGATTCCACCGAGATTTCGTGGTGAGGTTTGAGATGGGTATGATAGTTTCTCGCTCTGGTTGCTTTGCCCTCGTCAAAGAACTGCCGTTCATACGGGCAATCGTTACAATCTGCAGTATGAACTATTTTTGTTGGCATGCGATATACTATCTATTGTCAATAATAAATCTACCGAGGTATTTTTCCTTTTATTGGAGCAAAAGGTGGAGTGCGCTGAAAAGAGGGTGTGAATTTAGTACTGAGCTTGTACCTAATGTTACGATTACGCTTGCTGAAGGTCTTCTATTTGTGGTGTAAACACGTATAATGAGTCATCAACAGGGAGTACCGCTCGCATTCCTCGTTTTGGAAATGATTCGACCCATTGAATGGTTCCGTCCATTGGATCGATCGTACAGAGGACTGAATCAGAGGTTGAGACGTACGTTTGGCCATTCGTTGGTGATAGACAGGACTAGGTGATTGCGCCATGTATCCATCCTGTCTCTTGCATCTCTGCCGACGATACGCTCCTATCGCGCCTTAAGCCGCATCGGCAGACCGTTCCTCGTCTTCGTGGTAATCTCTGGTTCAATCGAGACTGTCGTCTCTTCACCGGCCCACTCGAACGACCAGTGTTGTCCGATTGTCGCCAGTACAAGTGTCGCTTCTAACTGAGCGAAGTCTCGACCAATACACGTCCGCCGACCACCACCAAACGGCATGAACGCGTAGTCAGGAAGTTCGTTCTCGAACTCCGATGTCCAGCGGTTGGGGCGGAATGAGTCGGGATTGTCGTAGAAGCGCTCGTCACGGTGAACCGAGAGTACAGCGAGGTGGATTTCCCTATCCGCTGGAATCTGGTATCCGTCGACCTCGACGGTACGTGTGGTTTGTCGAGGAATCGTATGCACAGGCGGGTACATGCGAAGCGTCTCGGTGACGATTCGACGTGTGAGTTCCAAGTCGTCGATATCCTCGTGCATAGGTGGGTCACCGCCGAGTACCGTGTCGAGTTCCTCGTGAAACGCCTGTTGGATGTCGGGATTCATCGCCAGCGAGTACCAGGCGAACCCGAGGGCAGCAGCAGTTGTCTCGTATCCTGCAAAAAGCATCGTGAGCAGTTGTCCCTCGACTTCTTCGGTGCTGAGGTGGCTTTGCCCGCTCGAATGCCGCGCCTCATCGAGTTTCGACAGTAGTGTGTCCCGTTGGAGACCATCCGGCGGTGAATTCTCGTCTGCTCTTTTGTCTGGATCGTGCTCTGTAAGCAATCGTCGAATCTCTGTTCGGAGGCGTTCCTTCGAGTCGAAAAACGCCCGGCGAGATGGCGTCGGCATCCAATTAGGAAGAAGCCACGAGGTTGGCGCAAACCACTTATTGAGTCCCTCCGATGCAGTACGCAGGTCATCCCCCTCTCCTGGTGCCAATTCCCGGCCGAAGAGAGTTGCGAAGAGAATTTCCAATGTGAGATCCTGCATCTCTGATTCGACATCCTGAATCTCGCCTGGAGTCCACGTATCGAGGCGGCGCTGTGTCGAGGCGACCATGTAGTCTCCGTAGCCCGTAATACGATCTCGGTGAAAGAGTGGTTGGAGGATTTTCCGTTGGCGACGCCACTGTGCACCGTCTGTTGCGAGTACTCCACTTCCGAACGCCTTCCGATAGTCGTCCGTTTTTCCGAACGCGTCGACGTCGGTTACCAGTACTTGTCGAAAATAGTCCGGATGAGCCATGACACAGACCTCGGTGGTCGGCAGTACTAGCCGATAGATATCTCCACACTCATCGATTGCACGATACGTGAATTCGAATGGATCCCGGGCGAAATCGAGAGTATGGCCGAGTACCGGCAAACCTGATGGAGTGGGTAGAGGTTGCGGTTCGGGACTCATACTCCCATAGCAATGCAGCAGTTAGATAAAGCCATTGCACCCCAAACCATCATTTTCAACGATAGTGAGATATTATGGCTGAAGAAAGACGTATCTCTGCTATATTCAATGTGAAATCTCATATTTGGAGAGTTAGTTCGGGGATGTTGCAATTATCTTGTAAAGACACAAATCATATATTAGAGCCAGGAACCGAGAGGGCATCACCGATTTCAAATCGTGACTGCCACCGCACAGAACCCACTCACAGATGAGGTGCTCGATATTCGAACCGTCATTAGTGAGACGGTGGACTCGGTACGCCTCGCTGTCCTTCGCGCGTTCAGGGAGCTTTCAAACCCGACAACAAGCAGGAACCTCGCTACCCACGCCAACGTCTCTCGACAAGCAGTTTCTCTACATCTCGGTGTTCTTCACGAGCAAGGATTGGTCAATCGCTACGATGGCGGAATCGAACTCACTACTGGTGGTCTCTTGTTTCTCGATGCGATCGAAGACTGCCTGCAGACTGTCCCGGTTGAAGCGCTCTCGTATTTGACTAGGACCGCCCATCCACTCACCCTCTTACAGTTGCTTGCAAAGCAACCCTATCGGTTGAGCGACCTACCGACCGCAGCGAGCGATTTACCCTCACAATCCACGATCCGCCGTGCTCTCATTGGCCTTACAGAGTATCAGTGGCTGAGTGACGATGGTCGTACGCACCGGATTACACCTGTAGGAAGCGACGCACTATCTGCGTATACCGAATTGGCTGTAATCGTCGAGCAACTCGTGAAGAAAGCCCCGTGGTTTCAGCGTCTTCCACCGGAAGTCGTGCCACTACCGATCGATGCACTCGACGACGCTGAATTCGTCGTCTCAAACCCTCGAAATCCTGCATCGGTCCTTTCGACGTGTCTGAAGCTGTATGACCGAAACATCAGCCAGTTCCGATGCCTCTGTTCCGTGTACAATCCCGTTCTCTTCCACGCATATCGTGGGTTGCTCGAACTCGGTATCGAGTCAGAGGCGATCCTTGATTGGCCGACAGCATTGAAAGCGGCTAGCAACGCAGGTACCCGATACGCTGTCCAGAGTGGAAAATACAGTCACTACCACCCCCTCGTGCTAGAGGAGTCTCAGACACTCGGAATCGGAATCTATGACGATCGGAAAGTCGCTGTTGCAGCGTACAATGAGGCTGGCAGTGGGAAGCACATTGCGATGATTGTGAGTTCAAACGAGAGGCTGGTCAACTGGGGAATTGAATTGTACGAATCCTATCGTACGGACGCGTTTCCTGCTAACGAAGTTGATCTAAATAGGAGATAGGCATCCTAACACGCACATATTACGGGGTGGGCATTGCTGAAACTCATCATCAGGAGACTGGATTAAGGACCGTGCTGAATACAGAGTGTATATCGATCATTACGAAATCCAGATAGGCCCTTGCCAATTGGCACGATCGGATCTCTTGTTCCGATGTGTTTCCCGATATCGTTAATATTCTGGCTCTGAATCAAGTATACAATGGACGAGTTAGAGCAGTCGGAACCTGCACGGATTAAGTTCACGTACAATGGAAAGTCAATCGCAGTACGGCTCGGTGGCCCAGTTCCACGGGTCGGTGAGCGAGTCAACATCCGCGGAAAAGCCATTCGAAACGACGCTACAGAGGGTGTTCGGCGGTTTGTTGTCCAAGATGTATTGTACTTACTTGACGATCACTCGCCCAAAGAAGACGAGGCAGGAATGCTTGTTGACGTGACGCTTGGTGCAGATCGTGAGCAACACTGGTATGTCGAAAACGAGGAGTGAGTTCATGAGGACGGAATTAAACCGCACGGCATAACAAATCAAACCACACTGAATACAACCTCTATCTTCAGTATTTCACACTCCACAGACTATTGACACCCTCGGCTTCTACCGAAACAGTAGGGCTTCTCTCTAAGTTGTAAAGGAAATACCTGTTAACGAGTCCACGATTATCTCAGCAGATACAGGAGATTCAACAAGACTGGCAATTCCGGTTTCACCAGCGAACCTAGAACTTGTACGCAGGATTTCCAGTATTTCACACGCTTTTACGGTGTAAACGCCGGTGCAAATAATATGCCGTAGTGGGTAACCATAGCCGTCAGAGATCGCGCCTCGACGACCATCTACCGGTTGAACCGTCGGTATAACGGCTTCGAGAATCGAAAGCGCGCGGCTAGCGGATGAGAAGTCGCCGGTGCGCAAATCACGCGAACGCAAGTGGGCTCTAATCACTCGTTCGCGGGCGCACCGAGCATCTCTGGCACCTGCATCATGACCAAATCACAAGCCCATGACCATGTCCCAGAGCAAGTACATCTTGGCGACCACGTTTTGTAAAGCTACCCCGACGACACTGGAGAAGCGCGCAACCCAGACCCACCGACAGGTTGAATTCTCTATTAGAGGCATCGGTCGCCGACGATTCCCCGAGACCCAGGCGTATTTTCATATACCAAACCAGGGGCAGACCACGATGTCCCCCCGATCCGGCAGCAACCAATGGATCACTCACCACCCGCTCGCTACCCGCCGAGCGCCGCCGGAGGTGTCCCGGCCATGACGTACGACACTGACCCCACCGAATACATCGAAGAGAACCGTACGAAAATCCTCGCTGTCATCCGTGGCAGCGACGACCCGTTCGCCCGAGCATGCGCGTGGGCATTGCTCGACCGCTACACGCCAGACAACGACTTTGAAACGCTCTCCGAAGAACTCGAATTGGTGGCCAAACGGAGGGCTGATCCCTAATGCTACTCGACAGCAGACGGGACTTCGACATCAAGATCGCCCGCAATATCGACTGCCTGCTCGAAGAAGTCGTCATCGTCAAGCAGCATTTGGGTGACCGCCTTCCGCGTGAGGACGTCTTCGAGGAATTCTTCGTCCTGTTGGAAGAGATGGAGGGCCATGTCCGTGACCGTCGATTCGGTTTCGGCGAGGTCTTCGTAGGTGTCGTGGTCGAGCGCTTGATTACACCACATGCAGATGTCCTTGTCCCGGGGCGTCTGCTGCCGGCATCGGGGGCACGTCATGGGCGTGTAGTCCTGCGGATTCTCAGTTTCGACGTCCTGTCCGTGCATCGCGGCGTATTCGCGGGCGCGGTCTTCGCCGTACATCGCCACGTAATGCGAGATGGCGTCACTGCCGCGTTTGCGGCCCTGGCGATCCTCGATGAACGATTCGTTCTTGCCGAGTTTGGCGAGCCACGTCGCATTCGATTTACGGAAGTTCTTCGGCGTGACGGGTTTGTCGAGGCCGATACGCTTGGCAGCGCGCTTGAAGTACCGCTGGAAAGTGACGTAGCTCATCCGCTCGCCGTTGGACTTCACCCAGAGATAGGCGTCTTTGTCGCCAGGACAGGGATGGTGGTCACCCAGCCAGCGGTTCAGATACGGCAGTGCAAGAATCATCGTCACGGAGCGCTCACCGGTCTTTCCGTCCACTTCGATTTCGACACCGTAGTCGGTATCTTTGACATCGCCGACCCGCATTTCGTAGAGTTCGCAGTGCGGTCGGAACCCACCCTCGAATTGGACGGCGAACAGTGCCTTGTTCCGTGCGGGGTCGGTTCCCTCGTTGATGAGCGGGAGGACGTCATCCTGCCAGTCGAGCATATCGGCTCGCGATGGCTGCGGGTCGTAGTTCCGAGGCGTGTTCGAGGACATCCACGCGATGGACTCCGGTGGTTCGCCGTGCGTACCGCGTCGAAGGGCGTGCTTACCCATGGCACGGATGGCGAGTCGGTAGTCACACTTCGTGCGGGGGTTGTCGTATTCCAGGTTGATCCAACGGACAAGAGCCTCGGCAGCCTCGCGGTCATCGAGCGCGTCGGTCAACCCGCCGACCTTCTCGGCAACGCGGACGAGATGGCGCAGGAGTTTCTCGTGACGGTTGTCGCTGTAGTCGTGAAGGTCGAATTGGTCGGAGACGGTGAGCAGCGTGGCGGCGTCATCGTCGCTGATGGTATCATCGTCGTATTTGGGGTCGTCGTAGTAGGCGGCAGCGCCCCCGGCGCGGATGCGTTCTTTGAGTACTCTGATTCGTTCGCGCTTGGGCATACGGTATTAAGTACCACGGGCGAGCAGGATTTAACCATGTGGCTAGAATCCCGGCCTAGGCTTTCTTCGAATTCAGTTCGTTAGCAGTTGCTTTCACTCCGAGAGAACCCCTCTATTCACATCTCTGACACCAACGTTTTTGCCCCTGCCGTGCCATTCATTCCCATGCGATTTATTATCGTCGGGTCCGGTCGCGTGGGACTCCGAACCGCCCGGGTTCTGACCGAAGAAGGGCACGAAGTCGTTATCGTCGACGACGACCCGGACAGGGTGGAACGGGCGCGTGACAAGGGGTTCACCGTCACGGAGGGAGACGGGGTGAAAGAAGACGCTCTGGTGGACGCGGGTCTCGATACCGCGGACGCCATCGCGGGGTTGACGGGGGACCTGAACGTCAACTTCGCGGCCTGCATGGTCGGCAAACACCACGGCTGTCGGACCGTCATGCGCATCGACGAGGACTACCGGGAGGACATCTATCACAAGTACGCGGACGACGTGGACGAAGTGATATACCCCGAGCGCCTCGGAGCGGCGGGTGCGAAAACGGCGCTGCTCGGCGGCGACTTCGACGTCATCGCCGACCTGACCGAGAACCTACAGTTGACGACGATGACGATTCCGAGCGAATCGCCGCTCGTCGGAACGCGGGTGCACGCCGTGGAGTTGCCGACCGACGCACGGATTTACGCCCATGGCCGTAACCGAGAGCGGATGACGATTCCGCTCCCGGGAACCAAAATCGAAGGCGGTGACCGCGTGGCGCTCATCGCCGCCCGGGACGCGCTCCCGGACGTGCGCGAACGACTGCAGGCGACCGCCTGAGGGACGTTCGACGTATCCGTTTTCGAGCAGCGTGACTATCCGAGGAGCAGACCATCTGAGCGGAGGAGACGAACCCATCGGTGACCCGACGGTGACACCGCTCGACGGGGATCATCAACGAAGCGAAAAACGATTGGGCAGCGCGGGGTTCTAGGGTCGTCCGGGACGAGAACTTTCGTGGGGGGGTTGGTGACACTGTAACGGGAAGCCAACCCGTCGCCAGAGCCCCCGGCCCCGCCGGGAGACCCACCGCGAGACTGCGACACGCTTCGCGCCCGAGCCGTCGGGCGCAACTGTACGAATGGCCGGACACCTCTTTGTTATGTGCCGTTTGTCCGGGGGACAGGAAGCCTTTGCCCCAATCAGGACGCGGCTACGACGGCGAAGGTACTGCCTACGACGGGAAACATCGCGTCGGACGAAAGGGGGGAGTGCCGAGCGGAGGGTGTGGGAGAGCGGGGTGCAGGGTGGGTGTGGGTGGTGTGTGCCGGGCGCGCGGAGTGGGAGGATGGGAGAGAGGGTGTTGTGCGCGCCCGTTCGCGGATGGGTTCGGTGATAACTTAAAACCGCGTCAGACGGCCGTATGCCTCTACCGCGACCCTCGAATTCATACGGTCGCCGCGAGAGGTGATAGCCATGCACGGAACTGGTGTGCCACTGTTGACGCCGTTCGACGAGGAGGGTACCCTGCAGGAGGACGACCTCCGGGAACTCGTCGCGTGGGTCGAAGGACGGGGCGTCGATTTCATCGTCCCCTGCGGGTCGAACAGCGAGGGCGAACTGATGAGCGTCGAGGAACGCGCCCGCGTGGTCGAAATCGTCGTGGAGGAGGCCGACGTACCGGTTCTCGCCGGAACCGGCCATCCCGGATTCCGCGAGACGCTCCGCCAGACGACCCTCGCGGCGGAAGCGGGTGCGGACGCCGCGCTCGTCGTCACGCCGTTCTACTACGGCCACGACGAGGAAACGATGGTCGAGTACTATCGCTCGGTGGCCGACGAAAGTCCGCTCCCCGTGTACCTCTACAGCGTCCCGGCATACACCAACGTCTCCCTGTCGCCCGAAGCGGTCGGCGAGCTCGCCGGACACGAGAACGTCGCCGGGATGAAGGATTCGAGCGGGAACCTGACGCGACTCCAGCGGGAACGCGCCCGCACGGAGGACGACGATTTCGACCTCCTCGTCGGAAGCGGGAGCGTCTACGCCGCCGGACTCGACGCCGGTGCCGACGGCGGCGTCCTCGCATTGGCGAACGTCGCACCCGAACGGGCCAGCGAAATCTACCGGCTTCACCGAGGCGGTCACGACGGGCAGGCGCGGCGGTTGAACGCCAGTCTCGTCGAGTTGAATCGGGCGGTCACGAGCGAACACGGCGTCCCCGGAGCCAAGGCGGCGATGCGCGAACGCGGAGCACCCGCCGGGGAGCCGCGAAGTCCGCATCGCCCCGCCTCCGAAGAGGTTCGGGCGGAGGTCGTCGAACTCGTCCGCGCCGCCGAGCGCTGACCGCGAAGCGAGGTTTCACGCCGGATGATTTGGCACGTGTGACGACAGTTTTCGGTGGAGGGGAATATGACAAATAGACAGATAACTGAGTGGACGAGGGACAACAGTTTCGCCTCCTGTGGATGGTTACAGGTAAACTTACTTGGTGGTGGGTGCGAATTGACCCCATAATGAATTGTATATCAAAAGATACATCACGGAGGTTGAACGACGATGGCGGTTCGTAGCCTCATCGGAAAACTGGTCGTGGCCGTGTTGACTCTCTTCGTCGTGACGGCGGGCGGGGTCGGCGTCGCGCTCACGTCCGGAATCGTGACGGTCGGCCAACCGACCGTCGAGAACGTCCAGACCGACTGGGGTGCCGTCACCGCCAAAACGACGGAAATCCGAACGGACATCGCGGTGAACAACCCTAGTTCGGTCGGCGTGCCGAAGGTGGCGGACCTCGATTACGAAGTCGGGATGAACGAGGTGACGGTCGCCAGGGGAACGGTCGAGAACCTCGGCCTGCCATCCGGAAAATCGACGGTTTCGATGACGACCCGCATGGACAATCGAAAGATACCGGCGTGGTGGGCGACCCACATCAACAACGGCGAGAAGACGACGGTCAGCATCCGACCGTCCATCAGCGTCCCCATGTTCTCGAAGGACCTTCCCGCCGAAAAGCGCACCTTCGAAACCGACCTGCTGAGCGCGTTCGACAGTAGCAAAACGCGGACGATGACCGCCGGAAATCGGGAAATCCTTCGGGTCACGAAGACGGAAGCGTCGTGGGGACACGCGACGACGGAGACGACGCCCTTGAACGTCAACGCGACCGTCGAGAATCCGACCAGCGGCGAGGTCGTCTTCTCACAGCTCGGATACACCATCACGATGAACAACGTGACCGTCGCCGACGGAACGACCGACGGCGAAGTGCACGTCGAACCCGGCCGGACGACCTCGTTCGGCATCGGTTCGACGTTCGACAACGGAAAGCTGCCGGAGTGGTGGCGGAGCCACGTCGAGAAGGGCGAGAAGACGACGATGGACGTGCAGTTCTACGCGGTCGTCCACGAGAACGGGACGACGCAGAAGGTCGGACTCCCGTTCATGAGCAAGCGCATCGTGTTCACGACCGACGTTCTCGGCGGCGGCAAGACGACGACGAAGGTCGTGCCGCGGAACGAAGCGCGGTCGTTCGCCCCGCCGGAACTCCAGTCGGTTCAAAGCGAGTGGGTCGTCCCCGACGAGGGGAACACCGGCGTTCGAACCCACGCGACCGTGACCAACCCGAACGAACCGGGGTCGGTGTTCGCCGAACACCTTTCGGTCGATGCGAAATACCGCGTGCTGATGAACGACGTGCCGCTGGTCGACGGTAAGACGACCCGGGATATCGGACCGGGGAAGACCGATATCAATCTCACCGGAGAGATCACAGACGAGAAGATACAACGGTGGTGGGCCACCCACGTCAATAACGGCGAGAAGACCGACCGCGTGGTCGAGCGCGGCGTGACGGTCGATGCCGGATTCGCCCGCCTCCCCGTCGGCGGGAAGGCCGACCGCGGAACCATCCGAACTGACATGCTCGGGCCGGTTGACTCGGAGTCGAGTCAGACGTTCTCGGTCGCGGGACGACCGATCGGACGCATCGAGGACATACGGGCGGACTGGGGCCACGCGACGATGGACGAAACGCCCATCGAGGCGTCGGCGACGGTGAAAAACGACCGGAGCGAGTCCGTTCGCGTCGTCGAAATCGGCTCCCGGATAACGATGAACGGCATCGTCCTCTCGGACGAATCGACGGCGAAGAACGTCGAAATCAGTCCGCACAGCGAGACGACGATTCAGGACACGGTGGCGCTCGACAACGCGAAACTCGGCCCGTGGTGGAAGACCCACCTCCGCCGCGGCGAGGAGAGCACGCTGGAAGTCAGCTACTACGTCGTTGTCGAATATCGCGGCCACACGCAGCGGATCGCTCTCGACTCGCTCAACTACCGGAAGACGGTGCGAACGAACGTCCTCGGTAACGCGTCGGCCTGAGGATACCCGATTTCATTTCGTGCGTTCGGTTCTGCCCGGACCCATGCCACAAGCTGACATAATTTATTAGTTGTCGACGGTCGAGGTATTCGTATGCCTTCGAGGCGAGACGTGTTAACAACCATCTCGGCGTGCGCCGCCGGTGGGGCTCTCGCTGGCTGTTCCGCGCTCGCCGCCGTCGGCGGCTACGTCGAAAAGAAGGAGATAGTGGGAACGCGACGGCAGAACGGGGGGTTACGCGACGAGACGGTTATCAGCGTCGAGTTACGCGAACCGGCCGACGACCCCCTCGTCAGCGTCGCCGAACGGTGGGTCGAGCGGTTCCCCGACCCGAAACGCATGGAAATCTCGGAGACGTTCGACGACCGCTTGCGGGACGAGTACGAGACCCTCGGCTACGTCGTGGGCGTGTGTAGCCCGGACTGGTCGAAGGGTTCGGATTCGGTCGGATGTTACACCGCGCCGACGGGACGCGACGATTTCAACCGGGCGCAAGTGGGTGACCGCGTGCGAGCCAGCTACTCGAACTCGAAGATACGAATCCGTAGCAACGAGGGAACGTGGGACGCAAGCGGCCGAAAAAAGCGGTCGTAGTTCGGTCGGAATCGAATCAGTCGCGGCGGGCGAGCAGCGCCGCACCGGCGAGGGCGACGACTGCAATTCCGACGCCGAAACCGGGCTGACCGGATTTACTCGCGGATCTCGTTTCCTTTCCGTTCGCCTGCTGCACGCCGAGATACGTCGCGGCGTCTTCGGTGTCCATCGAGGGGAACTCGCGGTCCCACTCGCCGGGCATGTGAATCTCGGTGTCGGCGTTGGCGACGGCGAGCGCGCGAACGTCTTCCTTCGTGGCGTTCTCACCGACGAGACCCGTCACGCGGACGTAGGTCGTCGTCGTGTCGTTGTTCGTCCGACCGACGATGCTGGCGACCTCCGTGTCGCCGTAGGAGTCTCCGAGCACGTCCGCGAAGGCGGTCATGTTATCGAACTTCGCGCCACCTTCGACGGTGACGGTCCCGGATTCGACGTCCACGTCCATGCGAGCGGATTGGAAGTCGCTACTTCGGAACGTCTTCACCAGTTCCGACCCGCCGGAGGTCGCTTTCGAGGAGCCGAACGAGGAGAGCATCGAGTCGGTCACCTTCGAGAGCATCTCCTTCTGTTTCATCTCGACGGAACCGCGTGCGGTCACCTCGTCGCCGTTCGACTCGGCGTGGAGCGTCACCGACGAGCGCCCCAGTTCGATGTCACGGTCCTTCAGTTCCTGAACGTACGCGTTCCAGTTCTTGCTGTCGTAGTGAATCTCGGCCGTCACGGTGGTCGTTTCCGAGGCGGGGTGGGTCGCTTCGGCGGACCACTCGACCGTCTGTTCGAGGTTCGCCGCCTGCTGTGCTTCGAGCGTCTTTTTCATCCGGTCGATGTTTTGGCCGTTCATCGACGCGTTCGTGTTCCCTACCACTTCGAGCGCGGCGAGGGCGGCGGAATCGTAGTTATCGACCTCGACGTCCCAGCTGAGCTTCATCGTACCGTCGTGCTGGTTCAGTCCGAACGTCACGTGGTCGATCCGCATCTTCTCGATGTCCTCGGAGAGGGAGTCGATCTCCTCGTCGGAGAGCGAAACCTGCTGTGAGGACTTCAGACCCTGTGCGATGGATTGTGTGATGGCGTCCTTGAGGCCGGTGAACTCGACGTGGTACTGGATGTCGAGCGTCGGCTTGACGCCCGATTCGTCGTACTCGTAGCTGTCGATAGTCACCGTCGCGGAGCCGCCGTTTTGCGTCGCGACGGACGCGTACTGGGATTTCAGGTGTTCCTTCGCGTTCTCGCGGCTGTCCCACGAACCGGACATGTACGGCGAAATCGCGCCGCTTTGGGTTCCCTTCAGGACGAAGCCGTTCTCTGTCTCGCGGAGGTCGTATTTCAGTTCCTTGTCGGCACCCGCCGCCATGGCCGAGGACACCGTTCCCGACCCCTTCGTGCTGAACGAGTCGGCGGTGACCGTCACGTGACCCTCGGTGTTCACGGAGTTGAGCATGGACAGCGAGGAACCGCTGTCGAACGTCGCGTCGAGCGAGAGGTCGCCCGTCGACGTCTGCTGGTTTTGCTTGCTGTTGACGTCGAGCGTGAGGTCGGAAATCGAGTCGGGGCGGTTGGCGGTGAGCGACCCGTTTCCGCTGTAGCCGTCCGGCGTCATCACGAGCGACGCCACGGCGTCCATGTCCGATTCGGTTTCGTCGGTCGCGAGGATGTGAACGAGACCGCTCGTCACGTTCGCTCCGAACTCCATGGTGCCGTTCCCCGAATTCGAGTCGTTGTAGGCGAGAACCGCGTCGCCGTTCTCCATCACGTAGATGGAATCGGCGGGGTCGGCACTGTTGGAGAGCGTTCGTTGCTGGGAGGACTGCGGCCCGGTAGTCGATCCGGTCGCCGCAACGGGGGCAATGAGTAACACCAGCACCTGCACGAGGGCGAGGACGGTGTACTTCGATACGTTCCGTACCATGAAGATATCATTCTACGGAAGTGTTAAAATACTTCTGCTATGCCGAATCGTTGCGGTATGGCACCGTTCCTCGTGAATTAGGATATTCGACATGATTCGACGGAGAAATATCACGGAGGGACCCGCACCAGTTTTCCCGCTCGGGACCTCACGTCGAATCATGACGTGGCGAGAACTGTTCGAGCGGGCGGCAGGGGCCGAAACCGACGTCGAAACGATTCGGGAAACGCTCGCGGAGCGACGCGATGAGTGACCCGCATCCCGCCCGCCTCGCGGTCGATGCGGACGTGTTGGCGGCGGACGTGTTGGTCGGCGGCGACGCCCGCGACGCGATGGACATCGTGCGCGGCCACTCGTGGGTCGAACTCGTCGCCAGCGACGACCTCCTTTCCGACGCCGAAGCCGTCATCCGCGAACTGGCGGACGACGACCTCGCCAGCGACTGGCGCGAACGAATCGAGAAATTGCGAATCGAGGTGGAACAGACGCCCGGCGACCACCCCGCGCTCGCCAGCGCCCACGCCGGAAACGCGGCGCATATCCTCTCCTACGACGATTCGTTGCGGAGCGCGAAGACCGGAAGCGCGCTCCAAGGACGGATTCCGGTCAGCGTGAAGCGCCCCGACGGGTTCGTGACCCTGTTCGACCCCGAAAGCCTGTACGACGTGGTAGTGGGCGGGGAGTACCCCGGCCCGGATGAAGACGCTCGGGAGTAGGTCACGTCGGCCGGAAAAGAGCGGGTTCGTTACTGCTCCGCCAGCCAGTCCGCGAACTTCGCCAGCGCGCGCCCGCGGTGGGAGATGGCGTTCTTCTCCTCCGTGCTCATCTCCGCGAGCGTCTTCCCCTCGTGTTCGAAGATGGGGTCGTAGCCGAATCCCCCGTCGCCGCGCGGCGCGACGAGCGTCCCCGGCACCGCGCCGGAGAAGGTCTCCGCGTTCTCGCCGTCGTAGTAGGCGACGACGCAGCGGAAACGCGCACGGCGGTTCTCCTCGCGCTCGGCGAGTTGCCAGACGCGCTCGACGCCGAGCGTGTCCTCGACGTAGGCCGAGTAGGGTCCCGGAAAGCCGCCGACGGCATCGATGAACAGGCCCGCGTCGTCCACGACGATGGGTTCCTCGCCGCCCGTCTCCTCGAACGCCTCCCGCGCGCCGTGGAGCGCGATTTCGGCGAGGTCGTCGCTCTGGACCTCCGTGTAGTCGTAGTCGATTTGACGAACCTCGTCGTCCAGATACTCGCGCGCCTCGCGGACCTTACCCTCGTTGCCGGTGACGAACCGAATCATACGCGAGAGAGAGTCGCGCGGGGAAAAAGAAGCGTCGAATCAGTCGTCGTCGACGATGACTTCGACGGGCTCGTTTTCGGATTCCGTCTCGGCGCCTTTGTTGCTCTCCATCCAGAACATGAGTCCGGCGACGGCGAGGATGACCCACGAGCGCCAGTTGGCGAGGTTGAGCGTGTAGCCGATGCCGAACGGCTTTTCGACCAACATTCCCTCGCCGGGCTTCCAGTAGGCCGAGAGCATTCGGCCCATGCTGGGTCGTTCGAAGTTGTACGGGACACCGAAGAGCGTGCCGGAGGTTTCCTTGTCGGACATGTGATAAACATGGGCCGCACCTATTATAGCGTTTGGGGCATTGGATTGGAAGGGTTGCGCGGACGCTACGGTGCGTTCGCCAACGGAGAGAATCGAGGCAGACAGCGATGAAGACGGCCACAACGGGACGGTAATTGCGAAGGGAAATCAGACGCGGGAATTTTCGGCGCGAAAATCGGCGCTACTGATACCGACCGCGCCCTTCGATTTCGCGCAGTTGGTCGAGCACCGCGTCGTCACCAGCCTCCGCGTAAGCCGATTCGAAGGCACGCTGGAGTTCCGCGGCGTCGTCGGCGGTTCCGGCGAGGCTCTGGCTGAAGACGTGCAGGTCCATCGCGTAGTCCTCCACGTCGGCCGAGTAGTAGCCCAAGCCGAAGTCGATGACGTAGGTGCGGTCGGCGGAACAGCGGAGGTTCCGCGTCGTCGGGTCGCCGTGGACGATGCCGTTTCGGTGAAGGGTTCCGAGGTGCCGACCCACGTCGCGCACCCGGTCGGCAGTGAGTTCGTCCCGAAGGTCGGCGTCGCCGACGTGTTCGAACTCGATGGCCGACTCCGCGAGGTCGACGTCGTAGACGACCGGCGTCGGAACGCCCGTACGCCGCGCGTCGCTGGTGAGACGCGCTTCGAGCGTCGTCCGTTCCTTTCGTAGAGTGGCGTCGAGCGAGGAGTGCCGGTAGGATTTCGGCGTCCGGCGCTTCGTCACGCGCTCCGGGCCGATGTCCACCGTCGCTTCCGCACCGCGAACCTCGTCGGCCTCGTCGGAACGGAAGGCGTCGGCTTCCCTCCCGCGCCACGTAACGGACACCTGGTCGGGGCGGAAGTTCGAGTCCACGGCCGAGTCCGCGACTGGAATCGTATCGCCCGCCGCCAGCATCTCCGCGCCGAGGACGGCTATCATTCCGGCGTTGTCGCTCAAAAACCTCGGTTCCGGGGCGTAGAATTCCGCGCCGCGCTGCTCGCACATCTCGGCGAGCATCTCGCGGAGGCGCGCGTTGTTCCCCACGCCGCCGCCGAGGACGAGTTCGTCCCGGTCGGTCAGCGAGAGGGCGCGTTCGGCCACCTCCGTCAGCATGGCGAAGATGTTCTCCTGCAGCGAGAAACAGACGTCCTCGACGGCGTGGCCGTCGTCCACGGCCTGCTTCGCCGCGCTCATGATGCCCGAAAACGAGAAGTCCATCCCCTTCACGACGTAGGGCAGGTCGATGTACTCGCCGTCCGTCGCGGCTTGCTCGACCTTCGGCCCGCCGGGATGGGACCAGCCGACGTGGCGGGTGAACTTGTCGATGGCGTTGCCGACGCCCGTGTCCATCGTCTCGCCGAGGACGCGGTACCGACCGTTTCGGTAGCCCAAGACGTGGGCGTTGGCACCGCTCGCGTTCAGACAGACGGGGGAGTCGAAACCGGAACGTTGCCGACCGATTTCGAGGTGGGCGACCATGTGATTCACGCCGACGAGCGGTACGTCCAACGATTGGGACAGGGCGCGCGCCGCCGTCCCGACGATGCGCAGACACGGGCCGAGTCCCGGCCCCCGCGAGAAGACAACGGCGTCAACGGGCGACGCCCGTTCGCTCGACGAACTTCGCTGATCGGCGTCGATGTCCCCGGCCGCCTCGTCCAACGTCGTCTCGATGACGCGGGGAATCGCATCGCTCATGTGTTCCGCGGCTTCGCGCGGATGAATGCCGCCGCTCTCGGGTTGATAAGCGTCAGTTTCGATAAAAACCGCATCCGTCTCAGAATCGAAGAGAGCCGCGCTGGCCGCCCACGCAGTCCCTTCGACGCCGAGGATTCGCATTTACTTCCACTCGGTGTAGCTGCACTTGCCGCAGTGAAGCCGGTCGCCGTGGTCCGCGAGGAACGAGTCGCCACAGCGCGGGCACTGCTCGCGCTCGGTCGTACCGTCGTCGTTGTAGAGTTCGTGTCGCGGCATTATTCAGCCTCCTCGGCTTCCGGTTCCGCCTCGCCTTCGGAGTCGGCCGTGATCTTGTTGCGTTCGAGCATGTAGTCTTGCTCGATGTCGCGGGCGTGCTCGGAGCTGTCGTAGACCTTCGCGTAGCCGACGGTCTTGCGCATGCCGAACTTGGTGTTCATCTCGTGAACGACCACTTCGTCGGCGTTCTTGTCGAGTTTCGCCGCGAGACTGTCGCGGACGGAGAGACGCGACGGCGTTGCCTCGTCGTGAACGATCTGGAACCGCACTTCAGTCCGGTGGAGCATTGGGTTTTGCTCCTGTGAGAGGATTTCGACTTCCATGTGTAACACTCAGTTATAGTGTTCTTCTCCCCGAAGCGTGTAAAAGGATTTCGAAGTGGGCGATTCCACCGATGGAATCACAGCGGAAGCCACGGCGAGCGAAGGTCCCGGTCGGGGAAGTGCCACCGCTCTTCTCGCCCCGCATCGACCCGGTACTCGACGATTCCGTCGAACAGCGGCGCGAGGGTACCCACGAGCTCGTGGTCGTACGGCCGCGGAAGGACGTAGTGTCCCATCCCGTTCGCGCCGCGGACTTGCCCGCCGACGATACCGAGGAACTGCCGAACGAGCGTCGGGTCGTAGCGCGTCAACATCGACGCCAGCGAGTCGAGACCGAAACGAAGTTCCCCCGGTCGAAAACCGCCCGGAACGTCGAACGACGTTATCGCCTCCGAGATAGAACAGGTGAGCTCGCGGATACCAGAATCGACGCGAACGACCGGGGATCGAACGTGCGGCGGCATCGCGTCCGTGTCGTGTGCAATAACGGTCGCAGTTTCGTCGAGCGTCGCCTTCGGGAGCCGTTCGTACACCGTCGTTCTGGGCGTCCCGGACAGGACCGCGACCCGGAACCGCCGCTCGTCCGGGTCGCCGAACAGTTTCCGACTCGCCGCCGACAGCACGTCGTCCGGGACGGAACCGACGAGGAGGAGGTTACACCCCTGCTGCTTTAACTGCTGGAGCGTCCGAGCGAACTCGGTCGCAACCACCTCGTCAGTTTCACGCCCATCCATCGTGATACAATTGTGAGAGTCATCGTATAAACCGTTTGGCCTGCTAGCTATCGACGGTCAGCGTAGCCGACGAGCGAAAACAGCCGCTCCGTCTCGCCGTCCATTCGCGCCAACAAGTCGGCGACTTCGGCCTGTAACTCGGGTGAAACCCGCGCCAGCACCATTCCTTCATCGGGTTGTCCGTAGACGACGCTCGCACCCGTCGGGACCGCGAGAACAGCGGGAAGCGCCGCGAGGTCCTCCTCGCCCTCGACGACGAGGACCGTCGGGTCGGCCACCTCGATGGCCGCAACAAGGGCCGTGAGGAGGTCGTCCGTGAGGACGCCCGCCGGGTTCTCGACCGTCACACGTCGGGCGTCGTCGCTGACCGCCTCGCGCACTTCGGGGGTAACGCGCTCGCGTTTCGTGATGCCATCGACGAGCGCGACGTCCGGCGTGACGCCCGCCGATTCGAGGTGGTAGGTGACGACATCGCCGACCGCGACGATGGGTGCCTCCGCTGCTTCGAGCAGTCGCTCCGCGTCGGTGAAAATCGGTCCGAGTGGCTCCTTTAACTCGCCGCGCAACGCGCGCGGGAGCGAAACGACGGTTTCGGTCACGAGTCTATCTGACTTTCAGCGCGTAGCTACCCGGCTTCGTGACTTCCATCTCCTGCCCGATTTCGCTCTCTTCGGGGTGGGCGATGGAGACGTAGCCGCTCCAGTCCTCGGTGAGGCTGGTGGAGTTGCAGATCGGACAGATCTCCTCGTCCGCTTCGACGACGGCGTGACAATCGCGGCAGGCGAGTCGGTTGCTTGCCATGGTTATTCACTCTCTGTCGTCGCGTGACGTTTCTGTCGGTCTTCTTTCAGCCAGCCGTGCTTTCCGAGGCCGACCTGCTTTGCCGTGAGACCGATTTTGCTCTCGCGCGGGTTGCGCTCGTCGATGCTCTTCGTGACGATACGCGTTCGAACCGAGTCGCCGACGCCGAGGGCGCGGTTGGACTCGCGGGAGGCGAGCGCTTGGCCCTCCTCGTCGAACGCGAGGTATTCGTCCGAAATCTGTGAGACGTGGAGCAGGCCGTCCACCGGTCCGATACCGACGAACGCCCCGAAGTTGACGACTTCGACGACTTCGCCGTCGACGACTTCCTGCATCTGCGGGTCGAACGTCAACGCGTCGAACTCCGCTTCGTAGTAGACGCCGGGGCGGTTGGGCAACACTGCGCCCTCGCCGATGTCGTGGACTTCGGTGACGCTGACGACGCTGCCAACGTCCTCGTCCATCCGTCCTTCGAGTTTGTCCTGTAGTAGCCGCTTCACCAGTTCCGGCGTAACGTCCGCGAGGAACTGGGGAGGTACTTCGACCGTGTCCTTCAATCTGGCCCGTTTGTACATGCTATGGTTGAGTGATTGCGAGTTTGTTCTTCCCCCTTATATGAATTACCGGTACGCCAGCGTCGAGCAGGCGCGTCCGAAGGGGTGCGTCGTTCGTGACAACGAAGTCGAACTCGGGACCGAGTTCGACCAACGCGTCGTCCGCGTACGATTCCTCGTGGTCGATGGTTCGACAGCGCGTCGCCAAGTCGGCACCCACACTCGCCGCGGTTGCCTCCTTTCCGTTGCCCCGTGATAGGCCGTCGAGTTCGTCGAGAACGGCGCGGGGCGCGACGCACTCGAATCGACCCAATAGCCGGTCGAGTTCGTCGAACACCCTGACGCCGGATTCGACGGGCATCATGAGGGCACTGGTATCCATGACGACGGTGGGAACCATCAGTTCTCGGTCGTGAGCGTCCCGATGCCGATGAGCCGCCAGCGAGCGCCGATACGGCGGTTGATGGCGATTTTGGCACCTTCGGGTGCGCAAACGGGACGCTTGAGCGAGACTTCACACTCGTCGTCGCGCGCGCTGGTGACGGCACCGACCGTCGTCGCCGTCCCGACCGTCAGCATGAGCGGTTCGCCCGTGCTGATTTCGTCCACGTTCTGCTCGTCCATGCCGACGAGACGGTCGAGCAGGTCGATTTTCATCGTGAATTGCTCCCACGTCGGCGGGAGGCTACCGGGCGTCCCCGCGACCTGTCCGGCGAGCGCGTCGCCCTTGGTGAGGCTCGGGTCCAAGCCGGTTCCGACGCCGAGGAGTCCGCCGGGCGTCACCTCGTCTACCATCTCGCCGCCCGCTTGGAGGGACCGGACGTCGGTCTGGATGGGTTCCCACTGCGTCTGTCCGCCCTCGTCGATTTCGCGGCCGGGTCGAAGTTCGAGTTCGTCGCCCTCGGTGAGTTTCCCCTGGACGAGACTGCCGCCGAGAACGCCGCCGGTGAGGTCGTCCCACGTCGTTCCGGGACGGTTGATGTCGAAACTGCGGGCGACGTACATCTGTGGTTCGTCGTTCGGGTCGCGTTCCGGCGTCGGAATCTCCTCCTCGACGGCCTGAATCAGCAGGTCGATGTTGACCTCCTGTTGGGCGCTGATCGGGACGACCGGCGCGTCTTCGGCGACCGTTCCCTCCACGAACTCCTGAATCTGTTCGTAGTTGCGCCGCGCTCGGTCGGGACTAACCAGGTCGATCTTGTTCTGTGCGATGACGATGTTCTCGATGCCGATGATGTCGAGCGCCATCAGGTGTTCTTCCGTCTGGGCCTGCGGGACGTTCTCCGTGGCCGAGACGACGAGCACCGCGCCGTCCATCAGCGACGCTCCCGAGAGCATTGTCGCCATGAGCGTTTCGTGGCCGGGCGCGTCCACGAACGATACTGTTCGAATCGGTTCGCTTTCCGAACCGTCGGCGCACGTCTCGTCTACCGTGTAGCACTCCGGCGCATCGACGTCCGGGCACTGCCGGAACGTCGCGTCCGCATATCCGAGTCGAATGGAAATCCCCCGCTTCATCTCCTCGGAGTGCTGGTCGGTCCATTCTCCGGAAAGAGCCTGCACGAGCGTCGTCTTTCCGTGGTCTACGTGGCCGACGAGTCCGATATTCACCTCCGGTTGGTTGTGTGTTCCTGTCAACGTTGACCTCCTGAAGTAATTTGTCGTAGATTCGGCCCGAACGACTGATAAACCTACTGTTCTCGTATGGGCCGCATTCTTGACAAGGACGTTACAAAACTGTAATTCAGGTAACGTTTTATTCGCTTCCCGACGATAGTACAAGCATGAGCAGCGATACCGGCAGCGATACCGGCAGCGATACCGGATTACAGCAGTGTGAGGACTGTCTCGCACCGGCGGAGGCGTTCTCGGTCATCGCCAACGAGACGCGCCTCTCGATTCTGGAGGCGCTCTGGCAGGCCCCGGAGCGGCCGGTCGGCTTCTCGGAACTCCGCAAGGAGGTCGGGATGCGCGACAGCGCCCAGTTCAACTACCACCTGAAGCAGTTGACCGACCACTTCGTCGTTCGAACCGACGCGGGCTACGACTTCCGACAGGCCGGGAAGAAGGTCGTGAGCGCGGTGCTGGCCGGGTCGTTCAACGAACACCCGCACCTCGACCCCATCGAACTCGACGAGACGTGCGTGGACTGCGACGCCCATCTCCGGGCGGCCTACGAGGAGGAGACCCTGACCGTCGCCTGCCCCGACTGCGGCAAAGCCCACGGCAACTACCCGTTCCCGCCCGGCGGCCTGAACGACCGAACGGACGACGAGATAATGGACGCGTTCAACCAGCGCGTGCGCCACCTCCACTGCCTCGCCGCCGACGGCGTCTGCCCGGAGTGCAACGGACGGATGGAAACGACGGTGACCCGCGACACCGAGGACCTCCTCGGCACGAAGGTCCGGGTGGACCACGAATGTGCGCAGTGTCACCACCAACTCCACTCGACGGCCGGACTGTCGCTCCTCGACCAATCGCGGGTCGTCACGTTCTACAGCGACCACGGCATCGACCTCTGCACGAAGCCGTTTTGGGCGCTCCCGTGGTGCGTGGAGGACGAGAACACCACGATTCGCTCGGAGGACCCGTGGCGAGTCCACGTCACGATTCCGCTTGACGACGAAACGCTCGACGTGACCCTCGACGGCGACATGGCCGTCGTCGAAATCGAGCGCACCCGCTCGTCCGCAACCGACGCGAAAGGCGCAGTATGACATTTCATTTACAGGAACGGACTTCAGTAGCGTATCCTACAGAAGTGTTTTTCAGCTAACAGTTTTGTCGGTAGCTCCCCTCCGTTCAAACGAGGAGAGCACCCATGAAGTACGAGACCACCACCGGACTCGCCGAACCGACTCCCGGCCACGGCATCGTTCGCCGAGCACTCGCCACCCTGTTCGTCTCCGCGCTCGGCGTCGCAAGCGCCCTCGCGGTCGGCACCGCGTTCGTCTACGGCGCGGAGTTGGCCGGAGCGGGCGTCCCGGTACTGCTTCTCGGCTGGGCGGCCAGCATCGGCGTTGCGTTCGCGCTTCCGTTCCTCGTCGTCCGCCTCGTCACCGCGGCCCTCACCGCGTTTCGACTCTGAGACATCTCGCGGCCATCTTCCCGCTGACGTCCCTCTTTCCCGTTCGTTTTGATGAAGGCGGTTTTCGAACACCCGCGCTACGACATGGTGTGGTCGAGAGCGACCGAATCGTAACGGCCCGGAAGCAGACCTCGAAAGCCCCCCACGCTCGCGGTTGCTGTGTGGGATATTCTGACCGCTCCGCCACGGAGGTAGGTTCGGCGGTCGAGAAGTCGAACGAAGGAGAATACGTCTCGACATCCCTGTTCCCGCGGCTTTTTTGCCGACCGAATCCCTCTGAGGAGTCGTGCGAGAGTTCCCGTTCGAGTTGGCGTTGTGCGCCCATCTGGAAGCGACGACTGACGACGTTATCGCCCGGCAGGTCGGCGCTGGCGTCCACGCGCCCTCGAACCGCATCATCGACGTGCTGTGCGTCGAACCCGGCCCGGACTTCGGCTCCCGGACGGATATCTCGGCGGAACGGATTCCCGACGCGGCAATCGAGAGCGACGTGGGCGTCGGGGAAGCGCGCTACTGGCGCGACGCCTTCGACACGTCGCCCGAGTACGCCCGAGGGGTAGTCGAACGGGCGGTCGAAGTGGGCTTCTTCGAGCGCGAGCGGCGGGGCGGCAGAGAGTACGTCCGACAGGTCGCCCGCTATCCCGACTGGTTCGGGCGACTGGTGGGAATCGAAAACAAACCCGATCTCTCGGACCCCGGCGACCTCGAAACGCAACTCCGCAAGGACGTGAGCCTCGGTCTCGTGGACGAGGTGATTCTGGCGACCGAGAGCTACGTCACCGGCGCGCACCTGAACCGCATCCCCGAGGAGGTCGGCGTCTGGCGGTTCCACGGCGGAGAGGAGGGAAGTGGAAATGGAGATGAAGTGGGAGAAAGAGGGGATGAAGGGAGAGATGGAGAAGAGGAAGGCGGGAAAATCGAAGTGATTCGAGAGCCGACGTCACTCGACACGGACGGAGCGGGGACGGAACTCATCGAGGAGCGCGTCGGGCGAACGGACGTTCGCGTGGCGAGCGCGGAGGGGAAAGCGAAACGACGACGGCGAATGGCCGAGCGCGCCTACGGAAAGGGCTGGCGGACGTACGACTTTCCGGCCTGCGGCGAAATCGAATCGCGGGGCGGCGCGGTGCCGTACTGTCGCTGGAAGGGCCGCGTCGTCGACCCCGCGCGCTGCGGGGCGGACTGTCCGGGCCACGACCCCGCCGACCCGCCAGCGGTCGATACCGATGCCGAGCGAGACGTTCGGACGCCGTGGGTCGCGGACCCGACAGGGCGGCAACGTCGGCAGGCGGGACTCGACAAGTTCGGGCGAGACGTATAAAATACAACCCGTTTTGGTCGAGGGTTGAAGTGTAAACATACAAGAACCGCGGTCAAGAAGGGGGTTATATGCAAACGCCCTCCCGACGGCAGTCGTTGGCCGTCGGCGCGATACTCCTGTGTTGCCTCTCCTTGTTCGCACCGACGCTCGCCGCGCAGTCGAACGGACAGGGAAGCGCTGCCGGTAACGGAAGCGTCGCCGATAACCCGTGTGTTGGAACCATCACCAGCCCTGCGAACGGAACGACCGTCGTCGCCGTACAGGGCTACTCGTGGGTAGACGGCGGACAGAAGCGAGAAGCGAAACTCGTCGCCATCGGCCCGAATGGAAACGTAAAGTGGGTCCATCACACCGGCGAGCACGGCATGGTCTGGGGCTACGACGTGGACCCGATGTCGAACGGCAACCTGTTCGTCACGGGAACGGCGAATGGGGAAACCGTCGTCTACGAGTTCAACCCTCGAACGCAGGAACACGTCTGGAAGGAGACGCTCCCCATCGAGGACACCCACGACGTGGACCTCATCAACAACGGGACGCAACTCCTCGTCGCCAACCTGCGCAACTACAACGAGGAAGAGAACAGGAACGACGACAGCATCTTCGTCTACGACCTCCAGAAGGACGAGGTGGTCTGGCGGTGGTACTTCCGGAACCACTACGACTCGGACGTGGGAGGAAACTACACCAAAGACTGGACGCACGTCAACGACGTGGACAAAATCGGTCCCGGCGAGTATCTCGCCTCGCCGCGCAATCTGGACCAAGCTATCGTCATCAACCGCTCGACGGGGAACATCGACATGCAACTCGGTTCCTACGGGGAGAAGGACATCCTCGACAAACAACACAACCCGGACTACTTGGAGAGCGAGGACGGCACCCCGACGCTCCTCGTCGCCGACTCCGAGAACAACCGCATCGTCGAGTACGAAAAGGAGGGCGACGGGTGGAACCGAACGTGGTCGCTCGGGAAGGGCGACGACCTCTCGTGGCCGCGCGACGCGGACCGCCTGTCGAACGGCAACACCCTCGTCGGCGACTCGAAACACGAACGCGTGATGGAGGTCACCCCGAAGGGGAAGGTCGTCTGGGAGTTCTACACGCCGTGGTTGGTCTACGACGTGGCGCGCCTCCCCGACGAGCGGGCCGAAAGCCCGACCATCGCCGACCAGAACGCCACTGGAAGCTACGCGTTCAAGGGGGCCACCCAGAAGTACGACGCGGAGTCGATGAAGCAGTGTAACGCCTACCTCAACTCCATCGACGGCTGGGCCGACGGGCAGAAACCGGCGAACACGACCACCTCGGACGAAACGGGCGTGCAGGACGACGACTCCGGCAACTCCGCCACGTCACTCCCCGGCTTCAACGTCGTCGTCGCGCTCGCCAGCCTGCTCGCCGCGGCCGCGCTGCTGGTCCGAGAGAATCGAGACTAAATCAGATACCGCTCGCCGTCAACCGCCAACGGCTCCTCGAACGCCTCTTCTTCGGGATAAAAGTGCGACACGTGCACCAGTCGCGTCTCCGCCGCATCCAGTTCGTCGGCCAGCGAGAGCGCACCCTCGCGCGTCATGTGCTTGTGCCCGAAGGTGCGCGGAACGCCGTCGTCGGTGTGGTGGCGGCCGCCCGCCGGGTGGTACTCACAGAGCGACGCGGGGACGATGGCGTCGGCCAGAAAGAGGTCGGCGTCCGACAGGGCCTCCCGAGACGCGTCCGGAATCGAATAGCCCGTGTCGCCCGTCAGAGCGAGTTTCGAACCGTCGTCCTCCACGACGACGCCGTAACAGACGAGCGGGGGGTGTTCGACCGGAACGAACGTCACGTCGAACCCGCACGCCGAAAACGACGAGAGCGGTTCTCGGTCGTGGACCGTGATTTGGTCGAGGTAGTCGAACTTGTCTCGAATCGCGTCGGAGACGCTCTCGCCCGTCTTCGGGTCGGTTTCGCCCGTCGCGTGGACGGGCAACGAATCGAACAGTCGATAGGCGTTCCCCAACCCGTCGAGGTGGTCGAAGTGGATGTGCGTGATGAGAATTTCGTCGGGGAGCGAAACGTCGTTGTCGAGAAACTGGGAGCGAAAATCCGGGCTGGCGTCGATGAGGAGCGATTCGTCCGTCTCCTCGTTGCGGACGTGAACCGAGAACCGCGAGCGTTCGACCCCGCGGTCCCGAGCCTCGCGGCAGGTGTCACAGTCGCATCCGACCGTCGGGGTGCCCGTTGTGTCGCCGGTTCCGAGGAGGGTGACTTCCATCGGTACAAGATGAACGGCGACGGATGCTAAAGGTCGCGGTCCGCGATGGTGGTGCAGGAAAAATCGTCGCGCCGTCAGTGGTCGTGGGAGTGACCGCTGATATCCCCGCCCGCGACCAGCGCGTCGTGATCGCCGTCTATCATGTCCATGTCCTTCAGGTGGTCGCGCTCCTCGAAGTCCTGAATCGCGTAGTGGAGGTCCTCCTGCGTGAGTTCCGTCCGTTCCTCGGTGAGCGCTTCGAGCACGGCCTCGCGGAGGACCAGTCGAAGGTCGCTCCCGGTGAGTCCCTCGGTCATCTCCGCGATTTCGTCGGGGTCGAAGTCGGCGATGCGCATCCGCCGGGTGATGACCCGAAGGATGTCCGAACGCATCTGCTCGTCCGGTTTCGGGAAGTTCAGGATGTCGTCGAAGCGCCGCCACGCCGCCGCGTCGAGTTGGTCGGGGTGGTTGGTCGCGCCGATGAGCAACACGTCGTCCTCGATGAGCGAGATGTTGTCGATGCTCTTGAGGAGCGTGTTGACGGCGCGTTTGATGGCCGCGTGTTCGTCGCTTCGGCGGGTTTTCGCCACGAAGTCGAACTCGTCCATGAAGAGGATACACGGCGAGAGTCGCTTCGCCACCTCGAACACCTTCTCGACGTTCTTCGCCGTCTCGCCGAGGTACTGGCTGGTTATCATCGACAGTTTGACTTCGACGAACGGGAGGTCCAAGTCGTATCCCAGCGCCCGCGCCGTCGAGGTTTTGGCGGTTCCCGGCGGGCCGACGAAGAGGAGTTTCCCGATTTCGCGCAGCCCGATTTCGGCCAGATACTCGCGGTGCTCGATGGCCTTGACGATTTTGTGGATTTCGGCCTCTTGGTCCTCCGTGAGCACGAGGTCGTCCAGCGTCAGTTCGACCTCCTCGGGCGCGTGGATGTCCACGAGGTCGAGCATGCTCTCCCCGTCCTCGTCTTCGTCCTCGTCGAAGTGCTCTTCGAGCAGGCTGTCTATCCACGCCCGGTCGGACTGGACCGGCCGGTTTGCTTCTCGCACCGCCTCGTAGGACGCGTCCACGCCGTCGCGGCCGGAGAGCGCGTACGCGAGCGTCGGGTTCGCGGCGATTCGCTCCTCGTCGCGGTCCACGAACCACTCTTCCGCCATCTCCTGTTGGGTGAGTTCGATGCTCCCCGAGAACGTATCCCGGTCGGTGAACATCAGTTCGGAGATCGCTTCCCACGGTTGGTCGAGGCCGGTCGCCTCGCGCGCCGTCTCGACGGTCGTCCGAAGCGGTCGCTCTATCGTTCCGTCGTGCCAGAACACCTGCCGAATCTTCGGCGGCAGGTCGTTTTCGTCCAGATTTCGGTTCTCACTGTAGACCCGTGCAGTGAGCAAGAACTCGATTACGTCCAGCGCCCCGCTGTTCATTCTCCCGTGGGTAATCACGGGAGAATCTTAAGGCCGTCGGAGACGTTCCGCTCGCTACGCGTTTCGAGAGCCGAAAGGAAGGGCCGACCTACGCTGTCGGGGTGGTATTCGACGGCAGAGAGCTGTTCTGGACGTAGATGACGGTCGTGCTGATGTGACACCCGCTGTTGAAGCCGAAGCGCTGGAACTCGTAGCGCGTGTAGCCGGACATGTAGCCCTCGATGTCCTGTGCGGTGCTGTCTTGGCTGGTGCAGGTGGAGACGTCGGCGGGGGCGATGACTATCGGCGGTTTGTCGCCGCCGAGGTCGGTGGCGTTCGTCGTGCTCGCAATCTTCGCGTCGGCGGTGTCGAAGTACCACGCGAGCGGGAGGCGGGCGAACCATCCACCGCCGCCTTCACCCGCTTCTACCGGATACACGTCGTCGGCGGCCTCGTTCGACGAGTAGAACTTGCTCCCGTAGAACAGCACGTCGGTTCCCTCGTTCTCGCGTGAGATGCGCTGGAGGTCGCGGATGAGCGGTTTCGCATCGGTCGAGGACGATTGGGCGTACTGGACGAACTGGTTGTCCGGGTCCTGCGGATGCTGATAGGACGTGCTGTAGGCGGTCGTCCCGACGGACCCGACGACGAGCAGGAGGAGAACCGCGGCGGCGGCGAGGCTCACGTCGTCGTGGTCCTCGTACGCTTCCCATCCCCAGCGGAATATCAGCGCGAGGCCCACCGCCGCGGGGAACGCAAGCGGGACGATGGCGTGGACGGTCGCCCAGCCCGCCTTGATGTCCATCACGAGCGGATACCCGAGGATGCTGACGACGCCCCAGTAGAAGCCGAGCGAAACGAGATCGCGCGGGCGGTCGCCGGAGTAGCGGTCGACGATGAAGCCCACGACGGCGAGGATGCAGAGCGCGAGCGCGCCGACTTTCAGCGACGTGAGGAAGTGGTCGAGGTAGGGAAGGTAGGCGTGGTCCGTGTGTCCCTGCCATCCGATGAACTCGTTCGCCACGTCCGTCGTCGCGGCGGTGAACACCTTCGGAATCATCGACGGATGCGAGAAGGATTTCCAGAGCCCCGGACCGGGTTGGTCCTGGGAGCGCGGCGCGTAGAAGAACACGATGATGGCGAGGGCTTCCAGCGCGGCGACGAGTGCGATACCGACCCCTTTGAGAAGCGAGTTGACGACCGACCTGTCCCGCTCGTACAGTCGGAGCGCACCGTTCCTGATTCGCGGCGGAATCGCCGCGCCGATTCCCTCGTTGCCGACGCGTCGAAGAAAGAGACGGTGGTCGTAGAGCAGTACGGCCCCGCCCGCCCAGCACGCCGCATACAGGAGGGCATTTTCCTTCATCGTGAATCCCAGCGTGAAACACGCGACGGTCGCGAAGACGTACCGGAGGCGACGGGTGTCGAAGTAGCGGACGACGAACCCGAGTGCGAACACCATTACGGCCGCGAGCATCACGTCGTTGCGCATGAATCGCGAGTAGTAGAGGAGAACGGGATTCATGGCGAAGAAGAAGGCCAGAGCGACCGTCTCGGACGCTCTGAGGCGCTTCCTGAACAGGAGCGCCGCGAGTGGGAGGAGGCCGCCGATGAGGGCGACGATGAGGCGCATGGTGAAGTCGTTCGCGCCGAACAGCGCGAACACGACGGAATCCATCTGCAACAAAAACGGGCCGTGGATGATGCGCCGATAGTACCAGACGCCGTTCTTGGCGAACCTGGACGCCCAGTAGGCGACGCGGGCCTCGTCCTGATGGGCGACGCGCGCGCCGAGATTTACGAGGCGGAAGGCGAGTCCGAACGCGGTGATGAGGACGACGAGGGGGACCGGTTCGGTGAGTCGCTGGAGGAGGCTTGATTCGTCGCTCGATGTGAGCGGGCGAGCACGCTTCTGGGCGGTGTCGGAACCTTGCATCGTCGGGAGTTACCGACGATATGGTTCGGGTCCGACCAAATAGTTTCTGAACCCGCACGGAAAGTCAATAAACTTACAAACTGTTTCTCATTTACTTCGAGTTCTACGGTCACTTAAGGGTCATGAGCGAGAATCGGGAACCATGGACAGCGATACCACACCAGTCATCGCAAAGGCGGTTCGGACCCCGCAGGGGAAAGAAGGCGGCGTGTACGCCGACGTACGGAGCGAGGACCTCTCGATTCCGCTCGTGGACACCATCCTCGACGAGACGGGACTGACGAGCGACCACGTGGACGACCTCATGTGGGGGGTCGCCCAACAGCGCGGCGAGCAGGACAACAACGTCGCGCGCGTCATCGCGCTCCTCTCGGACCTCGGCGAGGGGGTCCCCGCGACGAGCATCAACCGCTGGTGTGCCTCCTCGATGCAGGCGCTCATCAGCGCGAGCGACGCGATTCGGGCGGGCCAGCGCACGGCCATCATCGCGGGCGGCGTCGAGAACATGTCGCGCGTGCCGATGTCCGGCGGCTACGAATCCGTCCATCCGGGGCTGGCGGAACAGTACAACGTCCCGGAACTCCAGATGGGGATGACCGCCGAAAAGGTCGCCGAGAAGTACGACGTCTCCCGCGAAGAGCAAGACGAGTACGCGCTCCGGAGTCAACAGCGCGCCGCCGAGGCGACCGAAACCGGGCGCTTCGACGACGAAATCGTCCCCGTCGAAACCGAGGACGGACTGGTCGAGGAAGACGAGGGCATCCGCCCCGACACGAGCATGGAAGCCCTGCAGGGCCTCCCGAGCGTGTTCAAAGCCGAGGGCACCGTGACGCCGGGCAACGCCTCTCAGATTTCCGACGGCGCGGCGGCGCTCCTCGTCACCAGCAAGGCGTTCGCGGAGGACCACGGCCTCGACGTGCTGGCGACCGTCGGCGACAACAACGTCGCTGGCGTGGACCCGACCGTGATGGGAATCGGACCGGTTCCGGCCACGAAGGGCCTGCTGGAGCGCACGGGCGAGAGCATCGACGAGTTCGACCTCGTGGAACTGAACGAGGCCTTCGCCAGCCAGACGCTCTACAGCCAGCGCCAACTCGGCGTCCCGGACGAGAAGTTCAACGTCAACGGCGGTGCCATCGCCATCGGTCACCCGCTGGGTGCCTCCGGCGCACGCCTGCCCGTGACGCTCACCCACGAGATGCAAAAGCGCGACGCGAAGAAGGGCCTCGCAACCCTCTGTGTCGGCTTCGGTCAGGGTGCGGCGATTACGTTGAAGCGCGAGTAACTGCCGCGAATCGAAGGTTCGCGGTACTGCTTCTTACCGTATAGTAAATGAACATAGCTGGCCACCAATGGTCAACGAAGGGAAATCTTTTTGCGATTTATACGAACACCATAGTATGGGGATTCTGAGAACGGTTGAAGTGGGGAATATCGAACAACCGGGGCAGTTAGAAGCGGACGTTTTTGTTGAGCTCGTATCTAGTGAAATCACAGTGGAGTCTACTGCAAAGCTGGAAATCGGCGTGAAATGGCTCGGTGAGCCTACGGCTCTCTACTTTGGACAAACGAGTCCGATAGAACTACCAAAAAGGTGCTCCGAACCGGATGACGGGGTAGTTTTACTTCCAGACAATCACGGCTTTGAGAGAAAAGGTGATGAACCGGAGTGTTGGCGGGTAAATCTGGCTCCGGATGACGACTTTGGACATGCACTTGGGCTTCAGCGAATAGAAGTAGACGAAGGAGAGATACTATCCTGCCGAGTAGAAGTTTGGGGCGACCATAGATCGGATAGTTGCTTGTCACCGGGAAAGTATTCGTTCAGTGACGTTCTTTCTAGAGATGATAGATGTGAGACCCACGCTTGGAGTTTCGATATTCGCATACAAAATACCGTTAGTGAGTAACTATTCTGAGTTGCTCTCGAAACCCTCGAACGTTCGCGCCGCCGCTCCGAACGAATCGAAACCGCTTGGCAGGTCGGGGGACCCCCGCGCCTGCGGGTTCTTCCGTGCTTGTCTAAAAACGACTGGCACCGAGCAACTGGACGGACCGAACGTTCCATGCATCGATATTGGGCCATAGAATAATTACGCTGTGCGTCAAGTTCTCGGAACGTGCCCCAAAACCGTCCCTCCTCCGCGACGCTCGCGTGGATGGTTCCCGCCCTCCTCGCCGGTCTCGTCGTGTTCGCGGCCTACCTGCTCACGCATCCGTATCCCGCGACCGGCGGCGGCCTGTATCTGGCGATGGCCGACGCGATACGCGACAACGGCTACCGCCTTCCGGCGCGGGTTCCGCGGTACACGTCGAACGGGATTCCGTTCGGCTATCCGCCGCTCGCGTTCTACGTCGCCGCGTTTCTGCGCGATTTTCTCGGCGTCGGCCCGCTGACCCTGACACGCTTCCTACCCGGAATCGTCACCGTTCTGACCGTGGTTCCGGCCTATCTCCTCGGACGCGAGGTGTTCGCCGACGCTCCCGACCGAAACCGACGAGCGGGGCTCGCGGCACTCGTCGTCGCGGTCAGCCCCGCCGTGTTCAAGTGGCACCTCTCGGCGGGCGGCATCGTCCGCGCTCCGGCCTTCCTGTTCACCGTGACGGGGTTGTACGTCGGCATCCGGCTGTTTCGGACCCCGGAGAACCCCGTTCGCTGGGCGGTGGCGGGGGCGGTCCTGTTCGGCCTGTCGATACTCACCCATCCGTCGTACCCCGTCTTTTTCGGGACGAGCTATCTGGTCTTCTTCGTCGTCTTCGACCGCTCTGTCGCCGGACTGAAGCGCGGCGCGTTCGTCGCCGCGGGTGGCCTGCTCCTCGCGGTTCCGTGGTGGGGCCACATCGCGTCCGTCCACGGCATCGGCCTCCTCACCCGGACCGCCGGGTCGCGCCTCGGAATCGGTCGGGGAATCTTCTGGTTCCCCTCGAAGTTCCTCTATGCCCGCCGCACGCGGTTCCTCCCCGTCTGGCACGTCCTCACGCTCGTCGGCGTGGTCGCGCTTGCGGTGCGGAAGCGCTACTTCCTGCCGCTCTGGTTCGCCGCGACGGTCGTGATGTTCCCAAAGCCGCGATTCCTCATGCTCGTCGGCGCGTTCGTCGTCGCCGCCGTCGTGTTCGACTGGTTGCCGACCATCGCGGAGGCGGCGTCGAAGCGGGACGGCATCTCGACCGACGGCGGACGATTGCCGCGCGTTTCGCTCGTTTTGCTCCTGTTGCTTTCGACCTACGGCGTGGCGACCGGCGGCCTCTACGCCGCGAACTACGGGCCGGTCCCGGAGCGGCCGCTCCACCGACTTCAAAAGGAACCGCTCCCCTCGTACATCGACGGCGACGATATGACGGCGATGCGGTGGATTCGAGAGCGGACGCCGAGGGACGCGACGGTCCTCGTCGCCGGTGACGCCGCGGAGTGGTTCCCGGTGTTCGCCCATCGAACGGTCGCCGCCTCTCCGTGGGGAGCCGAGTGGCTGCCGCCCGAGGAGCGCGAACGGCAAATCTCGCTGTACCGGAACGCGTCGGCCTGCGCGTCGGCGACCTGCATCCGGCAAATTCTCGACAGGGACGACGTATCGCCCGAGTACGTCTATCTCACCCGCGAAGGGTCCCGGAGTTGGACCGCCCGCGAGACGCTGAATCGGGCACAGTGGACGGAGATGTTGGAACGCCTCGGAACGTCGAACGGGACGAGGGTCGTCTTCCGAAATCGGGACGTGGCGGTCGTGAAAGTCGATGGGTGACGATGATCGCCGAGAGAAGTGGTCGTCGAGTGAGAACGGTCGACGGCTGAAAATGGATGGTTGAAAACGGATAGCTGAAAACGGATAGCTGAAAGGAGACGAGCCGTCGGTCTCAGTCGTCCGCACTGATGGGACCGGACTTCACCGTGCCGTCGTCGTTCCACCCGCGTTCGGCGTAGTACTCCGAGAGGGCGTCCTCGAAGTCGGGCAGGTCGTAGGGGAGCGTGTCGTCCTCGCGGTCGAACCCGCGTTCGTTGTTGAAGTGCCGTTCGAGTTCGACGATTTCCGCGCCGGTATCCTGTAACTTCTCGTACTCCGTATCGAGCAGGGTTTCGAGGCGCTCCTCGGTCATGAAGTCGCGCGAGAATTTGCAGACGACGCCGCTGTCGAGGACGGCGTTGTGGTTTTCCTTCGCCACGATGAGCGGCGGTTTACCGTCAAGGCCTGTCGGGTCCACCGCCTCGTCCTTGCCGACGAGGGGGTACTCCTTCGAGTAGAACTCGGCGTACATGTGGTCCGCGCCGCGATTCGAGACGGCGAAGGCGAGGCCCTGTCCGTTCAGGGTGCGACCGTCGTGGGCGGAGAATTCGAGTCCCTTGACCGTCCAGTCCTCGACGCCGAGTTCGTCCGCGGCGCGGTGGACGCCCTCCGCGAGGAGGTCGCCTTCGTCCTCGCGGTAGGCGATCCTCTCCACGAGGTCGTGGACGAGTTCGTCGTTGCCGAACTCGTCGTTGGCGGCGAGGTAGGCCGAAATCACGTCTCCGCAGGAGATGGTGTCCATGCCGAGTTCGTCACAGAGGTCGTTCGACTTCATCACCGAGACGATATCGTCCACGCCCGCGTTGCTCCCGAAGGCCATCACCGTCTCGTACTCCGGGCCTTCGGTTTCCAGCCCCGTCTCCTCGTCCTTCGTCGGGAGTTTGCAGGCGAAGGCACACTGCGAGCAGGTGCCTTTCTTGTACTTCTTCTCGGCGACGGCCTCGCCGCCGATGTCGCTCGCGCCCTCGAACTCCAGTTCGGAGAAGTAGCGCGTCGGCAGTGCGCTCACGTGGTTCGCGTACTCGGTGACGCTGGTCGTCCCGGCCGATTTCATCGGGTGGTCGTTCGCGGTGGCGGCCTCCCGGTGGACGTCCGTCTGTACCGGGTCGATGTCGATGTCCGGGGCCGAGTCGCCCGCGAAACTGATGCACTTCACGCCCTTCGCGCCCAGCACCGCGCCGAGGCCGCCGCGACCGAATGCCCGGTGTTCGGTCGTCATGATGGACGCGAAGCGGACGCGGTTCTCGCCCGCCGGTCCGGCGACGACCAACTGCTCGTCGCCCAAACCGTGTTCGTCGGCCATGTACTCGCCGACCTCGGTGACGGTCGCTCCGGCGAGTTGGGGGACTTCTTCGAACTCGATTCCCTCGTCCGTGACGTGAACCGCTACCAGGTCGTCGCTTCGGCCGGTGACTTGCACCGCGCCGTACCCGGTGGCCGCGAAGTGGCGCGAGAGGAATCCGCCCGCGTTCGAGGAGAGCAGGCCGTCCGTCAGCGGCGAGACGCCGGTACAGTTCATCCGACCCGTGAAACTCATCGTCGAACACTGGAGCGGACCGGTGGTGAAAAAGAGGCTGTTGTCGGACCCGAACGGGTCCGCGTCGAACGGAATCCGGTCGTGTGCGAGTTTCACCCCGACGCCACGTCCGCCGATGAACGACGACAGCACGTCGTCAACGTCCTCGACGACGGTCGTCCGGTCGCCCACGTCGATAGTCAGGAGCGAACCTGTCGCGTGCAACATGAACGACGATGAGAGATTGAGAGTGATAAAGACACAGGTCGCGTTCCGGGAACCCGAAACGGGCTTGTTTCTCTGCGCCAAAGGTGTAAACAGACGAATATCTTTTTGCGGTCAGCTATCCAAGTGGGGGGTAGTGTATCGTACGGCCGGGACATCACACAGTCTTCGACAATGACCACCGAGCCACCGAGGGGGGAGGGGCGGATTTCGCCGGATACCGCGTTCGAAATCCTCACCAACCCGCGGCGTCGGTACGCCCTCTCTTACCTCGGGTCGAAGTCGGGACGGGTTTCCATCGGCGAACTCGCCGAGGCCGTCGCCGCGTGGGAGCAGGACACCAGCGTCGAACTCGTCTCCTCGAAGGAGCGAAAGTCGGTGTACACCTCGCTGTACCAGACCCATCTCCCGAAGATGGCCGACGCGGGCATCATCGTCTACGACAGACAGCGCGGACAGGTGCGACTCAGCGACACGGCGACCGAACTCGACAGATTCGTCAATCCGCCGTCGAAGACGCAAAACTGGAGTCGGTACTACCTCGCGTTGGCGCTCGTCGGTGGGGTCGCCATCGTCAGTAACCTCCTCGGGATGTATCCGTTTTCGCTCGTACACGTTCTCGTGTACGTCGCGCTGCTTCTCGCGGGATTCACCCTCCTCTCGGCGGCGAATTTGGAAGTCGTACGACGAAACCGAAGTGGAAACCGTGACTCGTCTATCGCGGATGACACAGCGAGATGGCGCTTCTGACGGCCGACTTGCGACCGAGGAAGGTCACGTGGTCGCCGTTCTGAAGCGTGAAGTCCTCGCTCGGAACTTGCGTCTCGCCGTCGCGGCCCACGAGCGCGATGAGAACGCCGTTCGGGAGTTCGGCGTCGAGTTCCTCGATGGTCTTGCCGACCATGCTCGGTTCGGTTACTTCTATCTCCTGTACGTCGCCGCTCCGTCCGAGTTCCGTCATCCAGTTCGAGAGCGCGGGGCGTTCGATAACGTTGTCGATGGCCCACGCGGTGGCGAGCGACGACGAAATCGTCCGAACCCCGAGGTCCTCGAAGGCGTCCACGTTGTCCGGGTTGTTCGCCCGAGCGATGATGGTCTCCACGTCGAACTTCGATTCGGCGAGTTGCGCGACGAGGAGATTCACGTCGTCGTCACCGGTCGCGGCGACCACGATTTTCGCGTTGTCGGCTCCCGCCGCCCGAAGGACTTCCGTATCGGTTCCGTCACCTTCGTGGACGGTGTAGCCCTCCTCACGTGCGGTCTGCAGTATCGTTTCGTCGTTCTCGATGAGCACGACGTTCTCTCCGCGGTCTTCGAGGCGTGCGGCGAGCGACCGGCCCACCTTTCCGCCTCCGATGATGAGTACACGCATTGGAATCACGTTCAGGTATTCTGCGATGTGTCGAGCGAATCCGCCCTCGAACACGACGGTCACGACGATGACGAGGAAGACGGTACCGATGAGCACCGCCGCCGCCGTCTCGGCGTTCGGAATCACGTCGGCTTCGTTCCGGATGCGAATCGCGAACAGCGTGGCGACCGACGCCGGGATGATGCCGCGCGGTCCGACGAGACTCATGAACGTCTTTTCGCCCCGCGTGAATCGGCCGCCGGAGGCCGAAATGAAGATGACCAGCGGCCGAATGACGAACATCACGGCGAGGACGACGACGATACCGCCGATACCGAGGTCGAACAAGTACGTCGGTTTCAGCTGCGCCGCGAGCGTGATGAACACGAACGAGAGAACGACGAGCGTGATGTCGCCCTTGAACTCCTCTATCTTCTCCTCGTACGGAAGGTTTGCGTTGCCGAGCAGGATGCCCGCCGTCGCGACGGCCGCGATGCCCGCTTCCTTGGCAACGAAGTCGGCGGCGGCGTACGCGGTCAGCGCCCCGACGAGAATCAGCAGGCGGGAGTTCTGTGGCGCGTTCCCTCGCGAGAGGTTGAGCCGGTGGAGTATGTACCAGAGAATACCGGCGACGACGAGACCGACGAGGACGCCGGTCCCGAGTCGGCGCACGAAGGACGCCAGAAACTCGCCGAAGTCGAACCCGTTCGACCCGGTGAGGACGAGAACTTCGAACATCACCACGGCGAGGATGGCGGCGGACACGTCGTTCGCGATACCTTCCGTTTCGAGCGCGGCACCGACTCGGTCTCGCACCGCCACGACCGAGAGTATCGGGGTGATGACCGTCGGACCGGTCGCCACGAGCAGCGACCCGATGAGAAGGGAGAGGTCCCACGGTTGCCCGAGCGCGTAGCGCACGACGGTGGCCGTCCCGAGCAACGAGATGAGGGCACCGACGGTGATGAGACGTATCTGTGCCGACGGTGCCTCCCGGAGTTTGTTCACTTTGAGGTGGAACGCCCCCTCGAAGACGATGATGGCGACGCTCAAGCCGACGATGGACGAGAGCGCGTCACCGAACGCCGACGGGTCGAGCAGCCCGAGTCCGACCGGGCCGAAGAGAACACCGGCCGAGATGAGAAACAGGACGCTCGGCACTTGAAATCGATCCGCGAGCACCTGTGAGACGACGCCCAGTCCGATGATGGCGGTGACTATGTACAGCAACTGCGCACTCGCTGCCTCGGCACTCACTGCTGGCCCTCCATGTATCGGGAAGGAAAAGCTGGACGGGTATAAAATAGCATGGTCTGAATGGGACACTGCAGCGGGAAAGGAGCCGAACTGGATTGTCAATCGTTTCTATTTTCGATCGAAACGTGGTCGTTTGTCAAGATTCTCTTCGAAAAGACCGGTTCGAGGTGAGAATCAGTCGACGTAGATGGCGTCGATGTCGTCGGCGAAGCGGTCGAGGATGTTGCGGCGTTTCTTCTTCATCGTCGGCGTGAGCAGGTCGTTGTCCTCGGTGAACTCGATGGGGACGAGCCTGAACTGCTTTATCTGCTCGTAGGACTCGAAGCGCTGATTGATGCGCTCGACTTCGGCTTCGACCCACTCGTACACCGTGTCGTTCCGGCACAGTTCGCGGTCGTCGTCGGGAAGCGAGAGACCCTCGCGGGCGGCGCGCTCGCGGACCTCCTCGGCGTTGGGGACGATGAGCGCGCTGACGAACTTCCGGCCGTCGCCCATGACCATACACTGCTCCACGATGTTGCTGGCGGCGAAGGCGTCCTCGATGGGGCCGGGCGCGACGTTCTTGCCGGTCGAGAGAACGAGCAGTTCCTTGGCGCGCTCGCGGAATACGATGTACCCGTCGGGGCGGATTTCGACGATATCGCCGGTTCGGAACCAGCCGTCCTCCGTGAAGGCCTGTTCGGTCTCCTCCGGTTTGTTCCAGTAGCCGTCGGTGACGTTCGGACCCTTGACGAGGAGTTCGCCGACCTCGCCCGCCGCGTCCGAGAACTGCTTGCCGACGACGGAATCGTCGACCTTCACTTTTTCGTCCACGACGGGGTAGCCGATGGTCCCGATCTCCGGCGCTTCGGGCGGGTTGACCGAGATGACGGGCGACGTTTCGGTGAGTCCGTAGCCTTCGAGGATGGGCAGTCCCATCCCGTGATAGAGCGCGCACAAATCAGCCGAGAGACTGCCGCCGCCGCTGATGAAGAACTCGATGTTGCCGCCGAGTCCGTTCTTCACCTGGTCGAAGACGAGTTTGTCGGCGAGCAGTTTCTGCGCCCGGAGGCCGACGCCCGGTGAGTCCACTTCGTGATACGCCTTGCCGACGTCCGTCGCCCACTCGAAGATTCGGCGTTTCAGGTCGCTCTCGTCGGCCTGTGACCGAATCGCGTCGTAAATCCGCTCGTAGACGCGGGGGACGCTGGTGCCGGTCGTCGGCCTGACCGCGCGGAAATCGTCCTGCAACGTGTCCGGGCTTTCAGCGTAGGCGACCGTCGCACCGGCCGCGAACATCATGAAGTGACCGGCGGTTCGTTCGAAGACGTGCGCGAGCGGGAGGAACGAGACGGTCTTCGAGTGTTGGTCGACGACCGGAACCTCCTTGTCGGGTCGGGGGCCGAACCGCCGATAACACTGGTTGACGTTCGACCGGAAGTTCCAGTGGGTGAGTCTCACGCCCTTCGGTTTGCCCGTCGTTCCGCTGGTGTAGATGAGCGTGGCGAGGTCGTCCAATTCGCGGGCGTCGATCCACGATTCGTACTCGTCGGCGTCGAACGCCTCCTCGCCGCGGTCGTGTACCTCGCCGAGCGTGTAGAGGTCGTCGCGGTCGTACTCCCGCGAGAGGGAGTCCATCACGACGATGAATTCGAGGTCGAGTGCGTCTTCCGCCTCGAACACGCGTTCCAGCAAGTTCTCGTTCTCGACGACGACGCCCGTCGCCTCGGGGTCGCCGAGGAGGTACTCGACTTGGGAGACGGACGAACTCCGATAAACTGTCGTCACGACCGCGCCCGCCGCGAGCAACGCGAAGTCAGTCTGTGCCCACTCCATCCGCGTGTCGGCGAAGACGCCGATTCTGTCGTCCGCTTCGACACCGAGGTCGCGGAACCCGGCGGCGAGGTTGCGAACGATGTCGCGCATCGTCGCGTACGAGATGGACCGAAACTCGCCATCCGGTGCCGCCGGAAGCGCGGTTTCGGTCAGCGAGCGACTGTAGACGCCGCCCTTGTACTGCTGTGCGGGACGATTTTGGTGTCGTTCGGCGCTGTCCTCGAACATGCGGGCCAGCGTCGTCCGCTCGATGGCTGGGTCGGTAAACTCCTTCTCGGCGTCACGCCACTCCATACCAGTCACTTGCAAGTTCTCACCCATTAAGGTAGTGTAGAACGGTGCGAAAGTTTACTCCAGTTTTTCCGGTTTCGAGCGTTTCACATACCTTCGTGGGTGTCGAGATAGTGAAGAACGCCGCGGGTGTTCATCGCTGTCTCGGCGTGTGCCTTCGTCTCGCCCCAGATTTCGTCCATTTCGCCTTCCTCGACGAAGTGCTCGATTATCTCCTCGTCGTCGTCCGCGGCCGCGCGCTGGGCGTCCACCGCCGCGACCCACTTCGAGAGAACTTCGCCGTACTCGTCCATCGCGTCCTCGGAGTACTCGCGCGGCCCGAAGTGCGTGTAGAGGAGCGTCCCCGGCGCGAGGTCGCGGATGGTCTCCACGTCGTCCAGACACTGGTCCAAATCGAAGTCCGTCGGCGGCGATGTCTCGCGGACTTCGCCGATACTCGGCACCCAAATACCCGCGGCGTCGGCGGTGAACACCGCGTCGTTCGCCGGGTCGTAGAACATCGTTTGATGCGGCGCGTGCCCCGGCGCGTGGATGACGTCCAGTTCGTGACTGCCGCAGTCGATGGTGTCGCCGTCCGTCACTTCCACGACGCGCTCCTCGGGGACGGGTTTCGGTTCGACGTAGAACTGCCACTGGTCGCCCACGGCCGCCTTCGTTCCCTTCACCAGATACTCGGGGTTCACGAGGTGGCGCGCGCCGATTTCGTGGACGTACACGTCCGCGTTCGGGCACTCCGCGGCCAGAAAGCCCGCGCCGCCCGCGTGGTCGAGGTGGACGTGCGTCGGCGCGATGACCGCCACGTCCTCCCGCGCGATATCCAACTCGGAGAGCGCGTCGAGGATTCGGTCGTAGTGGGTCCCGATGCCGGTCTCCACGATGGCCGGACGGTCGGTGTCGAGGATGTACACCGCGCCGTAGGCCTCCGTGTCGTACATTCCGGTGTCGAGGTAGTACAGGTCCGAACAGTCCCCCATCGTGACTTCCCGTAGGTCGCCGATTGCCATACCGTACCTCGCGTGGGGAGACGGGAAAAACGATTCGCGTCACACGTGTTTCGTGATTCACCTGCGAGGAGTTCCTCGTTTTATCGAACGTGTGGCTACGGCGAACCGTTTCCGTGTGCCGAGGACCGCTGGCGGCGAGCATCCCGCACCGTACCCCACCCGCACCGCCGGTGTCCCCACACCTCCCCGCCAGCGCGGGAATGCGCTCGCCGTTCGCGTCTTCCGCCTCGCGCGACGCGCGCTGGCGCACCCTCCCGGAAGCGTAATCGTGCGTTCCATGGCGGCTATTCGTGGTGCGCGATACCGACCGAAGGACCCCGGCGCGTGCGCCAACAACACCGAGGACGCTTCGTCAGAGGGGTTGGTTGGCTATCACGCGAGGGATGAGTACCGGAGCGAACGGACGTGAGTGAGGAACGCAATCGGTTGGGGAGGGTGTGGTTGATGCGGTTGCGGTGCTGGGCGGGATTGAAAGGGGCCGCGCGCTCGCGTTCATCGTGGTCGGTGTGCGAGCGTGGTGGGGGCTTTCCGAGACTTCGTATCAGTGTTGGGAGCGTTAGCCACGGATTCTCCTCGACATCCCCTACCCGGTCGGTGCGATGCAGAAACGCCCACCTACAACGTCCTCGAAGCCGATTGCGAACACTGTCACATCGTCTCGATATAGCGACACGGTTTTTTGCAGGCGTGGTGAAACCCGAGTCAGGAATGCTCGACAGGAAGTTTATCCGGGACCACCCGGACGAAGTTCGAGAGGGGCTCGAAAACCGAGGCGGCGACGTGGATTTGGACGGCTTTCTCGATGTGGACGCTGAGTGGCGCGAACTGAAGGCGCGCGGCGACGACCTTCGGCACGAACGAAACGAGGTCAGCCGAAGCATCGGCGAGCTGAAACAGGAAGGAAAAGAGGAGGAAGCACAGGCGGCCATCGAACGGTCGAGCGCGCTCAAAGAAGAGCTCGAAGAAGTCGAGACGAAGGCGAGCGAACTGGAGGAGGAACTCGAAGAGCGGATGCTCGAAATCCCGAACGTGCCACACGAGAGCGTCCCAGTCGGCGTGGACGAGGACGACAACGTGGAACAGCGGCGCGAGGGCTTCGGCGACCTCCGAGACCTCCCGGCGGACGTGATTCCGCACTACGAACTCGGCGAGGAACTGGACATCATCGACGAGGAGCGAGCGGCGAAAACCACCGGCAGCGGCTTTTACTTCCTGAAGGGCGACGGCGCGCGACTGGAGCACGCCATCATGCAGTTCATGCTGGACGTGCACCGTGAGCAGGATTACGTGGACATCTTCCCACCGATACCCATCAACAGCGACTCGATGACGGGGACGGGCCAACTGCCGAAGTTCGCCGAAGACGCCTACAAAATCGAGGGCGAGGACCTCTGGCTCTGCCCGACCGCGGAGGTGCCGGTGACGAACATGTACGCGGACGACATCCTCCTGCGCGACGACCTGCCGCTGAAACACCAGGCGTACACGCCGAACTTCCGCCGCGAGGCCGGTGAACACGGCACGGAAACGCGCGGTATCGTGCGCGTCCACCAGTTCAACAAGGTCGAGATGGTCAACTTCGTGGAACCCGAGGAGAGCTACGACCGCCTTGACGTCCTGTTGGACGAGGCCGAAGAAGTCCTGCGCCGCCTCGAACTGCCGTACCGGGTCCTCGAACTCTGTACGGGCGACCTCGGGTTCAAGGCGACCAAGCAGATAGACCTCGAAGTGTGGGCACCCGGCGACGACTTGGACGACGGACCGGAGGAAGGAGGCCGCTGGCTGGAAGTCTCGACCGCTTCGAACTTCGAGGACTTTCAGGCCCGTCGGGCCGGACTTCGCTACCGCCCCGAACGCCACGAATCGACGGAGTACCTGCACACGCTGAACGCCTCGGGGCTGGCGCTCCCCCGCGTCATGGTCGCCATTCTTGAGTACTACCAGAACGACGACGGCACGGTGACGATTCCCGAAGCCCTCCGGCCGTACATGGGCGGACAGGAGGTCATCGAAGGCCACGAACCCGTCGGCGAGAGCGCGCTCGGGTCGGGCGAACGGGACTGAAGGAGTTTCGCTCCGCGAACCGTCTTGTTCAATTTGTGCAATACTGTTTTAATCGGTGACGACCAAGTGTGACGTATGGGACGAACGTTCGTCGTCGTCGGCGGTGATGCCGCGGGAATGAGTGCAGCGAGCAAGGCGAAGCGGGACGACCCCGACCTCGAAGTCGTCGTCTTCGAGAAGGGCGAGTGGGTGTCCTACGGAGCCTGCGGGCTTCCGTACTACGTGAAGGGAGAAATCGAGTCGCTGGACGACCTCGTGACGCTCACGCCGGAGGAGTTCGCCGAACGCGGCATCGACCTCCGACAGCACCACGAAGTCGTCTCCATCGACCGGGAGGCACGGACGGTCACGGCCGTCCACGACGGAGAACGAGTCGAGCAGTCCTACGACGACCTGCTCGTCGCCACCGGCGCGCGCGCCGTCGTCCCGCCCATCGAGGGCGCGGACCTCGACGGGGTATTCACGCTCCACAGCATGAACTCGGCGGCGACCGTCAAACGCGCGCTCTCCCCACCGGCTGCGGTGCCGGACGACGAGTTCCAAGAGGGGTACGGCGCACAGGTTCACGAATACCTCGCCGCGGCGAACCCGGATTCAGTGGGCATCATCGGCGGCGGCTACATCGGCTTGGAGATGGCGGAGGCGTTCGACGCCCGCGATATGGACATCCACGTCTTCGAGATGCTGCCGCACGTGCTCGCCCCGTTCGGGGAAGACGTCGCCGAGAAGGTCGAGGACCACCTCGAATCGAACGACGTCGGCCTCTCGCTCGACACGATGGTCGAGCGCATCGTCGGCGAGGACGGCCGCGTGACCGGCATCGAGGCCGACGGCGAGACGATCCCAGTTGACGTGGTGCTGGTCGCAACCGGCGTCGCGCCGAACGCCGAACTCGCGGGGGAGAACGGCGTCGAACTGGGCGAGACGGGGGCCATCGCCACCGACGAGTACGGGCGAACGAACGACGAGAACGTCTTCGCCGGGGGCGACTGCGCCGAAGCGCGCAACGCCGTGACGGGCGAACCGGACTACGTACCGCTGGCGCTGACCGCGAACCGGGCGGGGCGCGCCATCGGACAAACGGTCACGGGTACCCCGACGCCCGTCGGCGATATCGTCGGCACGGCGGTGGTGAAGGTGTTCGACCTCGAAGCCGCGCGGACGGGAGTCATCGACCACGAGATAGCCGAAGCCGCCGGATACGACCCCGTATCGCAAGTCATCGAGCAGGGGTCGCGGGCGCACTACTACCCCGGCGGGTCGCCCATCACTGTCCGGTTGACCGCCGACCGGGAGTCCGGCCGCCTGCTCGGCGCGAGCATGGTCGGCCGCGAGGGCGTCGCACAGCGCATCAACACGGTGGCGACCGCCCTCCACGCCGAGATGACCGTCGGTGAGGTCGAGTACCTCGACTTGGCGTACGCGCCGCCGTTCGGTCCCGTCTGGGACCCGGTGCTCACGGCTGCGAAGGTCCTGCACGGAAAGCTCGACTGAAGTCCGGGTGGGATTCGAGCGAGGCACGACCTCCGTTCCGAACGATATTCGACCGTTTTCACCCTCGTTTCCGGGCGGTACCTGACGGAACGGATTTACAATAGAGAGGTCAGATTCCGATATTTATTTCCATAATGAACGATGAAATGGGATATGATTTCGGTAACAATGGACATGGTGCAGTATGACTGTCCATACATCGACGTGACGGACGAAACGGACGTCTCGTTTCACACCATGCATTGGGACTTCAACACCGCCCAGCGGAAGTTGGAGACGCGGATTCTCGTTCGCGGGGACGACCGAGGCGCGCTGACCAACGGTCTCGGCGCGCTGCAGGACCACGACCGGATGTTGGAGTTCGAACTCCTCTCGCGCCGCGGCGACACCGCGGTCATCAAGTCGTTCATCGGGCAGACGGACGCGATGCGGACGATTCGAAAGCACGACGGCTACATTACGGGGCCGTTTCAGATCAGCGACGGGAGCGAACGCTGGAACGTCGGGTTCGACTCCGCCGACAACACCGACAACGCCCTCTCGGATTTGGAGAGGAACAACGACTTCCGCGTCGAGAGCCGAAACGCCACGTCGTTCGAGGAGTACCTCGACGTCATCCAGCACCTCGGCGCGGCGAAAAACGTCCTCGACGGCTGTCGAGAACTGTCGGAGACGGAGCGCGAAACGCTCCGCAAAGCCGTCGACGGAGGGTACTTCCGAACGCCGCGGGACGCGAACCTCGGCACGTTGGCCGAGGAGTTCGACGTTTCGAAGACGGCGGCGTCGAACAACCTCCGACGGGCGGAGGCAAAGGTGCTCGAACGCGTCGTGGCGTCGTTCCCCGAAATCGAATCCGAGGACGTGCTGACCCGCGAATAGGCGGACGGCGAATCGAATAGGGAGCGAAAACGAAAACCGAAATCAGAACAACCCGGCGGATTCGACGCCGATATCGACGTGCGAGAGTCGATCATCCGTTTCGAGCGTCTCCACGTCTCCGACGTGTGAGTCAGCCGATTTCGTCGCCGAAAGCTCGAACTCGTCGGCGTCGCCGTCGGTCCACGAAACCGTCAGTTTCGCCCGCCGGAACAGGGTGCCCTCTCGAAGGCGAATCGACCGAACCGAATCGAGCGGAACCGCGAAGTTGCGGTCGCTGAACGACAGGGCACGGTTGGGCGTGGCGTCCGCGAGCTCCTTCCGACCGCGTTCGCCCGTGTCCGCCCGCAACAGCATCGATTTGAACGACTCGCCGACGAAACACCAGACGAGTCGCTCGTCCGTGACGAGGAGGTCCCAGTACTCCATCGACGTGGGGCGCTGGCGGAACCACCCGGAGAGGTGGGCGATTCGCGTTTCGTCCCCGTCATCTCGTGTCTCGGTCATGCTCATTCTATCCCTCCAGAAGGAGGGCGATGTCCTCCGGAACCGTCTGCCGTTCCTGCGTCACCAGCGAGACGCCGATGAAGAGCGCGATTGCGACGAGGAGCGCCACCGTTCCGACCGGGAACGAACCGGGGAAGGGATAGAGATTTGGAACGGTCGTCGCAATCCACTCCGCGCCGGAGACCACAAATGTCGGAAGCGACCCATCCATCCCGGCAACGACATCCGCGATTCGCGGGACGGCGCTGTAGAACAGGTTGACGACCAACCCACCGAGGAGCGCGGCGATGGCACCTTCCTTCGTCGCGCCCTTCCAGTTCAGGCCGAGGGCCGCGATGGCGAAGAACGCCGCCGCGAAGAAGCCCCACCCGATGGTTCCGAGGATGCCGACGAGCGTCTGGGAGTAGTAGACGATGAGCGTCGAGGCGATGGTCAGGCCCGCCAGCGCGGCCTGCGTCACGCGAAGTTCGGTCTTGTCGTCCTCGATGGGTCGGCCGAGCGCGCGGGGGATGTCGCGGGACACCGCGGCCGCACCGATGTTCAGGAACGAGTCGCTCGTGCTCATGATGGCCGCGAGCAGGGCCGCGAGGATGAGTCCGGCCACGACGCCGGGCGTGTGTTCGAGGACGAAGACGGGACCGACGACGGACGCGCTCTTCGGGGCCGCGGTCTGACCCGCCTCGACCATGGCGCGCATCGACAGTCCGGTCGAGAAGGCGAGGAGGCTGGAAATCGCGTACGTCGCCGCCGCGATTGGCGCGCCCCAGCGCAGGATTTTGAGGTTGCGGCTCATGTAGAACTTGGTGATGAGGTGTGGCTGTCCCGCCGCGCCGACGGAGAACAGAATCCACCAGCCGAGCGCCGTGAAGATGGTCGCCGCGGGCGCGCCCATCGCGCCGAACGGCGAGACGAACGCCGGGTCGGCGGTGGCGAGATTGCGCGAAATCGAACCCATGCCGCCGCCGAACGACAGCGCGAAGGCGAAGACGAACAGGGAACCGACTATCATCGTGATGGCCTGCACGAAGTCCGTCCAGACGCCCGCTATCATGCCGCCGAGCATGCTGTAGAGCAGGAGGATGAGCGCGCCGATGAGCAGGCCCCACATCACCGGCAGGCCGAAGATCGCCCGCATGACGTACTGGAGCGCGGCGAGGTTCGTCGCCAGATAGGCCATCACGCCGACGATGACGGCGACGGCGGTGAGGCCGCGAACCCACGCACTCTCGTATCTGACGTACATCCCGTCGGCGAGCGTCATCACGTCGCGGATGTCGGCGAGCAGGCGCATCCGCTTCGCCAGCAGCACCCACGTGATGACGAACCCGAGCGGCGCGGTGAAGAAAATCCACAGCGCCGTCGTTCCGAACGAGTAGACGAGTTCGGGACCGCCGACGAAGCCGAACCCGGACTGAATGACCGAGAACGCCGTTAGCGCGAGCACCCACGTGCCGATGCTCTTGCCGGTGATGAGGAAGTCCGCGGTGCTCTCGGTCTGCATGTAGCCCCAGACGCCGATGGCCAACACGATCAGCAGATAGGCACCGCCGAACAGCAGGACGTACGGGCTATCCGTCACCGGAATTTCTTGGAGGGGGACGAACGGGACGGGACTCATCGTCGGTCACCCCCGTCCGTTTGCGGCGACTTGCCGCTGGGGTCAGCACCGCCGGATTCGCCGCCGTCGGGTTCCGTTCGGGCGACGGACATCGGGAACTGTTTGCCCCGCTGGACCCGCCGCACGTCGTCCATCAGATCGTCAACCACGTCGTCGCTGCCGATGTCCGGGAAGACGAGGGCGTAGTAGACCGCGCCGAGTATCGGGAGCAACCAGAGGAAGACGAAGTACGCCAACGTGGAAACCGGCAGGCCGAGGACGTACGTGTAGTCGGTCACGCCGGGATGCCACCGCAGCCAGATTATGCTGAACCCGACCGCGAAAACCGCGGCCAGTCCGACCAGCAACCACGTGTAGGGGGCGAGGTTCAGTTCGCCGTCGTTCCGTTCGACGGCCGCGGCCGCGAAGTTCGCCACGATGAACAGCGCGGCGCAGTACGAAAACAGCCGATACGCCCCGGTCGCCGCGGCGAGTAACAGCGCGACGGCCAGTGCGGCTATCGTGCCCATGACTTTGTTCCGCGCGCCTCGATTCGCCGACGTTCGTGAAGATGCCATCAACTGTGCACCAAGGTACCAAATGTCGAAAAACGGCGGGTTGATATGTAAAGAATGTTCGAGCGCTGATTTTTCGCCGGTCGCGGGAGATGACTTCTGCGGATGTCGAAACGGCGGGGACGGCTACCGCGTCCGCGTCCGAATCCGCGCGATTCGGCCGTCCACGACGGTGAAGTCGTCCTCGAAGGCGAACATCGTATCGCCGTCGGCGTCGAGCAGGCGGCCCTCGGCGACGACCGACTCCCCGTTCTCCTCGACCCGCGAGAGTTCGTGACTCGTCTCTTTGTTCGGGCGGTCGTCGCGCATGAACGAGACGAGTGTGTCGCGTCCCTCGATGGTCCGGTCGGGTCGCTCGTGTACCACGTTCGGGGCGAACAACCCGGCGAACGTCTCGTAGTCGTGTGCGTCGATGGAATCGTAGTACGCCCGAACGACCGCTTCGGAGTCCATACGCGGGACAACGCGGACGACCCTTTTTATCCTCTCGGCACGAGCTATTGAGTTCTCGATAGTCCGCGGGATAAATTTGAGGCCACAATAGCGGTCATATAAACGTCTATGTCGTCCCCGCGAGCTCGTACATTCGCCGGTGGAATCCGGTACGCCAGTACGACAGAGGAACTGTTTCCATACGGCTCCGCTCCGCACAGCACCGCACCCCCGGCGGGGCCTTCTTCGCGCCACTTTTTACCGAGCCACGCCAAGCGTTCGGCAGTGAACCTCCACGTCCGGTACGAGGGTGACGACGACCCGAAGAAGTGTACGGCGCGAAAGCTCGCGCGGTTCGACCTCGCCGAACTCCACCGCACGACCCGAGCGACGCCGTACGGCATCGTCCTCAATCCGCACGCGGAGCAGGCGCTGTCGCCCGCCGACCGCGCCGAAACCGACACCCTCGTCGCCCTCGATTGTTCGTGGGAGAGCGCGGAGCGGGCGCTGTTCGAGATGCCCGGCGTCCACCGAGCGCTGCCGTTCCTCGTCGCCGCGAACCCCGTCAACTACGGCAAGCCGTTTCGGTTGAACACCGTGGAGGCGTTCGCGGCGGGACTCTGCATCCTCGGGGAGCGCGACCAAGCGGAGGGGATACTCTCGAAGTTCCGCTGGGGGGAGACGTTCCTCGAACTGAACGCGGAACCGCTCCGCCGCTACGCCGACTGTGCCGATTCGACCGACGTCGTAGCCATTCAGCAGGAATATCTGGACGCCGGGGAGGAGTAGCGACGCGGTAACTCAATAACGTTTAAACGCGCGGGGAAGAAAACGCACGGTATGGCCAGTTTCGACGCAGCAGAGAAACGAACGCTCGAAAAGATGATTTGCATGCGCTGTAACGCGCGCAACCCGCAGCGAGCGGAGAAGTGCCGCAAGTGCGGCTACAGCAAGCTCCGCCCGAAGAGCAAGGAATCGCGCAGCGCATAATCGGGTCGCCGATTTTTCGTTCGAATCGCAACCGGGAGCCGCGCGTTTCTCCGCGTCCCGCTATTCGTCTCCCCCGAACCATTCGTCTTCGAGGACGGCGTAGCGCTCGACGTTTACGTATCCGCCGTCGAGGAACTCGGCTTCGACGTGTGTCGCCTCGTGGCGGAAACCGAGCTTTTCCCAGATGCGGGCGGAGCCGACGTTGCCTTCGAAGACGCGGGCGAAGATCCGGTGGTGGCGGCGTTCGCGGAACCCGAAGTCGGTGATGAGCCGACTGGCCTCCGTACCGTAGCCCTCGCCCCAGAACTCCTCGGCGAGAGAGATGCCGATTTCGGCGTTCACGCCCGTCGAGTCGTGCGGGTGGAGGCCGATGGTCCCCATCGCTTCGCCGTCGCGGCAGATGAGCAGGTGCGTGTGGTCGGTGTCGGCGTCCGAGGCGCGCTCCTCGTACCACTCTCGTTCCTGTTCGCCGTTGATTGGCGAGCGACTGCCGAGGAACCGGCGGACGTTCGGGTCGTTGATGGTCTCTTGCAGGAAATCCAAGTCGTCCGCTTCGACCGTCCTGAGTTCGATTCGGTCGCCGCGTAGAAAAACGGGTCCGGGCATGAAAGAGAGAGGTTCGACCGAGGAGAAAAGCGTGTTCGATTCGTGTTACCATACGGCGCAGAGCGTCTCGCTATCCGGCGACACGGAGTGTCTCGCTCACTCGGGATACTTCGGTTCGCGTTTCTCCGCCCGCTCCAGTGCGGTTTCGATGACGTCGCGCACGTCGCCAGAACTGTCCTGCCGTTCCGGCTGGCTCTCGGGACCGTCCCCGTGGAATTCGTCACCGTGTCCGGCGTACATGTGTTCGACAGAATCCGGCATACGGTCGAGGAGGTCGCGGATGCTCTCGATGAGTTCCTCGCGGGACTGCCCCGGCATGTCGGTTCGTCCGAAACTGCCGTCGTCGAACGCGCCGTCGTCGTGGACCACGACGTCGCCGCTGAAGACGGTCGAATCGCTGACGAACGCGAGGTGGTCGTCCGCGTGGCCGGGCGTGTGCACAGCCTCGAACTCCTCGTCGCCGATGCGAACCGTATCGCCGTCGGAGAGGGGCGTATCGCGGCGAGGATGCGGGGCGTAGGCGGCGAGTTCCGCGTCGAATTCGTCCAACACGGCGTCGAGTTGTTCGACGTGGTCGCCGTGCTGGTGAGTGAGGACGACCGCATCGAGCGTGTCGGTGTGTTCGCGGATGACGTCCACGACGCCATCCATCGCCCCGGCGTCGACGAGGACGGTGCGCTCGCCGAGGACGAGATACGCGTTGCAGGTGAACGTCTCGGCATCGGCGGTGACGGTGACGACTTGCATATCGGGTCGTTTCCCCCCATCTACCAAAATTCTGACGGGCGCCGAGCGTTTTTAGTGCTCGAAGTGCATACTAACTATCGTATGGGCTTCGGGAGCTACGACGAATCAGAACAAGAAAATCAGGAGTATAGCGCGGACTTGGACGACGACAGCGGTGTCGCAACGTCGGAGCACGACCACGAAGGCAGCGTAGATTTCGAGATTGGGGCATCGAACGACGAGCTGTTGGACCGACTCAGCGAAATCAAAGACGAAGAGTAGCGTGAAGTCGGGTGTTCGAGCGCTCGGTGTCGCGGAATCCTACCGCCGCAACACCAGCACGCTCGCTGGCGTGGTCACCCGCGCGAGCAGGGTGACGGACGGTTTTGTTTTTGGAGACTGTACGGTCGGCGGAACGGACGTGACCGACGGGATTATCGACCTCGTGGAGCGACTGGACCGCGAAGACGTACGCTACGTCCTCGTCGGCGGCATCGCCCTCGCGTGGTACAACGTCGTGGACATGCACCGCCTTCACGAGGCGACCGACCGACCGGTCATCGCCGTCACCTTCGAGGAGAGCGACGGCCTGCTCGCATCGCTGGAAGCCGAGTTCTCCGGCGATGCGCTCGACCGGCGGCGCGAACGCTATCGGGGGCAACCGCCGCGGCGCGAACTCGCGGTCAACGACCAGACGGTCTTCGTTCGACAGGTCGGCCTCCCAGAGGGAGAGGCCCGCGATGTCGTCAGGGCGTTTACGCCCGAGGGCGGCCGACCCGAACCCCTCCGAGTCGCGCGGTTGGCCGCCCGCGCCGCGGACGAGTGGGACAGCGGAACAGATCGCTGAGGAGCAGTGCGATGGAACCGACCGCTAGGGCGAGCGGTCACGCGAGGTCGGAGCCGTCGTCGATTCTCTCCGTTCGATTGTCGCGGCGTAGGCCGAGGATACTTAATACGTCCCGCCCGTTCGGGCGACCATGGGTACGATGGAGGGACTGGACGTCACCGACTGTACGCGCTGTCCGGCACTGGTCGAGTGCCGAAGTCAAATCGTCAACGGCGTCGGTCCGGAGGACGCGGACGTGTTGTTCATCGGGGAAGCACCGGGCGCGCGGGAAGACGAACGGGGCGAACCGTTCGTTGGTCGGAGCGGATCGGTGCTGGACGAAAAACTCCGCGACAGGGGACTGTCGCGGGCGGACGTTCGAATCACCAACTGCGTTCGCTGTCGCCCGCCGGAGAACCGCGACCCGACGACGGAGGAACTCGGCAACTGCCGGGAGTATCTGGAGCGAGAAATCGAACTCGTGAATCCCGACGTCATCGTCACGCTCGGGAAAGTTCCGAGCCAGCACGTCCTCGACCGCGACGTGGCAGTGACGAACGAAGCCGGGTCGATAGAAGCCGTCGAACTCGGCGGGACGAAACGCGACGTGCTCGTCTGCCTGCACCCCGCCGCCACGCTCTACGACCGGAGTCAGGAGTCCACGTTCGAGAGCGCGCTCGACAAGGCGGCGACGATGGCGGGCGCGAACGGCGGCCAGTCGAACCTCGGCGATTTCTGAGTGGGCGAGACGGACGGGATTCGGCGACGCCGTGGCTACGGAGTCGGACACGAACCGCGAAAATAACGACAGAATCAACGGGGCTTTCTCTTCGTCACCGACGAGACGTTTCGAAGCCGAGTCTCGAATCGTTTAGCTCTGGCAGTTGCCCGCGTTCGATTCTGCGTACTGGACGTTTTCGTTCCGCTGGTAGTTCAGCTGTTCCGCCGTCGCGTCGCCGTCGTCCATGGAGAACGCGATGGCGCTGTTCTGCTCGTTCACGTTCAGCTGTTCGATGTACTGTACTTGTTCGATTTCGGAGAGCGCTTGCTGCGTGTTGACTTGGTCGCCGCCGTTGTCGTACGCGACCGCCCACGACCCGTCTCCTTTCGCGTCGGTACCCTTCACCACGCCCTCGATTTGGAGGGCGCCCTCGTCCACGTTGACCGATGTCGCCGAGGCGATTTGGGCGTTGAAGTTGCCCTGATAGCTGGCCTGCGTGGCCGTCGACTCGCTACCGTTCAGCGCGACCGCCAAGGCCGCGTTCTGCACGCTGGAGTTACGCTGGCTGACGTCCTGGAACTGGTCGATTTCGGATTCGGCACCCTGCTCGTTCGCCTGCATCGACCCGTCCGACGTGCGTTTCACGTCGGAGTCCGAGTAGTCGCCCGTCATCTTGGCGGTGGACATGTACTCGTCGACGGGGGTCAGGTCGAAGTTGAGCGCCGTGGCCTTCGCTATCTGCTTGTTCCGGTTGAACTGACAGCTGATCTGCCACGCTTTGGCGGTACTGCCCTCGCCGACGGCGAGGGCGACCGAGACGCCCTGTTTGTTGTAGTTCAGCTGGTTGACTTCCTGTGACTGGTCGACGGACGAGTCGGCGCTCTGGTTATCGCCGTCGCCGACGTTCTTCGCGAGCGCCTCCGCGTCCTGCACGTTCTGGTTGAGTTGGTAGCTTCGCTGGTAGGAACGGGCGTAGCTTCCGCCTTCCGCGACCGCGACGGCGCGGCTCTGGCTGCTGTAGTTGACCTGATCGACCTCTTGTTCTTGGTCGATTTCGGCGTCGGCGGACTGTTCGCTCTGGTATTCGCCGTCGCTGACGACCCACCCGGAGAACTCGCTCGATTCCGTCTCGTGCGCGAAGATGATGTAGGCGTTCTTGACGTCCTTGAACGTCTGTTTCTTGTGGTCGGCCTTCGCGTTCTTCGACCACGCCTTCCCCGCCTGCACGTTCTGATTGTTCTGGTAGGTGCGCTGGATGGCGTCTGCCTCCCCACCGTCGATGGAGATGGCGACGGCATACTTCTGCTGGTTGACGTTCAGTTGGGAGACGTCCTGGTACTGGATGACCTCGGACGACGACTCCTGTGAACTGGTCTGGAGGTCGTTTTTGTGGTCTGCCAGCCACGATTCGAGGTCGGTGGAGTCGGTGTCGACCCCGAAGATGAGGTAGACGTTATCTCCGTCCGCCTGTACGACATCGTCCGTGGCCGCGTTCGTTGCGCCCGAGAACTTGCTCACCGCTCCGGCGCCGATGCCAGTTGCCGCGATTCCCTTCAAATAGCCTCTGCGTTTAAGCTTGCCGCGATTACGGTTGTTTCCTCGCATAGTGCAACCTGGTAAAACATCGGTTCACATTTCGTTATGAGCCACCTGTCGGCAATACTTAGCGAGTAGGACCTAGTTATAACGGTAAAACGGACAAAAATTGTAGGTATTCGAATACGTATTTCGATGTTGTATTATCACTCTTCGATGAAAACAAAATCGCGGGACGTCCCCGGTTTCAACGAGTACCATCCGGCAAGAAACGTCCTGGCCGGACAAGAAACCTACCAGCACCGCGACCGGAACCGGTGGATCGGCGCGACAATCGTCACACCCGACGAACCACCGCCATCGGAATCGGCGACCCGTCTTTGCCGCACGAATCAGCAAACGGTCGGAGGAAACGGCGAACGAGTGAGAGAATCAGCGGACGACCGTGACCATCATCGGCGCGCGGCGCATCACCTTGTCGGCGACCGAGCCGAGGATGATTTTCGAGATGTCGTCCTTTCCGTGGGTTCCGATGACGATGTGGTCCACGTCGTTTTCGCGGGCGTAGATGAGGATTTGACGGGAGGGCTGGCCCATCTTGACGACGCTCTCGACCGGAACGTTCGCCTGCTCACCGAGTTCCTCGTGCAGTTCGTGGGCGTTGTCCCACTCCTCTTGATACCACTCCTGAGAATAGGCGGGCATCCCCGACTTCCCTATCGGCGACTGATACCCCGGCGAGAGCGGGTCGATATCGAACGGGTTGACGACGGTGATGAGCGTGAGTTCGACGTCCGGCATCGACGCCGCGTATTCGAACGCCTCCACCGATTTCGGCGAACCATCCAACGGAACGAGAACGTGTTCCCCCATGGCACGTTGAACGGGCGAACGCCAGTAAAACAGTTTTCTCTGTTGTTGACAGCTGTTCCCGGGGAACGAACTCACCCGACGTTCAGGATGAACTCGAAGATGAGAAACGACCCGACCGCCGAAAGGGTGGGCGAGAGGACCCAGAGGAGGACGATTCGACTCGTCGCCGCCGGGTCGAACAGGTTTTCCGCGGTCAGTTCCTCGATGCTCTCCTCGCCGATGGGCGGCACTTCTCCGGCTTCACCGCCGTCGCCGACCGCATTCGGGTCGGGAACGTCGCCGTCCGCCACGTCGCCGATGGTCGGGCCGGGGGGCACCTCGGATTCGCTCGTCTCCGCTATCAACGCACCCGAGGAGAGTTCCGCGGTGGGCGTCTGTTCGCCCTGCAGTGCGGTGTCCGCCACCTCCGCGACCGTCACCGCGCGACTGGCGCGACCCCACCCGAGTCCGATGATGCACGACGTGGTGCTGACCGCGAGACTCGCCGGAATCCCGAGCCGCGAGAGAATCGTGATGATGGTCGCGCCGATGAGCGAGACGATGAGCGCGGCCAGAATCGGCAGGTCGGTGATGCCGTCGCTGACGGTGTCGAGGGTCCGGCGAGCGATGGTAAACCCGCCGAGACCGATAGCCCCGATGGCCAAGAGGATTCCTTGGCTGGCGGTTATCGACCCGTTTCCGATGAGCGGGGCGACCGCGTTGGCCGCGTTCGACGCACCCGCGCTGAATCCCATGTAACAGGCGATGATGAGCACCGACGCTGCGCCGCCCGCCTCTCGTTTGCCGACGTTACCGCCGAGTTTCGGGCGGGGAATCGACCCCGACCGGTCCACCGTCAGCAATCCGTCCTCGATGCGTGAGAACGAGAATCGGGCGTCCAGATGCGGATAGAGGTACCGTCCGACGACCAACCCGACGAAGAAGGCCGAAAGCGGCGCGACGATCCACGCCGAGACGATGGTGAACATCAGCGATTCGTTGAGCGTGTTCGACGCCAACCCCAAGCCGACGATTGCGCCCACCGCCGTCATCGAGGTGGACGCTGGCACGCCGAACAGGTTCGAGATGAGCAACGCGAACCCGGCGAAAAAGAGGACGACGATGCTCGTCACCAGCGTGAACTGGCTCGCCGGGACGATACCGTTGCTCATGGTCTCGATGACGTTTCGACCGACCGTCCACCCGCCTAAGAGGGCAAAACCGGTGAACAGCGCCGCCGCTCCGACCTTCCCGATGATTCGGCTGCCGACCGCGGGACCGAAGGCGACCCCCGTCGAGGACCCCCCGATGTTGTAGCCGACGAACACGGCAACGAACAATCCGACTATCAGTAATGCGGTGACCACTCTCTTCCCCCCACTCGTACAACGGTGGCAAAGTATTTCGTTCTTGCTCGCACCTCAAGCGCGAAACGCCGCCCAACGAAGCATGTCGTCGAACGCGACGACCGACTCGAACCGGTCGTCCGGGTCGTCCGCCATCGCTTTCGATATCACCTCGTACAGCTCCGGTGAGACGGAATCAGAGCGAAGCGATTCGTACTCGTTCGGGTCCGCTCGGGCGAGGAGGAGTTTCCGATACTCCGGATCGAGCATGCGCAGCGACCCCCCGTCGGGGTCCTCGCCGGTCAGAACGAAGGCCGCAATCGCGCCGAGGCGGTACACGTCGGTTCGCTCGTCATCCGCCTCGCCCGCGACCTGTTCCGGCGCGTCGTAGGGTGACCGGTCGCGGAACTCGGCCAGCGCGGCGACCAGTTCCCAGTCGCCCACGGCAACGTCGTCGCCGTCGAGGAGAATCGACTTCGGAGTCAGACCGCCGTGAATCACGCCGTCAGAGTGTGCGTCGTGAACCACCGTGTTCGCGTTCGAGAGCGCGTCGAGTCGCTCCTCGACTGACCGGTGGGAATCGGCGAGCGACCCGTCCGCGTAGTAGGGCAGTTCGACGCTGTCGCCGTCGGTTTCGAGGACGGGAACGACGCCCGGGCGGTCGCTCATCTCGGCCCAGCGTTCGGCCGCCGAGCGGAACGTCCCCGCGACTTGCGGGTCCGTCAGGTGGCGCTCCACGACGACTTCCGGGCCGTCGTCGGTGCGTTTCCTGACGCGATACGACTCGGTGAGCGCGTCCGAAGCGAGGCGGTCGAGCCGACCGTATTCGAGCGTCGGTTCGGTGGCGTCCGCCGTGACCGCCTCGTCGTCATCGTTCCACCGTCGGTACGCCGCGAACGCCGTGGTCCCGACGAGGATGCCCGAGAGCGCCATCCCTGGACCGGACGTGAGGAACTCACCCGTTCCGTCGACGGCAGTGGAGAGAAGCGAATGATGGCGGTCGAACGCGTACAGCGTACCGCGGGTTCCGAAGAGGAGTACATCGTCCGCGAGTATGGTGTTGATGGCACGGTTCTCACCCGTGAACGACCACTGTAACGAACCGTCGTCGGTCGAGAGGACGTACAGCGTTCGCTCGAAAGAGACGTACACGGACCCGTCGCTGACGTTGAGGGTGGTGAAACTGTACTCCTCCGTGGACTCCATGTCGAACGTCCACCGCTCCGTCCCGTCGGTCGTTATCGCGGAGACGGTTCCCTCCCTGTCCACGCCGAACACCGCCCCGTCGGCGACGACCGGTTCGGCGCGAGTGCGCCCGACGTCGTCGTACTGCCACTGGACCGACCCGTCTTCCACGTCGATGGCCTTGAGGTCCGGTCCCCACGAGTAGAGCACGCCGTCTTTCTCGACGGGTTGTCCCTGACTCTCGACGGACCAGTCCCGGGACCCGTCCTCGACGTCGAACGCGTAGAGGGAACTGCCTTCGGTGGCGTACAGGTGAGAGTCGGTAACCGACCGCACGTAGAGAGTCATGAGGCCGGTTTCGACGTTCTGCCAGCGTTTCGTCCCGTCCGGCGCGAACGCGTAGATAGCGTCGTTGAAACTGGTGTAGAGGGTGTCGTTGGCGAACTGGAAACTGACGGCGCGCATATCGTCCTGTGTGGCTTGGTAACTCCACACTTGCTTTCCGGATTCGGCGTCCAACGCGAGGATGAATCGGTCGTCGGAGGAGAGGCGATACACGTTCCCGCCGCCCACTGCTGTCCACCTCGAGGACGTGTCGGTCGATTTGCGCCACCGTTCGTCGCCGGTTTTCAAATCGAGCGCGACGAACGCCCCTTCCGAGTCGGTGTCGTTCCGCACGTTCCGAACGTAGAAGTACATCGAATCGTCGTCGATGACCGGGAGGGAGATACCGGGGAACTCCTTCGTCCACCGCTCGGTTCCGTCGGATTCGTCCAACCCGCGAAACTGGTACGTGGTCGATTCGGTCGAGTCGGAGATGACGATGACCACGGCGATTCCGTCGGCGACGGTAATGGGATACGCGGCTTCGTACCGGGGGTCGGAGTCTTCCGGCGATTCGGGAATCGTCCACGCCGGTTTCGGCGCGTCGTCCGAGAACGTCGTCGTTCCGGTCGTCGTGGTCGTCGCACCGCCGACGCCGACCGCCGCGCCGAGCGTTCCCGTCGTCGTCAAGAATCCACGTCTGGAGAGCGAGGAGGGCGAGGGATTCATACTCGAAGTCACTGCGTGGAGTTATTTATAGTTGGAGATATGGAACGAAACGACAGTCCGGGTCGGACCCGTTACTTCCACGCGGATTGGCCCAGTCGCTCCGGGACGCCGCGAAGGAGGTCGAGGAAGTGCGTGACGAGTCCGCGACCCTCGTCGTTACCGCGGAGGTACGAACGGGTCCGCTGGCTGAGCATCTCGACGCTCACCACGAGGAAGAAGATGACGAAGATGGTCGCCATCATGTTCGTGTACGCGAACAGTCCCTGCTGGGTGTTGAGGATGCCGCCGATTCCGCCAGCGCCGATGAGCCCCATCGTCACCGCGACGCGGACGTTGATTTCGAGGATGTACATCGTCCACGCGATGAAGGGGGTGAACACCTGACTGAGCATCCCGAACACGATGGTCTGCGGACCGCTTGCGCCGGTACTCTCGATGGCCTCGATTGGACCCTCATCGACCTCTTCGAGTTCGTCGGTGAACAGTCGGCCGAGGTTCCCGATGGTGTCGGTTCCGATAGCCAGCGTCGCCGTGAAGGGTGTCAAGCCGCCGAGCGGGATGTAGATGAGCGCCCAGACGAGCGCCGGGATGGACCGGATGGTGCTCATGACGCCGCGGAAGAGGAAGTTGAACGGGAACGGCGTCACGCGCTCGCTCCCCAAGACGCCGAACATGAGCGCGCCGGGGATGCCGAGGACCGTTCCGGCGAACCCGATGGAGAGCGTCGTCAGCGCGGCATCGACGAACGAGAGGCCGTTCTGCTGTGGCTGTTCGACCAGAATGAAATGCGCGTACGCCCCGAAGTCGATGAACGGAATCGTCCCGAAGTACGTCGTCATCGGGAAGAAGTCACCGAGCGCGTCCTCGAACACGGGCATGTACTTGACGAGTTCGCTCACGGAGAAGCCGACTTGACCGAGGGCGAAGCGAAATAGGAAGGCGAACACGACGAGCGCCACGAGCGAACCGAGTCGTCGAATCGTCTTGGCCCGCTTCAGTTCCGTCAACCGTCGTTCAACGGCCCCGGTACCCGCTTGGCTGAACCCGAAGTACGTTCGAATCCATTCGCCACGGCCGTCGCTCATGCCGTCACCTCCGCGTCGCCGCGGATCGCTTCGGTCTGGATGTTACCGTAGATTTCGTCCACCACGTCGATGGTGAAGTCCTCGCGGTAACCGTCGAAGACGAGTTTCCCGTCCTTCATGCCGAGGAACCGGTCGCCGAACTCGCGGGCGAGGTTCACCTGATGGAGGCTCGCAACTGTCGTGAGGTTTCGCTCGCTCGCCGCCCCTCGGATGTATCCCATCACGCTCTCCGCGCTGGCGGGGTCGAGGCTCGCGACCGGTTCGTCCGCGAGCAGGAGGTTCGGTTGTTGAACCAGTGCGCGGGCGATACCGACCCGTTGCTGTTGTCCGCCGCTCATGCGACCCGCTTGCTGTCCCGCTTCGTCGAGCAACCCGACCGTCTTAAGCGCGTCGAGCGCCTCGCGTTTGTCGCCCGGAGCGTTCATCTGCAACAGGCTCCGGAAGAACGGCGTGCGGTGGAGCGACCCGGTGAGCGCGTTCGCGTACGCGCTGATCTGTTCGATGAGGTAGTGTTGCTGGAAAATCATGGCCACGTCGTCGCGCGGGCCGGTTATCTCTTCACCGTCGATGGCAACAGTCCCGTCCGTCGGTTTCGTCAATCCGTTCAGACAACGAAGGAGAGTTGATTTCCCCGCACCCGACTCGCCGAGGAGGACGACGAACTCGCCGTCGGGAATCTCGAACGAGACGTCTTCGAGGGCTTGTACGTCGCCGTATGATTTACTGAGGTTCTCTACTTTGATTGTGCTCATGTGCGTCTGTAGTTTGTCCTCCGGGCCGTATCGCCCGGTTAGCCTTCCGTTTGAATATAGAAAGAAGTCAAATACTAAAACGATACGAAAAAATAGTTCGCTTAGTTGTTACCGAACTCCAAACCGAGTTCCTCTTTGACCTCTCGAACGGGTTTGTAGTCGCTCGCGTCGCCCTTCTGAAGACCGGTGAACCAGAGTTCCTCGTCGCCGCTCGCGTCGCCTTTGAGGTCGTCCTCGGTCGCGTTGATGAGCGCCTGCTGGACCTCCTCGCGTTTCGGCGAGTCCCAGTTCGAGCGAGCGAGGATGGGCGCACGCGGAATGGGCTGGGACGCCTTCAGCAGGTTCAGTTTGGGGTCCTCGCTTCCGGCACCGTCGTACTCCGAGGACTGGTCCTTGAACCGCTTCGGGAACTGGTCCTTCGGGATGTGCGGTGCGGCGACGAACGCACCCGAACCGGCGGCGGCCACGTCCGGCCGGTTCATCATCTGCTTGACAGCGGTGTCGTGGTCACCCGCCCACTGTCCGGTGAAGCCTTTGGGCTTCCCTTCCGGGGCGTTGCCGATGTCGAGTCCGGCCTGCTTCAGCATGTAGAGCGGGAACAGCGACCCGCTGGTCGAGAGCTTGTCGGCGAACGTGACGGTCTCGCCCTTGAGGTCGGACAGTTTGCTGATGCCGCTGTCCGTCGTGGTCGAGAGGAGCGAGAAGTACTTCGCCGAACCGTAGGCGACGCGGATGCCAACGACGTCCGTGACGTTCTCGTCGTCACCGACGACGGCGAGCGTGGGCGACGCGTCCGCGAGGTCGCCGCGGCCGCCTTTGAGCGCCTGAAACACTGCCGGGTAACTCGATGCCTTCTGTGACTCGATGGTGACGCCGGTTTCGGATTCGAGGTAGTTGAACAACGGCTGGTACTGCTTTTTGACGTTGACGGACGACTCCGCCGGTGTGAGGATGAAGTTGACGGTCTCGCCCTCGCCGCTCTTCGTCGTCGTTCCCGTTCCGGTTCCGGGCGTCGTGGATTCACCGTCCGCGCCGTCGCCCTTCGAATCGCTCGTACAACCGGCACTGACTCCGATTATTCCCGCCGCGGTCGCGGATTTTATAAACGCGCGTCGATTTACCATCTGAAATCATGTTATTCGTTCGTTAGTTATCTGTTAAATCTTCCTATTCGTCGCTTTTGAGCCATTTGTGGTAACCATAGTCACGATGTGGCGGACATATTTCCCGGAAACACGAAACCGTTTGTAGTCCGGGACGTAACCCACACCCATGGAAGGGAACACGCACGCGAAGCAACGGTCCGCGTCGGTCGTCGTGGTCGATTACGGCCTCGGCAACCTCCGGAGCGCGGTCAAGGGTCTCGAACGCGCGGGAGCGGACGTCGAGGTGTCCGACGACCCGGCGACGTTCGACGCGGCCGACGGCATCGTTCTGCCGGGTGTCGGCGCGTTCCGTGAGGGCGTGGAAAACGCCGGACCGTACCGCGAAGCGCTCGTCGATGCCGCCGAAAGCGGGACGCCGGTGTTCGGCATCTGTCTCGGGATGCAGATGCTGTTGACGACGAGCGAGGAGGCCGAGCACGCCGGGGAGGGCGACGTTACCGGACTCGACCTCATTCCGGGGACGAACGTCAGGTTCGACGGGGACCAGAAGGTGCCACAGATGGGCTGGAACGAACTCGCCGTCCAGCGCGACCACCCACTGGTCGACGGCGTGGACGGCGAGTACGCCTACTTCGTCCACTCCTACTACGCCGTCCCCGAGGACGACGCCGCCGTCGTGGCGACGACGGACTACGGCACGGACTTCCCGAGCGTCATCGCCGACGAGTCTGGGACCGTCTTCGGCACGCAGTTCCACCCCGAGAAGAGCGGCGACACGGGACTTCGAATCCTCGAGAACTTCGTGAACATCTGCCTCGATAGCTAAAACGGATTACAGGAACTCGCGTACGTCGGAGTACCACATGTCGTGGTGGTCCATCGCGTCGATGTGTCGGGCGATTTTGGCGGCGAGGACGTGCCAGCACAGGTCGGTCGGGTCGGCGGGGTCGAGATTGTACTCGCTGTCACGACAGGTACACCCCTCCTCCACGATGTACTCGTCCTCGAACCCGACGACGACCACGAAATCCCGGTACTCCTTGACGCGCCGTTCGGAAACGGCTTCGATGGCCTGTTTTCCCCTGTCGTCGTGCGTCGAGAGAATTCTTCCCACGATGTCGGGCGTGAGCGACCCCGCGTCGGCCAGTTCGGTTTCCCACTCCTCGACGCGGTTCACGGTATCCACTCCCCGGGAGAATGCGACCGGCAGACGGAGTTCGAAACCGAGGGCACGGGCCATCGGTTCGGACGGACGAAATAAACCCGTTCCGATAGCGAGGAGGCGGTCGGACCGCCGACGCGACGGCAACCCGTATCCCTTTTCGGGACGGAACGCCGACGGGCACGCATGAACGTCCGCGAAGGAGGAATCGAGGTGGAAGTTCCCGAGCAGGAGGGGGATGCCATCATCGACGACGTGTTTTTCAATCCGGTGCAGGAGTTGAACCGCGACCTGACGGTGGCCGTCCTACGAACGTACCGCGACCGCGAACCGCGGGCGGAGTACTACCTCGACGCCATGGCGGCCTCGGGAATTCGCGGCGTCCGCGCCGCCGCGAACGGCTGGAACGCGACCTGTGCCGACATCGACCCGGACGCCATCGAACTCTGCCGGGAGAACTTCGAGCGCAACGACCTGCCGGGGGAGGTCGTCCACCGGAACGCCAACGCGCTCATGCACGAGGAGGTGTTCGACGTGGTGGACATCGACCCGTTCGGGACGCCGATTCCCTTCGCCGACGCCGCCTTCGCCAACACGCGCGACCTGGTCTGCGTGACGGCGACCGACACCGCGCCGCTCTGTGGTGCACACTTTCACAGCGGCGTCCGGAAGTACAGTGCCGTGCCGCGCAACACGGACTACCACGCCGAGATGGGGGTTCGAATCCTCCTCTCCGCGCTCGCCCGCACCGCCGCCCGCTACGACAAGGGCGTCACGCCGCTCCTGACGCACGCGACGAGCCACTACGTCCGAACGTACCTCGAACTCGACGAAGGGGCGACGACGGCCAACGGAGCCATCGACGAACTCGGCCATCTCTATCACTGCGAGGACTGTCTCCACCGGGACCACGAGTACGAACTCATCGCCGACGCGCCCGAAACCTGCCCGGCGTGCGAGGGAAACCGCGTCCTCACCGCCGGTCCGGTGTGGCTCGGTCCGACCCACGACGCCGACTTCGTGGACGCCGTGAGCGAGAACGTGACCGAGGAGATGGGAACCGCGAAGAAGGCGAACAAGCTTCTAACGCAACTCTCGGGCGAACTCCACCGACCGACCCACTACGACCAACACCGGCTTTGCAAGGAGTGGACGCGTTCGGCCTCGGGGATGGATGAGTTCCTGGAGCGCCTCCGGGACGCGGGCTACGACGCCTCGCGCACCCACTACGGCGGGACGACGTTCAAGACGCCCGCCAGCGTCGCCGAGATTCGAGCGGCGACGCGACCGTAGCAGGGGTCGATAGTAGCCAACGCTTTTGGTTGGTTTCGTGGAAGTACCCGTCGTGACTATCGGAACGACGGCACGCGAAACCATCGACTACGCGCGCGAACAGGAGATAACGTTTCTCGCGGCGGGAATCGCGTACTACGCGTTCGTCTCCATCCTCCCGACGCTGCTGTTGGCGCTCGCCATCGCGTCGTTCGTCGGCGGCGACGCGTTCGCCAACACCGTCGTCGGGACGGTCCAGAGTCTACTCTCGCCGAAGGCGAAAGATGTCGTCCAACGCTCGCTCTCGAACGCGTCCGGTCGGCGGAGCGCGACCGTCGTCGGGTCGCTCGTCCTCGTCTGGAGTACGTTACGGGTGTTCCGCGGATTGGACGAGGCGTTCTCCCGGGTCTACAACGTGAACGCCTCCGAACCGTTCGTCGACACGATGACCGACGCCGCCGTCGTACTGGCGGTCATCGCGCTCGGCGTCGCCGGGGTCGCGGTGGTCAACGTCCTCCTGCCGTCGCTCTCGTGGGTTCCCTTCAGGCGGACCATCGTCTCCGTCGCGCTCCTGTTCGGACTGATTCCGGTCTTCTTACCCCTGTACTACTTCTTCCCCGACACCGACGTTACGATTCGAGAGGTTCTTCCGGGGACGCTGTTCGCCACGCTCGGGTGGACCGCCCTCCAAGCGATATTCGGCGTCTACGTCGATTCGGCGGCCCAGTTTTCCGCCTACGGCGTCCTCGGCGGGGCGCTGTTGGTGGTCACGTGGCTCTATCTCGGCGGTATCGTCCTGCTGTTCGGGGCGGTCATCAACGCCGTTCTCGCGGGACGGCACTTCAGGAAAACTAAAGGCGTGGCAGGCACCACAGAAAGACAGCAGGGAGTCAAAGGAGAGGACATGACCGACGATACAGAGCAGTCCGCACCGGACATCCTCGAACTCCACGGCAACGTAGAGCGGCTACAGTCCGAGTTCGAGGAGTTCGAGCACGACGTCGATGAGCGCACGGTTCAGAAATCCGAGCTGGAGTCGGAGCTGAAGGGGTACGTCCGCAGACGGATGCGTCGCGGACACGCACGCGGGTGGGGTCCGTATCTCGTCCTCCTCTACGGGACGGTGATGACGCTCGGCGCGTTCCGATGGCTCGACGGTGGATGGGCCATCGGCGCGATGATAGTCGTCTGGCTTTCAACATTGGGGCTGTACACCCTCATGGTGCTCGTCGGGTTCGGCGTGAGCGCCGCCGGGGTTCCGGGACGCGTCGGCGGTCGGATTAAGGACTGGCGCTCGTAACCATGAGTCGGGGTTGGGGCGTCGTTCAATTCCTCCACAGGACGTTGCCACACTGGGTACAGGAGGCGTTCTCCGTCGTCACGCAACTCGGAGACGCGTGGCTGTTCTTCCTCCTCGGCGCGCTCCTCTACTGGTACAGCGACGACCGCGACACGTTCGGGTTCCTCATCGGCGCGACGCTGGGGGCGCTCTCGTTGACGCTCGCGCTGAAGGGATTCTTCGCGCTGGCACGACCCCCGGATGCGGTCCGTTTCGTCGAGGCGACGGGGTACGGCTTCCCGAGCGGTCACGCTATCGGTTCGACCGTGTTCTGGTTCCTCCTCGCGCTGTCGCTCGACCGCTGGAGCCGAGGGAAGCGGTTCGCGGCCGCGGGTGCCATGGTCGCCGTCGTCTGCCTCTCTCGGCTCGTCCTCGGCGTCCACTTCGCGGTCGATGTCGTCGCCGGGGTCGCCGTCGGAGTTGCCTACCTCGCCGTCGTGGTCTGGGGGCTGAATCGACGACCGCGGGCGACGTTCGCCCTTGCAGTCCTCTGTGCGTTCGCGGCGTTCGCCGTCGCGGTGGTGTTGTCGCCCGTCGAAACGGCCCTCGCAGAGACCGGCCTCGTCGATGCCGTCACCGCGCTCGGCGGAACCGTCGGCGCGTTCGTGACGTGGGAACTGGTCGGTCCGCCGGACGGAACGGTCGGCGGCTGGTCGAGCATGGTCGGACTGCTCGTCTTCGGTGGGTTGTCGGCAATCGGACTGAAGGCGTCGCTACCGCTCGTCGTCGTCTTCGTCATCAACGCGGTCGTTCAGGGTGGAATCCTCGCGTATCCGAAAATAATAGGTCGAAAGGAAATCGGCGGTTAGAACTTCTCCAAGTACTTCTCCTTCTCCCAGTTGGAGACGAAGACGCGGTAGTCGGCGTAGTCCGCGCGCTTGGCCTCGATGAACTTCTCGACTACGTGCTCGCCGAGACCTTCCCTGATAACGTCGTCCTCCGCGAGCGCGTCGACCGCTTCGTCGAGGGAACCTGGGAGCGTCGTGATACCGTACTCCTCGCGCTTCTCGTCGGTGAACTCGTAGATGTCCTCGCGGACGGGTTTTCCGGGGTCGGCGTCGTTCTCGATGCCGTCGAGACCGGCCGAGATGACAGCCGCGAGCGAGAGGTAGGGGTTGCACGACGGGTCGGGGCTACGGATTTCGAAGCGCGAACTCGCACCGGCGGCGTCGGGGACGCGGATGAGCGCCGAGCGGTTGGTGTCGCTCCACGCGACGTAGACGGGCGCTTCGTAGCCGGGGACGAGGCGCTTGTAGGAGTTGACGGTCGGGTTCGTGACGGCGGTGAACGCCTCCGCGTGGTTCAGGATGCCGCCCATGAACTTGTAGGCCGTCTCGGAGAGGTTGAACTCGTCGTCGGGGTCGTCGAACGCGTTGCCCTCCTCGGTGAAGAGGCTGATGTGGCTGTGCATGCCCGAACCGTTGATCTCGCTGATTGGTTTGGGCATGAACGTCGCGTGGATGTCGTTCTGCTCGGCGACCGCACGGACGACGGCGCGGAAGGTGGCGATGTTGTCCGCCGCCGCGAGCGCGTCCTCGTACTTGAAGTTGATCTCGTGCTGACCGTCCGCGACTTCGTGGTGGCTGGCCTCGATTTCGAAGCCCATCTCCTCCAGCGTGAAGATGATTTCGCGGCGAACGTCGCTCGCCATGTCCTTCGGCGCGAGGTCGAAATATCCGCCGGAGTCGTGCGGGATGGTCGTCGCGTTGCCCTCCTCGTCCTTCTCGAAGAGGAAGAACTCGGGTTCGGGTCCGATGCTGACCGTGTAGCCCATCTCGTCGGCCCGGGCGAGGACGCGTTTCAGCACTTGGCGCGGACCGCCGTCGAACGGCGTTCCGTCGGTGTTCACGACGTCACAGATGAGACGTGCACTCGCGGAGTCGCCGTTCGAGCGCCACGGGAGGACGGCGAACGTCGACGGGTCGGGTTCGAGGCGCATGTCGCTTTCCTGAATGCGAACGAACCCTTCGATGGACGAGCCGTCGAACCAGATGCCCTCTTCGAAGGCCTTTTCGACCTGATGGGCGGGGATGCTGACGTTCTTTACCGTCCCCGTGATGTCGGTGAACTGGAGACGGACGAAATCGACGTTCTCCGTCTCGATGGCGTCCAAAACTTCCTGTTCCTCTGCGGATAACCCTGTATCCTCCTCAGTGGCAATATTTCCGTCTGTCATCTTTATAGACACCCTACGCAAATACATCCACCATTAAAACAGTATCGGTTGGTCAACTGTGCGATTTTCGCCCAGAATTGGATATTCGTTAAATTCTAATGGGTGGAGTGAGTTGGTTGGTGTAATGACGTACGAAAATCTCGATGCGAAGCTCGTAAACGAACTACTCGGCGACGGTCGAGCGAGCCTTCGAAGCCTGGCGGAGAAACTGGACGTCTCGGTTACGACCATCTCGAATCACCTGACCCATCTCGAAGAACAGGGTGTCATTCGAGGCTACTCCCCGCGCGTCGATTACGACGCGCTGGGATACGACGTGACAGCGGTCGTCCAGCTGAAAGTCGAGGGGAACGCGCTCCCGGAAGTGACCGAACGGCTGCAGGACCACGACCAGATGATAAGCGTATACGAGGTGACCGGAGATTACGACATCATCGCCATCGGGAAGTTCACCGATACGGACGGGATGAACAAGCAGATCAAGAAACTGCTCATCGACCCGGACATCAAGGAGAGCAACACGAGCGTCGTGCTCAACGCCGCGAGCGAGCACGAACAGTTCAAACTCGACGAGGACGAGTAAACGACCAATACTACTTAACCCCGGGGTGAGTCGCCTCGGTCATGAGCGTCATCGCGGAGTTCACCATCAGTGCACCGGACCTCGTACTGACAGCGACGCTCGAAGCGGTTCCGGGGATGACCGTCGAACTCGAACAGCAGATGGCGAGTTCGTCGGAAACCGCGCTCCTCATCGTCTGGGCGACGGGCGGAGACTTCGACGCGTTCGACGACGCGCTTCACCACGACCCGACGATAGAATCGCACTCTATCGTCGAGGAGTTAGACGTTCGAAAGCTGTATCGACTTCGGATGAATCGGGAGACGCTGTTCCCGGTGTATCCGGCCTACCAGAAGCTCGGTGCCGTTCCGATGGCGGGTCACGGCGCGAACGGGACGTGGACGCGGCGAGTCCGCTTCCCCGAACGGACCGCACTGGTCGAGTTTCAGCAGTTCTGCAGCCGAAACGACATCGCATTTTCCCTCGAGCGCTTGTACACGCCGGGTGACAGCGAATCGGCGTTTCACCTCACGGAGCCACAGCGCGAAGCGCTCGTATCGGCCTACGAGTCGGGCTACTTCGAAGTGCCGCGCGACGCCACGCTCTCGAAGTTGAGTTCGACGCTGAACATCAGCAAACAGTCGGTTTCCGAGCGATTGCGACGGGCACAGTCCCGCCTCGTCGAGAACACCGTTCTCGAGAAACGAGATCAGTCATGAAATAAACTGCCTGAAATATAAGGCCAACATTCAGTTTGGTTCGAGCACATATTTCCGGGTACGAGTTTCGTGACTCGAAACATAACCGTAACGACGGATTTCCACCAATCGTAGGACCCCACGGATGCCCACCTTAGACAACATCGACACGCCCGCACCGTCCGTCATCTTCTCCACACTGGCGAGTTCGCGCCGACGACTCGTGCTTCGGCAACTCATCGAACACGGACCATCGCTCACCGTACCGACCCTCGCCGAGCGGATTTCCGACCAACAGTCGGATACCGACCAACGGCGCGTGTTCGCCCAACTTCACCACAGTCACCTCCCGAAACTCGAAGATTCGGGGATGGTAGGTATCGAGGGCGACCGCGTTACGCTCGAAGAACACGCGGATGCCATCGAACCATACCTGCTGCTGGCGGAGCGGTACGACTCGATGCACGAAAAATAACGGTTAAAACGGCGTTTCTCTCGAAGACGGTTCGTCGGTTGGAGTGGGTAAGCGGGCCGTCTCGCGGGCTTCGCCCGCTCGACGGTAGAGGTTTCTTCGAAACCTCTCTTACATAGCCTTGGCCGAGGGAACCTCGGCCGTGCAATGAAATTTCTCCTTTCGTCGAAATTTACATTGCGCCGCCCATGCCACCCATTCCGCCCATGCCGCCCATGCCGCCGGGGGCACCGCCGGGCGCGCCGCCTTCGTCATCGTCGTCGCCGACCTTGCCGCCGGAGAGGTCACCGGCCGCGATAACGTCGTCGATGCGGAGGAGCATGACGGCCGCTTCCGTCGCGCTCTCGACCGCTTGGGTCTTCACACGGAGGGGTTCGACGACGCCGTCGTCTTTCATGTCCACGATGTCGCCGGTGTACGCGTCGAGTCCGGCGCTCTCCTCGCCGCCGTCGTGTTTGCTGCGGAGGTCCACGAGCGAGTCGATGGGGTCGAGTCCAGCGTTCTCCGCGAGGGTGCGCGGGATGACTTCGAGCGTGTCGGCAAACGCTTCGACGGCCAACTGTTCGCGGCCTCCCACGCTGTCGGCGTAGTCGCGCAGGGCGAGCGCGAGTTCCGTCTCGGGGGCACCGCCGCCGGGGAGCACTTTGCCGTCTTCGAGCGTGACGCGAACGACACCGAGGCTGTCCTCGATTGCGCGCTCGACCTCATCGACGACGTGTTCCGTGCCGCCGCGGAGGATGAGGCTGACGGATTTCGCTTCTTCGACTTCCTCGACGAAGATGCGCTGGTCGCCGCCGACGTCCTTCTGTGCGACGCTTCCGGCGAACCCGAGGTCGTCTTCCGTGATGTCGTCGACGCTGTTGACGAGGGTCGCGCCGGTCGCGCGAGCCAGTTTCTGCATGTCGCTGGATTTCGCGCGGCGGACGGCGAGGATGCCTTCCTGCGCGAGGAAGTGCTGGGCCATGTCGTCGATACCGCCGTCGACGAAGACGACGTCGGCGCCGACATCGACCAAGGAATCCACCATGTCACGGAGCTGTTTTTCCTCTTGGTCGAGGAACTGCTGGAGTTGGTCGGGGTCGGTGACGTTGACTTCCGCGTCGATCTCCGTCTCCGCGATTTCGAGCGCACCGTCGACGAGGGCCACGTCGGCGTCCTCGGCGAAGTACGGCATGTTGTCGTGGACGCGCTCCTTGTCGATGATGACGCCGTCGACGAGTTCGGAGTTGTCGATGGTGCCACCGACGACCTTCTCGACTTTGATGTTGTCCGTGTCGACGTCATCTTCGTCGGCGACGCTCTGCACGGCGTTAACGACGAGGTTGGCGAGGTGGTCCTTGGCGTTTTCCGCGCCCTTGCCGGTCATCGCCGTCGAGGCGATCTTTTCGAGGTATTCGGTGTCGTCCGCGTCGACCTCGATGGCGTTGTCTTCGAGGACTTCCTTCGCCTTCTCGGCGGCCTGTCGGTATCCCTGTGCGAGGGTCGTGGCGTGGATGTCCTGTTCGAGGAGGTCCTCTGCCTTCTGAAGGAGTTCACCCGCGACGACGACGGCGCTGGTCGTTCCGTCGCCAACTTCGTCCTCCTGCGTCTGGGCGACTTCGACGATCATGTTCGCCGCCGGGTGCTCGATGTCCATCTCCTTGAGGATGGTTACTCCGTCGTTCGTGACGACGACGTCGCCCATCGAATCGACGAGCATCTTGTCCATCCCTTTCGGGCCGAGTGTGGTACGTACGGCCTCTGCGACCGCCTTTCCGGCGGTGATGTTCATCGACTGTGCGTCCCGTCCGGAGGTTCGCTGGCTGTCCTCGGAAAGAACGATAAGCGGCTGGTTGCCCATTGGCTGTGACATAGTCATCACGTTCGTTGATTGCGATTCTATATAAATCTTTTCTTGGCGCAGTGAGAACGTGCCACACAGGACTCTCGCGGGCGAGTGGCACAAAGTAACACAGAGCGTTTATATGTGAAAAAGGAGGTCGTTATCCGCTGAACTGGTGGTATTCCATTCCTTGTCGCTTCATCTCGTTGCGTTTGCGTTCGAGGAAGGAGTACACCGACCCGTGTGGCGCGCCGTCGAGGAGCATCTCGGCGGCGCTTCGGACGGCCTCGACCTGTTGTGGTTGGCCGATGATACCGAGCGTCGTGCCGTAGATAACCACATTCGCGCCCGTCAGTTCCTCCATCAACTGCCGCGTTCTGCCGTTCTCACCGATGAGACGGCCCTTCTGGCGCTGGAGGTCGTTCTTGTTCCGTGCGGCGGCTTCGATATCCAGGAGGTCGAACAGCATCAGGTCATCGTCGAGGAGGACGAGGGCCTCTTCGGGCGAGAATCCTCGTCCGATAGCCTTGACGATTTCCGGCGCTTTCAATCCACGAACGGGGTCGCCGGTCTGCTCGACGCGAACGGACCCGTCGTCCGAGTCGATATCGAGACGCACCTCTGCACGGCTTTCGATTTCGCGCATCGTCTCACCACCTTGGCCGATGAGAACACCAATCCTGTCCTGCGGAATCGTCACGTGCTTCATACGAATTCTACCACGTGAGGCCGTTTAAGCCCTTCCACCTTTTCCTGCGGTCGGGAGCCGAAAGCGACGCCGAGCGGCGTCGCTTTCGGCCTTCCTCCCTTGCAAAAGTGGATCAAAAGCCAGCGTCATCCCCTCCAGCGCGTCTTCGACGCGCGTTCGGGGATTCCTCGGCCCGGAAAATCGGAGATTTTCCGGTGGGGAAAGGGGGACAACGGTGGTTGCCTCACCGGCTGTTTCAAGTGGCTGTCTCACCGGCTGTTACGGGTCGAGTTCCGTCCGATAGACGTACTCCGGGGCGCTTCCCGCTTCGAGTTCCGAGATTTGCTCGCCGACGCGTTCGAATCCGCGTGCTTCGTAAAACCCGATTGCGCCGTCGTTTTCGGCGAAGACGGTCAGTTCGAGCGTCGTTGCACCACGGGATTCGAGTTCATCGGAGACGATTTCGAGGAGTCGAGTTCCGACGCCGCCTTGCTGACAGTCCGGCGAGACGTACAGGGTCGAGAGGTCGGCGATCGGCGTGTCGGCGACCCCTTTCGAATAGCCGACAACGGTGTCCCCGTCCACCGCGACGAAATACGGACGGGTAGGGTCCGTGACCGCGGCCTCGACGGCATCTGGCGTGTACCACGTCGAGAGTTCGGCTTCGATGACCGCCGTCGAAAGGAAATCAGCGTACGCGTCGAACCACCCGCTCCTCGCCACGCGGCGGATGTCCGGCACGTCCGACGGACGTGCCGGACGATTCTCGATGTCACCCATACAGACAGTCTTAGAGGGCGGAAAATCAGCCTTCCGACTCGGCGTTCTCCCGAATCCACGCTTCGAGTTCGTCGCCGTGCACGTCCAGTCCCTGTCGGCGGAAGAACGACGCGACGTTCGCACAGTCCCGCGTCATGAACTCGCCGCTGTTCGGATGGTGGAACGTGACGGCCTGTCCGACGTCGATGATGCAGAGTTCGCCGTCGCTGACGAGGATGTTGTACTCCGAGAGGTCGCCGTGGACGAGTCCCGCGTCGAACAGTCGTCGCATGTACTCCCGGACGACTTCGAAGGCGGTCTGGGGGTTTTCGAGTCGCGCGTCCGCGAGCGTCGGCGCGCGACGGCCGTCGTTGCCCATGAACTCCATCACGAGCACGTTCCGCTGGACCGCGATGGGTTCCGGAACGCGAACGCCCGCCTTCCGGGCGCGTTCGAGGTTGGCGAACTCCTTTCGAACCCACGCGAGGACAATTCGCTTTTTGTCCCCACCGAGTTCTTCGAACCGCGGGTCGCCGACGAGATACTCCCGCATGTCGCGGAAGTTGCTGGCGCTGATACGATAGATTTTGACCGCGACCTCCTCGTGTTCGTTGTCGTCGCCCAGTGCGCTGTAGACGGTGGCTTCCTTGCCCGAGGAAATCGGCCCGCCGAACGCTTGGACGTAGCCGTCCTGAACGAGTTTGTACAGCGCGGCTAGCGTGGCGTCATCGAAGACGGACTGCTCGACTTTGAACTGCTCGGAGTCCTTGATCCGTTCTCTGAACTGGTTGAACTCGCGGTCACGCCGCCGTGCGATGCGGTCCGCTTCGGTGTCGGAGACGTCTATCTCCTCCCACTCGTCGCCGGGGGCGTCCGCGTTGTCCGGGTCGAGCAATCCGTACTCCTCGTTCATCTACTCCCGACTATGTGGAGGAACCGTAAAAGGGTGGCCCGTTCGGTTAGTAGGATTCGCGGTGCAGAATTTCGTCCGCGGACCGACGCGGCAGTCGGTCCGGTTCCTCGCCGCCGCTCGGTCCGACCGCGAGCAACATCACGGGAATCTCGTCGTCGGGCAGGCCGAGGAACTCCGCGATTCCTTCCTGGTCGAAGCCTATCATCGGCGTCGCGGTCAGGCCGCGCGCGTGTGCGGAAAGCATGAGATTCTCGGCGGCGAGACTGGCGTTCCGAATCGCGTAGTCCCGACCCATTCCGTCGTCGTCGTACATCTCGGCCGTCTGTGCCTTCGTCTGCTGGGCGGTTTCCTCGTCCATGCGGCCCGCGTCGACCCAATCCTCGAACACGCGGTCCGCCGTCTTGGCGTTCGTGTGGCCGACGACGAGGATGGCCGTCCCCGCATCGCGAATGTGTTCCTGGCCGTAGGCGAGTTTGACCACTTCGTCCAGTCGCTCCTCGTCTTGGACGACGACGAACTCCCAGGGTTGGAGGTTGTACGAGGACGGCGCGATCGCCGCGTCCTCGATGAGCGCTTCGAGCGTCTCGTCGGAGATGTCCTCCTCCGGGTCGAAGTTGTGACCCGAGCGGCGGGTTCGCAGTCCTTCGACGAGTTCGGGAAACTCCGCGTCGTGTGCGACGTCTTCGGCAGCGAGTTGTTCGGACATACACGTCACAAGGAATCGAGTATTTAACCCAAGCACGGAAACGGCCGCGATTTCCGATTGGAGTGTGGTAGCAGACGACGCTGAAAACCGCTGCAGCGATCGCTCTCGGTACACTGTCCGACCAAAACGTCCGCCGCCGAATCAGTTGATGTGACCTTCGCGTCGAAGTTGGTCGGCCTGTTGCTTGTCGTAGCGCCACGTGATGTCCGCCTTCTCGTCCTGCCAGTCCCACGGTTCGACGAGCACGATGTCGTCCTCCCGAATCCAGACGCGTTTTTGCATCTTTCCGGGGATTCGAGCGGTTCGTTCCTTGCCATCGGCACAGCGCACTTTCACCCGGTTGGCACCGAGCATGTTTGTGACTGTGGCGAATACCTCGTCGTCGTCCGGCATTCGGAGGTTTTTCCGTCCACTGCTGTCACTCATGTCTCGTCCCCACGTTCGTGTGGTATACCTTTAAATCCGCCGTCCGTGGCTTCGGTCGCACGTGTCGAACGCGACGTCGAGCGGTGGGGGTACGTCGTGGAGGCGGCGCTGTAACGCTCGTCTCGCCAACTGTCGGTTTTAAGGCAGTGGCAGACGCAATCCGGCCTATGTTCGACAAACTCGGTGCGAAAGGTATCGCGGGGTTATTGGTCCTCCTCGCCGGAATCAGCGTCATCGCTATCAAGAGCGTCATTATCGCCGCCGGAATGGGTCTCGTCGTCATCGGCTTCGTTCTAGCCGCCTGGGGACTCGTTTCGGGGATGCTCTCCAGTTTCGGCATGGGCGGAATGATGGGCGGATTCGAATAGTCGGACGCCATCGATTCCCGTTGGGTCGGTGAATCGCCCACGAATCCCGTCGAGAGAGCTGGTTTCGTGGACATGTCTCTCTTCTCGAGCGTTAGGCCAAGTCGTCGAAGACGGAGACTGGTCCGAAGCGTGTTCACGGGGTGGTCGACGGCAGGCCCAGTTATGCGACGATACTCGACAACAGGTCGTGACCGTCCTCGAGAGGGGGGCCGTGCCCCGGACACGCGTATCGAAACCCCTCGGTTCGGTCGCAGAGCGACTCGATGCTGTCCGCGACTCGTCCGGTGTCGTAACTAGAAATCCGCCCCGACGGGCGGAGGCGGTCCCCTAACCCGTACGCGAGGTCGCCGAGAAACGCGGCGGAGAGGTCCTCGTGAAGGTAGACCACGTGACCGGGCGTGTGTCCCGGCGTGTGATAGACCCGAAAGTCACCGACCGTATCCCCGTCTTCGACGGAACGGATGGGAAGGTCCGGCAGCGTAAGCCGTCGGTAGTACAATCGGTGGAGTGCCTCGATTCCGTGGCGGGCGGTCCACGGAGGAAGTCGATTCCCGGCGACGTACGGTGCTTCCAGCCGATGAACGTACACTGGCGCATCCAACTCGGGAGTCAGTCCGGAGAGCGTCCCGACGTGGTCGGCGTCGTAGTGGGTCAACAGCACTCGGTCGATATCCCGCGGTCCGATATCGGCGTCACGGAGACCGTCTCGTACCGTCGTTTCATCGCCGGGCCAACCGGCATCCACGAGCGTAATCGTGCCGTCGTCGACGATGTACACGTTCGGTTTGTCCCGTGTCCGACAGTCGATGTGGCGAAGGCCGTCCGGTAGGGATGCCGTCATCAGATGTGACAAATCTACGAATCATAGTATAGTTTCTCGTCGAGAAATCCACGCGGTCTCGAACCGATTTCCGTTCGGCACGACACACGCAAAAGGATAGCAATCGAAACCGCGCTATTCGGCCTGTCGAAGCTTCTCGCGGCCGGGCGCGATGAGTTCGTCGAGGTACGTCGACAGCGCGCTCTTCGCGTCGGCGGGGTGGAGTTCGCCGCTCTCCAAGTCGTCTTCGAGCGACTCGTAGTCGCCGTATTCGAGGTTGCCGCCGTATTTGTCGGGACGCTCGACGACGACGTTCTCGAAGCGGGGGAAGACGTGGTACTCGAAAATCTGGAGAACCGGGTTTTCCAGGTCCCCATCGGGGTCGGGGGTCGGGGGACAGAACGCGCCGTTGACCTTCTCCTCGATGTCCTCGGTCGAATCCTCCATGGAGATGGTGACGCCCTTGCTGGAGGACATCTTGCCCTCGCCCGAGGAGAGTTCGGCGATGAGCGGCGTGTGCAGACAGGTCGGCGATTCGTAGCCGATGCTCGGGAGGGTGTCGCGGGCGAGCATGTGGACCTTGCGCTGTTCCATCCCGCCGATGGCGAGGTCCAAATCGAGGTACTCGATATCGAGCGACTGCATGAGGGGGTAGACCGCCTGCGAGACCTTCGTGGAGTCGCCGCTCTGAATCTCCGACATCGCCCTGCTCGCGCGGTTGAGCGTCGTCTCCAGTTCGAGCGCGTGGAGGTCGAGCACGTAGTCGTCGTCCATCTGGAACTCGGAGCCGAACCGGAACTCCGTGTTCTCCTCGTCCAGCCCGTAGGCGATGAACTGCTCTTTCATCCGTTCCGCCGTCTCCCGAATCTCCTCGAAGGTGCCCTTGTCGTTCAGGTAGGCGTGCACGTCGGCGAGCAGGATGACGACTTCGAAGCCCGCTTCCTGCAAGTCGATGAGTTTGTTCGCGGTGAGCATGTGCCCGATGTGGAGCACGCCGGAGGGTTCGTAGCCGACGTAGGCGCGCTTGCCCTCGGGGTCCTCCGCGAGTTCGCGCACTTCCGCTTCGGTTACCAACTCCTCGGCGTTCCGTGAGATTAGCTCGTAGGCGTCCATGCCCGGAAAAAGAGTGTTGACCGGCTTTAGGGTTGCGTCATCGCGTTACCGGGAATCGCACGTCCCAACAGCCAAGTCGTCCGGGTCGAAATGCGGGGATATGAACGGAACACGGATCGGCCTCTGGTTGGCCGTCGTCGGTGGACTCGCGCTGTATCCCGCCATTCGCCTGCAGGAGGGCGTCTCGACGACGCTTCCCGAATACGTCTTCCTCTACGCGGCCCTGCTAGCGGTCGGGTTCGGCATCGTTATCTGGGGATTGAGCGTCCTCCGAACGCTGACAGCGGAGTGGACGACGTAGGAAGGACGAGGGGGAACGAGAGCGGTTAGTTGCCGAACGAGGACGACGACCCGCGACCGTCCGCCCGTCGTTCCGCCCGGTGTTCGCTGATGAGTTGGTCGAGTTGTTCGACCTTCTCTTCCTTCTGGCGCTCCTCGGCGCGGTCGTGCCAGTCGTCGATGACGGCTTCGACTTCCGACTCGCGCGCCACGGCGAGTTCGTCTATCTCCTGAATCGTCACCTCGTCGGCGGGGCCGACGGGAATCTCGTGTTCGAACAGCACTTCGTCCGCAACGTCCGAAATCCCGCCCGCCTTGAGCACGACGCGCGGCCCGATGTCGGCCAGTCGCTCGGCGGTCGAGCGACCCGCGCCGCTCGCGTCGCGGAGGAAGATCACGTCGCCCTCGGCGAGTCCGTAGCTCTCGTGGGCGGCGTCGATGGCGTCGTTGGTGAACTTCTCGACCGGTTTGACGGCGACGAGTCCGGCCTTCTTCTCGGACACGTCGCTGAAGTTCGAGTGGTCGAGTTTCCACAGTTTCTTCAGACGGGCGAGTTTGCCCTCCACCTCTTCGATTCTGTCGTCGCGGTCGTCGAGTTCGTCCTCCAGTCGATTGTTCTCGCGTCGAAGCCGGGAGATTTCCCGGCGCTCGCGGGCGTTCTGTCGCTCCTTTCGCCGCGTGTCCGAGAGTTCGGTTTCCAACTCCTCGATTCGCTCGTCCTTCTTCTCGACGATTTCGTTCAACTCCGCCGTGTGCGACTGCAACCGCTCGACCTGCGATTCGAGTTGCTTGATGCGCTTCTCCTCGGCCGAGAGTTCGCGGACCGTGTGTTCGGATTCCTCCGGTTCCGGTTCCGGGTCGTCCGAGAGGTCACGGAGGACGCTCTCGACGCTCTCGTCGTTCGCCACGACGCGGGCGGTGACTTCCCCTCGACTGATTCCCGGCGGCACCTTGCGGGCGATTCGCCGGAACTGGTCCTCGTGGCTGTCGAAGGCGAAGAACGCGGCGGCCATCGCGTCGCGCTGATGGTCGTTGTCGTAGCCGTCCTCCCGCGTCCGGTGTTGCTTTTCGTCCACCGGCAGGTCGCGTTCGGGCGTCCACCCTGCGGCGTCGAAGCTCCGGCGGAACTTCTCCACGGTTTCCGGCATCGGCGTCACGTCGGCCGCGACGATGACCGGTCGGCCCCGCTCGATTATCCACTCGATGACGTCGGCGGTGTCGGCGGTCCGCGTGCTCAACACGTCGAGGAGGGTCCCGTCCAAGTCGGTCATCGCCACCGCCGTCGTGGTACCGGGGTCGATACCGACGATTACGTGGTCGCGGCGCTTTGCGAGGGGTTCGAACTCGATGCCGTCGCGGCGGAGTCGCTCGATTTCGACCCGGATGTCGCCGGAGCGCCGGGACGAGACGGGGATGTCGCCCGGCCGGGCGTCCACGTCGAACGTCGCGTTGGAGTAGCCGCCGTACTTCTCCGTCACCTCGCGCTCGTAGTCGAGTCCGGCGCTCTCGAGTTTGGATTCGACCGTTCGGGAGTGTTCTTTCACCGACCCGTGAATCCGGCGGGTGTAGCGGTCCTCGCTCCAGCCGCCTTTTCCGGTCGAGCGCCCGCGGGAGACCCTGACGCGCGTCGTGTCCGTGAATGCCGACACGACCTGCCCGACGTTCATCGCGGCGAGGCGGGCCGCGGCCTCCGCTTCGCGCATCGGTTTCTTTCCGTAGGGAACGCCGTGGCGCGACGCGACACGGGAGAGGGGTTCGGGTCGTTCAGCGCCCGTCACCTGCACGAGGCGGGTTTCGTTCGGCAGGCTACCGAGGAAGTGGACGAGGGCGTTCTTGTCGGCCGCGAGTTCGTACATGTTGTCCGTCGCCACGAACGTCGGTTCGTCGCGGTCGATGAGCCGACGGAGTTTGCGGTAGGAGACGACGTCGCGGTCCAACTCCTCGCCATCATAGACGACCAGTGCGTAAGAGGGAGAATCACCCCGAACGTCCCCGCTTTGGATATCGACACCGAAAACGAGGGTGTCAAGGGCACTCGTGCGCTCGCTCACGGTCCGTGGTAGGGACCGTCGAAATATAAATCCGGCGCGGGTGGTAGCGTGCCGCGTGGGGGAAAACCGGCGACGCAAGATAGACGGTCCCCACTCCGTCCCCCCTCACTCCAGTTCCGCGACGCCGACGTAGACGAGCACGGAGTAGACGAACAGACTGACGAGGAGCGCGAAGGAGAGGAACATCGTCGGGGCGGAGAGATAGCGCGCCGTCCGGTAGGAGAGAACGAGGCGGCCGAACCCGAGGAGGACGAAACTGACGACGGTGAGGCCGAACGCACCGAGTCCGAGGAGCGTGAACGTGCGCCTTTGCATCGGTTGTGGCGAGTTACTCGGCACCTATAGCGGTGTCGTTCGCGGGTTCGAAGGCGTAGCTGTGCTCGATATCCGCGTCGTAACACAGCGTCTCGGGGGGCAGTCGCCACAGTCGCCACGAGATGTAGACGTCCCCCACCGCACCAGAGGTGTTGACGAGGAGGACGAGATACGCCACGGACGCGACGGGGAGCGGCGCCGCCAACAGCGGGACCGCGACGGCGGTGACGACGACGAGCGGTGCGACTCCGGTGAGGAGGTTGTCCCGGCGAGTGACGAACTGCCCGAACGCGGCGGTGTAGAGGGCGGGAACGTGCGGTGCGAAGCCGAACGAGACGCGATATCCCAGCCACCGAAAGACGAGGCCGTGTATCGCCTCGTGAACGACCAGCGTGGCGAGACAGACGAGGAAGACGGCGACGACTCCCGCGAAGCCGAACGAGACGGACCCGCCCTCGGGGGTCCCCTGCAGGAACCAGAGGAGGGCACCGAAGCCGACGACGGAGACGACGAACGCGACGAGCGACGCGAGGGCGAGAAAGGGAGAGGAGTAGCGGAACCGTTCGGGAGGGCGGTATCCGGTGGGAGGGGACGGAGCGGCCATTGGGATGAAAACGCGTCCGGCGGTCTTGGCTGTTTCGCGCCGAGTGTCCGGGAACGAAACTCCGACTCACGTCCCATCATCAAGTCAACAGCACGACCAGTGTCACTGACACTCACGGTTAGCAAACGTTGCCGTAACTGCTGGTTATAAAATTCTTGGAGAATATGCGTATTACACATGAGCAACGACGGGTCCCGATTCGATACTCGAAGCGTTCACGCGGGACAGGAGCCGGACCCCGCGACGGGGGCGGTCGCCCCGCCACTCTACCAAACCACGTCCTACGCGTTCGATGACGCCGACCACGCGGCCGACCTGTACGCGCTGGAGGCCGACGGTCACATCTACTCGCGCCTGAGCAACCCGACCGTCGAGATGCTGGAAGACCGCATCGCCTCGCTCGAAGGCGGGGCGGATGCGGTCGCCACCGCCAGCGGCATGGCCGCGTTGGACGCCCTCACGCTCGTCCTCGCCGAATCGGGCGATAACGTCGTCCTCTCGACCGACACCTACGGCGGCACGACGGCCTACTTCGCCCACACCGCGACCCGCCGGGGAATCGACGCCCGTCTCGTAGAAACGCTCGACTACGACGCCTACGAGGAGGAGATCGACGACGACACGGCCTTCGTTCACGTCGAAACCGTCGGCAACCCGTCGCTCGTCACGCCCGACTTCGAGCGCGTGGCGGCCATCGCCCACGACCACGGCGTTCCGCTCGTCGTGGACAACACGTTCGCCACGCCCGCGCTCTGTCGCCCGCTCGAACACGGCGCGGATGCCGTCTGGGAGTCCACGACGAAGTGGCTCCACGGGAGCGGCACCACGGTCGGCGGCGTCCTCGTGGACGGCGGCGATTTCGACTGGAGCGACTACCCCGAAATCGGCGGCGAGAACCCGGCGTACCACGGCGTAAATTTCTCGCGCGACTTCGCTGACGCGCCGCTCGCCGCCGCCGCGAGGCTCCGGTCAGTTCGAAGCCTCGGCAACCAGCAATCGCCGTTCGACGCGTGGCAGACCCTCCAAGGAATCGAGACGCTGCCGCTTCGGATGGACCGGCACTGCGAGAACGCCGCCATCGTCGCGGAGTACCTCGCGGACCACGAGGAGGTGGCGTGGGTCGCCTACCCCGGCCTCGACGACCACCGGACGCACGACAACGCGAGTCGGTACCTGTCGGGGGGCTACGGAGGCATGATTGCCTTCGGCCTCGGGGAGTTCGAGGCGAGCAAGGCGTTCTGCGAGGACGTGGACCTCGCGTCCTTCCTCGCCAACATCGGCGACGCGAAGACGCTCGTCATCCACCCCGCGAGCACGACGCACGCACAACTCTCGCCCGACGAACAGCGGTCGGCGGGCGTCACGCGCGACCTGATTCGCCTATCGGTGGGCATCGAGGACCCCGCGGACATCCTCGCCGACATCGAGAACGCCATCGAATCGGCGACGGACAGGGCGGACGCCACGACGAAAAACGAGGTGACACGAACAGAGGACTCGACACGATGACCGAACCGACCGACGCCACCGTGGACTCCACGCTCTCGCTCGGCCCGTTCGAGTTCGAGTGCGGCGAGGAGATTCCCGAACTGGAAGCCGCCTACGAGACCTACGGCGAGTTCACCGGCGACAACGCGATCCTCGTCTGTCACGCGCTGACCGGAAGCCACCACGTGACGGGGGCCGCCGACGGGCAGGGCGAAGGCTGGTGGGACCAAATCGTCGGCCCCGGCAAAGCCATCGACACCCACGAGCAGTTCGTCGTCGCCGCGAACGTGCCGGGGTCGTGCTACGGGACCACCGGCCCGGCCAGCACGAACCCCGAGACGGGCGACCCGTACGGTTCCGACTTCCCAGCCGTGACCGTCGGCGACTGGGTTCGCGTCCAGAGACGACTGCTCGACGACCTCGGAATCGACCGATTGCGGGCCGTCGTCGGCGGCAGCGTCGGCGGGATGAACGCGCTCGAATGGGCGAAGCGATACCCGGAGATGGTCGAACGCGTGATTCCCGTCGCCACCGGTTCCCGACTCGACCCGCAACTGCTCGCCCTGTCGGCGGTCGCGCGGCGGGCGATTACCTCCGACCCGGCGTGGCAGGGCGGCGATTACTACCCCGACCACCCGGACAGCGGACTGGCGCTCGCCCGCCAACTCGGCCACATCACGTACCTCTCGAAGGATTCGATGGGCGAGAAGTTCGGCCGGGACTTCGCCGACGCCGCGCCGGGGTCGTTTCCGTCGAACGGCCGAGGAGCGGACGACCGAATCGCCGGATTCGGCCCCGATTCCTACCGCGACGTGGAGAGCTACCTCGATTACCAGGCCGAGAAGTTCGTCCGGCGGTTCGACGCGAACAGCTACCTCCACCTCACGCATGCCATGGAGAACTACGACCTCGCGGCGGACTGTGACTCGGACGCCGAGGCGCTCGCCGACTTCGACGGCGAGGCGCTCCTCATCTCGATTTCGGGCGACTGGCATTTCACCGTCGAGCAGTCGAATCACCTCATGGAGTCGTTCGAACGGGCGGGCGTCGAAGCGACGCACCGCTCCCTCCACAGCGACCACGGGCACGACGCGTTTCTCACCGAACCCGAACTGGTCGGTCCGCCGATTCGCCGATTCCTCTCGTCCGATTCGAGCGACTTCGCGCCCGTTCACGCCAGCCTGTTCGCGCAGTAGTTCCCGTCGCGCCGCCGTCCCCGTCGTTCGGCCGTGGCACTGATTAGCGCGCGTGTCGTCCAGAGTGCGAGATGGGAACTCGACCGCTTCCGCCGTCTCGCACGCTCACCGTCGCTATCGTCACCGTGGTCGCCGTCCTTCTCGTCACCGCGAGTTGGGGGGTCGTCCCGTCGTGGGGGACCGTCGCGTCGAACGGAACCGTCCGAGCACAGGGCACGCAAGGAGCGGAGCAATCGACGTGCGACTTTTCGAGCCTCTACGACCGGAGCATCGATTCCGTCGTCTCGGTCGGCGTCGAAACGCCCCGGAGCGAAGGCGAAGGGTCGGGATTCGTCTACGAACTGTCCGAGGGGGGCGGCTACGTCGTCACGAACCAGCACGTCGTCGCGCGGGCGACCCGACTCCGCGTCCAGTTCGACCGCGGTCAGTGGCGACGTGCGACGGTCGTCGGGGCCGCGCCGAAACGCGACCTCGCGGTCCTCCGCGTGCAAAACGTCCCGTCGTACGTCGAGTCGCTCCCGCTCGCGGAGCGTCGGGCGGAACCGGGACAGTCAGTCGCCGCCCTCGGCAGTCCGCTCGGCCTGCAGGGAACCATCACGCAGGGCGTCGTCAGCGGGGTCAACCGGACGCTGCCGTCCCAACACGGGGCGACGATTTCCGGCGTCGTGCAGACCGACGCGGCCATCAATCCGGGCAACAGCGGCGGACCGCTCGTGAACTGTAACGGACGCGTCGTCGGCGTCAACACGGCGGGAATCGTCGGCGGAGAGAACCTCGGCTTTGCGATTCCAGCGAGCGCGCTCCGCGAGACGGTGCCGCCGCTGGTCGACGGGTCGCGCCAAAAAAATCAGTCCGAAATTTCGATACGGTCGCCGTCGTCGATCTCCACCTCGCTGATGGGAAGCCGAACTTCGAGGACACCGTTGCGGTAGGTCGCCTCGATTCCGTCCTTCTCGACCGGTTTCGGCATCGTCGCGCGCTCCGAGAGTTCGCGGGCGCGGCTGAAGTCGTCGCCGGACACCTCGTGTTTCGCGGCGACGGTCATCGTATCATCCGCGAACGAGAGTTCTATCTCCTCCTTCTCGAATCCGGGGAGGTCGGCGACGAGGACGAACTCGCCGTCGCGTTCTTTCAGGTCCACGTGCGTCCCGTGGGATGTTCCTCGGAGTTCGCTCCGCGGGGCACTCGTCCCCCACATGCGAGAACGCATCTGTTCGAACATTCGGTCCATGTCCTCGAAGGGAGTGTATCGTTCCATGATAATCACCAACTGTATTAGACGCTCGCTGAGATATTAAAGATAGCGAGACCCGGAATATCACGCGTCTCAGCGCCGCTATCCTCATTCACGATATGAGATGGTGACGAACGCTCAAATCGCGTTCTTTCGACCCAGCACGTCGTGGAGTTCGTTCATGTGCGTGACGATGGTGTCACAGGCGGGCGCGACGGCGGGTTTCGGGTCGAATCCGACGGCCAACCCCGCGACCTCGAGCATCGGGAGGTCGTTCGCGCCGTCGCCGATTGCGACGGTGTTCACCATGTCGATGTCCTGTTCTTCCGCGAGCGCTTCGAGCGCGTCGTCCTTCGTCCCCTCGATGAGCGGCCCCTCGACCTCGCCCGTCAGTTTCGTACCGTCGTCCAGCAGTCGGTTGGCGACGATGGTGTCCACCGAGACGCCCTCGCGTTCGAGCGCGTCTCGGACGCCCCACTCGAACCCGCCGGTGAGGATGGCGACGTGGGTTCCCTTTTCCTCCAGTTCGCCGAGGATTTCGGCCGCACCGGGGCGGAGGGTCACCTCCGAGAACGCGTCGGCGGCCTTTTTGACCGACAGCCCTTCGAGGAGAGACGCCCGTTCGCGGAGGCTCTCCGCGTAGCTGAGTTCGTCGTTCATCGCTCGGGCGGTGATGTCCGCCATCTCGTCGGCCGCACCGACCTGTTTCCCGAGGAGGACGGTCATTTCCGAATCCGAAAGCGTTCCGTCGAAATCGAACGCGACTAGCGTCATTCGAGTCGTGATTCGCAACCCAACGGTATAAAGTTCGATGCACGCCGCTGGCGACAAACGCCAAGAGATATAACATGTCTCCCAAGACATGTGGTCGTACCTGAATGAGTTCCGATAGTGACATTCCGATAGACCCCGACGGTTCCTCGGGACCGAATATTCCCGATATCGACCTCCGAAGCATCTTCGGCAACACCCTCCTCATCGTCCTCGTCATCGTCCTCATCGCCGCCCCGGTGATCGGGTTCCTCTCGTGGACGCCCGTCGACGAGGGGAACGTCCAGGTGGTCAAAAAGTGGGGTGCCGCGACGGGAACGGTGTTCGAACCGGGTGCCCACTTCATCAACCCGGTTTCCCAGGACACCGTGTCGCTCTCCACGCGCCCCCAGTCCTACACCATGTCCAGCCAACAGGGCGAAGGGAGTAAGGCCGATACAGACGACTCCATCACCGTCCTGACGGAGGACGGACTCCGGGTGGACATCGACATCACCGTGCGGTATCGCGTGGATGCAGGACAGGCCGTGAAATTCTACAAGAACTACCGGACGCTCGGGTCCGCGGAGCAGCGCCTCATCCGCCCGAGCATTCGCTCCGTGCTCCGCACCGAGGCGGGTGCCCTCCCCGTGACCGAAATCTACACCGGAAAGGGCCAGACGGAACTGAAACAGGCCGCACAGAGCGCCCTGAAGAAGGACTTCGGCCGCGACGGCCTCATCCTCGAAGCGGTCCAGATTCGAAAGGTCAACCTGCCGAAACAGTACGAGCAGGCGGTCGAACAGAAGGAGATCACGAAACAGCGCCGACAGCAGAAGGAGAACGAACTCGAAGTCGAGAAACTCGAAGCCGACCGGAAGAAAATCGAGGCGAACGGGGAGGCAGAAGCGAACCGCATCCTGAGCGAATCGCTCGACCAGAAGGTCCTCACGCAGCAGTACATCGACAAACTCGACGACACGGATACGGTTTACATCCCGGTCGGCGACGGCGGCTACCCGCAGTTCGTGCGGAACGTCGGCGGGTCGAACGGCGATTCGCCGCCCGGGACGTCCGCCAACTCGACGAACGCGTCGGCCTGATGACGGACGACGCCACGACCCGATTGGCGAAGTGGGTCCTCGTCGCGGTCGGATTCGCCTCGCTCGCGGTGCTCCTCGGCGTCGTCGTCCGGTCGTTGGTGAGTTGGAAGGCCCTCCTCCTGTTGCTCGTCGTTCTCGTCCCGGCGACGTTCCTCTCCTATCGGCTTAGTCGTGCGGAGCGTGCCTACGACCGCGGGCGGTACGGCGTCGGCCGTCGCGTCGTCACCGAGCGAATTGCGCTCGGTGACGGGGAATGTAGCGTCTGTGGCACGCACGGCGGGAACGGCGTTCGACGGCGGTTCGTGAGGGAACTCGTCGTCGATGGCGTCCCGATTGCGCTGGTCGAAAGCGGGAGCAACGACTACTGTCGTGAGTGTTTCGCGTCCGAGTCGGATGGGGACGAAAACGACGGAAGCGATGCGAGCGACGAAGCGGTCGAAGCCCACGAAAAAGACGAGACCGAACGGCCGTCCTCCGACCGCCGCGAACGGAATCGGTAGCCACCGGCCGTAGCAGTTCCCACCCATGACAACATATTTTTAGAAAATAGAATAAGAAAATATATTGGCAATCTTCGCTGTGAGAGAAAGGGTTAACGGGTGGGGGGTGCATTCTCTCCAGCAATGAAGGTTCTCGTCACGGACCCCATCGCGGACGCGGGTCTCGAGCGACTTCGTGAAAGCGGATACGAGGTAGAAACGGCATACGACGTAGAGGGCGACGCACTTTTGAACGCGGTTTCCGATGCGAACGGACTCATCGTTCGCTCGGGGACGGACGTCAACCGAGACGTGTTCGAAGCGGCGTCCGACCTCGTTATCGTCGGACGTGCGGGTATCGGCGTGGACAACATCGACATCGAGGCCGCGACCGAAAACGGCGTCATCGTGGCGAACGCGCCGGAGGGCAACGTTCGAGCCGCCGCGGAGCACACGGTCGCGATGGCGTTCGCCGCCGCGCGCTCCATCCCGCAGGCACACGCCCGACTCAAGGGCGGCGAGTGGGCCAAGGGCGACTACCTCGGAACGGAACTGAACGGCAAGACGCTCGGCATCGTCGGCCTCGGCCGCGTCGGGCAGGAGGTCGCAAAGAAGCTCGACAGCCTCGGCATGAACCTCGTCGCGTACGACCCGTACATCAGCGAGGACCTCGCCAGGCAACTCGGCGCGGAACTGGTCGAACTGGACGACTGTCTCGAACAAGCCGACTTCCTGACGGTTCACACCCCGCTCACGCCCGAAACGGAGGGCCTCATCAGCACCGAGGAACTCGCGCAGGTCGAAGGCGGGTACATCGTCAACTGCGCCCGCGGCGGCGTCATCGACGAGGACGCGCTCGCCGAAGCGGTCGCCGACGGCGTGCTGGCGGGGGCGGCGGTGGACGTGTTCGCGGAGGAACCGCTCCCCAAGGACAACCCGCTGCTCGACGTGGACGACGTCATCCTCACGCCTCACCTCGGCGCGAGCACGGAGGCCGCACAGGAGAACGTCGCCACTAGCACCGCGGATCAAGTGGTCGCCGCGCTCCGCGAGGAACCCGTCATCAACGCGCTCAACGCGCCGTCCGTCGAGGAGAGCGCGTTCCCCCGCGTTCGACCCTACATCGAACTCGCCGAAACCGCGGGCAAAATCGCCACGCAACTGCTGGACGAGCGCATCGAGCGCATCGAGGTGAACTACGAGGGGGACATCGCCGAGGAGGAAGTCGACCTCGTGACCGCCAGCGCCCAGAAGGGTGTCTTCCAGCCGCTCGAATGGCAGGTCAACGCCGTCAACGCCCCCCAAATCGCGGAGGAGCGCGGCGTCGAAGTGACCGAGAGCAAGACCCGGCAGGCCGCCGACTTCCAGAGCCTCATCACGGTCACGGTCGAGAGCGACGACGAAGAGATAACGGTCGAAGGAACCCTCTTCGCGGACAACGACCCGCGCATCGTCCGCATCGACGGCTACCGCGTGGACGCCATCCCCCACGGTCACATGCTCGTGGCTCGCAATCAGGACAAGCCCGGCGTCATCGGATTCATCGGAACCGTCCTCGGCGAACACGACACCAACATCGCGGGCATGTTCAACGCCCGCGAAACCGACGGCGGCGAGGCGCTGTCGGTCTACAACCTGGACAGCGAAGTCAGTACGGCCGCGAAGGAAGCGCTCGAAGCGGACGAGCGCATCATCGAAGTGCGGAACATCGCGCTAAACGGGAACTGAAAACCGACCACGAGCGGCGAACCTTTTTATGCGGAGACGAGGCCAGCAGTCGGTGTGATACGACACGATAGAGGAGGCGCACAAACGGTACGATTGAGCTACCCTGCCGCGAAAGCGGGACTCAAGTAGCCGCCACGCCACCGTCGAGTCGTGACGTCGGTCGAATCCAACCGCGGCGACGAACGAGCCGGACGCGAGGAGCGGCTCGTGACGGGGTATTCCGGGCGACTGCTCCTCGTCGTCTCGCTCGGGTGGATGATGATTCAGGCCGGACGGCTCGTCCTCTCGCCAATGCTCCCGGCCGTGATGGAGGATCTCCACATCACGGAGCTTCAGGCGGGCGTCGCGTTCACCCTCCTCTGGGGTCTGTACGCGCTCGGTCAGTATCCGAGCGGCAGGCTGTCCGACCGCTTCTCGCGCAAAACCCTGCTCGTGTCCGGGCTTTCGCTCCTCGCGGTCGGATTCACGGTTCTCGCGGGCGCGCCGACCTACGCCGTCTTTCTGCTCGGCGCGGCCGTCGTCGGGTGCGGTGCCGGACTGTATCCGACACCGGCGCGGGCGCTCGTCTCCGACCTGTTCGTCTCCCGTCGAGGGCAAGCGTTCGGCCTTCACGGCGCGTCGGGGGACACGGGTGGAGTGATAGCGGCGGGGCTGGCGGTCGCCGTCCTCGCCGTCGCCGTCTGGCGGGCCGCGTTCGTCCCCGTCGTGCTGGTGACCGTGTTGGTACTCGTTTTGCTCCACCGCTGGAGTCGGGAGGGCTACACCCGACCGACCATCGACGCGGACGCGGGACGGGCGGTCGTCGCGGACGTCGAGGCGACGGCGCGGCGCTTCGGCAACCGCCGAACCGTGGCGCTCCTCGTGGCCTATTCGCTCTACGCGTTCGTCTGGCAGTCCGTCGCCGGGTTCCTCCCGTCGTTCCTCCAGGAGTCGAAGGATTTTTCGCCCGAACTCGCGGGAAGCGCGTTCGCGGCGCTGTTCATCGTCGGAACGCTGGTGAAACCGGTTTCGGGAGCGCTCGGCGACCGGATATCGCGCCCGGTCGTCGCCGCCGGGTCGCTCGTGCTGGCGACGGTCGCCCTCGCCGCGCTCGTACTGGCGAGCGGGACGCTGGCCGTCGCCGGAAGCGTCGCCCTGTTCGCGGCGGGGTTGATGGCCTATCCGCCAGCCATGCAGGCGCACCTGATGGACGTGTTCCCCGACGGGAGCATGGGCGGCGACCTCGGCGCGACGCGAACGGTCTACATCGGTTTCGGCAGCCTCGGGACGACGTACGTCGGGTACGTCGCGGGGCAGTCGGGATACGAGACGGCGTTCACCGGACTGCTCGCCTGTCTCATCGTCAGCGCGAGCATCGTGTTCGCGCTGGCGCGGTGGTCGCGGTCGGACTGACACCGCGAAACGGGGGGCTCGCCGTGACTCACCAGAAGTCGGAACCGCGACGGTGAGCGACCGTCAATCGAGTTCTCGCCCCGGCGATGAAGTTTGTACGCCGCTGATGTCGAAGCGCGCTCCGCGACGAGTGTTGTCCGTCGCGTTCACCTCCCACCCGTGTCGTTCGGCGATGTCGGCGACGATGGAGAGTCCCGCGCCCGTCCCGTCGGTTCGGGTCGAATAGCCGTGGTCGAAGACGCGACCCTGTTCGGTCGGCGGGATTCCCGGCCCGTCGTCACCGACGTATATCGTTCCTCCCCGCTGTTCGTCCTCGTCCTCTTTCCATCCGACTTCGACGGCCACGGTCGGTCCAGCGTGTTCGACCGCGTTTCGAAACAGGTTCTCGAACACGCTCGACAACTGCCCCTCGTTCGCTCGAACGACGACGGGGCCGGTTTCGATGGAGACCGTGGCGGCGTCCGTCTCGACGTTCTCCCACGCCCGCTCGGCGAGTCGTTCGAGGTCGAGGTTTTCGAACCGTTCCGAGCGCTCGTGGCGCGCCATCGAAAGGACGTCATCGATTATCTCCTCCATGCGGTCGTGGGCGCGTTCGACGTTATCGAAGTACTCGCCGTCGGAGCGCTCGCGTTCGAGTCCGAGATACCCTTCGGCGACGTTGAGGGGATTGCGAAGGTCGTGGGCGATGGTGTGTCCGACCCGCTCCAGCCGCTCGTTGTGCCGCTCTACGGCCCGTTTTTTCCGCTCGAACTCGGTCACGTCTCGAACGATGAGTATCGTCCCCGAAAGCTTCGTCCCCGAGTCGGATACCTTCGAACAGTGGACGTCGAGGTACCGACGTTCGCCACCGACGTCGCTGACGATGGGGGTTTCGGGAACCCGCCGTGCGCGGAAACACTCCACGAGTTCCGGGAACGCTGCACAGACGTCATCGAACCGTCGGCCGATGTCGTCGGTCGAAACGCTGAGCAGTCGGTTTGCCGCGGGATTCGTATCCACCAAGCGGCCGCCGTCATCGGTGACGATGACGGCATCGGTCATCTCGTCCACGACCGCGGAGCGACCGACCGGAACCAGATCGAACAGTCGGTGGTACCAGATAGCGTAGGCGAACGCGATGGCCGTGGCGGCGAAAAACACCTCCGGGTCGATTCCCAGCAGTCCGTTGTAGAACAGCGCGGAAGCCGTCCACGGAATCATCGTCCCGACTATCAGCGCGGTCGCCTGTCCCCGGAAGAACCGGCGGGCTCGTATCAACCCTCGAAGGAGCAACAGCGTCCCGAGACCGTCCACGAGATTCGAATAGACGACGCTCGTCCAGAACCACGGGCCGAACGTTCGGTCCAACCGGACCACGCCGTCGGTGACGACGAGTTCGCTCGACGTTCGAACGAGGTGGTGGACGGGATTGGTCCAGACGAGCACCAGCGTACCGCCAGCATACAAGAAAAGTATCGAGAACGTTCGCCGCGTCAGCCACTCATCGTGGCCCGTGTATTCACACGCGAAGGCGAACCACGTTATCGGAATGGCGACGATGCCGAAGTACTGGACGTTGACCCAGAACAGTTTCCCAGCGAGCGACGTGCTCGCTATCTGCAGCGCGTTTCCGGCCGTCCAAACGGCCGCGGCTGTCGTAAATCCGACTAACGGCGTCGCGCCCGGACGAGCGCGATAGCGCCATATGAACGCGGTAACGCCGAGGATGACGAGAGTCGAAACGACCGAGAGGGTCGCGGACGGTGTGACTTGCATTTCGGTATCGCTTTGCGTTTCAGGTTTCGTAGTGGGGCTGATAAATCATCCCACTGCAATATCTGGTTCTGAATCATCATATCCACAATATTTTCGAGAGATTCAGGATATCGTTGCGATTGTTATAATGAAAATTTCGAGCGTTCGAACGGATTCTATCGACTCGTCGTCAGTCGGGGGGCTACCGTGCGGCGTTTCGACGCGATACGGCTCGGCTACCGACCGAGCAGGTCGAGCACGTCGTCCGTGTCCGCCGGAACCGGTTCCGGTTCGACGCCCGCCGCGGCCGCCGCATCGGGGTCTTTCAGGAGGTGACCCGTCGTCAGGCAGACGACGTTCTCGTCCGTCGAGATTTCTCCCGACTCGCAGAGTTTTCGCAATCCGGCGATGCTCGCCGCGCTCGCGGGTTCGACGCCGACGCCATCCCGCGCCAACGCGCGCTGGGCGTCGGTGATTTCCTCGTCGGTGACGGCGATGGCAGTGCCGCCCGTCTCCCGAATCGCGGGGAGCGCCTTCGGGGCGTTGACGGGATTACCGATTCTGATGGCGGTTGCGATGGTCTCCACTTCGTCCCAGCGACGGACTTCCCCGGCGTCGTTCTCGACGGCTTCGACCATCGGGGCCGCGCCTTCGGCCTGCACGCCGGTCAGGACGGGCACCTCCTCGGGCGTGAGTTCCCCGGCGGCGACGAGTTCGCGGAACGCCTTGAACAGCGCGCTGGTGTTTCCGGCGTTGCCGACCGGGAGGACGATTCTGTCGGGCAGTTCGCCCGTCTGATCGCGGAACTGCTCTATCATTTCGAGGCCGATGGTCTTCTGCCCCTCCAGTCGGAAGGGGTTGAGCGAGTTGAGCAGATAGGCTTCGCCCCGATTTGCGAGGTCGGAAACGACGTCGAGGCAGTCGTCGAAGTTGCCGTCGACTTCGAGGATTCGCGCGCCGTGGAGGCTGGCCTGTGCGACCTTTCCGGCGGCGACTTTCCCGGCGGGGAGGAGCACGAGTACTTCGGTTCCGGCCCGTGCGCCGTAGCAGGCGAGCGCCGCGCTGGTGTTGCCGGTGCTCGCACAGGCGAGACGGGAGACGCCCAATTCTTCGGCGACCCTGACGCCCAGCGTCATACCGCGGTCCTTGAAACTCCCGGTCGGGTTCATCCCCTCGTGTTTGACGCGGAGCGCGTCGACGCCGACGTCCTCCTCGATGGTCGGCACCTCGTAGAGCGGGGTGTTCCCCTCCTCGATGCTCACGCCGGACTCGACGGGCAGGGCGTCGGCGTAGCGCCAGACGCCGCTTCCCTCGAAGTCGTCGAACGTCGGGTGGTCGGCGTAGCGGACTTCGAGCAGTCCGTCACAGTCGGGACAGCGGTAGCGAATCTCGTCGAAGGGTGCGCCGGTCCACTCGCAGTCGATGCAGGCGAGCCATACGCCGTCGTCCGCACCGTCGGGTTCGGGTGCGGTCGGATTCGAGAGCGTCAGGTTCATTGAGCGGGTGGATGGGTTCCGAGGTGAAAAAGGCGCGGACGGTGGCAACGCTGGCAGCGGCCGTCGGAAGCACCGCGCCGACCCGTGAAAACGCCGCGACCGCGGCACGCTACAACGAAAGCACGAGGTCGTCGTTATCGCGCCGAAACTCGGTACCGAACGCCGACGAAAGCGCGTCCATCCGCTGGACGCTCCACGTTCCCGCGTAGTGTTCCGCCTCGTGAACGGCGAGGTCGTAAATTTCCGTCGGTCGGAGTCGAAGCTCCGAGGGTTCGCCGTCCGAGACGGTCACTTCGAAGAGAAAACCCCGGTCGTTGTGGCGTTCCGAATCGGTCGCGTAATCGTCCACGAAATCCCCTGTGTCGTAGAGCACGAGCGTATCGTCGATGACTTCGACGCCCTGAAAGACGTGCGCGCTGTGACCGTGCACGATGTCCACGCCCTCCTCCGCCAACCAGCGGGCGAACTCCCGAAACTCGACGGTGGGTTCGGTTCGCATGTTCGGCCCCCAGTGGAGCGACGCCACGAGTAAGTCCGGGTCCTCCGTTCGAGCGCGGGCGAGGGACCGACCGACGCGTCGCACCGCCTGCGGGTGGGTGACGTCGAAGTTCACGTACGCCGTCCCGGCTTTGTCAGACTTCGCCGCGAACTCCGGCGTGTTGTCGGTGAACGAGACGAGCGCGACCTCCAATCCGTCCACGGTGACGAACGCGGGGGAACAGGCCGCTTCCAAATCGGCCCCCGCACCCGAGTGACGGATTCCGGCGTCGTCGAGGTGACCCACCGTGTCCGCGAGCGCGTCCGGGCCGTAATCCAGCACGTGATTGTTCGCCAGATTCGTCCACTCGACGCCAACCGATTCGAGCGCCGGAATCGCCCAGTCCGGGTCGGCCCGGAAGTGAAACGGCCGATACGTGTCCGTCCACAGCGTTCCACCCGCGGAGAGACAGCATTCGAGATTGATGAACAGACCGTCGAGCGCGCGGAGGGTCCCTTCAACGTTGCCCCAAACCCCCGAGACGCTCCGCTGTCGCTGTCGTTCGTTTATCAACCGCCCGAGCATCACGTCCCCCGTGAATCCGAGTCGAGTCATCCCCCGTTCTCACCCCCACTAGGGTTGGCGTGACACCGGCAAAAGGCTACTCGCTCGTGGGACGGCTACCGGACAAGAAACCGTCCTGTTCGGTTCCTGCGGAAACCCACATCTACTACCGTGGTCTATGGTCACGTATGACACAAGAACGGAGCGAAACCATCGGCGAGCGAATCAGGGAGCGCGGGGTTATCAACAGAACGTGGTCGAGTTCGATACTCGGGGGACTGGTCGGCGGCATCGTGTTCGGCCTGCTGCTGCAGTCGATGGGGGCGCTGCCGACCGTCGCGGCGCTGTACGGACTCGACGGGACGACGATGGGCTGGGTCGCCCACCTGTTCAACAGCGTCGTGTTCGGTCTCGTCTTCGGGGCCGTGATGACGATGACGCGACTTCGAGCGTACGCCGACCGCCCCGGCCCGACGGCCGGAATCGGCGTGGCGTACGGTATCGTGTTGTGGGTCGTCGCCGCGAGTTTCGTCATGCCGTTCTGGCTCGGCGCGGTCGGCATGACGCTCGCCGTCCCGACGTTCGACGTCGTGAGCCTCGTCGGCCACGTCGTCTACGGCGTCCTGTTGGGTGCGGTGTTCGCCATCGCCTACCGGCGCTGACTCACCGTTTTCCCGCGAGGAACGCGAGGAGCGCTTTCTGTGCGTGAAGCCTGTTCTCCGCTTGGTCCCACGACAGCGAGCGGTCGCTTTCGAGGACGTTACCGGTAATCTCCTCGCCGCGGTGGGCGGGCAGACAGTGCATGACCGGCATCGAATCGGGGAGCAACTCCTCGTTCAGTTGGAAGCCGTCGAACGCGGCCAGTTTCGACTCGCGTTCGTCCTCCTCGCCCATGCTGACCCAGACGTCGGTGTAAACGACGTCCGCGTCCGCGACCGCCGCGTCCGGGTCGTTCGTCACCGTCGGCTTCGGTCCGCGGGCGGCCGCCGTCGAGATGGCGTCGGTCGAGGGTTCGTACCCCTCGGGAGTTGCGATGGCCAGGTCGATACCGACCGTCGAGGCCGCGATGGCGAAGGAGTTGACGACGTTGTTGCCGTCGCCGACCCACGCGACCGTGAGGTCCTCGAACCCGCCGAAGTGCTCCCGAATCGTCTGGAGGTCGGCGAGCGCCTGACACGGATGGGCCACGTCGGAAAGCCCGTTGATTATCGGAATCGTGGCGTGTTCGGCCATCTCGACCAGACTGTCGTGTTCGAACACGCGGGCCATCACGGCGTCCACGTAGCCCGAGAGCACCCGCCCCGTGTCAGAGAGTGGTTCGCCCCTGTTGAGTTGCGTGTCGTTCGGACCGAGGAAGATGGCGTGCCCGCCGAGGTCCGTCATCCCTGTCTCGAACGAGATGCGGGTGCGCGTGCTCGGCTTCTCGAACAGCATGGCGAGCGTCTGGCCGGAAAGCGCGTGCGGCGACCCGCTCTCCTTGTATTCGGACGCGAGCGCCAGCACCTCCGCCACCTCCTCCGGCGACAGGTCGTCCACGTCGAGGAAGTGGCGCGTCATGCATCCACCTCCAAGCTCTCACAAACGTCAGTCAACACCGAAATCGACCTGTCGAACTCGACCAGTTCGATGTGCTCTTCGGGCGTGTGGTCGAGCGAGGAGTCGCCCGGTCCGTACGTGACGACCGGACAGTCCCACGCCTCGGCGTAGAGGTTCGCGTCGCTCGTTCCCGTCTTCCGGAGCAGGGAAGGGTCGCCGCCCTCCTCGCGGATGGCGACGCGGAACGCACGACCCAATTCCGTCCGCGGGCTGGAGAGCGTCGGCGGAATCGGGGTGTTCCACGACAGCGCTCCGACATCGAGTTCGGCTTCGGCGGCCGACCGAATCTCTTCGGCCGTCGTGCCCGACGGAATGCGGAACTGGATTTCGACCGTCGTCTCCGTGGCGAAGCCGTCCGAGGTCAGACCGCCGTCGAACTCGACGGGTTTCACCGTCACCGAGGTCGCCGTCGAGGATTCGTCGGCGTCCGACGCCGCCGTGTCGAACGCCGATTCGACGCGCGTCAGCCACTCCGTCGCGTACTGAATCGCGTTCGATTCCGGGCGGGAGGTGTGCACGGAATCGACCGTGACCGAGTAGGTACCAGTCAGGTAGCCGCGGTAGCCGAGCGTCAGGGCGTCCCAGCCGCTGGGTTCCCCGTTGACGACGAATTCGGGTTCGTTCACGTCGGAAACGAGGTGGCGCGCGCCGCGCGAGTTCGTCTCCTCGCCGACGACGCCGACGAAGCTCGCGCCGGTTTCGACCGCCGCGACCGCCATCGCGGCGAGCGGCCCCTTCGCGTCCACGCTTCCGCGACCGTGGAGGATTCCGTCGTCCAGTTCGACCGGGACGTCGCCGGGCACGGTATCGATGTGCGAAGTGAGAAGCACCCCGTTTCCGGGGGCGCGGACGTTGCCAACGTCGTCCATCCAGACGTCGCGCCCGTTCGCTTCGAGGAAGGCGGCGAGTCGTTCGGCACAGTCCGCTTCCTCGCCCGAAACCGAGGGCGTTTCGACCAGTTCGACCAGCAAATCGTGCGCGTCGGCTTGTGATACAGAAATGGAGTCCATCATCGTTCCCATCATTCGTTCCCTCCCAGCACGTCGGCCAGCGCGGAGACGACGGTATCGACGTGTTCCGTGTCCACCGTCAGCGGCGGGAGGAGGCGGACGACGCTCCGTCCCGCCGGAAGCGCGAGAACGCCGTGTGACAGCGCCAGCTCCTTCAACACGCGGTTCGCTCCGCGTTTGACCTCGATTCCCACGAGCAGTCCGTGGCCGCGAACCTCGCGGACGGGCAGGTCGGCGGCTTCGAGTTCGGACCGGAGGTACTCGCCCATCTCGGCGGCGTGCTCCGGCAAGTTCTCCTCCACGAGCACCGAGAGCGTCGCCTCCGCCGCCGCGCTGACGACCGGACTGCCGCTGAAGGTCGAACCGTGCGACCCCGCGGACTCGGCTATCCAGTCGGCACAGAGCGTCGCGCCGATGGGCAGGCCGCTCGCCAACCCCTTCGCCGTCGTGAGAACGTCGGGGGTGACGCCGGCGTGTTCGCACGCCCAGAAGGCACCCGTCCGGCCGAGGCCTGTCTGCACCTCGTCGAATATCAGGGCCGTTCCGGCGTCCGCGGTCAACTCACGGGCGTCCTGAAGGAACGTCTTCGTAGCGGGATTGACGCCGCCCTCGCCCTGTACGGGTTCGAGGATGACGGCCGCCGTGTCGTCGTCGATGGCGTCGGCCAGTTCCTCCTCGTCGCCGTAGGTGACGAACTCCACGTCGTCCACGAGAGGTTCGAACGGCGCGCGGAACTTCTTCTTCCACGTCACCGACAGCGAACCCATGGTTCGACCGTGGAAGCCGCGCTTCGCGGCGACGAGTTTCGACTTCCCGGTCGCGCTCCGGGCGAACTTCAGCGCCGCCTCGTTCGCCTCCGTCCCCGAGTTGTTGAGCCAGACGTTTTCGAGGCCTTCGGGTGCGACGGCGGCCAGTTTCGCGTAGAGGTCGTCGCGGGCGTCGGTGGGATACGACGCGTGGACGAACAGCAGTTCCGCGGCCTGTTCTTGGACGGCGGAAACCACGTCCGGGTGGCAGTGGCCGACCGGTGTGACCGCGTAACTCGCGCCGAAGTCGAGGTATTCGGTTCCGTCCTCCGCGTAGAGGTACGGTCCCTCGCCGCTCGCGATGCGGATGGGCTTCTCGTTGTAGACGAAGCCGCTCATGACGACACCTCCAGCGAGGCGGGCGTAAAGCGCGTTCCGTGCCCCTTCCGGGCCGCCGTGATCGGGTCGTGGTTGTTCGCGTCCGCGACGACGACCGATTCCGCACCGCCTTCGAGCGCCTCCGTCGCGGCCATGACTTTCTTCGTCATGAACCCCTCGGCGGCCGATTTCGCGGTTTCCATCTCCTCGGGAGTGCCCACTTGTTCGATGAGCGTCGTCTCGTCGTCCGGGTCTTCGAGGAGGCCGGGAACGTCCGTCAGTACGACGAGTTCCCCGCCGAGCGCGGCGGCGATGGCCGCCGCCGCGCGATCCGCGTCCGCGTTGACGGGCGTTCCGTCGTCGGCCAGCATGGGAACCGTCACGACCGGCGTGTATCCGCCGTCGAGGAGCGTTTCGAGGAGGTCGGCGTTCACGTCCTCGATTTTTCCGGAGTGGTCGCCGCGGCGTATCTTCTTCTTGCCGTTCTCGACCACCCTAACGGCCGACTTGCGCGGCCCGGTCAGAAGCGCGCCGTCCACGCCGGACAGTCCGATGGCGCGGACGCCTTCGTTCTGCAGGTTCGCCGTCAACTCGGTGTTGAGTTTGCCCGGCATCACCATCTCGAAGACCTCCATCGCCTTCTCGTCGGTGAACCGTCCCACGACGCCGCTGGGGGACTCGACGTACTCGGGTTCCTCGCCGAGTTCGTGGAGCGTGTCGTCCACCGCCGTCGAACCGCCGTGGACGACCACGACGTCCTGTCCGTTTGCGGTGAGATGCGCCACGTCCGAGAGCGCGCCGTCGGGATTCACCGCCCGCGCGCCGCCGATTTTGACGACCACGGGGGAGGTGTCGTCCTCGACGACCCCGCCGTCCGCTCGAAGCCCGTCGTCGTTGTCGTTGTCTATCAGTTGGTCGTGTGCTGCAAGCAACTCGTCACGTGTGTGGTGGTGATTCATGGGCTTCCAACGGGATGCAGTCCGCCGAACTCCAGTCCGGCCGTCTCCTCCAGTCCCAGCGCGAGGTTGGCGGCGTGGACTGCCTGCCCCGCCGACCCTTTCATCAGGTTGTCGATGGCGCTGAAGACGACGATGCGTTCGTTGCTCGGGTCGAGTTCGAACCCGACCTCGGCGTGGTTCGTTCCGGCGACCGTCTTGGGTTCGGGGTAGCGATAGACGCCACCGCCGCCCGCGACGAGGCGGACGAAGGGTTCGTCCTCGTAGGCACCCCGGTAGGCCTGCCAGAGGTCTCCCTTCGAGACGGGCGAGTCCGGAACACCGGAAGACGAGCCTTCCGAGTCCCCACTCGCGCCGCTCGTGGGGAACACGTGGCACGTCGCGGCCGCTCCGCGAACCATGTCCACGGCGTGAGCCGTGAACGAGACGCTCGTCCCCAGGATACCCTCGATTTCGGCCTCGTGGCGGTGGCCCGTCGGCGCATAGGGACGAACGATGCCCGAGCGCTCGACGTGGCTGCTCGCCTTGCTCGGCGAGGCACCACCCTCGGAGGACCCAACCTTCACGTCCACGACGACCTGCTCGCCGCCGGAAAGGATTCCGGCGTCGAACAGCGGCGAGAGACCGAGAAGCGTCGCGGTGGCGTTACAGCCGCCCGCAGCGATGAGGTCCGCGCCGGGCAACTCCTCCCGCGTGAGTTCCGGCAGGGCGTAGACGGCCTCGTCCAGATACTCCGGACAGCTGTGGCCGTCGTACCACTCGTCGTACTCGGCTTCCGTGTCGAGGCGGAAGTCCGCGCTCAAATCGACCACGGTGTCGGCGGCCTCGCGGAACGAGTCGATGTGCTCCATCGAGACGCCGTGTGGCGTCGCGGCGAACAGCACGTCAACCGATTCGAGGTCCGAAGGCTCCGAGAAGCGGAGGTCGAGTTCGCGCAGGTTCGGATGGACGGAGCCGAGAGTGCGGTTCGCGTACTCCCTGCTCGTCGCTTGGGCCACCTCGAAGTTCGGGTGGCCCACGAGCAGGCGGAGCAGTTCCCCGCCGGTGAAGCCGCTGGCCCCGATGACGGTGGCCGAGAGGGTCTTCCCGCTCGCGTCCGCTTGCTCCGCGTCGGTCGCGGCGGCCATCAGGCGACCACCTCCGCGGGGACCTTGGTTTCAAGCCAGTCCACGACGGCGGCGGGAACGTCCGCGCCGACCGCCTCGTTCAGCGCCTTGAACTCGACTGTGTGGTTCACTTCGTGGACCGTGTAACCCGATTCGGTCTCCATCAAGTCGACGCCGAGGAGACCGCCGCCGACCGCATCGCTGGCTTTCTTCACGAGCGATTTCGCGTCGTCGTCGAGTTTGAACTCGTCCGTCTCCGCGCCTTTCGCGGCGTTCGTTAGCCAGTGGTCGGAGTGACGAACCATCGCGGCGACCGGGTTCCCGTCCAGCGCGACGACGCGGATGTCGCGCTCCGGTTTGTCCACGAACTCCTGGACGTAGAACACCTTGTGCTCGTAGTGTCCCAACGTCGCCTTGTGTTCGAGGATGGCTTCCGCCGCGGTGCGCGAGTCGATTTTCGCCATGAGGCGGCCCCACGACCCGACGACGGGTTTGAGGACGCACGGGTAGCCGAACTTCTCGATTGCTTCCAGCGCGCTCTCGGTCGTGAAGGCGACCTTTGTCTCGGGCGTGGGGACGCCAGCGCCAGCGAGCGCGAGGCTGTTTTTCGCCTTGTCCGAACACACCTCCGCGGTTTCGTGGCTGTTGACGACGGGAATTCCGTACGCCTCGCAGAACTTCGTGGCGTAGAGACTCCGGCTGGTCGCCAGACAGCGGTCCACGACGAGATCGAGCCCCTCGAATGCCTCAGGTGGCTCGGTCAGATCGAACGTCTGCTTGCGCACGTCGATCTTCGTTACCTCGTGTCCGCGCTCGCGGAGCTCCGCGAGGAGGAGCTTTTCGTCGCGGCGAATCCTGGAGTAGAGGATGCCGATATTCATGCGAGCACCCCCTTGTGGGTGCGAGCGTGAGCCAACAAGCTCTGAACGTCTGTGCTGTGCAATTTACTCCCCCCAGTCCTCTTCGAGCTCCGGCGCTCGGTCGAGGACTGGCGGGTTCACGTCGATGACTTCCAGTTCGACACCGCAGGTTCCACAGTCGATGATTTCGCCCGCTTCCAAATCGTCGTGCAAAGCCACGTCGGCTCCGCACTCAACGCATTCTGCCATTGTACTCTCCCGTATCGCCCTATCGGACTTAAATCCATCGTTATTAATTATGGAGAAAAGGGCCAGACCGTCGTCTAACGGCGTGAGAAGGCGAACACCGCGGTTTCGATGTTAGTAATCAAGTAGTGCCCCACGCGGGGGTCGCGGTAGTTTACGCATAATCGTTAACCTCCGTCTGGAGCGTTTCACCGGCCGCTTCGAGCGACTCGGCGAGTTCGGTCGTCGTCGTTTCGTCGTCCACGAGCGTCGCTTCCGCGTCGGCCAGCGAGTCGGACAGCGATTCGCTCGCCGGACCCCCGACCGAATCGCGCATGGCGACGCTCGTCGCCGGGTCGAGTGCCGATTCGACTTCCTCGGGGGCGACGAACTCCGAGAGCGGCGCGCCGAGGATCTCCTCGGCCGCCGCGTCGAGAGCGTCGTAGTCCGCGTCGCCCGCCGTCGCAACGACTTCGTGGGCCGTGCGGAACGGAACGCCGCACATCGCCAGCAGGTCGGCGACGCCCGTCGCGGTCGAAAAGCCCTCTCCGGCCGCGTCCGCGAGCGCGTCTTCGTTCCACGTCGCGGTCGCCACCGCGCCCGCCGCGACTTCGGTCGCGTCGGTCACGGCGTCGATGGCGTCCCACGCGTGCGGCGTCGCGCGTTGCAGGTCGCGGTTGTACGCGCGGGGAAGTCCTTTCAGCGTGGTGAGAAGCCCCGACAGTCCGGAGTGAGCGTCGCCCGCGACCGCGCGAGCCAGTTCCAGCGTATCGGGATTCTTCTTCTGCGGCATGATGGACGACGTGGACGCGTAGTCGTCCGAGAGTTCCACGAAGCCGCGGTTCGAGTAAATCACGAGGTCCTCGGAGACACCGGAGACCGTCGTGGCGAGGTTCGCCGCGGCGGCGACCGTCTCGACCAAAAAGTCGCGGGTCGAAACCGCGTCCATCGAGTTCTCCAGAACGCCGTCGAAGCCGAGCAGTTCCGCCACGCGCTCGCGGTTCACGTCGAAGGGCGTTCCGGCGAACGCCGCCGCGCCGAGCGGACACTGGTTGATTCTCCCGTAAGCGTCGAGCAGGCGCGCCGTATCGCGCGAAACCGCCTGTTCGTAGGACGCGAGGAAGTGCCCGACGGTCGTCGGTTGCGCGGGCTGAAGGTGGGTGTAGCCCGGCATCACCGTCCCGGCGTTCGATTCCGCGGCGTCGAGCAGGGCCGAGCGGAGCGCCGTCGTGGTTTCGAGGAGCGAGAGAACGTCCTCGCGGAGTCGATAGCGGATGCAGGTCGTAACCTCATCGTTCCGACTGCGTGCGGTGTGCATCTTCCCGCCGTCGTGGCCGACCCGTCCGACGACGGCTGTTTCGATGGCGGCGTGAACGTCCTCGCCCTCGGGGAGCGTCTCGTGGCCCTCGACTTCGACCACGTTCAGCCCGGTGAGGATTTCGCCCGCCACCTCGTCGTCGATGATGCCCTGTTCGGCCAGCATCACGACGTGCGCGCGGTCGATTTCGAGGTCCGCCGCGAAGATGCGCTCGTCGGCCGCGAGCGACGAGAGGAACCCGCGGGCGGGACCGCCGCTGAAGCGGTCGCCGCGAACGACGTCTCCGTCCCCGAGGTCGTCCTCGCTCGCCGCGTGTCCGCCGTCACTCATCGTTCGCGAGGCGTGATTGATAGCCGTGGTATTTCGCGACCCCTGTCGCGTCGGCCTGCTCGATTTTGCCGACCGTTTCGGTGTTGAACGAGGCGGCGTCCTCGGAGTAGACGGCGTGTTCGCTCTCGCGGGCGACCGCGCGAGCCTGTCCACCCTGGAATTTGATGGTGACCGTGCCGGTCACCTTCTCCTGCGTGGTGTCGATGAAGCCGTCGAGGGCGTCCACGAGCGGCGCGGAGAGGAGGCCTTCGTAGGCCTTCTCGGCCCACTGTTGGTCGATGCCGGTCTTGAACGAGCGCTCCTCCTTCGTCAGCACCAATCCTTCGAGCGCCTCGTGGGCGTTGAGGAGCGTAGTCGCGGCGGGGTGTTCGTAGTTTTCGCGGACCTTCAGGCCGAGCATGCGGTCTTCCATCAGGTCGGTGCGACCGACGCCGTGTTTTCCGGCGAGTTCGTTGAGGTACTCGATGAGCGACACCGCGTCCATCGCTTCGCCGTCAACGGCGACCGGTTTTCCAGCCTCGAACTCGATTTCGACGAGTTCGGTTTCCGCGCCGGGTGCGAGGGTCCACTCGTAGATGTCCTCCGGCGGGACGTAGCCGGGGTCTTCGAGATTGCCGCCTTCGACGGAGCGGCTCCAGAGATTCGTGTCGATACTCCAGACGCCCTCGTTGCCGCCCTCGACGGGCAGGTCGTGCTCGTCGGCGTAGCCCATCTCCCATTCGCGTGTCAGTCCCATCTCGCGCACGGGGGCGATGACCTCCAAGTCGGAGGCGCGCCAGACGGCCTCGAAGCGCAACTGGTCGTTCCCTTTGCCGGTACAGCCGTGGGCCACGGCGTCACAGTCGTTTTCCTTCGCCACGTCGAGAATCGCTTCGGCGATGACGGGGCGGGCGAGCGCGGTGCCGAGGGGATAGCTCTGATACGTGGCGTTCGCCTTCACCGCGTCGAGACACTGCTCCGCGAACGCGTCCTTGGCGTCCACGACGTAGTGGTCCAAATCCAATGCCTCCGCGGTTTCCTCCGCTTCTGCAAACTCCTCTTCGGGTTGACCCACGTCGACAGTGACGCCGATAACGTCGTCGTAGCCGTACTCCTCTTCGAGGAGTGGGACGCATACTGTCGTGTCGAGTCCGCCCGAGAAGGCGAGTGCAACCGTTTTCATTGTACGAGTCGCCAGGGGCTACACCTACTTAAATTCTTCCCAAACATTTGAGAAATTAAATCGGAGAACAGACTAAAGACGAGTTAATCACAGGTGAGTGCGTCTTGAACGAACATCGGAACGGAGTGGAATAGGTATTATTGGGACTAGAAAAGCCCCGGTCGTCGTCGCACGCAGAAGGAGTCGCGGGCGGACTCGTCGCTCATCGGAGGGCAAACCCCGGTGGCGCGAGTCCGCGACATTACCGAGTCTTTCCGTCGCTCACCCCTTAAAGCCTTTCGGCACGGCAACGATTGCCAGCGGTTCCCTCCGTAGACAGATTTTATTGTGTTCCGACGGTAACGTCGTGGAATGCGACGGCTACCCGCCCTCCTGTTGGCCCTCCTCGTCCTGACCTCCGGCTGTTCGGGGTTTCTCCCGTGGACCGACTCCGGTTCCGGTGAAGAAACACCGACCGCGACTTCGACCGGTTCGCTGTCACCGCCGCCCGGCGCGAACGGAGAGTGGATAGTCGACGCCGAGCGGTTGGTGTCCGCACACGAATCGGCGCTCGAATCGGAGCCCTATCGAATGACCGTTCGTATCCGCCCGAGACAGGACGTCGGGTCGAGAAACTGGATGAACTCGACCCTCACCGCGCACGTAGGAGGTGGCCGCGCGGGAATACGGGAGACGGGTGAGGGAGTGGTAGTGAACAAAATGGGGAACCCGTATCGAGGATACACGTGGAACGATAGCGTAGCATGGTGTCGACTCGCGGACGACACCTGCCGAGTTAATTCCGGGTGGGACTCCAATTTCATCCGACAACGCATCGGATCCGTTGCTCCACGAATGAAAACCATCCTCTCCAGCGCGGACTTCCTCGCGAACGGAACGACGGTTCGCAACGGAACGAAGTTGTACCGATACGAGGCCTCGGGGTCCTCGACGCTGGAGGGCGTCGAGACGCTCTCCGCGACCGCACTCGTCGACGAACGCGGCATCATCCACGACCTATCCGGAACGGTTCAAACGACGGGAACACGCTCCGCGACCGTCGAGTTCGACTATCAGCACGAGTTGGTGTCGAACCCGCCCACGCCCCCGAAGTGGATGGACGACCGTCCGCGATTGACCGTTCAACGGAACGAGAGCGAGGTCACCGTGGAACACCACGGCGGGAAACGTATTCCGGCAGGAACGAATGTGAGGGTGTCCGTTTCGAACGATACCATCTTCGGTTCGGGAACGGTTCAGCTCCCCAAATCGCTCGAAAAGGGTGACGCTGCCCACATCACCGTCACCTCCCTCGAAGACACAGAAGGACATTCCTACCGTATCACTGGAAACGCGACGATCAACCGTCCGTCGTCGATCAACCCGGCGATAAACCACACCAAATGGGCGTCGGGTATCGGCCTCCGAACGGAGAGGTGGCGGGTTTCGATTTTGGGTTCCGCGATACGGAACGACAGCAACAGCACCGCATGAGTTCAGCCGGTCTCGACAGACAAACGCCACCCTGATATTCCTCCCACTGCTCGAAGCGAACAGTGTTCAGCCTCAACGTCCCGGTTCCCGGCGACATCGCTCGACTCGCGGAGGAGCTACGCCCCTCCCTCTACGGGTTCGACAAGGTTCGTGACCGACGGACGCTCGTCGTCAAGCGCTTCGGAAACGATGGGGACTACGACCGACTGGAGATGCGGGTCCGAACCGCGCTCGTCGGAACGCCCGCGTTCGAGGCGAAAGTTTCGAGCGTCGACTACTTCGAAACGCCGACCCGCGGCGCGGGTCCCGTCGTCTACCTCGGCGTCGAAAGCCCCGGCCTGCAGCGCCTCCACGACGAACTGACCGAGGAGTTCGGGACCATCGAAGGGTTGGAAGGCGAGGACTACGTTCCGCACGTCACGCTGGCGCGCGGCGGGGACGTGGAGACGGCGCGGCAACTCGCCGAGCGCAATATCGATTCGATTTCGTGGAGCGTCACGGAACTCCACCTCTGGGATGCAAAGTACGAGGAAACCGCCGCCAGAATCGCGCTTCCCGTCTGATTCGCTCTCGCTTCCGTTTTTACCGCGGTTTCGGCGGGTCGCCGTTCCACGCGTCCTTGTCCGTGAAGAAGTTCAGCATGGCGAACTTGAGCTTTTCCGGCGCGATGTCGATGGTCTCCCCGCGTTCCTCGGGCGGGAACGTCTCCCGGACGCTGTACTTTCCCATCTCTCTAACGCTCTTTTCAGTGTAGCGTTTGTCGAGGAGGATGCGAACGCCGAAGTCCTCCGGCGAGCGAATCACCCGGCCGAGCGCCTGCCGGGTCTTCCGAATCGTCGGAATCTCCACGGCGTAGTCCCACCCCGAGTTCCGCCCGGAGCGGTCCGAGAACACCGTGTCGTAGGCGTCCTGCACCGCGTCCATTCGGTCGTCGAGATGCGGGTACGGGACGCCGACCACGACGACGGTTCGGGCGTCGTCGCCGTCGAAACTGACGCCCTCTGCCAACGTCCCCCACAGCGAGGTGAAGAGCACGCCGTTCCCGTCCGACGTGAACTGCTGGCGGAGTTCCTCGACGGGGGTTCCGGCCTCGTCGAAGTACACGTTCGAATCGACTCGACTTCCCACGAGGTCGCGGTAGCGTTCCGCCTCGGCGTAGCTCGGGAAGAAGACGAGCGTGTTTCCGGCGGTGAACCGGACCGCGTCGGCCAACGCGTCGGCGATGATTTCCTGCGTCTCCGGGTCGCTTCGTTCGCTGGCGAACAGCGCCGGGGTTTCGGCCGCGAAGGTTCTACGGTTCTCTTCGGGGAACTGGAGTCCGTACGCCAGCGTGACGGGTTCGGAGAGACCCAACACGTCCGACAGCACGTCGAACGGGCGAAGCGTCGCGCTCATCAGCACCGTCGCGTACACCTCGTCGAACAGGGCTTGCGTCACCTCTCGCGGGATGCAGGTGTACAGTTCCGCCCGTCCGTACACTTGATCCGTTCCCTCGTCGCGCCGCACCGCGGCGACCGGATACTGTCCGAGTTCCGCACCCTCGTCCATGTAGGACTTGACGAACGCCGCGGCCTGCAACGTCTGGCACTCCTTTCGCGTCGTCGCGTCGCCTTCCTTATAGGCGTCCTCGTACTTCTGGTCGAGTTCCTTGGCGAGCGAGAGCGCGTCGTCCAACTCCGCGTCGATGCCCTTCCCGGAGTACTCCTGCAGGAAGTTCAGCGTCAGGTCGTCGCGTTTGTTCTCGTTCGCGACGGCCACGTCCTGCCAGTTCTCGCCGACCGCTTCGCGCTCGCCGAAGCCGAACGAATCCTCGTAGGTTGCTTTCAGCGCGCGCTGGAACGCGGCGAGGACGTTGAACCCCGCCTCGCTCCGGAAGTCGTCGCTCTCCTGAAGTTCGTCCAGCGCGCTGTCGATGGTGTTCTCGGTCAGCGTGCGCGAAGCGTGGTCGCGGGCCGTTCCCTCGATGTTGTGCGCCTCGTCGAAGATGGTGATGACGTCCTCGGGGTCGCGGCCCAACCACCGGAAGAACTGCTCGCGTATCATCGGGTCGAGGAGGTGGTGATAGTTGCAGACGACCAAATCCACACCCTCCATCCCGTCCTTCAACAGTTCGTAGCCGCACATCTGCTGTTGCTCGGCGTACTCGTAGATGTCGTCGGGCGTCCGAACGCCGTCGTAGAGCCACTGATAGAACTCCTCGGTGTTCTCCGTGAGGTTGTTGTAGTAGTGCTCACAGACGTTCTTCTCCTTCAGATTCTCCACCTCGTCCTGAATCTGTTCGAGTTCGTCCATCACCGCGCTGCGCGCCTCGGCGGCGTTCGAATCGCCCTCCTGCATATCGGAGAGCAGTTCGCTCTGGCGCTGTTCGAGTTCCCGTTTGTCGCGTTCTTTATCGACTACCTCGTAGGTGTTGTCCCGGAGCACCTGACACTCCTGGTAATCCACGTCGATGTGGCACATCGACCCCTTCCCTCGGAAGACGACGGCGCGGAGCGGTTCCTTTCGCGTTATCTCGCGCGCCTCCGTGACGAACTGGCGCATCTGCTGGTGGACGTTGGTCGTGATGACGACCGTCTTGTCCTCCTCGCGCGCGAACTCCAGCGCGGGGACGAGCGACGAGAGCGTCTTGCCCGTCCCGCACGCGCCTTCGAAGAGCACGTCCTGCCCGCGCGTCAATCCGTTGTAGATGCGGTCCATCGCCTCCCGTTGATTCTCGTACGGAGAATCGTACGGAAAGAACCGCATGTACTCGTTCGTCGTGGACACGATACGGGATATTCGCGGCTTGGTTCAAAAACCCTTGCCTACGTGAGAGAAACGCGTGTTTTGTACCCCATGCGGACCGGTTTCGAGTGCTGCGGTTAAACGACCGATTCCGATGCCGTCTCCTGCACCTCCGGCTCGATGTACACCTTCTTCACGCTGTCGTTAGTCTCGAACAGTTCGTTTTCGATGTCGGTGATGTGTTCGTCGATTTCGCCGGTGTCGAGCGTCGGGTCGAACGCCACGTCGGCGGTGACGATGATTCGGTTGGGACCGAAGTAGACCGTTCGGAAGTCGATTATCTCGGTGACGCCCTCCCAGCCGTCGAGCTTGGACCGGAGGAGGTCCTCTTCCTCCTTGGGCAGACTTTCGCCGAGCAGGAGGCGCTTGTTCTCCCACGCGAGCGCGACGGCGAAGCCCATCAGGAGAAGCCCGATGAGGAGCGCCGCGGCGGCGTCGTAAATCGGGTTCCCGGTGATTTGCGACAACCAGATGCCGAACAGCGCGAACCCGGCACCGCTGACGGAAACCGTGTCCTCGGTGAGCGCCGTCAACGTCGAAACGTCGCTCGTCTTGTGGAACGCCTCTCGGAATCCGCTCCAGTTTCGGCGGTCGATTTCGAGTTTCGTCGCGCGGTATGCCTTGCTGAAGGCGTAGCTCTCGAAGACGATAGCACCGATGAGAACCGCGTAGTTCACGTAGACGGGTGGGAACGTTTGTCCGAGGAAATGGACCGCCTCACCGTTGACCGTCTCGTGATGGAGCAGGGCTTCGTACCCGTGTTTCGCGCTCTCCCACCCGGCGATGCCGAAGAGGAGGACGCTGACTAGAAAGCTGTAGAAGAACTGTGCCTTGCCGTAGCCGAACGGATGAGCGCGCGTCGGTTTCCGCCCGCCGAACCAGATACCGATGAGGAGGAACACCTGATTTCCGGTGTCGGAGATGGAGTGAAACGTCTCGGAGAGCATGGCCGGACTCTGGGTGAGGACGAAACCGACGAACTTCATCACTGCAATCGCCGCGTTTGCGACGAGGGCGGCAATCACGACGGACTTGCTATTCGCCATTATGCCACTAGCGGCGAGGAGGTGTCAAAGTCCTTACGACGGAGGGCCGAACGGCAGTCCGGCGACACCGCGGAACGGACCCGTGAGAACGAGCGCGACCCGACGCAAGACGGAAAGCGGGGGACCGCCAACGTCGGAGCATGATAACCATCGTTTCGGACACCCACAGTACGACCAGTCACGAGCTTTCGGGACGAACGCTCGACGCCGTGCGGAACGCCGAGCTCGTCATCCACGCGGGGGACTTTGCGACCACGGCGGCGCTCGACGCGTTCGAAGCGGAAAGCTCGCGGTTGGTGGCGGTTCGCGGCAACAACGCGACCGAAGCGGTCGCCGACCGGCTTCCGGAGGCGCGAACGTTCGAGGAGAACGAGATTCGGTTCGCACTCACGCACCGGAAACGAGGCGGCAGCACGGCACTGTCCCTGTTCGGCCGGGAACGAGAGGCGGATGTGGTCGTGTTCGGCCACACGCACCGACACCTCGCCGAGCGCGCTGGCGAGGTGTTGCTGTTGAATCCGGGAAGCTACGCACAGCCGCGGGGAAATCATCCGACACACATCGAACTCGAACCGAGGGAGAAGGGCTTCGCTGGGAGGATTTACAGGCAGGACGGGAAAATCATGGGGGAGTTTCCCGTTGGAGGGCTGGAAAGTTGATGGCGTACCAGTGGAGGGCCGAAGCAAGGCGGCTCCATTTCATCCTATGCGGAGGGACATAATGTACCCTTGGTAAGCTCAAAAGAGCGTTTTAGTTATCGATTTCGCACGAAATATACCGCTGCACCGAGGGCGAGAACGAGCACACCGCCCGCAAAAAACAACGCTCCCGGCGGAATCGTCGCCAGTACATTTCCGGCGGCGTCCGCCGTCGATTCGGTCGAAAACGTCCCCATCTGCCCGCCGCCGCTGGGTGCCGTTTCCGCGGCCCTCTTGCCGATTTGTAACAGCCCTTCGGAGACGGCGTACTGAATCGCGGCGCTGACGAGACCGAGCAGGACGGCAACGCCGAGGACGCGGGAAAGTGCGTCTTTCAGTCCGGTCGTCTGCTCTTCTTTACCCGCGAAGAGGATGAGTGGACCGTCCGTCGGCGCGTACACTTTCATTTCCCGGCCCTTTTCGGAGTAGATGGTATCGACGGGGGAGATAAGGTCCGCATCTTCCAGCTTTTTCAGGTGGTATTGGGCGTTCTGAAGCGAAGTGTCGGCGCGGTCGCTCAGTTCGGAAGCGGTCGCCGGTTGGTCGTGAAGTTCGGAGAGAAGACCACGTGCGGTTTCGGACGAGAGCGCCCCGAGTAGATCGTCGGCGTCGTCGCTGTCCACCCCGAGCACCCGAGGAGTGCCGCCCGAAGGGGGTTCCACGTCGGAACTGGAGGGCAAGAGATCAGCCATAAGTGACCGTATGAAACCGCTCGTCAATCAACTTTGTCACTAGAGCGGCGAAACGAATTTGGTTCGTGGACTGATAGACTGGGTATGGAACCACTCGGAATCTTCGGAAACTTCCTCAACGACCCCCTGTTCGTCGCGCTTCTCGTCATCATGCTCGGCTTCGTCTTCTTCGTCTACCTGTTCATCCGCCGAACGCTGACGGGGTTTCAGGAAGGAGTGCAGAAGGGGCAGCGCTAGTCGATACCGAGGTAGTACGCTATTTTGGCTTCGTCGAAACCATTGCTGAGAAGCATGACGGGTGAGGAGCGCGAGATAAGATGGATACCCTGTCGAAGTCACGACGCCTCTGGTTCGTCGAACGCGCTGTCGTGCTGACCCGCCGTGCTGTTTCTCGGTTCTCAAGCCCCGCCGTTCACGGCGGGGAGGATGTCACAGTGGCGGTGGGTACTTAATAATCTGTGATTACGAGGACGAGATTACTTAGGGGGGAGACACGAGAGGCTCACCAATGGAATTCATCGAAGCGGATTCGGCCGTTTTGTTCGGCTTGATTACGATGGTGACGTGGGGTATCTGGATCGTCTTGGGTAACGCCGCGTCGGAATCCATCGACCCCAGGACTGCAGCCGCAATCTCGTATCTCACAGCGGGACTCCTCGCACTCGGATTCATCCTCGTTTCGGACGCATCCATCGCCATTACTGCGAGGGGAGGGTTGCTTGCTGGCATGGCCGGATTGTTCACCGGAATCGGCCTTATTTCGATGTACTTCGGGTTAGCTCAAGGATCAACCACTGTCGTCTCAACTCTCGGTGCCATGTACTTCGTCGTCGCAGCCATCATCGGTATGGTCGTCCTCGGAGACGAGGTTACGATGACCAAATTCGCCGGTATCGCGTTCGCGGTTATTGGCGTCGTCTTGGTTGCTCGATAGATAGCCGCTACACGATGGTCGGAAAACAGTACTGCACATCGTCGCTTTCGCCTATTCGTACGGAAGGACGAGGAAGCACGACGTTTCCGAGGTGCTCGATTCCGCCCAGCAGGGACAACAGGATTCCGAGCAAAAGAGAATCGAACGTTCGCGTACACTGGCGTCCACGTCGGACGGTGAATCTCTTCCGTCGAGTTAGAGCGCGTCCCGAACCCGCTCCGCGGCGGTTTCGACATCCCCGCGGTCCACATCCCAATGGGTGCAGAACCGAACGACGTGCGTTCCGAATTCCGACCCGAGAACGCCGCGTTCTTCGCACGCGTCGAGGAGTTCCCCGGCGTTGAGTCCGGCGTCTTCGGTGTTCACGAGGACGATGTTCGTCTCGGGCGACTGGACGGAGAGGCCGTCCACGTCGGCGAGGAGTTCCGCGAGAACGCGGGCGTTCTCGTGGTCCGCTTCGAGTCGGGACACGTTGTCCAGCGCGAGCAGGCCCGGCCCGGCCAGCACGCCTACCTGTCGCATGCCGCCGCCGAGCAACTTCCGCACGCGTCGTGCGCGAGCGACGAACTCCTCGTCACCGGCGAGAACCGACCCCACCGGCGCACCCAACCCCTTCGAGAGACAGAACATCACGGAATCGACGTTCTCGGTGATACGGGACGGCGAGACGTCGAGCGCGACCGCCGCGTTGCACACGCGCGCGCCGTCGAGGTGGACCGGAAGGCCGAGGTCGTGGGCCGCTTCCGCCGCGGCGTCTATCTTCTCGGGAGCGATAGCGACGCCGCCCTTGCTGTTGTGCGTGTTTTCGAGCGTCAACAGCCCGGTTCCGGGTCGGTGAGCGTCCTCCTCGACGTAGCCGTCACGGACCTGTTCGGGCGTCGGAATCCCGCGGTCGCCGCCGTCCAGCGTTCGTACCTGAAGCGCCGAGTGCTGGGCCAACCCGCCGAGTTCCCACTTGTAGATGTGGCTCTCGCGCTCGACCAGCACCTCCTGTCCGCGCTCGGTGTGGACGCGCGCCGCAATCTGGTTGCCCATCGTCCCGGTCGGAACGTAGAGGGCCGCCTCCATCCCCATCAGTTCCGCGGCGACGGACTCCAGTTCGTTCACGGTGGGGTCCTCGCCGTACACGTCGTCGCCCACGTCGGCGTCCGTGGCCGCGTCCCGCATCGCTTCGCTCGGTTTCGTTACCGTGTCGCTCCGAAGGTCTAGCATGTGCGCTCCTTTCGCACCGGCGGACAAATAGTCGAGGGTAGGAGCAGGGTGTTCCCGGAGAAATCACATCGAAAGTGGTTCCCAGTATCAGCAAAATTTTCCACCATGGACCAACGAATTCGGGACCACGCCGAGACGATAGTTGACCATTCCATCGACGTCGAAGCGGGCGATACGGTCGTCGTTCGCGCACCGACGGTCGCGGACGACCTCGCGGTTGCGCTCTCCGAACTCCTCGGGGAACGTGGTGCGTTTCCGCTCGTCACCGCGGGTCGGCGGGACAGAAAGCGGGCGGCCTTCCTCCGTGCTATCGACCCGGACGACCTCGAAACGCCCGAACACGAGCGGGCGCTCTTCGAGGCCGCGGACGCCATCGTCCACGTTCGAGCGCACGAGAACGCCTCGGATATGAGCGACGTGGACGCCGAAACGCACGCGGCGTACAATCAGGCGTATCAGCCGATACAGCAGGAAATCCTCTCGTCGCGCTGGTGTCTCACGCAGTACCCGTCGCCCGGTAGCGCGCAACTCGCCGAGATGAGCACGGAAGCCTACGAGGAGTTCGTCTACAGCGCGATGAACAAGGACTGGGACGAACAGCGCGAGTTCCAACAGCAGATGGTCGAACTCCTCGACCCCGCCGACGAGGTGCGCATCGTCTCCGGCGACACCACCGACCTCACGATGTCCGTCTCGGGCATGAAGACCATCAACGACGAAGGGAAGAACAACCTCCCCGGCGGGGAAGTGTTCACCGCGCCCGTCCCCGATTCGGTCGAGGGCGAAGTCCTCTTCGACAAACCCCTCGTCCATCAGGGCAACATCGTGGAGAACGTCTGGCTCGAATTCGAGGACGGCGAGGTCGTCGATTTCAGCGCCGAGAAGAACGAAGAGGTGCTCGCTGGCGTGCTCGACACGGACGAAGGCGCACGCAAACTGGGCGAACTCGGCATCGGCATGAACCGCGACATCGACCGCTTCACCTACAACATGCTCTTCGACGAAAAGATGGGCGACACCGTTCACCTCGCCGTCGGCATGGCCTACGACATCTGTGTTCCCGACGAGCGAGAGCAAAACGAGAGTGCGGTGCACGTGGACATCATCGTGGACATGAGCGAGGACTCGTTCATCGAAGTGGACGGGGAAGTCGTCCAGCGCAACGGAACGTTCCGATTCGAGGACGGTTTCGAGGGGTAGTTCCGCGAGGGAGCACCGTGACCGAGCGGGGAGTTTTTAGTCCAGGTTTTTGCGAGGAGTGGTCGGCGAAGCCGACCCGACGACGTAAAAACGTGGAATGTGGACGTTCCGATTCGAGGACGGTTTCGAGGGGTAGTTCCGCGAGGATTTATATACCGTGCCGGGACCAACCCCGGCATAATCTGAGCGTCGGCGCGCGAGCGGTCGAGGCGGGTGTGTGGCCTTCCCTCGCGCGAAATCAGTTGTGCCACCTGTTCGCATTTAGTTCGACAAATCGTAGCGACACATTCGTGAGGAGATAAGTTGTTGTCTCGACGTTCGTCGGAGGTGCGAGTACCCGCAAACGATTCCGGCGTCGTGTAGGATAACGCCCAACGACGAGTTGATATATATTTGTTGTGGCCCCCGAGAGTTAAGTAGGTCCAGTCGAAAACCAACAATCGTGTCAAAAGTAGCCTGTCCAGACTGTCGACGGAACATCGCGTTCCACGAACTGGAAACCAGAACCATTGCTCAGTCCAGTGGCTTCTCGACGAACTACCGCTGTCCGTTCTGCCGGAACGCCATCGAGAACGTTGCTGAGCTGCTGTAACTGTTCTTTGAGACGTTCTATCGAGCAGCAGTGACGCGACAGTGGACGGTCGATATCGCACATCGTTACCCGCCGTCAGTTCGATAGCGACCAGCCTCTCTGGAACGGTTACCGAACCCGAACGACACTCACGAACGCGTTAGTCGTTCACATCCAAGTCGTCGAAGTTATCCGCGAGGTCGGAGAGAACGTCCTTCGCATTCGATTTCGTGTCATCGTCGATATCGTCCACCTGTTGGACGCTATGGGCACCACTGTAGGCGGTTTTGACCGCGTGCTTGTTCAACTGTCCGTCCGGGCCGACGACGGGGAGCGTCAGGTCGCGGTACCGGTCTGGGTCGTCGAACCCGGACGAGGAAAGGACGAAGTGGCTCGCGATGTCCGAGAGGTCGTTCGTGTCGAAATCCTTCTCCTCGGGTGCACTCCAATCGTCGTCGGTCGTTCCGCTGAACGTCGGTTCGTGAACGCTGTACTCCGTCATCAAGCGGCATTCCAACAGGAATCGATGTGAACGCTGGATTGCTACTGCAGGGGTTTGTTTCCCGTGCACCAGCGGTACCGAGGTATTTACCCGGACGACGAACAATGCCCGAACGATGGCAGAGGTGAGCGCGGACGATAACCCGTACGTCGAAGAGCCGGACACCGATTTCGAACCCGTAGCCGAGATGGACGAAGCCGAGGCGAGCGAGCAAGCCGAACTGCTCCGGGAGGCGATTCGCCATCACGATTACCGCTACTACGTCGAAAACGACCCGCGCATCGGCGACCGGACGTACGACGCACTCTTCACGCGGCTACAAGAGTTAGAAGAGGCGTTCGACGTCCAAACGCCGGACAGCCCTACTCGGCGAGTGGGCGGCGAACCGGTGGACGAACTCGAAAGCGTAGAGCACGTCGCACCCATGCTCTCCATCGATTCGAGCGGCGAAGTCGAGGACATCCGCGGGTTCGACGACCGAATTCGTCGGGAAGTCGGGGACGTCGAGTACGTCTGTGACCCGAAGTTCGACGGATTGTCGCTGGAAGTCGTCTACGAGGACGGGGAGTTCGTTCGCGCCGCCACGCGTGGCGACGGCGAGACGGGCGAAGACGTCACCGAAAACGTGCGCACCATCGCCAGCATTCCGCACCACCTCCGCGGCGACTACCCGGATTATCTCGCGGTTCGCGGAGAAGTGTACCTTCCGCTGGACGCGTTCACCGAATTCAACCGCGAGCGAGTCGAACAGGGAGAAGACTCGTTCGCCAATCCGCGAAACGCGGCCGCGGGGTCGCTTCGACAACTCGACCCGTCGGTGACGGCCGAACGTCCGCTCGACTGTTTCTTTTACGACGTGCTCGCCGCGAGCGAGGAGTTCCCGACTCACTGGTCGGAGTACGAGGCGTTACCCGAGTTCGGTCTGAAGGTGAACGACCGCACCGAACGGGTGGACGACATCGAGGACTGCATCGAATATCGTGACGAGTTGATGGCCGACCGCGCGGACTTGAACTACGAAATCGACGGGACGGTCATCAAGGTGAACGACCGGGCGAAATGCGCGCAACTCGGCACGACCGCGCGCTCGTACCGCTGGGCGTACGCCTACAAGTTCCCGGCCCGCTCGGAGCGAACGAGCATCATGGACGTGACGGTGCAAGTCGGACGGACGGGACGGCTAACTCCCGTCGCGCTGCTCGAACCCGTCGATGTCGGCGGCGTCACCGTCTCGCGCGCCAGTCTCCACAATCCAGACGAAATCGCCGAGAAGGACATCAACGTCGGCGACGAGGTGCAGGTGAAACGCGCGGGGGACGTGATTCCCTACGTCTCCGAGGTCGTCGAGAAGCGCAGCGAGGGGCACTACGAACTGCCGGATCGGTGCCCCGTCTGCGGGAGTCCGGTCGAGCGCGACGGGCCAATTGCCTACTGTACCGGCGGACTCGCCTGTACCGCACAGCTTCGACAGGCCGTGGCGTACTACGGAAGCGACGACGGACTCGATATCGACGGATTGGGCGAGGAGCGGGTGAACCAACTCATCGACGCGGGACTGCTCGAATCCCTCCCCGACCTTTACGAACTCGACGAGGAGGAACTGCTCGAACTGGAGGGCTGGGGGGAAAGGAGCGCCGAGAATTTACTCGCCGAAATCGAGGAGTCGAAACGGCCCTCGCTCGCGGACTTCCTCTCGGCCATCGGAATCCCCCGCGTCGGAACCGAGACGGCCCGAGAGTTGGCGAGGACGTTCGAATCGATGGACGACGTAATGAACGCCGATAGCGACGAACTGGAAGCCGTTCCGGACATCGGGCCGAAGGTCGCCGCCGGGATTCGGGAGTTCTTCGACTCGGACCGGAACCGGTCCGTAGTCGAGCAGCTGTTAGAGCACGTCGAACCCGAACGAGAGGAGACGGCTGGCGGCGACGAACTCGCCGACCTGACGTTCGTGTTCACGGGGTCGCTCTCGGAACCGCGGTCGAACATCTCCGAACTCGTGGAAACCCACGGCGCAAACGCGACGGGGAGCGTCTCCGGCAACACGGATTACCTCGTCGTCGGCGAGAATCCGGGGCAGTCGAAGCCGAACGACGCGGACGAAAACGACGTGCCGATACTGTCCGAAGACGAGTTCTGGACCCTGCTGGAAGACGCGGGTGTCGACCGTTAGAGGTCCGCCCGGTCGAAGACGTAGTAGCCGACCGCGACGGGGACGAACAGCCAGAACAGCAGGTAAACGATGACGAAGGCGTCGCTGAAGTATATCGGAACGGGTTTGCCGAGGACGGTGGCGACGGTGCCCTGGAGGTAGCGGTTGAACAGCAAGACCCGTGCATCGAGCTGGCTGGACAGGAGTATCGTATCGACCAGCGTCTTGTAGGCCGTCATCGGGTTCAAGAGGCGGATGAACAGAATCGTCGATACCTGTCCAGCAGTTCCCACACCGGCGTGCCGTCCGAGGAGGCTAGCCACCCGTTTGGCCAGCCCGCTCCAGAGCACGAGGAAGACGATGTAGAACGATATCGTCGTGACCATCGCTCGACGGCCGGTTTTTACGGCCGCCGAGATGCCGACCGCCAAGCCGACAAACACGAGTCCGAGTAGGAGCGTGAGAGAGGCAAAGAGGACGTAGTTGACGAATTTGAACGTGAGAGAGGTCACCAGGAGGATGATAGCGGCGACGACGAACCCGAGAACGGTGGAGATGCCGACGACGCTACTTCGACCGAGGACCTTGCCGAGCACCACGTCGGTCCGCGAGTGGGGAAGGGAAAGCATGAGCTTGAGCGTTCCCGACTCGCGTTCGCCGGTGATGGCGGCGTAGCCGATGACGATGGAGATGAGGGGAATGAGGACGGCGGTCTCCTGTTTCATCAGGTAGAGATACTGGTCCGTACTCTGTCCGGCGGAACCCTGTATCGACCCGTTCTCGATCAGATACGCCAGAATCGGTGGGACGGCGAACAGGACGACGAACAGCGCCGTCAACACCCACAGCCACCGTGATCGGAGGGAGTCGCGGAAATCCTTTCGTGCGACGGATTGCCACGTCATGCTGTCACTCCTCCTCTGGTGTAGGCCACGAAGAGGTCTTCGAGCGAGGTTTCGTCCGTGTCGAAGTCCGCGACGGTTGCACCCGCGTTTTCGAGCGTGGTGATGACCGTCGTCTTGACGTCCCGATCACAATCGACGGTGAGCGTTTCGCCGTCGCGTTCGACGCCTCCCACGCCGTCGATGTCTCGTACCTGCTGGACTGCCGCCGACGGAAGCGAGGTGGTTTCGACGCGGAGGGTCGTGCCGTCGCCGACGTTCGCTCGAAGCCCTTCGATGGAGTCCTCGGCGACGAGTTCCCCATCGCGGAGGATACCCACGCGGTCACAAACGGCTTCGACTTGGCCGAGAATGTGACTGGAGAAGAACACGGTCGCCCCGCGCTCTTGTTCCTTGCGGATGATTTCTCGCATCTCGCGGGCACCCGTGGGGTCCAACCCGGACGAGGGTTCGTCGAGGATGAGCAGGTCCGGGGTTCCCACGAGCGCCATGGCAAGTCCGAGGCGTTGGGCCATCCCCTTCGAGTAGCCACCTGCCTTGCGGTCCGCGGCGTCGAGGATACCTACCCTGTCGAGGAGTTCCGCCGGGTCGTCGTCGGCGTCCTTGGCTTCGATAGCGAATTCGAGGTGCTGCATGCCGGTCAGGCGGTCGTAGACCGAGAACCCCTCGGGCAACACGCCGGTCCGGGTCCGGATTTCGATGCTTTCTGCCTGCGCGTCGTGGCCGAGGACGGTGACGGTGCCGCTCGTCGGACGAATGAAATCGAGAACGAGGTCGATGGTCGTCGATTTCCCCGCACCGTTCGGCCCGAGAAAGCCGAACACCTCCCCCTCTTTCACGTCGAGGGAGAGGTCGTTGACGGCCGTGACGTCACCGTACCGTTTCGTCACGCCGTCGAGTCGAATGGCGGTCATAGTTTCAGCTTTCGGTAACGGACGGATAACATTGTTGTTCTATGTTACACAGTGTCGCTCGGGTCGCGTTTTCGCTTCATTCGAGTCGCCTCGGCGGCGTATCGCTCTCGATTATCCTCGTCGGGAACGGGGGAAAGCCGCTCACCATCGACGTCGATTGCGGCGGTCGTCTCGCCGCCGAGTCGTCCCGCCCGTTCCTTCCTGAGGTATCGCTCGCCGTCGGGTGTCGCGTACACCAGCGTCAGTAGGTCGCGGTCGCTGTACGTTCGCTCGACCAACCACACTCGAACGTCGTCCATGGCGGGACGTTCGCGGGTCCCGAATTTGTATCTGGCGAGCGAGTTCCCAGCCACAACCTTATTTATCGCAGTGATTGTCCCGGTAAACGATGGAACAGTCCCCGCTGTCACAGGCATCCGACGACCGCCTGCTCGACATGCTCTTTGCGGGTGAAGAAATAGAGGAGGAAATAGAGTTGGAAGGTGCACGAATCGCCGTGACGAGCCATCGTCTACTCGCGTTCATGCCCGAAGGGGGTGAGAGACGGTTCGACCACGAAGACCGACCGAACGTTCTCGACGCTCGCGTCCAAGCCGCCGGAAAACCCGACTACCTCTCGTGGAGCGTCAGGAGCTTCGTTTACGGCCTGCTTCTCGTTGGCTGCGGCTACCTGCTCAACAGCAGCGGTTTGCTCACGAACCTCGACGGAACGACATCGACCGACGGAGGCGTTATTCTCGGTCTCCAGCAGATGGTCGGCATGATGGTGAGCGCGTTCACCCTACTCACGAGCGTGCTACTACCGGTTGGTGGGGTACTGTTGCTCGCCGCCGCCGTCTTCGGCGCGCTCTACGTCACCACTCGGTCGGAGGAACTGATAATCGAACGTGCGGGTCGGGACCCGATCCGCGTGCCCGTCGATGGCGACGAGGCGAAAGACGCCGCCCGTCGAATTCGAGCGGCGGTAGGGACAAGTTCAAAGCCGAGCGCCGACTAGTCGAAATCGATGGACGCGGCCACCGTTCGGGAGCGTGCGGGCGAACTGCCGCGCGAACCCGGCGTGTATCAGTTTTTGGAAGGTGAAACGGTTCGGTACGTCGGGAAGGCCGTCGACCTCCGGGCACGGGTTCGGTCGTACGCGGACCCGCGGAGCGACCGCATCGGTCGGATGGTCGAACGCGCCGACGCGCTGGATTTCGCGGTCACGGACACCGAAACACAGGCGCTCCTGTTGGAAGCGAACCTCATCAAACGCTACCAGCCGCGGTACAACGTCCGCCTGAAGGACGACAAATCCTACCCGCTGGTGCAGGTGACGGGGCACGAATTTCCGCAAATAGAGATCACCCGTGACCCCGACCGCACGGGGGCGACGGTGTTCGGCCCGTTCACGAACAAATCGACGGTCGAAACGGTCGTCAAGGCGCTCCGGGAGACGTACGGCATCCGCGGCTGTTCGGACCACAAGTTCGCCAACCGCGACCGACCGTGCCTCGACCACGACATCGGCCTCTGTACCGCGCCGTGCACGGACGAAATCGGCCGGGAAGCGTACCTCGACGACGTGGAGAGCGTCGAGCGGTTCCTGGGCGGCGAGGTGGACGTGTTGGCGCGGCCGCTCCGCCGCGAGATGGAGGCCGCCGCCCAGAACCGCGAGTTCGAACGGGCGGCCAACCTCCGGGACCGACTCGAAGCCGTCGAATCGTTCCACGGCGGTGACGCGGGCGCGATTTCGTCGCCGACGGACGAACGAACCGTGGACGTGCTTGGTGCCGCAGTCGAGGGGGAGCGGGCGACCGTCGCCCGACTGCACAGCGAACGCGGGCAACTCGTGGACCGCGACCACCACTCGCTGTCGGTGCCGGACGGCGACGACGCGGCGGCGGTACTGGGCGGGTTCATCCCGCAGTTCTACGCCGAACGCGAGTTGCCCGACGCGCTGTTGCTCTCCGAGCGACCGGACGACGCGGACGTGCTCGACTGGTTGGACGCGGAGGGCGTCGGAACTCGCGTGCCGGGTGCCGGTCGGGAGGCGACGCTCGTGGATTTGGCGCTGAAAAACGCCCGCCGGGGGGCAGGCGACCCGGACGAACTCCGGGCGTTGGCGGACGCGCTCTCCCTCCCGTCCGCCGAGCGAATCGAGGGCTTCGACGTGAGCCACGCGCAGGGGTCGTCGGTAGTCGGGAGCAACGTCGTCCTCGTCGGCGGGTCGCCCGAGAAGCGCGACTACCGCCGGAAGAAGCTGACCGAGAAGAACGACGACTACGCGAACATGCACGACCTCGTTCGCTGGCGGGCGAAACGGGCCGTCGAAGGCCGCGACGAACGACCGGACCCCGACCTACTCCTCATCGACGGCGGGGAGGGCCAACTCGACGCCGCGCGCGAAGCGCTGACGGACATCGGCTGGGACGTCCCCGCCGTCGGACTCGCCAAAGCCGAGGAAATCGTCGTCACGCCGAACGGCACCTACAACTGGCCGAACGACGCGCCACACCTCCACGTCCTCCAGCGGGTGCGCGACGAGGCACACCGATTCGCAGTGCAGTATCACCAGACGCTCCGCGACGACGTTTCGACGGCCTTGGACGACGTGTCCGGCGTCGGACCCCAGACGCGTCGAAAACTGTTCCGACGATTCGGGAGTCTGGACGGGATTCGAGCGGCCTCCGACGCCGAACTCCGGGACGTGGACGGTATCGGTGAAAAAACGGTGACGGCGTTACGACGCCGCTTGTGAGTCGAACGTCGAGAGGGGTCGAGCGCTGGCTGTGAGACGAGCGTCGAGCGGAGAAAAGCGTCGGAAGAGACGGACCCTCGACTACTCGCCCGTCCGCTCGAACGCGACTTCGTGTACTTCCAGTTGGTTCTTGTCGGTGAACATCTCCCTCGGCGGTCTGTCGGCGTGCGCCTCGCGGAACGCGTCGGTGTCGGTCCACGCCTCGAAGTCCGCCATCGATTCCCAGTACGTCTGTGCGACGTAGGAATCCGTGTCGGGGCGAGCGGGGGTCAACAACTCGAACTTGACGAAACCGGGCTGGGACTCCACTTCACCCATGCTGTTTCGGAACCGCTCGACGAACTGGTCCGCGTACTCTTCGGCGACGAACAATCTGTTTTCGACGACTATCATGCACCGGATACTGCGCCGCTTCCGGGTTTAACTCTATCCCTCGAAACCGATTTTATATAATCCAAATCCGATTATAGGCTTCGATTCGGGACGGACGCGGTGGGAACTGTTATGCGAACTGAACAACTATCGGGTAGTATGGACAATCCCTTCTACACCCTCGGCAAGGCGACGTCGAGGATGAATGCGGGGAAAGCCCTCTTCGCCATCGGTTTCGCCGTCTTCTTCTTTCTCGCCCTCCCGTTTCTCGACACGATGGCGATAGCGGGGCTCCTCCTGCTCGCCCTGGTAATCGCCACGGTGAACAGCGCCGTGGAAATCGTCGGACCGTACGAAAAGCGCGCGTTGACCGTTTTCGGGGAGTACCGCAAACTGCTCGACCCCGGTATCCATTTCATCCCGCCGTTCGTGAGCGCCACGCGACGGTTCGACATGCGAACGCGGGTGTTCGACGTCCCGAAACAGGAAGCGATCACGCAAGACAACTCACCCGTCGTCGCGGATGCCGTCCTCTACGTTCGCGTGATGGACCCCGAGCGGGCGTTTCTCGGCGTTGACAACTACGAACGCGCTGTCGCCAACCTCGGACAGACGACGCTCCGTGCCGTCATCGGCGACATGAAACTCGACGAGACGCTTTCGCGCCGTGACGTCATCAACCGGCGAATCCGCGAGGAGATAGACCCGCCGACGGACGAGTGGGGCATTCGCGTCGAGAGCGTCGAAGTGCAGGAAGTGATGCCGAGCCGCGCCGTCGTCAACGCGATGGAACAACAGACCAGCGCCGAGCGGAAACGCCGCGCCATGATTCTCGAAGCGCAAGGTGAACGCCGCGGTGCCGTCGAGCGGGCGGAAGGCGAGAAGGCATCGAACGTTATCCGCGCGCAAGGTGAGAAACAGAGCCAGATTCTCGAGGCGCAAGGGGATGCGGTGTCGATAGTTCTCCGCGCGAAGTCGGCCCAGTCGATGGGCGAACGCGCCATCGTCGACCGGGGGATGGAGACGCTCCAAACCATCGGCGAGGGAGAATCCACGACGTTCGTCCTGCCGCAGGAACTCTCCTCGCTCGTCGGCCGCTACGGCAAGCACCTCACCGGCAGCGACGTGCGCGACGGCGCGGAGTTCCTCGAATCGAACGAGTTCGACCCCGAGACGCGCGAACTACTCGGGTTGAACGACATCGAGGAGACGCTTTCCGAACTCGACAACGACGTGGACGAAATTCCGCAAGTCGGTGCGGAAGTCGACCCCGAGTCGAACTGATTCGGGCGAAAACGACTCGCGTTGGAACCCAGTTATCAGGTACAGCACACGGATGGTCATTCGTCCGTCGACGACTGCTTCCAGGTGGCGAAGTAATAGAGTGGCACGAATCCCGGAACTATGAACGGATAGAACAAGGGTCCAGCGATGGCTGACTCCGTTCTGGCCATACCTCCTATTCCCACTGTCGTGATGACGAGGTATCCGATACACGACGCAAGAAAACCATCGACGAGCCCGAGAAACCAGAAGACTACCGCGAGAGCGATAATAACGACCTGACCCCACGCTCCGAAGCGAAGTAAAGCGGTTGAATCGGCTCTCATGCCCGTATGATTGACATCGAGGATGATTACTGTCCCGAATTCAACCGTTGTATCGACCGCCTCAAGCGGTCAGTGCGGTATTCCAGACCGATATCGTGACTGCTGTACGCACGATTGCGGTGAAAAAGTCGGTGTTCGGTCCGATTCCGGAGGAGATACAAATCGGCGGTCAGAACTCGTCCAATTCGGGTTCGACCCCGCCGATTTCCGTCTCCACGTCGAACTCCTCGCGCAACTCACGAATCCGGTCGCGGATGTCGGCCGCGAGTTCGAACTCCAGATTGTTGGCGGCCTCCTCCATCCGGTCTTCGAGTTGGGCAATCTGTTCGAGCGCCTCGTCGTCCGTCTCCGGCGCGTTGCGGGTGACGCCGCCGGTGTCGGTCTTGCTACCCGGCAGATTCGCCTCGGAAACCGCTTTTTCGATGGTCTGTGGTTCGTAGCCGTGCTCCTCGTTGAACTCCCGTTGAATCCGACGTCGCCGTCCGGTTTCGTCCATCGCGCTCTCCATCGCGTCCGTCACCTCGTCGGCGTAGAGGACCACCTCGCCGTTGACGTTCCGGGCCGCGCGACCCATCGTCTGGACGAGCGCGGTTTCCGAGCGCAGGAATCCCTGCTGGTCGGCGTCGAGGATGGCGACCATCGACACCTCCGGGATATCCAACCCCTCGCGGAGCAGGTTGATGCCGACGAGCACGTCGAACTCGCCCAACCTGAGTCCGCGAACGAGTTCATGGCGTTCGAGCGTGTCCGTCTCGTCGTGCATGTACTCGACCGCGACGCCCGCCTCCCCCAGATACTCGGTCAAGTCCTCTGCCATCCGCTTCGTCAGCGTCGTGACGAGGACGCGCTCGTCGCGCTCGATTCGGTCGTCGATGCGCGCCATCAGGTCGTCGATTTGGCCGGAAGCGTCGGCGACTTCGACCTTCGGGTCCACGAGGTGCGTCGGGCGAACGATCTGTTCGACGATTTGCTCGCTCTCCTCGCGCTCGTAGTCCGCAGGCGTCGCCGAGATGTAGAGCGTCTTCGCGCTCTTCTCCTCGAACTCCTCGAACGTGAGCGGACGGTTGTCGTAGGCCGTCGGGAGTCGAAAGCCGTTCTCCACGAGCGAATCCTTGCGCGACTTGTCGCCCGCGAACTGTCCCCGAATCTGGGGCACCGTCTGATGGGATTCGTCGATGACGCAGAGGAAGTCGTCGGGGAAGTAATCGAGAAGCGTGTACGGCGCGTCACCGACCTCGCGCTCGGTGAAGTACACCGAGTAGTTCTCGATGCCGGAACAGTAGCCCGCCTCTTTCATCATTTCGAGGTCGAACGTGGTCCGCTCCTCGATTCGTTGGGCGGCCACCAAGTCCCCGTTTCGCTCGAAGTAGCGGATTCGGCGCTCCAAATCCCCCTCGATTTCGGCGATTGCCTCCGCCATCGTCTCCTCGGGAATCGAGTAGTGTTCCGCCGGGTGAACGAGTACGGCGGGTTCCTGTGATTTGACTTCGCCTTCGAGCGGATCTATCTTCACTATCCGGTCGATTTCGTCGCCCCAGAGTTCGACGCGAACCGCGTAGCGGCCGTACATCGGGAAGATTTCGACGGTATCGCCCCGGACGCGGAAGGTTCCTTGGGTGAAGTCCACGTCGTTTCGGTCGTAGTTCAAGTCCACGAGACGGGCGAGGAGTTCGTCGCGTCCGATTTCCTCGCCGACTTCCAGTCGCAGGCGCATGTCCTCGTAGTTGCGCGGGTCACCCAACCCGTAAATCGCCGAGACGGACGCCACCACGATAACGTCGTCCCGAGTGAGCAGGGAGCGCGTCGCGGAGTGTCGAAGGCGGTCTATCTCCTCGTTGATGGACGCGTCCTTGTCGATGTAGGTGTCCGTCTGCTCGACGTAGGCCTCCGGTTGGTAGTAGTCGTAGTAGGAGACGAAGTACTCCACCGCGTTGTCCGGGAAGAGGTTCCGGAACTCCTCGTACAACTGCGCCGCCAGCGTCTTGTTGTGCGCGATGACGAGCGTCGGTTTCTGGACCTCCTCTATCGTCCACGAAACCGTGTTCGTCTTCCCCGACCCCGTGACGCCAAGCAGGGTCTGTTTCTCCATCCCTTCGTCGAACCCCTCGGCCAACTGCTCGATGGCCTCGGGTTGGTCCCCCGCCGGGTCGAACGGCGCGTCAACTCGAAAGTCGGTTTCGGCGTCCGGGTTGTCCGGTCGAAGCGGGCCGGACTGGGTGTCGCTCATGGTGAAATGGCATACGGACTGTAGCTACTTGAGATGGTCGTTAGCGGGAATCAAAAGAGACGGTGACTACTCAAATTGGCGGGAAATCCATCCTACGATACGGCGACCCAATTGAGGACGATGTGAGAGGGTTTCGCCCTCAAATTCGAGCGCCTCATCGTTGGCACCAGCGTTTGTAGAGCGCCGCGAATCAACGCTATTCGCTGGATTCTGCTTCATATTTGGTTGTATGTGTGTATGATATATAAACGACGGGGTTCCGTCAGACAACTAGACTATATAATCAAGGAGAGAACGGTGACGATGAAGAGGCCGAGATACGCTATGTACTCCACCGTTGTCGGCACTCCGTGTAGAAGTGCGGAGGTGATGCCGAGCGAAAAGAATACGAGTGCATAAATCATTGTTAAAATAGTCAGTGTCACTGCCACCGTGTTCCAAAAAATCGTTTTCTTGTTGGACTGTATCCACCCAACATAACTGTTGACCAGCGTGTCGTGAACCTGCCTGTCCGTGAGGTCACGCTCGTCAGCAGTTCGTATATCACCCGCTGAAACACCCGCTTCGAGACTTGATGACGTGTACGTCACTCCTGCCAATGCCGTCGAAGTGATGAGACACCCGATTCCAATACCGGTATTCACCGTATAGAATGCGCGTTTATCCGTTCGACTACATCATACTTGACTGCAAAAGAAAAGGCGGGGAGAATGAGTCCGAGAAGGATAGTATTGAACCGAACCGTTTTCATCGCCTTATTGTCTATCTCTCGGATCCACTTCACTTGCCCTTCGACCGTTTTCCGTGCCTCTCGTTGTATCGTACGGTTTCGATACCACGACTGATGATATTTCGGTAATCCCTGCTCGGGATAGGAGATACGTTTGAGAAACTCCGTTGCCCACTTTTTGCGGGCTACTGGTCGTTGTTCGGTCCGTTCGTCGTTTCCTACAGAAGCCCGTTCTCCGTCATTCATGAAATAGTCGTGCTTACCTATTCATTGGAGACGTGACTATCATAAATATATCGTACAATAGACTTATCACCACACTGTCTCAGTCGTCCAACCGCGCCAACACGGCTTCGGGGTCGTATCGCAGCGACAGCGACCGCGACCGCCCGCGACCATCGACGTTGGTGTATGTGGCGTCGATGATGCCGAGTTGGTCCACCTTGTTGATGATTTCGGAATATCGGGTGTAGCCCAAGTCGGTCTCCTCGTGGAACACGTCGTACACCTCGCCAGCCTGTTCGCCGTCGTGTTCGGCGATGACGCGGACGAGCTCGACCTCGTTTTCGCTCAAGGCGTGCAGGCTATGGGAGAGGTGGACGAACTTGGATTTCTCGTAGGCGTCCTCCACGTCCTGCAGGCTCACGGTTCGGCTGGCGCGCATCTCGGCGTTCAGGCCCGCCCGCCGGAGGAGGTCGATGCCGACGCGAAGGTCGCCGCTCTCGGCGGTGAGTTCGGCGACGCGCTCCAGCACGTCCGGGCCGATGACGCCCTCGTGGAAGCCGCGTTTGACGCGCTCGCCGAGGATATCCACAATCTCCTGTCGGTCGTAGACCGGGAAGTACACGTCCTCGGGGCGGAAGACGCTCTGGACGCGGGTGTCGAGTTCCTCGATGACGTCGAGGTTGAGGTCGGAGGAGACGACGATGACGCCGATTTTCGCCCCGCTGTGGGCCTCGTGAGCGCGAAGGAGCGAGTAGAGCGTATCGGATGCTTCTCCCTCGTAGAACAGGTAGTTCACGTCGTCCAGCGCGACGACGAGCACCTCGTCCTCCTCCACCAGTTTGTCCGTGATTTGGCGGAACAGCTTCTTGAACGAGATGCCGCTGGACGGCGGTTCGTAGTCGAATATCCCCTCGAAGATGCGCGAGAAAATGGCGTATCGCGTCGAATCCACCTGACAGTTGACGCGAACCGTCCGAACGTCGGTTTGGGCCGACAGTTCGTCGAACAGTTTCTGTACGGATGTCGTCTTGCCAGTCCCCGGCGGTCCGCGCGCCATGACGTTGAGTGGGCGCGACCCGCGAACTGCTGGCCGAAGCGCGTATTGTAGGCTCTGTGTCTGGGATTCGCGGTGTTTGAACGTCTCCGGGACGTAGTCGATTTCGAAGACGTGCTCCTCGCGGAACACCGACTCGTCCCACGACAACATCCCCTCTTCGGGGTCGTCTGCCATCACTTTCACCACGCTCCCGTAGCTACTTAATCCTTCGCCAGAGACAAAAGAGCCGACGAACGGCCGTTTGAGCGACTAGCTTTGCTCTATCGCACCTTGGACGTCGTTTCGGTCCATCGACATACCGTGCTTTTCTCGGGCGTGTTCCTGCACCATATCGACGATTTCTTGCTCGTCGTCGGCCCGTACCATAAAGTCACAATCCTGTTGCGTACATTCGAACTGGTGTGCCATGTGAAATCTCTCCTCCCCCCGGCGGGGCACAAACGGGAACGTCAGCCTCGTAGGTAACAGTTCTGGCTGTCGGGCTACTCGAACTTCGCCAGCAGTCGGTCGTAAAACCCGTTCTCGCCGCCGTCGGCCAGCTTTTCCACGATGAGTTCGGGAGTCGAGCGCGCGAGGTGGTCTTTCACCGGGGAGCGTTCGACCACGAGTTCGCCGTCGACCAGTCCTTTGGCTTCGATGCCGTCCACCGCCACGTCGTACCGCGCCACGTCCCGAATCTCGTCGGCGAGGTGGGAGACGAACACGCCGGTCACGTCGCGCTCGCCGAGTTCCTCCAGAATTCCCGCGATTATCTTCGCGCTCGCGCCGGGTTCGGTGATGCTTTCGAGTTCGTCCACGAGCACGAGGCGGCCCGCCCGCCCGTCGGCGAGGGCCGCGAACTCCCGGAGCGTGCTCTCGAACGCCCCTGCGTCGAGGGTCCCCTGCGTCTTGCCGTGGTAGTGCAGTTCCTCGAACCGTCGCAAGCGAACCGAGTCCGCCGGAACCGGCAGGCCCATGTGGGCGAGGATGACGACGAGCGCCACGAGGTCGAGCGTTGACGTCTTCCCGCCGCTGTTGACCCCCGAGAGCAGGGCCACGCCCGAGACGCCGTAATCGACCGGTTCGACGGCGGCGAACTCCACGTCGAGGAGGGGTGAACGCCCGGCCGCGATGTCGAACCCGTCGCCGTCGAAGTCGGGCACGACGCACTCGAAGTCGTGGGCGAACCGGGCGACGGCGAGTTCCACGTCCAGTTCGAGCGCGGCGCGAACGAGTTCTTCCGCCGCCTCGCGCTCGTCCGCGAGTTCGCGGGCGAGTTCGCGCTTGTGTCGCGCCGCCCGCCGCGACTTTTCGGCTTCCAGTCGTTCACGGAGCCGCGAAATCACGCTCTCGTCGTGCTCCACGGGAAACGTCGGGTCCTCCGGGAACGCCTGGCGCGCGAGTTCGGTTTCACCGGCGTCCAGCGCCAGCGTCTCGACCAAATGCTCGCGGGCGGCCTCGACGGCGGCGTCGTACTCGTCGCCCAACTCGCGCGAGAGGAGCGAATCGACGCCCGCACCGCGCTCGACCAGCGAGAGCAGGTCGGAGCCTTCGATGGTCACGTCCCGCTCCCGAATCGCCTCCCGAAGTCGGTCGTTGGCGACGTTTTCGGCCATCGAAACGGCGGCGTCCAAGTCGGCGATGGCGTCCGTCAACCGAGCGAGTTCCGCGTCGCCCGTCACCCCGCCGTCGGCGGTGACGCGGGCGAGTGCGGACTCCAACCCGTCGATGTCGAGCGGCGCGTCCATCCCCGCGACGCGGTGGACTTCGGCGGCGGCGAGCAGGGTGTCCCGGTTCGCGGCGAAGAAGGCGAGCGGACGCTCGGGGACGAGTTCCGCCGGGGTTTCCAGCGCACCCGGTTCGACGCGAACGTCCCCGTCGATAGCGACGCCCGCGAACGCCTCGTCCAGCGCGACGACGGTGGAGTACCCGCGCGCGAGTTCCGCCAGTTCCCGCGTGTCCTCCACGACTTCGACGGGCAGTTCGGGAATCACCTCGCGCGCTTTCGCGTACCGCTCGGCGTCGGTCGTCGCCAGACAGCGGTCGGTGACCCGAACGCCTTGCGGGGCCGAGAGCGGTTCGACGTCGGCCAACGCCTCCCGAACGTCCGCCGTCGGCGTTCGCTCCATCGCCGCGCGCGTGAACGCCTGTACCTCCTCGATTCTGGATGCGGCGGAACTGGGATACAGCGTTTCGAGACGCTTTTTCGCGTACGTCGTGACGGCCCGCGCTTTCACGAGCGAGAGGACATCGCGGTACAACTCCCGCGCCCTGTCTGTGGCGAGAAAGCCGCCGTCGTCGTCGTGTCGAATCCTGATGGCACCGCGCGCGATGGCAGCGGCCCGCCCTTCCGTGATTCCCGGCGCTCGCGCCAACGTGGCGACATCGCCGGTTTCCAACGCTCGCTCGGCGTCGTCGAGTTCCGCGAGCGCGTCCGCGGTCTTCGCACCGACGCCGGGTACCGCCTCAAGGTCCATTCGCTCCGTGATATTGCGTCATACATAAAAAACGTTCCCGACGTGCATCGGCGAAAAGACGGTTCCGCACCCGAAGTGAAGCGTCGAATCGAATCGAACTGCGACGACACGGACGCGTGACGAGGCGCTTTTGCCCGTTCGCAACAATCACGAGGTATGCCAACCGTCGAGGAGAAACTGGCCGCCGCGAAGGCAGACCTCGCGGAGCGCGACGGCGTGCTCGTCGCGTTCAGCGGTGGAGTCGATTCGAGCGTCGTCGCCGCTATCGCCCACGATGCGCTGGGAGACGATGCCGTCGCGTGCACCGCGAAGAGCGAAACCCTGCCCGAGGCCGAACTCGGGGACGCAAATCGGGTCGCCGACGAAATCGGAATCCGCCACGTCATCGCCGAGTTCAGCGAGTTGGACGACCCGAACTTCGTCGAGAACGGCGACGACCGCTGTTATCACTGCCGGACGATGCGCCTCGGCGCGATGTTCGACAAGGCGGCCGAACTCGACATCGATATCGTCTGCGACGGGACGAACGCCGACGACGTATCCGCGGGGCACCGCCCCGGCCTCCGCGCCGTCGAGGAGTTGGACGCCTACTCGCCGCTCCTCCAACACGATATCTCGAAGGACGAGGTCCGGGAAATCGCGGAAGCGTACGACCTCTCCGTCGCCGACAAACCCGCGATGGCATGTCTCTCCTCGCGCATCCCGACCGGTTTGGAAGTGACCGAGGAACGCCTCTCCCGAATCGAACGCGCCGAAACGGTGCTCCGCCAGTGGGGATTCACCCAGTTCCGCGTCCGCGACCACGACGGACTGGCGCGCATCGAAATCGGCGAGGACGAGCTATCGCGGGCGCTGGACGAGGAGTTCGTCCGCGCCGCACGGGACCACCTGACGGACCTCGGATTCGAACACGTCACGCTCGACTTGCACGGCTATCGCACCGGGAGTGTGAGTCCGGAAGGCGATGCCGACGAGGCATCGAACGGCGAGCAGGGAGGGACGACCCGCGAGCGAGCGGGCGGCGATGCGCACGAGTCGGAATCGCAAAGCGAACCGCTGGTCGAAGACGTGTTCAGCACCGAGTATCCGACCGGTGGTCGGTAGAAAGCAGCGTCGGGCGTTCGCACCCGAAGGGTGGCAGTCTGCTGGCACGCGAACTGCGGTCTGTAGCTGCTGGCACGCGAGCTAAGGGCAGGCACGAACGCTACCGCTTCGTTGGAGACAAACTCCCTTAGTTATAACCCGGTTACGAACGTCGAAAGGTGCCATTGTGTGATTCCGAATATTCGAGGAGGACGAGAGAACGGTTCGAAACCGTCACTTGCCCGTCCATTTCAGGAGGAGCAAGGTGCCTTCGAACAGGCCGACCATCGTGATGGCGACGAGGAACGGGGCCATCCCGGTCGGGTCGGGGCTGAACAGGAACGCGAATCCGGCGAACGCACCCCAGAAGTACAGCCGTCGGTTGGCCATCCACTGGCGCGTCGTCAGGCCCATCATGATGGCGAGCATGATGAGGAGCGGAATCTGGAAGACGACGGCCAACACGCCCATCATCATCAGGATGAGGTTGAACGTCTTCGTCAGACCGAACGCGATGGCGACGTTCGCGCTCTGTGTGTACGACAGGAAGTAGGTGAAGATGGCGGGAAGGATGAGGAAGTACGCGAAGCTGACACCGACGAACGCGAGGACGAGGCTCGTCGGAACCGCCGCGAGGTAGTACCGACGCTCGTTCGGGTAGAGACCGGGGCGCATGAAGAGGTACGTCTCGTACACCATGACGGGGAGGGCGATGATGAGACCCGCGAGGCTGGCGACCTTGAGTTTCGTCATCACGAGCGCCAGCGGCGCGTAGAGCCGCGGTCGGGTTTCGGGACCGACCGGCAGAATCTGGTTCCAGAGGAAGTTGATGACGTGGTCCGCGAACGGGAGGGTGATGAGACTCACGACGCCAGCGACGACGAGAACGATGGCGAGCCGTTTTATCATCTCCTCCACGTGGTCGGCGAGCGGCATCTCCTCGTCGTCCATCGGCTGGCTCGGCCGCTCGACTGCTGGCTCCGGGTCCTCGGGCGCATACAGGTTCTCGTCCGGCGGCTCCGGCGCTTCTTCCGACGCCGGAACGTTCGAGATATTACTGCCTGCCGTCGCCTCCGATTCTTCGCCCATTCACCCGAGGATAAGCAGCCGAGTTATTATAGGCTTTCTTCATCTTGCGAGACGAGAAGATTGATAACTGGCAGGGGGTTACCATTCTCAAGCAATGTCTACCTCGGGGAACAGTCTCATCGACGAGGATACCGCCAACACCGTCGCTTCCGGGCGAGAAACCATCGGAGCGATGCTGTCGACGGCACAGACGCACCTGCAGAAAGTCTTCATCGTGTTCGTTCTCGGCTTCATCGGCATGTTCTACGCCATGTCGATGGTGGTGTGGCCGTTCCTGCGCGACGTGACGACCTCCGGGATGTCACAGAAAGTGATGCAACACGTCGAAATCGTCGCGGTGACGCCGTTCGACGTCATTCTCCTCCAAGCGAAAATAGCGATGTTCTCCGGGATCGTTCTCGCCATCCCCGTTTTGCTTTATCTCGGTCGTGATTCGATTCGGCAACGCGAATGGTATCCCGAATTCTCCATTTCCTACTGGAAGATAATCCCGCTGGTCGCCCTCGCGGCGGCGCTGTTCATCGGCGGGCTAGCCTACGGGTACTCCGTCTATCTCCCGCTGATGTTCCAGTTCCTCGCCAAGAACGCGGTGCAGGCGAACCTGAGTCCGAAGTACGGTATCGTCCAGTGGACCGAGTTCGTCCTCATCATCTCGCTTTCGTTCGGGCTGGCCGCGGAACTGCCGCTCATCATGAGCGGCCTCAGTTACTCGGGTATCGTGAAGTACGAGACGTTCCGCGACAAGTGGCGCTACGCAATCCTCACCATCTTCGTCTTCGGCGCGGTCGCGTCCCCACCGGACCCGTTCACGCAGGTCATGTGGGCGATTCCGCTCGTCATCCTCTACGGATTCAGTCTCTATCTGTCGAAGATCCTCGTCACCATCAAGCGCGGGAGCAGCGAGGTGAACATCGGGAAAACGATGGTCGAACGGTGGAACTACCTCCTCGGTATCGCGCTCATCGCCGGTGGCGCGACGTACCTGTTCTTCAGCCGAGTCGGGGTCAGCTACGTGAACGGCCAACTGCTTCCTGCACTTCCGGCCGAGTTCCGACCCGCGGCGTTCTCCCCCATCGAGGAGGCGTTGGGCATGCCGCGCGGGACGGCCATCCTCCTCGTCGCGGGGGCCGTCGCGCTGGTCGCGCTCGTCGTCGCCGCCCTCTATTACCTGTTCGTCTCGCTCGAAGCGAACGCCGCAGTCGGCCAGCAGCGCGGTGGCGCACCGGCCGCAATCGACATCGAACAGCTCGACGCCGCCGGGGTTCGAGCCGCTCCGCCCGAAGTGTTCACCGAGATGGACGAGGGCGAGTCGCTCGACTACGCCCGTGCCGCGATGGAGGCCGACCAACCCGAGAAGGCGCAGGCCATCTTCGACCGTTTCGACGAAGCGAACGCCGAAGATGAAGAAGAAGCGGAAGCCGCGGAGGCGGACTCGGAGGTCCGCGAGGCGGAGGGCGCACCGCTCGCCGAGGACGTCGCCCAGCAACCGAGCCAAGAGACTCAAGAGGAGGGCAACGTCCTCCAGCGCACCGCCGCGGGCGTGACGAACGCGTTCACGGAAGACGAGACGACAGAGGACGACATCGGCGGTTACTACTACGACTTCGCGTTCATCCTCCAGAGCCTCACGTCGAAGTTCTTCCGCATCGTCGGCGTGTTCATGCTCGTTCTCGCCAGCGTGTTCGTCTACCTGTATCAGGGCGGCATCGGCGACATCAACAGCGACTTCACGAGCCGTGTGCCGCAGTCGATACTGGCGAACGGCCAACAGCTCAACGTCGTCACCCTGCACCCGGTCGAGGCGCTCATCTTCGAAGTGAAGATAAGCACCCTGCTCGCCGCCGTGTCGGTGCTCCCGATGGTGCTCTACTACAGTTGGCCCGCGATGAAGGAGCGAAAACTCGTCAGGGGCAACCGCAACGTGTTCTTCCTGTGGGGCGGCACGCTGTTCGTCGGACTCATCGCCGGGAGCTACATCGGCTACACCATCGTCGCTCCGAACATCATCTCGTGGCTCGTTACCGACGCCCACAACGCCGAGATGCTCATCTACTACCGGGTGAAGGCGTTCTTCTGGCTCGTGTTCCTCACCACGGTCGGCATCGGGTTGCTCGCCGACGTGCCGGTGACGATGTTCCTGTTCCACTGGGCCGGAATCGTCCCGTTCGAGTCGATGTTCGAGTACTGGCGTCCGGTCGTCATCGGCGTCTTCACCGTCGCCGCGCTGGTGACCCCCGACAGCCTCTACACGATGTTCCTCGTCGCCATCCCCGTCTCCGTCGCGTACATCTTCGGGCTGAGCGTCCTCTGGGTAGGAACGATCGGCGGACGACGCGCCTGACGCTGGGCTTAAGTATTCCTCCCGGAATATCCCGGTATGACCAAGATAAGCGTCGAAGTGCCCGACGAACTCCTCTCCGATTTGGACGACCACGTGGGCGACGACGGCAAGTTCGTCAACAGGAGCGAGGCGATTCGCGCCTCGATTCGGAAGATGCTGGACATTCTGGACGAAATCGACGAACGCCACGGGAGACTGGAAGATGACTGAGCGGCGAGACGCTCACTCGGTACTGGCCACCGGACAACTCGGCCTCACCGCGCTGTTCGTGACGGCGCTCGTGACGGCACAGCTCACGGCGGCGAAGGTGCTCCAGTTCACCATTCCGCTCACCCTGCCGATTACGGGCGACGCGCTCGTCCTGCCGGGGGCGGCGCTGGCCTACGCGCTGACCTTCTTCGCCTCCGACTGCTACGCCGAGGTGTACGGCCGGAAGGCGGCCCAGCGACTCGTCAACGTCGCCTTCGTCATGATATTCGTCATGCTGGTGCTCGTCTGGTCCACCATCGAAGCGCCCGCCGCGCAGAACAGCGTGGACCCCGCCAAGTTCCGCACCGTCCTCAGCGCGAGCACGAACATCGTCGTCGGAAGCCTCTGTGCCTACGTCGTCAGTCAGAACTGGGACGTCATCGTCTTCCACCGAATCCGCGACCTCACCGACGGCGACCACCTCTGGGCTCGCAACATCGGGTCCACGGCGAGCAGTCAGGCAATCGATACCGTCATCTTCGTCGGCGTCGCGTTCTACGCGCTCCCGCGCTTCGCCGGTATCGGGCCGATACTCCCGAAGAACGTCATCCTCTCGCTCATCGTCGGCCAGTACGTCTTCAAACTGTTCGTCGCGCTGCTCGACACGCCGTTCGTCTACGCCGTCGTCGGGTTTCTCCGGTCGCAAACGTCCGCAAGTAGGGTGCCGAGTTCGGCCGACTGAACGCGGACTTCAGTCTCGGTCCAATCGCTGTGCGAAGCCGAACTTCGGTTTCACGTCATCGACGCGGATTTCGACCGTCTCTCCCTCCTCGGTGTTCGGAACGAACAACGTGTACTCCTCGACTTTCGCCACGCCGTCGCCTTCGCTCCCCACGCCTTCGATGGTCACTTCGAGGGTGTCGCCGGGTCTGACGGGCGCGGTGAGGCGTTTCCGGGCGACGAGGTAGACCTCGGAGGACTCGTCGCGCGAGGCGTCGGGACTCATGGTTCGAACGTACTCGAACTCGGGTTCCATGTCCTCGCGCAGGTCGTCCAAGTCCGGGCCTTGGAACACCTTGACCACGAAGTCGCCGCCGGAATCGAGGAGTTCGAGCGCCGTCTCGAACGCCTGTCGGGCGAGGTACACCGAGCGAGCGTGGTCGAGGCTGTACTCGCCGGTCATGTTCGGTGCCATGTCCGAGAGAACGACGTCGGCGGACCCGGCGACGTCGATGACCTCCTCTTGGGTTTCCTCCTCGGTCATGTCGCCGCGGATGGTTTCCACGCCGTCGATGTCCTTGATTCGCTGGAGGTCCACGCCGATGACGGTTCCGTCGTCGCCGACCTCCTCGGCGGCGACTTGGAGCCAGCCGCCGGGGGCCGCTCCGAGGTCCACGACCGTCTCGCCCTCGTGGAGGAGGTGTGTGGATTCGTCCAACTGCTTGAGTTTGTAGGCCGCCCGCGATCGGTAGCCTTGCTGCTTGGATTTGTTGTAGTAGTGGTCTTTACGGGCCATTCGTTGTGAGACGGTTGTCTACGCGGATGTTTACGCCCTTCGTTCGTCGCCCCGTCGCTGGCCGTTACGACGCAAAATGAATAATTAGCCGACGGGAAACTACCCGTCTCGATACTCACACTCGGCCTGATGCCGAATGAGATCCGATTTGTTCTTTCCACCGACGAAGACCTTCTTCTTACAGTAATTACAGACTCCCCATCGCGGGTCGTCTTCGTCGAGCGTGTATTCTTCCGGCCGCCACTCCTGCGACATATACGTTCAGAATACCTTCTAGCGTAAAACGTTTATCAAAAATCTTTATATTATCTACTGTAATAATTGTGGAGGCGCGGTGAGTTTAACTCCGGGCGCTCCCGGTTCCTATCCTCTGTCCGTCGTTCCTGCAACGTTGCACCTCGCGCGCGCGAACGGGTGACTTTTTATGCCACCCTTTCATAGGAATCACCAACATGTTCAAGGCTATCGTGAGCGCGGATACGCTCCGGACGACGATCGATTCCGTGGGCGTTCTGGTGGATGAATGTAAAATCCACCTCGAGGAGGATGGCCTCACCATCAAGGCAGTGGACCCGGCCAACGTCGGAATGGTGGACCTCCAACTCGATTCCGAAGCGTTCGAATCCTACGAGGCTGACGGGGGCGTCCTCGGCGTCAACCTCGACCGTCTCGAAAGCATCGCTGGCATGGCCAGTTCCGACCAACTCATCGAGATGGAGTTGGACGAAGAGACGCGCAAACTCCACATCAAAATCGACGGACTCGAATACACCCTCGCGCTCATCGACCCCGATTCCATCCGCCAAGAACCGGACATCCCGGATCTCGACCTCTCGGCGACCATCGTCGTCGAAGGGTCCGACATCGACCGCGCGGTCAAAGCCGCCGACATGGTTTCCGACCACATCGCCCTCGGCGTGAACGAGGACGACGAGATATTCTACGTCGAAGCCGAAGGCGACACCGACAACGTCGACCTGAAACTCGACCGCGACGACCTCATCGACCTCACGACCGGTCCCGCCCACTCCCTGTTCAGCCTCGACTATCTCAAGGATATGAACAAGGCAATCCCGAACGACGGCGAAGTGGCCATCGACCTCGGCGAGGAGTTCCCCGTCAAGCTTCACTTCGAAATCGCGGAAGGAATGGGCGACGTGACCTACATGCTCGCGCCGCGTATCCAGAGCGACTGAGGAAGCGCCGACTCGATTCGATTTTCGCTTCTACAGGTTCCGGTCGATGACCGCCTTCGCCGACTGGGCTTTCTCCTTCCACCCGTACCCGGCCTCGTAGACGTGCCGCTTGGTTTCGACCAGTTCCTCCGGTGAAGACTCCTCGAAACCGCCGCGTCCCCACGTTCCGCTCTTGTGGAGCCACTCGACGACGTTCTCGCGCGTCTCGGGCCACGACAGGCCGACCATCTCGTACCACGCTATCATGGCGAAGACGGCGTTGTCGTGACAGCCCGGAACGCTTCCCTTCTCGTAAATCGTCCGCATCGGCTCGAAGCTTGGCTCCGAGACTGTCTCGCGGAACTCGTCGGCGGTGAGGAGGCGTACGGTTCCGTCGCTCTCCACGACCCGCTTTTCGTGACGAAGGCGGTCGAGCGCCGCGACGTGCGTGGCGTTCCACCGGCCGTGCACCGCGTCGCGGAGTTCCTCCTCCGTCACCGAATCGGCGGAGAGCACCGCGATGATATCGGTATACGCTTTCTCGATGTCCGTCCACGGCTCCCCGTCGAACCGGCAGTCCGGGCCGTGAAGGTTCGTCGTCGTTCGACAGTCGGGGCACGGATAAGCGAAGCGTGGCACGAACCCCGCTTCTCACGCCGCGGTAATAGGTGATTGGATTCGGCCGAACCGGGGAAACGCGGGATTTCCGCGGCGGTCGAGTCGGGGAAATCTCGCGTTACCGCGCGACCGTCGCGTTTATCGGGCACCGCTCGAAAAGGCGATTAATGAATTCGCTCCATGCCCGATACCCGTTTCTCGCGTCCGCTCGCGAGGCGGTTCGGGACGCGAACCTCGACCTCGCGGCAGTCATCGCGGGGGAGGGCGACCGCCACCCGGCAGTCGAGCGCGGCGTGGAGCGCGTGCGACGGGCGCTCCTCGACGGGACCGTGCGCGCGCCGGACGACGGGCGGCGCTGGTCGACGTCGGCGGAGGTGCTTTCGTACCCCATCGCCCGGATGTTGGTGTCGCTCCTCGACGCGCCGGGAGCGGTCGAGAAGTACGCCAACGCCGAGGCGACGACGGCCTACGAGCGGTTCACCGCCGACTTCGAGACGCCGGACGACGGGCTGAAAAGCACGCGGGGCACGTCGCTCACGCTCGAAACGTTCCTCGCCGATTTCGACCTCGACGACGACGTGGTGACCCGTCGTGACGGGTTCGGCGTGGCCGTCTCGACCTACATCTCGCTCGCCCGGGAGTTCGGCGACGAGTGGCGACTCGTGACGCGTCAACTCGACGATGGCGTCGTGGTCGTCTCGCAGGCGGAGCTACACGAACTGCTTCGGACGGCGGTCGAAATACGCATCGCCGACGACCTTCCCCTTCCCGTCCCCGACGAAATCGGCGCGACGCTCGCCGACGAACTGTCGGAACTGGAGTCGTCGTTCACCGACGCCGATTTCTCCCACGACATCGATACGCTCGCACCGGAACTGTTCCCGCCGTGTATGTCGGCACTGCTCGCGCGCGCTCGTGACGCGGAGTCGCTTCCCGCACACTCCGAGTTCACGCTCGTCTCGTTTCTCACGAGCATCGGACTCGACGCGGACGAAATTCTCTCGCTCTGTGAAGTTCGGTCGTCGGGACGCGCGGACCGGTTACGCGCCCGAATCGAACGACTCCGGGACGAACGGACGACGCAGTTCGCGCCGCCGAGTTGCGCGACGCTCCAAGCGTACGGGGACTGTGTGAACAAGGACGAACGATGTGAGACGGTGACGCATCCGCTCGTCTACTACGAAGACGCGCTGGACGAAAGCGGTACCGTGACAGATTGGCGCGACCGTTAGTACTGGTTGGCCAGCCAGAAACCGACGCCCGTCATGACGAGAACGAAGAGCGTGATGACGCCGACCATTTCGAGCGCACCCGCTCCCGTGATGCCGCCGGCCTCAAACTGCGAGCCGACGATAAACATCGCTACGATAAAGAAGCCAACTGACACGACGGAGACGACGATGTCGCGGAGCGTATCGCCCTCGATATCCATGTTCTGGATTTCCGGGGGTTACATCAAAAGTTCTCCGTTTCGAAGTCGGTGTCGTGAATCGTCGTCATTTCGTGACACCACGCGGTGCGAACGGGAGAACGCGTTCGATGCTTGCGCTGACAGATGAAAGCCTTAGGGTCATTCGGCACGTACGATAATACGTCGAAACCGCCGCTGTGTGGTCGGAACGCGCCGATTTTCGTCGTCCGGTTTCACGTCGGAGGAAGCACCCATGATAGACACAGCCGCTTCCGGAAAAGTATCGCTGACGCCGCTGGCCGAGACCGAGGAGACCGACCCGCGGTCCCAACGCGCCAGAGCGGAGCGCATGTCCGTCACGCCGCTCGGTGGCGGACTGTACGAAGTCGAAAGCCAGAGCGACAACACGTACTTCGTCGACCTGCTCGGCGGTCGTTGCACCTGCCCAGACCACATGATGCGAGGGGTTCGGTGCAAACACCTCCGACGGGTCGCAATCGAGATTAACGAAGGGCGCGTCCCACCGCCGGGAAAGGAGGCGGTCGAGTGCGCGAGATGCGAGTCGGTCGTCTTCGTGGACGAGAAGACGGCGGCCGCCGGGCCGCACTTCTGTGACCGCTGCCGACTGGAGCCCGGCGAACCCGTGGTCGACCGCGCGACAGGCGACCTGTTGGTCGTCGTCGACATGACCGACTATCGGGCCAGCCAAGTCGAGGTTCCGGGCCGCGACTGCACCGTCGCGGAGTACCCGGCGAACGAGGGCTACCCGGCGGACGACCCCGTGGTCGAAGTGCTCTACCCGATTCCGTCGGGCCTTCGTCCCGAACAGGTCGAGCCGCGTCACGTGCGGCGCTACTCGTTCCCGCGTTCTCGGCTCCAACGCCCCGAGCGTCCGGGGAATCAGTCGGAACTGTCCGACTTCCCGGAACTGAAGTAGTCGAACCGGTTTCTCGGTTTTTTCGACCCCGACCGCGGAGCGAAGGCTACTCCAAAATCTCCGTCGCCTCGTCCACCGAGAGGACCCCCTGTTCGACCGCGTGGAGGACGTCTGAGACGCTGTGTTTCGACGCCTCGTCCTCGTCGTCTTTCCACAACTCGTCCATCGTCTCACCCTCGTCCAGCGCGGTTTCCTTCTTGACCCGGTAGTTCCCGCCCTTCGTCTGGTGGACGTCAGCCGGGTGGAAGAAGTACCAGTCCTCTCGGTCGAAGCGGACGCCGATTTTCGGCTTTGCGCCGAAGTTCTGTGAGAAGTACACCAGCGCTTCGACCTCCTCGCCCGTCAGATAGATGGGGTCGCCCGCGCTCGATTTCGCCTCGATAGCGTAGAACGCGTTCCCGTTTCCGGCCAGCACGTCCGGCAGTTCGCGCTGCGTTGCCCCCCCGCTCGCGGGAGCGCGCATGACCGCGAATCCCGTGTCGTCGAGCCTGTTGACGAGTTCGCGCTCCCGCCTGTCACCTTTCCGATTCGCCATGTTGTTCGGTTCGACCTCTCGCACGCACCGACTTAGTTTCCCGCTTTTCGCCCGACGGAGCGGGGATAGTGACGGTTCAGAGTCGGGGGGAGACCTTCCACTGACTCGCTATCTCCCAGCTCGATTCGTCCGTTTCGACGATTTTTACGTCCACCGCTTCCCACCCGAAGTCGCGCCCCTCGTCCGTCGCCCGCAGTCGCGCACCGACGCGGTACCACCCCGATGCGGACGGCGTAAACCACATTTCAGCGTGGTCGCCGTCGCACTCGCTGTCCCAGTCGATGGCACCGACGCCGGGAAGGTCGTCCTCCGTCGCGTCCGCGGAGCCGATGTGTCCGACCCCGCAATCGCTCACGACCGCATCGTACTCGTCGAGTTCGTTGTCGTGCCGGTCGTGCCACGCCGCGTACCGCCCGCCGTGCCACTTGAACCGCCCGTTCCGTCCGACGAACGCGCTCGTCCCGCTACCGCGACGACCGGACTTCGTTTTCCCGTCTCCCTTTCCGGTGCCGTTTTTCGGCTTCCCCTTCCCGTTCTTTCCCTTCTTTCCGCTCCCACTTTTTCCGCTCTTTCCACCGCTACTCCTCCCGCCCCCACTACCACCGCTACCGCCCCGTCCGCTTCCACTTCTTCCGCTTCGTCCACTCCGACCGCTCCGTCCGCCGCCGCTTCGACCTCCCCTACCCCGTCCGGCGGCGACGCCGACGGGGAGGAGGGAACCGGGCGACAGACTATCCATCCACGTCCGGGAACTTTCTTCGTCGGTAGTCGTCGTGCTCTCGACAGTCGTTCGCGTCGTCGTGTTCTCCGCTTCCGTGTGCGTCGCCATCGTCGTAGTCGTCGTCCCCGAACCGATTCGGGCTTGGACAACGGGGTTCGCTTCGAACGTGACAACGACGGTTTCCCGTCCGTCGCCGGATTCGATGGCTGCGAACACTTCGGACTCGCGGGGTGGCGCTTCGAGCGCCGGGTCGCTTCCGTCCGGTTCGGCGGTATCGGAATCGTCCCACGCGTTACCCTCGTTCGACGCAACCTCGTCGGTGGTGTATCCGGCGAAGTTGGTGTCGGTACTCGAATCGGTACACCCGGCGGCACCGACACCGACGGCGAGCGGAACGCTCTTCTGGAGGAACTGGCGGCGTTGCATACGTCCGTTTGAAAAAGGAGACGGTAAATATTTGTTGAACGACAGCTCGGACGAAGAACGAAAACCCGACTCGACGCAACTCGACTCGAATTGCTCTCGATACGGGGAGAAAAACGGTGTTACGTCCCGTGCTGCCAGCTACCCATGTACTCCTTCTGGTCGTCCGAGAGGGAGTCGAACTCCACGCCGTCCGCGTCGAGTTTGATTTCCGCGATTTCCTTGTCGAGTTCGTCGGGCACCTCGTGGACACCGGCGTCGTATTTCTCGCCGTTTTCGACCATCTCGCGGACGCAGACGGACTGCACGCCGAAGCTCTGGTCCATGACCTCGACCGGGTGACCCAGCGCGATGGGCGCGGCGAGGTTGACGAGGCGACCCTCGGCGATGACGTTGAGTCGGCGGCCGTCTTCCATCTCGTACTCGTGAACGCCGTCGCGGGCGTCGCGCTCGGCGACGGCGAGGTCCGCGAGGTCGTTGAGGTTGACTTCCACGTCGAAGTGCCCCGCGTTGGCGAGGAGAACGCCGTCCTTCATGACCTCGAAGTGCTCCTTCGTGATGACGTCGCGGTTGCCCGTCGTCGTGATGAACACGTCGCCGACTTCGGCGGCCTCGGCCATCGGCATCACGTCGTAGCCCTCCATGTGGGCTTCGAGCGCGCGGCGCGGTTCGACTTCGGTGACGATGACGTTCGCGTTCTGGCCCGCCGCCTTCTTCGCGACGCCCTTGCCGCAGTAGCCGTAGCCGCCGACGACGACGTTCTTCCCGGCCCACGAGAGGTTGGTCGTCATGGCGATGGTCGCCAGGGACGACTCGCCGGTGCCGTGTACGTTGTCGAACAGGCGTTTCATCGGCGTGTCGTTGACGGCGAAGACGGGGTAGTCGAGCGCGCCGTCCTCGTCCATCGCGCGGAGTCGGTGCACGCCGGTCGTCGTCTCCTCGCAGCCGCCGACGACGGTTTCGATGAGTTCGGGGTGGTCCTCGTGGATGGCCGCAACCATGTCCATGCCGTCGTCCACCGTGATGGTGGGTTCGAGGTCGATGACGGACTCGATGGCCTCGTAGTAGCCCTCGTCGTCCACGCCGCGCTTCGCGTAGCAGGTGATGTTCGGGTGTTCGTCCAGCGCGGCACTCACGTCGTCGTGGGTCGAGAGCGGGTTACAACCGGTGACGGCGACTTCCGCGCCACCCTCCGCGAGCGTCTCGACGAGAACCGCGGTCTTCGCCTCGACGTGCATCGCCATGCCGATTCGCTGGCCGTCCAGCGGTTTGTCGGCGACGAACTCCTCCTGAATCGTCGTCATTATCGGCATGTGCTGGCGCGCCCAATCCATCTTGCGGTGCCCCTCGGCGCGAGCGGACTCAACGTCGTCCAACTGCTCGCTTATCGGCGGATAAGTTCCCATACGTTCGAGATGGGCGAGCGCGTTCAAAACGGTACCGAAGGCGGTCAACGCCTATTCGTCGGAGTCGGTGCCGCGGTCGTCGTGGCCCGTCTTCCCCTTGTCGTATCCCTGTTTGTGGCCGTTGTCACCGCCGTTTCCGGGGTGGTCGTCGCGGCCGTTTCCGGGGTGGTCACCGTCGGTTCCGTGTCCCTGTTCGTGTTCCGCATCGCGGCCGTTTCCGGGGTGGTCGTCGGCGTCGTGGCTCGACTTCGCGTGGTCGGCCTTCTTCTGTGCACCGGGGTTGTGGGACGTCACCCACGTCGAGATGACTCTCCCCGGGTGTTTCACGTCCTCGCCCGAGAGCAGTTTGTGGACGAACGAGGAGACACCGTGACCGAAGGAGTCGTCGGATTCGACATCCTCGTTCGCGGGCGCGACCAGCGCGACGGTCGTCGAATCGGTCAGATTCCCTTTCGTCGCCACGACGTGAATGGTGGTGTTGTTCGCAGGAGTCGGTAGTGCAATGGTCCCGTTTTCGTCGGTGGTGTAACTCCCGGCACCCGCGTAGGTGGAGTTGTTGAGCGCCTCGACGGAGACCGAAGCGTTCTCGGCCGCCGTTCCGTTCGTGGTCACAGTCACGACGACGCTCTCGGTTTGGGAGACACCGACCGTCAGTCCGTCAGTGCCAGTCGTTGCAAAGGCGGGCGCGGCGACGGAAAGCAGCACCGTCGCCGCGAGCAGTATCGCAAATCGTTTTGCTGTCATGCGATTTCTCCCACCGGGGATACCCCCATAAATCCCGATTCCCGTTTGGCATCGTTATATTTGTACATAAATAGTTCAGAGAACGCTAGAGAGTTTAAAAACCGATATAATCGTTCAATTTACCATTGTTGACAATTTCGTAGAATGTATCCTCAGTCGTAAAATAGTCTCCGTGAGCGAACCGCATCTATCTACTCGGTAGCGCGTTCGACGAGTTCCTTCGCCCGCTTTTCTGCGTTTTCCAGCACCGATCCTTCGTCCAGCGTAAGTGGTTCCCTATCTGCCATTAGGACGGTCCCGTCACAAATCGTATGTCTCACGTCGCTGCCGCGCGCGGCGTAGGCGAGGTGACTCACGAGGTCGTGATGGGGGACGAGGTGGGCCGACGACAGGTCGATTACGGCGAGGTCGGCGTTCGCACCCTCCTCGATGCGGCCGCTGTCGAACCCGAGGGCGGTCGCGCTTCCGCGTGTCGCCATCTCCACGACCGACTCGGCGGCGACCGCGCTGGCGTCGTTCGCGGCGAGTTTCCCGAGCATGGCTGCGTCTCGCATCTCGCCAAACATGTCGAGGTCGTTGTTCGACGCCGCGCCGTCCGTCCCGAGTCCGACCGTGACGCCCGCGTCCAACATCGCCTGCACGGGGGCCATCCCGCTGGCGAGTTTCATGTTCGAGGCCGGGCAGTGGATGACGCCCGTGCCCGTCTCCGCCAGCAGGTCGATTTCCGTGGTGTTGACGTGGACGCCGTGGGCGACGAAATCCGACGAGCCGGTCATATCCATCTCGCGGGCGTATTCGAGCGGTCGTTTCCCGCGCCCCTCGACGATGGGGGCAACCTCGTCGCGGGTTTCGTTGGCGTGGTAGTGGAGCGGGACGCCGAGGTCACGCGTGCGGGGGATGTAGTCGTCCAGATACTCCTCGCCGACCGTCGTGAGGCTGTGCGGCATCACGGCCGTTCTGATGCGGCCGCCCGCCGCGCCGTCGAACTCCTCGGCGATGGCGAGGCTCGTCTCGAAGTCCTCGCGGGCGACTTCCTCGTCCTTTCCGACGGTCACCACGCCGTGACCGATTCGGGCGCGAAGCCCCGCCTCCTCGACGGCTTCGGCAACCTCGTCGACCTCGAAGTACATGTCCGCGAAGCCGGTCGTCCCGGATTTAATCATCTCCAGTATGCCGAGTTCGGTCCCGGCACGCACGTCCTCCGGCGTCAGGGCGGCCTCGACCGGCCACACGTCCTCGCGGAGCCACGAATCGAGCGGTTTATCGTCCGCATACCCGCGAAGGAGCGTCATCGCGGCGTGACAGTGGGCGTTCACGAGACCCGGAATCACGAGACCGTCGCTGGCGTCCAGCGTCTCGTCGGCGTCCACGACGTCGCCGACGGCGAGAATCGTCCCGTCGTCCTGGTCTATCAGCACGTCGGCGCGTTCGACGGTCATGTCCGGTCGCAGTACCTGCCCCCCGGCGATTCGGAGCGTCGTCATGGCTCGGGGTTGTCGTCCCTCTCGCATGACTCTGGTGGATTGGAGTCCCCGACACGACTCTGGTGGGTTGGAGTCCGCGATACGGTACGTTGTATCACGATTTGCAGTTTGAACCGGGAAAGCAAGAGTAATCCGTCTGGCCGACCGAACCCGAGATAATGCGAATCGCGGTCCCTAACAAGGGCAGGTTGCACGACCCGTCGATGGAATTGCTCGAACACGCCGGGCTACATGTCGTGGACGGTGCGGACCGCAAACTGTACGCGAATACCGTCGACCCGGACGTGACGCTGTTGTTCGCCCGGGCCGCCGATATCCCGGAGTACGTGAGCGACGGCGCCGCCGACATCGGCATCACCGGTCTCGACCAGATGCGGGAGGCGAACCCCGGCAACGTTTCGGACCTCCTCGATTTGGGCTACGGCCAGTGTCGGCTCGTGTTGGCAGCGCCCGAGGAGGGAGACATTAACGAAGTCGCCGACCTCGCGGGAAAAACCGTCGCCACCGAGTTTCCGAGCGTCGCGGAGCAGTACTTCGCCGAAACCGAAGTATCGCCCGAAATCGTGGAGGTCTCGGGTGCGACGGAACTCACCCCGCACGTCGATATGGCCGACGCCATCATCGACATCACGAGCACCGGGACGACGCTGAAGGTCAACCGCCTCGGCATCATCGACGAGGTGCTGTCGAGTTCGGTTCGGCTGTTCGCCCGCGAGGACGTGGTGGGCGACGATAAAGTCGAACAGGTCACGATGGCGCTTCAGTCGGTCATCTCCGCGGAGGGCAAGCGCTACCTCATGATGAACGCACCCGAGGACAAACTCGACGAGATTCGGGACGTGATTCCCGGTCTCGGCGGGCCGACGGTCATGGACATCGCCGGAAACGGCAAGGTCGCCGTCCATACCGTCGTCGACGAGCGGGACGTGTTCGAGACCATCAACGAGGTCAAGGGACTCGGTGCCAGCGGCATCCTCGTGACGGAAATCGAACGTCTCGTGGACTGACGAACGCTTCAGTTCGGCGGCTATTTTGTTTTGCTATCCTTCGTGCGTCCGCGAACGTAGAAGAGGAGAATGACCGGAGAAGAAACAGAGAGAACGACTGGAAAGAAACAGAGAGAACGACCGGAGGAGAAGCGGACAGGACCGGCCCGATTTCTACGCGCCCAACTCGGCCAGCAGATGGGAAAGCTGTAGCCGGTCGCTCGTTCCCTGTGCCAAGTCCATGTCTATTTCCGCCGCGAGGACGACCAGTTCTGCCAGTTCGTCGCCCGAATAGCGGTTCTGCCTGAACGCGTCCATGATGGCTTCGAGCACCTCCTCGCCGCTGTAGCCGTCGTCCACGAGCAGGTCGTCCAAGTCCTTGCGGGCGTCGTTGAAATCGCCGCGCTCGGCCTTATCGAGCATGTCGCTGATGCGCCCGCTGATACCGAACTCGCGGATGACTTCGTAGTCGTCGCTGTGAACCCGACCCTCCTGTTCGTACAGCAGTTGCGCGTACAGGATGGCCCTGCGAACGTCGCCTTTCACGTAGGCGGAGATGAACTGAACCCCGTCTTCGTCGTACTCGACTCCCTCGTCGTCCAGAATCGACCGGAGGACGTCCTCGATTTCGCCGCCGGTCGGTTTGCGCATCGAAACGGGGAAACAGCGGGATTTGATGGGCGGAATGAGTTTCGTCGGTTGGCGCGTGGTGATGACGAACTGGGTCGTCTCGTGGTACTGCTCCATCACGCGGCGGAGCGCCTGCTGGAAGTCCTCGCGGATGGATTCGGCGTTGTCGAGGACGATGGTCTTGTACGAACCCGTCGATGGCGCGTAGCCCGCGTACTCCTTGAGGACGTGGTTTATCATCTCGCGCTTCGACCAGTTGCGCTTGTACTTCTTTTTGCCCGAGCCCTGCCGATACTGTTTCGAGAACTCGGTCTGACCTTGCAGGAAGTTGGAAAATCGGGGGTCTTCCCGAATCTCCTTTTTCGTCCGGTCGAAGAAGTCCGCGACGTTGATCTCCACGAGGTCGTTGTCCGGGTCGTCGTGTGCCTCGCGTGCCAATGCGCGCACGGCGGCGGTCTTCCCGCTCCCTTCCGGGCCGTGAAGAACGAGGTTTATCGGCTCGTTCACCGCCCGCTCCAGATAGTCGCGTACCTCCGGTTGGGGCAGGTCGGCGAGGTCGGGCGCGTGCGTTTGGGTCCACAGCGGCGACTCCATTGGGAATCGGTAGGGGGTCGCCGGACAAGAATCGGTCGGTTGCGTCCCGCGATGAAAAATGGCAGCCGATGAACACGCTCGACGAAAGAAACGACCGAGGACGTTACAAGAGGTCCCCGAACGCGTCGAAGACCGACCCGACGACGCTCGCGTTCGTCGTGTCGGTTCCCGCGCTGGTCGTCGTCGCGGCCTGCGTCGTCGTTGTTCCGGCACTGGCCGTTTCAGTCCCGGCCGTCGTCTCGTTTCCTGCGCTGGTCGTCGTCGCGGCCTGCGTCGTCGTGGTCTCCTGTGCGGTCGTCGCCGGAGCGGCCGTCGTGGTCGGCTGTGCAGTTGCCGTACCAGTCTGTGTCGTCGTTTCCGCCGTCGTCGGCTGTTCCGTCGTTGTCGTTTCCGCCGCCGTAGTCGTCGCGTTTTCGGCCGTCACGAACGTTATCGAGTTGATCTGACCGAAGTTACGGGAGTACACGCCGTGCGGATACGTTCCGGGGGAAACGTCGCTCGTGTCTATCTCGAAGGACACGTTCGTGCGCTGCCCGGAGTCCAAGGTGACGTTCTTGCGCTGAAGCACCGTCCCCGCCAACCGGAAGTCCACGGGTTGCGTGAGCTGCTGGTCGGTCGGGTTGATGATGGTCGCGCTCACGGTGAGCGTCTCGCCGACGGTCGCGTTCGCCGGTGCTTCGAGGTTGCTCACCCTGAACGACGGCCCGAGGTCGGAGACGTTCTCCACGGAACCGCTTTCCGCTTGGGTCGTCGTGGTCGTCGTCTCCGCCGTCGTGGTCGGCTGTTCAGTCGTGGTCGTCGTTTCGGACGCCGTGGTCGTCATCTCCGCCGTCGTGGTCATCGTCTCTGCCGCCGTCGTCGGCTGTTCAGTCGTGGTCGTCCCTTGCGCCGTCGTCGTCTTCACACACCCACATTCGCTCGTTCCGGTCGACGTGGTGGTCGTTCCACCGGCCTGCGTCGTAGTCGTCGGTTGTGCGGTCGTGGTCGCTGCCGCCGTCGTCGTTGCCGCCGCACCCGTCGTCGTGGACGTGGTGGTCGGCGTTTCGGTGGCGGTCGCGGTCGTCGTTTCCGGCGTCGTGGTCGTCGTAGTCGTCGCACCGCCGCCGTTCTCGACGGTCACGTAGGCCGGGTCGACGACGATGTTGTTATCGACCACGTACGGCAGGTCCGCGCTGCCACCCGATGTCACGAAGTCGTACACCTGATTGTCGTTGGTGTCGAGATGCGGCATCGCGATGAGCGTCTGGCTCTCCGTCAACGGCTTATCGAGCGTCACGGTGACGTTCTCGTGCGTTCCCGGCTCGAGGTACTCCGAAGCGCCGACGACGCTGCCGACGACGTTCCCGTCGAGCAGGCTCGTGTCGTGAATGGCGACGAAGCCACCCTCCGACATGGTGACGGAATCGACCGTGACGGTCTGCCCGTCACTGGTCTGGTTGTCGAACGTGACGTTCGCGTCCAGGGGTTGCTGGGTCGGCTGTTCCGGGACGCCGGGCTGGCCCGGCATCTGCGGAAGGGTCACGTTCTGCGGCGCGTCCACGATGAGCGTCGTGTTCTGTATCGTGATGTCACGGAGTACCACGCGGACGGTATCGAGGTCGCCCGTCGTCGCCGCCGCGTTGGCTTGCTCCGAGGCCTTGTTCACGTCGCTCTGCGAGACGCTCGGTCCGCGCTGGACGACCTCCTCCGCCGAACCGTTCTGGAGCAGCGCCGTCGTGTTGATGCGAACCGTCTCGTCTTTCAAGTCGACGTCGCTGATGACTTCGGTGCGGTCGGGCTGGGTGCTGTCACCCACCACGAACGACCACTCGGCGATGGAGAGCGATTCGATGCGGAACACGAACTGCTGTCCCGTCTGATCCGTCTCGTTCCCCATCGTGGGGCCTTGCTGGCCCACCGAAATTTGGGCGTCGTCGACGACGGCCTCGCCGTTCGCCGTGTACGGTCCGTCGACGGTGCCGTTACCGATAACGAAGTCGTACACTTGGTTCGAGTTCGTGTCCATGTGCGGCATCGCGATGAGCGTCTCCGTGTCGTTGATGGGTCGCGCGAGCGTCACGGTGACGTTCTCGTGCGTTCCCGGTTCGAGATACACGGAGTTGCCCAACACGCTGCCGACGACGTTCCCGTCGAGCAGGCTCTGGTCGTGGATGGCGACGAAGCCACCCTCTTGCATGGTCACGGACGAGATGACGATGGTCTCGCCGTCACTTTGTTGGTCGTTTATCGTTACGTTTGCCTGCGATGTGTTCGCCTGCGTCACATCGTTCAGGCTCGTAACCTGCGTTTCCGGTGCCGTACTTGACCCCCCCGAAGTCGCTAGCGATGTCGCAACACCGCCAGCGAAGACGACGAGAAGGGACACGAGTACGGCACTTACTGTTCTCGGGATTCGTGTCATATCTCTCCCATTCCGCGAACGATGCGACGACGAGACGACCGATAAACGCCGTCCACCGTTCACGGGTTAAGACGCCGATTCGCCTGGTTAGGTCGCTCCTTCCCCGGACGGCGCGGGCCAACAGCGGAGCGAACAACCGCCGATTTCCGACCGCCACAGCGACGCTTTCGAAGGCTGTTTAATCGTCGGCCTTCGATTTGGGGTCAATGTCGATGCGCGTTACCTTCCTCGGAACCAGCGGGGCAGTGCCGACGACGGAACGAAACCCGAGTTCTATCCTCGTCAACCGAGAAGGCGACCGCCTGCTCTTCGACGTCGGTGAGGGAACCCAGCGCCAGATGATGCGCTTTGGCACCGGCTTTACCGTCTCCGACCTCTTCATCACGCACCTCCACGGCGACCACATCCTCGGACTCCCCGGACTGGTACAAACGTGGGATTTCAACGACCGCGACGACCCGCTCATAATATACACGCCGCGCGGAACCGGCGACGACATCGACGCGCTCGTTCGCACGGCGGGTCACCAACCCTCGTTTCCCATCCACATCACGGAAGTCGCGCCCGGCGAGGTCGCCGTCCGACGCGACGAGTACGAGGTCCGCGCCTTCCGCACCGACCACGACGCGAACTCGCTCGGGTACGCGCTGGTTGAGGACGAGCGGAAGGGCCGCTTCGACCGCGAGCGGGCGGAGAAACTCGGCGTCCCCGTCGGTCCGAAGTTCCAGCAACTCCACGCCGGGAACCCCGTCGAACTCGACGACGGCACCGTCGTCCGCCCCGAGCAGGTCGTCGGCGAACCGCGGCCCGGCCGCCGGTTCGTCTACACCGGCGACACCCGGCCGACCGAGCAGGTCGTCTCGGCCGCCGAGGACGCCGACCTGCTCGTCCACGACGCGACGTTCGCCGACGACCGGAAGGACCGCGCGAGGAAGACTGCCCACTCGACCGCGAGACAGGCCGGGAACGTCGCCCGGCGTTCCGGTGCGATCCGCCTCGCCATCACGCACGTCTCCTCGCGCTACGGCGGGAACGTCTCCGAGCACCTGACGGAGGCCCGCGAGGAGTTCGACGGCGAGGTCGTCGCCCCCGACGACGGCGACCTCATCGACGTCCCCTTCCCGGACGAATAGAACCATTCGCACGGACGCGAGGCCAGCGGACGCCGTTTTGGAGCACCTATTACCCGGACGATTTCGCGTGAAGCCACGCGAACGTCCTCGGCGCGCGCTGGCACAGCCCCGAGGACAGCGAGCGGCGCCGCCGCGAGTCGTCGTCCGACGGGATGTGCTGATAGCGTTCGAGGTCTTCGTGAACGGGGACGTTCGCTCACGTTTATCGTGGGTGCTGTGCGGGCGGGGCTTTCGAGGACGGCCTCTCTGCAGTTTCGACGTTCTCAAAGCCGATATCACGTCGTGTTCGATGAGAAGACGTCACAAAAGGTCGAGCGCCGCCGTCTGTAAAATAGCCAGCTATCGACTGACGTTCGCAGGTGAAAACGAAATCCTACTGGGGTACTATTTTCTACTGAATTCTACTAGAGGCTACTAAATACTACTACCCGACTGAATGCTATTCGAGGAAATGCAACCGCCATCACCCCGCCACCTCGAAAAGGGAAACTCGAATCGAGTTGTCGAATCGCGTTTGCTCGCCGTTATCGCAACTGTTCGCGGGCGGCGGCCATTCCGGCCTCCAAATCGACGTCCTCGCCGACGTCGAGGAACGCCTCGCCGATGGTGCGAACGCCGCGCAGAATCTGCTCGGACGAGAGGTTGCCCATGTTGCTCACGCGGAATATCTCGCCGCCGAGGTGGGCCTGCCCGCCGCTGATGCTCGCGCCGCGCTCGGTCACGGCGTCGAAGAACTCGGTCGGGGTCTCGCGGACACCCGCCGGAAGCGCGACGGCCGTCAACGTGTTCGAGTACTCCGAGGCGTCGTTTCGCTCGGGGAACATCGACAGCCCCATCGCGGTGAACGCCGACCGGAACGCGGCGGACTGACGGCGATGGCGGGCGATGCGCTCGGGCATACCCTCCTCTTCGATGTGGCCGACGGCGAGCGCGAGGCCGCGGAAGAGCGGCACGGCGCTCGTGAACGGCGTCTGGTGGGAGTCGGCCTTGCGAAGGTGCCAGTCCAAATCCTCGTAGAACGGTGCGCTCTCGCCGTCGAAGGCCTCCTGTGCGCGGGGCGTGGCGTACATGGCACTCGTCCCCGGCGGGGCCGCGAGGGCCTTCTGGGCGTCCGTCACCGCAACGTCGACGTTCCACTCGTCCACGAGGAACTCGTCGCCGCCGAGGGAGGTCACGCCGTCCACGACGAAGTAGGCGCCGTGTTCCGCCGCGACGTCGCCGACTTCGGCGACGGGATTGAGGAGCCCCGTACTAGTCTCGTTGTGGACCATCGTCACGACTTTCGTCTCGTCCGTCACGGCCTCCGCGACCGCCTCGGGGTCGATGGATTGGCCCCAGTCGAACGCGACCGGCGTCACGTTCGCGTAGCGATCGGCGATTCGCTTGAACCGCCGTCCGAACTTGCCGTTCACGACGGCGACCACTTCGTCGTCCTCACCGGCGAGGTTGGCGACGGCAGCCTCCATCGCCATCGTCGCCGTCCCGTTGAAGATGAGGCTGGTACCGCCGCTCGTCGTCGGCGTTCCGTCGAGCGAGGAGCGCTCGAAGATGTAATCGAGGCCGTCCTGTGCGTTTTCGTACACCGACTCGAACTCCGCGGAGCGGTGCGATACCATCGGCTCGCTCATCGCCTGTCGAACGTCGCGCGCGAGGGGTACCGGACCCGGATTGAGTAGGAGAAAATCCTCTCGCATACTCACCCGTTCTACCTCCCCCTAAATAAGCGTCGTGCGGGGCGCAAATTCCGCCACTTGTCCGAAGGTATCATTCGATACCTAAGTAATCCGTGGGAAGTGTCGGTCCCACGCAGAAAACAACGAGCCTACTCGCCATCCGGCAGATTCGGCGCAATCCACGAGAGAAGCGCGACCGGGCTCCGGGATTGCGTCCAAATCGTTCCCGGTCCGTCGAGTTCACAGACGAGGGCGCCCCGCCCGCCAGCGTGCGAGTGAACGGTATCGACGCGCGTCACCTCGAAGTCCACGGACCCCTCGAACGCGACGACGTGGCCGGTGTCCAGAATGTATCGCTCGCCAGGGTCGAGGCTCACTATCGAGACGGCCCCGTAGCTCGAAAGAAACGCGAGACCCGACCCGGAGAGTTCGAGAAGGAAGTCCCCCGCACACTCCACGAAACTTCCTTTTTCCTCGAAATCGACACCCGGCTCCGCCGCGAGGAACGTACAGGACTGGACGTACAGCGTTTCGTCCTGGAGTTCGTAGTGAAAGATATCGCCCGGAAACGGCGGCGCGAGCCGAACGGTTCCGGGGTGGTCCGCGGCGAACGTCGTCGAAAACGGCGTTTCCTCACCGAGAACGGAGCGTTCGAGTAGTGCTTCCGAATCCGGTGGCACCCCGACTCCCGCCGAATGACTGACCAGCGACCCCGACTCGGCCCGAATCTCCTCGTCGGCGTCCAGCGTGAGGAGAAGTTCGGCGAACGCTGGTTGGTTCGTGATTTCATACTCCATGCTCGACTAAGCCACGACGCCGCGACGGATAGTCCTCCCGGCCTCCTCCCCAATTCGTGACCTGCTTTTTCGGTGATGGGCTCTCGACTGGATGCTGGAGCGGAATTCACGGCGGTTCGTGGGTGATCTACTCCAGAAGTAGAACTCCGAGCGGAGTTCTCGTGAGCGACTGAAAGGAGCGAACGAGAGCACGCAAGAGCAACGCTCTCGCGGAACGAGCAGGCCAAGGAATCCCCGATGGAGTGAAACGACTGAGGGGGTGACGCCGTGTCCTCGCGAGTGGAACGAACGAGCGGCTCGGAGGTCGCATGCCCGCACAACGAACGGAGTGAGTGAGCAGGAACGACTTCCGATGCTTTTCATGAACGTTTTGCCAGCGAGCGAAGCGAGCGCAGGAAAAGGTTCACGAGCACGATGGGAGTCACGCGAGCGTGGCGAGGGTGACTACATCGTGTGAGCGAGACGAGCGTAAGCGAAGTCGAGCGAGCACGATGGGATTCGAACAACGCCCAGACATTCCTGCTCGTTCGAACCGGGGCGCTTCGCGCCCGATTCTCACTGTGCGGGCTGTGACTGGTCTAATTCGAATCCTGTGCTCGTCGCTCGTCACGTCCGTTCCTCACGAACGAGCACGATGGGATTCGAACCCACGGCCGTCGGATTAGAAGTCCGACGCTCTATCCAGACTGAGCTACGTGCCCTCGGTACCGCATTATCGGCGAACCTTCATAAGGAGTTGGGATTCTCCCCCGCAAACACAGCCCTTAAGCACGGTTCACGAGAAAACGAAGACGATGCGAGTAATCGGAACCGTCGGCCTCCCGGGGAGCGGCAAAGGCGAGGCCGCCACCGTCGCCGAGGAGATGGGAATCCCCGTCGTCACGATGGGCGACGTCATCCGCGCGGCGTGCCGCGAGCGGGGCCTCGACCCGGCGGAGCACCACGGCGAAATCGCCAAAGCACTCCGCGAGGAGAACGGCCCGGACGCCATCGCACAGGCGTCACTCCCGCAAATCGACGCGGCGCTGACTACTTCGGAAACCGTCCTCGTCGACGGGATTCGCTCAGGCGTCGAGGTCGAACGGTTCGAGGACGCCTTCGGCGACGATTTCGTACTGGTGAGCATCGAAGTCCCGTTCGAGGTCCGCGCCGACCGGTTGAGCGAGCGGGGACGCGACCACTCCGACGCCGACGAAGCGCGCCTTCGAAAGCGCGACGAACGTGAACTCGGGTTCGGCCTCGACCGAGCGATGGCGCGGGCCGATGCCGTCATCGACAACACCGGAACGCTCGACGGCTTCCGCCGCCGGATTCGCGCGCTCCTCGAAGACGGACTTTCGGGACTGGAGAGCGTAGAGGCGGGTGAGAATCGATGATATACAGCGTCGATATCCGAATCACGGCACCCGTAAACGACACCGAAATCGAAGCGCGGATCACGGACGCCATCGAGAACGTCTTTCCCGGCGCGGAGATAGAATCGGAGACGGGTGAAGTCGTCGCCGAAGCGCACAGCGTCGAGCACTTCTCCGAACTGCTCCATCGGCAGGAAATCCTCGACACGGCGCGCGGCGAGTTCTTCTCGGGGCGGGACGGCGACACGCTCTCGTTCGACCTGAAAAAGCAGGCCGCGTTTCAGGGCGTGGTCAACTTCGCCGTCGGCAACCCCGACGAACTCGGCGAACTCCACGTTCGCATGCGGGTCACCGACCCAACCGTCGAGGAGTTCGTCGATTACGTCGCACCGCCGACCGAGGATGGAAAACCCATCGGCACCGATGAAGGGCGGTAGCGGAGCTCGTTTTCACACCAGCAGTTGCACCACGACGAACAGCACGATGACGCCCAGCACGTCACAGGCGTTCGTCACGACCGGAATCACCACGTCGTCGGGGTCGAGTTCGAACCGATAGGCGACGTACGTGGCGACGAGCGTCACGAGGATGGCGACGAACGCTAACACGATGCCACTGACCAGCGACACGAGGACGACGATGAAGAGGCCGAGTTGCGTCTCGCCGATGAGCCACGTCAGCGTCCACGCGCCGAACCCGACCACCGGGAAAATCGTGACCGCGAGGAGGACCGTGGCGACGGCGTTCCCCGCGAGCACCTCGTCCCCCCGACCGAACGAGAGCGTCCCGAGGTGAAACGCGGTCGAGAGTCTGGCGGCGAGGATGCTCCCGAGGTTACCCGCCGTGCCGATGGTTACGGGTACCAACGCGAGGAGCGTCGGATACTGTAACAGGGTGCTCTCGAACGACCCGAGGACGAGCCCGCTTCCGATTTCGACCATCGTGAGGACGAGCAACACCGGAAGCATCGCTCGCATGATGGCGCGAACCGTCCAGCGCGTCGGCATCTAGCCACCCCCGAGCGCGATGACGATCCGGACGGCGAGCAGGAGGAACGAGATGCCGAACACGTCACCCGTCGTCGTTACGAGCGGACCGACCAACGTGTCCGGGTTTTGGCCGCGGCGATACCCCGCGAAGACGACGAGAACGACGGCCACCGTCAGGGCGACTCCCGAGAGCAACCCCGCGATGAGCGCGATTGCGAGCAGGGTCGGCAAGGGCGCGACCGAATCCGAGAGGGCCTTCAGAACGACGAACGCGACCACCGACGCGAATAGGCTGGCGAGGATGCCGTTCGCCAGCGAGGCGACGATGGCCGCCCACACCCGGTCGTCGTCCGGGACGAACGACGGTTCGACCAACCCCTGGTGGAGACCGGACGCGAGGCGCGCGCCGAGCGACCCGTAAACGTTCCCGCGGGTAGCGAGGAGGGCGGGGACGAGGACGAGCAACCCCGCCACCTGACGGAGTTCGGCGCGCATTCCGCTGAGGACGACGCCCGCGAACAGCCCACCGACCATGCTCGCGGCGAGGGCGGGGAGCGCTTCGCGGTACGCCTCGGCGGCGACTTCCCGGACGGTCATCTACTGCTGTGGACACGGGCACGGGACAAAAAAGCGGTGTGTCTCGGTTCCACTTGCGCCGATAGTTCCGGTCGGACGAAACCGAAGAGAAAAACGACTATCCGAACGGCCCCATGCCGCCCATACCGCCACCGCCGCCACCGCCGCCGCCCTGCATCTTCTTCATCATGCGCTCCATGTCGCCGCCCTGTCCCATCCCTTGGAACTGTTTCAGGGTCTGGGCCATCATCTTGTGCTGCTGGAGCAGTTCGCGGATGCGTTCCTCGTCCTGCCCGCTCCCGCGAGCGATGCGGCGAATCTGGCTCGCGCCGATGGACCGCGGGTTTTCGAGTTCCTTGTCCGTCATCGAGTCCATGATGATTTCGAAACTCCGCATCCGGTCTTTCGTCACGTCCATCGCGTCGTCCGGGAGTTCGTCCATGATTCCGCCGCCGAAGCCGGGAATCATGTCCATGACCTGTTCGAGCGGCCCCATCTTGTTCATCGCGTTCATCTGATGACGCATGTCGTTCAGGGTGAACGTCCCCTTCATCATGTCCTCGGGGTCCCAGTCCTCTTCCTCCTCCGTCTCGGACATGGCCCGCTCGACGCGCTCGGTGAGCTGTTTCAGGTCGCCCATGCCGAGCAGGCGTGAGATGAAGCCGTTCGGCTCGAAGCGCTCCACGTCTTGGACCGTCTCACCGGACCCGAGGAAGGCGATGGACGAGTCCGTCTCGTTGACCGCCGTCAGAGCACCGCCACCCTTCGCGGTCCCGTCGAGTTTCGTGATGACCACGCCGTCGATGCCGATGGATTCGTCGAACTGCTGGGCTTGGTCTTTCGCACCTTGTCCGATAGCCGCGTCGAGAACGAGCAGGTTTCGGTCGGGGTCAACGACGGACTCGATCTCCTCGATTTCGTCGATGAGGTCGTCTTCGAGCGCGTGGCGACCCGCCGTGTCCACGATGTGGATGTCGGCGTCGGCCGTCTCTTCGAGTCCTTTCCGCGCGATGTCCACGGGGTCCTCGTTGTCCGGGTCGCCGTAGAAATCGACTTCCGCGCGGGAGCACATCTCCTTCGCCTGGTCGTACGCGCCGGGTCGGAAGGTGTCCGTCTGGATGACGGCGGGGCGAAGCCCCTTCTTCGAGAACCACCACGCCATCTTGGCGGAGGTGGTCGTCTTCCCCGACCCCTGCAATCCGGCGAGGAGAATGGTCTGGTTTTCGAGCGGGATTTCCGTGCTCTCGCCGACGAGGCCGACGAGTTCCTCGTAAACGATACTCAGCACGTGGTCGCGGGCCGTCGTCCCGCCCGGCGGTTCCTCCTCCAGCGCGCGCTCCTTGATGGACGAGGAGAGGTCCATCACGAGACTCACGTCCACGTCGGCCTGCAGAAGGGAACGCTGGATTTCCTTTACAATTTCCTCGACGTCGTCTTCGCTGACGCGCGATTTCCCACTCAGTTTGTCGAGTGAGCCGCGAAGAGAACTGCCGAGATTGTCGAGCACCATCGTTGTGCTCCCTTGGGTTCGTAGTCGTTTAAAGGCTTTTTCTAGTCCGTCGGCGTCAGTCACCGGACCGCGCCTGCCCGAACTGCTGAGGCGGCAGACGGAGTTCATCGAGACCCGGCAGGTGCTTGATGTTGTAGATGACCTTCATGTGGTCCGTGATGGGCGCGCTGATACAGGAGAGTCGGAACCCGCGGTCCAGCATCTCGGACGAGAGGACGTGATTCGATGGCATGTCCATCTTCCCTTCCACGACCGCGACCGCGCAGTTCGCACACGCCCCGCCGCGACAGGCGAACGGCCACTCGTACCCCCTGTTTTCCGCCGCTTCGAGAAGCGTCTCGTTGTTGAGAACGTAGAACTGTCCGTAATCCTCGGCGTCCAGCCCCATGGCGGCGGCCTTGTCGAACAGTCCGTCGTCGTCCACGTTCCAATCGTAGTCGTCGATGACCTCGTAGTTGAGAAACTCGACCATCGGATGCTTCGGCGTTCGCTCCCGCTCCTCGACGCGTTCTTCGTCGGTCGCTTTCTCGTCCTCCTCGCCACCGAGGTCGCCCGATTGAATCGCCTGATACGCCGCTCGGACCCGTTGAAATTCGCGGTGGGACCCACCGTGGTCCGGGTGGGCTTCCTTTATCCGTCGTCGATACGCCTCGACGACTTCCTCGTCATCCGCATCCGAATCGAGTCCGAGAACGCTGAACGGGGAGTCCACATGTGAGTGGTAGGAAATGGAGCGCATAAATCCTCTTCCCCTGCCGGTCAGGGTCGAACCTGTTACCGGCGTCAACGTTCAAGCCCGCTGACGACGAAGGGTCGCGTATGCGACTGTTCGTGAGCATCGACTTGCCCGACGACCTCGCGGAAAGCGTGGACGGCGTTCAAGACAGGTTCCGCGACGCCGACGGGCTCTCGTTTACGGACCCGAGACAGGCCCACGTCACGCTCTCGTTCCTCGGCGAGGTGGACGAAGACCGCGTACCCGTCGTCGAGGACGCGCTCGAATCGGCCGTCGATGACGACATCGACTTCGGGGCGTTCGAGGCCGAAGTCGGCGGCTTGGGCGTCTTTCCGAGTCTCGAGTACATCAGGGTCGTGTGGGTCGGCGTCGGGGACGGCGCGGAGGAGATGGTCCTGCTCAACGATGCCGTCGAGTCGCGGTTGTACGACCTCGGCTTCTCGCCGGACGATAACGAGTTCGTCCCGCACATCACCATCGCCAGAATGAAGCACGCGGGGGGAAAGGAACTCGTTCAGCGGAACGTCCGCGAACTCGACCCGACGGTCGGTCGAATGGACGTTTCGGAGGTCAGGCTGACGAAGAGCGAACTGGGCGCGAACGGGCCGAGATATTCGACCGTCGCGGCGTTCCCCCTGTGAGGCCGCTTGAAAGGAACAAGATTTTATGCGACGGCGGAAAAGTGGCAACCACTATGGGCAAGAAGTCGAAGGCCAAAAAGAAGCGACTGGCCAAGCTGGAACGGCAGAACAGCCGCATCCCGGCGTGGGTCATCATGAAGACGGACCGCGACGTAATGCGAAACCCGAAGCGCCGCAGCTGGCGGCGTAGCGACACTGACGAATAATGAGCGCAAGTGATTTCGAGGAGCGAGTCGTGACGGTTCCGCTCCGAGACGTGACGGCAGAGGCAAAGCACAAGCGAGCGAACAAGGCGATGAAACTGGTGCGCGGGCACCTCGCCCAGCACTTCAAGGTGGACGAGGACGACGTGCGTCTCGACCCCTCGATCAACGAGGCGATCTGGTCGCGCGGCCGAAAGAACCCGCCGCGAAAGCTCCGCGTTCACGCCGCCCGCTTCGAAGAAGAGGGCGAGTCCGTCGTCGAGGCGGAGTACGAAGAGTAGAGCGGTGCTTCGTACCGCGTTCAACGGCTCGGCGTACATCGGCGTCTTCGCACGTGCGACTGACAAGTATCTGCTCGTCCGCCCGGATTTGGACGACGAACTCCTCGACTCCCTCCGCAAGGAACTGGAAGTCGATGTCGTCGGAACCACGCTCGGTGGCTCGTCCACCGTCGGCGCGCTGGTGGCGGGCAACGAGAACGGCTTGCTCGTCAGCGGTCGCATCACCGACCACGAGCGCGAGCGAATCGAGGCCGTCGTGGACGTTCCGCTCACGAAGTTCCCGGGGCGCATCAACGCCGCTGGAAACGTCGTGCTCGCGAACGACACCGGGGCCTACGTCCACCCGGACCTCCCTCGGGAGGCCGTGCAAGCGGTTTCGGACGGTCTCGACGTTCCGGTCGAACGCGGCACCATCGCTGGCGTTCAAACGGTCGGAACGGCCGGAGTGGCGACGAACAGAGGCGTTCTCTGTCACCCGAAAGCGACCGACGACGAACTCGATACCATCGAGGACGTGCTCGGCGTCCCGGCCGATATCGGCACCATCAACTACGGCGGTCCGCTGGTCGGGTCCGGACTCCTCGCCAACGCCCACGGCTACGTGGTCGGAGAGGAGACGACCGGTCCCGAACTCGGCCGTATCGAGGACGCGCTGGGCTATATCGACTGATTTTCGGCTCGTTACGTTTTCGGTCCGAGTTAGCAACATTCTTCCCGCTTGCTCACGCACGTGTGGACATGAGCACGATTACTCGCGGAACGGAGTGTGAAGCACGATGATGGGCGGCGGCAATCAACAGATGCAGCAGATGCAACAGCAGCTCCAGCAGTTGGAAGCCGAGAAGGAAGAACTGAACGGCGAAGTCGAAGACCTGCGCGACGAGAAAGATGAAGTCGACGAGGCCATCGAGGCAATCGAATCGCTCGATACCGGCTCGGTCGTCCAGGTTCCGCTCGGCGGCGGCGCGTACATCCGCGCGAACGTCGAGGATATCGACGAAATCGTCGTCGAACTCGGCGGCGGCTACGCCGCGGAGCGCGACCAAGAGGGCGCGGTCGCGTCGTTGAAGAGCCGCAAGGACCTTCTCGACGACCAGATTTCCGACCTGCAGGAGGAAATCGGCGAGGTCGAAGCCGAGAGCGACCAGCTCGAGCAGAAGGCACAGCAGATGCAACAGCAGCAGATGCAACAGCAGATGCAGCAGATGCAACAGCAGGAAGACGAGGACGAGTAACCGGCGATGTTCGACAGTCTGAAGGATAAGCTGAGCGGGTTCCGTAAGGACGTCGAGGAGACGACCGAGGAGAAGGCCGAGGAGGCCGACGAAGCGGAAGCTGAGGCGGACGCTGAAACGGTCGATGAAACGGTCGAAACGGAACCCGCGGAGACGGAAACGGAGACGACACCCGAGCCGGAATCGACGGACGACTCCGACTCGGAGGACGAAGAGTCCGGCAACGGGCGCGGCGGTTTCGCCCAGAAGGCCAAATCGTTCGCCCGCGGTGAAATCGTCATCGAGGAGCAGGACGTCGAGGACCCGCTCTGGGAACTCGAAATGGCGCTGCTCGAAAGCGACGTCGAGATGAGCGTCGCACGGGAGATGCTCGACGGCATCCGCAACGACCTGGTCGGCGCGACCCGCAAGTTCAGCGCCGAGACGGGCGACGTCGTCGAGGACGCCCTGCACGACTCCCTGCTGTCGGTCATCAGTGTCGGGCAGTTCGACTTCGACCAGCGCGTCGCCGAGGCGGACAAACCGCTCGTCATCATCTTCACCGGCGTCAACGGCGTCGGGAAGACGACGAGCATCGCCAAGCTATCGCGGTACTTCGAGGAGCGCGGCTACTCCTCGGTGATGGCGAACGGCGACACCTACCGTGCCGGTGCGAACCAGCAGATTCGAGAGCACGCGGACGCGCTCGACACGAAACTCATCGCCCACGAGCAGGGCGGCGACCCCGCCGCCGTCATCTACGACGCGGTGGAGTACGCCGACGCCCACGACATCGACATCGTGCTGGGCGACACTGCGGGTCGCCTGCACACCAGCGAAGGCCTGATGGACCAGTTGGAGAAGATCGGTCGCGTCGTGGACCCGGATATGACCATCTTCGTGGACGAAGCCGTGGCCGGGCAGGACGCCGTGCAGCGCGCGAAGGAGTTCGACGACGCCGCCGAAATCGACGGCTCGATTCTGACGAAGGCCGACGCCGACTCGAAGGGCGGGGCCGCCATCTCCATCTCGCACGTCACGGGCAAGCCCATCCTGTTCCTCGGAACCGGACAGGGCTACGACGACATCGAGCAGTTCGACCCCGAACGGATGGTCGAACGACTGCTCGGCGACGAGGAAGAAGAGGAGTAATCGACTCCGGATTTTTTCGAAGCCGCCGTTCGAGAGTGGCGACACAGCCGCTTTCGGGACGCGCGACGAGTGTGCCCGAGTCAGCGGTCGGCGAGGGCACACGAGTTCCGGGGAGGCATGGGGACGCCGAGGGCGGGTGGCCATGCGGTTCCGGCCACCCGCCCGCATGCGGTTGCGGTCGTTCACTGTGCTGCAGTCTCAGTCACCGAGACGGACAGGATTGTTGCGGTCTCGGTCACCGAATCGACACGAAACACGAGCATGAATCCCTCTCGTCCCCGTCGCGATTCGCAATCCCCAAGACGACGGCCCCACTCCCCTCGAACGAAACCGGACGACGGAGAGATATCGTGTACGTACTGGAACTCGGCGGACAAGACGACGAATTCGCGGCGTGCGAAGCGGCGAGCGCGGCGAGCGGGGTGGAACTCGTCGCGCCCGGCCTCGCGCGCGCGGCGACGATTACGGAGCGCGTTTCCAGCCTCGCGTACACCCACCGCGCGAGCGAGTTGGTCGGGACGACAGACGCCGACGTGGCGAGCGCCCGAACGCTGCTCTCCGCCGCGCCGATAGAGCGCGAGGGGACGGTCGCGGTGCGTGCACGGGGGGTCCGCGAGACGGCCGATATCAGCACCCAGCAAGCGGAACGCGAGTTGGGGCAAGTGCTCGTGGACCGCGGCTTCGCGGTCGATTTGGACGACCCCGACCACGAACTCCGGGCGACGTTCTCCGGGGACCTGTGTGCGCTGGGGTGGCTGGAAGCCGAGAGCGTGCGCGACTACGGCACGCGCAAACCGACCGACCGGCCGTTCTTCCAACCGGGGAGCATGGACCCGCTGCTCGCACGCGCGTTGGTGAACGTCGCCGGGGCACGAGCGGGAACGACGCTCCTCGACCCGATGTGCGGGACGGGCGGCGTGCTCATCGAGGCCGCGCTGGTCGGCGCGCGGCCGCTCGGTGCCGACGCACAGGAGAAGATGGTCCGCGGCGCGGCGAAAAATCTCGACCACTATGCGCCGGACGCCGCCGCGGCCACGGTCCGCGGCGACGCGACGCACCTGCCGTTCCCCGACGACGCCATCGACGGCGTGGTGTTCGACGCGCCCTACGGCAGGCAGTCGAAGATAGCCAACCTCGAACTCGACGACCTCGTTGCCGGTGCGCTCGCGGAGGCGCGACGAGTCGCCTCCCGCGCCGTCGTCGTCGGGGACCGCTCGTGGGCGAGCGAAGCGACTGACGCGGGGTGGAGCGTCGAAAACGAGTTCGAACGGCGAGTCCATCGGTCGCTGACGCGCTACGTCGTGGTGCTCTCGCGCTGACAGAGCGTCGAAATCTTCAGCTCATTTTGCCCGTCGCCGACAGCAGCGGCGGGACGAGGAGACCGAGGACGGCACCGTAGACGAGGTGAGCCGCCAGCCCCGCGGGATGGAGATTCGGAACGAGCGGTGCCGCCGGAACGTCGGAAATCATCAGTCCGAGCGGGAGGACGATTCCCGCGCCGACGACCCAGAGCACGAGGCTGTAGGCCATGCCGGAGGCGACGCTCCGGGAGATACCGCCGACTTTCGTCCCGAGCGGGGATTTCGTGACGAGGAACGCGAACAGCACGCCGAAGACGGTCCCGTGGACGAGGTGGACGACCCACCCCATGAGCGACCCCTGAAGGTTGTAGAGCGCCGCGGCCGCGTTCGTGACGATGAACGGGCGGAAGTATATCCAGACGGGGGCCATCACGGCGGCGGCGACGAGTCCGGCGATGCCCCCGCTGAGCAGTATCCCGATGCCGGTGTCGGTACGTCCCTCGACGCGAAGTGACGTTTGCGTTGACATGGACACGATAGCTTCGCCGAAGGACGTGTTAGTCTCCCTGCTTGCCATGGCATGCTTTCGTTCCGGGGGAAAGGCAATGATACCGACTCCGACGTGGCGGGGATTTGATGGTTGCTGTAGCAAGCAATGGATGTTTGCTGAAAGTCGGCTTACGGGGAAACAGCATGGGAAAGCTCGGTCTCAAAGAGGCAGTAGCGATGGCAGTCGGCGGGATGATCGGGGGTGGAATCTACTCCGCCTTCGGCCTCGTCGTCTCAATCTCGGGACGATTATCGTGGATCGCGTTTCTGCTCGCGGGAATCGTGGCACTCAGCGCGGGGTACAGTTACATCAAGATGAACCAATACGTCGGCGACCGGGGTGGCGCGCCGACCTACTTCCACGACCTGTTCGGCGACACGATGCTGACCGGGATGGTGGGGTGGACGCTCCTGTTCGGGTACATCGTCTCGATGGCGCTGTACGCCTACGCGTTCTCGTCGTTCTTCACGAAGCTGTTCGGTCGGCTCGCGTTCAATCAGATACCCATCGCAAATCTGATCTCCATCGTCGTCATCGGGGCGTTCGTCGGACTCAACCTGATGGGAGCCGGTTCGACCGGCAAAGCCGAGGACTTCCTCACGTTCTTCAAAGTCGCCGTCATCGGCGGCTTCGGAATCTGGGGCGTCTACTTCGCCGTCACGGGCAACATCTTCCAGCCGGGATTCTACGAGTTCATGCTCAATCCGACCATCGGCATCGCGGACCCGTTCCTCGGCGCGGCGATGTCGTTCGTGGCGTTTCAGGGCTGGCAGCTGTTGCTGTACGACCAAGACAAGTTCAGCAACCCGGAGGAGACGATTCGGAAAGCCATCTACATCGCCATCCCGGTGGCGACCCTGCTGTACGTCCTCGTCGCGTTCACGACGACGAGCATCCTCGAACTGCCGGTCATCATGGTCAGCCCGGAAACGTCGCTGCTGTACGCCGCGCTGCCGTTCGCGGGGCAACTCGGAGCGCTCCTCATCGGATTCTCCGCGCTGTTCTCGACCGCGAGTGCGGTCAACGCGACGCTGTTCAGCAGCGCGCAGTTCTCCCGAGAACTCATCGACATCGGCGTCCTCCCGGACCTGACCGGCGTCGAAAGCGACGGCGGGGACGGGAGCAGTAGCAAGAGCGGAAGTGACGGCAACGACGGAAGCGATAGCAACGACAGCGACAGTAGTAGCGACGACAGTAGCAACGACGGAAACGGCGACAACGATAGCGGCGACGGCGACGGGAATCAGATTCCCTCGGGAATCGTCATCGGCCTCGGCGTGCTGTCGATGGCGTTCGCGGTGTACGGGAGCCTGATGAGCATCACGACGTTCGCGTCGCTCGCGTTCATCGCCGTCTTCGGCGGCGTGAGCTACGTCGCCTACCGGGAGCGCGAGGACCTCGACATCCATCCGGCGATACCCGGCGTGGGTACCGTCGGTTGCGCGCTCTTCTTCCCGGTGTTGCTGTACGACCTGTACGTGCACAGTTCGTCCACGTTTTGGCTGGTCATCGTCATCGGCCTGCTCGTGGTCGGCTCCGAACTGGTGTACTTCAAATTCGCCGGTGCGCAGACCGGAGGTGCGCAATCATGACGAAACACGAGGAAAACGGACTGACGCGACGGAAACTGCTTGCATCGCTCGGAATCGCGGGTGCGGGCGCCCTGTCGGGCTGTTCGGCCATCGAACGGGTGTCCGGCGGAAGCGGCTCGCAACTCCGAATCGCACAACCGCTCACGGCGACGACCCTCGACCCCGTCGTCATCGAAAGCGTGCCGTCGGCGCAGGTCGCCACGCAAGTGTTCGAAGGCCTGTACACCTACGGCGAGGGGACGACGTTAGAACCCGAACTCGCCGACGGCGAACCGAAGGTGAGCCGCGGCGGGACGCGGTACGAGGTGTCGCTGAAGTCGGAGCCGCGGTTCCAGAACGGAAACTCGGTCACGGCGGAGGACGTGAAATACTCGTTCGAAGCGCCGAGCCACCGGGACGAGAACACGCCGTGGCGACGGGGGACGCCGAACAAGTGGGAGGTGGACATGATAGACACCATCGAGACGCCCGACGACCACACGGTTCGGTTCGAACTGTCGTACCCGTACGACGCCTTCCACGAGGTGCTCACGCGGGCCGTCGTCCCCAAATCGGTCCGCGACCCCGACCCCGAGACGTTCGCCAAAAATCCGGTCGGCTCCGGGCCGTTTCAGGTGGACCGGTTCGTTCCCCAGAAGTACGCGGTTCTGACGCGCTGGGACGACTACTGGGACTCGCCGAAGGCCGCAATCGACCGGTTGAAGTTCGTCTCGGAGTACTCGGGACTGTCGCGGACGATGAGCCTGAAGACGGGGCAGAACCAGCTAGTCGAGGAGGTAGAGCCCCACCTCTGGAAGGCGACGAACGACCAACCGAACGCGACCGTGAAATCCAGCGAGAGCTACGATTACACGTTCCTCGGCTTCAACTGCAACGGCGGGCCGACCTCGGAGGAGAAAGTCCGGAAGGCGGTCGATTACTGCGTCAACTTCGACGGGATGGTGGAGAACATCCTCCGTCCGGCGGGCGAGCGCACGTACAGCCCGCTTCCACACCAATTGGCCGAGGAGTGGGACATGCCAGTAGACGAGTGGAAGCGGATACCCAACGAGCGGAACATCGAGAAAGCGCAAACGCTGTTCCGCGACGCGGGCGTCGAGGCGTGGGCACCGAAGATAGCCGTTCCGGCGTCGAAGAGTTCCGGCGACGAGTTGCTGATGATGATGGCGAACGCCGTAAAGCAGGGGCTGACGCTCGCCGGGTTCCAGCAGGCCAGCGTCGAGAAGTACTCGTGGTCGGTGTTCCATGACAAAATCGTCTCGGGGTCGCCGAGCGACTACCACATGTTCGTCACGGAGTGGTCGGCGTTCCCCGACCCGGACGCCTACGTCTACCCCCTGTTCCACCAGCGGGCGGAGGGCGAGACGAACGGCGTCTTCTACAAGAACGACGACGTGATGGAGAAGATACTGGAAGCGCGGAAGTCGGACGAGCACGCGAAGCGAAGGAGGCTCTACGAAGAGACCATCACGACCCTGCTGGAGGACCGCGTGCACCTGCCGATATACCAGCCGAAGAACGCCTTCGGGGTGAAAAAGGAACTCGACGACTTCGAGCTGTCCCCGATGTCGGAGGAAAATCCACGTTTCGTCGGTTCGGAGTATCGGGTTACGGTCGGCGAGTGAGGTGACAGGGGAGTCAGATGAGTAGCGGTGAGACGGGTCGGGCATCAATATCTTTTCAAACTCGTAGGGGGGACACCCACCCATGAAGCAGTACCTCGGGCTCGTCGAGGACGTCCTCCGGGACGGGACGTACAAGCCCAATCGAACCGGCGTGGACACGATTTCGACCTTCAGCCAGCACTACGAGATGGACCTGCGCGAGGGGTACCCCTTGCTGACCACGAAGAAGATGGACGGGTTCCGCTGGGACTCGATGCTCCACGAACTCCTCTGGTATCTCTCCGGCGAGGAGCACATCCGAAACCTCCGCGAGAAGACCGGCATCTGGAACGAGTGGGCCGACGAGGACGGCAACCTCGACACGGCCTACGGCCGATTTTGGCGACGGTTCCCGGTTCCCGAGGAGGGGTTGCCGGGCGAATCGTGGCCCGAGGCGGACCACCGCTGGATGAACGAGGACGGAACGTTCGACCAGATCGGGTACCTCATCGACGGCCTCGACGAGAATCCGAACTCACGACGCTTCGTCGTCTCCGCGTGGCACCCCGCGAACGCCGCCGTCTCGACGCTCCCGCCGTGTCACTACACCTTCGTCGTCAACGTGCAGGGCGACATGCTGAACCTCCACCTCACCCAGCGCTCGGGCGACGTGGCGCTCGGCATCCCGTTCAACGTCGCGGCCTACGCCCTGCTGGCGACGGTGCTCGCCCGCCAGACCGGGTTCGAGGTCGGCAAGTTCGCCCACACCATCGTCGACGCGCACGTCTACTGCGGCGAGGGCGACCGCGGCGAGTGGTACCGCGACAACCTCGAAGAACTCCAGACGCGCCTCGCCGACGTCAGCCAAAAGTCCGAGTACGAGAACGTCCGTTCGTGGCTCGAATCCGAAGCCCCCGAGGAGGAGACGGAGGCGATGGACCACGTGCCGGGCCTGCTGACCCAACTCTCGCGCACCCCGAAATCCCGGCCCGAAATCGAGGTGACGGCGGATTCCATCGACGAGTTGACCTACGACGACATCACGCTCCGGGAGTACGACGCCTACCCCGGCATCAAATTCAGCGTGGCCGAATGACCCGTCTCGTCTGCATCGCCGCGGTCGCCGAGAACGGCGTCATCGGACGCGACGGCGACATGCCGTGGCACTACTCGGCCGACTTGCGCCGCTTCAAGGAGACCACGATGGGCCATCCGGTCGTCATGGGACGGACGACCTACGAGAGCATCGCGGGGCAACTCGACGGCCCGCTTCCGGGTCGAACCAACGTCGTCTTGAGTCGGTCGAATCCCGACCTCACGGAGGAAGTCGTCCTCGTCCACAGCGTCGAGGAGGCGATGGAGACGGTCGAAGAACTGGACGACACAGCCTTCGTCATCGGCGGTGCGACGGTGTACGAGCAGTTCCTCCCGCACGCGGACGAGATGTTGCTCACCGAGATTCACGAGGCGTACGACGGCGACACCTACTTTCCCGAATGGGACCCGGAAGAGTGGACGGAAGTCGAACGGGACGAACGCGAGGAATTGGATTTCGTCCGATACGAGCGTTAAGTCGCCATCGCCCGGATTTTGTGGTCGATTCGGAACCGCACGACGGCGGCCGCGAACAGCATGGCGACGACCCACTTTGCGAGCGTCGGGACCAACGCTCGAACGCCGTCGGTACCGGTGAGGATGCCGAGAACCGTCGTTCCAACGATGGTCAGCAAGCCGAACAGCGCGACGCGTGTCGGTTCTTCGGGGCGGTAAGACAGACACAGCCACGTCGTCAAAAGTGTCGCGCCGAACCCGAGAAAGAACAGCGTATCGTAGTACGGACTATCGATTCCGACGACACCGAAGGTCGGAACCGTGAGAACCCACCCGGTTCCGCTGTAGTACCAAAAAGGGTCTGTGAGCGTGCCCATCTACGCCTCGCTTCCGCGCCACAGAATTTTCGGTTTCGCCCACGCGACGACCGCGCCGACGAGAAGGGCGACGACCCACGTGACGAGTAGCGTCGGTTGATTTTTCGTAACGTCTGCGGCCCCGAGAACCCACCAAAGAGAGAAGGTTGCCACCCAACTGGCGATTCCGAACAGCCACACCTGTCCGTACGAAACCGGGAGCATCCGGAGAGCGACGAGCACGCCGACGATGAGGCCCGGAACGTACACGAGAAGGTTGTCCACCCAACCGGGGCCACTCAGGAAGACTGCCCAGAGAAAGGAAAACGGCAGCGTGAGCATCAGCACGCTGCCGACGACGATGCCGACCTGTTCGAGGCGGCGGGGGAGGGACATACCGTATGGTTGTCAGGCTGAGGGTAAATGCTTTCTTCCCCGTTCACTGGGGCGACGGCGGCCCGATGGAGATGAGGTAGACGAGTCCGCCGATGACGATGCCGCCGAGCATGGTGACGACGACGTGGATGAAGGTGACGAATCCGGCCGTGCGCCACTTCAGGCGGAAAACGATGTGGAACAGCGAGACGTCCAGCGCGAGCGCGATGAGGACCACGAGCGGCGGGAAGTACTGTTGGAGGAGAAACGGCAGGGCGGCTATCGGCGGGCCGATGACGAGGGCGCGCCTGAACGGGATGCTCCCGAGGACGTTTCGCGCGGCGATGAACCCCGTCAACGAGAGGAACCCCGCCAACAGGAGGTACGTTCCGACGAGCGGCGTCAAGTCACCCAGCAGTGCCATACCCGTGGTTCCGGACCGAATCGGCTTGTGTATGGCGATGTCACTCCGGAACGATGGACCGCGAAAGGAAAGGAGATGAGACGTTATTCCAACAGACCGAGTTCTTCGAGACGGGAGACGATTTTGTCGACTGCCTGTTCGGCGTCCTCGGGCTTCTTGCCGCCGGTGATGACGAGTTTGCCGGAGCCGAACAGCAGAGCGACGACTTCGGGTTCGTCGAGGCGGTAGACGAGGCCGGGGAACTGCTCGGGTTCGTACTCGATGTTCTCCAGGCCGAGACCGATGGCGATGGCGTTGAGGTTCAGGTTGCGTCCGAGGTCCGCGCTCGTGACGATGTTCTGGACGACGATTTCGGGGTCGTCGTTGACCTGAATGTTGAGTTCACGAAGCTTGTCGAAGACGATTTCGAGACTCTCGTGGACGTCCGCGGTGCTCTTCGCGCCGGTGCAGACGATTTTGCCGGAGCGGAAGATGAGTGCGGCCGATTTGGGGTTCTGGGTACGGTAGACGAGACCGGGGAACTGCTCGGGGTCGTAATCCGCGCCCTCCAAGTCCATAGCGACGCTTTGGAGGTCGAGTTCCTGCCCGATGCCCGTCGAGGCGACCACGTTTTCAATGTTGATGGTTTCCTTGGGGTCGGTCATAGCGCGACTTAAATGACGTATTTAAGGTTTATAAAGGTTGGTAGTCCAGACTGACACGACGAAATCGGCCTTTATGAGCGAACGACGAACGAAATCCTGATGTAGGAGGTTCATCGCTCTGATTTTCGGTGTTTCGAATCGAATCCCGTCGATATTCCATGGCGCAGACCTTAACAGTGCGCCGCCCCAATCGGCGGGTAATGAGCGACGAGCGAAGTCACAAATTCTCTGAGGGGACAGGCTTTGACGACCCGTACGAAGGGTTCGATTTGGAGCCGCCGGAGCTCGAAGTGAACCCGGAAGAAGTGGACCCGGTTGACTCCCGCGTCGTCACCGACCTCCTCGACCAGCAGTCGATTCCGCGCGACAAGGTGTCGGTGGGTGACCTCATCGAGGTCGGCCTGAGCTACACGCGGATAAATCGCTTCGAAGAAGCGACGGAAACGTTCGAGCGCGCGGCGCGTTTCGCCGACGACGGGTCGCGTGAGGAACAGGAGGCGTGGACGAACAAGGGCGTCGCGCACGCCGAACTCGAAGAGTGGGACGAGGCCATCAGCGCGTACCGGGAATCCATCCACATCGACGACGACAGCGAACACGCCGCGACGGCGGAGACCAACCTCGCGTACGCACTTTGGGAGTCGGGACGGACCGAGCAGGCGCTCGAACACTCGGAGCGCGCGGTCGAAATCGACCAGCGCTTCCCGCAGGCGTGGTTCAACCGCGGGTTCTTCCTGCTCGAACGCGGCCTCGTGGAGGACGCGGTGAACTGCTTCGACAACGCGATTCGGCTCGGCTTCCGGAACGCGCACGTCATCGAGGAGAAGGCGCGCGCGCTGGAGGAACTGGGCGAGGACGAGGAAGCAGAGCGGCTCGCCGAGGAGGCGGAAGAAATGCGCAAGGAGGCGGAGGAAGAGCTGGTCCAGGAATGATACTCAAGGAGCGCGAGACCGGAGAGGGACTGTTGGTCGCGGTCTGCGACGACGACGTGCTCGGCGAGACCTTCGAGACGGGCGAGATGTCGTTTACCGTGACGGAGGAGTTCTACGGTGGCGACGAGGCCGACGAGGACGAAGTCGTCCACAGCCTCAACCGCGCCGACGTGGCGAACATCGTCGGCACCGACGCCGTGGCGCTCGCGGTCGAAGCCGGGTTCGTGAACGAGGCGAACGTCCTCGAACTGGATTCGACCCGGCACGCGCAGTTCTTGCGGATGTAGTCAGTCGAGGTACGCCGGAACGTTCACCGCGACCAGACAGAGCACGGACCCGACGACCGTTCCGACCGCGACCGACAGCAGTCCGGTATGAAACGCGATGGCGGCGAACGCGTGGAACACGCCGACGAACGTGAGGCCGAGAAATATCATGCTCGCGCCGAGCCGTCGTTTCGAAACCATGCCGAAACGGAGGGGTCGAAGCGACTTAATCCACACCGTCGTTCTCGTAACCAAATACGGTTTCGACGGCCTGTGAAGACCGAAGAAGTGTTCCCACTCGAAACCCAATTCCTACGCAATGGAATCACAGCAATCCGACGCGCTGGATGTGGAACGCATCCGTGATGATTTCCCGATTCTTCAGCGGGAGTTCAACGGCAATCAGGTGGTGTACCTCGACAACGCGGCGACCACCCAAACGCCCGAAGCCGTCATCGAGAGCATCAGCGACTACTACCGGAACTACAACGCGAACGTCCACCGCGGCATCCACCAGTTGAGCCAGGAGGCCTCCATCGCCTACGAGGAGGCCCACGACAAACTCGCCGAATTCATCGGCGCGAACGGCCGCGAGGAGATGGTGTTCACGAAGAACACGACCGAATCCGAGAACCTCGTCGCCTACGCGTGGGGACTCAACGAACTCGGCCCGGGCGATGAGGTCGTCCTGAGCGAGATGGAACACCACGCGTCGCTCGTGACGTGGCAACAGCTCGGGAAGAAAACCGGCGCGGACGTGAAGTACATCCCCGTGACCGACGAGGGCTACCTCGACATGGAAGCCGCGAAAGAGATGATCACCGACGACACCAAGATGGTCAGCGTCGTCCACGTCTCGAACACGCTCGGAACGACGAACCCCGTCGGCGAACTCGCGGATATTGCCCACGACCACGATTCCTACATCTTCGTGGACGGCGCGCAGGCGGTGCCGAACCGCCCCGTGGACGTGCAAGCCATCGACGCCGACTTCTACGCGTTCTCGGGCCACAAGATGGTCGGCCCGACCGGCATCGGCGGCCTGTACGGCAAGGAACACGTTCTGGAGGAGATGGACCCGTACCTCTACGGCGGCGACATGATTCGCAAGGTGACCTACGACGATTCGACGTGGGAGGACCTGCCGTGGAAGTTCGAGGCCGGAACGCCGAACATCGCGCAGGGAATCGGACTCGCGGCCGCCGTGGACTATCTGGAGGATATCGGCGTGGAGCGCGTCCAGCGCCACGAGGAGCAACTCGCCGAATACGCCTACGACCGCCTGACCGAGGAGGGCGACGTGGAGATTTACGGACCCCCGGCCGACGACCGCGGCGGCCTCGTCTCGTTCAACGTCGATGGCGTCCACGCCCACGACCTCTCCAGCATCCTCAACGACCACGCCGTCGCAATCCGTGCGGGCGACCACTGTACGCAACCGCTCCACGACAAACTCGGCATCGCGGCCTCCGCGCGGGCTTCCTTCTACATCTACAACACCCGCGAGGAAATCGACAAACTGGTCGAGGCCGTTGACGACGCCCGGCAGTTGTTCGCCCAATAAGCGGCGGCGATTTCGTTTTTCGAAGTTTTCGAACCACATCCCGGAGAGCGACGGCGATGCATCCGCTTTCGGGACGCGCGATGCGGACACCTGCGCCAGCGGTCGGCGCAGGTGTCCGCGTGCCCGGGGAGGTCAGGGGACGCCGAGGGCGGTTCGCGCAACTCGCGCGAACCGTCCGCATGCGGATGCGGTATGGACCCTAGCAGTCGAAGTCACGGGCGCCACGACGGCCGCATCGGAACGACGTACTCAAACGCACTCCGTTTCTCACCGTCGAAATCGTATCCTTCACATCGTTTTTATCGACGCCATCGAAACACCTCAGAAACGACATGTCACCGCGAACCCTCCCGGACGAGATTCGACCGCACGCCGAGGAGTACTTCGAAAACGTCGCACCCGCACACGACTGGCACCACGTCCAGCGGGTCGCCGCCCTCGCCGAAACGCTCGCCGCCGAGTACGACCCCGACGAGCGAATCCTCTTTTCGGCGGTGTGGTTGCACGACATCGGCCGGGGACGCGAGGACCGCGGCGAAATCGACGACCACGCCGAGTGGGGTGCCGAGGAGGCGGGCGAACTCCTCGACGGATTCGACGTGACGGATTCGGAAGTCGAGGCTGTCCAGCACTGCATTCGGGCACACCGCTTCTCGAACGACGTGGACGCCGAGACGCTGGAGGCGAAACTGCTGTCCGATGCCGACAACCTCGACGCTCTCGGTGCCGTCGGTATCGGGCGCGTCTTCTGCTACGGCGCGGAACACGACCAACCCATGCACGACCCCGACGTTCCCATCGAGGCCGACGAGACGCGTTCGGGCGCGACGTCGGTGAACCACTTCCACAAGAAAATCCTCCGACTCCCGGAGCGGATGTACACCGACGCGGGTAGACGCATGGCCGAAGAGCGCCGAGCGTTCGTGGAGGCGTTCGTCGAGCGGTTCGAAGCGGAAGCCGCGGGCGAACGCTGAGGCGGTCGTCGCCGGGACCGAAAGCGACAGAGGAGAACGGAAGCGGACAGAGGAGAACGGAAGCGGACGGAAAGGGGATGAAAACCGAACGAAAATCGAACACGTGCTGAAAGCTATTTCACACGTCCCGCCCATCTCCGGGCATGGACGCGGATGAACGGGACGTGTCCCCCGAGAAAGCCTTCTCTCTGCTCGGGAACGACACGCGAATCGAGATTATCCAAGCCCTCTGGGACGCCGACGACCCGCTGTCGTTCTCGGAACTGCACGACCGAGTGGGAATTCGAGACAGCGGACAGTTCAACTACCACCTGAACAAACTCGTCGGCCTGTTCGTCCGGCAGACGGACGAGAAGTACGAACCCACCTACGCTGGGTTTCGAATCATGGGCGCGATTCTCTCGGGGACGTACACCCAGCGCGCAGAAGCCGAGACGTTCGCGCTCGATACGTACTGTCCCGACTGCGGAACGGAACTCATCGCGGAGTACGAGGAGGAGACGGTTCGGGTCCGCTGTGAGACGTGCGAGCGGAACCGCTCGACGTTCGGGTTGCCGCCGGGGGCGTTCGAGGGGAGAAACGAGACGGAGTTACGGCAGACGTTCGAGCGCTGGCTCCTCAACGTGTTCTCGCTCATGGCCGACGGCGTGTGTCTGAACTGCTCCGGGAAGACGGTCGGGTCGCTCGTCACCGAGTCCGAGTACTTCGCCGACGAGCAGGAAGCGGGCATCGAATTCCTCTGTGAGCGCTGCGGGGACTACGCCGCCGGGAACGTCGGAACGTACCTCTTGGAGCACCCGGCGGTCGTCGCGTTCCACTACGACCACGGTATCGACCTCACGGACTACCCCGTGTGGGAACTCGAATGGCCACGTCCGGGGAACGCCCGAATCGTCTCCGAAGACCCGTTGCTGGTCGAATGCGTCATCGAACTCGACGGCGACGAACTCAGACTGAGCGTCGATGGAGAATTGACCGTCAGCGTCGAATAGACCAAATTCCCAACAGAACCTGCTTTCGGTCGTTTCAGCAACAGAAATGTAATTCTGGAATCATATATCCGTCCGCCGCTCCTGTCTCGGTTCATGCGTTCTCTATTCAGAAATCGGACCTTCACTCGGCTGTTCGTCGGTCGGTTGATAACGAACGCGGGGGACAGCGCGTACGCCGTCGCGGCGATGTGGCTCGCCTTCCAACTCGGCGGGTCGTCGTTTTACACCGGACTGGCCGGATTTCTCACCATGCTGCCACAGACGCTCCAGTTCCTCGCCGGTCCGCTGGTCGACCGGTGGCGAATCCGCCGGATTTTGGTCGCCACGCAAGTCGCGGAGGGCATCCTCGTTCTCTGTGTCCCCGTCGCGTACGTGATGGGGTGGCTCTCGGTCTGGGTCGTCCTCGTCGTGATGCCCGTCGTCTCGCTCATCAACCAGTTCGTCTACCCGGCGCAGCAGGCCGCCCTCCCGCGCGTCGTCGAGAAGGAGGACCTCGTGGAAGCCAACTCGGCGTTCTCGTTCGCCTACCAGGGCGTCGATTTCGCCTTCACCGCGCTCGGCGGCATCGTCGTCGCGCTGGTCGGCGCGATCGCGCTCTACGTCCTCGACTCCGTGACCTTCCTCGCCGCGACGCTCGTCTTCCTCGGCGTTCGAATCCCGCCCGCGGAAACCGATTCCGAACCGGAGACAGACGCGGATTCAGATGGGGAGACGAAGACGGGCGCAAATTCGGCTGGAGAGACGAATCCCACTCGATCCGAGGGTATCACCGCCGCCGTCGCGGCGTACCGAAGCCAACTCCTCGACGGCATCCAGTACGTTCGCGGGTCGGTGCTCGTCTGGATACTCGCCGGGAGCCTCGTCGTCAACGCGACCATCGGCAGCACCCTCGCAGTGCTGCCCGCCTACGCGCAGGCCAACGGCGGGTCGGACGCGTACGGCTTCCTCCTCGCCACGGTGGTCGGCGGGATGCTCGTCGGGTCGCTCGCCGCGACGCCGCTCAAGCGGTTTTCGCTCGCCAAACTGAGCATCGGCGGGTTCATCTTCAGCGGAATCACGTGGCTCGCCGCGGTCCTCATCGGCTGGTTTCCGGCGACGATGGCCCTGTTCTTCCTCGCGTGGATTCCGGTCGGCGCGACGAACGTCATCTTCGCGGCGATGATACAGTCCGTCGTCCCCGAGGAACTCATGGGCCGCGTGTCGTCGGTTCTGTCGAGCGTATCAGTCGGCGCGATGCCGCTCGGGTCCCTCCTCGGCGGCGTCGGCGGTGACGCTCTCGGAATTACACCGGTCATGGCGACTGCCGGGTTCGGGTTCCTGTGCATCGCGTTCTGTTGGGTGGCGCACCCGCTGCTCCGAGACATCGCGAAGGCCGACGAGTTGGACGCCGAGAAGTACGGCCTCACGACCGCGACAGGGGTCGAATCGTCGGAATCCTTTTAGGTGACTCTCTCTTACCCAGATTCAACTATGAGCATGGGTTCGGACATGTACCGGCAGCAGATTCTCGACCATTATCGGAACCCGCGAAACTACGGGGAGTTGGCCGACGCCCAGTTCAGCCACGAGGGAGTAAACCCCTCCTGTGGCGACGAACTGGAGTTCGACGTCTCCCTCGAAGACGACGGTGAAACCATCGAGCGCGTCGCGTTCCGCGGCGACGGCTGTGCCATCAGCCAAGCCAGCGCCAGCATGCTCTCCCAGAAGCTCCCCGGAATGAGTCTGGACGAAGTGGCGGCGATGGACCGTGACGACGTTATCGACATGCTGGGCGTCGAAATCAGCCCGATGCGCGTGAAATGCGCCGTTTTGGCCGAGAAAGTCGTCCAAGACGGAGCGGAGATTTACGAGGGCGAAAAGGACGAAGAGCGCACGACGACCGAAGACTAAACGGTTTTCTACCCACAATGGAGTCGATGGTGTGACCCATCGACTACTTTCTCGCCGGTTCCCGCCGCGTCTCCCGACCGAGAGCCTTTGCGATGGCGAGCACGAAGCCTAATCCCGCCTGAACCTCCGGGTCGCGAGTCGCACGGAGCAAGCCGACAACGCCGACGCGCTCCGGCGGCGATTCGGCGTCGCTGGCGTCGCCGACCGCCTGCAACACCGTCTCCATGCCCCGAACCGTGTCGGGGTCGGACGCCGTATCCGCGACCTCGCCGAGCGAACTCCCGGCATCGACGAGCGTGGATATCATCTCGTCGTCCAGAGCGCCCGACGCCAGCGGAAGGAGGTCTGCGAGCGCGGCGAGTTCGTCCAGAGTACCGCTCTTCTGCAGTCGTACCAGCGTCTCCAGGGCTTCTGTGAGTTCCGCCCCGTTCGCGCCGACCGATTCGGACAGTTCCACCGTCTCCTTCGTTGCGAGACCGTCCGCGGCCTCGGCGAGAGTTCCTCCCGTCCCGGCCAGTTCCGCGACCATCCGGTCGTCGAGGGCGGACGTTCCGACCTCAACCGCATCGAGGACGCCGTTTACCAGCCCGAGTCGTTCCATCAGGCGGGCGACTTCCTCCGGGTTCTCCTCTATCGCTGATTCGAGAGCGTCTCGGGCATCGTCCTGCGTTGTCTGTTCTGCCATCTCGGTCACCTCACAGGAGTCCCCGTGCGGTCAGCCAGTAGGACTCGTTGTACGAGAGCTTCGCCCAGTGGACGAACTTCGACGGGTCGCGGACCGTCGGCTGTCGGCCGTACTCGAACTCCACGAACGTCGCCTCGTCCATGCCCGATTCGATGAAACAGACCGTCTTGCCGTCGAATCTGGCCGTCGGGGTGTGGCCGCGGATCCGACTGGCGAGGCGGTCGGCGACGACGCCCGCCTCGTAGTGGGCGACGCTACCCGCCTTGCTCGTCGGCACGTCGGCGGTGTCGCCGATGGCGTAGACGTCCGCCGCGGCGTCCGCTTCGAGCGTCTCCTTATCGACCGGTACCCAGCCGTCGTCGCCGAGGCCGGACTCCTTGATGAGGTCGTCGCCGCTGTGGGGCGGAATGGCGACCAAGAGGTCGTAGTCCATCTCCGTGCCCTCCATCGTCCGAATGACCTTCTCCTCCGGGTCGACCTCATCCGCGTTGAAGAACGTCTCGACGTTGATGTCCCGCTTTTCGAGTTCCGGCGTCGCCCACTCGGCGATGGATTCGAGTCCGTGGGCGCGTCCGATGGGGTACGTGTACGTGATTTCGACGTCCTCGCGTCGTCCCCGTTCGCGGAGCCAGTCGTCGGCCATGAAGACGAACTCCAGCGGCGCGGCCGGGCACATGTGCGGGACGCCGATGACCGAGAGCACGAGGTGCCCACCGGTGAACGCGGCCAAGTCGTCGCGCAACGCCTCAGCCCCGTCGGGCCCGTAGAAGTGGTGTCCGCCCTCCTTCAGACCGGGGACGTCCTCCGGGGTGAGTTTCGCGCCGGTCGAGAGGACGAGATAGTCGTAGTCGAGCGTCGTCCCCCCGTCCTGACACGAGAGCCGTTTCTCGTCGGTGTCGATGGAGACGACCCGGTTGATTCGGAGTTCGACGCGGCTGTCGAGGAGTTCCGAAATCGGTCGGCGTGCCTCCTGAACCTCCCGTTTGCCGAAGGCCACGTAGAGATAGAGCGGCTTGTACACGTGGTCCGGGTCGTCGGTGACGAGCGTGACCTCGACGTCGCCCGCGTCTATCTCCGGCCCGAGTTCGTCGGCGAGTCGATTAGCGAGGACCGTCCCGCCGGTCCCGCCACCGACGATTGCGATTCGTTTCATGCTTTCTTCACGTAGAGGCTCCAGTAGCCGTCGTGGTCGACGGTATCGAGGTGTTCGTGTCCGGCCTTGTCCACCCACTCCGGGACGTCCTTTTTCGAGCCGCTGTCTTCCGTTTGTAGTTCGACGACGGTGCCCGAGTCCACGCTCTTTATCTTCCCGATGAGGTCCATCAGGGGGCCGGGGCAGGTCGCACCGCGCGCGTCGATCGTTACGTCGGGTTCGATTTCTGTTTCGCTCATTGTAATCACCAGTTTAGACGAATATGACGTTCTTGTCCTGTGCTCGTTCGAGGAATCCGGCGACGCCGAGTTCGGCGTCGAAGACGTCCACGTAGTCGTCGAGCGTGTTTCCGAGCAGGTCCATCGCCATCGTGCAGGCGTACACCGTCATCGGACCGAGGTCCTTCGCCTGTTCGAGTTGGTCGGTGAACAGGGGAACCTGAACGTCCGAAGCGCTCATCATCGCCTCGGCGACGCGGCCGCCTTTGAAGTCATTCCGTTCGACGGTCTCCGTCTCGAACGCGTTGAGCGCGTTCATCGTTACGAAAACCTCGACCGGAATGTCGGACGCCGCGGCGATGGACCCGATCATGCTCGCCGCCTGAATTTTTTCTATGTCCTCGGACGCGAGGACGATTGCATAGCCGTTCATGTGCTCACCACACCTGAAGAGACGCGACGCACAGGCATAATATTGTGATGCTATTCCAAAATCGTGAGAACTAGATTCGAAGACATGTTCACGGATAATACGAGGACAGATCGAAATGAACCAGAGAGGAACGGTGAAGACGGATATACTCGGGGGCAGCCGATATCATCGAACGCTGCTCGATGATTTCAACCGCTCTTCGGATAGTCGATTGTGCGAGAAAAGCTCAAAATAATCGGACGGTTATTCCGGCTTCAGACCGCCGTCCTGCACGCGCATGACGGCCTCGCCGTCCGCGAGGTTCGGCGCGTCGACGAGTCGGACGATACGCTTGTCGCCCTTCGATTTTCGGAGGTACATCCGGAACGTCGATTTGTGGCCGAGGATGTTGCCACCGATGGGCTGGGTCGGGTCGCCGAAGAACGAGTCGGGGTTGGACGAAACCTGATTCGTCACGACGACGGCGGTGTTGTACAGGTTGCCCACCTTGTCGATGTCGTGGAGGTGTTTGTTGAGTTTCTGCTGGCGGGTAGCGAGCTGTCCACGACCGACGTATTCGGCGCGGAAGTGGGCGGTAAGGCTGTCGATACAGACCAGTCGGACGGGCCAGTCGCTGTCCTCGTGTTCGCCCGCGAGTTCCTGTGCCTTCTCCGCGAGGAGCATCTGGTGGTTGGAGTTGAACGCCTTTGCGACGTGGATTTTGTCGAGGATGTCGGCGACGAGTTCCTCCATCGCTTCCTCGTCGTCCGGCGACCCGTCGATTTCGCGGTCGTCCATGGTGGCCTGAATGGCCTCGTCCGGCAGACCCCGAACCATGTCGTCGATACGTTCGGGGCGGAACGTGTCTTCAGAGTCGATGAAGATGACGCTGCCGTGGAGACCGCCCTGTTCGGGCGGCAGTTGGACGTTCACCGAAAGCTGGTGGGTGATCTGGGATTTCCCCGCACCGAACTCGCCGTACACTTCGGTGATGGATTGGGTCTCGACGCCGCCGCCGAGCAACTCGTCCACCTCGTCTATCTGCCAGCTGAGCTTGCCGATTCGCTCGCGTCGTTCGAGCACCTGCGAACCGGTTTCGAATCCGCCGATGTCGGCCTCCTTTCGGGCGGCCTGAATGATGTCGGCGGACGTGCTCTCGCCGACGTCGGCGGTGTTGCTGAGTTCGCCGGGACTCGCAACCGCGAGGCTCTGATAGGAATCGAATCCCGCGTCACGGAGTTTTTCTGCTGTCGCTGGACCAACGCCGGGGAGTGCTTCGAGGTCTACGTCTGCCATTGTACTCCTGCCTTGTTCCCGTCATCATATAAACCCCCGTTAACAGCGGGGTGAAAGTGAAACTGACGACCGGTGTCAGGGTATCCGAATCGGAAGGGAAGCCTTTAGATACGAAAAGGAAGTCGCGTGAGGGTTATTCCCACGGATGCTTGCTCGCGTGGTCCGGCCAGAGCGGATACCAGTACTGTTCGTCGGACTCGATTTCGAGTTCACCGTCCATGTTGCTCCGGAGTTTGAACTCGGCCGCCGAGTCGCGCTCGTGGCCGCGCTTCGGCGCGAAAGGATAGTAGGCCCCGCGGCGGAAGGAGTACACCCAGTAGACGTAGTTGCCGTCCCGCTGGAAGCCGAAAATAGCGGCGAGGAGACGCGACCCGTAGCCCTCCTCAACGAACGTGTCCGCCGCGAAGTGAAGGCTCGTCACGAGGTCTTCAGGGTCGTCGTCTTCGAGAACGAACCACGAGTAACCGTGATTGTCCACGTGCGCGGTCGCCTCGGTTCCGGTCTCCTCCTTTCCGGCTTCGAGGATGGCGTGCACTTCGTCCACCGCATCCTGAAAGTCGGTGCTATCGACTTCCGAGAAACAGAGCGCCGCCTGCCCGACCGATTCGTAGCCGAGGTCGGCTTCCATCGTGACGTAGGCCGTGCTCATCCCGAAGAGGTCTTCGGGGTCGGCCTCGCGTCCCGCGTCCGTCTCAGCGCGGATGCCGAGCACCTCACGGATACCGTCGAATAATCCCATATCGAGGTGTACGAAGTCGGTGCGGAAAAAGGGAGGCGATACTTATGTGGCAGTTAATAAAGAGTATCGAGACCGTCCGTGAAACCGATGGGAACGCATTCCCGACGCCGGTTTCTCGAACTGGCAGGTGCTGGCACCGCCGTCGCGCTCGCGGGGTGTTCGAGCGCCCCGAGCGACGCCGAAGGTGCCGACGCCTCCACGACGGAAACCGAGACGACAGAGACGACGACCGAGACGGACGACGGAACCACGGAAGACGCTTCCAACGACATCACAATGAGTTCAGTATTCCACTTCAGCGAAGGGGACGACCACCAGAAACACGCAGTGGCGAACGTCGCCAACCTGTTGAACGACGATTCGACGGACACGGAGACCATCGCGCTCGTCGCCAACGGCGTGGGCGTCAAACTCCTCTCGGCCGACTCCACCCAAGCCGAGACAGTGGAATCGCTCGCAAGGAAGGGCGTGAAGTTCAAGGCGTGTCACAACAGCATGGAGAAACTCAACTACGCGAAAGAGGACCTCCTCGAAGGGGTCGAAGTCGTCCCCGCGGGCGTCGGTGAACTCACGAAACTACAGGCCAAAGAGGGATACGTCTACATCAAGACGCCGTAGCGTCAGTAGGACTCCATCTCGCGTTCCATATCGCGGAGTCGCTCGACCCGCGCCTCGGTGCTCGGGTGCGTGCTGAACAGCTTGCTGATGAAGCCTGCTTTTGCGGGGATGATGAAGAACGCGTTCATCTCCGACGTCTCGCGCAGGTCCTCCTGTGGCACCCGGTCCATCCCGCCGTCGATGGTCAGCAGGGCGGACGCGAGCGCGGACGGCTTGCCCGTAATCGTCGCCCCGCCGCGGTCGGCGGCGAACTCGCGGTAGCGCGAGAGCGCGCGGATGAGGAAGTAGCTGATAATCCACACCACGAGCGACGCGAGGATGGCGACGAAGACGGGAACCTGATTCCCGTCCCGACTGTTGCGGCCGCCGCCGAACAGCCAGCCCCAGCGAACAATCATGAACGCGATGGTCGAGAGGAACGACGCGATGGTCATCACCATCACGTCCCGGTTCTTGACGTGGGCGAGTTCGTGGGCCAGCACGCCCTCTAGCTCCTCCTGATTCAGCGTCTGGAGCAGTCCCGTCGTCACGCAGACGGCGGAGTTCTTCTGGGACCGTCCGGTCGCAAAGGCGTTCGGGACGCGCGTGTCGGCGACGGCCACCTTCGGCTTCGGCAGGTCAGCCTGCTGGCAGAGCCGACTGATAGTCGCGTGGAGGTCCGGCCGCTCGTCTTCGCTCACTTCGTGGGCACCCATGCTCCACAGCGCCAGTTTATCGCTGAAGAAGAGCTGGCTGATTCCGAATACAACGACGCCGATGAGTAACATAGGGGCGAACCGACTACCACTGAAGACCGTAGTCAGCGCTCCGATGAACACGATGTACAGCGCGAACAGGAGGAACATCGTGAGACCCATCCGGGCTCGAAGTCCCCAATCTGCCTTCCATTTCATGCTTCAGTCTAGGCATTCCGACCGTTTAAAGATTCGTCGTCGTGTGCGGATATGTAGCAATCGGGGAAGAGGGAGTTTTCTCCGACCGATAGAACCATAACGAAAGTTAAAATTTCAGTTTCGCTGAGGCCGGAACGCTTACCCCCGGAGGCGGAATAAGGGGCGTATGTTCTCGTTTGAACCGGCGAGGGTATCTCGATGACCGGTACGGTCGTCTTAGCCGGTAGTCTCAACCGTTCTGGCCGATGGCTCGCCAAACACCTCGCCGAACGAGGATGGGACGTCACTTGTCTCGGTCTTTCTCGGTCGAACTGGGAACTCGGAGGATATCGGGAGCTCTCGTTTCGTGCGGCGGATTTGACCGATCAGGTCGAAACCGCGGAGGCGATTTCGACGGAGAATCCCGATGCGGTCGTTCACTGGGCGACGCTGCCGTCGCCGGAGCGCCACGCGGGGATGCGCATCTTCGAAAACAACGTCGTCGGGGCCTACAACGTGTTCACCGCGGCGGGGCGAACGAACGCCCGAATCGCGTGGGCGTCGAACGAGAGCGCCTACGGCTTCCAACTCGCGGGCGAACCGACCCTCCCCGAGTACTTACCGCTGGACGAGGAACACCCGCTTCGACCCGAAGACCCGTACGGGACCTCGAAAGTCGTCGGCGAACAAATCGGAGGCATGGTCGCCCGTCGATACGACGTTCCGGTCGCGTCGATGCGCGGGTCGTGGGTGCAGTTTCCCGACGAGTACGACTGTCTCGACGCGCGCGACAACCTCGCAACGGGCGCGGGGAACTTCTGGTCCTACGTGGACGTTCGGGACGTCGTGACGGCCATCGAACGCGCCATCACGGCGGACTTCGATGGTCACGAACCCTTCATCGTCTCGGCGGCCGACAACTACCTCGACGAACCCATCGAAGACGCCCTCGTCGAGTTCTTCGGCGGAGTCCCGGAACGGTGTGACATCGCCGGAACCGACTCGGCCTTCTCGACCGCGAAAGCCGAGTCGATGCTCGGTTGGGAGCCGACCCACTCGTGGCGCGATGCCGTGGACGATGACGAGTTCGTCCTGTCGTGAGCCTTCTACAGGCTTAAAAGCGCGAACGACATAGAACCGTCAATGACCGATTCTGGCGAATTCTGCCCGAACTGTGGCGACCCCATCGAGGTCGATATCACGGAACGGGACTATCCGACCTCCGCCTCTCCACGCGAGCGAAAGCTCTGTGACGCGTGTTATTTCGACCGATTCGACCTCGTGGACGCCCCGGAGCGAATCGAAGTCCGGGTGTGTGCACAGTGCGGTGCCGTCTACCGCGGCCGACGCTGGGTGGACGTGGGCGCGCGGGACTACACCGACATCGCCATCGAGGAGGTGAGCGAAGCGCTCGCGGTCCACGTCGATGCCCGCGACGTGTCGTGGCAGGTGGAACCCGAACAGATAGACCCGAACACGATTCGGATGCACTGTTACTTCTCCGGCGTCGTCCGCGACACGCTGGTCGAGGAGGAGATCATGGTCCCCGTGATGATCGCCCGCCAGACGTGTACCCGGTGTGGACGAATCGCGGGCGACTACTACGCGAGCATCGTGCAAGTACGCGGCGTGGACCGGACGCCGACGCCGGAAGAGGAGAAGCGCGCCCGCGAAATCGCCAACGAAATCGTCGCGGACATGGAGGCGACGGGCGACAGAAACGCCTTCGTCACCGACATGGACGCGACGCCCGACGGCCTGAACATCAAGGTCTCGACCAACAACATCGGCAAGAAGATTTCGAACAAACTGGTCGAGGAGTTCGGCGGGAGCTTCACCGACTCGGAAACCCTCGTCACGGAGGACGAGGACGGCAACGAGGTGTATCGCGTCACCTACTCCGTCCGCCTGCCGCCGTTCACGCCCGGCGACATCATCAGCCCGGACGACGACGGGCCGGTGCTCGTTCGGAGCGTGCGCGGAAACCTGAAAGGAAAACGAATCACGACCGGCGAGGAGTACGAGGCGCAGTTCGGAGACGAGGACGCCTCGGACGCGCGCAAGTTGGGCACCATCGGCGACGCCGAGGAGACAACGCTCGTCGCGGTGACGGACGAGCGCGCGGTGCAGGTGCTCGACCCGGAAACCTACCAGACGAAGACGATTTCCAAGCCGTCGTACATGGACGAGGACGCGGAGACGGTCCCCGTCTTCAAGAGTCGAAACGGGCTGTACGTGGTCCCGGATGCGTAACCTCGCCGTCCTGGTGGCGAAACAGCGGGCCGAAGCGACCATCGCGGAACTGGAGGCGGAAGGCGTCTACGACGACTCCAGAAGAGTCAGCGAACACGACGACGAACTGGTCGAACTGCCCGTGACAGCACGGCCGACCGAAACGCGGTTCGAGGGAATACTCGAACAATCCGACCCGGAGATTCGACACACCGACCTCGACTCCCTGCTTCGGGAGCGCGGGTGGTCGGACGACGACATCGACCGCGCACCGAAGTCGTGGGCCGTCGTCGGGAGCGTGATTCTCGTCCAGTTCGGCAACTGTCCGCGACCCGAGGAGGTCGGCGAGGAACTGCTCGCCCTCCACGGCGAAGCCGAAACCGTCCTTTCCCGCGGCGGAATCTCCGGCGAGCACCGGGAACCCGACGTGAGCGTCGTCGCGGGGTCCGGCGACACGGAAACCGTCCACACGGAGCACGGGACGAAGTACGCCCTCGACCTCCGGGAGGTGATGTTCGCCCCCGGAAACCAGCGCGAGCGCTCCCGGATGGGAGATGTCGTTTCGCCGGACGAACGCGTCTTCGACATGTTCGCCGGAATCGGCTACTTCACGCTCCCGATGGCCCGCGCCGGGGCGAACGTGACCGCGATCGAGCGCAACCCGGCGTCGTTCAAGTTCCTCGTGGAGAACGCAATGCTGAACGACGTTCCCGACCGCATCGACGCCTACCGCGCCGACTGCCGGGAGATGACGGACGTGCGCGCCGAACGCGTCGTCATGGGCTACTACGACGCGCACGAGTACCTCGATACGGCCCTGACCGCCCTCGAACCCGGCGGCGTCGTCCACATGCACGAGACGACGCCCGAAAATCGGCTGTGGGAGCGTCCGGTTTCGCGGCTGGAATCGGCGGCCCACGAGCACGGACGGGACGTGGAGATTCTGGATACGCGCCGCGTCAAGAGCCACAGCGAGGGCGTGTGGCACGTCGTCGTCGATGCGCGGGTCGACTGAGAAAGTTTCGTGGCGGAGCGGGTCGAACTGTCGGGGGAAAAACCTATCAGCGGAGAACCGTTCGGTCACGTATGGACAGACAAAAGTGGATTTCGCTGTTCTTCGTCCTGCTGATGCTGAGTTCGGGCGTCGCTTACGCCGTCACGCTCATATAGCCGTTCGGTGGACTTCGCGGAGATCATTCCGTGTCCCACACGTCCGCCATGGGACTCTTCTTCCGGGAGCGCCGCGAGCGTGAATTCCGTCGCGAGTTCGACCCGGAATCGGAATCGTCCGCCTCGGTTCCGCCGGACGAATCGTTGCGTCCGCCGTTGTCGCCGCCGTTGTCGCCGACGTTACCACCGAACTGACGGGTGCTACCGTGGCCGATGCTGCCGCCGGAACCGCCCGCCGAACGCGGGTCGAACTCCGGCAGGTCGGGGTGCGCCATGCGGTCCACCTGCTCGGCGAACCAGTCGGGCATATCGGTGCGAGCGCGGTCGAACAGTTGCAGGAGGCTGGAATCCGCGAGATAGGTCGCGCCGTAATCGTCCGGGGCGCGAATCACCCGCCCGCAGGCCTGAATGACGGTTCGGAGCGCGGCGCGGTAGTACCACGCCCACTGCCCGTGTTCGAGTCGGTGGGCGACCCGCGAGTCGCTCGTGTTCAAGAACGGAGCCTTACAGAGCACCTGCCAGCGCGCGAGGTCGCCCTTCAAGTCGAGCGCTTCCTCCATCTTGACCGAGAGGAACACGTCCGGGTCGTCGGTCGCCTTCCACGAATCGAGGTCGGCGTCACGCGAATCGCGGCCGTGGGCGCGCACCCGACCGCCGACGCCGAACGCCTCCAGTTGCTCGGCGAGCTTTTTCTGGATGTGGTAGGAGTGGGCGTGGACGATACCCTTTTCGTCCGGGTGTTCCTGCATGATTCTGACGACCGTCCGCGCGATTTTCGGCAGGGTTTCCTCGCGGTGCTCGTAGGTCATCTTCCCCTGCGTCACGTCGTACAGCGGCCGGTTTTCGACCGGGAAGGTGTGGCCGACGTCCACGAGGGCGACGCGTTCGGGGTCGAGGCCGACCTGCCGACAGAACGCCTCCTTGTTCAAAATCGTTGCCGAGAGGAGCGCGAATTTGTTCCCGCGTTCCCAGACGGTGTGGGCGAGGTAGCGCTCGGGGTTCATCGGCTTGATGGTTATCGGCCCGCCCGCGCCGTCCGGTTGGTCCACCACCCACTCCGTCGCGCTGTCCGGGTCGCGGTAGTCGTCCACGAACCAGTCCAACTCGGAGATGAGTTCCTGGAACCGGTCCCGCCGGGCGACCTCGGCGGCCGTGAGTTCCGGTTGCGCGATGAGGTCGTCCTTCCGTCGCTTGCAGGTGCCGACGAGTCGGTCCGCGTAGTCGACCGCCCTGTCGAGTCCGGTTATCTCGGGGATCTTCAGGTCGTCCCAGATGGGTACCGTGCGCGGATTCAGGTCGATGGCCGCGTACATCTCGGCCCACTCGGCGAGTCCGTGAGCCTCGTCGATGACCACCATGTCGCGCTTGCGGAACACCTCCGACCCGGCGGTTCGCATGAAGTACGCCAGGGTCATCGCCGCGATTTCGCGGTTGCTGGCGATGGCGCGGTCGGAGAAGTACGGACACCGGTGTCTGACCGAGCAATCGTAGCCCTTCTCGCGGGCACAAGGTGCTCGGTTCACGGGGGTATCGTGCTCGCCCGGCAGGATACAGGAGTAGTTTCGCTTCCCGCGGATTATCTTGAGGTCGTCCAGCAGGGCGTCCTCGGCCACGTCGTCCAACTGGGATACCTGCGGCGTGGTGTAGTACGCCCCCGTCGAATCGGTCGGGGCGGCTTCGTCCACCTGGCGGGCACACCCCGCAATCGCCCGAGCGAGCAGGGACTTACCGCTCCCCGTCGGTGCGCGAACCAACACCACGTCGTTGTCCCCTTCGAACGCTTCCCGAATGTCCGATAGCGCCTCCCGCTGGTTGCCACGGAAGGAAGGTGCGGGGAACTCGTCGAAAATCCGCTCGGGATTCACTATCCGTGACAACGACGGCGAACGCGTAAAACCTGTGGGTTTTTCGGCGGATGGTACAGCGAACGACGGAGGTACGATTAACGTCGAAACGCCCGAACCGACGGGAGAACGGCCGGTTAGTCGCTCCGTTCGAGCGTCGCCACGTCCGCCGCCGACGGATGGTCCGGTAACTCCTCGATGCAGGCGTAGCAGAGGAAATGCTCGCTCCCGTCCTCGAACTCCAGCATCATTCCGCCCGTCGTTTGCGGGTTCGAACTCCAGAGGTTGGCGATACCGCCCGCGATTGGCACGTCCGCCCCACAACCGTCGCACTTCTCGGTGCTCATCGGTAAGAATTGGTGGGTCACGGGCAAAGAACGTTCGGCGCGTTCGCGGGAGCGGTCGGTCGAGGAGGATTCCCACCGGACGGGCGGCTAGCGGTTTGCGACCACATATCATAGCGCCATCAAATATATATATCATACGACACACGTTCCGTACGAACCGTTCTATGACCTGCCGGCACGCGTATCGTCCGGTGTTCGAACCCCTCGCGCTCACGCCCAGGAGCGGGGCCCGATAGCCGCAGCACTCGGGTTTCGTTCCGCTACATTCCGTAGCCGCACTTTCTCGACCGAACACACACGCATATGCCGACATCCATCGAGTCGCGGGCACACAGCCGCGGCTCACTAGTGCACGCATCGCTTCTCGAACGACGGACGCATCGCTCGCGGTCGTGGCGACCGCTCGAACCGCGGCCGACGACCGCCGGAAGCGCCGGGGGTGGCCGTGAATGACCGTGACCGATGCGGACGGGACCGCGACCGACGCGGACGAGACCGCGCCATCGCTGTGGCGAAACCGCGACTTCCGGCGGTTCTTCGCCGGGGAGTTCGTGACGAACGCCGGGGACAGCCTCTACACCGTCGCCGTCCTGTGGCTCGTCTTCGACCTCAGCGGCTCGACGGTCCTCACGGGAATCGCCAACTCGCTGTTGTTGCTCCCGTGGCTCTTACAGATACTCGCCGGACCGGTCGTGGACAGACTCCCGCTCAAACCGGTGCTCGTGGGGACACAGGTCCTCCAAGGCGTCGTCGTTCTCGTACTCCCGCTCGCCGCGGCGACGGGGTGGATGAGCGTCGGCGTCCTGCTCGCGGTGGTCCCGATACTGACGCTGGCGACGCTGTTGATGGCACCGGTGCAGACGACGCTCGTCCCTCGCATCGTGGCCGATTCGCGGCTATCGCGGGCGAACTCCGCCCTCGCAACCGTCACGCTCGGACTCGACATGGTGTTCGACGCGCTCGGCGGCGCGTTCATCGCCGTCTTCGGCGCGACGACGCTGTTCCTGTTCGACTCGGCCACGTTCGCCGTCGCGGGACTGTTGTTCGCCGGTATCGCCGTCCCGAAGGTCGGCGAGAGGGACGACAAAGGGGAGCGAGCCGACGAGTCGATACTCGACTCGTACGTCGCCGACCTACGGGACGGAGCGGACGTGCTACGCGGAACCGTCTTCGTCGAACTGATACTCACCACGGCGGTGGCCAACTTGGCGACCGGCGTGACGCTCGCGATTCTCCCGGCCTTCGGCGACGCGCTCGGCGGCCCCGCCGTCTATGGCCTGCTGCTCGGTGCGCTCGGCATCGGCCGACTGGTCGGCTCGCTCCTCGCGCCTTATCTCGAACGCGTTTCGTACGGCCGGTTGTTGCTCGTCGGCAACTCGGTGGCCGCGTGCTGCTGGTTCGCCGCGGTGTACGCGCCGAAGACGGCGTTCACCGTCGTCCTCTTCGGCCTCGCGTGGGTTCCCGCGGGCATCAGCAGCGTCCTCACGGCGACGCTGAACCAGACCGTGTTTCCGAGCGACCGCCTCGCCCGCGTGTCATCCATCAAGGGAACCGCCTCGGGGGCCACGCTACCGCTCGGGTCGCTCGTCGGCGGCGTCGTCGCCGAGGTGCTGGGAACGACGACGACGATGGGACTCGCCGCGTTCGGGTTCGGATTCACGGGACTGTACGTACTTCTACGACCGCGGGTCCGGCACCTCCCCGCCGTCGCGGACGCCGACCCGGCGGCGTTCGACGTGACGGTCGCGTCTGACCGAAACGAGGAGTAACACGGGTCTCCGACCCGTACGCCGTTTCGAAGCGGTATCGACTATCGGGCGAAGTGGCCCATTTCGTATAGCACTATCCAATATACTCCAGGACTCGGGACGCACATTATTTCCGTCCGTAGACGGCTGTTCTCTTCGAAATCAGTGTGATCGATCGGAGACGCTGTAAATCGAAAAAGCCGCGAAGAGCGGTGTCGTCCGCGTCGTCCGTCCCGCGCGGTTCAGTACGACTCGCTCGTGTAGAGCGCATCGCTGTCGTCGTAGACGGACACCGTGTCGCCGCCGTTATTCCAGATCGCGGTACCGGTGTTGCCCCAGTAGAGGTCGGAACTCGTGTCCGAACCGGTTCCGGTGTGGAGCGTCACCTGCGCGCCCGCGTCGAGCGTGAAGCCGCTCGGGAAGGCGTAGGTGTGGGCGGCTTCGTCCTCGACGGTCCACCCCGAGAGGTCGATGGAACCGGTTCCGGGATTCTCGAAGACGACGTACTCGTCGTTGAGGTTGTCGTTGTCGTTGCCCGTCGCGTCCTCGTGGATTTGAGCGATGGAGAGGTCGCCGCTGCCGCTACCGCCGTCGCCGCCGCCGATCGAGCCGTCGTAGGCGTCGAACAGCGGGAAGGAAGTGTCGAAAACCGTCGTCGTCGGGATGCCCGAATCGCCGTTGACGTTGTTCGTGCCGTCGGTCACGTGGTCGCCGTTGATTCGGAGGTCGGTTCCGAGCGCGGACGCGAGGTCGTTCAGGTTGGTTCGCGCACCCGACGGTGCCGTGCCAGCGCCGACGAGGACGACCGCGCCGCCGTCCGCGACGAACGAGGTGAGCGCGTCGATTTCTGCTTGCGTGAACGCGTTGGCTGGCGTGGTGACGATGATGGCCCGCCAGCGCGAGAGGTCGAACGTGTCGAGGTCGTTCGCCTGGTCGAACGAGAGGTCCACGCCTTCGAGGTAGCGCTGGTAGTACGCCGCGTCGTCGTTGGAGACGGCGTAGCTCGAGTCGAACTGCCCGTGACCGCCGTCGATGAGAATATCACCGCTTCGGTCGCTCACGTAATCGATGAGGTTCGTGAGGAAGACGAAATTCTCGTAGTCCGACGTATCGACGGCGAAGCCTTCGGAGCTCTCGTAGTTCTCGTCGATGAGCGGACTGCCGACCACGGCAACGTTGGCGGATTCGTCCACAGCCGCGAGCGGGATGTCGCCGCTGTAGGTGTAGCCACCGGACTGGGTAGCGGTGCTCTCCGCGTAAATCGGGACGCGGGAATCGCTCACGCCGCCGGAGGCGGTCTTGACGCTGGCGGCTTGCGGGAGAAACAGGTCGTCCACAGCGCGGTTGCGAATTTCCGAGGAGGCGTCGGGGTCGCTCTGCGCCCAGAGGCCCGTGCCGTTCGACCGTGCGGTGTCTTCCGCGCGCCAGATGTCGTCGTGGTACGAGGAGCCGGAACCGTACACGCGGGCGTTACCGGTTTCGACGGCGCGGAGGTTGTAGAAGTCGTCGCGGGTGCCGTCACCCGTGGCGTCGTAGTGGATGTAACCGAGCACGCGGCCGTAAGTGTCTCGAAGCGGTTCGTTCTGGTCGAACGAGAGTTCGACGGTCGCGCCGCCCAGTTCGCTCTTGCCGAAGTCGGTCGCGTTCGACCCCCACGTCTGGAGGTAGGTCATCGATTCGATGCCCTCCCACTCCTGAATCCGCTCGGCGGAGCTGTTCGACGCCTTCTCGGGCGTGTCGATGCCGAGGATTCGGATGCTCTCGGTCGAACCGTCCGCGAACTGCACCGTCACCGTGTCGCCGTCCGAGACTTTGGTGACGTCGACGGTGTAGGTCTTGTTCTTGTCCAGTCCCAACCCGTCGCGGTCGGTGAAGTAGTCGAACGCGGTGTTGAACTGGCCGGTGAGCGGTTTGTAATCCGCGCCGCCGTTGTTCGTGGTGTCGAGCACCTCGTCGTCGTTGAACCTGAATGAGAGGCCAAGAGAGCTGGCGAAGTCGTTCAGGTTGGCCGTGGCGTCGTGGTCGCCGTAGTCGGATTGGTCGTGGACGAACAGCGTACCGCCGCCCGCGACGAAGGTGGCGAGGTCGTCGAGTTCCGAACTGGAGAACGCGGTGCTCGGCGAGGTGATGACCGCCGCGTCCGCGCTTGAGAGGTCGGCCGAGAGGTTCGAGGTGGCCGTGACCGTGTAGCCGTTGTTCTCGGCGTAGCTCTCGAACTTGGAGAACGACGCGAGGTCGTAGTACTGGCCGTGGCCCTCGTCGAAGAGGACGGTGCCGGACCCGCCGAGTTCGGCGTCCCACGCGTTGAGGACGAACTCCTCGTTGCCCTGTTGCCAGTTCGTGCCGTCCTCGACCAACATCGAACCGAACGCGACGACGTTCGAATCGGAGACGACCAGCGGAATGGACGTTCCGCTGCTGTAAAGGGTCGCGTCGCCGTTCGAATCGGCGTCGTGATTCGTGGCGGTGTCCTCCGCCCACACCGCGATAATGGAACTGTCGGTCAACTCGCCGCCGCTGGCGTCGAGGAAACTCGACGTCGAGTGACAGACGAGGGGTGAAATCTCGCCCGAAGCGGCGCGTACTTCGGAGCTGAGGGTTGTCGTGATCGGTCCCGTTGCGGTTGCCGCCGCGAGCGCTGACATGAACGTTCGTCTTCGCATCGCTTCGAAAATACAGCTAGTAAGTTATAAATTATTCTGTTTTGTCTTAGTATTTAATCTTCTACGCCCTCATATATTTAGATATTTGTAGAAAATATCCGTCCGTAACACAATAGTTCACACGGACTCCGCGGGGTCGTATTCGTCCGCCATACGTTCGGCTTCAGTCGCGTATCGCTCGCGCGTCTCCGGGTCATCGACCGTCCCGAGTTGATTCGGCGACACGTCGAGTGCGGCGGTCGTTTCCCGCGCGGCACCGGTGAAACTCGTGAGTGCACGCTCCTTCCGGAAGTAGCGCGACCCGTCGAGGGTCGCGTAGACGAGGATGATGAGGTTCTGTTCGTCGTCCGAATACGTCCGTTCGACCAGCCAGACGCGCACGTCGGTATCGTCGTCCATACGTACGAATGGCTCTATGACGGGATAGTTCCACCCGACCGTTTATGCGAACGACTACCGTACTTCGGTCGGTATGGAGGTGAACTGTGAGGGATGTGCGGGCTGTTGCATCGATTGGCGCGACATCGCACCCGAAACCGAGGACCACGAACGGCGCAGCGCACGAAAGCCGTTGGACGACGCCCACAACTTCGTCCCGCTCATGCGCGAGGAAGTGATGGCGTTCGTCGAAGCGGGACTCGCCGACGCGCTGACGCCGCGGCTCTGGCAGGACGATTCGGGGAGGGACGTCGGCGACGTGAAACTGGCCGCCATCGAGGGAAAACCCGCGTTCTTCATCGGCCTTCGAAAACCGACCAAACCGGTCGAGCCGTTCGACAGAGAGGAACCGAAATGGCTCCCGGCCTGTGCGTTTCTCGACCCGAAAACGCTCCAGTGCCGGATTCACGGGGACGACCTGTATCCGCTGGAGTGTGCGGAGTACCCCGGTCACAACCTGAAGTTGGGACAGGAGACGGAGTGTGAACGGGTCGAGGCGGCGTTCGACGGAGACCGACTGGTGGACGACGAAGCGCCGGACGCGCTCTCGGGACTCCTGCTCGGACCCCAAGCCGTCGGCGAAAAAGTCTTCGTCCATCCCGACCCCGACGAACTGGAGGAAGTCGCCGAACGCATGCGTGCGGGCGAGTTAACCGACGAGGACCGCGCACGGTTCGTCGCCACTGCCGCGGCTAATCGACCCGGAACGACGAGCACCGACCGTGAAACGTACGAAACGGTGTTGGCGACGGCGCGCGAGACCGACTCGTGGGTCGGTCGGTCGATTCGTGCGTGGGAAGCGATGTCGCAAACAAAGACCGGAGTCCCGGACCCGTCGGTCGCGGAGCGAATCGAAACGGGAGCCGGTGCACCATCGCCTCCCGGTTGGTGAACGAAGCGCGAAGAAGGAACGTACTACTCGGACTTCATCTTCTCGAACTGCTTGAGAAGGTCTTCGGCCGAATCGCCGGAGTCGTACTCGACAGTCCCGTGATACTGCGACCGTTCGTCGTCGAAAGCCGCATCGACGGTACTGTTCTTCCGCTCACGACGCTCGTGTTCTTCTTCGTCATAGGCACCCATTGACATGACAACCACACTCATACTTGGCGAGGGTCAGTTATTAATGTAACGGATAATCACATTATACCTTCACGATGGAACATCGTCAGACAGAAGGGGGAATCAGGAAAAATGGACCGAACGGGACGACGGCGAAAACGACGGAAAAGGGAGGCGGGAGAATCCCACGAGGTGCACAACACGTAAACATTCTCGGTTACTAGGTATCGACGTGGCAAGCCCGCTCCGCTTTCGCCGCTCTACGGAGCGGTGGGACGACGACCGCATAACGACGGAGTTGTATTCGCACCTCGACTCGAACCTCGGGGCGCGTTCGACGACGCCCCATTACGTCGAACCAAACGGCTTCGAGGCGCGACGCTTCGAGATGGACAACGGCGACGTGGCGCTGTTCGTCTGGAACGACGACCTCGCCTATTGGCTCGGGAACACCGAGACGCCGCCCGCGCTGTGGCGAACGAACAAACACACCTTCGACGAGGTTCCGTACCCCATCGCGCGATGGAGCCAACGCGAACTCCTCGCCGATTTGGCCGTCGAGTCGCCGTGGCTGGCCGAGTACGATTACCTCTCGTGGTTCTTCCTTCCCGTCTTCTTCTCGAAGGACGGACGGGAGACCTCGCGGGCGTTCTTCCGCAAGTACGCGGCGGGATTCCCCGACGCGACGCGCGACGAGGCGCTCTCGTTTTACGAACGGTTCCTCAGCACCGGCGCGTTGGACGACTATCGGTACACGATGGCCTCGAAACTCGGGACGAGCGAGTACTTCGACGAGAACCGAATGAGTTCCACGATGAGCGAGTTCACCGTGGCGAAGGTGTTGACCGACGCCGGATACGACGTAGAACCCGAAATCGAAGTGACGACCGGCCACTCGCTCGACTTCCGCGCCGACCCGCCGAACGGCGACCAGTCCTCGTTGGTCGAAGTGACTCGTCCGCGTCCCCCCACGCGGCGGGCCGCCGATACGCCCGTCGCGGCGGTGCGCGAGACGGCCGAAACGAAGACGAACGGGCAGTTGAGCGAACACGGCGGCGGTGCGGTGTTGTTCGTCGATTGCACCGGTTTCCGGGACGACGAGTGGGCCGCCGTCGTCGGCGAACAACCCGGCGTTCGCCACCGACCGGCGGTCGTCCTCCGCGCTCGACCGTCCGGGAACATCGAGGCCTACGAAAAAGGGTCGGTTCCGCTCTCGCTGAATCGTTCCCTCGAATGGGTCTGACAGGTTAGAAGGAGATCTGGTCGGGTCCGAACGTCCCCATCGTCGTGGGGTCGCGGTCGCTGTAGTGGCGGCGGCCAATCGCTTTGCTACTCAGACCGTTGTACATCGCTTCTTGTGCCTGCTGCGACGATTCGTACGTCTCGTTCCCGACGCGGTTGAACACCTCTTCGAGCGTTTCGGTGCCGTTGGGGAGGTCGATAGTGTAGTCGCCGTGGGACGCGATCAACCGCTCCGTGTCGGTCGGATACTGGTGTGAGTCGAGCAGTTGGCTTGCCTGTTTCAGCGTCATTACGAGAAGTCATACAGTAAAGTTCATTATAAACTTTGTCGGCAAGGGTCATAGGAGAATATAAGGATGTACAATCAGTATAAACTCGGAGCGTCTCGAGTTTTTGTCGTGGGAGACGGTGGGTTGAAGACGGTGATCGAACCACAAACACCTTCGTCGGAGCCACCCGACAGGGAGTATGAGCGTTTTCGCGGACCTTCACGTCCACACGACCAACTCCGACGGCGCGATGGAATTATCCGAGGTTCCGTCGGCCGCCCGGTCGGCGGGCGTCTCGGTCGTCGCAATCACCGACCACGATAGACTCCACCCCGACCTGCCGACGCCGGTCTCCGTCGTGGACGGCATCACGGTCGTCCACGGCATCGAACTCCGAGTCGAAGCGCCGGACGGACAACACCTCGACCTGCTCGGCTACGGCGTCTATCCGACGCCGGAACTCGCCGACGAGTTGGAGCGTCTGCAGGCCGACCGAAAACAGCGCGGCCAAGCCATCATCGATTGCGTCGAGGACCGTCTCGGGATTTCCCTCGACCTCGAATCGCGCGAGGGGTTGGGACGGCCGCACATCGCCCGAGCCATCGCCGCGCATCCGGAGACGAAGTACGGTTTCTCCGACGCGTTCGAGGAACTCATCGGCACCGATAGGCCGTGTTACGTCGCCCGGGACGTGCCGAGTTTCGAGCGCGGCGTCGAACTCCTCTCGGAAGCGAGCGGCCTCGTCGGACTGGCCCACCCGTATCGGTACGACGACCCGCGGTCGGCACTCGACCTGACGAGCGAGTTGGACGCCGTGGAGCGATACTACCCCTACGGGCGCGAGGTGGACACGCGACCGATAGAACGCGCCATCGCCGACAACAACCTCGTACCCACTGGCGGAAGCGACGCTCACGAGGACGTGCTCGGGAAAGCGGGACTTTCGAAGGAGGAGTATCGTCATTTCAGAAGCACGGTGACGCTCTGACGTCGGTTCGGCGTCCTGGAGCGGTGGGTTCAATTTCGTGGAACCCGTAGCCCGTCCCATGCGGTGTCACTACTGTGATCGGGAAGCGACGTTCGAGCCCGAGATGGACGGCGTGGTGGTCGGCCTCTGCGACGACCACTTTCGAGAGCAGTTCGAATCGCTCTCGGAGTCGGACGTGATGGAAAATTTGCGGCGGGAACTCGACGTGGACAACTTGGACGGAGTGGACGGCGCGGACGAACGTTAGTTTTCGGCGCTCGCGGTAAACGAGAGTCCGTCGTATCGATACAGGGGAGCGGTGCCGAGCGACGAGAGCGCGTCGGTAGCCGATTCAGGGGGGATTCGGACGCGAACCGTTCGAATACCGTCCCGAAAGAGATAGGACAGTCCCGTTCTGAGCGGTGCCGTCAGGTCCGTTTCGGTCACCGGCGTCGAACGCGTTCGGGAGGATTCCTCGGCGGACAGAACGAGCGATGCGCCGCCGCCGGTGACGGTATAGACGGTGAGCGTATCGCCCTCGTGTTCCGTGCCGAGGACATCGACGGGTTCGAACGGAACGTCAACGTCGTCGAGGTCGAGATCGAGAACGTCGTCTTCCTCACTTCCGATAGTCGGACCCACGGCTACCACCGCCCCACGGAGGTTGGAGGGCTTCGAAGATTCATACAGCTACTTGTGAGCCGATATATAAATAACCGCGGATAACACAAAAGAGGATTTTCGCTTCCGCTCAGACGCGGCCAGCGTCCACGTCGATGGCATCGACCGGGCACACGTCCACACAGAGCATGCAGTCGATGCACTGGGCTTCGTTGGCCGGGTCTGCCTTCTCCTCGCTCTCGGGGTGGCCCGGGGTGTCCACCCATTCGAACACGTCGACCGGGCAGTCTTCGAGGCACGCCCCGTCGGCGATACAGAGGTCGAAATCGACCGCGACGTGGGTGCCGTGGATGCCGAGTTTGTCGGGTTCGTCCACCGGGCCCCACACGTCGTGGCCCTCGTGGTCGTCTACTTTCTCGCGGTTTTCGTGAAATTGTGGGTCAATAGCCATCGGTCTCTCACCTACCGGGTAGACGCGAAAGTAGTACTTAAATCCCGGTACATCACTTAAAACTTCGTGCGGGCGAGATTTTTTAGGTTGGGCTAAAAACAAGCGGAAGAGGCCCGGAAAACCGGGAGTGGGTTTTTCGCCCGACGGTAGGTTTAAATATCGACTCGAATCGGTGGGAGGTTTTAGGGCGCCTCCTCCGAAGGAACCCCCATGGAGAAAGTCACCATCGACGACGTTGACGGACAAATGAGCGCGGCCGACGTTCGACGCCCGGTTTCGAGGGCGCTCGGTACCGAGGACGTGGCCATCAACTACTACGAACTCGCGCCCGGTGACAGTTTCGCGTTCGGCTACCACGCGCACGGGGACCAAGAGGAGGTATTTTACGTCCAATCCGGGACCGTGACGTTCGAGACGGACGACGAGGATGCCGTCGTCTCGGCGGGCGAACTGATTCGGTTCGCGCCCGACGAGTTTCAGCGCGGCGTCAACGAGGGCGAGGAACGCGTCGTCGCCCTCGCACTCGGCGCGCCCCGCGACACCGAGGACATAGAGATGTACCGCCACTGCGAGGAGTGCGGGGAGCGAACCCGGAACAAAATCGAGATGGCCGACAGCCGAGACGAACTCGTCACCTCCTGCCTGGACTGCGGCGCGGAAACCGGCCGCTTCGACTGAACCGCTTCGACCGAGTGGGTCCCCGTTGGGAGCACCTTTTTCCGACCGGCCATCGGACGGGAAGTATGGAGAAAGTCACCATTGACGACGTTGACGGACGCATCAGCTCGGCGGACCTGACACGACCGGTCGGTGACGCCCTCGGCACCGAAGACGTGGCCATCAATTACTACGAACTCGCGCCCGGCGACACCTTCTCCCCCGGCCTCCACACCCACTTCGACCAGGAGGAGGTATTTTACGTCCAATCCGGGACCGCGACGTTCGAGACGAAAGACGGCAGCGTGGTGGTCGAGGCGGGCGAAATCGTCCGGTTCGCGCCGGGTGACTACCAGATGGGAAAAAACGACGGCGACGAGCGCGTCGTCGCCCTCGCACTCGGTGCACCGGGCGAGAGCGAGGACGGCGAACTCCTCGGGGACTGTCCCGAGTGCGGCGCGCAGACCCAACACTGGATGCGGATGACGGACGATGGAGACGAAGTGGAAGTGTACTGTCTCACCTGCGATACGGTCACCGGAACGATGGACTGAGGGCGGTTACGTGACCATCGTGACGGCCATCACGATTATCGACTCGGGGGTCGTCACTCGGTTCGAACTCCCATGAGTCACGAAGACATCCCCGGTTACACCTACGGCGAGGAGTCCGTTCCCGACTCACCCATCGACCGCGAGGATTTCGACCTGCTCAAGGAGACCGTGATGTTCACCGAGGAGGACGAAGAGCACCTTCGACTGGCGGGCGAGGTCCTCGACGGGCAAATCGACGACGTGATCGACACGTGGTACGGGTTCGTCGCCGACCACCCCCATCTGATGCAGTATTTCAGCACCCCCGGCGGCGAACCCATCGAGGAGTATCTGGAGCGGGTGCGGGCCCGGTTCGGCCAGTGGATACGGGACACCTGCAACCCGCCCTACGACGACGATTGGCTCCGCTACCAACAGGAGATCGGCCTGCGCCACACCCGGCGAAAGAAGAACCAAACCGACGACGTGGATTCGGTCAACCACATCCCCTTCCGCTACATGTCGGCGTTCATCTACCCCATCACCGCGACGATGCGGCCGTTCCTCGAAAGCGGCGACCACGACGAGGAAACCGTCGAAAAGATGCACGACGCCTGGTTCAAGGCGGTCGTCCTGCAGGTGACGCTGTGGAGCAACCCCTACGTCATCGACGGGGACTACTGAACGACCACGGACCGTTTCGCCACCCCCGCGGTGACGTGGAGAGCCATCGAGAGACGATTTATCATACTCGATTTTCGACTCGTATTTTGTACGCTCAAAGCCTGTGAAGCCAAATAATCACAGACATTCTACTAACCATAACATTTAGGACGAAGTAGATGATACGCTAGAGTGGACAACCCTGAGAAGCCAATAGCCGTTGTCCATCGCAGTGCCAAACCAAGTAACAGATCTTGCCAAGCACCGCAGTTGACCTATCGACTGTAAATAACGCGGTCGTTTAACCACCGACCGCTCGACGGAAGAGCGGCCGACTCACCACCGGTCGTGATGAAGGTTGGCTTCCATCCCTTCCGATTTTGAAAGAACCGAGAGAAGTATCTCGCTCAATTAGCGGAGAAGCACTTGCCCAATCCGCGGCGAAATGAATGGTATCCGACAGTTAAACCGCCTTCCGAGGCGGTGCCTACACCCCTACTTCGCTCACGCGTTCTTCGAGGTGTTGACCGACTGTAGTCGAGGATACGCTAGCGTAGCCGAGCACCAGGCTCGACCCGCAGATGGTTGCGCCTGCGAGGGAAACACCGATATTTCCGCCCAACAGCCCCGATTTTAGTAACTGTGCGCCGACGTAGACTCCTACACCAGAGGAGCCAATCTGTATGTTCGCTTCCATTGTCCTTTCCGAAGACACGGGGTAACCAGCCCTCGTGCTCGCCCCGTTGTTAGGGACTTGCGTGCGTAGCACATCGGTAGACGGCTCTCTCGTCACAGAGTGTCAGAGAGTTCTTCTCATCCACGCTATTCGATAATTCCTGTCCTGGGATTAAAAGGATTCGACAGGCGAGGTGAAAGTGAAACCTGGACCCGAACCACATCTCGTCGAAATTCACCCCGATATCATCGGATATCGCTGGTGCCGATTCTCAGACATCACGATACCGGCCCGACACCCCGAAGGAAACTTCGCAAACGACCGCACCTACCGTCTCGAATTTCCACAGGAAACGATGGCCACCGGCCGCTGACGCGCGTTTCCGCGGGGGACACAACCCCCTCGAAACCCCGGTGTAACTTTTCCACCGGAAACGGAGGGGTTAGAGAAGGATTCACAAACCGCATCCAGGTGGTCGAACTACCGCCGTCGAAAGGGGAACGTTCGGGAAGGGTGCCGGTCGACAGACACACGTCAGACGTGCGGATCGGTGGCACATCGAGGACCCCACCGTTTCCAGTGGAAACGTGACGAGTTCGTGACGGAATCGGCGCGAAGAAAGTCGATATGAGCGACCGCAAAAGCGGCGAGCGTGACGGTGGCGACCCATCGCCGCCGCTCGAACGGGCCACCGCTTCCGCGATACGGACCTTTTTCGCCATCGCGTCCGTTCTCGACGCCATGACGGAGATTCCATCGCCCGGCTTGGGAACGTCCGGCAACAAAGACCCCGAACAGTGTGCCGAGACGGTTCGGACCGCGCTCTCGCTCGGCTATCGACACATCGACACCGCGCAGATGTACGATAACGAATCGGGAGTCGGCGACGGAATCGCCGCCGCGGACGTTCCCCGCGAGGAGGTGTTCCTCGCCACGAAGGTCCTCCCGGACAACCTCGCACACGACGACGTGCTGGAGAGCACGGCGGGAAGCCTCGACAGACTCGGCACCGACTACGTTGACCTTCTCTACGTCCACTGGCCCATGAAGGCCTACGACGCGGAAGACACCCTTCCGGCGTTCGACACGTTGTACGACGACGGGACGGCACGGAACGTGGCGGTGAGCAACTTCACGCCCGAACTACTGGACGAGGCGCGCGACCTGCTCGACGCGCCAATCGTCGCCAACCAAGTCGAGATGCACCCGCTGCTCCAGCAGGACGAACTCCACGAGTACGCCACGGAACACGACATCACGCTCGTGGCCTACGCACCGATACTGCAGGGCGACGCCGACGACGTACCCGAACTCCGCGACGTCGCGGCGAAGTACGATGCGACGCCGACCCAAATCAGCATCGCGTGGTTGCAGGGGCTAGAGAACGTCGTCCCAATCCCAAAAGCCACGGGAGAGCGTCATCTCCGAGAAAACCTCTCTGTCCCCGAACTGGCCGACGAGGACATGGAGGTAATCGCCGCCATCGACAGCGAAGAGCGACTCATCGACCCGGACGGAGCCGCGTGGAACTGAACTACTGACTCCAGCGCGCCCACCACGACCCGTTACCGTCGCTGCCTTTCCACTCGACGGTTAAGTCGTCCACCGACGTATCGGCGGAGATTTCGTAGGCGAGCCAGCCGGTCAGGCTTTCACCGGACGCGACGGTTCGGTCGCCGAACCGGTTGACCTGGTACTTCCCGTCTTCCTTGGCGATGTCCGCCATCGAAACCTTGTCGCCGCCGACTATCAGGTGAATCTGCTCGCCCTTCGGAAGGGTCTGTTTCATACGGAACTTGTTCTCGGCTTTAACGGTGACGAAGGCCCACTGTCGGCCGTCGCTCGCTTCCACGTTCTCGGACCCCCCACCGCTCGGTTCGTATCGGTAATGGTCGGTGAGAGTGATGTCCTGTATCGTCATGGCGACTTCGGTCGGACTACGGAATGCCTCGCCGAACGAGAGTTTCTCGCCGGCGATATCGATGGTGAACGTCTCGTCCAACTTCTCGATTCGATAGTTGACCTTCGCCACGTACGGGTACGTGAGCGTGGTGGACCACTTCGTCGTCTTTCCGGGGTCGATTTTGTCGGTCCGCATCTGCCCCGTCTGCTGTGACCCCGGCGAGTTGCCGTCCACCTGAACCGAGGACTGGAACGCCTTCGGCTCGTCGCCGACGTTTTTGAGCGTGAGCGAGAGCGAGAACTGCTGTCCCATCGTGACCTGCTTCGGCACGTCGGTCGAAACGAGTTGGAAGCCATCGATGGTCGTTTTGCCACCGCCACCCCCACTCGTGGTCGTCTCGTTCGACGTCCCCGACCCGCCCGTTTCGTTCGTAGTCGAATCGTCCCCATTCCCGCCGTTCTTCGGTTCGGAACCGGTACACCCCGCCAGGGCCCCCCCGGCGAGTGTCGCTCCGGACGTCAGCAGAAATCTTCTACGGCGCATGGGTAATTTACGTACGAGAGTGGAAATAAACACTCTGTCGTTGACTCGTTTTTACGTTCGAGTACGCGAGACCTTCGAACAGTTCACGGAAAACGTTTCGACGTAATCGGCGGCAGGTTACGGTGTAGGAACCGCCTACCGGCGTGTTCGGCGAGTCGTCTCAATCGCCGCCGTCTACAGTTGTTCGATGCCGTCGCCGACGTGAATCTCGCCGGATTCGACGATACTGGCGCGAAGGCCGCCCCGGTGAACCAGCGCGGAAAGCGTTCCCTTCTCGGTCAGCGACTCCAGGTGCGAGCACGGTTCACAGAGTTCGACCCCCTCACAAACCGCTTCGCCGACGCGAAACCGTTCGCCGACGAGGTGGTTCAGCGCCGCGTTTCGCGTCGTCACGTTTCGGCGGTGGGCACCCGGTTCGAGCGCGATTCCCGCCTCCTCCTCGATGGCGTCGAGCGCCTCCGCTTCGATGAGCGTGATGTCATCGCCCGAAAACGTTCCGTCGTCGCTGAAATAGCGGTCACCGCGAAGTCCGCGCCCTGCGACCGCCTCTACTTCCGCGACACCTTCCGGTTCGGTTTCCGCCTCGTCGGCGACGTGAATCGCCTCGATTTCGCCCGTTCCGTTCATGCACGTCGATTGCATTCAGGTGGGATAAAATCTGGGAGACTGTGCGCGTCGTTACCAGTGTCGTAGCAAACGGAACGTGAGCGGTCGTCGCTACAGTTCCTCCCGGAGTGAGTCGATGGTGTCGTACACGTAGTCCCGGAGGAAGGCCGCTGTTCGGGCCGCCTCGTGACCGGTCTGCTGGCGCTGGAGGAAGAGCGATCGAACGTACGAAACCGAATTGATCATCCAGTACACCCGCCGCCGCCGGTCGAACCCGTCCGGGAGCGAACGAACCGACCGATATCCCTCCCGAAACGACTCGTCCAGCCCTTCGTCGGACCGCTCGGAAGCCGTGAAGACGGGGAGCGTCGTCCGCCAGTAATCGTACTCTCCGGGGGCGACGATTGCGTGTTCGAAGTCGATGACGCAAGTCACCTCGTCGCCGTCAATCCCGACGTGTTCCGGGAAGTAGTTGCCGTGACAGAGGACGGGGGCACCCGCTCCATCGAACAGGCCCGGATGCTCCCGGACGAGCGCGAGTACGTCGGCGGCCACGTCCGAGTAGCCGAACGATTCGAGAAAATCGCGCCGGTCGGCGAGGAACTCGCAGACGGTCCCGTGCCACGTCTCATCGGCGTCGAGCGCGAGGTTGCCGTCATCATCCCGGAGGACCCCCGTCGCCTCGAACGACGTCTCGGCGTGAAGCGTCGCCATTCCGGCACCCATCGTCCGAACGCGTTCCTCGTCGAGTATCCTTTCTTCCGGCACTCCTTCGATCCACTCCGCGACGAAGTGGTCGTCCCCGACCGCGAGGACATGCGGCACCGGAACCGACGTGTTCGTTTCGAGGTGCTGCATGACCCGTGCTTCCATCGCCGGGTCGCCCTCGTCGCTCGTCGCACGTTTGCAGACCGCTCGCCTCCCCTCCATCCGCACTTCGTGCGTTTGGTGCGGCGGCACGTCGTGCAGTTTTCGTCCCACTCCGTAGTCGTTCGTATGCGATTCGAGTCGCTCGCGTACCGCTCGTTCTTCTTGCATGGTGTTCGTCGCGTTACGTGCGACGACCGGTCGGGACGAAGGACCACTTCGAGCGCGGGCGCTGTCGCTCCGACCGAAAAAGGTGGACGACCTCAAGAGGGACACGGGTTGACTTAATACTTTTCCAACTATTGTCCGAACCATGACCGAAATAACGCTGACGGACTTTCGAATCATCTTCGGGACGGTCCTCGGCCTGACCGTTTTCGGGGTACTCATGACCACTGATGAAGGTCCCCAGAGCCTCGTCACTACTATGGGCGGGGTCATCGCATTTCTCGTCGCACTCTTCCTCGTCGGCCTGCTGTTTCTCTACCTACAACGACAGAGTGCATGGTAAGAGGTGTAAGATTTCGACAGATGAATTGGTCACCCACCCCGGAGACAAATGAAACATCGAAGCTAGCATCCGCGCGAACGCGGTTCGCCGTCAGCGAAGCGCTGCTTCGCTGACGGCATTTTTACCGTAGATTTTTGCGAGCGGTTCGACGAGATGCGCTTCGCGCATCGAGGAGGACCGAATAAATTGGTACTACTCGAACGTTGCGGGAACAGAGTTCCCGCAGGCTCGACTTCGCTCCTCCGTCGTCGCCGGCGCAAAGCGCCGGCTTACAGCGGGATCGAAGGTCCCGCTCGGCTCATTCGAACGCCGCAAGACAAACCGCATCTTGCGTGCTCGAATTCACTCCCGCTGGTCGTTCATTCGAACGCCGCAATACCCGTCAAATCCTGCCCGAGGACGAGCGTGTGGATGTCGTGGGTCCCCTCGTAGGTGTACACCGTCTCCATGTTCGCCATGTGGCGCATCGGCGGGTAGTCCGTCGTGATGCCGTTGCCGCCGAGCATCTCGCGGGCGACGCGGGCTTGGTCCCGAGCCATTCGAACGTTGTTCCGCTTCGCCATCGAGACGTGCTGCGGGCGGAGGTCGCCGCGTTCTTTCAACTCGGCGAGACGGTGGACGAGCAGTTGCGAGGTCGTAATCTGGGTCGCCATCTCGGCCAGTTTGTCCTGCTGGAGTTGGAACCGCGCGATGGGGCCGCCGAACTGGTCGCGTTCGGTGGCGTAGTCGCGGGCCGTCTCGAAGCAGTCGCGGGCCGCGCCGACCGCACCCCACGCGATGCCGTAGCGGGCCTGCGTGAGACAGGAGAGCGGGCCTTTCATCCCCTCGACGCCGGGCAGAACGGCGTCCTCCGGAACGGTAACGTTCTGGAGACTGATTTCGCCCGTGATGGACGCGCGGAGCGAGAGTTTGTCGTGTATCTGGTTCGTCGTCACGCCGTCGCGGTCGGTCTCCACGAGGAAGCCGCGAACGGGCGAGTCCTCGGCGGAGCGGTCGCGCGCCCAGACGACTGCCACATCCGAGATGGGGGAGTTCGTAATCCACGTCTTCGAACCGTTGAGGACGTATTCGTCGCCCTCCTTTTCCGCGTAGGTTTCCATCGCCGTCGGGTTCGACCCGTGTTCGGGTTCCGTCAGGCCGAAACAACCGACCGCCTTGCCCTCGCCGAGGTCGGGAAGCCAGCGTTCTTTCTGCTCCTCGGACCCGTAAGCGTGGATGGGATACATCACGAGCGCGCCCTGCACGCTCGCCATCGAGCGCAGGCCGGAGTCGCAGGCTTCGAGTTCCTGCATCAGCAGGCCGTAGGCCGTCTCGCTCAGGTTCGGCAGGCCGTAGCCGTCGAGGTTCGGCGCGTAGAACCCGAGTTCCCCCATCTCGGGGATGATTTCCTCCGGGAACGTCCCCGCTTCGAAGTGGTCCCCGATGTCGGGTTTGACGTGCTCTTCGACGAACTCGCGGGCGGTGTCCCGAACCATCCGCTCTTCCTGTCCGAGGTCTGCCTCCAAATCCACGTAATCGAGCATGCAAAACTCTCCGGAGGGGATGTTAAAAAGCCCTCCTACTGCGGAGAACGGGAGCGACCGAAAGCGACGCTACGAGCGAGGAAACCGAGACGAGGATGTCGCACCGTACGCATCGCTACCGACTCTTCGGACTCGACCGCAAAATAGCGTTACTCGGAGGTCGGAACCGCGTCGTCGCGCGCGATTGCGATGTCGAGATAGGCGTCGGCTTGGTCGGAGTGGATGCCAGTATCGACGAGGCGTCTATCGTCGTCGTATTGGACGAGTCCGGCCATCGCCAGTTTCGGGAGTTGCGTGTGCTGGAGCGACATGAGGACGTTGCGGCGGTGTTCGTCGGACACGAGGTCGATGGATTTGTCCGTCTCCCACGCGGCAACGGTGTCAACGAGGTTTTCGAGCGTGACCGGCGCGTCTTCGGTCCGCAACTCGTGGAGGATGTATCGGCTTCGGCGGGACGAGAGGGCGTCGAAGAGCGCGTCCTGTGAAAGCGGAGGGACGTCGGCACTCGGCCCGGTCGGCGAAGCGGTGGCGCGTGAAGAACCACCGTCGTCGTTTGTCGTCTGGTCTGCCATGGAGTGAAACCACTCGTCCTACGGGGGAGACTCTGGTGGTTCAGTATTCAGGTTATTTATCACACTATCGGAATTTCGTGTCAGTCGGCAGCAGGATTCCGCACCGTTCGGACGTATTCGGTGAAGTTCTCGAACACGGCTTTCGCCTCGCACGCCGCCGCGTAGTTCTCCTCGTCGATGCCGTCCAAGACCTCCATAAGACGCGTTTCCCCGAGATCCTTGCCGCGGGTGACGTCCTCCGCCGTCCTCGTATCGTACTCGGGATGGAACTGGACGCCGAACACGTCCCCCTTGCGGAAGCCGTGGTTCGAATAGTCGTTTTCCGCGATGGGTTCCGCGCCGGGCGGGAGCTCCGCGACTTCGTCCGAGTGGGTCGTGAACGCGGTAAACCGTCGGTCAACCCCTTCGAACAGCACGGAATCGCCGGAGTGTTCGACCGTCCGGTAGCCGATTTCGTACTCGCCCATGTCACGAACGTCGCCGCCGAGAACGTCCGCCAGCAGTTGATGGCCGTAGCAGATACCGAGCATGGGCATCCCGGTTTCGATGGCGTCCCCGACCCACGATTTAAGAGCCGGAATCCAGCTTTCGTCCCAGTAGACGGACGACCGCGACCCGGTGATGACGGCCGCGTCGAAGTCGAAGTGCTCGGGGAGGTGGTGTTCGGTCGCGTCGAACTCCACGAGGTCCGCGTCGAGTTCGCGTCGGAAATTTCGCCGCGTGTTTTCGTCGCCGTGTGCGGCGTTCAAAAATGCGATTCTGAGCCGATTCATTCGGGTGACACTAGCGACGCGAGCCATCAAATGAGTTTCGCTACAGGGGATTTAGCCGCCGATTCCGCGACGTCACGTGAGTTCCATCCGTCGTATCCATCACTCACTCCCATGTCATGAACCGCTCGCGCAGTGCCGCCCGGTCGAGTTGACCAGAGGGGCGTCGCGGAAGCGACGCGGCCGGTTCGATAGCCCGCGGCACCTCGTCCGGTTCGAGCCGTTTCTCCGCGAACTCGCGAAGTGCGCCCGGCGGCACGTCGCCGACGACCACCGCCTTCGGTGCCGTGCCGCCCGTCTCCGCGACGGCCTCGACGATGCCGACCTCCTGCACGTCCGGGTGCGATTCGAGCACGGTTTCGACCGCTCGCGGATGGACCCGCTGACCGCCGGTTTCGGACGCATCGTCGTCGCCGTCACCGACGGGAACGAACCCACGCGAATCGGGCGCGTCGGGTCTATCGGGCGATTCGTGCCGGAACACGTCCCCCATCGACACCCACTCTTCGAACGCCTCGCCGTCGAGATAGCCCGTCGCGGTCGTCGGACCGCGAACGAGCAGGTCGCCCGACTCCTCGCCCTCGATTCGGACCGCGCAGTTCGGAAACGGGTACGCGACCGCTCCCGACCCCGGCGTTTCGCGGAGGATATTGACGCCGGTTTCCGCGCGGCCGTAGACGTGAACGGGCGGAATCGGAAGGGTCTGACGCACCTCCGGCGGAACGCGACCGCGAGCGGCGAGCCAATCGAGCGCCGGAAAAGAGCCTCGAAACCCGGCGTCGGCCAGTTCGCGGAACTCGGTCGGGGCGGCGACGAGACAGGTCACGCCGCGTTCTTCGATTGCGGTCGCGGCGTCGTCCGGGTCGAACGCGCGCCGCAGTACGACTCGACCCCCGACGGCGAGAAGCGGAAGCGCGAACCCGAGCAAGCAGTTCGGACGCGACAGCGGCAACAGGGCGATGGTGCAATCGTCCCTCCCGAGACCCCACCCGGCGGTCGCGGTGCGGCAGTTCCACTCGACGGCCCGTTTCGACAGTTCCACGACCCGTTCGCCGTCCTCTGTGTGGACGAGCAGCTGCGTGTCCGCGTCCGCGCGTTCGACGGGCGAGAAGTCGGCGGGCGTGACGTGTTCGAACTCCTCGAACGAGCGGGCGTCGAACTGCCGAACGAGGTCCCGCTGTGCCGACTCGTACAACACGAGGTCGGGGTCGATGCGTTCCATCGGCCGCGAGACGGTGGCCGGAGTCAGTCGATGCGAAACAGGTGCGAACACGCCGCCGACGCGCCAGACGGCGAGCATGGAGACCAGCACCCCGATGCGATTCCGCGAGACGAGAGCGACCGAATCCCCCTCGTCGATACCGAGCGTTGCGAGTCGCCCCGCCGCGGTCGTGATTCGGTCGTCGAGGTCGGCGTAGGAAACCCGCTCGCCTCCGTCCACGATTGCCGTCCGGTCCCCCCAGCGGTCGGCGTGTCGCTCCGAGAAGAGTGACATACACCGTCTGCGACGCGAGAGCGGTTAGCAGTTCGGGGACGCAGGGGGAACGCCGTGCTCCAATTGTCCTCCGTCCGTCATCCTATATCGATATATAAAATAGTTTGATGTGCAAGCACCACAACGTCACAACAGGGTGACGCACAGTGACCGAGAACGAACCAGAGCCGGACCAAGTACTCGACGAGTGTAACCAGTGTGGACGAACGACGCTGAGCGTGTACCTCGAAAACGGCATGTGCGTGAAATGCCGGGACGGATAGTCCCCGCCCGTTCGCGAGGTAGTCGGTTCGTGGGAACCGGTCGGCGTGTGGGGAACACACGACCGCTTCCGATTTTGAGGACTCGACCGAGCGTTCAGACGTCAGTCGAACGCGTTCTCCGCGTTCGCGGCGAGAAGGTCGAGCAGTTCGTCGTTCACTTCCTTCGACCGCTCGACGTGCACGAGATGCGGTGCGTCCTCGAGCGTCCGTAACTCGCCGCGCGGCAGTCCGTTAGCGAGTTCCGTTCCGGCATCGACGGGAACCACGCGGTCGTCGGTGCCGTGGAGCACCAGCGCCGGGGTCGTGATTTCGTACAGGCTGTCGCTCACGTCGAAGCCGTCCAGCGCCGCGAACTGGGCGCGTTGGGCCGGAAGTTCGGCGTCGTCGTCGAGCCGCCACTCCACCACGTCCTCCAATCCGGCGGCGAACGCCGCCCCGCTCACGACCGGGCGGAGCGACTCGTGGAGCGCGTCGGGGGTCTTCTCGGCGAGCAGTTCCTCCCGAACCGCCGGGTCGATTCGGGACCCGCTCGCCGCCGTCCCGATGAGCGTCAGCGTCTTCGCCCGGGAGAACTGCTTCGCGTAGTGGAGCGCGACCATCCCGCCCAGTCCGGCGCCGACGAGATGGGCCTTCCTGACCCCGTGGTCGGCCAGCACCGCCTCTAGGTCGCCCGCCATCGCCGCGACCGAATACGGACCTTCCGGCGCGTCCGAGCGCCCGGTTCCGCGGTTGTCCCACACCAGCGACTCGAACGGACCGGCCACCGCCGCGTGCTGCCAGCCCCACTGCCACGCGCCGAAGGCCGCGTCCCCGATGAACGCCACCGTGTCGTGGTTCGCCGGGCCGTCCGTTTCGTAGTATATCGAGAGTCCGTCGTTGTCAGCGAAAGGCATCCTTGGCGAGGGGTAGGGGACGGGAGCGTTTCAAATCGTCCGTTTCGAACTCGACGAGGAGCGGGGTGGAACGACGTTGATAGTGGTGCCGTTGGAGCAACTCACGAGTCGTTTCCGAAATTTCCCGACCGCGCCGAGATGAGTTCGGTTGCAGGAGTTCTCCGAGCGGAACGACCGTGATGATGTCTCAGAAAGTCCCCGACCACTCGTTGAGGGTTGTTGATATTTCTTCCGTGACTTCAAATGCAGACGTCATTGAAACCGCAACCGCAAACCGCATCAGCCACACCCTCCCCAACCGATTGCGCTTCTCGCTTCGCTGTGATGCTCATCCCTCGCACGACTGTACCGAGGCGACGCGGCCGAGCGTGGCCGCGTCGTCCCGCCAGCGCGCGCCACAGCGGAAATTCTAATGCGTGAAATCGACCGGAGAGATTCGAGATTCCCGTCGGGAATCTAGTCACTTTACCCCTCGCCGCCGAAAGACCCACACCTCATGCAGGCCATCAAGGATAGCGTCCACGACTACGTGGAACTCCCGCCGGTCGCCGCCGAACTGCTGGACGCGGCACCGGTACAACGGCTCCGACATATCAAGCAGTTGAGCACGGTTCGACTCGTCTACCCGTCGGCGAACCACACCCGCTTCGAACACAGCATCGGCGTCGCCCACCTCGCGGGACGAGCACTGGACCGCCTCGGCATCGACGACCGGCGGGCGAAGGGAGTGCAGGCCGCCGCGCTCCTTCACGACGTTGGGCACGGTCCCTACGGCCACCAGACCGAGGGTATCATCGAGCGGCGACTGGGCCGACACCACGACGAGGTTGCGGACCTGCTCGACCGCGGCGAACTCGCGGCCACGCTCGAACGCCACGACCTCGCACCCGACGAAATCGCCGCGTTGGTTGCCGGAGAGGGCGAACTCGGCCAAATAGTCGCCGGTGAACTCGACGTGGACCGGATGGACTACCTCGTCCGCGACGCCCACCACACCGGCGTTCCGTACGGAACGGTCGATTACGGCCGCTTGCTGGCGGCGCTCCGATTCACGGACGGAACACTCGTGCTGGCCGAGGGAAACGTCCAGACGGCGGAAAGCCTGCTCGTCGCCCGCGCGCTGATGAACGCGACGGTGTATCGCCACCACGTCTCCAGAATCGCTGGCGCGATGTTGGAGCGGACGAGCGAGCGCCTCCTCGATTCCAGCGACGTGAGCGCCGCGGAGTTCCATCGATTCACCGACGCCGAACTGCTCGCCGCGCTTCGCAACCACGAGGAAACCCGACCGATGGCGAACCGAATCGCCGAGCGGAACCTCTTCAAGCGGGCGGTGTGGGCGGAGTGGGAGTCGGTACCCGGCGAAGTGGTCGCGGCTGACCACGCCGACGTCCGCGAGTTCGAACGAGACATCGCGGCGAAGGCGGGCGTAGAACCGGAACACGTCCTGCTCGACACGCCCGGCGAACCGACCATCCCCGAATCGTCCAGTCGCGTCGTCGTCAACGGAGAAATCAGGCGGCTGGCGGACCAATCGCCGCTGGTGCAGGGACTGCAAGCCTCCCAACGAACCCAGTGGCGGTTGGGCGTCTACGCACCTGAGGGGGTCACGGATGCGGTGGAGAAAGCGGCGACGTCGGTACTCGGACTGGTTTACTGAACGACGAATACCCCCGACATCGCGTCTGCGGCGGGATATCGACCGTTTCGTTCGATTCCACGAAACGAAGGTTAGCTGCGCGCGAGGACATCATAAATCAAATTCTGCGATATCAAATCGCGGATGGCGTTCTACGATCGGAGCAAAGGAACAAGACGGAGAGCGGAAGACGCCCGTTTGCGTCACGTCTCGATTTTTCGAGAATTCCAACGGGCAAGAACGTCACTCTGCCCCGGGTTTCGCTCGGAACGGGGCGGGAACGCTATTACTACCGAATACGAAGTGTAACCATGAGCGGCGACGAGTTTCCCGACCCGGAGGCGGTAATCGAACGCGGACGGCGGTATCGCGCCGAACTCGACGAGTACGAGGAGAGGGCGGAGAAAGAGACCATCACGAAACTCTTCACGCTCCTCGGCCGCGCCTACGCGCTCCCCGTCCTCCACACGTTCTCGATGAACGAGGGTCCGCTTCGGTTCACCGACCTCGAAGAGCGACTCGACGTGTCGCCCACGACGCTCTCGAAGCGCCTCTCGGAACTCACCGAGGCGGGGTTGCTGACGCGACGGTCGTACGACGAGATTCCCCCGCGAGTCGAGTACGAACCGACCGACGTGGCAGACGACCTCGCACCCGTGTTCATCCACCTCTACGAGTGGGCCTCCGTCCACGACCTCGACGGAGACGGGTGAAATCCAGGGAAGCGCCAATACTACAGATTCCGTAGTCGATACGAGACTACCGACTCGATAGTATATGACTACAGAAGAGAAAGCAACGAGTATGTTCCACCACTTCGACACATCACCGTCAGCCGAGCGTACGAACGGGAGGGGCCGATGAGCGAAGCCATTCGCGCCGACGACGTGCGCGTGGTCTATCCGGACGGCACCCGCGCCGTCGATGGGGTCGACCTCCGCGTGCCGGAAGGGGAGTTCTTCGGCTTCCTCGGCCCGAACGGTGCCGGGAAGACCACGACCATCCGAACGCTCGTGACGCTGTTGCGGCCGACCGACGGGTCCGTCACGGTGAACGGCTACGATGTCGGAAACGACCCGAAGAGCGTGCGTCGCTCCGTCGGCTACATGGCGCAAGAGACGAGTATCGACGAGGAGCTGACCGCGCGCGAGAACGTCGAATACATGGCGGCGGCGTACGGGATTCCGAAGTCAGAGCGCGCCGAGCGCGCCGACGAACTCCTCGACCTCGCGGACCTGCTCGATGTGGCCGACAAGTCGGCGAAGACGTTCTCCGGCGGGATGAAAAAGCGGCTCGATGCCGTCACCGCGCTGGTCCACCATCCGCCGGTGGTCTTCCTCGACGAACCGACGACGGGACTCGACCCGAAGGCGCGAAACCGCCTCTGGGACTACTTCCGCGACATAAACCGCGAGGGAACCACCGTGTTCCTGACGACTCAGTACTTGGAGGAGGCCGACCAGCTCTGTGACCGCATCTCGCTCATCAAGGACGGCGAAATCGCGCTGACCGGCTCCCCGGACGAACTCAAAAACGAGGTCGGCGGCGACATCCTCGAACTCGAAATCGCGCCGTCGGACGTCGACGTGGCGACGCGCCTCGCCGAATCGGGCGACCTGTTCGACGATGCCGTCGTGACCGAGACGGACACCGGAATTTCGGTCGGTGCGACGACGATTCGAACGCACGGGGCGGACTACTTCGCCGAACTCCGCGACGCGGGCGTCGCGGTGGACGGCTTCGACGTCCGGTCGCCGACGCTCGACGACGTGTTCCTCGCGGTCACCGGCGAGGGCGTCGAAGACGACGAGAAAGAGGAATCAGATACGGAGGTGGTCGCGTGAGCACCGATTCGGGAGCGAGCGGGGACCAAACGCTCGCGCCGGGCAATGGCTTCCTTGGCGACACGTGGGTGAACATGCGCCGCTGGCTGCTCAAGTCGGTGCGAAACCCGTTCATCGTAACTTCCTCCATCGTTCAGCCGCTCATCTTCCTCGTCCTGTTCTCGCAGGTGTTCGGGCAGGTCACCGGCGGCGCTATCGGCGGTCCCGGGCAAAACATCGAGTACATCAGTTTCCTCCTTCCCGCCATCATCATCCAAGTGTCGCTCGTCGCGGCGGCGAGTTCCGGTATCGGGTTGGTCAACGACATCGAGACGGGAATGTTCGCCAAGGCGCTCGTCTCGCCGATGAACCGCGGTGCGGTGTTCCTCGGGAAGACGCTCGCCGAGGTCGCACGCATTTGCGTCCAAATAATAATCGTCGTCGTCGTCGGCGTCCTCCTCGGTGCGAACATCGCCACGGGATTCCTCGGCGTCCTCGCACTGATGTTCATCGGCATCCTGTTTTCCATCTGGTTCACGGCGCTCTCGAACGTCGTCGGCATCCAGACCGGCGACACGGAATCGACCATCATCGCCGTGAACTTCCTGCAACTCCCGCTGTTGTTCGTCTCCAGTGCGTTCCTCCCGGTGGACCGACTGCCCCAGTGGATTCAGTATATCAGCGCCGTCAACCCCATCACCTACGGCGTCGATGCCGCGCGGGCGCTCGTCATCAACGGCTGGGAGTGGAACACGATTCTGCCGTCCATCGCCATCCTCATCGCGCTCGACCTCGTGCTGACCGGCATCGCGTTGGTCGTCCTCAAGCGGGCGACCAGCGCCAGCGCGTGAGGAAAGGGGAGCCATTCGAACGGCCCCATTCCCGCCTTCGAGGAATGAACCAGATTGCATTTGCCCCTTCCGTCGAAAACCACGGACATGCATAGACGGACGTACCTCCGTTCCGTTGCGGCGACGGGAGCGGCGGTCTCGGCGGCGGGCTGTCTGGGGTCGCTCGGCGACTCGAACCCGAACGTGGCGCTAAGCGAACCCGACAGGAACGTCGAGAGTTCCGATCTTCCGTACCCGGCGTGGGGCGAGAAGATCCCCGACGTGACGATTCCCGCACCGCTCGAAGACCGGGCCGTCTCGTTTCGGGACGTCGAAACGCCGAGCATCGTCACGTTCTTTTACACCCACTGCATGACCATCTGTCCGGTGCTCATCTCGACGCTTCGCAACGTCCAGACGCACGCGACCAAGAACGGATACGCGAAGGACGTGACCTTCCTGCCGACGACGTTCGACCCCCGGCGGGACGACGCAGAGCAGTTGCGGGCGTACACGGACAAGATGAACGTGGACCAGTCCATCGACGACTGGAGCTTCCTCCGACCGAAATCGGAGGACCGGGCGAAACGCGTCATCACCGACACGTTCGGCGTCCAGTTCGAAAAGACGAAACAGAAATCGAAGGACGACTACATGTTCTCCCACTCGGCGCTCATCCTGCTCGTCAACGAAAAGGGATACGTCGAACGGGCGTACCACGGCAGTTCGCCGAAGCAACAGCAGATAATCGACGACCTCGAAACCGTCCGCGGATGAATCGACGTCGCCTCCTCACCGGATTTGCGGGACTCGGCATCACCGGCGGGAGCGCGTGGGTCGCGCTGAACGGCCTGTCGGACGACGGCGGACTGCCCAAACGCGTCGAGACGATGCGCGCGGAGGGTTCGACCTCCGGGACGGTGCAGGTTCCGGCTCCCGATACCGTCACCATCATCGACCTCTTCGCCACGTGGTGTATGCCGTGTCAAGAGCAGATGGAGGCGCTGACGAAACTGCACGACGAATACGGCGACGAGGTTCGATTCGTCTCCATCACGAACGAGCGCATCGGCGGCACGCTGACGAAAGACGACATCCGCTCGTGGTGGAACGAAAACGACGGGAAGTGGACGCTCGGCCTCGACCCGGATTCCTCGGTGATGGCCGCGCTGAACGCGGGGGGTCTCCCGTTCGTCGGCGTCGCGGCACCGGACGGAACGGTCACGTGGACGCACCACGGCGTGGCGGGCATCGACACGCTCCGCGAGCAGATCGACGCGGCAGAAAAGAGATGAGTGCCTCCACGCTCCTTCCGACGATTGCCTTCGCCGCGAGCGCGGGAATCGCGACGTTCTTCGCGCCGTGTGCGTTTCCGTTGCTTCCCGGATACATCGGTTACTACCTGCAACAACAGGACGACGGAACAGTTTCGTCTGCACTCGTTCCCGCCACCGGTGCCGCGGTCGGGGCGCTCGTCACGCTCGGCGCGGTCGGCATCGCCGTCTTCGTGGCCGGGCAGGAACTCGTCCGATACCTCCAGTGGTTCGAACCGCTGGCGGGTGTCGTCCTGCTCGTCGTCGGACTGCTCGTCGTCGCGGGCAGGCAGCCGACGATTCGCGTTCCGCTCCCGGAACGCCCCGCGTCGACCACCGGGTTCGTCCTCTTCGGCGGCGGGTACGCGCTCGCCGCGGCGGGATGCGTGGCACCGGTCTTCCTCGGCGTCGTCGCCCAGACGCTCACGCTCCCGCTTTCGGGCCGCATCCTCTCGTTCGGGAGTTACGCGCTGGGCGTCGTGATTCCCTTGAGCGGCGTGACGTTGTTGATGGCGGCGGGCGTCGATTGGTGGCGCGAACTGGGTAAGTATTCGTACGCCTTGGAACGCGTCGCGGGCGGCCTGATGATACTGGCGGGTATCGGGCAGTTGTATCTCTCGTTCGTCGTCCTCGACGCGTTCTGACCGAACCGAATCGGTCGTGAGAGCTACCACGGATTTTGCGGTGGAAGTCGGCGCTCGCATCGGTGTCGAAATCGTCGGTTTCGAACGCGACCGATTTCATATCGCGGTATGAGATTTATTCTGACCGCGCTGACCGTTCTACCGTGACTACCGGAATTACGTGGGCCGTCGTTTTCGACGGCTACCGGACGGTTCCGAAACGCCCCGTTATTCGATTCGTTTACGAATCCGCTCGACGGTAGCCACGAATTCCCGATTCGTTCGCTCGCGCGGCCGTTCCATGTCCACATCGATAGTCGTGACGACGTGTCCGGGATTGCGACCGAACACGACGATTCTGTCGGCGAGCGTGACGGCCTCTTCGATTTCGTGCGTAACGAAGAGGACGGTCTTTCCGGTTCGTTGCCAGATGTCGAGCAGTTCGCGCTGTAGCCGGTCGCGCGTCTGTGCGTCGATACTCCCGAACGGCTCGTCCATGAGGAGAATTTCGGGATCCACGGCGAGCGCGCGGGCGACGGCGACGCGCTGTTTCATGCCCCCGGACAAGTCCTTCGGGTAGGCGTCTTCGAAGCCGGTCAGTCCGACCAAATCGACGAGTTCCTCGACCCGCGACGTACAGTCCGAGCACTCACAGGCGGGGCGGTCCAGACCGAATCGAACGTTCCCCTCGACCGTCTTCCACGGGAAGAGATTGTACTCCTGAAAGACCATTCCTCGGTCGATTCCCGGACCGGTGACCCCAGCGCCGGACACGAAAATTTCGCCGTCGGTCGGGGGTTCGAGTCCGGCGACGAGGCGGAAAAGCGTCGTCTTTCCGCACCCAGAGGGTCCGACGAGACAGACGAACTCCCCGTCCGCGACCGTCAGTGATACGTCTCGAAGCGCTTGGACGGTCGTACGAGCGTCGTACCGTTTCGAAACACCATCAACCTCGATGGCGGGTGCGTTCGTCTTCGGCTCGTGGTCCTCGTTCAAGGACGCCACGCGAACCACCTCGCTTCGACCATCGCGTACGCCGAGTCAACGCAGATGTAGACGGCGCTGATCAGGAGCATGTAGGCCATGCTTCGCGCCATGTCGAGGTTGTTGGACGCGTTGATAATCTCGTAGCCGACGCCGGGCGCGCCGAACAGCTCCGCGCCGACGACGATCATGAGACAGCGACCGATACTCGTTCGAAAGCCGGTGACCATCGACGGCGACGCGGCGGGGAGGACCACGTGACGGAGCATCCCCAAGTGCGTGCGAACGCCGAGGCTGGTTGCGACTTCCTTGTAGCCGTCGCGGACGCCGTGAACGCCCGAGTACGCGCCGTAATAGTTGATCCACAGCGCGCCGATTGCGACGATGAACGCCGCACCGGCGTGGCCGATGCCGAACCAGACGATAGCGAAGGCTATCCACGCGAGTTCGGGAATCGGACGAAGCACGCGGATGGCGGGGGTCACGGTCGCGTCGATGCGACGGGAGTAGCCGACTAGCAGACCGACCGCGTTTCCGACGAACGCACCGATGACCAAGCCGGGGACGAGATGGAGCGACGTCTGAGCGAGCCGCGTCAGTGCGCGCGGAAGCTCGACGGGGACGCCGACGACCGGGAGTACGAACGGCGCGCTAGTGGTGAACTCGGCTCCGAGTGCGGATAACACCGGAAGCGGCCCCGGGAGGAGATATTCCGGATGAACGAGTGTCGCCAGCGCGGACCAGACGCCGAGGAAACAGGCGATACCCAGCGTACCCGCCACGGTTCGGTCGATGTTCGTCGCGTCGGCGGTTCGGCTCGGAGTACGGGACAGTTTCGTCTCGGGGCTCATGCCACATCCTCGTACACCGAAACGTCGAACAGTTCGTCCGCGCTCATTTCCCCGCCGATGTTGCCGACCTCGGCGACGAATTTCGACATCGTTTCGGACTGTGACGCGATTTCGTTCGGATTCGAGAGGAAATCCGAGGCCGGAGAGCGCATCGCACGCTCGGCGAGGTCGTCATCGAGGTCGAGAACGGTTGCGGCGTTCGCCGCCGCCGCCATCGGGTCGTCGTGAACCGCGTTCGTCGCCCGAACGTGCCGCTCGACGAATTTCCGCTTCAACGAGTCCGAAATCGTGTTCGAGACGAACGAGACGGTGACGGGATGGTCCGGAAGAACGGTTCCGGACCACTCTATCTTCCGATACCCGTCGAGTTGCTCGACGAGAGTCGCGTACGGCTCTTGAACGGTCGTGCCAACGATGTCACCCGATTGCGCCGCCTGTGGAGCCTTCGCGGGCGGCACTTTCGGCTTGTTGATCACGTTTGCCGTCTCACCGGCTTCGAGGTGCTCTTCGAGCCAATATCGGGTGAGGATATCGGGAACGGAACCGTCGGGTGCGGTCCCCCAGACCGGTTTCGAACCGTGGTCGTCCCTGTACGACCGGAAGGTTCCGTTCCCTTCCTCGTCGTAGCGGTCCGCGAAGTCGTCGGTTGCAACCATCTTGAATCCGTTCCGCGAGTTCGCCACGAGGACGTCCGCGTCCACACCCTTGTCGGTCAGGACCATCGCGGGCGTGATGCCGAAGAAACCGACGTCGATGTCGCCAGCGGCGAACGCCTTGACGGCGGCGGGACCGGACGAAAACTTCGTCGTCGAGAGCTTCACGTCGAGTTCGTCGTAATACCCGCGTTCGCTCATCACGAAGTGTTGGATGTTCGAATATATCGGCACCCACCCGATGTGGAGGGATTCCGTCTTACCGCTCCCTCCGAGGGTACAACCCGCGAGCCCCGCCATTCCCGCTCCCGTCGCTGCCAACAGTCCGCGTCGTGATATAGTGTCCATGCCGGTTTAACAATCTAGGAAGTGAAGTTAATAGAGGTTACTATTTTGTTTCCAGATTTTATTAAATAGATCGTATCCGCTCGGTTCGCTTCTGTCAGCGGCTGAGCCAGCGCACGTCGAAGGTGCCCCCGACCGCATGAATCGGGAGAGGCCGAGACGTTTTGTCGGTATCGGCGTTGCTGGCAGATCGAAAACGGATACACGAGTGGTGAGGTCGAATTCTCGGTGAAGCGGCCCCGAATAAAATCACGCACGCGACGTATACTCGTGCGCTATTTCGCCATCTTCAGTGGTACGGTTCTATCAGATATTCATTTGAGGCGGGACCTGTGAACGAGTACCGCCAGCGGGGAGATCACGAACGCGAATCCAATCGCCGGGCCGAGAAATACGATCTTCGACAATTCGTTCGCAACAAAGGCGCTCAACCCCAGTTTGGATCGATAGGGAGTCATTGGCCAATTGAGATACAGACCAAACAGTAGCACTGCGAGAGGAAGAGACGGAAACAGGAGTGCCAACTGTCGCCGAATACGCTCGTCCGGAGTGTTCCAAGCGGTTATACCCATCACAAGTGCCGAACCCATGCTCGCCACCACAAAGCTTCCGACACCGACGACGAGGCCTCCGACAGTAACGACGATTGAGGGAGGACCGGATTGCAACAACACGCCCCACACAGACATGATCGAGATGAAGACAGGCCAGAGAACAATTCCAATTACGTAGCCGTAGGGAGGTTTAAGAAACCGGCGCTGTAGCAGAGATTCCGGTCCGGAACCGGAGGCATCTACCCACTTTTCGAGTGTTTCTGTTCCCATACTATATTTGATATATTTACCACCAATTAAAAGCTTTGTTATGTAGTGAGGAATTTTAAGAATGAGACAAACCACCCATATTGGAGAAATATTGTAAAAATAAGACGTTTATAGATACCCAAAGCGAGAGAGTATTATTATAATTTCCCTGCCTTTTTATATTCAACCCCTGCAGTGAGCGCCCGGACCTTAAATCCGATTTCGACGTAGGGTTTGTCTGATAAGGCGTATCCCGTGAATTTCCCTTCGATTCTATGGTGGCCCTCATCAGTGCCTAACCCTGTTATCTCTGAATCTTGGAGTCCATTCCAATTATATGGATTACCCTCTGAGTGAGCAAACGTAAATCCATATGGGCTATCTATAACTCTATCCTCCTCATCCCAGCTCCAGGTACTATAAAGCGTTAATTTCCATTGGATATTTCCAAGGGCACTCTTTTTTGCTATCGAGTAGTTTGTGTTGTGCCCACTACTTTGAATTGTTGCGAAATTTTTACTTTTTATTCCTGTATCTTTATACACGCGGCTATTTTCTGCCCCTCTAATGTTATATTTTAAATGATTGGGTATCTTTTGAATTATTGATTCGTCGTTTCGAGCTTGGCGTAGTGAATTTATACGTTCTAGATTGATTGTAGATTCACCCTCCTTCGAAACATTCCCATCTTCACCCATTCTATACGTTTCTAAGGTGACCTCATCATGCATACCGTAGTCTTCGATGATCTGTTTGAGTATTGGTTTACTAGATTCTTCTTTAATTATTCGTCCCTTCGATTCTTCATCTTGGTTGGGTTTTTTTGCGCTGGTAACTCCTGTACCCATCAATGCCAGCGAAGCTCCACCCATACTCTTGAGAACTTTCCTCCGTGTTTGCCATTTACTGTCTCGCATGACAATTTATTCTACATTTCTAATCCATATATATTTAATGTTGATACATACATATTAAATTTAAATCCCGGATGAGCAAATGAGGGGCCGATTTTCGTCCACCATCTTGTCAATATAACGGCTATAGTTGCCTCAAATTCATGGTAGGATAGCATGAAACTAACCAAGAATCACTTACAGAAGTGACACGAGGTTTTGGTTAGGAATTCGACAAACAGATTGCCGAAGAGTCGGCCGTGAGAACGAGGGTTCATTCCCGGTCCACTTTATCAATGATAAAAGTATGCTTGAATTACCTTCTGACACCCTCTATCATCTATGTTCGGCGAATTTTCCATTCTGATACCAACATCACATGATCGCTGTATCTCTGTTTTGCTAAAACGGAGTCTTTGGACCGGAAACTAGCCGAAAAACGGTCGCAACAGGGATTCTCCCAAGGAAACAACGCCTCTACTCCCCGCCAGCGATCAAAAAATCAACCGCCGAAATTCAGGCGTTCTCGACTTGCTTGAGCACGTCGGGAGCGCTCTCCAACGCCTCGTCCAGTTTGTCTGCGTCGGGACCGCCGCCCTGCGCGAAGTCGGCGGGGCCGCCGCCGCCACCACCGACGAAGGAGGCGAGTTCGCCGACGACCGAACCGGCGTTCACCGACGAACCGTCGGGGATGGCGACGACGAACTGCGCGCCGTCGGCACCGCTGCCGATGACGGCGATTTTACCGTCCTCGGCCATCGCGTTGGCCGTGGCGCGGAGTTCCTCCATGTCGGTGTCGATTCGCTGGATGACGGCGGTCGTGTCGCCGACTTCGATTTCCTCGCCGCCGCCCGCACCGCTGGCGCGGGCCTCGGCGAGTTGCTCTTTGAGGTCCTCTATCTGCTTGCCGCGGGCCTTCCACTCCTCGAAGAAGCGGTTGGCCGTCTCCGGTACCTCCGACGGCGAAACGTCGAGCGTGTCGGCGGCGGCGCCGAGGTAGTCCTCGGTCTCCTGCGTCGCCTCGATGGCGGCGTCACCGGCGGCGAAGGTGAGACGTTCCACACCGTCCTGCACGCGCTCGGTGTTGAGGAGTTTGATACAGCCGACGTCGCCGGTCCGACGGACGTGAGTGCCACCGCAGGCCTGCACGTCCTCGGCGACGTGGATGAGGCGGATGTTCGTCCCGGCGGGAATCCCGCCCTGATAAAGGTCGAAGCCGAACTCCTCTTCGGCCTCGTGACGGTTGGGCCACTCCTGCTGGACCGTCGTGTTCTCCATGACGATTTCGTTGGCCAGCAGTTCGATTTGCTTCGCCGTCTCGCGGTCGATTCGCTCGTAGTGGCGCACGTCGATGCGCGAGCTGTCGGTTCCCTTCTGGGCACCGGCCTGCCGGATGTGGTCGCCGAGAATCTGGCGCGCCGCGTGGACGACGATGTGGGTCGCCGTGTGGTGGCGCATCAGGCGACGGCGACGCTGGGCGTCTATCTGTCCGCGGACGATGGAGCCCTTATCCACGGGTTCGTCGGTGTGATGGAGCACCACGCCGTTGTCGATTTGGGTGTCCGTGACCTTCGCCGTCTTCTCGTCGGTCGAGAGCGTTCCGTGGTCGCCGGGTTGGCCACCGCCCTCCGGGTAGAACATCGTCTGGTCGAGCACGATGTCGTAGCCCTCCTCGCGGTCGAACACGTCGAGGACGACGGCCTCGAAGTCCGTTCGGTACTGGTCCTCGTAGTAGAGGCGTTCGGTCTTGGGGAGGTCGGTGAACCGGTCGTCCTCGGATTCTTCCTCCTCGAACGCCTGTCCGCCGTCGTGGCGCTCGGCGACGAGGCTGTAGAAGTCGTCCGGAACCGACACCGAGGCACCGAACTCGTCGGCGATTTCCTCGACCATATCGGGCTGTAGGCCGTGGGAGTCGTACAACTCGACGAGCGTCTCGGTCGGGATGGGTTTGCCTTCCTCGGCGTGTCGTTTGGCGAGGCGACGAACCCGGCGGCCGCCCTGTTCGAGCGTTTCGCGGTACTTTTCGACCTCCGTCCGAACGATGTCGCGGATGGTGTCGCGGTTCTCGTAGTCGAGGCGTTCGGCCTGCATGTCCACGAGTTCGTCCAGCGGCGCATCGACGCCGACGGTATCACAGAGGCGCTTCGTCCGGCGAAGCACCATGCGGGCGAGATAGCCGGTGGCGACGTTGCTCGGGACGATGCCGTCGCCGAACATGTAGGCGAGCGCCCTGCTGTGGTCGGCGATGGCGTAGATGGTTTCGAGCGGCTCCATCAGTTCGACGAGTTCCGTCGTCGAGACGCCGACCTTCTCCGCGATGTTGTCGCGGGCGGCGTCCATGTCCTCGGCCTCGTCGATGTCCATGTGACCCGCGAGCTTCGCGGCGCGGTGGACGAGTTCCGCTTCCTCCTCGGAGAGATGTATGTCGGCGTTCTCCTTGAGGAAGGCTATCATGTCGGGATAGACGGCCTCGTAGACGGTCGGGGTTCCCTGACTCATCCACGTCCAGCGTTCCAGTCCGTACCCGGTGTCCACGATGTACGTGTCCATCGGGCTGTACCGGTTGCCGTCCTTCATCTCGTACTCGCCGTCGGGGTCCTGCTCCATCGACATGAAGACGAGGGTGGCGAGTTCCGCACCCTTGTAGATGACCTCGATGGCGGGTCCGGCGTTGCCGCCGCCGACCCACGGGTCCTCGATGTAGGTGATTTCGTCCAAATCCGCGCCGACGGACTCGAACAGTTGGTCGCAGTAGGCCACGGTTTCGTCCTTCCAGTAGACTTCGCCGTCGTAGGCGTACTCCTCCTCGGCGTCCTCGCGGACGTTGAAGGCGTGATGGGCCATCATCTCGAAGGCCATCGTGTGCCGTCCCGTCTTGCCAACGTTGTCGATGTCCTGCATGCGGATGCAGGGTTGGCTGATGGTCAGCGGGTTGGCCGGTGGCGGCGTCTTCCCGCTGGTGACGAGGGGCTGGAAGTCGTAGATGGATGCCTGTGTCAGCAGCACGTCGTCGCGCCAGCGATTCGCCGCGACCGGGTAGGGGTCGATTCGTTCGTGGTCGTGTTCCTCGAAGAACGAGAGGAACACCTCCCGCATCTCCGATAGGGAATACTCCTCCTCGAAGCCGGGGTCGTCGATGAACCCGTACTCCGCACACGGCGGTTCCCCGCACGTCTGTCGGTCGTGGTCGCGCGTCCAGAAGTGCGCTCCACACTCGGAGCACTCTTTTCGCACGAAGTCGTTTTCCTCGAAATAATCGAGGCGATACTCCTCCTCGAGTTCGCTCATTCTTGGTAGTTTGTCACCCATCGGTGCGTAAAACAGTTCCGCAAGCACGTTCAGGCCGGGCGAGACATCCGCCAGGAGCGGGGAACGCGTCCGTCGCCGCTCCGAACCCGCGAGGGAAGCGATGCCAGGGAACGGGCGAAAGAGTCGAACGAGTTAGAACAGTTCGCCGACGAACTCGAAGACGGCGAAGCCCGAAACGTCGGCGTCGAGCGCGTACGATTCGAACCGCCGAACCGAGTAGCGGTAGGCGACCGGAGGCGCGACGACGCCGAGGAGCACCGCGATGAGGCCGCCGATGAGGCGGACCGTAGGCGGCGAAATCGCCACGGCGTACCCGAGGAATCCCGTGATGAACTCGAACATGCTCGAAACCCCCGCCGCCGTGCCGGGCGTGATGGCGGTGACGGCACCGCCGTAGCCGAGGAGCACCACGAGCGAGTACGTCGCGAACGCCGTCTTGCTCGGGACGACGGCCGTCCGACTCTTGGTGACGTTGACTTCGCCGAACCGCGGGAACGTGGTCCCGATGCCGATGGCGACGACCGCCCCCGCGAGTCCGAGGAGGACGCTCAGGCCGGTCAAGGAAAGCCACCTCGTCAGTCCGAGGGGACTCAAAAACCCGGTAATCGCGGTGGCGAGGACGACGATGGGGAGGCCGACGACGGTCACGGCGAGGACGTGTCCCTTGACGAACTCCCTTCCGCGGATGGACGAGATGAGCGTCACCGGCAGCATCGAACCTTCGTCGCCGAGGGGGTTCAGCGTCGCGCCGCCGATGGCCCACGCGCCGTACAGCGAGACGACGACCGGTAGCGATTCGGTGACGTGACCCGCCTGGACCGCCTCCTGAATCGGACCGGAGACGAGGAACACCGGATACACGACGTAGAGGAGTCGAATCGGGGAGCGTTTCGTTCGCCGCCAGACGTTGGCGACCACGGAGCGCGTCGGTTTGGACGCGATGCCCGCGAGGAAGTCGGCGTTCGACTCGCTGGCGTCGTACTGCTTGTTTTCGGGTTGCACCCGGTCGCCGTACCAGAGTCGCGTCGCCAACCGAACGTCGAGCGCGAACAGGACCGGCAGGCCGACGACGACGAGGGCGACCGCGCCGCCGACCCGCGCGAGCGACGGCGATGCGCCGGGAATTCCGAGGACGAGGAAGTCCCCCAGCCACGCGGTCGGCGCGTTCTGCAACACCCCGGCGAGCGAGGCCATGACCGTACCGAGCGCGTTGCTCATGACCGCGGCCATGTAGATGCCGAACGCGAGAACAGCGAGGACGGATTTGTACTGGGCGAGGAGTTCCGACCGTTCGAGCGCGAGTTTGATGAGCAGACCGAGGATGTGGCCCGCGACAAGAGCCGTCGTGACGAGTCCGAGCAGGGCGAGGACGATGGTAACGAGCGGAAGCGGCGTGCCGAGGGAGAGGCTCAACGCCGCGGTTATCGACAGCAGCGGTATCGCCGCGATGGAGACCACGCGGGCGAGTTCCGCGCCGAGCAGTCCGCCCACCACGTCGCGGGCGGAGACGGTCGTCAACATGCCCGCCTCTTGGTCGATACGGCCGGTTTTGCCGATGACGCGGGCGGCGATCATCCCGGTGACCATGAGCCACCAGACGGCGATACCGCCGCGCGCGCCCTCCAACAGCGGGAGGTCCGTCGTAGCGAGTTCGCCGCCGAACTTGTACGCGGCGTACGAACCGGCGACGGTCGGGACGCCGATGAAGATGAGGGCGAACAGCCCGAAGGCGAGCATCTGAATCGGCTTCTTCCCGATGGCGCGAACGCTCCGGCGGTACTCCATGCGGGCGATTCGAACGCTCCGTCCGGGACTCCAGTTCATCGTTCCACCGGTGTCGCGGCGGGTTCCTCGCTCGTCACGTCGAGGAACACGTCTTCGAGCGTCTGTTCTTTCTCGGCGCGGTGGGTGAGTCGCTCCGGCGAGTCCTCGGCGACGAGCGACCCGTCGTACAGCACGCCGACGGTATCGGCGAGCTCTTCGACCACGGGGAGGATGTGCGTCGAGAGGAAGACGGTCATGCCGTCGGCGGTGAGTTCGGAGATGAGTTCGCGCACGGTGCGGGCGGCACGCGGGTCGAGGCCGGACGTGGGTTCGTCGAGGAACACGACGTCGGGTTCGTGAAGGACGGTCTGAATCAGCGCCGTCTTCTGTTTCATCCCCTTCGAGTAGGTGCCGACGCGCTCGTCCGCGTCGTCGAGGAGGTCGAAGCGGCGGAGGAGTGTCTCGATTCGGTCGTCGGCCTCCACGTTACGAAGCCCGGCGATGTACTGCAACTGCTCGCGGGCCGTGAGTTCGTCGTACAGCGGCGGCTCCTCGGGCATGTAGCCGATGTGCGGAACGACGGCGTCCCGGTCGGCGATGGAGTGGCCCGCGACGCGTGCGGTACCGCTCGTCGGCGGCGTCAGCGTCGTCAGCATCCGCATCGTCGTCGTCTTCCCCGCACCGTTCGGGCCGAGGAAGCCGTAGACGGATTCGGACGGAACGGTCAGTTCGAGGTTCGAAACGACCGTCGTGTCGTCGAACCGCTTCGTCAGTCCGTCCGTCTCGATGGCGGGCCTCATCGACTACCCTCCGGCCGCGCGAGTTCGAATTGGAGAGCGACGCTCGTGGGGACTGTGCGAACCATACTTCGTGGAGTGTACCGAGACGTAAAAAATCCGACTGAAACGGTCAGTCAGTTTTGTAATAGAAAAGTGATAGGATAGCGGTGAGGGGTCAGTTATCGAGCGCCAGCGACGCCAACATCGCTTCGAGTTGCACGCGCTCGTTCGCACCTTCCGTGATGCGGAAGTCGGCTTCGCCGACGCGCTCGAGGACGCGCACCGCGTCGTCGTCGTCCAAGTCGAACTCCCAAATCGAGCGATGGAGTTGGTCGATGATGTCGCCACCGGCCATGCCGCGCTCGGTGAGCAGTTCGTCGAGGATGGAGCGCGAACGGGTGAAATCGCCGTCGATGGCGTGTCGAACCATCTCCTTGATGTCCTCCGGTCGTGCGGTGCTGGTGATGACGAAGACGCTCTCTTCGTCCACCTGTTCGCCCATGACCGCGGCGGCTTGCAGGGCGTTGATGGCTTTCCGCATGTCGCCGTCGGCGGCGTAGACGAGCGCCTCGATGCCGTCATCGGTGGTTTCGATGCCCTCCTCGTCGGCGACGTACCGGACGTACTCGGCGACCGCATCGTCGGGAATCGGGCCGAAGCGGAACACCGCACACCGCGACTGGATGGGGTCGATGATCTTCGAGGAGTAGTTACACGACATGATGAAGCGCGTCTTGTCCGAGAACTGCTCCATCGTGCGGCGGAGGGCGGCCTGCGCGTCGCTCGTCAGGGAGTCCGCCTCGTCCAGGAAGATGATCTGGAAATCGACCGCGCCGGGGTCGTGGCGGGCGAAGTTCTTGATCTGGTCGCGCACCACGTCGATACCGCGCTCGTCGGAGGCGTTCAGTTCGAGGAAGTGGCTCTGCCAGCTATCGCCGTACAGTTCCTTGGCGATGGCGACCGCACAGGTCGTCTTTCCGATGCCCGCCTGCCCGGAGAACAGCAGGTTGGGCAGGTCGTTCCGCTCGATATAGCTCTTCAGTCGAGCCGTGATGTCGTCGTGGCCCGCCACGTCGTCGAGGGTTTGGGGCCGGTACTTCTCGACCCAGATGGTTCCACGTCCGGGGACGGTTTCCGCGTCGGCCTCGCTCATGGTCCAGCAGAGGTACCTATCGTTCTTAAAGTCCCCGAGACTCCGCGCCCGCGGTTCACGATTTCCCGTCGAGAGAACGGCCGGTTAGGCCAGCGATTCCGGCGAACAACGCACGATTCTCCGCGACAACGACTCAATTACTATTCGGCCGGACGCCGACAACCGGCCCATGCGTGCACACGTGAGTATCCTCGTCGTGGTGCTACTGCTCGCCGTCATGCCCGCGACGGCGGCGGCAGAACAGACGCGAACCGGCGGAACGGTCGTCGTCGAGCAGGGCGAAACCGTCCGCGACGGTCTCACCGCCACCGGCGGAACCGTCGTGATTCGCGGTACGGTCGACGGCGACCTGAGCGCCTTCTCCGGGAACGTCCTCGTCGCCCAAAACGGACGGGTCAACGGCGACGTGTCGGCTGTCGCCGGGAACGTCCGAATCGAGGGGACCGTCACCGGAACCGTCGACGCACAGACCGGCAACCTCGCCATCGCCCAGTCGGCCACCGTCGGGTCCCTCGAAGGCGCGGCGGGGTACACCCTGATAGCGGGCACCGTCGAGGGGAACGCGCGGGTTGCGAGCGATACGCTCACGCTCGCCAACACGGCGAACGTCGGCGGCAACCTCGTCTACGACACCGAAACGTTCAACCGCCAACAGGGTGCCACCGTCAGCGGGACGGTCCGACAGGACGAATCGCTTGGTGACGCGGGTCCCGCACCCGTGCCGCGAGTGCCCAACTGGGTCGGCGCGGTGTACGGTTTCTTCGTCAACCTCCTCTTGGGCATCGTGCTCTTGGCGGCGTTCCCCGGCTTCTCCGAGGGCGTCGCCGACCGGGGGCGAGCCGACCCGGTGCTTTCGGTCGGGGTGGGCCTCCTCCTCCTCGTCCTCATCCCCATCGTGCTCATCGTCTTCGCCGTGACCCTCATCGGCATCCCCATTTCGATTCTCGGTGCCATCATCTTCGCCATCTTCCTCTGGATCGCCACGGTGTACGGGTCGTTCACCGTCGGCGTCTGGCTGCTCTCGCTGGCCGACGAGGGGAGTCGGTGGATTGGCTTGGTGCTCGGCCTGTTCGTCATCGCCGTTCTCGACCGGATTCCCATCGTCGGCGGCATCGTCCAGTTCGTCGTCCTCCTGCTGGGACTCGGAGCGCTGGCGATGGCGCTCCGGGCGCACTACCGCGGACGCCGGAGCACGCCGGAGTACGCCGAAACGACGCGCAGGGGAACCGACGAGGAGACGCCCGCGGACTGAGATACTATTTTCGTCGTCTTCGACACGCTCAAGGGCCGAGAACGGTAAGTCACGGTAATGAACGTGACCGTCGAGGTGGTCGGCGAGGGGAGCCACGAGTTCGACGTGGACGACGAAACCTACGCCGACTTGGTGTCGAAAGTGGACCTGAGTCCGCACGAGGTGTCCGTGATGGTGGACGGGCGGCCGGTTCCGGAGGACCAACCGGTCGAAGCGGAACGCGTGAAAATCCTCCGGCTCATCAAGGGCGGATGACCGTCCGGGCCGCGACCGGGGACGACCACCTCGACGTGTTGCGAATCGTGAACGGCGCGATGCTCGAAATCGACGCCACGGCAGTCGAGGAGAAAATCGAGTCCGGGGACGTGCTGGTGGCGGAAGACGAAGGGCGACCCCTCGGCGCGGCGGTGCTCAACGCCGCGGCGGACCGACCGACCCACATCGAGGCAATCGCGGTGCGACGAGCGCGGCGGGGGCAGGGAATCGGCGGCGAACTGGTAGCGGCCGCCGTCGAACGCGAGGGAGCGCTGACGGCCGATTTCGCGCCGAGAGTGCGGCCGTTCTACGAGTCGTTGGGGTTCGAAATCGAGGAGGGAGGGAATGGAGATGAGCCGGAAACGGGCGGCGAAACCGAAGGGGACGGACGGTTGTGGGGACGGTTCGAAAGCGAAGACTGATACCGCGAGTTCGCCAACGACGACCATGGACGAGACGAAACGCCGCCGTCTCTCGCTCATCTGGATGGCGTTCGCGCTGGCGATGGGGTACTACGCGCTCGCTGACGGGTTCGACGCCGCGACCGGCGAGTTACTGAGCCTTCTCGTCGCCCTGTTCGGCGTCGGACTGGCGGCGCTCTACTACTTCAATCCCGGCGACGTGCTGTCGTTCAACTGAACGGGAGCGGCGGAGAGTCGCGGAGGCGGCGTCCTCCCGAAACCCGACTGATGTATTTTTTACAAAAATTCGGTTTCGGGAGCGCTTTACTGTGTTCGTTCGGTAGTCCAACGTAATGGTCAGACAGGAGTCACGCTCCCTCGGCATCGTCACGGGAGAGCGGGCACCGGAACTGTCGGGAAACGGACGTGCCGTGCAGGCAGAGTTACGCGACCGTGGCTGGGCGGCGGAACCCGTCATCTGGACGGACGAAGATATCGATTGGTCGCGCTTCGACGTCGCGCTTGTCCGCTCGTGCTGGAACTATCACATCCGACCGGACGCCTTCCGCGAGTGGACAGAAACCGTCGAGGAGGCGGGGGTGACGCTACTCAATCCGGCCGCGGTCGTTCGCTGGAACATGCACAAGTTCTACCTCCGCGAACTCGCCGCGGAGGGCGTCGATATCCTTCCGACGGCGTGGGTGGAGCGGGGGAGCGACAGGGACCTTCGGTCCGTGTTTCGGAAAAACGACTGGCAGGAAGCCGTGGTGAAACCGGCCATCGGGACGAGTTCGGCGAACGCGTGGCGCACGTCGGTTGACGAGGCGGCAGACCGGCAAGAGGAGTTCGAGACGCTCGTGGCCGACCGAGGCGTGCTCGTCCAGCAGTTCGCGCCGGAAATCGCTGACGGGGAGCGGTCGCTCGTCTTCTTCGGCGGCGAGTTCAGCCACGCGCGGCGGCGCTATCCCGCCGACGGGGACTTCCGCGCCCACAACAGGTACGGCGGGACGGGAGAGGCCTACGACCCGCCGCGAAAACTCGTCGAGCAGGCGCGAGACGTGCTCGAAACTGCGTGCGAAATTCTGGACATCGACCCCGTTTCCCTCCCGTACGCTCGCGTGGACGGTCTCGAACGGGATGGTGGATTCCACCTGATGGAACTCGAACTCGTCGAGCCGTATCTGAGTCTCGACACGCGTGAAGGGTCGGTGACGACGTTCGCCGACGCCATCGAGTCCGCGCTTCGCGTCGTCCGAAAATAAGTCGATGAAAGTCTAAATCAGCGGTTCGACCAGTTCCGTACCGGCGTCGAGGAGGTCACGAACGCGGTCGTCGCTCTCTCCCTCGGCGTAAATTCGCATCGCCGGTTCCGTTCCGCTCGGGCGGACGAGCAGCCACGACCCGTCGTCGAGGAGGATTTTGAAGCCGTCCTTCGTCACCACGTCTGCCACGTCGTGACCCGCGACCTCGTCGGGGAGTTCGGCTTCGAGGTCGGCGAGGACGCGCTCCTTTTCGTCGTCCGGACAGTCGAGACTGATTTTGTTCTGGTGAATCTCGCCGAACTCGGCGAGCAGGTCGTCCACGCGGTCGTCGAAGGGGCGTTCGGCCGCGATTGCCGCGGCGAGGAGAGCCATGAGCACGCCATCCTTCTCGCGGATGTGGCCGCGAATCGTGAACCCGCCGCTCTCCTCGCCGCCGACGAGCGCGTCGTGGTCCGCGATGGCCTGTGCGACCCACTTGAACCCGACCGGCGTCTCGTGGACCTCCTCGCCGTGTTTCTCGGCGATGCGGTCGATGAGGAACGTGGTCGAGACGGTGCGAATCGCCGACCCCGAGTCGGCTTCGAGGAGGTACTCGTACAGCGCGGCGAAAAAGAGGTTCTCGTCCAAGAAGCCGCGTTCGGGGGTGACGACGGCGATTCGGTCGGCGTCGCCGTCGTTCGCGATACCGATGTCGGCGTCGCCGTCTTCGACCGCCGCGACGAGTTCCTGAAGATTCTCCTCGCTCGGTTCCGGCGACGACCCGCCGAACTCCGGGTCCCGTTCACAGCGGAGGCATTCGACGCTCGCGCCCGCTTCTTCGAGGAGTTCGTCGGTGACGCCGCGGCCGCTCCCGTGCATGGCGTCGTAGACGACCGAGAGGTCCTCGAAGTCGGCGTCAACGAGGTCGAAGGCGTGGTCGGCGTACGGGGAAACGAAGTCCTCCTCGCTGACCCGGCCGTGTTCGGACTCCGGCAGCGGGTCGGGTTCGGCGAGTCGGGCCATTATCTCGTCGGTCACTTCGGGGAGGGCTGGCGCACCGTCGGACGGGATGAACTTCACGCCGTTGTACTCCGGCGGGTTGTGCGAGGCGGTTATCATCAGTCCGCCCGCGAGGTCGCGGTTCACGAGCGTCCACGCGAGAATCGGCGTCGGGGTGTCCCGCTCGGGGATGAGCACGTCGAACCCGTTCGCGGCGAGGACGCGACAGAGGTCTTCCGCGAATCCGCGCGAGGTTTCGCGGGCGTCGTAGCTCACGGCGACCGTCTCGCCCGCACGGTCCTCGACCTCGCGGAGGTAGTCGGCGACCGCTTGGCCTACGATTTGCACTCGCGGCGACGTGAACTCGTCGAGCGTCGCCCGCCAGCCGTCGGTTCCGAACGAAATCGGCGTATCCATACATCGTTCGTCACCGCCGGGGTCGAAAAAACCACCGTGTGGCGTGGTCCCAGAGAAATATTGAACATCCAACCAAAACGCGCTTTCGGGAATCGTTTTGTGAACCCGACGAGAGTTCTCGTTCATGAGACGGAGGCGAATACGAGCGGCATCCGCATCCACGTGCTACTGGAATACGGGACAGTTCAACCGGCACCAACGACGGTCGGGACGGAACAAGCCCGTTAAACGTTCGTGGCACCAACAGAGCAAATAATGCAACCCAAACCGACAGTCGTCGCGGTATGCGGCAGCATGCGCGACGGAAGTCACACGCGGACAGCCCTGAAACACGTCCTCGACGCCGCCGCGGAAGCGGGGGCCGAGACGGAACTCATCGACGTTCGGGAGTACGACCTCCCGATATTCGACCCCGACGAGGAGATGCCGGAGGATGCGGAGGAGATAACGCGGACGATTCGAGAGGCGGATTCCGTCGTGCTCGGCAGTCCGGTGTACCACGGGTCGTACACCTCCGCCTTCCGCAACGTCCACGACTACTGTAGCTTCGACGAGTTCGAGGATACCACCGTCGGCCTGCTCGCGGTCGCCGGTGGTGGCTCCTACGGCAGCACGCTGGACCACATGCGAATCACCGTTCGCGGCGTCCACGGGTGGGTGCTTCCACACCAAGTCGGGATTCGGAATGCGTACGACCAGTTCGAGAACGGCGAGTTCAAGGACGAGGATTTGGAGGAGCGAACGAGAAAGCTCGGACAGCAGGCCGCAAAATACGCCTTCATCACGCCCGACGTCACCTCGGCGGAAGCCGACGAGACGGAAGCGGAGGAAGCGGCGGCGGACGACTGAAACCGGTTTCGAAAACTCTCAGTCGATAAGACGTTCCTTTTCGGCTCGGCGCAACTGTTTTATCTCGTATTCGCGGGACATCGCCGCGGATTTCGACTCGAATCGCTCGGTGTGGCGCAGCGTGACCGGTGTCCTCCCGCGGGTGTATTTCGCCCCGTTTCCGGCGTCGTGTTCCGCCACCCGGCGGTCGACGTCGGTCGTGTAGCCGGTGTAAAAAGTGCCGTCACTGCATTCGACGACGTAAACCCAGTGGTCGGTCACACCTGACAGGCTTCGCGTGGTTCGTCTTTGTCCTGTCGGTTCCGCCCCCGTTCAGCCACAGCGGGCTATACTTTTTGCGCACGCTCTCGTGCCACCTCGGCGATACCTGCGTTCGCCGAGCAAGCAGGGCAAGCGCGGATGTAACCGGATTCGTCAGCGAAGACGCGCGCAAATCGTTCCGAGACGTGCGCGCCACAGTGGTCACAGTTTGGCATGCTGTCAGCCGACGATTACCTCGTCGGCAACTGAACCTTCTCGGTGAGCGCATAAATATGCTTTCCAAAATCAGACCCAAATTCGTCGATGGCAAAGATTTGTTCGCCTATTACACAACAATATGCTCAAACAATACTGTTCGATTGCGTGTGGATAGATTCGTTTTGTGAATCGAAAAACACGGGGCGACGACCCCCTCATTTCCGGTGGAAAACGGGAGACCTCAGTCGTCGTTCAACGCTCAGTGGTCGTCCCACGTCTTCTCACCCGCGGGAATCAGCAGATCCAGCCAGTTCTCCTCGGGCGGGAGCGGACACGAGAACGTCTCGCTGTAGGCACAGAACGGGGAGTACGCGAGGTTGAAGTCCACGACGATTTCGTCTCCGTCGGCCGGTTCGCGGTCGGGGTACAGTTCGAGATAGCGACCGTTCTCGTAGCTCTGTTGCCCCGTCGTCTTGTCCCGGAACGGAACGAACAACGAGTCTTGACCCTCCTGCTGGTACACCACGAGTGAGGCCTCCTCGCCGTCCACATCGAAGTGGAGCGTCATGGTCCGCAGGTAGCGCTGTGACGGCCCGGCGGTCGTTTCGAGGTCGAGGGGTTCGGGGTCGTCGTGTCGCTCGACCGTCGCCGTCACTCGATAGTCGGCATCGGGGTCGAAGTACGACAGGTCATCGAAATCGTCGCGTTCCCCCGGCGGAATCGGTGACTGCGGGTGGCTCCCGAAGAAGTCGTCTTTCTCCGCTCGGGTGGAGAGCAGTTCCTCGCGCCAGTCGGCCTCCGTGGTCTCGAACTCGGTCATACCGTGGCGTACTCGTTCGCGGCGGGTAAACGCTCCGTCCTTCGCCAGTCGCGCCGAGAGCGGGAGAGCGAGGGAAAACATCAATTCTCCACAAAGAATTTACCCGAGAACGCGAACCGGGAGGACGTATGGGAAATCCACTTGGACTCATCCTCGCTCTCTTCGGTATCGCACAAGCCGCAAAACCGTACGGATTCGCGCGGTTTCAGGAACAGATGGACGCCATCGGAAGCAAACGACGCTCGTCGGAAGTCGAACCGGCGGAATGGAAAGTACTGTGGACGCGGGTGATGGGCGTCATCCTCACCGTCATCGGTCTCGGCCTACTTCTCGGCTAAGGTCGTCGCGTCGCTACCCATGCACACCGATTCGTCCCTTTTCCCCCGATCACTTCCGCCGCGTGCTTAGGTTTAAATACCGAGACGGGAGCACCTCAGGTCAACAGCCCTAAGCAGGGGGGAAACAGAGACACGATGATGCCGGACTGGCGGACGATATTCGGACACGACGCGCCCTACGACGAGCAGCGGGACGGTATCGAGACGGCCATCGAAACCGCCCGCGACGACGGCTTCACCGTCATCGAAGGTGCCTGCGGGACTGGCAAGACTATGCTGGCGCTGACGGCCGGTCTCGACCTCGTTCGTGACCCGGACAGTCAGTACGAACGCGTGTTCGTCCTCACGAGCGTCAAACAGCAACTCCGCCAGTTCGAAACCGATCTGAAGACCATCAACGCGAACCTCCCCGACGATTGGAAACCCATCTCCGCGATGACGCTCGTCGGGAAGGCGGACGTCTGCCCCTACAGCCGCGAGAACGCGGGAAACATCGACGACGAGACGGTGTACGACCGCTGTGAGGGACTTCGGGAGCGCACCCGGGACCTGACCGGCGAGGGCGGCGCGGTGACGGCCCAGAACCTCGCGTCCCAAGCCCGAAGCCAGCAGATGGGGTTGGCCGACTCCGGAAAACAACGAAGCGGCGCGTCGTTCCTCGAAACGGCGGAGGAACCGACGCCGTACCCTCCCGAGATGCCCGAGTACAACGACGTGGAGTACTGTCCGTTCTACGCGCAATTCTTGGACGACATGCCGGAGGACGGCGACCCGATAGAGGCCGTTCCGTTCGATTTCGACGACATGGGGCTCATCGAACCCGCCGATCTCGTCGCCAACTCCGTCCAGTGGGGCACCTGTCCGCACTCGATGATGGGTGCGCTCCTCGGTCACGTGGAGGTCGTCGTCGGCAACTACTACCACGCCTTCGACCCGGTGACGACGGCGACGTTCACCGGCGCGCTGGTGGACGACTCCACCTTCCTCGTCTGCGACGAAGCGCACATGCTGGAACCGCGCGTCCGCGACCTCGTGAGCCAGTCGGTCGGCGATTCGACGCTCCGCGACGCGGAGTCGGAACTCACGCGCGTCATCCAACCCGTCAAGTTCGACGACCGGGACGCGAAACACACCACCGCCGACGCGGAGTTGGTTCGGACGGAACTCGAAGATGCGAACGTCACGCTCCGCGAACTGGAGGACACCCGCGATTTTATCCGGGATTTGCGCGACGAACTCGACCGGCGCGTGACGGCCCATCTGGAGCGCGAACACCGCGGGTGGAAGACGAACCTCACCGACCTGCCGGACGAGGAGATACCCCTCCGCGACCCGACGGTTCCGCAACCTGACGAGATTTCCGAATGGGCCGCGGACGCGGGCTACGACGGCGGGACATGGGCGCGCGCGGAGGCGGTGGGGGCAATCGTCGCGCGAATCCTCGACGAGGCGGAGGACGAGGACAGGGAGCGCGCCGCGCTTCCCGCCGGGCGCGTTCTCGGCGAGTGGTACCGCAACGACCACGAGGAGTACTTCCGCGAAATCGTCCTCGAACGGACGTGGAACGACCGCGAACCCGACGATTCGTGGCGGCGAGCGTACAACGCGCAACTCGCCATGCAGAACTGCGTGCCGAGCGGTGCCATCGGCGAGCAACTCGGGGAGTTCGGCGGCGGGATTTTGATGAGCGCGACGCTCGAACCGCTCGAAATCTTCGAGGAGGTGTCCGGACTCGGGCATCTCGAAGCCGACGGTAGGCCCATCGTGGAGCGGACCTTCGGCCTGAACTTCCCCGAGTCGAACCGCGAGAGCTTCGCGGTGGACGCCCCGAAGTTCACCTACGACAACCGGGGCGCGCCGGGCGAGGAAACCCCGGAGCGGCAGGTGTACGCGGACGCGGTTCGGGACGTGGCGCGCTCGCCGGGCAACGTCCTCGTCGGCATGCCGAACTACGCGGAGGCGACGTGGGCCGCAGAACACCTGCGGGGCGTCGTGGACAAACCGGTGCTGTTGGACGAGAGTAGCGCGGACGAGGCGACGGAGGACTTGAAGGACGAGTTCTTCGGCGGCGAGTCGAAGGTGCTCGTGACGAGCCTCCGTGGAACGCTGACGGAGGGCGTCGATTATCGCGGTGACAGACTCCGCGCGGCAGTCGTCTGCGGGGTTCCCATCATCAACACCGCCAGTCCGCGGACGCGTGCGGTGCGAACCGCCTACGAGCGGAAATTCGGCGACGGGTTCACCTACGCATTGACCGTCCCGGCGGTCAGGAAGGCGCGGCAGGCGCTCGGCAGGGTCATACGCGGCTCGGACGAACGGGGGATTCGCGTGCTGGTGGACAGCCGCTACGCCCGCGAGTCGTGGGACAGCGTTCGGGAGTTCTTCCCCGAAACGGAGCGCGAGGAGTTCCAACCGGTCAGTCCGGACATGCTCTCGTTCGGCTTGGAGCGGTTTTGGGACAGGAATTGAGAGGAATAACGACCGTTTCGAGGAGATAAGTTCGAATTGTAGGCTCGAACGGTGCGCGCGCTTTTTGCGTCGAGGCGGTGTCCCTCGTTCGGAGGAACATATGACAGGGACACCCAAATCACAACGCCGGACGCTCCTGAAAACGGCGGGTGCGCTGACGGGACTCGGCGTTCTCGGGCGACTGACGACCGCACAGAACACCACCGATTCTGGAACGACGACGAACGGGACGTCGAATACGACGAGCACGACGGACCGGTCGGGTGGCAACGGGGGACAGGAGTCCCGTCGAACCATCATCCTCGGGGCGCGAGTCGGTCACTGGCTCGGATTGGCACCGAAGGTCATCGAGGGACGGCGCAACCCGACACTGGGGTTCATTCCGACCGAGCGATACAAAGTCATCTGGATCAACCTCGACGGAAATCGACACGAGTTCCAGATAATCGGCCAGAAAAACGGCGATTTCGGCCAAGTAATCTACCGAACGGACTCGTCGTCGAAACGAGGAGAAACGCGGACGTTGACGTTCGAGCCGACAGATCGGATTCGGCGGTACCGCTGCCGGTACCATCCCGACAGCATGCGCGGGGACATCGACAGGTCGGGGCGGTTCGGCGGTGGCGGCGGGACGTTCACCACGGGAACGACGACCGGAACGAACACGACCGAAGGGACCTTCAACACGGAAACCACAGGCGGGACGTTCACGACAGAGACGACCGAGGGGACGTTTACGACGGGCAGCGGATACACGACAGAGACGACCGAGGGGACGTTTACGACCGACACCACCGACGGCACGTTCACCACCGATACCACCGAAACGACGAGTCGATAGCGCGCCCACGGTCACCGCGGATGCGGTGTACGTTTGCGGCGACTACCCGACGAAGTACGACGCCGAAGAGAACATCGACGGCGATCCGTCGGGGAGTGTTGATTCCATCTGCTCGCTGGTTCCACCACGCCGTGTACGCGCTGAACCCGGACGACCGTCGCGTGGCTATCGCTGCTCTACGATGTCGGCCGTCCCGCCGTCGATGACGTGCACGTCGTCGGGGTCGAAGCCGACGCGAACGCGCTCGTCGTCCGGTGCCTCGGGAACGCGAAGCGTGACCGGTTTCCCGTCCCAATCGAGGTGGACGCGGAACGCTTCGCCGAGGAACTCGACGGCTTCGACGGTCGCTGAAAAGGCGTTCTCGCCGCCGCCCAGTCGGAGCGCCTCGGGGCGAACGCAGAACGTCACCGAGTCGGCGGTCGAACCGGGGACGAGGAACTCGTGGCCGCGGACGGCGACCAGCGACCCCCTCGCTTCGTGTGCGCGAGTCTCGCCCGAGAAGAGGTTGTTCTCGCCGACGAACTCCGCGACGAACCGTGATTCGGGACGGCGGTACACGTCCTCGGGGCGGCCGACTTGCTCGATTCGACCGTCGTTCATCACGGCGACGCGGTCGCTGATGGCGAGCGCCTCCTCTTGGTCGTGAGTGACGTACACCGTCGTGATTCCGAGGTCGGATTGGATGCGAGAGACTTGCGTGCGGAGGTCGTCGCGGAGGCGGGCGTCCAGCGCGCTCATCGGTTCGTCCAGCAGGAGCAGGTCGGGACCGGGAGCGAGCGCGCGGGCGAGGGCGACGCGCTGTTGCTGGCCGCCGGACAGCTCGTCTGGGTCGCGGACCTCGAACCCGTCCAAGCCGACCAGTTCGAGCAGTTCGAGGACGCGCTCCTCGTCCGTTATCGCACCCGGCGGGTCGCGGAAGCGGAGACCGTAGCCGACGTTTTCCGCGACGGTCATGTGCGGAAATAGGGCGTAGTTCTGGAAGACTAAGCCGACGCCGCGTTCCTCGGGCGGCACGCCAGCCATCTCGCGGTCGCCGAATCGAACCGTCCCGGCGGTGAGGTCCTCGAAGCCCGCGATGGCGCGGAGCGTCGTCGTCTTGCCGCATCCCGACGGGCCGACGAGGGTGAAGAACTCGCCGTCGGCGACGCGAAGGGACACGTCGTTCAGGGCGGTCACGCCGTCGTACTCCTTCCGGACGCCGGAGAGGCCGAGTTCAACCACCTTCCCACCTCCCGCCGAGGCGGTCGATGATGACGAAACTGACGGCGGTGACGACGAGCAGGACGGTGCCCATGGCCGTGGCTGGCCCGAGGGTCTGCTTGCCGAGGAAACGTTCGACTGCGACCGGCATCGTGTAACTGCTACTCCCCGTGGCAAGAATAACTGTCGAGTCGAACTCGCCGATGCTGATGGCGAATGCGAAGGCTGCTCCAGCGGCGAGACCGACCGCCACGAGTGGGAGTTCGATATCGACCAGCGTGCGTACGCGGGTCGCGCCGAGCGCCCGCGCCGATTCGACGGTTCGTCGGTCGATTCCGGCAAGCATGGGCGATACGTTGCGCGTGACGAAGGGATAAGCCGCGACGGCGTGGGCCGCGACGATAGCCACCGCGCCGCCGACCCGTATCCGCGTTCCGGCAATGGGAATCCCGAAGACGAGGCCGCGGAGCATGCCCAATCCGACCATGATGCCGCTCACGGCGAGGGGGGCCATCGCCACGGCTTCCACGATTCGGCTCTTCCGTGCCCGCGTCAGGACGGCGATGACGACGCCCATCGGGAGCGCGACGAGGAGCGTTCCGACGCCGAAGATCAAGGAGTTCTGGACCGCGACGCCAGGTTTGGTCTGGAACGACGCGCCGGACACCTGCCGCGTCACGAGGAACTCGTAATAGCGCAGGGTGAACCCGGACGGCCCGGTGAAACTTTCGAGGACGGTGCTCACGAGCGGACCGAGAAAGAGGACGAGGACGACGAGCAGGTAGACCGCGACGCCCGCCCGTTCCAGGGTTTCGGCGAGACCGCCGTCGCCCGAAAAGAGGCGTTTCCGCGGGAGGGGTCTGCTGGCCCGCGAGACGGCGCTCTGGCGGGCCTCGTACCGGAGGTATCCGTAGGTCAGGGCGAGCGACAGAGTGGTTTCGAGGACGGCGAGGACCGCCGCCTCGGAGTAGTCGAGTCGCTGAACGAGCGCGTACACCCACACTTCGACGGTCTGGAACTGGAATCCGCCCAGCGCGAGAACGATTGGGAACGACATGAACGTGAAGATGAACGTGAGAAGTGCGCCGGTGAGGATCGCGGGGAGCAGTTGGGGGACGAGCACGTCTCGGAACGCTCGAAACCGTCCAGCGCCGAGGCTTCGGGCGGTTTCGACCTCGCGGGCGTCCACGCTCTCCCACGCCGCGTTCGTCACGCGGGCGACGAGCGGCGCGTTGTAGAAGGCGTGGGCGGCGACGATGGCGGGGAGGTTGTACAGCAGCGAGTACGGTCCGAGGCCGATAACGCCAACCAGGTCGTTGAACAGGCCGTTCTGCCCGAACATCGCCACGAATCCGATGGCGACGAGGATGGACGGCATGACGAACGGGAGGATGGTCAGCGAGCGAATCGTGCGACGCCCCGGAAACTCGTAGCGCGCGAGGACGTAGGCGCCCGGGAGACCGAGGGCGACGCTGGCGAGCGTGGAGAGGAGGGCCTGATACGCCGTGAAGCCGAAGATGTCGAAGAGGTAGAAGCGGTCGGTCAGCACGTCGAGGAAGGCGTCGAGTCCCCCCGCGTCAGCGAAGACGATGGCGACGGGGTAGTAGAACAAGACGGCGAGCACGGCGCTGGTGGAGATGCCGAGGAGGGAGAGCGTGTGTCGTTCGAGCCAGCGCCCGGGGTTCATCTACTTGCTCGCAATCTGGCGCGCCCACTCATCAACCCATCCTTCCACGTTGCCCTTTAGTTGATCGTAGGAGTAGGTGACGGGTTTTTCTGGGGCCTTGGCGTACTTTTCGAACTCCTCGCCCGGTTCGGCCCAGTCCGTCGCCGGGAACGAGACGTTGAGCGTCGGAATCTTCGACTGAGCTTTCTTCGAGAGCACGAAGTCGAGGAAGGCGTCGGCGAGTTTCGAGTTGTCCGTGTCAGCGAACTTCGCCATCCCCTCGGGGTTGGCGTAGCCCTGTCCGTTCAGGAAGCCGATTTGGTGTTTCTTCAGGTTCGCGCCGTCGCGGTTGGCGTACACCTGGTCGGTGGAGTAGGAGACCACGATGGGTCGCTCGCCGTTCGAGAAGGCGGTGTAGGCCGCGTCCCACGAGCCGAGAATCTGAACGTCGTTGTTCGAGAGTCGCTTCCAGTAGTCGAGGTAGTTATCCTCGCCCATCTGGTGAATCGTCCAGAGCAGGAAGGCCCGCCCGGTCGCGGCCTGCTGGGCGTTCTCGGTCAACAGCGTCCCTTCGAACTTCGGTTTCGTGAGCGCGTCGAACGTTCCGGGGCCGTCGACCTTCGTCTCGTCGTAGACGAGGCTGACGTAGCCCGTGTCGTACGGGACGGCCCGGTTTTTCGGGTCGAACGTCAACCCCTCTTTGACGTGGCCGTAGTTCGAGAGGGAATCGGCTATCGGGGTGAACAGCTGTTTCCCGCCGAGTTTGTCGTCGATGGTGATGAGTTGGTCCACGTTCAGCCCGACGTACACGTCCGCGTCGATGCCGACGCCCTGTGTCTTGCGTTGGATGAAGTAGTTGACCTCGTTTTCAGGAGTTTGCCACTGGAGGGTGGCTTTCGGGTACTCCTTCTCGAACTCCTTTTTCAGCCACGCGCCGGGCGACGAACTGGGCGCGTCCACGAGCGCGCTGTACGTTGCGACGTTCAGCGTGCCGCTCAGTTCGGTCTGTGCCGTGGTCGTCGCGGTCGGGTCGCCGGTCGAACCCGCACCGCCGGAACCAGCATCGTCGGAGTTCCCGAGGCAGCCAGCGAGTCCGGCGAGTCCCGTCGCGCTCGCCGTAAGGAAGGTTCGTCGTTTCATTACTTGGTGGTTGTAGTCGGTGGTACTTAACGGACGTGATGTCGGGAAGAGTGCATCATTCATCCGGACAGGGAACGAGGGTAAAATCCGTAAATAAATCAGTTAGTGCTATATGAAATTTGATACGGTCCCTCAACCATCGCGTTCCGAAGTACGCCAAGAAGTGTCCTCTCACTCCACCCTCGTCACGGACACTTCGAGGAGGTCCAGATTGGCGCTAAAGTACGTGGCGTCGTCCGCGAATCGAAATCGGCCTCCCGTCGGAAGGTAGCGACGGGAGAACAGAAAGACGAAGACGGGCGTCTCGTAGAACTCGTAGGTGACGACGTAGCCGTTGTACTCGTCCGGTTGCGATATCACCTGCACGTCGTCGGGCGGTTCGTCGAGGATGGACACCGTGATGAACGCGGGCAGTTGGGAGACGATTCGGAACGGGACGTTCGGATAGAAATCGCGGGTGAACACCAGCACGCTCCCGGATGGCTGGGCGGACGGTCGAACGAGGGCACTGAAGTCGGCTGAGCGGTCCGTTGACGGCGGCTCGGTGTCGAATTCGTCTCTCATGCATGCTCCGAGGTATGGAAATCGGTCGTGCTGTCCGTAACGCTACCGTCGGCTCCGACGGACGGCCAAAAAATGGGTACGGAACCGCGTCGTTGCTACCCCCCGATGCGACGTCGAATCGATTAGCTGCTTCGGAGGCTGGTGCTGAGCAGGTTGAGCGTGCTGCTGAAGACCGACGCGTCACCGCTGAACTGACGCGTGTCACCCTGACTCAGCGAGAGGTTGCGGCCGAAGACGAACGTGGTGATCTGACCTTGGCCGCCACCGCCGCCACCGAGCAGGTAGCGGATGATGTAGCCGTCGTAGTCGTCCGGCTGGCTGATCTCCGGCACGTTGCCGCCGCCGGGACGTTCAAGCAAGCGAACCGTGGTGGCTTGCTCCAACGAGTTCACGACCCGGAACTGCACTTGCGGGTGGTAGTCGTAGGTGTACACCAACACGTTTCGGCCCTGCGCCGAGGCGCTCCCGGCGCTACCTAACCCCAACGCGAGTGCGCCCGTTGCGAGCGCACCTTTCTTCATAAACGAGCGACGTTCTTCCGATTCGACGTTTTCTGCGTCTTGTTGTTCTCTCACAGTCATCCCTTTTCCCCCCTCCCGGGGCGACAGGCTATAGGCCGGAACCGAAGATAAATGGCCGCGACTGTTTCAGTGACCAATGGAAAACTATCGTAGTTAGGGTCAGACGGGCAATCACGGCTCACCACGAGGGCGTACACGACACCGGTCGGTATTCGCGGTTACGGGGGATTCCATGCCCGTTACCGCGGTTGAAACTGAACCGGGCTTCGTTCGTCGCGGACCGTTTTCTGACTGGCGAATAGACAAAACGGACGAAAAAGAGAGCGGGGAGGCGCCATCGCGTTCCCACCCGGGCCGCTCTCACTCGCGTTCGAGTTCGCCGTCGGCCGCGGTCCAGTCGGTGAGACTCCCCTCGTAAAATCCGAGGTCGTCGTAGCCGAGCGAAGAGAGGACGACGTAGGTGTGGCTGATCCGCCGGGCGGTGTTACAGTAGAGGATGACGCGTTTGTCGGGGATGACACCGTTGGATTCGAGGATTTCACGAAGTTCGTCGGGAGATTTCAGGCCGCGGCTCTCCTCGTCAACGAGGTCGAGCCAATCCACATTGACGGCACCCGGAAGGTGACCGTCGGCGAATTCCGTCGGGTCGCGGGTGTCCACCAGCACGGCCTCCGGGTCGTCGATGGCGGCTTCGACCGCCTCGCGTCCGACGAGCGTGGTGCCCTCCGAATCGCGGGGCGAGTAGGAAACGGGGTCGGGCGATGGTACGTTGGTCGTCGTCCCGTGGTCGCGTTGCCACGAACTGAAGTCGCCGTCGAGCAGGTGGAGTCGGTCGTGGCCGTACAGTTCGGCGGTGACGAGGAACCGCGCCGCGAACACGCCGTGCATGTCGTCGTAGGCGACGATGGTGTCATCTTCGTCGATACCGGCGTTTCCGAGGAGATCCTTCCACGCCTCGACACCGGGGAGCATTCCGGCATCGTCGGCGTCGGACGACCGGAAGGCGTCGAACGGGATGTTGACCGCGCCGGGGAGGTGGCCGATTCCGTCGTACTCCCACGCGTCGCGGACGTCAACGACTCGTACCTCGTCCAGTCGCTCGGCGAGCCATCCTGCCGAGACGACGACGTTCTCGTGCATCGGTCCCCGGTACCGAGTCCAGCGTCTTAGCCCTCCGGGTACCGTCGAATCCGGCTTCAGACTGCAGATACCGGCCGATGTTGCCGATAGTTGGTCGTCGCGTTCGGTTCGCCACCTACCGGGGACCGGGTAGTCGGGAATCCGCTCCGAACTTGCAGAGATTTTTGCCGGGAAGCTCGACAGAAGGCGGAACCTTCCGGCAGTAACAAGAATATAACCGGAGCACGGAAAGAAGGGGATGCATGAGCGACAGCGACTACGCCAAGGACGTTCTCGTCAGCGCCGAGTGGGTGGAAGACCACCTCGACGAGTTCCAAAGTGACGAACCGAACTATCGACTCGTAGAGGTCGACGTCGACACTGAAGCCTACGACGCCGCCCACGCGCCGGGTGCAATCGGGGTCAACTGGGAGACGCAACTGCAGGACCAGACCACGCGCGACATCCTCGAAAAGGACGACTTCGAGGACCTGCTCGGCGGACACGGCATCGCCGAGGACACCACGGTCGTCCTGTACGGTGACAACTCCAACTGGTTCGCCGCCTACGCCTACTGGCAGTTCACGTACTACGGCCACGAGAACGTGAAGCTCCTCGACGGCGGGCGCGACTACTGGCTCGAAAACGGCTTCCCGACGACGGACGAGGTACCGTCGTACCCCGAAGTCGACTACGACGCCCGCGGTCCCTTCGAGGGAATCCGCGCTTACCGCGACGACGTGGAGAAAGCCATCGACCGCGGCGTTCCCCTCGTGGACGTTCGGTCGCCCGAGGAGTTCAGCGGCGAAATTCTCGCGCCCCCGGGACTGCAGGAGACGGCCCAGCGCGGCGGCCACGTCCCCGGTGCATCGAACATCTCCTGGGCGGCCACCGTGAACGACGACGGGACGTTCAAGTCGGCAGCGGAGCTCTGCGACCTGTACGAAAGTGAAGGCGTCACCAACGACCAGCAGGTCGTCGCCTACTGCCGTATCGGTGAGCGCTCGTCCATCGCGTGGTTCGCACTCTCGGAACTGCTCGGGTACGACAACGTCGCCAACTACGACGGGTCGTGGACCGAGTGGGGCAACCTCGTGGACGCGCCAATCGAAACCGGAAACTGACCACAGCGACCGAAACGACTGACACCGTTTTCTTCGAGCCGATACGTCCCGTGGCAGTAACATCCCAAGCGGCCGATGACCGAAACACCGATAACCCAGACGGCCGACAGATACCGACCGCTATCGAGGGCTATGGAGAACAACTAGCAGGGATTATTGAGAGCGGGGCGAATCTCAATAGTACGGCGTCGTCGGGACGCCCCCACGAGGACATCATGACCGGACATTTCCATACCGTCGACAAGCCGTCCGAACCGGAACAGAACGTCGCCGCCCCGCAGTCCTTCGAGTTGTCCTCCGTCGTGGTCGAGTACGACGGCAAACCGAATCGGTGTACGATTTACCCGACGGAAGCCACCCGCCTCGAACGCATGGCGAGCTGGATAACCGCGGACGCGGATGTTTTCGTCGGTTTGGACGACATGCAGTAGAGCGAGCGTTTCCGACGTCGGTGATTACAAGCCGAACGGCTTCGTATCGTGGCACATGAACTCGGAGGAATTTCTCGAAGCCGTCCGCAAGGAAAACGAAACCGCCCTCTCGCGCCTCGGCTCCTCGAAGTCGCTGTACGCCGCGACGAACGGCGAAATGGACGCCGACGAAGTGTTCCACGCCGCCGCCGACTCCGAACACGCGGCCGCCCGAACGTTCGAAGGGTGGGCAGACGACGAGGACGACTCCGACGCGAGCGAACTGTTCGCGGGTATCGCGGACGTAGAGAACGACCACTACGACCGCGTTTCCGGGAAGGTGGACGACCACGAACCGAACGAAACGCCCGCGCTCCACGAGTACCTCCGCGGACTGGACGACACCACCGCGCGCCTCGGCGGATTCGTCGGGCGGACGCTGGCGAGCGAGAAATCGAAAAAGCAGATGACGGGCTTTTTCACGGGACAGGCCGACCCGACGACGGCCCAGTTGTTCCGCGACCTGAAAGGCGATTTGGACGACCAGTTGGACGACACGCTCGCGCTCCTCGGCGAGCGCTGTGATTCGGACGAGGACTGGGAGACAGCAAAAGAGGCCGCCGAGGGTGCGATTACCGCCGCCTACGAGGAGTACACCGACTCGCTGGAGTCGATGGGCGTCAATCCGAAACCGGTCTGCTGAGCGAGGTTGTTTTTAAACGCCGCCGACGGTTTCGCGGTGGGCCTTCACGTGGTCGTAGGCGCTATCGATCCGTTTCGCGGTTCCCTCGTCCACGTCGTCTTCCAGTTCCGAGAGGGCGTGCATGATGCGGTCGAGTCGCCCGTGGTCCGGGCCGTGGTCGGCCTCGGCGAGCGAATGGAGGGAGTCAGCCTGCGATTCAAGACGTTCTTTGACCTCGCCGGTGGTGTCGGCGCTGGCCTGTTTCAGTTCCTCCGCCGCGTGTATCAGTTGTTCGCGCGTCATGACCGGGCCTACGACAGCGAGCGAAATAGTGCTATGGGCGGTGCAAAAAACGACGGTTATCGGCGCGCGAACGGACGACGAGTTTTAGCGGTTCACGGCGTTCTAGTCCCATGGCTCGAAAACGACATCACCGGTGTAACCTCTGTGGGCGTGACTTCGAACAGGGTGACGAGTTGCGAGAACACGTGGAGCGGCGACATCCCAAAGCCGACTACCACTGGTGGGTAGTCGTCGAGGAGCCCGGAACCCTCCCGTTCGAGGATTGAATCGGGCGAAAGGCTACAAGAGGAACCGAACCCCATCCTCCCGAATGTGGGGGAGCCACATCCGAATGGATGTAACGGGGAAACGGGCCTGTAGCTGTCGGTTCGAACGTCCAGTTTATTTATCGGGGGGAGTCTCGCGGACGCGCTAGCAACCTTTTTCCGGGCCGCACCGATTTCCACGAACATGAAAACGACGGGTGGAAGCGACGAGGCGAAGCGAAACGCGGGCGAGAGCGCGGCGGAAGCGGTCGAAGACGGCATGGTAGTCGGACTGGGAACGGGGAGTACGACGGCTCACGCGATTCGAGCACTCGGGCGGATGGTCGATTCGGGTCTCGACGTACGCGGGGTGCCGACGTCGTTCCAATCGCGACAACTGGCACGGCAGGAGGGGATTCCACTCACCGACCTCGATACCGTGTCGAGAATCGACGTGGCCATCGACGGCGCGGACCAGTTCGCCGGAGGCGACCTCATCAAGGGCGGCGGAGCGGCGCACGCTCGGGAGAAAATCGTGGACGGCGCGGCGGACCGGTTTCTCGTCGTCGTGGACCCGAACAAAGCGGCAGAACGGCTGCACCATCCGGTTCCGGTCGAGGTGCTACCCGCCGCGCGCACGACGGTGGCCGACGACGTTCGCCGTCTCGGCGGGGACCCGACGTTGCGCGACGCGGAGCGAAAGGATGGGCCGGTCGTGACCGACAACGGAAACCTCGTCCTCGACTGTGAGTTCGGAGAAATCGGCTCGCCCGGCGACCTCGCGGCCGACCTCTCGGCGATTCCGGGCGTGGTGGAACACGGACTGTTCGTCGGGATGGCCGACGAGATACACGCCGGGAACGACGACGGCGTAGACGTGAGACGAGTGTGACGAAGAGCGGCGAAAAACGCCCTGAGAGGGGCGAAAACGCCGTTATGGCGGTCGTCAGGACGACCGAGACGACCGCTGGTGCGTCGAACGCCGTCGCTAGACGGCGAAAAAATAAATGAAGGGAGTTCCGTTTTTACAGGTCGCGCGGCTGGACCGTCTTTCGGTCGTTCTCTTCTGCGCGTCGTGCAGCGTCCTCGAGGAGCTCCTCGACTTCAACGTCGAGTGCATCGTAGAAGTCCGAGGCAACGTTTTTGTCGTCGAGCGCTTCTTTCACAGCCGCTTTGACAATAAGGTCTGCCATACAGGATTGACGTTCCGTAGCGCGCTTAATAAAGCTTCCCAAATTATGCGGTGAACAGCCACGAGTCGAAGAATGTGACCTACTCTGTCGGTACCGCCAAAAGTTTTAAGTGAAGTAAAGTAGATTGACCGCGGACGACAGACAGGAGTAGGAGGGCCACAGAGTGGCGAATATGCGCGAACTACTCGAATCGGTGGCGAACGGGGAGACCAGCGTCGCGGAAGCGGAGGCGATGCTATCGGGATACGCGACGAACGGGGCCGGGCGGTTCGATGCGGCCCGCGAGCAGCGTCGCGGCGTCCCAGAGGCGATACTCGCCGACGGAAAGACGCCGAGCGAAGTCGCCGAACTCGCCACGACGGCCGTCGAGACCGCGGGCAGGGCGATAGTCACGCGAGTGGACGACGAACACGCGGGAGCGGTCCAGCGGAGGCTCGACGCCGACCACCCGGACGCGAGCGTGCGGGTTCGAACCCGAGCGAACGTGCTCGTCGCCCACGCGACGACCTTCGAGCCGCCGGACCTCGACGCGACGGTCGGCATCGTCAGCGCGGGCACGAGCGACGCGATTCCCGCCGGGGAAGCCGCGGTCATCGCGTCGGAGATGGGCGCGACCGTCGAGGAGATTCACGACGTGGGCGTCGCCTCCCTGGTTCGCGTGTTGGACGAGGTGGACGCCCTCCGCGCGGCGGACGCCCTCGTCGTCGCCGCGGGGCGCGAGGGCGCGCTCCCCACCGTCATCGCCGGACTCGTGGACACGCCCGTCATCGGCCTGCCGGTGTCGAACGGCTACGGCCACGCGAGCGACGGCGAGGCGGCGCTCTCGGGGATGTTGCAGTCGTGTACGGTGCTGTCCGTGGTCAACATCGACGCGGGGTTCGTGGCGGGCGGACAGGCCGGTCTGATAGCGCGCGCCGTCGGTGCGGCGCGGGAGCACGAGGACGGAGAGCACTGACAGGGAAGAGGAAACGCTGGTCGCTATCGCGTGATGGTGTGAACCAGTATAATTTAGTAAATGACAGTAGCATACAGTAGGATTTCATCGAAAATAGTACTTCGAAGGAGGATATAGGAACAGTCGATAGGAAACAGTAACCGGTCGCGTCGAGGTCGTCGCGTCAGGCGGACTGCGTTCGGTCATTCGTCCACTCGTGATGGAGGAGAACGGCCGTAAGCGAGAGAACGACCACGAGGAGGACCGCCAATCCGACGGTGGCGAACGCCAGTTCGAAGAACGCCGTGACGCCGAGGTATGCCCAGAACAGCGCGTATGCGGCCCACGTGATGAGGGCGATTGGCGGTTTGTCTTGGAGATACCACACGTAGAGCGTGACGACGTGCGAGACGAAGCTGAACACCGCCACGCCGACGAGGAGGGAGTTCATCGCTCGCACAATCGGATTCGCTTCAGATAGTTGTTAGGGTTCCAATCGTTTGAGGTGGAACGAAAGTCGGTTGTCGTCACGATTCGGCGTTCTTCGGGACGAGATTCGGGCGGTGTTGGAACGGATATCGGGACGACAGTTGCTGGGGTAAACGACCGCACCGCGTGCGGGCGGCCGGAACCGCACGGCCACCCACCCTCGGGGTCCCCATACCTCCCCGGGCGCTCAGTCGATTCGCACCGCTCGTGCGAATCGACTGAGCCGCGCGTCCTGTCGGTTGTTCGGCCTGCTGACTGTCGCGAAAAGAGACGAGCGAAACAGAAATCGAGAACGGAAAGCTCAGTTCGAGACTTTGATTTTCTCTTCCGCACCGAGGGCTTCCACGACCAGTTCGGCCACGTCCACGATTTCGATGTCGTCCTCGTAGCCGCCGGTCTTCCGGCCGTCCTCGTACATCGTCATGCACATCGGGCAGGCGACGACGAACTTCTCGACGCCGGACCCGGCGTCGGTGTCTTCGAGTGCCTCGCGGATGCGCTCCTCGCTGGGTTTGGAGGTCTCCTCCAAGTCCATCCAGAGGCCGCCACCGCCGCCGCCACAGCAGAAGGAGTTGGAGCGGTTGCGCGGCATCTCGTCCAGCGTACAGCCGGTTCCTTTCACGATTTCGCGGGGGGCCTCGTACTCGTCGTTGTAGCGCCCGAGGTGGCACGGGTCGTGGTAGGTGACCGTGTAGTCGAGTTCGGTACCCGAGAGACCCATGCGACCGGACTGGAACAGTTCCTCGACGACCTGCGTGTAGTGGTAGACAGGGGAGTCGAAGTCCTCGTCCATCTCCGGGTACTCGTTTTTGAACGTGTTGTAGCTGTGCGGGTCGGTGCAGACGATTTTGTCGTAGTCGCACTCCTCGAAGGCGGCCACGTTGTCCTCGACCAGCATCTCGTACAGCCCTTCCTCGCCGACGCGGCGCACGTCGTTGCCGTCGTTCTGCTCGTCCTCGTAGAGGATGCCGTAGGAGACGCCCGTCTCGTGGAAGATGGTCGCCAGCGAGCGAGCGACGCGGCGGTTGCGCTCGTCGTAGGACGGGTAGTCGCCGACGTACCAGAGGAACTCCACGTCCTCGTCGCGGGCGTCGGGTATCTCGAAGTCGAGTTCCTCGGTCCACTCGGGGCGGCGGCGTTCGGGGTCGCCGAACGCGTTGCCGTTCTGGAAGACGTTCATCATCGCGTCCTGCACGTTGACGTCCATCTGGCCGGATTCGGTCAGCCGACGGTTCATCTCCGTGAACGACGAGAGGTGCTCGATTTCGACCGGGCAGGCGTCCATGCAGGCCATGCAGGCCATGCAGGACTCCATCGTCTCGCTGTCGATGACGCTAGTGCCCCCATCGGCGATGATGGGTTTTTCGTCGCCGCCCATGTCGAGGTTCTCGCGGTACTGTTTCAGGTCGAGAATCACGTCGCGCGGGTCGAGCGGGCGGCCGGACGCCTTCGCGGGGCAGACCGACGAACAGCGGCCGCACTTCGTACAGGCGTCCTGGTCGAGCAGTTGTCTCCACGAGAAGTCGTCGATGGAACTCGCGCCGATTTCGTCGGGGCTGGCGTCGGAGGGAACGCCCGGCAGGCGTTTACCCGCCTTTTCGTCGCGGGTGACGACGTTGGCGTACGACGACAGCATGTGGAACGGTTTGGCGTGGGGAATCGCCGCGATGAAGACGAGCGCGATGAGCGCGTGCGCCCACCACGTGACGGGATACCACGTCATCGCCATCTCGGGGGTGACGCCCGCCGCCGAGAGTAGGTCCTTGACGAACCAGCCGACGAAGCTGACCGTCTCGAAGTCCACGTTTCGGACCGCGCTGGTGCCGAGGATTCGCACCCCTTCGGTGAGGTAGCCGCCGACGCCGAGCAGGAACAGCGTCCAGATGAACAGGTCGTCCTCCCGTCCCGTGTGCTTGCCCCAGAGCCGTTCGTTACGGACCCAGTAGCGCCGATAGAGCGCCATCGAGATGCCGACGACGAACAGGAGCCCCATCGCGTCCATCACGAGCGAGTACGCGAGGTAGAAGCTCCCAACGAAGAAGGACTTCTCGCCGCCGAGGAAGTAGTGGGTGAACTTTCGATAGCCGTCCATGTCGATGGCGAGGATGGTCGTCCCGATGAACAGGGTCAGAAAACCCCACAGGATAAACGAGTGCATCAACCCGCCGTACAGGTCGCGGTTGAACTGCTTCTCGTTCGTGATGACGGTTTTCGCCGCACGAGTCATCCGTCCCGGTAGGTCGTCCAACCGGTCGAACCAGTCCTCCTCGCCGTCGGTGTACCGCGCGAAGCGGTTGTAGACGCCGTAGACGAAAAAGAGGACGGTCACGACGGCGAGGAAATAGAATATCGCCTCGCCCATCAGACCGATTCTCCAGAACGTCGGGCGCGTCGTACCCGCCGCCTCCGCGAGCGCGAAGATTGCCATGTTTTATCAGGAGGAGACGAATTGCTTAAATCTTGCCACCCACCCGCCCCGCCGCCGTCGTGCGAGAATAAAAAATCAGTTTGGAGTTTAAATGCCCCCCCAGACGAGGAGCGCCGCGGTCAGAAACACTGCGGGCGCGTCCGCGGACGAAACCGCAAGACGGGGAAGCGTCGGGTTCCACGCGAAACAGCGAGCGCGGAGGGCGAGCGAGAACGTATCGGCGCGAGAGAACGCCCGCGACAGCCCCGCCGCGCCGACGAGTTCCATCCGGTCGGTCAGCGAACGCTCGTCGCCGAGTCGGGCGGCCATCGCGTCCCGAATCGACCGCAAATCCGCCTGTAGAACCGGAAGAAAGCGGAAGACGAAGGCGACGCCCATGCCGAGAAACTGTCCGACGCGACCGGGGACGAGCCACTGAATCGCCGCGCGCGACTCGCGGACCGGCGTCGTTCGGACGTAGGCCGCGCTGACACAGAGGACGAGGAATACGCGATAGCTCGCAAGCGCGGGCGCGACGGCGTCCCCCGGCACCACCCACGGCGGGCCGAGCGTGAGCGCCGCGAACGCGGGGCCACCGACGAGGAACGGGAAGAGGTAGCGGAACTCGCGGAGCACCCGCACGGGGGACGTGGCCGCCCCGAGGAACACCGCCGCGACCACCAGCGTCAGAGTTGCGAGTCCGACGGGAGTCGTGTGCGCGAGCGCGACGGCCGCGAAGACCGCTTGAAACAGGAGTTTCACGCGCGGGTCGAGTCGTTCGGCGAACGCCCCCGTCGAACGGTAGGCGAGCGTCATGGCGTCCGGATGCCGAGGCGTGCGAGTTCGGATGCCGTCTCCTCGGGCGACCCATCGACCGCGATTTCCCCGTCACGAAGCGCGACCGCGCGGTCGGCGAGCGACCAGACGTCCCGCAAGTCGTGAGTGACGACGACGATTCCAGTTCCCGACGTCGAGAGCGTTTCGAGGTGGGACACCACGGATTCCCGGGCCGGGCCGTCCAGTCCGGTGAACGGTTCGTCCAGCACGAGATGGGCGGGTTCCATCGCCAGCGCGCCCGCGATGGCGACGCGCTGGCACTCGCCGCCCGAGAGCGTGTCGATGCGCGCGTCCCTGCGGTCGGCCATTCCGACCGCGGACAGGGACGTTTCGACGCGACGGTCGATTTCCTCGCGCAAGAGACCGAGATTTTCCGGCCCGAACGCCACGTCAGCGCCGACGGTCGCGGAGACGAAGGTGTCCCGCGGGTGTTGGAACACCATGCCGACGCGAGTTCGGGCGGCCACGAGGTCCTCTTGGACCGGCGTCTCGTCCACCAAAACGGTCCCCTCGTCGGCCGAGAGGAGGCCGTTGAAGTGCCGGACGAGCGTCGTCTTACCGCTCCCGTTCGGACCGGAAATCACGACGAACTCCCCGTCGGGAATCGTGAGCGAGACGCCGGAGAGCGCCACCGCGTCGCCGAAGCGGTGGACGAGATTTTGCGTCGTTATCATTCGGTCGGTGTTCGAGTTTTATTCGGCCGTAACGCGGTCGTTTCGAACGATGCCGACCGCGGCGGCGATTTTGAACGCCTCGAAGGGGATGAAGGCGACCGCCGAGAGCATGAACGCCTCGACGAGGCCGTAGTCACCGAAGTAGGAAAATCCGACGGTCCCGAAGGCGTAGATGATGACCGTTCCGACGACCATTCCGCCGACGAGACGAACGATATCCGCGCGCTTCGGGTCCCGGAGCGTTAGTCCGTCGTGGACGATTGCGCCGATGGCGAACGCGGCGAAGGGGTACGAGAGCAGGTAGCCGCTCGTCAGATCACCGACGACGTTGACCAACCCGGCGGAACCACCGGCGAAGACGGGAGCGCCGACCGCACCGGCGACGAGGTAGAGGACGAGCGACGCGGACCCCCAGAGCGGTCCGAGGAAGATTCCGGCGAGGAAGATGCCGAGTACTTGGAGCGTGACGGGGATGGCGGGAGCGAGCGGATTCGGAAACGAGACTTGCGCGAACGCGCCGACAATGGCGGCGAACAGCGCGGTTCGTGCGATGTTTCCGACGGTTTGCTCGCCGACCAGTTCGACGGAGCCGGTTTCGGTGGACATGGAACAGGGTCGCTCGTCAACCGCCATGATAACTTCGGTTGACGGCGGTGCTTGTTTCAATCGTCGGAACGAAATTTCACCCACCGCCCAACAGGTTTTTATAGATTCCCGGCATGAGGTACGCGCTATGAATAAGAAGACCGAAGAACTCCGTGACATGTTCCTCGACATGACCGACGAGGAGACAGTCACCGAAAAACAGGAGGAGACGCACGGCTCGCTCGGAACGGAGGAAAGAGTTGAGGAGCAGTTACTCGCCGTGGTGGTGGAGATGCGCGAACGGTACGACTTCGATACCTCGCTCACCGACGAGGAACTACAGACGGTCGTTCGGCGATTTTACGCCGGGGACGGCGACGACGGAATCGCCGACGAACTCGGGGACGAATCGCTCAAAGAAGACGTCGCCAGCGCCCGAATCGACCTCCACCTCTTTCGACCATCGGACACCGACGCGCCGTTCGAAATCGAGACCCTTCGGATGCTCGTCCGAGACGGCGCGACGACCGCCGACTGCGCGGCGGAACTCGAGACCGACGAATCGACCGTTCGGCGCTACCGTCGCGTTATCGAGGCGAAAGACGAGGCGCGAACCGTGAATCAACAGTATATCAACGAGTTCGAGAACATTCTACAAGACAGAGAGATATCCGATAGAATGACAAGTGACATCCAACAGGACGGGTTGGACGACGCGACGGACGGAATGGAAACGAACGTCTCGTTTTAGTATTCCTTTCGACGACCGGCCGTCGTTTAAACGAGGAACGCCAGAGGAGAGTCAGGTGCGAACAGCTGTCGCTCCACGGGTCGCGGACGCACCGACGGTCCGCGCGTCACCACTGGGTGAGGGCTTCCGTGGAGTCGTGCCAGTACAGGAACGTCGCCCCGAGGAGCGAAAAGACGAGCCAGCACGCAGCCAATATATAAATTGCATTCATAGCATTGAATCACGATGGCGAGCTATTAACGGTTCTCATTCTCGGCTCACCGTTCAACGGGCCATTACCGTCGCAAAAGGAACGCGGCTATTCCTGTTTCGGAAGTTTCGTCAGCGTGATCGAATCGGACGTCGCGTGAACGACGACATCGTCGTCGACGTTCATGTTTACGAGGTCGATGACGTCCGGCGGGATAGTGACGACAACCGAACCGCCGGATTTGCGGAGGGTTCGAATGCCGAGAGGATGTGCTCGCTCTTCTTGTTCGTCGTCGTCCAGAAAGCGCAAATGTGGAATGTTCACTATCGACTCACCTCCCATCAGGGTAGACGCTTGGTCGGCAAAAGTACGACGTTCGTTTACGAAATCGTACTTTGTCAGAGGAAAGTAACCGAACGAGTACCGAATCTGAATCCATCCAATTTCTAGAACGGACGATGGGGATAAGTGAAAACGGCGCTTCCGTTCACACGGGGGAAATAGAATGGCAACAACCGAACGAATAGTCGAGCGTGAGACAACGTACACGCCGCGAACGTACAAAGCCGGTGGCTTCCTGCTGATGCTGGCGGGAATCATCGGCGTCATCGTGGGCCTCGGATTGCTCATCACCAGCGCCGCCGGGCAGATGCTCGGCGTGACCGGGCTCGGCGCGGCGATCCTCGCTGGCATCGTCCTCGTGTTCTCGATTATCGAATTCGCGGGGGGCTGGTCGGCGTACAACGGTCACAACTGGTACGGCAGCATGACCGCTGGCGTGCTCGGGTTGGTGACGTTCTTCACGTTGCCGCTCGACCTTATCGGAACCTTCCTCATCGCACTCGGTGAGGGTCAGTTCGACCACGAGGAAGAAGAGATGGTGGAAGAAGAGGTAACGACGACGGTCGAATAATCCGAGACCGTCGTTCGAGAGTCCGCGCGCCGATTTTTCGTACCGACCGAAAACGGAACAGCGACCGCTATTCCGCGCCGGATTCGACGCCTTCCTCTATCGTGTTCGGCTCGACCTCCTCGTCCAACCGCGTGATTCGAGCCTTCATGATCCGGGTATTTTCGACCTGTTCGACGTGAAGGCGGACGCCCTCGTAGTCGATGTCCTCGCCCTCCTCCACGAGTCTGCCCGCACGGTTGAAGATGAACCCGGCGATGGTTTCGAACTCCTCGCCCTCGGGGAGCTCGATTTTCATGGCTTCGTTCACTTCGTCGATGTTGACTTCGCCGCGAACGATAACGGTGTCCTCGTCGACGCGCTCTATCGGTTCCTCTTCCTCGCCGTCGAGGATTTCACCGACGATTTCCTCGACCATATCCTCCATCGTCACCAACCCTTCCGTCGTTCCGAACTCGTCGATGACGATGACCATCTGCATCCGGTTTTCGCGCATCTCGGTCAGCAGTTCGTCCACGTTCTTGCTCTCGGGGACGTGAAGCGTCGGCTGAATCAGGTTGCTCAGTTTCAGGCCGTCGGTCTTCGTCTCGCCGTAGTTCTTCTCGCGCACGAGGTCGCGCACCGTGACGATACCGATGACGTTGTCCAGACTTCCCTCGTAGACGGGGACGCGCTCGTGACCCGACTGAACGAGCGTCTCGATGGCCTCGTCGATGCTCGCGTCCTGCGGAACGGCGGTCATGTCGAGGCGCGGCGTCATGACCTCCTTGGCGATGGTGTTGTTGAACCGGAAGATGCGCTGGAGCATTTCGCGTTCGTCCTCCTCGATGACGCCCTCGCGCTCGCCAGTCTGGATCATGTCCTGAATCTCGTCGCGCGTGACGTACGAGGTCTCGATGGCGGAGCGACCGCCCGTGACGCGGTTGACCGCCCGCGTCAGGTAGTCGAAGGTGACGACCAGCGGCAGGAGGAGGTACTCGGAGTATTTGAGCGGCTTTGCGATTTTGAGTGCCCACGACTCCGTGTTCTCGACGGCGTAGGATTTCGGCGCGCTCTCGCCGAACAACAGGACGAGCGAGGTGATGCCGAACGTCGAGATGAGGACGGTCGCGCCGGGGTTGTCGAAGTAGATGCCGACGAGCGCCGTCGTGAGCGAGGACATCGCGATGTTGACGATGTTGTTACCGACGAGAATCGTCACGAGCAGGCGGTGCGGGTCGCTCTTGAGCGAATCGACGGTCTTCGCGCCGTCGACGCCCTCGTCCACGAGCGCTTCCACGCGGTGTTTGGCGAGCGAGAACATCGCGATTTCGGAGGAGGAGAAGAACGCGGAGAGCACGAGAAGGAGGAGAACGGAGGCGATCCCACCCCACAGAGTCAACTGTCCGGAGGGGTTGATGCTGAACAGACTATTCAGCGGCGCAGTCTGTGAAAGTGCGATGAGTGTCGGGGAGAGTGTCATTCAATAACCCACCTTGAGCGTCAGCGGGATTAACTCTTTATTCTTGTGCTGTTCCAAATTTTGAGCGAAACTTCCGAGAACGAAGACCTTACGGACGTTTCGTCCCAATCGGTGAATATGAGCACCGAGACGACAGAGCCGGACCTCACGCTGTACCGATTGCAGGCGTGTCCGTTCTGTGAGCGCGTCGTCCGCAAACTCCAAGACCACGACATCACCTACCAATCGCGATTCGTCGAACCCATGCACTCGGACCGCAACGTCGTCAAGCGCATCAGCGGCAAGCGGACCGTCCCGGCCATCGTCGACGAAAACACGGGCGTCACGATGAGCGAGAGCGCGAACATCGTCCAGTACATCGAGAACACCTACGGAGGAGACGAATAATGGTCGATTTCGATGTCGTGGAACTGCCACCGTCGGACCATCCCGAGGCGGGGGAGACGGCACCGGACTTCACGCGTCCGCTCGTGGATGCCGAACTCTGGGAGGACGTTTCCCTATCCGACATCACGGACGACGGACGGACGCTGCTCGTCTTTCACGGCATGGACGGCGCGTTCCCGGCGACCTACGTGTGGAACGAACTGCGAGACCGCGCGTGGGACGACGAGTACGACGTTCGAATCGTCGGCGTGTCGATTTCGACGCCGTACGAGCACAAGACGTTCATCGAGGAGCGCGAGATGGAGTACCGGCTGTTCAGCGACCCGGCGAACGACGTCGGAAAATCGTACGGCATCGAACACGAGTTGGACGGGATGGAAGGCATCAGCGAACCGCGACCGGCGATGTTCCTGCTGGACGAAGACCGGACGGTCGAGTACGCGTGGGTCGCCGCGGAGTGGCCCGACTTCCCGGACTACGACGAAGTGAAGCAGGCGCTAGAGGACTGAAGCGAGCAGTCGAGGACGACGCGACGCTTTTTTCGCGTGGAGCCACAACACCCGATTATGGAAGACGCGAGCGATGGAAACGGCGTGAGCGAAGACGAACTCGAACGCGCGGCAACGGCGATGCGGGACGGTCACCTCGTCGTCTATCCGACCGAGACGGTGTACGGTCTCGGTGCCGATGCCCTCGACCCGACGGCGGTAGAGCGGGTGTTCGACGCGAAGGGAAGAGCGCGCGATAAGCCGATATCGCTCGCGGTTCCCGACATCGAAACCGCGCGGAACTACGTTCGTCCGACCGAGCGGGAACTGGCGTTCATGGAGGCATTTCTCCCCGGACCGGTCACCGTGCTCTGTGAGAAGCGCGACGTCGTTCCCGACGTGCTCACCGGAGGACGGTCGCGCGTCGGCGTTCGGATTCCCGACCAACCGGTCGCGCTGTCCCTTCTCCGGCAAGTTGCGCCCATCACTAGCACGAGCGCCAACGTGAGCGGCCGGGGGAGCGTGACGTGCACCGACGGCCTCGACGACGAGATTCGGGACGCCGCCGAGTGCGTCATCGACGGTGGCGAAACCGGCGGAACCGGAAGCACCGTGGTGAACGTAGAGCAGGGTGAAATCCTCCGGCGCGGGGAGAACGCGGACGAAATCGAAGCGTGGCTAGCCGCCGAGTAGCGAGCGAAGCGTTCGGGTTTTCACGCCGCACTCGGCGCGGTACTCGCAAGCATCGCATTTCGACCGGTTGGTCAACCGCGGCGGCGGCCCGTCGAGCGCGCGAGCGGTTCGGAGGGCGCGTCGATACGTCGCCTTCCGTCGCGTCGAGAGGCGAAGCTTCCGAACGACGCCGCACGCCGGATACTCCACGAAGGCGTGTTCGATAGGCCGCTCGTGTTCCCACGAGAGCGCCTTCGCGGCGGCGACCGCGCGGACGCTTTGGGGTTCCCAGACGCCGGTCTCTGGTGGAGTTCCGGTGAACACCATCGACGGAATCGGTGGGTCACAGTCGAGGACTTTGTGGACGATGCCGCGACAGTCCTTCCCTTCGACCAGTCTGTCGCGTGTCTCGGGCGAACGGAGATGGTCCCACGCATCGAACTCGGTTGCGCGTTCGAGATTCGCACGAAACCGGGCGGGCGGGACTTCCAGCGGACGGTCGGCGAGTTCCGAATCGGGGGCATCGAGGAGGCTGCCGTATTCGAACGCGAGTCGTCGCCGTTCGGCAACGAGGTTCGGGATTTCGATGTTGTCCTGTCGCCGGTAGTAGCCCTTCCGTGGGCAGTACGCCACGGTTTCGAGTTCGCTGAACGGTATCTTCGACACGGTAGTTCTGGCCGCGATTTGGTATATAAATCTCGGGGCGAGAGACGAGGGAAAGGGGCAAGAGTCTGGACAGTCTCTGTCCGTTCATGAGCGATTTCGATAAGGAAGCGGAGCGGGAAAAGCTCCGCCAGCAGTACGAGAACGAAAAGGAGGAGCGAAAATCGACCCAGCGGATGAGCGAACTGCTGTTGCAGGGCGCGACGATGACGGGGAAACACTGCGACACCTGCGGCGACCCGATTTTCCGAATGAACGGGACGGAGTTCTGCCCGACCTGCCAAGGTGCCGGGAACGAAGCGTCGAAGGCAAAAACCACGGAGGCGGAAACGCCGGAGACGGTCGGGAGCGACGCGAGTGCTGAAACCGAAACCGCCGGAGAGCCCGGCGAGATTTCGGTCGAATCGCCCGGACACCGCGAGGAGGACGCACAGACGGAATCGACAGGGATGGGTCAGTCGCGGGAACCGAACCGCGCACAGTCGCCGACGCCACCGCAAAGCGTTCCGCGTCAGTCTCGGCGTGTACCCCCGAGCCAGACGGGAGGGGAAAATCGAAGCGAACGGGCACGACAACCCGAGACGCGAGCGGCGGGAACGCGGACGGCCGCGGAGTCGGGGACGGATGACCTTTCGGCGGCGCGGGAGGCGTTGGTGCGGAAACTGACGGCCCTTGCACGGGAGGCGGAAGGGACGAACGACGTCGGCTATTCGCGGGAACTGCTGGCCGCGACGCGTGAGGCGGCGGAGGCGCTCGCCGCGCTCGACCGGGCGAATCGTTAAGCCGAAACCGGCCGACAGTCACCCCATGGACGTACTGGTTCCTATCGACGGCTCCGACGGGAGTTTTCGCGCGCTCGCGTTCGCCGCGGAGTTCGCTCGAAAGTTCGACGCCACGCTCCACGTCGTGCACTTTTCCGACGAAGCGACGTCCGCAACCGACGAGATACTCGCACGCGCTCGTGACGTGCTCGAATCGGCGGGTATCGAGTCGGAACCGGAGCTCTCGACCGATATGCGACTGGAGTTCCGACCGGCGGAGCGAGTCGGCGAGAACGTCCTCGAACTGGTGACGGAGAACGATTACGAGCACGTCATCATGAGCCATCACGGGTCGGGAACCGTCGACCGAGCAATTCTCGGCAGCGCGGCCGAAAAGATAGTCCGCTCCGAGACGGTACCGGTGACTATCGTTCCGTAAGCAACTGGCGTTCGACGTCGGCGTCCGACTCCTCGGAGAGGTCGAACCAGTTCAACGTGTACCCGAGGTCCAAGTCGAAATCCGGCGGAGAACCGCCGTCTGCTACGTCGTGCTGCGGGTCACCGTACAGTTCCTGTTCGCTTGTCGAAGGGGTCATCTCGTGCTGTGGCTTTCCGTACCACTGTTCGACTGTCCGCTCCTCATCGTCATCCTGCCCCGTGAGGCGAGGTAACATAGTTTACTCTCATCCGGGTAAACGGCAGGGAGGGATTTAACGTGTCTCGACCGTTCACCCCGTTTATCCGCCGTCATCGCCGCCGTACGAGCGTCGAAAGAACGGATTTAGGCCGTGATGACCGACATCATGCCATTTAGTACCAAACATCACACCTGTCCTGCGGTAAGCATGCCTTACGGATCATACTCGTTCGAAACGACCTCGCGAATTCTGTCGGCCGTTATCTCGCCGACCCCCTCGGTCTCCATAAGGTCGTCTTTCGAGGCGGTCATGACGGCTTGAACCGTCTCGAACTCGGAGAGCAACGCTCGAGCGGTCACCGGCCCGATGTCCGCGATGGAGGCCACGACGTACTCCTGTTGCTCCGCGAGCGTCTTCGCGTGTTTGTCGCCGTGGACGGAAACCTCGCGCTGTGCGACCTCCTGTTCGCGGGTGGCGATGACTTCGAGCAGGTCCGTCGTGTCCGCCTCGTCCTCGGTTCGGAGGACGCTCGCGCCGAAATCGACGGCGAGGGACGAAACCGCACCCCGAATCGCGTTCGGGTGGACGTTTCGCTCCTCGTAGAGTCCGTCGCCCTCGATGATGACGACCGGACGGGCGTAGTGGCGGTTCATGTCCCCAACCTGCTCGAACATCGAGCGGTCGCTCCCGACGAGCGTATCGAGGAAGTCGCTCACCGACTTTCGCTCGACGGCAACGCGGTCGCTCAGAACGTAGTCGCCGACCGCGAGCGTTTCGAGGCGAACGTCGACGCCCTCCCGAGCGGAGAGGTCGCGGGCGATGTTCGCGTCGAGTTCGCGCTGGTCGGCGACGATTTCGACGGCATCCGAGTTGTCGCGTTTGCGCGCCGTCGCAACGATGCCATCCGGTTCCGACCCCCCATCGCCCGCACCGTCCTCGGCATCGTCCGTGTCGCCCGCCGCCTCCGTCTCGAACTCCTGTAAGCCGTGGCCCACCTCGCTCGTCTTTCCGCCGCCGTCACCGTCGTCGCCGAACGACCCGAGCGTCTGTTGTGAATCGTCAAGTTCCTCCTCGACTTCCTTGGCGACGCCTTTGAGCTTCCGTAGCTCTTCTTCCATCTCGTCCTCCCGACGCTTCGAAATCCAGAAGTACGCCTCGTCGCGGGTATCCTCGGCGAGAAGGACGACGACTTGCCCCTGTGCCTGTCGGCCGGTCCGACCTTTCCGCTGAATGGACCGCACCGCGGTCGGAACGGGTTCGTAGAAGAGCACCAAATCGACTTCGGGCACGTCCAGTCCCTCCTCGGCGACGGAGGTGGAGACGAGCACCTCGAACTCGCCCGCCCGGAACTTGTCGAGGGCGTCCTGCTGTTCCTTCTGGGTCATCCCGTCGCTGCCGTCCTTGTCGCCCTGCCCGACGAACCGCCGGGCGGTCAACTGGTTTCCGAGTTCGTCGTTGAAGAAGTCCGTCAGCGTCTCCGCCGTGTCGCGTGATTCGGTGAAGACGATGATACGCTCCCCGTCGTTCAGTCCCAGCGTTTCGGCGACGTAGGTCCTGACCTTCTGGAACTTCGGATGCCGACCCTCGTACTGGACTGCTTTCCGCATCGCTTCCTGCACTTTCGGCTCGGAAACCATGCGCTGGCTCGCCTTCGATGCGCCCGACGAGCGGGCGGAGTTGCGCTGGCGTTCGAAATACCGACGGAGAGATTCGACGCTCTGGGTTTCCGCGAGTTCGACCGCCCGGCGGAGTTTCATCACCTCCGCGTGCGCGGACATGCCCTGGTACCCCTCCGACTGGTCGTTGTCGATGAGTTTCTGCAACTGACCCCGGACCTTGTTCAGGTCCTTCTGGGAGACGTCGGGGCGCGTCGTGTTGATGACGCCGAGGTCCTTCAGGCGCTCCAGTCTGTCGGAGATGACCTCGTTCAGGGCGTCCCGAATCTCGATGATTTCGTCGGGGAGTTGCACGCGAACCCACTCGACTTCGGTGTCGTGGGTGTACGTCGAGACGTCGCTGTCTTCCTCCGTCATCACTTCGACTTCGTGCAGTCCGAGGTTCTCACAGACCTCCAGAATCGACTCCTTGTCCCCGCCCGGCGACGCGCTCATTCCGGTAACGAGCGGGTCGTCCGCGTCCGCGTGGTAGCGTTCCGCGATGTAGTTGTACGCGTAGTCGCCGGTCGCGCGGTGACACTCGTCGAAGGTGACGTGCGTCACCGGCCCGAGGTCGATGCGCCCGCCCACGATGTCGTTTTCCACGACTTGCGGCGTAGCGATGATGACTTTCGACGATTTCCAAAGCTCCGAGCGTTCGTCGGGGCGGACCTCGCCGGTGAACACCACGATATCCTGGTCCGGAATCGAGAGGGCTTCCCGATAGAAGTCGGCGTGCTGGTTCACCAGCGGTTTCGTCGGCGCGAGAAGGAGCGATTTCCCGCCCACGTCGTCGAACCGTTCGGCCGTCACGAGCAGGCTGACCGTCGTCTTTCCCAGTCCGGTCGGGAGGCAGACGAGCGTGTGGTCGTTCCGCGCCGTCCCGGCGAGTTGAATCTGATAGAGTCGCCGCTCGATGAACGAGGGCGAGAGATAGGGGTGTTCCACGTAGTTCGTTTCCGCGTCCGTGGTCGCCATTCGTCGTGAGTTTGGTCGTCATTCGGTTAAAGGATTCGTGTGGCGGAGTGAAAGTGGAGCACGACCGAGGATATTCGTGATAACCACACCCATAACATCAATAATTCAAATGCTGATTTTCATATTATCCGTCATTGTGTTGTCCAATATGATCTTAGATTTTAGAGATGGAGTTACTATTGCCGTTGCTTCGTTCGGGTTCCTCCTCGACTCACTCGTCGGCTTCGCTCTCCAGTCCAACAACGTTGTTTTTTGGCAAATATCTGGGACCGTCCTCGGTGCCGCGTTTGCTGCGTATTTTCTTTCCGAATGATATTTCGAACTCCAAGTCAACACGGTAGCGGACTTCGAGTGGGTGTGATGGTCGGGCTATCGACCGTCGCTAGACCACCGCAGGCAGATACCGCAACGCGACGAAAATCGCCACGGCGGCACCGATGGGAATCGTGAGGTTGTCGTCGATGACGTAGCCCGCGATGACGGGTTTGACGCCGTCCGCGAGCGTCGCGGCGACCGCACCGAGAATCGCAGCGGGTAGCGGCAGGCCGAGCACGGACGCGATGAGGACACAGACCGCAAAGGTCACCAACAGGGTGTGAACCGCCTTGATGCCGAGTTCGCCCGACCCGATGAGGCCGCTGATAGGGTCGGCGATGGTCAGCATGAGCATCGCGGGAATGGCGATTCGCGGTTCGAACACCCACGCCGTCGCGGTCATGCCGAAGAAGTAGAGAGCGTAGCCCGCGAGGTTGTCCTGTTCGTAACTCCGCGTGAGTTCGTCGTATATCTTCCAGTCGAGGCCGACGAGCAGGCGGATGATTTCGAGTGCGAGCGCAACCGCGGAACCGAGGAGGAGAAGCCAGCGCAACTGCTCCCACGTCAGCAAACCGAGGAGGTACAGCGCCGGAAACCCGGTTCCGCTGACGTGTACCAGCCTGCGCTTGACTTCACCCGCCACGGTTAGAGTTCGGAGAAGGCGCGCTCGCCGCTCCGAAGGTCGGCGATGAGGTTCGGGAGGTCGTCGACGGCGACGCGAACCTGTCCGGTGGAGTCGCGTTCGCGGAGCGTCACGGTGTCGTCTTCGAGGCCCTCGTAATCGACGGTGACGCAGAACGGCGTGCCCACCTCGTCCTGTCGCCGGTATCGACGGCCGATGTTTCCGGAGTCGTCGTAGACCACGTCGAGACCGTGTCTTCGGAGGTCGGCCGCGATATCTCTGGCCTTTTCACCCATGCCGTCCTTGTCCATGAGCGGGAAGACGCCGACCGTCGTCGGTGCGATTTCGGGGTCGAGCGACAGCCGCGTCCGCGTTTCTCCCTCGATTTCGTCCGTGTCGTAGGCGTGGTCGAGGACGGTGTAAAGCACGCGGCCGATACCGATGGACGGTTCGACGACATGCGGGACGATGTGTTCGCCCGACTCCTTGACTTCCTCGACGCTGAAACCGGTCTTCTCGACCGGAATCGTGTGGGTGTCGCCGTCGGCTTCCACGGTTACCTCGTCGCCGTCGAAGGCGGTTCGGTCGCGCTCCGCGAGGGTCTGGAGCGCCTCGGCGATGTCGGCGGCCGCGCCGCCGAACTCCGGACCGAGATAGCTCATGTCGGGGTCGACCGTCGCCCGTTCGACGACCTTCGGTTCGTCGTACTGCCGGAAGATGGTGAAGTCCTCGTCGGAGTATTTGTCGTGCTTCGATAAGTCGTAATCGCTCCGGTAGGCGTAGCCGGTGATCTCTATCCAGTCGCCGTCGATTTCGGCTTCGGCGTCCCAGCAGTCGCTCGCGTAGTGGGCGCGTTCGCCCGCGAGATGCTGTCGGAAGCGGAAACGGTCCATGTCCACGCCGATTCGTTCGTACCACTCCTGACCGACGCCGAGGTAGTAGGCAACCCAGTCGCTGGCGATGATGCCCTCGTCCACCGCCTCACCGATGGTCGTTCGGAGGTAGTCGCCGTCCTCGTCGTTCTGCGCGACGGCGGAGTACAGCGTCACCTCCACGTCCTCGACGCGGTGAAGCGGCGGTTCGTCGGTTTCCGGGTCGATGAAGTGTTCGAGTTCCGCCTGCGTGAACTCGCGGACGCGGATGATGGACTTCCGCGGGCTGATCTCGTTCCGGTAGGCCGTGCCGATTTGGGTGATGCCGAACGGGAGTTGGTTGCGCGCGTACTCCTTGAGTCGCGGGAACTCGACGAAGATGCCCTGTGCCGTCTCGGGACGGAGATAGCCGGGGTGTCCCGAGCCGGGACCGATGTCCGTCTCGAACATGAGGTTGAAGTCCTCGACCGGCTCACCAGCCAGCGGCGTATCACAGCTCGGACAGTGGAGGTCGTACTCGGCGATGAGGTCGCCGACTTCCGAGAGCGGCATGGCTTCCGCGTCTTCGATGTCCGTGTTGTCCTCGATGAGGTGGTCCGCCCGGTGGCTCTCGCCGCATTCGGGGCACTCGACCAGCATGTCATCGAAGGTGTCGAGGTGGCCCGACGCCTCGAAGACGGGTTCCGGCATCACCGTCGGCGCTTCTATCTCACGGTGGCCCTCCCGTACCTGAAAGCGGTCGCGCCACGAGTCCTCGATGTTCCGCTTCAGCGCCGCACCTTGCGGGCCGTAGACGTAGAAGCCGGACACGCCGCCGTATGCTTCCGACGATTGGAAGAAGAAACCACGACGCTTGGCGAGTTCGACCAGCTCTCCGGTCATTTAAGCGCCTCCAGCAGGTTCACGTCGCGCACGATGCCGACGAGGAGGTCGCCGCTGACGAGGGGGACCTGTTCGATATCGTTCGTCAGCATCATCTGTGCGACCTCGCGCGCGGTCTTGTGTTTCGAAACCGTCACCACGTCGTCGGTCATGTACTCGCTGACCGGGGCGGACGGAATCTGGACGTTTCGCGTCGGGATGTAACTGTTGCCGACCGATTTGATCCCCTCCCACATCCACGCGTCGTCCTCGTTTGCGATACTGCCGCCGGTGTCGTCCTCGCCTTCGACCACGCGGGCGACGTCGATGATATCGACTTCGGTGAGGATGCCGCTCATCTCGCCGTCCTCACCGAGCGTGACCGCGTACGGGACGTTCGCGTAGTAGATTTCGCGTTCGGCGACGCTCAGCGGCGTGTCGACGTAGCAGGTGTTGACGTCCGGACTCGCCAGTTCGCCGACGTCCGTGTCGCCATCGGCTTCGCCTTCGGCTATCGCTCGAACGACGTCCGTGACGGTGACGATTCCTTCGAGTTCGCCGTCGACGACGGGAACGCGGCGGGTTCGTTCGTCCAACATCAACTTGGCGACGTCTTCGACGGACGCGTCCTGCGTCGTCGTCGCGACATCGCGCATGAGCATCGCGAGTTGGTCTTCGTCGGGGTTCTCGATGAGGTCATCGCGCGAGATGAGACCGCGGTACTGCTCGCCGTCGTCAGTCTGCTTGACGACCGGAACGGAGGAAAACGAGCGTTCCTGCAAGTATTCGAGCACATCGTCGCGCGTGCCCGGAAGCTCGACAGTAACCACGTCTGACCGGGGTGTCATCGCTTCGGCAACGTTCATATCCGCCGGATACGGCTTCACCCTTCTTGTACCCTACGAAGCGTGGGGGGACGAAAGATCGGAAGCGCGGATGCAAAATCGAGGTGAGACAGAGGGACACCGACGAATGGTGACTATTCGTCGTCGGTTCCGACGTTCGCTTCCACAACGTAGTCTTCGTACTTTTCCGGCTCCGGGAAGAACTTCGTGTAGTCGTCGTGTCGGAACGACCCGTGAACCGTCCCGTCCAGCGTCTGGACGTGACTGAACATCTCGTCTTCTTCCATCGCCGTTTTGACGAGCGGCGGCGCGTGCATCATCTCGTAGGTGCCCGCGATGAGAATCGCGGTTTCGGTGTCGGGGTCGAGGAACTGCGTGAGCTGGAACACGCGGGAGCCGACTTCCTTGCGGAAAACCTGATATTTCGGGAACGTCCCCGCTTCGACCGCTTCTCTGAAGTCCTCGGCGTAGTTGTCCGGGATGACGTAAACGAAACCGAACCGGTCGGTGTCGCCCGCGTCCGGGTTCTCCGGTGCGGTGTGGCTGGCGGGAGCGGTAACGACGTCCCACCCCTCCGATTCGAGGTCGTCCGCCATCGCGTTCATGTCTTCGAGCGTCATCCCCCACGCATCCTTCTCGGCATCGGCGTTTGCCGCGATTCTCTCGGCGTAGCTGCCTTCCTCGTCGCCGGTTTCTGGCATACAGCGACCTCGGGCGCGGAAGCGGTAAAAACTGTTGCTACGCGCCAACGCCGAACACGGCTTCCATGAGGAACGAAGCGAGGAGAATCGCGATGCTCGCCAGAAACAGCTTCGCACCGGGAGAAAACCGCTCCTCGGGCGGAATCGAATACCACGACAGCGGCGGCAGTCGCTGCACGGCGGCTTGAAACCGCGTCTCCTCGCGCGCACCGATGACCTCGCCCCGGGTGTCGTTTCGCACGATCTCTATCTCGCCGTCGGATTTATCCACGTCCCACGGACGGTCGGGTCGTAACTGCCACGCTCCGTATCCGAACAGCAGAAAGCCGATCAGAAACAGGAAGTACTTCACGCCGACCAGGCCGCCGCCGAGCGGGAAGCTTACCAAGCCGCCGACGACGAACGCCACACCGGTCACTGCGATGGCGTAGACGAGTGCGTCGAGCACCTGTCGTGCCCGCCGTGGGGACCGGTCCGGTGCAGCCATTACCGATTCGCGTAGGGCGTGAACTCGTCCGGTTCGTCATACTCGTCGAGGTGGCGGTGACAGTGGCTGAAGCGACCGGAATTGCTCACCACGTTGTCGCCGGGCGAGTCGGAGTCACAGACGCTTCCGAACACGTCGCGGAGATACTCGCGGGCCTGCTGGTCGTCGTTGTTCTCGATGTAGCCCGTCGCCTCGTCGATGTGCTGTTCGACGTTGCGCGGGATGTCGGTGTCGGCGAACAACTCCTGTTGAATCTCGCCGATGTCCGAAAAGCGCGTCTCCATGCCGAGCAGTTCCTTCACCTGATCGGTCACCGACCGATCCGCACGGGTTCGTGCGCGCACGACTTCGCGGAAGACCTCGATGTTGAGCCAGAGGTCGTCGTCCACGTCCTGGAACTCCTCCGGCCGAATCTTCATCGGACAGCGCGTGCTGAACGGACACCCTTTCGGTGGGTCGCGGGGACTCGGCGGCGTCCCCCGAAGCGTGATGCGTTCCCGATTGCTCGTCGGGTCGGGGTCGGGAATCGCAGACAGGAGCGAAATCGTGTAAGGATTTTTCGGTTCTTCGAACAGTTCGTCCGACGGACCGAGTTCCATGATGTGACCGAGATACATCACCGCCACGCGGTCACAGATGTGCCGAACGACCGAGAGGTCGTGGGCGATGAACAGGTACGTCAGGCCGAACTCCTCCTGCAGGTCTTCGAGCAGGTTGAGAATCTGGGCCTGCACGGACACGTCCAGCGCCGAGACGGGTTCGTCCAGCACGATGAACTCGGGTTCGAGCGCCAGCGCGCGGGCGATGCCGATGCGCTGGCGCTGACCCCCCGAGAACTGGTGCGGATAGCGGTAGTAGTGCTCGGGTTGCAATCCAACCACGTCGAGCAGTTCTCGAACGTGTTCCCGGCGCTCGCGCGGCGTCTTCCAATCGTGAACGTCGAGCGGTTCGCGGATGATCTCCCCGACCGTCATCCGGTCGTTGAGGCTGGATTCGGGGTCCTGGAAGACCATCTGGCTGTTCCGTCGCCAGTTTTTGAGTTCCTGTCCCGACAGTTCGGTGATGTCGGTGCCGTCGAACAGCACCTCACCGGACGTCGCTTCCTCCAACTGGATGAGCGTCCGCCCGAGCGTCGATTTACCACAGCCGGATTCGCCGACCAGCCCGAGCGTCTCGCCGCGTTTGATTTCGAGCGACACACCGTCGACCGCCTTCACGGGGGTCGAGTCGATGAGACCGCCGTCGCCGTAGTAGGTCTTCAGGTCGTTGATTTCGACGAGCGTCTCGCCTTCCGAGACGGGGGTGGATTTACTCTGCTGTACTTCGCTCATAGTTCATCCTCACTTTCGGTTGCCGCATTTCGATGCACGTCGATGGCCTCTGATTGGGATACGTCTTCCGGGTACAGCAAGCACGCCGCGGCGTGGTCCTCCGAATCGTCGTTGACCGCGACGGGTACCGGATGCACTTTGTCGCACGAATCGAACGCTTCTGGACACCGAGGGGCGAACCGGCAGTACGTCGCCGGTTCGTTCGGCGTCGGAACGTCGCCCTCGATGGTGACGAGGCGGTCCGCGTCCGGGTTGTTCCCCGGAATGCTTCGAAGAAGCCCCCGAGTGTAGGGGTGTCGTGGATTTTCGAACAGTTCCACGACGGGGGCGCTCTCGACGATTTCGCCCGCGTACATCACGTTCACGCGGTCAGCGATTTCCGCGATGACACCCATGTCGTGGGTGATGAACATGATGGCGAGGTCGCGCTCCTCCTGGAGCTCGTCGAGGAGTTCGAGGATTTGGGCCTGAATCGTCACGTCGAGCGCCGTCGTCGGCTCGTCACAGATGAGCAGTTCGGGGTCGCACGCGAGCGCCATGGCGATGACCGCCCGCTGGCGCATTCCACCCGAGAACTCGTGTGGGTACTCGCGGACCCGTCGTCCGGCGTCCGGGATTCCGACCGCTTCGAGGAGGTTGATGGCCTCCTTGGTCGCTTCCGTTCCCGTCAGCCCTTGGTGGAGTCGAAGCGCCTCCTTGATCTGATTTCCGACGGAGTACACGGGATTCAGACTCGTCAGGGGGTCCTGAAACACCATCGCGATGTCGCCGCCGCGAATCTGTCGGTACTCCTTTTCGCTCTTCGTCGTCAGTTCCTCGCCCTTGAATTGGATACTTCCATCGAGGATGCGACCCGGCGACTTGATGAGTCCCATGATGGAGCGTGCGGTGACGCTCTTTCCGGACCCGGATTCGCCGACGACGCCGACCGTCTCACCGGGTTTGATGTCGAACGAAACGCCGTCACAGGCGCGGATGACTTCCTTGTCGGTGAAGAAGGCCGTTTGAAGGTTCTCGACGCGAAGGATCGGTTCCCTGTCGGCGATCGACGAGGGGTGTTGGCTCGACGCCATTATGCGCCACCTCCCGACGCCGCGACTTCGGCACCGGCGTCTTCGCCGGTCTCGCTCTGCGGGTCAACCGCGTCGCGGATGCCGTCGCCGAGCGCGTTGAAGGCGGTGACGACGAGCACGATGAGCACACCCGGAATGAACGAGATGTGCCACGAGGGACCCGCTACGTAGCCCTGTCCCATACTTACCGCACGACCCCACTCGGGCGTCGGCGCGTTGATACCGAGGCCGAGGAACGACAGTCCCGCGACCCCGATGATGATGCCGCCGAGGGTCATCGAGGAGTAGACGAGCAGGTAGCCGAGGATGTACGGTGCCATGTGTTTTTTCATGGTCGTAACGGGGCTCTGTCCGAAGCTCCTCGCCGCGTCGATCCACTCCTGTTCGGCCACTTGGAACGCGGGACCGCGCACCGCACGCCAGAGATACGGCCATCCCGTCGCGGCGAACAGTAAGGCGAGCAGGAAACCGCCGTTGTAGACGTCCGCAATCCAGGTGTCCGCTAACACGTACGAGAGCAAGATGAGGAACAGGAGACGGGGAATCGACATGATGGAGTCACCGATGATGACGGCACCGAGGTCGACGAGACCCTTGTAGTACGCCGTCAGGAGCGCGAACGCCGTCGCGATGAGTCCGCTCACCGAGATGGCGGTGACACCGATGAACATCGACACGCGAGCACCGTGTACCATGAAGGTGAACATGTCCGACCCCAACGGTAACGTCCCGAACGGGTGCCATCGGCCGTAGTCGTCGTAGGTCATCGGAGCGACGTTTCCGCTCGGACCTTCCGATGTCGAATCCGCGTTAGCGTCACCGATATTGATTTTTTCGACCTGTCCGGTGTCCTTGTTGAGATAGTTAACCTCGTAGGAGTACGGGTTTTTGATGTTGCGCTCGACCGTCGTCGTTCCGAGTGCGGGTGCGAAAATCGCCATCACGACGAACATGAAGACGATGACGAACCCGAACAGACCCCACGTGTGACCGCGGAACCGGTTTATCATGTCGTCACGGGGAGTCCAGTCGGCGTATCGATAGTGTTTCCGGAACGTGAGGTAGCCACGCCAAATCCAGTACAGGAAGGCGAGCGAATAGGCGTAGATGAGCGTGACCCGGATCGCCCAAACGACGGCCGGGGAGAGTCCGAGGAACGTTCCCTTCCAACCGCCCTGTGGCGATTGCCATCCGGTGTTGTCGAATATCTCCCTCGAAAGGAGCGTCGGCAGGTTCGCCAGCGCGTCGCCGAGGGTCGCAAACGGCGCGGCGACCGGTTTGAGGAAGGGCAGTTTGTCCATCAGCGCCGCCCACGGGAACGACATTATCATGCCCGAGAGCGCACCGAATTCGACCGCGACGAGCAGTAGGAATCCGGCGAGCCACAGCGTGGCCGGTTGTGGGTTGTCTGCGATTCGTTCGCGGAGGGGACGTTCTTCTCGAATGGTCGAATTTGAACTCATATTACGCACCTCCATCGTAGCCGACGCGGGGGTCGATGAGGGTGTACAGGATGTCCTGTACGATGTTGATTATCACGACGAGCAGGATGAAGATGAACATCAGCGCTCCCACGAGCGGCAGGTCACCGTGGGTAATCGCATCGAAGAACAGTTGCCCGATACCGCTGATGCCGAACACCGACTCGACGAGAACCGAACCACCGATGAGCAGGAACGCCTCGCTTGTGATGATGGGAACGAGCGGGATGAGCGCGTTCCTGAAGATGTGTTTCCAGACGAGCGAGCGCGGGGGAACGCCCTTCGCGCGCGCCGTCTCGATGAAGTTGGAGTTCACCGTCTCCAACACGGCGGTCCGGCCGATACGCATCTCGTTCCCCATCGACGCGGAACCGAGGACGATGGCCGCCGGTGCGATCTTCTTGATGGCCGCGAGCAGGTCGTGCGGGTTGGTCAAGTTACTGGGATCCTGAAACGGAACGCCGGTGACGGTCGTATGGACGAGCCAATTCTGCCAGTCGAAGCCGAACAGAACCTGTTCGGAGAGAGACAGGACCGACATGAAGATGACCGCCAACCAGAAGTTCGGCATCGCACGCCAGACGATACCGCCGAACGAAGCGACGTAGTCGCTCCACGAGTTCGGGTTCAGTCCGGCGTAGAATCCGAGGGGAATGCCCACGAAGACGGCGATGAGCACCGACCAGAAACCTAACCAGATGGTTCGCGGTGCGTAGTCCAGAATGATCGAGTACGCACTCACGTCGGGTTGAAGCACCCACGATTTGCCCAGGTTAAAGGTGGCCATGTTGATCATGTAGTCGATGTACTGTGCCCATAACGGCTTGTTAAGGCCGAGTTGATTCCTGATCTGCTGATATGCCTGTGGGTCTCCTGTCGGACCGAGAATGGCCCCAACGGGGTCGATCGGACCCATACGGAGGGAGACGAATGTAATCGTCATTCCGAATATCAGGATCGGAATGGACAGTAACAGACGGCGACCGAGGTAGCGCCATCGGCTCATACTGTCAGTTCACCTCCTGTTCAAGCGTGGTCGTGTCGTGCGGTAGGTTGCACCCAATGGTAACCGCGTTCATGGCTGATACGGGTACGTATTTCGCGTTCCTCTCATTATGTCTTGCGATACCATTACCCCGAATTTTTGGACATAGACACCGCTAACGGGACGTTTAAAGAAAAATGAACGCCGAACTGTCCTGATTATTTCCGTTCGCTAAGTTTGACTTTGTTGTACATCTGACGGCTGTAGTCGGCGCCACCGTACTTGGGTGCGTCGACCCATTCGTAGGAGAAGCGCTCGGAGAGACCGTGGTACATGTTGAGGAAGGTGACGTCCTCCCAGTTGGCCTCCTCCATCTTGATGTAAGCCTTCTCTCGAGCCGTCTGTTCTTTGTCCGTCGGACCGGTGTTGTTCTGGATCGTATCCCACGCGTTCGTCGCCTTCTTCGCTGCGGGCGTTCCGGACCAGTTGGTGTACGACTGCGGCGAGTCCTTGGACGTGTCGGTCAGCGGCGGGTAGAGTAGACCGAGGAAGTTGTCCGGCTTGGGCCAGTCCATGACCCAACCGAGCGAGTAGGCCTCGAGCTTACCCTGACGACCCTGCTGGAGCAGCGTCGAGAACGCCGTCTTCTGGATCTCCATCTCGATGTGTGCCGCCTGCAGCTGGGCGCGGAGGCGCTTGCCCAGCTTGGGCCACGTCGAGGAGGACTTGTAGACCGTGAAGGTGAACTTGAACTTGTTGTTCTCGTTGTAGCCAGCATCCTCCATGATCTGCTTCGCTTTGTCACGGTCGGACTCGTCGTAGCTGTACGGATACTTGTTCTTGGCGTGGCTCTCGTACTTCTTCGCGCCGCCGGGGTAGATCATCGGAGGCGTGAGGTGGTACGCCGGTGCACCACGGCCCTTGAACACTTCTTCGACGATGGTTTCCTGGTTGGCAGCGTAGGCGATAGCCTGTCGAACGGGCTTCGGAACCGCTTCGGTGTTGAAGCCAATGTAGTAGGTGTTGATGGTCGAGACACCGAGGTAATCGAACGTGTTCCCTTGGATGGGACCGTACTTACCGACGGTTCTACCAAGGTCGTCGGTGCTGGTGTCACTGACTTTTCCGGGGTCGTATTTCGAGGTCGGGATGAAGTTGCTCCCGTACCCCATGTCCGCGTTCTGGTTCATGACACCGTAGGTGTACATCTCCTCGGAGTTCGAAGAGATCTTCCAGTGGACGCCATCGACCTTGGGAACGTCACCGTGGTAGTCTTCGAACTTGGTGACTTCCGCGGAAACGTCGGATTTCCAGTGATCGAACTTGAACGGACCGGCACCAATCGGGTTCTTCGTGGCGAACTTGCTCTGTTTCATCTCGCCGTCGTAGCCATCGATGTCGCCGACGATGCCCTCGGGGATTGCCGCGAAGGACGTGTAGGCGAGCATCTCGAGCGTGGCGTGGAACGGCTTTTCGAGCGTCATCTCGAGCGTGTAGTCGTCCTTCGCCTTGAGCGCCAGCGAGTTCGCTTTTGCGACAGTCAGTTCGTGTTCGCCCTCGTCGTCCTTGTACGTCTTCGTCGTCGTCTCGTGTTTGACGCCGATGGAACTCAGAATAAAGTACTGCCGACGGGAGTTCTTCGATTCGGCGAGACGGCGCCACGAGTAAACGATGTCTTTCGCCGTGACTTCCTTGTCGTTGTGGAATTTAACGCCCTCTTTGAGGTGGAAGGTGTAGGTCTTCTGGTCGTCGGAAACCTCGTGACCTTTAGCGAGTTGTTTCTCGACGGCAATCTCCGAGTTCGGATAGTTCATCAAGGAGTCGAAGACCTGCTGAATAACCGTTCCAGACGCCGTGTCGGCCGCCTTGACCGGGTCCAGCGTGGTCATCGTCGAGTTGATGAGTTGCAGCTTGTTGCCGCTACTGTTGTTACCGTCGCCGTTACCGTCGCCGTTACCGTTGTCATCGTCACCGCCACCAGTACAGCCAGCAAGTGCGACAGCGGATGCCGCACCCCCAGTTGCCTGTAGGAACCGCCGACGGGTCAGGTTGTCAGTATCTGTCATCCACACTCGGCTTGTGTATCACAGCGGATAAACTTACCGCTTGAGAATGGCATCGTTACGGTCTTAAACAGGAGGTTTATTGCAGTCCGAGGCCGATTCTCCTTTTATACCACCAAGTTATTTTACAGAGAATTATAATAGAATAAAGTCCGGAGAAAGTGATACGTTGGCAAAATCGACCGGGTAACGTGGTACTATTTTCGTGAAATACATCATTGTCGCCGATTTTACCCGATTTTTCAGGAAAATCATAGCATCACGAGAGTGGGTATCATCGTTTCGGTGGCCTTATATCCCTTGGTACACATTCTCAAAGTATGACGCCGGATACGGCAGCAGTGTCGGTGTCGCTTGCAAACGACTCCGAGGTCATGGCCTCGGTGGACGATGACGGAGAGGCGGAACGACTCGTCATCGCGGATGTGTCACGCGACGACGCGTGGATTTGCATGCGAGTATCGGACACTGCCGCACTCCCGAACTGGCGATAGTCCCCCATACCGCCGCGGTCCTCGAACAGCCCTCTCATCACGACTCCACGTTTTTCACTCCGCGAGGAGCCGTCGCCAGAACCAATTATACGCCTGACAAGAAAGGACACCGTACTCGGGAAAGCGATGCATACGTTCGTTGGAACGGAGAACTGACGGTGCGATACTAACCTTTTTTGTCCCCGGACGAAGTTCCATGCAGATATGGACTATCGGGAGGTCGCCGGGGAACAGGAGTTCGTTGCCCGACTCGGACACGGAGCGGATTGGCGCGAAGAGATCGAATCACTGGCCGACGACGAGGACGTGGACGCGGCGTGGTTCGTCGCGATGGGCGCGGTACAGGACGCCGACGTTTGGTTCTACGACCAAGACGAAACGGAGTACCGCGAGGTCCGATTCGACGAACCGCTGGAAGTCGCCTCGTGCGTAGGCAACGTCTCCCTGCTCGACGGTGAGCCGTTCGCGCACACGCACGCGGTTCTCTCTCGTCGGTCGGGACAAGCGGTCGCCGGACACCTCGACTCGGCGACGGTGTTCGCCGGGGAGCTGTACATGCGGACGTTCGAGGAACCGCTCGTCCGGGAGCACGACGAGCCGACCGACCTCGACCTCTGGCTCTAACATGCGGGACGAAGACCGGCAGTATTTCGAGCGACTGGAGTCGCGGCTCGACGAGGCGTTCGACGTCGCGGAGGCGGCCAAAGAGCGCAGCGGCGACCCGCAACCGGAAGTCGAGATACCGGTCGCGCAGGACATGGCCGACCGCGTGGAGAACATCCTCGGAATCGAGAACGTCGCGGAACGCGTCCGCGAACTCGAAGGCGAGATGTCCCGCGAGGAGGCCGCCCTCGAACTGGCGAAGGACTTCGCGGACGGCAACGTCGGGGACTACGAGACGCGCGCCGGGAAAATCGAGGGCGCGGTTCGAACGGCAGTCGCGCTGCTGACCGAAGGTGTCGTCGCCGCGCCCATCGAAGGAATCGACCGGGTGGAACTCCTCGAAAACGACGACGGCACGGAGTTCGTCAACGTCTACTACGCCGGTCCGATTCGCTCCGCGGGTGGGACCGCACAGGCGCTTTCCGTCCTCGTCGCGGACTACACGCGGGCGCTCATCGGACTGGGAGAGTACAAGGCGCGCGACGACGAGATAGAGCGGTACGCCGAGGAGATAAACCTCTACGACTCCGAAACCGGACTCCAGTACTCCCCGAAGGACAAGGAGTCGAAGTTCATCGCCAAGAACATGCCCGTCATGCTGGACGGGGAAGCGACGGGCGACGAGGAGGTTTCGGGGTTCCGCGACTTGGACCGTGTGGATACCAACAGCGCCCGTGGCGGAATGTGTCTCGTTCTGGCGGAAGGTATCGCGCTCAAAGCGCCGAAAATCCAACGGTACACTCGGAACCTGGACGAAATCGACTGGCCGTGGTTGCAGGACCTCATCGACGGCACCATCGGAAAGGACGACGGCAAATCGAAGGAAGACGACGCGGGAACGGACGACGAATCCGACGACGATGAGGCGGAAGAAGGAGCCGAAGGCGAGGCGGAAGGCGACCACGAGTTACACGGTCCACCTCGCGTCGAGGAGGCGACGAAGTTCCTCCGCGACCTCATCGCCGGACGTCCGGTTTTCACCCACCCGTCTAGGCCCGGCGGGTTCCGGCTTCGCTACGGACGGGCGCGAAACCACGGCTTTGCGACGGCGGGGGTTCAACCCGCGACGATGCACCTCGTGGACGACTTCCTCGCGACCGGAACTCAAATCAAGACCGAGCGACCCGGAAAAGCGGGCGGCGTCATCCCCGTCGATACCATCGAGGGGCCGACCGTCAGGTTGGCGAACGGGGACGTGCGCCGCATCGACGACACCGACGAGGCGCTCGAAATCAGGAACGGCGTCGAGGAGATTCTCGACCTCGGCGAATACCTCGTCAACTACGGCGAGTTCGTGGAGAACAACCACCCGCTCCCGCCCGCGTCCTACGTGTTCGAGTGGTGGGTTCAGGACTTCGAACACGCCGGTGCGGACGTGCAGGCCATGCGCGACGACCCCCACATCGACCTCGAAGACCCCTCGGCAGCGGAAGCGTTAGTGTGGGCAACGGAGTACGACGCGCCGCTGCATCCGAAGTACACCTACCTCTGGCACGACATTTCGGTGGCGGATTTCGAAGCGCTGGCCGAAGCCGTCGAGTCGGGCGAGGTCCGCGACGAGCGACTCGTCCTTTCGAATACGGAAACGGTTCGAACGGCGCTCGAACACCTCCTCATCGAACACAGACAGGGTGAAGTCCTGGAGATACCGGACCGGGAACCTCTCGTTCGGTCGCTCGGGTTGGATGCGGACCTCACGCGCGCGTGGGAGTCACTGTCAAGGGAGGCGCGCGAGTGGGGAGAGAACGAACCCGGAGACAACGCCGTGAAGGCGGTCAACGAAGTCGCACCGTTTTCCGTCAGGGAGCGCGCACCGACGCGAATCGGGAACCGGATGGGACGCCCGGAGAAGTCGGAAAAGCGCGAGATGAGCCCCGCGGTGCACACCCTCTTCCCGCTCGGCGAAGCGGGCGGCGACCAGCGCGACGTGGCGAAAGCCGCCTCCCACACCGAAGGCATGTCCGGGAAGCGCGGCCAAATCGAGGTCCAAATCGGCCGTCGAGAGTGCGAAGAGTGCGGGCACGAGGCGTTCAAATGTCTGTGCCCGGAGTGCGGCGGCAACACCTATCCCGTGTACCGCTGTCCCGACTGTGAAACCCGCGTCGAACCGGACCAAGCGGGACGGGCGGAGTGCCCCCGCTGTGAGGTCCCCGCCACGAGCGTCGAGTGGCAGACGATAGAGATGAACGACGAGTTCCGAGGCGCGCTTGAATCCGTCGGCGAGCGCCCGAACGTCTTCGACACGCTCAAAGGCGTCAAGGGACTCACCTCGGCGCACAAGACGCCCGAACCCATCGAGAAGGGCGTCCTCCGCGCGAAACACGGCGTCAGCGCGTTCAAGGACGGGACGATTCGCTACGACATGACCGACCTTCCCGTCACCTCGGTCAGGGCGTCCGAACTGGACGTGGAACCGGGGCAACTCCGCGCGCTCGGCTACGAGGAGGACATCCACGGCGAACCGCTCCAGCACGACGACCAACTCGTTGAACTCCGGGTACAGGACATCGTGCTCTCGGACGGCGCGGCCACCCACCTGCTCAAAACCGCCGACTTCGTGGACCAGTTGCTGGAGGACTACTACGGCCTCGAACCGTTCTACGACATGGACGAGCGTGACGATTTGGTCGGCGAACTCGTATTCGGGATGGCACCCCACACCTCCGCCGCCGTCGTCGGCCGCGTCATCGGCTTTACCAGCGCGGCGGTGGGGTACGCACACCCTTATTTCCACGCGGCGAAGCGAAGAAATTGCGACGGAGACGAGGACTGCGTGATGCTCCTCATGGACGGCCTGCTCAACTTCTCGAAGGAGTTCCTGCCGGACAAGCGCGGCGGGCAGATGGACGCGCCGCTGGTGATGTCCTCGCGCATCGACCCCTCGGAAATCGACGACGAGGCGCACAACATGGACATCGTGGACCGGTATCCTCGCGAGTTCTACGAGGCGACGCTCGAGATGGCCGACCCGGAGGACGTGGACATCACCATCGCGGAGGAGTATCTGGGCACCGACCGCGAGTACACCGGGTTCCGGCACACACACGACACCTCGAACATCGCGCTCGGGCCGGACCTCTCGGCGTACAAGACCCTCGGGTCGATGATGGACAAGATGAACGCCCAGTTGGAACTGGCCCGGAAGACCCGCGCGGTGGACCAGACCGACGTGGCCGAGCGCGTCATCGAGGGGCACTTCCTGCCCGACCTCATCGGGAACCTGCGCGCGTTCTCGCGCCAGGAGACCCGCTGTCTGGACTGCGGCGCGAAGTACCGTCGGATGCCGCTCTCGGGGGATTGCCGGGAGTGTGGCGGCCGGGTGAACCTGACGGTTCATCAGGGTTCGGTGAACAAGTACATGGACACCGCGATTCAGGTCGCCGACGAGTACGACTGCCGCGAGTACACGAAACAGCGGCTTCAGATTCTGGAGCGCTCGTTGGAGAGCGTGTTTGAAAACGATAAAAACAAACAGTCCGGAATCGCGGACTTCATGTAACTCACCGGAACCGGCGAATCGTATTTGACTTGCATGGGACCGCAAGTACAGACGTCAATGAAACCGCAACCGCACCGCATACTCACGGCGTTGCCGTTCGTTTTCGAGGTTTCTCCGAAACCTCGCACGTCACACCCTCCCCAACCGATTCCTCCGGTCGCTAACGCTCCCTCCGTCATCCCTCGCACGACTTCACCGAGGCGACGTGGCTGAGAGAGGCCACGTCGCCTCGGCAGCGCGCGCCGCCCGGAAAGTTGGGACGCGGAAACGGATTTCTAGCTCGCTCGCGCCTGTCCTGACCTCGAATAGCGGGATTCCGCGATGGCGAACACGAGCGTGCTCGTCAGGCCGAGCAGGGTTCCGGCCGTGAGCATTCCGGCGAGGAACTCGAGCGACGCGCGGCTCAGGAAGTAGGCGCTGACGGCGTAGAGGACGCCGCCGATGGCGAGGACGTAGAACGGCGCGTTCAGGTAGCGCCACCGAAACTCGTCGGCGAGGTACTCGTCGGTGATTTGGCCGAGGCTGGAGGTGATGCCCGCCGCCGAGAACCACACGACGGCACCGTAGATGAGCGCCGCGAGGACGCGAAGCGCGCCGAGACTCCGGCCGTCGTTCTGCTGGCGAACGGCTTCGAGGGTATCGACGCCGCTGACGCCGCCGATGACGAGCAGGGCGGCGGCGACGACGTAGGTGATGAGCGTCACGCGACCGGAGTAGAGGCTCCGACGGGTCTTCTCGGCGAGGCGGTCCACGACGCGTTCGAGGCCGAGGCCGCGAAAGAGGACGTACAAGCCGAGGAGGCCGGAGAGGCCGCCGAAGACGGCACCGCCGGGCATGCCGAGGCGGTCGGCGGCGAGCGCGAGCGGGTAGATGAGTATCAGGATGCCGAGCGGAACGAGAATCGTGCCGCGGGTTTCGGGGTCGTCGAGCACCTGCTTGATGGTGTAGTACATCGACTCCAAGTCCTGTGCCTGCCGGACGACGACCCGACGGACGCCATCGACGGGGATGCGCGAGCGGATGACGGGGATGACGCTCTCGTCCTGTGCGCCGTCGGTGACGATGACGGTCGTTATCTCCTCGCTGGTGCTGAGGCTGGCGAGCACCGTGTCCACCTCCTCGCCGACCTCGCGGTTGGCGCCGATGTCGCTTCCGTCGTTTCCGGTGACGATGGCGACTTCGACGCTCTCGTCGGAGCGGATTCGGTCGTAGAGGTGGATCCCCTCGAACATGACGTTGACGTCGCTGTCCTCCGGGTCCGCGGTGGCGAGCGCGACGGCGGCGGCCTCGACGTTATCCCGACCGACGACCGGCGTGTCGAAGTGGGTCTTCCGACCGAGGTCGTCGTCGAGGTCCACGCACAACACCAGCAGCATTGGCGGTGCGTACGCGGCGGATGGTTAACTGTTTTCGGGAGTGAGGGTCCGAGGTGCGGAGATGGTCCAGTGGAACAGACGGAGAGCGCAGGATGCAAAATAGACCCCAATATAGAAGTAATAAAATAGGAATGGTCGAGGAATAAACGGTCTAAACGGTGCGCTTGCCGTCGTTCGACCGACATTAGCCCGCGTATAATAATGGCCTCATACGGGAGTTTTCGACCGATGACTCGAACGCCGACACGCCGCCGCCTCCTCCACGCGGTCGGGGTCACAGCGACGGCGACGCTCGCGGGTTGTTCGTCCACTGGGGACGACGACGAACCGACAGGGACCGAAACGAAGACGGGAACCGGAACGACGAATACCCAAGCAGACGGAACGACGACCGGAACGACCACCGACCGGACGACGGACGCGGGGGAGACGACGACAGCGGGGGAGACGACGACAGAAACGACAACCGGAGACGGGACGACGACCAACGAAACCACGACCGGAACCGAGCCGCCAGCGGACGGTGGCGACGTTCAGTTCGTGACCGAAGGCGGGGCGACGGTTCGCGGGACGCTGCTCGGCGACGGCGAGTGCGGCGTCGTCTTCGCACACGGAAAGGGATTCGACAGGAAGAGTTGGCTTCCCCAGGCGAAGCGACTCGCCGAGGACGGTCACACTTGCCTCCCCATCGACCTGAACCTGGACGGGGACGCGGCACCGGAGTACGTTCTCGCGGCGGTGCGCTACCTTCGACGCCGGGTCGGCGTCGGAAGCGTCGTCCTCGTCGGTGCCGGTGCGGGCGCGAACGCCGTCATCCGCGCGAACGTACGGGCGAAGTCGGGAACGGTGGACGGAACGCTCGTCGTCTCACCGGAAGCGGGCGTGGATTCCGCCGCCGAGATGCAGGGCTGGAAGCTGTTCGTCGTGAGCCGCGGCGACGAGAAGTCCGTGCAAACGGCGAAACGGATTCGCGACGCCGCTTCGAACCCCAAGCGATTGGAAACCGTCGATGGAAGCGCGCACGGCCAACGCGTGTTCGAATCGAGTTCCGACGCGATGTGGTCGATGATGAACGGCCTGCTGCGGACGGTCTGCGGGTGAGGAAAGCGAGATTCGCACGCTTTTTGAGGCTCGACGGGCAAAACGGTACAACGAATGATTTCCAAGGGCTGTGAACAGTGTGCTGAAGGAGGGAAGATGGTTCTCTTCGTCTACGGCTACTGCGACCAGCGCGACTGTTTTTACTGCCCCCTCGGTGAGAACCGGAAGAACGTCACCGACGTGTACGCCAACGAGCGCATCGTCGAGGACGACGAGGACGTGATTACGGAGGCAAAGCGCATGAACGCGCTCGGCACGTCCATCACGGGTGGCGAACCGCAGGAGGCGATGAACAAGACCTGTCGGTACCTCTCGCTTCTCAAAGACGAGTTCGGCGAGGACCACCACACGCACCTCTACACCGGTATCACGGGCGGGCGGGAGAACATGCGCCGACTGTCGGAGGCCGGATTGGACGAAATCCGCTTCCATCCGCCGTACGAACAGTGGGGAGAACTCCACGGGACCGAGTGGGAGGACATCCTCTACATCGCCCGCGAGGAGGGACTCACCCCCGCGTTCGAGATTCCGGGTATCCGCGCCGAAGAGGAGTTCCTCGACTTCCTCGACGAGGGCGCGGCGGAGTTCTGTAACATCAACGAGTTCGAGATGTCTCAGGGTAACTACCGTCGGATGCAGGCCGAGGGATTCGAACTCCAAGAGGGTCACATGTCCGCCGTCGATGGATCCAAGGAGGACATCCTCGACGTGATGGGTGACCACCCGCGAACGTACTTCTGTACCTCGGTGTTCAAGGACGCCGCCCAGCACCGCAACCGCCTGAAGCGGATGGCCCGCCAGATTCGCCGCGAGTTCGACGACGTGACGGACGACGGCACCCTGATTTACGGGAAGACGTGGGCCGACGAGAAGCGGTTCGCCGACCTCGGCGTCCCCGAGGAGTTCTACGCCGTCAAATCGAACCACATCGAAGTCGCGTGGTGGCTGCTGGAGGAGATGATAGAGGAGGGCGACGTGGAGAAGGGCGAAATCGTGGAGCAGTATCCGACCTACGACGGACAAGTGGTGGAGCGGACGCCGTTGGCTTAAACCACGGGCGTGAGCGAACGGGATGTTTTGCGGCAGGTTTCCGGGATGAGCAACAGACACTACGATAACAGGGAATACAACCCACCGAAATCGGCCGGTGACACAACCGCCAAAAGCCACCAATTCGACCGGAAAATCTCCGATTTTCCGGGCCGACGAATCCTCCGACGGAGCGACGAAGACGAGCGAACGCGAGTCTTCGGACGCGACGGGAGGGGGTGAGGAGGCTTTTGATCAACCTTTTCTCAGGGAGGTAGACCGAACCCGGCGCGAACCGCGCCGGGTTCGGTTTCCGACCGCAAGAAAAGGTTGCGGAAGTGTTTAGGCACGCGCCGCTATAGCCTGTAGCATGCCGGACTGTCCACTCGCCGACGACTGCCCCAGTTTCGAAGAGCGAATCAACGGGATGGGGTGTCATCACTACGGCGACCGCGGCGGCGCGGAATGGTGCAATCACTACAACCAACCCATCCGCGAGTTGAAGACCGCCCCGGTCCAGCCGGGCGAGGAAGTCGTCGTGGAAATCGACGACATCCACGAAAGCGGCTCCGGCGTCGGTCGAACCGAAGACGGATTCATCGTCCTCGTCGACGGAATCCTCCCCGACGCCCGCGCCAAGGTGAAGATAACGAACGTGAAGGGAAACCACGCGCTCGCGGACCCCATCGAACGGCTGCCGATGGAGCCGGAGGAAACGGAAGAAGACGGCGACGACGCCGTGGACGGCGATGCCGAGACGAAAGACGACAGGAAAGCGGAACGGCGACAACGCCTTGGAAGTCGGGACAACTTCTGGGGCGGATAAACCGAACGAGTGGACAGTCATTTGCGGGTGGGGGGCGTAGACCGAGATATGTCGGAGGTACGAAATGAGTGAGCAACTGGACGTGAATGAGATTCTCCGACGGGCGGGATTCGACGCGGAGACGAGTGTTTTGACCCGGCGACAAGCGGAAGTGCTCGCGCTCCGCGAGCGCGACACCGCACAGGCGGCCATCGCGGACCGGCTGGGAACCTCGCGGGCGAACGTGTCGAGCATCGAAGCCAGCGCTCGGGAGAACATCAGCAAGGCGCGCGAAACGGTGGCGTTCGCGGAGGCGCTCCGCGCGCCGGTTCGAATCGAAGTCGAATCCGACAGCGACCTCTACGACGTTCCGTCGCGGGTGTACGAAGCGTGCGACGAGGCGGGGGTAAAGGTGAACCACGCGGCTCCCGAACTCATGAAGCGAATCAGCGACGAGGCGGGCGAGGCGGTGAAGGGGCGGACGATTCGAACGGCCCTGCTCATCGGCGTGACGCACGACGGCGAGGTAGCGGTCAGACGGCCGGGTCCCGAGGAGTTTTAGCGGTTCCCACGGATGCGAACGTATGGACCTCGGACTGGAAGGAAATACGGCACTGGTAACGGCGAGTTCGAGCGGCCTCGGCTTGGCGAGCGCGAAGGCGTTGGCGCGGGAAGGAGCCAACGTCGTCATCTGCGCGCGGAGCGAGGACGGACTGGCGAGCGCGGAGGAAGAAATCGCCGACCTCGGCGGCGGCGACGTGCTCGCGGTGCCGACGGACATCACCGACCCGGACGAAATCGAGGCGCTGGTCGAGGCGACCGTCGAGGAGTTCGGCGGACTCGACCACCTCGTCACCTCGGCGGGCGGGCCGCCGAGCGGGCCGTTTCTCGATACCACGGAGCGCGATTGGTACGCCGCCTACGACCTGCTGGTGATGAGCGTGGTGTGGTTGACGAAACGGGCACATCCGCACCTCGTGGAAAGCGACGCGGGAACGGTCGTGAACATCACCTCGACGAGCGTTCGGGAGGCCATCGACGGACTCGTCCTCTCGAACGCGGTTCGGCGGGGCGTCATCGGGTTGATGCAGACGCAAGCCCGGGAGTTCGCGCCCGACGTCCGCGTCAATGCGGTGCTTCCGGGCGCGCACGAAACGCCGCGGATTCAGGACCTCGTGGAGGCCGCCCTCGAACGCGGCGAGTACGACAGCTACGAAGAAGGATTGGCGGACTGGGCGAGCGACATCCCGATGGGTCGCGTGGGCGACCCGATGGAACTCGGGGACACCGTGGCGTTCCTCTCTAGCGAGCGGGCGAGTTTCGTGAACGGCGTCGCGCTTCCCATCGACGGCGGACGACTCCGAAGCTGATGACGGCGCAACAGAACACGGTGCTCTCGTGGAGCGGCGGCAAGGACGCCGCCTACGCCCTGTTGGAACTGCCGCACGTCACCGAACTGCTCACGACGGTTTCGGAGAACGGCAGGAGCAGCATGCACGGCGTGCGCCGGGAGTTGTACGACGCGCAAGCCGAGGCGCTCGAGATTCCGATTCGATACGTCGAACTCCCGATGGAGTGTTCGAACGAGGAGTACGCCGCACGGATGGCGAGCGTGATGGACGAGTACGAAGCGCGCGGAATCGAGCGCATCGCCTTCGCGGACCTCTACCTCGAAGATATCCGAGCGTATCGGAAGGAACGGCTGTCGGAGACGGCCATCGAAGGCTGTTGGCCGGTCTGGAATCCCGATACCGACGAGCAGATTCGGTCGTTCCTCGACGCCGGGTTCCGCGCGACGGTCGTCACGGTCGATGGCGACACGCTCGACGCATCGTTCGCGGGACGGGAGTTGGACGAGGCGTTCCTCACCGACCTTCCCGAAGAAGTCGACCCCTGTGGCGAAAACGGCGAGTTTCACACGTTCGTTTGGGACGGGCCGACGTTCGACTCGCCGCTCTCGGTCGACGTCGGCGAGACGGTTACCCGAGCGGTGGGCGACGGCGCGTTCCACTACTGCGATTCGTACTAGGCCTCGATTTCCTGCGCGATTTCCTTCGCTTCGTCGCGGGCCTTCTCGGTACCCACTTGTTTTTTGATGAGGACGCTTTGGATTTCCCACTCGTCGCTCCCGCTTCGTTTGCCGGTTCGAACCTCTGCCCCGTTCGAAATGTCCCGTGCGACGTCAGCGGCCCAATCAGGGGTTCGAATCGTATCGAACACGTCCGGGTCACGGAATCGCACGTGGATGTAGTCGTCCGCGGTTTCGACCGACTTGACGGATGGTGTGTCAGCCATAGCGTGCCGGGTTCGGGACGCGAATCCAGAAATCTGACGGCCGATCAAAAACGGCCGTCGTCGCGCAGTTTCGTGACGACTTCGCGAACGCGCTGGGCCTCCGATTTCGGCACGACCAACACGCGGTCGTCGTAGGCCGCGACCACGAGGTCGTCGACGCCGACGATGCTCACGTGTTTGTCACCGGCCACGATATTCCCCATGGCGTCGATGGTCAACGCGTCGCCGAGAACGACGTTCTCGGCCGAATCGAATCGGTCGAACGCGTCCCACGAGCCGAGGTCGTCCCACTCGAACGCGGCGGGAACGACGAAGGCGTCGTCGGTGCGCTCCATCACGGCGTAGTCTACGCTCGTGGGAGATACGGCGTCGAATCCGGCGGCGGGGTCGCCGTCTTCGAGCGCGGTGACGAGGGGTTCGAGGGGGGAGTCGCGGGCGGCCCGGAGGAACGCGTCCGGCGTCCACGCGAACAGACCGGCGTTCCAGTAGAAACCCTCATCGACGAAGCGCTCGGCGGTCGATTTGTCGGGTTTCTCTCTGAACTGAGAAACGTCGAGGTAGCCGTCTCGGTCGTGTCCGGGTTCGATATACCCGTATCCTGTCGCCGGGCGAGTGGGTTCGATTCCGACGGTTACGACCCCCTCCGTTTCGACTGCAGTTGACGCGGCGCGGCGAGCGGTCGTCTCGAAGTCGCCCGTAATGTAGTGGTCGCTCGGCAAGCAGAGGAGCACGCAGTCGCCGACTTGCTCGCGGATTCGGTGCGTGGCGTAGACGAGCGCCGGACCGGTATCCTTCGGCTCGGGCTCGACGAGCACGCCTGCTTCGGGTGCGTGTTCGCGAACGAGGTCGGCGTGTGCTTCCGCGGTGCAGACGAAAGTTTCGTCGGCGAAACCGGCGCGGGTCACGGTTTGGGAGAGCAACGAGTCGTCTCCGAGGAGGGACAAGAACTGTTTCGGTCGGTCGCTTCGACTCGCGGGATAGAGTCGGGTACCGGTACCCCCAGCCATGATCAGTGCGACGAGCGGGCGGTCCATATTCTGTGCAGGACTTTCCGACGTTTAAATTCCTCTCATCGGAACGTCGGGGTCGAGTTCTCGTTCGTAAAAAAAGCGTGTTTAGGCCGCGCCGCGGGCTTCCGTTTCCGGGGTCGTCCCCTCGCGGGCTTCGGTTCGGGTGCCCTGCGCCATGAACATCATCGACACGCCGCTGACGAGGAGGTTCACGCCGAAGAGGAGGCCGACCGCCCAGACGGCGGTTGCGGGCCATCCGGCCCAGATGAGGCCCGCAATCAGCAGCGCGAGAACGCCGCTCACGACGAGTGCCCCCCAGCCCCGGTTGCCGCGGGCCTGGAACCCCATGACGATTTCGAGGACGCCATCGACGACGAGGAACGCGACCAGCAGGATGGTCAGCGTCGTCAGTCCGATGACCGGGTTCGCCAGGAGCGAGATGCCGGCGATGGCGTAGATGACCGCGAGCAGTCCCTGCACGAAGAACCGCTTCCAGCCACCCGAGAAGGCGCGTGCGATGTGAACCAGCGCCCCGACGACCAGCAACGCTCCGAGCAGAATCGATAGCGAAACACCGGCCGCGAACGGCGCTAAGATGGCGAGTACGCCGATTACGGCGATAATAGCCCCGGCCCCCATCGAAGCACGCCACGATTGTTCGGTGGTCTCCGATACCATTTCCGCACCGCTTTGTACTTCAGTGCTCATTTGAACTTCACCGGATACATATTCGATAGCTAACCATATAAATAGTGTTGGTTATTTGAAGGAAATTCCAAGTGTCAGACCTATTTCTCGTGATTGAAAGGGTTAGAAGCGTTTTATCCATAGAATACGAATTTCCGAAACACGACAGTAGTTTTAATTATCCAAAAAACTAGTCACCACCCCGGCTCCCGGTTTGACGTTTTTCCCTGCTATCTGACCGTTTCAACGTAGCGTTTGATTCCGAAATCGAACCGTCCGTTCAACGGCTGTCGCATCACCAGTCGTCTCACCACGTCTCGATGGTCCCCTCGCGGATGTCTTCGACGCATCCCTCGCACGCGGGGTGGTCCGGGTCGAAACACTTCGGCCGCCCCTCCTGGTCTATCGGCGCTGCCCGACGGTCGACGTGCCTTCTGCAGACGATTTTGGCCCGGCCGTGTTCGTCCCGCGGCAAATCGGCGAGGACGGTATCGTGGGCGTTTCGGTACGCATCCTTCGCCTCCTCTATCTGGCGGTTCGCCGATTGACGGGTTTCGGCGTACTTCTTTCCCACCTTCCGGAGTTTGACGCGGAGGAAACGGTCGAAGCGGTCGTCCATACCTCCCTCTTGGTGGTGGGGGAATGAAAGGTTAACCCGACTCGGTGGAGCAAAACAACCGCCGAGAGGACGGCGGTGAGTTCCTGGCGGGCAAAATCGCACCAATAACACGTCTAGCGGCCCGAACGAGCCGATTTCACTTCCGCTCTGCTTCCACGTAACCTTTTATACTATTGCGAACCAACCACGGCATGTCTCCCATAGAAAACGAAGTGGAGACGGAGCAACCATGACCGATGTGCGACAGCACGCAGAGGAAATACACGAACAGTTCTCCGATCATCTCGACGTGACCGTAGACGACGTAGCGTCGCGTCTCGACAGCCTCGTCAACGAGTACAAAGTGCCGATGGAGGAGGCGCGACGAAGCGTCACCAGCCATTATCTCGACGAAGCCGGACTGGAACGCGACGACATTCGAACCGGCGGGACCAGCGACGTGAACGTCGAGGACATCGAAACCGACGAGGAGTGGGTGAACCTCACCGCGAAGGTCGTCGACCTTTGGGAACCGCGAAGCGACGCCGTGGGCCAAGTCGGCCTCCTCGGCGACGAGACGGGCACCATCAAGTTCACCAAGTGGGCCAAATCCGACCTCCCCGAACTGGAGGAAGGGACGGTCTACTCGCTCGGTAACGTCGTCACGGACGAGTATCAGGGCCGCTATTCGGTGAAACTCAACCGCACGACTACCATCGAGGAACTCGACGCCGACATCGAGGTCGGCGACAACAGCACCGAGATGGAGGGCGCGCTGGTGGACATCCAGTCCGGGAGCGGGCTCATCAAGCGGTGTCCGAAGGAAGACTGCACGCGCGTCCTGCAGAACGGCCGCTGTTCGGAGCACGGCGAGCAGGAAGGCGAATTCGACCTCCGAATCAAGGGCGTCTTGGACGACGGTCTCGACGTACACGAGGTCATCTTCAATCAGGAATCGACCGAGAACCTGACCGGCATCGAACTGGAGGAAGCGAAGCAGATGGCGATGGACGCGCTCGACACGACGGTCGTGGCCGACGAGATGCGCGAGAAGACGCTCGGCCACTACTACCGCGTGGCGGGACCGACGATGGGTCGGTACCTGCTCGCGAACGACGTCGAACTGCTCTCCGGGCCGGTGGACGCCGAAGCGGCGCTTATCAAAGCGAGGTCGATGTAACATGAGCAACGCACCAACACGAGAGGTCGCACGCCGCACCTTCGCGGCGGAGTTCAACGACGCGAGTTACACGTTCAAGGAGTCGGACGACGAACGCGCACCGGTCTACTTGCTCCTCCCCACGGGCGAGCGAGCGAACCGAGTCTTCGTTGTCGGGACGCTGACCGAGAAGGAAGACGTCGGTGAGGACAGCGAATACTGGCGCGGACGGGTCGTGGACCCGAACGGGGACACGTTCTTCGTCTACGCCGGACAGTATCAGCCGGACGCCGCGGCCATGCTTCGAGAACTCGAAGCGCCGGCCTACGTCGCCATCGCCGGGAAACCCCGGACGTTCGAGATGGACGACGGAACGGTGAACGTCTCGCTTCGACCGGAGTCCATCACGGTGGTGGACGAATCGACGCGGGACCGCTGGGTGGTCGAAACTGCCGAGCGAACCCTCGAACGCATCGAGGCGTTCGACGACGACACGAACCGCTACGCCTCGATGGCGAAAGAGGAGTACGAGCGACCAATCGACACCTACCGCGACAACGCGATTCGGGCGCTCGAAAGCCTCGCCACCGTCGATGGGGCGGATGACGGCGGCGACGAAGCGGACGGCGGAGCGGACGGCGGAGCGTCTACCGAGGGCGAAACGACGCCACAGTAGCGAACTCCGCGAGCACCCTTTCGACCGCGGATACGATTTCGAAAGGGCTGGGCAGACGACGCGAAGAGCGACGGCTCTCGACGACGGATGAAACGAGCGGAGATAAAACCGACACCACACCAACCCATGCCCGACGAACGAACCTCACCGAGCGGTGATTGGCGGGTCGTGTACGCGGAGATGGGGGCGGACACGTCGGCGGAAGGGCCGGTTCACCCCTGCCCGAACTGCGGTGCGGAGTCGGCGCGCATCTTTCGTCGCGTGTTCGAGTGCGAGGAACACGGCGTGTGGGCGCTCGACAGAACTGGGAAGCCGCGAATCGGGACGCCGACGGACTCGAACCGGACGATGGCCGATTAGTCGAGGGATTCGGAGAGCGCGTTTTCGACGCGCTCTCCGAGCAGGCCGGACCACACCAGCGTCTCGGCCGCCGAGATGTCCTCGTGGATGGGGCGGTCCTCGACGAGCGGCGGGACAACTTCGCGGACAGCCTCGTAGGCGGCCGCGGTACCGACACCGTGGGCGAGGTCGTCGGAAACGAACTCCGCGGCTTGCGCGCCGCAGATGAGTTCGATGCCGACGATGGAAAGCGCGTTCGCCACGGCACGGCGGGCGTTGTACGCGCTCTGGGCGCTCATGCTCACGTGGTCCTCCTGATTCCCGCTGACGGGCGTGTTGTCCATCGAGGCGCGCCCGATGGAGCGGTTTTCGTTCAACAGCGCGGCGGCGGTGTACTGGGCGATCATGTAGCCCGAGCGCAGCCCGCTGTGTTCGGTGAGGAACGGCGGCAGGTGTGGTTCCTGCGTGTTCGGGTTGAGCATGCGGTCCACCCGGCGTTCCGAGATGGCCGCGAGTTCCGTGACTGCGTTCGTCAGGTAGTCGAGCGGGAGCGCGAGCGGGTCGCCGTGGAAGTTACCGCCGGAGAGAACCGCCGCGTCGCCCGCACCGCTCGCGCGACTGTTCACCGTCTCGGCGGGGAAGATGAGCGGATTGTCGGTCGCGCTGTTGAGTTCGATTTCGACGACGCCACGGAGGTGGGCAACGGCGTCCCGGACCGCACCGTGGACTTGCGGCAGGCAGCGAAGCGAGTAGGCGTCCTGCACGCGGTCGCAGTTGCGATGGGATTCGACGATTTCGGAGTCGGCTGTGAGGCGCTTTACGTTCCGCGCACTCTTCGCGTGGCCGTCGTGAGGGCGGACGTCGGCGATTACGGGGTCGGCGGAGGCCGTCGTTCCCATCGTCACCTCGGTCGTGAGCGCTCCCGCGACGTCGGCCGCTCGAACCGCTCGTTCGGCGTCGCACACGGCGAGGGCGGCGAGACCGACCGAGAGCTGCGTGCCGTTGATGAGCGCCAACCCCTCCTTGGCCGCGAGCGTCACCGGTTCGAGTCCGGCAGTTTCGAGCGCGTCGACACCGTCGAGTCGTTCGCCGTCCACCGTCGCGGTTCCCTCGCCCATGATGACCAGCGCGAGGTGTGCGAGCGGGGCGAGGTCGCCGCTCGCACCGAGGCTGCCGCGCGATTTGACGACCGGATGGACGCCCTCGTTCAGCATCGTGACGAGTTGGTCCACGACGAGTTCGCGGATGCCGGAGTAACCCTTGACGAGCGCGTTGACCCGGCCGAGCATCATGGCCCGGATTTCCTCGCGGCGCAGTTCCCTTCCCGCACCAGCGGCGTGGCTCCTGATGAGGTTGGTTTGGAGGGTTTCGATGTCCTCGCGCGGGATTCGTTCGTCCACGAGTTCGCCGAAGCCGGTGTTGACGCCGTAGACGGCCTCGCCGCTCTCGACGACCTGTTCGACCCGCTTTCGTGCGGTTCGAACTCGTTTGCGGGCGTCTTCGGGAACGAAGACGGTCGCGTCGTCGCGCGCGACGCGTTCGACGTCCTCGGGCGTTAGCGATTCGCCGTCAATCTGGATTTCACTCATGATGGACCACCTCACCGTTTTTCAGCACCGTCTCGACCGTGTTCACGCCGAAGTTGTAAGGGACGTGAACGTAGCTCGGTGCGTCGATGACCGCGATGTCGGCCGGGGTGCCCGATTGAAGCGTCCCGGTTCCGTCCCCGATATCGAGCGCCATCGCGGCGTGTTTCGTCCCGGCGACCAGCGCCTCGGCGGGCGTCATGCCCATCTCGACGCAGGCGAGCGACGAGGCGAAGCCCATGCTCTGGGAGTGGCAGTTCGGGTTGAAGTCCGTCGCTATCGCCACCGGTGCGCCCGCATCGATGAACGCGCGGGCGTCGGCGAACTCCGCGCCGAGGCCGAAGGCGGTTCCCGGCAGAAGGACGGGGACGACACCGGCGTCGGTCAGGGCGGCGATGTCGTCGTCCGTCGCGTAGAGGAGGTGGTCCGCGCTCGTCGCGCCGAGATTCGCGGCGAGTTGCGAACCGCCGATGCGGGCGAGTTCTTCGGCGTGGACCTTCGGGGTCAATCCCTGCTCCTCGCCGGTCTTCAGGACGCGGCGTGACTGCGGGACGGTGAAGACGCCTTCCTCGCAAAACACGTCGCAGAACTCCGCGATGCCCTGTTCCACGACGGCCGGAATCTGTTCCTCGACGACTTCATCCACGTAGTCGTCCGCGTCCCGGCCTTCCGGGATCGCGTGAGCGCCCATGAAGGTCGGGACGACATCGACTGCGTGGTGGTCGTCGGCCCGAGCGATGACGTCGAGCATTCTGAGTTCGGTCTCTGTGTCCAGCCCGTAGCCTGATTTCACCTCGACCGTCGTCGTCCCGTGGGCGAGCATCGTATCGAGATGCGAGAGCAGGTTCGAGAGGAGTTCCTCGTCGCTCGCCTTCCGCACCGCGCGGACGGTTCGGAGGATGCCGCCGCCGTCCGCGAGGATTTCACCATACGTCTTCCCCTGCAGTTTCGCCTCGAACTCGTCCGAGCGGTCCCCGGCGAACAGCGCGTGGGTGTGCGGGTCCACGAACCCCGGAATTGCCGCTTTGCCGCTCGCATCGACGACGTGAGTCGCGTTCTCCGGCGGGAACTCGCGGGTGACGGGACCCGTCGCGCCGATACGCGCGACGTCGCCGTCGACCACCGCGATTGCGGCGTCCTCGTAGATGCCGAGGGACCCGTCGTCTTCGACCGTGACGACCTGTTTCGCGTCGTGGACGACGGCGGTGAGGTCGTTTTCGTCCGGTTCCGAGCCGCTCATCGGCCACCTCCGACGGCGGAGAGGAAGTGAGCGATTACCCGTGCACCGGCGTTGACCGTTCGGTCGTCGCGGTCGAGCGACGGGGCGCATTCCACGACCTCGAAACCAGCAACGCGGTCGTCGCTGGCGGCGAGTCGGAGCATGCGGAACAGTTCTCGGGGAGAGATTCCGCCGGGCGTCGGCGCGCTGACGCCGGGTGCGAACGCGGCGTCGAGCACGTCCAAATCGACGCTCACGTATATCACGTCCACATCGTCCAGCGACTCCAGCGCGGTGTCGATGGCGGAGACGGAATCCTCGCCGACCTCTTCGGCCGTGACGACTTCGCCGCCCGATTCGCGGACGGTATCGGCGTACCCCGAACTCGTCTCGAAGTGGCGCGCGCCGACGCAGGCGTAGGCGTCGAGGCCCGCGTCGAACAACTGTCGGTAGGGCGTGCCGCTGGTCGGGTCGTCGCGCACTTCGCGCACGTCGAGATGCGCGTCGAAGTTGACGACACCGAGCGACCCGTCTTCGAGGAGCGGCGCGGCGTTCGGGTAGGTGAAGGAGTTGTCGCCGCCGAGGAAGACGGGGAGCGTGTCAGCGTCGTGGAGTCGGTTCGTGAGGATGCGGGCCTCCTGCTGGAGCAGTCGAGTCGTGACCTCGTTCGGTTCGTCGGAGTCGAGCATGAGCAGCAGGTCGCCAGCGTCGCCGACGTTGCCGACCGGTCCGGCGTCGAAGTGGTGGGTTTTCACACCGGCGAGGCTCTCGCGGAGCGCCGCCGGGCCGTCCGCCGCACCTTTCCGGCCGATGACGGCGTGGTCGAACGGTTCGCCGAGGAGTACCGCGTCGAACTCGGAAAGGCGGTCGTCGTCCAGTTCAGAGATGGGTTCCACGACGTCGCCGAACTGCTCGTCGTTCGGATCGGACGACGTACCGCGCCATTCGGACGGCGGGTTCAGTCCGGTCATGTTCGGTCACGCATCGGAACCGCGACGTTCGATTTCTCGGCCTGTTCTATCGCCTCGTCGTAGCCCGCGTCGGCGTGGCGAATCACGCCCATTCCCGGGTCGGTGGTGAAGACGCGTCGGGCCTTCTCGGCGGCCAACTCGGAGCCGTCGAGGACGACGTGGTTGTTCGCGTGGAGCGCGTTGCCGATGCCGACGCCGCCGCCGTCGTGGACGGATACGATGTCCGCGCCCGCCGCGCAGTTGAGCAGGGCGTTGAGAATCGGCCAGTCCGCGATGGCGTCCGAGTCGTCGCGCATGGCTTCCGTCTCGCGGTTGGGGCTGGCGACGGACCCGGCGTCGAGGTGGTCGCGGGTGACGACGATGGGGGCCTCGATTTCGCCGTCCGCGACGAGTTCGTTGATTCGAAGGGCGAAGCGAGCGCGTTCTGTGAGGCCGTCTTCGCCTCCGGCGGCAGGGCCGCCTTCGTTTCGATGCTCCCCCGGGGCATCGCCCGTCTCGTAGCCGAGCCAACAGACCCGCGAGGGAAGCCCCTGAAACTCGACCTGCTCCTGTGCGAGGTCTATCCAGCGGTGGAGTTGCTCCTTCTCGGGGAAGAGTTCCACGACGGCCTCGTCGGTGCGGTGGATGTCCTCGGGGTTGCCGGACAGCGCGGCCCAGCGGAAGGGACCCTTGCCCTGACAGAACAGCGGGCGGATGTAGGCGGGGACGAATCCGGGGAAGTCGAACGCGTTCTGCATGTCGCGGTGTTCTTTCACCTGTCCGCGGATGTTGTTGCCGTACTCGAAGGCGACAGCGCCCGCATCCTGAATGTCGAGGATGCCCTGCACGTGGCGCGCCATCGTGTCCAGACTCTCCTCGACGTACGTTTCAGGGTCTTCCTCGCGGAGGTGGTCGGCTTCTTCGACGGTGTAGCCCGACGGGTAGTAGCCCTCCAGTTCGTCGTGGGCGCTCGTCTGGTCGGTGATGACGTCCGGGACGAATCCCCTGTCGAGCATCCCTTCCAGCATGTCGGCGGCGTTGATGTGGACGCCGACGGAGTACGGTTCGCCCTTCTCGGCGGCGTCCGTCGCCTTCTCGATGGCGTCGTCCAAATCGTCGGTTTTCTCCATGCAGTAGCCGGTTTCGATGCGGCGGTCGATTCGGTCCTCGTCCACCTCGGCCGCGATACAGACGCCGTGGTTCATCGTGACGGCGAGGGGTTGAGCACCGCCCATCCCGCCGAGACCGCCCGTGACGACGATTTTGCCGGAGAGGTCGCCGTCGTAGTGTTCGTCCGCGAGCGCGGCCAGCGTCTCGTAGGTGCCCTGAATGATTCCCTGCGTGCCGATGTAGGCCCACGACCCGGCAGTCATCTGGCCGTACATGATGAGGCCCTTCGCTTCGAGTTCGTGGAAGTGCTCCCAGTCGTCCCACTTACCGACGAGGTTGGAGTTAGCGATGAGAACGCGGGGGGCGCGTTCGTGCGTCGTGAATCGCCCGACGGGTTTGCCGGACTGGACGAGCAGCGTCTCGTCGTCGTCCAGTTCGCGAAGTTCGGCCATGATGGCGTCGTAGGCGTCCCACGAGCGGGCCGCCCGCCCTGTCCCGCCGTAGACGACGAGTTCCTCGGGGTTCTCGCCGACGTCCGGGTCGAGGTTGTTGTTCAGCATGCGGAGGGCCGCCTCCTGCCGCCAGCCCTTGCACTCGATGTCCGTCCCGGTGGGCGCGCCCTGATAGTCGCGCCACTGGGCGCTCGGGTCGCCGATGTCGTGGTCGGGGTCCGATGAGTCGTTCATTCGGTTTCTAGCTTGTAGTATGCACGCGAGGCGCAAATACCCACGACCCTCCTCTCGGAGGGTTTTTTAAATATCCTCGGCGAGAATTCCCGGTGATGCACGAGGTCGTAATGCGGATCGAACAGCCGAGCGTTCCGGCGGAAGCGACGGCGGGAACCGAGACGGCGGTCGAGTTGTGGTGTAACGACCACTGTGACCTGTTACACCTCAGCGGCCCGGACGGGGAAGCCGTCCTCGAACGCATCGAACGGCTCGTCGGCGTGCAGGAACTGCTGGTCGAGGGCGACGAGCGGGTGGCGATGACCGAAGCGTGTCTGAAGGAGCACGAAGCCGACACCGTGGAGTCGTTTCTCGCCCGCCACAACTGCCTGCTCGTCCCGCCGTTGCGGTACGTCGCCGGTGAGAAGTGGTGTCGGATACTGGCGCTCGATTCGGCGAACCTGACCGCGTTGTACCGCGACCTCGTGACGACGTTTCCGGTGACGATAGAGTCGAAGCGCGAAATCAGGGCGGTTTCGGGTGACAGACCGCTTCTCACGCCGGAAACCGCGTTGCCCGACCTTTCGTCGCGTCAGCAGGAGGCGTTGGTGCTGGCGGTCGAGATGGGCTACTATCGGATTCCGCGCGAGACCACGACGAGAGAAATCGCGGCGGAGATGGGCGTCGAGCGGCGGACGCTGGAGGAGCACCTGCGACGGGCGGAGAACAAGATAGTCGGCGGAATGGTGTCGTTCTACGGCAGCCGTGGCAACGTCTGACAAAACCTTAAGTAGCGCCACGATGCTAATCTACGCTAGGATGGGCAACAAAAACAAAACGATTTCCTTCCGGGTGAACGAGGACGCGTTCGAAACCCTGCGGGAGATCGCCGAAAAGCGCGACATCTCGCTGTCGGCAGTGTTCCGCGACTACGTGGACCTGCTGGTCGCCCATGACGGGAAAGTCAAAGTCGTTCCGGAAAACCAAATCGGGGAGGAAAGCGACGAAAGTTCGTTCCCGCCGAAAGTCGAGGTCCCGAAGAGCTTCGTCCGCGAACACGAGCGCCTCGAACTGGAAGCCGAACACCTCCGCGAACAGCTACAGGAACACAAGGAGTACCTTCGCCATCTCCAGTCGAAGGTCAGCGATGACGGGGAGGAAGAGGTCATCCAACTGGAGGAGTTGGACGACGAACTGGAGAGCGACGAACCGTTCCGATTGGGGTAGTCGAGGTTCCGAACTCAGCCCGACAGCGAGTGTTTCTTCTGCCGCGACCGTGATTCCATCGAGTCGTCGCCCTCGACGCGGGCGAGTTCCTCGACGGCTTCGAGCGTCCGAACCGAGTCGTCCAAGAAGGAGAGGATGTCGCCCGGATAGGCGTACACCAGATAGTCGTCGGTCATCACGTCCACGATGGCGTCGGGGCCGAGGCCACCCTCTCGAAGTTCGAGGAGGTAGCGCATGAACTTGCGCTCCGGACAGCCACAGTAGGGGTTGCTCTGGCAGTCACAATCCAGAAAGTCCTCGGCGAAGTCGAGCACGCGGTCCCGCGTCGCCTCGTCGAGTTTCTGGAGGCCGTCGCCCTGAAACAGGATGTCGAGGGTCGCGCCCTTGAACGCCCCTTTCGGGATGTTCGTCTCCAGTTGCGAGGAAATCTGCCGATGGTTTTTGACGTAGATTTTGTCCGTGATAGCCACGCTTGTTGGATTTCTATTCGGTGAGTTCGGATAAGGGTGTCGTCAACGAAGGGGAAACGCGGACGAGGCTGTATCGGCGGTAAGTGTGGAGACGGTGAAAACGACAACAGCAGTGACGAATGCGACAACAGCGACGACGAGCGCGATGGCAGTTGCTAGGGAAAATGACCGCACCGCATGCGGACGGTTCGCGCGGGTTGCGCGAACCGCCCTCGGGGTCCCCATTCCTCCCCGGGCATACGGACAGGTCGCGCCATCCGCGCGACCTGTCCGAATCGCGCGTCCTCAAAGCGGGTGAAATGCGAGAAACGGGAGAAAATCAGCTTCGGATAGAAAATCGGCTTCCAGTCAGTGTTCGCGCGTGACGACGAACTCGGCGAAGTCGCGCAAATAGTCCAGCGCGGCGGAATCGGGTGCGTCAACTCTATCGAGGGCGGCCAGCGCCGCGTCGGACTGTTTGTGCGCGAGTTCGTTGGCCTCCTTCGCGCTGAGGTCGGTCACTTGGACGATGGAGGGGCGGCCGATTTCCTCGTCTTGGCCTGTGGGCTTGCCGAGGTCGTCGGGGTCCGCCGTGGCGTCGAGCACGTCGTCCCGAATCTGGAACGCGATGCCGACGCGCTCGGCGTACTCGCCGAAAGCGTCCACCGTCTCCGGGTCGGCGTCGGCCGCGATGGCACCGAGTTCGGCGGCGGCGCGAAACAGCGCGCCCGTTTTCCGGCGGGCGAGTTCCATGTACTCGGACTGATTCGACGGCGTGGCGACGAGTTCCGACGCCTCGCCCATTCCGAGTTCTATCATCGACTCCGCGACCACTTCCATCGCGCGGGGGTCCGAAGAAAACAGTTCGAACGCCTCGCCGAGCATCCCGTCGCTGGCGATGATGGCCGGGCCGTAGCCGTACTCCGCCCACGCGCTCTCCGTCCCGCGCCGCACGTCCGACCGGTCGATGATGTCGTCCACGACGAGCGACGCGTCGTGGACGAGTTCGATACCGACGCCGAAATCGACGGCGTTCTCGGCATCGCCACCCGCGGCCTCACAGGCCAGCATGGCGACGGTCGGCCGAACCCGTTTGCCACCCGAGAGTGCCGTGTGGGCCAACTGCTTCGACAGTTCGCGTGGTTCGACCCGCTCGACGACCTCCTCCAACCGGTCTTCGACGAGCGTCCTGCGGGCCATCAGGTACTCCATTCGTCTGTGCTTCAGGACGGCGGACGCAAATACGTGACGGGTTCAGTCCGCTGTCATCACCGCCCGAACCGACAGAAACGTCGGTTCCCGTGGGACGCGTTCGAACGCTCTCGCTCGTCGGTCATACACCGGACTCCGAAACGGGAAAGAGAACGGTCGTTATTCGAACTGCTCGATGAGTTCCGGCACCACGTCGAACAGGTCGCCAACGATACCGTAGTCGGCGATGTCGAAGATGGGCGCGTTCGGGTCGTTGTTGATGGCGATGATGGTGTCCGACCCCTTCATCCCGGCGACGTGCTGAACCGCACCGGAGATACCGATGGCGAGGTACACCGTCGGCGTCACCTGCGAACCGGACTGTCCGACCTGTCGGTTCTTCGGGAGCCAGCCGTTGTCCACGATGGGACGCGACGACGAGAGCGTCGCGCCGGTCGCTTCCACGAGGTCCTCGATGAGCGGGAGGTTGTCCTCCTCCTCGATACCGCGGCCGATGCTGACGAGGAACTCGGCCTCGCTGATGTCCACGTCGCCAGCACCGACTTCCTCGAAGCCGGTGACCGTCGAGCGGACGGCATCCTCGTCGAGTTCGAAGTCGAACGCGGACACGTCGGCTTCACCGACGCCCTCCGCTTCCGGCCACTCCGCGCCGCGGGTCGTGAGGGCGAACCGGTCACCTTCGACCTCGACCGTGGTCTCGACTTTCGACCCGTACATCTCGCGTGTCGCCGTGAGCGCGCCGTCGTACTCGAAGCCGATGACGTCGGTCACGAGCGGCAGGTCGAGGCTGTTGGCGACCGCGGGCGCGTAGTCGAGTCCGTTCACGCTGTTGGGCATGAGAACGAACGTCGGTTCGAGGTCGGCGAACAGCGCCTCGATGGCCTGCGCGTACACGTCGTGGTTGAACTCCTCGCCGTATTCGACGGTGTGAATCGCGTCCACACCGTCGCGGTTCAGCGTGTCGGCGTAGGAATCGACGTCGCCGCTGATGACGGCGAGGTGCAGGTCGCCGCCCGCGTCGTCGGCGAGCTCGCGCCCGGCGGAGATGACTTCGAAGCTCTCGTCGCGGAGTTCGCCGCGGCGGTGTTCCGTGACCGCGAGGACGTCGCTCATTGGACGACCCCCTTCTCGCGGAGAACGTCAGCAAGTTTCCCGGCCGTCTCCCCGGCGTCGCCTTCGAAGATTTCCGCGTCGCTCTCGCTCTCGGGTTCGTACATGTCCGTCAGTTTCAGGTCGCTCTCCACGGCGTCGGCGTCGAGGCCGAGGTCGTCGAGCGTCTTGGGCGCGATTTCCTTCGACTGTGCCTGTCGGATGCCGCGCAGACTGGCGTATCGCGGTTCGTTGATACCCGTCTGGATGGTCAGCACGGCGGGGAGTTCGATGTCCGTCAACTCCTCGACGCCGCCCTCGAGTTCGCGGTGGACGTGCGCGACGCCTTCGTCGGCGTCCATGTCGAGCGCGTTGACGACCGCACCCCACTCGAAGTCGATATCGTCCGCGAGTGCAACGCCGGTCGCACCGAACGCGTCATCTCCGGCCTGCACACCGGTCAGCACGAGGTCCGGGTCCTCCTCCGCGACGACGGCGGAGAGGATTTGGGTTTTCGTCTCCACGTCGAGCAAGTCGGGGTCTTCGAGCGCCTCGTCCCACACGCGAATCGAGCGGTCGGCGCCCTTGGCGAGCGCCATCCGAATCGTCTCCTCGGCCCGTTCCGGGCCGATGGTGACGGTCACCACTTCGTCGGCGACGCCCGCTTCGTTCAACTGGACGCCTTCCTCGACGGCGTAGTCGTCCCACTCGTTCAGGTCATATTCGAGGTAGCGGTCGTCTACCTCGGTCCCGTCCACTTCGAAGTCATCCGCGAGTTCGGCGACTTCTTTTACCGTTACAAGGACCTTCATAATCAATTCCTTTCCGGGTAGCGGGTAAACGTTTTCGAAACGCTCGACAATGCACGTGCCGTACTAATCGAGAATCTTACCAATTCCGGCGTTCGAGCGCTCACTCGTCGTCGAAGTCGGTCACGTCCTCGCCGGGAAGCGTGATGAGGTTCTCCCGCCCGATGCGAAGTTTGTCGATTCGGTCGGAATCGTTCATCGCCGAGAGAAGTTGGGACACCTTCGCGTTCGACCAGTTCGTCTCCTTGACGATGGTCGCCTGTTTCATCCGACCGCCGTTCCGTTTCAGCAGGTGCTCGACGCGCTCTTCGTCGGAGAGGAGTTCGAGGTTCGGTTCGTCATCTTCCGGTTCGGGGTCGGGGTCAGGGGTCGTCGACGGGATGGGTTCCTCGTCCGTATGTTCGGAATCGGTTCCCGGTTCGTCCCCGTCTCGTTGGGTGAACGCGTAGACGCCAGCGCCGACGATTCCCACGAGGATCACGAAGCCAGCGAGATACGTCAGCAGTTGAGTCGGTTGCTTAGCCGGACCGGAATCTTCGGCGTACGTCACTCGGATAAAGCGACTATCGCCGGTCGGGGAACGAATCGTCATCGGGCCACTGAGGGTGATCGTCCCGTTGTTGTGACCGAAATTCGAGTTTTGAATCTCGTACTCGTCGGGGGAGTGAATTAAGAGGTTTTGGTTCGCGGACAGCGAACGGAACCACGTGGACTCCCCGTCGTCGAGCAAGAACGCGTCCCCGAGGTAGATTTTATCGCCGTTCACACGGGTAAAGTTCGTCCAGATGAACGAGAGGGTCAGCATACCGGATTCGTTGCTCACGGTGTAGTCGCGATTGACGTTCCGTATTTTCATCTCGCGACCGGTTTCGGCTTGTTCGCGTTTCGCGATTTCTCGGAACGTTTCCGCCGAGAAGCCGACACTGCTATCCCCCCGCTCGAAATCACGCCCCAAGCGCTTGAACGCCTCCGTTTCGTTTTCGTCGTGAAGCGAGAACTCCATCGAAACGTTCCAGTGAGCGTCGCCATTGGCCCGTGGCGTGATCTGAATCGTCGTCCCATTCGTCGGCGTTTCGTTGAGCGCACTGCGGTCCCTCACTACGAAATCGGTAGTAGCCGGATGAGTCTGCACATCACCCGCCGCAAGGGCGGTTCCCGAGGCTAAAAGGGAAAGGAGGAGGACCACGAGGAGGGCGAAATGTGACCGCATATCCCACTGTGGTTAAGCAGGCAAGAAAATACTTTCCATCTGTGCGATAAAAGGTCAGGGGACGATTTAAAAGGTCTCGCGCGATTTCGGCCGGTTATCGAATAACACGGAATCCCGTACGTATTTTAATGAGTAGTTACGTAATCAACGGTATGAGCCGGGTGTCCTCTATCCTGCTAGTAGCCCTCCTCCTCTTCTGTTCGCCTGCCGTTGCGTTCGGAGTCGGCTCGCAACCCGCGGCTTCGACGCAGCCGAGTGCGAACAATCCCGCGAAACCGCCGGGGGTCAACGAGACGTCCTCCCAACTGAGCCTCGGAACGCCGGAGCGGAGCGAGACGTACACCCCATCACTGAGCCTCAGCACCACGCTCGAAATGGACAGGAACAAGGTTCAGTCGCAGAAGAAGATGTACACGCTCGACGAGAAACTGTCGAATGCAGACGACGATGAGGAGAGATATCAGCTCCTTACTCGATTTAGAACCGATCTCGAATTGGAACTATCGTCGCTGAAAAACAAAGAACGGAGCGCGAGCAAGCAGTTCAACAACCAGGGAATCGGAGTGCGCGAATATGTCGAACGACTTGCCGTGCTCGATAGCAGGGCGGACGATGTAAACCGCGCAATCGAGCACATGAAAACGAAGGGGAAAAGCGTCATCCAATTCGCGCCACACGAGTACGAACTTCGAGCGGATTTGATACCCCTACGTGGGGAGGTTCGCAACGACGTGGTCGAAAGCGTTCGCAGCGGAACCGGTTCGAAGTACGTCTACGTAGCGACGACGAGCGATGGAACCGTGTTGTCGACCGTACTCGGCAGCAAATACGTTCGCGAAGCGTATCGCTCCGATTACCGAAACAGCAGTTTGGATAGTTACCTCACGGGGCGGGAGAAAACCAATATCACAGTGAACAGCTATCCGTGGGTGAAAGAGAAGAATCCCGGAACGTCTTCGAACATACAGTACAAGAAAGGCGTGTCGGAAACCAAGATGGTCTATCCACAGGGCGTCATCACGGCGTATCTCGATAGCGGGACGGAGAAGATATATCGAGAGATACAGTACAAGCTCCTCACCGGAGACGACCACACACCCTACGGCGCGGCCATCCGGAACAATAGCACCAATCTCAACCTCGCCGTCAATCGGACGTATCCGGGCGGACCACTGCGGATAAACCTGACCGACGCGAACGGTGACCCGGTTCGAAGCACTATCGAAATAGGGGAGAGCGAGGTCGGAGAGACCGATTCAGACGGAATCCTGTTGACGGTCTCCCCGCGGCGGACGTTCACCGTTTCGGCGAGACACGGCTCCGAGACGGTAAACGTCACAGTCTCCCCGTACGGTATCACGCGCACGAACGCGACGAGCGGGCCGCCGCAAGACATCGCCGGATAGGGCCAAGATTGAAATACCAACACCGAACCACTCCTCGGCGTGTCGAATCGCGCGCTCTCACCCGTCGTCGCAACCGTCCTCCTTCTCGTCGTTACGCTCGTTGTAGCCGGAACAATCGGGGCTGTTGCGGTACAGTCACTGTCGCTGGAGGCACCGGAGCACGCCGCCATCGGGGTGTCCGCCAGTGCGACGACGAATCGGGTGACGTTCACGCATCGCGCGGGAGAGTCGCTCAATGTCGATGAACTCGATATCGAGATCAGCGTGAACGGCGAACCACTGAAGGAACAGCCACCGGTCCCGTTTTTTTCGGCGGACGGATTTCGGGCGGGACCGACGGGACCGTTCAATAGCGCGGCGGATTCGACGTGGAGCGTCGGGGAGGTCGCAAGTCTCGAACTGGCCGAAACGAACGCGCCACTGCTCGAATCGGAGGACGAGATAGACGTTCGAATCGTGGAGAACGAGACGCTGGTCGCCGAAATCGAAACGACCGTGCGGTGACGTCGACGCGGTTCCCGTTTTCGTACGGTCGTATCTATTATTTTCGCGCCGTTCTCGGAGCTCTATTTTTCTGGCACGCGCGCGACAGTCGTGATGGCGATATCGGGGTCGTACGTCGGTCCCATCTCCCGGTGGCGGATGTCCTCGTACCCCGCCTCTCGGAACATCCGGTCCGCCTCCTCGCGGTCGTAAAAGAGCATGATGGTGTCAGCGACTTTCTGCATGACGCTCGTTCCGGGGTAGTTCGGACCGACGATCAAGACCTCTCCACCGGGTTTCGTGACGCGACGGATGTCTCGAAGAGTTTCGACGGGTTCGGGCCAGTATTCGATGGACCCGGACGACCAGACGATATCGAAGGAATCGTCTATGAACGGCAACCGTTCGGCGTCGCCGCGATAGAAGCTCACGGGGTCGTATTTGCCGAGTTTTGCCCACGCCTTTTCGAGTTGATGGACGCTCTGGTCGAGACCGTGCACGTTCTCGGTGTGTTGGAGCAGTCCTTCGGTTCCGAATCCGGTGCCACAGCCGACATCGAGCACCGTATCATCCTCGTCGATGTCGAGCATCGACAGGGCCTCGTCACGCATCTCCTCGTCCCAGATGAACGGATTCACTTGGTCGTACACCTTCGAGAGGTACTTGTAGAAGATTCGTGCTCGACGTTTGTCTTCGAGGATACCCATTATTCGGCGATTGGGACCGAGCGATGATGAATCCCCACCATTTTCGCCCGTGGAGGGGTCGAGATGGTTCCGCAAGTAGTTTATAGCCACTCGCGCAACCTTCCGCGTGATTACAGTATATGCCGAGGCCAGAGGTTCTCGAACGAATAAAGGAGGCCGAAACGGAGGCTGACGACATCGTTGCGGACGCTAAGGAAGCCCGCGAAGAGCGGATTTCCGAGGCGCGCACGAAAGCGGAGGACATCCGCTCGGAAGCCCACGAAGAGGCCGAAGAACTGGAGCAGAGAAAACTCGAAAACGCACGGGACGACATCGAATCCGAGCGCAAAAAGCTCCTCGCGGAGGGCGAGGAAGAGCGCGAAGCACTCGAAACGCGCGCCGAGGAAAACGTCGATGACGCGATAGAGTTCGTCCTCGACAGGTTCAGGGAGGCGGTGCATGCTCAGACCTGAACAGATGAGCAAAATCTCGGTGACGGGTTCGCGCACCGTCATGTCCGACGTCATCGAGACTATCCACGAGTTGAACCTCGTCCACCTGTCGAACTACGACGGGTCGTGGGATGGGTTCGACCCCGGAAACCCGGTCAGCGGTGCGGACGAAGCGTCCGACAAACTCGTCACCGTTCGTTCCATCGAGAGCATTCTCGGTGTGGACGCGGAGGACGCCGGACCGCAGCGAATCGTCACCGGTGAAGCGCTGGAAGACGAACTGGAGGACATCCGAGCGCAGGTCAACGAACTCGACGACCGCCGAAACGAACTCGGCGAGGAGCTTCGAAGCGTCGAGGACCGAATCGGCTCGATGGAGCCGTTCGCCACGCTCGGTATCGACCTCGACCTGCTGTCCGGCTACGACCATCTACAGGTCGCGGTCGGCGAAGGGAACGCGGACGAAATCGAGCGCGCGCTCGCGGATTCTGAGGACGTTCAGGAGTACGAACTGTTCACGGAAGGGCAAACGGTCGCCGTCTTCGTGTATCCGACGGACGAAGCGGACGACGACGCGCTCGACGATGCGCTCGTCGGCGCGGATTTCGCATCGCTCGAAATCCCCGACGCGTCCGGCAGCCCCGAGGAGTACGTCGCGGAGCTCAAACACGACAAGCAGAAGCTCGAGTCGAAGCTCAACGGCGTCGAGAACGAACTCAACGACGTGAAACTCGACGCCGCGGGATTCCTCCTCGCGGCCGAGGAGAAACTCGCCATCGAGGTCCAGAAGGCCGAAGCGCCGCTGCAGTTCGCGACGACGGAGAACGCCTTCGTCGCGGAAGGCTGGATTCCGACGGAGAAGTACGCGGAACTGAAGAGCAACCTCGACAGCGCGGTCGGTGAGCACGTCGAAGTGGACGAGCTCGAACGCGCGTCCTACGAGGAGAAGGGCGGCCACCACGCGCCGCTCGAACAGGCCGAGGAGACGGGTGTCGCCACGGACGGCGGCCACGTCACCAAGGAAGAGAACCCGCCAGTCATCCAGAAGAACCCCGGCGCGGTCAAACCGTTCGAAGTGCTGGTCCAGACCATCAACCGGCCGAAGTACTTCGAGTTCGACCCGACGGTCGTCCTGTTCCTCACGTTCCCGCTGTTCTTCGGGTTCATGATCGGCGACCTCGGATACGGGGCGCTGTACACCCTCATCGGATACTTCATCTACACGAAGTTCGACAACGAGGCCATCAAGAGCCTCGGCGGAATCGCCATCTGGGCAGGTGCGTTCACGATGCTGTTCGGTGTCCTGTACGGCGAAATCTTCGGGTTGCACATCCTCGGGGAGTTCGTCTGGAGCGGTAATCCGCCGATTCACAAGGGACTGCAGCCCATCGAGGGCGAGTTCGCGACCGGCTGGCTCGTGCTGAGCCTGCTCGCCGGTATCGCCCACCTCACTATCGGGTGGGGCTTCGACTTCATCGAGAACTTGGAACACAGTTTCAAGGACGCCATGACCGAGAGCGGGTCGTGGATCATAATGATGTTCGGCCTCTGGGTGTGGATCTTCTCGGGTGCTGGCGGAAGCGCGCCCGGTCTCCTCTTCGGGTCGGAGAGCGTCTTCAACGGAAATCCGTTCCCGTTCGGATTCACCGGTTTTCCGGCGTTCAACCTATTCACGATACCGGGAATTAACTTCCCGTTCTCGGTGTGGCTCCTCGTGTTCTTCCTCGGACTCGTCCTGCTCGTCGTGGGCGAACCAATCGAGGCAGTCGAGTTCCTCAACGTGCTGGTGAACGTCCTCTCGTACACCCGTCTCGCCGCCGTGCTGCTCGCCAAGGCAGGGATGGCCTTCGTGGTCAATCTCCTGTTCTTCGGCGTGTACGTGACGGGCCACGGAGAAGAGGAATCGTGGCACTTCGGACTCACCCACATGCCGCACGAAAGCGCGACAGCTCACGGGCACACAGTCACTGACATCATGTTCCCCGGACTGCTCCACTCGGGTGTCGCGGGCATCCTCGTCGGACTGCTCGTCCTCGTCCTCGGGCACGCGCTCGTCCTCACGCTGGGTATCACCAGCGCGGGACTGCAGGCGGTGCGTCTCGAGTACGTGGAGTTCTTCGGCAAGTTCTACGAGGGCGGCGGCGAAGCGTACAAACCGTTCGGCTACGACCGAGCGTACACGACGGAAGACTAAGTACTCCTCGTCCGTCGTTTTTCTTCTTTCACGACCAGACTGGCCTCTTTTTCGTCTTGACACTGGTATTTGGTACCATGATTTAGCGGGTACAGCCCTCGATACAAGCAAATCCGGCAAAGCGCTTTGGGAAGTTTTAAGAATCCAGTGACTCGAACTACGACTTGTTCGGCTATAGAGAGCCTACAAAAGGATCAAACCAATGTTCGAAGCTATATTCGCATTCGTCAACACAGTTGCACCGCTTCTGCAGGAAAATGCCGCTCAGGCGGCCGCTGAACCCGCAATCCCCCCAAAAGCCGCAGCAGCACTCGCAGTCGGTCTCGCGGCGTTCGGAGCAGGCTACGCGGAGCGCGGTATCGGTGCCGCCGCTGTCGGCGCTATCGCGGAAGACCAGGATCTGTTCGGTACCGGACTGATCATGACGGTGCTGCCGGAGACGCTCGTCATCCTGGCACTGGTCGTCGTGTTCGTCGTTCCTTAGAACACCCTACACACCCTCTTCATCAATGAGCTTGGAAACGGTAGTTGAGGATATTAGAAACGAGGCCCGCGAGCGCGCGGAAGAGATTCGTACGGAAGGCGAGTCCCGCGCGGACGAGATTGTCGACGAGGCGGAGTCGGAAGCCGAGGAGATACTCGCGGCGAAAGAACAGGAGGTTGAAAACCGAATCGAGCGAGAACGAGAGCAGAAACTCTCCAGCGCGAAACTCGAAGCCAAGCAGAAGCGGCTCGAAGCCCGCCGCGACGTGCTGCAGGAAGTGCGCGCCGACGCTGAAGAGAGCATCGCCACCCTCGGTGGCGACGAGCGCGAAGAACTGACGCGCTCTCTGCTCGACGCGGCCGCGGAGGAGTTCGAATCGGGGAACACCGTCCGAGTCTACGGACGCCCCGACGACGAAGCGCTCCTCACCGATATCGTCGCGGATTACGACGGTTTCGAGTACGCGGGTGAGTACGACTGCCTCGGTGGCATCGTCGCCGAGAGCGAGGCCTCCCGCGTCCGCGTGAACAACACGTTCGACTCGATTCTGGAGGACGTGTGGGAGAACAACCTCCAACAGATCAGTTCGCGGTTGTTCGAGCAATGAGCACGACCGAAGGAACATCGAACTACGAGTACGTCACCGCGCGAGTCAGGGCGCGCAGAGCGGCCCTGTTCGACGAAGAGGACTACCGAAAGCTCCTGCGCATGGGACCGGGCGAAATCGCCCGCTACATGGAGGAGACGGAGTACGAGTCCGAGGTGAACGCACTCGGTGCGCGCTACGACGGTGTGGACCTCGTGGAGTACGCGCTGAACCGCAACCTCGCGAAGCACTTCAACGACCTGTTGGATTGGGCCGACGGGAAGCTGTACGACCTCATCGCCCGATATCTGCGGACGTTCGACGCGTGGAACGTCAAGACGATACTGCGCGGTATCTACGCGGATACCGACAGCGAGTCCGTGCGCGACGACTTGATTCACGCCGGTGAGTTCGACGAAGAGTTCCTCACGCGATTGGCCGAAGCAGGCACCATCGAAGACGTCGTCGAGATGCTCGGAACGACGATTTTCGGGGACAGCCTCGAAGCCGCCTACGACGATTACGAGTCGACGGGCCTGTTGATTCCGCTGGAAAACGCGGTGGACCGGGCCTACTACGAGGGCTTGATGGACGGCGTGTCGGAGACGGAAGACCGCGCGACGCGGCTGTACATCGAGTTCCTGCAGGCGGAGATCGACTTCCGAAACATCCGTAACGTGCTCCGAATCAGTCGGAGCGGCGCGGACATCGACCCCTCGGAGTACTACATCTCCGGCGGTCGGATGTTCGGCGCGAAGGAGCTGACGCAGCTCGCGGGAAGCACGGACGAACTGATAGCGAGGATTCGAGACAGCCCCTACGGGGACGAGTTGGACGAAGCGTTGGACGAGCTTGAGCGAGCCGACAGTCTCATCGGATTCGAGCACGCATTGGATATTGCACTGCTCGAGTACTCGGACCACCTTTCACACGTGTTTCCGTTATCCGTGTGTCCGGTGCTCGCTTACGTTCTCGCCAAACAGCGCGAAGTCGATAACATCCGTGCCATCGCGCGTGGACGCGAAGCGGGACTGTCCGAAGACCGAATCGAAGAGGAACTGGTGGTACTATGAGCCAAGAAATCGCCGTCATCGGGAGTCCGGACTTTACGACCGGATTCAGACTCGCGGGCGTCCGGAAGTTTGCGAACGTTCCGGACGACGAAAAGGATGCGAACTTGGACGACGCTGTTTCTCGGACGCTGGAAGACGACGACGTGGGCATCATCGTGATGCACGACGACGACCTCACGCACCTCTCGCGGAACGTCCGAAACGACGTCGAGACGAGTGTGGAACCCACCCTTGTGACGCTGGGTGGTGGCGCGGGAAGCGGCGGACTCCGCGACAAAATCAAGCGCGCGATCGGTATCGACCTTATGGACGAAGACGAACAAGGTGATAACGAATGAGCCAGGCAACAGACAGCGACGTCGTCCGTGAGGACGGCGTCATTCAGAGCGTGAGCGGACCTGTCGTTACCGCCACGGACCTCGGCGCCCGGATGAACGACGTTGTGTACGTCGGTGAGGAAGGGCTGATGGGAGAGGTCATCGAAATCGAAGGAAACCAAACCACCATTCAGGTGTACGAAGAGACCTCGAACGTCGCCCCCGGTGAACCCGTCGAGAACACGGGCGAACCGCTGTCGGTCGACCTCGGACCGGGAATGCTGTACTCCATCTACGACGGCGTGCAGCGCCCGCTCGACGTGCTCGAAGACAAGATGGGCGCGTTCCTCGACCGTGGTGTCGACGCTCCCGGTATCGACCAGGAGAAGACGTGGGAGTTCACCCCATCCGTCAGCGAAGGCGACGAGGTGGAACCCGGCGACGTCGTCGGGACCGTTCCCGAAACCGAGAGCATCGAACACAAGGTCATGGTGCCGCCGGACTACGAGGGCGGCGAAGTGGTTGCCACGAACGAGGGCAACTACGACGTGACCGAAACCGTCGTCGAACTCGACAACGGCGAAGAAATCGCGATGCAACAGGAGTGGCCGGTTCGTGAAGCACGGCCCTCCGTCGACAAACAGACGCCCCGGACGCCGCTCGTGTCCGGTCAGCGCATCCTCGACGGCCTGTTCCCCATCGCAAAGGGTGGGACGGCCGCGATTCCGGGACCGTTCGGCTCCGGGAAGACCGTGACCCAGCACTCACTCGCCAAGTGGGCCGACGCGGACATCGTCGTCTACGTCGGCTGTGGTGAGCGTGGCAACGAGATGACGGAGGTTATCGAGGACTTCCCGGAACTCGAGGACCCGCGAACGGGCAAACCGCTCATGTCGCGGACGTGCCTCATCGCGAACACGTCGAACATGCCCGTGGCAGCACGCGAGTCGTGCATTTACACGGGAATCACCATCGCGGAGTACTACCGCGACATGGGATACGACGTCGCGCTCATGGCCGACTCCACCTCGCGGTGGGCGGAGGCGATGCGTGAGATTTCCTCGCGTCTCGAAGAGATGCCCGGTGAGGAAGGGTACCCGGCGTACCTCGCCGCCCGTCTCGCAGAGTTCTACGAGCGCGCAGGCAAGTTCGAGAACATCAACGGTACGGAGGGTTCGGTGTCGGTTATCGGTGCAGTGTCGCCCCCGGGCGGCGACTTCTCCGAGCCGGTCACGCAGAACACCCTGCGTATCGTGAAGACGTTCTGGGCGCTGGACGCTGACCTCGCGGAACGGCGGCACTTCCCGGCCATCAACTGGGACGAGTCCTACTCGCTGTACAAGGACCAGCTCGACCCGTGGTACGAACAGAACGTCGAACCCGACTTCCCGGAGAAGCGCCAGTGGGCGACCGACGTGCTCGACGAAGAGGGCGAACTGCAGGAGATCGTTCAGCTCGTCGGTAAGGACGCGCTGCCGGAAGACCAGCAGTTGACGCTCGAAGTCGCACGCTACCTCCGTGAAGGGTGGCTCCAGCAGAACGCGTTCCACGACGTGGACATGTTCTGTGAGCCGAAGAAGACCTACCGGATGCTCGAAGCCATCCAGACGTTCAACGACGAGGCGTTCAACGCACTCGAAGCTGGCGTTCCGGTGGACGAAATCACGGCTATCGACGCCGCCCCGCGCCTGAACCGCATGGGAACGGCCGAGGACTGGGACGACTTCATCGGCGAAATCGAAGAAGAGATCAAAGACGAGCTCAGGGAGAAGTACTAATGAAAGAATACCAGACCATTACGGAAATCAGCGGTCCGCTGGTGTTCGCCGAAGTCGACGAGCCGATCGGATACGACGAAATCGTCGAAATCGAGACGCCGACCGGCGACACGCTGCGCGGACAGGTACTCGAATCGAGCGACGGCCTCGTCTCGATTCAGGTGTTCGAGGGAACGGAAGGTATCAACCGAGAGTCCTCGGTTCGATTCCTCGGCGAGACGATGAAGATGCCCGTCACCGAAGACCTGCTCGGGCGCGTGCTCGACGGGTCGGGACAGCCCATCGACGGCGGCCCGGAAATCGTTCCGGACCGGCGTGACGACATCATCGGCGCGGCTATCAACCCCTACGCACGCGAGTACCCCGAAGAGTTCATCCAGACCGGTGTGTCCGCCATCGACGGCATGAACACGCTGGTTCGCGGACAGAAACTGCCCATCTTCTCCGCATCCGGGCTTCCGCACAACGACCTCGCGCTCCAGATTGCGCGACAGGCGAGCGTGCTCGAAGACGAGGAAGACGGCGAAGAGAGCGAGTTCGCAGTGGTGTTCGGCGCGATGGGCATCACGGCAGAAGAGGCGAACGAGTTCATGGAGGACTTCGAGCGCACCGGTGCACTGGAGCGCTCCGTGGTCTTCATGAACCTCGCGGACGACCCCGCGGTCGAGCGGACGGTCACCCCGCGTCTCGCGCTGACGACGGCGGAGTACCTCGCGTTCGAGAAGGATTACCACGTGCTGGTCATCCTGACGGACATGACGAACTACTGCGAGGCGCTGCGCGAAATCGGTGCCGCGCGTGAAGAGGTGCCGGGTCGCCGTGGCTACCCCGGATACATGTACACAGACCTTGCGCAACTGTACGAGCGCGCGGGTCGTATCGAGGGTCGTGACGGGTCCGTCACGCAGATTCCCATCCTCACGATGCCGGGTGACGACGACACGCACCCGATTCCCGACCTGACCGGGTACATCACCGAGGGACAGATATACATCGACCGCGACCTGAACTCGCAGGGTATCCAACCGCCGATCAACCCGCTTCCGAGCCTCTCGCGGCTGATGGACGACGGTATCGGCGAGGGACTCACCCGCGCCGACCACTCCGGCGTCTCCGACCAGATGTACGCGGCGTACGCGCAAGGTGAGGACCTTCGTGACCTCGTGAACATCGTCGGCCGCGAAGCGCTGAGCGAGCGGGACAACCAGTACCTCGACTTCGCGGATCAGTTCGAGACGGAATTCCTCGATCAGGGATTCAACACGAACCGAAGCATCGAAGAGACGCTCACCATCGGCTGGGACCTCCTCTCGATGCTGCCGAAAGAGGAACTCAACCGTATCGACGAGGAGTTCATCGAGGAGTACTACCCCGAAGAGCAGGCGGAAGAAGTCGCGGCTGACTAACGCGGTTTCAGTTTCGTTTTTGTTTTCCACTCGTGTAATCGACGGAGCGATGAGAGTATTCCGCGTCTCTGTCCTGGAGCCGTCCCCGCGGAGCGGCGTTCGACTGTAAAGAATTATCCCCTTCGAGTTTCTAGCATCAACCAACATGGCCAAGGACGTCAAACCCACTCGGAAGAACCTCATGGCGATTGAGGACCGCATCGACCTCTCCGAACGGGGCCACGACACGCTGGAGAAGAAGCGTGACGGCCTCATCATGGAGTTCATGGACATCCTCGACCAAGCGCAGGACGTACGCTCCGGGCTGGAAGAGGATTACCAGCGCGCACAACAGACCATCAACATGGCCCGCGCGATGGAGGGCGACGTGGCGGTTCGCGGTGCCGCCGCCGCGCTGCAGGAACACCCCGAAATCACGACCGAGTCGAAGAACATCATGGGCGTCGTCGTCCCGCAGATCGAGTCCTCGAAGGTCAAGAAGTCGCTCGACGAGCGAGGCTACGGTGTCCTCGGAACGAGCGCGCGCATCGACGAAACCGCGGACGCCTACGAGGAACTGCTCGAAAGCATCATCCTCGCCGCGGAAGTCGAGACGGCGATGAAGAAGATGCTGACGGAGATCGAGACGACGAAGCGCCGCGTCAACGCGCTCGAATTCAAACTGCTCCCGGAACTCCACGAAGCGCAGGACTACATCGAGCAGAAACTCGAAGAGCAAGAGCGCGAAGAAATCTTCCGAATGAAGAAGATCAAGGCCAAAAAGGAAGAGGAAGAACGGGCCGAGAAGGAAGCCCGCGAACCGGAGATGGCGGAAGGCGAAGTCGTCGTCACGAGCTAATCCCGATATTTTCTTTCTGCGGTTTGGGTACGTAGAAATCGGTGCGTTTCGAGTCGATGAAGTGGACGCCGAAGGTCACGGCATCCCTGACTCTCCATCCGAAACGATGCCCTTGGAGAGACGGGAGTCCGAGAGAGATAGTCGAAGCGAAAACGCGACCAACGTCCTGTCCTCGAACAGCGAGTCTGTGAATTGAACGCTCGGAATCGAGCGCTCGCCGGAAAGGATTACTCTTCGACGTACGTGAACCACTCGTCGTGGTCGTCGGTGCGACGGTTCACGAGGTCGAAGAAGGCAGATTGGAGTTCTTCGGTCACGGGACCGCGACTGCCGTTGCCGATTTCGACGTTATCCACCTGCCGGATTGGCGTGACTTCCGCCGCGCTGCCGGTGAAGAACAGTTCGTCGGCGGTGTTGAGTTCGCCGCGGCTGATGGTGGCGTCGTCGTGGACCGTGTAGCCCATCTCCTCGGCCATCGTGATGACGCTGTTGCGGGTGATGCCGTCGAGGATGCTCTGGGAGAGACCGGGGGTGAAAATCTCGCCGTCGCGGACCATGAAGATGTTCTCGCCGGGACCTTCCGCGACGTTGCCTTCCTTGTTCAGGACGAGGGCTTCGACGTAGCCGTTGCGTCGGGCTTCCTCGCCAGCGAGGAGGCTGTTGACGTACAGGCCGGTCGTCTTTGCGTTCGTCGGAATCTGGCTGGATGCGTGTTTGCGCCACGAAGATATCATGACCTCGACACCGTTTTCGAGGGCGTCTTCGCCGAGGTACGCGCCCCACGGCCACGCGGCGATGGTCACGTCGGTCGGGCAGTCGCCGGGGCTGACACCGAGGCTGTCGTAGCCGTAGTAGGCGATGGGCCGGACGTAACAGGAGCGGAGGTCTTGGCGGTCGATGAGTTCGAGGGTCGCTTCCGTGAGCTCCTCCGGGCTGTACTCGATTTCCATGTCGTAGGGTTTACACGAGTCGTAGAAACGCTGGAGATGGTCTTCCCAGCGGAAAATCGCGGGACCCTTTTCCGTATCGTAACACCGGACTCCTTCGAAGACGCCCGTCCCGTAGTGCAGTCCGTGCGTGAGAACGTGGATTTTCGCATCGTCCCAATCGACGAATTCTCCGTCCATCCAGATAGTGTCCACGTCCATTTCGTCAAAGCTCATACGTCCGCCCCAACGAAGGCCACGGTAATGAGTTTTGGCGATTGTCTTTGGACGATTGTGTAGGATTACTCATCTAAGAGTAATCTACGGGAACCGTGAATCGATGGCGCTCGCCGGAGCGAGGCGTCAGAAAAGCGTTCTCGAACCGTTACGCCGGTGAAAATGAGTCGGTCGTAAAAATGGGTCGGTTGGTATCAGGCGGGCCGCGCCGCGGCGCGGCGTTCCGAGCGGCCGTTGAGCCACGAGCCGAGCGCGCCGCCGACGATGCCGGGAATCGCCGCGACGACGACGAACAGCACGCCGAAGGCGAACAGGCCCATCGCCGGGACCGGACCGGCGAGCAATCCGCCGACAGTCAGAACGACGAGCGCGACGATGGCCCCCGCAGCGGTTGCGACGCCGCCGTTGAGCGCGCCGTCGTCGAGTTTTGTCCCGGAGACGTACCCTGCCACCAGACCGCCGATGATGCCGGTCAGACCAGCGCCGACGACCGGGAGCGTCATGTCCGTGAACGGGATGCCAGCGCCACTGAGGAGGCCGACGATGATGGTTGCGACGATTCCGTATGCGATAGCTTTTGCTTTGAAGTCCATACGTAGCATATGGACTTCCGGAAACATGAACATTTTTTATAATATAGATACCTATTCCGATATTAGCGCAATTCGGGGCGGAAATTTCGTTAGTAAAAGGGAGTCTTACCGTCTCGCCCGGAAGACGGGTGAAAAGCGTCAGTCGAGCGATTCGATTATCTCCGACCCTTCGAGATAGGGGAACTCGTGACGCTCGGCGTATGCGCGTGCGTCCGCGGGGGACAGTGCACCGCCGGTTTCGTCGTCCAACATCTCACAGACGACGACGGCGGGGGCGCGGTCGGCCGCGCCCGCGAGGGCGATACCGAGTTCGGTGTGGCCTTGTCGCTCGGCGAGCAGTTCGGGGGCGGCCTTGAGCAAGTGGACGTGTCCCGGTGCACGGAACTCGGAGGAGAAGTCGATTTCGGCGGGGGTCGCGGCCACGTTTGCGAGCTCCCGAATCGTCAGCGAACGGTCGTCGTCCGTGATACCGGTGTAGGTGTCGCGGTGGTTCACGGTCAACGAGAACGACGAGCGTGAATCGTAGCCGAGTTCGTGGCCCTCGCTCGCGGGGTGGTCGATGATGTCGTCCATGTAATCGAGGTCGAAGGTTTCGGCGACGTCGTGTGAGAGGGCGACACAGACCAGTCCACCGGCATCGTTTCGAAGTCGTGAAACGGCGTCCGGGGTAACCGCACCGGCGGGATAGATGAGGTCGGTCTCGCCCTCGCGGTCGGCCGCGTCGTGGACGAGGACGGGTGAACCCTCACGGAATGCGGCGATTGCCGTTTCGACGGCCGCGGCGGTTGTCTGGCTCATTGTCTCTCCTCGATGTGGACCGTAACGTGGTCATCGTTTTCCAGACCGAGTTCGTCGCGGAGCTTCGCCGCCGCGATGAGTTCCAACTGGTCCTCGTCGTGATGGGTTCGCTCGGGAGCGATGACGTGAACGGGGTCGTACGACTCGCCGTCCGTCGTTTCGATGGCGGCGGGATAGCAGACGGCGGGACCGTAGGTTCGGTCGCCGTCCTCCCACGCGTCGATGGCGACGGGGGTGAGCGCGTCCATCGCCGAACGAGCGCGGACGCTTTCGGGGGTGAGTTCGACGTTCAGCGTTCCCGGATACGGTTCGTAGCCCAGCCGGTCGATGAACTGTTCCATGTAGCCCGACAGCGAGATGTAGTGTTTTCCTTCGCCCATCCCGCCGGTGACGGTTCCCGAGAGGTCGACGCCGGAGAAGTCTTCGAAGATTCTGCGGTAATCCTCGTACTCGCGTTTCAGTTCCCACTCGCCGTCGTCGGTGATGGCGACCCACTGCCCGTTGCTGACGATTTCGCGCGTGATGAGGCCCGCATCGTCCAAGCGCTGGAGACGGCGCGATGCCGTCTGGTTGGACGCGTCGAGGCGGTCGGCGAGGTCGGCACACGAGACTTTGACCTCGCTTTCGAGCGCCCCGTCGAGGGCGAGCAGTTTCAACGCGGCGAGTTCGTCGTACCCGACCACGAGCGATGTCGCTGACATACGTGATACTCCGTGCTTCGGTCCTTTAAGCGTACCGGAAGTGAGATGCGTAACAGAAATGTTATGGCGCGAGTGCGGATGGACCGCTGGGGCAGAAGATAGAGTGCGACAACATCTAAGTGTGCTGATTTTCGGCGGAAAGCGCGTCGGTTTATCACGAGAGTCGAAACCATGCTACGCCGACCTTCAAATCGAACTCGAGGGCATTCTCCGCCGTCCCGAGTATTTGGAGCGATAATCGTATTTGAAATTTAGTTGAGTAGTGGCTAGATTAAAGTGTGTTGTGATAATACGTAACAGATGCACGATGGCAGAAGATAACGTAACTCACACAGAAAGCGATCGAAAAGGGCAATCAGCGGCGGACGAAGGGAGAGGAAAAAAGATGAACGAGAGAGCGGCGGACGAAGGGGTGTCCAGACGAGGAGACCTGACGCGCCGGGCGTTCGTCGGCGGCCTGTCCGTCGTCGGGTTGGGGACCGGACTGCCCGCACTCTCGGACCGTGCGGCGGCGGCGGGTGAACCGGTGCACTTCCAGTACTTCCACGAGACGTGGCCGACCATCACGGACAACCTCTCGACGGTCGCGGACAGGGGGTACGACGCGGTGTGGATACAGGCACCTCAAAAGAGCGACCTGACGTGGAGCGACCAGAGCGGACGCAACGACCCGCCGCTCGGCTATCAACCGGTAGATTACACCGTGTTCGACAGCGAGTTCGGGACGGAGGCGGAACTTCAAGCCCTCATCGACGAGGCGCACACCCAAGGACTGGAGGTGTTCGTCGATTGCGTGATGAACCACATGGCGACGGGGTACGACTACGACTTCCCTCGCTTCTCATACAACGACTTCCACCACGACGTCGGGTCCATCGACGACTGGAGCGACGACCATCAGGTCGAGCACGGCGAACTCCTCGGGCTCCCCGACCTCGCACAGTACGAATCGTCCACCTCGGAGTACGTCCGCGGCGAGTTGATGAACTACATGGAGAAGATAGCGTCCATGGGCGCGGACGGCTACCGCTACGATGCGGTCAAACACGTCGAGGAGAAGTACTGGAGCGATTACGCGAACCCGAAGGCGGACGACCTCGGCATGAGTAGAATCGGCGAGGTGTACAGCGGCAGCATCGACTACGTACAGGGCTACGTCGATACCGGAATGGACGCGTTCGACTACCCCCTGTACTACACCCTCGGTGACGTGTTCTCCGGCGGCGACATGAGCCAACTGCAAGGCGCGGGTCTCATCGGGCAAGACCCGTTCCACGCCCATCCGTTCGTCCAGAACCACGACGCGGATGCGCCATCGCAGTACCACCTCGCACACGCGTTCGTCCTCACCAGCGAGGGCGTCCCGATGATTTACAACCTCTACCCGAACGCCATCCTCGACGACAGCGACATCAACAACATGGTCTGGGTGAAAACGAACCTCGCCGGGGGCGAGACGTACTGGCGACACGCGGACAGCGACCTCGGAGTCTACGAGCGGTACAACAACCTGCTGGTCGGCATCAACAACGGGGGAAGCAATCGCACCCAGTCGGTGTACACCTCGTGGACGAACACGACCCTCCACGACTACAGCGGCACGTCCGGCGACGTGACCACGGACGGGAGCGGGTGGGTCGATATCACGGTCCCGTCGGAAGGCTGGGTGTTCTACGCGCCGAACTGAGCGCGACGAAAATCGCCCCTTCCCGCGGATATACCGTTCCGCGCCGGGAACGCTCGACCACGCATGGAGAAAGTCACGCTCGACGCCGCGTTCGACACCTTCGACGAACACTGGTCTCCTCGGCTTGCCGCAGAACTGAACGGGCAAGCCGTCAAACTCGCCAAACTGGAGGGCGAGTTCGTCTGGCACCACCACGACGACGCGGACGAGATGTTCCTCGTGACGAGCGGTCAACTCCGCATCGAGCTTCGGGAGGAAGAGGACGTGGTGCTGGACGAAGGCGAATTCGTCGTCGTTCCGCGGGGCGTCGAACACCGACCGGTCGCCGATGAGGAAGCCGAAGTACTCCTGTTCGAACCGGCGGGAACGACGAACACCGGCAACGTCGAGAGCGAGCTGACGAAGACGGACCTCGAGGAGGTGTAGCGAACCGACCGCGGTTAGATCGTCTACTCGCCCAGACGCGTCCACGTCGTCGAATCGCGTTCCCAGAACTCGCTGTCCTTCTTCAGTTTCGGTACCCACGTATCCTCCGTTTTCGAGAGGAGTGCGACCCGCGAGGCGGGAACCTGCTTCAGCACGTCGTGGTCGGGCATGTGTTCGCCCACCCGTTCGGTGAACTCGACGACCTCCTCGTGGTCGAGCATGGACGTGCGGTCGAGACGGCCGCGCGAGTGGCCGACGTGCATGTACGCCTTCAGTTCGACGAAATCCGGGTCGGCGCGCTCGTAGAAGGCGGCGTACCAGTCCGGATTGGCGACGTTCTCCCCGCCGACGAGCGTGGTTCGGATGACGGTTCGCGTGTCGTCCTTTTCGGCCAGCACGTCCATCGTGTCGATGAGCTTCTCCCACGCGTCGTCGTCCACGGCGCGGACCACGTGGTCGAAGGTGGCGCGGTCCGCGGCGTCCACGCTGACGTAGAGTTGCGTCGGGTCGCACCGTTCCAGCATCTCGGGGTTCGTCCCGTTGCTCACGAGGAACGTGGTGATGTCCCGGTCGTGGAACGCTTCGATGAGTTCCGGAAGGTAGGGATACAGCGTCGGTTCGCCGTCGAGACTAATGGCGACGTGGCGGGGTTCCATCGATTCCTCGAAAATTTCTCGCGGCACCTCGTCGTTGCCGCCGAATCCCGACAGGAGTTTGCGCTGGAGGCGGATGCTCGCGTCCACGACCGCTTCGGGGTCGTCCCACTCCACGTCACCGAGTTCGTAGGAGTGACCGCGGTGGTCGCGCCAGCAGAAGACACAGCGTTCGTTGCACTTCACGACCGGCGTCATCTGGATACAGCGGTGGGATTCGATGCCGTAGAAGATGTTCTTGTAGCATTTTCCTTCCCCGCGAAGCGCGTTCGCCGTCCAACCGCAGGTCTGGGCGGCGGTGTGGTTCTCGCTGTGGTAGTTCGGGGAGGAGACCTGCTTCGGTCCGTCATCGGAACCCGACGCGTCCCGATTGCTCGCCGAAGTCTCCTCGACGGTATCCGATTCGCTCATTGGCGGATGAATGTCGTCCATAGGTAAAACGTTCTTTCCTCTGGCCCGACCCGTTTCCGTGCGCGACGAACGCAGTCGAACATCGTTCAACTCGGCAGATAGTTCGGTGATTTGAAATCATCGGGCGAGAAGTATTCGGTATGATATCCCAGAGTACGAGCGATTTGATAACCGGGGCGAACGACGCGATACCGCTCGCCGTGGGGTCCTCGAACCCGACGGTCGTGCTCCTCGTCGGCGTCGTGATACTCGTGTTCGGCTACCTGATTCGATATCAAGGAATGACCGAACTCATCAACGGCGTCAGCATGGCGACGGTCGCAGACCAAGAGCGGGTCGGGAACCTCGTCGGGGGCGTCTCCATCGTCCTCGGTCTCATCACGCTCGGTTACGCCGCCCTACTCACGCAGGGCATCAGCGGGAGCACGATCGAATCGGCGTACGGTGCGGTCGTCGTCATACTCGCCGTCGGTGCAGTACTCAAAGCGCGTGGAATGTGACGAGACGGGAAGTCACTGCGACAGGACCGTTTCGACGGAAAACCACGTATCGACGGCGACCGAACCGAGAATCGTCCCCGCAACGCTCAAGCCGAGGGTGAGGAGGGCAACCGTGGAGAGGTCCACGTTCGGATAGAAACTCAGGACGAGGAGCGTGCCGAGGGCGGGTGCGATGGCGACGATGTTCGTGACATTTTCGACGGCGTTCACCACTCGACCGGTCGCCGAAAAGAGCGAGGCGATGACGGTGACGACGACGGCCCACAGCGTGGCCGGAATCGGCGTCAGGAAGGCAACGTAGACGAGATGATCGAACCGAGTTTTGAAAGAAACGCCGAGGCTCAGCAGAAGGACGATTGCACCGCCGAGGGAGACGACGGCGAGAACGAACAACTGTGCCAACGTCAGGACCATCGACCCGGTTATCAACCCGCGAAACACCTCGTCCGGGTCGTAGGGTGCGGCCAGTAGGAGTTCGAACCTACCGCTCTCGATTTCACGCTGAGTGAACTTGCGACCGACGCGAAGGCCCGTGACCGCGCCGAATATCGACAGCATGTACGGACCTTGGACGAGCACCAGCGCGAGTACACCTGCACTTGCGTTATCGACGCCGCCGAAATAGCGGCGAGTGTACAGTCGAATCGCGTTCTCCGTCGCCCCGGTCAGTAAGTTCGGAGAGCGAGCAGTGATGAGCGTAACGAACAGGAAGAACACGCCGTATCCGACCGGTGAGAGGAACATCCGGATGCCGAGCGCGCGGAACTGTCGCCACAGGAGCGCCTCGCTGAGATGGAGCGAGCGGTCGAAACTACGCATCCGTCCCCTCTCGGTTCACCGTCTCGAAAAACGACTGGAGCGGGTCGCGTTCGGTCTCCACATCGACGACCTCCGCACCCCGTTCACCGAGACGTTCGATGACGTCCACGACGGTCGTGTCAACGTCGATTTCGAACCGCAAGGACCGACCGTGACGAACCGGTTGGAAACCGAGGTCGCGGAGCAGAGACCCTCCGTTGTCGGTCGCCAACGTCACCGTGATTTTCCGCGTTCCCTGTCGATTCACGATTTCGTCCGTCGAACCGGACGAGACGATTTTCCCCTCGTTCAGGAGAACGATTTCGTCGGCGAGTGCTTCGGCCTCGTGGAGATTGTGCGTGCTGTAGACGAGCGTCGTATCGGACTCGGCGAGCATTCGGAGCAGGTCGAGCAGTTTCGAGGTGACGGACGGGTCGAGTCCCGTCGTGGGTTCGTCGAGAAACACCAGCGACGGGTCCGAGAGCAACCCGCGCGCGAGCGCGACGCGTTGTGCCTGTCCGCGACTGAGCGCACTGCCGTTGGTTGCGAGCAAATCGCGGAATTCGAGCGAGTCGGCCAATGAATCGATTCGTTCGCGCGTGTCGTCGGCATCGAGTTCGAGGACGCGACCCCAGAACGCCAAAGTCTCTCGAACGGGGAGGTTCGGCGGCAAAGACGGCGTGTGCGGAACGTAGCCGACGTCGCGTTTTATCTCGGGGTTGTCGAAAGGGTTCCCGCCGTCTATCGATACCGACCCTCGCTTCGGTTCGAGCACGCCTGCACCGACGCGGAACAGGGTCGTTTTTCCGCCCCCGTTCGGACCCAAAAGAGCGGTGCATCCGGCGTCGGCCACCATCGAGAGGCCGTCTAGGATGCGATGTCGTCCGTAGCCCGCGACGACATCGTTCAAACGCAGCATGGACTGTTGATGGTTGACATTTTTGCTATAATAACGCTCCGAATCGACGAGAAATCGAGGAGCGTTTCGAACCGCGACGGACGGTGTGCGACGAGCAAGGAGAAGGCCGTGGTCCACCCCCTAACGACACAATCCCTTTAGGCGTCGCCGACGGCCCTTTCGCTATGGAGTTCGACCCGGACCAACTCGAAGCGCGACTGATGACGCACGGCGTCTACGTCACCGAACTCGACGTGGACGAGGGGCGAATCGACATCGAATACGAATCCATCGCCGCCGGGAAAACGAACGCGGTTCCGCACCGGGAGGTCGGCCGCGTCATCAACGTCGTCCGGGACCTCGCCGAGACGCCGCGGGACGTTCACGGGTCCGTGACCGACCTCGACGACGAAGCGGTCGGTCGCTGGCGTGCCGAGGCCGAGTGGCTTCGAGCGTTGGAGGACGAGGAGCTATCGGAGGTCGATTTCTCCCAGCGAGTCATCGAGACGATAGACGAGTCGTAGCCAAGGCCCGATTCGTCACGGGGAGCGCAGTTGAGACCGAAACGCCTCCGGGGCCGCCTCGGGGTGGATGGCCGACGAGAGGTCGGCTTCGTAGACCATCGGCCACGGGAGGCCGCGGGTGACTCGCAACGTGTCGCCGTCGATTCGAACGTCGCGGATGCGCCGCCACGGGACGAGAGACCCGCCGCTTTCTTTGTTCGGTCGGACGAGCAACCCGTCGTCCAGTGCGACGAGTCCGACTTCTTGGTTACCGGTCAACAGCGACCCGATGGTCGTCCCGATGAGCGTCCCGACAAGCGTCACGGAGAGAAATTCAACCGTAACGAACTCGCCGAGTATCAGTTTGACCACGGCAATCCCGATTGCGCTGGAAACCAGCGTGAGCGGCAGTTCGTAGAGTCGCGATTTGGTACCGATGACGTTCGCTCGGACCGACCGGGTTTGGTACAGTATCTCCGCGTGGCGACTCGAACCGAGGGAAGTTGCGACGAGTGCGACGACTGCAAACACGGATAGGCGGAGGATGATTCCGGCCGTGGGGTCGTAGTCCGTGAACACCTCGGCGAGGAAGACGCCCGCGAAGGGGAGGACGCCCGCGACGGCGAGCGACCGATGGAGGCGGGAGCAGACCGCGCGGTCGAGTTCGTCGCGGAACTGCTCGGCGGCGGTCCACCCGAGGAGGGTGACGAGAAGACCGATTTCGATTTCGTTCGCGGGCGCATCGGACCACAGCCACGGGAGGGCGGCCGCGACGGCGGTTCCGACGAAGAGGCCGAGCGCGACGCTAAACGGCCGAAACCGGGGAGGGCGGAGCTGCATACGAAACACGTAGCTTCCGAGTCATATTAATCGTTCTCCATTTTCGGAGAAAGATGAACGGTGGTGGCGAGGAGAGCATCGGGAATTCCTCGGCGTAACCGGCAGTGTTGGCCTTCGCCGACGTGCTCCGCTGGGCGGCCCGCAACCGCTAGCGCCGAACCACGAACTCCGGCGAGCAACGTTGATAGCCGAGCGAGGCGTTACTAGGGATGCGATTGGGGGGAGTTCGCGTGGGGGCACTTGGATACGACAGATTGGGAGGAGTGGCGGGTATCGCGCTTCGGAGGGTACGCTCCGAGCTACGGGTGGCGTTCGTCGTCTTCGTGGGGGGATTTCTGGCGACGTTCTACGCGCTTCGCTACTGGATATGGCCCGCGTTGGCGCGGCGGCTGCTGGAGTCGAAGGCCGTCGTCGTCGCGGTAACGCCGTTCGATGTCGTCCTGCTACAGGCGAAGCTAGGACTCATCGCTGGCCTGCTGATGGCCGCGGTCTTCCTCCTCTATCGAACGCGGCGGACGGAGCGAGGTGGGGACCTCTCGATACCGGGAACGCGACGGACGCGACTGCTGGTCACGGGTCTGGTGGTCGCCCTGTTCGGCGGCGGCGTGGCCTACGCGTACCTCGTCTTCCTCCCGTTGCTGTTCGATTTCCTCGTCGACAACGCGATTCGGTCCGGTTTCAAACCCACCTACTCCATCGTGGAGTGGACGCAGTTCGTGCTCCTGCTGACCATCGTGCTGGGGTTCACCGCCGAACTGCCGTTGCTCATGGGAGGGCTGGTGTACGCCGACGTCGTTCCCTACGACCTGTTCCGTGACCGATGGCGCTACGCCGTCTTCGGCATCGTCGTCATCAGTTCGATGGTGAACGGTTCGCCGGACCCGTTTTCCATGTCGCTCGTGGCGATACCGATGACGACGCTCTACTTCGTGGGACTCGGCTGTGCGCGACTCGTGGACCGCGGGAGCGGCGGGAGTCGAACCGGCATCGGGGGAGACCGTCCGGGTGAAATCGACCTTTCGTCCCTCGACGCGTCCGGGATTCGCTCCGCGCCGCCCGAAACGTTCGATTCGCTCGCGGAACACGAGGCGCTCGAACTGGCGGATACTGCGCTCGATTCGGGCGACCACGAGCGAGCGGCGGCCATCCTCGACCGCTTCGACGCCGCGAACGAAAACGGGGACGACGAAGCGGAGGAACGAACCCCCGAAAGCGAAGCCGACGACGGGAACGGCCTGACGACCGCAGTCGAGGGGACCGCGGCCCGGATGGCGTCGGTGTTCACGGAAGAAGAGAAAACCGAGGACGACATCGGCGGGTACTACTACGACCTGCGGTTCGTCCTCGGAAGCCTTCGGAGCAAATCGTTCCGCCTCGCGGGGATGTTCATGGCCGTCGTCGCGCTGACGTTCACGTTCCTCTACGGGGGCGGCATCGGCGCGATAAAGCGGGATTTCCTGACGAAGCTTCCCGAGGGCGTGAATCCAAGGGCGTTGAACATCGTCCTCCTGCATCCGGTCGAGGCTCTGGCGTTCGAGATGAAGGTGAGCCTCATCGCGGGCGCGCTGGCGGTGTTCCCGCTGGTGCTGTACTACGCGTGGCCCGCCGTCGAAACCCGTCTGGGCGCGCGCGCCGACCGAAAGGTGTTCCTCGTTTGGTGCGGCGCGCTAGCGGTGGGACTGTTCGGCGGGAGTTTCGTCGGCTACCGCTACGTCGCGCCGGAGGTCATGTCCTATCTCGTGGCCGACGCCCGCGCCGCGGACATGATAATCGCCTACCGCACGGGGGCGTTCTTCTGGTTGGTGTTCGCGCTGACCGTCGGGGTCGGACTGCTGGCCGACGTTCCGGTGACGATGCTGTTGTTCCATCACGGCGACGTCGTTTCCTACCGGACGATGCGGCGGCGCTGGCGTGAGGTTTCCGTCGGCGTACTGGTCGTCGCGGCGGTGCTTCCCGGCGGCCTGCTGTTGATGCTGTTCGTCGGGACCGCGGTGATGATCGCCTACTGGTTCGGGTTGGCCGTGCTCTGGGTCGATTCGCTGGGTGGGGGGTTGTTACGGGTGGCGACGTAGGCCGTCCGGACCGCGACCGGAATCGTTCAGAAACCCCTTTACCGACCGCCCGGGAACGGACTGGTATGTTCCTGACGTTCAGGGAAGAAGTCGAGGACGCCCTTCTCGCGGCGCTTTCCGCCCTCGACCTTCCGACCGACGACCTCGGAATCGAGACGCCCCCGGAGGGCGTGGACGCCGTACTCGCTTCCAGCGCGGCGTTCCGACTCGCCGGGGAGGTCGGCGCACCGCCACCGAAAATCGCGGCCGACATCGCGGACGAAATCGACGCCGACGGCTACGACCACATCGCGGCCGCGGTGGGACAGGGGCCGTACGTCAACTTCCTCCCCAGCGACGCCTACTACGACGAGACTGTCGAGACGGCACAGGACGAAGAGTACGGCCGTCTCGAACCCACCGGCGAGAACGTCGTTGTCGAGCACACGAGCGCGAATCCGACCGGTCCGGTGCACGTCGGGCGTGCACGGAACCCGATTACGGGGGACGCTATCGCGCGCATTCTGGACTTCGCGGGCAACGACGTGGACCGTCACTACTACGTCAACGACGCTGGCCGTCAAATCGCTGTGTTCACGTGGGCCTACGAGACGTTCGACGAGGAGGACCTGCCGGAACCCGAGCGCGAACGCGCCGACTACGACCTCGTGCGCTACTACCGCAAGGGGAACGCCTACCTCGAAGAGGCCGACCCGGAGGACGCGGACGAGGCCGAGACGAAAATCGCGGCGATTCTGCAAGGCCTCGAAGAGAACGACGAGGAGACCTACGAGCGCGTGGGCGAAGTGGTCGATACCGTCCTCTCCGGGATGCGCGTCACGCTGGACCGCCTCCCGGCCGAGTTCGACGAGTTCGTCAAAGAGACGCGGTTCATGTTCGACGGCAGCACCGACGACGTGGTGTCGCGCCTCAAGGAGGACGAACACGCCGTCTACGAGGAGGACGCGTGGCAACTCGACCTCTCGGAGTTCGGCTTCGAAAAGAACCTCGTCTTCCTCCGTTCGGACGGGACGAGCCTCTACACGACCCGCGACTTGGCCCACCACGAGTGGAAACTCGACAACTACGACCGCGCCGTGACGATCATCGGCGAGGACCACAAGCTACAGGCCGACCAACTCGCTCAAGCCCTCGAAATCCTCGGTAACGACACCGACAAACTGACCTCGTTCCACTACTCGTGGGTCAACCTCCCCGAAGGCGGCATGAGCACGCGTGAAGGGACGGGCATCGACATGGACGACCTGCTCGACGAGGCCGAAAAGCGCGCCCGCGAGGAGGTCGAGAGTCGCATGGACGACCGCATCCGCGACGACGACCTCTCCGAGGCGGACGTAGACCGCATCGCCCGACAGGTCGGCATCGGCGCGGTCCGCTACGATATCATCTCGAAACAGCCGACGAAGACGATCACGTTCGAGTGGGAGCGCGCGCTGGATTTCGAGGCCCAGAGCGCCCCCTACGTCCAGTACGTCCACGCGCGCTGTTGCGGCATCATGGACGAGGCGGGCGAGGTGCTCCGCACCTCGGATACAGCGAGCGGTGATGAACCGCGAGCAGGAGGCGAAATTCCGGCGGAAACCGACCCGTCCGTCCTCGATTCCGAATTCGAGCGGGACCTCATCGAGGTCATCGCTCGCTTCCCGAACGTCATCGAGGAGGCCGCGGAAGACCTCGAACCGCACGCGGTCGCCACCTACACCCGCGAGTTCGCGGAGACGTTCAACGCGTTCTACCGCGAGTGTCCGGTCCTGACCGCCGAGGACGACGAGGTCCGCGACGCGCGGCTCGCGTTGGTCGCCGCCGCGAAGCACACCATTGCGAACGCGTTGGGCGTCATCGGCATCGAAGCGCCGGAGTCGATGTAGGCGACGACGGCAGTGGTGCTCTCACCGTGGTGAAAACGAGGACCACACTTCGAGACTGCCCGACTCCGTGATTCGAATCTCGTAGCGAACACGTTGTTCGCTACTCCGCGATTTCGCCGACACCTCGTGCCACGTCCCTTCCTGTGCCAATTTCGTACGCAGTTCGTACACCGCTGGCTCGCTTTTCAAGTCGTCCGCGACGACGCCGAGCGTGCTACTCGCCGGATGGCGCTCCGATTTCATCGCCGTAACGTGGACCGTCTTCCTCGCAACCGTCGTCTCGTTTCGGATAACCTCCGCCTCGATGGTATGCGCTTCATCGTCGAGGTTGCGGACGGAAACGGATTCCAGAACGACCGCCGGTTTCGGGTCGTGCAGCAGAGAACATCCCGAGAGTGCACCGCCGATGCCACCGAGAGCGCCCAGTAGAAACCGCCGACGGTTCGGAGGGGAACCTCGCATATACAACTTTCAAATATGAATCACGTCTTCAAATGAGTATCGAGTGAGGGCGAATGGAACGGAAAAAGGAGAGCGTCCGTCGGCGACCGACATCGTGGGGCGTCACGGAGTCAGGTAGCTGGTTCGAACCGCCGGAGCGGCAGCTAACAACGAATCGACGCGAATGAACCCCGCCGCCCCGGAGAGGCTTCCGCCGATGTACAGTATTCCGGCGTACGCCAATCCGAGTGCAACGAGCAGGAACAGGACGATCCACCAGAACGGAACCGAATTACCATCCGCCATTTCGTACTAGGGACCACCGCTGGCTACTTGGTTATTGGCCGCGTTATGAATGAATTCGAGACGATAGGGACAGCACGCGCGGGACGAGGGGAAACTCGGGATTCGAAAGGAGACTACCGGAACAGGGAACCGATTCGGCCGAACAGGCCGTTCGTTTCCTCGTCGTCGCCGTCATCCTCGTCGACATCGCTCTCGTCGGCGTCATCGTTCAAGTCCGAGCGAACAGGCCCGTCCTGAAACGGGACGGCCTCCACCTCGTCATCGTCGTTCGGTTCGGCTTCGACGATTTCGTCCGGCAGGTCGGGCGACGATTGTGCGGCGTCCTCGCTCGTCGTTTCGGCTCGCGTCCCATCGTGGTCGGAAAGGACGGTATCGAACTCGTCCGAGCCGTCCCGGTCCGTTGCGGTGGAATCCGCCGTAGTGGAATCTTCCGTAGTAGGGTCCGCGGCACCGGGGTCCGCCGGGGTCACGTCGTCCGCCGGAGTCGCGTCGTCCGCCGGGGTACCGTTCTCGTCGTTCGCGGGGGCGAGCGGGTCGTTATCCGGAGTCGTCGCCGCCTCGGGTTCGAGCGGTGCCGGTTCCGAGGACGGTTCGGAGTCGTCCGCGTCGCCGCCGGTTTTGATGACCCGCCGGTCGATGAGGTCGTGAACCGGGTCGGTTTCGGGACCGGACGTTTCGGGACTCGATTCCGACTTCGATTCCGTGGGTTCGGGTCCGGATTCGGGAGCGGAGTCGGACGGTGGAGATTCGGGGACGGAATCGAAGGCTGACTCGGACGCCGCGGGTTCCGGTGGAGAATCGGAACGGGAGTCGGGGTCGGCGGCAGGGCCGGAACCCGGGGATGACGATTCGCCTTCATCGGCCGAAAAGTCCATCCCCAACTCGGCGGCCTTCAGGTCGGGTTCGACCGGTGACTCGAACCCGGAGTCGGAGTCGTCGTTCGAGTCGGGAGCGACGGGAGAGGAGGGCGTGGCGTGCGAGACAGGCGTCGCATCCGAGTCGGATTCCGCAACCGAACCGGATTCCGCGCTCGCCGGATCCGGTTTGGTCGGATCCGATTTCGACGCGTCCGCGTTCCACGGACTCGCTTCGTCGGCCTCCTCCGACGGCGGTTCCGGGTCGGGATTCGACGCCGTGGCCGACGACCCCGCATCAGGGGCGGTTCCGAGTTCGAATTCGGCGTCGGCGAGCGATGGGACGGCGGCCTCGTCGGTGCTGGGTTCGCCGGACAGTTCCGGGGTGTCGGTCTCTCCGGTGAGGATATTCGCGAGTTCGCGGTAGGCCGTCGCGGCGGGACTATTCGGCGAGAAGGCGGCCAGCGGCCGACCGGCGTCGATACCCATCGGGACGGTTTCGTCATCCGGGACGACGGTGAGGACCTCGGTGTCGAGCGTTCCCTCCACGTTGTCCGCGTTCAGGATGTCGTTTCCGCGCTGGGTGAGCACGGCACCGCCGACCGTTCCCTCGACGCGGGCGGTGAGTTCCGCGGTTTTGGCGGTGTCGCGCACCGCGGCCACGTCGGGCGTGGTGACGAGCAGCACCTCGTCCGCGAGCGAGAGCGGGAGGATGGTGTCGTAGCTGATACCGGCACCGGTGTCGAGCAGGACGTACTCGTAGTCTTCCGTGAGGTCGGCGACGACCCGCTGCAACTGTGCCGTCTGTGATTGTGCGAACGTGTAGATGTCGGTACTACTCGGGAGCACGTCGATATTCCCGGGGGCGTGGTACACCGCATCCTCGACGCTCGCGTCGCCGGAGAGCACTTCGTGGAGCGTCGCACCGTCCAGTTCTAAGTCGAGGTAGCCGCCGACGTTCGCCATCCCGAGGTCCGTATCCACGACGATAACCTCGTGGTTCGCCGCCGCAAGCATCGCCCCGAGGTTGATTGCGGTCGTCGTCTTCCCCACACCTCCCTTCCCGCTCGCAACCGCGAACACTGTCCCTGTCATGGTCGTTGTGTCAAACCGAACAACAGCACGTATATAAAGTTAGTCCGTCCAGCAGGGAAATCGCGGGTCACAACTGATAGTACGAATCGGTCCTAAGAGCGCGTCATGAACGAACCGGGTATCGACGTGCTGATGGACCAAACCACCATCATGCGTCGCGTTGACTCCGGTGTAGTGCCGGACTGGGGCGTCGAACACTACGAGAGCTTTCGGAACGGCCTGCTCGGAGAGCGAAACGACACCCCGTTCCCGTGTTATTTCGGCATCGAAACAGAACAGCGAGGCGACTCGTTGTACACCTTCTGTCCGTCGATGACCGACAAGGACGCGCTGCTCTCGCTCGGCGAAACCATCGTGGAGTACCACGAGGTCTACGAGGACCACAGCGAACGCGCGCCGCTGACCGTGTTCTTCAAGCCGTCGGCGGAGACGGCCACCGAAGTGGAGTATCACGAGTCGATGTGGCACATTCTGCAGTTCCTCCACGTTCACGACCCGGAACCGTGGCCGGAGGAGATTCCGACGGACCCGGACGACAACGAGTGGGAGTTCTGTTTTAACGGCGAGCCGATGTTTCCGACCTGTCGCGCGCCGTTCTACGAGGGCAGGAAGAGCCGCTACTGTCCCGTTGGCCTCGAAATCACGTTCCAGCCGCGCGCCCTGTTCGAGGGCGTGACGGCGGACACGGAGCGCGGACAGCGTGCCCGCGAAATCATTCAGGGGCGACTGGAGGAGTACGACGGCGCGTGCCCGCACGCACAGCTCGGCGACTGGGGCGTCGAAGGCGACCGCGAGTGGCCCCAGTACCTGTTTTCGGAGGACGAGGAGCAGGCACCGGACGAGTGTCCGATTCGGACCACCCGCGAACACCCGAAGAGCACGATTCTCATCGACGCATGACGTCCGACCTCGACCTCCCGACCGACGCCGTACTGTTGGCAATCGACTTCCAGCAGGGCTTTTCCGACCCCGCGTGGGGCGAGCGCAACAACCCCGACGCCGAGGAACGGGCGGAAGAACTCCTCCACGCGTGGCGGGAGGCGGACCGTCCCGTCGTTCACGTTCGGCATAATTCGACGGAGGAGGATTCGCCGCTCCGCGGCGATTCGGACGGCTTCGCGTTCATCCCGGAGCTGGAACCGACCGACGACGAAACGGTCTTCGAAAAGCGCGTCAACAGCGGCTTCATCGGGACGGAACTAGAGGCGTGGCTCCGCGACGGCGGGTACGAAACGGTCGTCGTCGTCGGATTGACCACGGACCACTGCGTTTCGACGACGACGCGGATGGCGGAGAATCTCGGCTTCCGCCCCGTCCTCGTCTCGGACGCGACGGCGACGTTCGACCGACGCGCGCCTGACGGCACCGAGATTTCGGCCGAGACGAACCACCGCGTCGCGCTCGCACACCTCGACGGCGAGTTCGCGGCGGTCGTCGGGACCGACGACCTGCTTTCGGCGATGGCGTGAGGACTCGAGACGGCGAAATATCGCGCTAACACGCCGCAAGCGAGGTCAAAGGTTACTTACCAGTTGGAGCGGCTAGAAGGGAGTAATGAGCCAGCAGGACGGAGAACAGTCCGACAGGAAAAAGTACGAGTTCCAGAAGGTCATCGAGGACTTGAAGCAGTACGAAGGCTCGGGGACCCAACTCGTCACCATCTACATCCCGGAGGACAAGCAGATAAGCGACGTGGTTGCGCACGTCACCCAAGAGCACAGCGAAGCGAGCAACATCAAGTCGAAGCAGACGCGAACCAACGTGCAGGACGCGCTCACGTCCATCAAGGACCGACTGCGCTACTACGACACCTTCCCGCCGGAGCGGGGAATCGTCATGTTCAGCGGAGCCATCGACACCGGCGGCGGCCAGACCGACATGGTGACGAAGGTGCTCGAAAGCCCGCCGGACCCGGTGGAGTCGTTCCGCTACCACTGTGACTCCCAGTTCCTCACGGAACCGCTGGAGGAGATGCTCGGCGACAAGGGGCTGTACGGTCTCATCGTCCTCGACCGACGCGAGGCGACCGTCGGGTGGCTGAAGGGAAAGCGAATCGAACCGGTCAAATCCGCCTCGTCGCTCGTCCCCGGCAAACAGCGCAAAGGTGGTCAGTCCGCCCAGCGTTTCCACCGACTGCGCCTCGAAGCCATCGACAACTTCTATCAGGAGGTCGCGGGAATGGCGGACGACCTGTTCGTCCCGAAGCGACACGAGTTGGACGGCGTGCTCGTCGGCGGTCCCTCGCCGACGAAAGACGAGTTCCTCGACGGTGACTACCTCCACCACGAAATCGACGGAAAGGTTCTGGACAAGTTCGACATCGCCTACACCGACGAATCCGGCCTGTATGACCTCGTGAACGCGGCGGAGGACACGCTCGCCGACGCGGAGGTCATGAAGGACAAGCGGGAAATGAACGAGTTCTTCCGCGAACTCCACGAGGGCGACCTCGCCACCTACGGGTTCGAGCCCACGCGCCGAAACCTCATCATGGGGTCCGTGGACCGCCTGCTCCTCTCCGAGGACCTCCGCAAGGACGTCGCCGTCTTCGAGTGCGGCGACAAGGAGGAGTACGAGTTCATCGACCGTCGAAAGGGCGACCCGGAACACACCTGCGAGGACGGAACCGAGGCCGAGATGGCCGAGCGTGAAGACGCCATCGAGTTCCTCATGAACATCGCCGAACAGCGCGGCACCGAGACCAAGTTCATCAGCACCGACTTCGAGAAGGGAGAACAACTGATGAACGCGTTCGGCGGCGTCGCTGGCATCCTCCGCTACTCGACCGGCGTGTAAACCGTCGGGTCCGTTGCTGCTGTCCTCTCGTTACTCTTCATCCCGTTTCGGCATCGTCGAATAGTGCGGCGTGGCGTCGATGTCGGGTCTGTCGTCCGGCATCGTGGAGTACGAGAACGTGACCTTCATGTCCGGGCGACCTCCCGGCCCGCCGCCGGTACGGTCGTCCCCTCCCTCGCCACCGGAACCCAACTCGCTTTGGGCGATTTGGTCCTTCAGTCGGTCGCGGGCGGCGTCGATTTGCTCTCGGAACTGCTCGGCGTTCTCCTCCAGTTCGGACTGGAGTTTGCCTTCCGTCGCCTTCGAGGCCACCTCGTCCGTGTCGCCGGTCATATCGTCGAGACTCGAACCGTCTTCGTCGTCGTCAGAATCGCTACCGGAGAGGGAACCGATGGCGTTCGTCAATTCCGTTCCCTCCTCCCACAGGCTCTGCATTTCCTCGGAACTCCAGAACTCGCGGAAGTTGACGGCCTTCACGAGTTCCGTCGAGTCGAGCGCGTCCCGCGCGTTCCCGCTTTCGACCGCGTCCGGAACGTTTTCGAGTTCGACCGCGTTCGGTAACTGCCCAACGTCGACGGTTTTCAGGAACGCGTCGGCGTCGAAGCCGTCGAGCACGTCCTCCGCTTCGTCGAGGAGGGGCCAGAGAGTGTCGGCCCGCTCGGAAATCTCCTCGAACGTGTCGGCCGATTCGAAGGCGTCTTCGAGTCGCGCCAGCGCCCGCTGTATCCGCGTGAGGAGTCGCGTGCGGGAATTTTCGTCGTCGAACGCTTCGAGGGACTGTCCCAACTGATTCGAAAGGTCGGCGAAGTCGGTTGACATGGTGTATCACCTGTTGGACGGCAAGCCGTCTCGGAAGGACGGTCGTTCCGGGAGTACAGGTTCCGACACGCACGGGGATAAACGCAGTCGCTAGTAGCGAACGGTCGGGGCGGGTAAGGTTCCATTACTTCCGTACCGATTCTCACTCCGCGGTCGCACGGCGCGCCCGAAGTTCGAGATACGAGACGGTCGAGGCGATGGTGAGGACGAGAACGCCTGAGACAACGTGAAACGTGGTGCGGCTAGATAGTACGCCGACTGCGGACTCGACACCCACCCCAATCACGAGCAGTTTCGTTGGAATCGGAAGGAGCGCGACGACCACGACGAACGTGGCAACGCGACGGAGGGAGAGACGCCAGCGGAACGTGACGAAGTACGCGGCGGTTCCGGCGGCGAGGACACACAGTTCGAGAACGCCGTTTTTCGTGACGGGTGGAAGAGCGATTCCGTAGAACGCGACACAGAACGCGATGGAGAGCAGGAAGGTCGAAACCAACCAGTGCGGTTGTCGCTTCATGCAATCTCCGGAAGTCGTCCGTATCGGCGTCGGTAAACGAGGAGATACGTGATGAAAAGTAGAATCACGAAGTAGACGGGTGTGTAGAGGATTTGCGTGAACACGTCGGGCGGGCCGAGTACAAACCCGAGAACCATCGCGCCGACATAGCTAATGGTGACAATTCCGGCGAGACCCTGCCACCGCGTCGGCGGATATCGTCGCTTGTTCGCCCGTCGAACGACGAGGAGGTAGTAGAGGGCGGCAGGCCAGAGTATCGGTCCAAGAATCGCCCAGTAGAGAGGAGATGAACTGCCGCGGGCGGTCGCATCACTTCGCATCCAGTACGAAAACGACACGATTCCGAAGAGGATTACCAGCAGAATGGGGATGGAGGTGAGATAGGTAACAATGGGAAGAGACATAACCATGGATTCACATTGAAATACAAATATTTTCTGCCGTTGTTCACGATGACTAGCAAGTCAAGGACGACGCTCGTGGAGCAATCCCCGCCGGACGGGACGTACAGGTCGGACTGCACAACCGAACCCACTTTATTGCCGGAAGGACTCACATCGCACATGAGCAGGTTCGCCGAAGTAGACGACCAGTACGAACCGCACTCGGTGGAAGACCGGGTGTTCGAGTACTGGGACGACGTGAACGCCTACGAGAAGACGAAGCAGGCGCGAGAGGGCGCAGAGCGGTTCTTCTTCGTGGACGGGCCGCCGTACACCTCCGGGGCAGCGCACATGGGCACGACGTGGAACAAGTCGCTGAAGGACACCTACATCCGCTACAAACGGATGCGGGGCTACGACGTGACCGACCGGCCGGGATACGACATGCACGGCCTGCCCATCGAGACGAAAGTCGAGGAGCGACTGGGCTTCGAGAACAAGAAGGACATAGAGGAGTTCGGAATGGAGAACTTCATCGAGGAGTGCAAGGAGTTCGCCAACGACCAACTCGACGCGATGGACGAGGACTTCAAATCCTTCGGCGTCTGGATGGACTGGGACAACCCGTACAAGACGCTGAGCCCCGAGTACATGGAGGCGGCGTGGTGGGGCTTCCAGCGCACTCACGAGCGCGGACTTGTGGAACAGGGCATGCGCTCCATCAGCCAGTGTCCGCGCTGTGAGACGGCCATCGCCAACAACGAAGTCGAGTACGAGGACGTGGACGACCCGTCGATATACGTGAAATTTCCTCTCTCGGATCAGGAAGGAAGCCTCGTCGCGTGGACGACGACGCCGTGGACCGTCCCGGCGAACACGTTCGTCGCCGTCGATGCCGACGGGGAGTACGCCGAAGTTCGAGCGACCAAAGACGGCGAGACCGAGACGCTGTACGTCGGCGCGCCGAAAGTCGAGGAAGTCCTGAAGGAAGGTCGCTACGACGAGTACGAGGTGGTCGCGGAACTGACCGGCGAGGAGATGCTCGGCTGGGAGTACGAACACCCGCTCGACGACGAGGTACCGGACCACCCGAGCGGCGACGGGACGCTACAGGTCTACGAGGCCGACTACGTGGACGTCGAGGGAGACGGTACCGGACTCGTCCACTCCGCGCCCGGACACGGTGAGGAGGACTTCAACCGGGGTCGAGAACTCGGCCTCGACATCTTCTGCCCCGTCGGCGGCGACGGCGTGTACGGCCCGGAAGCGGGCGAGTACGAGGGGCAGTTCGTCAAGGACGCGGACGAAGAGATCATGGCCGACCTCGAAGCGAGCGGCCACCTGCTTGCGTCCGGCACCGTCCACCACAGTTACGGTCACTGTTGGCGGTGTGACACCGGCATCCTGCAAATCGTCACCGACCAGTGGTTCATCACGGTGACGGACATCAAGGAGGAACTCCTCGACAATATCGAGGACAGCGAGTGGCACCCGCAGGAGGCCCGCGACGAGCGGTTCTACAACTTCGTGGAGAACTCGCCGGATTGGAACGTTTCGCGCCAGCGCTACTGGGGCGTGCCGATACCCATCTGGACTCCCGAAGGTTGGTCGGGTGAGATGGAGGACGTGGTCGTCGTCGGTACGCGCGAGGAACTCGCCGAGGCGGTGGACCAAGACGTGGACCCCGAGGACGTGGACCTGCACCGCCCGACGGTGGACGACCTGACCATCACGAAGGACGGGACGACCTACACCCGCGTCCCGGACGTGTTCGACGTGTGGCTCGACTCCTCCGTCGCGTCGTGGGGTACGCTCGACTACCCGAGCAACGAAGAAGATTTCGAGGAACTGTGGCCCGCCGACCTCATCATGGAGGCCCACGACCAGACGCGCGGGTGGTTCTGGTCGCAACTCGGCATGGGCACCGCCGCACTGGACGAGGTGCCGTACGACGAGGTGCTGATGCACGGCTGGGCGCTCGCCGAGGACGGTCGAAAGATGTCCAAATCTATCGGCAACATCGTTTCCCCCGAGGAGGCCATCGAACGCCACGGCGCGGATCCGATGCGCCTGTTCCTGCTCTCGCAAAACCCGCAGGGCGAAGACATGCGCTTCTCGTGGGACGAGATGCAGAACATGCAACGGAGCCTGAACATCCTTTGGAACGTGTTCCGGTTCCCGCTCCCGTACATGCGCCTCGATGGATTCGACCCGGATGAGGTGGACGTGCGGGATGCCGAGACGGAACTCGTGGACGAGTGGCTGCTGTCGCGGTTGCAGACCGTGACGGCCGAGATGACCGCTGACTGGGACGACTTCCGGCAGGACAAGGCGCTCCGCACGCTGCTCGACTTCGTGGTCGAGGACGTCTCGCGGTTCTACATCCAGGTCGTCCGCGAGCGCATGTGGGACGAGGGCGACAGCGCGAGCAAGCAGGCCGCCTACGCGACGTTCTACCACGTCCTGAAGGAACTGGTCGCCCTGCTCGCGCCGTTCGCGCCGTTCGTGAGCGAGGACATCTACCAGAACCTCACGGGCGGCGAGGGCAAAGAAAGCGTTCACATGCTCGACTGGCCCGAAGCCGACGAGTTCTGGCAGGACGAGCAGTTGGAAGAAGACGTTTCCGTCCTCCGCGCCGTCGAGGAAGCGGGTGCGAACGCCCGTCAGCAGGCCGAGCGAAAACTCCGCTGGCCCGTCTCACGAATCGTCGTGGACGCGCGTGACGATTCGGTCGTTCACGCCGTCGAACACCACGGCGACCTGCTGGCCGACCGCCTGAACGCTCGCGAGGTCGAGTTGGTCTCGCCCGACGAGGGCTGGGGCGAACTCGCCTACAGCGCCGAGGCGGACATGAGCGTCCTCGGTCCCGCATTCGGCGGCGACGCGGGGCAGGTCATGAACGCGCTCAACGAGGCGCGCGTCACGGAACAGAACCTGTCCGCGCTCGAAGACGCGGTTTCGGACGCGCTCGGCGAAGACGTGGAACTCGACGACGAGATGGTCGAATTCGTCACGAAGACGCCCGACGACGTGTCCGGCGCGTCGTTCGACGTCGAGGGTACGGAACTCGGCGTCGTCTACGTCGATACCGCCCTCACCGAGGACATCGAGAGCGAGGGCTACGCCCGCGAAGTCATTCGCCGCGTGCAGGAGATGCGAAAGGAGGAGGACCTCGACATCGAGGAGACCATCGACCTCGAACTCGACGTGCGGGACGAGCGCGTCGCCGAGTTGGTCGAGCGCCACATGGACCTCGTGAAAGAAGAGGTCCGCGCGGAGAGCGTCGGACCGGTCGAGGACGGCTACCGCAAGACGTGGGACGTTGAAGGCGTGGAGATGGAAATCGCCATCTCGCCGTTGGCGGAAGCGGAAGCGTAGAACACCGAATCGCGAACGGTGCGAGGCGCGAAGCGCCTCGCTGAGTGAGCGGGGCGAGGAACCCCCGACGGAGTGCCGAGGGCACGACTGACAGGGGTGACGACGTGCTTTTGGTCCAGCTTTTACTGCACTCGCTCACTGGTAAAAGCTGGATTGCAATCTCGCCATTGGCGGAAGCGTAGAGCAATCACCGCGAACGGCGGGGGAGCGGAGCAGCCGGGTTCGCGCGGATGGCACCCCGGTTCGATGCACCTCTCGTTCGAGATATTTCACGGTGAGAAGTGACCAAAGCTATTACCGAGAAGTGAGTAGCAACGTTCGTCGGACGGAGCTATAGAACGGAACACAGTTCTCACAATCATGATACTGGAAGCGTTTTCGGATTCGAAGGGAATCGAAATTACGGATCCGATCGAAAAGACACGATTCCCGATCCGTACGCCGACGCGGGTGTCACCGGCGGACGTGGCGGTAAGCGACCTCGACTTTCCCGTCGAGACGGCGGTCGAGATTCGGACATCGACCATCGAAATACCGTTGAGTCGCGGCATCTTCGTTCGGGACTTCGACGGACGGCTCCGTTTCGAGAGCGGCGAAAATAGCGATGAAGCGAGATTGCCGAGCGACGACTACGTAGTCGAGCTCAGCAACGCGCCGATGAAAGTGTACTTTTCAGTTTCCGGGCCGGTATCGTTCGAGCGAAATCACTCGGGGTCGACGTTCTCGTTCGAGCGTGAGCGTCGTATCGTTATCGGCGCTCGCTCACAGTTTCAGAAGCCGCCAGGAACCATCACGGTGACCGACGATGCCGACGACATCATGCGAGCGATGTCGGTGTTCGGGTCGGCGTTGAAAACCACGAGTCCGGAGCGGTCGTATCCGACGCTCCGCGGCCATCCGCCGCTCATCGAACGCGGCGAGGAGTTCCACGTATCGTCCTCGATACCGTCATCGGCGACGGAGACGACGCTCGTGCTTCCGCCGGAGCGGGAGTATCTCTATCCGGCGACCTCGCTCGCCTACTATCTCAACTCGTCCGTCGTCCCCGGAAAACAGCCTCGCCTCGTTGCCGGTGACTTCGAGTACGAGTTGGACGGTGACGATGGCTACGAGGCGGCGGTCGAACGCGTCCTTCGGCAGGTGTTCTTTCTCGATTGTCTCACGCGGACGAACGAGTTCTATTCGGTTCAGCTCCACGAGCGGGAGGTGGTCGAACCGCGACTCGATATCGATTTAGACGCGCTCTTCGACACACCGGTGACGGAGCGTCTTCCGGCGTATCTCGGTGTTCCGTTCGAGACGCTCGAACCCGCGATTTCGCCGTGGCATCTCGCCGTCGATACGGTGCCGTCCGAGCGCAACGTCGAATATCTCCCGTTTCTGGCCAACAAGCTCGCATTCGTTCGGACGGCACGGTTGCCATCCGAAGCGACGGAGAAAGCGCCGGAGCTAATGCACGAATTTTATCGGGCCGGGGCCACGGATTCACCCATCAGTACGGACATCGAATCGAAGACGCGACCGGAAATATTCGAGTTGAAGGGCGAACCGGACACGATAGAGCGTGCATGGGTCGGTCCGGGGTACCCGCTTCGGTGGAGCAAGTTGACCTACGATGGACTGTACGCGAAAGCGACCCGAAATCGGACGGCGGAGAACGCATCCACCTCAACTATCGATGTCACCATCGTCTGCAACGACACCGCGATGCAGGACGAAAGCGATGTCGTTCGCTACTACGACCTCCGCGAACTGCCACGGTTCGACATCTCCGTTCATCACCGAACGACGAAAGCCGAACTGGAAAAACACCTCATCGAGCAGTCCGACTTTTTCCACTACATCGGCCATATTTCGGACGACGGAATACAGTGTGAGGACGGCTATCTCGATGCAAGAGGACTCTCCGAGGTAAACGCGGCGATGTTTCTGCTCAACGCGTGCAATTCTTACAGACAAGGAACTGCGCTCATCGAGCGTGGCTCGACGGCGGGTATCGCCACCCTCTCCAAGGTCAGCAACACGACCGCGACGGACATCGGTCGGTCGCTCGTTCAGTTGCTGAGTATCGGGTTTCAGCTCCAGACCGCGCTAACGGTGCTAAATCGAATTAAATTGATAGGGTACAGATATATCGCTCTTGGGGACAGTAGTAAAACACTGTGTCAAAGCGAGAGTGTGGTAACTCCCGTTATCCGGGTCAAAGACATCGATTCGGAGATATTTGAAGTCGAAATGGATATGTATCCGACGAGAGATACCCATCGAGGGACGATTTTGGAGACCGCGGCAGAGAATGCATCCCGGTATCGTCTTTTGGCCGGCAAAATTGGGACGTTCGAGTTCACTCCGGGGCGATTGGAGGAGTATTTCGCAATGGAGCGATCGCCGGTCGAAATCGACGGCGAACTGTACTGGAGCGACGAACTGTCGGCGGAAGAAGTTACGGAGTTACTGTAGTCACATCGTCACGGCGCGTCAACTCCGTCGTTGGCGAAAGCTGGACTGCGATTACGTCGGCGAAAGAGGGAAAACCGACCGCGGAAGTCGAAGGTGATCGGAAAGTAGCGGTGCCCCAAAAGGTCGAACGTAGTTACGCCGACGAATCGTTCAGGAAGTCCTCGACGCCGGTACGCATGAAGCTCAAATCGGCACCGAGGAGGAAGAACCGAAAGCCGCGATCGGTTCGCTCGGATTTGATTTCCGGTGTCCGTCCCGCGATTCCCGGATACACGTCGTTGGTTTTCGCCGCTTCGAACACTCGCTCGACTGCCGTCGTCACGTCGGGATGGTCCTTTTCGCCCGGATGGCCGTACGCCGCGGACAGGTCGTTCTCGCCGATGAACGCAACGTCGATGCCGTCGACTGCGAGTATCTCCTCGACTCGTTCGACGGCCGACGGCGATTCGATTTGGACGGTGAGGAGCGTTTCCTCGTTCGCCGTGGTCACGTAGTCGTCGAACTCCTCGCCGTACGTGTTGGCCCGCGTAGTGCCAGCGACGCCGCGCTCCCCGGCCGGTGGGAAGTGGGTCGCTCGGACGACGGAATCCGCGTCCTCGGCGGTCTCGACGCCGGGGACGATGACGCCTTTCGCGCCGGAGTCGAGGGCGTGTTTCGCGCCGCCCGAAACGGCTGTTTCGACGGACGGAAGTCGAACTAGCGGCGTGGCGTGCGGTTCGACCGCCCGGACGAGCGCTTCCACGCGTTCGGGCGAGTGGGGTGCGTGTTCGGTATCGATGGCGACCCAATCGACCGACGTTCGGGAGAGTACCTCCGCCGCTCGCGTGCTCCCCGACAGAAGCCACGCACCGACGACCGCATCGCCGTGGTCGAGTTTTCGCATCGAACGGTTTACGATTGACATACGCGTCCCTTCGGCGGACACGTAATAAAAGGGAGACGTGATGGGAGGACGTAATTAGAGGGAATGCTCGGTGCGGGCGGACTTACAACGCGTCGGCAATCGTCGACGCGACGGACACCTGACTGACCGCCCGTTCGATGGTGTCGGTGCCGAACACCGCTTCGACGCCCGCCTGTGCGAGTTTCGTTCGTGCGTTCCGCGCGAGCATCGGGTGGACGCAGGTGACGAAGACGCGGCCCACGTCGCGTTCCTGGAGAAGGGAAACGGCCTCGCTCATCGTCGAACCGGTGGCGATGATGTCGTCCGTGACGACCACGTCGCGGCCGGTGACGTCGGTATCGCTGGGCGTGATTTCGACCTCGGAGCCGGAGATGCGTTTCTTCTCGAAGTAGTCGATAACGCCGTCGCCGTACGTGTCACGGACCGTCTCGGCGATGTCGAGCGCGCCGTCGTCCGGGGAGAGGAAAACGGGGTCGGTCAAGTCGTCCGGGAGAGGTTCCGCGAGACGACCCGCGGCGTCGATGGATTCGGCGGGAACGTCGAAGAAGTCACAGATGGCCTCCTCGTGCGGGTTAACCGTGAGCACGCGGTCGGTTCCGGTGCTGATGGCGCGAGCGACCGCTCGGGCGGAGATGGGGTGGCCGCGGTCGAACGCCCTGTCCTGCCGTGCGTAGCCCATGTAGGGGAGGACGGTGACGACCTCCTCGGCACCCCACTCGCGGGCGGCGTCCTGCAGTTGGAGCAGTTCGAGGTGAGCGTCGCTGGAGACGGTCGAGGCGACGACGACGGCACGACCGCCCTCGAATTCGGGAGCGGTCGCGAGCAGTTCGCCGTCCGGGAACGATTCGTACGCCACGAACCCGAGGGGTTCGTTCGATTCGTCGGCGAGAGTGGCCGCCAGAGATTGCGAGGCGGACCCACTGAGTATCATACGAGGAGACTGGATATGCCGGGTTAAACCGGTTTTCACTCGTCGGCACGTGTGACCAGTCAAGCCGTCACAGTCGCCCACCGACCACGCCGATTTCGAACGCCGCTCATCGATATCGGGGCGCGGCGGGGAGGAAACGGGAAAGTCGCTCGGGAGTCGTCGATAACGGTACACGATTCTAAATATACACTCGAATACACCATATTCCAATATACTATTTTATTTATACAATGAAATAGTAGTGTCACACAATGGTTTCGGTAACCCGGTTGAGCATCGAGACATCGCTTCCGGTGGACGAAAACGAGTTGACCCCCGCGGAAAAGGGAGTCCTGAATCTTCTCGCGGAAGGTCGGTGCACGCCAGCGTACGTCGGTAGCGAACTGGCTATCGGAGCGGACACGGCGCGGTCAGTTCTCGACGGGTTCCGCGATGTCGATATCGTCGGCAAGCCGTATCGTGGTCTGTACGAGCTACAGGACGGAAAAGGAACGGACGACGAGAAGTATCGGAACACCGAGACGGTTCTCGTCGACGTCCCGTTCGACGACGACCAGTTCAGGCCGACCGAACGGGGGATTTTGAACCTGCTCGCCGAAGGCAGGGCGATACCCGCATATCTCGCGCAAGAACTCGACGTGACGCAAGAATGGGTGAAAAATCGGCTCCACGAACTCACCCGACTCGGCCTCGTTCGACGGCGGTATCGGGGGCTGTACGAACTCGACGTAGACTAGCGGACGGAAAGACCCGTCACGCCCGTCAGGCCGAGATGGCGACTCCGCCAGCCGTCCCCGACGGTTGCCAGAACGGTCCCGGATTCGGTCGCGGCGTACACGCCGTCGCCGAACGCGATAGCCGCGATAGGGTCATCGACCGGAAGCGAAACGTCCGTCCACTCGTCGCCCGCTCGGGAAACCACTTCGTCGGCGGTTGCGGCGTACGCATCCCCGTCCGTCGCGCTCACGACGCGGAAATCGCCCGCCAAGACCTCCATCCAGCCGTTGCCGAGTCGGTAGAGGCCGTCGGCGGTCGCGGCGAGCGGAACACCCGCCGCGGAGACGTCCCGAACGTCGGTCAACCCGGCGTGCTGTATACCGTCGGACGAAACGCGATAGACGCCCTCGGCGGTGGCGACCAGATTGCCGTCGATGGCTCGTACGGCGTCGAGCGTCGCCAATTCGTGCCATTCACCGTCGTAACGCGCGAGTCGGCCGTCCTCCCCCGCCGCGAGAAGGTCGTCGCCGTCGAACCCGACGGCGACGGCGGGGCCGAATCCGAGCGGCGAAAACGCCGCGTCGAGCACGTCCTCATCGGTCGCAACGGCGAGGGTTCCGTCGGTCGCGGCGATGTCGCGGGCGGCACAGCGGTGGGCCAGCGAGAACTCGCCGATGATGTCACCGGAGGCTTCGACGCGAGCGACGCCCAGTTCGGTGGCGACGAAGACCGTCGTCGTTCCCTCCCGGTCGCTGTAAACTCGCTTCTCGTCGATGGTGGTCATGCGCGAGTGAAGGACGCAACTCGGGGAAAACGTTCGGATTTCCGTCTACCGAAGTCCGGTCGAAAACCGCCGTCGATCACGAGAAGTCGCCGAGTCCCGTCTGTGTATCCTCCTCGGCGGCGACTTCCGCGACGATTTCGGGGGAATCGTTGTCCGGGCTATTCACCTTCGTCGAAACCGGATAGGCTCGCATTTCGCTCGCGGGGAACGGGTCGAGCACGGCCCGTCGTTCGTCCGCGTCGCCCGTGAGCCACGTCGTCTCCTCGTCGGGGTCGAGGATGACGGGCATCCGATGGTGGATTTCGCCGACGACATCGTTGGGTTCGGTGGTGACCACGGTGAACGAGGTTTTCCGCTCCCCGTTTTGCCACGGTTCCCACAGGCCAGCCATGGCGAACGGCTCGCCGTCCGCTCTGGTCATTCGGTAGGGCTGTTTGCCCGTCGGGGTCTTTTTCCAGTCGTAGAAGCCGTCCGCGAGGACGAGACACCGGCGGTCGCGGTAGGCGTCCCGAAAGCTCGGCTTGTCGGCCAGCGTCTCGGCGCGGGCGTTGACGTGCCCGCCGCCGAACTCGTCGGCCCAGTGGGGGACGAGTCCCCACGTCGGGAAGCAGATCTCCTCGGGCGCGTCGTTGCGAACGACCGGGTGTTCCTGACCGGGCGCGACGTTGTACCGCGGACGAAGCGGACGGACCGGTTCGGCGTCGAACCGGTCGGTGAGTTCGTCCTGCGGTGCGAAGAGCGAGAGGCGGCCACACATACTCGGTACTCCGCGACGAAGGGGAATAAACACGAGGGCAAACGGGTTCGACGGGTCGAAATCGGAGGTACCAGCGGATTACGACCGGTCTACGACGGCTGTTCGTGCGGGGCGAGTTCGTCTTCCGTGCGCCCGCTGCTGTTGATGATGTTGAACGCCGTCATCAGGTCGGTGCGGGAGATGATACCCGTGACGTTCCCGTCGGCATCGATGACCGGGAGACGGCCGATGTTGTGTTGTTGAATCGTTTCGAGCGCGTCCATCGCGTCGCCGTCGGCGGGAATCGTCTTGACGTCGGTGGACATCACTTCCCGAACGGTGTAGGCGTCGCGTTCGACCTCCCTGACGCTCCGGGCGTCGTCCAGCGTTATCATGCCGACGAGTTCGCCGTCGTCGATCACGGGATAGCCGGTGTGGCGCTGGCGGAACATGGTTTCGAGGAGGTCGGCGATGGACGTGTCCGACGAGACGGTGTGTAAGTCCTCGGCACCGGTCATCACGTCCCGGACGCGGACGTTTCGGAAAGTCGCCGAGAGGACCGACTGTTGGGCCTCGCTGGTCGCGCCGATGTAGATGAAGAAGGCGATACCGATGAGCAACAAGTTGCCGCCGAGGAGGCCGAACAGTCCCAGGAGGATGGCGAACACTTTACCGACCTCGGCGGCGGTTTGGGTGGCTTGCGCGAACGGACGCGTCCGGGCGAGAAGCGCCCGGAGGACGCGGCCACCGTCCATCGGAAAGCCGGGGAGGAGGTTGAACGCGGCGAGGACGAGGTTCATCAGAGCGAGGTAGCCGAAGACGAACCGGACGGCCTGCAGGTTCGTCGGGACGACGAAGAGCACGGCGAACGAGAGAACGCCGAGGACGATACTGACGACGGGACCCGCGACGGCGATGAGGAGTTCCTCGGACCATTCTTCCGGCTGGTCGGTGAGGCGAGCGATACCGCCGAATATCCACAGCGTTATGGAGTCGATGGGGAAGCCAAAGTGCATCGAAACGACGGAGTGACCGAGTTCGTGGAGGATGACGCCGACGAACAACCCGATGGCGGCGGCGGCACCGAGATAGAGCGGCATCATTCCTGACGAGAGGGGACCGGCGTCTAACCCGAGACTCCAGAGGTCGTTCATTATCTGGACCCATTGTTCGACCTGCGTTCCGATGAGCCACGCGAACACAGGTAGAATGAACAGGAAAGTGAGGTCGAGTTTTATCGGGATGCCGAACACGCTCCCGATTTTGAAGCTTCGCATGGAAGTATATAGCACCGGAACCGCCTTAAACCTCGTCGCGGCGAGCGGCGTCCCGAAGTATTCAAGGGGGCGCTCTGGGGAGAAAATAGCGTGAGCGGTCCCGAATATTTCAGACGGACGGCGGTGACGCGCCTGGCGGTGGAGGCCGAGGACCACGAGCGGCTGCTGTCCATGGTACGCGAGTGGAAACGCGGGTGCCAGATAGCGGTCAACGCCGCGTGGGGCGTCTGTCACACCCGAAACGAGGTACAAAAGCTGGCGTACGAGAAGTTGCGCGAGCGTACCAGCCTCGGGAGCCAGCACGCCGTTCTCGCCACGCACCGCGCCGCCGAAGCGATAAAGCGTACCCTCGAACGGGGCGACGAGACGGCAAAGCCGGAGTTCACCAGTCCGACCGTGGTTTACGACAGTCGCACGCTGACGATGTTCGACGACCGAAACATCAGCCTGACGACGACCGGCGACCGGGTTCGCTGTCGTCTCGTGTTCCCCGACCAGGGCTACCAATCGCGGTATCTGGACGACGACCGCTGGGAACCCGCAAAGAGCACGCTCCACTATCGTGACGGGGAGTTCCACTTCCACCTCGGATTTCGACGCCCCCGCCCGGACGTGGACCTTCCGACCGAAGACGCCACCGTCCTCGGCGTCTCGCTCGGCGTCCAAAACCTCGCCGTGACGAGCACGGCCCGCTTTTTCTCCGGCGCGGAACTCACCCACCGACACGCCGAGTTCGCCGACCTCCGCGAGGACCTCCGCGAGACGAACACCCGGAGCGCACGGCGAACGCTACGGCGGGCCGGGGAACGAATCGAGAACTTCACCCGCGACACCCTCCACGAAGTCGCCGGTGGAATCGTCTCGGAAGCGGAGCGACACGGCTGTGCAGTCATCGCGTTCGGCGAACTCGAAGGCGTCCAGGAGATGCTCACGGAATCGACTCCGTTCCACGGGCACGCGTTCGAGCGATTGTTCGAGTTCGTCGCGTATCGGGCGGCCGAGCGGGATATCGCGGTGGTACAGGTGAATCCCGAGTACACGAGCCAGCGCTGTACTTCGTGTGGGTTCACGCATCCGCAAAATCGGGACGTGGAGAACAATCGGTTCGAATGTCTGAAATGCGGCAGCGAGGCAAACGACGATTACAATGCGGCGAAGAACGTCGGGTTCCGCTGTATCCGGCGCGGGCCGCTGTCGTCGCGGGGGGTCGGTGCGAAATACTGCGCGCTCGGTTCCGGGCGGGTGACGCCGGACGGCGAGTTCGTCCCGAACGAAGAACTCGAAGCGGTGGGAAAACCTTAGCACGTCGCCTTCGAATGGGGGACGTATGTCCGAACCAATCGTACGAAACGCGGACGACATCGAATACGAGGCCGTCGGAGCGGCCGACGGCATGGAAAAAGGGGTTCTCATCGGCGACGAACAGGATGCGCCGAACTTCGCCATCCGTCGGTTCACGCTCGACCCCGGCGCCGCGGTGCCCGAGCACACGAACGAAGTCGAACACGAGCAGTTCGTGCTCGAAGGCGAGTACGTCGTCGGCATCGGCGACGAAGAGTACGAAGTCAGCGCTGGCGATTCACTGTTGATTCCCGCGGGGACGGTTCACTGGTATCGAAACGAGAGCGACGAACCCGGAGCGTTCATCTGTGCGGTGCCGAACGGGGACGACGAGATTCGGCTCGTCTAACGATACTCGGAGAGCGAAACAACGGAGTCGATGGACGAGGAAACCCACGCCGCGTCTTCGCGGGTATCGGTGATTCGAACGAGCGGTCGGTCTCGGTCGGACCCGTCCTCGATTTCGAGGATAACGTTGTCGTCGAAGCGCCGTGGAAGGTCTTCTTCTTGCGTGCCTTTCATTATGCCACCATGAGCGCTACCGCGCGCTGTCCACCGCTAGCGGTCGAACCAGCTTTGTTATGTGCCGGTTGCGGAGCGGTAGTGGGAGAATAACGACCGCTCGAAGGTGTTAGGCCGATATTTCCATTTTTCAACGTCGGCTTTCCACGGACAGTGACATCGCCTACCACGGTCGAAAAGCGGCGATTCGCCGCCGTCTCGTTCGAATCGCTGAAATAGCTCCGGTGTGTAGCACGTCCCGTGTCGAAGCAGGCCCAGCAGGTGGAGACGCTCTTCTGCCACGAAACGGACAGGGGCTATCAGGTGGCCGCCCAACGGGGCGGTGAGCGGCAGTTCCGTGCCATCCTCGAGCTGAAGGAGACGGACGCTGGACCTCGACCCGGACGGTTCCTGTTGAAGGACGGGTCGAGCGAGAAACCGCGCAGTCCCGACGAGTTCGTCGAACTCGCACGGAACGCGAAGCGGATTCGAATCTCGCAGCAGACCTCGCCCGAGGCGCGCGAAGAGTTGAAGGAGATGCTCGACGGCTACCAACTCGACGCGAAAACGGTTCGGACGTGTCGGTTGTGCGCCAACAAGGGACGGTATTCGCCCATCAACGGCGACACGGCCATCGATACGGGCGACGAGTACATCTGTCCCGACTGTGCGACGCGGGAACTGGAGCGCGAACTCTCGTTCAGGGGCAACCTGACGAGCGCCGCCCAGGACCGACTCGAAGACCTCCTGCTGGAAGTTCAGGACTTGAAGCGAATCACGAACCTGCTCAAGGGGCGACTCGACCCCGACCTGACGAAGTTCGACGAAATCAGCGCGAACGTCGAGGACATCGAACTGGAGCGGACCGATTCGCTGAACCTCCACCCCGGCATCCAAAACTTGCTCGAATCGCGGTTCGATACCCTGCTCCCCGTCCAGAGCCTCGCGGTGCAAAACGGTCTCCTCGACGGCGACGACCAACTCGTCGTCAGCGCGACGGCGACGGGGAAGACGCTCGTCGGCGAGATGACGGGGCTGGACCGGATGCTGAACGGGAAGGGGAAGATGCTCTTTCTCGTTCCCCTCGTGGCGCTGGCGAACCAGAAGCACGAGGATTTCGAGGAGGAGTACGGTGACCTCGCAAACGTCACCATTCGCGTCGGTGCGAGTCGGGTTCGCGACGACGGCAATCACTTCGACCCGAACGCGGACATCATCGTCGGGACCTACGAGGGAATCGACCACGCGCTCAGGACGGGGCGCGATTTGGGCGACATCGGAACCGTGGTCATCGACGAGGTACATACGCTACAGGAACAGGAGCGCGGCCACCGCCTCGACGGCCTCATCTCGCGGCTGAAATACTACTGCGAGGAGCGCGCCAAAGAGCGGACCGAGTACGGCGGCGCACAGTGGGTGTATCTCTCCGCGACCGTCGGAAATCCGAAGGATTTGGCGCAGTCGCTGGAGGCGAATCTCGTGGAGTTTGAGGAGCGACCCGTCGCACTGGAGCGCCACGTCACCTTCACCGAGGGGCACGAGAAGCCCGTGACGGAGAACAAATTAGTGAAGCGCGAGTTCGACCGCGAGTCCTCGAAGGGGTATCGCGGCCAGACCATCATCTTCACCAACTCGCGGCGGCGCTGTCACGAGATTTCGAGAAAGTTGGAGTACAACTCCGCGCCGTACCACGCCGGACTGGATTACGGACGGCGAAAGAAGGTCGAACGCATGTTCGCCGAGCAGGACCTCGCGGCGGTTGTCACGACCGCCGCGCTCGCCGCCGGTGTCGACTTCCCGGCCTCGCAGGTCATCTTCGACTCGCTGGCGATGGGCATCGAGTGGCTGACCGTACAGGAGTTCCACCAGATGCTCGGCCGCGCGGGTCGGCCCGACTACCACGACCGCGGGAAGGTGTACGTCCTCGTCGAACCCGACGGAAGCTATCACAACAGCATGGAGATGTCGGAGGACGAGGTGGCGTTCAAACTCCTCAAAGGCGAGATGGAGGACGTTCGCACCCTCTACGACGAGAGCGCCGCCATCGAGGAGACGCTGGCGAACATCACCGTCGGCGGGAAAGCCGCGAAGCGCCTGAACGACCGGATGATAGGCGACGTGCCGACGAAACACGCGCTCGGCAAACTGCTCGAGTACGAGTTCATCCACGGCTTCTCGCCGACCCACCTGGGGCGCGTCGTCACGAGTCACTTCCTCGCGCCGGACGAGGCGTTCCGGATTCTGGACGGTATCCGGAAGGACAAGGACCCGTTCGAAATCGTCGCCGACCTCGAACTGTTCGGCGAGGACGAGTGACACGGGTACCGACCAAACGAAACGTTTTACACGGGGAGTGCGCTACTGAAGTGTACGGGATCGTGGGGTAGCTTGGTATCCTTTCGGCCTTGGGTGCCGATAACCTCGGTTCAAATCCGAGCGATCCCATTCTTCGACGACTACACCGTGAGCGGCGCGTTAGCGACGCGAACGATATCCGTCGTCCAAGATGATTCTACGAGAATTTGAACCCTGTAAGTCACAGCCCGCGCAACGAAGTGAGCAGAGTCCTCGTGAGCGACGTGAATGAAAAAGAAGGAGACCTACGCTGCTTCGTCGCTCGTTTCGGCGCCGTCATCCGACGAACTGTCGTCGGTATCGCCCGCCATCATCGACTTCACTTTCTTTCTCAGCACGACGTAGCCGCCGACGGCGCCGATGCCGAACGCGACGGCACCGGCTTTGCCGAAACGCCGGTAGCCGACCTTCGCGGCCTTTTTGCCGACCGTGAGTGGTCCGAGTGGTCCGAACATGCCTGTGGGTATTGCGTTCACGGGGATGTCCGGTATGTGGTTGCAGGTGCAAGCCGTTTATTCTACCGTGCGGGGGGAAATCGAAAGCAGCGGGGAATCGCGTTCGGTGGCGCGAGGTTCTGGACGCTTTGCGAAAGTTCTTACCTAATCGAGAACCAATGACCCATGAATGGCTCGCGCGGAAAACACGGAACTGATAGACAGGTTCGAGCAGTTCTATCGGAACTACTACCGAAACGAAATCGGGGAGCTCGCCCAAAGCTACCCGAACGAAAAGCGGTCGCTGTACATCAACTGGAACGACCTGTATCAGTACGACGCGGACATCGCGGACGATTATCTCGCGCAACCACAGCAGTTACAGGAGTACGCCGAAGAGGCGCTCCGTCTGTACGACCTCCCCGTGGACGTGAGCCTTGGGCAGGCACACGTTCGATTGCAGAACCTGCCGGAGCACACGGATATCCGCGCGATTCGTGCCCGGCACGTCAACACGCTGGTGAGCGTCCAGGGAATCGTCCGCAAGGCGACCGGCGTGCGGCCGAAGATTCAGGAGGCCGCGTTCGAATGCCAGCGCTGTGGAACGCTGACGTACATCCCGCAAGCGGGCGGGGACTTTCAGGAACCCCACGAATGTCAGGGCTGTGAGCGACAGGGACCGTTCCGCATCAACTTCGACCAGTCCGAGTTCATCGACTCGCAGAAACTCCGCATACAGGAGAGTCCCGAGGGGCTTCGCGGCGGCGAGACGCCACAGAGCATCGACGTACACATCGAGGACGACATCACCGGCCACGTCTCGCCCGGCGACCACGTGACCGTGACGGGCGTCCTCCACCTCGAACAGCAAGGGAGCGGCCAGGAAAAATCCGCCGTCTTCGACGTGTACATGGAAGGCGTGTCCGTGGAAATCGAGGACGAGGAGTTCGAGGACATGGACATCACGGACGAGGACAAACAGGAAATCATCGAACTCTCGAACGAGGGGAACATCTACGAACAGATGGTCGATTCCATCGCCCCGGCCATCTACGGCTACGACCAAGAGAAACTGGCGATGATTCTGCAGTTGTTCTCCGGCGTGACGAAACACCTCCCGGACGGGTCGCGGATTCGCGGCGACCTGCACATGCTTTTAATCGGTGACCCTGGTACTGGAAAAAGCCAGATGCTGTCATATATTCAACACATCGCGCCACGTTCCGTCTACACCTCCGGGAAGGGTTCCAGTTCGGCAGGACTGACGGCCGCGGCGGTCCGCGACGACTTCGGCGACGGTCAGCAGTGGACGCTGGAAGCAGGTGCGTTGGTACTCGCGGACAAGGGCATCGCGGCGGTGGACGAACTGGACAAGATGAGTCCGGAGGACCGCTCCGCCATGCACGAGGGACTGGAACAGCAGAAGATCAGCGTGAGTAAAGCGGGGATCAACGCGACGCTAAAATCCCGCTGTTCGCTCCTCGGCGCGGCGAACCCGAAGTACGGGCGATTCGACCAGTACGAGTCCATCGGCGAGCAGATCAACCTCGAACCCGCGCTCATCTCCCGATTCGACCTCATTTTCACCGTGACGGACAAGCCGGACCCGGATCACGACTCGCAACTGGCAGAACACATCCTCCAGACCAACTTCGCGGGCGAGTTGAACACGCAGCGGACGGAAATCAACGCGCCGAACATCACGGAAGAACAGGTCAACAGCCAGACGGAGGAGGTGGCACCGGCGATAGACGCCGAACTCCTCCGAAAGTACATCGCCTACGCGAAATCGAACGTCTATCCGACGATGACCGAGGAGGCCCGCGAGGCGATTCGTGATTTCTACGTCGATTTGCGCTCGAAGGGGACGGACGAGGACGCCCCGATTCCGGTCACGGCCCGAAAGCTGGAGGCGCTCGTTCGTCTCGCCGAAGCGAGCGCTCGCGTTCGACTGTCGGATACGGTCGAGCGGAAGGACGCGGACCGCGTTATCGAAATCGTTCGGTCGTGTCTACAGGACATCGGCGTGGACCCGGAGACGGGGCAGTTCGACGCCGACGTGGTGGAGACGGGGACCTCGAAGTCCCAGCGGGACCGTATCAAGAACATCAAACAACTCATCGCGGACATCGAGGAGGAGTACGACGACGGTGCGCCCGTGGAAGTCGTCCTCGACCGAGCGGACGAGATTGGCATGGATCCCTCGAAAGCCGAACACGAAATCGACAAGCTGAAACAGAAAGGCGAGGTGTACGAGCCGTCGACAAACCATCTTCGGACCACCTGAGATGGACCGAATTTCCGCACTCAGAAACATCGAGGACGCCCTCTCGGACTTCGAGTCGGGAGCGGACGAGTTACGGGAGACACAACGTCGAGTGTTGGCGGTGTTACAGACGTACGCCACCGAGTTCGAAACCGAGCGTGACGTGTTCGCCTACCGTGCATATGGAGATGAGCGGGCGGAAGGAATCGTCGTCGTCGCGGAGTCGGCGGACGACGCGCGGGGACGGATCATCGAACTGCTCGGCGATGAAGCGGTAGAATTTCACGTCGAGAACATCAGTAAATGACAACATCCGGGAGATGGAAAACTAGATAAACATGCCCGGAATAGAGTAGAAGTATACGACAGCGTGTGTAGGTGTATCAAATGCGACAAAGCCGACAAAATCTCCGGGATTTATCAATCCCATAATAATGCAGGTGGCTGAATGATACACGAGGGATGGTACGGGATGGACGATACAGCGAGCACGCGCGGCATCGGCGAGGGACGACCGAAATGAGCGGTCTTTCGGTGGCTCTCGACGGCGAATCTAGCGTCCTCGTTCTCTCGCCTTCTATGAATTCGGAAACCGACGAGGCGTGCGTCGGTATGTTGACGGATTCACCACCAGCGGAGGAAAACGTACTATGGGTGACATTTACGCGCTCGCCGGACGCGTGTATTCAAGATTGGCTCGCACATGCGAACGGTCGCCCAGCGAACTTGCGGTTCATCAGTGTCGGTGAGACGGTTCGGTCGGTGGCGACATCGGCACCGGTGCAGGAGACATCGACGGATGCCGTCGTCGATACGCTCTCAAATCCCGGCGATTTGACGGGGCTCGGAATCAAAATCAGCGAGGTGCTACAACAGTGGCACGGAAACGGCAACCGAACCGTCGCGTGTTTCCACTCGTTGACCGCACTACTCCAATACTCGGACGTCCAGACCGTCTACAAGTTTCTGCACGTCCTCACCGGACGCTTTACCACCGCCGACGTGAGCGCACACTTCCACCTCGACCCCGAAGCACACGACTCACAAACCATCAACACCCTCAAAACGCTGTTCGACGCTGTTGCCGAGTTCGACGGGGACGAGTGGAACGTGAAAACGCGGTGATTAATTTTAAAATACATCGGTTTCGAACGAACGTCTGTGCTGTTGATAATCACCTACTCCAGCGGTGCCCGACAGACGCTTCGGAACATCTGCACGACACACGAGGAATGTGTCGTCCGACGGTTTGGACGGGTCGCCTTGCTACGGCAGACGGAACTGGGTGCGTTTCTCGCGCTTCGTCTCTACGAGAAACACGGAGCAGACGTGCAACTCGAACGCACCGAACCGCTGAACGAGTTCCGCGACGTACCGGATGCGGTTCGGGAGGCCGCAAAAGCGTACGAGAATCGTGAACGGCCGAGCACGCCCTACGACAAGTTCGCCGTGGGGACGGACCACCCGGCACCGGATTCGATGCGAAACGCTGATTTATGAAGGTAGAAACGCAGGAAAAGACGTTTCGGGGGCGCGCAATCGACCTGCGTGAGGAGTCGGTTGCGGGGACAGATGTCGTCGCAGCGATTCGGTCGGACGCCGAATCGAGCGCGCTCGATATCGAGTGTGCCGACCCGCACCCGGTCCACGAGTACGTGGGATACATCGAGTCGGGGACGTCCGTTCGTGTCCGCTCGGCAGTGGCCGCCGCCGCGCGGTCGCTCGGGATGGACGCACCGCAGGACGAGGAACTAGCGAAACTAGAGGCATCGTTGCGGTCGCTCGATGTGGAAGAGGTTTCGGTTCGTTCGGAGCGGCGGCGCGTGGCCGAGATGGGCGGGACGGAAACGGAACTTCGGGAGAAAGTCGCCGCACTCCGTGGCAGGGTACAGGCAATACGAGAGTCGGGAGGGAATGGAGAAGATGCCGAGTCGAAACTACGGAGCGCAACGCGGGAGTTGGCCGAGACGGAGACGGAACGAATCGCCGCCCGCCGAAATCGTCTGGACGGAACGAGCACCGGAGACGGAAGAACCGTCGGTCGGCGGTGCGACTCGGCACGATTCTCCCGCCGGACTCGACATCGAACCGACGACCGCGGGTGTCGTGCGAGCGTTGGGGAACGCCCGGCCACCGGCGGACGCGGTTCCGACACCCGACCGGGCGGAAATACCCGATGCAGTAAAATCGTGGCTGTCGGCCGTCGAGACGCGAATCGAGCGGTACGAGACAGGGGACAAAGAGACGAGAGGCGGAGAGATGGGAGAGATAGGAGAAGTAGAAGGAGGAAAGATGGGAGAAAGAGAGTGCGAAGAGATGGGAAGTGGTAGGCCGAAAAAACGGACGGTCGCCGAGCAAGCAGAAGAACAGGAGTTGCGACGGAGAATCGCGGCGGACGAACGGACGCTCGAAGCGGTTGCAAACCGGGTGCAACGAGTGCGAAAGCGGGTCGAATCGACGGGGAAATCGAACGCGGTCGGGAGAACGAGATGATCGTGGCCGTTACGGGTGGGAAAGGTGGCGTCGGAAAATCGACCGTTGCGCTCAATCTCGGAGCGGAACTCGGCGGCGTCGTCGTGGACGCAGACCTCGCAATGGCGGACCTGCCGAGGTCGCACGGACCCGATTTACACGACGTGCTCGCCGGACGAGCGGATGCGCTCGAAGCCGTTTCGAGCGTCGGGGACGTGCTGATGCTGCCGTGCGGTCGCACGTTGGCCGGTGCGCGGGCGTGCGACGTGACCGAGTTCGTCGATGCGATAGCGCGGGTTGCGACGGAGTACGACCACGTAATCATCGACTGCCCGGCGGGGATGGCGGCCGATGCGGGATTGCCGCTGGTCGCCGCGGATAGCTACGTCCTCGTGACGATTCCGCGCCCGTTCGCGCTTGCGGACGCGGTGCGGACGAAGGCGCTCGCGCGGCGACTCGATGCAGGATTGTGTCGAGTGGTACTGAACCGGGTCCGCGATGACCCGCCGGTCGAAACCGTGGAGCGGACGCTCGGGGCACCGGTGACGACGCTACCGGAATCGACGACGATTGCGGACGCACAGCGGAACGGGTGTCCAGTCGCGACGCTGGCACCGGAGAGCGGGGCGAGAGAACAGTTTTCGGAACTCAGTCGGGCGGTTTACTCCTGCAGGTCGTGATACGTCGAGCGGAGCGTCACGGGGGTGACGTCGGCGACTTCGGCGGCGGCGCGTTGGGTGACGCGTTCGTCGCAGTCGCGGGCCGCCGCGTAGAGACACGCGGCGGCGACGCCGCTGGGGTTGCGGCCGCTGACGAGGTGTTTCTCCTCCGCCCGTTCGACGAACCGTTTGGCACGTCGTTCGGTCGTCATCGAGAGGTCGAGACGGCTGGCGAACCGGGGAAGGTACTCGCGCGGGTCGATGGGACCGATTGGAAGGCCGAGTTCGCGGTTCACTGCGTCGTAGGCGGCCGTCAGTTCGGTGCGTTCGGCGCGAGCGCGTTCGACGATTTCGTCGAGCGTTCGGGAGACGGCCGACGCTCGGCAAGTGGCGTACACCGCCGCCGCGGCGAATCCTTCTATCGACCGTCCGCGAAGTAGGTCCTCGGACTGTGCGGATTCGAACAGCACGCACGCCCGGTCGCGGACGTTTTCGGACAGTTGGAGCGCGCCGACGAGACGGCGAATCTCGGTGAAGCCGTATACGCGATTTCGTTCCGCCTTGGACGAGAGCCTGGCGCGGTTGTGTTGGCGGCGCATCCGCATCATGCGGCGTCGCTTCCGGCCCGTGAGTCGGACGGTGCTGTTCTTGTAGCCGATTTCGGTCGTCAACCCGCGGTCGTGGCGCGAACGCGTCAGTGGTGCACCAGTTCGCTTGCGGTCGGTGTCGTCGTCGCTGAACGACCGCCACTCCGGGCCGCGGTCCAAGCCGTCTTCCGCGACGACCAACCCGCACTCGGTACAGACCGCTTCGGTGCCGCGTGTGCGGACACAACCGCGGCATTCGGGACACGTTTCGGTTGAGGTTTGTATCGCACCCATTACAGTTGAAACTTCGTCCGAGATGGTATTTAAACGAGCGCCGAAATCGGAAAACGAGCCGGTGTTACGAGTGACGAGCGTACCGGTAACCGGTACGTTATAACCGTCGTCCAATTACCATATTTGATACCTGTCTAGAAGGTTAAAGTCAGTGGAAAGAGAAGTTGAATACATGGCGCTGTCGAATATCGCGGCCGGGTTGGAGGTGACGGCCGAACAGCAAGAGTACGGTGTTGCAACCGTGGACGACACCGGACGGGACCTCCGAGAACGGCTCGCACCGTTCGGCGACGCGTTACCCTGCGAAACGGACGCCGCGGTAACGATAGTCGAGACGCACGCGTCCGGAACTTCGGTCGGCGAAAGCGCCCGCCGTGCAGGCGTCGCACCGATGACGGCCGCGAAGACGCTCCATCTGCTTGGTGTGCGCGGTATCTCGCCGCTTTCGTCCATCGGTCACGAACTTATCGAGGACTGGCTCTCCGCGAACTGCTCGCGGTCCGAAGCGCTCGCGCTGTCCGGCGCGAACGAAACCGAGTTCGCGCTGGCGACGTTCATCGAAACGCACGAGCAGCTGGACGGTGCGGCCGAAGTGCTCGAAAGCGCGTTGGCGATGAACGGGGACGCCGCCGTCGAAAAGCGAGACGCGCTGGCGGAGACGATGAGCGACGTGGGCGACCTATTGTAGCGAATTTCGAAACGCAGGGAAATCAGCTTCGAAGCGACTCCGGCAGATAGTTGTCGGGAAGGTACACCTCCGGGTCGATATCCAAGAACCGCTCCTCCGGAAACTCGACGTCAAGCGAAACGTCAAACACCGTTTCGACGGCGGCGACGATGGCGGGAGAAAACGACGCGTCGAGTTCGGGTGCGCTCGCCGGGACGTCCTCGACGGCGTTCTCGTCGCTCATCGGAATCGGTACCGCGTCCCCCAGCGGATGCTCACCGTCCGCGCGATTGGCGAGAACGGTGTCCGCGTCCGTTCCGAGGTCGGAGAGGCGGCCGCGCATTCCCTGCACGGCGTCGGCTCCGAGACGGGAGGCCGGTGCGACCAACGTCACCGTGTCCGCGGCGTGGACGGCGGCGACGGCCTGATTCGCGGCGACGGGCGGCGTGTCGATGAGAACGTGGTCGAACTCGTCCGCGGTTCGTTCCACGAGCCGCTCGAAGGCTTCTGCGGCGGTTGTGGTCTTCGCCCGTGCGAGGCGCTCGAAGGGAGCGTACGCTGGACAAAGCGAAAGCCGTCCGGGGGTTGCGACCGGATGTTCGAGGAGCGCGTCGGCGAGGTCGTGCTCGTCGGTGAGCAGTGCGGTGATGTCGGTGTCGATGCGGCCTGGAACGTGGCGCGCCAACCCCTGTGTCGCAAAGGCGGCGTCCAGAATCACCACGTCGCGCCCGACGTGAGAGAGCACGGCGGCGGTTTCGAGACAGAGGCGCGTCGTTCCGGCCCCGCCGGTCGCACCGACGAGTGCGGCAGTTCGTTTCACGTGTTCGAATCTAAATAGATTCGTTCCGGTATAAAAATATATAGTTACCGGCCGTCGCGGATGTCGTCCGCAATCGCGTCCAGTTCCTCGTCCGAGAGGTCAGGGCGGTCACCCGCGATGGCGTGAATCGGATGGCCGCCGTCGCCGTCGAAACGGGGGATGACGTGGCCGTGAACGTGCGGAACTTCCTGTCCGGCAGCCTCGCCGTTGTTGAACGCGACGTTGCTCGCGTCGGCATCCACCGCGGTTTCGACGGCGGGCGTGAGGTCGTGCAGGACCGAGAACAGGTCCGCCGCGGCGTCGTCCGGGAGGTCATCCAGCGTTTCGTGGTGGTCCTTCGAGATGACGAGCGTGTGACCCGGCGCGAGCGGATTCACGTCGAGGAAGGCGAGGACGCTTTCGTCCTCGTAGACCGTTTTGCTCGGAATGTCTCCGGCGACGATTTGACAGAAGATGCAGTCGTTCGGCATGTCAGTGTAATCGTGCGACTCCCAGATGAAAGTTGAGGGTTCCGCGGTAGTTCGAGGGGGGACTTTCGAAATCAATCGCGGAGTTGGAGCAGTTGCCGTCGCCGCGATTCGATGTCGAAATCCGGGTCGAGGTTCGGGTCGTCGGCTAATCGGTCGAGAACGAGCAAAGGGTCGACTCCGGCCGCTTCGACGCGGTCGAACAGCGCATCGACGTGTTGGCGATAGAGCGCGAGCGACGAGAGGAGCGCGGTGGCGAGAACCATCCCGGCGGCGGGGTCCGGTTCGTCCGGGAGCGCGTCGCTTATCGTGGCGAAGTTCGACGGTTCGACGTCCGGATTCTCCACCGGTTCGAAGGCGAGACACCGCGTGCAGAGGAGAATCGACGACGGTCGGTTCGGGACGTCCGCACGGAGTTCGGACGGAACGGCGAACGTTCGTCGTTCGCCGCCGCATTCGGGACATTCCATACGGGAGTAGAACGGCGCAAGCCTCAAAAAGATGGTATAGTTTCGTCAGCAGCGGGTGGGGATTCAGGTCGATGGCGGCGTTTCCGTGCGGTCGTCCGCCTCGTCGGTGACGTTGATGGGAATCCCTTCCTGGTCGCTCTCACCGAACCCGGCGCTGAGGATTCGGGTCAAGGCGTCTTCGACGCTCTCGTCGGTTTCCGTTATGTCGTCCGATTCGACTTCGATGACGAATCCGGTGGTGATGTTCGGCGCGGTCGGCAAAAAGAGAAGTTCGCGGCCGTCCTCGGCCTGCTTGCCGGTTTTGAAGGCGGTCATCCGAAGGCCGTTCCACGTCTCGATTTTGACGGGCTTCTGGAGTTGGTTGGTGTCGGAGAGGGCGGTTTCCGCGGCCATCTTCGACGCGTTGTACACGATTCGAAGGCCGGGCAATCGGTTCATGGACCCGTCGATGGCGTTCTCGACGACGCTGCCGAGCGTTGTCCGCATGAGGTAGCCGATGCTGAAGACGAGTGCGGTGAACACCGCGAGGACGATACCGACGCGGATGAGGTCGCCGGGGATGATGATCATTCCGCCGAAAAGAATGTAATCCTGTAGGTTTTCCAAGAACGGCAGCCCGGCGATTTTGAGGAACAACCACGCGATGATGTACGCAGTAACCAGTAGAGGGGCCAAAACGATGAGACCGCTTCCAGCATCGCGTTTCCACGAAGACATTTAGGTGTAGCGTCTGGTTGCAGGAATATAAACTAGTTGCAATATTTTTGCTACCTGCCGAGGACGGCGCGGGCCGCGAAGAGGAGGTTCTCCTTGCGCTCCATCGCGCGACGATAGAAGTACGACATCCACTTGCCGCCGTAGGGGACGTACTGCCAGACTTCGTACTCCTCCGCCAGTTCCATCTGTGCGTCCTCGCGGACGCCCATCAGCATCTGGATTTCGAAGTCGGTTCCGTACTCGTCGTGGAGTTCCGTCGCGTACTCTATCATCGCCGGGTCGTGGCTGCCGACCGCGATACCGCCGTCGAACTCCTCGAACATGAATTCGAGATACTCGCGGTAGGCGGCGTTGACGCGCTCTTTTTCCTTGTACGCGAGTTCCGGGGGTTCGTCGTAGGCACCTTTTACCAGTCTAACCTTGCCGGGGAGGTCGGCGAGTCGTTCGAGGTCCTCTTTCGTGCGCTTGAGGTTCGCTTGGACGCAGACGCCGACGCCGCCGTCGTGTTCGAGGGTGAGTTGTTCGAAGAGGTCGAGGGTCGCGTCGGTCGTCGTGTGGTCCTCCATGTCGATCCAGACGAAGGTGTCGTCGGCCGCGTCCGCGATTCGCTCCATGTTATCGCGGTAAACGTGCGTGCCCACGTCCAAGCCGACCTGTGAGGGTTTCACCGAGACGCACGCCGAGAGGTCGGAGCGCTCGATGTCTTCGAGCAACCGAAGGTACACCTCGGCGTCCTCGTCTGCCGGTCCTCGCTCGTGATAATGCTCGCCGAGAAGGTTGAGGATGACGTTGACGTTGCGTTGGTTCAAATCCCGCGTGTACTCGAGCGCTTCCGCCGGGGTTTCACCCGCGACGAACCGACTGGCAATCGGTGGTATCATGCATCTTCTTTCACACTCCCGCGTCTTATCATTGTATATTGCACCCGTGACAGTCATCGGCATATATTCCGGGCCAGACCGCTGGGTCTTAAGACCCGGAGGGTATCTATCCCCATATGAATCTTCTCGGTGCGGACGTGTTCGAAACCGTGGCCGTCGCGGTGTGGGCGATGTTGCCCGCGTACGTCCCGAACAATTTCGCGGTGCTCGCGGGGGGCGGCACGCCGATAGACGGCGGACGGACGTGGAACGGCAAGCGCATTCTCGGTGACGGGAAGACGTGGCGCGGGACGGCGGCCGGGATTCTGGCCGGAGCGATACTGGCCCTCCTACTGAACGCGATTCGTCCGACGGCGGCGGGCGCGCTGGGCGTCGCGCTTCCCGACCCGTTTCCCGCCATCGTGGTTTTCACCCTGCCGGCGGGCGCGATGCTCGGCGACATGACCGCCTCGTTCCTGAAGCGGCGCACCGGCCGGGAGCGCGGCGCGGCGTTTCCCGGCATCGACCAACTCGATTTCGTCGTGATGTCGCTCCTGCTCACCCTGCTCGCCGCGCCGGGGTGGACGCTCGAGACGTTCGAACCGCCGGTCGTCGTCGTCGTTCTGGTGGTGACGCCCCTCCTGCACATCGTGACGAACGTCATCGCGTACGTCCTCGGACTCAAGAACGAACCGTGGTAGAACGCCGCGGTACCGGCGACAAAGAACTACTTTTAACCCGCCTCGCCACCCCGACTCGCACATGGCGAATCAGGAACTCATCGAGGCCTTGCGCGCGGCGGATGCCGTCCAGTACGGCGAATTCGAACTTTCCCACGGCGGGACGAGCGACTACTACGTGGACAAATATCTCTTCGAGACGGATCCGCACTGTCTGTCGCTCATCGCGGAAGCGTTCGCGGAGCGACTGGACGGGACGAAGCTAGCGGGTGTGGCCCTCGGTGCGGTTCCCCTCGTCGCGGTGACGAGCGTCGAGACCGAGACGCCCTACGTCATCGCGCGGAAACAACAGAAGGAGTACGGGACGGCGAACCTCATCGAGGGACGACTCGACGACGGCGAGGAGGTCATCGTCCTCGAAGATATCGTGACGACCGGACAAAGCGCGGTCGATGCGGTGGAGGCCCTCCGCGACGCGGGCGCGGACGTGAACAAAATCCTCGTCGTCGTGGACCGAGAGGAGGGCGGCCGCGAGAATCTGGCCGACGCTGACGTCGAGATGGAGGCGCTGCTTTCGGCCTCCGACCTGCTCGCCGAGAACGACGCCGACGAGTAATGGCTGCGCGGCGGACGGTCCGCCGCGTTCGGGATGCCATTTGAATTGCTTTCGTGTTGTGCCAGCCGATTTTTTACGGCTATCGCCGATGAAATACCATGTCGCTCCGAAGCCACGCAAGTGTCTCGCTCATCGTCTCTGGTATCGTTTCATTTCTCATCGGCGTCGCTCCCGGAAGTTCGACGCTCTGGGGGGCGGGCCTCGTGGGCGCGGGGTTAGCCATCGGGGTGCTTCGAATTCTGCTGTAAAAGGACGCGACCGGGACGTTACGTCGTTCGGAAGGCGCGGTCGCCAGCGTCGCCCAGACCGGGGACGATGAAGCCGTCGTCGTTCAGGTGGTCGTCGATGCTGACCGTCAGGAGGTCGGCCTCGGGGAACTGGTCGTGGACGTGAAGCAGGCCGTCGGGTGCGCTGACGGCCGAGAGGACGAAGAAGTTCTCCGGGTTCGGTTGCTCGTTGAGCACCTCGTCGAGGACGGCGCACATGGTGCTACCCGTAGCGAGCATCGGGTCGGCGACGATGACGGTATCCTCCTCCGTGATTTCGGGGAGTTTGACGTAATCGATGGTGATGGGGAACTCCCCGTCGTCGTTCATTCCGGCTTCCTCGTCGCGTCCGGCGCTGATGACGCCCTGTTTGGCGCGGGGGAACGCCTTCAGCAGGCCCTCCACGAACGGCGTCGCGGCGCGGAGTACGTTGATGATAACCACGTCGTCCAACCCTTTGACGCGCTCGCCGGTCGTCTCGGTCAGCGGCGTATCGATGGAGACGTACTCGGTATCCATCGCGCCGTCGATGATTTCGTAACCACAGATGCGGCCGAGTTTCACGAGTCCCTTGCGGAAACCGACTTGTTCGGTCTCCTCGTCCCGAATCTTCGAGAGGGTGTCCTTCGCCATCGCGTGCGTGATGAGGTGGGCGTCACCTCGTTTTTCGATAGTCATATGCGATTCGTGCGCGGGAAGGGGCTATAAGCTAACGATACGAGCGAAGCCGCGGGACGCGGTGACAGGCCTCGCTGGGCACCGAAACGCGACTATTCACCGACTATCAACAGTTCACCCTCGTCTTCGGGAAACGGGTTGTCGAACGTATCCGAGTCCTCGTCCATCTCAGCGTCGGTCAGCACGCAGTCGTCGAGCGCGGCGGTGATGGCCGCCTCGTCCACGTCGCTTCCGATGAAGACGAGTTGCGTCCGGCGGTCACCCCACTCCTCGTCCCAGTAGGTCGCAGAACGGTTGCTCCGGTAGAGTTCCTGGTCGATTTCGGGAAGGCTGGCGATCCACGGCCCCGCGACTTCCACGCGGGCGGCGGCCCCGGCCTGTCCGTACTCCAGTTTCACGTCGTCCCGTCCGGCGACCCAGAACGTCCCCTTGGCGCGGACGATGCCGTTCGGGAGCGACTCGAAGAAGTCGTGAAGTCGCGCGGGATGAAGCGGTCGGATGCTTCGGTACGAGACCGACGAGATACCGTAGGCCTCCTGTGGATGACGGTGGTCGGGAAGGTCGTGGTCTTCGTGGGCGTGAGTTGCCTCGTGAGTCTCGTGCCCGTCGTGTTCGTCATGACCGTGCGCTTCGTCGTGGTCGTGTCCTTCGGCGTGGTCCATCGCCCGTTTCCATCCGGCGGAGTCGCTCACGTCGCCGAGGTCGAACAGTCCGCGGTCGAGGATGCGGTCGGGGGATACCCTACCGTGTTCGGTTCGAATCAGTTCCGCGCGGGGTTGCAGTGCTCGCAAGGTCGCCTCGATTTCGTCCAGACGGCCCGCGTCCACGAGGTCGCATTTGTTGAGCAACAGCACGTCACAGAACTCTATCTGTTCGATAACGAGGTCCGAGAGGGGGCGCGTGTCGCCGTCCTCGGTTTCCGTGCGCTCGACCGGCGCGCCGTCGGCGAAGAACTCGTCGAACTGCCGCGCGCTGACGACGGTGACGGTCGTATCGACGTCGTAGCGCGCCGCGACGCGGGATTCGGTCGTGAACAGTCGGGCGATGGGAGCGGGTTCGCTGATGCCCGAGGACTCCACGACGAGCGTGTCGAACTCCCACTCGCGCGCGAGGCGGGTGACTTCGGTTCGGAGGTCGTCCTGCAGTTCACAGCAGATACACCCGTTCGAGAGTTCCGCGACGCCCTCGTCGGCGACGAGTTCCGTCCCGCCCCGGAGGAGTTCGGCGTCGATGTTTATCTCACCCATGTCGTTGACGAGCACGGCGATGTCCCTGTCGTCGCTCTCGCGGAGGAGGTGGTTGAGCGTCGTCGTCTTGCCCGCGCCGAGGTTGCCGCTCAGAATCGTGACCGGAATGGACCCCTGATTCATTCGTTATCGTGGCACAGGCATTCCAGCGTGTTAAGTGGCCACAATCGAACCGGGGGCTGACCGCCCCGCTTAAATAGCGAGGACGTCACTGTGTGGGTATGTCTCTCGCGGACCAAATAGAGACGTTTCGTCGCTCCGTCGAGGAGTGGCTTCGGGGGCTCTATCACGGGATGATTTCGCATCCCGCGTACGAACTGATAGAGAAGGAGGCCGAGGATTTGGAGGACGAATTCATGCTCGCGTGCTTCCCCGACGTCTTCGGGGTTCCGAGTCCCGTTTCGTACTACACCGCCGAACTGCTCCCCTACCTGACCGACGAGTTCGAGGCGTGGGAGCGTCGGATGTGGGACCGCGAATCGCTCGTCGAACGCAAAGGCCAACAGTACCACTTCTAACATGCGAAAGTTCGTGTTTTTCGGCGGCAAAGGCGGTGTGGGAAAGACCACAGTTTCCAGCGCGTACAGCCTGAAATGCGCCCGTTCGGGGTTGAAGACGCTCGTCGTTTCGACCGACCCGGCACACAGCACGTCGGACGTGTTTGACCAGCAGTTCGACGACGACCCGCGGTCCGTGGACGGCATCGAGAACCTCTGGGCGATGGAGATAGACCCCGAAACGGAGGTCGAAAACCACCTGATGGAGATAAAACGCTCGCTGGGCGACCACGTGAGCGCGGGGTTGGTGAACGCCATCGACCGGCAGGTCGAGATGGCCCACCAGACACCCGGTGCCCACGAGTCGGCGCTGTTCGACCGGTTCATCGAGGTGATGCGGAACTCGGACGACTACGACCGCGTGGTTTTCGACACCTCGCCGACCGGCGGAACGCTCCGCCTCCTCTCGCTTCCCGAGTTCCTCGAAGGGTGGATAGACCGTCTGCTTCACAAACGACGGCGGAGCATCGACCTGTTCGAGAAGGCCGCCATCGGCGACCGGGAACCCCGCCGAGTGGCGGAGGGCGACCCCATCATCGCCCGACTGGAGGAGCGAAAGGAGAACTTCGAGTTCGCGGGCGAGGTGTTGCGAAACGACGCGGCGTTCTTCCTCGTCCTCAATCCCGACGAGCTGTCGATTCGAGAGACCGGCAGGGCGGTCGAGGAACTGACGGAATCCGGATTGCCCGTGTCGGGACTCGTCATCAATAAGGTGACGCCGGAACCGGACGAGGACGAGACGGGACGTGGCGCGACGTATCTCCGCGACCGCTGTCGGACCGAACGTGAACGAATCGAACACATCCGCGAGTCGTTCGACGAACCGGTGGTCGCGGTTATCGAATCGCGGGTGTCGGAAGTGAAAGGAACGCTGTTGGAAGAGGTCGCGGACGAACTGAACGTCGAGGTCGAAGCGGCGGCGGCCGAATAATCGAAATTTCACCTGTCAAAACCAACGATACATCGTTCCGAAAACGACGATTTGAGGCGTACCACACCGCCGAGAGTAAAGGAACACTTATTGTGCATCATCAATCCATTTGTTATGAGGCACAATACCATGGCGACTGCAATCATATGGCTAGTACTCGGCGTACTGGTACTTTTCAGCATAGGATATCTAACCTATTCACGATATCTCGCACAGTTCGTAGAATTGGATGACAGCCGGGAGACACCGGCGCACAAATACGAAGACGGGCAGGAATACGTGCCCGCGAAGAAGCCCGTGTTGTTAGGGCATCACTATTCCAGTATTGCAGGAGGCGCACCAATCGTCGGGCCGATAACGGCGGGCGTGATTTGGGGCTGGATTCCGGCGTTGTTGTGGATCGCCATCGGGAATCCGCTCCTCGGCGCGACCCACGACTTCATCGCGTTGTCGAGCAGTCTCCGTCACGAGGGGAAGTCCATCGGGTACATCATCGGGGAGTACGTCGGCGAGCGCGGCAAGAACATGTTGCTGTGGTTCGCGTTCCTGACCATCATCCTCGTCGTCGGCGTATTCGCGTTCGTCGTCGGCGTCGTGTTCGAGGCGTACCCGAGCGCCGCGACGGCGAGCATCCTGTACATCGCGCTGGCCGTCGTGTTCGGGGTGTACCTGTACCAACTCAACCTACCCTTCGGGCCGGGAACCGTCGTCTTCGTCATCGGCGTGTTCGCCAGCGTCTTCGTCGGGCAGGCGTACCCGATCGAACTCGCGGCGGAAACGTGGGTTCCCATCATTTTGGTGTACGCGTTCATCGCCAGCGTCCTGCCGGTGTGGACGCTCCTGCAACCGCGTGACTACCTGTCGTCGTTCCTGCTGTACGCGGGCGTCGGCGGCGCGCTGTTGGCGGTCATCGTCGGAACCGTCGGTGGCTGGCTCGGTATCGGCGCGATCACGCCGACGGAACCGCTCACCGTGAACATTTCCGGCTACAACGGATTCATGGGCGTCACCGACCAACCCCTCTTCCCGCTGTTGTTCATCACCATCGCGTGCGGGACCATCAGCGGCTTCCACTCGCTCGTCTCGTCCGGGACGACCTCGAAGCAACTCAACCGGGAATCGGACGCACGAGTCATCGGCTACGGTGGTATGCTCGGCGAGGGTCTTCTGGCAACGCTCGCACTCTCGACCGTCGCACTGGTCGGCTTCACCAAGGCTGGCGGCGGTGTCGGCCAGGCGCTCCCCAACTTCGCACAGGGCGGCGGCATCATGCTCACGAGCTTCGGTATCGACCCCAGCTTTGGCGGTCCGTTCATGGCGCTCGTCATGGTGAGTTTCCTCCTCACCTCGACCGACACGGCGCTTCGCCTCGGTCGCTACATGTTCGAAGAAATCGTCGGGACGCCCGAAACGCAAGTGCAGAGCGTCGCGTCGAACCGGTATTTCAACGCGTTCGTCCAGTGCGGAATTGCGTACGCGCTCGTCGCGTCCGGCACGTGGTCGGACCTCTGGCCGCTGTTCGGCGGCGCGAACCAACTGCTCGCGGCGCTGGCGCTGCTGACCGCGACGGTCTGGCTGGCGAACTGGAACAAGAGCAAGCAGCTCATCAGCACGGGCGTCCCGATGGCGCTGATGACGTTCGTCACCATCCTCGGCCTGCTGTACCTCGCGCTGTATCAGAATATCTGGGAGAAGTTCGTCAAGGGTGGGGATATGGCGCTCGGAAGCGCACTGTCCGCGGGGGTACAGACGGTAATCGCCTTGGTACTCATCGCCCTCGCGCTCTCGCTGGTTCGTATCGGATACGAAAATATCACGTCGGCGCGGCGCGAACCGGGTGGCACACCGGTGACGGACGGCGGTGAATCGGACGACTAAGGTTTGAGTCGTCGCACGACGCGGTGTAGCAATCCCGATTTTTCGGACACCAACGGTCGCCAGAGAGCGAACGCCTTTCCGACGTCGGCGTTCTCGCTGGCGACGAGCGTTTCGTTCTCCGGGGAGACGACGGCGAGGTTGACCTCGTACTGACCGTGCAGTCCGTATTTGAGGAGCGTTCGGTCGCTGAAATCGGAGACGAACTCGTCCACTTCGGCCGGAACGTCGGGGGCGATGACGACGAAGGTGAACGTCGTTCCGAAGTGTTCCTCGTCGGCCTCTATCCAGTCGTCGGCGAGTTCGTGGCCGAGGTCGACGAGGGCTTCGAGGTCGCTGACGCGGACCGAATCCGCGCGCCGGACGAACAGGTGTTCCTCGGCGCTGTGGTTGGCGTAGTTGATGGAGCGGTGGAGAAACTGCTTCTGCGTCTCTATCAACAGCCGTCCGTAGAGCGTGAACGATTCGCCGCGGGTGGCGTACTCCTTTTCGAGGTCGTAGTTGACGAAGAGTCGGTCGCTCACCCGGTCTACGTACTCGTCGTCCCAGTCCGGGACGGGGTTCGATTGTCGTTCCGAGTCGTGAGACTCGATACCGCTATCCATACTGATTCGGTTGTGAGCGAGCGATAAATATCCGTTGTTGGGACGGGAGTCGGTACCGAGCCTCGTTATCATCTTATTACATTTGAAACACTGTGACAGAGTGTGATGGAGACGGACCCACTCGGTCGAGCGATACTCGACTACCAGCGCGGCGGACTGCGCGGTGACTGCGTGTACCGGGACGGCGCGGAGACGCGGGACGGAAATGTCGAAGGGCACTACTTCACCTCACGGGAGGACTGGCGTGACGAGTGGCGAACCCTCCTCGCGTCGCTCGAACCACCCATCGTCGATATCGGCTGTGGCTCGGGACAGCACGCCGAGTTTCTCCAAGAGCGAGGCGAAGTCGTCGCCATCGACGTGAGTCCGGGCGCAGTCGAAGCCACCCGTAACCGCGGCGTCGAGGACGTTCGCGTGATGGACATGTTCGAGATGGATTTCCGGCCGGACGGGTTCCGTTCCGCCCTCCTGAGCGGGACCCAACTCGGGCTCGCACACTCCCTCGCCGGGGTACGTCGACTCCTCTCGGAACTCGCTCGAATTACGGACGAGGAGGGCGTCGCCGTCGTCGACAACTACGACCCGACGGACCTCGCTCCGGACGACCTGCTCGGCTACAGGTCCGATCCGCGCCGGGGAATCGCCCACCGAACGTTTCACTTCGAGTACGACCGGGACGGCGAACGGGAGGTCGGACGAACCCTCCACTTCGTCCTCTTTTCGCCCGAGCGACTGCGGGACGTAACCGTCGGAACGCCGTGGCGCGTCGCCGAGGTGCAACCGAGGGAGGGATTCTACAAAGCCGTCCTTCGAAAGGGAACACGGTGAGAGCGGGGGCTAGTATTTCAGGGTAACACATAACATGGATGCGTCCGTACGCCGTAACATGGGTGGCAAACGGACGGAAGCGTGTGGTCGATGCGGTCTTTCGACCGTCGTCGACGCGACCGGTGACGGTGAGACGCGCGACATCTACGGCGACGACCGAATCGAGGTGTCCGAGGACGAGATGCGGTCGGTGAGCGGACACGTCGAACTGCTCGGGCGCGCGAAAGACCGACTGAACGCGTTCGCGGAGCGGGTAACGTACGGAAACATCGGAGACGAATAATTCTACGCTCGAAACGGTAACCCCGAGAAAAGGCGCATGAGAGCCGCTGTCACGGATATTAGCGATAAAAGATAAAACCCTGTGGAACTTACGAGCGAGTAATCGAATGGAAGAGAGCATCTCTGGCTTCAAACTTCGAGGTAGCTGGGGAGATATCGTCGAGCACGGAGAGCGCATCACGCAAGCGCTCCGTGAGGCGAACGTGTCGGGCAACGCGTTCGAGGAGTGGGACGAATGGCGGCCGAAATCGCACGAACGGCTCGGCGAAGACGTGGCCGAGAAGACCGCGGAACAGGCCCACGTCAGCGAAGGGAAAGGCGAGCAGGCGGGCGAATCCCCCGACGACGACCTCCGAACAGCGGGCGAAAAACTGACCGAATCGTACGAGAAACTGGAAGAAGACGACACCGAAGGCGCCGTAGACAGGTGGCAGGACTCGGTGAACTACGTCGCTCGGGCCGCCGACTCGGCGGGGCGGAAGGCCATCAGGAAGGTCGAGGACACGGTGTATCAGAAGGTGATGACGCAACTCGCGCCGTACTACTTCGACAACGAACTCGTTAGTGCCAACATCCAGCAGACGAGTCGGATGGAGGACGGCGAGGAGGGGTTCATCTTCGAAGTGAACGTCAACGACGACGAGTTGAAAGGAGAAGTGTCGGAGTCGCTCACGTCCTACGAGGACGAAATAGACCGCTGGCACGTCGAGACGGAGAAGGAAACCGAGACGGTCGAAGCGGCAGAAGGCGTGGAACCGCCGAAACGGAGCGGCGGTCCGCGCGCCGACAGGACGTGACCAGTCGGTTGCTTTCGAGTCGGTACACTATTGGCGTGAGACGGTATACCGGATAGATATGGCTGGAGGGTTGCTGACGGTGATTATCGCCGGGGTCGCGAGTCTGTTCATGGCGTGGGCCATCGGCGCGGGGTCGAGTGGGTCAACTCCGTTCGCCCCAGCCGTGGGTGCGAACGCCCTCTCGGTGATGCGTGCGGGGTTTCTCGTGGGCATTCTCGGATTTTTAGGGGCGGCGCTCCAAGGCGCGAACGTCTCGCAAGCGGTGGGACGGGAGCTGATTCACGGCGTCCAACTGTCGCCCCTCGCCGCGACCACGGGACTCCTCACGGCGGCGATACTGGTGGCAATCGGCGTGTTCACGGGGTATCCCATCGCCACGGCGTTCACCGTAACGGGGGCCATCGTCGGCGTCGGGTTGGCGCTCGGTGGAACCCCCGCGTGGCCGAAATATCAGCAGATAGTGTCCCTCTGGATACTCACACCGTTCGTGGGCGGCGGCATCGCCTACGCGACCGCTCGCGTGCTCCGGCGCGACGACGTGGCGGAGGAAACCTCGATTCCACTTCTCGGCGCGCTCGTCGGCCTCATCATCGCCAACGTCGGGTTCGTCTTCCTCGGGCCGCCCCATCAAAGCGCCTCCATCGCACAGAGCGTCGGCAGGCATCTGTCGCTTCCCGCCGTCGCCGGTCTCGACCTCGGCGTCGTCGTCACCTCGCTCGTCCTGGCCGGTCTGGTCGGCGTCGCGCTCAGGCGGGAACTCGTCGCCGACATGAGCCGCGGTCAGCGTCGGTTTCTGCTCGCGCTCGGCGGACTCGTGGCGTTCTCGGCCGGTGGGAGTCAGGTCGGTCTCGCAATCGGGCCGCTGCTCCCGCTGTTGGACCCCTATTCGATACCCGTGGTTCCGGTGCTCGTCGGCGGCGGCCTCGGCCTGCTCGCCGGGTCGTGGACGGGTGCACCGCGGATGATAAAGGCGCTCGCACAGGACTACTCGGCGCTCGGACCGCGCCGGTCCATCGCCGCGCTCATCCCGGCATTCGCCATCGCACAGAGCGCCGTCTTCTTCGGCATCCCCGTCTCGTTCAACGAAATCATCGTGAGCACCATCATCGGCAGCGGCTACGCCGCGAGCGGTGGCGGCGTCAGCGGCAAAAAGATGATTTACACCGTCCTCGCGTGGGTGCTCTCGTTGGCGCTCGCGCTCGGCGTCGGATACGGCGTCTTCACCGCCGTCCAAGCGGTTTTCTGAACGCGCGGCTCATCCGTCTTCGATATCGGCCCGGCCGCTTGTCGCGCTCCGAAGTCGGTCGCACAGCGCGTCGGTTTCCTCGACCGGTACGCGAACCGAAAAGCCGACGGTTTCGCCGTAGTCGGCGTCGAACTCGACACCTTCGCTCTCCAGAATCCCCCTGACGGTCCCCGAGTCGTCGTATTCGACGGCGATGGCGAGTCGTCGGTGCGGCCGTTCCTCGACGACGCCCGCCTCGTCCACCGCTTCCTTGACCGCGCGGGAGTACGCCCGGACGAGGCCGCCGACCCCGAGGTTCGTTCCGCCGTAGTACCGCGTGACGACGGCGACGGCGTTCTCGATGTCGCGCTGCTGGAGGACGTTCAGCGCGGGTTTCCCCGCGCTGCTCGTCGGTTCGCCGTCGTCGCTCGACCATTCTCGGACGAACCCGCCGACGTCGGGGTTTCCGGCGTCCGCGGCGTCCGGGACGGTTCGACCGCTCTGCACGCGGTAGGCGGGCACGTTGTGGGTCGCATCCTCGTGCAGGTCCTCGATTTCGGCGATAAACGACTCGGCCGCGTCGACGCTCTCCGCGGGCGCGACGTACCCGATGAACTCCGAACCGCGAACTTCGAACGCCGACTCGCCCCGACCGGCCACGGTTCGATACGTCGTGCCACCCATCGCTCGGGAGTTCGACGGGCAGCACCGAAAAGGCGCGGATTCGCCGCGACGGGAGAACGAGGGGAGATTCAACTGATTTGGATACGGTGAACGAACTCCAAGTTCTTCAGTTCGTTGAGCACGTCGCCCGGTACGTCCTCGTCCGTAACGAGGTAGAGCCGCGGGTCGTCGGTGAACTCCGGGTCCTCGCTGATGGTTTGGCGGATGGAGATGTCGTTGTCCGCCAACAGCGACGTGACGGTCGCCACGATGCCCGGAACGTCCGCGTCCCGCACTTCGACGGTTAGAACGGACAGGTCGAGGACAGGGGCCAAATCCATCAGGCTCGGAATCGAGGAGATGTTCTGGAAGATGCGACGCAGTTCCTCGTCCTTCAGAATCGCGTCCGTGGTCGAATCGACCACCCGCCGGTCCACACCTATTTCGCGGGCGATCTGCGTATTGGGAATCTCGATGCTCCCGGAGACGACGCGTCCCTCGTCGCTGACCGAGAACCCGCGTTCGAGGAGGAGTCTGATGACCTGTTGTTGGCTCGGACTGCCCTCGAACTTCTGCATAATTCTGTCGAACATCTTTGTCGGATAGACGTGCCCGACGGTTTAGTCCTGTTGGGGTTCGGTCGAGGCAGGAGGGTTCATGCGGTCGGCCTTCGACGGAACACCATGGAACGACACGTCGTTTGGGAACCGGTAGATGCCGTCGGAAGCGAGCACCTCACGGTCGAGTTCGGGAAGGAACTCGGCGCCGACGGAACGGTGGTCGGAATCGCGGAAAACGAAGGGACGGCAGTGCCATTCCGGGTTCGCTATCGCGTGGCGTGTGACGGAACGGGGACGGTTCGGCGAGTCGAAATCGACCCACTCGACGTCGGCGACGGAATAAAACTCGAACACGACGGGGACGGCAACTGGACGGAAAACGGGGTTCCCGCGGCAGACCTCGCGGGATGCCGAGACGTGGATATCTCGGTCACGCCGCTCACGAACACGGTTCCGATTCGCCGACTCGATTTTGCGTCCGGGGAGACGGCGAGGATTTCCGTCGTGTACCTCGACGTCCCCGCGATGACGACGACGGCGGTCGAACAGCGATACACCTGCCTCGAACCGCTGGATTCCGACGGCGGTGTGTTCCGATACGAGAGTTTGGAGAGCGGATTCACCGCGGACCTCCCCGTCGATTCCGACGGCGTGGTACTGGACTATCCGGGCGTGTTTCGGCGGGTTGACATTTAGGTGAGAAGGTGAACATATCCGAAAACAATTCTGACACGAATAGAGTAACGACGGATATGAACGATGTCAACCGATTTTCGGACGAGTTAGCGGCCTTTTACGATGCGTCTCACGAATACGGTGGTGTCGGCGACAAATCATTCTATCTCGACGCGGCGATGGGCGCGGACGGACCGGTACTTGAAGGTGCTTGCGGGGCGGGACGGCTCTACCTCGAACTTCTTCGCCGAGGTGTCGATGCTGACGGGTTCGACATCTCACCCGCGATGCTTGACATCCTCCGCGAAAAGGCTACCGTTGAGGACGTAGAGCCGACGGTTTGGGAAGCCGACCTACGGTCTATCGGCGCTGACCGAACCTACTCACTGGCGATGGTCCCGTACAATTCGTTCTGTAATCTTCGCGGAGTCAACGACCAACTCGCGGCGCTCGAAGCCCTTTACGGCGTCCTCGATTCCGGCGGCCGCCTCCTGTTCGACGTGTACGTTCCGCGGTACGACACCATCGCCGAATCGTTCGGCGAGTGGCAGGAGGTTCGGGAAGTGGACTACGAAGGGACGCAACTCAGAGGACGTTCCCGAGCGACCATCGCGGACCAAGTGAAGCAGACGTATCGTACGGAACAGGAGTTGGTGGACTCGGACGGAAAAGTCCTGAGCCGCGACGAGTTCGTCCTCTCACATCTCCCCCCACAACAGATAGAGTTGCTCGCACGCCACTCCCCGTTCGACCGATGGTCGGTTTCGGGTGGATTCGACGGAGAACCGCTCGCGGACGGGGACAGCGTTCAGGTCTGGGAATTAGTAAAATAGATAGGAGAGGGTTCGACAGTCGATGGAACGACGTGTCGAATTTCGACTATCGTTACAAACTCTCTTTCGTGCTCGCCACGTCGCTTCGCCGGTCGTCGATTCGCGTCGCGTCGTCCAGCGCCCGCGCGGTGGCCTTGAACAGCGCCTCGATTTCGTGGTGGGCGTTCTCGCCGACCACGCCCGCGTGAAGCGTCAGTCCGGCGTTCATCGTCAGCGAGCGGAGGAAGTGTTTCGCCATGTGGCTGGTCATGTCGCCGACGCGCTCCTGTGAGAACTCGCCGTCGAAGCGGAAGAGGGGGCGGCCGCTCACGTCCACCACGATGTCGCCGACGGCCTCGTCCAGCGGCACCTTTCGGTCGGCGAATCGGTGGATGGCCCGGCGGTCGCCGAGGGCCTCGTCGAACGCCTCGCCGAGGGTGATGGCCACGTCCTCGACGGTGTGGTGGTCGTCGATGTGCAGGTCGCCGTCGGCCCTGACCGTCAGGTCGAACAGGCCGTGGCGGGCGAAACTGTCCAGCATGTGATCGAAAAATCCGATACCCGTCTCGACGGTGGACTCGCCGTCGCCGTCCACGTCGAGCGTCACCTCGATGGTCGTCTCCGCCGTCTCGCGCGTCACGGCGGCGGTGCGGTCGCTCATATCGGGGTAATTCGGCCGGAGCTACAAGGTGGTTCCGTTCGGGGAGCTACAGGGTGGTTCCGGTCGGGAAGCTAGACAGGTGTCTGACGCAGTTATATTTACCCCGCGCTCTAAAGAGAACATGTGTTAAAACGAGATATGCTCAGCGTCCTGTTGGTCGCCATCGGGGTCCTCCTCTCCGGGACGGCACCCGGTCTCGTCATCGGCGCGCCCATGGCCGCTCTCGGGGCCTACGCCATCGTAGACCCCCGACTCGGCGATACGCCGGACGTGCTCGGTCACCTCGCCGGACAGACCCGCTAATCGAGCGCGTCCACTGCCTCCGACAGCGAGAACGCGCCCTGATAGAGCGCACTCCCGACGACCACGGCGCTCGCGCCCGCATCCCGGAGCGTCCGAACGTCGTCCACGGACGCGACACCGCCGCTCGCCACGACCGGTATTTGGACTGCCTCGGCGACTCGCCGAACGGGACCCGTCTGAACACCTTCCATCCGACCCTCCACGTCGACGTCGGTGAACAGGATAGCGCCAGCGCCTAGTTCCTCGTATCTGGCCGCGGCCTCGGCCGGGTCGAGTCCGGTCGATTCCGTCCACCCCGAGACGAGGACGTCGCCGTCTTTTGCGTCGAGACTCACCATAACCGAGCCGGGGTATTCCTCGCTGATTTCGGCGACGATATCCGGATTTTCTATCGCGGCGGTGCCGAGGATAACGCGGTCGATACCGCGCGACAGGAGGTCGGTGGCATCGGTGGCGGTGCGAATGCCGCCGCCGAGTTGCACCTCGACGTCGACCGCCTCCAAAATCGATTCGACGGCGGCCGCGTTCTTTCGCTCGCCGTCGAACGCGCCGTCCAAATCGACGAGGTGGAGGGTTTCCGCGCCACCCTCGACCCATTTTTCCGCGGCGTCCACGGGGTCGCCGTAGGTCGTTTCCGTGCCTTTCTCGCCCTGAACGAGCTGAACGACTTCGCCATCCTGCATATCCACCGCCGGGACGACTTCGAACGTCGGGAACATACTCTGCTTTAGGCGGGGTGGTGTCTAAACCCAACGAGTCGGTACCGTTTAAGACGTTCAGACGAATGTACGTGTATGGTCGCGATTTTGCTCCTCGTCGGTCTGGCCGTGGCAGTATTTGTCGGTTTCAATATCGGCGGTTCTTCGACCGGCGTCGCGTTCGGTCCCGCGGTCGGGAGTAACACCGTCTCCAAACTCGGTGCGGCCGGGTTGATGACGGCCTTTGCGCTCCTCGGCGGGTGGACGGTCGGTCGGAACGTTATCAAAACGATGGGCGGGGAGATCGTCCCGAGTTCGCAGTTCACGCTCGCCGCCAGCGTCGGCGTCCTCTTTTTCGTCGGATTAGCGCTGCTCATCTCGAACCTGTTCGGCGTGCCCGCCTCCACCTCGATGACGGCCGTCGGCGCAATCGCGGGACTCGGGGTGGCAACGGGAACCCTCGATGAAGCGGTCATGTTTCGAATCGTCTCGGCGTGGCTCCTCGCGCCCATCACCGCCTTCTGGATTTGTGCCGTCGTCGGACGGTATCTCTACCCGTATCTCGACGTGTGGTTCCATCTCGAACAGTCGGAAGGGCCGCTGTTCGAGTTTGATCGCGTCGGTTCGGTGCCGTACCCGACCGTCTCCGCGAACGCGTCGGCGAAAGAAGTCTTGGTCACCCTTCTCGTCGTCGGTATCGGCTGTTACATGGCCTTCTCGGCGGGTGCGTCGAACGTCGCCAACGCGGTCGCGCCGCTCGTCGGAAGCGACGTGATTACGGGAAGCGAAGGCGTCCTGCTCGCGGGCGTCGCTATCGCACTCGGGGCGTTCACCATCGCCCGCCGAACGCTCGATACCGTCGGAAACGACCTGACGGACCTGCCCCTGTTGGCGGCGCTCATCGTCGAGGTCGTCAGCGCGAGTCTCATCACGTTCCTCTCCGCGCTCGGTATCCCCGCCAGTCTCGCGGTGAGTGCGACGATGTGCATCGTCGGACTCGGATGGGGACGGGCGACGCGAACCGTTCGAATCTCCGATGCGGCCGCCGCCGCGGTCCGCGGCGACGACGGGGAAAAGCACTCGGAAATGGCGGTTAACGTCCTCCCGGAGGAACAAGAGGAAGTGGCGAAAATCGGCGAGGAAGAGCCACAGACCTTGAAAGCGAGGGACCTATTCGACCCGTCCACGACCGGCCGCGTCATCGTTCTCTGGATTCTGACGCCCTCTATCTCCGCCGTGGCGTCGTATCTCCTGTTCGCCTTCGTCCCGCTTTCACCCGCCTAACGACGCTACTCTCGGTCAGCAGGCCGAATCGTTCCCGATTTATCACTATAGGCGGACGAAACAACAACTACTAACCATCCTCCGGACGAAGCCCCGAGTGATGCCTACCGTAGAATACCTCAACTACGAAGTGCTGGACGATCAGGGCTGGGATATTGACGACGACGACCTGTTCGAGAAGGCCGAAGACGCCGGTTTCGACAGCGAAGACTACGGCTCGCTCGATGTCAACGAAGGCGAATACATCCTCGAATCCGCCGAGGCACAGGGCTACGACTGGCCCTTCTCGTGCCGCGCGGGTGCCTGCGCGAACTGCGCCGCCATCGTCAAGGAAGGCGAAATCGACATGGACATGCAGCAGATCCTCAGCGACGAGGAAGTGGACGAGAAGAACGTCCGCCTCACCTGCATCGGTAGCGCGGCGACGGACGAGGTTAAAATCGTCTACAACGCCAAGCACCTCGACTACCTGCAGAACCGCGTTATATAAGCGAGTCTGGGGTTTTAGGGGTTTTCTACACGCCGAAAAGCGGCGCGTTCGCCGATCTATCCTCGCGAAAGAGCCAGTCGCTCAGAGGCTTCGCTCGAACTCGTAGTCCATCGGCCCGGCCAACGCGAGCGGTTCGTCGCCGGTTTCACGGAAGTCGTGACGGTACAGCGGCCGGAAGTCGCCGAAATCCGTCTGGACGTAAAACTCGAAACACGGGAAACCGTCGTGGCGGCCGCGGATATCCACCGTTCCGTCGCGCCACACGGTGGCTTCGAGGTGGTAGTCAACCGGGTCCGCGTGCGGCGACAGCGGGTTGCTCGCGCTCGCGTGCATGTCGAAGTCGACGTATTCGTCGTGCCAGAGCGGATCGGTACAGACGATACCGTCCCGCGATGCTTTGCCGCGACGACGGTCCACGGTTCCGTCGGGATGTGTGATTCGTTCGACCGACGTACCGGTGTCGGCGTAGGAGACGAGACTGTCGTCCGTGAAATCGACGACCGCTTCCTGTTCGACGCGACAGCGACCGGTGTTGACGGCGTGGGGCGTAAACTCGCGGGCATCGCCCTTGTATTCGAGCGTTCCGTCTCCGTCGAGGGGACGCGAAATCCACGCTGACGGGATGAAGGTAGCGCCTCGTATCTTCACGAGGGCGACTTCCTGCGTACTCATATCTTCTGTGAAGACATAGGTTCAAAATAAAATTTATGTAAAACTTCCAATTTCCACCACATATATCGCAACAGCTAAAACATCTCACCGAGGGCTACCGGTTGGTGCATACTTCGATTCCCGACCTCCTCCGACTGCTTGCCCTGCCCGTCTTCGGATGGGCCGCGTGGCGTGACGTGAAGACTCGGCGAGTACCAAACAAGACGTGGTATCCGCTGGCGGCGCTCGCCGTCGTTCTGCTCGTTTGGGACGGCGTGACCGCGATGGGGGCACCGCCGCTGCAGCGCAAGTTGTTCCTCTTTCACGTCGCGGTGAGTCTCGGGTTCGTCGCGCCGCTCGTCATCGCCTTCTGGTGGTTCCGGGCGTTCGGCGGCGCGGACGCGAAGGCGTTTCTCGTCATCGCCCTCCTGTTCCCGTCCTATCCGACCTATCACCTCGGGGAGTGGGCGTTACCGATGCAGGGTACCGTTCTGGGCGTGTTCTCGCTGACGATTCTGACCAACACGGTCCTGCTCGGTGCGCTCTATCCCGCCGCACTGTTGGTGCGGAACCTCCTCGCCGGGCGGATTTCGTCGGTGATGTTCGTCGGCCGAGTCATCGACTGGGACGCCGTTCCGTTGGCCCACGGGCGACTGCTCGAAACTCCCGACGGGGTGGCCCGCAACGGCGTGGATTTGGACGCGCTTCGGATGTATTTCCGGTGGCGAGGGACGACGCTGGCCGAACTTCGAGAGCGAGCAACCGACCTTCGCGACCCGGAAAGCCTGCCCGAAGCGCCGAACCCGCCGACGGACGGGATGGTGACGGACGGCGGGGCGGTCGTCGAACAACGGTCGGCGACGGAATCGACGGGGTACGAGGACCCGTGGGGGGCCGCACAGTTCCTCGACAGCATCGACCACGGTGCCTACGGGACGACGCCGACACAACTCCGCGAGGGACTGGACGTGCTGGTGACGAAAGACGAAGTGTGGGTGTCGCCGGGAATTCCGTTCATCGTTCCGATGTTCCTCGGGATGCTCATCGCGGTCGGGTACGGCGACCTGCTGTCGGGGGCGCTGTCGGTCCTCGGACTGGCGACCATCTGATTGCCACGCTCACAGCGTTTCCCGAACGAATCGCGTGAGCCGCGGTCGAATTCCGACCTCTCGACGAGTGATGATGACGGTCGTATCCGCGCGCCGTCCGACCGCTTGTGGGACCGACCCGACGAGTTGTCGTCGGAGCATCCCCTGTCGGGTCGAACCGAGGACTGTGATGTCGTGGTCGGACGCTCGCTCAACGACGGTTTCGGTGACGGAGCCGCTTCGGACCTCCTGTTCGACGGTCGCGGGAGCAACGCGAGCCGCGATGCTGGCGAGCAGCCGTTCGGTGGTGGCGTCGTCCTCACCCACCCGAAGTAGGTTGATTTCGGAATCGTTCGCCAGCGCAATCGCGCGGGCGACGTCCGCCGCGAGTTCCGCGTGGGGACCCTCGGCGACGGGGACGAGAATGGTGTCCGCCGTCTCCGCCGGGCCGATCTTCTCCACGAGAACGTCGCACGGTGCGCGCGCCACGATGCGGTCGATGTTGCTTCCGAGGACGATTTCGCTCGGGTGTTCGCGCGCCTGCCACCCGACGACGAGGGCGTCACAGTCGAACTCGACGACGGCGTTCGTGAGCGCGCGGGCGACGTCGTACGAGACGAGCAACTGCCCGCTCACGGGAACTGCTCCCTGTGCGGTTTCGACAACTCGGTCGAGGATTTCCTGTTCTTCGCCGCCGAACTCGCGGATTATCACCTCGTCGGTGTAGAGTGCGAAGGGCGACTGGCGCTCGGTCACGAGAACCCGCAAGACGAGGACGTCACCGTCCCGTTCGCGTGCGATATCGACCGCGGTTCGGGTCAACTGGGCGGCGTTCTCGGGGTCGGCCACCGCCACAGCGATACGATAGTCACTCGTTCCCCCCATTTTCGGGAAGTACGGCGTCGGTCAGCAAAAGCGTTGGCTCCCCGTAGTGTTTTCGTCGCGCGGGTCGGGTCGGGAAGTATGGACCCCATACACGAGGGCAGTCGGCGGACTCGTCGGGTCAGCGGTCGGCGCGTTGTTCATCGGCGTCGGCTACGCCGGGATAACGGTCGGCATCGCCGCCGCTATCGAGAAGGGCACCGTTTCGGGTGGAAACGGTACACCTTCGGCGGGCGTCGCTGAAACCGACTGATGTTTCAGTCCAGTTTCGAGAAATCGGTATCGACGTTGCCGTCCCGGTCCAAGTCTACCACGGCGTCGAACAGACCGAGGAATCGCTCTATCTGCACTTCGTCGTGAACCCCCTTCGAGAGGTGGAACAGTCCGACCGCATCGTGTTCTTCGAGCAGTTCGAGCACCTGCTCGACGGTGTTGTACACCCGCTGTTCGTCCGCGTAGTAAGCCATCTCGGTGATGGAGTCGAAGCTGATGCGGCGTTTGCCGTCGGTCTTCGTCAGAAACTGCTCGGTAACCGAGAGGATGCCTTCGAGGTCGTCAGGGGCGGAGACGTAGTGAACGTCGTTCGTGCTTCGGCGGGAGTAGCCGCGTTCGATGCTCAACGTGTCGAGGATGTCGGCCTTGTTCTCGTCTACGTCGTAGTGGTCGAGTTTCTGTTTTACCTCGCGGGCCGTCGTCCGTGTCGAAATGACGAGGAAGCGGTCGGTGTCCGTTTTCAAAAAGTCGGTGTCGATTCGGTCGGTTTCTCCCGTGCTCGGATGTAAAAGGAGGACGCCGGTGCCGCCCGGTATCGAATTCGGCGTGTTCTCTATATCGAGTTGGTAATCCATATCATCCGGTAACTAGCGGAAGCGACTTAAAATATACGGGAATGCGGGTCGGAACACCGCGTTAGCACCGAACACGTCCGAGGGAGACGCGGCCGTTCTACCGGCCGGGACGAACCGTTTAGTCACGACCATTCAGAGATGAACGTTGATACTACCGACGTACTATCCGTACGTTGAACTATCTCAAAGGAACGACTGGATAGTTCGGCCCTTGTACGAAACCACCACGAACGCAACGCCAGCGAAGGCGGTCAACCCGCCGAACAGCAGGGAGTCCAGCGGGCCGAGCGACATGAAGGCGCCGAAAACCAACAGCAACAATCCGCCGATAGCGAGGCGCAGCCGTGCTTCGAACGATAATCGTGATTTTGCCATCGAAGGATATGCTACCATCCTACATTGATGATATTATTTATTAATACAATTATGTCATAAGCGGTCGCGGTTTGCTTCCGAACGAGGGGGTCCGTCAGAACACGCTGTCGGCGGTGGCCGCGCCGACGACGCTGAAGACGGACCCCACGCTGACGGCCTTGACCGTCGTGAAGAGCGCCTGCCCGGACGTGTGGCCGTCGAACAGACCGTCGTGAAGGAACGTCTCCGGCGCGGCGAACACCACGGCGAGGATGGCGACGGAACCGAAGGAGACCACCATCAACGAGATGAAGCGGGTCGGGACTCCGGCCACGTCCGCCTCGCGGTCGGGGTCGCGCTCGTGGTCCGCCTTGTAGAGCGCGCCGTACCCGATTCCGAAGACGATACAGACCGTCGCAAGCGCGTGGACGGTGGACATGTTTCCAGCGATGTCCCAGACCTCCTGCGTGACGACGAACGGGCCAGCGAGGAGGAAGCCGCCGAGCACCTGCTGGGCCGTATCGGCGAGGGCGAATCGTTTTCTCGAACCGACCATATCCCCGAGAAGGGGTCGAGAAATAAAGCCCTGTGCGTTCCGAACGGGTTTTGTCGGGGACGGCCGTTCCATCGTGCATGAGCGTCCGCGAGGAGTTCGACGACTGGGCGGCGGATGGCCGCGACAAGGGAATGGAAGAGCGACACTGGCACACGGCGAAACACGTGCTCGCCCGGATGCCGGTCGAAGACGGCGACACGGTTCTCGATTTGGGATGCGGAAGCGGATACGCCGGACGTGCCGTGCGCGATACGAAGGGAGCGGGACGGGTGTACGGACTCGACGGTTCGCCCGAGATGGCGCGCAACGCGCAGAACTACACCGACGACTCGAACGTTTCGTACCTCGTCGGCGACTTCGACCACCTGCCGTTCGCCGACGACAGCATCGACCACGTGTTCACGATGGAAGCGTTCTACTACGCGAACGACCCCCACGAGACGCTTCGGGAGGTGCGGCGGATACTTCGCCCCGGCGGCACGTTCTTCTGCGCCGTGAACTACTACGAGGAGAACGTCCACTCCCACGCGTGGCAGGACTCTATTTCGGTCGAGATGACGCGCTGGAGCCGCGAGGAGTACCGTGACGCGTTCCGCGAGGCGGGGTTGTACGTCGCCGAACAGAACCACGTACCGGACCGCGAAACGGAGATACCCGCGGAAGACGCGTTTCCGACGGATAGCTGGGAGACGCGCGAGGCGATGGTCGAACGCTACCGCGAGTTCGGCACCCTGCTGACCGTCGGCGTCGCGCCGTAACCCCTTCGTTTCGGGTGGAACGAACCGGCAAACTGTCGAACAAAGGTCACGGATGAAGCGGCAATCCGGGAGAGAGCACAGGCTTCCGGAGGATTTAACCAAATAGCAGGGCGTCTTTTAGGTGACATGGTGAAAGTAAGCGTAGTCGGTGCGGCAGGCACTGTCGGGGCCGCCGCAGGCTACAACATCGCACTGCGTGATGTGGCTGACGAACTCGTTTTCGTGGACATACCGGACATGGAAGACAAGACGGTCGGGCAGGCCGCCGACGTGAACCACGGGGCCGCCTACGACTCGAACACGGTCGTCCGACAGGGCACCTACGAGGACACCGCCGGGTCCGACGTCGTCGTCATCACCGCCGGAATCCCGCGCCAGCCGGGACAGACGCGTATCGACCTCGCGGGCGACAACGCGCCCATCATGGAGGACATCGGCTCCTCCATCGCCGAGCACAACGACGATGACTTCGTGACGATCACAACGTCGAACCCCGTCGACCTCCTGAACCGCCACCTGTACGAGACGGGTGACCGCGCACGGGAGAAAGTTATCGGCTTCGGTGGCCGCCTCGACAGCGCCCGGTTCCGCTACGTGCTGAGCCAGCGCTTCGACGCGCCGGTCCAGAACGTCGAAGCGACCATCATGGGCGAGCACGGCGACGCGCAGGTTCCGGTCTTCTCCAAGGTCCGCATCGACGGCGCGGACCCCGAGTTCTCGGACGACGAGAAGGACGAAATCCTCGGCGAACTCAAAGAGAGCGCGATGAACGTCATCGAGAAGAAGGGCGCGACCCAGTGGGGTCCGGCAACGGGCGTCGGCCACATGGTCGAGGCCGTCATCCGCGACACGGGCGAAGTGCTCCCCGGCTCCATCAAACTCGAAGGCGAGTACGGCCACGAAGGCGTCGCGCTCGGCGTCCCCGTCAAACTCGGCGCGAACGGCGTCGAAGAAGTCGTCGAGTGGGACCTCACCGAGTTCGAGCGCGAACAGCTCGGCGAAGCGGCGGACAAACTCGCAGAGCAGTACGAGAAGATAGAGTAAGCGCGTTTCCGAGCGATTTCTAGTTTCAAACGATTTTTTCGACGCGACGGTCGTAGCGAGCCGAGGGTATCGTCGGAGGCGAGCCGAGGGTCGAAACGTCTCTCCGGCCCTACCGCCCCTTCACCAATCGCGCGCCGATTTTGTCCGGCAGTCCCGCCTCCCGTACCGCCTCCTGCACCGCTTCGATGTCGTACTCCACGCGTCGCTCCTCGACGCTCATATCGTCGAGGTCGAGAATCGCGTAGGCGGCGCGAGGGTCGCCGTCCCTCGGTTGGCCGACGCTTCCGGGGTTCATCACGAGGCCCTCGTCGTACGCTTCGTGGTGTTGGACGTGCGTGTGACCCATGACGAGGACGTCCTCGTTACCCAGCAGGTCGGCGTCGAACTCATCGGGGTAGGTGTAGTGGTCGGGGTCGTCGGGGTGACCGTGGACGATTTTGACCCGGTCATCGCACGCGAGACGCGAATCCGGGCGGTGAGAGAGCCAGTCGATTTGGACGTCGTTGAGTTCGTCGCGGGCGTGCTCGACGCCCGCGGCCGCCATGCTGTTGAATCGGAAGGCGGTGCCGGTGACGACCGCCCGGTCGTGATTTCCCATCACGCTCGCCGAAACGCGGTCGCGGAGACCGCCGACGCACTCGCTCGGCCACGGGTTGTAGCCGACCACATCGCCCGCACAGAGGAGTTCCTCGACGGGCGGCATGTCGTCGAGAACGGCATCGAGCGCGACGCGGTTCGAGTGAACGTCCGAGATGATACCGACTTTCATATCGGTCGATACGTTCGGGAAAGCCTTAATTCCCGTTCTCGACCGCGAGGGAGAAGTCGTTTTCGTCGTTTCGAGCGACGCCGACGCCGCAGACGGGGTGTTCGAAATCGAGGTCGTAGGCCGCACTCGCCGCGGTTTCGGCGACCGCGGCATCGAAGTCGAAGGCCTCGGGCGTGTCCTTCTCGTAGGTCGCCACGAGCGTCGGTTCCGTGACCTCCGTCACGAGCAGGGCGTCGCGGCGGACGATGCCGATGTAGGATTTCTCGCCGACGGTGCCCGCGATTCTCGGCGTGTCGTAGTCGTCCTTTTCGTAGTCGAGCGCGAGAAGACACTCCGCGAGGGCGTCACGCGCGGGGTATCCGAGTTCTATCTTCTCGGCGATGGAGTCCACTTGCGAGCCGTTGCCGATGACCGCCGTGTCGCCGACGACGCGGGCGCAGTTGTAGGCGATGTAAGGGTTGTCCGTCTCCGGTGCGTCCTCGGTCGGGCCGACGGTGACGGTCTCACCGTGAGCGGCCGCTTTTCGGTTGGGGAACGATCGCGAGGAAACTCGGTAGGCGCCGACGTCTGGACCGACGACGATGAAGCGTCCGATGTACATACACAAACATGCGTAATTGGGACTGAAATACGTGCTGGTTTGTGCACGGTTACGGTGTCATCTCAGATTTCGCTCGAAAGGAAGTCCCGGAAGTACTCCTCCATCCGCTCTTGGGAGTAGAACTTGACGCTCTTGTCGCGGAGTCCCGCGAGCAGGTGGTTTTGGACCATGACGAACGAGCCGAGCCGACGCGATTTCTTCTGCACCGTATCGACCCGGTCACGGCGACGGGAGACGTAGTGTTCGAGTCCCTGTTCGAGGTACTTCGAATCGGTTCGGGTCAGTTCGTCCGCGAGGACGGCCGCCGATTCCATCGCCATCGACGCGCCGACACCGCCGGTCGGCAGTATCGCGTGCCCGGCGTCCCCGATGAGAACGACGCGGCCCTTCGTCCACTCGTCCATGTGCAGGTCGTAAAAGTCGTCGTGCCACATCTCCGCCGGGTCGTCCATCTCGTCGAGGATGTCCGGGACCAACCCGCCCATGTCGTCGAACGTCTCACGAATGCGGTTGAGACGCTCGTCCACGGGGTCGGGCGTTCCTTCGGGCGCAGTCGTGGCGAGGAAACACGCCAACTTGTCCTCCGTCGGGTACAGACCGGCGAACCGTCCCGCGCCCCAGTGCTCCCGTACTTCTCCCGATGTCGCCAACGAAGGGTCGACCCAGAACGCCCACCCGGTCATGTCGTGATACGTCAACTCCACCTCGCCGAACACGAGGTCCCGAACCTTCGAGTGGATACCGTCCGCGCCGACGACGAGGTCGTAGGTGCCCGTCGTGCCGTCGGTGAAGGTGACGTCAACTTCGTCCGCGTGTTGGTCGATTTCGCTGACGGTCGTTCCCATCTGGAGATTCTCCTCGGAGATGGTTTCCTGCAACACGTCGACGAGATTCGGTCGCCAGATGAGATACGTCTTGCCGTACTCGTCGGCGAGGCTTCCCATGTCGTAGCCGTGTAGCTGTGTTCCGTCGTGGTCGAGAACGTGGTACTCCTCGAACTGGTCCGCGTTATCGAGGAGTTCGTCGTACTTGCCGAGACCCTTCAGGATGTTCGACCCCGCGGGCCACAGGCTAAGGGTGTAGCCGAGACCGCCGTAGTTGCTCGATTTCTCCACCACGTCGGGTGAGAATCCGCGCTGTTCCAGCAGGCCCGCAAGCGTCAACCCGGCGATGCCGCCGCCGACCACGAGAATCCGCATATCGCTCCCGTATCGAATAGTAGTCGTCATCGTAGCTGCGTGTACAAACGGGAGATTCGTTGCTCTATCTCCTAGCATGCCACCGGTATTTATTAAAGATGCCCGGCGATAGTCGATTATCACTCCGGCGTCGGTCCGTCACGGAGGTCACGAAAACATGAGGTACGCAACGGTCATAGTCCGCTGGGACGAGGGGGAGCTTCACCCGATAGACGATGCAGTGGCGCGCGCACCGGACGTTTCCATCGAGTTGACGTACTACATCAATCCGGTTCGCGACGGGACGTACGCCGAACTGAGTCGGATTCGTGGGAAACCGGGTCGGATACGAGAGGTGTTACAGGCGACACCGGAGGTGCTAGACTACGACGTTCCGTCCGGAAGCGAGGGGATCACGTACACCCACTACGAGTCCGCCCCGCTCATGGACGCGATGCTCGGGGTGCTTTTCGACCACGAAATCGTTCTCGAATGGCCGGTCGAGTTCGTCGATACCGCGACCGGCCGCGGGGTTCGAGTGACGTTTCTCGGAACGGAGCGGGCCTTGAGCGAAGCGCTCGGCGACGTTCCGGACGACTTCGGAATCGAACTCGAACGGATGGGCGATTATTCGTCGCGGATTTCCGACCCGATTGCGACGCTCACCGACCGCCAACGGGAGGTGTTGGCGGTAGCAATTCGGAAGGGGTACTACGAGATTCCCCGCGAGACGACGCACCGGGAAATCGCCGACGAACTGTCGGTCGCCCCCGGAACCGTCAGCAAACAGTTACAACGCATCGAGATCGAGCTAATATCGGCGCTTTCGACCCCGAACGGATAGATTCGCAGCCGAATGTGTGACCGTGATACCGGGATGCAAGGGTCGGTCGGGTTCGAAACACTGAAATACGGAACTGTGCTACCGTTGAATGCAGATTCAGCGAACCGAATCGCTGAAGCATAACAGTCCCATGGGGTAGTGGCCAATCCTGTTGCCTTCTGGGGGCAACGACCGCGGTTCGAATCCGTGTGGGACTATCAGAAATTTTCTGACGCTTGTAGAAGCCGCCCAGGTCGCAGAACGGACAGCGTGTATCACCCGTTTGTCGCGTTCGCGTGGTCGTCTTCCGTCGGATTCGTCCCGTCGAAGCTCGTAATCGACCGTCGCTGCACTGTTTCGATTCGGTCTCCGAGTTCGTCGACGGAATCGATTTGTACCAAGAATCGTCTCGGCGAGTCCTGTGATTTGACTTCGATCAAATCACCGTTTACAGTCACGTAGTGGTTCCCGTGCACCGCCGAATTGAATCCGGAGCGGACGATATCTATCGAATGTCGGAGGTACAATAGCACGTCCGGGACGGAAATCGTGTCGGAGTCTATCAGTGCAGCCAATCGACTGAACGTGTCGTCACGCGATTCCGTTCGACCGAGAACGTCGGTGTCGAACCGAATCGTCGCTTCGCCACAGACGGCACGACACTCGCTACCGCAGGTGATTTTTCCGTTCGCCTCGATTCGAGCGAGCGGTCGGGAGAGGGCACGACAACAGACGTTACAGTGGGCACGAATCGTCGGCTCGTTCCGTTCGGTACCGGCGTCGAATCCGGCGACGTCGACGGCGTTTTGCCACGAACCGAAATGGTTGTAGTACGTCATCCCGGAGAACGGACCCTGTTCTTCCATCTCCTTTCGTTGAGGAACGTGACCGAGAATCTTCGCGAGCCGTCGTAATCCGAGTATCAGCTCCCGATCCTCGATTCCATCTCGTCGGGAGTGACGGGTTTCCAATCCCGCCGCCTCCAGCGCAGCGTTCCAAGTGCCGTATCTATCGAGATACGTCTTCGGACTGTGAGACCCTCGTTTCCACATTTCTTCGGCGGTGGGGGAGTGTTCCAGTTCCGTGGCGAGATGCCGTAATTCGTCCAGAAGCGTCCGTTCGTCGATTCTCGCGCTGTCACTTCGTTTGAGACTATCCTGACACAATCCGGCATCGGCGAGAGCGTTTACCCAGGAGCCGAATCGGCGCCGGTAGGTAGCGGCGCTATACTCACCGAGCTCGTCCATTTCGGTCGATGTCGGTGAGCGACCGAGAACTCCTGCCATCCGCCGGAGTTCGTCACGCATCTCCTGATCCGAAAACCGTCGAGGGGTCGACTTGTCGAACGTCTCCGAAAGCCCTGCTCGCTCTATCGCTTCGTTCCACGAACCGAATCGACGTCGGTACGTCGATGGTGAAAACCGACCTTGTTCGGCCATTTCGGTCGATGTCGGGATTCGGTCGAGTGATTCCGCCAATTCCGAGAGGGCTCGAAGCAACTCGTCTTCGGAGACTTTCACACCCCGTGTTCGCGGCGTCAATCCGGCCTCTTTCACCGCCGTCTGCCACGAGCCGAACCGTTCGAGATACGTTGACGGAGAATGCGTGCCACGTTCCCGCATATCCTCTCGCGTCGGCGTCCGATCCAGCGAATTTGCAAGCGTTTGAATATCTGAGAGGAGTTCCGCGTTCGAATACTTGGGTCGATGACGGGAGTTGGGGGTGAGACCAGCCTGACAGATTGCGTCGTTCCAGGAACCGAATCGAGACTGGTACGTGCTGGGCGAGTACGCTCCGTGAATTTCCATTTCCCGCATACTCGGAGTTCCATCAAGTCGATTCGCGACCCGTTGGAGTTCTGCGAGGAGCTTCTCCTCCGCTATCCGACCTCCCGGAGAGGAGACAGATCGACAGACATTCTTCGCAGAATTCCTTTTCTTCAATGCAGATTATGAAATACCACAAGGTCATATAAACATTCGTGTACAAACAATATTTCTTCCGAAGAAGAGCCAGTTCGTAGGAGAGAGTCTTAATATTATCTCATGAAATCCAATATTATAGCAGATTCTTGCTGGAGACCGTAGTAATACACGATTCAGAGGTTCATGCGCGAAGTTGTCATCCGACATCCCAGTTTACGTACCCCAGATAATTACCGCTGGAGCGTTCGGGACGGTCGAGTTATCGAATACGACAATATGACAAAATTTCAATGGATTGGCAGCGCCACGGAGGTATCGCTGTCCTAATAAACGCGGTAGCAAAGCGAACGGCCCTCTTCGACCGAAAGACGGCGAACGTTCCGTGACGGACGAATTATAGACTCCAACCCCTCGAACCCCCCTGCATTTCAACTGGAAGATTCGACCGCCTACTGCCAGTTCGTCTCCGACTCGGCGTCGGTTTCGTCCTCGTCTAACTCGCGCACTTCCCGCTCGTCGTTGTACTCGACCGGGCCGCCGGCTTTGCCGGAAATTTCGTTGTACACCGCTTCCCGAGCCTCCTCGGGAGATTCGTAGCGTTCGTCCACGAGGCGGTCGAAAACGCTTCCCAGCGTCTCCGTCTCGTTCGGCAAGTCGAGCGGCTGGTCGCCGTACTCCGTCGCCAACTCCTCGCTCGTCGTCGGATACTTGTGCTCACCCAGCATCCGACCCGCGTCGCCGAGCGCATCTTCGACTCGTTCCGCCCGGTCACGTTGTCGTTTCCGTGCGTTTTCCTGCACGCGTTCGGCGTCGTGGTGCTCGTCGGACATGGTTCTGTTCCAAGCTACACGATGCCGTCTGAAATTCATACTGGCCATCGGACGGAGCGGCAACGGTCACCGTCCCATCGTTGTCTTCGCCGCGCACCACCATTTCTTCACATCTCTTTCTCTCTCACTCTCGCACCGCTTCGCACCACCATCGCTCTCACTTCTCGACTTCCAGCAAAGCGACGCGTTCACAGACGATATCGGTGAGGTCGGCGGTCGTCGCCGCCAGTTCGCGTTCCGAGACGGAGAAGAACTCGAAGACAGATTCGCGGTCCGGAGTGTCGAGCGTACCACCGGATGTCAGAACATCGGCGACGGCTTCGCTCGCGGGCGTCTCGCGTTCGCCGTCCACGACGACGACGATATCCTGTTCTCCCTCCGAGACGCCCATTTCCAGCGCTTGATTGATCTGACGGCGACCCGCCGCGTACAGGAGGATTTCGACCGCGCGGTCGCGGGCGACGTTTTCGCCGCGCTCGAACGCCCGGTTGGCGTGCTCCACCGCCGATTCGAGATGTTCCCGTCCGGCCACGTAGTCGGCGTCGAACGCCTGTATCGCACAGTCGAACTCGTCGCCGATATTGCCGAGGCGAGCCACGAACTCGTTCACGTCGGCGACAGTTGCGGTTCCCTCGACCAGTTTCATTCGAAATCACCGAGGCTCTGTTGTCCCCCGTCGTTCGTCGCTCGAGCGCTCGTCGCCGCCGTCTCGGCGTCCGCCTCGACGTCATCGAGCGACGGGTCCTGCCGCCCGACGTTTTCGAGGATGTTTTCGGCCGTCTTTTTCCTGCCGCGGAGCGCACCGAGGACGACGGACTTGTCCGCTTCGCGGAGGTCGGCACGCGATTCGATACCGGCCTCGTACAACCGACGAGCGCGTTTTCGACCGACGTTCCGAACGCCCGCGAGGTCGAGCAGTTCCTCCTCGACGCCGTATTCGACCCGCTTCCGCGCTTCCCGGACGGCCGTGGTGGTCGCCGACGGAATTCCCTCGGCGTCGTCGCGCTGGAGTTCGGCGGCGAGCCGTTCGGCGGCGTTGAGCAACCACTGTGCCGTTTCGACCTTGCCGCGGATGTCGCCGGGGCCGATGGCGTACCGTTCGGTGATGCGGTCTTCGTCGAGTTCGCTCGCCCAATCTTCGAGCAGGCGGGCGGTCTTCAACGCGGAGAGCCAGTCTTCGAACGCGTTGTCCTCGAACTCCGAGGGCATGTGGCCGAGGAACTCGGGTTCGCGCTCGTAGGCTATTTCCGTGTATCGCTCGCGGTCGCCCGACCGGAGGTAGAGCTGATACATGTCCGGCGTGCGCGAGACGAGGTGGTACAGTCCGAGCGCCGTCGGTTTCCCGTCCGCATCGCGCAGTCCGTCGATGATTTCGGCGGCGCTCATCGGGTCGAGGTAGAGTTGCGAGACGCGATGGCCGAGACCGGTGGCGCGCAATCTGTCGTTCCGGTCGAGGAACCCGTTCCGGTCGAGATAATCGAGGACGTGTTGGGTGACGGTTTCGAGTCGCCCCGTTTCGTCGGTCTGGGTCGCGTACAGCGTCCGTTCGAGGAAGTCGAGGAGTTCCTCCTCGGTCCCCGCGAACCCGGACGCGACGGTAGCGAGGATGTGCGTTCGGAGCGCGGGTTCAGCGGCGAGTTTCGAGTGGACCGGTTCCGGGTCGGCCCAGACGTATTGGTCGAACAGTTCCTGCAGTTCGTCGTGGCTCTTGGCGATGAGCACGGCCTCGCCGTGCGGGTCGAGTCCCGGTCGTCCCGCCCGTCCGAACATCTGGTGGACTTCGAGCACGTCGAGCGGTTGCATACCGCCGATATCGCCGTCGTAGCGCCGCCAGTCGCGGACGATGACCCGCCGACTCGGCGTGTTCACGCCCGCCGCGAGCGTCGGCGTCGCGCTGATGACTTTGATGAGCTTGTCGCGGAAGGCGTCCTCCACCAGCGACCGGTGGTCACTGGCGAGGCCCGCGTGGTGAAACGCCGCTCCCTTTTCGATGGCCGTCGCGAGGTCATCGCTCGTTTCGGTGTCGCTCACGTCCCGGATTTGGTCGGCGATGTCGAGCAGTTCCCGGCGTTCGTCGTCCGTGAGGTGTGTCTTCGTCACGTCCGCGAGTCGCTTCGCCGCGGCCTCCGCGTTTCGGCGGGAGTTGACGAACACGAGCGACGACCCGCCGTCTTCGAGCGTATCGCGAACGAGCGCGGCGGTCTCCTTCTCGTTTCCGCGGGCAAGTTCCTGCTGTGTCCCGTCGTCGAAGTGGAGCGCCTGTCCGTAGAGGACGCCCTTCCTGAGGTCGATGGGCCGCCACGTCGAATCGACGAGGGTGGCGTCGAGCCAGTCGGCCATCTCGCCCGCGTTGCCGACGGTCGCCGACAGCGCCACGGTCTGGAGGTCCGGGTTGACGCGACGTAGTTTGGCGAGCGTCACTTCGAGCGTCGGACCGCGGTGGGCGTCGTTGACGAGGTGAACCTCGTCGGCGACAACACAGGAGAGGTCGTCGATCCACTTCGCGCCGTTTCGGACGAGCGAGTCCACCTTCTCGCTCGTGGCGACGATGATATCTCTCGAAGCGAGCCAGTCCCCATCGCTCTCGTAGTTTCCGGTCGAGACGCCGATGGAGACGCCGTACTGTTCGAACTCCTCGAACTCCTCTTTCTTCTCGCTGGCGAGCGCTCGGAGGGGGACTATGTAGAGGGCTTTGCCACCACGAGCGACGCTGGACAGCATTGCGAGTTCCGCGATGAACGTTTTTCCGCTCGCCGTCGGAATGCTGGCGACGACGCTCTCACCCTCGGTGATTCCCGCTTCGACCGCTTCCGCTTGGGGCGGGTAGAGTTCCTCGATTCCCTGCGCGTGGAAGTGTTCGGGAACGCCGTCCGGCAAGCCCGTCAAATCGGCGACGTTCACGCACGCTCACCTTGCGTGCACGGTGGGATTCCGGTCATTACCCTCGTTTGGCGCGTCTTCCCGTTTAAACTGTCGGGTGGTCGCCGAGGAAAGCTATTTTTCAGACGGTTGTGATGTTCGAGTATGCCGATTCCAAAGTACGGCGACAAATACGACGCCCCGGCGTTGTTCTCGCCGGAGGAAGCCGTGGACGCTCACGGCGGCGCGCTTCCCGAGATGCCGAAAGCGGTCATCCTCGGCTTCGAGGACGAGCTGTTCGAAGCAGTGGACGAACGAGCGACGGAGAGCGTAAACTACGTTCGAGATCAGACGGTCCAGTTGCTCTCCGAGGAGGTCGGCTTCATCGGCGACTTCGGCATCGGACCAACCGTCACCGCAATCGTCGCGGAGAACGCGATTGCGGCGGGTGCGGAGGTGGTCTGTGTTCTCTGTGGCTGTGCCGGGTTGCAGACGGACGTCCCGCTCTCGGATGCGATTCTCCCGACGCGAGCGATCCGAGACGACGGAATTTCACAGCACTATCTACCACCGGAGAAGGCGGTGGCATCGACGCCAACGGTGACTGACCATCTTGAATCGGCGCTTTCGGATGCCGGAATCGGCACGCACCGCGGTCCGACGTGGTCGATGGGAGCGATGTACCGCGAGACGGAACCCGAAATCGAACACTACGCGAACGAAGGCGTCCTCTCGCTCGGCATGGCGGAAGCGGCTCTGCTGGCGGTTGCCGAGTATCGCGGCGTGGATGCGGGCGTCGTCCATCAAATCGGCGACTATCTCACGGCGGACGACTGGGTGCCGAATTCGGACGAACGGTCCCCGCTTCCGTCGATGCTGGACCCGACGGTCGAGGGGCTTCGAACGTACGTTTCCTGAGGCTCGTCGTCCGGTTATCGGCCACTTCGCTCCGTCATCCATTTGAGGGCACACAGCAGAGTGATAACTATGAAGATAGAATACGACCGGAACACCTGCACGGGGATGTTCCAGTGCACCGCGGAGTGGGAGAAATTCGTCGAAAACCGCGAGGAAGGCAAGGCCGACCTGCTGGAGAGCGAGGAGGTCGAGGAGGGAATCTTCGTCCGCGACGTTCCCGAAGGGGAAGAGTTCGACGCCGAGATGGCCGCCCGCGTCTGTCCCGTGGACGCGATCAAAGTGTACGACGACGACGGAGAGCAGATAGTCTAACGAAGTAATAAACCGGGATTACACTGAACTCACAGTCTTGTACTGAAGAGTATACCATACTACACTGACATCATACATTGGTATACTGAATCACACTGTATTGCACTAAAAATTACTGGATACTACTGATAGTTCGGAAGATACAGCGACGGGGGGGGGAGTATTTCGAGTGGAAACCGCACGGCGGATACGGAACAGATGGGCAGTCGAAGGATTCCGACGTCGAACCGTAGCTATTGTTCAACTACCGAATCGTGCCCAATATTCAACTGTCGAACCGCGCCTGTTGCATGAACGGTTGGATATCGTCGATGTCGCCGAGACGTGAGTCGGATTGGAGGACCGCCTCGGTTTCCTCGATGGGGACCGAGAGGCTGATCTCTTTCGTGCGCCCGTAGCGGCCTTTCGAGACGACGACGGCGTTGACGATGCCGAGCATGTCGAGTTCGCTGATGAGGTCGGTGACGCGGCGTTGGGTGAGGATATCCGCGTCGATCTCCTCACAGAGGTGTTTGTAGACGTTGTACACCTCGCCCGTGTTGATGTTGTGGACGCCGTTTTTCTCCAGCGAGATGGTCGAAAACAGGACAAGTTTGGATTGCGTGGGGAGTGTGCGGACGACTTCGACCACGCGGTCGAGTTCGATTTTGTCCTGTGCCTTTCGGACGTGGCCCTCCTCGACGCGTTCGGCTTGGTCGCGTTCGGCGAGTTCGCCCGCCGTCCGAAGCAAGTCGAGCGCCCGTCGAGCGTCACCGTGTTCCTGTGCCGCGAAGGCGGCACACAGCGGAATCACGTCGTCGGAAAGGGCGTCCTCCTTGAACGCCACCTCGGCGCGGTGTTGAAGGATGTCCCGCAGTTGGTTCGCGTCGTAGGGCGGGAAGACGATTTCCTCTTCTCCCAAACTGGACTTAACGCGGGGGTCGAGGAAATCGGTGAACTTCAGGTCGTTGCTGATGCCCATGATAGACACGCGCGAGTTGTCGAGTTCGGAGTTCATCCGCGAGAGGTTATAGAGCGTGTCGTCGCCGGATTTCTCGACCAGTTTGTCGATTTCGTCCAGCATGATGACGACGACGCGTTCCTGGTAATCGACGGCCTCGAAGAAGGTGTTGTACACGCGGTCGGTCGGCCACCCGGTCATCGGAACCGGTTCTATCTCTTCCGAATCCGCTTCGAGTTCCTCGATTCGCTCGTCGATTTCCTGGACGGAGGCAAAATCGACGTTCGCCAACTGTTCGGATTCGGCAGTCACGCCCTCGCGGATGTCTTTCAGTTCCTCGATTCGACTTTCGATGTCGGACAAATTGTTCTCGATGAATTTGTTGGCGAGTTGCGCGAGCACGCGGTACTGCGTGTCCGTTATTTCGCAGTTGATGTACTCGACCTCGCACGGGACTTCGTACTTCAGCGAGGTTCGTTCGAGTTCCTGACTCACGAACTTGGCGCTCGCCGTCTTCCCGGTCCCCGTCTTCCCGTAAATGAGGATGTTCGACGGCGTTTCGCCGCGCAGTGCAGCGACGAGGATGGTCGCCATCCGGTTTATCTGCTCCTTTCTGTGGGGGAGTTCGTGTGGCGTGTACGAGGGCCGAAGCACTTCCTTGTTCTCGAAGATCGGCTCGCCGCTGAGCAGGTCGTCGAACAGCCCGTGGTTGCCCTCCTCGTCCGAGTCGTCCAAGACGACATCGTCCAAATCGATGCCCTCGAAGCCACGGTTCATGTGGCCTGTTCGTTCGTTCGGCGGGTCGGTATTTTCGTCTGACATGCGTCGGCTTGGTACCCCTTCGTTTCGACTGGAGTTGGCACGCCGTGCGGAGAGAGACGGGAGAAAACCGGGAATAACGTCACGATTTTCGTCCCAAAGAAGCGACAGCGCGTCCAGTTGATGCAGATGAAAAAGAGGTACAGCACAGTACTAAAATCTTTCTCATCGGTTGAATGATGGACGAAAAACGGTTTTTTCCGGGTTTCACGCTGAAACAGCACCGTTTCGGGTCGAACGAGAGGAAGGGAAGTTATGAAAAATTGATGATTCAGTGGCCGTTTTGAACGCGAATTTTAGGGGGGCGATTTCCGCGAGATTTTCGAACGGTCCTGTCGAGAGTCGTTAGAGAGCCGTCGTTAAAATTGTCGAAAGACGATTTTGAAAGCATGCAAGGGGATTCGAGACGGTGGTACCGGGAGCGGAGGCCGACTGGTTCAACCGTCCGTTTCGTTCGAATTTGAGCCGATTTAACCCGTGCATTTCGGGTGGAGTCGAAAAAGGGGGACAAGACGATTCGTGAGTCAAGACAATATGATTCGAACATTCGAACCCCCCAATTTCGGGTGGAACACGTACGAGCCATCGTCATAGTGAAAAATCAGGGATGAGATAGTTTTGGCTCCATACCCGGGATGATGTCTATCCGAGATGACGCCGTTCGGAATTGACAAGTCGGTGGGCGAGTCGACGGGAAGACAAACCACGGTAGATGTTACCACGTGTCTTTGGACCCCCCCACCCCTTCGTTTCGGGTGGAACGAAGAAACAGTGTGGGTGGGGGGAGGGGCTAGTCTAGGACGGGAAGCTTTATTACACAATCTAGCCAACAGTATCTGCAAACTAGAGGCATTTCTTTTCTAGAGTAGGTTGTACTCTGTAAGTTACCTCCAACCGACACCCCCACTCCCTACCTCTCGCCGTTTCCACCCGAAACGAAGGGGTGGGGGTGTGTCACAACGAGTAAAAGCAACGACACATCCACCCGTCTCCACCAACGAGTTATCTCAAGTTCAACGCTGGAGCAGCACCTATCCGTGTTATCTCTTCACATGCTCACTGACACCGTAGAACGGAAAGTACGGATAACTCACTACCGTTCTCTTTTCTCCCACTTTCGCCTCTATTTCCATCCTTCGCGTGAGAATCGTCCAGTCGTTTTCGCCCACGCGACCCGACAACCCCTCCGTTTCCAGTGGAACCTATCCCTCGAACACGACCGTTGAACAAAAATTCGATGCGACGAAAAAAGGACGGACCAGGAGCAACGAAAGTACCCCTTGTTCGACCATCGTCCGGGGCTTGAATCGACCTCTTTGTGTCCTTTCTTGGAGTCCGTCTCGTGTTCTCTTGGAGTTCGTTCCTCGTTTTCTTGGGGTCCTAATCGTGTTTTCTTCGAGTTCGTCCTACGCTATTTCTTTCCCACTGCCGGATGGGAATTGCGTCAAGAGTTGTCTGACATAGGTTTAAGTGAATGGCGTAAATTTGTACGCGCAACAGCCCCGCACGTCCGGCTCATCTCGACAACCGGTTGTCTAGAGTGATTATCCGACACTGGGGTCTGGGAGGAAAAAGGATGGGATTGTTTACTGGTCTCAGGCAAAGTATTGCACGTGTGACCGACAAGCTCTTCTCGTCGGAAGAGCCGAAACGGATCGGCATCTATGGGCCCCCGAACGCTGGGAAGACGACGCTCGCCAATCGCATCGCTCGTGATTGGACGGGTGACGCCGTTGGTCCAGAGAGCCACGTTCCACACGAAACACGCCGCGCGCGTAGGAAGGAAAACGTCGAAATCGAACGCGACGGACGGAAAGTCACCATCGATATCGTTGACACGCCGGGTGTCACGACGAAAGTCGATTACGAGGAGTTCCTCGACCACGATATGGAGAAGGAGGACGCCGTTCGCCGTTCCCGCGAGGCCACGGAAGGTGTCGCGGAAGCGATGCACTGGCTCCGTGAGGATGTCGATGGCGTCATCTACGTTCTCGATAGCTCGACCGACCCGTTCACGCAAGTGAACACCATGCTCATCGGCATCATCGAGAGTCAGGACCTACCGGTACTTATCCTCGCGAACAAAACCGACCTCGACGATTCGAGCGTCCAGCGGATTCGTAACGCGTATCCGCAACACGAGACGATTCCACTCTCCGCGCTGGAGGGTGACAACATGGATGAAGTGTACACGAAAATCGCGGAGTACTTCGGGTGATTCCAATGCCGGAAGTGAAAAATTCAGACGACGGCGTTCAAGTCGACCTCATCGGTGGTGAACGGATGGCTGGGAAGACCAGCATGGAAAAAATTCGGATGATACTTGATGGCGTCCGTGACGGCAACATCGTCATCCTCGAAGAAGGGTTGTCTCCCGACGAGGAGAGTAAGCTCATCGAGGTGACGATGACCGAAATCAGCCCCGACGAGTTCAGTGGTATCGAAATCGAAACGTATCCCCGTTCGAAGACATCCGACAGTGGTCTCCTCGGTCGATTGATGGGTCGTGAGTCTACCGGTTCGAAACTCACCGTCATCGGTCCGGCGAACCAGATCGAGACGCTCCACAAGGACGAGAACCTCATCAGCGCCCTCATTTCCCACAAATAATGCCCCACGAGTGTACGAACTGTGGACGGACGTTTGCGGACGGGTCGAAGGAGATGCTTTCGGGGTGTCCCGACTGTGGCGGTAACAAGTTCCAATTCCGACCGTCCGGGTCATCTCAAGACGAAACGAAGGCCACCGAATCCGCGGGTGCGAGCGCGAACGCTGCACCGACGGCTGACAGTGCAGGCGGGTCCGGGACGGTAGGTCGAGCGGCGAATACGGTCAAAGGGTGGGTCGGATCACGTGGTCGTTCGGGCTCGGAATCCGCGAACTCGGACCGTAACAAACCCGCGCCGAAGCCCACCCAACCGACAAACCGCCCCGAACAAACACCACAAGCGAGCGAGCGGGCAGAGGCGAACGAGTCGGCTCAGTCGAAGCCGACTCGAAAACCGACGGCGGAACCCAGTGCCGAATCGACTGAGGACCGCGCACAGGCGAGTGCTCGCTCGGAAATCGTCCCGGACGACGAACTTCCGGAACGGCCGGACAGCGAGGGAACGGGTACGGTTATCAAACCGCCCGAAGACGACCAGCCGAGTCTCGACGAACTCCGCGAGGAGCTCAACAGCCAGTTCGAGAGCATCAAGGTTGTCGAACCCGGGCAGTACGAACTCAACTTGATGGAGTTGTACGAACGCGACGAGTACATCATCGCCATGCGTGAGAACGGTCGATACGTCATTCAGGTCCCCGACTCGTGGACTGGTGCGGCGGATAGCTGATTCCGTTTCGGTTTCGCCGATTCGATTCGATTTCCAACGCTTCCACCGAAGTATCGCTCGCCGTATTAAACGCGTACACTAGCAGGGACGGGGGCTTTGCTCGGGTATGTCGGAGAGCACTGTATGAATCCGTCCGAACAACTCGCTCGGAGTCTTCTCTCGGAATCGAAGGCGTACGGATACACGCTACCCATCTGGGGTGGTGCGATACTGATGAGTCGGTATGGCTCGCCCCGAATTTCGGGGATATTTCTGGTACCTACCGGGTGACCAAACGTGCCGACTGATGAAAAACGGTCAATCTGGAGTGGAAACGAAGGGGTTTCGACCCGAGTAGGCAGATTTTAAGCAATCGAGTGGGAACGAATGGGTATGAACACTCCGACGAAAATCGTCATCGGGACGGTCGTACTGACGATGGTGGCCGTACTTGCAGTCATCATGAACGCTTGGCTCATCGCCTGATGTTTCGCCAACGGTCTGTGCCGGACGACGTGGCAGCGGTCCGAGACGACCACGCGCCGGACGCGCTCGTCTTGGATTGCGAACGCGATTTCGAGACGCTCCCGATTCCGGCGCGCGACGACCTCGCACTCCTGACGGACGAACTCCGTCCGTTTTCGGCACCCGACGAGTGGCTACCCGACGACGCTCCGGAACTCCTCCGACGCTTCGCCGGGTCCGACCTCGTCGTCGGGATGCCGGGAGACGGCAGCGTGGCGTGGACTCACCAAACCGACCCACCCGTCCTCTTCGTGAAAGCGCGCGTTCAGGGGTCACCCGAGGAGTTCGTCGACTTTCTGGTCGCGGAAGCGCTCGTCGAGGTCGGACTCGACCTTTCCGAGCACTTCCTCGAATTCTTCGAGGGTCGATACCGGGAGTTCGCCGAGGTCGTTCCGCTCGGTCCCGCGGCCACGTACCAACTCGCCGTCGCCCTGTGTGACGCGTACAACGGATTGTACACGCGCGAGGTGTTCGCCGATTGGCAGGGAACGCATCCTCGACTGTTTGAGGCGTGGCAGGACGCGGGTCAACGAATCGAACCGCGAGTGGACGGCATCACCCGGGAAGTCGTGACCGGAACCACCGACTTCCCCGACGCCACCGAGTTCGCCTGTAGCGCCATCAAACACGGTATCGAACCGCCAGCGCCGTTTTCAGCACTCGACACACAGGCCTACCGCGACCACGGCGTCGGCTACGCCATCAAATGGGCCGAAAAGACGCTCGGTTCGCTCGATGTGGGTTCGGATTCCGATTCGAACTCGGATTCTGATTCGACTACCAATTCTAGTTCTGATTCGAATTCAAATTCGGAATAACACCGTTCGGTCCCGTTCGTTTTCTCACTATACACGCTCCGTTCTATCTTCTCACTCGCCGTCTCCTTCCGTCGGGACGATCACGAGGTCGTCGGGTTGGCTGTCGAGGTATATCGAATAGTCGTCCGTGCCCGTGTCTTGTGCCATGCTAAACCAGAACAGTGCTGTCGCATATAACCTTACCTGTCAACGTTTTCCATTTATTCGGCTCACAACTGTATGAACATTCGATTTATTATCGGATACAATCCGTTTAAGGTTGTAATGTGGGCGGAAAACCGCCCTCCTCCGACTTATTTCTGGACGAACGTTTCGTGATGTTTCGCTCCCCCGCGACGCTCCTTGACGATTCGGCGCGCGGTAGAACGGCACAAATCCGGCGATAGATTCCTTCTTTTGCCGCCTCAGTGATTTGTTCCCCGTCTACGCGAGTTCCTCGGCGATATCTTCGGCGAAGTAGGTCAAGATTAGGTCCGCACCCGCTCGCTTGATGGACAGCAGGGATTCGAGCGCCGTTTCCTGAAGGTCGAGCCATCCCTTTTCGCTCGCGGCGTGCAACATCGCGTACTCGCCGGAGACGTTGTAGGCGGCAATCGGGTGGTCGTACTCTTCTCGGATGTCCCGCACGATATCGAGGTACGGCAGTGCGGGTTTGACCATCAGTATGTCGGCACCCTGTTCCACGTCGAGTTCGACCTCGTGCATTGCTTCGCGCGCGTTGGCCGGGTCCATCTGGTAGTGCCGTCGGTCACCGAAGGCGGGTGCGCCGTCCGCCGCGTCACGGAACGGGCCGTAAAATGCGGACTCGTACTTCGCGGCGTAACTCATGATGGGCACGTCGGAAAAACCCGCTTCGTCCAGTCCCGTGCGAATCGCTTCCACCATTCCATCCGTCATGCTGCTAGGTGCGACCATCTGCGAACCTGCCTCGGCGTGCGAGACGGCGATTTTCTGCAGCAGGTCGAGCGTCTCGTCGTTTTTCACCGTGAGTCGCGGGTCGTCCGCGGCTTCGTCCTCGACGATTCCGCAGTGGCCGTGCTCGGTGTACTCACAGAGACAGACGTCGGTGATGACCGTGGCGTCCGTCTCGGCCGTGATTCGACGCGTCGCTTCCTGTACCACGCCGTCTTCGGCCCACGCGCGACTGCCTCGTTCGTCCTTCGATTCGGGGATGCCGAACAGCATCACGGCCCTGACGCCCGTTTCCAGCACTTCCTGCACCCGCGCGACGCTCTCGTCTATCGGGACGCGCTCGTGTCCGGGCATCGATTCGATTTCGACCCGCTCGTCCGTCGTCGCATCGACGAACACGGGTGCGATGAGGTCGGTTGCGTCGAGGGTCGTCTCGCTGACTAACTCTCTGATTCCGTCACGACGAAGGCGACGTGGACGCTCGGCGAAGTTCATATCACTGCTACCCGCGGAATCCCCAAAACCGCGTCGCTCTGGGGATGGGTCACAACGCATTTAGCCCGTCCCGTCAATATCCGTATCTGATGCACATCGCCTCGCTCGTTGCGGTCGAGACGACCATACCGACCCTCCTCGCCTTCTCGGTTTTCGGATTGGCGATTCTGTCGTTTGCCCCGAACTCTCGTTCGATTCGAACGTTCGTCGCGAACTACGGCGTTTTCGTGCTCGCGGGCGGCGTCGCGCTCGTGGCCGTCGCCGGTATTCTCCTCTTCCTGTTCGGCGACGAAACGCTCGCGAAACAGTGGCTCGACCAGTACGGCCTGTTCGCTCTGTTTTTCATCTTCATCCTCGAAGGCGCGATGATGCTGTACTTCGCGCCGAGCGAGACCGTCGTCCCGGTCGGCGTCACCGTCTTGGCGAAGTCGCCCAGCGATTATCGGACGATAGCAGTCATCGTTGTCGTCGCCGTCATCGCTTCGACGGCCGGACAGTACGCGCTGTTCCTGCTGGCGAAGCGCGGCGGGCGTGAATACCTCCTCGAAAAACCGTGGTTCCGAATCGACGACTCGTCGCTGGACCGGTTCGACCACTGGCTCGAACGATGGGGTCCGCTCGCCATTCCGCTTAGCAACACGCTCCCGTTCACTCGTGGGATGCTGACCGTCCCGGCCGGTTTCGGCGAAATGAAGGACAGAAACTTCATCATCCTCTCTGCGCTCGGTTCGCTCTCGTTCGAAACACTCCTCGCGATTTTCGGCCCGAGAGCGTTCGCGATACTATTGGATGCGATTTCGAAGTTCTTCTGAACGTAGGCGGGTCCCAGAATCCACCTCCGAAATTTATATTCACTGCCACTTTCTCTCCGCTGTTCGGTTCTGACCATAAACTCGACAACTGTCGGCCAATTTGAAACTCTCCGAGCGAGGCGGGGACCCGGTTGAAATCATCGTCATCCTACCATGGCGATAGACCTAACAGTGCTGAAAGCGTAGTTCTACTCGCGCCCGCGTACCGTTTGTCGCGTGCCATGCTACGAGCGCCACGTGGGCGCACTTTCATTCTAACACGGTGCCAGGCGAGTGATGTCTCATCAGCAACTGTCGATAAATTGGTTTGACGGGATATTTCGAATCGAAAGTATATTTGGCTCGCGTTTCGAGTGAAGGGATATGGAGACGATACGTGCCAACGAGTATCACGACCTCGTTAGCGTGACCGACCCGCAAGTCTCGCCGGACGGCGAGCGAGTGGCGTTCGTCCGCTCGGTTCCGAAGGACGACGAGAAGTACGAGGCGACGGTGTACGTCGTTCCGCTGGGTGGCGACGAACCGAAGCAGTTCACCATCACCGAGGGCGTGGACAGTAGCCCGCGGTGGAGTCCGAGCGGGGACCGACTCGCGTTCGTGAGCACTCGGGGCGCGGACGACGACCGACCGCAACTGTGGGTCATGCCCACGGCGGGCGGCGAGGCGCGACAGGTGACGGACGTGGCGGGCGGCGTCTCACAGTTGGCGTGGTCCCCCGATGGGACGAAAATTGCGTTCGTCCAGTCGAGCACCGAGGACGACCGGGACGAGGAGCGGGACGTCTCCCTCGACGGCGAAGAGTACGAACCGGAAACGCCGGACCCCCGCGTTATCGACCGTAAAATCTACCGGGCGGGCACGAGCTATTTCGACGGGAAACGGAGCCACGTCTACCTCGCCGATTTGGACGACGATTCCGTCGAACGACTGACGGACGGCGATTTCGACTTCGCGGCACCTGACTGGGGTGACGAGACGACGCTCTACTTCGGTGCCAAGCGTGAGGATGACCCGGACGACAACATCATCGTCGATGTCGTCGCCTACGACATCGACGCGGACGAGGAGGAAACGCTCTTCCGGACGAGTGCGTGGGGCGCGTCGTTAGCGGCGACGGAGGACGGCCGAATCGCCTACATTTACTCACCCGAGGAGAACGCCACGCTCCGACAGGCCGACCTCAAGGTCTTCGACCGGACCACGGGCGAGACGGTGACGCTCACCGAAACGCTCGACAGAACGGTCGCAATCGCTCCGGAGTGGGACCCCGAGGAGGAGCGGGTGTACTTCGGCACACCCGACGAAGGCGACCAAGTGATTTGGCGCGCTCGGGGCGACGGGGGCGAGGAGCTACAGCGGGTCGTCGGCGACGGGCACATCACCGACTTCTCGGTCGGTACCGATGCCGTCGCCTACGCGAAATCCGAGTGGGACCATCCGGGCGACCTGTTCGTCTCCACGCCCGGCGGGGCCGAAACGCATCGACTCACCCGCGCCAACGCGGAGTACCTGAACGACCGCGCGGTGGGACAACCGGAAGAACTCCGCTTCGAATCCGACGAGGGCGTCGAAATTCAGGGGTGGCTCCTCACGCCGCCGGACTTCGATGCGGACGAGCAGTATCCGCTCGTCGTCGAAATCCACGGCGGACCGCACGCGATGTGGTCCACGAGCGGCACGATGTGGCACGAGTTCCAGACGCTCGCCGCGGAAGGCTACGCCGTCTTCTGGTCGAACCCGCGCGGGTCGACCGGCTACGGCGAAGAACACATGGCCGCCATCGGACGCGATTGGGGCGATACGACCATGGCCGACGTGATGGCGGGCGTGGACCTCGTTGCGGAGCGCGATTACATCGACGAAGACGACATGTTCGTCACCGGTGGAAGCTTCGGCGGCTACATGACCGCGTGGATCGTCGGCCACACAGATCGTTTCGAGGGCGCGGTGAGCCAGCGCGGCGTGTACGAACTCAGCAGCTTTTACGGCTCGACGGACGCGTTCAAACTCATCGAGTGGGACTTCGACACGACGCCGTGGGAGGAACCGGAGTTCCTCTGGGAGCGTTCGCCCACCGCGTACGTCGAGGACGTGACGACGCCGATGCTGCTCATCCACAGCGACAACGATTTCCGCGTCCCGGTGAACAACGCCGAGATGCTGTACCTCCTCCTCAAGAAAAACGATGTGGAGACGCGACTCGTGCGCTATCCACGCGAAGGCCACGAACTCTCCCGGAGCGGCGAACCGGGACACGTCGTGGACCGTTTGGAGCGTATCGTCCGCTGGTTCGACGGCTACTCCGACCACCGCGGCGTACCGAAGGCGCTGGACCGCGGCGACGACGGATTGTCCGCGAGCGAGAACGACGAGGGCGAGGACGACGAAAACGGGGAGTAGGACGCGAACGGGGAAACCGTCGCGGACCACGAACGCCACGGACGACCAGGACGCCACGGACGAGATAAACGGGAACGCTACGGACGAAAAAAGAGATACCCGTGAACGCCACGGTCGGACAACGACAACTATTGTCGTGGGGAGGTACGTTTCGTCCGGGGTCGGTTCGTCCGAAATCCCACCGCCTGTGGCCGGTTTTTCACTGGAAACGAAGGGGTTGGTGAGCGGCTTCGAATCCGAACTATGACATCTTCGACCATCGAACTCGACCGAGTTTTGTCTGCCATCTTGGTTCGGCTACTGACGGCTCCATACCGTTTCAGGGGGCGGTTTCGGTAGCGGGTCGAGCGGCAGACCTTCGGCTTCCGTGTCCCGTTTTCTACTCGAAAGAAGGGGGTTCAATCGACGATGATTTCGGAACTCGTGCTCCCGGCGTCGGCGGTCGGTTTCATCTCGCTGTCGTATCGGTCTATCCAGTTGGCGAAGCACTCCGGGCAGAGTCGTTGGCTGTCTATCTGTGAGCGGTCCACGGACAATCGAATCGTTCGGGCCAGCGCGTCCTGTACCGGTTCCTGACAGTCATCACAAGGGTCGCGGTCGCTCTCGTCACTCATGAAGGCTCAATGTGACGCAAAATACATAAAACGACGCGGAAATCAGACGGTGGTTGCGGATTGGGGCGTATTTGCCGTCGGGTGTGTCTGTTGTACCGGCGGGACGGCCGAATAGCTGGTTCCGTCCTGTTGCGTGACGGTCGGACCGATGACGGCCGCCTTGGAGAAGAACAGGCGGACGTGGCCCAGCCACGGTATCTTCAACTCGGCGGTGCCGCGAATCCACTCCGGTTTCACTGGGTCACTGATACGGACCACCTGGTCGTACTCGCCGTTGTTGTCGCCCTTGGTGATGAATCCGGCGTGCGGTGCGGGGCAATTGGGTAACTCCTGACAGTTTTCCGCACCGAGGATGTAATCCTTGTTCGCTTTGTCGTACCAGTTCTCACCCTTGTCTACCCAGAAGCGAGCACGGTGGATGACGGGCGTTTCGTCGCTCCTCCCGTAGCGCAGGTAGATTACCACGTCTCCGTAATCGTTGAACTTCTTGTAGCCGGTGTCCTTTCCCTCCTGGTAGGTGACGACGCCGGTGTCGCCGTGGGCGGCGTTCGGCGGGAAGCGGTGCTGGTCCATGATGAAGATGAGGTCGCCTCGATACATCTGGGGCTGCATGCTCCCGCTTTCGACGGCCACCATCGGCGGCCACACGCCGCTGACGGCGAAGAGGATGAGACCGATTGCGACGACGACGGCGGCGCTTTCCAGCATCTCACGGACGAACACGACTGTCCCGTTGTCGGTGTGTCGGAACCAACGAATCCACGCGACCGGACCGGAGCCATCGGGTCCGGTGTCCCGTATACCGTCCGACGACGACTCGTCTGGGGGACTCATTGCGGTTACGTAATCTTCCCCGCGTTGTCAACCTTCTGGGTTGGTTCGCTAGCCTTTTTGCCTATCCGCGTCTCTGGAGAGATGTGCCGCTGAAAACCCCGGCTCGAATCGTCAGAGAACTCACGAGTCGCGGGTACAACGCCGACCGCGAGGCCGTCACGCTTCTCGCGTCCGCCCCTGACCCCGGAACGGCGCTCGAACGTGCAGTCGAATCCGCCCCCGAAGACGCCCTGAAACTCTCCGTCGAACACGTGCGAACGGTTCTCGATGACTCCTCGAACCGGGCGCGTGACCCCTTCGCTTCAGGTGGAGTTTCTGCCGCGAAATCGACAGCAGACGCGACTTCATCTCCAGTTGAAACGAAGGGGTCTGTGTCACGAAGTCCTACCGAACAGTCGGTGGACATCCTCAATGACATGACCGGTGCGAGCACGGGGACTGGCGAATACGACGATTTCGTCACGGTGTTCCGCGACCGGTTCCAGCGCCTTTCGGGCAAACTACGTGGCCGGGTGAACGCCCGTCCGACGAACGCCGTCGCCAGCATGCCCGGCGGAAGCGACGCCGCCATCGTCGGCATGATAAGTGACATTCGCTCCACGGCGAGCGGGCACTGGCTCGTCGAACTCGAAGACACGAACGGGACCTTCCCGTGTCTCATCATGAAAGACCGGGAGTTCGCCAGCGTCGTGGACGAACTCTTGTTGGACGAAACCATCGCCGTCGAGGGAACGCTCTCGGACGACGCGGGCATCCTGTTCGTGGATTCGCTTCACTTCCCCGACGTGCCGCGGACCTATCGGCCGTCGACCGCAGATCGTCACGTGCAGGCCGCGCTCATCAGCGACGTGCACGTCGGCAGTCAGGAGTTCATGGCCGACGCGTGGCATCGGTTCGCCAACTGGCTTCACACAGAGGAGGCCGAACACGTCGAATACCTCCTCATCTGCGGCGATATGGTCGAGGGCGTTGGTATCTACCCGAATCAGGACGAGGAACTCGACATCATCGACATCTTCGAACAGTACGAGGAGTTCTCGGAGTACCTGAAGGAGGTGCCGGGCGACTTGGAGATCGTCATGATTCCCGGCAACCACGACGCGGTTCGACTCGCCGAACCGCAACCGGGATTCGACGACGAACTCCGCTCCATCATGGACGTCCACGACGCGAAAATCACGAGCAACCCCTCCACGGTGACGGTAGAGGGCGTCTCGGTGCTGATGTACCACGGCGTCTCGCTGGACGAAGTTATCGCCGAACTGCCCGCGGAAAAGGCGAGTTACGAGGAACCGCACAAGGCGATGTATCAACTCCTCAAAAAGCGCCACGTCGCGCCCCAGTACGGGGGCCACACACGCGTCGCGCCGGAGGAGAAGGACTACCTCGTTATCGACGAGGTGCCCGACATCTTCCACACCGGCCACGTTCACAAACTCGGCTTCGGCAAGTACCACAACGTCCTCGCCATGAACTCCGGTTGCTGGCAGGCCCAGACGGATTTCCAAAAGAGCGTGAACATCGACCCCGACTCGGGATTCGCCCCTATCGTCGATTTGGACACGCTCGACGTAACGGTCCGGAAGTTCGCCTGAAGCGAAGTCGATGCCCGCTATCTGTTTTCCAGTCGAAATGGAGGGGTTGATTTCCTGAGTCCCTCGTTAAAAACTTCGAAACGAACGGGAGTCGTCGGCGAAAATCGCCCATCCTCGAATTCCCAAACTGAAATCTAAACTCAAACCCAGATTTTCAGATACATTCTCAAATTGGTATTGTTGGGTAGTTCGAATACCGATGAATTTGGGTGAGATTTGCGAAAATGTTCTTCTATTTACCTTCAGAAATAGCTATCGTCGGTTATCATGACTGCACCAGACCCCTCGGTCGATACGACCCAACCAAGCGATTCGAACTCGACTTCCCGTCGGCGGTTTCTCGCGGGTGCCGCCGTGACGGGGTCGGCCCTCGCGCTCAGTAGCACCGCGATTGCGATGCAGTCGTCGGCGTCGGTCACGTTCGACGACCAGACCACGGCAGGCACGTCGGTCAGCGTCGCGTCGGCGACGCTCCCGAAGGGTGGTTTCATCGCCATCCACGACGACCGCCTCCTCGACGGGAAGGCGCTGGAGAGCGTCATCGGCGTCTCCGATGCGCTCGATGCGGGCACACACGAAACCGTCGGTGTCGAACTGTTCGACGTGAAGGGCGCGGAGTTCGATTCGAAGATGTTCGAGGAGGATGCCACGCTCATCGCCATGCCGCACGTGGACTCGAACGGCAACGGCGAGTACGAATTCGTCTCTTCCGGCGGACAAAAGGACGGCCCGTACACGACGGACGGGGAAGCCGTCGTTGATGACGCGATGGTCTCCGTCGATGCGAAGCCGATGGCGTCGGTCACGCTCGACGACCAAACCTCCGACGGCACGATGGTCAGCGTCGGTTCCGCCACCCTCTCGGACGGCGGCTTCGTGGCCATCCACGACAGCAGCCTGCTCGACGGCGAAGTCCTCGATAGCGTCATCGGGGTATCCAACTATCTCGACGCCGGTTCCCACGAGGACGTGTCGGTTTCCCTGTTCAACGTCCCCGGCGGCGAGTTCGATATGGAGATGATGAAAGAGGACGCGACGCTCATCGCTATGCCCCATCTCGACTCGAACGGCAACGAGGAGTACGACTTCGTGGAGAGCGGGGGCGAGGCGGACGGTCCGTACACGGCGGACGGGGAAGCCGTCGTTGACGACGCGATGGTCTCCGTCGAGATGGACCCGAAACCGACCGCGGACGTCTGCTTCCGCGACCAGAAGTCCGACGGCGAGATCGTCTGGGTCAACAGGGCGACCCTCTCGGACGGCGGCTTCGTCACCATCCACGACGCGAGCCTCCTCGACGGCAAGGTGTTCGACAGCGTTATCGGCGTCTCCGACGCGCTCGACGCGGGAACCCACGAGGACGTCGAGATTTCGCTGTACGAGGGCGTCCCCGGCGGCGACTACGAGATGTCGATGCTGGACGGAGACACCACGCTCATCGCCATGCCGCACTTCGACAGCGACGACAGCGGGTCCTACGACTTCCTCACGTCCGAGGGGGAGACGGACGGCCCGTACACGATGGACGGGAAGGCCGTCGTGGACGACGCGAAAATCACGCTCTCGGACGGCTGCTGACGTCGGATTACGAATTCCCCATCGCAACCTTCCCCCGGTACCTATCCTCGTTTTCGAGCGCTTACGTGCCGATATCGACGAAAAAGTAGGACGTCACTTGCGTTACCGGTTCAGCGTGTGAATCGCGTGGCCGAGCGCGTTTTCAGCACACTCCATCACGGCCTCCGAGAGCGTCGGATGGGTGTGAACCGTGGCGGCCACGTCTTCCAGCGTCGCGCCCATCTCGATGGCCAGACCGAGTTCGGCGACGAGTTCCGAGGCCTCGGGGCCGACGATCTGTGCGCCGAGGACGAACCCGCTCGGTTCGTCGGCGACGATGCGGACGAAGCCCTCGGAGTGGCCCGTCGTGAGCGCACGGCCGCTCGCTTGGAACGGGAATCGACCCACGACGGGTTCGAAGCCCTGTTCTTCGGCTTCGTCCTCGGTCAGACCCACGGTGCCGATTTCGGGGTCGGTGAAAACGGCGGCGGGCATGGCCTGATAGTCGAGCGCCGAGGGCTCTCCGGCGATGACCTCCGCGGCGACCTGTCCTTCCTTGCTCGCCTTGTGGGCCAGCATCGGTTCGCCCGCGACGTCGCCGATGGCGTAGATGTGGTCCTTTTCGGTCCGCGCACGGTCGTCCGTCTCGATGAAGCCAATCTCGTCGGTTTCGATGCCCGCGTCTTCGAGGTTGAGCGTGTCCGTGACGGGTTGGCGGCCGACCGCGACGAGGACTTTCTCGGCACCGAACTCCGAGACCTCGCCGTCCTCGTCCTCGGTCATGACGGTGATGCCGTCGCCGGACTCCTCCCACTCCTTCGCGGCCTGTCCGAAGTGGAAGTCGATGCCGAGTTCGTCGGCCTTCTTCTTGACCGGTCGCGCGAGGTCGTCCTCGTAGGCCGGGAGCACCGAATCGAGCATCTCGACGACGGTCACGTCGGAGCCGAGTTTGGCGAAGACGCCCGCCAACTCCATGCCGATGTAGCCCGCGCCGACGATGACGATGCTCTCCGGGACGTCCTCCATGGCGAGTGCCTGCCGCGAGTCGAGGACGTGTTCGCCGTCGAACTCGAATCCGGGAATTTCGATGGGTCGGCTTCCGGTCGAGATGATGGCCTGTTCGAATTCGACCGTCTCCGAACCCTGTCCCTCGCCCTCGTGGACGACGCGAACCGAGTTTTCGTCCGCGAACTCCGCGCGGCCTTCCATCAGTGTGACGCCGTTGGCTTTACAGAGCTTTTCGACGCCGCCGGTCAGTTGGGACACCACGCCGTCCTTCCACTCGACCATCTCGCCGTAGTTCACGTCGAGTTTCGTGTAGATGCCCATGTCCTCAGCGTGGTTGGCGTCGTAGGCCAAATCTGACGCCGTAATCATCGCCTTCGACGGGATGCAGCCGTAGTTCAGGCAGGTGCCGCCGTAGGCGTCCTTTTCCACGAGCGTTACGTCGAGTCCAAGTTGCCCCGCGCGGATAGCGGCGACGTAACCGCCCGGTCCCGCGCCGATAACCAACACCTCAGTTCCAGTCGAGATATCTCCGACGACCATTGGGCGACTAGAGTAGCTACCGGGTAAAAAATCAGGTGGATTACGCCCTGACAAGTAGACGATTGTCAACAACCGCCACGAGTTCGAACCCAGTCTGACAGTGCGGGGGAACCATTATCTCTCGGTCACATCTGTTAGAACTATGAATAGCTTTCCGCGGTACGCTACCGGCCTCCTCGTAGCGAGCGTCGTCACTGCTAGCATCGCGTTCTTCGAACCTCCGACCGGGGAATCCCTTCAGATCCTTCTCGGAATCGCACTCGTGTACGGCGTCGGGACGGTGATTGCACTTCGTTATTGGCCGATTCTCCGGAGCAAAAACGGTCCGAAATGGGTCACCGGCGCGTTCGCCGGGGTCATGACGTTCGGCTGTTTGAGCCTGTTGAACGGTGTCACTCCGTCGCCGAACTTCGGTGTGGCGGTGCTCGGGTACGGACTGGCCGGGTTCGGCTTCGTCTCCGGAATCGCGTTCGAACACGGCAGAGAACCCTCGCCGTAGCCCGTTTCCGGTCTGAACATCATCGGGTTCATCTGATTTCCACTAGCTCTCATCGGCGCCGCGACGTGGCTTACTGACTGGTTGCGGGGTACGATTTCCACCCGGACTCGATAGTTTCGACGCGAAAAAAGTCACCCAGCGACGCGTCGGATTACTCCAGCAGGAGCAGTCGCGGGTTGTGCAGATATTCAAGCAGTTGGTTGGCGAACGACGCCACGACCGCACCGTCGATGATGCGGTGGTCGATGGACATCGAAATCGGAAGCGTGTAGCGCGCTTCCACTTCGCCTTCCACGACGACCGGCCGCTTTTTCAGTTCGCCCAGACCGAGGATACCGACCTCGGGGTGGTTGATGATGGGCGTCGCGTACTCGCCGCCGATGGCACCGAAGTTCGTGATGGTGAACGTGCCGCCCTGCATCTCCTCGCGCGAGATGGTGCGGTCGCGGGCCTTCTCGACCAGTTCGTTCATCTCCGAGGATATCTGGAGCATGTCCTTCTTATCCACGTCCTTCAGGACGGGAACCATCAGGCCGTCGTCGGTCGCCACCGCGATGCCGATGTTGTAGTAGTTCTTGACGACGATTTCGTCGTTCTCCTCGTCCAGCGCGCTGTTGAGGTACGGGTAGTCCTTCAGTGCGGCCACGATGGCCTTCAGCACGAACGGCATGTAGGTCAGCTTGATGCCGCGCTCCTCGGCGATTTCCTTGAGTTCGGCGCGCGTCTCGACCAGTTCCGTCACGTCGATGGAATCGTGGTGGGTGACGTGGGGCGCGGTGAACTTCGACTTCTGCATCTGCTTGCCGATGGTCCGTCGAATGCCGCGGTACGGAATGCGCTCCTCGCGCGGGCCGGTTTCGCCGGTCGCAACCGCGGCGGCGTCGGCGGCCTGCGCCTGCTGCTGTGCCTCGGCGTACTCCCGAACCGCTTCGGGCGTGACGAACGCCTGTCCGTCGCGCTCTTCGGTGGACGGCACGGCGTTGATGTCGATGCCCTGCTCGTCGGCGAGACGACGCGTCGCGGGCGCGGCCAGCGTCCGCTCGCGGTCGGCCGATTCGACCTGTGCCGGGGTGGCCGCGGTGGTCGCGGCACCCCCGCCGGTCGTTCCGGTTTCGGTCGCCGGTTCGGATTCTGCGGGTTCGGTTTCGACGGCTTCGGATTCTTCCTCGGCTTCCGATTCCGTCGCGCCCTCGGCCGCCGCGCGAACGTCGTGTTCGCTCACGCGACCGCTCGGCCCGGTGCCCTCGACGGACGCGATGTCCACGCCGAGTTCGCGCGCGAGTCGGCGAGCGCTCGGTGCCGCGAAGACGCGACCCTCGGGCGTCTCGGTTTCCTCCGCGTCCGCGGACGCGCTCGATTCCTCGACGGCCGCTTCTTGCGAATCCGTCGAGGCTTCGGCGCTCTCGGTCGCCTCCTCCTCGGGTTCCGATTCCTCGCCTTCCACGTTGAACGTGAGGAGCACGTTGCCGACCGGGACGACTTCGCCTTCCTCGGCGAGCAGCTCGCGGACGGTTCCGTTGACCGGTGAGGGAATCTCGACGATTGCCTTGTCCGTCTCGACCTCCGCGACCGCTTGGTCCTCGGTGACGGTATCGCCTTCCTCCACCTGCCAGCTGACGAGTTCACCCTCGGCGACGCCTTCGCCGACGTCGGGTAGCTTGAATTCGCGTACCATGTTAGAAGCTCACCGCGTCGCGGATGCCCTCTTTGATGCGGGTCGGCTCGGGCAGGTAGTAGTCTTCGAGGCTGTACAGCGGGAACGGCGTGTCGAAGCCGGTGATGCGCTCGACGGGTGCCTCCTGGTAGAGGAGCGCCTCCTCCTGAATCGTCGCCGCGATTTCTCCGGCGAGGCCGCCCGTCTTGGGTGCCTCGTGGACGACCGCCGCGCGGCCGGTCTTCTTGAACGACTCGATGATGGTGTCCGTGTCGAGCGGCGAGACGGTGCGGAGGTCCACGACTTCCACGTCGATTTCGTCCGCCAGTTCCTCGGCGGCTTCCATCGTCGGTCGAGTCATCGCACCCCACGTAAACACCGAGATGTCCGTCCCCTCGCGGCGCACCGCGGCCTCGCCCAACGGAACCTCGTAGGATTCCGTCGGAACTTCGTCGCGGAACGCGCGGTAGATGAGTTTCGGTTCGAGGAAGATAACCGGGTCCGGGTCGCGGATGGCCGAGGTGAGCAGGCCCTTCGTATCGTAGGGTGTGCTCGGCATGACGACCTTCAGGCCGGGTTGGTGGGAGTAGAACGCCTCCATCGACTCGGAGTGGTGTTCCGGTGCCCGGATGCCGCCGCCGTACGGCGCACGGACGACCATCGGACAGGTGAAGCGTCCACGCGAGCGGGTTCGGAGACGCGCGGCGTGCGAGACGATTTGGTCGAACGCCGGGTACATGAACCCGGAGAACTGCATCTCGGGGACCGGTTTCAGTCCGTAAGCGGCCATCCCGATGGCCGTTCCGATGATGCCCGACTCCGCGAGCGGCGTGTCGATGACGCGGTCGTCGCCGAACTCCTCGTAGAGTCCTTCCGTGGCGCGGAACACGCCACCGTTCTTGCCGACGTCCTCGCCCATCACGACGACGTCCTCGTCCTGTTTCATTTCAGTGTACAGTCCGTCACGGACTGCCTGCACGAGCGTGAGATTTTCCGATTCGGTAGTTGCCTGACTCATAGTTACTCCTCTAGAAGCGTTTCGTCACCGTACTGCTCGCGGAGGTGCTCGAACGATTCCATCTGTTCGCGGAGCCGTGACGGCATTTCCGCGTACACGTTGTTGAATATTTCCTTGGCGTCTGGTCGTTCGACGGCCTCGGCGGCGTCGATGGCATCGGCGACGGCCTCTTTGACCTCTTCGCCGATTTCCTCCACGTCCTCTTCGTCCAGTCGGCCGGTATTCAGGAGGAACTTCTCCATCCGCGGGATGGGGTCCTTCTGCTTCCACTCCGCGACCTTGTCGTCGTCGCGGTAGACGGTCGGGTCGTCGGCGGTGGTGTGTGCACCGAAGCGGTACTGGACCGCCTCGATGAGCGTCGGACGCTGTTCGTTCTCCGCTGGGTCTTTCGCCTTCTCGACGGCTTCCTTCGTCACCTGATACACGGCGAGGGGGTCCATCCCATCGACCTGTACGCCTTCGAACCCGTAGGCCTGTGCCTTCTGGGCGATGGTGGCGCTGGCCGTCTGGCGCTCGCGCGGCACCGAAATCGCCCACTGGTTGTTGTTACAGAAGAAGACGGACGGCGTGTCGAAGACGCCCGCGAAGTTCAGCCCTTCGTGGAAGTCGCCCTCGCTCGTCGCACCGTCGCCGAAGTAGCAGAGGAACGCCTTGTCCTCGCCCTTGAGTTTCGACGCCCACGCCGCGCCGGTCGCGTGCGGAATCTGGGTCGCGATGGGGACCGCGACGGTGAAGATGTTCGAGTCGTCCGGAATGTCGTTCCCCGCCTCGTGACCCATCCAGTAGAGCATGGTCCGTTTGAGCGAGAGACCGCGGACGAGCGCCGCACCGTGTTCGCGGTAGCTCGGGAACATCCAATCGTCGTCGGAGAGCGCGTAGACGCTTCCGATTTGCGCGCCTTCCTGCCCGGAGAGCGGCGGGTAGGTCCCCATCCGTCCCTGCCGGTTGAGGCTCACCGCTCGCTCGTCGAAGTGGCGGGCGAGACGCATCTGGCGGTACATGTCCACCAGTTCCTCGTCGGAGAGGTCCGGCACCTCCATTCCGTCCAGCACCGTCCCGTCTTCATCCAGTATCTGTACTCGGTCCTGGGGGTCTTGGTGTACGATGCTCACGATCGAACCCATCCTGACATACACGAAAAAACTCTCGCGCGCATTATAGGGTTTTCGTAATTAACTTCCCATAGGAATTGTCTCTCACACGATTTTCACAGAATCGTCATCTGAAACCCAATATAATCTTTCAATGTAAAGTTATTCCCCGAATAGCAGTTGAATGATGGACGTCTCGGTTACTGTCGAAATTTACCGGTAGTTCTATTGTATATGTGTTCGGACAGAATTGTACATCATTCAGCTTATTTCATCGTTCGTTCAACCAGAAATCCCGCCGTACTTCCCCTCTCGCGGCTCGCACCTCCAATTTGATATGACAACGCGTGTCGCGCGAGGCTTCGCGCCTCGCGGATCGTCCCTCCCCGCTCGCTATACGGAGGCCCTCCGGGCCTCCCTCCTCGCTTGCTCGACCGTCTTCCCATCCCGGAGGATGGCATCGACGAATAGTTCGCCCGCCTTGTACGACGACCGGACCATCGGTCCGCTCGCACAGTAGAGGAATCCCAGTTCCTCCTCGGCGACTTCCTGCCACGTTCGGTATTTCGCCGGGTGGACGTACTCCTCGACGTCGAGGTGCATCCGCGACGGCTGGAGATACTGGCCGAGCGTCACGATGTCCACATCCGTCTCCCGGAGGTCCGAAAGCGCCTGATACACCTCGTGGTCGTACTCGCCGAGGCCTAACATCAGGCTTGTCTTCGTGTAGATGTCCGATTCGCGCGTGACCTGTTCGAGAACGCCGAGGCTCTGTTCGTAGCCCGCCCGCGGGTCGCGGACGTGCCCTTGGAGGCGTTCGACCGTTTCGACGTTGTGCGCGATGACGTCCGGGTCCGCGTCGATTATCTTCCGAACGAGCGTTTCGTCGCCTTGGAAGTCGGGAATCAGCACTTCCACGAGGATTCCGGGGTGACGCTTCTTTATCTCCCGAATCGTCTGCGCGAAGTGTTCGGCACCCTGTCCTTCGAGGTCGTCGCGGTCGACCGACGTGAGCACCACGTAGTCGAGGCCGATTTCGGCGATGGCGCTGGCCACGTTCTCCGGTTCGTCGGGGTCAAGGGGTTCGCCGCCGCCGGTATCGACGTCGCAAAAGCCACAGCTTCGCGTACACTTGTGCCCCATCAGCATGAAGGTGGCCGTCCCGCCGCCGTCGGCACCTCTTCCGCTCCAGCACTCCCCGAGGTTCGGACAGTTGGCCTCCTCACAGACCGTATTGAGGTCGTGCTCTCGGAGCGTCTGCTTGATACCCGTAAACTCCTGTCCCGACGGGGGTCGCATCTTCAACCAGTCGGGTTTGCGCCGCCCACTCATTACCGACGCTTTCGGCCCGCCACGACAAAAGGATAGGGTATTGTCCGAAGTGCTCCGTCCTGTTCCGCTCCACGTTCGTCCATAATTTCCGTTTCGGGATGGAAACGGTCGAATACTTGCGTCGGTCCGTGTACAACTGGCAAATAACAATACGGGTAGTTTCCCTAGTTCCGTCCCATGGCTACGAATCGTAACACGGAGTCGTCCGACGGCATGCGGACGAACGGACTGGACTGGTTCAGCATGCTTCTCATCATCATCGGTGCGCTCAACTGGGGGATTCTCGGCATCACCGACCTGACCGGCGGGCGAGTCAACGTCGTCCGGCAGGTGTCGGGACTCCTGTTCCTCCCCAACGTCGCGCAAGTGGTTACGGACCTCATCTACGTCCTCGTCGGTCTGGCGGGGTTGTACTTCATCTACACCAGTTACAAAATCGGTCGTGCGAGCCGACAGACACGGCAGCAGGCGGCACAACAGACGGAACCGCGACGGACCGAGTGATTCCCTCTCATCTCCGTGTCCTTGTTTCTCACATCTTCATTGCCATATCTATAAATACCATCACGATTTTATAACGCATGTAACGGCAAAAACCATGCTCGATGTCTCACGGGACGAAATCACAAACGGGTCGTTAGTGCGTGCTCTCGTCCTTCTCGCTGTACCGCTCGTCGCCCAAAATCTCGTACAAGTCGCCCAACAAATCGTCGATATCTTCTGGCTCGGTCGACTCGGTGAAACCGCGGTTGCCGCGGTCGGTGTCAATATCCCCCTAACGTCGCTCATCTTCTCGGTTTTCATGATTACCGTGACCGGAACACAAGTTCTCGTCTCGCAGCGCGTCGGCGCGGACGAGTTATCACGTGCTCGACGAGCGGTGTTTCACGGGATGTCGCTCGCATTTGCGCTCGGGATAACGATGACCGTTCTCATCTTCGTTTTCGGGCGCGATATCATCGCGCTGTTCGGCGCCGAACCCGCCGTCGCGTCTGCCGCCGTCACCTATCTGGTTACGTACTCATTCGGCTTTCCCATCTTGGGAATGGGCGACGCTATCGAGATGGGATTCGTCGGCTGGGGTGACTCGCGTGCCGCGCTCTACATCAACGTCGTGGCGGTCGGTATCAACATCGTTCTCGACCCGGTTCTCATCTTCGGACTTGGTATCCCCGGATTCGAAGGGTTCGGCATCGCGGGTGCCGCCCTCGCTACGATACTCGGGTACGGTTGTTCGTCCCTGTTCGGCCTCGGAATGTTGATTCGCGGTCGGGACGGTTTCACTCTCACGCGGGAGGCGATGACGTTCCGGTTGAGCGACTACCGTGAACTGCTCGACATCGGCTTGCCGATGTTCGGCCAGCGCGCTGCTGCACAATCCGTTCGCGTCCTCATTATCGCGGTCGTGACGGCCGCTGGCGGCCCTGCTGCCGTCTCCGCGTACACCATCGGTGCGAGCGTCGCCAGTATCGCTTTCATTCCCGCGAGCGGCCTTCAAAGCGCCGCACAGAGCGTCATCGGGCAGAACATCGGTGCCGAAAACCCGATGCGAGCGAGCAGGACGACGTGGGTCGGCGTCGCCATCGCGGCGGTCGGTCTCTCGGTTATCGGCGTCATTCAGTGGTTTATTCCCGGCATGTTGACGAACCTATTCGTTCCCGATGTTTCGCAGGCTACGTACAACCTCACGGTCGATTATCTCCGCATCCTCGCCTACGGGTACTGGGGAATCGGCGTGATGTACCTCCTCGGTGCCGGATTCAACGGTGCAAGCCGGACCAAGACGACGATGGTCGCGGATATGGTGAAATATTGGGGGATTCGACTCCCAATCGCCGCTGTCGGTGTGTTGTGGCTCGGATACGACGTTCACGCCGTCTTCTGGGCTGTTACCCTTTCGAACTGCGTGGCTGCCGTCGGTTTCGGTGTCTACTACTACTTCCAAGTGAGCGACGGAATGACCCGGCGCGCGTCGCGGAGCGCCAACAGTTCTGTTGACGACTGACCCGTTCCGGTACCAGTTTCGATACTCGTTCGACTACCCTCCGTTGTTGTCACTCATCTTGTAAAAGGGGGAAAGAATGGGAGCGCGGAGCGTGTGACCGCGTTTTGAGACAGCGCGCGGTACTACTTAAGCACATGGGGGGCGGGGTGAAAGTAAAACCGATAGCAAGCGGCGGGGTAGAACCGGCGTCAGACGGAAGGCAGACGCTCGGGGTCAGACGGATGTCATACATAAATTAATCGCTCGTTCTAACCCGAACCATGCCATTTTCAATGTATTGGTATATTCGGCTTTCGAGCGGTCCGTCTCCGGGCCACGAAATCGATTCCGCCACGTCGAGTTTGGTCGGGTCGCCGACGTACACCGCGATTTCGTCCTCGGAGGTGCCGTCGCCGGGGACCGGGACCCTACTGTAGAGCCCCCGTTCGACGCCTTCGTACGAGTCGAGTGCACTCACGTCGGGCGTGTCGAGCAACCTGCCTTCCGTGTGGCCGCCCGGTGCGAGCGTCGGATAGCGGCCATCTACGCGATGCAATCCGACGAGCGTCGCGTCGCCGACGAATTCGAACGTCTCGACGACGGACGCGACGCGCTCGGGGTCGGTCAGGGTACCGTAGACGAACACCAGCATGTGGCCTGCCACACGAACGACGGCCAGTTAGCCCTACCGGGTGTGGTCGTCCGGCGCGTCGGTTGCCCGTTCCGGTACAGCCAAACCCCGTCGGAAACGATTCCGTCGCGTGACAGGACGTTCGCGGTTCGTCGCCGTTTGGCGGCGGGTCCTCGGGCTTTCGTGGCCCGTCATGGCCGAGCAGGTGCTCCGAACGATGATGCGGACGACCGACATCATCGTCACCGGGCTGTTTTCGCCCGCCGCCGTCGCGGCAATCGGGCTCGCGGACCTCTACGCGCGGTTGCCGCTTCGAATCGGACTCGGACTCGGCGGCGGTGCGATCGCCCTCTCCAGTCAGGACACGGGCGGCGGTGCGACGGCCAACCGCGACGAGGCGGTGACGCAAGCCATCCTCGTCGGTGCGGTTTCCGGCGTTCCGTTCGTCCTCTTCGGGCTGTTGGTCGCCGAACCCGCAATCGCGTTGCTCGGCGCACCCGAAAACGTCGCGCGGATGGGCGGCTCGTATCTCACCGTTATCTTTCTCACCGCGCCCGCTCGCCACGTTTCACTGGTAGCCGCTCGCTCCTTGCAGGGGACGGGGGACACGCGGACGCCGATGTACGTCAACGTGGTCTCCAACGTGCTCAACATCGGCGGGACGGTCGGATTGGGGCTCGGTCTCGGCCCGTTCCCGGGGTTGCGAATCGTCGGCGTCGGCGTGGCGACCGCGGTCGGAAACCTGTTCACCGCGGTCGTGCTCGTGCTGGCTATCGCGTTCGGAGTGACGCGAACGTCGTTCACGCGGCCCCGGAATCGAACCATCACGAAGCAGTTGCTCGCCGTCAGCGCCCCGCGAATCGGCGAGGGATTCGCGGCGACCGTCGCGGAGTTCCCGTTCAACGCGATTCTGCTCTCCTTCGGCACCGACGTGAACGCGGCGTTCCAGATCGGCCGACGGGTCTACCAACAGGTGACGGGTCCGCTCTCGCGGGGGTACAGCGTCGCCTCCAGCGTCGTCGTCGGGCAGGCGCTCGGTGACGGCGACCCGGACCGCGCTCGGTTCGAAGGCTGGGCAACGACGGCGCTCGGACTCCTGACAGTCGGCGGCATCGGCGTCGTCCTCTTTCTCGCCGCCGAACCCTTGGCGCGCATCTTCACCTCGGACCCGGCGACGCTCCGTTACGCCGCGGATTTCGCCCGCGTGTACGGACTCGCCGCGCCGTTCCTCGTCTCTTTCGTCGTTCTCGCCGGTGCGCTGCAGGGCGGAAGCGACACCAAGACGCCCTTCATCGCCCGAACGTCGGGAATGTTCGTGTTCATGGTCGGCTTTTCGTGGGTCATCGGCGTTCACTTCCAGTACGGCATCGTGGGCGTGTACGCCGGAATCATCCTCTACTACGTGTGGGCGCTGGCCGTCGTCGGCACGGGATTCTATCGCGGCGACTGGGCGACCCGCGCCGCGGCGATGATGGAAGAGCGGGGGAGTTCGGACGGAACCTAGCTGTTTCGAGACTTCCTCCCGCGCCGAAAGCCGGAGCGTTTCCCCGCGAGAGAAAGTGGTAGGGACCCGGAACCCATTTCTCGATTATGACCGACCCGAAGTTCGAGACGAGCGATATCGACGGCCCGCATGCGGGACAACCCGTCGTCACGTCCGGCGCGTCGCCGGACGAGGCGTCGGCGGCCATGGTGTTGGTGCACGGCCGCGGTGCGACCGCACAGAGCATCCTCGACCTCGCCGACGAGTTTCGACGCGAGGAAATCGCCTTCTTCGCGCCACAGGCGGCGCGAAACACGTGGTACCCGCAGTCATTTCTCGCCCCGCTCGACGCGAACCAACCGTACCTCTCGTCCGCGCTCTCGCTCCTCGAAACGCTCGTCTCCGACCTCGAATCGGTCGGTGTCCCGCCGGAACGCGTTTTTCTGCTCGGCTTCTCACAGGGTGCGTGTCTGACGACCGAATTCGTCGCGCGGAACGCCCGAAAATACGGTGGCGTCGCGGCGTTCAGCGGCGGTCTCATCGGTCCCGAGGGAACGCCGCGCGAGTACGAGGGGTCGCTCGACGGAACGCCTGTGTACATCGGGTGTAGCGACCGCGACCCGCACATCCCCGTCGAGCGCGTCCACAAGACGGAGGCGGTCCTAACGGAACTGGACGGCTCGGTCACCGAACGGATATTCGAGGGGATGGCCCACGAGGTCGTGCAGGAAGAAATCGCTCACGTCGATGGGATGATGGACGACCTCCTGTCGGGCTGAGTGTGTAAAAACGAGAACCGATGGTCGTCATCGAAAATAGTAGTCCGAAAATCGAAGGTCGAACTCGAATCGCGCTTATCGCTCGTCGATGGGGACGAACTCGACGTCCTCGTCGCCGACGTACTTGGCGCGCGGGCGGATGAGGCGGTTGTCGTCGTACTGTTCGAGCACGTGTGCAATCCAGCCGCCGACGCGCGAGAGCGCGAAGATGGGCGTGTAGATGTCGATGGGGATTCCCATCTGGTAGTAGGTCGAGGCGGAGTAGAAGTCTACGTTAGGTGCGAGTCCCTTCTCCTCTTTCATGTACTCCTCGATGGCGACGGACATCTCGTACCACTTCGTGTCGCCCGCGGCCTCGCCGAGTTCCTCGCTCTGTTCGCTGAGGATTTTCGCCCGCGGATCCTTGACGTTGTAGACGCGGTGGCCGAAGCCAGCGACGCGTCGCCCCTCGTCGAGCGCGTTCTGTACCCACTCCACGGAGTCTTGGTCGCTGTCGTCCACTTCCTTCAGCATCCGCATGACGTTGGCGTTCGCGCCACCGTGGAGCGAACCGGAGAGCGTGCCGATGGCGCTCGTCACGGCGCTGTGCAGGTCGGCGAGGGTGCTCGACGTGACCATCGCCGAGAACGTCGAGGCGTTCAGGCCGTGGTCGGCGTGGAGCACGAGCGCCTGGTCGAACACGTCCGCGAGCACGTCGTCCGGTTCCTCGTCGTTGAGCATGTAGAGGAAGTTGGCGGCGTGGCCGAGGTCAGCCCGCGGTTCGACGGGTTCGTCGCCGTTCCGGATGCGTGTGAACGCCGCGAGGATGGTCGGAATCTTCGCGGTGATGCGGCGACCCTTTCGGAGGTTCGCCTCGCGGTCCGAGGGGTCGGTGTCGGAGTCGTCGGGGTCGTACGTCGCCAGCATGGAGACGGCGGTACGGAGCGCCGCCATCGGTTCGGAATCGGATTCGGCGAGTTCGCGTACGGTGTCCATGACGCCATCGTCCACCTCGCGCTCCTCCGTCATGGAGTCGCTGAAGGCCTCGAGTTCGTCACGATTCGGCAGCTCGCCGTGCCAGAGGAGGTACAGCACTTCCTCGTAACTCGCGCCACGAGCGAGGTCTTCTATCGTGTATCCGCGATAGATGAGCTTTCCCTCGTCACCATCGATGTGGCTCAGTGCTGACTCCGCGACTACAACGCCCTCTAAGCCTTTTTTAACCTCGTCTGCCATGTTCGGACGATTCACGGGGTAGCCGCAAAAGGATTATCTTTCGTGGTCGTTCCCCAACGACCCGCGAACGTTTTTACGCGAGAGTGACCAACGTCGGCGTATGGAACCCGCGAGCGGCGACGTCGAGTACGAACCCCGGAGCGTGAAGGAGGTCTTGGCGGAGATGAAGGACACCGCGGAACTGCTCATCGACCTCTCGTACTCGGCCGTCCTCAACGGCAGCGACGACATCGCCGAGGAGGTGCTCGCCCTCGAAGGGAAGATGGACGTGCTCCAGATGCAGGCCAGAATGAGCCTGCTCATGGCCGCCAGAAGCCCGGAGGATGCGGAAGAACTCGCCCCCGTCCTCGGCGTCGTTGGCGCGGCCGAGAAAATCGCCGACGCGGCGGGCGACATCGCCAAGGTCGTCTTGGAGGACATCGGTCTCCCGCAGGCGATGCGCGCGACGCTCCCCGAGGCGATAGAGACGCTCGTCCACGCCACGATAGCGGAGTCGTCACCGCTCGCCGGGGGGACGCTCGGCGCGTTGAACCTCGAAACCGAGACCGGAGTTCGCGTCATCGCCATCCATCGCGGCGGCGACTGGATTCTGAATCCCCACCGCGACACCGACCTTCGGGTGGACGACCGACTCCTCTTGCGCGGGCCGGAGGAGGGCATCGCCGACGTGTACGTGGAGGCGACCGGCCGGGAGTACCAACCACCAGAACCCCCGGAGGCGGACGACACCGACCTCGAACGCGCGGTCGATTCCATCGTTCTGATGAAGAACATGAGCGAACTCGCGGTCGATTTGGCCTACGGGAGCGTCCTGTTCGACAGTACGGACGTGGCCGAAGAGGTGGTGGAACTCGAAGCCGAAGTGGACGCGCTTCAGTCGCGCTTCGAGGCGTGGACGTTGCAGGCGGCGGCGCACGCGGACGACCCCGTTTCCTTGCGCGGACTCGTCCACCTCGCCAACAGCACGGAGGTCATCAGCGACGCGGCCGTCGAAATCAGCGAGGGCGTCCTCCGCGGACTCGGAACCCATCCGGTAGTCGAACACGCGGTACAGGAAAGCGACGAGGTCATCGTTCGCGTCACCGTCGCCCACGGGAGCGCGTTCGACGACACGACGCTCGGCGAGGAACAGGTCGAAACCGAGACGGGAATGCGCGTCATCGCGGTTCGGCGGCCCCCGGACGACTGGGTGATTTCGCCCGGCCCGGAAACCGAGGTTCACGCGGGCGACGTGCTGTTGGCGAAGGGAACGCGGTTGGGTGCCGAACGGCTCACCGAACTGTCCGGTGGGGAACGGATGGAGTGAGGCGCGCGGGGTGGTGCGGATGACGCGGTGCGGATAGCGTGACGTGAGTGGCGCGGTGCGCGGCGAGTGAGGGGGGGTCGGCGGGTCGAAGTCGGTCAGTCGAGGTCGCGCGCGAGCCGCCGTGCCGAAACGAGCGTCAGCGCCGCCGTCAACAGCGCGCCGAGCGTGAACGCAAGCACGAATCCGAGCGCGAGATACGCGGTCGGCGTTCCCGCCTGTCCCCTGACGTGCCCGACGAGGACGACTCGGTAGACGTAGACGAGCGCGGTGAACACGATGCTCATCGTGAAGCCGAACGCGGCGTTTCGGCGGATGTTCAGCGCCTCGATAAGGTTCGACGTCGGCGGGCGTTCGGGAATCTCTTCTTGCACGCTCGGTGGTTGGAACGGCCGAATAAAAGGTGCGTCGGTCACGCCGTGACGATGGCGTCGGCTTCGATTTCGACCAGCATCTCGGAGTCGATGAGCCTGCTGACCTCCACCATGCTGGTGGCGGGTCGCACGTCGCCGAAGAATTCGGCGTGCGCCTCGCCGACCGGTTCCCAGTTCTCGATGTCGGTGACGTACATGCGCGTTCGAACCACGTCGTCGAGGCTCGCACCCGCCTCTTCGAGCGCCGATTCGACGTTTTCGAGCGTCCGTTTCGTCTGGCGATACGCGTCTCTCTCGCCGACGATGGTTCCATCGTCGGCGGTGGCGGTGGTCCCGGAGACCCGGACTTCGTTTCCAACGCGAACCGCACGCGAGTAGCCGACGCGTCCTTCCCACTCGGTTCCGCTCGATATCTTTTCTCGGTCCATGAAGAGGACAGCCGTCTCCCAATCAAAAATCGTCCGTTCGCATCGTCGCCCGATTTTCGCCCGGAAACGACGTGCCGTGCCGAACCTGGCAACGGGAATACCGAACTGCTAAGGGTTTTCGGCGACGGTGTTTCGATAATGACAACGCTCGGAACGGCGAGCGCGGCCCCTGGGGAGATGGACACGGGCCGCCTCCCGGTCGGTGAAACTCGCGACGGGAGCCAGTTCGGCCTCCCGGTTGCCGTTATCAACGGCGCGGACGACGGAAAGACGCTCTATATCCAGGCCGTCAGCGACGGCGACGAACTCAACGGACTCGGTGTCGTCAACCGAGTCGTCCCGCAACTCGACCCCGAGGAACTCTCGGGAACGATTCTCATCACCGGTCTCGTCAACTACCACGGTTTTCAGGTGGCGGAACACAGGAATCCCATCGACGACACGAAGATGAACCGGACGTACCCCGGCAACGAGTCGGGAACGTCGAGCGAGCGAATCGCGGCGGCGACCTTCGAGGCCGCGATGCGCGCCGACCTCGTGCTCGACCTGCACCAGGGCTCGACCAGCCGGATGATAAACGAGGCTCGCGTCCGCTGTGGCCCGCGCCACCGACTGCACGACGAGTGTCTCGAACTCGCCAAGGTGTTCGACTGCGGCTACGTCCTCGACCAGAAGGGGCCGGACGGACAACTCGCCCGCGCCGCCCCGGACGAAGGGGTCCCGACCATCGACCCGGAACTCGGCGGCTGTGTCGGCTGGGACGAAGAGAGCATCCAGTACGGCGTCGACGGCGTGTTCAACGTCCTTCGCTACTACGGCTTCCTCGACGAGGACGTGACGATGAACAGCCAGACGCGAGCGACCGGCTTCGACCGCTACGGCGCGCCGAGCGGCGGTCTCGTCACCTTCCAGAAGGACCTCGGCGACGAGGTGTCGCCGGGGGAGACGCTGTTCACCATCACCGACGTGTTCGGCAGATTGAAAGCCGAAGTCACCGCCGACCGCACCGGCATCTTCTGGCGCTCGCGTCGCCTGCCGCAAGTCGCCACGGGCGAATACGTCTGCTCGGTGGGCATCGACGTCAGCCGCTACTGACTAACACATGGTAACTACCCTCTCCTGTTCGGCTTGCGGGAACGAATACGCCGCCGGGGCGAACGAGCCGTGGCGCTGTGAGTGCGGCCACCCGCTGGATTTCTCCGAGCAACCGCTTCCCGACGGTCCCGCGCCCGAGTTCCGCGACATCGACACGCGGGACGGCCTGTGGGCCTTCGAGGAGTTTCTCCCCGTCCGGCGCGTGGCGACCCTCGGCGAGGGATTCACGCCGCTCGTCGATGCCGACGGCTGGAACGCCCAATTCAAGCTGGACTGCGTGTTCCCCTCGGGCAGTTTCAAGGACCGCGGCGCGACGACAACCCTCTCGCGCGCCGCCGAACTCGGCGTCGAGACGGTGCTCGAAGACTCCTCGGGCAACGCGGGCGCGGCCATCGCCCAGTACGCCGCTCGTGCGGGTATCGACGCCGAAATCTACGTCCCGGCGGACGCGAAGGCCTCGAAACTGACGGCCATCGAGTGCGCCGGTGCGACCCCGGTCCGAATCGAGGGAAGCAGACAGGACGTGACCGACGCGTGCATCGAAGCCGTCGAGAACGGCGACGGGTGGTACGCCAGCCACGCGTGGAACCCGTCCTTCTTCTCGGGGACGATGACGTTCGCGCTGGAACTCGCCGCCCAGCGGGACTGGAACGTCCCGGATGCCGTCGTGACGCCGCTCGGGCACGGAACGCTCTTCCTCGGCGCGTACCGCGGCTTCCGCGCCCTGCTCGACGCGGGGTGGACCGACTCGATGCCCCGACTCCTCGGCGTGCAAGCCGCGGGCGTCTCGCCCATCGCGGACGGCCTTCACGCCGCTGGCGAGAACGAGGGTGACGGGCGGTCCGGCGACGGCCGCGCCGACGAGCGCAACGACGTCGCCGACGGGATTCAGATAACGCGTCCCGCCCGCCGCGACCAGATTGCGGACGCCATCCACGCGACGGAGGGCGACGCCATCGCGCTGGACGCGGGTTCCACGGAAGCGGCGCTGGAGAAACTCCACCGGACCGGGTTCTACGTCGAACCCACGAGTGCCGTCGCCGCGGCCGGTTTGACGGCGTACCGCGACCGAGGGATTTTGGCGGACGACGCCGACGTGGTGGTCCCCCTCACGGGTAGCGGACTGAAAGCGTAACTGGCGACCGGATAGCGGTTTTCGTGACGTCGTACTGCCGATTTGATGATGTCGAAATGTGACTTCGGTGACGTCGTAACCGCTGACGTACTGTTTTCGAATTCTCCTGCTACGAGCGGGTTCTGGTTTTGGTGTGATTGCACTCGCTACGAGGCAGTCCCTGAAAGCCCCCGCCACGCTCGCGGTCGCTCGCCGACATTTCGACGCAAACCCCGCGTCGAGAGGGGTCGCCGAGACGACCACGCAAGCGCGACCGGGCGGCCCCTTTCAACCCACCCAAACACAAAAACCGCACAGCACCGCGACAGCCACTCCCTCCCCAACCGATTGCGTTCCTCACTTCGTTGCGGTACTCATCCCTCGCACGTTTTTCCGAGACGACTCGGACGTGTTGTCCTCGTCGCCTCGCCAGCGCGCGCCACGATGGAAAGTTCAGTAGCGTGAAGCTGAATCGACTCGCCCGGCGCGTGCACCACCAACCTCGAGGACGCTCCGTCCGAGGGGTTGGTTGGTTATCACGCGAGGGATGAGCACTGGAGCGGAGTTCTCGTGAACGAAGTGAACGAGAGCACGGAAGAGCATCGCTCTTCCGGAGCGAAGCGCGCAATCGGTTGGGGAGGGAGTGGCTGAGGCGGTGCGGGTGCGGTTTCAGTGACGTCTGTAGTAGCAGTCATAGAAAAACCACCAACTCGTAGCGAACAGGCGGGGGCTTTTGAGGTCCACGTCTAAGCAGGTGCGATTCAGTCGTTCACAACGACACCACGTCGTATCGAATTTGCTCGAAAAAATTCCCGGTATCCCTACCCAACTAACACACGTAGCCGGTGCGCCAGCGTTCGACGGAGACGCTGTGCATGGGGATGTCGTGGTTCTCGAACAAATCGTGAATATCGACCAATAGCTCCTGATTCACGTCCTCGGGGGACACCCCGCCGAGACGGAGGGGCGTCTGTTCGGTGGCGATATGCTTTTCCGAAGAAGGTTCGTTGTTCGACATGCTTCGATACCCTCGAAGCAAGCAGGGTAGGTGTCCTACCACCTGCCTTTCGGCGAAACCCTGTTGCTTCGCTCGACATATCAAACGTTGGTGAGTTAATTCTATTGGTTTGGGGGGTTGGGGCAGTCGGACGACTCGTCAGAAAAAGTCGTGGAAATCTCCCGCCTCGAACCGGTCACCCCTCCGGGTGCGTCGGGGCGTCGAAATCGCCCCGGACGAGGGGTTTTGCGATGTGGCGGCGCGCTTCCGGCGGGACTTCGTACCACCCGATTTCGAGTTCGCGGTCGAGTTCGCGCTCGACTTTGCCCGCCGCGTCGGTTCCGCACCGCTGACAGCGGTAGCCCTGTCCGGCCCCCGCGCTCTTCATCGAGCGGCCGCAGTCGGGACAGTTCGGCGTCACGAGTTCCGTCGCGTCGAGCGACCGCACCGCAAACTTCTCCAGTTTCAGGGTTCCCTTCGTCACCTCGCCGCAGGCCGTGATTCGGTCGCCGGGGCGGAGGTTCCGAACGTGGTCGCGGAAGCGCTTCGTGGGTTCGAAGGCGGCGCACTGGAGTTCGGCCTCGCCGTCCGTCACGGTGAAGAAGACGTGGCCGCCGCGCCGCGTCTCCGGGTCCGAGGCGACGGTCCCCGTCACCCGGTAGGCGCTGTCGTCTTCGACCTCGTGCAGGGCGGCGTCCTGTAGGTGGGCGTCGGTTCCCTGATTCGTCACGAACAGCGCGGTTCGGGCGACGGGTTCGCCGTCGATGCCCTCCGAGACGCGGCGGACGGCCTCCGGGTCGTCGCCGCGAATCCCGTGGAGGATGGGGCAGGGCGTGTGGGGGACGCAGACCGCCTCGCCGGTGCCGCGGTCAACGGTATCCCACACGTCCGGGTAGCCCGAATCGGCGGCGGCGAAGGCCGAGTCAAAGTTCACCTCGCGCGGGGTGCCCCACCGCTCGGGTTCGCGGTAGGAGATGTGTTCGTAAGTCCACTCGGAGAAGGCGGCGTGCGCGCCGACGGCCGCCACCGCGCCGATTTTCCCGCGGCCGTTCTTCCATCCCGCGTGGCGATAGCCCGCGGCCTCGATTCGCCGCTCGGCCTCCCCGCGGGAGAGCAGTTCCCGAACGGCGCGCCGCGCGAACTCGGCGATTTCGTCGGGTGCCTCGTCGGGGCCGTGGGGAGCGACGACGAGGCCGGGGTTCGTTCTCGGGTCGTCGGTCTCGGCGGCGGACGCCAACTCTTCGCGGGCGAGTTCGAACGCCGGGTCGGCGTCGAAATCGGTGTGAATCGCCAGCGCGGCGTTCCCCCGCGTCTTGTGTTTCACGGCGGGGTTGAGTCGGACGAGGAGCAGTCGCTCCACGGTCCCCCCGGCGTCTCGAATCCGTTCGGCGAGTCGCGCCGCGAGGTAGGTCGTACACATGCCCCGGTTTCGGGAGTCGGTGTCGTCGAGACCGATGACCGTCACGTCCGGTGGTTGCGGCGTGGCGAACTAACCGCTTTCGAAGAAATCTAACGTATATGAATCTATCGCTGGCAATTTTGACAATCGCAAGACGGCGGCGATGCGATGCGCCAAAACGCCTTTATACTGGAATCACTTACCTGCCACCATGTCCCGGTCTGCACTGGTCGGAAACGTGACTGCGATGTTAGAGGACGCTGGATTCGTGGTCAGCGACCGGTGTGCAATCCGACCAAAGAGTTTCGACGTGGCAGCGCGACGAGGACCAGACCTCCTGCTGTTGAAGATCCTTGGCAACATCGACGCGTTCGACGCCCAGACGGGCGTCGAGATGCGGCGTCTCGGCACGTATCTCGACGCGACGCCGTTGGTGCTCGGCCTCCGGACGCGAAATCAGGACCTCGAAACCGGCGTGGTGTACTTCCGCCACGGCGTCCCTGTGTTCAGCCCGGATACGGCGGTCGACCTCTTCGTGGAGGGCGTCCCGCCGCTCGTGTACGCCGCACCCGGCGGCCTGTACGTCAACATCGACGGCGACATCCTCCGCGACGAGCGCCAAGACCGAGGTTGGAGCCTCGGACAGTTGGCGTCCGAACTCGGCGTCTCCCGCCGCACCGTCTCGAAGTACGAGGGCGGCATGAACGCCAGCGTCGAGGTGGCGGTCGAACTCGAAGCGCTCTTCGACCGCGAGCTGACGAGTCCGGTCGAGGTGTTCGACGGTGCCGAGGAGTTGACGGACGCCGACGAGCCGGACGAACCGGAAGCCGAACCCGACGACAAGGACATGTTCTCCGCGCTCACCCGCGTCGGGTTCACCGTCCATCCGACGAACCGCGCCCCGTTCAGGACGGTCAGCGAGGACGACCGCGAGGACCGCGTCCTGACGAGCCATTCGACGTTCACCCGAACCGCCGAGAAGCGCGCTCGAATCATGAGTTCCATCAGCCGCGTCGCCCGCACCCGCTCCGTGTACTTCGTGGACGAAGCGCGGCGCGAAACGGTCGACGGAACCGCGCTGGTCGAACGCGAGGAAATCGAAGGAATCGACGACGCGGACGAACTGCAAAAGCTGATTCGGGAACGCGCGGAAGCCTGAAATCGTCGCCTCGGTTTTCCCGTCAGCCCGATTTTTCGCTGATTTTCACCACAGGGAGGAACCCGAACGTCGGAACTCCGACCGAACGCTTCGACTCGACGTCGTTACTCGCCGTACGTTGTCTCCAGATACTCGTTGATGTCGTCGCTCTCGGGCATCCCTTCGATACCATGTTCCGTATCGACCAGCACCGGCACGCCGGTTTGCCCGCTGATTTCCTTCACTTCGGTTCGCTGCGAGTGTCTTCGGGGAACGGAGTGCGTCTCGTAGTCCAGCCCGAGTTCGTCCAACTTGGACGTTACCTTCGAACAGAACGGGCACCCTCTGAGTTCGTACAGTTCGATGTTCGACATACGAGCGCATAGGGAAGTGAGAAATAAGAGTGTGCTGTTCGCGAGGAAATCCGCCGGATTTCGAGTGGCGAAAGGAATCCGTCCGTCGATGAGAAACCCCGCTGGTTTTCGAACAGCGGAGCGGAGTGGGGCGGTGTTCAGACGTTCCCTTGCAGGACGCCGCTCGTGCGGACGAAGAAGTAGAGGACGAACGCCGCGGCGAGCGCCCAGTGGCCGAGGCGGATTTCCTCGCGCTTTCCGGCGGCGAGTTTGACGATGGGGTAGGAGACGATGCCCGCGGCGATGCCGTAGGCGATGGAGTAGGTGAAGGGCATGACGAGGATGGTCATTCCGGCAGGGACGGTGTTGGTGATGTCGTCCCACGCGATGTCAACGACGTTGCCCAGCATGACGACGCCGATGACGACCAGCGCGATGTGCGAGGCGTATTGGGGCACCGCGGCCGCCAAGGGAACGAACACGAGCGAGAGCAGGAACAGGATGCCGATGACGAGCGCCGTCATCCCGGTTCGGCCTCCTTCTTCGACGCCCGAGGCGGATTCGATGTACGTCGTCACCGTCGAGGTACCGAGCATACCGCCGACCGTGGTTCCGATGGCGTCGGCCATCAGCGGTTTCTCGACTTCGGGGAGATTCCCCTCGTCGTTGAGGAAGCCGCCGACCTGCCCGACGCCGACGAGCGTTCCGGCGGTGTCGAAGAAGTCCACGAAGAAGAACGTGAACACGATGAGGCCGAACGAGAACAGTCCGTCGAGCGTGGTCAGTCCGTGGGCTCCGAGGCCGCTCACGAACGCGCCAGCGACGGGAGAGATGTCGTAGGTCGCACCCGTCATCGTCGGGGTGAGGGTTCCCGCGCCGACGAGACCGAAGAACTCGGCGGCGTAACCGGCGATGGTGGTCACGGCGATGCCGATGATGATGGAACCCGGAATTCCGCGGGAGTAGAGTGCGAACGTGAGGAAGAGACCGAGAACGGAGAGGATCGCTGTGGGGTCGGAGGCGACCGGACCGAGCGTGACGAGGGTCGCCGAGTCGGCGACGACGACGTTCATCGCTTCGAGTCCGATGATGGCGAGGAACAGTCCGATACCCGTTCCGACCGCGAACTTCACGGGTTCGGGGAACAGGCGGATGATGTATTTTCGTGCGCCGATAGCGGTCAGGAGGATGAACAGCACACCTTCCACGACGACGGCGGCGAGCGCCGTCTGCCACGAGACGCCGAGCGTCCCGACGACGGTGAACGCGAAGAAGGCGTTCAGGCCCAGACCCGGTGCCTGTGCGAACGGTCTGTTCGCGTAGAACGCCATCGTCAACGTCGCAACCGCGGCGGCGATGATGGTCACGACCGCGAGCATCGCCACCGTCTGGTTGTACGAGTAGCCCACGAGGTTGATACCGTCCTGAATCGGTATCTGCGGGTTGTCCGCGAGGATGGACGGGTTCACGACGACGATGTAACTCATCGTCAGGAACGTCGTTATCCCTGCCATGATCTCCGTCCCGAGGGTCGTGTCGTGCTCCTCGAAACCGAAGTAGTCAGCTAGCATGCCGGATACGCCCGATTCCTGCCGATTACCGTTGATGTCTTTTAGCCCCATGATTCACGAGTGAGCATAAACGCGAATACCTACTTAACAGTTCTCATCGAATCTAGGCACCAATACGTAATTATGTATATGTCGGCAAATCGTTCATCCCTATTCGAGCAAAATTTACATGACGATGCTCACTATCGCGTGCTACCGGGCCGTTATTCGAACGACGCGAGCGCGCCGACGGGGGCGTCCGTCCGCCCTTTCGCTCGTTCGATTCCCTCCGTTCCGGCCGCGATGAGGGCGAAGACGCCGCCGACGTTCGCGTCCGCGTCCTCCGCGATGTCCAAGAGGAGTTCCTGCGTCTCGCCCGAACGGATGAGGTCGTCCACGACCAGCACGGTTTCGCCGGGCGCGATGGCCGAGGCAGGCAGGTAGTAAGTGAGTTCGATACCCGAGGCGAGTCGCTGGCGGGCCTCGATGAACTCCTCGACGGCGGTTTCCTTCGACTTCTTAGCGTAGGCACAGCGCGCGCCGAAGTAACTCGCCATCGCGGCGGCGAGCGTGATGCCGTCCGTCGCGGCGGTCAGCACGACGTCGGGCAGGTCGAAGTCGAACGTCTCGACGGCGACGGGGGCCACGAGGTCGAGGAACGACTGGTCGAAGACGACGCCGGAGTTGTCGACGTACCCTTCCGGGTCGAGGCGGGTCCGGGCCTGCAGTTCTTCCGCGAGTTGCTCGCGTCCGACCCCTTCCACGACCGCTTCCGCGCGGTCGGGACTTGGAAGGACGTGTCCGTTCACGTAGCGATTCAGGTCGCCCGCCGGGAGGTCGGTCACCTCGGCGAGTTCGTCGTAGGTTCGAGTCTCCTTGAGCATTCGAAGGACGGAGACGGCCTGTAGTTGGAGATTGGCCTTCTCTGCTCGGTTCATACCCCGCTACTCATCATCGTGCAACCTTGAACACTTCGATGCTTGATTCGATTTGTTTAGGCACAACTATGTAGATTCGGTTCGTGGCGCGGGTCAGTCGAGGAAGTCCGGGTGGAGGCTCTTTTCGCCGTACTCGGCTTTCAGATGGCGTCGGAAGTCGTCGAGCTCGACGCCGCCCTCCTGTCTCTCCTTCCGGTCGCGCACCGAAACCGTTCCCGATTCGGCCTCGTCGCTACCGACGATTATCATGTACGGGACGCGGTCGTCGTGGCCCGCGCGGATTTTCTTCCCGAGCGTCCAGTCCCGGTCGTCCACCTCGACGCGGAACGCCCCGAGTTCGTCCGCGATTTCCCCGGCGTAGCCCGATTCGTCGTCCGTGATGGGGAGGATTCGGATCTGCTCCGGTGCCAGCCAGAACGGGAACTTCCCCGCGACGTGCTCGATGAACACGCCCATGAAGCGCTCCATCGACCCGAGCAGGGCGCGATGAATCATCACCGGCCGGTGTTCCTCGTTGTCCTCGCCGACGTAGCTGATGTCGAGTCGCTCGGGTTGCACGAAGTCCAACTGCACCGTTCCGATGGTCCACTCGCGCCCGATGGCGTCCTCGACGTTGATGGCGATTTTCGGCCCGTAGAACGCGCCTTCGCCCCCGGCCACATCGTACTCCAGCCCTTCGTCCTCCAGCGCGTTCCGAAGCGCCTCGTGTGCTCTTTCCCAGAGTTCGTCGTCGCCGATGGCGTCGTCGGGTTTCGTCTCCAGTACGAGGTGGGCGTCCAAGCCGAAGGCCTCGTACATGCCGTCGATGACCGACAGCGTGCGGGCGATTTCCTCCCGAATCCCCTCGGGGCGGACGAAGGCGTGTCCGTCGTCCTGCGTGAATCCGCGCACCCGCAACATCCCCGAGAGTTCGCCGGACTGCTCGTTTCGATAGCACATGCCGAACTCCGAGAACCGAAGCGGCAGGTCACGATAGGACCGACGCTGGTCGTCGTAGATGTGAGCGTGATTCGCACAGTTCATGGGCTTTAGACCGTACTCGTGGCCGTTTTGCTCCCACGCGAACATTTCGCCTTCCTCCTTGAAGTGGTCGTAGTGCCCCGACTTCTTCCAAAGTTCCGTGTGGTTGAGTTCGGGCGTCTTCACCTCCTCGTAGCCCAGTTCGGCGTTCTTCTCGCGGACGAACTCCTCCAGTTCGCGCCGAATCGCCATCCCGTTCGGGTGGAAGTTGACGCATCCCGGCGAGTGGTCGGGCACCGAGAACAGGTCCATCTCGCGCCCGATTTTGCGGTGGTCGCGCTTCGCGGCTTCCTCCCGGCGTTCGAGGAACGCTCCCAGTTCGGATTCGCGCTCGAACGCCGTGCCGTAAATCCGCGTGAGCATCGCCTCGTCCTCGTCGCCGCGCCAGTAGGCCCCCGCGATTTCGAGGAGCGAGAGGGCACCGACATCGCCCGTGGATGCGACGTGCGGCCCGGCACAGAGGTCCTCGAACTCCCCTTGCCGGTAGAACGTGACGGGTTCGTCCGCCGCGATGTCGTCGAGCAGTTCGAGTTTGTACGGTTGGTCGGCGAGGCGCTCGCGGGCCTCCACGGGGGACACCTCCTCGCGCACGATATCGTAGTCCGCCGACACGATGTCCCGCATCTCGGCTTCGATGTCCGCGAGGTCGGATTCGTCGATGTCGAGACCATCGAAGTCGTAGTAGAACCCCTCGTCCGTCGGCGGCCCGATGGCGAGTTTCGCGTCCGGGAACTGCCGCGAGACGGCCTGTGCGAGGACGTGCGCGGCGGAGTGTCGGAGGACGCGCACGGCGTCCTCGCTGCCCGGCGTGACGATTCGGAGGTCGGCGTTCGACTCGATTCGATACTCCGGGGCGACGAGGTTGCCGTTCACGATTCCGGCGAGACAATCCTCGCCGAGTCCCGGCCCGATGTCGTAGGCGACGTCCGAGACCGATACGGGGCCGTCGAACTCGCGTTTCGACCCGTCGGGAAGCGATACGATTACACCGTTCTGTGATTGCTGGCTCATGGTTGTGACTGCCGATTTCTGATTTCGATGGAGCGCCCTCCCTCTTCGACCGGATGCCGTCGAGCGCGGCGCGAACGTCCGTTCGCGCCGCTGTTTTCTTCTCGGTGTGCGTGGCTCTCCGTGTCGAAAGCGGGCGGAAAAACGACGATGGTGGTGACTAAGTTAGCGGGCGGGAACCCGGCGTGTAAAGCAGTCACCTAGCATCGTGTTGCTCGTCCAACCGTACTCGCGGGACGATATATATCTCTTGTGCGGATGTGGTGTGCGGGTGTGGTACGTGGATATGGTGTGTGGGTGTGGTGTGCGGACGTTATGCGAAAGTGTGGTGTGCGGACGTGGTGTACGGACGTTATGCGAGTGTGGTACGTCGCTCTGATGGGTTCCCGCCGGGTACTCGTAATCCAACTCCTCTCGGAACTGTACCAATGAGCTACAGGTAAGCCGCTCCTCGTCGTCACGGTTCTCGATGAGTGACGCGACCGTCTGTTTGACTTACGACTTCGACGCGGTGTCGGTGTGGATTCACACCTTCGAGGTCGGGAACGCGCCGACGCAACTGTCCCGGGGGGTGTACGGCGCACCCCGACTCCTCGACCTGCACGACAGACACGGGATTCCGGCGACGTGGTTCGTCCCCGGCCACACCATCGAGAGCTTCCCCGAGCGCGTCGGCGAGGTCCACGACCGCGGCTACGACGTCCAGTGTCACGGCTGGCGGCACGTCAACTCGAGCACGTTCGACGGCAAGGCGGACGAAAAGGCCGAGTACGAACGCGCGATGACGAACATCGAGGACGCCACCGGTAGTCCACCGGTCGGCTTTCGGTCCCCCGCGTGGGAGTTCTCGACGCACACGCTCGACATCCTCGACGAACTGGGCTTCGAGTGGGATTCGAGCCAGATGGGCAACGACTTCCGGCCGTACTACCTCCGGAAGAACTGGAGCGCACCGCGGGACAACCCCTACGAAATCGGTGAGAAGAGCGACATCGTGGAGGTACCGATATCGTGGAAACGGGCGGACTTCCCGGCGCTGATGTTCGTCTGGGAGCAGTCGATTCTGTGGGGCTTCGCCGACGAGCGGTCGGTGTTCGACCTCTGGCGGGCGCAGTTCGATTGGATGCACGAGCACGTGGAAAACGGGATTTTCACGCTGGCGATGCACCCGCAAGTCATCGGGCAACCCCCGCGAACGACCCGGTTGGAGGAGTTGATAGGGCACATGCGTGCGAAACCGGGCGTCGAGTTCGCGGACGTGAGCACGGTCGCGGCGGAGGTCCGGAGCGGTGACCGTGAGCCGATGGCGATGCTCGGCGACTGACCCGTCCGCCCTCGCTGACGACTGTTTTAAGAAGGTGGCTACAACCGTTTTCCCGCTGCGCCTCGATTCGTTGTTCATGGCGAAGTACGTTGCACTCGTGGACATCCGAACGAGCGTTCAGAACGCCCAAGACCTCGTTTCGACGTGGGGCGACATCCGCCTCGAATTCGAGGAGTTCGGCGTCGAACTGGATGGAAGCTTTGCCGTGCTCGGCGAGTACGACTTCCTGCTCATCTTCGAAGCGCCGGACCGCGACACCGCGTTCAAGGCCGGTATCGCGGTCGAACGTCACGGGATGGACATGCAGACGATGGAGATAATCCCGATGACCGATTTCGCGGGACTGGTCGATGACTGACCCCTCCCACTAAAAAATGACGGCTAAAAATCATTTCTTCCCCGAGCGGAAAAGCATATTCTTCACCGATTCGTTCGTTCATTCATGAACGAGTCGTCCGAAGTCGCCCTCGCGTTCGACGACACCGAATTGCTCCCTGCAATCGCGCAGGATACCGACACCGGCGACGTGCTGATGCTGGCGTACGTCACCCCCGAAGCGGTCGAGAAGACCCTCGAAACCGGGTTCGCTCACTACTACTCCCGGAGTCGGGACGAACTCTGGAAGAAGGGCGGCACCAGCGGCCACGTCCAGCGCGTCGCGGACGTTCGCGTCGATTGCGACGGCGATACGTTCCTCTACCGCGTCGAGCAGGAGGGCGGCGCCTGCCACACGGGCTACGAGTCCTGTTTCTACCGAACCCTCGACTCCGTGAATCGGGACGAGAAAGAATCGACCGACCCCACCGACGCGTCCGCCGTAACCGCCGAAACGACGGTCGTCGGTGAACGGGTGTTCGACCCCGACGAGGCCTATGAGTGACCCGTTGACCCGACTCCGCGACGCGGACGAGGCGTGTCGAGAAGCCAACGCCGCCGTCGCGGAGTACGGCGAGGAGTCCATCCGCGCCGTCGCCGACGCCTACGACCGCACCACGCACCTGCTCGACCGCTACGAGGGGAAGGCGACCGGAACCGGCGACTTCCAAGCGTTCGTCCAGTTCCAAGGGCAGTTCGCCGACCTCGTGGAGAACCTGCCCGACGACTTGCCCGCGCGCGAGGCGTTCGAACGGGCGGAAAACGCCATCGACAAACGTCGGCTGAGCGAGCGCGATTTCGAAAACGGACGGAACGCTCTTTCGCCCGCCGAAGATATCGTCGCCCTTTCGGACGAGCGAAACGAAGCCCGCAAGCGCTACCGGGACGCCCGGCACACCGTCTCGCAACGGGTAACGGAACTGGAGGTGCGAATCGAGGACCTCGAACGACTTCGGGAACTCGGCGACGCCGACTTGGACGCTCCGACGGAACTGCTTCGGGAACCCATCGACGCCGCCAACGACGCCATCACCGAGGCGTTCGAATCGTTCACTCACGACGAGGACGTCCGCGAACTGATAGAATTCCTCGCCGCGACCGAACACTACCCGCTCATCGAGTTCCAGCCGCCGCCGGACGAACTCCGCGCGTACCTCCTCGACAGCGACGTCGGAGACCTCACCCTTCCCGAACTGCTCGAATACGCGCACTACTCCCGGTCGAAACTCGACCACTACGTCGCCGACCCCGCGGCGCTGAAGCGCGCCGTCGCCACGAACGAGACGTACTTCGACCGTCTCGGTCCCGAACCGCTCACCATCGACTGGCCGCCCGCCGCCGCGAACGAACTCCGCTGGTGGTGCGACGAGGCGATTCGCGTCGCGGACCGCTTCGCACCGCCGGAGGCCATCACGCGGCTTCGAGAGGTGGAACGACTCACCCGCGACGACGACTTCGAGCGTCTCCGCACCGCCGCACGGGCGCGCTCGGAACTCTCCGACGAGGAGCGCGACCGACTCGCCCGCGGCGACGTGACCGACGAACTCGAACGCGCACGGGAACGAAAAGACACGCTCTCCGACGCGCTCGACGAGTATCCCTCGCGGTAGGGTCGTTCGAGTCGAAAAAAAGAATCGCGCTCAGACGTTCGCTTTGGCCGCGCGGAGCGCGGTTTCCATCTCTTCTGCGAGTTCTTCGGCGCGGTGGCGTTCGCGCGCCTCGGCGTAGATTCGAACCATCGGTTCCGTCCCGCTCGGGCGGGCGAGGACCCACGCGTCGCCGAAGTCCAGTCGGTAGCCGTCGCGGGTGTTGAGTTCCGCGTTCGACTCCTCGGCCTCCCGTTCGGCGGCGGCGAGGAGCGCGTCCTGTTCCGCGTCCGTCGTGTAGGAGATGTTCGTCCGAACGTTGTGGTAGCCGTTGTACGGTTCGACGATGGCGCTCGCGCGCTCGTCGGCCAGCAGTTCGAGGAACTTTGCGGCGGTGTACGCGCCGTCACGGCTCAACCGGTAGTTCGGGAAGAAGACGCCGCCGTTGCCCTCTCCGGCGACTGGAACCACGACGTTCTGGTCCGCCAACTCCCTGATTCGCGTGATGATGTTGGTGCTGCCGATGGGGGTCAGTTCGAGCCTCGCGCCCGTCTCGTGTGCGACGTCGACGAGGCGTTGTGAGACGTTGACGGCGGAGACGACGGCGTCGTCGGGTTCGAGTTGTGCGGCGGCGAGCGCGGCAAGCGTGGCATCCCCCTCGATGTACTGGCCGTTCTCGTCGTAGAAGATTGCGCGGTCGGCGTCGCCGTCGTGTGCGATGCCGACGTCCGCGCCGCTTGCTTCGACCAACCGGCCGAGGTCGGCGAGGTTTCCGGGGACGGGTTCGGGGTCACGACCGGGGAAGTGGCCGTCGGGTTGGCTGTTCGTCGTGACGATGGTACAGCCGAGTTTGCGGAAAAATTCGGGTGAGGTGAGCGACCCGGCACCGTGTCCGGGGTCGAGTGCGACGGTGAGGTTCGCGTTGGCGATTCGGTCCCTGTCGATGGATTCGAGCAGTTGGGAGACGTACCGCTCGCGGGAGTCCTCGATGAGGTGGCTGTGACCCGTCTCGCTCCAGCGAACCTCCTCGAACTTCTCGGTGAGAAACTTCTCTTCGACTCGTTCGAGGCTGCCGACGGCGAGTTCGATACCGTCGTCGCCGATGAGTTTCACGCCGTTGTACTCCGGCGGGTTGTGCGAGGCGGTTATCATCAACGCGGGAACGCCCTCGCTTTCGGCGTACGCCTGTGCGCCGGGTGTCGGAACGACGCCGAGTCGGTCCACGTTCGCCCCGACACTCGCCAACCCGCTCGCGGCGGCGTCCGCGAGCATGTCTCCCGTAGCCCGTGTATCCTGTGCCAGCGCGACTCGGTCGGTGCGCCAGACCGTCCCCGCCGCCTTCGCGATCTTGAGCACGAACTCGGGGGTTAGTTCGTCGTTGGCGACCCCTCTCGTCCCGCTCGACCCGAACACCTTCATGTGGGGGCGTGGGGTTTCTGCCTTCAAAGAGATTCCGAATACGGGTGCTATTCCGCCTCAGCGCGCTGTCCGGTGGACGATTTCACCGGCGACTCCCAGCCGAGGACGGCGAGCGACCCGACCACGAGTACGCCGCCCGCGACCGCCAGCGCGGTGAGCGGGGAGGCGGCGTCCGAAAGTAGTCCGCTCCCGAGTTGGAAGGGGATGACGGTCAGCGAACTCACCATCGCCAGCGCAGACAGCACCGTCGCCCGTCCGAGCGTCTCGATGCGGTCGTTGACGTATTGGGACGCCAGCGACCGGGTCGTCTCCGCGATACCGCGTGCGAACAGGAACGCCGGAATCGCGAGCACCGGGACGAATCGAAGCGTGACGAGGCCGAGGCCGACGACGAACGGAATCACGAGGAACCACGTTCGAATGCCGATCCGCTCCCGAATCGCTCCGGTGTAGTAGCTCAGTCCCGCCGAGAGGAGGCTGATGGCGGCGTAGAACCAGCCGAGAATGGGTTCGACGCTCCCCTTCGGAACGCCGACCTGCGGTAGGACGGTCTCCAACACCGGTTGGACGTACATGAACACGAGGTAGGACACCGCCGAGAAGAGGACGAAGTAGTAGACGACGAAGGCCCGAAGCCGCGGATTCGAAAGCGTCTCCCGAATCACGCCGACGGCCTCCCGGATGCCGAGTTCGTCGGATTCGCTCTCCTCGTAACTCGTGGGTTCGTCCATTGCGAGCAGGACGGGGACGCCGATTCCAGTCACTCCCGCGGCGACCAGGAACGGATAGGCGAGGTCGATATTCCCGAGATAGCCGCCGAGCACGGACCCGACGACCCCGACCAGCAGGGCGACCGCCTGTCCGCGTCCGCGCACGTGAGCGAACCTGTCCTCCGATAAGTCGTCGGTGAGCGTATCGTAGAGCCACGCGTCGCTGCTCCCCGACCGGAAGGTGTAGCCGAACGACCAGCAGGCGTACAGCACCGCGAGTTGCGCGAAGTTCCCCGCGAAACCGATGCCGACGAGCGTCAGCGTGATGATGCTCGTCCCGATGAGCAGACTGTTCCGTCGGCCCACCCGGTCGCCGACGTAGCCCGTCGGAATCTCCGAGACGAGTGTCGTGACGTTGTAAATCCCTTCGAGGATGGCGATGCCGGTGTAATCCAACCCGAGCGAGAGGAAGTAGAGGTACATTATCGGCCGGTAGAACTCCACCGCTTTCGTGGACTTGTAGGCGTAGTAGAGGCCGATGTTCCGATTCGACTGCCACATACGTACTCGACCGTGCGACAGCACCGAGTTCCTTCTGCGCACTCGATTGCACATAGAACGCTGACATCTTTCACGGGGGTTTTATTCGCCCTCGCCGAACGCCCGGACATGGAGGACGAGCGACCCGACCCGGCCGACGCGCTCGCCGCTATCGGCAACGAACGCCGCGTCTCGATTCTCTACGAACTCCAGCAGGCGTTCCGCGAGGGTCACTCCCCGCTCCCCTACGCCGACCTCAAACGACGGGTTGGCCTCCGCGACAGCGGCAACTTCAACTATCACCTCCAGCGCCTCGTCGGGCAGTTCGTCAGAAAATCGTCCGACGGCTACGCGCTCACCTACGCGGGCCGGAAGGTGGCGAGCGCGCTGACGGCGGGCGTGTTCACCGAGCAGGCCGACGGGACGACGCTCGACGCGCCCGGAACGTGTTACGAATGCGGAAACGAGGCGCTGTTCGCCCGTTACGAGGAGGAACGCATTCACATCGCCTGCGAATCTTGCGGCGAGGAACTCCTGCACAACCCCTTTCCGCCAGCGCCGACGACCCGCCGCGACGACCTCCTCGACGCCTTCGAGGTGTGGACTCGTCGTTGGAACGCTCTCGCCGCCGCCGGTACCTGTCCCGAATGTGGTTCCCGGATGTCCGGCACCCTCACCGACTACCGACCCGAACTAGGCACCGGAAACGTACCGTACCGACTCCGCGTCTCCTGTTCTGCGTGTTGGGCGATGGCGAACCTCCCCGTCGGGTGTCTCGTCCGCGATTCCCCCCGAGTCGTTGGTTTTCACGCCGAACGAGGCGTCTCGCTCGACGAGCGGTATCTGTGGGACCTCGACTGGGCGCTCCACCGCGACTATCTGCGCGTCCTCGATGACGACCCGCCCCGCCTTCGTCTTCGCATCCCCCTCGATTCCGAGGAACTTCGATTGACCGTCGATGACACTGGGACCGTCGTTTCGACGACCGTCAGTGAACGATGACGTTTCGTCTATCGGTCACCTCGGCCCGGACAAGTAGAGTACAGTAGTCGAGAAACGAGTTCAGTAGTATTCGATGCCATTTAGTATTTTTCAGTAGTAAATAGTACTTTTCGGTGTATTTTAGTACACAGGGCTGACCCGAATTTCTTCGTCGCTCTCCGCCCGTTTGCCAGTTTTCGAACACAATCTGTTTACGGTGTGCTGTCATTCCACATAGCATCGCGGCGGTACCAATGATACGACTCATCGACATCGAGGTCGAACACAGTATCGAGGAGTACGCGACCGATACCGTCCTTCGGGATTCGGTCCGAGCGATGCAAAACGCCGTCACCGACGACGTGGCCGCGCTGGACGGACGCACCGTCTGGATGGTGAACTCGACGGCGAGCGGCGGCGGCGTCGCCGAGATGATGCCGAAACTCGTCGGCCTCGTCCGCGCGCTCGGTGTCGATGCGGAATGGGCTGTCATCGACGTGGACGAACCGGTTTTCTTCGAGTTCACGAAAGGGATTCACAACCTCCTGCACGGTGCTGGCGACCCCGACCTCGTGGACCACGAGCGGTCGATTTATGAAGCGACGAGTCGCTCGGTCGCCGACGAACTCGAAGACCACATCGCACCCGAGGACGTGCTCGTCGTCCACGACCCGCAACCGCTCGCGGCGGGTTCGATGGTCGCCGACGCGCTGGACGTTCCCGCCGTTTGGCGGTGTCACATCGGGTCCGAGGAGCACTCGGAAAAATCCCGAACCGCGTGGGAGTTCCTCCGCCCGTGGATAGCCGACTACGACCGGACGGTGTTCACGCTCCCCGCGTACGTCCCCGCATTTCTGGAAACCGAGGCCGACATCATCCCGCCCGCAATCGACCCGTTCAGCGCGAAGAACCGCCGTCTCAAGCCGCAGGAGGTCGCTACCGTTCTGGCGCGGGCTGACCTCACCGACACCGACCACCCGGTCGAGCGGTTCGACCAACCGGCGCGGCGATTACAGGCCGACGGCACGTTCGCGCCCGCGACGGACCCGGACGATATCGGTCTACTCTTCCGTCCGACGATTTGTCAAATCTCCCGCTGGGACGGTCTCAAGGGATTCGTTCCCTTGTTGCGCGGATTCGCCGAACTCAAACGCGACGTTCGTGAAGAGATGGACGCCTCCGTGAAGACGGCCGCGAACGGCGGCGACGATTCGACCGGTTCGGAGCGCTCCGCCGCTCACCGTCGGCGAATCGAGGAGGCCCGTCTCCTCCTCGTCGGTCCCGACCCCTCCTCGGTGGCGGACGACCCGGAGGGACGCCAAGCGCTCGAGAATCTGGAGGAGGAATGGCTGGCGCTCGACCCCGAAGTACGGTCCGACGTCGCCGTCGTCGTCATGCCGCCCGACCAGCACGACAGCGCGCTCGTCATCAACGCCCTCCAGCGGTGTTCCTCGGTCGTCGCCCAGAACTCGCTTCAGGAGGGGTTCGGTCTCACGGTGACGGAGGCGATGTGGAAACGCGCCGTCCTGATGGGCGCGGATACCGGCGGCATCAGCGCGCAAATCCGCGACGGCGAGGACGGACGGTTGGTCCCGGATTCGGGCGACCCCGCATCGGTCGCTCGCACGCTGGACGACGTGCTCGGGTCGCCCGAGCGGTGGGACGACTGGTCCTACAGCGCCCAGCGGCACGTCACGGACACCTATCTGGTCTTCGAGCAGGTGACGCGGTGGCTCGATACGCTCGGCGAGTTGGTCGATTAGAGGATGAACAACAGCGGAACGAACGCCACGAATCCGACGAGCGCTCCCGCGGACAGGTACCATTTCGCGCTCGACACGTTTTCGCCCGCTTCAAGTCCCTCGGGGAGCACGTCGCCGATAACGAGGTACAGCATCGACCCGGCCGCGAACCCGTAACCGAAGCCGAGGAACTGCTCGGCCAGTCGCACGAAGTAGAACGCGATGACCGCACCGACCGGTTGCGGGAGGCTCGTGAAGAACGCGGCGCCCCACATGCGGCCGTTTCCGATCCCGTCCACGTCGTTTATCGGAATCGCGGTCGCCAGCCCCTCGGGGAAGTTGTGAATCGCGAGCGACCCCGTGATGGCGATGGCGACGAAGGGAACCGAGAATCCGAGGAGGTGGATGCCGCCCGATCGATTGAGTTCGGCGAACGAGACGCCGATGGCGAGTCCCTCGGGAAAGCTGTGAACGAACAACACCAGCAGGATGTTGAGGATGGTTTGGAAATCTCCCGTGGCGATATCTTCGGGTCGATAGTTCGTCCCGTAGCGGTCCACGACCCGATGGGCGACGATGACGAGGATGATACCGGAGACGATTCCGACGCCGACGAGCAGCAAACCGCTATCCTTTTTGTACGACTCGAAGAGCAGACCGAACACCGAGGCGGACGCCATCAATCCCCCGGCGAAACCCCACAGTCCCACGTCGAGTTTGTCGTCGATGGCGTCGACCCAAAACAACGGAACCGCTCCGAGACTCGTTCCGAACGCCGCGATCAATCCCGCGACGAAGACGAGTGCGTACGGCCCCCAATCCATGGCGAAAAATTGGGACTACACACTTGTATGCTTTCCCGCCGATTTTGGCGGGCCTAAGATTTCTACCGGCCGATTTGGGGTTTTCCCACCCCGACAAAACGTTTCGATTGCGGACGATTCGACCGCAAAACCGACGGAGGACCCAAACCCCCTCGATACGCCTCGAATCAGTGAATTTCGGCCGAACGAGCCGAACCTGCCGTTCGCGGTGTTCGTCCGGCCGAACATCGTGCCCACAACAGCTATTTTCCAGTGTGAAGTATGCCTTCGTCCATGTCCGAAAAGACGCTTCACGAAGCACAAGTGACGCGCGACGAAGCGGCGGACCTCCTCGAAGATATCGCGGCCCAACTCCGCGGGAAAGGTTCCGCCGATATCGACGTCGGTAACAAGACGGTCACGCTCTCGCCGCGAAAGAAAATCGGCTACGAAATCGGCATCCGCGAGTCGTCCTCCGTGCTCCGCGGGGACCGGGAGACGGTCTCGATAACACTCGACTGGAAACCGAAGTAGTCCGTTTCGGGAACGTCACGCGTGAATCGCTCGCGGATGGTTCCGAGAACTACCCGCTCACGAAGCAATGTTCGTAAAAGGTCCAGGTGCGAGAATCGAACCCGCGTCCCAGCCTCCACAAGGCTGGAGGATAGTCCACTACCCCAACCCGGACACGCATGTCGTGGTAATCGGGAGAGATTAAAATACGTTTCGGAAAGGAACGTCGCGTATGGTGGTTTCTGCCGTGTTACTCGCACTCACTCCGTCTCGGTCGTCGGGTTCTCCAGTCGAAATCGACGGGTTCGGTGGCCGTCGAACCACGGGCCGGGGTCGGATTCTTCAAATCCGACGTTCTCGGCGACTGCGACGATATCCGTCTCGGGTTCGGGAAGCAGTATCTCGACGGGCATCGCCTCCCGCTCTGCGAACCGAATCGGCTCGTCGAGGAGGTGTTCGCAGGCCGCCTCCGCGCCGAAGAGGTGCGTGACGTGCACCGTCTCCTCGTCGGCCTCGAACCCGACGAAGGCGTCGATTTCTCCGTCCGATTCCGCCACGCAAACCGTCCGGTCGTGAACCACGTCGGCCATCACCTCGGTCGGTACGTCGGCGAGTGCCGCGAGGCGTCCCCCGTCTGCCTCCACCGCGTCTCGGACGCGCATGTGTGGCTATTCTCGCTCCCCCGCATTAACTCTTCAGCCCACCCGTACCGTCCTCGATACACCGCCGACCGATGGTTTTCGGTCGGGAGTAGCTTCATCCCTATCGGATGCTAACGTGTGACTATGAGCGAGGAGCCCCGGAACGCCGACCGAACTCGGTGTGACTTCTGTCGTCTGCCGTGTCCCGAGATTCCGGTCCCGCTGGAGTACGGCGATACCACCTACGAGTTCTGCTCGCGGACCTGCCGGGACGAGATGCGCCGAAGCGACCGCGTGTTCACGACCTACCACGGCTTTCGACAGATAAACACAGGCGTATCGGCGCTCGACGACCACCTGCCGGAGGGATTGCCGCGGAACTCGTTCGTCCTCCTCTCCGGTGAGGGTGGAACCCGCGACAACGCCATCCAGTCGGAACTCGTCTGGCGGACGCTTCGGCGCGGCGAACCCGCCATCGTCGTCAGCTTCACCGAACCTCCGATTTCCGTCATCGAGCAGTTCCTCTCGTTGGAGTGGAACGTCCTCCCGTACCTCGAATCCGGTCTCTTACACGTCCTCGATTGTTTCACGTACCGCGTCGGCGACCGCGACCGGATGTTCACTCGGATGGACGAGTGGAACCAGTTCCTCCACCGCATCGTCGCGTCCGCGACGACGACGGTCCGCGACCCGAGCGACACGAGCGAACTCCAGAACAAACTCGACAACTGCCTCGAATCGCTGGCGATGAGCGACACCGGCGTCGTCGCCATCGACTCGCTGACCGAATTCGGGTCACTCGTCCAACCCGTTCAAGCGTACGATTTCGTCAAGGACATTCGGGCTGACGTCTGCAAAGGCCGGTTCGTCATCGTCTTCGCGGGCGCGACGTTCACCGGGGAAGAGGACGCCTTCCCCCACGACATGGCCTACGTCATCGACGGACTCATCGACTTGCAGTTGAACGGGTCGATAATCGAGGACGTGCTCATCAAACGGGTTCGCATCCGGAAGATGAACGGCGTCCTCACGATTCCCGAGTGGGTCGCCTACGAGTACACCGGGGGTAACGGACTCGTCACGTTCGACCCGATGGAGGAACTCGAAAAGGCGGGGAACTTCGTGGGAGAATCCCCGGAAATAGCGTCGGAAAAGCGGTCTTCCGCCGGAGTCGGCGGAGAATCGGCCGACGACCCCGACGCTCCCGAGGGGTCCGGCGAATCGAATATGGACGAGTGACCGCGGTCGGGAATCCGCTCCCTTTCGCGCGGGAGGAGGCTCAATTGGCTCCTTCGAAGACTGCGTACCCGATCGTTTCCGTAGCGTGACCCGTCTCCTCGTCCCCGCTCTGTTCTTCTTCGACTTTGACTTCGACGCCGGTCCCCGTCAGGTTCCGGTAGCGAAGTTCCGCCGTATCCAACCCGTGGAACGTCTGCATGTCCGCGATGAACCGCGGCGAGTCGTACTGTTGCTGGAAGTCGACACGATACCACTCGTCCGTCACGTTCATACCGGTCCGCCCCACTTCGAACGGCTCACCGTCGAGCCGCCCCGTCGCTTGTTCCAGTGCGATGTATCCGACCGTTTCGGTCACGTGTCCGTTGAGGCCGCTTTCCTCCTGTACTCGCACGTCGAACGACCCCTGTGATACCTCCCTCACTCGCGTGACTATCGGGTTGGACCCGTTGAACGTCTGTGATTTCGTGAGCACGACCGGTTGTGCGTCGAAGAAATCGCCCAGCGAAACGGTACTGAAACTATCGTCCACGGTCACGGTTCCGGCTGTCACCGAATACGTGCTCCCGTCGCCCAGCGGTACCTCCCGTTCGGTCGGTTGCACCGCGAGCATGTGGGCCGTTTCGGTCGTGTGTGTTCCGCCCAAGTACTCCCACTCTTCGAGTTTGTACTGGAAGCTTCCGTCCTCGACGTTCCGCAGACGGGTGTGACACGGTTCACCCCCGTTGTACGAGAGGGGTTTCATGACCACGACCCGCGTCTCTGGGACGCCCGTCCCGGCCCTCCGCCACGCGTCCTCCTCCGGTTGGTCCGCGGTGAACGACTTTGTTGCGAGGGTCGTTCCCGGTGTGAACGGCTCCCCGTCCACCGTCCACGTCGCCGGACCGCTTCCTTGCGTCGACTCGATACCGCCCGTCACGTAAAACGCGTACACTTCACCGGGCGGTATCGTTCCCTTCGCCTGCGTCGAGTTCGGGACCCGTCGCGCCGACAGCGGACGTGCCCACCCCATGTTCACCGTCGCGCCGTCGTCCCCGCTCGGGAGGACGAGATCGCCGCCCTCGATTTCGAAGGTCGATTCCGAACTGTTACCCGTGTTATCGATGCGAACGACTTTCGCCGACTGCATCGGGACCTCCCCGAGCGGCGGCGGACTCGGCAGTGCGGGTTCCGTAACCGGTGGGTCGGGGTCCCCATCGATGGTCATTCGGTTTCGCACGTACGACGAGTTGGTCGCCGCTGCCGTTCCGCCGAGGACGCCGGAGACCGTTCCCCACGTGTCCGGCTCTTCCCCGATGAACACCGCGTACTCCGAATCGTGGTCGTTGCGGACGTGGACGTTCTGGAGTCGGAGGGATTCGAGATTCACCGGACTCCCGTCGTTCATCTGTCCCTCGTGGGTGTAGATGGCGTCGTGGTTCTTGGTCGAATCGTAGCTGATGCGGACTCTCGATATGATAATATTCTGACACGGGTGCGGTGCCGTGATTGCTCCGCCGCAACTCGACGAGGGGTATCGGTGATAGAAGTCGCTGTTGACGACGATGAGCGTTCCGTTGTAGCTGTCGATTCCCTCCGATAGGTCGGTCGGAACGGTCGCCTCGCTGTTCACTCCACGCTGTAGCGACCCGTTCGACCACGCTTGTCGCGCGTGCTGTGCATCCTTTATCGAGACGGTGTTGTTCACCTCGGAGTTCCCGCCGAGACGCATGCCGTTTTGCGTGTTGCGGAAAAAGCAGTTGTACACCTTCACCGCTCCCGCGGGCTTCTTCGCGTATATCGTGTTCTCGGCCCACTGTTCGAACCAACAGCGATTGAACAGCAGTTTGCCGCTTCCGGACTCGACCAGCACCGCCCGTCGATTGCTCGCTTCGTCGGGTTCACACGCCCCTTCGTGAAAGTAACAATCCTGTATGAGTCCGCGCGTTCCGGCGTCCGCCGACAACCGGAAGTACGTGCGCGCATCACTCGAATCGTTCGACCCGACGTTCGTGTCGGTGGCGGCGCGAACCTTTCCGCGGGTCACGAGTCGTTTGAGTTCCCAGTTCCCCGAGTTGGAGTTCATCCGAACGAACGGTGGGACCTCCGTGTTCCGCATGTCGAGTTCGAACCCGTCCAAGACGAACCCCCTCGAAGACACCTCCAACCACCGCACGTCGTCGCCGGATCGTCCGGGAACGAGTCGCGCGCCGTTCGGCGCGACGAGTTCGAGGTTGTCCATGCCGGAGGGGACGACGAGTTCGTTGAGGCGGTAGGTCCCCGAGGGGAAGACGATGGTCGTATCGCTTCCCACGAGGTCGTCGAGAACCGAATCGATCGCCGTGTCCCCGGTATTATCGGCACCCTCCTCGACGATATCGTAGGTCGGCATTCAGCGCTCCCCCATCGACCGCCGCCCGGTGAAAGACTCTCGCGTTGCAACGCGGGTTCGGTCCACGATATCGAGTGTTCGTGTGCGTCCGCTGCTGGTTTCTCCGTGGCGCATGCTTCGTACAAAAACTGTATCCACTATTGTTATGGACTGCTTGAAGATTGAATATTCAATTCAGGCGGGTCATAACAATGTTGAAAACGATTATTTTTATACCCGAATAATGTCTGGAGAATTCTCACCGCGAACGGGCACTGACCGTCGAACGTTCCTGAAAACCGTCGGTATTACCATGGGTGTCGCAAGCTACGGGAGTACCGTCTCCGTCGCTGGCGATGGCACGGGCGGACGGGAAAACCGCTGGAACGGACCCCGATCCGGCCCGGGTAGAGCGGGAGCGACCGGCGGTAGCGGCCCCGCGCCGTTCCCCACGCTCGACTGGAAGATGGACTTGGACGGCGGTATGTACCGTGTCGAACCCGTCATCGCTGATGGTGTCGTGTACCTCGCCGCGACGACGAACAACACGCCTGGGGAACGGTCCGGCTATCTCGGCGCGTACGATATCGAAACCGGCGACAGACGGTGGAAGCGCACCAACATCTTCAGTCCGAAGACCCCCGCGACCGACGGCGAACGGCTCTATTTTTCCACACACACCTCGGAGGAGGCCGACGGGGACGGGTTATACGCGCTGGACGCCGAGTCGGGTGCGACGACGTGGAAGCGGACGGACCACGACGTGTGGTCCCCGCCCGTCGTCGCGGGTGACCGGCTATTCACGTCGAACCGCGATGGTACGTACGCCTTCGACCGCGAGAACGGCGAAATCGTGTGGAAGACCGATGGCGTCAGCGGACTCGCGAAGGACGTCGGCGATGCCCTGAGTTACGCTGCCGAAACGGTCTTCGTGAGCGACGGAAACGCGCTCGACGCGGCGGACGGGTCGGTGAAGTGGCGTGCGCCCCCGGACGACGCGACCCTCGGAACGCCCGCAACGAACGGCGAGATGGTGTACTACACCCAAACCGATTACGTCGCCGCCGATGACACGACCGTCAGGATAGAAGCTCGGTCGCCCGACACCGGGGAGGTCGAGTGGACGTACGAATCCGAAGGTGACAACAGGTGGGACGGCCGTCCTGCCATCACCGACGGTCACGTCTTTTTGGTCGATTTGGACGCCGAATCGACTCTTCGAGCGCTCGATGCGGATTCCGGCGAAACGGCATGGGAGACGGAACTACAGGGACGGTTCCTCAGCAGTCCTGTCGTGGGTGACGAGACGGTATATTTGGGCTCCCGGTACGCGCCGAAGTCGAATCCGGCGGCCGGTAGCGGACTCGTTCACGCCGTCGATAGCGCGACCGGCGACCGACGGTGGTCGTGCCTGCTCGACAACGACGGCCTGGAAACGTCGCCGGAAGACGCCCCGGCCGCCGGGGAACCCGTCGTTGCCGATGGCAAACTGTACGCCGCGACGTATCCAGCCAACGCGACGCTCGATTACAAGTACACCTACTACTCGAACTTCTTCGTCCTCGGGTCGTGCGACCGGCGGCCGGACGGCGACGAGCGACTCCCGTCCGATGGCCCCGACGGAGGGGACGACTTCCCGCCGCTCGACGCGTGTATCGATGTCGTATCGAATCTCGATTTGGACTCCGTGGATGCCGGGGATATCGTTCGACTCGTCGCTTCCTGTTCGACCGACCGAGAACTGGAGTTCGTGTGGGACATCGGCGGTGACGGTCGGTACGAGGAGTCCGGTTCGGTAGTCTCGGTTACCGTCCCGACGTGCGGGTCGCTGACGGTGGTACTGAAAGTCACGGACGCGAACGGTGCTACCGACACGGCGACCGTTCGACTCTCCACGAACTGAGCCTTCGTCACCGACCGTTCGACCTCCCGAGGTCGGCGTCGGAGTCCCCGAACCGTCCCGATACTGTCAGCGGAATAACTGGCAGAAATTCTTGACATGCAAGCAGTTATCTGGACGCCGTTGCAATGCCCCCCCATGAATTACCGACCACGGACGGTGGTTCGGTGCGCGTAGTCGCCAAGTTCGGAGGCACCAGCCTCGGAAGCGGTGACCGCATCAACCGCGCCGCAGATTCCGTAGCAGCGGCCGTCGAAGCGGGACACGAAATCGCCGTCGTCGCCAGCGCGATGGGCAACACGACCGACGAACTCCTCGACGAAATTCACTTCGACGCGGACGAACCCGACCGCGCCGAAATCGTCAGCATGGGCGAGCGCACGAGCGTCCGCATGCTCAAAGCCGCCCTGTCCGCGCGCGGCGTGGACGCGATATTTCTCGAACCCGGCAGCGAGCAGTGGCCCGTCATCACCGACAAGCGCGGAGAAGTCAACGTTGAGGCGACCAAGGGACGCGCCGCCGAACTCGCGTCGGAGATGGACGGCATCGTTCCCGTCATCACCGGATTCCTCGCCGAGAACGAGGAGGGCGGCGTGACGACGCTCGGCCGCGGCGGCAGCGATACGACGGCCGTGATGCTCGGCACCTACATGGATGCCGACGAAGTGGTCATCGTTACCGACGTGGAGGGCGTCATGACCGGCGACCCGAGCGTCGTGGAAGGCGCGCGGAACGTCGGCGAAATCACGGTGGACGAACTCCGAAACCTCTCGTTCCGCGGGGCGGAAGTCGTCGCACCGTCCGCGCTCTCGTACAAGGACGACAACCTACACGTTCGCGTCGTCCACTACCAGCACGGCGACCTGCTGGCCGGTGGGACGAACGTCACGGGACAGTTCGAGAACCTCATCGACATGCGCGAGTCGCCGCTCGCCTGCATGACCCTGGCGGGACGTGCGATTCGAAACCGCCCCGGCATCCTCGCCGACCTCTCCACCGCGCTCGGAACGGGCAACATCAACATCGACGCGGTGGCGAGCGGTATGGACAGCATCACGTTCTACGTGGACAGGGAGGAAGCGGAACGCGCCGAGAACATCCTCCATCAGGAGGTCATCGACGAGGAATCGCTCTCCAGCGTGACGGTGGACGACCCCATCGCCGTGATTCGGGTGACGGGTGGCGAACTCCCGAACGAACCGGGAATTATCCACGAACTCGTGGACCCCATCGCGGAAGCGCACATCAACATCCACGACCTCATTACCAGCGCGACCAGCGTCGCCCTGTTCGTGGACTGGGACGACAGGGAACAGACGCTCGAAATCCTTCAGAACCACTTCCAGCAGTAGGGACGATCGCCATCGGACGGTCGGTGTTGTGTTTCCGTCCGTGACGTTCGTTCACCGCTCGCGTCGTTTTTCCGCCGATTCGATATTCACATGTCGCATGGAAACGTACAGCATGGGTCCGGACCGGACCGACTTGCTTCTACCCCACTCGCTCCCACCCGACCTCTCCCCCGTTCCCGCGCACCTCTCGACACAAACTTTACGCGGGAGTCCGAACCGGCCGAACATGAACCGCGAGCGCTCACGAAACCTGTACGACCGCGCGCTGTCAGTGACGCCGGGCGGCGTTAACTCGCCCGTTCGGGCCGTCCGACCGTATCCCTTCTTCGTCGAACGCGGCGACGGCGCACACGTCATCGACGCGGACGGGAACAAGTACATCGACTACGTGATGGGCTACGGGCCGCTCCTGTTGGGCCACGACCTGCCACAACCGGTGCAGTCGGCCGTCCAATCTCAACTCGCCGACGGGCCGATGTACGGCGCGCCGACGGAAGTCGAGGTGGAACTCGCCGAATTCGTCACCCGCCACGTCCCGAGCGTCGAGATGATTCGGTTCGTCAACAGCGGGACGGAGGCGACCTCTTCCGCCGTGCGCCTCGCCCGCGGCTACACCGGGCGCGACAAAATCGTCGTCATGCAGGGCGGCTATCACGGCGCACAGGAATCGACGCTCGTGCGGGGCACCGCCGGGATGGCCTCGGAGCCGAGTTCGAACGGAATTCCGCCCGCGTTCGCCGAGGAGACTATCACGCTCCCGTTCAACGACGCCGACGCGGCCCGCGAACTCTTCGAGGAGCGCGGCGACGAAATCGCCTGCGTCCTCACCGAGCCGATTCTGGGCAACTGCGCCAGCGTGCCGCCGGTCGACGGGTATCTGGAGACCCTCCGCGAGCTGACGGAGGACCACGGCTCTCTGCTCATCTTCGACGAGGTGATGACGGGGTTCCGAATCGGCGGGTTGCAGTGTGCACAGGGCAAGTTCGGCATCACGCCCGACCTGACGACGCTCGCCAAGGTCATCGGCGGCGGGTTCCCGGTCGGTGCCATCGGCGGCCGCGCGGACATCATCGAGCAGTTCGCGCCGACCGGCGACGTGTTTCAGGCGGGGACCTACTCCGGCCATCCGCTCGCGCTGACCGCCGGACTGGAAACGCTCCGCTACGCCGCGAAAAACGACGTGTACGACCACGTCCGGTCGCTCGGCGACCAACTCCGCGCGGGGCTGACAGACATCCTCGAAGACCGCGCGCCGGAGTACACCGTCGTCGGCACGGACAGCATGTTCAAAGTCATCTTCACGCGCAACGGCCCGCGCGACTTGGAGGGCCAGTGTGCCGCCGGATGCCGTCAGGACCCCGACTGTCCCCGCTTCGAGTACTGTCCGAAGGACAAGGGCGACGTGAACCGCGCCGAAACCGAACGCTGGGAGCGGCTGTTCTGGCCCGCGATGCTCGACCAAGGGGTCTTCCTCACGGCAAACCAGTTCGAATCGCAGTTCATCAGCTACGCTCACACCGAGGAGGACATCGAAAAGACGCTGGAGGCGTACAAGGAAGCGCTGTAACGGCCGCCGAACCGGACGTGACCACCCTCTACTCGACGGACTCTCCGCCTGACGAGACCCCCGGCCTAACGGACCCCCATCGACGACTCCGACGATTCTTTCTCCGGGTCGGGGACGTTTGAGAGACGACATTCGTTTTATCCCCCCGTCCCAAGTGACGAACAGATGCAACGCCCAAAACTCTCCGGCGACCGGGTACAGTCGCGCTGGTGGTACTGGATTGCGGCGGTGCCGGTGGTGTTCGTCTTCTGGGTCGTGACGGTCGCGTGGGTCGCGTTCGCCATCTCGTTGGAACCGAACATCTTCTCCTCGACGTACGACTCGCCCATCGTCCACGCCGCCCTCGTCTCGCTGGTCGCGGTCGGCATCCCCTTCGCCGTCCTCATCGCCGTGTTTCCGTTCGCGGTGTTTCAGGACACGCAGGCGATACACCGCGCCGAACAGGGGTGGGAACCACCGAGCGGAAACTACGCGCTTACCGGCCTCCTCGGACTGGCCGCCGCGGTCGTCGTTTGGCTGTTGACGAGCGATATCTCGTCCGCGGTCATCGCCGGGTTCGTCCTGAGCGTCCCCTTCGCGCTGTACTACCTCCGCGAACGCCACGACAACCTCGGCGTTCCGTGACCGAGAGCAGCGCTCAGATATCGGTCGTCTCGGGTGGATCCGCTGCACGCGCGGCAGCGAGGTCCGCCAACACTTCGTCCGTCGTCACCTCCGTGTCCGCGTAGGGGTCGGTCACTGCCGCGAACGGTTCCGTGTCGTCGAGAGTCGCGGCGCGCTCGACGGCGCGCGCCATCCGTCCGCCGAAGACGGCTTTTAGCCGCTCCGCAGCGGTTTCGGGCGAAACCAACTCGTAGCCGTCGTGCCCATCGTTCAGGATTATCTCCGTCTCGTCCGTTTCGCATCGGTAGACGAGCGTCACGACCGGATTTCCGGTTTCGGCGTCCATCCACCCGCCGTACGCCGCATCGACCGGTGGTCCGATTCTGGCGTCCACATCGAGTTCCTCCCGTAGTTCGCGCCGAAGTCCGCCGACGAGCGTTTCGCCGTACTCGAATCGACCTCCCGGCGGTTCCCAGTGGTCCGTTACCTTCGTCACCAGCACGTTCCCGTCCGGGTCGAAGAGGACGGCTTTCTGCGTTATTTGACCGACGTACTGTTCACGTTCGTTCCCCATACGATACGTCAGTTACAAATAGTTATCACCCTGTTGTTCAGCGAATCGTCGTCCCCATCGCGGTTACCCCCCGCGAAACGGGAAAGAGGGTGGTACGGAGGCAGTTAGTTGGGACCCTGTCAAACTCCGTACCGAGTATCGTTTCGAACTACCTCGGTATAACCTTACTGTGATTATTCGGGTGAATGATGGGATGATTTACCATTTCGAAAATCCCGTTTTCGTCGAATGGGGGTCCTTCCAGTGTGTCGGTTTTTTGCCTCGCAACTCCGACCTGTCGCTTCTTTCTCGAAGTGAGGAACCTCCATACGGTAAGAATCGAACTATCCGTTATTTTATTCGTGACGTTCATACGCACGAAGGGTCTAAACGAATAGGTGAAACGAACCTGTCAAACTATTCAAATGGACAGGAAAGGAACTGACTTATGAGCGGCGTCAAAATATCGCAGACGGCACCGGCGGCGACCGGTAGCATGGTTGGGACCCATGAAGGACGTATCTAATCACCAGCAGGCAGTCGAATTGCTCCAGCAACTCGGATTGAAAGAGTACGAGGCGAAATGTTTAGTCGCGTTGACACGTATGCCGCAGGGAACGGCGAAGGAGATAAGCGAAATTTCGGAGGTTCCTCGGACGCGCGTCTACGACGCGATTCGTGCGCTCGAAACCCAAGGACTCGTCGAGGTTCAGCACTCGAATCCACAGCAGTTTCGATCTGTTTCGGTAGAGGAGGCGGCCGAGACGCTTCGCCAAGAGTACGAATCGCGGACCGAAACCCTCGTCGAGACGATGAGCGATATCGAGCCAGTGGAACCGGGCGACGAGGAGGACGCGACACACGAAGTCTGGGCACTGGCCGGGACCGAGCCGATTCGAACGCGGACACAGGAACTCATCGAGGAGGCCACGGACGAGATTCTCCTCATCGTCGGTCACGAAAAATCCATCACTGACGAACTCATCGAACGATTACGAGTGGCTCACACGTCCGAAATCGACGTTCTCATCGGCACGTCGAACGAGACGTTACGCGAGTTCATTCAGGAGCAACTCCCCGACGCAACCGTCTTCGTCTCCGGATTGGAGTGGTTGGACACGTCGCCGGTCGATCCCGACGACGATGCGGTAATCAGTCGGCTCCTGCTCGTCGACGGAAGCACGATTCTGATCAGTTCCGAACGGGGAGTCACGACCGACGAAACCGACAGCGAAAATGCGGTCTTCGGGCGCGGGTTCGACAACGGTATCGTGATCATCGCCCGCCGATTGATGGCGACGGGATTAGGGACAGACGATAGTCCACCGATGGCCGACGAACGGTAACGGCGCTCGGGAAGATAGTTCCGCTACCGCCGTCGACATCCTTCGATATCTCATTCGTCCCCCGGCGACCCGTCCCATCGGACGGTCACTTCCCCGTTACTCCGGACGGTGACCCGACAGTCGTCGTACGTGAACGAAACCCTATTGAGGGTGTCGAACCGGCTCGCTATCTCCGGGTCGATGATTCGGTCTAGTGCTTCCGGGTCTACGTGCTCGTACAGCGGGGCGAGTTCGTTCGCATCGCTGTTCTTTACGTCGCCGATTACCTCGGCGACGGCGATGCTCGGTGCCACGGAGGTCCAATCGTACCGTCTCGTCTCGACGGTTTCTTCGGTATCATCGTTATCGACCGATGATTCCTCTCCACTCATCACTATGTGCCACTACAAGGTTCCCTGTTATAAACATAGTGTGATAATGTGAGTAAACGATGCCTCGTTTCCGAGCGCGACCACGTTCGAATCCGCCTGAACGGGTTGCGAAGGTGGTTTCAATGTCGGGTTCTCAGTGTCGAATATGAGCAACCGCGGAACGGAACTTCGTCTCGCTACGCGAGGTTCCGACCTCGCAATCCGACAGTCTGGAGAGGTAAAGGCGGCACTGGAAGACCGCCGGTTCTCGGTCGAACTGGTCGAAGTGGAGACGACGGGTGATCAACTGGACGACGCACTCATCACGGAACTCGGGAAGACGGGCGCGTTCGTTCGTAATCTGGACCAAGAGGTGCTGGACGAGGAGGTTGACGGCGCGATTCATTCCATGAAGGACATGCCGACCGACCATCCGAACGAACTGGTCGTCGCGGCCGTCCCCGAGCGTGCGAGCGCGAACGACGTGCTCGTGACGCCGGACGGAAAGCCCATCGACGCGCTCCCCGATGGTGCCGTCGTCGGCACGTCCAGCCTTCGGCGGAAGGCTCAACTGCTGAACTTCCGCCCCGACCTCACCGTCAAACCGCTCCGCGGCAACGTCGATACGCGAATCGAGAAACTGCTTGCCCCGGTCCTTCAGGCCGAACACGAGGAGCGAACCGAGGAAGAAAAGGAGCGAAAGGGCCACGTCGGGAAGAAGGACAGCTACGAGTTCCCGTACGACGAGACCATCGACGAGTGGTTCAACGACCTCTCGGAGGTCGAACGTCGCGCGCTCGAACGCGACATCGAAACCGAATACGACGGCATCGTCCTTGCCGAGGCGGGCCTCCAACGAAGCGGCCTCGCCCATCACGTCGAGTACGACCGACTGCCGCCCAAGCAGTTCGTCCCCGCGCCGGGACAGGGCGCGCTGGCGGTCATGACGTTGGACGGCGAACTCGCACAGGACCTGCACACCGTTCTCGACCACCCGCGAACGCGGGTCGAAACGACCGTCGAGCGGACCATTCTCCGCGAATTGAACGGCGGCTGTATCGCCCCCATCGGCGTTCACAGTATCATTCAGGGCGAAAACGTCCACGTCGAGGCGCAGGTGTTCAGTGGGGACGGCTCCGAGGTTATCTCGATAAAGCGCGACGTCCCGGTCGAAACGCACGTCACCGGCGCGAAGAAGGTCGCCGAAGAACTCGCGGACCGCGGTGCCCGCGACCTCATCGCGGCGGCGCGCGAGGGAAGCGAATGAAGGTCGCCGTCTTCCGCCCGGACGACGAACGCCTCGACGAGGCGGTGGAACTGCTCGAATCGCTCGGTGCCGACCCCGTTCCCGACCCGATGCTCGCGGTCCGCCCGACCGATAACGCCCCACAACACGCGGAGTACGTCGTCCTGACGAGCAAGACCGGCGTCGAACTCGCACACGAGGCCGGGTGGAGTCCGGACGATGCGACCGTCTGTGCCATCGGCGAGCGCACCGCCGCGACGCTCCACGAGTACGGCTACGACGTGGATATCGTCCCCGATAAGTTCTCTTCGCGGGGATTGGTCGCAACCCTCGCCGACCGCGTGGGAGGCAAATCGGTCGAGGTCGCACGGAGCGACCACGGGAGCGAGGTGCTGACCGACGGTCTCGCGGACGCCGGTGCGGACGTTCACGAAACGGTGCTGTACGAACTCGTCCGTCCCGAGGGGGCGGGTCGCTCGGCGGAACTCGCCGCCGAAGGCCACCTTGACGGCGCGCTGTTCACGTCCTCGCTCACCGTGCACCACTTCCTCGACGCCGCCGAGGAACGCGGAATCCGAGCGGAAGCCGTGGACGGTCTCGAAAACGCGACCGTCGGTGCCATCGGCGGCCCGACGCACGATACCGCCAGCGAACTGGACATCCGCGTCGATGTCGTGCCGGAAACGGCCTCCTTCGACCGGTTGGCGCGCGAAGCGGTCGAACGTATTACCGACGGTGGCGACGAGGCTGAAGTTTAAACCGGAAGCCGTGACAAGGACCTATCTATGAGCGGCCCAGTTCCGGAATTGAGCGCGCGTGCGGCGGCCTGTGCGGACCGATTACGCGACGCGGACGATGTACTGCTCGCCTCGCACATCGACGCCGACGGGTTGACGAGTGCGGCCATCGCATCATCCGCCCTCGAACGCGCGGAACTTCCGTTCGAAACGGTGTTCTGCAAACAGCTCGACGCCGAGGCGCTCGCGGCAATCGCGGCGACCGACCACGAGACCGTCCTCTTCACCGACTTTGGCAGCGGGCAACTCGATATCATCGCGGAACACGAGTCGGCGGGCGACTTCGAACCCGTCATCGCGGACCACCACCAACCGGCGGACGCGGACACGGAGTTTCATCTCAATCCGCTCCTGTTCGGTCTCGACGGTTCGTCCGAACTCTCGGGTGCGGGTGCGAGTTACGTCCTCGCCCGTGCCCTCGAACCCGAGGACGGAGACAATCGGGACCTCGCGGCGCTCGCCGTCGTCGGCGCGGTCGGCGACATGCAGATTTCGGACGGCGAACTCGTCGGCGCGAACACGGGTATCGTGGAGGAGGGAATCGACGCGGGCGTCGTCGAAACCGGCACCGACCTCGCGCTGTACGGCAAACAGACGCGTCCGCTACCGAAACTACTGGAGTACGCGACGGACGTGTACATCCCCGGCATCTCGAACGACCAGAACGGCGTCCTCCGGTTCCTCGATGGCGTCGGCATCGACCTCAAGGAGGACGGCGACTGGCGGCGCTGGGTCGATTTGACGGCCGACGAACGCCAGACCGTCGCCAGCGCGCTCGTCCAGCGCGCGATGCGAAAGGGCGTTTCGGCGAGCAAAATCGAGGGACTGGTCGGCACCACCTACACGCTCGCCGCGGAACCCGAGGGGACCGAACTCCGCGACGTGAGCGAGTTTTCCACTTTGCTCAACGCCACGGCGCGCTACGACCGGGCGGACGTCGGTCTCGCGGTCTGTCTCGGCGACCGGGACGCCGCCTTGGAGCGGGCGCGGACGCTCCTGAAAAATCACCGACGAAACCTCTCGGAGGCCATCAGTTGGGTCCAATCGGAGGGCGTCACGAAGGAGGAACACGTCCAGTGGTTCCACGCGGAAGACAGGGTGCGCGAAACCATCGTCGGCATCGTGGCGGGCATGGCGGTGGGCGCGAACGGCATCGACCGGAACGTCCCGATTCTCGCCTTTGCCGAGAAGAACGACGAGGAGGTCAAAGTCTCCGCACGCGGGACGCCAGCCCTCACCCGCAAGGGATTGGACCTCTCGGTCGTGATGAAAACGGCCTCTCAAGCCGTCGGCGGTGACGGCGGCGGCCACAACGTCGCGGCGGGTGCGACGGTTCCGAAAGGGAAGGAGAAAGCGTTCGTCGAACACGCCGACGAACTGGTCGGCGAGCAACTCGGGTAGGTTTTCGAACTCGATATCGGTGTTCAGTATTTCGTCGCCAGTTCCTCGAACCGTTCCAGGTCGTGGCCGTGAAGCACGTCCGCGTCGTGGACTCGTTCGAGTTCCTTCAGGGTGTACAGGCTGTCGCGCCACGCGCGTTCGCTCCAGAGGAGACCGGGACCGAGCGGAACCTCGTCGGCGTAGTTCGCATTGACGTAGGCTTCGTCGCCCGCGATGAGGAGGCTTCCGTCGTCCGTCTCGATTCGCGCGCCGAGCACGCCGGGCGTGTGTCCCGGTAAGTGGAGGAGTTCGAACCCGTCGGTCACGGTGTGCGTATCGCGGTGGACGATGTTCCAGTTCAAATCGCGGTCGAAATCCGAGGCGAGGTAGGCTATCGACCCATCGTCCGTCTTCGCGGAGTAGTAGGCGAACTTCAGTTCCTCCTCGTGCACGTAGACGGGGACGTCGCGGCCCTCGAACGCCCCGAGTTGCCCGGCGTGGTCGAGGTGGAGATGGCTCATCACGACGGCGTCGATGTCGTCGAGTTCGTATCCAGCGTCGGAAAGGTCGTCTTCGAGGGCGTGCTCCGCGGCGTCGTAGGCTTCGAACGCGCCGTACAGCGGGTCGGGCCAGTACTCTTCCGCGTTTTCGGGACAGCCGGTGTCCCAGAGGTACGTCCCGTCGTTCGTCTCGACGACGGCGTTCCAGACCACGAAGTCGATGCGTTCGTGGTCGGGGTTCGGGTTCTCTGCGCTCGCCATCGAATAGCCGTCGATGACGTAGGCGGTGTCGGCGCGAACGCGGCCGCGGTCTATGAGCGTGACTTCGGGCATACCATGATCTTTGTTTCGTATGACATAATCCCTCTCGGTTTGGAGACCGCGGCACTCGAATCGCCCGCATTTTTACTTCCTCCTCCCCACGTTCCAGCCATGACCGAGTTCGACGCCGAAAAGTTCGAGGACAAGTACGCCCACTACTTCAACGAACTTCAGCGCGGGTACAAGAACGCCTTCAGCTACATGAACGAGCGGTACGATTCCAAACTCATCCACGCTATCGACCAGGAGGTGCTGAACGAGAGCGAGCCGTTCTACGAGGGGGACGGCGAGTTCCGCATCGAACTCCCCGAGAACCCGACCGACCGCGTGCGGAGCGTCGTCGTGGCGGACGAGAAACTCGAAGAGACGCTTTCGGTGTACGTCGAGCGGTTGGAGTACGAACTGGCACGTGTGTTCGGATTCGACCCGACCGACCCGGACGAAAACTGACGACGCTGCGGTTTTCTACCTCGTTGAAATCCCCGAAAAGTCACGACTCATCGGCGATTCGTGCCGGATTTCGACCGTGAGCCAGTGGAAAGGCCTAAGGATGCTGGCACCATATCCCGACACATGAGCACCGAGACTCAGGAAGACGGAGACGACCTCGAAGAACGGGTCAGCAACTTCCTGCGCCGTAACTTCCCGCAGATTCAGATGCACGGCGGGAGTGCTGCAATCCAGCAGATCGACCGCGAAACCGGCGAAGTCACCATCATGCTGGGCGGCGCATGCAGCGGCTGTGGCATCTCCCCGATGACGATTCAGGCCATCAAGAGCCGAATGGTCAAGGAGATCCCCGAAATCAACAAGGTCATCGCCGAAACCGGCATGGGCGGCGACGGCGGAATGGGCGGCGGCATGAGTCCCTCCTTCCCCGGCGAGTCGAGCGGCGACGGTGACGACGACGAGGGACCCCAGGCTCCCTTCTAAGGGTTATATTTTTAGCTTTCGGCCGATTCCAGGCGCTGAATCACGATATTTATCCCACCGGACGGTGTAGCAGGCGACAGTATGACGAACGACGACGCCGCGGCGCAAAACGTCGTATTCGTTGTGATGGACACGGTGCGTAAGGACCACCTCTCCGTCTACGGATACGACCGCCCGACGACGCCGGGCCTCGAACGGTTCGCGGAGGAAGCGACCGTCTTCGAGCAAGCGGTTTCTCCCGCTCCTTGGACCCTACCGGTGCATGCCTCCCTGTTCACTGGAATGTATCCCAGCGAACACGGCGCGAGCCAAGAAAATCCCTATCTTGAGGGGGCGACGACGCTCGCACAGACCCTCTCCGCCGCCGGATACGACACGGCGTGTTACTCCTCTAACGCGTGGATTACGCCGTACACGCACCTAACGGACGGCTTCGACGACCAAGACAACTTCTTCGAAGTGATGCCGGGGGACTTCCTCTCGGGGCCGATGGCGAAGGCGTGGAAGACGATGAACGACAACGAGTCGCTTCGGAAGGTCGCGGACAAACTGGTCAGCCTCGGCAACGTGGCTCACGAGTACCTCGCCAGCGGCGACGGTGCGGACTCGAAGACGCCGCAGGTCATCGACCAGACCATCGAGTTCATCGACGACTCGGACGGTCCGTACTTCTCGTTCATCAACCTGATGGACGCCCACCTGCCGTACCATCCGCCCAAGGAGTACCGCAAGGAGTTCGCGCCCAACGTCGATTCGACGAAGGTGTGCCAGAACTCGAAGGAGTACAACTGCGGTGCGCGCGACATCAGCGAGAAGGAGTGGGGCGCGATTCAGGGCCTCTACGACGCCGAAATCCGCCACATCGACGACCAACTTCAGCGTCTCTTCTCGTGGCTCAAGGAGAACGACGAGTGGGACGACACGATGGTCGTCGTCTGTGCGGACCACGGCGAACTGCACGGCGAACACGACCTGTACGGCCACGAATTCTGCATCTACGACCCGCTCGTCAACGTCCCGCTGATGGTCAAGCATCCCGAGATGGACCCCGGCGTGAGCGACGAACAGGTCGAACTCATCGACCTGTACCACACCGTCCTCGACCACACGGGCGTCTCCGGGTCGAACTCGACCCGACCGCTCGAAGAGGCACGGTCGCTTCTCAACGCCGACTACCGCGCGTTCGCCGAGGACGTGCCGGGTGACGGCGAGTGTGCGTTCGTGGAGTACTACCGTCCGGTGGTCGAACTGAAACAGCTGGAGGAGAAGGCGAAGCGCGCGAACATCACGCTGGACGAAAACTCGCGCTTCTACTCGCGGATGCGGGCCGCGCGGCGGCCGGACGCCAAATACATACGTAACGAGCGCATCGAGGACGAGTTCTACAAACTGGACGACGACCCCGGCGAGTTGAACGACGTAACGGGCGATGGAACCGAGGAAGAGGTCGAACTCGAAGCCGCCCTCTCCGCGTTCGAGGAGACGGTCGGCGGCGAGTGGAAGGAGGTCTCCGACGACGACGTGCTCGGCGACATGAGCGACGACGCCAAGGACCGACTCCAAGACCTCGGTTACATCGACTAACGTGACGGACAAGTCGGCTCCGGACGGCGGGAAGGCGCTGTCCGCAGGACTGTCGGAGCGATTGGGGACCGGTAAGCTACTGCTGGGGTTCGTCGTCGCGGTCGTCCTCATCTACCTGCTCGTCGTCGCCTCCGGGTGGCGGCGGGTACTCGACACCTTGGAGGGCGCGGACTACACGTGGGTCTGGGTGGCGTGCCTTTCGACGTTTCTCGGCCTCGCCGCGTGGGGAAAGGCGTGGCAGATCGTCCTCGCGGTGCTCGACATCCAAGTCGAGTTTCGACGCCTCGTCGTCACCTACCTCGCGGCGACGTTCGCCAACTACGTCACCCCGTTAGGGCAGGCTGGCGGCGAGCCGTTCATCGCCTACATCCTCTCGCGGGACACGGAGGCGAGTTACGAGGATAGTCTCGCGAGCGTCGTGACGGCGGACCTGCTCAACCTCCTGCCGTTCTTCAACTTCGCGGCGCTCGGCCTGAGCTACCTGCTCATCCGCGCGTCGCTCCCCGACAACGCGAAGACGCTCGCGCAGGGACTCGTGGTGCTGGCGTTCGGCGTCCCGGCGATTGCGTACGTCGGATGGCGGTATCGACAGCGCGTCGAGGACCTCGTGATTCGACTCGCGGCCCCGATTGCGACTCGCACGTCTCGCATCACCGTCGAGGGGATTCGAAAACGCATCGACCGCTTCTACAATTCCCTCGAACGAATCGCAAACGAGCCGCGCGAACTGCTGTTCGCGCTCGTCTTCTCGTACACCGGCTGGATTTTCTTCGCCCTGCCGCTGTACTTTGCGGGACGGGCGCTCGGCCTGCCGCTCCCGCTGGTGCTCGTGCTCTTCATCGTTCCGGCGAGCACGTTGGCCGGACTGACGCCGACGCCGGGCGGACTGGCGGGCGTCGAGGCGGCGCTGACCGTCCTCATCGTCGCGCTCGTTCCGGCGATTCCGTGGAGTTCGGGCGTGGCCGCCGCCATCGTCTATCGCGTGGCGAGTTACTGGTTCGTCCTCCTCATCGGCGGCATCGCATCGTTGTTCGTCATCATGCGCTCATAAGACCACCGCACTCCCTCCGTTCCGCACCTCTTGCGTTCCGGCACTTCCTCCGTTCCGCATCTCTCGAGTTCTGTGCTCCTTACGTTCTGTCCTCTCTACGGTCCCTTCTCCCGCTCCCACGCTTTCACGAGTCCGGCGAGCGTTCGGTTGATGGGCGTGTCGATATCCCGCTTTTTCCCGCGTGCGACGACGTAGCCGTTTATCGCGTCGATTTCGGTTCGGCGGCCCGCCTCGACGTCTTGGCGCATCGAGGAGGTGTTCGCGGCGGTCGCCTCGGCGACCGTCCGCACCGCCGCCACCGCGTCCTCGTCGGGTAGTTCGACGCCCTCCGCTCGGGCGACGGCGGCCGTTTCACGGGCCGCCGTCGCGGCGATTTCCTCAGCGTCGCCGGAGCGAAGCGCACCGTTTTCCACCCGCGCGAGGGCCGTCGTCGGGTTGATGCCCGCGTTCACGGCGAGCTTTTCCCACAACCGTCGGGGCATGTCGTCCGCGACGGTCGTCTCGATTTCCGCCGCGGAGAACGCGGTTCCGATGCGGTCGGCCGGGTCGGACTGCCCGCCGTCGCGTGCCCCGAGGACGACCTCGCCGATTCCGGTACATTCGACGCGGCCCGGTTCGGTCAGGACCGCGCCGTAAGTCGCGGTTCCGGCGAGAACGGGGCAGTCGAGGTGCGCCGCGAGTCGGTCCTCGTTTCCCATCCCGTTCTGGAGCGACAGCACGGCGTCGAACTCGCCCGTCGCCAACTCGCGCGCGGCGGTTTCGGTGTGAAACGCTTTGACGGTCACGATGGCGCAATCCGCGCGGAGGTCGGTTCCGTCGGTGGTCGCGTCCGGTCCGACGAGGAAGTCGAATTCGCCCGCGACGGAGAGCCCGGATTCGCGGACGGCGGTCGCGTGCGGGTCGCGGGCGACGAGCGTCACCGCGTGTTCGCGGGCGAGCAAGCCGCCGACCAACGTTCCGAGGCTTCCCGCACCGAACACGACGAAGTTCATACTCGACCGAGGAAGCGGTGGGTGAAAAAGTAGGGCGTCTGCCGGTTTCGTCTCAGTCTTCCGTCCAGTAGTAGAGGTTCTCTTTCGGCGCGCCGCAGTTGGGACAGGTGTCCGGCAGGTTGTCGTCCAAGTCGCCCATCTCGCCGCAGTCCGCACAGCGCCACATCAGTTCCGCTTCACCGAAATCGTGACCAGCGCGTGCGTGACCGATGGAGAGCGCTTCGTAGCCCTCTCGCATCGTGACGTAGAACCCGTCCTCGTCGAACCCACGGATGGTACCGAGTTTGTTTCCGTCCTCGTCGTGAACCGGCTGTCCGAGTTCGACTTTTTCCACGTCGATATCCTCGTCGGGCTTCTCTCCTGAATCACTCACCATGGCTGACCCTTCTCCGTTCTTCGCCTTAAATCCGACCGCCGTCTCGGGTTTCGTCGGCGTCTCGTTCTCTTCGATATCGTGGTCGGAAGGCGACAGTAAATCGTCCTTGAATGTGCAACCACGGAACTCAGGCGGGAATACGTTAAATAAACGATAGACACGAGAAAATCCATGCTACTGGACGAAACCGATACGAATCGCGGGCAGGTGACGACGAACCACGAGACGATAACGAAGTGGGTGGAGAAACACGACGGCAGTCCGGCGACCGCCGAGACGTGCGACCACAGCGTCGGGTATCTTCGAATCCGGTTTCCGGACACGGACGACGACGAACTATCGACCGTCAGCTGGCGCGAATGGCTGCGGGAGTTCGAGGCCGAAGAACTCGCCTTCGTGTATCGAAACCGGGAGGAACGAGATGGATCCAGCGGCTTCTACGAGCTGGTGGACCGGACGACCGCGGCGGAACACGCATAATCTACCGTCCCCGACGGGCTTTTGACCACCCGACCGAAATCCCCCGGCATGCAAGCAGTTACCCTCGGACCGGCGGGCACGTACTCACACCGGGCCGCGAGCGCGGTCGCGGAGGACGTCGAGTTTCTGGAGTCCGTCACCGGCATCGTCGAGGCGGTCGCCGACGGCGATTATCCCCGCGGCGTCGTCCCCATCGAGAACAGCATCGAGGGAAGCGTTACGGGAACGCTGGACGCCCTCGCCGACAACGACGTCGCGGTCGTCCGCGAACTCGTGACGCCGATTCGACACGCCCTGATGGCACAGAGCGCGGAGTTCGATACGGTCGCCAGCCACGCGCAGGCGCTCGCCCAGTGTCGGTCCTACCTCGAAACCGAATACCCCGACGCGAAGCGGGAGGCGGTGACGAGCACCGCCCGCGGCGTCGAACACGCCCGCGCCGACCCGTCCGTCGCCGCCATCGCTCACCCCGACAACGCCGAGGAGTTGGAGGTTCTGGCGGAAGACATCCAGGAACGAACGTCGAACGCGACCCGTTTCTTCGTCGTCGCGCCCGCGGACGAGCGCTCACGCGCGGGAGGAAAATCCTCGCTGGTCGTCTATCCCGGCGCGAACTATCCGGGCCTGTTGCTCTCGCTGCTCGAACCGTTCGCAGAGCGCGCCATCAACCTCACCCGCGTCGAGTCGCGCCCGAGCGGCGAACGACTGGGCGACTACGTGTTCCATCTCGATTTCGAGGCGGGGCTGTACGAGGAGCGCGCGGAGGAAGCCCTCGCGGAGGTCGAATCCCTCGCCGAAAACGGGTGGGTGCGTCGCCTCGGCTCGTACGATACCCAACACGTCCTCGACGGCTAACGGCCGTCTGTCGGTCGCTGTGACAGTGTGGTGGCGTTCGCTGCCGTCGCTGATGTCGGTCGGCGTGAATTTTTAAGCCGTCGCGCGTCGAACGTCCGACGAGGCGATACAATGGCCGGACGAAGAAATCCTTTCGACGAAATCGAAGAGTTGTTCGAACGAATGGGCCGCCAGTTCGAGACGATGGGTGACCAGTTCGGTTCCAAGGGGATGGGCTGGCAACCCGGCGGCATGTCCCTCGACGTGGCCGACCACGACGAGACGTTCGTCGTGACCGCCGACCTGCCGGGATTCGAGAAGGACGACATCGACATCTCGCTTCGGGGCGACCGCCTCCGAATCGCGGCCGAGAGCGGGGCCGAAACCGAGGAGGGCGACGAGGATTACCTCCGACGCGAGCGACGCCAGCAGTCGATGAGTCGAACGCTGACGCTCCCCGAAGCGGTGGACGAATCGAGCGTCTCGGCGGAGTATCAAAACGGCGTGCTGACCGTGACGCTCCCGAAGGCGAGCGGCGGCGACGAGTCCCACGACATCGAAGTCAACTGATTCCGGGACCACAAACGGCTTGTCGATTCGGCCGCAATCGCCGTGTATGACGCTCGATGCAGGCGACGACGCACCCGAGATAACCGCGAAGAATCAGCACGGCGAGACGGTTTCCCCGTCCTTCGAGGAACCGACGGTCGTGTACTTCTATCCGCGCGACGACACGCCGGGATGCACCGTCGAGGCGAAGCAGTTCAACGTGGAACTGGAGACGTATCACGACGCGGGCGTGACCGTGTACGGCGTCTCCACCGACGACGTGGAGAGCCACGAGGCGTTCGCCGAGAAGTTCGACCTCGACTTCGACCTGCTGGCCGACCCCGACGGCGACATCGCGGACGCGTTCGGCGTCGAAGTCGAAAACGGCTTCACCCCGCGAACGACGTTCGTCGTCGCGGACGGGGAAGTACAGGCGTTCTACCCCGGCGTGGACCCCGACGGCCACGCTCGGGACGTCCTGCAGGAGATGCTCGACGACGACCTCGCCGTCTTGAAATAAGCGTCGCTGATTTTTCCTCGACCGATTCAGATGTCTCGAACGATTTCTCGAACCGTCTCGTCCGCGACGGCCCGCCATCCGTCGGGCCACCCGCTACCTCGCTTCGGCGGTTCGAGTCCGAACGTCACGGGGGAAAACGAGACGTGCTCGAACGAATCGGCCGTGACGGTCCCGACGAACTCCGCGATTTCGCGCTTCGAGGAGACGCCGCCCGACGACAGGTCGTAGTACCCCGTAAACACCTGTACGACCGAAATTCGGTCGTACCCGTCCAACTCGCCCGAATCGACGTGGTAGAACAGTTTCGCCGTGTTGTTCACGGGGTCGGCCCTGCGCCACTCCAGTTCGACGGCGACGAAGCGGTCGTCGGTTCGCCCGACGACATCGACGGGCGTTCGTCGGATTCGATGCTCGGTCTCCCAGTCGAACCGCGGCAGTCGCTCGGCGAGGGTATCGCGGACGTAATCGCGTACAGTCTCGGCGAACTCGCCCACGAGCTGGCCGACGGAGCGGGTCCCTAAAAACGTTGCAGTCGATGGACGGGTCGCTCAGTCGATGTGTATCGCGGGGCGACCCGGACGGGCCTTCGACGCCACGTCGCCGTCGGCCTCCTCGGCCGTCAGCAGACGAACGTCGGCGTCGAACTCGCGCTGGAACAGCCACGTCGCCCGTCGAAGCGCGACCTGTTCTCGCTCCGGCGAGAGCGTTTCCGGGAGCGACTGTCGCTCCTGTTGGAGTTCCTGTCCGTACTTTGCGGCCGCGTCGCCCTGCTTTCGTATCTCGTCTTCCTGCATGAGTTCGCCGATAACGTTGTCGGCGTCGGACTCGCGGGCCAAATCGAGCGCCTTGAACTGCCACGGCGCGGCGACGACGATATCGATGCGCTCGGGGTCGTCGATGTCCGCGACGCTGATGATGTGCCGGACGTCCTCTTGCGTGTTCTCGACCAACTGTCGGGCGAGTTCGAGTTCGGCGGGGTCCGACTCCGGTTCGGGCCACTCGGCCTCGACGACGAAGCCCTCGCCGCCGAGATCGCTCCACAGTTCCTCGCAGATGTGGGGGGTGACGGGTGCCAGCAGTTTGACGACGGTTCGCAGGCCGCGTTCGAGCGTCGGGCCGTGCGGCGACGTCTCCTCCCGGTAGCGCGCGAGCAGCGAGGTCAGTTCCTGCGTCTCGCGGAGCGCGCCGTTGAACGTCAGCGATTCGAACTCGTCGTTTGCGATGGCGACGGTGGCGTCGATTTCGCGCTCGACGTATTCGGCGATTTCGTCGTGGTCGCCGTCGAACGTCGATTCGGCGAACGATTCGACCGCCCCGGCGAGGCGCTGGAGGAACTCGTAGCTCGACTTGACGCCCTCTTCGGTCCAGTCGAAGTCCTTCTCCGGTTGTGCGGCCTGCATCGTGAACAGGCGCGCCGTGTCCGCACCGTACTCCTCGACGATGCGCTGCGGCGAGACGACGTTGCCCTTGCTCTTCGACATCTTATCGCCGTCGAGCAGCACCATCCCCTGCGTGACGAGGTTGGTGAACGGTTCGCGGTGGTCGAGCAGTTTCATGTCCGAGAGGGATTTCGTCACGAACCGCGAGTACAGCAGGTGCATGACGGCGTGTTCGATGCCGCCGACGTACCGGTCCACGGGCATCCAGTCGTCCGCCCGTTCGGTGTCGAACGGGGCGTCGTCGAGGTGCGGCGAGACGTACCGCAGGAAGTACCACGACGAGTCCATGAACGTGTCCATCGTGTCCGTCTCGCGGCGCGCGTCGGCACCGCATTCGGGACAGTTCACGTGCTTCCACTCGTCGGCCGCGTCCAGCGGGTTACCGGTCGTCCGAACGAACTCCGGGAGTTCGACCGGCAGGTCCTCGTCCGGGACGCTGACTGGGCCGCACTCCTCGCAGTGGATGATGGGTATCGGCGTTCCCCAGTAGCGCTGGCGCGAGATTCCCCAGTCGCGGAGGCGATACTGCACGTCGTGAGCGGCGCTCTCGATGTCGCCCTCCAACCGCTCGCGGGCCTCGTCGCTGTCGAGGCCGTCGTAATCGTCGCTGTTGACGAGCGCGCCGTCCTCCGTGTAGGCCGCCTCGCTCACGTCCGGCACGTCGTCCTCGCTCGGCGCGACGACGGGAACGATGTCCACGTCCATCGACGTTGCAAAGGCGTGGTCGCGGGAGTCGTGACCCGGGACGCCCATCAGCGCGCCCGTTCCCACGTCGGAGAGCACGAAGTCGGCGACGAACACCGGAATCTCCTCGCCCGTCGCGGGGTTCGTCGCGGTCAGGTCGGTGGGGACGCCTTGCGGTTCGTCGCCCTCCGGGTCGGCGACCTCCTCCACGAAGTGTGCGATATCGTCGTCTTCCGCGGCCAGTTCCTCGGCGATGGGGTGGCCGGGTGCGAGCGCGAAGAACGTGACGCCGAAGATGGTGTCGAGTCGGGTGGTGAACACCTCGACGGGGCCGTAGTCTCGCGGCTCGCCCTGCTTGCCGCTCGACGTTTCCGAGGTAGCTGCCTCGCTCACCTCGAATTCGACAGTCGCCCCGTGCTGGCGACCGATCCAGTTTCGCTGCATCTGCCGGACGTTGGACGGCCAGCCGTCGAGGTCGTCCAAGTCGTCGAGGAGTTCGTCCGCGTACTCGGTTATCTTGAGGAACCACTGGTCGAGTTCGCGCTGTTCGACCGGGGTGTCACAGCGCCAGCAGAGTTCCGCGTCGCCCTCGACCTGCTCGTCGGCGAGCACCGTCTCGCACGACGGACACCAGTTGATTTCGGCGGCCTCGCGCTCGACGAGACCCTCCTCGCGGAACCGGGTGAACAGCCACTGGTTCCACCGATAGTAGTCGGGTTGGCAGGTCGTGATTTCGCGCTCCCAGTCGTATCCGAAGCCCATCCCTTCCATCTGCTCGCGCATCGTGTCGATACACGAGAGCGTCCAGTCGCGCGGGTTCGTGTCGCGTTCGATGGCCGCGTTCTCGGCGGGGAGACCGAACGAGTCCCAACCCATCGGGTGGAGGACGTTCTCGCCGTCCATGCGCTTGTATCGGGCGTAGGCGTCCGTTATCGTGTAGTTACGGACGTGGCCCATGTGGAGTTGGCCGGAGGTGTAGGGGAACATCCCGAGGACGTACGTCGGGTCGGTCGCCTCGTCCGGGATGTGGAAGACGTCGGCGTCGTCCCACGCCTCCTGCCAGCGATGCTCGATTTCCGTGTGGTCGAACTGTCGTCGTGTTTGCATGCGAGAATCCGGGTTGTTCACTATTTGTTCCGTTCGGCTTCTATACGTTGTCATCTGTGAGCGCCGTTCGACCACCGCTCCGTCCGTTCACAATTATCTGTCAGGTAGACACTTCTTTTACCGTCGCACGTCTCCGGTAGGACATGAGTGACTACGAGCCACGGGAAATCGAGTCGAAGTGGCAGTCTCGGTGGGCGGAGGAGGGCCGGTACGAGGTCGACCCGTCAGATTCCGATAGCGCGGAGCAACGCCCGCGAGAAGACGCCACCTTCGTCACGGTACCGTATCCCTATCCGAGCGGCGGCATGCACATCGGCCACGCGCGAACCTACACCGTCCCCGACGTGTGGGCGCGCTACCGCCGTCTGCAGGGCGACAACGTGTTGTTTCCCATCGCGTGGCACGTCACCGGGACGCCAATCGTCGGCGCGGTCGAGCGCCTCAAGAACCGCGAACCGAAGCAGCTGTCCGTTTTACAGGACACCTACAACGTCTCGGACGAGGACCTGTCGGAGATGGAGACGCCGATGGGGTTCGCCCGGCACTTCATCGAGGACAGTTACAAGAAGAACATGCAGTCGTTGGGCCTGTCCATCGACTGGCGGCGCGAGTTCACGACGAACGACGAGCGCTACTCGAAGTTCATCACGTGGCAGTACGAGACGCTGAAGGAGCGCGGCCTGCTGGAGAAGGGCCTGCACCCCGTCAAATACTGTACGAACGAGGGGAATCCCGTCACGACCCACGACCTGCTGGAGGGCGAGGAAGCCGAGTTCCAGGAGTACACGCTGGTCAAATTCGGATGGGACGACGAGGCGCAGCGCGCCTCGGAATCCGCGAGTAGCGCGGAACGGCGTTCCGCGAACCGTTCGAGCGGAGAGCGAAGCGAACCGCGAGCGATCACCGTCCCGATGGCGACGCTGCGCCCGGAGACGGTCCACGGCGTGACGAACGCCTACATCGACCCGGATGCGGAGTACGTCGAGGCTGCTGTCGATGGCGAGACGTGGCTCGTCTCGGAATCCGCGGCGGAGAAACTGGAACTGCAGGCGCACGACGTCGAGGTTCACGACCGCTTCACCGGCGAGCGACTGGTCGGCGAGCACGTCACGAATCCCGTCACGGGCGACGACGTGCTGGTCCTGCCCGCGAACTTCGTGGACGCGGACAACGCGACGGGCGTCGTCATGTCCGTCCCGGCACACAGCCCCGACGACTGGGTTGCCCTGCAAGAAGCGAAGAGCGCGGCGCGACGGGCCGCGGAGAAATCGAGTAGCGCGGAACACCGTTCCGCGAACCGTTCGAGCGGGCAAAGCCCGCGAGAAGACGGTGACGAACCGCGAGACGTAGATGATGCGCGCATGGAGGAGTACGGCATCGACCCCGGCGAAGTCGCGGAAATCGAACCGAAGGCCATCATCGACGTGGAAGGCTACGGCGAGTTCCCGGCGAAGGACGCCGTGGAGGAGTACGGCATCGAGGACTCCTCGGACCCCGCGCTGGAGGACGCCACCCAAGAGGTGTACAACCGCGAGTTCCACAGCGGGAAACTGCGCGGGATGTACGGAGACTACGCGGGCGAAATCGTGGAGGACGCGCGTGACGACCTGAAGGCCGAGTTTCGGGGACAGGGGTCGTTCGACACGATGCACGAGTTCAGCGAGGAGGTCGTCTGTCGCTGCGGCGGCGACGTGGAGGTCGCGGAACAGGACACGTGGTTCCTGCGCTACGACGACGAGGCGTGGAAGGCGAAGGCTCACGAGGTGGTCGCCGGGTTGGACGCGATTCCCGAGAACACCCGCGAGCAGTACGACCACACCATCGACTGGTTGAACGAGTGGCCCTGCATCCGTAACTACGGACTGGGCACGCGCCTGCCGTGGGACGACGAGTTCGTCATCGAACCCCTGTCGGACTCGACCATCTACATGTCCTACTACACCATCGCCCACCGGATTTCGGACGTTCCGGTCGAGGAACTGGACAGGGAGTTCTTCGATACGTTGTTTTATGGGCGCGAGGCGGTTGACGACCCCAACGAAACCGCCCTCGACCTGCGCGAGGAGTGGGATTACTGGTACCCCGTCGATTACCGCTGTTCCGCGAACGATTTGGTCAGCAACCACCTGACGTTCTTCCTGTTCCACCACGCCGAGCTGTTCGACCCGGCGAACTGGCCGCGGGGAATCACGGTGATGGGCATGGGTCTGCTGGAGGGTGAGAAGATGTCCTCCTCGAAGGGCCACGTCGTTTTGCCCGAGAACGCCATCGAGAAGTACGGTGCCGACACCGTGCGGTTCTTCCTGATGAACAGCGCGGAACCGTGGCAGGACTACGACTGGCGGAGCGAGCAGGTCGAGAGCACGGGGAACCAACTGCGGCGGTTCTGGAACCGCGCGAACGAGATTATCTCGGCCCCCGAGGGCGAACGCGACCTGCAACGCATCGACCGCTGGTTGCTGTCGAAACTGCAGGGGACCGTCCGCGAGGCCACCGACGCGATGGACCGGTTCGAGACGCGTACCGCCAGTCAGGCGGCCTTCTACGGCTTCGAGGAGCACCTGAAGTGGTACCGAAAGCGCACCGACACCGACCGGCCGGGCGCTCGCTGGACGCTCCGGAGGGTACTGAACGCCCGCCTGCGCCTGTTGGCCCCGTTCATTCCGTTCATGGCGACGGAATTGCACGAACGCCTGACGGGCGAACCCATCGCCGAGGCCGAATGGCCCGACGTGAATTCGGATTTCGAGAGCACCGTCACCGAAATCGAGGAGTCGCTGGTCGAAGGGTTGACCGACGACGTGCGCGACATCGTGGACGTGACCGACACCGACCCCGAGACGATTCGGGTGTACGTCGCGGCCGACTGGAAGCGAACAGTGCTCGCGGCCGTCGTCGATACCGGCCCGAACGTCGGTGCGGTGATGGGCGAGGTCATGCAGGACGAGGAGTTGCGCGAGAGGGGAGACGAGGTGAACCAACTCGTCCAGAAACTCGTCGAGGACGTGCGCGAACGCCCCGACGAACAGGTCGCGGTGCTGGCCGACCTGAACGAGGTCGAGGTGTACGAGGACGCGCGGGACTTCTTCGAACGCGAGTTCGAGGCCGACGTCGAGGTGTATCGCGAGGGTGAGGACGTGCCCGACCCCGAGGGCAAGGCGCGACACGCCACCCCGCTCCGCCCGGCCATCCATCTGGAAGGCTGACGTCGTTCGTCCGTCTCCGTCTCACTAGTCGGACGGGTACACAAGATTCATTGCGTAGCAATTTTCATCGTGAGGGTATGTCGTCCGACAGACCGTTTTTCACCGCTCCCGAGGAGGAACTCGATACGAATCAAATACTGTACGAAGCGCTCCCACTCGCCAAACTCGTCGTGGCCGTCGGTGTGGTCGCGTTCATCCCGATACTCCTGCAAACCACCCTGTTCGAAATCCTCGGGTTGGCTTCCCTCTTCGAACTCCTGTTCACGTTCCTGACACAGCTTGTCCTCGCCGTCGGGTCCGGTATCGTCCTGCTGTATATCATCGTCCGGGCCAACCAACTCGCCGACGAATAGCCCACGACCCAACTACCCCACCGCCCTCCGATTCTCCTGTCACACCTCTATCGTCCGCGACACCCATCCCGTCGGCCCGTTCGGGTACGCGCTCCGGAACTCCTCGGGTTGGACCGTCCCGCTTCCGTCGGTGGCCCTGACCACGATTTCGTGTTTTCCGCCCCGTGGTTTCCACTGGAACCGCCACTGTCGCCACACGTCGCGTCCGGGAAGTCTCGGGCCGAGGTCGGCGTTCTCCCACGTCCCGCCGCCGTCGGTCGACACCTCGACGCGGCTGATACCGCGGGTCCCGGCATTTTCCCCGCGACGGCGAACGAGGTGGCGACGGCCAGCGTCCCTCCGACGACTCCGACGAACGCGTCCCGACGGATATCCATCGTGTCGAATCTGGCACCGAACGAGCAAATCGGTCGTGTTGTGCGAACGCTTATCGTCCAGGCCGTTGCCGGTTTCCACATGAGTCAGGGGGACTCGGGGGACCACCCCGTCACGAAAGTTCTGCGAACCGTCACGCCGCCTTCCCGCGGTCACTCGGACAATGAGATGAACACCATCGGCGTCGCGGTGTTTCTGGGCCTGCTCGTCCTGTTGGTTCCGCTCCTGCCGTTTTTGATAATCGCGTGGGTCATCTCGAAACTGACCGACGAACTCGCCGGACGGGCACCCGTCGGGGAGGAGTAGCGACCGGGGACGAACGAGTCCTACACGGACCCGAACGGTGTTCCCGGACCCGTATTTTTCCACATCGCGGAATTATTTCACTCAATGCGTATATCACTCCGTACTGATATCACCCGGTATGCGTCAGGACGCGCATTCGACGCGGAACTATCGAACGTCTGTCACCGAATCGCGTCACTGACGGTCGGAACGATATCTCATGACATGCGAACCAACGGACGCGGAGATGAAACGGCGACGGTTGCTGAAGACCATCGGTGCGGGAGCGCTCGCGAGCGGTCTCGCGGGGTGTAGTTCGGTTTCCACGGGGAACGAAGGCGGAAACGAGACGTCGAAAGCGACCGCTTCCTCCACCGCTTCGAAAACGACCGCCGACGGAACGACCGCGGGAACCGACGCGCCGCCGTCGGACGGGAAACGAGTCGCGTTCGGCGACTGTACCGGCGTTCTCCCCGGAGAGTGTTCACCGCAGACGCTCACCGACGACATCACCGAAGACACGACGCTCGGGGGCGACTGCAATCGATACGTCGTCGAGGGAACCGTCGACGTCACCGACGCGAGGCTCACGGTGACGGCGGGAACAGAACTCGTCTTCGAGCAGAACGCCGGACTCAAAATCGCCGCGGACGGGACGCTCGTCGCCGAGGGAACGTGCCAGCGTCCCGTCGTGTTCACCGGCCAGCAACGGACCCGCGGTTTCTGGCGCGGCATCTACTTCGAGGACTCCGACAACCCCAACGCGATGGCCTATTGCGTCGTCGAATACGCTGGCGGCGGGGACGAGTTCTGGCAGGCCGACGACAACGCGAACCTCGCGGTCGGCGGGAGTTCCCGACTCGCGGCCTCGAACTGCGCCGTCCGCGAGAGCGCGGCGTGGGGATTCACCTTCGGTCCCGAGGTGAACGTGGACGACTTCTCGAAGAACATCGTCACCGCGAACGCCGCGGGTGCGGGCTTCGTCCGCGACGCCTCCGCCCATCACGTCGATGGCTCCGGGACCTACGCCGGGAACGACGACGACATCGTTCACGTGTGGGGCCGCGACGGACTCGGGGCCGGTTTCGACGCGACGTGGGACGCGCTCGACGCCCGCTATCGTGTGGCTAAACTCGTCGAACTGCGCAAGGACGCCCACCTCACCATCGCGCCCGGCACGACGCTCTCGTTCGAACAGGAGGCGGGCCTCAAAGTCTCGGAGTCGTCCCAGTTGACGGCCGCGGGTATCGACCCCAATACCGAGGCATCCAAACCGATCACGTTCACGGGCGAGCAGAAGACCCGCGGATTCTGGCGCGGCCTCTACTTCGAGACGTCGGACCGCGTTCCGAGCGTGCTGGAGAACTGCGTGGTCGAGTACGGCGGCGGTGGCGACGAGTACTGGACCGCCGACGCGCACGCGAACGTCGCCGTGGGGGGTGGCGCTCGCGCCCGCATCACTCACTCGACGCTCCGGGAGAGCGGCGGATACGGTTTCAACTTCGCCGAGGGGGTGACGATAGACTCGTTCGTGAACAACACCGTGACACGCAACGCGACCGGGGCGGGACACGTCCGCGACGACCGCGCGCAGTTCCTCTCCGACACCGGGACGTACACCGGCAACGACGTGGACAGGGTGTACGTTTGGCAGCGTGACGACATCGGCGCGGACCTCGACGTGACGTGGGACGCCATCGACGTCCCCTACTTCGTCGATACCGGCGCGATAGAGACGTACGGAAACCTCACCATCGACCCCGGCACGACGGTCGAGTTCGGACAGGACGCCGGACTGAAACTGCTGGACGGCGGCACCCTCACCGCCGTCGGCATCGTGCCCGACACCGAGGAGTCCAAACCGATAACGTTCACGGGCGGCCAGAAGACGCGGGGCTACTGGCGCGGCATCTACTTCCAGCAGACCGACCGAACCGAGAACCAACTGCGGAACTGCGTGGTCGAGTACGGGGGCGGTGGCGACGAGTACTGGAGCGCGGACGCCAAGGCCAACGTCGCCGTTTCGAACGGGTCTCGGGCGCGAATCGACGGGTGCACCATCCGCGAAAGCGGCGCGTGGGGATTCGACTTCTCGGACGACGTGTCCGTCGATTCGTTCACCCGCAACACCGTCACTGCGAACGCCGAGGGTGCGGGCCACGTCCGCGACGACACCGCCCACTTCCTCTCCGACACCGGCACCTACACCGGCAACGACGTGGACAGGGTGTACGTCTGGCAGCGCGACGACATCCGCGAATCGATGGCCGTGACGTGGGACGCCATCGACGTTCCCTACTTCATCGATACCGGCGCGGTGTCGGTGTACGGCACGCTCACCATCGAACCGGGCGCGACCCTCGAATTCGGGCAGGACACCGGCCTTCGGATGTACGACGGCGGCATCCTGTCCGCGGTCGGGACGGGAGACGAGCCAATCACGTTCACGGGCGAGCAGAAGACGCGGGGTTACTGGCGCGGCATCTACTTCGACGACACGAACCGCACCGAAAACGAACTCCGCTACTGCGTGGTCGAGTACGGCGGCGGTGGAAACGAGTTCTGGAACGCGAAGGAACACGCGAACGTGGCTGTCACGAACGGGTCACGACTTTCGATTCGACACTCCACGATTCGTAACTCCGCCGGATACGGCTACGAAGTCACGCAGGATTCGACGCTCACCGCGAGCGCAAATTCCGTCGTGGACAACGCGCTCGGCGCGAGCGTCAACACCTGAAAACGAGTGTTCGCGGCTCGGGTCGCGTCGTTACAGTCCGAGGAGGTCGAACGGGTAGCCGTTGTCGTTCTCGTTCGCGTGCTCGTAGACGACGTGGGCGGCCGCGACGTCCTGAATCGCCAGTCCGGTGCTGTCGAAGACGGTCACGCCGTCGTCCTCGGTGCGGCCGTCGAGGTCGCCGATAACGATGTCGCCGATGTCGCCGTGAATGTCGTCGTCCGTGAGGGTGCCCTCGTTGTACGGGACGTTGATTTCGCCCGAGTGGGTGGTCTGGGCGTGGTCGTCGATGACCAGTTTCGCGTCCAGTAGGAGTTCGTCCGCGAGTTCGTGCTTGCCCTCCGCGTCGGCACCCATCGCGTTGATGTGGGTGTGGTCGCCGACGGCATCGGCGGAGACGATGGGCGTCTCGACGGGCGTCACGGTCGAGAGGATGTCACAGGACGCGGCTTCCGAAATCGATCCGGCACGAACGTCGAACTCGTCGTCGAAGTAGTCGATGAAGTCCGCGACCGCTTCCTCGTCCAGGTCGCTGATGATGACCTCCTCGATGGGGCGAATCTTCGAGATGGCTTCCAACTGGGTGTAGGACTGGACGCCAGCGCCGACCAGGCCCATGCTCGTCGCGTCTTCGACGGCGAGGTGGTCGGTCGCCACGGCGGCGGCCGCGCCCGTGCGCTTCATCGTGAGTTCCGTCCCGTCCATGATGGCGAGCGGGAACGCCGTCTCGGGGTCGCTGTAAATCATCGTGCCCATGACCGTCGGCAGGTCGAACTCCTCGGGATTGTCGGGGTGGACGTTGACCCACTTGATCCCGGCCGCGTCCCAGCCGTCCGCGTCGAGGTAGGCGGGCATCGACCGGAAGTCGCCGTTGTACTGGGGCAGGTCGATGTACGATTTCGCGGGCATCTGCGCGTCGCCGAGCGCGTACGCTGCGAAGGCGTCCTCGATGGCCCGGATGAGTTCGGGCATCTGCGTGTTTTCGTCGACCGCATCCTGGTTGAGCAGGAGTGTTTCCATAGTCGGAGGGATACGCGGTTCCCACTTAGTTCCATCTTTTACCGATTTTTGCTCCCTACCGCCGTCTCCTCCGGCGATTTAGGGTCTATATCGTGTGAATTCTTAATCTCGAAAATACTCGAAGGAGATTCACATTCGATGGTCTCCTTGCAGTAACATCCGGCAAACGCGTCGTGATTCGACGTGGGTTCAAAAATCAGTTCGAGTTCAGTAGACGACTCCTCGGTTCACTCGGGATGAAAATCGAACGGAGGATGATTTCACATCTCTTCGATTACGGTCCACCGACCCGCGACGACGAAACCGGATTATGACCCGAATTAGCACTTCTTCTCGGCGAATTTCACGCTGTCCGCCCATATCGTTATCGTGAGGTGATGGCAGTCCGTCGCGTGCCAGATTCGACTCCGATCGGGCATCCCATCGACGGCTATCGACAGGTCGTACGTTCCGAAGTCGGCGACGTTTTCGATGGTCGTTTTTCCGGGATCGACTTTGTGTCGGGTCGAACTCACCACTCCACCGCCGTCGCTACTCGGGTGTGCCACCACGAAGTCGAACATCACGACTTCGGCTCTCTTATCGACTATCGGTACGTCGTTCGCCTTCGGGTCGTTGTTGGAGAGCGGATTCGAACACCCCGCGAGGGTCGAAACGGCGACCGGAGCCGATGTGGTGAGAAACGAGCGGCGGTGCATGATTTCCGTCCCCAAATAATTGATATAAATATTGATGAAAACGACGGTCGTCGACGACCACGGTCTATCCGTTACGCGCCGCTATTCGATGTGAGTCCAAAAAATCGATTCGAGTTCAATCGACGATACCTCGGATGCGGTCGGGCTGAAATCGGCCGTTGACCGATTTCCGTCTCACGGGCTTCGCCCGTTCGACATTCGAGGTTTCTTCGAAACCTCGCTTACATAGCCTTGGCCGAGGGAACCTCGGCCGTGCAATGAAATTTCTCCTTTCGTCGAAATTTACATTGCGCCGCCCATACCGCCCATGCCGCCCATGCCACCCATGCCGCCGGGTGCGCCGCCTTCGTCGCCACCCTTGTCGGTGGAGAGTTCGCCGGCCGAGATGATGTCGTCTATTTTGAGGACGAGGTTCGCGGCCTCGGTGGCGCTGGAGAGCGCCTGCTCCTTGGCGTGTGCGGGTTCGACGATGCCCGCCTCGAACGTGTCTTCGACGTCGCTGCTGAAGACGTTCAGGCCAGCGCGCTTGTCGCCGTCCTCGTGGGCCGCACGGAGGTCCACGAGCGTGTCGATGGAGTCCAGTCCGGCGTTCTCGGCGAGAACGCGCGGGACGAGTTCGAGCGAGTCGGCGAACGCCTCGACGGCCAACTGCTCGCGGCCTTCCACGCTGTCGGAGTAGTCGCGGAGTCGGGAGGCGAGTTCGACTTCGATGGCACCGCCGCCGGAGACGACTCGTCCGTCGCTGACGGTCTGGGCCACGACGTCGAGCGCGTCCGTGATGCCGCGTTCGAGTTCGTCGACCACGTGGTCCGTGGAGCCGCGGAGGAGGAGCGTGACGCCGTGTGCGTTGTCGCCGCCGCTGACGTAGAACAGTTCGTCGCTCTCGTCGCGGGTGACGCTTCCGTCCGCCACGTCGTCCTCGCTCGCGCTGTCGAGGTCCGAGACGATGGTCGTGTTGAGAATCTCGCGGAGGAACTTGATGTCGCTCTTCTTCGTGCGGCGGACGGCGAGGATGCCTTCCTTGGCGAGGTAGTGCTGTGCGAGGTCGTCGATGCCTTTCTGACAGAAGACGACGTTCGCGCCGGTGTCCTTGATCTGCTCGACCTTCTCCTTCAGCTGGGCTTCCTCGCGGTCGAGGAAGTTCTTGAGCTGGTCGGGGTCGTTGATGGAGATTTCGGTGTCGACGTCGGTCTCCTCGACTTCGACGGCCTCGTTGAGGAGGAGGACCTTCGCGTCCTCGACCGAGGTCGGCATGTTGTCGTGAACGGGGTCCTTGTCGATGACGCCGCCTTCGAGCAGTTCGGACTCGCCCGCGGAGCGGCCGGTCTGCGTCTCGATGTTGACGTATTCGAGGTCGACGGTGCCCTCGACGGTGACCGCCTGCACGGCGTCCACGATGATCTGGCTCAGGACTTCCTTGTTGAGTTCGGCCCCTTTGCCGGTCATGCTGGTTTCGGCGACTTTGCGGAGAAGTTCCTCGTCGTCGGTGTCCACTTCGTCGGCGATGTTGTCGACTTCCTCGCGGGCCTTCTCGCTCGCCAGGTGGAAGCCTTTGATGACCGCCGTCGGGTGGATATCCTGTTCGAGGAGGTCCTGTGCGTTCTTGAGGAGTTCGCCCGTGACCGCGACGGCCGTCGTCGTGCCGTCACCCGCTTCGTCCTCTTGAGTTTCGGCGACTTCGATGATCATCTCGGCTGTCGGGTTGTCGATGTCCATCTCCTTGAGGATGGTCACGCCGTCGTTCGTGATGGTGACGTCGCCCATCGAATCGACGAGCATCTTGTCCATCCCTTTCGGGCCGAGTGTGGAACGTACCGCGTCCGCAACCGCTCGCGCCGCGGTGATGTTGTGTTCCTGCGCGTCCTTGTCCTTGACTCGCTGGGAATCTTCGGACATTACGATCATCGGCTGACCTTGCATGCGCTGACTCATAGTACAAGAGCGACTATGTTTGTGCTTCTATATAAATCTTTATCCAGCCGTTCGTCAGAATACGGTATTCGATATTCCCTCGGAGCGAGAAACCGCTGTAAGGCGGCCGGGGATGCCGAAAACCATGCCGGTAGTTAACACGACTCTTTTTTCTCGACGTTCGTCTCAAACTTCTATTTATATACTCTGATGCTCGGAGACTCCCACTCGAACGCTGTCACTCCTCCCCCTTCCCTCCTCGCTCGACGCATCCGCTGGCGGGTGCTTCGTTCCGTTTCTCATCCTCGCCCGTTCCTCGTCGTGACTCGTTGCGGATTACTCGTCTTCCGGCACTTCCGTGTGGCCGAGCCTGAGGTTTCGATAGTAGTACATGTGTGCCGCCCCGGAGACGGTCACCAGCGCGGCGAGTCCAACCGCCCACCCGATGTCCGGGACGACGCCGAGCGGTCCGGCGTCGAACCACGCTCCGGTCAGCAGTGCGAGACTGATACAGCCCAACACGAAATAGTACTCGGACCACGGGAGGTTGTTGTCGGGGATTATCTCGAGATACGTGTTCAGCGGTTCCGCCTGTTCCGTCAGCGTGACGTCGCCGTGTGCCGCATCGTAATCGATGAATCCCGTTTCGTCGAGTTTCGGAAGGTGCGCTTGTTGCAGCGTGTTGTACACCCGCTTGCGTTGTTGTGAGGTCACTTCCTCGACGGTGACGTCGTTTTCCCACGCGGCGATTTGCGTCGCGAGCTCGCCGATTTCGACCGGCCCTTCGTTCCGTCGTAAGTAGTGAAGCGCGTATCGTCGTCGTCGATTACTAAGTATCTGAAATATAATGTCTCTGGACAGCGGCGTCTTCTCCATCCCGTCGGCTCGTTTACTCATTAGATGTCGACCCGTCGACCGCGAATGTTTGTTTTCGAGAGGTGTCTCAAGCTATTTAATATTTTGCCCGGCTTCAACAGAAGTTCTCCGTTGCGTATACACGTCCGTTCTCGGTGTAGGTGATGCCGATTCCCTCTCTATCCCAGTGTTTCGAAAGGATGTTCTTCCGGTGTTCGGGCGAGTGCATCCACTGCGTCACGAGTCCGCGAGCCAACGCTCTCGCGGTTCGATACCGAACGACGTCTCCGGTATCGGTTCGTACTCGTAAATCGAAGTACGTGTACGCGATGTTTTCCCCCGCACCGCGAAGACAGTGGTAATCCTCTCGGCGATAGCGGTCGCCGGGGTCGACACCCGTCGGGGAGACGTGCTCGAAATACCCTTTCCGTCCCATATCGGTGCTATGATGTCGTGCGATGTCGCGCAACGCGGCGTCGAATTCCAGCGGGTCGAGTCCGTGTTTCGTCCGCTCCTCGTTTACCGCGACGTGAACGTAGAACTCGACCCACCGACGGAACCGCGTCGTGTTCGGGTTCGTGAGCCGTTCCGGCCGGTCGTGTGGCACGTCGATGACTCGTGCGCCTTGTGCGGAATCCAGCGTCCGTTCGCCGGGAACGTGATAGCCCGCGAAGTACGACCCGAAAAACAGCACTGTCAGGAGGACGAGGGCGACGGGAACGAGCGAGCGCATTCGTCTGCCTTTCGACCCCGGCGAAGATGAATGTCCGGGCGGTTCGAGTCGAACGCGCGGATGGCGGCGACCCGTGAACTACTCGTAGTTGACCCGCGGGTCCACGAGCACGTAGGCCACGTCCTGTACGAAGTTACCGACCAGTCCTACGAGGATGGGTATCATCGTCGTCGCCAGAATCAGACCCGCATCGCGGCTCTTGATGGCTTGGAACGCGAGCGACCCGAACCCGGGGATGCCGAACACCATCTCCACGACGAGGAGCGTGATGAACAGCATGGTGAGGGTCTCGGTGAAGAACAGCGAGACGAGCGGTAGCGCGGCGTTCCGGAGCACGTGCCGTGCGACGTCCCGCGCGCTCGCACCGTTCGCCCGGAGCGTCTTCACGAACTCGGCGGGAACGTATTCGAGCGACGTGGACCGCGCGTACCGAATCTGCACGGTGAGCAAGTTTACCGTGACGACGAATATCGGGAGCAGCATGAACGGGAGGTTCTGGGACGTCCAGAGTCCGTATCGACCGTCGAAGTACGACGCCTGAATGCTCACCCGTTCGAGGACGATGAGCGACGACCAACTCGCCAGCCAAAAGCCCGGCATCCCCAATCCCGGGTACGTGACGGCGGTAACGAGGCGGTCCACGTAGCCGTGCTGATGCACCGCCGAGTACAGGCCGATGTACGTTCCGAGGATGGTAGACAACACGACGGCGGGAATCAGATAGACGAGCGTGAGCGGAACCGCGTCGGCTAACAGATTCGTTACCGGCGTGCCCCCGATGTTCGTCCCCCAGTCGAACGTCGTGTACGCGACGATCCACTTCACGTACCGGTCGAGTATCGGTTGGTCGTAGTTCCTCGCCGCACCGTAGGCGTGTTCGGCCTTCTCCACCGACCCGCCACCCATCCCCGCTAAGAGCCCCGCGGTTCTCTGGTTCGGGTCCGGCGCGTACGCGTACACGAGAAAAATGGATGAGAGGAGGAGGTACGCCGCGAATATCGTCCAGAGCGCCCGTTTGGCGATGTATCGACGCACGCTACGGCACCCCGGCCGCTCGCGGTTCCTCGTCCTCGACCGGCGTTATCGGTGCCGTCCCGCGTCGAGTCGGCAGTGAACTCGTCCCCATGCTATTGATGCCCACAATTCGTCCCTCCCGAATAAATGTTTCTTGTGTTACAGACCTCTCGCCGATGTCGAATCGGGCACCCCGACGGACGGCCCGCCTACCGATGGCCATATTTTTTATACCCCTGTTGCATTGTTAGCGTTAGTCTGTCATTGAATTGTCTCGTCCGCGGGTGAGACTCCCGCCGTCACGGGATACGAGAGAAGGATTCGACCGCCCATGGCTACACGAAACGACACGTTCGATACGATAGAATGGAGCGAGTACACGACCGACTCGCGGTCGATAGCGCGACGAACGGTAGCGTTTTCGCTCGTCGCGCTCGCGGTCGCTCTCGGGTTTCTCTACGACCTCTTCTTCTTTCCCGACACCGAACCCCTCGTTTTCGAGTGGAACCCGACCCCGCTGGATTGGATATTCACGCTTTCGCTCGCAATCTTCTTCTGTTATGTTCTCGTCCCGCTCGCCCAAAATCGGGAACTAACTCGCCGTCGCTGGGAGCAACTCAAAGCGAATCCGGTCGCCGTCGCCAGTCTCGGCTATCTCGTCTTCTTCTTCGTTACCGGACTCGTCGCGCCGATGTTCCTCTCTCCCCTTCGGGACGCCATCGTGGCCGCGGACGGGTTCCGATACGATATCACACCGTACCAGCCCCCGTTCGGGTTCACCGTCCCGTTCTACGGCATCGGCATCACGCGCTGTGTCGGCCAGTTGGCGAACAACGCGTGTCACGGAAGTCTGATTCACCCCCTCGGAACGACCGGAAGCGGGGAAGACCTGCTGATAGAAATCCTCCAAGGCATGCGCGTCGCGCTCGAAGTGACCCTCATCAGCGCGACGCTCATCGCGCCGCTCGCGACCGCCGTCGGAACCGTCGCGGCCTACTTCGGCGGCAGGGTGGACGAAGTGCTGATGCGCTACGTGGACCTCCAACAGGCCATCCCGCCGCTGTTCGTCTTTCTCCTCCTCCAAGCCCTCTACGGCGGGAGCATCCTGCTCATGATCGCCGTGTTCGGGTTGCTCAGTTGGGGAAGCACCGCCCGGCTCGTTCGGAGCGAGGCGCTCCAGAAGACCGAACTCGGGTTCGTCCGCGCCGCGAAAGGTGCGGGAAGCGGCCATCTCCGGGTCATCCGCGACCACCTCCTTCCGAACGTATCGAGCACCGTCCTCGTCTCCGTGACGCTCCAGATTCCGACCCTCGTCCTCATCGAGGCGATGCTCGGCTACTTCAAACTCCACGGTGACGGGCAGAACTCGTGGGGCTATCTCATCTACGCCGCGTTCCACAACGACTTCCACCCGACGTTCCTCTGGTGGGCGGAGGTGATCCCGGTGGTCCTCATCGTCCTCACCGTCGCCTCGTTCAGCTTTTTGGGCGACGCGCTCCGCGAGATTCTCGACCCCAGAACGAGGGAGGGACTGTGACCGACCCGTTGCTTTCCGTGTCGGGACTCCGGACGACGTTCGAGACGTCCCGCGGGACCGTCAAGGCGGTCGACGGCGTTTCGTTCGACGTGAACCGCGGGGAGACGGTCTGTCTCGTCGGTGAAAGCGGCTCCGGGAAGACCGTCGCCTGCGAGTCGATAACGCGGTTAATTCCGACGCCGCCGGGCGAAATCACGGACGGTCGAATCGTCTTCGACGGCGAGGACGTCCGCGACTGCTCGTCGAGCGAACTCCGCGAGATTCGAGGCGACCGCATCGCGTACGTCTTTCAAAACCCACAGAACGCGCTCGATCCGGTGTACAGCGTCGGACGTCAAGTCGCCGAATCCGTCCGCTACCATCGGGACGTGAGCAAGAGCGCGGCCCGTCGCCGCGCGGTCGAACTCCTCGACCGCGTCGGGATTCCGAAGGCCGAGGTTCGGGCGGACGACTATCCCCACGAGTTCTCGGGCGGGATGCGCCAGCGCGTCGTCATCGCCATGGCGCTGGCGGGCGAACCCGACCTGCTCATCGCGGACGAGCCGACGACGGCGCTCGACGTGACCATCGAGGCTCAGATTCTGGAGTTGCTCGCGGACTTACAGGACGAGCGCGACATGGCGATTCTGTTCGTCACCCACGACCTCGGTGTCGTCGCCCAAATCGCCGACCGCGTGGTCGTGCTGTACGCCGGGAAGGTGATGGAACGAGGGAGCGTTCACGACATCTTCGACCATCCCGCCCATCCGTACACGCAAGCGTTGCTCGCGTGTCTCCCCGGTCGCGGCGCGAGTTTACAACCCATCGGCGGGTCGATGGCCGACCCGGTATCGCCGCCGTCGGGGTGCCGGTTCCATCCGCGGTGTCCGCACGCGACCGACGATTGCGAGCGGAGCGGACAACCGCCGTTGCAGGGCGTGACGGATTCCCAACACGCGTCGTGTATCTTCTACCGCGAGGACCGCGATTCGTCGGTCGTCCTCGGCGCCGATCCCGAACCGATACCGGAGGAACGGCGATGAAAGCGAATGAAGCGAACGACCCGACCGGAACGGACGCGACGGCCGACCCGCCCGAGGAGTACCATTCCGCGCTCCTCTCGGTCCGCGACCTGAAAAAGCAGTATCCGGTCACGGAGGGAATCACCCGAAAGGAGACGGGCCGAATCCGCGCGGTGGACGGCATCTCCTTCGACGTGTTCCCCGGCGAGACGGTCGGACTCATCGGCGAGTCGGGGAGCGGGAAATCGACCGCCGCGACGACGCTGCTGTCGCTCGAAGTCCCGACCGACGGAACGGTCGTGTTCGACGGCGACGACATCGGTACGTTCGACCGCACCGAAACCAAGGCGTTCCGCCGCCGCGCTCAAATGGTGTTTCAGGACCCGACGACGACGTTCGACCCGCGGATGACAATCGGCGAGTCGGTCGCGGAACCCCTCTCTATTCACGGCATGACCGACGCCGACCAGCGCCGGACGATAACCGAGGACTTGCTCGGTCGCGTCGGCCTATCGGCGGAGGAGTTCGACCGTTACCCGCACGAACTCTCCGGTGGGCAAAAACAGCGTGCGGCGTTGGCGCGGGCGTTGATTCTGAACCCCGACTTGCTCGTCTTGGACGAACCCGTCTCGGCGCTGGACGTGTCGGTGCAGGCCGACATTCTCGCCCTGCTCTCGGACCTGCAGTCGAGGTTCGACCTCTCGTTGCTCCTCATCAGTCACGACATGGGTGTCGTCCGCGAAATCTGTGACCGCGTGGCGGTGATGTATCTCGGCGAAATCGTCGAACGCGGTCCAACCGAAGACCTGTTCCGCGACCCGCAACACCCCTACACGCGAGCCCTCGTCTCGGCGATTCCGACGCCGGACCCGGATGCGGCAACCGACCGGGTTACCCTCCGCGGCGACGTTCCCGACGCCGCCTCGCCGCCGACGGGGTGTCGGTTCCATCCGCGCTGCCCGGCGGTCATCCCTCCCGAGCGGTACGACTTCGAGCAGGGCGAGTGGCGGTCCGTCATGGACCTCCGCGTCGCGGTCGCGGACGAGGACGTGAACCTCGACGCGCTTCGAAAACTTGCAGTCGCACGTGGTCCCGCCGAGAACGAAGAAGCGGTAACCGATACCCACCTCCGCTCCGCGCTCCGCGAGGAGTACGACATTCCCGACGAGTTGACCGACGCTGACGCCGAATCGGTGCTCTCGTCCGCCCTCTCGGACATCGTTTCGGGGGCCGTCGAGGACGCGGACGAACGACTTCGGGTGGAGTTCTCGACGATTTGCGAACGGAAGGCTCCCGAGGAACGGGCGACCGGTGCCGGACACCCGGCGGCGTGTCACCTCCACGATTCGGCGACGGAACCGGACGAGGAGTGGGAGTGGGCGTCGTTGGACTGATACCGAACGCCGCGAACGCGGGTGGACGCACGCCTACCTGCGGACGAGTTCGGAAAACACGCGCGATTCTATTTTTCGGAGGTGTTCGCTCACGGTCGCCGTCGAGATTCCGACCACGGATGCGATACCTTCGTGCGTCGTTTTGCGCGGCGTTTCGTAGTAGCCGTTCTCGACGGCGACGGTGAGTATCTCCCGCTGTCGGTCGGTCAGCATCGATTCGACCTCCCCGCTCTCCGGTCGATGTTCCCCTTTTCGAACGAGTTCGAGTTCGATACCCCGTGGAACGTCGTCGACGACGCGGTGGAGGTGCGATTCCTCCCCGCTGATGGTGAGTCGAACGCCGTTCGCCACGTGTTTGAACGGCGTTTCGAAGACGACTGCGTGCCGCCGCGCCAGCGAAAAGAACTCGCGGACGGGTTCCCGCGGCCGTCCGTGGATGTACACGAGTCCGTCCTCGCCGTCGGGTACGTCACACGCGATGATGTCGGTGTGGGTTTCGAGGTGAGTTTTCACGGACGCGAGATTCCCGCGCAGGTGGTACAGGAGAACGATGGTTTCGTCTTCGAGAATATCGACGTAGTGGAGTCCCTCCCGAGTTATCGACGGCTCCTCCGCGAGGAAGCGGTTCGCCGCATGGAACCCATCTTCGACGCGGATTTCGACGGTGATGGACTTCATGAGGGTAGTTCGCTCTGAACACAATTAGTTCGTCCGAGAGTCGCCTCGCCCGAACTTTCGTGCGTATTTAAATCCCCCGTGTGAGCCTAGGCAGTCGGCGAAAGCGACGGCGGGACGAAGGGATAGCCGTAGCATGACGACGATAGCACACACCGACGTACCGCCGTTCGACCACGTTTCCGCGCGATGCCGAAACGCGACTTTCCCCGAATCGGAGGTCCACTGATGGGTACGACCGCCACGGCCGACCGGGGAAGCGGGTGGCTTCTCTCCAAAAATGCGGTCGTTCCGGGGGTCGTCGCGCTGGCCCTCATCGCTGTCTTCTGGTATCTCTCGCCCGGGTTGAGCCTCATCGTCACCTTCGTTCCGACGATGGCGTTGGCGTACGTCGCTCACCTGCTCACCACCGCCCGCGAGATGCCCGACCCGAAACGCGTTCTCCCGGTCTATCTGGTCGCGTTCAGCGTGCAGTTCCTCCACTTCTCCGAGGAGTTCATCACGGGCTTCTACTACCGGTGGCCCCAGGAGATATTCCACGCGCAGCCGTTCCACGTGAAGACGTTCGTCCTCATCAACATGCTCTCCTACTGCGCCTTCGCGCTCGGCGCAGTCGCCATCTACAAGGGCGTCAACGGTCCGATGCTGATCGTGTGGTTTTTCACCATCATGGGCGTCGTCGGGAACGGAATCCAACACCCCATCTATTCGCTGCTGGTCGGCGGGTACTTCCCCGGCCTGTTCACGTCGCTGCTCTACTGGGTCCTCGGTCCCGTCCTCTTCCTTCGACTCTGGGAAACGAGAGCGGAGATTCATGACAAGAACGGGACCGCTTCGCACGCCTAAATTCGACTCGTAGTCGGTCACACACGTTTTCTCGTTCGCCGCTTCGATGAGAACCGCAGAGAGGGCGCTCATCGGGTAGCTCACTCGAAAACGCCGGGACTGGGATTTCTCGCTCCAGTCGCCGTAAGCACACGCTCCGCGGTGCTCACGGACTTGTTTCGCGGAGAAATACGCCGGGACTGGGATTTGAACCCAGAATCCCATACGGGAACACGCTTTCCAGGCGTGCGCTTTGCCATTCGGCCATCCCGGCCTATCAATTCGTTACCCGGTGTAGCTTTTAAACCCTTCTGTTCTAGTTGAGTACCCCGTCGCCGACGTAACTGAGGACTGGCGCGCCGACCGCGACGACGAGCGTCGCCCCTGCCTTGACCGCTATCGAATATCGATAGCCGCTGATTAGCTCGTAGCCTTGCAGGAGGACGAGAAACGAGAGGACGCCGATTGCGCCCCACAGCAGACTCGCCTTGACGCGGGGATTCACGGTTACTCGGTGCTGGCGATGGCCTCGATTTCAACGCCGATGCCCTTGGGCAGGTTGGCGACCTCCACTGCGCTCCGCGCCGGTGGGTTGTCCTGGAAGTACTCCTGATACGACTCGTTCATCTCGTCGAAGTCCTCGATGTCGTCCATGAACACCGTCACCTTCAGCACGTCCTGCATGGTCAGGCCCTCCTCTTCGAGGATACCCTTGACGTTCTCCAGACTCTGGCGGGTCTGCACCGCGATTTCCTCGTCGTCGAGGAGTTCGCCATCGGGTGTCATCGGAATCTGTCCCGCGGTGAAGAGGATGTCTCCGTTCGTCGTCGCTTGGCTGTACGCTCCCACTGCTTCCGGGGCGTCCTGCGTGCTGATAGTTCGCTTCATGTCGGTGTCTTCGGTCCCTAGAACTTAAACCTACGTCAAAAGGGTACGAAAAATCGAACGACCTGCAAGTCAGACGAGGACTTCCACGTCGAACCCGTTTTCGCGGAGCGAGTCGAGGAGTGCCTCGACGTGTTCCGGCCCGCGAGTTTCGAGGTCGAGTTCGACCTCCGTCGCGTTCATGCCGATATCGCGCGAGGTGCGGTCGTGCTGGATGGCGTAGATGTTGGCCTGCGCGTCGGCGATGACGTCGAGGAGCGTTCGGAGCGACCCCGGTCGGTCCTTAAGGACGGTTTTGAGCTTCACGTAGCGGCCGGTTTCGACCAGCCCGCGCATGATGACCGTCGTGAGGAGGTTCATGTCGATGTTGCCGCCGCTGAGGACGGGAACGACGACCTCCCCGTCCTCGTAGTCGAACGCGCCTTCGAGGATTGCGGCGAGCGACGTCGCACCCGCTCCTTCCACGAGCGTCTTGCCCCGTTCGAGCAGGTAGGCGAGCGCCACCGCGATTTCCGAATCCGAGACGGTGACCACCTCGTCCACGCGCGAGTCGATGACGTCGAATGTCTGCTGGCCGACGCTCCGGGTGGCGATGCCGTCCGCGATGGTGTCCACGCTGTCGAGGGTCTGGACCGACCCCTTCTGGAGCGAGTCGGCGACGCTGGACGCGCCGTCCGCCTGCACGCCGACGACGCGAACGTCCGGGTTTCGACCCTTGACGGCGGTTGCGATGCCGCTGATGAGGCCGCCGCCGCCGATGGGGACGACGACGGTTTCCACCTCGGGGAGGTCGTCCATGATCTCCAGTCCGATGGTTCCCTGCCCGGCCATCACCGTCTCGTCGTCGAAGGCGTGGACGTAGGTTCGACCCTCCATCTCCTCGATTTCGTGGGCGTGCTCGGCGGCCTCGTCGTAGTCCTCGCCGTGGAGCACCGCCTCCGCCCCGTAGTTCTCCGTCGCGCGGACCTTCGAAATCGGAGCGTGTTTCGGCATGACGATTTTGGAGTCGACCCCGCTCCGCGTGGCCGCCAGCGCGACGCCCTGTGCGTGGTTGCCCGCGCTGGCCGTGACGACGCCCGCGTCCTTTTCTTCCTCCGAGAGCGTCATGATGCGGTTGGTCGCGCCGCGAATCTTGAACGACCCCGTTCGCTGGAAGGTCTCCAGTTTCATGTGGACCTCCGCCCCGGTCATTCGAGTAAACGTGTGAGAATAGTCGAGCGGTGTGTGGCGGGACGTCTCGGCCACCCGGTCCCGCGCCGCCAGCACGTCTTCGAGCTCTAGCATGGTTGTCGGTAGTTTTTGCGGCGCTTTATCGTTTGGGAACCGAATCCGCGGATTCGGTGACGGTTGGGAGAAGAGAGGCGGATTTCGAGTGAATATCTGTGACGCTCACGGTTACTCGTTGGGGAGTCGGTCGGAAATCGATTCGACTTGCCGTCGCTCAACAGGAAACGGTTCTCGCTTCCCGCTCTCCGGTTTCGAAGACGATCGTTTCGTCGAACTGGTCGTGACTCCCACCCCGTCCGAGTTCGCTCCGATGTCGGACCCGAACTCGGTTCGGAACGGAATCTTTCAACGTCACCGTCGCATCGTACCTGACGAGTGCTTCCTCTAACGTACAACTGCTCGCACCTTGCTGCCGTCTGTCGGCGACGACGACGAGCGTGTCGCTATCTTCGTCGATTCCGACCGTCTGCAGCACCGTCTCCATACAACTCCGTCCCCCGCTTTCGATTTGCCCGGCAATCCGGATTCGGTTTTTTGCGCCGATTCGAGAAACGGTGACGCCGTCCTGCCAGCACGTGAACAGTGGTTCCATGTGAGTACCGGCCTCGAATTCGGTCCCTTCGATTCTGTCGGTACCGAGTGACGTACCGCTTCCGAATTCGGTGAGGACACCACTGCAACCGGAGAGAATAGCTACTGTCCCGCCAACGGAGGCACAAACGGTCCGTCGTCTCATAGGGAATGTCACCACTGCCCATGACAACTTTCTTGTCATGACTCAAAGAACCGTTTGAAATATCCCGATTCGCGATTTCGGCGGTCGTATCCGACCCGCTACGGCCACCGAACTCATCGAACCGGTACAGAAACGCCTTTCTGTTCCCCACTCCCCCTACGAAACGATGCAGGTCTCCGAGGCGGTTCCACAGTTCGCGGAGGCGTTCGCCTTCGAGGAGTTCAACCGGATGCAACGCGAGATGCTTCCCGCGCTGCTCGAAAGCGACGAGAACGTCGTCGCCAGCGCGCCGACGGCGAGCGGGAAGACGGCGCTCGCGGAACTCGCCATCTGCAAGGCGCTGCGCGACGACGGAACCGCGCTGTTCATCGCCCCGCTCCGGGCGCTGACGAACGAGAAGGAGAGCGACTGGGAGCGGTTCGAGGACCTCGGCTACTCCGTCTACGTCGTCACGGGTGAGCGCGATTTGAATCCCCGGCGCGCCGAGCGCGCCGACATCCTCGTGATGACGCCCGAGAAGACCGACTCGGCGACCAGAAAACACGATTCGGCCCGCTATTCGTTCATCACCGACATCGACTGCTGTGTCATCGACGAGGTGCACTTGCTCGATTCGGAAAAGCGCGGTGCCGTCCTCGAAGTCACCATCTCGCGCCTTCGCCGCCTGTGTGACCCCCGCGTCGTCGCGCTGTCCGCGACGATGCCGAACGTGAGCGACGTGGCCGATTGGCTCGACGCGCCGCCGGAGACCACCTTCGAGTTCGGGGACGACTACCGCCCCGTCGATTTGCACGCGGACGTGAAGACGTACACCCACGGGGACAACTCCTTCGCGGACAAGTACCGACGACTCTACCGCGCCCTCGACCTCGCGGAACCACACATCCGCGAGGACGGGCAGGCGCTCGTCTTCGTCGCCTCCCGGCAGGACACCGTACAGGCCGCGAAGAAGGCGCGCGACGAAATCGCCGAACGCGACATCCCCATCGGCGCTCGCGGCGACTACGATTTCCACACCGAAACCCAAGAGTTGCGGAACGAGACCCTCAGGAACTCCGTGCTCGACGGGGTTGCGTTCCACCACGCCGGACTGGCGAAGAACGACCGCGATAGGGTCGAAGAGTGGTTCAAGCAGGGGAAGATTCAGCTCCTCTTTTCCACCTCGACGCTCGCGTGGGGCGTCAACCTCCCCGCCCGCTGCGTCGTCTTGCGCGACACCAAACTCCACGACCCGCTCGAAGGCGAGGTGGACATGAGTCCGCTCGACGTGCTTCAGATGCTCGGACGGGCGGGCCGTCCCGGCTACGACGACGTGGGGTACGGGTGGGTCGTCTGTGATTTCAATGACGCGGACAAGTACCGGAAACTCCTGCGCGACGGCAAGGAGATAGAGTCCCGACTCGCCGAGGATTTGGACTCACACCTCAACGCCGAAATCGCCATGGGGACCATCTCGGACTTGGACGACGTGATGTCGTGGCTCAGGACGACGTTCTACTACGTCCGCGCCCAGAGCAAGCCCGACGAGTATGATTTCGAAAACCACCGCGAGCGCGTCAGGAACACCCTTCAGCGCCTCGTCTCGCGCGGCTTCGTCGAGCGAGGCGACGACCTCAAAATAGAGGGCACGGCGCTCGCCGTGCTCGCCTCGAAGTTCTACCTCGACCTCGATACGGCGGAACGGTTCCGCCGTCTCGCGGAAGCCGAGGAAATCGACGCGTCGAAAATCCTCGAAACGGTCGCCGGTGCGGCAGAGTTCGACAGCGTGAGTTCCCGCCAGTCCGAGCGCGATGCCATCAACTCCGTCCTCGTTGGGCAGGATTCGGGCGACCTCGAAGCGGGCGGACGGAAGGTCCTCGCCATCCTCCGGTCCAGCATGACGGGTTCGACGCCGGGCGACCTCCGGAGCGACGCGTGGGTCATCCAGCAGAACGCGGTCAGGCTGTTCGCGGCGCTCCGGGCGTTCCTGAAGCGCCTCGACAGGCCGTTCGCCGCGAACCTCGTCACACGAATCGAGGCCCGCGTGGAGAACGGCGTCGGCGAGCGTTCGGTCGGCCTCACCGCAATCGACGGCGTCGGTGCGGGGCGAGCCAGCAAACTGGCGACGGAGGGCCTCGAAACCCCCGCCGACGTGTGCGAGGCGGGCGTCGACGGACTGGTCGGTGCGGGCCTCTCGGAAGGCGTCGCGGAACAGGTCGAAGCGAGCGCCCGCAAGCTCCCCGACGTCGAAATCGAGTGGGGGGCGTTCCCGACCCGAATCGGCCGCGGCGAGAACGACATGCGCGAGGTCACCGTGCGAAACCACGGCGACGGCGAGCAGGCCGCGATGGACGTGACCGTCAACGCGGTCGAGATGACGACGAAATCGACCTACCTCGACGGGGAAACGACCGTTCCCGTCGGCGTCTTCGGCGGTACCGACGACGAGATGGAGTTCACCGTCCGCGTCGCGTTCCCCGACCTCCCCCTTCTACCGATTACCGACGTTCGGTCCGTGCGGGTCGAGTGAGCAGTTCATCCCGCAACTCCGCGGGCGAGGAGACCACCACGTCCGCCATCGAGAGGTCGAGTTCCTTCGCGCCGTTCGGGTAGCCGACGCAGTACGTCCCCGCCCGAGCCGCCGATTCGACGCCGTGTTCCGAGTCCTCGACCGCCGCACACTCGTCCGCTCGGTAGTCGAGCAACCCGGCCGCGTACTCGTAGATGGCGGGTTCCGGCTTGCCGGGGGCGTCGATGTCGTCCGCGCTGACGACCTGCTCGAACTCCAAGTCGAAGCGGTCGGTGACGATTTCTATCCAGTGATGGGGCGAGGACGACACGAGTGCGACCTCCGTCCCCTCGGCGCGCAAGTCGGTGAGCAGGTCGTGGAACCCGTCCATCAGCGAGACGTGCTCGCCGTAGAGGTCCTCCGCGATTTCGTTGTAAAGGGCGACGAACTCCGCTTTCGTCACGTCCGTTCCGTACTCCGCATCCAGATAGTCGTAGATTTCGCGGAAGTTCATGCCCGTTATCTCGTTGTCTCCGATGTCCTCCACGCCGACCTCCGGGAAGATGGTCTCCTCTTCGAGTTCCACCCAGAAGTCCTCGGAGTTCACGATAACGCCGTCCATGTCGAACAACACAGCGTTGGGTTCCTGCATTTCTATCTTCCTCTGTTCTCCCGTTTCCCTCAAAACCCTTCGCCCGAACCTTTAAATCCGAACCCGAGACCAACCCGGGCCATGACCGACACGATTCGCGTGTTCGCCGGGGACTGCACCATCACCACGGACGGCGATACAGAAGAACGGCGGCGCGGCGAGATGGTCGCCCTGTTGAAACCCGACGATACCCTGCTCGTTCACGACGTGGACGGCTACCAACCGGTCGAGTGGCTCACCCGCGCGGAGACGGCTCACGCCTCGCTCGACGGCGATTCGTTCACCCTCGTCGCGGCGACTGACGACCGCCGCGTCCGCGTTGATTGTCACGCCTGTCACGGCATTTCCCGCTACCCGGGGTCCGTGGCCGGGATTCCGGTCGGGACGTGCCCGCACTGCGACGGTACACTGACGCGGGCGAACGGGACGGTCTCCTGTCTCGGTTGTCGTCGGGAGTACCCGATTCCGCGCCACGCCAGCGTCGGCGACGACACGTGCGATTGTGGCCTGCCGACCATGCGCGTCGAACAAGGTGCGGAATTCGAACTCTGCATCGACCGCGACTGCGGGACGGTGTTGGAGGCCGTCCGGGAGCGGTTCGACAGGAAATGGGACTGCCCCGAATGCGGAGCGGACATGCGGATTTTACGCCGCGGCGGTATCATCGCCGGATGCGACCGCTATCCCGACTGCGACACCGGTTTCAGCGTTCCGAACGGCCGAATCGTGGATTCGTGCGACTGTGGCCTTCCCGTCTTTCGAACCCGGTCGGGTCGCCGATGTCTGAACACGAACTGCGAGGCGTTCGGAGAGACGCGGTCCGAGGGATGAGTTCCCGGTCGAAAGTGACCGACCGAAATCACGACCGACATCGGTGCTTCCCGGGAGTGGCGAGCCCTCGGTCGTGGAAAAGTCGCAGTGCCTTTGATGCCCCACGCTACAGAAGAGGTATGGATGGAACCCTACGCGACGACGAGGTACACGTCGGCGGCGACGCCCGCCAGCGGTACTACGATTCGCGTGGCTACGGTCGCCCGCTCGGTGGCAACGAGGTGGCCTTCTCGCGCGTCGAGGCCGCCCACCTGTTGCTCCGTGGCGACCTCGATTCGGTGGACGGCAACGACTTTCGAGCGTTTCTACAGGAATCGACGGGCAACGGGTTCGCGTCTCGATTTCTCGTCTACGCCGACCTCCGGGAACGCGGCTTCTACCTCTCGCCCGACCGGGAGGGCTGGGTGTCGGACGCTCGGACCGATTCGGATTTCGTCGTCTATCCCCGCGGAAGCGGCCCGTGGGACGACGAGGTGTTGTATCGGATTCGCGTCGCAAGCGAACGCGAGACGGTCCCCGTCTCGGAGTTGGGCGATACCGTCCTCGCAATCGTGGACGAGGAGAGCGAGATAACCTATTTCGAGACCGACCGCGTGGAGGTTCGGGGGACGACGGACCACGACGTCCCAACCGACCTATCGGGGTCGCTCATCGCCGACCGCGTGTTGCTGTGGAATCCCCCGGACGAACTCCACGGGGAGTCGTTTTACGGCCAGCAGATGGGCGGCCGCGACGCGACCGGCATCCTGCAGTTGTCGCTCGTCGAGGCGGCCCACCTCGTCGCGGAGGGGAACCTGTCGGTCGACGGTGGCTACGAGAAAATCGTCGAGCGCGGCGAGGAGGTCGAAGGCGAGCGGTTCGACCGGCGGTTGCTGGTGTACCGAACCCTCCGAGAGCGGGGCGTGGTTCCGAAGACCGGCTTCAAGTTCGGTGCCGACTTCCGAACCTACGCGGACGTGGAGTCCGTGGAGAACCTCGGCCACTCCGAGTTCCTGATTCGAGTGCTCCGGGACGGCCACGAGTTTTCCCCCCGCGATCTCGCGCTGGACGTTCGATTGGCTCACGGGGTCCGAAAACGGATGGTTTTTGCACTCGTTACCGACAACGAACGAATAGACACTTGGCTGTCGGTGACACGACTTACACCATGACACGAGACGATTCATCCGAGACGGGGACGGAACCCGTCCCTGACGGCGGCACCGCGACGGGAGAGGACGATGTTGTCCTCGACCCGTGGGGGTCGGCGACGGTCTCCGATTACCGCAAACTGTTCGAGGAGTTCGGCATCGAGGAGTTCGACGATGTGCTCCCCGACGTTCCGAATCCGCACTACCTGATGCGCCGGAGCGTCATCTTCGGTGACCGTGGTTACCGCCGCGTTGCCGAAGCCATGCGGAACGACGAACCGTTCGCCGCGCTATCCGGGTTCATGCCGACCGGCGACCCGCACATCGGGCACAAACTGGTGTTCGACGAACTCATCTGGCACCAACAGCGGGGCGGGGACACCTACGGTCTCATCGCCGACCTCGAAGCTCACAGCGCTCGCGGCCTGTCGTGGGAGGAAATCGACGAACACGCGCGCGACTATCTCCTGTCGCTCATCGCGCTCGGATTCGACCCAGAGGAGGGGACTCTGTACCGCCAGTCAGAGAACCGCGAACTGCAGGATTTGGCGTTCGAACTCGGATCGAAGGCGAACTTCTCGGAGTTTCAGTCCATCTACGGCTTCGACGGCGAAACCAACGTCTCGCACGTCCAGAGCGTCGTCACGCAGATGGCCGACATCCTCTACCCGCAACTTTCCGAGCCGAAACCGACCGTCATCCCCGTCGGACCCGACCAAGACCCGCACGTCAGGCTGGCGCGCGACTTGGCGGTTCGGATGCGGTACTTCGGCGTGACGAAGGCCTACGCGAGCTTCGAGGCGGACGAGGAGGAACTGTCGCACGTCGCGGCGGCGTACGAAGCGCGCAAGGAGTACGCGGACGACCCCGAGATGCCCCGCTGTGAGGACGCGGCGGCGTGGCTCGCCGAAAACGGCGACCCCGACGTTCCGGCCGTCGAGACGACGATTTCGAAGCTCGAAAACGCCGGGATGGAACCGCTTCGTCCCCGCGTCCGGTTCCTCGACCGCAACGCGACCGAGGAAGCCTACGACGCCCTCATCGACGCAATCGAGGGCGAAAAGCGGGTCTTCGACGAGCACATCGACGTGTTCGACTACTCGCGCGAGGACGCGAAAGCGTTGGCCCGCGAGGTCGAGATGGATAACGGCGGCTACGGGTTCATCATGCCCTCGTCCATCTACCACCGGTTCATGACCGGTCTGACGGGCGGCAAGATGTCCTCGTCGGTTCCGGCGAGCCACATCAGTCTGATGGACGACCCCGAGGACGGCTACGACAAGGTGAAGTCCGCGACGACGGGCGGGCGCGAGACCGCGGAAAAACAGCGCGAGTTGGGCGGGAAGGCCGACGAATGTCCGGTGTACGAACTGTACGCCTACCTGCTCGCGGGTGACGACGACGAGTTCACGAAGCGCGTGTACGACGAGTGCGTCGGCGGCGAACGTCTCTGTGGCGACTGCAAGGAACAGGCCGCCCAGTTGATGCGCGAGTTCTTGGAGGACCACCAAGAGAAGCGCGAGGAGGCGGAAGAACTGTTGGACGGTCTCGACATCGAGTTGGAGTCCTCGCGCCGATAGCGCGAACCGGTTCGCACTTCGAAAAACGCTTTGCGGACGGCTTTAAAGGTAGTACTAGATGAATCGCCTCCGTTTGCTGTTAGGACTCGGCGCATTCGGCGTCGTCGGTGGTGGCCTCTCGATTTGGTACGGATTCAGAAACGAGATGTGTACCGTCGGTACCGGCGTCCAAAGCCAGTGCGGTCCGAACATCATTTTTCTGATTCCCGGCATCCTCCTCACACTGGTCGGAATCGGACTCCTTCTGATGGCCTATCAGCGCGGTTCGTCCTCCCGATCTCCTCCTATCGATGGGTGAAACCGGAACGCGTCAGTAAATCCTCGACCCGGTCACTTCTCGACGACGACGCAGGGCGTGGCGGCGTCCACGAACCCCTCCGCTTCGGCATCGACCAGTTTCCAATAGTTCCGAGTGTCCGCACCCGTCACTTCCCGAACCACCTCCTCGCTGATGACGTTCGCGCCGCTCAACACGAGTTCGAACGATTCGCGCTTTCTGCCCTCGAACTCCCTGTCGAACGTCTTCCTGCTCTCCTCGTTCGGGTAGTTCAGGATGAGATGGCCGCCCTCGCTGACGTGCGAGTAGAGGCTCTCGATAGCCCGTCGCGGTTCCTCGACGAAGTAGAGCGTGGCGACGCTGTACACCACGTCGAACCGTCGGTCGGTGTCGAGGTCGGGAAGCGAATCGACGGCGAAGTGGAGGTTGTCGAGTTTCTCCTCGGTCGCTTTCTCCGCGTTGTCCCGAACCACCGTCTCGGAGATGTCGAGACCGAACACCTCGATGTCGGGGTGGCGCTCCGCGATGAGGAACGGGACGACCGCGGGGCCACAGCCGACGGATGCGAACTCGTCCGGCGTCCCCTCGCTCTCGAAAAACCGCTCCACGAGGTCGGCCATCCGCTCGCCGCCGATGTAGGCACAACGGTCGTAGTTCGCCCTGTCGTAGAACCGCTCCCAGTCCATCATGGAGTTCCCATGGCGGGGCACGGAATAAACTCCTCCGAATCGTCCACACCATCTCCGAGTCACGTGTCGCGCCCCGTGTTGCGCATCGGCTTCTCCGAGTCGGGTATCCGTCCGTTCGCAACGTTTTTGTCGATTCTGTGCGACCCTTTACCCATGCCATCCGAATCCCATCGTGGCTGTGTCGCCGTTGACCACCGACCACCGACGGGATTCGACTTTTTCGTCGCGGCCTGAGCGACCGGTGGACTCCTCTCGCGGTGAGAGGACGAAACCGGCCGCGGCGGCCCGACTGGCTTCAGAAGGGCTAAACCGACGCAACGGGAGATACGACCAACGACTACCGAGTGTACATGAAACTACCAGAATCTCAGGTCGCGGTGTTGGAAGCCGCGAGCGCAACCGACGAACGAACGATAGCGGACCTCGCCGAAGCGACCGGCCTGAAACCGGAGACGGTGACGGGTGCGGTCTTCGAACTCGAAGACGAGGACCTGCTGTCGGTGACCGAACGAACAGAGGAGTCCGTCTCGCTGACCGAGGAAGGGGGGGAGTACGTCGAGGGCGGCCTTCCCGAAATCGAACTGTACGAGGCGGCCATCGAAGCCGGTGCGGGCGACGCGCCGATTCAGATGGGGCAAGCCATCGGCGCGTCCGGTCTCGGCGGACCGCAGGTCAACATCGCCCTCTCGAACTACGCCCGAAAGGGCTACGGGACCATCGACAGCGGCGAAATCACGGCCGACCCGGACGCCGACTCCGACGATGATGCGGAAGCGAGTGCGCTCGCCGCGCTCGCGGCCGGTGAATCGGTGGACGACGCCGACGTTCTCGACCAACTGGAGAGTCGCGGCCTCGTCGAGCGCTCCGAATCGACGGTTCGCTCGGCGACGCTGACCGACGACGGCGTGACGGCGATGATGGAGGGCATCGAGGCGGCCGAGACGGTCGGTCAGTTGACGCCGGAGATGCTCACCAGCGGCGAGTGGCGCGACGTCGAGTTCGCGGAATACAACGTCGCGGCCGACGCGGAGCGGATGGACGGCGGGAAGGTTCACATCCTCCGCCAGACGGCGAACCGCGTGAAGGACGTGCTCGTCGGAATGGGCTTCGAGGAGATGGACGGCCCGCACGCGGACGCGGACTTCTGGATAAACGACTGCCTGTTCATGCCCCAAGACCACCCGGCGCGGACCCACTGGGACCGATTCGCGCTGTCGAACCCGACGGAAATCGGGGACCTGCCGGAGGACTTGGTGGACCGCGTTCACAGCGCGCACCTCGACGGCGTGGGCGACCACGGCGAGGGCTATCACTCTCCGTGGGACGAGGACTTCGCGCGGGCCATCGCGCTCCGCGGCCACACCACGTCGCTCTCGATGCGCTACCTCTCGGGCTACGCGCAGGGCGACCTGGAACCGCCACAGCGCTTCTTCAGCGTCGAGAAGGTGTACCGCAACGACACCCTCGACCCGACCCACCTGCTGGAGTTCTTCCAAATCGAGGGCTGGGTGATGGCCGAGGACCTCTCGGTCCGCGACCTGATGGGCACGTTCGAGGAGTTCTACGCCCAGTTCGGCATCACGGACATCCAGTTCAAGCCGCACTACAACCCGTACACGGAGCCGAGCTTCGAGCTGTTCGGCAACCACCCGGAGACGGGCGAACTCATCGAAATCGGCAACAGCGGGATGTTCCGTCCCGAGGTTCTCGAACCCCTCGGCGTCGAGTGCGACGTGATGGCGTGGGGCCTCGCTCTCGAACGCCTGTTAATGTTGATGTACGGCTTCGAGGACATCCGCGACGTGCACGGAACGCTGTGTGACCTCGAACTGCTCCGCGACGTGGAGGTGATTCACTGATGCCAACTGTCGATGTCAACCCCGACGAACTGCGCCGACTGACCGGCCACGACGAGAAGAGCGACGACGAACTGGAAGAGGACATGTTCGGCCTCGGGCTGGAGTTCGAAGGCGAAACCGAGGACGGCGACATGCAGTTGGAGTTCGCTCCGGACCGTCTGGACCGCCTCTCCATCGAGGGCGTGGCTCGGTCGCTTCGCTACCAGTACGGCGACGACACCGGCGTCTACGTGCCGAAGACGAACGACCCCGACTGGACCATCGAAGTGGACGAGAGCGTCCCCGACGAGCGCCCCTACGTCACGGGTGCCATCGTCCGCGGCCTGAACCTGAACGAGGAGGCGCTCGATTCGCTTATCCAACTGCAGGAGAAGCTCCACGCGACGATGGGCCGCAAGCGCGCGAAAGGTGCCATCGGGATTCACGATTTGACGATGCTGAAAGGACGCGATGCGCGGAGCGCATCGGAACGGGCGAGTGGCGTCTCCGGGAGCGAAGCGACCGGAGGCTCGGAAGCGCGACGCGCTTCCGGCGAAACCGCGAGCCAGCCAGCCTCCGAAGACGGGAGTAACTCCATCCGGTACGTCGGCGTCGACCCCGACGGCGACCGGTTCGTCCCGCTCGATTCGGATGCCGAGATGACGCCCGAGGAAGTCCTTCGCGCACACCCGACCGGCGAGAAGTACGCCGATCTCGTGTCCGAGTACGACCGGTATCCGGCCATCTACGACGATATCGGTCTGTTCTCGTTCCCGCCGGTCATCAACGGCCGCCGGACCGAGGTCGAAACGGAGTCGCGCGACCTGTTCATCGAACTCACCGGCACGGACCAGTGGACCATCGACAAGATGTGTGCCATCATCTGCTACGCGCTCGACGCCCGCGGCGGAACCATCGAGGAAGTCGCAGTCGAGTACGACGACCGGACGCTGGTGCGACCGGACTTCGAGGTGACGACGAAGACCGTCACGCACGACCGAATCGAGACGCTGCTCGGCATCGAGTTCACCCCGGACGAAGTGGTGGAACTACTGGCGCGCTCAGGCCTGTCCGGCGAAGCGGAAGAGAACGAAGACGGAACCGTCACATACGAGGTCGAGATTCCGCCCTACCGCGTGGACGTGCTTCATCCCGTGGACATCGTGGACGACATCGGTCGCGCCTACGGCTTCAACGACCTCTCGCCGCGCTATCCCGACGTGGGTACGGTCGGCGGGCGACACGAGCGCTCGCAACTCGAAGACGCCGCCCGCGAAGTGCTCGTCGGCCTCGGCTTCGAGGACCTGCTCAACTTCCACATGATCAGCGAGGCGGAGAACTACGAGCGGATGCGCGTCGAACCCGGAACCGACGTGGTTGGCGGCGGCACCCCGGCGGCCATCAAGAACCCGTACAGCGAGGATTACACCATGCTCCGAACGTGGGCGCTCCCCTCGCTCATGATGGTGCTGGAGAACAACACCCACCGCACCTATCCGCAGGACCTCACGGAAATCGGTCTGGCCGCGCGAGTGGACGAGAGCGAGAACACCGGTGTCGCGGAACACCGAACGGTCGCTGGCGTCCTCGCCCGTCACGACGCCTCCTACGAGGACGCGAAGGCCCGTCTGCAAGCCGTCGCGCGGAACTTCGACGTCGGCCTCGAAACGCCGCCGACGGAGCACCCGACGTTCATCACCGGGCGTGCGGCGTCCGTGGTCATCGACGGCGAGACCGTCGGCGTCGTCGGTGAAATTCACCCGGAAGTGCTCGTGGAACACGACTTGGAAGTCCCCGTGACGGGATTCGAATTCCGGTTGGACGCGTTAGAGTAACCGCGGACGAGCGAAGCGAGTGAGCGGGCGCGAGTGCGACCAGGGAAGACCGAAGGTCTTCCGATGGGAGCACGAAGTGCTTTTGGTCCAGATTTTACCAGCGACCGAGCGGTGTTCTCGTGAGTGAAACGAACGAGGACAGCGAGGGAGTGCAGTAAAAGGTGGTGACGCACGACTTGGAAGTCCCCGTGACGGGATTCGAATTCCACTTGGACGCGCTGGAGTAACCGCGGACGAGCGAAGCGAGTGAGCGGGAACGTCCCACAGTCGAACAACACCTAAATTGGTTCTCTTCGACGGTTTCTCTATGATGTATGAATTCTCCCCCATCTCCGTTGGCGACGTGGACGCTATCGTCTCGTGGCGGTACGACCCGCCATATGATTTCTACGACATGGACAGCGACCCCGAAGACCTCGCGCTGTTCACGAACCCCACCAACTGGGACGGCTACTACGCGGTTTTCGACGGGGATGGTGAGCGAGTGGGATTCTTCTCCTTCGAGATGGACGCCGACACGCTCGAAATCGGACTCGGCATGCGTCCCGACCTGACCGGGGACGGACACGGGCAGCCGTTCGTCGAAGCGGGGTTGGCGTTCGCCCGCGAGGAGTACGACCCGGCGGCGTTCTCGTTGTCTGTTGCGGCGTTCAACGAGCGGGCGATTTCGGTCTACGAGGCGGTCGGTTTCGAGCGCGTCGAGACGTTCCTTCAAGCGACCAACGGCGGCGAGTATCCGTTCGTGAGAATGCGATACGTCGTCGAGTAACCGTCCGTCGCGGTTCAGCCTCAGTCCGCGTCGTGTACGTATCCCGATTGCTCGTCGCCCGTCGATGGGGTCCGAACGTATCGGCTGTGCGCCATCGTCTCCGTCATAACGACCGCCAAGAGGTAGTACCACGGCTTCCGTGCGACGGTCGTACGGAGCGCGTGGCTCGGCGGAACGACCCATATGGCGAGCGTGACACAGAGCAGGGCGTGTGACACGGGTCGGTACTCGCGCCGAAGGAGGACGACCAGCGTGCTCAACAGTAGTCCGAGCTCGAACGAATGAATCTCTGCCCACGTCGAAAACCACGTGCCGGGGACCGAAGCCATAGCCCGACAACAACGGGGCGTCCCTTCAGTACGTGTTCCGTTCCGTCCAGGAAGCCGGACGTTGTTTTCGAACGTCGATTCCACCGCTCCCCCTTCGACTTTCAAACGACCGCTTACTCCTCCGGTTCGATGACTACTGGAGGTCCGCTCCGATGGCTTCCTCGATACTGTCGTAGCCGTCCCGGTCGAGGAGTTCGAGGAGCCCTTCGTTGATGTCGCGAGCGATGGACGGCCCACGGTAGATAAACCCGGTGTACAACTGGACGACGTGCGCTCCCGCGCGAATCTTTCGGTAGGCGTCTTCGGCGGTGAAGATTCCCCCGACACCAACTATCGGTACGTCCACCCGTTCGGCGGCGAAGCGGATCATCTCGGTCGCGCGCCCTTGGATGGGCATCCCCGACAGACCACCCTCCTCGCGACGGTTCTCGCTCCGAAGCGAGTCCGGACGCTCGGTGGACGTATTCGTGGCGATGACGCCGTCCAATCCGAGTTCGGTCACGAGGTCCAGTGCGTCCGTGACCGCCGGTTCTGGCAGATCCGGCGAGAGTTTCACGAGCAGCGGACTCGCACCCGCGTCCTGCAACGTCGTCAAAATCCGTTCGAGGTTCTCGCGGTTTTGGAGTTCGCGGAGTCCCGGCGTGTTCGGACTGGAGACGTTTACGACGAAATAGTCCGCGTGCGACGAGACGCGCTCGTAACTGTACAAGTAATCTTCTTCCGCCGTCTCCAACGGTGTCGATTTCGACTTCCCGATGTTCGCGCCGACGGGGACGTCGGGGAGCGACTGCGTTGCCATGCGTGCCCCGATTCTGTCCGCCCCGTGGTTGTTGAATCCCATCCGGTTGATGATTCCTTCGTCCTCACGAAGGCGGAACATCCTCGGTTTCGGGTTTCCCGGTTGTGCTTCGGCAGTTACTCCCCCGATTTCGACGTGCCCGAAGCCGAGGCTCGCCAGTACGTGTGGAATCTCTGCATTCTTATCGAACCCAGCGGCGACGCCGACCGGATTCGGGAACGATTGGTCGAACGCTTCGACCGCCAGTCGCGGATCATCGACCCGATAATACAGTTCCAGCAATCGCTCGACAGGCGTTCCCTGTACCGTTTTCAACAGCGTGTGTCCCGTCCCGTGAGCACGTTCCGTCGGCAATTGAAATAAAAGCGGTCTAACGACGTCGTATCCCTTCATCGTTCTGAGAATCGTCTGCGGTTTGGCCGCAGCGACTAAAATTCGTGCTCGACCTCGTCTTTGTCCGCCTTCTGGATGATAATTTTGTCTTCCCGAACTCGTACGAAGACTTCGTCACCGATTTCCATGCCGGCGACGGCGAGTTCGTCTTCGTGTAGGTTGACGTGGACGTTGTGGTACTCCCCGTCTTCGTCTTTCGCGCCACTCGGGCTGAGCTTCTTTTTCCGTACCATCGCGGTATCTTATGCAGTCCTTCACCGTAGGATGTACTTAAGTGTTTTCTACCGTACTGTTCCGCTCCGCTTTCCTTAGAAATGCCCTATGAGCCGAGGCCACTTACCTTGCTCGGCCTGTTTTCGACAGCAAAACCACGACACGGCGTAACTCTCGTATTTATGTCTATCGGCGAAAACCGCTCATATCGGCGATATATTTATAATGGCCCCTGTGCTGGGTTGGCATGGAGGAGAAAACCATGGTACGAGACGATGGTAAGCGAAACTTTGCACTGCGCCAATCGGACGGAGATGAATCGAGTGTCTTTTCGGGCAACACCCCACGACAGGCCGCGCTCAAAGCAGCGCGTCGACTCGACCCGGGTAGTTCCGAAGATGCTGCGGACAGAATCGAACTTCGACTTCGGGAGAAGGGTACCGACAAGGTACACATCTATGAGGGTTGGGCGTGGCACGAGGAGGCCCCCGACGACAAACCCGACTGGATGCCCAACGAAATAACCGAGGCAAACGTCTCCAAACAGGGCATCGAGCACCTGGACGAGTGAGTCGTACGTATTCAACCACGAGCGTTTTATCCGATTCGTACGTAATATATTGTACTTCGCATGCGCGCACTGCAGAAAGTTTTTTGCGTGTCTCGGCGAAACGGCAAGGTGCGCGAGGCACATCCGACCGGACTACACGCACGACGCGTGGGATGACGGTTTGGCCTCCGCTCGCGCAATAGATTTACTCACTGTCGACAACACCGACCTGTTCGTAAGCTACCGTTGTGAGGGACGTTTCCCGTGAATCGGTCAGACCTCACGCGGACTCGTGTGGTGTCTCGGTAACTACTGTCTACTGCTCTCAAACTCGTCCGATTCGTTCGCCCTGCCAGTGGCACGAGTTTCACGAGGAATTCCCTCGTGTACTTTCCCTGTTCCGTCCCCTCGACTCTCTAGTAATGCTAGTCAATATATGCCGATGAGCCTTTCATTCGACGGCCTTAAGTGTATCTCCCGATTTTGTGTGAATGCGAACGACGCCTCGTGGTTTGCCCCGCGAGGTGGCCGCCCGAATCCGGCGCATTTACATATGCGATTCCGGGCTCGGGCGAACGAAAACCCAATCCAATGCCCTTAAGTGTATGGGGGCACTCGGATGTGATGTACACGGTGTCCCGCGGTTTGGGACGAACGGAACACACCCAATCCGGTGCCCTTAAGTACTACAGGGCACTCGGATTGAATACGAAGCGCCCCTGGCCCACAATCGGCCGAGGGCGGGCGAAATCCGACGCCCTTATATGATAGGGTCGTCAGGATACAAACGCGAAGAAAGACACACAGACGCGATCTGTGAGGCGTTCAACTCGTCTCACAATCTCGGGCAAACGAGGTTCGAAGGGTTTAATACCCTTCCTCGCCTCTACTCAAGTCCGAAGGAAATGAGGATTCCACCCCTGCGGTCAGCCGTATACGATGGAATCTGATGTTAGCCTTGGTAGTTCGGTGACACCTTGTCGGTCATTCGATGTGGTGTCCCGAACGTGTGATATGTGATACACTCTCTTTGAGAGTGTCTCCGCCTATACGCTGAACCTTGTGTTCAGCGACATTCTGGTTGATCCTGCCAGAGGTCATTGCTATTGGAGTTCGATTTAGCCATGCTAGTTGCACGAGTTTAGACTCGTGGCGGAAAGCTCAGTAACACGTGATCAAACTACCCTATGGATTCGAATAACCTCGGGAAACTGAGGCTAATTCGGAATAAGGCTCCATCGCTGGAATGCGTGGAGCTGGAAACGCTCCGGTGCCATAGGATGTGATTGCGGCCGATTAGGTAGACGGTGGGGTAACGGCCCACCGTGCCGATAATCGGTACGGGTTGTGAGAGCAAGAGCCCGGAGATGGATTCTGAGACAAGAATCCAGGCCCTACGGGGCGCAGCAGGCGCGAAAACTTTACACTGCACGACAGTGCGATAAGGGAACTCCAAGTGCGAGGGCATAACGTCCTCGCTTTTGTGTATCGTAAGGTGGTACACGAATAAGAGCTGGGCAAGACCGGTGCCAGCCGCCGCGGTAATACCGGCAGCTCAAGTGATGACCAATTTTATTGGGCCTAAAGCGTCCGTAGCCGGCCAGACAGGTCCGTCGGGAAATCTGCTCGCTCAACGAGCAGGCGTCCGGCGGAAACCCGCTGGCTTGGGGCCGGAAGATCCAAGGGGTACGTCTGGGGTAGGAGTGAAATCCTGTAATCCTAGACGGACCACCGATCGCGAAAGCACCTTGGAAGGACGGACCCGACGGTGAGGGACGAAAGCTAGGGTCACGAACCGGATTAGATACCCGGGTAGTCCTAGCTGTAAACGATGCTCGCTAGGTGTGGCACAGGCTACGAGCCTGTGCTGTGCCACAGTGAAGACGTAAGCGAGCCGCCTGGGAAGTACGTCCGCAAGGATGAAACTTAAAGGAATTGGCGGGGGAGCACTACAACCGGAGGAGCCTGCGGTTTAATTGGACTCAACGCCGGACATCTCACCAGCATCGACAATAGCTGTGACAGTCAGTGTGATGAGCTTACTAGAGCTTTTGAGAGGAGGTGCATGGCCGCCGTCAGCTCGTACCGTGAGGCGTCCTGTTAAGTCAGGCAACGAGCGAGACCCGCACTCCTAATTGCCAGCAGCACCCTTGTGGTGGCTGGGTACATTAGGAGGACTGCCGCTGCCAAAGCGGAGGAAGGAACGGGCAACGGTAGGTCAGCATGCCCCGAATGTGCTGGGCTACACGCGGGCTACAATGGTCGAGACAATGGGTTGCAACCCCGAAAGGGGGCGCTAATCTCCGAAACTCGATCGTAGTTCGGATTGAGGACTGAAACTCGTCCTCATGAAGCTGGATTCGGTAGTAATCGCGCTTCAGCAGAGCGCGGTGAATACGTCCCTGCTCCTTGCACACACCGCCCGTCAAAGCACCCGAGTGAGGTCCGGATGAGGCCATCAGGCGATGGTCGAATCTGGGCTTCGCAAGGGGGCTTAAGTCGTAACAAGGTAGCCGTAGGGGAATCTGCGGCTGGATCACCTCCTAAAGACCGGGATTGGGCCGACGTGCCCAACCCACCTTAACTCGTCAACTTCGTTGACGAACTGGCACACACGCCGGGACAGCACTCGTCTTCCGACGAGGCACCTTTGAACTACCAAGGCTAGTCTCAACCTCTCCCTCTTGGGAGAGTAGCCTTCGCTCGCTGGTGAGCGCCGCTGTTCGACAGCGGTTTACGGGTTCGACTCCCGTGGAAGGCCGTCATGTGGGACGGTTCGAATCGTGCCCCTTAAGTAGTGGGCGACGAAACGAACTACTCCCAACAAACCGATGCACCAACCCGTGAAAACGCGGTTGGGAAGGGTTCGATACACGCACTCGGCGACCACCGTGTCGTGTAATGACAACCGTATGTACGTGCAATCCAGACGTCCACTGGACTCACACATCGTGAGTTAACAGTGAAACCAAGTTATTCCAACGTGGCTACTGTGCCACCTGGTGAATGGCTCGGCTCGAGCGCCGACGACGGACGTGCCAAGCTGCGAAAAGCTGTAGGAAGCCGCACGGAGGCCAAGAACTACAGATCTCCGAATGGGAATCCCCCCGCAATTGCCTCGCGCAATGGGGAACGCCGAGAACTGAAACATCTCAGTATCGGCAGGAACAAAAAGCAAACGCGATGTCGCTAGTAACGGCGAGTGAACACGACAAAGTCCAAACCGAAGCCCTCACGGGCAATGTGGTGTACGGACTGACACTCATCGCCGGAACCGTCTCATGAAGTCTCCTGGAACGGAGCATGAAACAGGGTGACAATCCCGTAATGAGAATCAGTACGGCGTGCGTCAGCTCCCGAGTAGCAGGGGTCGGAAATCCCTTGTGAATGTCGCGGGCAACGACCGCGAAGACTCAATACGACTCGAGACCGATAGCGAACAAGTAGTGTGAACGAACGCTGAAAAGCACCCCGAAAAGGGAGGTGCAATAGGGCCTGAACTCAGGTGGCGATGGAGCGACAGGGCATACAAGGCCCACCGAAAAACGACCCGGGCGCAAGCCCGCAGTAGGAATCGGTGGGAGCCGGTGTTCTGTCGTACGTTTTGAAAAACGAGCCAGGGAGTGTATCTAATTGGCGAGCCTAACTCGAGTATCGAGGCAGGCACAGGGAAACCAATACGGCCGCAGCGCTTTGCGTGAGGGCCACCGTCTTCAAGGGCGGGGAGTCAATTGGATACGACCCGAAACCGGATGATCTACGCATGAGCAAGACGAAGCGTGGCGAAAGCCACGTGGAGGTCTGTTAGAGTTGGTGTCCTACAATACCCTCTCGTGACTTATGTGTAGGGGTGAAAGGCCCATCGAATCCGGCAACAGCTGGTTCCAACCGAAACATGTCGAAGCATGACCTTCACTAAGGTAGTTCGTGGGGTAGAGCGACCGATTGGGAGAACCGCCTCCGAGAGGAGTCGGCCTCCCTGTCAAACTCCAAACCTACGGACGCCGTTGATGTGAGGAATCCGGTGCGCGGGGTAAGCCTGTGTACCGTGAGGGAGACAACCCAGAGCCGGGTTAAGGTCCCAAAGTATGAGCTAAGTGCGATTGAAGGTGGTCGCAAGCCCTAAACAGCCGGGAGGTGAGCTTAGAAGCAGCTACCCTCTAAGAACAGCGTAACAGCTTACCGGCCGAGGTTTGCGGCGCCGAAAATGATCGGGGCTCAAGTTCATCACCGAGACCTGGCAGCGCTCTTGACCGAGCGATCTAGTAGGTTGGCATTCTGAATGGGTGGAAGCACGGGCGAGAGTTCGTGTGGACCGTTCAGTATCGAAAATCCTGGCCATAGTAGCAGCGTTAGTCGGGTTAGACCCCCGACGACCTTATGAGTAAGGGTTCCTCAGCAATGCTGATCAGCTGAGGGTTAGCCGATCCTAAGTCTCACCGTAATTCGAATGAGACAATAGGGAAACTGGTTAATATTCCAGTGCTAACACCATTCAAAGTCGACGCTTCAGGAAACATCAAGCCGGGCTTTCGCCCGGTCGAACCGTCAAAATTCGTGGAAGCCGTAATGGCAGGAAGCGGATGAACGGCGGGATAGCGAAAGTTGGTGGTACCCGGAGCCCGTGAAAAGACGAGCGTGTTAATCGTACCGAGATCCGACACAGGTACTCTGGCGGCGAAAGCCAAGGTCTGTCGGGAGCAACCGACGTTAGGGAATTCGGCAAGTTAGTCCCGTAAGTTCGCGATAAGGGATGCCTGCTCTGTATAAGAGCAGGCCGCAGTGACTCGGACGCTCCAACTGTCTAGTAACAACATAGGTGACCGCAAATCCGCAAGGACTCGTACGGTCACTGAATCCTGCCCAGTGCGGGTATCTGAACACCTAGTACAATAGGACGAAGGACCCGTTAACGGCGGGGGTAACTATGACCCTCTTAAGGTAGCGTAGTACCTTGCCGCTTCAGTAGCGGCTTGCATGAATGGATCAATGAGAGCGTCACTGTCCCAACGTTGGGCCCGGTGAACTGTACATTCCAGTGCGGAGTCTGGAGACCCCCAAGGGGAAGCGAAGACCCTATAGAGCTTTACTGCAGGCTGTCGCTGGGACGTGGTCGCTACTGTGCAGACATAGGTAGGAGCCGCTACACAGGTATCCGCGCTAGCGGATCACCGAGGCATCAGTGAAATACTACCCGGTAGTGACTGCGACCCTCACTCCTGGCGGAGGACACCGGTAGCCAGGCAGTTTGACTGGGGCGGTACGCGCTCGAAAAGATATCGAGCGCGCCCCAAGATTTCCTCACTCGGGTCGGAGACCCGAGGAAGAGCGCAAGAGCAAAAGGAAGTCTGACAGTGTCCTACACAACGAGGGACGCTGACGCGAAAGCGTGGTCTAGCGAACCAATGAGGCTGCTTGTTGCGGCCCATTGATGACAGAAAAGCTACCTTAGGGATAACAGAGTCGTCACCGGCAAGAGCACATATCGACCCGGTGGCTTGCTACCTCGATGTCGGTTCCCTCCATCCTGCCCGTGCAGAAGCGGGCAAGGGTGAGGTTGTTCGCCTATTAAAGGAGGTCGTGAGCTGGGTTTAGACCGTCGTGAGACAGGTCGGCTGCTATCTATTGGGGGTGTTACGGTATCTGACGAGAACGTTCGTATAGTACGAGAGGAACTACGAATGGGTGCCACTGGTGTACCGGTCGTTCGAAAGAGCGCGTGCCGGGCAGCTACGCACCACGGGGTAAGAGCTGAACGCATCTAAGCTCGAAACCCACTTGGAAAAGAGATACCACCGAGATCACTCGTAGAAGACGAGTTCGATAGGCTCGGGATGTACGCGCCGAGGCAACGAGGCGTTCAGTCCGCGAGTACTAACAGATCGACGCCACACAATCATACCGCATACTGGTTTCGCACACACTCTCGTGTGTGAGTCCAGGCGTATACTGGATTGCACGTACATTACGGTTCGTTCGAACCATCAACGATTGGTATCCCTGTCACGGTTCGATTCCGTGAGTTGACGTTAAGGCGGCCAGAGCGACAGGGCGACACCCGTACCCATCCCGAACACGGAAGTTAAGCCTGTCTGCGTTTCGGTCAGTACTGGAGTGCGCGAGCCTCTGGGAAATCCGATTTGCCGCCTCCCACTCATACTCTCATTCATTACCTCCGTACGGAGCCGCTGCTCTGTGCGGGTGTTTTGCTATTTCTATCCGGCCGCTTGAGACCGCTACGTTTAAAGTGACCGACTTCAAAGAAGAGACTGCGCCAAGGTGGCAGAGTCCGGCCGAACGCAGCGGCCTGCAGAGCCGCCTACCGCCGGTTCAAATCCGGCCCTTGGCTTTTCTACGAATTGTTCGTTCCATCGATTGCTCTGTAGAATAGAACGTATCTGCAGTCGCCGATACTACCCACGGTAATACGTTTCTGCTGTAATTTATCGGTCCTCTGCCCCTTCTCCGTGGTGAAAATGACTGAATACGCACCGTTTTGGTGTCCGTTTGGGCTCACTTAGAGCGGAACGGGTTGTTGTTCGTGGACGCTCTCGTAGAGAGCATCGATGATTTTCATCGTTCGGATTGCGTCTGTCGCATCGGTCTCCGGGGACCGCCCTGTTTCGATACAGTCGACGAACTCCTCGACTTCGAGTGGGTACTGATTTGTTGAGTCGAACTCCTCGACGACGTGTCGGTCGTCGATTCGGTACGTCAGTTCGGTTTCGTCGTCTTTCGATGGAACGAACGCGTCCGGCGCTTCGATCCATCCGTTGGTGGCTTCGATGCGATATCGTTCCGTACCAGCAGTCGTGAACCCCGAGGAAATCACCGCCGTTACACCGTCTTCGTATTCGAGGATGGCTGTCAGTTCGGTTTCGACGCCGCAGTCCATGGTGTCGGTCGCTGTCGCGTACACGCGCCGGGGTTCTCCGAGGAACAGTCGTGCGGCGTTGACCGTGTAACAACCGACGTCCATCAGGCTCCCACCCGCGAGGTTCGGGTCGAGTCGAACGTCTTCCGGGTCGTCCAGTGAAAATCGAAGACTGGCTTTGAGCGAGCGGATATCCAATTTCCGTGCGATTTCGACCGCGCGTCGGGTTCGGGGATGGTAGCGATACATGAACGCTTCCATCAGCGTGACGCCACGCTCGTCACAGTACGTACTCGTCTCGCGCGCTTCGGCGGCGTTCACTGCCAAGGGTTTCTCACAGAGAATGTGGTGCCCGTGGTCTGCGGCCCGCTTCGTCCATTCGGCGTGGAGTGCGTTCGGGAGGGGGTTGTACACGGCTTCTATCTCGTCGTCTTCGAGTAACCCCTCGTACGTTCCGTAGGTGCGTGGTATGTCGAGTTGCTCTGCGACGGTCGCAGCACGAGATTCGCTCCGCGACGCGAGCGCAGTGACTTCGTGTCCCGCCTCCTTGATGGCCGGTATCACGGCATTCACGCCGATTTTTGCCGTGCTGATGACGCCGAACTTCATGCCTCACGTTCGTTTTCGACGCTAATGAAAAGAAGCGTCGTACCGTATCGCCAAAAAGTAACCATTATACCGAACGCGGACAGGGGCTAGAGTATGCAACGACGAGCAGCGGGCGTATACATTGCGATCTTCCTCGTCATTTCTGCCGGGGCATACTCACTGGTCGGCATGGCCAAGGAGCCGACGGTTTCGGTGAAGAACCCGGATCAGACGCTCTCACAGCAGGGACAGAAGTTCACTGTCGACGGGCGACAGTACAATGTCTCCTCGTTGAGTGGGGGCTCCGCGGAGGTCGCGTGGACCCAGCAAGCCGCCACGTATTCGGCTGAACTGGCGAACAACTCGACAGTCGAACAGGACAACACCACGTTCCAAGTTCTCATCCCGAACAAATCGGAGCCGAAGAAAGCGACGCTTCGGGAGGTCCAGAACCTCTCGGAAGGTACGCAGACGGTTAAACAGGGGAACGAAACCTACGTCGTCGTCAACGGCAGCAGCGGTAACAAGTCGCTCGTCCCGGTTGACGAGTACAAGCGCCAGCAGTTCGGCGAACCGACGACGAAGACGCTGCGTACGGGCGATTCGTACCAGTACTCGAACAACTCCACCACGGTCGACAACATCACGGCCGAGGCTGTGATGCTGCAGTGGAAAGCGCCGAAAACGACCGTTTCCTCGGTCGAGAGTGGTTCGACGGTCGAACTCGGACCGAACAACGAGACGTTCGTCGCACACGGCCAAGGCAATAAGGTTCTGCTGTCGTCGGACGTGAAGGCCTATAACGAACAGGAGGAAGCGGTGTCGCACTTCCACGAGCGCATTGCGGGACTGTGGGGTGTGTCCATCCTCAGCTTCATCGCGGCGGCGCTCATCGGAATGCTCGCCTACCTCCCGTTCAAGGGATAACAGTTACAACCGCCTTTTTACGTCCGAGCGATCCACGCGAGAGCCGCGCCGATACCGATAGCGGCGACGGCACCGAGTATTTGGCCCAGCATGAGCAGGGCACTTCCGGATTTGTGCGCCCACGGCATGCCGACGAGCGTTCCGATTCCGATGAGAACGAGCAGGACCCCGAACGCGGTTCCGAGCGGTTCGAGTGGGTCCGATATGTACCGGTTCATACCCGGTCCTGTGTTCGGATGACTTATAATATCTACTGAACGACTTCGGCGAGCGTTCGTTTCGGCGGTTCTCTTCTTCTTGCGACGCTCTCGATGTAGTCGCCGCGAGAAGTACGGGCTGGAAGGGATTTGAACGACGCCGAGAGGTTCCTGCTTGTTCGTTCCACTCACTTCGCGGGCATGCCTCTCGTCTTCTTCGAATCCTTCGAGCCGTTTCACTCCTCATCTACATTCGTCGTGAAAACGGGCTGGACGGGATTTGAATCACGTCCGAGAACCTGCGCTCCGCGCAGAACCTCGGTCTGATTCAAACCGCTTCGCTCGTCACCTTCGTTCCTCACAGAAGCGGGCTGGAAGGGATTTGAACCCCTGGCCGTCTGGTTAAAAGCCAGACGCTCTGCCTAACTGAGCTACCAGCCCTCATCTCTTCTTGCGAGTTGCGACGTTTAAACGTTTGCCATTCCGCTCGGCAGCCGTCCGTATTTCCGGGGTGAACATCGTTTTCTCCCCCGGTCACGACTGTTGAACCATGACCGACTTCGAAACCGAACAGGGTGACGAGTTGCGCGCGTTCACCGAACGACTCTGTTCGTTCGACACGACGGGCGGTAACGAAGGCCCCGCACAGGAGTGGCTCGCCGACCGGCTCTCGGAGATGGGCTTCGAGACGTACGAGTGGACGGCCGACGCCGAGCGGTTGGCGGAACATCCGTCCTTCCCGGACGACCCTGCCGCCATCGAACACACCGAGGCGAGCGCCGACGGGCCGACCCTCGTCGAGCGCCCGAGCGTCGCGGGTGTCCTGGAGTTCGGCGACCCGGACGACGGCCCGACGCTCGTCCTGAACGGGCACATGGACGTGGTGCCCGTGGCCCGCGAATCGTGGGACACGGACCCTTTCGAACCGACGTTGGAGGGCGACGACCTCACAGCTCGCGGCGCGGTCGATATGAAATCCGGACTCGCGTCCTGTGTCTTCGCGGCGAAACACCTCCACGAGGACGCCGGGGGTCGGAATCTTGACGGCCGACTCGTCGTGGAAAGCGTCGTCGGCGAGGAGGAGGGCGGACTGGGTGCGGCGGCGGCGGCCCTCTCGAATCCCTATCCGTTCGAGCGCGACGCGGCCATCGTCGCCGAACCCACCGACCTCACGCCGGTCGTTGCGGTCGAGGGAACGGTCATGAAACGGCTACGCCTTACTGGTCGCTCCGCGCACGCGGCGACGCGGTGGCGCGGGGAGAGCGTCTACCCTCACTTCGAGGACATCCGGCGGGCGTTCTTCGACCTCGAAGCCGAGCGGAGCGAGTCGGTTACGCATCCGCTGTACGACGAGTTTCCGATTCCGTGGCCCATCGTGTTCGGGACGGTCGAGGCGGGAACGTGGTCGTCGTCCGTCCCCGCGACGCTCACCGCGGAGATGCGCCTCGGCGTCGCGCCGGGCGAAACGGTCGATGAAGTCGAGGCCATGTACGAGGAGCGGCTCGCCGAAGTGGTCGGGGAGAACGAGTGGCTTCGTGACCATCCGCCGACGTTCGAACGGTTTTCCATCCAGTTCGAATCCGCGGAGACGGACGCGGACGAACCGATAGTCGGCGCGCTCCAGTCCGCGATGGACGGTGAGGGACTCGACGCGACGCTCCGCGGCGAAACCTACGGCGCGGACTCGCGCCACTACGTCGCCGCGGGAATCCCCACGGCCCTGTTCGGACCGGGGACCATCGAACAGGCGCACTTCCCGAACGAGACCGTTCACTGGCTGGACGTCGTGACTGCAGGAACGGTCCTCACCGAGACGGCCCGCACGTTCCTCGATTAACTTCCGTTTTCAGCCGAGTTCCTTTTCGAGCGCCCGGGCGACCACGTGTTCGGGTTCCTCGTCGGCGAGTGCGGCCTCCCGTCGAAGTTCGCGGTACAGGTCCGGCGGGAGCGAAAGCGTCACCTCGCCGAGCGTGACGCCGTGGTTTCGGAGCGCGCGCTCCGGGGGTGCCCCGTCGCTGATGTCGCTGACGATGGCGCGCACCTCGCGCACAGTCAGCGAGTTGTCGAGGACCGCCCACGCCAGTTGGTAGCGCGCGTCGCCGTCCACCCGGGCGATGTGTTTGGCGGCCGTCGGAGCGATGTGGCCGACGGCGACGTGGCGTCGAATGGACCGCGGGAGGTCGTGCACCCGCGCCCACTTTCGGATGAAGGAGACCGTTGTTTCGCCCCCCGCTCGTTCCGCGGCCTCTTTGTAGGACCCGACGCCACGGACGAGCGCTGCACAGGCCGCCGCTCCGCGCAACATGTACACGTTGTCTTCGCTCCCCGGACTGCCACCCGCAAACGCGCGGACGGTTCGCGCCGCCTCGGCAACGCTCTCCGGGTCGTCCGGGTCGAACGCCTTCGCTTCTCGTGCGTGCGAACCGGTGATCGACGCGTTCCCGCGGATGACGGGCTTTCCGACCGGCGACTTGCGGTCCGCCGGTGGCTCATCTCCCGGGCCGTTAGTCATCGTTCGTGGATTGGGCGGACGGGGTAAAAAGGAACCGCCCGAACGGACGTCCCGATGCGAGTCTTTCGTTCGCACCCCACGTTTATCTACGAAGCCGCGCAATTTTCCCGCGTGACTGGCCGCAGCACCGACTACTCGACGGAGGAGCGCCGACTTCGCCCGCGCGACGAGAAGGAGGGCGTCGAGCAGTGGGTCGAAAGCGTCTTCTTCGCGGTCGGGGAGGTGACCTTCCTCGGGTTGCCCGCCTTCTACGGGTTGATGGACGCCGAACCCAACGTACCGTTGAAGTTCGCCGCGCTGTTCGCGTGGTTGGCGCTCGTCCTCTGCGTCGGGACGTTCCGCGGTCCGTGGCTCGACGTCGACTGGCCGCCGGTGACGCCCGCGCTTTTCTTTCTCCGGTTGCTGTACTACAACGTCGTCATCGCCGCCGTGGCCTATCTCGGGACGGCTATCGACCTCGCGTTTCACTCGCCCGCTCCGACGGCGACGGTCGCGGTGCTCCTGTCGGTCGGAAGCGCGCTGGTGTTTCCCCGCCTCGCGTGGACCGTCGGTGCGTACCGGTAGCTCCTCGTCGATTTCTCCCACTGACATCGATGTCAGGTGGTGACGTTCCCGTCCGCGAGGGTATATCGTCGTTCGGGACCAACGAGGAACCGAGAACGCCATGTCCGACGAACCTTCCACCGACGGTGAGGCACCGATTACCGCCGAACGCCCCGACGGTGCGGTCCCGCTGACCGGAACCGACCACATCACGCTCATCGGGAGCAACGAGGAGGATACGGTCGAGTTCTACCGGGACATCCTCGGGATGCCGCTCGTTCTCCGCCAGCCGAACCTCGACGCGCCGAACGTCACGCACCTGTTCTTCGACAGCGGCGACGGCCGCATCATCACGTTCTTCGTCGAGGAGGGCCGCCAGTCGAATCCCGCGCCACAGCGAACTGGTATCGGTGCGGTTCACCACCTCGCGTTCCGGTTCGACCCGGAGCGCATCGAGGAGGTGCGCGAGCGCCTCGAAGCGCACGGTCTCCGATACAACGAGTTCGACCGGAGCATCTTCTACTCGCTGTACACCTCCGACCACAACGGGCTGACCATCGAACTGACGACGGACAAGTTCGACATCCCGGACGACAGGCGCGCGGAAGTGCTCGCCGTCGCTCAACGAAAGCGCGAGGAGGACGGCTCGGAGTACGCGAAGGGCGAACACCTCGAAGCCGCGCTGGAGGAACTCGGCATCCCGGTCGAACCGGCGGACCTCCCCGACGCGCCGACGGGAGCGGGCGGGTTGTAGTGTCCGACGGTGGATTGATAGCAGGCGGAGTGTGGACAGATAGGCGGCGGAGGGTGACAGATGGGCAGATAGTAAGCGGATAGATGGTCCCAGTCCCACCTCGTTGGGCGGTGACTTTCTGTACCGGGCGGCCGTAGGCGGTTCCATGACCGATTCCGGGTGGACCGCAGAGAGAATGCCGGACATGACTGGCGAGACGGTAATCGTCACGGGCGCGAACAGCGGCCTCGGCTACGAGGTGACGCGCGCCTTCGCCCGAAAGGGAGCGTCCGTCGTCATGGCCTGCCGACGGACGAATCACGCGAAGACGATGAAGGGGAAAATTCTCACCGAGGCTCCCGATGCGACGCTCGACGTGCGCGAAATCGACCTCGCGGACCTGTCGTCGATTCGCGCTTTCGCGGACGGCTTCGAGTCCGAGTACGACGACCTGTGCGTCCTCTGTAACAACGCGGGCGTGATGGCGGTCCCGCGGGACGAAACGGCGGACGGGTTCGAACTGCAGTTCGGCGTCAATCACCTCGGACATTTCGCGCTCACCGGACTCCTACTCGATTCGCTGCTCGAAACCGACGGCGAGACGCGCGTCGTCACCCAGAGCAGCGGCCTGCACGAGAACGGGGAGATGGTCTTCGACGATTTGCAGGGCAAACGCGAGTACGACAAGTGGGACGCCTACGCTCAAAGCAAACTGGCGAACGTGCTGTTCGCCTACGAACTCGACCGGCGACTCGGCGACGCCGGTATCGACGACGTGGCGAGCGTCGCCTGCCACCCCGGCTACGCGAGCACGAACCTCCAGGGTCGCGGCCCGAGACAGGAAGGTTCGACCCTTCGCCTGTGGACGATGCGCATCGCGAACGCGGTCCTCGCCCAGAGCGCCCAACGCGGTGCCCTGCCGATGCTCTACGCCGCGACCGCTGGCGGCATCACGGGCGGCGAGTACGTCGGCCCCGACGGATTGATGAACATGCGCGGCCCGCCTTCGGTCCAGTCGTCCGGCGACCGCTCTTACGACGAAGCGGTGGCCGGACGCCTCTGGGACACCTCGGAGGAGTTGACCGGCGTGACCTACGACTTCCGACGGTCGAAGTCCGTCAGCCACTGACGTTCTCCCCGACGGAGGGATTATTTTAATTGTCGTGGCGCGAACGGGATGCGTATGGAGACGGACGACGCACCCCGCTTGACGACGGTCGAGGACCTCCCCGAAAACGACTCGTTTCTGTTCACGGTACGGGAACGCGACGGGTCGAAGGAGGAGGTCGTTCTCGTCCACGGCGACGACTGCATTACCGCGTGGAAGAACTTCTGCCAGCACGAAACCGACCAGCGACTCGACCGGGGTTTCGGCGCGGCGATGCGCGACGGGGACATCATCTGCCCGAAACACGGGTCCATGTTCGACGGCTGTTCCGGCCACTGTGACAACGGGAAGGCCGCCGGTTCGACCCTCGTTACGGTGGACGTTACGGTGGACGACGGTGACGTCTACCTGACCGACCGAACGTGTGAGTTCGCACACGAGGGCGGCATCGAGGAGGACGACGAAGACGACGTGCCGAGTTCGTCCTCGCACCTCTCGTTTTAGATTCTCGATTTCGGACACGTTCGAAATCGGTTTCCACGCACGGGGCGAATGAACGGACGATGGCGACCGCGAAACTCACGATTACGATTCCGACGGACGTTTGGGTCGGTGACCTCTCGGCGAACCATCCGACCGCGGAGTTCCGGGTGTTGGCGGCGCTTCCGGCCGAGCAGACCGGCGTCGGACTTCTCGAACTGACCTCGACCGACATCCCTTCGATTCTCCGCGAGATGGCGGCGTACGACGACGTTCTCGACGTCGAACCCCTCCGCGCGTCCGAGGAGACGGCGCTCGTCCGGTTCGAGACGACCGACCCGATTCTCCTCCTCTCGATGCAGGAGTCGGGGGTTCCGCTCGAACTGCCGATAACCTTCCGCGACGGGGAGGCCACGCTCGAAGTCACCGCCTCGCACGAGCGACTCTCGACGCTCGGGACGCAACTGGAACTGTTCGACATCGCCTTCGACGTGGAGTTCGTCCGCGAGATGACGGCTTCCGAGCGGTTGCTCACCGAGCGCCAACGACAACTGCTGACGACCGCGGTCGAGTGCGGCTACTACGACTCGCCGCGAACCTGCACGCTCACGGACCTCGCGGCGATGACCGACGTCGCCAAATCGACGGCCAGCGAGACGCTCCACCGAGCGGAAGGGAAGGTCATCAAGCAGTACGTCGGCACCGACGAGTAGTCCCGTATTCCACCTCGCACCGACCGCCTCGCCCGGCTACTCCGCTCCGACCGACCCGTCCCGACTCAGCAACAGTAGATGAACGGGTACATCAGCGCTACGCGGTCCCCGTCCTCCAATTGGGTGTTCAATCCGTCGATGTGCTCGTTGAAGGTCCCGTTGATGGCCACTCGTGCGTACGCGCGGGTTTGCTCTCCTTCCGGGTTCTTTCGCCACGTTCCGGGGAGTTCTCCGGGGACCGTCGCCCATCCTCGCGTCGTCGCATCGGCCTCCGTCTCGGCGATGAGCATGTCCTCGACGTCGTACTCCGAGAAGAATGCGGTCAGGAATTCGCGGAGCGTCGTCCCCTCGAAGGTGAACGTGAGTCTCGGCGACCCTACCGCGTCCCGGACGTGCCCCGTACAGCGCACCTCGACGGTGGTTTCGTCCGTCGAGCGTTCTTCCCTCGATTCGACTGTTCCACCCGACTCCACTCCCGCGTTCGATTCGGTCTTCATACGTCTCTAGACGACTCCCGGAACCGAGAATCCGTGTGCGAACATGTTCGGAGAGCTCGATATCCAGGGCCTCTCGGTCACGAACGGTCGATTCGCGGCCGGTCGTTCGGTGTCGGTCGTCGCGTCCCTCAGTCGGCGTCCGTGGCCCGCGGTGCGAGCACGAGCAGCGCCGTGCTGTCGCTCGTCGCATGCGGTGCGACCTCCTGTTCTCCGTCGAATCGCACGACGTCTCCCGTTTCGATGTCTCGCGTTTCGTCGCCGACGTCGAGTTTCATCTCGCCGGACACGAGGTAGAGAACGATTTGACGGTCCGGGTGTTGGTGGCCGGGAATGCTTTCGCCCGCCGCCAAGCGGAGGCGAACCGTCTTCGGTTCGCTGTCGGGGAAGACGACCGCGTGCGGCGTCTCGTCGAGGTCGTCGAGGTGGACGACCGAACTCGTCGTCGTCTTCGGGAACCGGGCCACGAACTCCTCCGGTCCTCGCTGTTCGGCTTCGTAGCCCTCGGCGTCGAACGTCGGGTCCTCGGCCTGCAACTCGTAGAAGAACGGCTTCGGTTCGTGGTCGTTGACGAGTTCCAGCGTCTCGCCGCGGCCGAGGTCGGAGAATGCCGCGTGGATGGTCTCGTGGCGTTCGGACGGTGGCAGGTCGCGGACGTCGATTCGTGTCATGCGACTCGTCCTACGCTGCCCGTCGTCATCCGATTTCATCCGAACATGTTCGACACCCCGTGTGTGTTCGGTAGCCATCGCGACCGCTCACCCTCCCTTGGTGTACCGCTACTTTCATCCGTTCCACGGCGATGAAACAGACGCGAGTGCTGGTAGCGGTTAGCAGCGAGTTCTCAGAACGGTTCTGCGGACTTTTATCGAGTTGTCGGTCGAACTGAGTGTCATGGTCATTGTTGATGAGAAACTGGTCGATGACCTCTCGCTCCGCGACCGCGAGTATCAGATCGACGACTTCGTGACGTACCTCGAACGTCACCACCACGGGGAGGAACCGGGGATTTCGATGGAGTGCCTCGACGCCTACGCCGACGCGCTCGGCTACGATAGGGACCGCACTCACGCGCTGCTCGAAGAGCGACTGACGGATTCGTCGACGTGGACGCCCGGAAACAACCTCTATCGGGTGGGGGAGAACGTCAGCGTCTATCCGCCGTCGTGGCACGAGCAGTTGAGCGACACGATAGACATCGCCGAGTACGTGCGGGTCATGCTGGAGGAGAAGGTCGCGGCGACCGGCCGACTGCCGCCCGCTCGTCGCGGGGTTCCACAACCGGACGTCCTCACCGCCATCGAGATATTCGCCGACCTCGACCGCGAGATGGGCGAGGACCTGCTCAAAAAGCAACGACAGGAGGGGTCCATCGTGGTATTCGCCTCGCAGAACCCCGAAGACCTCGTTCGACTGCCGAAGACGGAGGAGTAACGCATGAAGATAGCGACGGAGCGAAACGAGAACGGTCAGTTCGAACTGTTCGTCCTTCTCGACGGCGAGGTTCACACCAGCAGGCAGGTGGGGTCGGAAACGGAGTGGACCGAGTGGGAGCGCCTGGACGGGGCCGAGGGAACGTCCATAGCGGTCGGTCGAAACGAGGACGGTCGCCTCGAAGTGTTCGTCACGGACCCGTCGAACGGGACGTATCACACCCGCCGGGAGGCGGCCGATTCGGATTCCACGACCGGTGACTGGGAGGGGTGGCGTCCGCTCGCCGACGACCCCCGTCCGGGCGGGTCGGTCGCGGTCGCGCCCAACGGCGACCGACGACTCGAAGTCTTCGTCACCGACCCGACGACCGGGACATTCCACACGAGGCAGACGGAGCAGAACGGCACCGCGTGGACCGACTGGGAGTCCCGAGGGGACCGAGCGGGCGACGAAATCGTCGTCGAGCGCGACGCCGAGGAGCGGTTACAGGTGTTCCTGCTCAACTACGCCGACGAAGGGGCGGGCCTGACGGCGGCCGAAAAGGAGTTCCTGTACGGGGTCCATCACTGCTGGCAGCTCGAACCGGACGGCGACGAGTGGGCCGATTGGCACCGACGCGGACGAGCGAACGGCCACTCGCTCGCCGTCGGCGAGAACAAAGACGGACGCTTCATGGCGTTTCTCGTTCGGGACGACGACGTTCCGATTCACACCCGGCAAGTCGGGTTCGAGGACACCGAGTGGGAGGAGACGTGGAGCGAACTGAGCTACCCGGAGGATTTCGAGATATTCCACCGGCCGAAGGCGAAATCCGTCGCTACCGGTCGGGACGAGGCCGGTCGGGTGGTCGTGTTCATCACCGGCCGACGACTACACAGTTTGGCACAGCAGTCACCGAACGGCGACTGGTCGCTGTGGGAGCGATTCGGCAAGGTCCGCTGCGCCGGACTCGACGTCGCCCGAACCTCGGACGGGCGACTCGTCGTCTTCGGCCTCGAAGACGCGCCGAAAGCGGCCCGTCGGCCGAAGGTTCACCAGCGATGGCAGCGGGAACCGAACGGCCGCTGGTCGAAGTGGTGGTCCCGAACTATTTAAGGGCGAGTCGTTTCCGTCGGCGCGGCGTCCGCGTCGATTTCGAATCGACTTCCGAGTTCGGGCGCGCTCGCGTCGTAGCCGTCGGCCCGTAACTCCTCGGCGAACGCCGCGCACCTGTCACCGTGGTTGACCAGCACCGTGGCGTCGCGGTAGGAATTCAAAAATTCGAGGAGGCCGTCCCGGTCGGCGTGGGCGGAGAAGTCGTAGGACTCGACCTGCGCGCTGACGGGCATGACGCGGCCGTCGATTTCGCCGCGTCCGGTTTCGAGCAGGTCCCGTCCGGGCGTCCCTTCGACCTGATAGCCCGTCATCGTGATTTTGTTGACCGGATTGGCGCGGATTTCGGGGATGTACGTCATCGCCGGACCGCCCGAAAGCATCCCCGAAGTCGTCACGATGACGGTGTTCTTCCGCGCGATTCGCTTGCGCTGGCCGTTCCGCCCCGTCACGAACCGCGCGTTCGAGACGGCCCGCTGGAGGGCGTCGGGGTCGCGGACGAACTCGGGGTGTTGGCGGAGCATCCGCGTGACCTGCTTTCCCATTCCGTCGACGTAGCAGTCGATGTCGTGCGCTTCACAGACCATGAGCATCTCCTGTGTCCGGCCGATGGCGAACGCCGGAACGACGACGGTGCCCCCCTCCCAAATCGTCGTCTTCACGCTCTCCGCGAACTCCCGCTCCGTCGCGGACCGCTCGCCGTGTTCCACGTCCGAGTACGTGCTCTCACAGAGTACCACGTCTGCGTCGGGGCGAGCGGTCGTTCCGGACAGCAGTCGCTGGTCGCCGGTGTGGAAGTCAGCGGTGTACAGCAGTCGCGTCTCGCCGTCGTCCACCAGCACGTGCGCGCTTCCGGGGATGTGGCCCGCGTTGTAGAACGTGATTTCGTGGCCCGCCGCCTCGAACGATTCGCGGTAGCCGTGGGGTTCCGACACTTGCGTCACCCGTTTGAGTTCGGCCTCGGTGAACGGGCAGTCGTAGCTCCCGCCGTGCAGTTTCAGCGTGTCCCGCGCGAGGATGCGCGTCAGTTCGTAGGTCGGCGGCGTCCAGTGAATCGGCGGGCGCTCGTCGCCCGAGAGCAGGGAGGGAAGGATACCGACGTGATCCAGATGGCCGTGGGAGACGACGACGGCATCGGGGTTCACGTCGCCGACCGGATACTGTGGCGGATTCCCGGTCAGCATCCCGTAATCGAGGAGGAGGGAGTCGTTGACGAGAATCGCGCTCCGGCCCACCTCGCGCGCCCCGCCGAGAAACTGGATATTCATTGGGGGGTCTAACGGACGAAGCCGTTTTTCTTCGTCGGTTTCGACCGCCCCGCAAAGAATCACCGACTCGCGGTCACGGGGCCTTGATGTATCCGTAGTTCAGCTCCTGCAGGCGGGCCAGTTCGCCGACGCCGGAGGGGACGGGTTCGACGCCCGGAAGGAGGTCGTCTTCGGTCACGTTCAGCATCTCCATCGCGTTCTCACACGCGCGGAAGGTGACGCCCCGTTCCTGTAGCGACGCGATGCGGTCCGCGAACTCGTTGTCGTCCGTTGGCGGGGTGTAGACGAGAATCCCCTTCCCGTTCGCCAGCAACACGAGGTCCTTGACCGGAACGGTCTCGTCGTCGAGCAGGTTCTTCGCGTTCAACAGCGCGTGTTCTTGTGCGGGCGACTCGCCGCTGGACAGGTGAATGACGGTCTTCGACGGCGGGGACGGCCGTGAACACGCGTCCGTCCGCTCATCGAACCGGTCGGCGGTTCCGCGAACCGATTCGCTCCCGAACAGGAGGGTACCGAACGCACCAGCGGCCGAAACGAAGCTTCTTCTCCACATGCACTTTTCATTTCGGACTTGATTGCAATAATGCTCGCTCTGAGTTTTTATTCCTGAAAATAGTGGAAAAATACATGTCTATGTATAATTTCGATACTTTTCGTCGTGCCCTCACGAGTCACCTCGGTTGACTCCACGACGTTCCCTCCGAACGCCGACGTATCCGTTCTTCGAACTCGAGTAAAACGCCACACCGCCGCCGGTTCCTGTCCCTTTATCGGGCCGAAGGCCGGAGTTCAGTGTGATGTCGGACAGAGCCTACACCTTGGACGGCGACTGGAACGCCCTCTACATCGACGGCGAATGGATCGACGGCGGCGACCGGGACGAAATCGACGTGACGAACCCGGCGACCCGAGAGCAAATCGCGTCCGTTCCGGCAGCGACCGAGGACGACGTAGACCGCGCCTACGAGGCCGCCGCGGAGGCACAGGCCGACTGGGCGGACCAATCGCCGAACGAGCGAATCGGCGTCATCCAATCCGCGCTCGACTTGCTGGACGAGCACCGAAACGACATTCTCCACTCGCTCGCGGTGGAGTCCGGAAGCGCGAACATGAAAGCGTTCGCGGAGTGGCAGACCGCGCGCGGCATCACCCAGCAGGCCGCCGAGTTCCCCTTCCGCGTCGGCGGCGAAATCAAGGACTCGATGATTCCGGGGAAGGAAAACCACGTCAAGCGAATCCCGATGGGCGTCGTCGGCGTCATCTCGCCGTGGAACTTCCCGTTCAACCTCTCGATGCGCGCCGTCGCGCCCGCGCTGGCGCTCGGCAACGCGGTCGTGCTCAAGCCCGCCTCGCCGACTCCCGTCACCGGCGGTCTGCTCCTCGCCAAAATCTTCGAGGAGGCCGGACTGCCCGAGGGACTGCTCAACGTCGTCCCCGGCAAGGGTTCGGAAATCGGCGACCGCATGGCGTCCCACCCCGAACTCGACGTGATGGCGTTCACCGGTTCGACGGAAGTCGGCAAACACGTCGCCAGCCTCGCGGCCGAGAACCTCGCGCTCCCCGCGATGGAACTCGGCGGGAACAACCCCCACGTCGTCACCGAGGACGCGGACATCGACGCCGCAATCGATTCGGCCGTGTTCGGGTCGTTCCTCCACCAGGGGCAGGTGTGCATCTCCATCAACCGCCACCTCGTCCACGAGGACGTGTACGACGAGTACGTCGAGAAACTGACCGAGCGCGCCGAGTCGCTTCCCATCGGCGACCCGACCGACCGCGACAACGTCATCGGCCCAATCATCGACGAGGGCCAGCGCGACCAGATGCTCGACTACATCGAATCGACGGTCGAAGAGGGCGCGACGCTCGAAACCGGCGGCCACCACGAGGACCTGTTCGTCAAGCCGACCGTCCTCTCCGACGCGACCAACGACATGTCCGCGTCGTGCAACGAGACGTTCGGTCCCATCGCGCCGGTCATCCCGTTCTCCTCCGACGAGGAGGCCGTCGAACTCGCCAACGCGACCGAGTACGGCCTCGCCGCCTCGGTCCACGCGGGCGACCTCGGGCGCGCGCAGGACCTCGCCGACGCCATCGACGCCGGGATGGTCCACATCAACGACCAACCCATCAACGAGGAACCCCACGTCCCGTTCGGCGGCGTGAAAGGCTCCGGAATCGGCCGCTACGACGGTGACGCCATCGTCGAGGAACTCACGCAGGAGAAGTGGATTTCCGTCCAGCGCGACCAGCGGCGGTACCCGTTCTAGAACCCATCTTTTTATTGCGAGGGTCGCAAACCGCGCGACCCTCGATAAAAATCTGGACCAAAAACACTCCTCCTTCGCTTCGCGTTGCTCCGCTCAGTCGTCGGTCCGCTCGCTTCCGAGGCGCTCGCGGTACGATTGCTAGTTCCCTGAAAATACGGCGCGCCTATCGCTCACTTCGTTCGCTGTTCCGTCGCTTTCGCTACTCCGCCAACGGGTCTTGCGGGATGAACCAACTCGCAATTCCCCTCGGTTTCGGGTCCCGGTTCGCCCGGAACCGCGCCCATACCAGCGACCGCCGGACCAACCGAACGTTTCGGCGGTATATCAGCGGTAACCACCCCGTAAGATAGATTCCTTTCGAATCCGCCGAAATACCGTGTGTATCGGACAGTATTCACAACTGTATTATCCGCCGAATCGCTACCGAAAACCGATGTCCCGACCGTCTCGCCGCGAGGTCCTCCGACTCGGTGCGAGTCTCGGAGCGACGTCACTCGCGGGTTGTTCCGCCCTGTCTTTCTCCGAGAAACGCCTCACTGTAACGCTGTTGAACTTCGACTCCCGAAGCCACACCCTCCTGCTCGAACTGCTGCGGACGGATAGCGATGAAACGGTGTTCCGGAACCGATTCAGGCTCAACACACCAGCGGACGGAAAGGCAGCGTTCGAACGTCAGCGGACGGGGGTTGTCGAGAGCCGCGAATATCGCGTTCGCGCCTCGCTCCAGGACGCCGACGTGGAACGCCGGTATCGCTTCTACCCGAACTCGGACTGTTCGGGGGGCGACGAATCCGACGAACTCGTCGTCGAAATACACGGACGCGACGACGACGCGGGACCCTCGGTTGAGTTCCTCCGGAACGGCACGATTCGGTGTAACTGACCCCCCAGCGGGTCCATCCCGACCGTTCGCGCCCGTCTCACGAGGCCGAATCGGTCGGCGTCTCCTCGGTGGCTTCCTTCTCCGACGCTTCGATGACCGTCCGTTTCGGAACGTCGTTCTCCACCTTCGGCCGACGCGTCAGCAACCGCTGGAGGAGCGTCAGCTCTTTCGGCGCTTCCTTCTCGATGGTGTGGTACTCGACGACGATATTCTCCTCTTCCTCGCCGATTCGGAAGTAGTTCAGTCGGAACGACGGGTAGTACACCGGCGGGAGGATGCCGATGAGCGTCGAGGTCCGGTGCAGTCGCTTGAGCCACGTCCCGGTGTTGATGATGACGTGCTCGCCGACGTTCGTCAGCGAGACGCGGTGGGTGTGGCCGTAGATGTACGCCACGACGTCGGGATACTCCTCGAACACGTCCTCGGCGGCGGCGACGTAGGGCGCGTCCGACGGTTCCTCGGGTTTCTCTTTCCTGACGAGGCCGAACCGTTCGAGCGTCTTTCGCACGTCGCGGGCGAAGAAGTACAGCGGTATCGATATCACGAGCAGGAGCCCGACGACGACGAGGTTCACGTAGATGACGAACTCCACGACGTCGCCGACGACCCCCAACTGCCGGAGGACGGACGTGGTGAAGTTCGAAACGGCGTGTGACCCGACGACCCCGGACGCTTCGAAGACGAGGACGAGCAGGTAGATGAGGCTGACCTGAAAGAGCAACAGGAACGGCAGCGCGCCGTAGCGGAGGAACGGGTTCATCTCGCGGTAGAAGTAGTTCGACGCCATCCAGTCCGGTATCTCCTCCAACGGCGTGAGCGACTGGATGTCCTTGAGCCAGTTGTACTTTCCCCGCCCCGAGAGCTGTCCGGCTTTCCCGGTGATGTGGCGGTTGACGAAGTAGCCGAGCGGATTGGCTCGCGGGTTGCCGAACTCGGGCATTCGGTTGTGCGCGTCCTCCTGCATGCCGTGTTCGATCCAAATCTTCTTCCCGGCGACGCGTCTGGTGAGCGAGAGCGTCGGGTCGAGGGTGACGTTGTACTCGGCCAGTCGCTCCTCGTACTCGGGATACCCCGCCAGTTCGGCGTCGTGATTGCCGGGGATGAGCGTGATGCGGACGTTTTCTCCCGTTTTCCGGAACTGCTCGAACAGCTTCGGATGGTGTTCGACGAGCAGGTCGAACTTCGTCATCCCGGCCGACTGGGTGAACTCCCAGAGGCCGAACGCGTCGCCGAGGATTATCAGTTCGGCGTCCTCGTCCGTCGTTTCGAGCGTTCGTAGGAACTCGACGAACTCGTCTTCGAACTCACACTCCTGTAACTGCTCGTCGCCCCCGACGTGAAGGTCGCTGACGAAGTAATATGCGTCTGTCATCCTCCCCCGCCTCCGGAACACGACCGGATTGCGGAAAGCGGTTTCGTCCGGGAGAGTGGGTTTCGATGTCCTTTTAGGGAGGGACCGATATTCGTTCCGTATGGCAAACTTTCAGGTCGTCGTTGCTGACCCCGACTCCGGGGCGGCCTATCAGCGCGAAGTAGACGGACAGGACGCGAACCGATTCCTCGGCAAGTCCATCGGCGAGGACGTCGACGGCAGTGCCGTCGGTCTCGACGGGTATTCCGTCGAAATCACCGGTGGGTCGGACAACGCCGGTCGCCCGATGCGCGGCGACGTCGCCGGTCCGAACCTCAAGGACGTGCTCCTCGAAGGCGGTACGGGCTACAACCCCGAGCGAGACGGCGAGCGACGACGCATCTCGGTCCGCGGGAAGGAAGTCAGCGAGGAAGTCGCACAACTCAACGTCCGTATCTCCGAGTACGGCGACGAATCCGTCGAGTCCCTCTACGGCGAGGGCGACGAGGAAGACGACGAGTAACGCGGCGGAACACTCAAACATTTACACCATCTTTTCACGACTATGACGCAACGGGTTTCTAGTGATACGACTGAAACCGTCAGAGCGACACTGGCGCAGGCGGGTGCGACGAACCGTGCGAACATCGAGATTCCTGCGGACGACGAGGACTCCTTTCCGGCGGACGAACTCGTCCGCGTCGTCATGGACGACACGGAGTATCGCGCCCGAATCGAACGGCCGCTGACCGGCGACGGTCGCCTCATCCGGGGGGTATACGACACTCCGCGACTCGCTCGGAATCCGGGCGAGGGCGAAAACCGCCTCTCCGAGTGGTTCGCCGACAGCAACCGCTCGTTCGGCCAGTCGGTTCTCATCGACGTCGTCGAAGAGGGGTTCAAGTACGGAATCCGCGAACCCGGTTCGCGGGCCGTCTACGAGGCGACGGAAGCGCCGAACGGGAGTCTCGCCGACATCGCACGGCAGGTTGACGACGAATGAGCGCCCGCGACGAGTTCCTCGCCGGTGACCGCCCCGACGACGTTGCGCTCTTTCTCGCCGATTCGTTCGTGTCGGGGGACAAACTCGCCGACTACGGCGAATCGGTTCCGGGCGGTGTGCTGTTGGTCGTTCCGGGCGAAACCGGACGAAACGTGTTCAAGAAGGCGACCGGGATGGACGCGATGAGCTTTGCGAAGGAGGCGATGGGGGCCGAGGGAACCGTCGCGGCGGACCTCGCGGGCGCTGACTGCCCGGAGGGGGACCACGACGTGGAGTTCGTCTTCGCGTTCGCCGAGGAGCAAAACGAGGAGGTCGGCGGCCTGTACGCCGAGGGCGACGTCATCCACGCGTACGCCTACTGCTCCTGTGGCACCTCGTTTTCCCACAAGTGGGTCGCTGGCGAGCGGTAGCCCGGGAATTCGGCAGAGTCGGTATTCGGGCTCGGGCGTCCGTCCCCAATCAGTTAAATATATGCCCTTTAGCTCTCTTGATAGTGAAAACTGCATGGCGAATGTAGACCCGGTTTCTATCGGTCACGATTTTCCCCCTGCATTCCGTGTGCTCCACGTCGATACCGACGAGGACTTCCTTCGACTAACCCGGGAGACGTTGGAACGCAAGGACGACATCGAGGATGTCATCGGCGTGACGAACGCCGACGATGCCGTCGAATGGCTCTTCGAACGTGACGTCGATATCGACTGTCTCGTCAGCGAGTACGAACTCCGAGACTGTTCGGGGTTGGAACTTCTCGAAACCGTGCGCGAGAGCCGTCCGTACTTCCCGTTCATCGTCTTCACCGGGACGGGAAGCGAGGATGTCGCAAGCCGTGCTATCTCCTCCGGCGCGACGAACTATCTCCAGAAGGGAACGTCCGGTGCACGCTTCGTTACTCTGGCGTCCCAAATCACGCAAGCGGTGTCACACCGCCACGTGGAAAAACAAGTTCATCGGGGCTTTCGAGCCATCGACACGGCCCGTGAGGGTATCGCGTTGCTCACTGACGACTTCCGGTTCAATTACGTCAACGACGCCTACGCCGACCTGTTCGAGTACGACGCGGAGACGCTCATCGGTCGGAACTGGGCGACGACGCTCACGGACGACGCCGTGGCTACCCTCTCGTCGGAGGTCGTCTCGACGGTCGATGCCGCCGGAGAGTGGAGCGGTGAAATCACGGGCGAACGAAAGGACGGGCGCACGCTCGCGCTGACGCTCACGATTTCCGCCGCCCCGGACGACGAGTACGTGTGTGCGGTTCGGGACGTCACCGAACGGAAGGAGCGCGAAAAGGCGCTCGTAAGGGAAAACGAGCGTCTCGACGAGTTCGCGAGTCGGGTCTCACACGACCTTCGCGGCCCGTTGAGCATCGTCTACGGGTATCTCGACCTCGCCCGCAAAACGGGCGAATCGGAGCACTTCGACGAAATCGAGCGGGCCGCGGACCGAATCGAGGCCATCATCTCCGACCTCCTCGAAATCGCCCGCGAGGGGCAAAAGACGCTGAAGCTCGAAACGGTCGTCCTCGACGAGTTCGCCGCCGACGTGTGGGACGGCATCGAAAGCGAGTCCGCGACCGTCGATACCGGCCCCGCCGACGGACGACTCCTCGCCGACCGCGACCGCCTGACGGAACTGTTCGCGAACCTGTTTCGGAACGCGGTCGAACACGGCGGCGACGACGTCACCGTCACCGTCGGCTCGACGTGCGACGGGTTTTACGTCGCGGACGACGGTCACGGAATCCCGGAAGACCACCGAAAACAGGTGTTACAGTCGGGCTACTCGACCGAAGAGGCGGGGACCGGACTCGGGTTGAGCATCGTGCAGCAGATAGCCGATTCGCACGATTGGGGCCTCTCCATCGACGAGAGCGACGCCGGTGGCGCGCTGTTTTCGTTCACCGGCGTCGAGCGTCCGGACGTGTCGTGACTTACATTCTCACATTCTCGCCGACATCGCTTTGCCCGTCCCGAGCGATTTTCGGGTATGGAAGAGCGTGTGCCCATCGCGGATTGGGGGGAAATCGAAACCAACCTTCGCCGGTTCGCACCGGACGTGGACGACCACGGGCCGAAACTCGTCGCGCGGATGGGCGTCGCCCGGTTCACCGTCGCGCGGGACGGCCACGTGACGGCGGGAATGCCGCTCCACGAGTTCGACGGACGGGCCGATTCGGTCGTCTTCGACCACGACGCGGGCGTGATTCGAATCGAACGGGCGGGGCTGACCTACGTGTTCCGCAGGCCGTAGCGCAACCGACTTCCCGCCCCGCCGCAACCACCCGACAATGGCATTCGACGCGGTGACGGTCGGGAGCGCGCTCGTGGACCGCGTGTACTCGCTGTCGAACCTCCCGGAACCCGACGGCGGGGCGTTCGTCCGCGACGAATCGCGGTCCGCCGGTGGGGTCGCGGCCAACGTCGCCACCGCCCTCACGCGACTCGGACGCGAAACCGGCGTCGTCGCGCGCGTCGGCGACGACGAGGACGGTGCGTTCGTCGAAACCGACCTCGAAGACCGCGGCATCGACGCCACCCGTGTCCGCCGCGGCGACGAGGACTCCTCGTACTGTCTCATCCTCCGCGACCCCGACGGCGAGCGCATGATAATCGCGGGCGGCGATGCGGTCCCCGCGCTCCGATTGACCGACGCCGACCTCGACTACCTCCGGCAATCCCGCGTCGTCTTCACCAGCGCTTACGCACCCGACGATGTCGTTTCCCGCCTCGTCTCCGCACGCCGAAACGACGACCTGCCCCCCCTCGCCTTCGACCTCGCGGGGCCGCTCTCGGAACTCGACGGTCGGGGCGTCACCCGCGAGACGCTGGACGAGGCGCTTTCCGTCTTCGACCTGCTGGTCACGAGCGAGGTGCCGGTCCGCTCGTACCTCGGCGTCGGCCCGCGCGAAGCGGTCGAGGAGTTCCGCGCCCGCGGCGTCGAACGCGGTGCCGTCACCCGCGGCCGGGACGGCGCGCTCCTGTTCGACGGGTCGGGCGTCACCGAGATTCCGGCCTTCGACGTGCCCGTCGCCGACACGACCGGCGCGGGCGACGCCCACACCGCCGGACTGATTCACCGGTGGCTCCTCGGGGAGCGGAGCGCGGAAGAAGCGGGCGAGTTCGCGGCCGCCGTGGCGGCGCTGAACTGCGGTGCGGAGGGTGCGAGGGGCGGCTTTCCGACCGAAGAAGACGTCGAAGCGTTCCTGTAAACGGTTCGTCTCACAGCTTCTTTTTCATCTCCACGACCGTTCCCGTCACGCCCGCTGACTCGCGACTCGAAAACTCGTGAGCGCACTCTCTCACACGCTCGTATCTGTGTGCTTCGTAGAACGGGACCGCGTTCAGCGACGCCGCGAGGCCGAGCGTTCGCGTTCCCTGCTCGCTCGCGCGACGCTCTAACTCCGCGAGGACCGCGGACCCCACTCCCGTTCGGGCGACGGACGGGTGGACGTACACGCCGGTGACTTCGCCGTCTACCGCCGCCGCGTGCTCTTTTGGTGGTTCGAACCGGACGGTACCGAACGCCACGACGTCGCCTCCGTCCTCCGCGACGACGAACACCCCCGCATCGGCTTCGATGGCAGGCGTGTACTCCGCCGACTCGCAGCCTTCCGCCCACGCGGCCACCTGCCGTTCGTCGTAGCCCTCGCGTCCGAGTTCCGCGATGGATTCGGCGTGGACTGCCCGCACCGCCTCGACGTCGTCGGTCGTCGCGTTACGAACGCGCACACTCGATTGTTCGGGGCGAACGAGGTATCCAGTTCGATTTCGCAGACGAGTCTGTCCGACCTTCACACGGGCGATTGAGAGTACAAACCGTCGCCGAAATCGCGCTCTCGAACTCAGACCCTCGAAACCAGCTCTCGCACCTTCGATTCGTCCACGCGGTTCGTCGTCTCGCCGCCCTCCTTGAGCGCCGTCCCGACGATTGCGCCGTCCGCGACGTCGAGGAGGTCGCGCACGTTCTCGGCCGTCGTGCCGCTCCCGAGGAGGACCGGCGCGTCCGACCCGAGTTCGTCCCGGCAGGAAACGACCGACTCCAGCATGTCGGTATCGACTTCGTGGCCCGTTCCGACGCCGCTCACGACCACGCCGTCCGCGCGGCCGCGGCCGAGGGTTTCGTCCACCAGTTCGGTCACGGGGCGGTCGGCCAGCGGCGCGGAGTGTTTCACGTCCACGTCGGCGAGAATTTTTACGTCGGAGTCGAGTTCGTCGCGGAGGCGGAGCGTCTCGTGCGCGCTGCCTTCGACGACACCTTGGTCGGTCAGGCGCGCGCCGGTGTGGATGTTCACCCGAATGAACCGCGCGTTTGCGGCCGTCGCAATCGAGAGGGCCGCTTCCGCGTCGTTTCGTAGGACGTTCACGCCGATGGGGCAGTCCACGGCCTGCCGGAGTTCGGTGACGACGCGCGTCATCGAGGCGACGACGTGTTTCGGCACGTCGTCGGGGTAGAACGGCGAGTCGCCGAAGTTCTCGACCATGATGGCGTCCACGCCGCCGAATTCGAGCGCGTGAGCGTCGGTGAGCGCGCGGGTCCGGAGGGCGTCGAAGTTCCCGTCGAAACCGGGCGACCCCGGAAGGGCGGGGAGGTGAATCATGCCGACGATGGCGTCGTCAGTCTCGAAAATGCTCATACCGGGGCCTCGTCGCGCCCCGGATTAAACGAATCGAGTCGGTCGAGTTGCTGTTGGCGGCTCGACACCACAAGGTTTCTACCGCCGTGGCCGCGAGTCACCGACCGTCGAAGCTATGACGGATACGACTCTGCAGACCGAGCGCGTGCCGCGATTGGTGCAGGAAATCCTCGGCGAGCGGACGGTCACGAACGTGGTACCGGCCGACGAGGGGACCGACGACGTGTTCTTCGTCACCGTCGAGATGCCGGACGGGGACCGGAGTTGCGTGTTGAAATCCCGCTCGTTCGTGGACCCGCCGTCGTTTCGGGTGGAACCAAGAATCCTCGACTTCGTGAATCGCCGAACGGGGATTCCGGTACCGAACGTCCTCGGGTACGTCGACGAGCACGACGACCTGTCCGCACCCTTCTTCCTGATGGAGCGGGCACCCGGCGAGGCGGTTTCCGGCCCGCCGTCGCTGACCGACGATGCCCTCTCCCGAACGGCGCACGATGCCGGGCGACACCTCGGCGAACTTCACGCCGCCGCCACGTTCGACGGCTACGGATGGCTTCGGGCGGGGATGGATGTCGACGCCGAACCGAGCGCGGGCGACCTCTCGCTCGCCGACCTCGAACCTGACTGGCCCGCACGGGTTCGTTCCTACGCCGAGGCGAACCTCTCGCGTATCGAGGAGTCGGAGCGATTCGCCGACCTGACCGACGACCTGCGCGCCGGTCTGGATAGCCATCTCGAAGCCGTTCCCGAGGACCCCGAGCCGGTGCTCCTCCACGACGACTACCGCTTCGGGAACCTCCTCGTCGATTCGGAGACGGGTGCCGTTCGGACGGTCCTCGATTGGGGGAACCAGTTCACCGGTCACCACGAGTTCGACCTCGCGACGACGGAACACTACCTGTGCGGTCGGCGTCCGCTCGACGCCGACCGCCGGGCAATCGTCCACGACGCGCTGTTGGAAGGCTATGCGGAGACCAATGAACTGACCCGCGATGATGCGTTTCGTCGGCGACAGCGGGCCTATCGCTTCGTCGCGCAACTGTGCGCCCTCGCGTGGTTCGACCTGTGGTATCGCGGAAGCGACGACCCGGAAAAAGACGCGACGCGGCAGAAAGAACTCGCGCTGTCGTTGCTTCCCTGAACGCGGTTCGACTCTTCCGCCGAACGTTTATTCGTCCGCTTCGTCCGTCTCGCCCGCTTCGAACTCCTCCGCCGCCTCGTCGTCTGCGTGTTTCAGGTTCCAGAACGCCTCCAGAATCACTCGTTTCGTCACCGCACCCTGTGTCGTCCAGTGGTGGGCGTAATCGAGCATGTCGTCGTAGATGCTCGGCTTGCACCCCGCCGCCTTCGGGTGGCCGCCCCCGTTGACTTGCCGTGCGACCTCGTGGCAGCGCTCGAACTCGTCGGTCCCGCGGATGCTCGCGCTCCCGGCGGGTTTGACGACGACCGAGGCGTCCGCGCCTCGCTCGCGCATCGCTTCGGCGACTTCGTTCTGCGAACAACGACCGTAGGTGACGCCCACCGTCCAGTCGCCGATCTGTTTCATGTCGGCGCGCTCGACCGCCCGCTCGATGAGGGCTTCCTTCTCGACGCGCCGTTCCGCGAGGAACTCCTCGACGTCCTCGGGGAGGTCCGCGCCGTTGGCCTGGATGACCTCCATGTACTCCTCGGGTTCCGCCCAGTAGGAGTAGTCCGCGAGGTCGTCGCTCCGCGGGTCGTTCCGGAGCCACAGGTCGTGGTCCCGCGTGACTTCCGCGAGTTCGACGAGGTAGTCCGGGAAGTCGTAGTCGAGCGACCGGGCAACCACGTCGGCGGTGCACTCCTCGTCCGATTCGCCGATGACGAGTTCGATGCCGAGGGCGCGAATCGCGTCGGCCACCGCGTCGTCCCACTGGTGGTGGTCGAACCAGAACACTTCGTCCGCCTCCTCGACCAGCGTTTCGAGTTCCCGTGCGACCGGTTCGTAGGCGTCGGGACAGAGGTCACAGATGAACACGGTCGCGCCGGGTTCGCTGTACTCGACGACCCGTTCGAGCGCGTCCGCGAGGTCGTGTGGTCCCGCGTCGATGAGCGCCGTTTCGCCGTACGCCTCGCGGACGAGCGCCGTGGCGGCCAATCCGTCGGCGTCCGGGTCGGCGACGACCGCCCGCTCCGCTCCCGTCAGTTCTTCCTTCGCTTCCTGTTCTTCTTGTTGTGCTTCGAACGAATCTGGAAAGAAAAAGCCCTCGCCCGGGAGAAGGGATTTCCGTTCGAGCGAGAGGTTCTCGTCGTCGATGACCCAATCTTTCATACTCCCACTCCGACCCCCGACGCAAAGAGTTCCCGGTTATGGGTTCCGATGGTTCGCCGCCCGACCGGTCGGATGTTCAACCGTTTTTCGGTCGGCTACTCGTACGTCCGGTCGATTCCGTTTCGGCGGAGGAGATGACGAACCATGTTCAGCGTCCAATTGACGCGCGTGTGGAGGTCCGTTCCGTACCGCGTCGTATCGAGGAGGTAGCCCGGAATTCCCATGTCCGCACTAATTTTGTGCATCAACACCGGCTTCGACCCGTCGAGGACCTCCCCCATCTTGAACTCGTAATACTCCGGGAGCGAGTCCGAGAGGTGATATCGGTTCATGTACGTCGCGGTTTTCGTCGCGTCGCGGTCCGCGCCCTCCGCGAGCGTCGGATAGACGGCCTGTCCGTCACCGTCCGGCCCTTCGGCCTCGCGGTAAATCCCCTCCGAACTGTGGAGCGTCAACACCGTCTTCGGGTCGTGGTAGTCGATAGTTTCCCACAGCGTGCGGGCGAGCGCCGACGTCGGTTCGTGGCCCGAGGGGAACTGCCAATTCAGGTTCCCGTCGTCGTTCGAGTACGTTCCCCGCTCGATGGCGACCGGATTCGCGCGCGGAATCACGATGAGTTTCCCCTTGTCTATCGACCACGACGTAATCGCATCCGCGGCGCGGTACCCGGCCTCCTCGTTTCCGTGGATGCCGCCGACGACGACGGCCGTCGGTCCGGGTTCACCGGAGTTCGTGATGTGCACCTCCGTTTCGTCCTCCGTCCCCCGTCGAATCCGATAGGACGACCGTTCTTCCATCGCCGCCGCACCGATTCCGGACGCCGCCGTCGCCGCCGCGAGAACGCTCCCCGACTTCAAGAGAAATCCTCTCCGCGAACTGCCACCGGTAGACACTACTCGTTTCGATTTTGAACGCTGGCTGTCAACCATCTCAAAATAACACGACACATCGACTGTTATTATGGATTTCTAACGAAAAAATATATATTAATACAAACAGACAACAGGTTTCCAGCGCGACTGGAATCGTCCGCTTGACCGGGCGGCTCAGATGTCCACCGAACTGAACCGCCGGTAGCCGAGCACCACCGGAATCACGGCCCACGCGACAAGGACGAGGAGGGCGAACCACCCGGTGTGGTAGAACGTGCTCCCGACGTTCCCGTGTACCAACGTGTCCATCCCGGTCGAGTAGGCTTTGACGGGACTGAGGCTGTCGATGACGTTCGCCCACGCGGGCGGTGCGCCCCTCGGACTCGAAAACCCGTTGAGGACGTACCGAATCACGAGCGGAACCGACGACCAACCGAGAAACGTTAGCAGGAAGAACCCGACGCTCGTCGCCATCGCCCGATTGCTCGTCGGCGAGGCGGCCGAGAGACAGACCGCCGAACTCGTGTACGCCGCCGTGAGTAGGAACACGAGGACGAGGAACGCGACGTACTCCACGAGCGGCAGCGACCCGCCGAATGCGATGAATATCGCCGTCGCGGCGAACACGCCGACGAACGTGGCCGTTCCGACCACCGCGGCCCGCCCGACGGCTTTGCCCGCGATTACGTCCCGGCGGGTGTACGGAAGCGCGAGCAGGAGTTTCAGGCTCCCGAGTTCGCGCTCCGCGGCTATCGCGCCGTAACTCATCATCAACCCCGCCAGCGGTGCGAAGAAGACCAGTATTCCCATCTGTCCGAAGAAGTCCACCGTGCCGGGGTTCCGTGCATGGCTCATTCCGAGGTACGTCGGCACGGCGAGGAAGAGGACGAACCCGACGGCCGCGGTCCCGAGCGACCACTTCCGATGAGCGTCGAGGAAGTCCTTTTTCGCCATGACGCGCCAGTTCATGCCGGGACCTCCGTCGTGTACGTCGTGAACAACTCTTCGAGCGACGCCTCCTCGGTGTCGAAGTCCAGAACGGTGTCGCCCGCCGACTCGATGGCGTCGAGCGCGCGCTTTTTCGCCCGGTCGGTACAGGCCACTACGAGCGTCGTTCCGTCGGCCGAGACGTGACCGACGCCCTCGACGGCGCGCACCCGGTCGAGCGTCCCCGACGAGAGGCGGTCCACCTCGACGGTCAGCGAGGCACCGCTCCCGACCGTTCGGCGGAGTCCGTCGATGGAGTCCACCGTGACCAACTCCCCGTCGTCGAGGATTCCAACGCGGTCACAGACGGCTTCGACCTGCTCTAATATGTGGCTGGAGAAGAACACGGTCGTCCCGCGGTCGCGCTCCTCCCGGATGATTTCGCGCATCGCCAGCGCGCCGTTCGGGTCGAGGCCGGTCGTCGGTTCGTCGAGGATGAGCAGGTCCGGGTCGCCGACGAGCGCCATGCCGAGGATGAGTCGCTGGGTCATCCCCTTCGAGAACCCCTCGACCCGTCGGTCGGCCGCTTCCGGGATGCCGACCCGCTGGAGGATTCGCATCGGGTCGTCGTCCACGCCGCGGGTTTCGATGACGAATTCGAGGTGTTGGCGCGCGTTGAGGTGGTCGTAGGCGTGGTACGCGTCGGGGAGGACGCCGATTCGCTCGTGGACGCGGCGGGTGTCACGCTGGGCGTCGTGGCCGAACACGGTGACGGTCCCGCTCGTCGGTCGCACGTAATCGAGAATCATGTCGATGGTGGTCGACTTCCCCGCGCCGTTGGGTCCGAGGAAACCGAACACTTCCCCCTCTTTGATTTGGAGGTTCAGGTTGCGGAGGGCGACGACGCTCCCGAAGCGCTTGGAAACGTCGGTCAATTCGATGGCGGTCATGCCGCGAACATCGTAACCACCTGATATATGCTTTTATCACGCCTCGCTGGGGTCGAGTTGCCGAACCGTCAACACGGGCGTCGGACAGGTCCGAACGACGCGCTCCGCGACGCTTCCGATGAGGAATCGGTTTTCGCCGTGCCGTCCCCGCGTCCCCGTGGCAACCAGGTCCGCGTCGTGTTCGCGTGCGTACTCCCCGATTTCGGCGGCCGGGTCGCCTTCCCTGACCGCTGTGGTGACGCTCTCACCGTTGCGTTCGCGGACCGATTCGAGCGCCTTCTCGCCCTGCGATTCGAGCGCGTCTTGAAACTCCTCGCGGAGCGTTTCGGGGGAGGACTCGACCTCGCCCGCATCCACGACGTAGAGCGCGTGAACGGCGGCGTCGAATCGGCGGGCGAGGTCGAGCGCGACCGTCACTGCTCGTTCGACGCTCTCGGAGCCATCGGTGGCGATGACCACGGTATCTATCATCGTTTTTCCATCCTCCCTCATCGTTCTTAAAGACTGAGTGGCTAAATTGCGTCAATCCAAACTGCTAAGGTGCATGGTGCGTGTTATCAGGACGCCCGACGGGGCAAGGTTGCACTCAAACCGCAATCACATCCGATTGCGGTTTGTTCATGGACTCTATTCTACGCCGCAGCGACGCCCGTACGGTTTCCCTTCGGTAGTCGAAAAGGAACCCGCCGCAGTCGAAGCGGAATCCGCCGCAGTCGAAAACGACACCGACGGCGAGCGGCCGCCACGGGAGAAGGTTTTTGCCTCGTCTACGCGCAGCCACGGGTATGACCGAGTCGCCAGTCGAAGTGAATACGGTACTCGTTCCGGTGGACGGAAGCGACGAATCGGTGCGGGCCATCGAGTACGCGGTTTCCATCGCGGAGCGGTACGACGCCGCCGTTCACGCCCTCTACGTCTTCGGCGAAGAGGTATCCCGAGCCATCGAAACGGGCGCTATCGAGGAGGACGACATCATCGACGAAACCGAGTCGTTCATCGACAGCGCCCGCGCGGTAGCGTCGGAGTCGGACATCGAACTCCGCAGTTCCATCGCCTACGGGTTCTCGACGCGGCGAAAGCTCCAACATCCGGGAAGCGCCGTCCTCGACTGCGCCGACGAGATAAACGCCGACTTCATCGTCATCCCGCGGGAACCGCTCTCGGGCGAACCCGGCGAGGTGTTGGAGAAGGCCGCGGAGTACGTGCTCCTCTACGCCAGCCAACCTGTCCTCTCGATCTGATTTTCGCCCGTTTGTTCGCGCTGGAAGTCGTTGGGTCGCGCGCTAGAAGTTGGTCACTTTCGATTGAATCCGGCCGTCGTCTATTTTCGAGGTCGCCTCGTCGGTATCCCTGAAATACCGCGCCAGTTCGTCCATCCGAACCTCGTCGCTGTCGTGTAAGTACGCGATTTCGGTGAGGGATAGCGTCTCCCCCGATTCCAGTTTGTGCACCAACTGCTCGACGGTGAGCGACTGAAAGGTCGTGTCGAGTCGAACCGTCGCCACCCGTCCGTTCTTCGCCTCGGCCACGTTGATGGCTTCGTTCAGCACCGTTTCGAACTCCAGACTCGTATCCGCGGTCGCTCGGTACAGGAACGAAACCGCGGAGACGAGCGCGTCGAACGCTTCGGCTCCCTCCATGTTCTCGACCCGTTTCTCGAAGACGAGTTCGCGGTCGTGCTCCGAGAGGTGCTCGACGAGGAGTTCGAAGTCGAGAAGCGCGTCGAATATCCGGTCACGAATCCGCGCGCGGGTGTTCCGTTCCGACTGCGTGCTCGCAAGGTCGGACTCGCCGCGGAGGTACGTGCGGTCGGCCTCACTCAACATGCCTCGTGGTCGTGGATCTCCACTCATAACTTATTTCGGGTTATGAATTGGTACACCAAGATATATAAATAACCTGATTTGGGTTATCTATGTGATATTCTAGCAAAACGTTTATTGGATTGATTTCTGATAGGTAATGTGATAACAGATGGATGAAACAGGAACGAGCGCCCGACAGGCCGATGTCGAGGACCAGTTGCTGCACGTGGTAGTAGACGCCGGGACGATTCAAACGACGGTCGCGCTCGTCGATGCGTTGGTCGATGAGTGTCATCTCTACTTCGACGAAGACGGGATTCGAATTCCGGCGATGGACCCGGCGACCGTGGCCGCGGTCGACCTCACGCTGGGGCGTTCCGCGTTCGAAGCGTACGAAACCGAGGACGCTCACATCGGCGTCGACCTTTCTCGCCTCGGCGATATCGTCGGCATGGCCGACCGCGGGCAGTTGCTATCGTTCACGTTGAATTCCGAAACTCGGAAACTCGAAATCCGAATCGGCGAACTCACGTACACCCTCGCACTCCTCGACCCCGAGACGGTTCGTTCTCCCCCCGAAGCGACCGACGCCGAGTTCGAGTTTACCGGGTCGGTCGTCACCGAGTCCGGGGAACTCAGTCGCGCGGTGAAAGCGGCGGATATGGTTTCGAATCACGTCACGCTCGGCATCGACGAGGAACGGGACTCCTTCTACGCCGAGGCGACGGGCGATACGGACGACGTTTCGCTCGCTGTACCTGCTGACGAACTCGTCGACTTTTCCTCCGGCGATGCCCATTCGCTGTTCTCCATCGACTATCTGCGGGCCATCGACCGGGCGATGCCGAAAACCCCCGAAGTCAGCCTCGAACTCGGACTCGACATCCCGCTGGCGGTCCGGTATCCGTTCGCCGACGGCGCGGGGTCCGTCGAGTATATAGTTTGCCCGCGAATCGCGGCGAATTGAGGAATGTGGCGGTTCGATCCCGCCCCTCGTCCGACTTCTCGAACGCGCCGTTCGGTGCGCCATCCAGCACGGCGTTCGCGCAACTCCCCCGAGCATTCGTCCTTCTCTTCCCGTGAACCGCGATGACACAACGTTTTTACGCGAAAAACCCGCCCATCGGTGTATGGACGGTTCGACGCCGAACGCCACGGCGCACTCACGGGCGATGCCACATTGGGAGTCCGTCATCGCGGATATGGAAGCGACGACGGCGGAGTACGACGACGACGGGTGGGAAACCATGGAACTCCACCCCGGCGACGTAACGCCGCTCTGGAGCGACGAGGACGGCGAGTTCGGACTGGACGTCCTCGTCCCCGACAACGAGTTCGAGGCGCTGGAGGAACTGATGGACGGCGGCGTCTCGTTCGACGCCTTCGAAGCCTACCGCGCGCTCGCCGACGGACTCGTCTTCGCCGTCATCGTCATGGAGGACCGCGAGGACGAAACGGCGGTTCTCTACCCGGTGTACTACGACGTGCAGGGCGCAGAGGAGATGCTGGCCGACGCGATGGACGCGGGGAAGATGTACTCGTTCGTCCGAACGCTGAGCGAGGACCGCATCCGGTTCACCCACGACGACCCCTCGCTGTTCCAACCCCCCGAAGAACCAGAGACCGAAGACGCGGACTCCACCGAAGGAACCGACGAGTAACCCTACTTTTCGCCGCCGATTTCGTGCCCGCAGTGCGGGCACTCCATCTCGTCGTGGCGCAACTCCTCGCTGGATTCGCGGACTTCGCGCATGACGCTCGAAATCTTGTCCTCGGCGGCGAGTTCCTCCGCCACCGCGAGGTCCACGCCCTCGACTTCGAGCAGGAACTTCGCCACCTCGGTCACCTCGTACATCACGTCGTCCAACTCCTCGGCAGTGAAGAAGCCGGACATCGCGCCGTAGAGGAACGTCGCGCCCGCTTTCCGTATCTTCTCCTCGAACGCCGACCGCGCTTGATTCACGGCCTGCGGGGTGTACGTGTCGGTCATGAACGGGACCAAGTAGGGAAGGTTGTTCCCGATTTTGGTCATCTCCACGCCGGTTTCGGTTCGGAAGTCGGCACAAAGGCGCGCGATGGCCCACTCGCGGGCGGTGATGTAGGTTCGGTCGCGGAGGAACTCGTTGACTCGGTCGTACTCCGCCCCGTCCATCTTCTTGAACCGCGCGTATTTCTGCACCTCCGGCGGGATGTCCGGGGTCGAGTCTGCCCCATCCTCTCCCGTCGCGCCGTCGTCCGCCGGTTCGCTGGCGGCGTCCGTCGGTCCTTCGTCGGTACCGGCCGCATCCGTCGCCGCTTCGTCGGCCAACTGCTGTGAAACCCCTTCGCTCGTCTCGCGGGGCTGCTCTTCGTCTCCGTATTCGTCTTCGGCCTCCGGTTCGGGCGGGGAGGGGTCGTTCGACATATCCCGTCGTTACCGAGCGGGGTGCAAAAGCGTATCGCACCCAACTGTTTTGATACCCGGCGGAAATGGAGGTAGTATGAAGGTCTTATTAGGAATCGGCGGGAGCGACGACTCCCTCACCGCGCTCGAACGGACGGTATCGCGCGCGGTCGCGGCCGGCGATGAACTGACGGTCGCCATCCTCGACAATCCACAGAGCGACCGCTCGAAGGACGAAATCCGCGAGAAAGCGAACGGGGTGCTGGACGATTCCGAGTTGGAGGCGTCCGTTCGGGACGTTTCGGGAGACCCCGGAAGTCGCCTGCTCGACATCGCGGAGAGCGAGGGTTTCGACCAGATAGTTCTCGGCGGCGGCCAGCGCAGTCCCATGGGGAAGATTCGACTGGGCCACATCGCCGAGTTCGTCCTGCTAAACTCCCACGTTTCGGTGAAATTGGTACGATGAACGACGACCGACGCTTCCCCGACGACCCCGCTGGACCCTTCCCGGAGCCGCCGCAGACGTTCACCGACCGCGAGGGACGCGACATCGAAATCCGTCCCTTCGAGGAGGGCGACAAGGAACCGCTCGTCTCGATGTACGTCGATTTCGACCCGGCCGACCGCGCACAGGGAATTCCACCGGCCACGGAATACCGGGTGCGCGACTGGGTGGAAACCCTGACCGGGGGGGACGGTCTGAACGTCATCGCGTGGAACGACGACGACGTTGCGGGCCACGCGACCCTCGTCCCCGACGGTAACTCGTCGTACGAACTGGCAATCTTCGTCCATCAGGACTACCAGCGCGCGGGTATCGGCTCGCACCTCATCCGCACGCTCCTCGGCTACGGGCGAGCGCAGGACATCGACAAAGTGTGGCTGACGGTGGAGCGATGGAACCGCGCCGCCGTCAACCTCTACCGGAACGTCGGGTTCGAGACCGCGGACGCCGAGAGCTTCGAGTTGGAGATGGTTCTCCGACTGTAACGGTTCTTTTCGTTCGCGTGTCGTATGCTACACTCAACCGAACGGCTTTTCCTCACGCGACTACCATTGCCGCGTAATCGTGACCGATCTACTGTCCATCTCGAACCTGAAAACGCAGTTCCACACGGAACGAGGGACTGTCAAGGCGGTGGACGACTTCGACCTGAACATCCGAGAGGGAGAGACCATCGGACTCGTTGGCGAATCCGGGTCCGGGAAATCCGTGACCGCGCTCTCGGCGATGCAACTCATCGACGAACCGGGCGAGGTCGCCTCCGGCGACGTTCGTTTCCAACACGAGGAGGTCGCCGCGACGTTCGCAGACAAGTATCCGGGCGGCGTCGGGGAGTACGTCTTCCCCGACGAGGGGTACGTCGACATCATGTCGGCACCCGAATCTGTCATGCGGGACATCCGCGGCAGCGAGATGGGGATGATTTTCCAGGACCCCATGACCTCGCTCAACCCGGCGCTGACCGTGGGCGAGCAAGTCGCAGAGAGCCTGCAACTGCACCAGTACGGTGGCAAGCGGAAGGATAGCTGGTGGAACGCGGTGCGGGAAATCGCCCCGAAAATCAGCGGGGACGACATCGACGGCGAACTCCTCGAAGACACCATCGACATCCTCGAAGAGGTCGGGATTCCGGAACCCGAATCCCGCGTCGAGGAGTACCCGCACGAGTTCTCGGGCGGGATGCGCCAGCGCGTGCTCATCGCCATCGCGCTCGCCTGCAAGCCGAAACTGCTCATCGCGGACGAACCGACGACCGCACTGGACGTGACGATTCAGGCCCAGATTCTCGACCTCATCAACGACCTGCAGGACGAGTTGGGCATGTCCGTCTTCATGATCACCCACGACCTCGGCGTCGTCGCCGAGACGTGCGACCGCGTTGCGGTGATGTACGCGGGCGATTTGGTGGAGGTCGGGCCGGTGGACGAAATTTTCCACAACCCGAGCCATCCCTACACGTACGCCCTCCTCGAATCCATCCCGCGCGAGGACAAGGAGCGTCTGACCCCCATCGAGGGGAACGTTCCGGACCTCATCGACATGCCTGACGGATGCCACTTCGCCGACCGGTGTCCGTGGGCGCAACCGGAGTGTACGCAGGGCGAGATTCCGAACCTGCAACACGGCCCGGACGACGTGGACCACCGCGCGAAGTGCGTCCTCGAATCGTTCGACGGGACCGAATACGTCGAGGAACAGGAGAGCGTTACGACGGGCGAACACGAGGTGGGAGACACGCTCGTCACGGTGGACAGCCTGAAGAAACACTACTCGCGCGCGGACGACTTCCTCGACAAGTGGCTGTCCGACGGCGACGACAGCGTGAAAGCCGTCGACGGTATCTCGTTCGACATCTACGAGGGCGAGACCGTGGGGTTGGTCGGCGAATCCGGGTGTGGCAAATCCACCGCCGGTCGGTCGCTCCTCCGCCTCGAAACGCTGACCGACGGGCGGGTCGTCTTCGCCGGAACCGACCTCGGCGGGTTGGACGGCGACGAGATGCGCGAGGCGAGAAAGGACATGCAGATGATATTCCAGGACCCGCTGTCCAGCCTCGACCCGCGGATGTCCATCGGTCAAATCATCGCCGAACCGCTCTCGATTCACGGCCTCTCCGAAGGAAAACGACACGAGCGCGTGAACGAACTGATGGAGAACGTCGGTCTCGACCCCAGCCAGCGCGACCGGTATCCGCACGAAATCTCGGGCGGCCAGCGCCAGCGCGTCGGCATCGCCCGCGCGCTCGCGGTGGACCCCGACTTCATCGTCGCCGACGAACCGGTCTCGGCGCTGGACGTGTCCGTGCAGGCCCAGATTATCAACCTCCTCGAAGACCTGCAGGAGGAGTTCGGTCTGACGTTCCTGTTCATCGCCCACGACCTCTCCGTCGTGCGGCACATCTCCGACCGCATCGCGGTGATGTACCTCGGCGAAATCGTGGAAGTCGCGGACACAGACGAACTGTTCGCGGACCCGAAACACCCCTACACGCAAGCCCTGCTCTCCGCGATTCCCGAACCGGACCCGCGGGCGGACACGGACGACCGGGTCATCCTCAAGGGCGACGTGCCGTCGCCCATCGACCCGCCGAGCGGGTGTCACTTCCGAACGCGGTGTCCGCAGATAATCCCGCCGGAGGGAATGGACATCGACCAGCAGGCGTATCGTGAGGTGATGAACTACCGCGAACGCGTCGAAAACCGCGCCATCAACCTCGAATCGATTCACGAACAGGCGGTGGACGGAGGGCGGTCGGCACGGGCCGCCACGGATGGCGGTGAGAAGTCGACGGACGCCCGACCCTCGTCGGACGTGGGCTCCGGCGCTTCGACTGGCAGCGGGCAGGCGACCAGACGACCGGGGGATAATTCGTTCCACGCCGTACTCTGGGACCGACTGTTCGAGACGGAACCGACCGGCGAACCGCGCGACATCGTTTCCCAGTCGTTCGACTACCTCGCCGACGAGGACTGGGAGGCGGCAGAGTCGCTCCTCGCGAAACACTTCACGAGCGTCTGCGAACGAAAGAATCCGGTACTCCAAGACACCACCCATCCCTCGGCCTGCCACCTCTACGACCAACCCGAGTAGTTCCGTTCCCCGTCGCCGCTCTACGTTCTCGGTTTGACACGTTCGCTCCTTGTTCCAATCGTCGGTAACCGTGGTCCCGTCCGGCAGAACTATCACTATTATCGTTGACGTTTCTGGGGGATGTCACCAAACGACACGGTTTCGAGACGGAACTTTCTGAAAGCGGCCGGTGGCGCGACCGCCGCCGCGACGTTCGCCGACTCGGTTTCGGGGGTGGGTTCGGCGACGGCACAGGGGAATCAGCAAGGTGGATTGCTAACGTACGCACGCGGCAGCGATTCGGGGACCCTCGACCCGCAAAATACGACCAGCGGCGAGGACGTGAAAGTCACGAATCAGGTGTACGATACGCTCATCCAGTTCAAACCCGGCGAGACGAGTCTGACCAAGGGACTCGCGACGAACTGGAATTTGAAGGGGACGACGACGACGCTGAAACTCCGGGAGGGGGTGAAGTTCCAGAACGGCGAGACGTTCACGGCGGACGACGTGATAGCGACGTATCGCCGCTTCACCGATTCGAGCTATCAGTACTATCCGGGCGACAGTTACGTCTCGTCCTACGGACCGTTCACGCTCGGCAACTGGGTGAAGAACATGAAAAAGAACGGCGACTACAACCTGACCATCGAACTCAAGCAGAAGTACGCGCCGTTCCTGCGAAATCTGGCGATGTTCGCGTCGAGCATCCTCTCGGAGAAGGCCATCAAAAACCTCGGCAAGAAGTTGAGCAGCAACCCGGTCGGGACGGGACCGTTCCAGTTCGACAACTGGGACAAGAGCAACCAGCGGATTCGCCTGTCGGCGTACGACGACTACTGGGGAGACGGTCCGAACGTCGATCAGGTCGTGTTCACGGCCATCGCGTCGAACACGACGCGCGCCCAGACGCTCGACTCGGGCGACGCCGACATCATCGACGGCCTCGGCGCACAGTCCTCACAAATCGTCCGACAGTCGAACAACGCCAGCCTCAGGGAGAAGGAGGGAATCAACGTCGGCTACATGGCGTTCAACATGGCGAATGTGGAGGCGTTCCGCGACAAGCGGGTTCGACAGGCCATCAGCTACGCCATCAACACGAAGGCCATCGTCGATACCATCTTCAAGGGCATCGCGGAACAGGCCAGCCAACCGATTCCGTCGAACGTCCTCGGCTACAACAAGAACCTGAATCCGTACCCCTACAACCCGGACAAGGCGCGCTCGATGCTGAACGACGCCGGATACGGCGACGGCTTCTCGTTCGAGTTGGCGACGTTCAAGAATCCGCGCGCGTACAACCCGAGTCCGATTCAAGCCGCACAAGTCGTCAAGTCCAACCTGAACGACGTCGGCATCGACGTGACCATCAACCAACAGTCGTTCAACCCGTTCCTCAACTACACCGAGAGCGGCAAACACGACGCGTGTTTCCTCGGCTGGATGACGGACAACGCCGACCCGGACAACTTCTATTACGCGCTGTTGGACCCCGGTATCCCGGTTAACAAGGTCCCGAACGGGCAGGACTGGGTGAGCTTCGACACGAAGAATTTCAACACGCTCGACGTGGCGGCGTGGGCGAACACCGACTTCATGAAACTCGTCCGGCGCGCCCAGCGAACGTACGACGACAACCAGCGCGCGAAACTGTACCGACAGGCGGGAAAGCTCGCACACGACGAGGCTCCGTGGGTGTTCATGGACCACGCGAAGGAACTCCGTGGGGTCGGAAACAACGTCGACGGCTACGTCGTCGAACTCATCTCCGGCCCGTTCTTGAACCTCGTTTCGCTGCAAGGACAGTAAAAATCGCCCGAATCAACGGACATTCAACACAATTTTACGTAATGGATACGAAAAACGGCACAATATCATCGTTTCTTTCATTCGTTCATTGGATACTATAGCTCCGGTATGTTTATATAGAACATATGACCACACTGGCGTATGGCGTCACGCGACAGATTGACTGACAGACGTAGTTTCCTCAAAGCTGCTGGCGGCGCGGCCGCGGCAGCGACACTCGCGGGTTGTATCGGCGGCGAGACGGGCGACGACGACGGAACCGGCGACGGAACCGGCGACGGAACCGGCGACGGCAACGGCGGTTCGGGCGGTACGCTCACCTACGCCCGCGGTAGCAGTTCGGGGTCCCTCGACTTTCAGAACTCGACCAGCGGCGAAGTCGCAAAGGTGACGAACCAACTCTACGACACCCTCATCGCGTTCAAACCGGGCAAGACCTCGCTCACCGAGGGCCTCGCGACGAACTGGAACGTGGACGGCAAGACGGTCACGCTCGACCTCCGCAAGAACGTGAAGTTCCACAGCGGCGAGGACTTCACCGCGGACGACTTCGTGGCGACCTACCGCCGCTTCGTGGACGAGGATTACGAGTACTACCCCGGCAAGAAGTACGCCTCTTCCTACGGTCCGTACACGCTCGGCGTCGTCAAGAACGTCAAAGCGGACGGCGACCACAAACTCAAAATCAACTTGGAGAAGAAGTACGCGCCCATCCTCCCGAACCTCGCGATGTTCGTCTCCGCGGTCCACTCGAAGAAGGCGATTCAGGAGAAGGGCAAAAAGCTCAAATCCGACCCGGACGGCACCGGCCCGTTCAAGCTGAAGAACTGGGACCAGAGCAACAACCGCGTCCGCCTCGAAAAGAACGAGGACTACTGGGGCGACGGACCCTACGTGGACGAGGTCGTGTTCACCGTCGTCGGTAACAACACCTCGCGCGCCCAGACGCTCGACTCGGGCGACGCACAGGTCATCGACGGACTCGGTGCGCAGTCCTCACAGCAGGTCAAGAAATCCGGCAACGCGGAACTCGTTTCGGACGCCGGTATCAACATCGGTTACATGGCGTTCAACATGGCGAAGGTCGAGGCCTTCCAGAAAAAGAAGGTCCGACAGGCCATCAGCCACGCCATCAACACGAAAGCCATCGTCGAAACCATCTTCAAGGGTATCGCCAAGGAGGCCAACCAGCCGATTCCGAGCAGCGTGATGGGCTACAACGACAGCCTCAGCCCGTACAAACACGACAAGCAGAAGGCACAGAAGCTGCTGGACGAAGCGGGCTACGGCGACGGCTTCTCGTTCGAGTTGGCGACGTTCAAGAACCCGCGGACGTACAACCCGAGCCCGATTCAGGCGGCCCAGACGGTCAAGTCCAACCTGAAAGAGGTCGGCATCGACGTGACCATCAACCAGCAGGCGTTCGACCCGTTCCTCAACTACACGGAAACCGGGAAGCACGACGCGTGTTTCCTCGGCTGGATGACGGACAACGCCGACCCGGACAACTTCCACTACGCGCTGCTCCACCCCGGCGTCTCCATCGACGACGTGCCGGACGGACAGGATTGGATCAGCTTCGACACGGACGGCTTCAACACGCTCAACGTCGCGGGTTGGGCGAACACCGACTTCATGAAACTCGTCGAGGACGCGCAAGTGACCTACGACAACGAGACGCGCAAGAAGAAGTACAAGAAGGCCGGGAAAATCGCACACGACGAGGCCCCGTGGGTGTTCATGGACCACGCGAAGGACCTCCGCGGCGTCCACAACAGCGTCAGCGGCTTCAAACTCGCTCCCATCAGCGGTCCGTACCTGCGTCTGGTGAAGCTCAACTGATAAACCACGGTAACGAGCCTTTTTTGACCCCCGACGTTTGAGATTGGGGTAGATGATATCCAAGCGGTTCGTTATCAAACGACTGTTGCTACTTATTCCCGTGCTGTTCGGGGTGGCGACGTTCGTTTTCGCCATTCTCCAACTCTCACCGGGCGACCCCGCACGGGTGGTCGCGGGCCAGCGGGCCTCGGAAGCGTTCGTCCAGCAGGTTCGCCACGAGATGGGATTGGACCAACCGATCTGGGTCCAGTACGGGGATTTCCTGTGGAACGCGCTCCACCTCGACCTCGGACAGTCCTACCAGATTCGAAAAGGCGTGCCGGTCACGCAGATTCTCACGCACAGGCTCCCCGTCACCGTCGAGATGGCGCTGTACGGGCAGATATTCGGTATCCTGTTCGGCATCCCGCTCGGCGTGATTTCCGCCATCAAGCAGGACTCCGCGACCGACCATCTCACCCGAATCGGCGCACTGACCGGAATCAGCATCCCGATTTACTGGAGCGGACCGCTGCTCATCCTCCTGTTCGCCCAGTATCTCCACCTGTTCCCGCCGAGCGGTCGCATCGCCTCGGAGTACAGCATCAACCTCGTGACGGGACTCATCACGGTCGATACGCTGCTGAACGGCAACTTCGCGGCGTTCCAGTCGGCGGTGATGCACCTGTTCCTGCCCGCGCTCGTCATCGGCATCTACTCGATGGCGCTCATCTCGCGGATGATGCGGTCGTCCATGCTCGAAGTCGTGCGCCAGGACTACATCCGAACCGCCCGCGCGAAGGGACAGGGAACGAAAATCACGATGCTGAAACACGGCTTCCGCAACGCGCTGATTCCCGTCGTGACCGTCATCGGCATCCAGTTCGGCACCCTGCTCGGCGGCGCGGTGCTGACGGAAACCGTCTTCGGCATTCCGGGCATCGGGACGATGCTCGTGGACGCCATCGAAGTCGGTGACTTCCCGGTGGTACAGGGCACCGTGTTGACGTTCGCGCTCCTGTTCACGCTCGTCAACCTGTTCGTGGACATCACCTACTCCTACCTCGACCCGAGGATCCAACAATGAGCACGCAAACAGAAAACAGCGAAACGGTCTCCCGCGGGTTCTTCAGTCGCCTGCGGGCCTCGCCGTTCCTCTCCGAACTCCTGTCGAACCGCCTCGCGGTCACCGGTCTCACCATCATCCTCTTCATGATAGTGGTGGCGGTGTACGCGAGACTGACCATCGACCTCGCGGCCATCAAACAGTCTCGAATCGGTCTCCAGCCGAGTCTCGCAGCGCCGAGCGAGGCGTACCCCTTCGGGACCAATCTGCAGGCACAGAACATCTTCCCGCGCGTTCTCTACGGTGCGTGGTACGCCATGCTGTTCGGAACGGTGACGGTCGCCGCCTCGACGACGCTCGGGGTCGGCCTCGGCATCATCGCGGCTTACTACGGCGACCTGACGGATAACGTCATCATGCGGACGATGGACGTGCTGCTGGCGTTCCCGGCGCTCCTGCTCTCGCTCGCGCTGGTCGCCGTCTTCCCCGACGAGTGGGGACTGTGGCGCGCGGTCGCCGCGTTGACGCTCGTCTACACGCCGCGGTTCGCCCGCGTCGTCCGCGGCGCGGCGCTGAAAGTCCTCGAAGACGAGTACATCGACGCGACGGTGGCGCTGGGTGCGAAGAACCCGCGCGTGCTGGCCCGCCACGTCCTGCCGAACTGTCTCGCGCCCATCACGGTCCAGAGCACGCTCAACTTCGGCCTCGCCATCCTCGACCTCGCGGCGCTGTCGTTCCTCGGCTTCGGTGCCGACCCGGGAACCCCTTCGTGGGGACTGATGCTCTCGAACGGCGTCAAACACGGCCTGTTCAGCGTTCCGAGCGCGTGGTGGTGGTCGTTCTTCCCCGGTTTGTTCCTCGCCGTGACGGTGCTGGGCTTCAACCTGCTCGGTGACGGGATGCGCGACGCGCTCGACCCGCGGATGCGCGAAGCCGTGGACTGATGGATTTCGTCAGATATCTCCGTCCCCGCGTTCGTCTCGTCTCCCGGTTCGGCGGTGTCGGACTCGCGCTGGGCGGCGCGGGCGTTTTGCTCGTCGTCGCCGCGGGCGAGACGGTTTCGTTCGCCAGTCGGAAGGTCTTCGCCGTCACGGCGCTCGCGTTCGGTTTCGCCATCCTCGGCTGGTCGGGGTCGGTGTTCGCGGGGAGCGCGGTCGAAAACGCACAGAAGTACCTCGATTCGAACACGGGGTGGACCGAGGCGGACTCCCGAAAAGCGATGACGGTCATCGGCAGTCTCGGCGCTGGCGGCATGGTCGGCGTGACCGTTATGACGCTCGTCTTACGTGCGGCATACTGAGCCGTAAATGTTATGCCGACCTATCACTCTTATGGCTCATATGGTGGTTTTCGAATCGTTACTTGTGGGCATCATCTTCGCCGGTATCGGTGTTCTCGTGACGGCGAAACCGCGAGAAATATTTCTTATCAGACAATCGGTCGCCGTCGCATCGACCGGTGAACTCGGCGAGTTCGGCGTCGCTCGGTATCAAACCTACGGGTTGCTTTGCGTCCTGCTCGGGCTATTGCTCGTCCTCATTCCATTCTTCCTTCCCTGACACGACGCCGTTTCACCGGGGTCGGTTCCCCCCGTCACAGGTGCGAGGAGAACCATTCGCCCGCGAGCGTCGCAACCGACTCCAACGTCCCCGGTTCTTCGAACAGGTGACCCGCTCCCTCGACGACTTCGAGTTCTTTCTCACAGCGTAATCGGTCGTACGCCTCGCGGTTCAGTTCGAGCACTTGCGTGTCCCGGCCGCCGACGATGAACAACGTCGGTGCCGTCACGTCCGCGAGCGCCTCCGTCGCGAGGTCCACTCGACCGCCGCGTGAGACGGTCGCACCTACCTCCGGACGACGCGCCGCCCCACGAAGCGCGGCGGCGGCCCCGGTGCTTGACCCGAAATAGCCAATGTCGTGTCCGTCCGTTTCCGGTCGCTGTTCCACCCACTCCGTCACCGCGACGAGGCGGTCGGTCAACTGTTCGATATCGAAGCGGTTCGCGTACGTCTCGTCCTCCGCTTCCGTGAGCAGGTCGAACAGGAGCGTTCCGAGGCCGAACTCGTGAAGCCCCTCCGCGACGAAGTTGTTTCGTGGACTCTTCCGACTGCTTCCGCTTCCGTGTGCGAACAGCACGATTCCGTCTGCGCCGCTCGGAACGTGGAGATTTCCCTCCAGTCGAACCGAATCGACCGGAATCTCGACCGTATCTTCCCCCGTCATGTCGTATCGTCTATCGACGCGCCAGTGCCTAATCGTGACGGCCCGTCCCACTCCCTCCGAGTTTCCACTACTCCCGTCCCACTCACTACCGAAGCCGTCGTTCCGCCGCGTCCCGCTCCGTCGGTGTATTGACGTTCGCCGTCCAGCCCTCGGTTCGCATCGTCAGCATCGTGTTGTCGGTGACGAATCGTCGAATCGACTCCGAGAGTTCGTACTCGCCGCGAACCGACAGCTCCGTCGCCGCACACGCGTCGAACATCGCCGGACCGTACACGGCGAATCCCGCGGCGACGAGGCTCGGTTCTGGCGGGTCGTCTGGTTCCTTCTCGATACCCCGTAGTTCCCCTTCGTCGGTCACGTCGCAAATGGCTTTCACGCGCGCCGCTTCTGTCGGAACCCGCTCGACCAACTGAACCCCATCCACGCCCTCCGCTCGCTGGCGTTCGACCAGCGGTTCGAGGTCACACCGAATCACACAATCCCCGTCGAGACACATGAAATCCCCTTCGACGTACGGTTCGGCCTGCAACAGCGCGTGGGCCATCCCCAACTGCTCGTCCTGCCGGGCGTACGTTATCGGAATGCCGGAAAACGATTCCCCGTAGCGGTCCCGAATCTGTGCTCCTTCGTAGCCGATGACGACGACTACCTCCTCCGCATCCAGTTCGGCCACGGTTTCGAAACAGCGCGTGAGAATCGGCTTTCCCGCGACTTCGACCAACGCCTTCGGCTTGTCGTCGGTCAGGGGACGAAGGCGGGTTCCCTTTCCAGCGGCGAGGATGACTGCTTGCATACTCCCTGTTCTTCGTCCCGACGGATGTTTTCTCGGGTTACGCCCGAACGTTCTCGCCCACGTCGTCGCCGAACTCGCCGTCATCGAAGACGACGTTACCGCGGACCATCGTCATCTCCGGGAACACGCCCGTCCAGCCTTCGAACGGCGTCCAGTCGCACTTCGTGTGGAGGTCTTCCGCTCGAATCTCGCGCGTCGCGTCGGGGTCCACGAGAACGAGGTCGGCCATCCGTCCCTCCTCGATGCGACCCTTCCGAGGCAGGTCGAACACCTTCGATGGGGTGCGGGCGGTGAGGTCGGCGACGCGCTCGTAGCTGAGGTTGTCCTTGCGGGCCTCCTCCAACAACAGGGGAAGCATCGTCTCGACGCCCGGCACCCCGCTCGGGGCGTCCCAGATTCCGGCGTCCTTCTCCTCGCGGGTGTGCGGTGCGTGGTCGGTCGCAATCATATCGACCGTTCCGTCCGCCACGCGCGAGAAGACTTCCTCGCGCCGTTCCTCGCTCCGGAGCGGCGGGTTCATGCGCCCGAACGTCCCGAGTTCGTCGAGGTCGTCGCGCGAGAGGAACATGTGATGGGGCGTCACTTCGCAGGTCGCCCCCCCCTCGGTCGCCGCGTCGATTCCCTCCGGCGTGCTGGTGTGTGCGATGTGCAACCGCGCGCCGAGCTCGCTTCCGATTTCACAGCCCCGTTCGACGGCATCCGCCTCCGCCTCGGCCGTGCGGTAGGCGCTCCACGCGTCCGCGTCGTCGCGGGACTTGGCGTCCGAATCGAACAGGTCCGCGTTCTCCGCGTGCACCGTCACGACGAGGTACTTGTCCGTGGCCCGTTCGACCGCCGACCGGAACAGGTCCGCTTCGATGCCCATCTTCCCCGTAGAGTCGGCCAGAAACACCTCGCCGAGCGCGAGAATCGGCTCGTCGAACAGCTCGTCGGGATTCCAGTCGGGCGTGACGCCGCCGTTGATGCCGTAATCGACGTACGATTCCGCCGCGAGTTCCGCCTTCTCGTCGAACGACGGCCCATCCACCGTCGGCGGGTTGGTGTTCGGCTGGTCTACGACCGTCGTCACGCCGCCCGCGGCGGCGCTCTCGCTTCCCGTCTCCCACGTCTCCTTGTGCGAAAAACCGGGCTGGCGGAAGTGAACGTGTGCGTCGATCGCGCCGGGCAACAGCAGTTTTCCCGTCGCGTCGATGACCTCGCCGGATTCCGTTAGCGAAGACCCGATAGCCGAAATTCTCCCCGCGTCGGTTTCGATGCGAACGTCGCGTTTGCTTCCGTCGGGAAGCGTCGCGTTCCGGATGGTGAGCATATACTCGCCACTGTTCCGGCAACCGTCCTAAGTGTCCCGGTCGCCAACGTGTTCGACCATCGCGTCCGCGTCGTCGACCAACATCGCCTCGATGGTCTCGGCGACCACCTTCGGGTCGCCGTCCCCTCCGGCCTTCGCGACACTCCCGACGGAATCCGGGTTGAACGGCACGTCGAGCGCGGCGTAGATGGGGTCCAAGACCGCGGCGATTTCCTCGTGGTCGTCCACGACGACGACCCCCGAAACGAGCGCCGCGCCGGTTCGGACCCGCTGTGCGATACCCGCGATTTTCCCCTTCCACTGGAGCGAATAATCGCCCGGACAGAACGACCGTGACGGTTCCCCGCGCTGTGCCGGGACCCCGAGTCGCCAGAACGCACGCTGGAGCGTCTCCGTCGTCTCCGCGTAGCGTTCCTCCATCCCGGTTCGCATGTCCTCCAGCGGGACCGTCGTGGCGAACGCTACCGTGGTTCCGGTGTAGGCGACTGCACGCCCCCCGACGCTTCGTTCGAGCGGTTCGAAGTCACACGAACGGGCGACCGATTTCGCCACGTCGTACTTTTCGGCGCGGGTGTCCCGCCGCCCGAACGCTATCTGTCGATGTGGGGTCCAAACGCGAACCGCCGCCTCGCCCGAGTTCGCCGTCTCCGTGAGCATCGCGGCAGTGACCTGTCGGTCATCGTTCCGAGTCTCCGCCCGACCACGAAGCACGCGCATAGTATTCCATTATGACCCGATGTATGTAAACGCTCCCGGTCGTAACTCACTCCATGGTCGGGCTTACCACGGACGTGTTGTCGCGCTATCCCCGCTTTTCGGTCTACAACTCGCCGTACGTCGCACACGACGACGGTTGTGCCATCGACCTGTATCCCGACAACGAGGTGCCACGGACGCCGCTCGCGCCGAGTCCCGTCGCTGGCGAGGTGGTCGAAACCCGGACGGTGACGGCCCCGGCGAAACCCTACGCCGTCGCGCACGACCACCTCATCGTGGTCGATACTGGCGATTATCTCGCCCGGATGCTACACGTCGCCCCCACCGTCGAACCCGGCGAGACGGTCGAAGTCGGCGACTCGTTGGGCGAACTGGTCCGCTCTGGCTTTTTCGCGCCGTGGGTCGCAAACCACATCCACCTCGGCTTTCGGGAGCACGGAACGAACCCGATTCGTGCGTCGGGGTCGCTCCCGCTCGACGTTCCAGTCGAAATCGAACCCATCGCGTGGGACGGTTCTGGGCGCGTCGTCGAGACGGGTGAGACGTTCGCCGTCCTCGACTCGCCGACCCACCCCGCGCCCGGCGAACGGTTCGCGGGTATCGAGGCCGTTGTCGGTGAGGATGGCGAGGCGGTGGTGCTGGACGGTGGCCTTCCGCATTACGAGGGCGGCGGGGTGCTCCGCACGCTGGACCGTCGAACGGCATCGCCGCGAGACGGTGGGGCGCTTCGAGCGCCGGACTCACGAGACGGCGAATCGACCATCGTTTCGCTCCTCGGTGCGTGCGTCGGGCAGGCGAACGGCCGCACCGTGACGTGGGACGACGTGGACATCCGCGCGAACGGGGAATCGATTACCGGACTCTCGCTGTTCGTCTCGCTGGAGCAGTTCGGCGCGAAACTCGTCTGTCCGGGACACGACTTCTCGGTCGGAGACTCGATTTCCGTGAGCGTCCACTGAAGTCGCGTTTTGGCTTCCTCCGCACTGTTTCGGTACTCCGCTTTCAGTCTCCGGTATCGGTCATCGTGGCGGTTCTGGTCGCGTCACCGTTTAAAAACCTTCGCCGCTTGGGTCACTTCGTGGCCTTCTCTGCCGGGTGCCGTTTTCTTATTCGATCTTATTCGAATTCGATGTCGTCCAATTCGACGCCCTCGCCGAACAGCCACGCCGCGTGTTCGAGGGCGTAGTCGCGGTGGTCTTCCTCGATGTAGCCGATGGCGTCCTCCACGAGCATCGGTTTGAAGTCGCGCAGTCCGGCGCTTCCGGCGGTGTGGAGCACGCAGACGTTCGCCAGCGTTCCGCAGATGAGCAGGTCGTGGATGTCGTGGGCGTTCAGATACCCTTCGAGGTCGGTCTGGTAGAAGGCGTCGTAGGTGTACTTCGTCACCACGTGGTCGTCCGCGCGGACGTCGAAATCGTCCACGATGTCGGCTTCCCACGTCCCTTCCATGACGTGCTCGCCCCAGCGGTCGAACTCGTCGTAGTAGTGGTTATCTTCGAACTGTTCTTGCGTGTGCACGTCGCGGGTGAAGACGACCGACGCCTCCGCCTCGCGGGCGCGCCCGAGGAGTTCTCGAATCGGTTCGATGACGTCCTCGCTGGCCGGTGCGTACAGACTCCCGTCGGGGTCACAGAACCCGTTTTGCATATCGACGACGACGACGGCGGTCGAATCGGGATCGACGTTCATGTTCGACACTACGGTCGGTTTTCACGAAACGGTTTCGTCCGTCTGGGCGGGCGATTTATTTCGTTTCGTTTTCAAGAGCTTTTTTACATAGTAGCCCTAGTTTACAGGCACGATAATGCGAACGATTACCGTAGCGGCGGTCGCTCTCATGCTCGTTCTCGCTGGCTGTTCGCAAGCCCCCGGAACGAGTACGAGCACGCGGACGAGCGGCCCGAACGTAACCCAAACGACTCAAGGTCCCAGTACCGAGGTTTCCGGTCCGGATACCGAGAAAGCCGTCCATCCACCGGACCCCAAATCGGACGTTCTCGGTTGGGAGAACGGCTATTGGTACAACGAAACCCTCTCGATAGACCAGAGTGACGGGCTGAACAAGTCGGAAATCGGTGCCATCGTCAACCGGTCGATGGCCCGCGACGAGCGGATACGGGACTTGGAGTTCACGAGCACGGTTCCCGTGAAAGTCATCTCCCGCGAACAGTTCCGACAGGATCAGAACAATCACAGCACGCCCGCGAACCGACGGTTGTTCGACAACGTGAAGTACGAATCGCTGTTCATGATCGGCGAATCGACGGACTCCATCGGCGTGCAGAACCAGAACTCGGGGTCGTCCATCGGCGGCTTCTACAGTCCGTCGAAGAATTCCATCGTGTTGGTCTCGAATAACAACGAGAACTTGCACGTGAGCGAGAGCACGCTCGCCCACGAACTCACGCACGCGCTTCAGGACCAGCACTTCAACCTCTCCTCGTTCGACCAGACCACCCGCGAACGGCACAATGCCGTGGACGGCCTGCTCGAAGGTGAAGCCAACAACGTCCAATATCTCTACGACGAGCGGTGTAAAAACGAGTGGAAAGGGACGTGTTTCTCCGACACCAAGCAGGGCGGAAGCGGCGGTGGACTCGCCAACTACGGGCCGTACCTCATCAAATATCAGCCCTACAGTGACGGCCCCGTCTTCGTGCGCCACGTTCGCAACCAGTCGGGTTGGGAGGGCGTCAACGACGTTTACTCCAATCCGCCCGCCAGTACGGAGCAGATTATCCACCCGGACAAGTACCAGAAGGACGAACCGTCCGCGGTTTCGGTGCGGGACTCGACGAGCGACGGTTGGACGCGCCTCCAGCCGGAGGGACGACCGAACTACGGCGAGGTCGGCGAAACCGGCCTCTTCGCCATGTTCATGTATCCCTACTTCGAGAGCCAGGGGAAAACGGAGATAATCCCGTCACGGAACTTCTTCAACCGAAACGCGGACGGCCAGATGCAAAAAGTGGACCCGCTCAACTATCAGAGCAAACCCACGAACGGGTGGGACGGCGACAAAATCGCCGTCTACACGAACGACGACGCGGGCAACAACGAGACCGGCTACGTCTTCAAGACGAAGTGGGACTCGAAGAAGGACGCCCGCGAGTTCGTGGACGCGTACGAGAAGTTGCTCAACTACCACCACGCAAAGCGGGTCGACGGAAAGCAGAACACGTGGACGGTGCCCGACAGCACCGGCTTCGGTGACGCCTTCTCGGTTCGACAGAACGGCAACACCGTCGTCATCGTGAACGCGCCGACGGTTTCCGACCTCTCGAACGTCCACGGCAACGCGGCGTCGTAGATTCCGCGTTTCCCTCGACACCGACGAATCCGGTTCTTTTTCTCTCTCGCGGGGGATACCCCCGATATGCAAGACAGGTGGTTCGCGTGAGCGACCGATTCGACGTGGTTCCCGAGGAGTCGATTCGAGACGGAACCGCGACGGACGCCTATTTCCTTCGCACAGAGACGACGCTCGAAGCCGCCGGGAAGAACCCGCACGTCGTCGCCGAAGTGACCGCCGACCAGTTCCCGACCGGCGAGTTCGAACTCCTTTCCGGCGTGAAAGACGCGGCGTACCTCCTCGAAGGACTCCCGATAGACGTGGACGCGATGGCCGAGGGGCGGCTGTTTGACGGCGGGCCGATCATGTCCATCGAGGGGAACTACCTCGACTTCGCGCGGTACGAAACCTCGCTGTTGGGGTTCCTCTCGCACGCGTCCGGTATGGCGACGAACGCGCTCGAAGCGCGACTCGCGGCCCCAGACTCGACCGTCCTGAGCTTCGGCGCGCGCCACGTCCACCCGTCCATCGCGGCTGTCGTCGAACGGTCCGCCCTCATCGCGGGTCTGGACGGCTTTTCGCACGTCGCCGCGGGCGAGGTGCTCGGACGGGAACCCGGCGGAACCATGCCCCACGCGCTGATGCTCTGTTTCGGTGCGGGCAATCAGGAGGACGCGTGGCGCGCGTTCGACGCCGCCGTCGGCGAGGACGTGCCGCGGGTCGCGCTCTGTGATACCTTCTCGGACGAAAAGGACGAGGTACTCCGCGCGGTGAACGCGCTCGGCGACGATTTAGACAGCGTTCGTATCGATACCACGGGGTCGCGGCGCGGCGACTTCGAGCACATCCTTCGGGAACTCCGCTGGGAACTCGATTCGCACGGCTTCGAGGACGTGGACATCTTCGCCAGCGGCGGTCTCGGACCGAACGAACTCCGACGACTCGATGGCATCGCCGACGGCTTCGGCGTCGGGAGCTACATCAGCAACGCGGAACCGGTCGATTTCGCGCTCGACATCGTGGAAGTGGACGGCGAACCGATTTCGAAGCGCGGCAAACTCTCCGGTCGAAAACAAGTCTATCGAACCGCCGATGGCGGCCATCACGTCGGTCTTGCGCGACACGAGGCATCGGGCGAACAACTGCTTCGGCCGCTGATCCGCGACGGTGAACTGGTGCGGGAGTTCGATATCGATGCCGCTGCTCGGCGGGCTATCGAAGACGCGACAGCGGTCGAAGTTTAAATTCGCTCGATACTCCCTTCCGGCTCTCGCTCTCGGAACACCGGTCCGTCGACGATGGTCACCATCACGTCGTCGTCTTCCCACGCGCCGTGGGGGAGACCCGCCTTTCGACAGGTTCGGTCGAGATACTCGAATTTGCTCCAGTTGTGCTCGACCGGAAGCGTCGGATACATCCACGCTTCGCCGCCGCGACCTTCGACGGCGACTCCGTGTCGTCCGAGCCGAATGTCGTTTGCCGGGTCGTTCGACAACGTGGTGTCCTCGACGATGAACACGGAGATGTTGAGATTCGACAACTCGGCGGGTTCGATCTCCGACCCGCACGAATCTCCGCTCGCGGCCGCGATGGCCGAGTCGACGATTGCGTGCCCTAACTGTTCGCTCGTGTCGTAGGCACCTGCGCACCCGCGTAGGCTTCCACGACCACGGGTGGATTCGAGCCGGACGAAGACGCCGGTGCGTGCGTAGAACGCCTCTCGCATGCTTCCCGGTTGTTCTCGTTGTCCGTTGATAACGTAGGAATTGACGGCCTCCCGTGCGAGTTCGACCGCGCGCGTGCCATCCTCGTAGGTGAGGGTTACTGCCTGTGCCTCAGACATACAGGTAGCTTATGCACAGAAACATCTTCAACGCTTCCCTTCAATCTGGCCAGCTTTAAGGGGACGTGACTACCAGTATCGAACGGCTTAAACGCGTGCAACGGCTAGTTTTCTTCGGCAGAGGGAGCCCGGTTTCCGCGGTGCACGCGGCGCTCGTCGCGTGCGGACGGTATCGATTTCCGGTACCTACGTGAGGAAAGTCCCCCCACCAGCCGGGTAGGCAACCGGACGCAAGTCCGGAGTGGGAGACCACTGGCTCTGGAACAGAAACGAGACCGCTTCGCGCGACCGATGAGGTGTGCGAACCGACCCGTAAGGGAAGGAAGTTAACCCACCGAGGGAAGCGTGATGGTATCGCCATCACGCGACCGTGCTGGCGCTGTCAGTGCGGTGACCGCGAAGAATGGATGGAACGGTGAATCCTTGCTGGTGCAAGTCCGTGCCATATTGGTAGCCCGGACGCGCCGTCGGATACACTCCGACGCGCCTCCGGACCTCGTCCGGAGATGGTTCGGACGCTGAGCCGAATACTGGGTCGAACAGAAGGGGGCTTACTCCCCTCAGCCATCATTCATATTCCGAACGCGACTGCCAGTAATGCGACCCCAGCGAGTATTTCTATTGCCACGACCGCCAAGGCGGCGCTTGCTTTGATGTACGTCATGCTGCCCGCTTCGGACAATGATTCCACCACCAATAAGTAAGAACGATGGTTATGCACAGTTTCTCGTTTCAACAGCAAAATAACGGATTGAACGGTTCTAAACGATTGACAGTCGGTTTGAAACGTTCTATGGAATGATTGGAAATGTCTGACATACTCGTTCAATCCGTGATTACCCTTCGATAGTCGCGTGAAAAATACGCGATTAGGGTCTGTCTAAATATCTCTCGCGTGGATCGTTTGTTTCGCCCGCGGTTTCCGAAGGCGGAAGGTTTGATAGTACGACGAACCGAAACTGTACCAATGAACTGGCGCGCGCTCATGCTCGTCGTCTGTCTCGTTCTCGCGGGCTGTGCCGGTGCACAGTTCGACCGAACGACGACACACACCGCGACTGACCGCCCGACGATGCAGGGAACGCGAACCGCAACGGAAAGGGGAACGGTCGCGGACCGTTCGAATCCGTGGGGTGGTCCGGTGACGGTCGCTATCAAGACGAGCGACGGCACGCGTGGGTATACAGACGACGTTCGGCGCGCGCTCGACTACTGGGAGCGCCACAGCGCGGAGTACGCGGGGTACTCGATTCAGTACGAACTCGTCCCGGACGCCGAGAACCCGGACCTCGTTATCAACTTCGTCGATTCCGTCGAGAGCTGTCCCCGAGTGGACCACGCCGTCGGCTGTGCGCCGTACATCACCGAGGCCGCACAGATATCCCGGCCCATGCAGATAGACGTGGACGATTCGTTCTCGAACGAATCGACGACTCTCATCCTGAAACACGAACTCGGCCACACCCTCGGTCTGAATCACAGCTCGGCCCCGCAATCCATCATGGCCGCCGAGGCCGCGCTCGCGTCCCGCCCGCTGCCGGACGCGAGCGAGCGCAACCTCCCGTGGGCGGACGCGTCGCTCACCGTCTACCTCGGCCAGACGGACGATAGACCGGCCGTGAAAGAGCAGGTCCGCCACGCGCTCGACTACTACGCCGACGGCGCGGACGGAACCGTCCCGTCGAACGTCTCGTTTACCTTCACGGACGACCGCTCGGCCGCCGACGTTCTGATTCGCTTCCCCGATACGCTCCCGTGCAATCCGGGGTCGAGCGGTTCCTGCGGCGGCGTCCGCGGAACCGACCCGGACCGCGACTCCGTGCTGGAGCAGTACGACCGGCTGACGATTTCGATTTCCGGCGTCGATACCGATGCCGTCGGCTGGTACGTCGGCTACTGGCTGGGATACGGATTCGCGCTCGAAGAGTCGGAACTCGCACCCCCGTTCCTGCACGCGTCCGCACACGACCGACGGAGCGACTGGTGGAAGTAAGGCCGCGCCAAAAACCACCCGCTCGCTCGGTCACTCGCTCGCGGTACAACTTCTCGAACATGTCTTCCAAATTCTCGAACCTACCCTTCGAACCCGTCTTCCCACCGGAAGGTCCACATTGCACTTTTTTACTCGTTGGGTCAGCTTCGCTGACCGCTCCTCGCAAAAACCTGCACCGTCAGAGCAGTACTCTGACGAGCCATCCGTTCGCTTCGCTCACGGAGACACCAAAAAATTCCGCTCGCTCGTTTCACTCGCTCACGGCACGAATCCTCGAATCTACTCCTCGACCCCGTCCTCCCACCGGAAGGTGCCATTTCGTTGGACGACTTCGCCGTCCACTTCCATCCGCGACTCTTCACTCATGTCGGTTATCATGTCGACGTGGACGGCGCTCTCGTTGCCCGTCTCTCCTTCGGGAAGGCAGGCGTCGTAGGCGCGTCCGACCGCGAGGTGAACCGTATCGCCCATCTTCTCGTCGAAGAGGATGCTGTCGGTAAAGCGGTCGATGCCGCGGTTCATGCCGATGCCGAGTTCGCCCAGTTTGCGTGCGCCTTCGTCTGTGTCGAGGATGTCTGCCAACTCGTCCTCACCGGTTTCGGCGCTGAAATCGACGACTTCGCCGTCCTCGAACGTGAGGTGGACGTTTTGGATGCGATTCCCTTGCAGGGTCATCGGCACGTCGAAGAACACCTCCCCCTCGGTCGCGTACGGTGCCGTGAACACCTCGCCGCTTGGGAGGTTGTGCGAGTCGTAGGCCACCGTCGCACAGCTGTTGACCGCGGTTCGCGCCTCGATGGACATCGTGAGGTCGGTGTTCTCCTTGACGATTCTGACCTTGCTTCCCTCGTCCAGTAGCGTCTTCATCGTCGCCATCTCGTCGGCCAGCGACTCCCAGTCGCGGAGGACGGCGTTGTACACGAAGTCTTGGTACTCCTCGTAGGCCATCCCCGCCTGCTGTGCGTAGGCGCGGGTCGGGTGGAGCGTCGAAACCCAGTCCGCGTCGAGTCGGGCTTTTCGGATATCCATCCGCGCCTTGTTGTACGCCTGTTTCGTCTCCCCCGGTACGTCCGCTTGTGCCGTCGTGTTCGTACTCCCCACGAGGCGAAGCACCACGTCGGCGTTCTCGTACATCGCCAGTTCGGGTGCCGGGTTCTCGTCGAACTCCCCGTCGTGTGCGCGAAGGTACGCGCGCTCGACCTCTCCGGAGTTGTACACCGTCAGCAGGTTCGCGTTTCGCTTTCCGACCGCCTCGCCGACCGCGACGGCGAGGTCGTGTGCTCCCTCGTCCGTGACGACGACGACGTCGTCGCCGTCCTCGATTCGCGCGCTCCAGTCGACCAGTACCTCCGCGTGTTCGTGAACTCGGTCGTCCATACCACGCCAGTCGCGGAGCGAAGGAAAAGTTCCGGTGATTCAAAAGCGCGGCGTCTGCTCCTCGATGACGTCGGCGGCGTCGTCCATCTCGTCCGCGAGCATGACGAGCACGTCGTCGAGCGTGACGATTCCCACCAACTCCTCGTCTTCCACGACCGGTATTCGACGGATGTCGGCGTCCTCCATCCGTTCGATGGCGTCGTGAACGCTGGCGTCGGCGTCTATCGTGATGGGGTCTCTCGTCATCACGTCGCCGACCGTTCGGCCCGATGCGTCGGCCTCGTCGGCGAGCGAGAGCGCGATTTCTCGGTCCGTCACGATACCGACCGGACGTTCCCCGTCGACGATTGGAACACACCCGACGTTCTCCTCGCTCATCATCGACGCGATGTCCACGAGGTCGGTCTCTTCCTTGGCGGTGATGACTTCCATCGAAGCAATGTCACTGATTGGCATGATTCTACCCCCAATCGGGGTACGACGGATCGGAACCTAAAGACGACGGCTCGTCGGATGCGCCCCCTCTACGGGAAGACGAGAACCGTCGCGTGCTCCGTTTCGAGCACTTCGACTTCTTCGCCGCCCTCGGCGCGGTACTCCTCTTCGATTTCCACCCAGTCGCCGTCGAGAGTGACCTCTTCTCCCGCGGCGTCCAGCGTGATTTCTCCGTGGGTGTCCAACTGCGCTTTGAGTTCGGCGGGGTCCGTCGATTCGAGCGCACCGACGACCGCACCCGCCTTGTCGCGGAACTTCGGCCCGATGGACGAGTGGTCGGGGCTGACGTCGACCGGCGCGAGTTCGACGTTCGGTCGTCCCTCTTCGAGGTAGACCGGGCCGTTCACCGCTTCGCTCAGGTCGTAGGTGTCGGGATGGCGCTCCGCGTCGGCGTACAGTTCGATGCGGTCGAGTTCGCCGTTGAGGGCCATTCCCTCGTCGGATTTCCACGCTCGGACCTCGCTCGCAACCTCGGCGATAATTTCGCCCGCGAGTTCGGCCTCGTCGTCGTGCATCTCGACGTCCGGCCACGTGGCCAGATTGACGCTTTCTTCGGTTCCGGGGAGGTAGCTGTAGACCTCCTCGCTGAAGAAGGGCGAGAAGGGAGACAGCATGCGAACGACCGAGGAGACACACGTGTACAGCGCGTGACGTGCGGCGTTTCGCTCGCCCGGCCGTCCCTCGTAGAGGCGACCCTTCACCAGTTCGAGGTAGTCGTCCGCGAGGTCCTCCCAGGCGAACTCCCGGAGCGTTCGAAGCGCCCTATCGTAGCGATACCGCTCCATGTCCTCGCTCACGCTTTCGGCGGTGTGCGACAGTCGGGAGAGAATCCAGCGGTCCGCGTCGCGGTACGCCGGGTCGCTAATTTCCGGCGTGTTTTCGTCGAAGTGGTTCTCCGAGAACTGGAGGATGTTCCAGATTTTGGTGAGGAACCGCGAGGCGGACGTCGCTTCCTTCGGCTGGAACTGCACGTCGCTTCCGGGTTGTCCGCCGAGGACCAGCGCCTGCCGAACCGAGTCGGCACCGTACTCGTCCACGGCGTCCGTCGGCGTGACGACGTTGCCCCGCGACTTGCTCATCTTGTTGCCGTCCGGACCGAACACCATGCCGTTGATGAGGATTTCGTCCCACGGCCGCTCGCCGGTGAGTTCGCCGACGCGGAGCAGCGTGTAGAACGCCCACGTTCGGATGATGTCGTGCCCCTGGGGACGGAGCGCCACCGGTTCGAACTCGTCCAGTTCGATGTTCTCGGGCCATCCGCTGATGTGCAGCGGCGTGATGGACGAGTCCATCCACGTGTCCATCACGTCGGTTTCACCGACCCACGAATCCCCACCGCACTCGGGACAGTCGCCAATTGCGGGGCCAGATTCCGTCGGGTCGACCGGGAGTTCCTCGATGTCGGCGATGTGCCAGTGACCGCACTCCTCGCACTCCCACGCTGGAATCGGCGTGGCGAACACGCGCTGGCGGGAGATAACCCAGTCCCAACTCATGCCGTCCGCCCACTCTTCGAGGCGGGAGTACATGTGCTCTGGAATCCACTCGACTTCCTTCGCCTTCTCGATGATTTCGTCCGGTTCGACCTCGACGAACCACTGTTCCTTCGAGAGGATTTCGATGGGGGTGTCACACCGCCAGCAGGTACCGACCGACTGTTCGGTCGGCTCCGAGTCGTTCAGGTACCCCTCCTCCGCGAGGGCGTCGGCGACGTCCGCCTTGGCCTCGTCGATAGTCAGGCCCTCGAACTCGTCGGCGAGTTCGTTCAGACGGCCGTCCTCCGTGAAGACGGGACGGAGGTCGAGGTCGTGTCTGGCCCACCAGTCGACGTCCTGTTTGTCCCCGAACGTACAGATCATCACCGCACCGGTTCCGAACTCGCCGTCCACGTCGTCGTCGCCGACGAGTTCGATCTCCTGTCCGAACAGCGGGACTTCGAACGTCTCGCCGATTCGGTCGGCGTAGCGTTCGTCCTCGGGGTCCACGGCCATGCCGACACACGCCGCGAGGAGTTCCGGGCGCGTGGTTGCGATCTCTATATCATCGTTGTCCACGCCGTCGAACGTGACGTAGTAGAGCGTCCCCGTCCGATCCTCGTTTTCGACCTCCGCGTCCGCGATGGCCGTCTCACAGCGCGGACACCAGTTGACGGGGTGTTCGTCGCGGTAGACGGAGTCTTCCATCTCGACGAACGAGCGCTGGGTCTTCCCCCAGTATTCGGGGTCCATCGTTCGGAACTCGGCGTTCCAGTCGATGGAGAACCCCAACTCGTTCATCGTCTCCTTCATCGAGTCTATCTGCTCTTCGGTGTGCTCGATGCAGAGTCGGCGAAACTCCTCGCGGGAGACCTCCGTCCGGTGGATGTCGTGGTTCTCCTCGACTTTCACTTCCGTCGGCAGGCCGTGGCAGTCCCATCCCTGCGGGAACAGGACTTCCTCGCCCTGCAGGCGGTGATAGCGCGCCGCGAAGTCGATGTAACTCCACTGGAGTCCGTGTCCGATGTGGAGCCTTCCAGTGGGGTATGGCGGCGGCGTGTCGATGACGTACTCCAAATCACCGTCCGGTGTGTACACGTCGGAGTCTTGCCACTCCTCCTGCCACTTTTGCTCGATACGCTCTGGTTCGTAATCGCTTGGAACGTCAGTCATGGCTGCAAATTGCTGTCGCTGAATGGTGAATCGGTGAGAAACACGATCGGCTCGTCGTCTGCGCTAGAGACGTACTACCGACACCATCGCGCTCATACTTGTGACTCTGCGTGTGGTCGCTGATAAAGGTTCCCGTCCATTTCTCGCGTAAATCAACTCCGAACGGTCCGATACGTCCGGAGGAGAACGAGCCCGCCCATGGTTGCGAGCGCGGTAATGACCGCGAAGAGGAAGTTCGGGAAGCGGTTGAGGAGGAACTGGAGGTACGGTATCGCCACGAAAACAGTGATACCACAGAGGAGAACGATAATCAGATTTAGTCGCCAAACGATTCTATCCTCGTCCATACCACCTACTCATCCTCCGCCTTGTTATTTGTTTGGCTCGGATGAAAAATGGAGCACAAGCATCCTCGCATGTGATATCTATCCGCTGTCCGGTTCCCGCGCCGCCCGATTCGCTTCCCCCGCGAACACGTCCACACACCTGAGCGGCGCAACGAAGGGATCGGTATCGTCGCCATCGAGGCGGATGTGCGTTGGAAAAATATCGCTTCCGACAGTCGCCGCTCCGTTTCCACGAACCCAACCACCTGTCTACTATCGGTAACTAACTGTTCTCTATGAAAAAATTCTATATGCTATCTCGTTGGTTTTATTTTTATATATGGATACAACAACTCGGAAGACAGTTCTGCTTGTCCTTCTCGCCTTTCTCATCGGTGGCATTCTCCTCGGAGTCGCCATCGTTCCTCCCATGGGATAACCGACGACGATAGGACGCGAGACGACGGAAACCCGTCGAATGGGTTCAAAGAACTTCTTTAACGGACGCTCCAGCCACAAATCGCACGAATCGTCACACGGTTCGCGATGAACGCTGAGAGTATCGGGACGGCGTGAAACTCTGCCGCGACCTGACCCGCGACCGGAACCGCAATCCCTACCTCTCCCCCACCTGCACCTACTCCCATGCAACTGGGCGTCATCGGATTGGGGCGAATGGGTCGAATCGTAGTGGATAGAACGTTGGATGCCGGACACGACATCGTCGCCTACGACGTGGCCGGGGAAGCGGTCGAATCCGCGGCCGAAGCGGGTGCGGAACCGGCCGATTCGGTCGCCGACCTCGCCGAGAAACTGGGCGAGGAGAAACGAATCTGGTTGATGGTGCCCGCCGGGGACCCCGTGGACGCCGCGCTCGAAGACTTGGAACCGTACCTCGACGACGACGACGTGGTGGTCGATGGCGGGAACTCCTACTTCGAGGATTCCGTCCGCCGCGGGGAGACCACTTCGGCGGCGTACCTCGACTGCGGGACGAGCGGCGGCCCGGCGGGTGCCGAACTCGGCTTCTCGCTCATGGTCGGCGGCCCGGAGTGGGCCTACGAGGAACTGACGCCGGTGTTCGACGCCGTGGCAACGGGTCCGGACGGCCACGACCGGATGGGCGAGTCCGGGTCGGGCCACTACGTCAAGATGGTCCACAACGGCGTGGAGTACGCGCTGATGCAGACCTACGGCGAGGGCTTCGAACTGCTCCACGAGGGACGGTACGACCTCGATTTGGAGGCCGTCGCCCGGACGTGGAACAACGGCGCGGTCATCCGCTCGTGGCTCCTGGAACTCTGCGAGGAGGCGTTCCGCGAGGAGGGCACCGACTTAGGCGACGTCGCCGACCACATCGCGGGCGGCTCGACGGGGACGTGGACGGTACAGGAGGCGCTCGAACAGGAGGTTCCGGTGCCGCTCATCTACGAGGCGCTCTCCGAGCGGTTCGGTAGCCGCGCGCGCGCTGAAGGTCGCTTCTCGCGGCGACTGGCGAACCGGCTTCGGTACGGCTTCGGTCGGCACGAAGTCAAACGGGAGTAACACGTCGCGGCATTCCGCGTTCACGCCTCGGCGAACGCACAGAACCCCCACTCGCAGTCATCGATTTTTTTGTTCTCGAATCCGGCTTCGGTCAGTAACCCCGCGAGTTCGTCCCGTGACTGGCCGCTGTGGGGAGTGAACGCGACCGCGACGGCACCGCCAGGTTTCAGGACACGATGTAGTTCCCGCAGACCGTCCATCGGGTCAGCCCACGTCTGCATGGAGTTCATCGTCACCGCGGCGTCGAAAACGTGGTCATCGGCTGGAACGTCGTCCGCGGAGCCGCGTCGGAGGTCGACCACCCCCGCTTCGATTGCAGCCGCATTTCGTTTCCGCGCCTGATCGAGCATCTCTGCGGACGGGTCGACTCCGGCGACGAACCCCTCGGAGACGGCTTCGGCGAACCGTTCGATTCCGACGCCCGGTCCGAAGCCGACTTCGAGGACGCGCTCGGTCGAGTCGAGTTCGAGTTCGTCGACGATCCATCCGACGAACTCCCCTTTCGACCGGGACATCACCCTCCCGCCGAGTCGTCCGAGGAGTCCGGTCGGATGGCCAAACGTTCGATCGAGGAGAAGCTCACGGAACATGGGATCTCAGATGGTGCGGAACGACGTAACTGTGTTCTCATTCCGGGGTGGACGGCTCTCGCGCATCCGCGTCAATCACAATGCTGTTAAACCACCGTTCCGTAGCCACCGCCATATGGTAAACGAACTGGGTCTGGGACTCGGGCTACTACTCGCCCTCGTCGTGGTGGCTCTGCACTACACGAAGGGCACCGAGTGGCGAATCGCGGACGACATCTCCCAAGAAGTGCTCGACCGACGAGCGGCGAGCGTTCCCGAAACCGACTTCCCCGAACCGATGAACCGGTCCATCGGCGGCGGCGGTGCTGTCGCCATCGGCGGCGGTGCGGAAGGCGAACTCGCGGGTGAGGGTGAAGAGGAAGAGGATACGGGCTTCGACCCGTCTGCCATCCCGGAGGACGAAGTCGAGTACTTCGAAGTCGAGTACGTCAACGAAGGCGAAACCATCGAAGTCGCCAGCAACGAAACCATCCTCGAAGCGGGTGAGGACGAAGGCTGGGACCTACCGTACTCCTGCCGGGAGGGTCAGTGCCTGTCCTGTGGTGCCCGCATCGCGGAGGGCGAACCCGACGACATCGTTCACAGCAACAACGACACACTGAGCGACGAGGAACTCGACAACGGATACTTCCTCTCCTGTACCGCCTATCCGCAGGCGGACATCAGCGTCGAGACGAACGAAACGCCGTAAACACCATCCCGTTCGTTTCTCCACGATTTCACCCGTAGAGCCGACTTTCCCTCTTATTCACGTCGTTCATATCCCAACGGGCGGTATGGCTCTCGTGGAATCGATGTCCGACGACGACCGCCACCATCGAGTAGCGACGGTGACGGTTGACGCAGACACAAAACTAAAGCCCTCGTGGGCAAACGAAAGACTGAGGGCGCGTAGCTCAGTGGACAGAGTTCTTGGTTCCGGACCAAGATGTCGCGGGTTCAAATCCCGTCGCGCCCGTATCGGTTTCGGCGAACGTCGGTGAGTCGAAACCGGACTCCGGGACGGATTCTGAAGGAGACCGAGGTTCCGCGCGGAGCGCGGGTTCTCGGGCGTGGTTCAAATCCCGTCGCGCCCGTACAGCGAGCGGTGTAACTGCGAGCGAACCGGCACGCGGTTTTTCAGCAGACCAGTCGCATGCCCGGGAAACGAACGAATGTGAGTGACCCGGAACGTCTGGACGTGGTTCAAATCCCGTCGCGCCCGTATCGGTTTCGGCGAACGTCGGTGAGTCGAAACCGGATTCCAGGACGGATTTGAGGTACGGAAGAGGCAGTCTCACCGGGGGCGAGGAGGCGCCTTCAGGTAGTTCAAAACCCGTCACGCCCGCGCATTTTGTGACCTCTGTGAACCCCAGATTCCCCCCGGATAACGCCGTTCCTACTCGTTGATATCGTGCTTCAGGGGGGCGCTACTCGGTTCGTAGCTGCCAATTACTTAATTTTTCGGCCGCTGTGGGTGGCGTATGCCCTTCCAGTGCCATCCCGAGTACGCGGTTCGAAATCCCGCCCGATGCGCATCGGTCCGTCAAATCTCCCGTGACGAGTGGGTCGCCAGAAACGAGGAAGGTCGTTTCGCGTCCGGTCCCACACCCGCCAGCGCGATTGCGAAGCTGAAACGATGACCATCGAGTCGCCGTGAGCACCTTCGAGGCTATTGCGGTGCTCACGTCGAAAATCGAGGCTGGGTAAGCGAAGACGAGAAACGACAATCACTGTGTTCTATAGTGCATTTATCCCGAATTCGGGCAACGAAAGTTTCGGTTATCACTCCAATCGAGACGTCGGTAAGTGGCCCCCGATGATCGCCTTCGATGACAGGCATGCAACCGCCAAACCACGGATGGTTGGAACAGTGTATTGTACTCCGGTGGAAACTTCTCGGCCGTCTCTCTTCGCTTCGAAATTACTGGAGTGGATATCTCACGAGAGGTGCTGGAAGGCTACGTTAACGAATTTGGTGTGTAACGCTTCTATGAGGAAGCTCAAAACATTATTAAGCCCCTAGTTGGTTTGGATAACCAATAACCAACCTCTCTTACAATGATTGATAAATTATCATACATTTTCAACGAGGTTCGCAAGAACTACGACGACAGCTACTGGTGGCACATGCGCTTCGAAAATAGGGTTGTTGGTCCCGTCCAACAACGCGTCTACGGTAACGACGGCATCGATGTGATGGAAGAAGACTGGGATAGTCTTCTCGTAATCGACGCTTGTCGTGCAGACATCTTCGAGGACACCGTAGACTTGACCCAATTCGACGACTACAGGGTGGTCACCTCAAAAGCCTCTGCAACTCCCGAATGGATGGAGCGAACGTTCGAAGGTCGTAAATTTGGGGACACGGCATACGTAAGCGCCAACCCCTGGGTATCGAAGATCGCTCCCGATTCGTTCAATCAAATCTACAACATCTGGCTCGACGAGCACGATATCCTTCAGACGGAAATTGCTGAAGTCGAAGTCCTCGAGGAACTCGGATTCGACTTCGGCGCTACGATTACGGCTGACAAAGTCGACGCAAAAGCTCTCCAAGCGGCTGAAGAACGTCCGAACAAACGCCTGATTGCTCACTACTTCCAGCCACACGCGCCCTACGTCGGGAACCCTGATGGGACGGAAAAAGAGAACGCAGAAACGATTCACCCCGGTGAGCCGCTCAAGCGCGGAGAAACTACCAAGGAAGCGGTCTGGAGGGCATACCGGGAGAACCTTGAATACGTGATGGAACACGCACTCGAAGTCGCGCATGAGCTCCCCGGCAAAACGGTCATCACGAGCGACCACGGGGAACTGTTCGGTGAACGTCTCTGGCCGTTCCCAATCCGTGGGTATGCTCACCCCCGAGCTCTCCGCCTCCCAGCGATCACTCGCGTTCCGTGGGCGGTTATCGACTCGGGCGACCGTCCCGAAATTATTGACGACGGGATTCAGGCAACGAACGTCGATAGGACAGAGGTCAACGAGCGCCTGCGCGATCTCGGCTACGCCGAATAACGCTGCCATGATCGACTTCATCAATTACGCCCTTTCGGAGATACGGAAAAACTACTCCGACCGATGGTGGTGGCGGCAACGGCTGCAAGACTACCTCATCGGTCCGACCCAGTCACGTCTCTATGGTGACGATGGGATCGAGGTCATGGATGAAGACTGGGATAACCTCGTGTTGATCGATGCCTGCCGGAGAGACATCTTTGAAACGGAGATCGGGGTCGATCAGTTCGATGAATATCGAGTCGTTCGCTCACAAGGCTCTGCTACACCCGAGTGGATACAAGAGAACTTCACGGGCAAGAAATTCGGTGATACCGTCTATGTGAGTGCGAATCCGTGGGTCTCCAAGTTTGCGAAAGATTCTTTTCACCATGTGGAAAATATATGGATGAAAAAATTCGATGTGTCCGTCGAAACCATCGTTGAATCAGACGTTATCAAGGACACCGGCGCCGATAACAGTAGGCCGGTTGATGCAGAGACGCTCAATATTCATGCGAAACGGATGGCAGAAGAATACCCGGAAAAGCGTCTTCTCGTCCACTATTTCCAGCCACACGCGCCCTACATCGGGAATCGAGATGGCTCGTTGAAAGACCCGTCTGAAGTGGATGCAGATTTCCATCCGGGAAAGCCACTCAAAGATGGGAAGGTAGACAAGGGGGCAGTCTGGGAGGCATACACTTACAACCTTCACTACGTGTGGCACCACGCCCAGCAGCTCATCGAGGAACTGGACGGTAAGACCGTTGTAACGAGTGACCACGGTGAAATGTTCGGCGAATGGCAAAAACCGTTCCCGATTCGCGGATACGACCATCCACCGAACCTCCGCCATCCACAGTTGGTCAACGTCCCGTGGGCAGTCGTTGACCGAGACCGACGTACTATTACGGACGACGGCGTGTCGCGGACCGACGTCGACGAACAGGTCGTGAACGACCGTCTGACTGATTTAGGATACAAAGTATGACTCTCTCCAAGCTTACACACGCCCTTCAGTCCGATGTGTTCCGCGAGAAAGCAGCTATCCTCGGCGTTCGAGGAGTGCTTCGGTCGATGTACTACTCACGGAAACTCGCAGGGTCAGTAGACCGTCTCCTCCTCCATCCAAACGTAGTCGTACCGCAGACGGAGGGGGATGCACATATCGATGGATACCTTGCAATGGGCGTGAATACTCCCGGGATATCTCATCCGGAGATGGTACGGGGAAAACTGTCTGTTCCCGCGGAAGGTGAAGTTTCGGTCACGTGTGACGGTCGGCTCGCAAACATCGGCTGTGGGTCCGTTCTTCACGTCGAGGGGGACTTTTCGATGGGTGAGTCGTCTATCACGGCGAATGCCAAAATTCTGTGTGAGGATACCATCTCTATCGGTGACTATTGTGCTCTGTCTTGGGATATCTCGCTCTTGGATACGGATCGACACCAACATTACCACAACACCGAGCCGCAATCGACAACGGCCCCGATTCGTATCCGGGACAACGTTTGGATCGGACACAGCACCACGGTTACAAAGGGGGTCACGATTGGTGAGGGTGCGATTGTTGCCAGTAACAGCGTTGTGACAGAAGACGTTCCGCCCGGTGTGCTCGTCGGAGGGTCTCCAGCAGAGATTATCCGAGAGAACGTCACATGGGACTCCGCGTGGAACACGCAGGAGGACTAAGAGCATGAGTAGAAACATCGTTCTCCTCGTTCTGGATACCGTCCGAAAAGATACCTTCGATGAGTATGCAACTCGGCTCCAGCGCCGTGCGGATATCTCCTACGACCGTTGCTATGCGGCGAGCCACTACACCTTGCCGAGCCACGCATCGATGCTTACAGGCGTGCTCCCGCATCGACACGGAGTACACAGTAAGAATACAAGCTACAGACACCTCGACATAGCGGACACGGTGTTCAGTGATTTGCCGCACCAGCGTCTCGGTGTCAGTGCTAATACGGGGTTCCTGTCTCATGAACTGGGGTTCGGGTCGTTCTTTGACCAATACACTACTCTCAACGGAGAAACTGCATGGTTCCCTGACGGCATCAATATCTCTGATTTTCTCGACGAAACGACCGAAGAAGGACTCGACAAATATCTCACATATCTAAACGAAGCGAACAAAAACGGTGTCCTCTATCAAAGCATCGCAAACGGGTTCATGGCGAAACTCAACAGTACGCTCCAGGGAACTCCCTTCCCCAGAATTCGAGACTATGGCGCCAACAGCGTCTTTGACAAAGCGGTCGACGTGGTCTCCCAGACGAAAGAAGAGTTCTTCTTGTTCATAAACGTCCTCGAAGCGCACGGGCCACTGGAAAGCGTACGCGGATGGGACAGTACCGTTCCGAATCGATGGTACTCCGGGAAAGAGGACAGCTGGGCTGTCTGTGATGGCCCAGCAGACGACTATACAGAGTACCTCGAGAACTATCGGAATGTGTACGAAGCCGCGGTCGACTATCTCGACCGGCGCGTCAGTCGATTCGTCGATACGGTTCAGGAACGAACACAGGGAGAGACGACGTTCGTTATCACTGCCGACCACGGGGAAGCTCTCCAATATCCGACGGAAAATTCGTTCGGCCATCGAGAGCTCTCAACGCCGGTTTTGCACGTTCCGTGTCTCATCATCAACGCCCCCGGAAACGCGACGGAATCGACGGATGAACTCGTTTCACAGTTGTCGTTCCCAGACTTACTTACCGGCATTGCTAATGAGAACGTCCCGGACATCAGCCAATCGGCTGTTCCAGCAGAGAAACTTGGTGTCTACTACTGTCCAAGCGACCGAAAAGACTTTTGGACACGTGGCGTTCGTGCCGTTTACACCGAGGATATACTTTATCGGTGGGACAGCCTCGGAAACGCAAGCCAATATTCCGTCTCGACGTCGAGCGAGGAGCTCCTCGCCGAGAAAGACGTCCCAAGAGAGTATTCCGAGGCGTTCTTCGCCAAGACCTTCGGCGAGATCGTGTCTACGGAAACCGCCCAACCCGATGCGGTTGCCTCTCGTCTCCAGAGCCTCGGCTATCTGTAGGTCTCTGCGGCTCACAAGGTCCTGTTCGCGGTATTGATACGATATGCTTTTTGGGTTGCTTGAGAAACCACGGTAATTGATGGCTGACAGCTCACGTAGTACTGGCAGTGTTCTTCTCTCTAGCGGTGTCTTGGTATTTGTCGGGATGTTGCTTGAGATGGCTACGAACTTCTCTTCAAAAATTATCGTTGCAAAACTACTCACGCCTGCACAGTACGGTGCAATCGCGCTCGGATTTACAACACTGTCGTTCCTCGTAATGTTCGTCATGCTCGGAGTCGATCGAGGGGTTGCGCGATATCTTCCACGGGCAGAGACGGACTCGGGGAAGCGTGCCGTTGTTCTCGTTGCATTCAAAACTACTCTCCCACTTTCGATTCTTGCTGGAGCGTCTTTGGTCGTTCTGGCCCCATTTCTGGCAGTAGATGTGTTCAGTGACCCTTCCACAGAGTTCGTCTTTCGACTCGTCGGGATTGCACTGCCATTTAGCGCCCTAATCCGTGTTGCAATCGGAACCGGGCAGGGCCTTCAGACGCCATTCCCAAAAGTTCTTCTCCAAAATTTTGCCCGCCCGGTAACGCGTCTTGCCGCGGTACTCCTCGTTGCCGCGGTTGGGGTTAGTGTGGCCGGTGTAGCATCTGCATATCTTGCAAGTTTCGTCATCACTGGACTCATTGCGAGTTACTATCTCGTCGTTCGCCTCCCCTTTTCACTGAGAGGGGGTTCACGGTCACGAACGAGAGAGCTACTTCGATTCTCTTTCCCGCTAATGATTGCCTCCACGATGGCTGTCCAACTCGGTACGATCGACACCCTGGTTCTCGGTATCAAAAGTGACACCGCTTCTGTTGGTGTCTACAACGTGGTGTTCCCGCTCGCACAACTGCTTACGCTCTTCAACGCTTCGTTTGGATTCCTGGTGATGCCGGTCATCTCGAAATTCCATTCTCAAAACGACGACGATTCGATGCGTGACGTCTACCAAACGGTGACAAAATGGGTGTTCATAATGACACTCCCCATTTTCCTCATGATGTTGTTGTTCCCGGAGACGATAATCCGCAGGACGTTCGGTGCCCAATACACCGGTGGGGCGCTCACGTTGATGATTCTCACTGCCGGGTTCTTCGTTCAGGGCGTCACCGGGCCGAATGGGGATACGCTCACGTCTATCGGGAACAGCAAACTGATTATGATTCTGAATGGGGGTGTCGCGATTTTGAATATCGCGTTGAACGTCGTCTTGGTTCCTCGTTTCGGTGCTGTTGGTGCCGCGATTGCGACGGCGACCGTCTACTCGCTGTTGAATATCCTGTTCAGTGTCTTCCTGTATCGCAACGCCAAAATACTTCCAGACTTCGCAGCATTAGTCCCCCCCGCGGTATTGGGTGCCGTGACAGTTGTTGGGGTGTATGCGATAGATCGGATATTCGCTCTCGAGTTTTTCGCCGCAGCAGTTGTGATGACCGTGTTTTTGGGCGCCTATGGCGTGGTGATTCTACGCTACTCCGTCGGCAAAATGGAAAAGGGCGTCATTGACGACATCGGTCGGGAACGCGGAATCGATGTGGCCGCCGTTCAGCAGTTCATCCAGTACTTCCAGTCGTAGCGTACTAGCGTCGATTATTCACGTCAATTGTCGGTGTTGATGCATCGAGTGACGAGTCGTCTGGTGGTCGGTTGGTGGGTGCCGTCTACTCGATTGACGATGATTCCTTTCAAGACATCGCATCGACCACCGACACACAAGGGGATGAGTTCGCCGTCGATATCACTCTTCGTTCGCATAGTTCGTGCGAAGTTCAGCGACGGCGTATCTGAAGTGCTTATACGGGTTCGCCATCCTCTTTCCACGACGAACAGCTATCGTTCGATTCCAATACGCGTCGAAGAATTTCTCGGAAATCATCGTGGAACTTGTCCACGCTGAAACGCTCCGCGAACAGTTCGATTTCGGACGGTGTTGCCGCGACTCCGTCTTCCTCGAATCGGTCGATCGCATCCGAGAGCCTGCCCTTCGAGTAGAGAATACCGTTCCAGCCATCCCTTATCTGGTAGCGTGTGTGTCCTTGGTCGAGCGCGATGACGGGGGCACCACTTGCGAAGGCTTCGATGGGGACGATTCCGAAACTCTCGTTGCCCGAGTTGAGGATCATTGCCGCACAAGAACCCATTAGTCCGCTTTTCTCTTCTTCACTCAACCACCCTCTAATCTCTACGTTTGGTCCAGATATCGACCGTAGATACTCTTCTTGCGGTCCACTTCCTCCGACGATGAGTTGCTTTTCCGGATGGTGGTTTGTAAACGTCTTCACAATGTCGTCGACTGATTTTGCTTCTGTGAGGCGAGATAGCGTAAAATAGAAGTCCTCGCGCTCGTTCGGCGTATAATTTCCAGTGTTGACCGGAGGGTACACTACTTCGGTGCTGATATTGAAATACTTCTCCATCCGGCGTTTGGTCGTTTCCGAATTCGCCACTTGCACGTCCGGGAACTGTGTATAGGGCTGGCGAAGTATTCGAGAGATAAACGCACTTAGCTGTGTAACCTTCGAGTATCCGACTTCCGGGAACCGGTGATAGAGTGGTCCTGGTGGAGAGTGCACATAACGTATCAGCACTTGCTCTTCCGGGGGAACGTACCAACTGGTCCCGTTGTCGGATTGAATGATGACGTCGAAGTCATGAAGCTGTGGGACGTGTTGGAACTTTCCCATTTGATACAGATTGCGGAGAAACGGTTTCTCGCGGACGAATCTGGAAACCATCCCTTGGAAGAGTCGGTGATGTTCGATATCGGCGGAAATTCTGTCTTCGACGGCTTTCGTACAGAGACCGAAAAATAGCGGCGCATCAAAGACCCGAGCGAGTTCCTCGGCTACCTGAACACCCCCTCCTCGTTCGAGCGCAGTCCCGTGAACGACGGCGACAGACGCATCTGTTATGGACGTCATTCGTATTATTTAATGTCGAAAATTTTCGCCTACTATTTAGCGACTGCGATTAGTGTTTGGGTTTTCCCTACACGACTGCAAATTCTTCGGCAGATATCTTCGTCTCTCTATGCATCACACCGACAACGAATGGTTCTATCCGTTGGACATCCGCGGACTAATGCGATGGCCGTCCTGTCGTTACCCCGGATCGACAGGGACGAATCGGCGTAGGAGAGCGGAGAGGGCACTCGTTGGACTCCGCCGTCGACGGGATACACCGACTGATATCCGATTAGGAACTGTTTAATTTCCTCTTAATCTCGTCGTTCGTCCGTCGATTTCGACCGCTAGTGGGGAGTCAGTTCGGGACGCAATCGCTCCTTCGACGACTATCGCGCCGGAAAGTAGCGGCATATATTACCAAACCGTTTGCGATTCGAAATATTCAAATCGACCTATTTCGTTTCGAAAGTACGATGACCAGCACACAGCCCAGTAGTTCTATCACCGACGGTGGGCTGGTGCGACCGATGTTCGAACTCGCGTGGCCGATTGTCGTTATCCAACTGCTACAGGTAATGTACAACGTTGCGGACACCTTTTGGTTGGGTCGATTGTCGTCCGATGCGGTCGGCGCGATGAGTATCGCGTTTCCGCTCATCTTCTTCCTCATCTCCGTCGCGGGCGGATTTACGACGGCCGGGAGCATCCTCGTCGCCCAGTTTACCGGTGCGGACAGCGAAGGCTCGGCGGGGAAGGTCGCGGGCCAGGTTCTCTCGTTCGTGTCCGTCCTCGCTATTCTCCTCGCGATTGCCGGGTATTTCCTCACCGACCCGATGCTCGCGGTGATGCCGTCGCAGGGGGCGACGACCGAGCAGGTCGTTCCGCTCGCGCGGCGATACATGGAGACGTACTTCCTCGGATTGCCGTTCCTGTTCGGCTTTTTCGTCTTCACGTCGCTGATGCGCGGGTACGGCAACACGCGCACGCCGATGCGAATCATGATGGTCAGCGTGGCGGTCAACGTCGTCCTCGACCCGCTGCTCATCTTCGGATGGGGGTCGCTCGACGGCATGGGCGTTCAAGGTGCGGCGCTCGCCACCATCTCGGCGCGCGCCGTGGCGAGCGTGCTCGGCCTGTACGTCCTGTTTTTCACGAGTGCGGGGCCGACCGTCGGACTGGACGACTTGCTTCCCGACCTCGGATTCATCTGGAAGATCGTCCGTATCGGGACGCCGAGCGCGCTGGAACAATCGACCAGTTCGCTGGCGATGATTTCGCTAACCGCGATGGTCGTCCAGTTCGCACCTCCCGTCGTCAGCGCCTACGGCCTCGGAAACCGCCTCGCGTCGCTCGTCTTCCTCCCCGCGATGGGGTTGGGCCGGGCGACGAACACCATGGTCGGCCAGAATCTCGGGGCGCGGAAGCCCGACCGCGCGGAGCGGGCGGTGTGGCTCGCGGCGAAGGTCGGTGCCGGGGTGATGTTCGCCGTCGCAATCGTCGCGGTGTTGTTCCCCGGCCCGATTGTCGGCGTTTTCATGGCGACGGGGACGAAGCAGGCGGACGCCACCATTCGACTCGGAAGTCAGTACCTTCGGATTCGCTCCGCCGAATTCGTGTTCATGGCGGTGTTGCAGGTTCTCCTCGGGGCGTACCGCGGTGCGGGGAATACGAAACTGGCGATGGCCTTCTCCATGATAACGCTCTGGCTCGGTCGGGTGCCGATCGTGTACTTCCTCGCGTTCGTCCGCGACATGGGACCGACCGGCGTCTGGATCGGCATGGCCTTCGGCAACATCATCGGCGCTATCGTCGCCGCACTCTGGTTTACTCGGGGGACGTGGAAGCGCACGGTTATCGACGAACCGGGCGTCGCGGTCGCCGACGGCGACGGCGAATAACGATTCGCTGTCCTGTTTAAGAGTAACATAATAAAATGATTAGAGAGCGTAGGCGTCTCCAATGAGTCTGGCGACCGTCGCATTGCAAGATGACACTCCTTGCTCCGCGAACGAAACGAGATACGCTGGCAGAAATTTCTGTTTGGGTGACATACAATGAGTAACGTAGACGTTCTTCTCATCGGAATCGACGCCGGATGCTTGCCCGTTTTCGAACGCCTGTACGGGGACGACGTTATCCCGAACATCCGTTCTATCTGCGATGGTGGGGCTTCTGCACCGCTCGAATCACAAATGCCGCCGTGGACGCCGAGCGCGTGGCCGTCGCTGTACACCGGCGTCAACCCCGGCAAACACGGCGTTTGCGGGTTCGTCGCCTACGACGGATACGATTTCCGCGTCGTCAGCGGGAGCGACGTCGAGGAACACGCCATCTGGACGCTGTTGGACAAACACGACCTGACGAGTGTCGTCGTGAACGTCCCCGTAACCCACCCTCCGGACGACATCAACGGGGCGCTCATTCCGGGGTTCATCGGTCCCGAGGACCCGCGCTGTCACCCCGATGGGGTGTTGGAGGAGGTGCGCGACGCCATCGGCGAGTACCGCGTGTATCCGACCTACTCCCGCGAGGAGTCGAATTACACGGACGCACAGAAGATGGAGGAGTACACGAGTCTCGTCCGAATGCGCGGGGAAGCGTTCCGCTATCTCGCCGACAAACACGACCCCGACTTCGGGTTCGTGCAGTTCCAGAAGCCCGATACCGTCTTCCACGAGTTCGACGGCGACTGGGACAAGGTGACGACGGTTTACGAGGAGACGGACAGGCAAGTCGGCAAGCTCCTCGAAGAGTGTGACCCGAACACCGTCTTCATCGCGAGCGACCACGGGATGGGTCCGTACGAGAAGTACGAGTTCCGCGTCAACGAGTTCCTCCGCGACGAGGGCTACGTGAAGGCCCGGAAGGGCGGCCGCGGAATGCCGTCGTGGAACCCGATCCAGGACGAGCTTCGGGAGGGAAAGGACACGAAGACGTGGGAGCCGAACGCCATCGAACGCATGGCCGCGAAGATGGCGCAGTTCGGTTTCACCGCTCATCGGATTCGAACCGGGTTGGAGAAGGTGGGACTCGCTGAAATCGTAAAGCAGTACGCGCCGAAGAACGTCGCGCGGACGGCGAACGAGCAAGTCGATTTCCCGAAATCCGTCGCGTACATGCGCGCTCGGACCGAGTTGGGCGTTCGAATCAACTTGCAGGGACGCGAACCGAACGGCATCGTTCCGCCCGAGCAGTACGACGAGGTTCGCGACGACCTGATAGAGAAACTCAGTGCGGTCGAAACCCCCGATGGCGAACCCGTCTTCGGCGAGGTCGCGCCGCGCGAGACGTACTTCCACGGAAAGAACGCGGACAACGCGCCGGACATCGTGACCATCCCGAACGAGATGGGGCAGTTCCTCTCGGCGCAACTCCTCGGCGACTACTTCGCGCCGCCGACCGAACCGTGGAACCACAAACTCGAAGGCGTCGTCGCCGCGAAAGGGGAAGGAATCGACGCGGACGCGATGCCGACCAAAGCCCACCTCTTCGACATCGCGCCCACCGTCATGTCCGCGCTCGGTATCCCGTACAGCGACCGGATGGACGGCAGCGTCATTCCCATCGTCGAGGACGCTGGAGCGCAGTCGTATCCCGCCTACGACGAGGACGACTCGGTTTCGATGGAGGACGCGGACGTCGAAGAGCGATTGGCCGACCTCGGCTACATGCAGTAGGGTTCGAACGGCCATCTCCCTTATTCCAACGGGTCCCGAACGCAGTCGGGGGTTCTATGAACACGAACGATTTGCTGGGGGAAGACGCATCGCTCTGGCTGGAAACGACTGACAGGACCGACTTCGACCCTCTCGAAACGGACCACGAAGTGGACGTCGCAATCGTCGGCGGCGGTATCGCCGGACTCTCGGCCGCCGCGGAATTGACGAACACCGAAAAGACGATTGCCGTGCTCGAAGCCGACCGTATCTGCTCGGGCGTCACGGCGCGGACGACGGCCAAAGTAACGAGTCAACGGACTCGTGTACGACCGGATTCGGTCCCGGTTCGGACGCGAACACGCTCGGCAGTACGCGGTCGCCAACCAGACGGCCATCGAAACCGTCGCCGAACGCGCGGCCGATATCGACTGTGATTTCCAGCGACGAAGCGCTTACACCTATGTCTCGGACGAAAACGACCGGGAGGACGTGCGGCGCGAAGTCGACGTTGCCCGTAGCGTTGGCCTCTCCGCCTCGTTCGTCGAAGAGGTGCCGACCGTTTCGGACGCGGTGGCGGGGGTTCGATTCGACGACCAAGCACAATTCCACCCCCGCAAGTACCTTCTCGGTGTGGTCGAGGAGCTATCGGACGACGGATGTGACCTTTTCGAGGAGACGCGAGTAACGAACGTTCAGCCCGGTTCTCCCTGCAAAATCGAAACGGGGGGTGGAACCGTAACCGCTACCGATGTCGTCCTCGCATCACACTTCCCGATACTGGACCCCGCTGGCTACTTCGCTCGGATGTCCCCGAAGCGGTCGTACGTGTTGGCCGTTCGGACGCGCGACCCGCAGCCGGACGGGATGTTCTACCGGTCGGGCGAGCCGTACTTCTCCGTTCGCCCGCACGAAACGGAGGGGGAGTCGTTGGTTCTCGTTGGGGGTCAAAATCACAAGACGGGGCAGGGAGGTTCGACCGCGGACCGCTATCGAGCGCTCGAACGGGAAGCCAGACGGCGATTCGACGTCGAGGATGTCGTCTATCGGTGGTCCACGCTGGATTACCGTCCGGTGGACGGCGTGCCGTTCATCGGACCCGTCGCGCCGTGGCGAAACAACGTCTACGTCGCGACGGGGTTCGGCGGGTGGGGAATGTCGGGCGGCGTCGCGGCGGGTCGCATCCTCGCCGAGGAAATCGCGGGCGACGGAAGCGAGTGGGCCGACGTGTTCGACCCCGGACGACTGCCGCCGCTGTCGGACGTGAAGACGCTCGCCGCGGAAAACGCGAACGTCGCAAAACGCTTCGCCGAGGATTGGGTGCTGAAACCGCGCGGAGCGGAAGCGTCGCTTCCCCCGGGTGCCGCACGGGTCGTCCGTGAGAACGGAATCCCCGTCGGTGAATATCGGGACGACGACGGCGAACGTCACCGCGTCTCCGCCGTTTGCCCCCATCTGAAATGCGTCGTCGAATGGAACGACGCGGAACGGACGTGGGACTGTCCGTGTCACGGGTCGCGCTTCGATTACGACGGTACCGTTCTCGATGGCCCCGCGATTCGTGACCTCCCGAAGGAGTGACCGATCCTCACCGGAACGTCTCTGTTCAGGATGTTCATCGGAACACCTCTGTTCATCGATGTTGTCTTATGTCCATTGAAGTAGATTTATGTCCATGGGGGTGCAATCGGTCTCCCATGTCCCAGCAGAATACGACCGAGTTCGGAACGTTCGGCGGCCGCCACGTTCCCGAACCGCTCGAGGAACCGCTCGAACGGTTGGCAGAGGCCTACGACGAGATTTCCGAGACGGAGGCGTTTCAGCGCGAGTTCCAGCGGTTCCTCGAACAGTTCGCCGGGCGACCGACGCCGCTCTATCACGCGGAGCGACTCTCCGAGGCGTACGGCGCACAGATTTACCTGAAGCGCGAGGACCTGCTCCACGGCGGGGCACACAAGATCAACAACTGCCTCGGGCAGGCCCTGCTGGCGAAGCAGGCGGGGAAGGACCGACTCATCGCCGAAACCGGCGCGGGCCAACACGGCACCGCGACCGCGATGGTCGGTGCGCTTCTCGACATCCCGACCGAGATTTACATGGGGAAAAAGGATGTGGAGCGCCAGAAGATGAACGTTTTCCGAATGCGCCTGATGGGCGCGGAGGTGAACGAGGTCACGCGCGGCGACTCCGGACTGGCGGATGCCGTCGATGCCGCGCTGGAGGATTTCGCCCGCAACGTGGACGACACTCACTACCTCGTCGGGAGCGTCGTCGGTCCCGACCCGTTCCCGCGGATGGTCCGCGATTTCCAGTCGGTCATCGGCGTGGAAGCGCGACGCCAGATTCAGGAGGAAACCGGAGACCTACCGGACGCCGCGGTCGCGTGCGTCGGCGGCGGGTCGAACGCCATTGGTCTCTTCCACGCGTTCCGCGACGACCCCGTGGAACTGTACGGCGCGGAGGGCGGCGGCGAGGGGTCGGATTCGACCCGCCACGCGGCACCCCTCGCGAACGGGAAGACGGACATCCTCCACGGAATGCGAACCCGAATCCTGAACGACGACGTTGAGGTCCACTCAGTCTCGGCGGGACTCGACTACCCCGGCGTCGGCCCGGAACACGCCCAGTTCCGCGAAACCGGCCGCTGTGAGTACACCGGGGTCACCGACGACGAGGCCCTCGCCGCGTTCCGCGAACTGAGCGAGTTGGAGGGCATCATCCCCGCGCTCGAATCCAGCCACGCCGTCGCGCTGGCGAAGCAACTCGCCGAGGAGCGGGACGAAGACGACATTATTCTGGTCAACCTGAGCGGACGGGGGGACAAGGACATGGAACAGGCCGCCGAACTGTTCGACCTCGGCAACTGAGAAAAACTAGTTTTTCGAACCGCGATTACGAGGCCCCTTACGCGGCCGCCGCCGTCGGTGTCGGCGATGCGGTGCGTTCGCTCGTCTCGCCGGTGTCGTCCGTCTCGTCGGTCCCCTTCTCGTGTCCGCCGTTTGCCGCGAGCGTCACGGTCACGTCGGCGTTCACCCGCGAGTGGTCGAAGTACACTTGGTCGTACTTCGAGGAGTCGTAGCTCCCGTAGAGGTCGAGGTTCGCCGTCCGCTCGCATCCGAGAAGCGCCGCGAGTTCGGCGTCGTCGAAGCGAACCGCGAGGCGTCCCTCCCCGGCGTCGTACGTGACTTTCTCCGCCGCGACGGTGCGGTTGTTCGGCGTCGAGACGACGAACGTGCTCGCGACGGTTCCGTCGTAGTCCGCGGGCGCGTCGAAGTGCATGACGACCTTGCCGCGTTCGTCGAGGCTGACCGAGGCGTCGTCGAGGGTGGTGTCAATCCGTCGAATCCGGCCGTCCGTCGTCGGCGCGATTCGTCGCTTCTCCTTCAGATAGTCGACAACGGTGGTCGAAAGGAGTTTGTCCGTCCGGTTTACGACCGGTTCGTCGGCGAGCGGATAGCCGCTTCCGCCGCCCGCCATGAAGTCGTTGACGGCGACTTCGTAGGTCGCGTTCGGGTCGAGTCGCTCGCCGTTCACGTACGCGTCCCGGATTCGGTCACGACCCTCGTGGCCGACCCACTCGAACCGGACGCCGCTGACCTGCATGGCCATCTCCGCGCCGTACTTCTGTCCGGCCTCGCTCTCCAACGGCGTCACTTGGCTGGCGAGCGTCTCCTCCAGTTCGCGTCCGGTCAGTTCGACCGTCACGACCTCGTTCCCGAACGGGAGCGTGTTGAACACGTCGCCGCCCGTGACGTTTCCGGGGCCGTAGACGCTGTTCGAACGGATGCCGCCCGCGTTGGTGATGGCCACGTCGGCCCCCGTCTTCGCGCGCATCGCGTCGGTCACGAGGTCGCCGTAGTTGCTCTCGCGGTGGTAGTTGGTAGCGAACCGAGCGTCGAGGGGCGTCTCGGTGTACGCGATAGTCGAGTCGAGGTCCACCTCCGAGCGGTAGTCGTCGATGATGTTCGAGGCGGTTTCGTTCTTCGGTGTCGCGTCGGTGACGTTGAGGAGTCGCCCGTTCGCGGCGACGACCTCGCCGTTCTCGACGGTGAGGTTGATTTCGCTCACGAACTCGGCCCGCGCCTGCGTCTCGCTGATGATGGTTCCGTTCACGACGCGCGGACGGTAGACCACTTCGTCGTGCCCCGTCAGCACGACGTCGGTGTCCGTTCGGTTCGCGACCGTCGCGGCTTCGTTCGTCCCCTCGTGCAGCAGGACGACCGTCACGTCCACGTCCTCCTTCTCGCGGAGAACTCGTTCGTACTTCCGAATCGACGGCACGACCGGCTTCGCGGTGATATTCCGTGCTGAGAGGTTCTCGGAGACCGAGCCATCGACGCCGGGGTAGACGGCACCGACGATGCCGACTTTGACGCCGCCGCGCTCGACCACTTCGTAGCGTTTCGTTCCCTCGACCGTCTTCTCCGTCGTCTCGTTGACGAGGTTCGATACGACCCACGGGAACTCGGAGGCGCGGGACGCGTTCGCGAACGCGTCGGCACCGTAATCGAGGTCGTGGTTGCCGATGGTGTCCGCGTCCGGCCCGATGAGGTTCAACACGTCGACCGGCGCGCGCCACTTCGAGACGGGCGAGAGCGCGTGCGGCGACAACTCGTCACCGCCGCCCATCACGAACGTCGGGTTGTCGTGGACGGCCCGTCGCTCGTCGATTCGATGGACGAGCCGCGGCAGGTTGCCGTCCTTCGCCGCGGCGGTCTGAATGTCGTTGTAGGAGAGGATGGTCACGTTCGTCGAACTGTTCGCGGTCACGTCGGCTGACCCTGTATCGGATTGGTGCCCGCCAGCGCCCACACCGAGCGCGGGAATCGCCCCCGCACTGACGATGCAGACGAGCAGGATGAGTGCTGTCGCGCGTCGCATTCATCGTATTCGAACGACTCTTCGAAATTAATTGTATCTATGAGATATTGATAGAATAATTGTGTCTACGGATACAAATATATCTGGTTAGAACACATGTCATGACCGGAACTAATCTCGTGAGGAATCTCGGAATCCGTTGCCCGCTCTCGTTCACCACCGGGTCAGCGCCTCGGACCCGTACGAGTACGACAGGACGCCGAAGAACGTCAGCACGCCCGAAATCGACGCGATACCGCCGACGTAGAACACCCACCGGATGCCCGGCCCCGTCATCAGGATTCCGGCGAGAATCGGTGCGAGGATGCTCCCGGGTCGCCAGACCAACTCCCGGACGCCGAAACTGCTCGCCACGCCCGCGCCATCGACGCCTTCGTCGGCGAACAGCGCCATACTGGCCGGTTCGCGGAAACTGTCGGCGATTCCGAGCAGGGCGTTGAGTCCGACCAGCGGAAGGAAGGCCGGTGAGAGTGCGCCGAGGACGGGAAACGCGGCGGGAAGCGACAGCGCCCGTCCGATTGCGGGTGCGGAGGGGACGACCAACGCCACGAGTCCGTAGATGCCGCCGCCGACGAAGACGAACAGCGCCCGTCCGTAGTCGTCCGACAGTCGCCCGGTGAACGGCTGACAGAGCATGTTCGTGAACTTCTCCGCGATGAGGACGACGCCGACCGCGATGGGCGCGTACGCGAGACCACCTTTCGCGGCTTCGACGCCCGCGTAGACCACGATCCACGTTCGGACCATCGTCACCGCCACCGCGTACTGGGCGCGGAAACTCGTGAGCGTCAGCAGCTTGCGGTTGAGCGCCATGTCGGCGAAGGGAAAGCCCTCGATTCGCGTGTCGTCGCGCTCGACGAAGAGGAGAACGCCGACCAACGCCGGAATCAGGAGCGCGACGATGACGCCGAACACGACGTCGAAGCCGTATCGTTCGTACAGCGCGGTGGCGGAGATCGTCCCGAGGATCGACGCCGCAAAGCGGGCCGCGTTCGCCTTGCCGATGTGCTTCGCCCGCGTGTCGGCCGTCGAAAGTTCGCCGACGAGCGCGAGCGTGATGAGACCGGTTCCGGTGATGGCGACGCCTTGTAGCGCCCGCGCCGCGATGAACCCCCAACTGCTCTCGACCAGCGGAAAACTAGCGTAGGCGACGATGGACACGACGAGACTGAAGAGGAGAACGGTCCGTTTGTCGTAGCGGTCGCCGCTCCACGCCAGCGGGATGACGGCCACCGACTGCGCGGCGGTCAACCCGGAGACGAACAGGCCGACGACGATTCCGGACTGCGGGTCGAGAACGTTGAGGTACGTCGGCAACAGTGCTGCCAGCGTGATAAAACCGAAGCCGCTGGCGAACCGCGTGAGATAGAGCGCGTAGAATTGGGCGCGATTTTCTTGCACGATACAACCTGTGAACTTCCCCGCAAAGCGCTTTCGTTTCGAAACCTATCCGCCGCTCTCGATAGCGGCGATGATAGTTCGGGTCAGTGCGAATCGCTGTTCAGGCCAGTGCGAATCGTTACTCGTCTCGACAGTCCGGACACAGCTCGTCTTCGACGTATATTTCGAGCAATTTCTCGCCACATTCGACACATCGCTTTAGTACGTCCTTCTCTACCACGTTCGCTCACGACGCAATCGAAACCCGATAGAAATAGTCGTATCGGTTTGTCTAGTGTTTGCGATTCACCATTCTCGCATCGCTCTCTGCCCCGTTTAGCCCAGATTCTCTCCCTGATAGTCGCCGTCGTAGGTGCCGTCGTGGTCCGCCTCGGCGAGAACGAGTTGTGCGATACGCGCCCCGCGTTCGAGTTCGATGTCGTGGTGAACCTGCAACAGCCCCTCGCCTTTGCCCTCGTAACCCGCGTCCCAGACCGCGGTGTTGAGCATACAGGAGTTCCGCATGAGCGACGAGCGGGGGTAGACGAAGCCGACGTGTCCGTCCGGGATTTCGATTGTCTCCGCGTACTGGACGATGTATCCGCCCTGCGGTAGGTAGTAGTTCTCCGGGGACTTCTCGGTTATCTGCTCGGACTCGACCTGCTGGCGGTCGCCGATTTCCTTGCCGTTACGACCGATTCGGCCCGAGTCCCGCTGTTCGTACACCGTTTCCAGCGTCAAATCGACGCCGTTCGGCTGCACCTGTTGCCGTCTGACCTCCGAGACGTGCTCCGCGACGAACGTTCCGCTCTCGAACATAGACGGACGGCGTGTCCGAGATAGTAAAGCCGTTACCGTTCCCGACTGGTGTGCGTGACTCTCTCATTCGCTCTCACACCCGTTGATCCGTTCGCCCGCCCGTCCCTTCGCCTACTCGCGCCGTTCGAACGACCCGACTGTCGCGCCGTCCGCCGCATCGAGTTCGCTCGCTCGAACGACCTCGACGCGGGCGTTCGAACCGAGTCGTACGCTATCGGCGACGACGGTTCCCACATCGACGTAATCGAGTGTCACGCCGTTCCCTTCGACCCGCTCCGCTCGGAGGAACCCGTCCGGTCGGCGTCGGGTGACGTTGACCGAACCGCCGACGAGATGCGAGACGGCCGAATCCGACACGAGGTCGAAGCCGATGTCGTCGCCCTCGACGCGTCCCGCCTCTATCCCACCCCGAACGCGAATCGTCTCGGCGTGCAGCGTTCCGGCTTCGACCGCACCGGACGCCTCGAATCGGTTCGCCTCGACCGTTTCCAGTTGTACCGCCCCCGCGCAGCCCAATTCGTCGGCGACCGTGCTTCCCTTCACCGACAACGACCCCGAGACGGAGATGTCGTCGCCGATCACGTCTCCGCCCACGTCGGCCGCTCCGGAAACCGTCGTCGTACTCGCACGGAGATTCCCCGTCACACTCGTTGCCCCGGACAACTTCGCTCGCTCGGCGCGTGCGTCGCCGTTGACGGCCAACACGCCCGAAACGTCCAGTTGCTCCGCGTCCACGTCGTCGTAGGTGGCGATTCCGGAAACCCGAACGTGCTCGTCCCGTTCGTGTTCGTCCCGTCCTGCTTGTGTGTTCATCACTCACGGTGTTCTGTCGAATGGGTAATAAATCTATGCACTATGTGTGCGTCTATTGTGTTCTAAATGTGAATTTGATGTGCGTCTCATGGAAATAGTTATGAGTGCCGGGGTGGTAGTCCGTTCCATGAGTCGGGATATCCGCATCTCCATCGACGACGACGAAGTGTTCGAACGGCTGAAACGGCGAAAGCGCGAACTCGACCTCTCGTGGGAGGAGGCGCTCCGTCGCGGGTTGGAGCGCGGACACCACGTCTCCCGGGAGGGGAACGAACGACGCGGACGTTCGCAACGCTCGCCACGCTCGGAGCGAACCCCTCGTGCTTCGTCGCGGCGGGACGCTCGAAAACGCGGGCGTGACGAGGGGTATCCGAGTCCGTTCGACCCCGACTTCGGCGACCGACTCCGCCGCGAAATCGAGGATTCGGTGCGGCAATCGATGCACTCCGTCGAGGAGTCGATGCACGCCGTCGGCGAGTCAGTGGGTACCGTTGGAGAGGGACTGGGGTCGGAAATCGACCGACTGGAGGACGCCGAAGACGCGGTGCTCTCGTTTCCGTTCCTCACCGATGAGAACGCACAAGTACCGCTTCGGGTGAACCTTCGGACCAGCGCCGACGGATTGTCCGTCGAGGTCGTCGCGGTTCGACGCGGGAAGGACACCGCGACGACCAACCGGTTCATCGACGACCAGCGAGCGGAGATAAATCGCTGGCTCGCGGAGGGAAAGACCGCTCGACTCGAACTCCAAAACGGGTCCGAAGCGTACGACGTCGTTCCGTCCCTCTCGTGGAGTCGTGCCGACGACGGAACGCCGACCGTGACCGAAGTCGAAATCGCCGCTGTTCGGTTCGACTGACCGTCGCGAAACATTGTGATTTTCTCGCCCCGATTTTCGCAATGATTGCCGGACGAGGGCCGAATTTACCACGAACGATGAAAACGTAAACACGCGGGATTTATACCTTCGGAGGGTCGATATTCGTCCGATATGGGACAAACACTGACGGAAAAGATTCTCGACGACCACCTCGTCGAGGGCGAACTCGAAACCGGTGAGGAAATCGGAATCGAGATCGACCAGGTTCTCACACAGGACACGACTGGGACCCTCGTGTGGCTCCAGTTCGAGGCGCTCGACATGGACGAGGTCCAGACCGAGATCGCCGCACAGTACTGTGACCACCAGACCTACCAGTTCGACTTCAAGAACACGGACGACCACCGCTTCCTCCGCTCAGCGGCGGGCACGTTCGGTGCACACTACTCCCGTCCCGGCAACGGTATCTGTCACAACGTCCACAAGGAGAACTTCGCCGCACCCGGCAAGACGATGCTCGGGTCCGACTCCCACACCCCGACCCCCGGCGGTCTGGGTGAACTCGCAATCGGTTCCGGCGGTCTCGACGTCGCGGTCGCCATGGGTGGCGGCCCGTACTACATCGAGATGCCCGAAATCGTCAACGTTCGTCTCGAAGGCGAACTCCCCGAGTGGGCGACCGCGAAGGACGTCATCCTCGAGATGCTCCGTCGCTTCTCCGTGAAGGGCGGCGTGGGCAAAATCTTCGAGTACACCGGTCCCGGTGTCGAGACGCTCTCGGTCCCCGAGCGAACGACTATCACGAACATGGGAACGGAACTCGGCGCAACGACGTCCATCTTCCCGACGGACGAGAAGACCGAGGAGTGGCTCTCCGCCCTCGGCCGCGAGGACGAACACGTCGACCTCCAACCCGACGACGACGCGGAGTACGACGACGAAATCGTCGTCGATCTCTCCGACCTCGAGCCGCTCATCGCACAGCCGTCCATGCCCGACAAGGTCGTCCCGGTCCGCGAAGTCGCCGGTCAGTCGGTCGACCAGGTCATGATCGGTTCCTGTACGAACGGTGGCTACGAGGACATCCTCCCCGCCGCGAAGATGCTCGAAGGCCGCACGGTCAACCGGAAGACGGACCTCATCGTCGCTCCGGCGTCCAAGCAGGCCTCCGAGATGCTCGCCCGTGAGGGCTGGGTCGCGGAACTGATGGCGGCAGGCGTCAACTTCTCCGAGGCGACCTGTGGTGCGTGTATCGGTATCGGTCACGTTCCGGCGTCCGATTCCGTCTCGCTCCGTACCTTCAACCGCAACTTCGAGGGTCGCTCCGGCATCGAGGACGACTCGGTGTACCTCTGCTCGCCCGAAGTCGCCACGGCGGCGGCCATCAAAGGCGAAATCATCGACCCGCGCGACCTCGCCGACGAACTCGGCGACCTCGAAGCGCCCGAGTTCGAGATGGGCGACGACTACGGCACCACCGCCGACGACCCCGATCTCATCTCTCCCGACGAGGCCGTCGACGACGAACTCATCAAAGGCCCGAACATCGGCGACGTCCCGCTGAAGGACGAACTCGAATCCGACCTCGAAGGCCCGGCCCTGCTCAAGATGCAGGACAACATCACGACCGACCACATCATCCCCGCCACGCAGGACATCCTGATGTACCGGTCGAACATCCCGAAACTCTCCGAGTTCACGCTCTCGCGCGTCGACGACTCGTTCGCACAGCGCGCGCTTGACGCCGACGGCGGCTTCCTCGTCGCCGGCGAGAACTACGGTCAGGGTAGCTCGCGCGAACACGCGGCCCTGTGCCCGATGTTCCTCGGCGTGGAAGGCGTCCTCGCACAGAGCTTCGCCCGCATCCACAAGGCCAACCTGTTCAACTTCGGTCTGCTCCCCCTCGAAATCAGCGAGGAGGACTACGAGAAATTCGAACAGGGCGACGACATCGAAATCGTCGACGACGTTGCGGAAGCGGTCCGCTCCGGTCAGGAAGAGTTCACGGTCCGCGTGAACGACGACTGGGAACTCACCGCGACCCTCGACGCCTCCGAACGCGAGCGCCAGATTCTCGCCGACGGTGGCAAGCTGTCCCACACGAAGAAGCAGGCAGAGGGCGGCGACACCGCGGCCTCCGCGGACGACTAGAACCCACCTTTCAGCACCCACCTTTTACGACGGTCACAAGCAAGAGCGATGGCGACAGCCATCGCTCTTGCTGGCTTCTTCACGGCTTCGCCGTGGAGGAACGAGGGAGCTTTGCTCCCTCGCATTCCCTGTAAAAGCTGGATCAAAAGCACTCCTCGCTCCCTCCGGTCGCTCGTCGGCCCGGAAAATCGGAGATTTTCCGGTATGTTACTGGCGTTCTGTGGCTGTGTCACCGCCTATCGCTCCCTCCGGTCGCTGGATTCAAGCGAGCGAGCGGAGGGAGCGATAGGCTGAGACCTCCTTCTGTCGCACGAGTTTTTTCCGCGAACGAGGCGAGGCGCGGAGCGCCTCGCTGAGTGAGCGGGCCGAGGAACCCCGACGGAGCGACTGAAAGGAGCGACGGAAGTGGGGGTGACGCCGTGCTTTTGGTCCAGCTTTCACCAGGGGGTAAGACCGAGAGCGAGCGCGAGTCGCGCTCGCTCCCCGTTCACGACCGCAGTAAAAGCTGGGGGTTGATGTTTTAATCATGCGCGTCGAATGGTCGCTCGTGACTACCACCGCGAGCGAGAACGGGTCGATTTCGATTCGCCCCGCCGAGGACGCGGACTTGCTCGCCATCTTCCGCATCGAGAAGGCCTCGTTCAGCCAGCCGTGGCCGTTCGCGGCGTTCGAACGGTACATCGACGAGCCCACGTTTCTCGTCGCCATGGACGGCGCGAAGATAGTCGGCTACATCGTCGCCGACATGATTCCGAATCACGGTCGGGCGCTCGGACACGTCAAGGACATCGCGGTTCACCCCTCGCGCCGCGGCGAGGGAATCGGGCGGGAGCTTCTGAAACAGGCGCTTTCGGGCCTTCGAGCGCGGGGGACGCACAGCGTCAAACTGGAGGTCCGGGCGAGCAACGACCCAGCGATTTCGCTGTATCGCGACTTTGGCTTCCGCTACTTGCGGACGATACCGCGGTACTACGGGGACGGCGAGGACGCGCTCGTGATGATCGTCGAACTCGACTGACCGTCGGCGACTGAACCGTTTTTCAGTGCGGACGCCATACCCTCGTGCATGGGATATGCGTGTCCGGTGTGCGAAACGCCACAGTCCGATGGGGAACACCTCGCCAACCATCTCGCCTTCGCGGCCATTCTCGGCGACGCGGACCACGAGTCGTGGCTGGACGAACACGCGCCCGGATGGAACGAGGAGGGACCCGACGAACTCGCGCCGCGAATCACGGAGTACGCGGACGAGGAGGAGTACCCGCAGGTGTTCGAGGACACGGTTCACGACCACGGCCATCACGGTCACGGCAACCACGACCACGGCGGTGGCTTGGAGGACGAACTCCAACAGGCCGGTGGCTACGGTCGGGACGCGACCGTGGGCGCTGACGCCCAGCGAGTTATGGCCGAGGCGCGGCAGATGACCGAACAGATGTTCGACGCGGGGGACGATGCGGAGGCGGACCGGAACGACGCCAAGGCGGACGACGAATCTGACGAATCGAAGGACGAAAACGAATAGTTTCTTCCCCGAAAAGTACCCGCCATGGAGACGCACGGAATCTTCGCCCCGGAGACGGAGGGGGCTGCGCACGAACAGTACGAAGACGTCGGACCGGTCGCACAGACCGTCGTCAAGGAGACGGCTAAAGCGATGGACTTCGACCGCGAGGAGTACGGCGAACGCGTGACCGGCGACGTGATTGCGACGGCGCGGGACGCCCTGTTCGCCTCGCTGCTCGAAATCGAAACCGGCACACGCGACGAGTTCGAGGCCGACGTTCCCGACGGATTCGAGGTGCACGTCGAGGGGAGCGAAAACGTCGATAACGTCGCGTGGCACGTCGCACCGGCGGCGGAGACGGTCGTCGCGGCGACCTACCAGCAAAAGGAGGACGCGGCGATTGCGACCCTCCAGCGCATCGCCTTCGGACGGGTGTACCGGGACATCGTTTAATTAGTTCGGCCGCGATGTGTCGGTCAGTATGAGTATCGACTACGGGCGGTTCGACCGCGGCCGCGGGATGAACTACTGGCAGTACGACCCCGTTTTACAACACGAGGTCGAGCGAACCTATCCCGGCGACCGAGGCTGGGCCGAGGAACGCTTCGACGAGTTCGGCGCAATCGTCGGAACGACCGTCGCCCCGAACTCGGATACCATCGACGAACACGGCCCGGAACTCCACCAGTACGACCGACACGGGCGGCTCGTGAACGATATCGAGTACCATCCGGCCCAGTTGGAAAACGAGGAACTCGTGTACGGCGCGGGCATCGTCGCCGACTCGTTTCGGGCACCGCCGGGCCGCGACGACCCGGCGTCCATGCTCCACCACCTGACGATGGATTACCTCCTCGCGTACGCGGACGTGGGATTGACGTGCCCCGTCGCCATGACCGCGGGCGTCGCGCTGGTGCTGGAGCGGTTCGACGACGGTTCCGACGGGTCCCTCTCGGAATTCTTCGACCGACTCACCGCCCGCGAGTACGACGACCTGCTTCAGGGCGCGATGTTCCTCACGGAGCGACAGGGCGGGAGCGACGTCGGCGCGACCGAAACCGTCGCGGAACGCACCGACGACGGATGGCGGCTGACAGGCGAGAAGTGGTTCTGCTCGAACGTCGATTCCGGGGCCATCCTCACGCTCGCGCGGACGCCGGACGCGCCCGACGGAACCGAGGGACTTTCGCTCTTTCTAGTTCCGGGAACCACGTCCAACGGCGAGCGCGACCGCGACGTTCTCGTCCGTCGGCTGAAGGACAAACTGGGGACGGTAAGCGTTCCGACCGGTGAAGTCGAGTTCCGCGGGGCGGAGGCGTATCTCGTCGGCGAACTCGAATCCGGCTTTCGGTACATGTCCGAGATGCTCAATCTCGAACGCATCGCCAACGCCTTCGCGTCGTGCGGTCTCATCGGGCGGGCGCTGTTGGAGAGCAAAGTTCGGGCCGCGAACCGCGAGGCGTTCGGCAACCCCATCGATAGGTATCCGCTCATGCGCCGCGATCTGGTGGAGATGGCCGTCGCTCACGAGGCGGCGACCGCGTTCACGTTCGACGCCGGGCGGGCGTTCGACCGCTACCACCGCGGCGACGAGGACGCGGTCGCGCTGATGCGCCTGCTCGTTCCCATCGCGAAGTCGAGAACGGGGCGGATGGCGGTCGACGTCGCGTCGTACGCGATGGAGATTCACGGCGGCAACGGCTACGTGAACGATTTCGTCACGAATCGCCTCCTGCGCGACGCGCAAGTGCTTCCCATCTGGGAGGGGACCTCGAACATCCTCTCGCTCGACGTGCTTCGCGCGTTGGCGCGAGAGGACGCACACAAACCCGCGCTGGCACTCACCCGTGACCGACTGGACGGTATCGAACACGACGACCTCGCCGACTTGGTGGCGACCACCCGCGACGAACTCGACGGACTACAGGATGCCCTCGTGACCCTGGCGACGGAAGAAGAGGAGTACGCGCAACTCCACGCGAAGGAACTGGCCGATTACGTCTTCGACGTGTACACCGCCGCGCTGTTGCTGTCGGAGGCGGACGGCGAACTCGCGGCGGGGAACGGACGGAAGGGACTGGTCGCTCGCCAGTTCGTTACCGACGCGTTCGGCCGCTCCGCCGCGCGAGGGATTACCTCCGGGGACGCGCTCTCGCTCGACGGCTTCGAAGAAATCGTTCGCTTCGCCTAGTTCGCTTCGGTGTCGCGCACGTCGTCACAACATTCGTTGTATTCGGTCTGGGGCGCGCTGCACTCGCCGTTACAGGGGTGATTGATGTGCTCGCGGATGCGACTCGCAACCTCGTCGGAGAGGGCGTTTCCCATCTCGCGCGCCTCGTCCGGGTCGTCGATTTCGAGGTCGTCGGTCAGGAAGTTCTCCGCGAGACATCGCTTCCACATCACTTCCCGCGCGGTTTCCTCTCCCTCGTTCGTGAGCGTCGCCCCCTTGTACTTCTCGTAGGTCGCAAGGTCGCGCGCTTCGAGCGTCGTGAGCATCTCGGTGACGCTGGCTGCGCTCACGTCCAAGGCGTTCGCCAACTCCCCGGTTTTGGCCGGACGCCCCGTGCTCTCGCTGACGAGGTGAATCGTGCTGAGGTAGCGCCCGACGCTCGCGGAAACCTCGCTCATCATCTGGCTCTAGCGGGTGTCACGGACATAAATCATTCCCAACGGCAACAACGTGTCCAACGATGATTCGGTTCATGGTACCGGACCTGCTCGTGAGTCACTCGAACAGGCCGCTCACGTCTGTCTCCCGGAACTCCCGCTTTTTGACGTGCTGACCCAGACGCTGTGCTATCAGCGCCCTGTTTTCCGGTTGCCGGACGAAATCCATGAGAAACGTGATGAACCGACTTCCCTCGTCCCCGGCGTCCAAATCCCCCCGTGCGAATTCGACCGCTCGCTCGAACGTCGGTTCGTCGTAGCCGAACTCCTCGGCGAGGACCAGCGCGGCCACCGCGGACGCGTCGAATCCGAGGTCCTCGGGGCGGAGAACGGTCCCGTCGATGGTCAGTTGCGGCGGTGCGGTTCGCTCGACGTGCTCGGGGTCGTCCCGAACGGCACGGAGGTAGGACCGAACCGGTTCGACGTTCGCTCCCCGGTACTCGTCCGGGAGTCCGGCGAGATACTCGGCCGCGCTCTCGGCGAGGCCACGGATACCCGTCCAGTTCGCATCGGCGGTGTGGTGTACGACCGCCGTGAACTGGATCAGTCCGTGGAGGAACCGTTCGTCGTCGGTGTCCCGTTCGAGGTCTAGCCACTGGTCCTCCCACGCGTCGTGGGCGGCGTGAAACTCACCGGCGTTGTAGATGGCGACCCCGGCACGGAGAGAAGCGTCCATACGGTCCATTCCCCGTCGATGATGAAAAACTCCTCCGGATGTACGGTAAACGGCTCGAAAAGGGTGATGCAATGACCTGATGGAGCCGTCCTCGGCGAGTGTAACCGTGGGAAGCGGTTACTTCGCGGCCTTTTTGACGGCCCATTTCTTCAAGTCACGAACGAACAGTCGGTAGTTCTCAACTTTACTCATACACGAGTAAATATTCACGCCGGGTTCAAAAGTGTCACGGTTCGCGCTATATTTGGCCTGACACACCATGGCAGACGCGCGCTCGGTGAAAACTGCGCGAACGGCAACGGCCTTCGCGTCGTTCGACGTACGTTCCGTATGGACGATATCGACCGGAAGCGGGCGACGACGGATTCGTTCGGGAGCGTCGCCGACGCGTATCTCGACAGCGACGTTCACCGAACCGGTGCGGACCTCGAACTGCTCGCGTCGTGGTGCGACGACGCCGCGTGCGCGCTCGACATCGCCTGCGGTGCCGGACACACGGCGGGTGCGCTCGCCGAAACAGTCCCCACCGTGGTCGCCGCCGACGCCACGCCCGCGATGGTCGGGACGGCCACCGACGCCTTTCCCGTCTCCGGCGCGGTCGCCGACGCGGAGCGGCTTCCCTTCTCCGACGAGACCTTCGACGCCGTGACCTGTCGAATCGCCGCACACCACTTCCCGAACCCGGTTTCGTTCGTGGCCGAAGTCGCCCGCGTCCTCACGCCCGGTGGCGTCCTCGCTTTCGAGGACAACATCGTCCCCGAGGACGACGCGTTGGCCGCGTTCTACAATCGGTTCGAACGGCTCCGCGATTCGACCCACGGCGAAGCCTATTCGGTCACGCGATGGCAAGAGTGGCTCCGCGACGCGGGATTCGGTATCGATGAGACCGCCACCATGCGCAAGGACCTCGACTACGACTCGTGGGCGGAACGGACGACCCCCGGCGAATCGGCTCGGAAGGAACTGGACGAACTCGTCAGAACGCCCGAAGCCGAGGGCGTGTACGACGTAACCATCGAGGACGGAACCGTGACCGAATTTAGCAACGAGAAGGTGTTGATTCGGGCGGTGAAGTGAGAGGCTCCGCTCGTCGGTATTGTGTTGGCAAAAACGTCTTGACGGAGTCTCACGCGAGCGTGAGGCAAGTCAGGTCGCGAATGAAATGAGCGTCCTGACGGAGATTTGAACTCGCGAAACCGTTCCGGGGTGCTCACTTCGTTGCGCTCCCGGGCATGCGATTTCCCTGCTCAAATCTCCGCGAGTCGTTTTCCGAGCGAAGGCTCTTCGCTTCGCTCATCGCGTTACGCTCTGAAAACGTCCTGACGGAGATTTGAACTCCGGTCCCTGGCTCCGCAAGCCAAGAGGATAGTCCACTACCCTACCAGGACTCATTCATTCATTTCGCGGTCGGCTTAATAGCGCTTGCGATGTGGCGGCGGTGTGAGGGAGAGACCCAATCCCACGAATCGGAGGAGGTGGCGACGCCGTGGGAGTAACTCAAATCGCTATTTTCGTCTACGGGAGTGTTTTTAGAATGGGTCCAGTAGTTATTGGTATGCAACGACGAGCCATCCTGAAACGCGCCGGTGCAGCGACGACCGTCGGACTGCTCGCTGGTTGTCTCAGCGACGGCGGCGGGAGTCCGGGTAACTCAGAACCCGACGGTTCTGGAACCGAGACGACGACCACGACGACCCAAACCACCACGACGGACGGGACAACGACGAGCACCGAAACCACGGAGACGGGGACGACCACGACGAGCGGTACGGACGAGGCCGCGAAGAACCGCTCGCTGAAGGTCATCAGCGTGGAGTGCGGACAGCCCACCAACGAGGCCTCGGTGGCGTTCGAGGACTCGAAAAAGCGAGTCGTCGTCACGGGGTCGATGACGGGGAGCGATTCCTGTGCGCGTCCCACAATCGAGAGCGCGAAGTCCGATTCGAAATCGGGCGCGTTCACGGTGACGATGGGAACGAAGAAGAAAGACGGGAGCATCGGCTGTTCGGAGTGTCTCACCGAAATCAAGTACCGCGCGACGTTCACGTTCGAAGGGTCGCTCCCGGAGTCGGTGAGCGTCACCCACAAGAGCATGGGGGAATCGAAGGTCGTCGCGGACGCTGACCGCGGGAGCACCACCGAAAGCGCGGGAAGCTGATTTCGACGAAAGCGTCATCGAGAGACGGAGCGTAGGTTTATGGGTGAAGGGGGGACCACTGTTCTGTATGAGTCGAATCGCATCGGAATCGACGTACTCCGTCCGATTGCCGACACAAAGACAACGCTTAAGCGACGGCCAACCCTGCAACCGAGTACGATTATGGGCGTTATAGACGAGGTACACGGGGACCTCGACGCCGACATCTCTCTGGACGAGTTCCGGGACGCCGTCGAGGAAAAAGTCGAACAGATGGGCGGCCTTGCGGACGAGGAAACCGCCGCAATGCTCATCGCCCACGAACTAGACGAGAGCGAAGTAAACGGGGTCGCCGACATCGAACCCGGCATCGAGGAAGTGAAGTTCGTTGCCAAGGTGACGAGCATCGGCGACGTTCGGACCTTCGAACGCGACGGGGACGACGCGGAGGACGGCCACGTCCTGAACGTCGACGTCGCGGACGAAACGGGGTCGATTCGCATCTCGCTCTGGGACGAACAGGCACAGGCCGCCAACGAGCAGCTCGAAATTGGGCAGGTGCTTCGCATCAAGGGCCGTCCGACGGACGGCTACAGCGGGACCGAGGTCAACGTCGATCAAGTCGAACCCGACGAGGACACGGAGGTCGATGTGCAGGTACAAGACTCCTATTCGGTGTCCGACCTCTCGCTCGGCCTCTCTGACGTGAACCTGCAGGGCAAACTCCTCGATACGGGGACCGTCCGCACCTTCGACCGCGACGACGGGTCGGAAGGCAGGGTCGCCAACCTCACGGTGGGCGACGAGACGGGCCGAATCCGAATCACGCTCTGGGACGAGCGCGCGGACGCGGCCGAGGAACTCGACCCGGACATCACCGTCGAAATCGTCGACGGCTACGTCCGCGAGCGCGACGGTAACCTCGAACTGCACGTCGGCAACCGCGGTGCCGTCGAGGAGATCGAGGCCGACATCGAATACGTTCCCGAGAGCACGCCGATTGCGGACCTCGAAATCGGCGACACGGCCGACATCGTCGGCGTGATTCGCTCGACGGACCCGAAGCGCACCTTCGACCGCGACGACGGGTCGGAAGGACAGGTGAAAAACGTCCGCGTGCAGGACGAAACCGGCGACATCCGCGTCGCGCTGTGGGGCGAGAAGGCCGACCGCGAACTCGCGCCGGGCGACAAAGCGGCCTTCGCCGACGTTTCGATAAAGGACGGCTGGGCGGACGACATCGAAGCATCCGCGGGGTGGCAGTCCACCATCTCCGTCCTCGACAGCGGTTCACCGACGGACGCCGGAGCGGACGACGCGGACGAGACGGGCCAAGGGACCGGTCTCGACGCGTTCGGGAACGGTAGCGACGGAAGCGGTGGCAGTGACGGAAGCAGCGGAAGCGGCGGAAGCGACGCCGAACGAGCGACGGACTCCGGAACAACCACGACGGAGACGACGACCACAACCGCGACGGCCGCCGCCGGCGAATACGTGGAGTTCACCGGGACGGTCGTTCAGGCGGGTAGTCCCGTCGTACTGGACGACGGCGACGAGACGGTGAGCGTCGAGACGGACGCGGACGTTCACCTGGGGCAAGAAGTGACCGCGCGCGGCGAACGTCGCGGCGGAAAAATTGACGCCGAGGACGTTTTCTAACGCCGCGTCGCCTTCGTTTCGCGTGGAATCTTAACTCTGGAACGGCTCTTCGTCGCGGTGATTGTCCTTGTTCTGTTCGTCGGTCGCCGCGTCCTCGCGGGCTTGGTTCTGTTCCACGTCGGTTTCGTCTTCGAGTTCCTCCTCGCGGGCCTGTTCGGCCTCCTCCTTCTCGTCTGCCTCGTCGGATTCTTCTTTTTCCTTTGCCATCGTTCGGTCGCGTTCGTGTGGGTCGCTCATCGTGTTCGGCAGTTCGCCGTCGTCCTTTTTATTCGTGCTGGCAGTTTCCCGTCGGATTTGCCGCGAACGACGGTAGGGAAAGATTAAGGGCGACTGACTTCCGCTGTTGGATTATGAGCGTTGAGCTTCCGTTTGCGCCGGTCGATACGATAATCCGACGGAAAGCAGGTGACCTCCGCGTCAGCGCGGACGCCGCCGAAGAACTCGCCCGTCGGATACAAATTCACGGGGCGGAGTTGGCCGTGGACGCGGCAAAACGGGCGACGAAGGACGGACGGAAGACGCTGATGGCGGAGGATTTCGGCGTCCAACAGGTCGTCGACAAGGACGAACTCGTCCTCCCGGTCGCGCCGGTCGACCGAATCGCGCGGCTCGACATCGACGACGATTATCGGGTTTCGATGGATGCGCGCGTGGCACTCGCCGACATCCTCGAGGATTACGCCAACAACGTCGCGGCCGCGGCGGCGATCCTCGCCCATCACGCGGACCGGCGAACGGTTAAGGCCGAGGACATCGAGACATACTTCAGGCTGTTCGAATGAACTTCGGCTACAGCGAGGTCTGTTTAGCTCACGACACCGGGAAGCGACATCCGGAAAACGCGGACCGGTTGCGTGCGATTCGACAGGCCCTCACGCGAAAGCACGGCGTCGAATACGTCGAGTCACCTTCCGCAACCGAGGCCGAAGTGACCGCTGTCCACGACGCGGGGTACGTAACGGAGTTCCGCGAGTTCTGTGAGGACGGCGGCGGAAACTGGGACCCGGACACCGTTGCCGTGGCGGCGACGTGGGACGCCGCGCTCGAAAGCGCGGGGCTGGCGGAGTGGGCCGCCAAGGCGGCGCTCTCGGGGGAAGACGGCCGCTCGACGCCGTTCGCGCTGGGCCGCCCGCCGGGACACCACGCGGTGGAGGACGACGCGATGGGATTCTGTTTCTTCAACAACGCCGCCGTCGCGGCCCGGTCGGTCATCGACGATGGGGAGGCAGAACGGGTCGCAATCATCGACTGGGACGTTCACCACGGCAACGGAACGCAGGACATCTTTTACGGCGACGACGATGTGTTCTACGTCTCGATTCACGAGGACGGACTGTATCCCGGCACGGGAGAAATAGACGAGTCGGGAGAGGGTGACGGGGAGGGAACGACGCTCAACGTCCCGCTCCCCGCGGGGTCGGGTGACCCCGAATACCGCTCGACGTTCGACGACCTCGTCGCGCCGTCGCTTCTCGACTTCGACCCCGACCTCGTGTTGGTGAGCGCCGGATTCGACGCCCACCGCCACGACCCCATCTCTCGGATGCGCGTCTCGACGGAGGGATACGGCATGCTCACCGCCCGCGCTCGAGAACTGGCGGACGAAGCGGGAGCGGCGCTCGGATTCGTCCTGGAAGGCGGCTACGGCTTGGACACGCTCTCGGACGGCGTTGCGATGGTCCACGAGGTGTTCGACGGGATGGAACCGGTCGTCCCCGACGAGGAAGCGAGCGAGGAAGTTCGCGAACTGATAGCGGAAATCCGCGACGCACACCCGGCGTTCGAACCGGACGCCGACGCCTGACTCGTTCCGGATCGTTACACTAACGTCACATTTTCAAGAAGAGCACACAATTTATCAGCTAACGTGCTGTAGCATCGTCACGCTCAGGGGTGGGCCAATGAGACAGGAATCACGCGACGTTGCGATTTTACACGACAGGTTTCCCGCCATGGGGGGCGGCGAACGGTTCGCCATCGAGGCCGCTCGGGTACTCGATGCGCCGATTTACACGATGTACGTGGCGGGCGATGTCGCCGTCCCGGACGACGTAACCATCGTTCCGATACGGCAGGAAAAGTACACCCGGGGCCTCTCGGGGCGACTGCTCGAATGGAAGAACGAGGGGATGAACCCGCTGGAAACGCTGTCGGTGGCGGTCGATTTGACCGACGCGCACGACGAACTGGCGACGTACGACGTGCTCCTCGAAAGCGCACCGCTTTCGAAGTCCTACGTACCGCCGGTCGAACAGACGATCCTTCACTACCCGCACAGTCCGCCGCGGTGGCTGTACGACCTCTACCGCGAACGGCTCTCGGGATTCGACTACCCCGGCGTCGGATTCGCGCTGAAGGGCTACGCGAAGGCGTGGCGGACGCTCGACAAGGAGGGCAACGAGTACGTCGACCGATTCGTCGCCAACAGCGAGCTCGTCCGCGACCGAATTCAGCGGTACTACGACCGGGAGGCGGCCGTCGTCTACCCGCCCGTCACCGGCGACTGGAGAAACGAGGGGGACGACGGCTACTTCGTCACGTGGTCCCGTCTCGCGCCGGAGAAACGCATCGACCTCATCGTCGACGCGTTCGCCGGGTTGGAGGAACGCCTCCTCGTCGTCGGCGATGGGGAGGAACGGGAGCGACTCGAACGGAAGGCGCGCGGCCTCGAAAACGTCGAACTGCGGGGATACGTCCCGAACGTGGAGGATCTCGTCTCGCGCGCCACTGCCGTCGTCTACGCGCCCAAGAACGAGGATTTCGGACTGGTCGGAGCGGAGGCGCTGACGGCGGGCAAACCCCTCATCGGCGTGAACGATGGCTACACTCGCCACCAAGTCGTAGAGGGGCGGACGGGGCTTCGCTTCGACCCGACGGTCGGGTCGCTCCGCGAAGCAGTCGAACGGTTCGACCCCGACGACTTCGACGCCGAGGAAATCCAGCGATTCGCGCGTCGATACGACCGGTCCACGTTCGCCGAGTCGCTGCTCGAACTGGTCAACAGAACGCACGCGGAGGCGGCCGAAAAGCGCGCCGCAGTCGATGCTGATGATACGAAACCCATACGCATCCGATGAGCCGCGGGTGTCGGTCGTCATTCCGACGGTTCCATCGAACGATCACGCGGGAGTCGTCGCCGCCTTGCGGAACCAGACCGCTACCGAGTTCGAGGTGCTGGTCGTCGAGGACGCGTCCCTCGACATCTGCGAGGCGCGAAACGCCGGAATCGAGGCGGCGAGCGCGGACGTCGTGGCGCTCACCGACGACGACTGTCTCCCCCCGCCCGACTGGGTCGCCGTAATCGAGAACGCCCTCGACGGCGAAACGGTCTGCGTCGAAGGGAGCGTCAGCGGCGGACGGACCTACGACGGAACGGGACTGTACGTGGGATGTAATCTCGCCTTCGACCGCGAGGTCGCGCTCGACGCGGGCGGGTTCCGGAGCGAGTACGCGGGGTGGCGCGACGACACCGAATTCGGGTGGCGGATGGAGTCCTACGGGCCGTGTCGGTACGACCCGGCGATGGTGATGTCGCACCCCGACCGCCCCCGCGCCACTATCGATTCCGACACCGAGGCCCGCCTGAAACGCGAGTACCCGACCCGCTACGAGGAGCGAATCGTCCCCGAGACGAGGCTCGGCAGGGTCAACGACTGGCTGTGGCGACGGGGCTTTTGGAACGCCGTCGATAGAGTTCGGGATGCGGGAGGGGTCCGATGACGTTCGGCGATTGGGTCGAGGAGAGTCGGGAGCGGGTTCGGGAGGACGGCTGGCGCGGCGTGGACAAGTCGGCGTACGAACTGTACAAGGGGTTTCTCCGACGCGTCGGGGAACGCCGGGAGTTCGGCGAATCCGTCTACGACCATCCGTGGGATGCGCTCGTCGTCCTCGACGGCTGTCGGTTCGACTGCATGTGCGAGGTCGCGCCCGAGGTCCCCTTCGTCGAGCGCGTCTGGCGCTTCGAATCCGCTGGCACCCGTTCGGACGAGTGGATGCGCGAGAACTTCGGGGAGCGGGACTGTTCGGATACGGTCCACGTCACCGCAAATCCGAACTCCGCGGAACACCTCGACGCCGGGAACTTCGACCGGTTGGAGGAGGTGTGGCGCGACGGGTGGGACGACGAACTCGGGACGGTTCCCGCCCGCGCCGTCACCGACCGGGCCATCCTCGCGGGGCGGGACATCGACTGGCGGGCGGACGACCCGACGAAACTCGTCGTTCACTACATGCAACCGCACTTCCCGTCGATTCCCGCTCCGCTTCCGGGCGACGCGATGAGTCGGGACGAGTTCGGCGAGCGCGTCGGCGTCTGGGAGCGCTTACGGCGCGGCGACCTCTCCACAGAGCAGGTGTGGAGTTCCTACCGCGAGAACCTCCACTACGTCCTCTCGGAGGTTCGGGTGCTGCTCGACAACCTCGACGCCGAGCGCGTCGTCATCACGGCCGACCACGGCAACGGATTCGGCGAGTGGTACGTCTACGGGCACCCCGACAGCACGCCGATAAGCGCCCTCCGCGACGTCCCGTGGGTCGTCACCGGCGGGACCGACACGGGGAGTTACGAACCCGAACGCTGGATGAAAACGGTGGAGAGGTTGCGCGAAACGGACGCCTCCGACGGTGCGGACGCGTCGGTCGAAGAGCGCCTGTCGGCGCTGGGATACCGATGAACGTCGCGCTCGTCGTCCTCGACACGCTACGGAAGGACGCCTTCGACGCGCACTTCGACTGGCTTCCGGGAACGCGCTTCGAGAACGCCTACTCGACCTCCCACTGGACGGTCCCGGCCCACGCCTCCCTGTTCGCGGGGAAGTATCCGAGCGAACTGGGAGTCTACGCCGGTGCACAGTTGCTCGACTGTCCCGAACCGGTGCTTCCCGAGTCGTTCCACGAGGACGGCTACACTACCCGCGCGTTCAGCGCCAACGTCAACATCTCGCGCCCGTTCGACTTCCACCGCGGATTCGACCGGTTCGAGGGGAGTTGGCGACTCGACGCCCTCTCGGAGGACGTCTTCGACTGGGACGGGTTCATCGCCGAGACGCGCGAGATGGGGCCGGAGCGCTACGCCGTCGCGTTGCGCGACATTCTACTGGGCGATTGTGACACCGTGCCGTCGCTCAAGCGCGGCGCGTTCCTCAAACTCCGCGACTTGGGGATGGGTCGGACGACCCGCGACGACGGCGCGACGGAGGCGCTCCAGTTCGTCCGCGAGACCGACTTCGGCGACGACGAGTTCTTGTTCGTCAACCTGATGGAAGCCCACACGCCCTACGCCCCGCCCGAGGAGTTCCGAACCGTGGACCCCCCGGAACTCGACGGCCTTCGGGCGACGCTTTCGTCGCCCGACGTGGACCCCGACCGGATTCGGCGGGCGTACGACGACGGCGTTCGCTACCTCTCCGACCGCTACCGCGCCATTTTCGCCGAACTCCGCGAGGAGTTCGACCACGTTATCACGCTCGCGGACCACGGCGAAGCCCTCGGCGAGTACGGCGCGTGGGAGCACCTCTGTGGCCTGTATCCCGAGGTGACGAAGGTGCCGCTCTGTATCTGGAGTACGGACGAGACGGGCGGGGCGACCGCCCGCCGCGAGGAACCGGTCAGCCTGCTCGACGTGCATCGAACGGTGCTCGACATCGCCGACCTCGACGGGGACTCGCGGGGGCGGAACCTGCTCGTTGACCCCGACAACGCGGACCGAACCGAGTGGCTGGTTGAGTACCACGGTTTGACGGACCGTCACCGCGCCGCGCTCTCCCACGACGGATTCGACGTCGAACCGCTGGACGCGGAACTCCACGCGCTGGTCGCGCCGGGCTATTACGGGTGGGAGACGCCCGACGGGTTCCGCCAGTCCGGCGAAACGGAAAAGCCGCGGGAGCGAGTGGAAACGCTCGTGAACGAACTGAATCGACGGGTAGTGTCGAACGACGCGGCCGTCTCGCCCGCCGTCGAGGAGCAACTCCGAGACCTCGGCTACGCATGAGCGAGGCGGCGGGAACCAGCCTCAGCAGGGAGACGCTCGGCGGGACGGTCGCCCAGTTTTCGATGGCGCTCATCGGCTTCGTCGGAACCATCGTCTTCGCGCGGTGGCTCGGGCCGAGCGCGTTCGGCGGCGTCTACCTCCTCTTCGCGCTGGTGAAGTTCGCCGACCGACCGATGAACGGGTGGTCGCTGGCGGCGAAAAAACGCGTCGCCGAATCCGACGCGCTCCGTCCTCCCGCGTTCGGCGCGCAACTCCTATTCGACGCCGGATGGGTCGTCATCGCGGGTGCGGTCGTCTTCCTCGCGGGCGACGCCCTCCGGAACTACACGGGTCTCGCGCTGGCCCCCCTGTTGCTCGTCTGCCTGCTCGCCACCGAATCGGTGTACGAGACGATAGACAGCCTCGTCCAGGGCAGGGGTCGAATCAGCGCCGCGACGTGGGTCGATACGCTCAGGTCGGTGTTCACCCTCCCGCTCCAAATCGGGTTCGTCGCCCTCCTCAGCACGGCGACCGTCGTCGGGGCGGCCGGAATGGTGTACGGACTGGCGCTCGCCTCCGCGCTGGTGCTCCCCCTCGCGGTCGTCCTCGTCGCGGCCCGCCCCGCGATTCCGTCCCGCGCGTTCGTTCGGAGCCTCGCCGACTACGCTCGGTACAGCATCCCGTCGACGCTGTTGGGAACGACCTACGACCGCCTCGACGTGCTCCTGCTCGGCTTCCTGCTCGTGGACGGCACGTCGGCCGTCGGGTGGTACGAGGTCGCGTGGAAGTTCACCCTCCCGGCCGTGTTCGTCGCCGACATGGCCGGACGGGGGCTGATGACGACGGTCAGCGCCAGAAACGAGCGCGTCGGCGGTGCCGCCCGCGACATCTCGAACACGCTGGCCTACGCCGGAATCCTCGCGTTTCCCATCCTCTTCGGCTCGCTCGCGCTCTCGAACGCCCTCGTCGTGACGGTGTACGGACCGGCGTACCGAAACGCCGCCGTCCTGCTGGTCGGTCTCGCCGCGTATCGCGTCGTCCGCGCACAGAGCGGGCCGCTCTTGCAGGCGGTCAACGGGTTCGACAGACCGGACGTGGCGATGCGGCTCTCGGCGCTCGCCGTCGGCATCAACTTCCTTCTCGGCGTCTTCCTGACGCTCCGGTTCGGTCCGGTCGGGGTCGTCGTCGCCACCATCGTCGCCGAGTCGGTCGTGTATCTCGGCGCGCTTCGATTCCTCCGGGGTGAACTCGTCGGCGTCGAACCGGTTTCGCGTCCGATGGCCGCGCAAGTCGGTGCGAGTCTCGTCATGTTCGTCGTCGTCTCCGTCGCCCACGCGTCCGTCCCCGTGGCGTCGTGGACCGACCTCCTCTCGCTCGTCTCGCTCGGCGGCGTCGTCTACGTCGGCATCCTCTTCGCCGTCAGTCCCGGCGTTCGACACACGTTCAGCGAGGCGGTCCGCGGGTCGTTTTCCTCACCGTAGGGCTTCCGACCATCCGTCGTGATTTTCGACGCTTCGCCCCTCGGCGATGAGCGTTTCGACGGTGCCGGACTCGCCGCGGACGGGGCGGACGATGACGTCGAGGACGACCGGTCCCAGTTCGTCGGTCAGGTTTTCCGCGCGAAACCGGACGAACTCGCCGTCCGCCGCGGCGGCGATTCGTCGGCGTAGCTTCTCCCGCTCCTCGTCCGAAACCGTCCACCACGGCGTCTCCCAGAACAGTTCTCCCTCGACCGCCGCCGCGTCCTCGCGAATCGCGTCGAGCGCGGTTCGGTTGACCGCGATGACCGTCCCGTCGGTTTCGAGCAGGCCGATGAAGGAAAAGGGGTCGTCGAACACGGCTTCGAACCGCCGTTCGCTCTCGCGGAGCGCGCGCTCGGCGCGGTGTTTCTCCACCGCGTTTTCGACGACGTGCGCGAGAACGGTGTACTGGTCCACGCCGGTCTCCTTCTGGAGGTAGTCGGTGACGCCCGCGGAGATGGCCTCGCTGGCGATTTCCTCGCTTCCCTTCCCCGTGAACAGGATGAACGGCAGTTCGGGGAACGTCTCCCGAACGGCAGCGAGCAGTTCGAGGCCGTTCATCCTCGGCATGTCGTAGTCGCTGACGACGCAATCGAACGCTTCGGCTTCCAGCCGGTCGAGTGCGTCCGCCGGATTCGTCTCCGCGTGCGTCTCCAAGGCGTCTCCTTCCCGTCGTACGAACTGGGCCGCCATCTCCGCGAGGTCCGGTTCGTCGTCGACCAGCAACACGCGGATCGGCATCGACATACCCTTCGGTATTCGCTGGCCACCGTAAGTCTGACGGGTTTTTTATGTTCTTCGCGTTGATTCCACCGTGTTCATCTGCTATCGAAAGTCGACGGGAGACAGAAGCTATAACCTTGTTCCGGGACGAATGGAACGGTGATGTCACTCCTCAAAATCAACATCGAAAAACCGGCGCTCGTCGAGGAACGAGTGTACCCCGACAGGGACTCCGCACCCGCGACCGCCAGCACGAAATCGGAATCGTCCTGCTCGTCGCTGTCGTCGGTGCTGAAACCGCTCCTCGGTCTCCTCTTCGTCGTCGGTGCCGCCCTGTTCGTGGCCAAGCGCCGCTCCGGGACGGGCGACGAGGACGACGGGGACGACGAAATCAGCGCGGACGATTTCAGTTCCGAACCCGCCGGAAGCGGGAACCTCACCCGGAAACTCGGTCTCCTCGCCAGTCTCCTCGGCGTCGTACTCGTCGCGCGAAAGCGCCGCGGCGGAAACAACGACGAATAGCTCGACGTGACGCTTTTCTGAACTCAGTTTTCACGAACTGCCATGTACCAAGGTTTAAGTGGGTTGAAATACTCTTCTTCTAAGTATCAGAATGAGTATCAAGCCAGCCGAGTACGACCTGCGCGAACTCCGCAGGATGGCTGACGAGGACGAACCACCCCTCGACCTCGACGCGGACGACGACGAGCGGACGGCTGAGGAACTCCTCCGTATCGGTCAGCGCGAGGAGCTGGTGAAGTTGCAAACCAAACTGCTGGCGACCGGTTCGCTTCCGGGAAAACCCTACTTGACGGGACTGCCGACCCGCTACGGCGCGGAGGTCGTGGTCTTCGAATGGCTCGATTTCCTCATCGAAAAGGCCGGATTCGAGAACACCGGCAACGCGCTCTCCTACTACGTGGACATCGACTGGCTGAGCGAATCGGCCTACGAGTCCCTTCGCTCGTACATGTACGGGTTCTCGGAGACGGACCGGTTCGGGTCCGCTGGTCCCGCCTCGCTCGACACGAGCGACCACGTTCTCAGCCTCATCTACATCGCCCGTCTCGCGTCGCTCTGACTCCCGTCCGAAGCGCGTCGTCGAGGCACCCGTACGGTCTCGTTTTCCGAACGGCACGTCGGACGAGTCTCTCGCCAGCAGCCTCAGAACGTGTCCACGACGGGAATCCCCATCGTCTCGTAATCGCTCATCGCGGCCAGCCGGTCCGGAACGTCGTCCAGCGTGACGGTTTCGCTGACGACGGCGCTCGGGTCGAGGGTCCCCGACTCGACCATTCGGAGGATTTCGTCGTAGCGAGGCGGTTGCATTCCGAACGACCCGACGAACTCGATTTCCTTCATCACCATCGCGTCCGTTGGCAGTTCCACGCTCCCCCGTTCCTCCTTCGTCGTGAGGCCGATCTGGATGTGTTGGCCGCGGCGACGGAGGCTGGAGACGGAGTTCTGGCAGGTTTCGGCGATGCCGAGCGCGTCCACGGACACCGACGCGCCGCCGTCCGTGATGCCCATGATGGCCCTCGGCACGTTCTCCGTCTCGGCGGCGTTCACGGTTTCGAGCGCCCCGAGTTCCTCCGCCTTCGCCAACTTCTTGTCGTCCAAATCGACGGCGACGACGTTCGCGCCGATGGCCGAAGCGATGTGGACCGCCGAGAGGCCGACGCCCCCGCAACCGTGGACCGCGACCCAATCGCCCGCGTCCACGTCCGCCCGGTGGACCAACCCATGAAACGCGGTCACGAACCGACAGCCGAGTCCGGCCATCGCCACCGGCGACACGCCGTCCGGGAGCGTCACCGCGTTCTGGTCGGCGGCGGGAACGTGGACCTCCTCGGCGAACGCGCCGGGAACGGGGTCGGCGAAGCCGAGCGGGAGGAGGTTTTCACAGACGTTCGAGTGGCCGTTTCGACATTCGGGACAGGTGCCGTCGCTCAGGGTGAACGGGACGGCGACGCTATCACCCTCGCTGAGGCGCGTCACGTCCTCGCCCACTTCGATGACCGTTCCGGCGGGTTCGTGGCCCAAAATATGTCCCATCGGCGGTTTCGCGCCTATCCAGTCCCAATCGCCCTGCCACGCGTGCCAGTCGCTTCGGCAGATGCCGCAGGCGTCCGTCTCTATCACGATGCCGTCCGGGTCGGGTTCCGGGCGCTCAGCGTCCTCGATTCGAAGGGGTTCGCCGTACTCGCGTAACACTGCAGCGCGCATGTCCGCATCCTCGTTTCTCTCGCACATAAATCTACGCCGGACTGTACGGATAAGTAGCGGATTCTGTTAACATATATTACTGAAATGCCGAAGATTCTTTTCATTGGAATCCGAAGGCGGGGTATGGCATTTCGACTGTCAGACGAACAGCGTGCGATACGCGAGGCGGTGCGGGAGTTCGGCGAGGCGGAGATAACGCCGGTCGCCCGCGAACACGACGAGGAGAAGAAGTACCCAGACGACGTCGTTCGGAAGGCGGCGGAACTGGACCTCGTGGCACCGGGCATCCCGGTCGAGTACGGCGGTGCCGGGATGGACACCCTCTCGTCGGTCATCGTCACCGAGGAACTCTGGCGGGCCGACGCGGGCATCGGGAGCGCAATCGGCAGCCGCGGATTCGGGTCGAACATGATCCGGAAGTTCGGCGACGAGTGGATGAAAGAGGAGTGGCTCCCGCGAATCGCCAGCGGCGAGTCCGCCTGCTGTAGCTGTATCTCCGAACCGGGGCACGGATCGAACGTCGCGGGTATCGAGACGGTCGCCCGGCGCGATGGCGACGAGTACGTCATCGACGGCAACAAGATGTGGATTACCAACGGCACCGTTGCCGACGTGGCCGTCGTCATGGCGAAGACGGATCCCGAGGCGGAACCGCCCCACCGCGGCATCAGCGCCATCCTCGTCCCCACCGACGCGGACGGCTTCGAGCCGACCAAAATCGACAACAAACTCGGCATCCGCGCCTCGGACCTCGCGGAAATCGTCCTCGACGACGTACGCGTCCCCACCGAGAACGTCATCGGCGAGGAGAACGAGGGGTTCTATCAGCTGATGGATTTCTTCGCCTCGGGTCGCGTCAGCGTCGCGTCGCAGGCCGTCGGCGTCGCGCAGGCCGCCGTGGACGAATCCATCGACTACGCCAACGAGCGCGAGCAGGGCGGCCGACGCATCAAGGAGTACCAAGCCATCGGGCACAAGGTCGCGGACATGGCGACGGACGTGGAGGCCGCCCGCTCTCTGACCTACCGCGCCGCCTCCCACGTCGATTCGGGCGACGACCAGTTGGCGACTCGATTCGCCAGCATGGCGAAACTCTTCGCCAGCGAGCACGCCGTGGACGTCGCAGACGAGGCGATTCAGGTCCACGGCGGCGCGGGCTACGTCACCGACCACCCCGTCGAGCGCTACTACCGCGACGCCCGCATCACCAAAATCTACGAGGGAACCAGCGAAATCCAGAAGAACATCATCTCCGACGACCTGCTCTAGGACTTCGAGAGGGAATTTCACAGGATGGGGCGACGCTCGACCGACCAACTGTCACAAACGCCAACTCACCTATCCATCGTGGCGCGGTGCGAGTGCGGGGTTGGGACTGAAAGGGGCCGGGCGTTGTCGCCGCGAGCGAAGCGAGGGACGGCTCGGAAGAGCGGAGCTCTTCCGGCGCGGAGAGGCCAAAATATCCCACGCAACGACCGCGAACGTCCGGGGGCTTTCGAGGACTTCATCACGGTAGTTGTGTCTCTGACGCGAGCAGTAACAGACGTCAATGAGACCGCAACCGCACCACCTCCTCCTTCGGCCCTCCCCAGCCTCCTCGCTCAGCGAGGCTTCGCTCGTCCCTCGCGCGCCGCTCGTTGCACTCGCTTCCGCGCGCCGACCGCCACGGTTCGCAGCTATCCGAAACGAACACAACTCTCGATTTTCTCGCGGCGTTCGAAGGAGAACTATGATAACCCGCTCTCCGGAAGGAGTACTATGACCGACGAGACGGATTCACCGGAGTGGAAGTTCAAGGAGCGGGACATTGCGATTCTGCGGGAGTTGACGCGGGACCCGCAACTGTCCTCGCGCGAGCTCACGACCATCCTCGCGGAGGAGTACGACATCGAGGTGTCGCACGTCACCGTGAGCGAGTCGATTCGTGAGATGCGAAACGAGGGCGTGTTCCGGGAGGCCATCATCCCCAACGAGGAGTACTACATCTTCGGCCTCTTCGAGTTCAAGTTCAACCCGGAACACTTCGCGGACAGTTGGCGCGCCGCGATGGAGTACATCCGCGACGACCCCAACACGCTGTTTTACTTCCTCTCGGACGGCGAGTACCAGTGGAAGACGGTGATGATGTTCCCCAACCGGCAGGCGGAGTCACAGTGGATTCACGAGTTCTACAAGGAACACGGGGACGTCATCGACAACATCCGCAACTCGGTGGTGCACAACGTGCTCAAGTTCCGCACCGACCCCGAGATATTCGAGGGACTGAACGACGAGCACATGGAGTAGGTCGCGTCGCCCGCTCCGATTCCTTGCTTCGCTACCGGACGAGCGGATGTCGGTACCGAACGGACTCCGTTACCGTTCGAACGGACACCGTTACCGCACGAGCGAGAGGAGTTCGCACGACAGCACGACGTCCTCGCGCTGGTTCAGGACTTCGGCTTCGTATCGAACGACGCCGGTCGCGGTCGGGTGGTCCCTCCGTTCCTTTTCGAGCAGTTCCAACTCGACGTGAACCGTGTCGCCGAAGAATACCGGGGCTGTGAAGCGCAGTCGGTCCACGCCGTAGAACGCAACTACTTCGGCACGGTCGTCGGCGATACGCCGCGTGAGACCGGTCATCGCCGAGAACACGAGCGCGCCGTGGGCGATTCGCTCCCCGAACTCCGAACTTTTCATCTCGGTTTCGCTGGTGTGGAGCGTGTTGAAGTCGCCGCTCACGCCCGCGAAGTTCACCACGTCTGCCTCGGTGATGGTCCGTGAAGGGGTCGTCATCCGACGGCCGACGTCCAGTTCCTCGAACGAGAGCGCCACGTCACTCACCCGTGAATTCGGGGTCGCGGTCCTCGCGGAACGCGGCGGTCCCCTCCCGCACGTCGTCGGTGCTCATGAGCAGGCCGAAGCCCTGACTCTCCATGGCGAGCGCGGCGTCGAGGCTCGCGTCCTCGCCCTCGTTCATCACTTTCTTCGCCACCTTCAGGCCGAGCGGCGGCCCTTCGAGCAGGTCGTCCACGAACTCCGCAACGACGTCCTCGAACTCGTCGTCGGGGACGGCGCGGTTGATGAGACCCCACTCCTCGGCGCGGTCGGCGTCGATGCGGTTGCCCCGGAATACGAGTTCCGTGGCGCGCGTCTCGCCGAGCAATCGAAGGAGGCGCTGGGTGCCGCCGCCGCCGGGAATCAGGCCGAGGCGAATCTCGGGCGACCCGAACTCGGATTCCTCCGTGGCGATTCTGAGGTCACAGGCCAGCGCCAACTCCAGTCCCGCGCCCAGACAGTAGCCGTCAACCTTGGCGACGGTCGGGCGCTCGAAGTCGTTGACCGTCTCGAACGTCGGCGTCACGTCCATGAAGTCCGTTGGGGTGGCGTCAGCGAACCCGCCGATGTCCGCCCCGGCGCTGAACGCCCGGTCGCCAGCGCCTTCGAACGTGACGCATCGAACCTCGTCCACGTCGACCGACGTGAGCAGGTCGTCGATTTCGCCCAGCAGGTCCGCGGAGAGGGCGTTCATCCGCTCGGGCCGGTCGAGCTCCACGGCGAGCAATCCGTTCTCTGTGAGGTCGTAGTTCAAAAATCGGTAGTCACCGGGGCCGTCGCCGCTCGTGCCGTACTCGTGGAAGCCTTCTCCCGCATCCTCGCCGGTCTTCCCCGCCTCGACCAGTTCGACGAGGTAGTCGTCGGGTTCGAATCGGTTCTCGCCCGTCTCCTCGTGCAGGGTTTCGAGTTCGTCGAGGACGACATCGAGGCCGAGTTTGTCCCCGCGTCGGCAGATGCCCTCCGGGAAGCCGAGGCCGAGGCGAACGCCGGTGTCGATTTCGTCGGGTCGGGCCACGCCGTCGCCGACCAGTCGCGCCGCCTCGTTGACCATTCGGGCCTCGATTCTGACTGTGTCGAACCCCTCGCCGTCGCCGGGTTCGTAGTTGACCCCATCCCCGTCTTCGTAGTCGTAGTACCCCCGTCCCGTCTTCCGTCCGAGTTCGTCGTTCTCGACCTTCTCGGCCATGATTGGCGGAATCTCCCGTCCCGATTCGTTGCGGACGTGATAGCCCACGTCGATGCCCGTGAGGTCCATGAGTTCGAACGGCCCCATCGGGTAGCCCCGCCGGTGGACCATCGCGGCGTCCACCTCGCGTATCGTGGCCTCGTCGTTCGACACCATCCACGCCGGTTCGTCGCCGAACGGCCCGAGCACCGTGTTGACGACGAAGCCGCGGACGTCCTTGCGCACGTAAATCGGCGTCTTGCCGAGCGACTGTGCGAACTCGTAGGCCGCTTCGGCCGTGTCGTCGCTCGTCCGGTCGCCGTAGATGACCTCGACCAAATCCATCTTCACCGGCGGGTTGAAAAAGTGCATCCCAATCACGTCCTCCGGCCGCGAGGTCGCACCCGCCATCTCGGTGACGCTCAGACTGGATGTGTTCGACGCCAGAATCGCGCCCTCCGGCGCGAACTCGTCGAGGTCGGCGAAAACGTCCTTCTTGAGGTCCATCCGCTCGGGTACCGCCTCGATAACGAGGTCCGCGTCCGCGACCGCCGATTCCAACTCGACCCCCGTGTCGATGCGGTCGAGCACGTCCTCGGCCGGTTCGTCGAGTCGTCCTTTCTCGGCCAACTTCTCCAGACTCCACTCGATGTTCCCGTATCCGTCCGCGACGAACTCCTCTTTCACGTCGCGCATGGTCACGTCGTATCCGGCGATGGCGGCGACTTCCGTGATTCCGTGCCCCATGTTTCCGGCCCCGAGAACCGTCACTCGCGCAATGTCCGTGTCCGTCATGCGACCGACCGTTTCGGCCCGCGGTATCTTAACTCCACCGCGGAGCGGTTATTTCTGTAAGCAAAAAATGCACATTTCACAAGTATCGGTGCTATAGAATGCTTTTAAAAAGAAGTTTGTTAACTCACTCTCGTCTCGTTCACCCCGCTGCGGGGTCCTCACAGCGGTTCCTCGCCGTCCAGTATCCCCTTCGCGCGCCGGGCGAGGTCCGGAACGCGCTCCTCCATCTTCGGGTACATCGGGTCGTCGCTGTTGCCTTCGAGGTAGCGCCGGTAGAACATCTCGCCGAGCGCCGCGAGTTTGTACACCGCGAGCGCCCGGTAGAATCGGTCGTGGTCGTACTCGATGCCCGTCTCGCGCTCGTACCGCTCGACGAGTTCCCGACGAGTCGGATAGTCCGCCGCTTCCATGAACGTGGCCGTCAGTTCCGGGGTCGCCGGGTCGGGGTCCCCGGCGTCGCGCCAGTAGGACAGCATCCACCCGAGGTCGGCCAGCGGGTCGCCGAGCGTCGCCATCTCCCAGTCGAAGACGCCGACGATTTCGGGCGGCGTGCCCGGCCCGTACATCACGTTGTCGAGTTTGTAATCGCCGTGAACCAGCGTGTGTTCGTGCTCTGTCGGGCAGTGTTCGACCAACCACTCGCCGACCCTCTCCAGTTCCGGGACGGCCCGCTCCTCGGCGGTGCGCTCGAACGCCCAGTCCAACTGCTTGGTCCACCGCTCGACCTGTCGTTCGGTGTACCCCGACGGGTAGCCGAACTCGCCCAGCCCAACGGCCTCGTAGTCGAGCGCGTGAATCGATGCGAGCGTTCCGACCAGTTCCTCGCCGATTCGCCGCCGCGCGTCGGTCGTTCCGAAGCGCTCGGGTTCCTCGTCGCGGAGCACGTCGCCCGAGAGACGCTCCATCACGTAGAAGTCGCTTCCGATGACCGAGTGGTCCTCACAGGCCAGTACGGTCCTCGGGACCGGCACGGCGGTGTCTTGGAGCGCGTCCATCACCCGATACTCGCGGAGCACGTCGTGGGCCGTCTCGGCCGTCTCGCCGGGCGGCGGCCGCCGGATGACGAGTTCCCCGTCGCCCCACGTCACGAACAAGGTCTCGTTGGAGTGGCCCTCCGCGTGGTGGGAGACGGCGTACTCCGTCGCCGCTCCCAGTTCCGCCGCGAGGTAGTTCCGTAGCGCGTTCCTATCGACGAGCCGGTCGAAGTAATCGTGATCGTCGGCTGTCCGGTCGTCCGTTGTCTGGTCGTCCCTTGTCATTGGTCCTCCTCCCGTGTCTGCCGTCGGTTCTCGGCCGTCGCGCTCGTCCTCTCGGGGCTGCTCGGACCGCCGTCCCGACGACGGGATTCGTGTCGATTGTACGTCCAACAGTGGTATAGAACTTACGAGGATAAGAGAACCAGGGAAATATTTTTACACTGGTGAACCGGGGTTGTGGGTATGGAGTACGACGACCCGAAACGCGGGACGGAAGTCGCCGACCGCGTCCGAACGTTCGTCCGCGAAGAAGTCATCCCCGTCGAACGGAACCACCTCGGCGAGGGACCGGTATCGGACGACACCGTTCGCCAGCTTCGCGAGACGGCGCGCGAGTACGACGTGTACGCGCCCCAGATTCCCGAGGAACACGGCGGCATGGGAATGGATTTCGGTGAGGTGCTGCCCGTCTTCGAGGAAGCCGGGCGAAGCCTCCTCGGACCGACCGCCATCCGCGTCGATGCGCCCGACGAGGGCAACATGCACACGCTGGAACTCGTCGGAACGGAGGAGCAAAAGGAGCGGTGGCTCGACCCGCTGGTGGCGGGCGAGGCCAAATCCGGCTTCTCGATGACCGAACCGAACACGGGAGCGGGGTCGGACCCCAAGATGCTCCGGACAACCGCGGAGCAGGACGGCGACGAGTGGGTCATAAACGGTCACAAGTGGTGGACTACGCAGGGAAGCGAGGCCAACGTGCTGTTGGTGATGGCGCTCACCGACCTCGACGCCCATCCGTACGAAGGCTGTTCCATCTTCCTCGTGCCCGCCGACACGCCCGGCGTGGAAATCGTCCGGGACATTCCGCACGTCGGCGGCGGCGTCACCGGGATGAGCCACGCGGAAATCAAGTACGAGAACGTTCGCGTCCCCGAGGAGAACATGCTCGGCGCGGAGAACGCCGGGTTCGCCATCGCCCAACGGCGACTCGGCCCGGCGCGACTCACCCACTGCATGCGCTACTCCGGCATGGCCGAACGGGCCATCGACATCGCCAAAGCCTACGCCGACCAGCGGCAGGCGTTCGACGGCCCACTCTCGGAGAAGCAGTCGATACGATTCGAGGTCGCCGACATCGAGATGCGACTTCACGCCGTCCGAACCATGGTCCGCCACGCCGCCCGGCGAACCGCGGCGGGCCAAGAGGCCCGCATCGAGGTGGCGATGAGCAAGGTGTACGCCGCGAACATCGTCCAAGACGCCATCGACGCGGCCATCCAGATTTGCGGCGGCAACGGTATCGGCAAGGACCTGCCGCTCGCGGATTTCTACGAGAACGTCCGTCAGTTCCGCATCGTGGACGGCGCGGACGAGGTGCACAAGCGCGTCATCGCCAGGGACGCCTTTTCCGACCTCGACTCGAGCGAAGTCGAACACCTGACCCGGTACGACGCCGAGTAGTTCGGCACGACCGACTCAATTCCCGTCGGTTTCCCCGCGCTCTTCCACACCGACTATCGAGAGCACCTCTCGAAGGTCGTCGATGGCGTAGTCCGTCTCGGGACCCTCCTCGGCACCGTACCCGATGGCCGTCATCCCCACCGCGGACGCACCGGCGACGTCGTGCTCGTAGCGGTCCCCTATCATTGCCGCGTCGCTCGGCGGGACGTCCGCCGCCCGCAAGCCCGTCTCGAACATCCGCGGGTCGGGTTTGGTTCGCCCGACCATCTCCGAGGTGGTTATCGAATCGAACCGCTCTCTCACGCCGAACGTCTCCAGAATTCGCTTCCCTTCCTCGGTGTCCACGTCGCTGACGACGCCGACGTGTATCCCCGTCTCCGTCGCCAGTCGCTCTATCGCCTCGACGGCACCGGGGTTGGGTCGAAGCGTCTCGGTCGTCACCGACTCGAACACCGGCCGCCACTCGTCTTCGGGTATCGGCTCCCCGGAAATCTCGTCCACTGCGCGGTCGTAGGCGGTTCGCGCGCGGCGGAACTCGGTCCCGTCGCGTTCCCGGAAGTAGGTCCCCACCGCGGCCCGCCACCGCGCGAGCGCGTCCTCCACGGATGCCTCCGGTGCGTACCGCTCGACGATGGTCCGAACGAACGCCTCGTGCGCTCGGCGAACCGACCCGCTGTCGAGGATGACGCCGCCGATGTCCCAGAACACCGCTCGCCACTCCGTTCCGTACGCGGATTCGACCATGCCACGGATCCGCTCTCCTCGGGAATCAAGATAACGATTACAAACCACAGCCCAGATTTATTAACGCGAGGCGAGATAGTAGCCGTTGTAGTTACCAATGGAAAGACTCGCTTCGAATCAGCCGACCCCGGAGGAAATCGCATGACCGTCGAACAGTTCAGCGTCACCGACAAAACCGCAATCGTAACGGGCGCGTCGAGCGGTATCGGGAAGACCATCGCCGAACGATTCGCCGCCGACGGGGCGAACGTCGTCGTCTGCTCGCGCGAACTGGCGAACGTCGAACCCGTCGCCGAGGGCATCGCGGAAAGCGACCGCGAGGGACGAGCGGTCGCGGTCGAGTGCGACGTGACCGACCGCGACGCCGTGGACGCCCTCGTGGACGCCACCGTCTCCGAGTTCGGCGGCGTGGACGTCCTCGTCAACAACGCGGGAGCGAGCTTCATGGCTCCCTTCGAGGACATCAGCGAGAACGGCTGGAAGACCATCGTGGACATCAACCTCCACGGGACCTACCACTGCACGCAGGTCGCCGGAGAGCAGATGCGCGAGAACGGTGGTGGCACCGTCATCAACCTCGCCAGCGTCGCGGGACAGAAGGGTTCGCCCCACATGAGCCACTACGGCGCGGCCAAGGCGGGCGTCATCAACCTCACGTCCACCCTCGCCTACGAGTGGGCGGACGACGACGTGCGGGTCAACTGCATCGCGCCCGGGTTCGTCGCCACGCCGGGCGTCGAGAGTCAGATGGGCGTCAGCGCCGACGATATCGACCGCGAGACCGTCAAGCGTCGCATCGGAACCACCGAGGAGATAGCCGACCTCGCGCAGTTCCTCGCCAGTCCCGCCTCCTCGTACCTCGTCGGCGAGACCGTGACGGCGGCCGGTGTTCCGCCGATTCTCGAAACGCCGGACGTGTGAGTCGGTCGGAGGGCCTCGTTTGCTTTCCGCTCGAATTCGGATTTAACCGTTTCAAAAATCTTATCTTGCCGACAGTTGATTCACCGAGCGAAGCCTTCCGTTCATGAACCGGTCCCACGCAGTCACCCTCCTGACGACCGTGTTCGCGCTGGCCGTCCTCGGCGTCGCCGCGAGCACGCTGCACACCGCACGCCCGGTCGAGAATCGTCCCGCCGAGTTCACACCCCCGTCCGACACCGCTCCTCCCGACGGCGGTCAAGCGCGGTCGAACAGACAGGCGTTCGGCGACCGTCCGCTCCCCGAGTTGAACGTGAACAACGGTCTCGACGCTCACGGCGTGCAGTCCGGGCGCTCGCTCGGCCGGGTCGCCGTCGGCGTCCTGTTCCTCCTGCTCGGCGCGCTGGTGCTCCTCTATCGGCTCACCGACGACGACGCTCGGGCCGAGGCGACGCCCGGCGAACGTTCGGACGTGCCGGAGAACGAGCCTCCCGCACGGAGTCCGCCGGTCGAACTCCACGACGAACCCGCGACGAACGACGTGTACCGGTCGTGGAGGGACATGCGAGCGTTTCTCGATTCCCATCGCGGTTCCCACGACACCCCCGCCGAACTCGCACGGCGCGCGGTCAGCGCCGGACTTCCCGAAGCGCCGGTGACCGAACTGACCGCCCTGTTCCGCTCGGTTCGATACGGCGGGGATGCTCCGACCGAGGGGCGCGAACGGCGCGCACGGACCGCACTCGAAGACATCCGACGGTCCGACCGGTCCACCGGTGCGGACTCCTCCGAGACATGAGTCGGTTGCAGCGTCCCGCCCTCGTCCTCGGTGTCGCTTCGAGCCTCGTCGGAGTTCTGCTCGTCGCGTCGCCGGGCGTCGGACGAGCCTTCGACCCCACGGGAGTCCTGCGGACGGCACCGCTCGCCCTGCTCGGGTCGATGACGATACTCGCCGCGGCGGGATACGCGCTTGCGGGGACCGACGCTCGCCGCGATACGGAGGACTCCCATGGGACGAAGCCACACGACTTCCCCCGCCCCGAAAATCGTCCCCGATACGACCATCCGGGGACGGCGTTCGCCCGCCGGGTCGCCGAGATACGATGGGCGGACCGGCGCGAAGATGACCCGTCGGACCGCCGTGCGTTCCGCGCCGAGATTCGGGAACTGGCCGTTACCGTCCTGTCGCAAACCGAAACTCGGCCTCGTGACGAAATCGAGACGCGGCTGGACGACGGCAGTTGGACCGACGACTCGGCTGCCGCGGCGTTTTTCGCCGACGACGTGGTTCCGCCGTTGTCGGTTCGACAGCGCCTTCGCTCGCTTCGGGGGTCCGAACCGCCGTTCGCTCGCCGAGCGCGCCACGCGGTCGCCGACTTGGCAGGACGGCTCGACGACGCCGATGTCTCGCCGGAACTCTCCGATGCGACCGAGCGGACGCTCGACGACGCCCCCGTCGTGACGACGAGCGAACTTCGCTCGTCGGATTCGAACGGTCGGACCGGTGATTCCACGGTCGCTCGAACGGGACGGACGCGCGGCGTGACCGCGGCCGCGCTCGTCGCTGGCGGACTCGGTATCGTCACCCTTCGGCCGGGACTCCTCCTGCTCGCGCTGTTCGGCATCACCGTCGCGGGAACCGCCCGACTCGGTGCGCCGCCGTCGGCGACCGTCGACATCGACCGCGCCGTCAGCGACACCGACCCCGACCCGGGCGAGGAAGTCACCGTCACCCTCTCCGTCCGGAACACGGAGGACACAACGCTCACGGACCTCCGACTCATCGACGGCGTGCCCGCCGGGTTGCGGGTGACCGACGGTTCGCCTCGGTTCGCCACCGCGCTCCGGCCGGGAAAGGAAGCCACGTTCACCTACTCCGTCGAGGCCGCTTCGGGGCGACACGAGTTCGACCCCGCGCTCCTCATCGTGCGGGACACGACCGGCGTCTACGCGCGCCGAACGTTCGTCTCCGACGCGAAGACCGAACTCTCGTGTCGGGAGACGGAGACGCTCGACGCGGACGTTCCGCTCCGAACCCGGCCCACGATTCACGCGGGACGGGGGCGCTCCACGATAGACGGTTCGGGCGTCGAATTCCACTCGGTCCGGGAGTATCGCCCCGGCGACCCCCGCTCACGAATCGACTGGAAACGGACGGCGAAGACGGGCGAGTTCACCACGGTCAACTTCCGCGAATCCCGCCTCGAACGGGTCATGGTCGTCGTCGACGCCCGAGCGGAAGCCTACCCGTCACCGTCCGGCGGCGACAGGCCGAGCGTCCGATGGTGCGTCACCGCGGCGCGACGCGTGACGGACCGGGTAACCGCGGATAGCACGCCCGTCGGTCTCACGGCGTTGTCCCCGACCCCGTGCTGGCTTCCGCCGAGCGCCGGGGAGTCACATCGGACCCGGATTCGAGACGCGCTCGCCGAGGACCCCGCGTTCGGGTGGACCGTCCCTGACGACGAGTTCGACGTGTCGGCGGCGGTGGCGGAGTTCCATCGGTTGGCGAGTCAGGGGACCCAAGTCGTCCTGCTATCACCCGTCTGCGACGACGGCGCGAAACGGGCGGCGCGACGCCTCGACGCGTACGGATATCCCGTCACGGTCATCAGTCCGGACCCGACCGCGCCGTCGTCAGCGCCACCGGACGCCGCACACGGCTACGCGTCCCTCTCCCGTGGCACCCGACTGAGCGACCTCCGAAGCGCGGGTATCCCCGTCCTCGATTGGGACCCGACCGACCCGCTCGAGGAGGTGTTGTATCGTGATTCGTAACCCGGGACTCGCCGACGGGACGCCCCCGCTTTCGAGCAGTGCCGTGACGCTCCTCTCGGCGCTCGGCGTTCTCTTCCTCACCGCCGTCTCCGCGTACACGCTCGTCGCCGCTGTGTTCGGCCTCCTCTTCCTTCTCGTCGGCCTCGTCCGCGGTTCGTCCGGCGTCTTCTCCCTGGGAATCGCCCTGCTTTTCGTCGCCGTCGTGGTCGCCGGTCTGCTCGGGATGTCACCGCTGTTTCTCCTCGTCGCGGGCTTTTTCACGGTTCTCGCGTGGGACGTCGGCCATACCGGATTCGGTATCAACGAGGAGATGGGTCGCGGGGTTTCGACGCTCCGCATCGAACTGGTTCGTTCGGCGAGCGGTCTGGTCGTGCTCTCCGTCGGAGCGGTTATCGGATACGCGGTGTTTCGCACCGCGACTGGCGAGCAGTCGCTCCTCGCCCTCGTCGCGCTCCTCGTCGGCGCGCTCGCGCTGTTGGTCGCGCTCCAGGAATGAGGATTCTCGAAGGGTGGCCTGTAAATCGCTGACGCTCACACCCACCACGCGGTGCTCGCGGATTGTTCGACAAGAAATGGGCCCTATCGGATTCGAACCACGTCGAGACGTTCCTGCTCGTCTCTCCTTCGGTTCGACTACGCGGGCATGCGACTCGCCTCGTTCGAATCTTCGGGCAGCATACTGCTGGTGCTCACGAACGAAGTTCGCGCCAGCAAATGGGCCCTATCGGATTCGAACCAATGACCACCCGGTATCCCATGTCGTCTGAACCCGACAGACGTCATTATGAGCCGAGCGCTCTAACCAGACTGAGCTAAGGGCCCTTGTGCGAATTTGCTCGTGGACCCTCTTTAGCTTACCGAATGGTGGGCGCATTTCACAAACGAGGGAGAGCCGAATCGAATAGATAATCAGCGTACCAATTGATTTCCCTCCGACTTCCGTTCGCAGGCTTGTCACACCGTATCGTCATACTGTTCGTCGGAGCGTCGTCGATCTCGATCAAATACACTTCGCCAGTTGCCGGGTTGTACACAGCAAAGAATCGATTTCACCGACGTATCCTTCTCGTTCATAGCCCGAACTCTTGACTCTGGTATCGTGTCCCGTAGCTATGGCACATCCCGTTCGTGAGGACCATAGGACGCTCTCCTCGAAAAACAAATAATTAAAGAAGCGCCGCCGCCAGGGCTCGAACCTGGGACAACCTGGGTAACAACCAGGTGCTCTACCAACTGAGCTACGGCGGCTTCCAACTGCATTCCCAGGTAGGTGGAGTCCTTTGATAGGGCTTTCGTTTTCGTTCGAACGCATCGATACGCTTTCACGCCTTCGTGGAAAACTTTCGCTCGATGGCACGGTTCGAGGAGGTCGCCTCGGCGGTTCGAGCGCGGATACGACCCGACGCCGACGAACGGGAGCGACTTCGAGCGGCGGCCGGTGAGTTGACGGAACGCGCCGAGGAGGCGATTGCCGACCTATCGGTGGACGCTGACGTGATTCAGGTGGGGAGCACCGCCCGCGGGACGTGGACGAGCGGTGACCGGGACATCGACCTGTTCGTTCGGTTTCCGCCGGAGATGGACCGGGAGGAGTTGGAATCGCTCGGGTTGGAACTCGGTCACGCCGTCCTCCCGGACGGCCACGAGGAGTACGCGGAACACCCGTACGTGAAGGGGCAGTTCGACGGCTTCGACGTGGATTTCGTCCCCTGCTATCGCGTCGAGTCCGCGACGGACATCCAGTCGGCGGTGGACCGCACGCCGTTCCACACGACGTATCTCGAAGCGCGGTTGGACGACGACCTCGCCGACGAGGTGTTGCTGTTCAAGCAGTTCCTCAAGGGAATCGGCGCGTACGGCAGCGACCTTCGGACGAAGGGATTTTCGGGCTATCTCGCGGAACTGCTGGTTCTCGAATACGGCGGTTTTCGTGAGGTGCTCGCAGCGGCGGCGGAGTGGCACCCGCCCGTCCGGTTCGACCCGGAGGACCACGGGACGGCGACGTTCGGCGACCCGCTGGTGGTCATCGACCCGACGGACCCGGAACGCAACGTCGCCGCCGTCCTCTCGGCCGAGAACGTCGCACGGGTGCAACACTACGCCCGCGACCTGCTCGAAACGCCGCGCGAATCCGTGTTCTTCCCCGAGCCGCCGAACTCCCTCACGGCCGAGGAAGTCCGGGATTTCATCGCCGAGCGGGGGACGACGCCGGTCGCGGTTCGCTTCGACGCACCGGATGTCGTCGAGGACCAGCTGTATCCGCAACTCCAGAAATCGCTCGCGGGCGTCGGTGACGCCCTTTCACGGCGGGGTTTCGACGTGCTTCGGGCCGACCTCTTCGCCGACGAGTCCGCGATCCTCTTCTTCGAACTCTCGGTCGCCGAACGTCCGGCTATCGAACGCCACGACGGGCCGCCGGTTCACGTCCGCGCTCACGCGACCGGTTTTTACGAGAAGTACGCCGACTCGGACGCCTACGGTCCGTTCATCGACGGCGACCGCTACGCGGTCGAACGGGAACGCAAGTTCACGACCGCCGTGGATTTCCTCCGGAGCGACGCCATCCTCGACGCCGCGTTGGGCGTCCACGTCGAATCGACGCTGAAAACGGACTACGACGTCCTCTCCGGCGACGAGATCGGGCTGTTGGCCGATGAGTTTGGGACGGAACTCGCCCGGTATTTCGACCCCAAACCCTGAGGTCGCCCTCGATATTTTATCCCAATCCCTGAGTCGCCTCTCGGTAGTCCATCCCTTGAGCTTCGATTCGCCGGTTTTCGCACCTATCGCTACGTGTGGGTCTGTTTGACCATCAGGGTTATATGGGTGGTGTGCATTACCATAGCATGTATGGCCTCCGCACCAACCGGAGACGACGAATCCGTGTTCGACCAGTTCCTCGAAGACCGCGGCCACGAAACCGACCGAGTAGACTGGGAACAGGAGTATAATAAAAAGCAGTGTCCGGAATGCGGCGGACTTCATAACCGGACCGCGACCGAGTGTACGGTCTGCGGTTGGAATCCGTAACCCGCCCTGATTCCTCGAGCTTCCCTCGTATCGTCTTTCGACCGCCGCCTTTCGATTTTCCGGCGCACATTCCTCGACGTCGTGTCGATAGACATTTGGTATATTATTTCCAACTTTTCCACGTTGAGTGTATGCCCGAATGTCAGAATTGCGGCTCGTTCGTGACGGCGGCGTACGCACGGGTGTTTACGCCCCCCGACGTGACCGCCCCTCGCGTCTGTCCGAACTGCGAGGACAAGGTTCGAGACGGCGCGAACGTACGCGAGGCACGTTCATCTCGCGGCACGTGACCGGCGCGTGAATCCGATTCACGTCGTTTTATACGTTCCCAGCACTTGTGCTGGTGTAATGACCACGCCAATGGCAGAGACGGACGCAAAAGTGACCCGGTTGTTCGGTGGCCCGGGGAGCGGTAAAACCACCGAACTACTCGACAGGGTAGAGGACATTCTTTCACAGGATGGCGTTACGGTAAACGACCTCCTCGTCGTTTCGTACACTCGCGCCGCGGCAAACGAAGTTCGGGAGCGCCTCGCCGAGCGACTCGACGTCGACCCGCGTTCCCTGCAGGGGAACGTCTGTACGATGCACGCGAAAGCCTACGAACTACTCAATCTCTCTCGCGGTGATGTCGTCGGTGAGAAGGACAAAAAGGAGTTTTGTGAAGACTACGGTCTCGAATACGAGGACGAGTACAGCGGCTCGGGCCGTCGCACCGCCCGGTCCACGACGCTCGGAAACAAGATTATCGCCACCTCCCAGTGGCTCCAGCGAACCCGGCGACAGGTCGCCGACTGGTACGACGTTCCCTTCCAGTGGGACGTCGAAACGGTTCGCCTCCCGCCGGACATCGACCCGAACGCACAGGAGGGGAACAAATACACCCCGACGTGGCCGAGCAGCGACGACCGGTTCGACGTTCCCGAAGCCATCCGTGCGTGGCGAAAGTACAAGGGCGACGAGGGACTCGTCGGCTTCGCCGACATGCTCGAACGCGTGAAACAACGCTCGCTCCTCCCGAGCGTCGATTACCTCGTCATCGACGAGTTTCAGGACATCACCCAACTCCAGTTCGACATCTACGAGGAGTGGAAAGACCACATGGAAAACGTCCTCATCGCCGGTGACGACGACCAGGTCGTCTACGCGTGGCAGGGCGCGGACCCGAAACTGCTCCTCGGTGAGGGCGGCGAAGACGTGATTCTCGACACATCGCACCGACTCCCCTCCCGCGTCCTCAAGGTCGTCCAGCAGGAGGTCACCCACATCGACGAGCGACAGGAGAAGAACCTCAAACCGCGCAAGGAGGGCGGCACCGTCGAGGCGGTGGAGAACCCGTCGATGCTGGACCTCGTGCGCAACGTCCGCTACACCATCGAGGAGTTCGACGGCACCGTGATGGTGTTGTTCCGCGCTCGCTACCAGATGTTCCGCTTCGTCGATGAGTTCATCGACGAGGGGATTCCGTTCCGCACGCTGACCGACCAGCGGATGTGGACCGACCGACTGAACCAGTACGTCGATGCGGTCGAACGGATTCACGAGGACGAACCCATCGACGGGCTTCAGGCCCGACGACTCGCGGACATGCTGACCGAATCCACGTTCGGCACGAACGAGCGCGACGAGATGTTCGACGCCATCGACGAGCGCAAGGAGGAAGAAGGGGTGGACGACCTCACCGAACTGGAGTTCGACGCCGACTTCGTGCGGAACTTCGCGCCGTTCATGCCCGGTCCGAAATCCGCGTCGGACATGGTTCGGAAGGTCACGAGCTACCAGAAGCGCTCCATGAAGGCCTACTTCGGCGGTCGGTATCAGGATATGGACCGGAGCCGCGTCCGTATCGGCACCATCCACAGCGCCAAAGGTCGTGAAGCGGACCACGTGTTCATCGGCACCGACCTGACCGAGAAGGTCGTCGAGCAGATGGCGGCGACCGTCGAAAACGAGGGCATCGACGTACCCAGCGTTGACGAGTTCACCGCCGGAACCGACCCGGTTCCGATTCTCACGGACAACGAACGCCGCGTCTTCTACGTCGGTATGAGCCGCGCCCGCGAGCGCCTCGTCGTCATGGAGAACCTCGTCAGCGGCGCGCCGACGCTCGAACTCGACGTGCTGTTGTACAACGAACCGAACGGAAAATCGGTGGACGACATCCTCGACGCCGCGGAAGCGAAATAGCCGAACGGTATCGACACCGCGGTTCTGTCCCGCTCTTTTGTCTTTTCGTCTTTCCGATACCCGTGCATTGATACCGTTTCACGATGCACACTCCACTCATGGCAACAGCCGAACAAGAATCGGACTCCGCCTACGCCGAGCTTCTCGACCGGGAACGACGGATTTCGAACGTCGAAAACGCCGGAATGACTCTCTACTGGGACCAGCAGACGAAGATGCCCGAGGGAGGCACCCCCGCCCGTGCGAAACAACTGTCCGCGCTCCAGTCGATAAGCCACGAACTGCTCACCGACGAGCGGACGGGAGAACTGCTGGACGAACTGGAGGGCGAGGACTTGGACGACGAGCAGGCCGCCGTCGTGCGCGAAGTCCGGCGCAAATACGACCGCGCGGTTTCCGTCCCGAGCGACCTCGTGGAGAAGATTTCCGAAACGACGAGCGAAGCGCAACCGGCGTGGCAGCAGGCGAAGGCCGAGGACGAGTTCGAGACGTTCGCTCCCTATCTCGAACGACTCCGCGAACTCCACATCGAGCGTACGGAGCACATCGCTCCGGACGAGGACCCCTACGAAGTCATGTTCGAGGACGGCGAGCCGTATCTCCCGCTCGAACGCGTCGACGAGATATTCGACGAACTCCGTGTGGGATTGGTTCCGCTCATCGAGGGGATCGAGGAGAACGGCGCGGACATCGCGTCCGACGCGTTCGCCGGGACGTTCGACCCCGCGGACCAAGAGGCGCTCTGTCGGGACGCGCTCGACCTGTTGAACTACGACTGGGACCGCGGCCGCCTCGACATCGCCCCGCATCCGTTCATGTCCGGGACGCAGTTCGACGCCCGCGTGACGACCCGATTCCACGAGGACGAGTTCGTGGATCCCATCTTCTCGACGGTCCACGAGTTCGGCCACGCCACCTACCAACTCGGCTTGCGGGACGACGCCTACGGCACGCCGCTCGGCCAGTCGCGAAGCTCGGGGATTCACGAATCCCAATCGCGGTTCTGGGAGAACCACGTCGGCCGCACGGAGGCGTTCTGGGAGTTCTTCCTCTCGACCGTGGCCGAGCACTTCCCCGAGTTCGAGGACGTCACGGCCGAGGACGCCTACGAAGCGGCCAATCAGGTGTTCACGGACAACCTCATCCGCGTCGAGGCGGACGAACTGACCTACCACATGCACATCATTCTCCGCTCCGAAATCGAACAGGAGTTCGTCGCCGGAGACCTCGACGTGGACGACATCCCCGCCCGCTGGAACGAACTCATGGACGAGTACCTCGGCGTCGTCCCCGACACCGACTCGGAGGGCTGCCTACAGGACATCCACTGGACGAGCGGCTTCGCCAGTTTCCAGAACTACACCGTCGGCAGCGTCTTCGCCGCCCAACTCTGGGCGACCATCGAGGAGGAACTGGACGACCCGATGGAACTCATCCGCGAAGGTGAGTTCGCCCCCATCCGCGACTGGCTGACCGAGAACATCCACGAACAGGGGCAAAAGTACACCACCGACGAACTCATCGAGGAGGCGACCGGCGAACCCCTCACCGCCGAGTACTTCCTCGACTACGTGACCGAGAAGTACGGCGAGATTTACGAGTTGAACTGAGCGGCGCGAGGGAGGAGACGCCGATTTCGCCTCGAATTTCAGAAAAACCCCGTTTTTGACGCTCGAACGTGTTCTCTTCGCGGATATACTGTGTAGTACTGAATCTTACTAAAATCTACTTTAGTCTACTATTTACTCCTGAATTGTACTATCATTCTTCTCCTTCTACTATTTGCTATCCTATCGTACTGTTCCCTAACGAGGGGAACGGACGATACCGTGCCGACCGCGGACTGGGGTTCCCGTTCCCCTCTCGGGCGCTTTCGGCGGTTATCCGTCCGGTCGAAACCACGGCAACTCGTGGAATCGCTTGGCGGGCGCGGTCGGCGACCGCGCCCGCCTGCCGTCCGGGATGGTGGAACAGGCGGTGAAAAGGGCGGAAAAGGCGGTGGGTGGTCCCTGGCAGTCGCGGTCGTAACTGCCCCGTTCGATTTTCCGGTTGCGGCGTCGTCGTTTATTCTCCTCGCGTCGTCCATCCTCGCCGACGTTCTCCCGGTTTACTCGTGTGCGAAAATCTCCGTTTTGTCCTACTCTTCGTCGTCGTCGGTTTTCGCAACCTTGCCGACGACCTTCTGTGCCGCGCTGGCGGGCACGTCGGAGGGGGTCGTCAGTTTCTCGCGGAGGAGGACCATGAGAACGCCGATGGCGACGAACGCGCCGCCGAGGGCGGCCTGCCCCGCGATGATGCGGTCGATACCCAAGAGCGCGATGGGGAGGGCGAGCACCAGCGTCGCGGCGAGGCTCACGGTGTCGAGGATGCCCAGTTTCATGCCCGTATTTCCGTCCCCCCGACCAAAAATCCGCCGTCACGGCCTTCCGATTCGGAACCGTTTTCAACCGCTCGGCGTCACAGTTCCGTTATGTTTACCGGAATCGTTTCGGAAGTCGGCGAGATTCGTCGCGTCGAGGAGACCGAGGGCGGCCGTCGGCTCACCATCGCGGCCGACGAGGTGCTTTCGGACGTGGTAGACGGCGCGAGCATCGCCGTCAACGGGGCCTGTCTGACCGTCGAGACGTTCGACGACGACTCGTTCGAGGTGTTTCTGGCGGCCGAGACGGTGGCAAAGACCTACCTCGGCGAAGTCGGGGAAGGCGATGTCGTCAACCTCGAACGCGCGCTTCGGGCCGACGCCCGCCTCGACGGGCACTTCGTGCAGGGGCACGTCGATACGACGACCGAAGTTGTGGACGTGCGCGAAGTCGGTGAAGACTGGGAGTACGAGTTCGCCGTCTCCGAGGACTTCGGGCAGTACATCGTCGACAAAGGGTCGGTCGCGCTGGACGGTATCAGCCTCACGGTGGCCGAGAAAGGGGAGGACACGTTCACCGTCGCCATCATCCCGACGACGCGGCGGGTGACGAACCTCTCGGAAAAGGAACCCGGCGACCCCGTACACCTCGAAGTGGACGTGCTGGCGAAGTACGCCGACGAACTGCTCGCGGACCGGCGCTAGAAGTCGAATTCCGAGAACTCGTCGGAACGTTCGTCTTCGGCGTTTTCGTCCTCTTCGTTGCTTTCGTCGCTTTCGTTCTCCTCGCTGCTCTCGGTGTCGTTCCAGCCACCGTTGGCGAAGTCGGTGTCACCGTCGTTTCCGAGCAGGCCGCTGTCGGCTTCGCCGCCGAGCAGTCCGCTGCCGTCGCCCGAGTCGAACTGCACGGGTTCGCGTCGCTTCCGCCGTTCGGGTGTGGCCCGTCGCTCGTCCGCGACCCCTTGCTTTTCTTCCACCTCGGCGTACATGACGCGGTAGCGCGATATCTTCCGGTAGAGCAGGTAGCCGAAGAAGCCGTCGTAGACGAACACGAACGCGATGTAGGCGATGCCGGGCGTGATGCCGGGGTAGAAGGCGGCTATCAGGTCGGGGACGAATCCGACGAGCGTGTTGTACGTCGCGTGGATGAACGCCGCGATGAGCAGTCCCTTGACCGCGATGGGACCCGCGTTCTCGCGGTTGAACTTCGCCAAGCCGAGGTAGTAGCCCGCGAACGCGGAGTAGATGACGTGGCCCGGCCCGGCGAACAGTCGGAACACGGTGGTCTGCCCGGCGTTCAGAATCGGGTCGACGCCACCGGACGAGAGCACGCCCTGGCTGATGTAGAGCGCGTTCTCGATGGTCGCAAAGCCGAGTCCGGCCATCGCGCCGTAGACGGCCCCGTCGATGACGGCGTTGAACCTGTCGCTCCGGTAGGCGAACAACCGCACGGCCAGCCACTTCACCGTCTCCTCGACCGGGCCGACGATGAGGTAGAAGTAGAGCACCGCGCCAAAGAGCGGAATTCCGGTAAACAGCGGTTGCAGGTACGAGTTGAACACCGCCGCGAACATGGCGAACAGGACGCCGAGCAGGAACGTCCCGACGAGAAGCGGAAGGGGTTCCGACATCGCCACGTCGGCGTGCCAGATGTAGGCGGCGAGCGCGAACGCCGGCACGACCGAGAGGAGGACGAAGACGCCGACCCAAGGGTTGTTGCCAAGTGCCGCCAAGCCGCCGAAAACGAACTGCACCAGGAGAATCGCCGCGGCGAGGAGGATGACCAAGGCGCGCGTCGAGACCACGAGCGCGCCGTACACCTTCGTCGCAAACCAATCGAGACGCGTCCGTTCCTCCCACGTCGAGATGCCGTATAGATCGACTGAATCGTCCATCCCGCGAGCGACCGGGTCCCGTTTCTCGTCCATGTTTCGAGTTCGCACAGCCGAAGAGTAAATCGTTCGGCACGAGCTTCCTTTGATTCCTAATATGTGTTTATATATCGTATTATTCCTGTAGGGTCACTCTTAATAACCGGAATCGCCCATCACGTCACACCATGACACCCGTCAGCCAGAGCCGAGGAATTATGTACTCCGCACCGCCGAAAGGAACAACACGACGAGACAACGACGCCGCTGACGAAGCGGCCGATGACGCGACCGAACCGTCGGACGACGTGGAAACGCCGTCCGTGGCCGACCCCAATTCGAGCGTCACCGACGCGAATTGGACCGGCACCGTCCCCGCCGACGACTGATTTCTCCCGCGACCGACCGAACCTCGTCATCCTGAAAACCCCTGCCTGCCAACCGGCAGGTATGCACGCTCTCTCGTTCGATACGACGACCGACCTCCGTTCGTTTCTCTATCAGCCATGAGCCGAATCCGCATCAGAGGAATCTACACCACCGCACTCACGCACCTGCTCGGTGACGAGTTCGACGTGGTGCAGGCCTCGCCGCCCATCAGACGCCGATTCGACGAGTCGTTCGACACCGGCGAGTACGACGCCACGGTCGAGACGACCGACGACAGGCAAGGCATCGGTATCTCCGGCGACCCCGAAACCGTCTCCCGAGTCGCATGCCGGGTGGCGGCTACCGCCATCGACACCTTCCACTGGGAGGACCCGGCCCCGCGCGCGGCGCTGTTCGATGGCGTCGTCAGCGACACCCTCGGAAGCGGTGCCGTCGTGGACTTCGGCGACGACCGCGGCGAGGGCTTTCTCCCGTTCCGCGCCATCGACCGTCGAATCGACGACGGCGACCACGTTCGCGTGCAGGTTCACGACCCCGAACCGCCGTGGTCGCGCGACCGCTCCCTCCTCGGAACCGACGTGCAGGTGTTCGGCGGCGTCGCCAGCCTCTCGAAGGGGGTGAACGAAGTCGTCGCCAGCGCGCCGGACGACGCCAGCAGGCGCGAACTCGCCCGCACGACCGAGATGCTTCCGACGGATGTTCCCGACGAGTGGGGCGTCCGCTGGGAGTACGCCGCGGCCGACGCCACGCTGGACGAGATGAACGCCGCGCTCTCCGCGGCCGTCTCTCGCGCCGAAACCATCGACGGCGCGCTGGCCGAGGAGTCGGATATCGATGGCCCGCGAACCGTCGCCGACCCCGAAGCGACCGCGTGGCTGTGGTTCGGCCGCGAATCCCGATTCGAACTGGACGAGGCTCGCCGGGAGGTCACGACCACGCTCCCCGGCCATCACCGAATCAAGGCCGCCGACTCGTCGGCGAGCACGGCGGTCGATTTCGCGGAGGACCTCTACGACGACAGCGAGGAGGCGTTCGACGGGATGCCGACCGGCGCGACCCTTCGCGGGTTCGGCCCCGATGCGGACGACGAGGTGTTCATCGACCACGGCAAGCCCGACGGTCGCTGTTTCTCGTTGGGTAAAGGGGCCGTCGCGGAGGCGGACCCCGAGGCCGGAAAGTACACCGTCCGACGCGAGATGGGGAGTTCCGGGACCTACGACGCCATCGGCACCGACCGCGAGCGCGGCGACGTGGCCATCACGAAGTTCCGCGAGGGCAGATGGTGGTATCCGACGGCCTACCGGAGCGAAAATGGGAAATCGAAGGGCACCTACGTCAACGTCTGCACGCCCGTCGAACTGTTCCCCCGGTCGGTCCGCTACGTGGACCTCCACGTCGATGTCGTCAAGCGCCCCGACGGAACCGTCGAGCGGGTGGACGACGACGAACTCGACGCGGCCGTCGAAACGGGCCACATCTCCGAGGAACTCGCCGAAAAGGCCCGAAGCGTCGCGGCGAGCGTCGAGAAAGTGTTGTCAAAGTAGCGCAAACAGTGGGAAACGGCACGCTACACAACCGCCAGAAACGGCCGGTGACACAGTCCCCTTGTCGCTAGTATCCTCACCGGAAAATCTCCGATTTTCCGGGCCGACGACTGACCAACGGGAAGAAGGAGTGCTTTTGGTCCAGCTTTTACAGGGAATGCGAGGGAGCTTCGCTCCCTCGTTCCTTCACGGCGAAGCCGTGAAGATGCCGGTGCAAGCGCCGACGGCAACCGTCGGCGCTTCCACTTGCGACCGTCGTAAAAGGTGGGCTTTAGAAATGCTCGTTCTCGCCCGGCGTGTTCAGTTTCCCGCCGCGCCCGCCCTCGGAGCGGTCGATGCCCATGACGCTCTCGGCTTGGTCCGTCTTCCACTGGCTAGTGCCGTCGTCGGCGATGCGGACGGTCACGTCGTCCACCTCGTCGAACTTCTTGAGGAGTTCGACTTCGATGTTCTGGGAGGTGATCGGGGTGATGGAACACCCGCCGCAGGCACCGCCGAGTTCGATGACGACCTCGCCCGATTCGGGGTCCGCCTTCCGAACCGCGCTCGTCCCGCCGTGCATCTGGATGATGGGCATCTGGGCGGTGAGCCAGCGTTCGACCCGTGACGTGAGGTCGTCCGCCGACTCCGCGGCGTCGGTCGTGCTGTTCTCGCTCATACCGTATCGTAGGAACTCGAAGTATGGTAAGCTTGGGGTTCGCGGTCGGGATTTCGGCGGGAATCGTTCCCGAACGATCGGCTCAGTTTCACCCTCGGAAGCGCTTCCAGACGCCGACCCCGAGTATCGATAGCCCGGCGACCCCCGCGCCGAATCGGCCTTCCTCGGTCAACGAGGTCCCGCCGTCGCTCGAATCCGTGGTCCCGTCGCCTCCCGTGACGGGTTTCGAGGTCGTGGTTTCCGAGGCGGTTCCCGTCCCCGTGAGCGACGGCGGGTTTCGTTGTTGCCCTCCGCGGTTCGGGAAGGTGTACAGACCGCCTCGACCGTCGCCCTCCTGACCCATGCTGCCGCCGATGAACACGTCGTCGGAAACGCGCTGGGCGGTCCAGAACGCGGCTTCGCTGGGATTTCGCCACCACGCGAGTTCCGTCGGGTTTTCCGGGTCGCTCACGTCGAACAGCTTCACGCCGCCGCTGTACCACGACGTGTAGAGGCGGTCGCCGACGAAATCGAAGTTGTGCGAAGTCGTCCAGCCAGTTGCCGAACTCCCCCGCCCGCACTCGTGGCAGTCGTGGCCCGACGCGACGCCGACCGGCGAGAGCGCGGCGGCGACCGACGAGAGAGACGCGCCGAGGTCGTAACTCGGGTCGTCGGTCTTCGGCGGCTGGATGGTCGTGAGCTTTCGCGGCGTCGTCACGTCCGAGATGTCCCAGAGGTCGATGCCGCCCGGACCGGTCGTGTCGGGGCCGTCGGTGTCCCACGCCTCCTTGTTGCAGGCGAGTAGGGAGGCGTCCTCGTTCGTCATCACGAAGTGGGCGTTTCCCGGCAGGCCGACGACCGCTTCCCGTTCCTGCGAGGACGGAATCGAAGCGAGGTCGTCCGGCGACCGCCCGCCGAAGTGCGAGACGTGCGCGGGTTTTTTCGGATCGGACACGTCCACGACCCACGTTCCGGCGTCCCACTGCGCGAGGTACGCCCGTCCGTCGTGGACCCGGACGTCGTGCAGCGTCCGCACCCACGGGTCCACGTCCCCCCAGTCCTCGTCGTAGTCCACCATCGACCACCGACCGACTTCTTTCGGCGCGTCGTTCGATACGTTCACCAGCACGAGCGGGTTTCCGTCCCCGTCGTTGCCGGTGAGGTAGGCGATGTCGTCCTTCAGGAAGGCGTTGTGAATCGGAAACGTCGTCTCGTGGAACGCTACCCGTTTCGGGTCGGTCGGGTCGCGCACGTCGTACAGCAGAAAGCCGTGCACCGCGTCGCTTCCGATGGGGTTCGCGGGACCGGCGACGAGCAGTCGGTCCCCGTCCACCTTCGCGTCCCAAATCTGGAGAAGCGGGCCGCCGTCGCGCTGGGCGAGGAGGTCGTGGCGCTCCGCCATCACCGTCGGCTGTTTCGGGTTTCGGATGTCCACCGTCGCGAATCCGTCCGTCGTAGCGACGAACGCGGTCTTCCCGTCGTTTCCGACGACCGCCTCCTTGGCGTTCGTGATGGCGACCCGTCCGAGCGGCCGATACGGTTCGGTGTCGGCGGCTCCATTCGAGACGACTCCACCCGACGCGAACAGCGACGCGGCCCCACCCCCAACAGCGGCGGTACGGAGAAACTCTCGCCGATGCATGACGCGGTAATCGGTCGGAAACGGAATAAAGACGAGGGTGGTGAAACGATGGCGTGGACCGTTCGTGCCGGATGCCGGTTCCGACCGAGCCGAAGGTTTTGTGTTTCCCGCTCTCGATCGTTCTCGATGCTCCTGCATCCGCACTCGCCGAGCAGCCCCAGCGTTTTTGGGGTTGCGTAATTATATGTAATTACATGGCCTCACGCTACGACGCGGTACTCGCGGCGATTCCGACGCTATCGGGTGGTGGATTCGTGGCCGGGCAGTTCACGTCGTTTCCGATGACGATACTCGGCCTGCTCGGAGCGGTGCTGGTCGTCGGGTACGCGTTGGCTCGACCACCGGTCTAACTCAAAGGCTTTATCAGTCCTCTCGGGTTATTTCTCGGTACTATGGCCGAAGACTCTCGATCACGAACCGGTAGCGCCGGTCGGTTCGGGGCGCGATACGGTCGCGTCGCGCGCAAGCGCATCTCCGAAATCGAAGCGGACATGAACGAAAACCACACCTGCCCGGACTGCGGTAACGACACCGTGGACCGACAGGGTACGGGCATCTGGGAGTGCGGTCGGTGCGGCTACACGTTCGCCGGTGGTACCTACCGCCCGCAGACGCCTGCCGGACGGACCGTCAAGCGTTCCATCCGCGCCGCATTGGCTGACGACGAATAATGAGCTACAAGTGTTCGCGCTGTAAGCGGGATGTCGAACTGGACGAGTACGGCGGCGTTCGCTGTCCGTACTGTGGGCACCGCGTCCTGCTGAAAGAGCGCAGCCGCGACGTCAAGGAAGTCAACGTCCGGTAACGCCCGTGTCTCACGACGCGCTTCTCAATTTCGACTACGACGCCGAGGAGCGTGCGGTCCTCGTTTTTCGGAGCGTCGAACAGGAGGTCGGCGAAATCGACGACGACCGTTCTTGGACGACCGTCGAGCGCGACGGGAACACGGTTTCCGTCCGCGTTGAGGCCGAGGACCTCATCGCCCTCCGTGCGGCGCTGAACACGTGGCAAACGCTCGTGGGCGTCGCCGAGACGGTCGCCGAAACGGGCGATTCGGTACGCGAACTGTCACTCTAGATAGTTCGGATACTTTGTCGGTTGCATCGACGGATTTGTGTTCGTGGGGTTCCTTACACTGGTACCGTGCTGCAGAAGAGATGGGAAACCAGTAACCGCCACGAATGGGTGTACCGAGCGGTTCCCCTCGGGTGGCGATAGGCGTGTTCGACCGACTCAACCCGTTCGGACGGAAAAAGAGCGACGACGACACGGGTGATTTCGACCGCGACCATCGTATCGTGATTCGATGCCCCGAGACGATGACTCCCATCGCCACGGAGCACACCGACCCCGACGACTGGGATTCCAGCGTCACGGACGGCGAAGGAATTGCGACCTACGACTGTCCCGCCTGTGGCGACCAACACCGCTATCTCTGGGGACCGCCGGTGCCCCTCTGTCTGGACGACGAGGACGACGGGGACGACGACGTGATTCTGTTCGAGAGCGAGTGAGCGCGACGATGATTAGCCGCGAAGCGATTCGGATGTCTCTCGTCGCCCGTCGCGTCCGAGAGTCCACCACGACCACGCACCGATGGCGACGCCCGCAGCGTCCGCGATGGCGACCAGCGCAGCGCTCGTGACGAATGCCGACTGCCACGGTCCGTTCACGGCGTGAACGTTGTCGGGATTCGAGACGATGAAGTGATAGTAGACCCCGAAGACGAGCGACGCCACCATCGACGTTGCGAACACCGCGCTCCCGATTCGTTCCGCGCCTCGCCACAGGAGCACGAAGCCTACCACCGGCGCGAGCGTTACTATCAGGACGACGAACGTCGACTGAAACGGCGTCAATGGAACGGGGACCGCCACGTGCGGGACCCCGTGTGCGAGGTTGACCACGAGATACGCGCCGAGCGTGACGCCGACGCTCAGTTCCCGCGCCATTCGTACCCGTCCTCTTCGACTGCGAGCAGTCCGTCGTCTCGCCACGTTTCGACCACCTCGTCCAGTCCGTCCTGATAACTCGAATACCGCGGGTTCCAGTCGAACGTCTCCCGGAACCGCTCGTTCGTTGTCGGCATGGAGTTCGTCAGCAGGCGCACCGAGTGTTTGCCGACGAACGGTCGGGCAAGCCATCCGGGAATCCGTCGCGGCGTCGGTGCTCCGAGACGGTCCGCGAACGCCGTCAGCATCGCCGCGAGAGAAACCGGTTCGTCGTCGGTGACGTGCCAGCGGCCGGTCGCGTCGGATTCGACCGCCGCGGCGAACGCTCGCGCGGCGTCCTCGACGTGGAGAATCGAAAGCGTCGCATCCCGTCGCCCGAGGGGGCCGTCGCCCAGAATCGGGAATTTCCGGTCCAGCAGGCCGGACCCCATCTGTCGGGTGTGCGCCGATTCGGGGGAGTAGAACCAGCCACAGCGGAGGATACCGACGTCGAAGTCTCCGTCCTCTCCGCCCCGCCGAACGATTCGCTCGGCGTCGAGCGCGGAGCGCGTCGTGCGGTCGGGGTTGGGCGGAGCCTCCTCGTCGAACGCCCGTCCGTCCGGTCGCCGGGCGACCCAGACGATGCTCTGGAGGAGCAGGCGGTCGGCGTCGATTTCGTCCGCGACCGAGACCAGATTTCGCGCCCCCTCGGCGCGCACTCGGTCGTTTTTGACCCACTCGTCGTCGGTCGGTTTCCCGCTCGTCGGAATCGCCGTCGCGGCGTGAATCAGCACGTCACACCCTTCGGCGGCGGAAACGAGCGACTCCTCGTCGAGGATATCCCCTCGTTGCGGTTCCCCGCCCCGCTCGGTGACCAGTTCGTCTCCTCGCGCACTTCGAGAGAGTCCGACGACGCGGTGGTTCCGTACCGCGAGTTCGGCGACGAGTTCGCGACCGAGGACGCCGGTCGCACCGGCGACGAAGACGTTCATACTCGATAGTTCGTTCGAGCGGCCGATAGCGGTTCTGCCGCAGTCCTCTGGACGATTTATAAGCTCCCGAACGTGACGTACGGTATGAAATATCTCCGTCTGGTGCTCGACCCCGGAGAGACGCCCGTCCATCCCGTGTACGGGATTTTAACCGATACGGAGTACGTCGAGGATGCCCGCGCGCTCCACGGCAACCCGTCGGACCTCTCGGAAGACATCGTGACCCTCCTCCTGTACGTTCGCGGTGATGTCGAGCGGTTCACCGCCGCCCTCGACGAAATTTCGGAGGTGCTAGCGTACGACGTGACGTCCGTCTCGGACGAGGAGTTCTACTGTTACGTCCACAACGAGACGACGGCGGTCGACGGGGCGTTGTTCTCCGCGTTCTCCCGCGAAAGCATCGTTCAGTTGTCACCCGTGAAGTATCACGACGACGGTCGAGCCACGTTCGCCGTCGGCGGGTCGGCGGCCGCGCTCCAGGACGCCATGGGCGACGTACCAGAGGGTGTCGACCTTGACGTCGAACTCGTCGGCGACGGAGCGACGGGCCACGAGTCCGTCGTGCGGTCGCTCAGCGAGCGTCAGCGGGAGGCCGCCCGAGTCGCGGTCGAACTGGGGTATTACGACGTACCGCGGCGGGCAAGCCACGAGGACGTCGCGGACGCGATGGGTTGTGCGCCGAGTACGGCCGCGGAACACCTCCGCAAGGCCGAGTCGCGTGTCTTCGGAGGGTTGTTCCCGCGAACGGAGTGAGCGGGAGCCAAGAAGAACTCCGTTCTTTTGCTGTTCTCCTGAGCGTAGCGAAGGAGAGCCAGTCAGAACTCGTTCTGGTGCGTTCTCGTGAGCGACGAAGGAACAAACGAGGGCCAGTCGAAGCGCGTTTCGACGTGTTCCCGCCAGTCGAACGCCCGTCCGAACGATATCTCGCCGAACCGTCCTGTGCCTCCACGAACGTAAAAGCGGGGCTTTTTCAGTCCGGGCGACAAGGGACGGGTATGCAGGGTAATCTTCCACCGGAAGCACAGGAGAAGCTCGAACAGCTGCAGGACCTTCAGGACACGGCCCAGCAGGTCGCAGTGCAGAAGAATCAGGCCGAGACGCAGCTCTCCGAGTCGGAGAACGCGCTCGACGAACTCGACGACATCGACGAGGACGCGACGATGTTCCAGGAAGTCGGCGAACTGTTCATCAAGACGGACTACGAAACGGCCCAGTCCGACCTCGAAGACAAGGTTGACAGCCTCGAAATCCGCGTCGAAACGCTCAAAAAGCAGGAAGAGCGCGTCCGCGAGCAGTTCGAGAAGCTGCAGGGCGAACTTCAGGACATGCTCGGCGGCGGTGCGGGCGGCCCGTCCGGCCCGACCGGTCCCGGCGGCGCTGGCGGCGCGTAAGCGATGGTCAGCGACGAGACGGTCGTCCAGACGGCCTCGGAAGCGGCCGAGGGCCTGATATTCGACCGAATCAAACAATCCGACGTCAAGGACGTCGACGTGACGGTCACGTTCGAGGAGGGTATCCTCGAAGTGGACGTGTACGTCAACGCACCGAACGCGAGTCGGGACGAGGAGAAGGTGGCGAACGACGCCGCACTGGCCGCCCGCGCGGCGGTCGATGACCTGTTCGCCGACGCCGAAGAATCGGCGTAAGCGTTACTTTCCTGACTGGCGTATTCAAGCCGAATTATTATAACTACGACTCTATTTTAACACGTTGTGACGTGTCGTCAGTCACTGGCCCGCTCGGGGGACGACCGCCGAAAACGGCGGAATCGGCGCGCTTTCCTCGCGCCGTGAGACAGCGTTCTCCGGGCTGACCCGCCCACCCGTCACTCGTCGGGACAACCGACGACCGGGAGACATTTCCCTCGGGCGAACCGGCGGCAATCGAGTGGCAAACGCCCTCCCTCACGGGAGAACGCGGGGACCGACGCGAACGACTGCACGCCGGGACAGGCCGAACGTGACGACCCGAAAACCCTCGGCGGAGACGCTGGGGGGGAGTAGGTCCGGTATCGAACCGACGGGTGTGGGACGGTTTTCGGGCGAGCGACGGGATAGCGATGGGGACTAGCGGCGGGGCAGCCACGGTTTTCCGGGTGTCCGCATCGTGACGGACGCGACGGGGACGAAAACGACCACTTCGCGGAACCCGACAATTCCGGCGAGCAGTGGAACCGCCGCGAAGACGGTGAGGAGAAGGCGGGCGAACGGTAGGCGAACGGCCACGCGAGCGCTAGTTTGAGAAGCCAAACGCGCGTTCGTTAAGCGACACGCCGAAAACGGGTGTTGTGAAGCACTGAAAATGAGAGCTTCGTTCAGGCTCGCGGTTCGAGGTTCCCGTGGGCGCGGAAGACGCCCTCGGGGTCGTACTCGGCCTTTATGGCGGCGAGTCGGTCTGCGTTCTCGCCGAACGGTACCTCCGAAGATTCCTCTTCGAGTCCGGGGAAGTTGACGTACTGCCCTCGGATTTCGGGAAACTCCCGCATCTCGGCGACGGACTCGCGCACCCACGCGACCGCCGCGTCGGTCTGTCGCGGGTCGTCCCAGTTCGCCTCGAAGTTGAGTCCGTACGGCGCGTCGCGGTGTGCGAAGGCGGTTTCCGTCTCGCCGACGCGGGAAATCGCACCGCCGCCCTGCCAGACGTCGACGGTCGAGAGCGGAACCGGACAGCGTTCGGCGCAGCCGACGATGGCGTCGATGATGTCGTCGCTCAACTCGTCGATGTAGAGCGACTTCCAGTAGTAGTAGCGCCCGTTCGGGTAGTCCTCGTCCAGCATCGATTGGAGTTCGGCGTAGGGCATCGTCCCGCTGAAATCGACGACCGGTTCGCCGAACTCCCGTACCGTGCGGAGTTCCGCTTCGCCCTCCTCCGGGTCCCCCGCGTAACACCCGAGGAGGGCCACCGCCGAGTCGCCCCACAACTCCTCGGGGAACTCGGGGAGGTCCGGCACCCACGCGTAGAACGGCAGGAGGCTCACCTCGGCGGGTGCGTCGGCCGCGTACGCCCGGAACTTTCGGAGGACCTCCGACGCCTGCTCGCCGTCGTACCAGACGAAGCACGTGGCGACGTCGGGACCGACTGGGTGGGCCTCGTACTCGAAGGCGGTGACGATGCCGAAGTTTCCGCCGCCGCCGCGGAGCGCCCAGAACAGGTCCTCGTGTTCGTCCTCGCTCGCCGTGAGGAACTCCCCGTCCGCCGTCACCACGTCGGCCGAGACGAGGTTGTCACACGAGAGGCCGTACTTCCGGCGGAGGTGTCCCATCCCCCCGCCGAGCGTGAGTCCGGCGATGCCGGTATCGGAGACGACGCCGCCCGGCACCGCGAGGCCGAACGGTTGCGTCTCGCGGTCCACGTCGCCCCACGTCGCTCCGGCACCCACGCGGACGCGGCGCGTTTCGGGGTTCACCCGGACCCAGTGCATCGGTTCGAGGTCGATGACGAGGCCGCCGTCGACGACCGCGCGTCCGGCGACGCCGTGCCCCCCACCGCGAACCGCTACCGGGAGGTCGTATTCCCGTGCGACGTTCACGGCCGCTCGGACGTCCGCGACGCCGTCGCACCGCGCGACCATCGCGGGTCGTTTGTTTATCATGCCGTTCCACACCGAGCGCTCCTCGTCGTAGTCCGGGTCGTCCGGCGTGACGAGTTCGCCCTTCAGTTGCGCGCGGAGTGGTTCCACTCCGGTTTCGGTCGTCTCTATCGCCATTGTCCCCCTCCGAGTGGAGGTAAGCGAGAGGCGTCGATAAACGCGATTGCGATTCGTCCGACAGCCTCAGGCGAGGAAGAAGATGAGGACGCTGATGGCCGTCACCGCGAGGATGACCGCCCCGGCGAGCGCCGCACCCATGGCCATGACGGCGTTCGCGTGACTCGCCAGCGTCTCGGTGCGGTCGTTGCCGAAGACGGTCACTTCGGCGTATTCGCTCGCCATTCCGGCTTCGACGGGTTCGAGGTCCGCGGCCGCCTCGTCCGTCAACCGCGTGATGAGCGAGATGAGTTCGTCGTGGTCGATTACCTCGCCGACCTGATTCGAGGATTCGACCATGTTCACGATGTGGGTGTCGGTAGTCATCACCTCCACGTCGTCCGCGTCCACGGCGGCGACGATGCGGTCCCGGAGGCCGGGTTCCATGTTGTTGCCGTCCACGAGGACGTAAGCCGTCCGCTGTTCCGCGACGTCGAGCACCCCGACGCGAACGCCGAGCGGCCCGATTCCCTCGGCGGGCGTCCACTCGGTTTCGTCCCACGCGACGCCGAGTTTCGGGCGACCTCGCTTCGCGGTTCCGAGTTCGTCCGCCGTCGCTCGCGCGGCCTGAATCATGTGGAACGAGCGCTCGCTTCCGGGGTAGATGTGGCCGATGTCCTCGCCCTGGAGACCGTTGTTGCAGTTGTGCGCATCGACCAGCATCACTTCGTCCATTCCGCCCGACCGGGCCTCCGCGGCGGCGGCGAGACCGACCGCGTACTCCACGTCGTCGGCGAACGACGGGGAGTAGGTGGCGACGAGCAGCGCGTCGTCGCCGAACGACTGTCCGACGATTTTGGCGTCGCCCTCCCGCGTTCGAACGCTCCGGGTGGCGTCGTCGCTGTACTCGATTCGCTCGAAAGCGGTGTGTGCGGTTTCGAGGATGGTGTCCACCTCGCGCTCGGTGACGAGGTTGAAGTCGTGTCCGGCGGTGGCGTGGGGCGGGAACGCCAACCCGTCCGACTCGGCGGCGACTCGGCGCGGAAGGTTTCCGCCGCCGATTTCGCCCATCGGACCCGGATGAATCATCGGCAGGACGAACCGCGCCTTCTCGCTCTCGTCCTCGCGGCGAAAGGAGAGGACGGTGACGGGGACGACCGCCTGTTGTCCGATCTGCTCGAAGAAGTCCTCCAGTTCGCGGGTCCCCTCCGCGATGTGGCCGATGAATCCGCGAAGGAAATCGAGCGCGCTGACGCCGAGACTGCGCCGCCACGGTCGGTCGATGACGGTGAGAAAACCGTAGACGCCGAGCGCATACATCCCGCTGACGACTCCGAGCAGGATGAAATCCCGCGGCGTGATGATGCCGAGCGCCGCCGGGGCTTTGTCCCCGCGAGCGAGCAGGTTCTGGACGAGCGGCCCGCCGACTTCGAGGACGCGAATCGTCTCGCTGTAGATGAAAAACAGGACGGCGGCGGTGCCGGTTTGGATACTCGCAGGCACCAGTGCGACCGGAAACGAGGCGCGCGAGACGGCCATCACGACGAGGAGTCGGAGGGCGAAGACGGACGCGAGGCTGAAGATGAGTACGTCGAAGACGAACTGCTGGCCCATCCCCGTGAACGCCGAGATGACGCCCGCGACCGAGAGCACGGTGACGACGATGATTTCGCACGTCAGCGCGAGCAGCGACGACCGGTTGTAGGTCAACTGCCCGCCGAGACGCCGGTCGACCGGCGTCGTGAAGATGCTCGCGACGACCGTCGGCACCCCGATAAAGAAGATACCTTCCCACGCGTCCTGGAGGATGTACTGCGAGTCGAACGCCCCGACACCCGCAATCGCGGCGATGAGGAGCGCGAACCCCACGCTCGCGTACCACCGCGGCGCACTGAAGATGTATCGGGACAGGCTCGCCAGGTCGCTCTGGGTCGCTGTCATTGGGCGAAAGGCTACGCCCCGGAGAGTTAAAGTATACTACTCACACACGCTCTGGAAGTTTTCGAACACTTCCTCGCCCTCTTCGGTGTGTGCCACCTCCGGGTGCCACTGGACGCCGTACAGGTCGCGGTCGGAATCGCTCATGGCCTCGATGCCGCACACGTCGCTGCTGGCGGTCCGCTCGAAGCCGCTCGGGACCCGCTTCACTTCGTCCGCGTGGCTGGCCCAGACGCGCGTTTCGGGTGCCAGCGACCCGACGAGCGGGTCGTCTTCGTTCGTGATATCGACGGTCACGTCGGCGTAGCCGCCGTACTCGCCCTCCCCGACTTCGCCGTCGAGGACGTGCGCCATCACCTGCATGCCGAGACAGATGCCGAGGACGGGGATGTCGAGGTCGAGGTACTCGGCGCAGTTGCCGATATCGTCCATCGACGGGCCGCCCGAGAGGACGAGGCCGTCGGCGTCGATGTCCTTCGGCGGCGTGTCGTTGTCGATGAGTTCCGTTTCGATGCCCATGTCCCGAAGCGCCCGGTGTTCGAGGTGGGTGAACTGTCCGTGGTTGTCCACGACGAGGATTTTCGTCATTGCCGGGCGGTATGGAGAGCACGGATAAAAACGCCTCGTCACCGCCGCGCCGCGCGCGGCGCTCGGTCGCGGGTCACCGACGGACCACGAGCGCCGCGCCGAGCAGGATGACCGCGACCACGAATCCGCTCATGCCGGGATGGTCGAACACGACGCTCGGACCGAACGAACGCGATTCGTTCGAACCGGGGGTCGTCTGGCCGCCGGGTTTCGCGTGCGTGGTCGTGTTCGATTCACCGGTCGTCGTCGGCTGCCCGACCGCGAGCGTCCCCGCCGAAACGCCGTTCACGGCCACCGTCTGTTTGCCCGAAGCCGTCGCTTCGTAGGTGTACGTGACCGTCTTCGTCTTCCCGGCCGCGACGTGAACCCGCTTTCTGGCTCCGACCGAGTTACCGACCGCGAGGACGGCCGGAATCGTTCCGTCGCCGTCGCCCGTATTCTCGAACGTCGCGCTGACCGTCACCTTCTCCCCCTTCGACACCTGATTTCGGTCGAGCGACACGTCCGCGACGTGGATGTTCGCTTTCGTCCGCTTCACCGTTACGGGCGTGGTCGCGCTGGCGGTGTGCCCGTTGCTATCGACGACCGTCACGCGGGCGATGTGTTCGCCCGGTTTCGAATAGGTGTGGGTCGTCGTCGGTCGCGTCGTCGTCTCGTCTACCGTCCCGTCGTCGTCGTAATCCCAGCGGTACTTCGTCGGCGTCCCCTCCGAGTCGCTCGACCTGCTCGCGTCGAGGGTGATCGGCGTTCCGGCGCTGGCCGTCCCCGCGGCCCGCAACGACGCCTGTAGCGAGGCACCACACGTTCCCGGACGGACGGTCACGGGTGAACCCATGTCGAGTTCAGTCGCGCTCGGACTCCCCGACCCGCCCGAGAGGAACGCCCACGACGTGACGGGTTCGTGTTTGAGTTGCGGGTTGTAGAGCGTCGCGTCCTCGTTCCACGAGGGCGTGACGGTTATCTTCGAATCGCCGGACACGCCGCGGAAGACGCCGCCGTCGGTGCGCGACCCGGCCCATATCCAATCGAGGCGCGTCCGCGACCAGCGGTCGTCACGATGGGGGTACGTATCGTCCATCAGCACCCACTGGCCGGAACTCGGCAGGCCGTCGAACCCGAACGTCACCGTGCTCATCGGGTTGTTGTCGCCGGTTCGGCTCTTGTTCATCTTGTCGTGGATCATCACGAGGCTCGTCACGCCGCTCGGGGCCTGATACAGGAACATCGTGCTCCCGTTCTCGCGGGTGAACGCTTTCGGGCCGAAGTAGCCGTACGCCCAACTACTCGAATTCGTGTACGGGGTGCGGTAGTCGTAGAAATCGACGACGTTCGTGTCGCCGTGAATCGGGCTGACTTCCGTGCAGGACGCACCCTGCTCGACGGCGTAGGTGCTGTGATGGTTCGTCGGCGCGTCGGGCAGGTCGCCGCCGGGCAGTCCCGGCGGCGGAAGTGCGACCGCAGTTCCGAACAGGGAGAGGACGAGGAGGGCGATGAGCACCGGACGGAGTTTCATCGAACGGGTCGCCTCCGGAAGCGATACTGATTGCGTAGCGATCTGTGAGTCGTCATGGAAACCATTCTCCGAAGACCACGCTGTCGTGCGTGGCGTATCGACTCCGGAGAAGGTCGTGATTGGCTTTGTTATGTCCCGCCTGTGTTCGTCTTAGGCGGTTCCTTCCGCGAAAAACGCCGTCGCCGGGCCGAGATAGGTGAACCACCCCGAGAACAGGATGGCGATGGCGACCCACCCGACGCTGACGACGAACCACATCGTGCCGCCGAGGTCCAGACCGCGGATGAGCGGTTGTCCGGCGAAGCCGATGAGCCACGCGACGAGGAAGAACAGGCTGTGGTTGCGAAGCGTCCACCGGTCGTCGGACGCCAGACGGGCGACGGGGAGGGAGGCGACGAACAGCACGGGCGCGAACATGACTTGCGTGAACGGGTCGGGCGGACTGAAGAGCGCGCTGAAGACGAACGCCGACAGCAGGGCGAGGACGAGGATACGAACGAGGCGGTCGATGGATACCATACGAGAGAATCGTGACCGAAAGATATCAGCTTTCCCCGAGGAGCGCCGGAAGGTCGTCGATGGAGTCGATGACCGCCGCCGCGCCCGCTTCCTCGTACTTTCGGCGACCCGACGCACCCGTCAATCCGCCGGTCAGAACGCCGACGCCGACGTACTCGCGGTCGGAGTCCGTCTCGTTTGCGTTCACCGCGGTCCGAATATCGTCCAGCGTGTCGCCGACGAAGACGACGCGTTCGGCGCCGAAGCGCTCGGCCAGCGTGGTCAGGGCGTGAGGATGCGGTTTGCCCTGCTCCCAGTCGTCCATGGTGAATCGGTGCTCGTCGGCCACGTCCAGACCGACGCGTTCGAGGGCGATGTCGGCCTCGGCGCTCGGCCTGCCGGTGACGATACCGACCGGGTAGTTCGCGGCGAGCGTTTCGACCGTCTCGGCCCCGAGGAGGACGGGTTCGTCGTTGATGTACCCCCGCGTGTCGAGCATCGGGGCCTCACCTTCGAGTTCCTCGTACAGTTCCGCGCCGAGGTAGAGTTGCTGGAACACCTCGCGGAGGTGTTCGGGGTCCCACGCCGCGCGGACGGTCTCGTGGGCGTCGTCGGGTAGTTCCTCGGCAACCACTTTCTCCGCGGCGTCGAGGCCGCCGCCGTTCGCCGCGATATCGTCGGTGAACTCCTCTATCGTGCTGTTCAACCCCTCGCGGGAGGCGAGGACGTACAGCGCCGCGGCGTACGTGAGTTCCCAATCGTTGTTGAAGCCGGACGCGTTCTTGAATGACTGAATCGCGTCCTCGGAGATTGTGTCGCCGTGGACCCGTTCGACGGATTCGAGTATCGCCCGTCGGTAGGAGTCGGCCACGTCCACGAGTACCCCGTCGATGTCGAGTACGACTGCATCCACGTTCATACCGTCGCGTTCGTCCGCGGCGATAAGGGTTTGCCGAATCGTCGAGTGTGCCATCGCCCGCCGAACCGACTATAGTCCTGCCCTTTGAACGACCCCCCATGGACCACGACGAACTCCAGCGACGCTACGGCCGCGACGAATTCTACTGGGGAACGGAGCCGAACGGATTGGCCGAGACGGTACTGGAGTTCGCGCCCGAGCGAACCGCGCCCGCCGCCATCGACATCGGTAGCGGCGAGGGCCGGGACGCGGTATTCCTCGCCGAGCAGGGCTACGGCGTACTCGCGGTGGACCCGATTCCGAACGGGTTGGAGAAGACCGAGCGCCTCGCCGAGGAGCGGGGCGTCCAAATCCAGACGAAGGAAGCCGACATCAACGACCTTGACTTCCCGTCGATGGACGTGGTGTACTCCTGTGGTGCGCTCCAGTATCTCCGCCCCGAGAACCGCGACGCGCAGTTCGAGCGGTTCAAGACCGCGACCACGGACGGCGGGATTCACGTCCTGTTCGCGTTCGTGGACCACCCCGAAATTCCGACCGCACCCGACTGGGGCGACAACGAGCACTTCTACCACCCCGGCGAACTCCAGGGGTACTACGACGACTGGGCGGTTCTGGAGGAAGACGAACTCGTCTTCAACGACGATTCGGGAGGGGAACCACACCAGCACGCCGCGGAGACGATAATCGCCGAGAAGCCGGAAGCGTAAGCACTTCGACGCGTTCGAACACCCGAGACGGTTCGGTAAAACGGTCCCTACTCCCGCGCCCAAAACAGCGTCTCACCCGGAATCGTCTCCCGTCGAACGGGAACCGACGGTTGGTCACCGCCGAGGGTCGTGAAGACGAAGACCGAATCGCACTCTTCGGCCACCGATAGCGCGGGACGATGGAGTTCCGGCGGCAGGTTTTGGGCGTAAATCACGTCCGCCGACTCGTACACGTCCACCACCGGGTCGGTCACGTCGTCCAGTCGAAACTCGACGCCCTCCGGGACCGTTCTCGGTCTGATATCCGTCGCGGTGACGACGACGCCAGTCGCGGCGAGTTCGTCGGCGACGTCCGGTCGATTGCCGATTCCGACCTCGACCGCGCGCGGATAATCGGCTAGGCGGGTGACGATTTCGTCGCGGATGTTCGGGTTCACGGCGGGATGTTTATGCGTCGTCCGCTCATAGGAGTTGCCATGTTGATTGACATCGTCCCCGTGGGGGACGTTACGGGGCGGGTCAAACGCGAGGCGTCAGCGGCCCTTCGGGCGATTTATGACTGCGATGTGATGGTGCACGAGCGACAGGAAATCCCCTCCGGTTCCCACGACCCCAACCGCGACCAGTTTCGCGCCGAGGATTTTATCGAACTGGCGAGTCGCATCGGAACCGGGGAGAAGAACATCGCCATCACGCCACAGGACCTCTTCTACCGCCGTCGCAACTACGTCTTCGGTCTCGCCTATCTCGACGGCAGCGGCAGCGTCATCTCCACCTATCGACTCCAACCCGCGACCGACGGTCTCTCCTCGGACGGCGGCATCTCCACCAAGCCGCGGGAAGAGGTGTTCTCGGACCGCGTTCGCAAGGAAGTCGTCCACGAAATCGGGCACACGCTCGGCCTCGAACACTGCGACAACAACCGCTGTGTGATGAACTTCTCGCCGACCGTCCGCGAAGTGGACGTGAAAGAGGAGAACCTCTGTGGCACCTGCCAGCGTCAGGTGCTCTGAACGAGTTCCCTGACGATTCTCGACTCCGCGTTTCGAAGGTGCGTCGAAGCCGTGCTCGGCGCGCAGTCCATCTTCTTCGCCACCGCCTCGACACCGGCCTCGCGCGGCACGTCGTAGTAGCCGACCGCGACGGCCGTTTCGAGCGCCGACCGCTGGCGCTCGGTTAACTCCGCCCAGAGTCCCATCCGCGGCGTGTCGTACTCGCTCACCCGCTCGACTGACACGTCGATGTCGGCGTCCACGTCCTCCATCACGGCGTGCATGTCCGCGGACTTCCCGACGAGTTCCATCCGCATCGCGCCGTCGCTGGTGTACGTGATGGGCGGAATCACGAGGATGCTCGTCCCCGCGAACGCGGTGCGAAAGTCGGCGTCCACGTCGCGTTTCTCGTGTTCGATATAGGCGTAGAACGAGGCGTCGTCGAGCGGCGTCAACTCGTACTCGTGTATCAGCGGAGCGGCGTCCACAGCCTCGGCGTACGGTTCCATCTCGCCGACGATTCGAAAGAGGACGTAATCCCGGTCCTCGTGCGAGAGGTTCCAGTTCAGCAGTTCCGCCCGCTCCATCGCGTCGTGCTCCATGATGAACGACCGCATCGGGTTCCGCATCTCCCGCGGATGGCGAAGCGTGAGCCGAACGTACTTCATACCCGACCATACATCGCCCCTCATAAATTCCCTAGTGGATTCGACGGAACCGGCTTCGGTCCGTCTCCCCGACATCTAGATATGACGACCTCCGAAATCCCGCCGACCGAGCGCTCGGACGACCGCCCGCTTCCGCCGGGACCGACATCGTATCCCGGCGTGGGGAACACCATCGGTTTCCTCCGCGACCCGTTCGCGTTCTACGACGGCCTCCGCGAGTACGGCGATGTGGTGTCGTACTCCGTCGCGGGCGAGGACTTCTGTACGCTCCTCCACCCCGAGCACGTCGAGCGGGTGCTCGTCACGGAGGAGTCGAAGTTCGGAAAGAGCGAGTTCATTCGGGAGGCGGGTGAGAAGTTCATCGGGAACGGACTCTTCGCCAGCGAAGGCGAGTTCTGGCGACGCCAGCGGACGATGATACAACCCGCGTTCTACCGCGAACGCATCGGAACCTACGCGGAGCCGATGGTCGCGTTCGCGGCCGAAACCGCCGACTCGTGGGACGACGGGGAGACGATTCGGCTCCAGGAGGTGATGAAACGGTTGACGCTTCGAATCCTCGCCGCGGCCCTGTTCGACCAGGACGTTCGCGGCGCGGACTCGTCCATCCGCGACGCGGCGCGCGGTATCGCGCGAGCCATCAACGAGAAGAGCGACGCGGGGTCGGTCGACTCGCTGCTCCCCGATTGGGTTCCCACCGCGACGAATCGGCGGTATCGGCGCGCGATAACTCGGTTCGACGAGGCCGTCGAGCGACTCATCGAGGAGCGGCGCGACGAACCGCCGGGCGACGACTTCCTCTCGATTCTCCTCCACGCGACTGACGACAGAGGGGAGGGGATGTCGGACGAGGCGCTCCGCGACGAACTGGCGACGTTCCTCTTCGCGGGCCACGAGACCACCGCGCTCGCGCTCACCTACTGCCTGTACCTGCTTTCGAACCATCCGCGGGTGCGTCGAAAACTGAACGACGAACTCGATACCGTGCTGGACGGCGACGCGCCGACGATGGCCGACTTGCGGGCGCTCGACTACACCGACAAAATCGTCACCGAAGCCCTTCGTCGCTATCCGCCCGCCTACGTCGTCTTCCGCGAGGCGACGGAGGACGTCGTCCTCGGCGGCTACACGATACCCGAGGGGACCTCGCTGACGCTCCCGCAGTTCGTGATTCAGAACGACGACCGCTGGTTCGACGACCCGGAGACGTTCGACCCCGACCGGTGGACCTCCGAGATGAAAGCCGACCTGCCGGACTACGCCTACTTCCCGTTCGGCGGCGGACCGCGCCACTGCATCGGGATGCGCTTTGCGAACGCCGAAATCCGACTCGTGCTGGCGACCATCGCGCAACGAGTCGAGTTCGATTGTTCCACCGACGAACTCGACTTACGGATGGGGACGACGCTGGAACCGACGAACCCGATCGAGATGACCGCGAAAACGCGTTAGCGCCACCGCTCGACGGCGGTGCCGACGAGCGCCAACAGGCCGAAGACGATGATGACCAACTCCTGTGCGAGGTTGTTGGGGACGACGTACTTCGCCATCGAAATCCCCCACGCGACCCGTTCGTTGACGGGGGACGCTTCGCGGGTCCGGTTCGGAATCCCCGCCTCGTTCGCGGTCGGGCCGTCGCTCCCCTCGCCCGGCAGGCGGTCCGCTTCGTAGGGGAGCGACCCGGTTTCGACCGACCAGACGATTTCTCCCTTCTCGTTCAGTTCGACCACGCGGTCGTTGTACGAGTCGGCGACGAGCGTGTGGCCGTTCGGCAGGCGGTCGGCGTCGCGGGGCCAGTCGAAGACGCCACTCCCCCCGTACTCCCAGACGACGCTTCCGTTTCGAATCTCGACGATGCGGTCGTGTTCGCTGTCGGCCACCAGCAGCGTGTCGCCGAGCGTGTCGGGGTTGTGCTGTTCGTAGAGGATGTCGCCCGATGCCGAGTAGGAGTCCGGGCCGACGACGGGTTCGAGGTGCGCCGACCCGTTCTCGACGTGCAGGTCCGCGACCGTATCGAAGTTCCGGAGGCTGATGCGGAAGACGCCCGGTCGGATGCGGTCGACGTCGTTGACGTGCGTCCAGTCGCCCTCCTCGTCCATCCCCTCCGGGAAGTCGTAGCGGTCGGTCGCGTTCCACTGCCAGAGGATTTCCTTGTCGCGGTTCACGGCGAACACGCGGTCGTTGCCCATGTCCACCATCACCCAACGGTCCTCGCCGTTCACGACGTAGTGGTCCGCGTCGTGGAGTTCGTGGGCGTGCAGTTTGGCGTCGAACCACGAGTACTCCCACAGGGTTTCGTTCGTGTCCTGCGCCACGACGCGAAGCGAGTTTCGAACGCAGTTGTCGTAGCCGTCGTCCCGATACTTCGTCGGACAGTCCGAATCGGGGAGTTCGTCGGCCACCGCTATCTGCACCCGGTTCGTCCCGAGCGCTTCCACGTCGAACACGTCGTCCGCTTCGGTGTACTCCCAGACGGTTTCTCCGGCCGGGTTCACCTCGATGGCGCGCCCCTCGTGTTGGTACCCCTGCAATGCGATGAGGGTGTTGTTGGCGGGACGTTGCTCGTCGACCGAGAGGGACGGTCGGTCGTGGGTGGTGAGCGCCCCGACTCCGGCGGTGGCGAACAGCACGACCGCGAGGGCGGCGAATAGTTTCGCTCGGTTGTCGGAGGCCGAAAGCCACGAGGAGAGCGCGGAAATCACTAGTCGGAACTACGACGAGGGGGAAAAAAGCGATTCGGTTCTCGCTCACTTCGTCGCGGAATCAAGCCGTTTTCTCACTTCGTCCTTCTTGAGCGCGACGACGGCCTCGCCGTCGATGACCAGCATCGGCGTGCTGTTGACGCCCGATCGCTGCGCCGCGGTGTCCGACTCGTGCAGGAGCGACTCGTACTCGTTCGACTCGATTTGGGTTTTAATCTCGTCCCGGCGTTTCACGCCCGCTTTCTCCATGAACGAGAGCAGTTTGTCGGTCGTCGCCCACTGTTTCTTCTCCGAGGGTTGGTGGGAGAACACGTACTCGTAGTATCCCCAGAACGACCGCGGGTCGACGTTCCACACCGCGAGTCCCGCCTCCGAGGCGCGCGGTGCGTCCGGCCCCAGAAACGGCTCGTCCCCGAAGTATCCGAGCGTTCGGAGTTCGATGTCGATTTCGCCCGGTTCGACGTACTCGCTCACTATCTCGCTCAGAAAGCCCGTGCTGAACTGCGCGCAGTACGGGCACTTCCAGTTGCTGAAATACCGTACCGTCGTGTCCGCCGTGCCCGTGCCCGCAATCGCGTACTCGTGTTCGCCCGGGTTCTTCGGAATCGGGGCGCTCGCAACGGGGTTCGAGTTTCCGTTCGCCGCGGTTGTGGTTTCGTCGGTGGGGTTCCCGCCCGACGAACCGTCCTGATTGCCCCCGAGACAGCCACCGAGAACGGTTACGCCGGTCGTTGCGAGAAGTCGTCGCCGTGAGAGGACCATTTGATTACCGTTCGCACCTCCCGATTGAGAACCTTTCGTCTGTTCTCGGCGGTCGGTTACGGACCGAAATCCGCCGTCACGAACGCTTCGACCGAAAAGGGAACGCTTCGACCGAAACGGACCGCTTAGCTGTAGTAATATTCGCCGTCGTTTTTCTGCTGGCGGTCGAGCTGACTGCCCGGCTTGTTGATGCGCGGCCGACCCACGTTCTCGTCGCGGCGGAACGTGATGTCGAGGTTGGCGAGGAAGTCGTTCATACCGTCGCGCATTCCCTTCGGGCGTCCGGCGTGACCGTGCTCGGCGGGTTCGCCGTCGAACACCATCAGGCGGTCCGAGAGCAGGTCTATCATGTACGTGTCGTGGTCGATGACCAACACCGTCGCGTCCTGAATCTCGGCGTAGCGGCGGATGGCGCGCGTCGCGCGGACGCGCTGTTCGACGTCGAGGTACGCCGACGGCTCGTCCAGCAGGTAGAGGTCGGCGGGTTTCGACAGGCAGGCCGCGATGGCGACTCGCTGGCGCTCGCCGCCGGAGAGGTCCGTGAGGTCCTGCTCCATGATGCGGTCGAGTTGGAGCGGTTGGGCGATTTCGGTATCCCAGTAGGAGGTTCCCATGTCGTCGGTCAGCGACGAGAGGAAGACGTCCACGCGCATCGGTTGGTCGATCTCGATGTACTGCGGTTTGTACGAGATGTCGAGCGCGAAGTCCACGTCGCCCTCGTCCGGTTCGAGCCGTCCGGCGAGGAGCTTTGCGAACGTCGATTTCCCGATGCCGTTCGGGCCGACGATGCCCAACACTTCGTTCTCGTAAATCGTGCCGCCCTTGACGTCGAGCGAGAACTCACCCTCGCCGTACGACTTTCGCAGGTCGGGGTACTCCACGAGCGGGTCGGCGGTGACCGTCTCCCGCGGGGCGTGTTCGTCGAATTCGATGGCGTTCGGGCGAATCCGCATGTTCTCGTTGTTGAGATACCCCTTGAGGTACTCGTTGATGCCGTTGCGCACCGATTTCGGCGTCGTGATGACACCGTACGCGCCGGGTTCGCCGTACGCGACGTGCAGGTTGTCGGCCACGAGGTCGAGGATGGCGAGGTCGTGTTCGACCACGAGCATGGAGCGGCCCTGCTCGTTCGCCATCTCCTGTAGCAGGCGTGCGACGGTGACGCGCTGGCTGATGTCGAGATACGGCGTGATTTCGTCGAGGAAGTAGAAGTCGGCGTCGCGAGCGAGCGCCGCCGTCAGCGCGACGCGCTGGAGTTCGCCGCCCGAGAGACTGTCGATGTCCTGGTCCATCACGTGCTCGATTTCGAGCCGTTCGAGAAGGTTGTCGAGGACGCCGCGCTCGTCGGTTCGGGAGAGCAGGTCGGCGGTGCTTCCATCGAACTGGTCGGGTATCTTATCGACGTACTGCGGTTTTCGCGCGACGGTCACGTCGCCGTCGCGGACTTCGCTCAGGTAGTCCTGAAGTTCGGTTCCGCGGTAGCGGTCGAGGATGGTGTCCCATCCCGGCGGGTCCTCGAACTGGCCGAGGTTCGGCGCGAGTTCTCCCGCGAGAATCCGCACGGCCGTCGTTTTCCCGCTCCCGTTCGGCCCGAGAATCCCCGTGACCTGTCCCTCTTGGGGTACCGGCAGTCCGTAGAGTGAGAAGGCGTTTTCGCCGTAGCGGTGTACGGGGTCCTCCTGTAGTTCGCTCGGGAGGTTGATAATCTCGATGGCGTCGAACGGACACTTCTCGACGCAGATGCCGCAGGTTTCGCCGAGGCAGATTTCCTCGCTGATGTGCACCTGGTCTGGCTGTCCCTCGGCGGTGTCCTCGCCGCGGAGCGTGATGCACTCCTTGCCCGTCCGGTTCGGCGGGCAGAAGTTCTTACACTCGTAGTTGCATCGGTCGGGAGAGCACCGCTCGAGGTCCACGACCGCGATACTGTCGTCCGCCATGATTAGAGCTCCACGTGGTTGATGAGGAGAATGCCCCACGTGATGTACCAGAGCGAGAACGTCATGAACGCGACGAAGAGGGTGTCTTTGATTCCGTCCAACTCGTAGCCCATGAGATACAGCAGCGGGAGTTGGACGACCACGAACGCGAGCATGATGGTCAATCCCATCTGGTCTGTCGCCGCCGTGTTCGACGTCCCCACTATCATAGCGGAGGCGAACCCGGCGACGATGCCAGATATCGAAGCGAGCGACGTGACGGTAATACTCCGGAGATGGGCCGCCCGTCGCTCTGATGCCTTTTCAGTCGCCATGCGTGGCAATCGGGTACCCGGCCTCAAAAGATGTTCGCTTGTCCATACCTCTCCTCGTCGTTCGAGACGGCACCCGCGAACGCCGACCCGAATACTGACGGTGGGTGACTTTTGGGATGTGCGTGTGATTCAGTACCAACGTCGGCACAGGGTGCCGTCGAAAACGCTCCGAGACCGGCTTCGTCCTTCGAATTCGTCTTGCCGTAGCGGTGCCCTCGGAGCGCCTCCGTGCCATTGCGTCTCAATAGCTTTATCACGATGGCGTGTTTCGATTCGTAACGATGATGAGCCAGACCGAACGGGAGCAAATCGACGATCTTCCCCCAAGTGCCAAACTCGTTTTCAAGGTTCTCGAATACAAAGGGTCGCTCACCCAGAAGCAGATCGTGGACGAGTCGATGCTGTCCGCACGGACGGTCCGCTACGCGCTCGAACGACTCGAAGACATCGGCGTCGTGGACGAGGACATCTATTTCGCGGATGCTCGACAGAACCTCTACGAAATCGACGTGCCGACCGAAGTGGAACCGGACCAGTGTGCGGACGCCCAGTGCGCGGAATAGTCGCGCCGTCTCTCTTCTTTCGCCTCTCACAGAAGCCGCCAGTGTCCGCTATCCATACCGCTTTGTGTTCCCGTGTGGATGACCGGATATGAACGTGTTCGTTATCGGCGGTACCGGCCTCATCAGTACCGGAATCGTCGATCAACTCGCCGATGCGGGGAAGGCCGTGACGGTGTTCACGCGCGGCAACCACGACGACGAGCTACCGGACGGCGTCACACACGCGCGGGGTGACAGGCACGACACGGACGCCCTCGAAGCGGCGGTCGCGGACGCCGACCCCGACGCGATAGTGGACATGGTCTGTTTCTCGCCGGAAACGGCGCGTGAGACCGTCGATGCGGTCGCGCCCCACATCGACCAGTACGTCTTCTGTAGCACCGTCGATGTCTACCACCGCCCGCCGGAGCGCAATCCCATCACCGAGGACGCAGCTAGACACCCGAACGTGAGCGACTACGGCCGCAACAAGGCCGACGCCGAGGACGTGTTCATGGATGCCCACGAGGACGGGAGATTCGAGACGACCGTCATCCGCCCGTGGAGCACTTACGGCGAAGGCGGCGGCGTCCTCCATACCTTCGGGGACGACACGTACTATCTCGACCGCCTCCGCGCCGGAAAGCCCGTCGTCGTCCACGGCGACGGCACCTCGATTTGGGGGCCGTGCCACCGCGACGACGTGGCCCGCGCGTTCGCCAACGCCATCGGCAACGAGGACGCCTTCGGCGAGGCCTACCACGTCACGAGCGAGGAGTTCATCACGTGGAACCAGTACCACCGCCGGGTCGCCAGCGCTATCGGCGCGCCCGAACCGGAACTCGTCCACGTCCCGACCGAGGTGCTGACCGCCGTCGCGCCGGAGCGAACCGCGATGCTCCGCGACCACTTCCAGTACGCGACGACGTTCGACAACCGCAAGGCGAAACGTGACCTCGATTTCGAGTACACGATAGACTTCGAGACGGGCGTCGCCCGGACGGTCGAATGGCTGGACGAGCGGGACCGAATCGACGACTGGGAGGAAAAACCGTTCGAGGACGCGCTCATCGAGGAGTGGCGGGTCGCCACGTCCGACGTGGTCGCGGAAATGGGGACGTATCGATAACCGAAACCCGAGGGACGACCGCGGTTTCGGCGGTTACGCCGAAACGACCGTAATCTGCCGTTCCCGGTCGATGGCGTACTCCAGTTCCTCCGCGATGGCGCTGCCGCGGGAGACTTGGATGTCGCCGCCGCGGCCGACCGTCGCGGTGAACAGGTACTCGCCGTCGGCCTGCACCTCGACGGTTTCCCCGGCGTGGCCGTCCAGCGGAATGATGATGTGTCGAGAGGTGATTTCAGGGGTCACCACGTCGCCTTTCGGGGTCGTCGCCGTCGTGCCGACCGAGGACGGTTTTTCGTCGTGGGTGCGCACATCGATGTCGATACCGAGGCGGTTTTCGATGTCGTCGATTCGACCGCCGCCCTTGCCGATGACGTAGGAGATGTCGTTTTCGTCCACGTAGACGACGGCCTTGTTCTGACCCTGCAGGTCCACGTCGACGTGACCGCGGGAGACGGACTGGATTTCGCGCTCTATCTCCTGTCGGGCGAGGCGCGAGACGCCGGTCTCCTTCTCGTCACCCTCCTCCAAAGGGACCGTGACGACCTGCCGGTTGAAGGTGTAGATTTCGTACTCCGGCGTTCCCGTCTCGAACTCCTCCACGAGGATGACGGGGCGGGCGAGGTCCTCCTCGGTCATGCCCGCGGGAACCTTGACCTGCGTCCGCACGTCGTAGACCTTCTCTATCTGTCCGGCCTCGATGTAGACGACGGTATCGACGATCTGCGGAATCATGCCGAGTTCGACCCGGCCGATGAGCCGCTGGAGCGCGTCGATGGGCCGCGTGGCGTGGACGACGCCGACCATGCCGACACCGGCGAGGCGCATGTCGGCGAACACCTCGAAGTCGTTCGTCTTGCGCACCTCGTCGTAGATGGTGTAGTCGGGGCGAACCATCAGCAGGGAGTCCGCCGTCTTCTCCATCTCGCCCGCCAATTCGGTGTACTGGGTGACCTCCGGGCCGACCTGCAGGTCGCGGGGTTTCTCCATCGTCTTCACGGCAAAGTCGTTGTCCGCGAGGAACTCCGCGACGGCTTGCGCGAAGGTGGACTTCCCGGCTCCGGGTGCGCCGGAGATGAGGACGCCGCGCTGGCGTTCGAGCAGTCGTCCGCGGAGTTCGTCCGCGTGCTCGTAGTCGTCCAACGAGGTCTTGACGATGGGTCGAACCGCGGTTATCTCCCACGCGTCGGCGAACGGCGGTTCCGCGATGGCGATGCGGTAATCGCGGAACTGGACGATGGTCATTCCGGGTTCGTCGATTTCGATGAACCCGTCGTGGCTCTGTTTCGCGCTCTGGATTATCTCCTGGGCGTACTCCTTCAACTGCTCGTCCGTCGAGGGCTCGTCGCGGATTCGCTGATAGTGCATCTCGCCGATTTCGCCGCGCTTCGCCATCGGCGGGACCCGCGACCGGAGGTGGACGCTCATCGTCTGCTCGTCGAAGAAGTCCTCGATGCTGAGTCGCCCCACGTCCTCCGTTTTCGGCGCGATGTACTCGACCCCCAATCCCTTGGCTTTCGCCACCTCGCTCTGCACGAGGTCGCTGGTGACGAACGTGGCGTCGTGTTCGTCCGCTAGCTCGCGGATGAGCGCGTCGATTTCGCCGCGGTGGGCGTAGCCCTGTTCTTCGGGTCCGGGTCGAACCCCGACGTAATCGAGGTCGATGTCGCCAGCGTCCCCGAGGTCCGCAAGCCGCTGGAGCTCGGACAGTCCGTCCCACCCGCTCTCCTCTCCTTTGTTCGCCTGCGATTCGAGTTCGCTGACGACGGCCTCGGGGATGAGAACCGTCGCCCCGGCGAAGTCGCCGTCATCGACTCGTTGGGAAATGCGGCCATCGACGACGGCACTCGTGTCCGGCACTACGTTCATGGCTGTCGGTTCGTGTGGTAGCCTGATAAGGGTTTCAGCGTGTGGGTCATCCTTTTGCCCCTCGGTGACGTACGAGGGTCGATGCGCCACGCTCACATCGTGCTCACCGTCGACGAAGAGACCCGGAACCGAATCGAGGCCGACCTCGCGGACGAAACCGTCGACGAGTGGCTGCTGGACGCCATCGAGCGAAAACTCGACCGATACGACGAGTACGAGTTCGTCGACGACTGCGCCATCTGAGCGGGTCCTTGCGAATTCAGGCAGTAGGGTTAGGGGAATGTTTTCCCAAACATCGGTAGATGCTGCCATTCGAATCCAGGGGTTCCCCGGACTCGTCGAACCTCGACAGCGTGTTCGAAACCTTCTCCGACGACCAACGCCGCCAATTGCTGTGCCATCTCTCCGAATCGTCGGACGGGACCGCGACGGTCGACGAACTTCGAGACGTGCTCGATGGGGATTCGCGCCGGACCGAAACGCGTCTTCGACACGTCCACCTTCCGCACCTCGAATCGCTTTCGCTCGTCGAATACGACGAGCGGAGCGAGACGGTTCGGTATCGGGAGAACCCGCTTCTCGAGGAGTTGTTGGACTGTTGTTTCGAACACCGAACGCCGCGAGACGAGTGAGACGGGATACTTCGGGCCAGCATCGATTTGTTTTCGGATACCATCGTCCCGACCATGGCACGAGAACTCGACGAGATTCGGATGGATTTGGATTCGGTCGCCGACGACGCCTCGCAGGACGTCGCTGGAGAAATCCGGTCGATTCGGAAGGGACTGACCAACATCCCGGACGACGAGGAGACGAGGCAGACGCAGTTCCGCGAGACGGAAGACAGGCTTTCGGAACTCGAACATCAGGCCGACAGGTCGGTCGCCGAACGGTTGCACACGCTGCAGGAGGACATCCACGTTCTTGCCGAGGACGTTGGATATTAACCCCCTCGCCGAACTGGAAGGTGCATGGACGAACTGGTCGAACTGACCCGTGACCTGGTTTCGATTCCGAGTCACGAGGACGAGACGGCGACGGGCGATTTTATCGAGGAGTGGCTTCGGTCGGAGACTGACGCGGACGTAACGCGGGACGACATCGGGAACGTCATCGCACGAAAACCGGCCCCAGACGGCGACTCCGAAACCTCTCTCGCCTTGGTCGGCCACCACGACGTCGTTCCCCCGGACGACTCGCAAGTGGATGGCGAGGACTACGTGGTCGAAGAGCGCGACGGGCGACTGTACGGCCGCGGTGCGGCGGACATGAAGGGTGCCGTGGCCGCGTCGATGCTCGCGTTCCGCGACGCCGACCCGTCCTGTGACCTCGTGTTCGCAAGCTTCGTCGGCGAGGAACTGGGCGGCGACGGCGCGCGTCACGCCATCGACGACGGCTTTTCGCCCGATTGCGCCATCGTCGCCGAGGGGTCCACGAACTACTCGGGACCGGACGTTACGGACGTCGTCGTCGCCCACCGCGGACGGCGGGCGAGCACCGTCACGGCGTACGGGACCGCGGCGCACGCGAGCGAACCGGAAGCGGGCGTGAACGCCATCTACCGCGCCAGCGACGCCGTGGACGTCGTTCGGGACTGCGACGTTCCGACCGTCTCCGTGTTGGGCAACGACCTCTCGGGGAGCGTCGTCGCCACCGAAATCCACGGCGGGAGCGCGTGGAACGTCATTCCGGACACGTGCGAGATAACCATCGACGAGCGAACCGTCCCCGGCGAGCGCGCCGACCTCGACGCCGTGGAGGACATCGACGGCGTGGAGTGGACCGTCGAACAGGACTTGCCGCCGATGGAGTGCGACGACCCGGACTTCGCGGACGCGGTGCTGGATGCCGCCCGCGACGCGCAGGACGGCGACCCGGAGCAGGTGACGAAACCCCACGCGACCGACGCCGGATGGTTGGCACAAGCGGGCGTCACGTGCGTCGTTTGCGGAGCCTCGGAACCCGGCGAGGCACACACGAAAGACGAGAGCGTGGGTATCGACGTGCTGGCGCGCTGTTATCGGATTTATCGGACCACGGCGGAGACGCTCTAACGAACCAAGGCCTCCGATCTATTTCGTACCGAAACCCATTCATTGATAATCGGTGACAGCAAACACCCGGTGATGGCAACTGAAGCCACCGCGGAAAACACCACGTACGAGGAGTTTCTCGGGAAAGTAAAACGGATTTCGAACGTCCAGAACGCCGCCGGGATTCTCGGCTGGGACCAAGAAGTCGTGATGCCCGAGGGTGGCACCCCCGCGCGGTCACAACAGCGGTCGGCCCTGTCGGCGATTTCGCACGAACTGCTCACCGACGACGAGATGGGCGAACTGCTGGACGAACTGGAGGGCGAGGACTTGGACAACGAGCAGGCCGCCGTCGTCCGCGAGGTCCGACGCGAGTACGAGCGGGCGACCCGCGTCCCCGGCGAGTTGGTCGAGGAGATTTCGCGCACCACGTCCGAGGCGCTCCCGAAGTGGAAGAAGGCGCGCGAGGAGGACGACTTCTCGATTTTCGCCCCGACGCTCGAAAAACTGGTCGAGTTGGAGCGCGAGTACGCCGACCACATCGACCCGGACAAGGACCCCTACGAGGTCCTGTTCGAGGAGTACGAGCCCTACCTCGGCATCGACACCGCCGAGGAGACGCTGGCGGAACTCCGCGACGAACTCGTCCCCCTCATCGAGGACGTGCGCGAGAGCGACGTCGAACTCGCCACGCCGTTCGAGGGAACCTACGACGCCGAGACGCAGGAGGAGCTCTCGCGCGACGTGCTCGACACGCTCGGCTACGACTGGGACCGCGGCCGCCTCGACACCGCGCCGCACCCGTTCTCCAGCGGGACGCAGTTCGACGCCCGCGTGACGACGCGCTTCGACGAGAGCGACCCGCTCGGCGCGCTGATGAGCACCGTTCACGAGTTCGGTCACGCGACCTACACGCAAGGTCTGCCGGACGAGCAGTACGGTACGCCGCTCGGCGAAGCCCGCGACCTGACGGTCCACGAGTCCCAGTCTCGCGTCTGGGAGAACAACGTCGGTCGCTCGCGCGCCTTCTGGGAGAACTTCCTGCCGCTCGTCAAGGAGCGGTTCTCGGACGTCGAGGACGTCTCCGTCGAGGAGATGTACGAGGCCGCGAACGAGGTCTACGAGGATAACCTCATCCGCGTCGAGGCGGACGAACTGACCTACCACATGCACATCGTGGTGCGCTTCGAAATCGAGAAGGCGCTCATCCGCGGCGAAATCGAAGTGGACGAGGTGCCGGAACTCTGGAACGACAAGTACGAGGAGTACCTCGGAATTCGCCCCGACACGGACGCCGACGGTTGCCTGCAGGACATCCACTGGAGCCACGGTAGCTTCGGTTACTTCCCGACCTACTCGCTCGGCAGCGTCCTCGCCGCCCAACTGTACGCGAAAGCCGACGAGGACATCGACGACCTCGACGGCCAGATTCGCGCGGGCGAGTTCGACGACTTCCACGACTGGCTCACCGAGAACATCCACCAGTACGGCTGTCTGTACACCACGGACGACCTCATCCAACACGCGACGGGCGAGTCGTTCACCGCCGAGTACTTCCTCGACTACGTGACCGAGAAGTACGGCGCGCTGTACGACCTCGAATAGGCGCGAAACCTTCTTTCCGTAGCACTGGGTCAGGACTGGTTTTTCTCCCGTCGTCGTTCGACCGCTCCCGTGGCTACTTCACGTCCGTTTCGAAGTCGTCGCAAAATAATGCGGTTCGCTTCCTGTCTCAGTACGAGTTCACGAGGTCGATGTAGTAGTCCCAATCCCAGTTGCTGCCGGGGTCGGTGTGACTGCTGGCCGGAACCTGCTCGTGGCCGATGATGCCGCCGTTGGCCGGATTCGCCGCGTCGCTCGGGACGCTCGTCGGGTGCTGTTTCGGAACGCCGTACTGGTCACAGAGCCAACTGGCAAGTTTGGCCGAGGCCCGGTACTGAGCGTCCTCGTAGGTTCCGCTGACGTAGCCGCCGTGTTCGATGCCGACCGAGTACTGGTTGTAGTCCCAATCCCCGGCGTGCCACGCGATGTTGATGTCACTGACGCTCTGGTACTTGTAGCCGCTCTCGGAGACGGTGTAGTGGGCGCTGACGTCCGCGTCGGGGTTCTGGAACCAGCTGACCGCACCGCTGGCCGACCCCTGAACGGTGTGGATGATGACCCAATCGATCTCTGCGGCACCGCGGTTCGCTGCCGTGTAGTTGCTCGAATCCGCCACTTCCCAATCGACCGTCGGTTTGGCCGCCGCGGTTCCGCTGAACGCGGCCGCACCGAGACCTGCCGTTCCTGCCACTCCGATCGTCTTGAGTAGGTTACGTCTGGATGTCATGGTCCAACAACTAGTCACAAGCTCTAATTTAAAATATTTTTTCTAGAAATTTAATCAATTAATTATCCGTTGAATCGATAGATGGGACCGAAAAATGGGCTAGCTCGCTCGACGTCACGCGTTGGAAACCGCTGTCGAGACCGTTCGGTCGATTCCGGTCTGCGCAGCGTGCGTCGTCCCGGACGAGCGTTCGGGTGGCGGTGGTGCGTCGCTTCGAACGCGGAACGATGGGTCGGGTTATATCCCGAAACAGAGCGGGACGATGACCGAAGGTTCGGAACGGTGTCACACACCGTCGGGATAATCCGTCCCTACGACGAGCGCGAGAGGAGTTTCCGGAGGTGGTCCGTCGAGAAGAACGAGGTCGGTTTGTCCATGTGAACGCCGATTTCGCCCTCCATCGCCGTCAGTCCCACCTTCTGGACGGGTTTCGGGAGGGAGTACGCCCGGCGAACCCAGTGGCCCAGTCGAATCTCGTTTTTCAACTCCCCGCGCCACGCGCGCTCGTAGTCGGCGAGCGTGGCGGGGTCGTCGGGGTCCACGGTTTCGACGGCGTGATCCGCCGCGGTCATGCCGTAGAGGATGCCGCCGCCGGTAAAGGGCTTCGTCTGTGCGGCGGCGTCCCCGATGAGGAAGCCTCGGTGGGCGGTGACGCTCCGGGCCGGGCCGATGGGAATCATCCCGGCACAGAAATTCTCGGTTTCGACGCCGTAATCGGCCGTAAACCGGTCGAACAGCGCGCGGGCGTTCTCGCCCGGCGGTGCGGCCAGTCCGTACTCGACACCGGCCGTCCCGCGGGGGATTCGCCACGCGAAGAATCGCGGCGCGGTGAGGTGGACGTCCACGAAGTTTCCGTTGTGCGTGTCGGTCGTGAACCCGAGCACGCCCTGCAGTTTCTCGCCCGGTTCCGGAAGGTGGAGTTCCCGACGGACGCGCGAGACGGGACCGTCACAGCCGACGACCATCTTCCCGCGAAACGTCTCGGTTCCGTCGGGCGTGTTGGCGGTGACGTCCACGTACTCGCCGTGTTCGTCCACGTCCGAAACGCTGTGCCCTTCGCGCAAGTCGGCGCCCGCGTCCTCCGCGGCGCGCGCGAGCGTCCGGTCGAGTCCCACTCGGTCGATGACGTTCGAGATAACTTCGTCTTTGTAGAAGGGATGTTCGGGGGACCGCGGGCCGTCGATGTGGAAGCGCGCGCCGTAGACTTCGTTTTGGAGGAGGTCGTCGCGGGCACCCTCGGGGGTGAACTTCCAGATGTCGGTACTGACGTGGCCGGAGCACGCGAGCGGCGTTCCCACCTGCCCGCGTTCGAGAACGAGAACGTCGTGTCCCGCGTCCGCGGCCCGTCGCGCGAACCGCGACCCGGCGGGACCTGCACCGACCACCACGAAATCGTACATTATCGTCGGTTGTTCGCCGCGGGGCAAAATAGCTTCTCTCTCGGGTCGGGGTCGCTACCGCGCCGATGGCGGTCGTTCTCCCGTCCCGAGTTGCCGACGTCGGAGGTAATGAACGAGCGCGGAGAGCGCGAACGCGGCGACGATGAGGACGCCCCAAATCTTGTCGGGAATGGCCGAAAACGGCGGAATACCCAAAAAGTCGGCGAAGACCAGAATCGCGCTCACGATGGCGAGACCGAGGTAATACCGAATCCACGGAAACTCGTCCTGTGGCCGCAAGTACCCCTCCAATTGCGCGGCGTTGTCGGAGAGTTCGACGATGCCGCGGCTCTGGTTGTACTCTACGATACCCGCATCCGAGAGCTTCGGGAGATGCGTCTGGTACAGCGAGGTGTACACCGACTTGCGCTCGTTCGCGGACAGGCCCTCGACCGTGGTGTCGTTCTCCCACGCGGCGACCTGTTCGGCGAGCTCGCTCAGTTCCACCGGTCGGCCCTGCTGCTTGAGGTAGTGGAGCGTGTACCGTCGTCGTCTATTTTTCAGAACGTCGAAGATGAGGTCTTCGGACAGTTCTTGAGGGGTTCCATCAGTCGAACTCATGCCACCGGAGAGTCGCAATCGGTTGTTTCGGCTATGCCACCGCCACCCGGACGTAACACGAGTGCGAAGTTACCGCGGACGACACTTTGTTATCCAGTGCTTAGCTGACTGTAGTTTTCAAACTAATTACGATAACCGGGCTTAAGCGGCCGATTCTCCCGGGTAAGCCCGCCATTCCGCTTCGAAAAATCGTTTCGTATCTCGCTCGATAACAGTTGCATCCCGGTTTACGAGCGGTCTCGCGCGCCGGTCCTCAATCGTCCATCGCCGCGGGTGCGGGTCTGTCCGCACGTGGTCCGTCGAGTTCGACGTGTGGGAGTTTATCGCGAAGATACCGCCCGGTGTACGAGTCGTCGGCGCGCGCGATCTCCTCCGGCGTTCCGGTGGCGACGATTTCGCCGCCCTTCTCGCCGCCCTCGGGGCCGAGGTCGATGACGTGGTCCGCGTTCTTCACGAGGTCGAGTTCGTGCTCGATGACGGCGATGGTGTTGCCCTTGTCCGTCAGTCGCTGGAGCACCGAGACGAGTTTGCGCTCGTCCTCGTGGTGTAGGCCGGTCGTCGGTTCGTCCAGCAGGTACAGCGTCTCGCCCGCGTCCTTCTTGCCGAGTTCCTCGGCGAGTTTGATGCGCTGGGCTTCCCCGCCGGAGAGGGTCGTGGACGGCTGGCCGAGTTTCATGTAGTCCAGTCCCACGTCCTTCAGCAGTTTCAGGCGACGACGGACGCGCGAGTCGTGCTCGAAGAAGTCGTGGGCTTCCTCGACGGACATGTCGAGCACGTCCGCGATGGTCGCGCCGCGGTAGGTCACGTCCAGCGTCTCGTCGTTGTAGCGCGCGCCGTCACACTCCTCGCACGGAACGTACACGTCCGAGAGGAAGTTCATCTCGATTTTGACGGTGCCCTGCCCGCCACACTCCTCACAGCGCCCGCCCTTGACGTTGAACGAGAAGCGACCCTTCTCGTACCCGCGCTGTTTGGCGAGTTTCGTCTCGGCGAACGATTTGCGGATGTAATCGAACACGCCCGTGTATGTCGCGGGGTTCGACCGCGGCGTCCGACCGATGGGCGACTGGTCGATGAGTCGCACCTTCTCTATTTCGTCCATCCCCTCGATGGCGTCGTGTTCGCCGGGGTCCACCGAGGTGTTGTCGTTCATCTCGCGGGCCAGCCCCTTGTAGAGGATGTCGTGCATCAGGGTGGATTTGCCCGACCCGGACACGCCCGTGATGGCCGTGAACTTCCCGACCGGAATCTCCACGTCGAGGTCCTTGAGGTTGTGCTGGCGCGCCCCTCGAACCGTGAGGTGTGCGTCGCTCTCCCGACGCTCCTCGGGGACGGGGATCTCCTTTCGCCCGGCAAGGTAGTCGCCCGTGATGCTCTCCTCGTGGGCCATCACGTCCTCCACGTCGCCCTGCACGACGACTTCGCCGCCGCGCCTGCCGGGGCCGGGTCCGATGTCGATAACGTTGTCCGCCCGGCGCATCGTCTCCTCGTCGTGTTCGACGACGATGAGTGTGTTGCCCAAGTCGCGGAGTTCACACAGCGTGTTTAGCAGGCGGTCGTTGTCGCGCTGGTGGAGTCCGATCGAGGGTTCGTCCAGCACGTAGAGGACGCCGACCAGTCCCGAGCCGATTTGGGTCGCCAGTCGAATCCGCTGGCTCTCCCCGCCCGAGAGCGTCGAGGCCTCCCGGTCGAGCGTGAGATACTGCAGGCCGACCTCCTCCATGAAGCCGAGTCGGGCGCGAATCTCCTTCAGAATCTCCTCGGCGATGCGGTTCTGGCGGTCGGTCAGGTTGGCTTCGAGGTTCTCGAAGTGAACCAGCGCGTCCCCGATGGACATCCGGTTGACTTCGGAAATCGACGTGCCGTCGACGTACACCGAGCGACTTTCAGGGCGGAGTCGCGTGCCGTCACAGGCCGGACACTCCGTCACGGCCATGTAGTCCTCGATGTGGCCGCGCGCGCGGTCGCTGTCGGTTTCGACGTAGCGTCGTTCGAGGTTCGGGATGACGCCCTCGAACGGCTCTTCCTTCCGGCGGATGCCGTTCTTCGTGTTCCACTTGAACAGCACGTCCTCGTCGGTGCCGTAGAGGAATCCCTGTCGAACCTCCTCGCTGAGGTCCTCGAACGGCGTCGTCAACTCCACGCCGAAGTGTTCGGCGACGGAATCGAGTTGGCGGCGATAGTACGTCCGCTGGTAGCTCCACGGCTCGAAGACGTGCTTGAGCTGTTTCGACGGGTCCTCGACGACGAGATCCTCGTCTATCTCCTTCGTCTCGCCGATACCCTCACACTCGGGACACGCGCCGTGTGGACTGTTGAACGAGAAACTTCGCGTCTCGATTTCGCGGAAGTCGATGCCGCAACTCGTGCAGGCCAACTCCTCGGAGAACTCCACGACGAGTCGGTCGTCGCCGTCTCCAGCCAAGTCGCCCGTCGAGCGGGATTCGGACCCGAGGTTCACGTCTTCGGGCGCGTTCGGGACGATGAGTTTCATCACGCCCTCCGCTTCCTCCAGCGCGGTCTCCACGCTGTCGTTGATGCGGCTCCGGGCGTCCTCGCTGACCTTCACGCGGTCCACGATGACGTCGATGGTGTGGTCGTAGTTCTTGTCGAGGTCCGGGCGGTCGAGCGTCAAATCGAACCCCTCGCCGTCCACTTCGACGCGCGAGTAGCCGTCCGAAACGAGGTCGTCGAACAGGTCGGCGAACGCGCCCTTCTGGTCGCGGACGACCGGCGCGGCGATTTTCGCCTTGGTCCCCTCGGGTAAATCGAGCACCCGACGAACCATGTTCTGGGCGCTCTGCTCGCCGACTTCCCGCCCACATTGCGGACAGTGTGGCGTGCCGACGCGGGCGTAGAGCAGTCGCAAGTAGTCGTGCAGTTCCGTCACGGTTCCGACCGTCGAACGCGGGTTGTTCGCCGCGTTCTTCTGGTCGATGGAGATGGCGGGCGACAGGCCTTCGACGTTCTCGACCTGCGGTTTGTCCATCTGCCCGAGGAAGTTCCGGGCGTAGGCCGACAGGCTCTCGATGTAACGTCGCTGTCCTTCAGCGTACACCGTCTCGAAGGCGAGCGAGGACTTCCCCGACCCCGAAAGGCCGGTGACGACGTTGAACTCCTCGCGCGGAATCTTGACGTCGAGGTCTTTGAGGTTGTGCTCCTCGGCCCCCCGCACTTCGATGTAGTCCTTGCTCATCTATCCTCAGACAGCGACTGAACGAGGGTATGCCTATCGGTTGGGAATGCAAGCGGAGTGAAAGTGAAACGTGAGGAGACGGAACTGTGGGAGCCGAGACGCACCACCGAACGGGACATATTCGTTCGGTCCGTACCAAAGTAAGTGCCATCGAACACAGCGGTACCGGAGGAAGCGGAACGGCACACGATGTGGCGACTCTTCGCCGAGTACGGCCGCGGCTACTGGCCGCAGTTCGTCGCGGGATTCGTCGGGACGATACTCGGACGCCTCTCGGGTCTCCTGCCGCCGGTCATCCTCGGTATCGCCATCGATGCAATATTCCTGAACGAGCAGGCGTTTTCCCTCCCGCTAATCCCGTCGGCGTGGCTGCCGACGACGCCGTCCGGGCAGCTTTGGCTCTCCATCGGCGTCGTCCTCGCGTCGTTTCTCGTCGGTGCCGCGTTCTCGTGGCTGGAAGGGTGGGGCTGGAACGCGTTCGCACAGGGCGTCCAGCACGAGCTCCGCGTGGACACCTACGACAGGATGCAACTGCTCGACATGAACTTCTTCGACGGCAAGCAGACGGGCGAGTTGATGTCCATCCTGAACAACGACGTGAACCAGTTGGAGACATTTCTGAACGACGGGCTGAGTTCGGCGCTCCGCATCGCCGTGCTCATCGTCGGCATCGGCGGCATCCTGTTCACCCTCAATCCGGCGCTCGCGCTGGTGGCGCTGCTGCCGGTCCCCTTCCTCGCCGCGTTCACGTACCTGTTCGTCAGAACCATCCAGCCGAAGTACGCCGCGATGCGGGCGAGCGTCGGCGCGCTCAACTCCCGACTGGAGAACAACCTCGGCGGTATCCGCGTCATCAAGTCCGAAACCGCGGAATCCTACGAATCCGGCAGAATCGAGGATGCGTCCGGCGACTACTACGACGCGAACTGGGACGCCATCACGACCCGAATCACCTTCTTCCCCGGCCTGAGCCTCCTGACCGGCATCGGCTACGCCGTCACCTTCACCGTCGGCGGCTTTTGGCTGCTCTCGGGCGCGCCGGGGCCGCTCACCGGCGCGCTCGAACCCGGCGTGTTCGTCACCTTCGTCATCCTGAGCCAGCAGTTCATCTGGCCCATGGCGCAGTTCGGGCAGATAATCAACATCTACCAGCGCGCCGAGGCGTCGAGCGACCGGGTGTACTCGCTGATGAACGAACGGGGAACGCTCGACGAGAGCGCCGACGCGCCGGATTTGGACGTGACAGAGGGCGAAGTCGTCTACGACGACGTGGGATTCGGCTACGACGGGGAGACCGTCGTCTCGGACATCGATTTGCGCGCCGAACGCGGCGACACGCTGGCGCTCGTCGGGCCCACCGGGGCCGGGAAATCCACCGTCCTCAAACTCCTGCTCCGCATGTACGACGTTGACGAGGGAGCCATCCGCATCGACGGCACCGACATCCGCGACGTGAACCTCCGCAGTTTGCGGCGGTCGGTCGGCCACGTCAGTCAGGAACCGTTCCTCTTCTACGGGTCGGTGAAGGAGAACATCGCGTACGGGACGTTCGACGCGACGGACGACGAAATCGAGACGGCCGCGGAAGCCGCCGAGGCGCACGAGTTCATCGTCAACCTGCCCGACGGCTACGACACCAAAGTCGGCGAGCGCGGCGTGAAGCTTTCGGGCGGTCAGCGCCAGCGACTCTCCATCGCGCGGACGGTTCTCAAGGACCCAGAAATCCTCGTCCTCGACGAGGCGACGAGCCACGTCGATACCGAAACCGAGGCCCTCATCCAGCGCAGTCTCTCCTCGCTCGTGGACGAGAAGACGACGTTCGCCATCGCACACCGCCTCTCGACCATCAAGGACGCGGACGAAATCGTCGTCCTCGACGACGGCGAAATCGTCGAACGCGGCACTCACGACGATTTGCTCGCGCTCGACGGCCTGTACGCGAACCTCTGGCACGTGCAAGCCGGGGAGATAGACGCCCTCCCGCGGGAGTTCATCGAGCGGGCGATTCGACGGCGCGCGGAAATCGAAGATAGCGATGTCGACGGCGACGGCGATATCGGGGTCACGGAAGCACAGGCGGACGGCGGAGAGCGATAGCCTCGCCCCCACATTTAAATACAATAACACGACAAGCTGTGAACAATGAAACCTCCAACGCGGCGCGACATCGGCGGTATCGTTCTCGACGACGATACGTACACGGTCGAACAGAGCCACTTCCGGAACAAGTACAAAGTGTACGATTCCGCCGGGAACCTCGTCCTGAAGTCGAAACAGAAGCTGTTCAAGATGAAAGAAGAGTTTCCGTTTCACGACGCCGACGGGAACGTCGTCTTTCGGGTGAAAGCGAAGAACGTCTTCGATGTCGCTGGCGATTACATCCTCGTGGACGAACGCTCGGGCGAACCGGTGGTGGTTCTCGACAAGAACTTCACCTTCTTCCACCACCGCTGGACGATACGACTCCCGGACGGAACCGAACTCGCGGAAGTCGCCTCCAGAAGTGCGGTCCTCGAAGCGCTGCGGTCGCTCATCGACGTCCTCTCGTTCCTCCCGCACAAGTACTCAATCACCTCGCCCGAGGGAGATTCCATCGGCGAAATCCAGGGCCACTTCTCGCTCCGCGACAAGTACGACGTTCGCATCCACGACACGGGGTCGATACCGAAAACGGCGCTCGTCGCGGGAGCGATAGCCATCGACGCGCTGGAAGGGAACTGACCCGACTCAGACCTTCTCCGGCAACCAACCGCCGTCCACTTCGACGTTCACGCCGCTCAGGTAGTCGCTGTCTTCGTCCACGAAGAAGCGCAGCGCCTGCCCCATGTCCTCGAACTTCGCCGGTTCGCCGCGAGGCAGGTCGTCGGGGAACACGTCCGAGTTTTCGACCACGTAGGGCGAAATCGCGTTGACGGTCACGCCGTCCGCTTGGGTGTCCGCGGCGAGCATCCGGGTGAACATCAGGACGCCCGCCTTGGCGATGAAGTACGGGGCGTTCTTCGGGTTGATGAGTCCCTTCTCCGCGCTGGCGTAGCCGACGTTGACGATTCGACCGAATCCCGCCTCGCGCATCTCCGGGAGCGCCCGCTTCGAACAGAGGTAGGTTCCGTTGATGTTGCCGTTCAGCACCGCGTTCCACCGGTCGAAGGAGATGTCCTCCCAGTGGTCGGGTGCGAACGGGCCGACGTTGTTCACTAGCACGTCCACGCTTCCAAGTTCGGACTCGACGGTCGAAAAGAGGGCGTCCACTTCGTCCGGGTCGGTGACGTTCCCCTGCACGGTCGTCGCTTCGACGCCGTTCTCCTGTGCACTCTCGGCGACGTCCCGCGCCTCGTCCGCACTCGAATGGTAGTGAACGGCCACGTCTGCCCCGCAGTCGGTGAGCGAGAGGAGGAGTTCCCGGCCGATGCCCTTCGAACTTCCCGTGACCAGCGCGACTCGTCCGTCCAGTTTCGGCGTTATCATACGGTCCGCTTCGCGGCGAAGTCCCAACTAGCTTGACATCCCGATTATCTCGCTTTTGAGTGAATCTCCCCCTATATTTAATATTCTGCATGGAGAGTTGCTACCATGGCAATAGAGACGATTCTTCTCGCGGTAGGACCGGGCGACGCGGACCGAACCGGACGACTCGCCGACGCCGTTATCGACGTGGCCGGGCCGACCGGCGCGACGGTCGTCCTCGCACACGTCTTCACCGATGACGAGTTCGACGACGTTGTAGACCGACTCGACTACGACCCGGCCGGGAAACCCAACTCGGACGAGGTGGCGGCCCGACACGCGACGATTCGCTCGCTTTCGGACGCGCTGGACGCCGAGGACATCGGCTACTCGGTTCGGGGTGCGATCGGCGAGCACGGCGAAACCATCGTCGACCTCGCCGAGGACGTGAACGCCGATAGCGTCTTCGTCGGCGGCCGCAAGCGCTCGCCGACCGGGAAGGCCGTTTTCGGCAGCACCGCACAGGAAGTGATGCTTTCCGCTCCCTGCCCCGTGACGTTCGTCCGCGAGGACTGAACCCCCGCAATCGGACGTCGCGCTTTTTTGTCTCTCACTCCTCCGCGCGTTCCTGCCAGCGTCGTTGAATTCGCCGCTCTCGGATGTGTCGTTCCCCGTCGGCGACTTCCTCTCGCGTCGCTCGTTCGAACGCCTCGATGTTGCGGAGGAACTCCGTTTCGAACGATTCGACCAACTCGTAGGTCCATCGGTCGCCGCCGAGGACGCCACACGGGAGGATTTCGTCGCGGATGTGGTCCGCGAGGTCGTCGTGCCCGGCGGCGCGGAGGTGGGTTTCGGCCTCGCTGAAGTGTTCCATCGCGTGGCCGGTGGCGTGATGGAACTGGACGAGGTAGCCGTGTCCCTTCCGGAGCCCTTCGATACCCAGTTCGAGTTCGTGGAGCGCGGATTCCGTCTCGTCGTCGATGGCCGGGAGGTCGTCCGCCATATTCCACTCAACGCCGTCGAACCAGTTAACTCCGACAGGCGAACGGCCGAACCTCTCGGGTCGTCGAAAGAAACTCGACGGCGAGTAAATGCCTGTAGTTAAGTGGGACGGACGACGTTTGTTCACCTGAATGGCCTACTACGCGGGTGTAGACCTGGGGGCGACCAACGTCAGGGCGGCGGTTGCCGACGAAGGCGGCAACGTCGTCAGCACGTACGACCGCGGTACGCCACAGGGACCGACCGGCATCGCGGTTACTGAAGCAGTGCTCGAATGCATTCGCGGGGCGTGTTCGAACGCGACCATCGACCCCAGTGAGATTCGGGCGGCAGGCATCGGCAGCATCGGCCCGTTGGACCTCGCGGAGGGTGCGGTCGATAATCCGGCGAACCTGCCGGACACCATCGACCGAATCCCCCTGACGGGACCGGTGGGGAAACTCATCCACAGCGAGCGCGTGACCCTCCACAACGACACCAACGCGGGCGCTATCGGACAGCGGTTCTACAGCGACCGCAACCCCGACGACATGGTGTACATCACGATTTCGAGCGGTATCGGCGCGGGCGTCACCGTGGACGGTAACGTCCTCACCGGCTGGGACGGCAACGCGGGAGAGGTGGGGCACATGATAGTCGACCCGCACGGCAGGCGAACCTGTGGCTGCGGCAAGGAGGGCCACTGGGAGGCCTACTGCTCGGGCAATAACATCCCAGAGTACGCACGGATGCTCGCCGAGGAGGACGAAACCGTATCGACCGCGCTCCCGCTCGACGACCCCGATTTCTCCGCGAAAGACGTGTTCGAGAACGCCGGTATCGACCCCTTCGCCGACCACGTTATCGAACAACTCGCCCACTGGAACACGGTCGGCGTGGCGAACGTCGTCCAAGCGTACGCGCCGCTGGTCGTCTACCTCGGCGGTGCCGTCGTGCTCAACAACGAGGAACTCGTCGTCGACCCGATTCGGGAGCGCGTCGGCAACCACCTGCTGAACAATCAGCCGGACGTCCAGCTCACGACGCTCGGCGATGAAGTCGTGTTGAAAGGTGCAATCGCGAGCGCGCTGACGGATGGTACCGGCGACGAAACACGTTTGGCCGACTGATTTTCGAGACGTGAAGTTCGAGGGATGTGGCCGATTCGGATTTTCGGGTTAGTGCGATTGCTGTGGTTTCGTCCGTGGATGACCTCTCGGAACGCGTCGGTCGTGTTCCGGTGTGCGTCGGTCGTGATTTCCCCGTGCGTGCAAGTACGGACGTCACATGACTGCCACCGCACCGCATCAGCCACACCCTCCCCAACCGATTGCGCTTCTCGCTTCGCTGTGATGCTCATCCCTCGCGCGCTTCAGCGAGGCGACTCGGACGACACGTCCTCGTCCCCGCGCCAGCGCACGCCGGAATGGCTGGGTGCTACTCCACGAAATCGAACTGCTTCGTCCTCATCGAAAGCCGCTCTCTTCGAGGGCCTCGTTCAGGTCCTCCCGGATTCGCTCGCCGAGGTCGCGGTCCATGGCGGTGGTGACGACGCGGTTTTCCTGCACGCTGGACCCGTCGCGGAGGAGGAGTCGGACGTTCCCGTTCTCGTCGGCGCGGGTGGCCTTGGCGCGGACCCCGGAGTCGGAACTCGCACCCCCCGCGTTGATGGGGCCGGGAATGATTTTCTTGACGTGCGGGTGGCAGGCGACTTCCCGAATCACGCGCATGCCGTCGCGGTTGCCGATGAGGGTGGTGTGCGTTCCGCCGATTTTCTCGGCGGGGTCGAGGTCCACGACTTCGAGCGAGCGCTCGCCGCGCCGCGCCAGCACCTCCTCGACGGGGTTCTCGTCGCCGACGCGGTAGAAATCGTAGTGGAGTTGGGCGCGGACGGCGCGAATCACGCCGCGGTCGCCCGCCGCGTACACGTCCTCGGGGTGTTTCCGTCGCACTTCGTCGGCGATGCGCCCCGCGAAGTTACGGAGTTCGACGACCTCGGTTTCGCCCTCCTCGGGCGTGGTGCTGACGCCCGTCTTCCCGACCACGGTTTCGTCGTTGAGCATCGTGATGTCGGCGTGGTCGCGGGTCACGGCGAGAACGACGGAATCGGCGTTCTGCGTTCGACAGACGAGGCAGTAGTCGCCCGGGCGTTCGAGCGAGGACGCACACTGCCGACAGTTCATGCGCGTTCTTTCCCAATCGCGGCGTTTAACCTCGGCGTTTCGACGACGCGTTCGGTGAGGGAAAGAAAAATATCGGATGAAATACAATTGTGGGTATGCGTTCATTCCTCTCCCTCACTTCCCGGTGCTCACTCTTCTCCCCCTCCTCCCGGCGTTCACTCCTCTCCCTGCTCGTCCTCCTGTGGATTCTCACGGTGGGTGTTGCGACGCCCGCTTCGAGTGCGCCACCGCCGGAGCCGTTCTGTGGCCCGTGCGGGGGTAGCTTCACCGAAGAGGCACACCAGTACGCCGAAACCCTCGGCGTCGAAAACGTGACGTTCGACGTCGAGCGCAGCACTGCCGCGATTCGGGTTCACGACAACGGCACCGCGACGTGGACGGTGGAAAACCGGCTTGCGAGCGCGGAAACGGCGCGGTACTTCCGCGAGAACGGATGGGTGCTCGACGAAATCGCCGAGAACGCTGGTCCCGGTTCCTCCCTCGACCCCGAACCGTTCCTCGACGCTCGCGTCGTCGGCACGAAGACGGTCGTCCTTCGGTACCGGACGAGCGCCGCCGCGACTGCTCCGGGCGGCGTCGTCCGGTTCGACGGTTTTCGACACGCACGGGAGGGGTCGATTTCGGGACTCGGGGCCGACCGACTGACGGTCGTCGGGCCGCCCGGAACCGTCGTCACCCGCGCGCCGCGGGGGGCCAGCGTGGACGGCAATTCCTTCTCCCTGACCGCCTTCCGCGACACCGGAGACGGTGCGTTCGTCGCGTTCGCACGGTCGGGCGGGATTGCCGGTGAGGCGTGGAGTTTCGTGGCCGTCACGCTACCGCTGTCCGGTGACATCGCGTTCAACCTCCTCTTCGACGTTCTCCTCCCGGCGGGCGTCCTGTTCGCGCTCCTCGTCGGCTTCGTTCGACTCGGGGGTCGAGAGGGAAGCCGAAACGAACGGACGCTTCGTTCGGTCGCGGGTATCGTCAGCGTTCTCGGCGTTCTCGCGTTGTTCGTCGGAACCCTCCGATTGAATCGCACCGTCTCGGGCTACTCGATGGGTATCGTCGTGGCCGGTGGAACCTACGCCGTCCTCGGGTTGCTGGCGTTCAGCGACGTCCGGCCGACGTTTTACCGTACGGTGGCCACCGCCCTCCTCGCGTGGGTGGTCGGCCTCTGTGTGGCGATGCTGGCGGCCGTCGCCGTCGATTCGGCCGTCGCCGCTCGGCTCTTCGCCTCGAACCCGTACGCGATACGCAAATTCCTGTTCGCGGCGTTTTCGGTCCTTCTGGCGTCGTTCATGACCGTCGTCGGCTACGCCGCCGCGGTTCGCCGCCACAGGCGGATGGCTCTCGCGGTTCCGCCCGTCGCGTTCGCCGTCGTACTCGCACTGACGACACCGGTCACTCGGGTCAGAGGCCCGAATGACTTCTTGCTTTCCGTTTTCTTGCTCGTGTATCTCCTCGTCTTCGTCGCACTGGTCGGTCTGCCAGCCTTCCTGCTCGGACGCACGATTCCGAACGGACGGTAGGCTCGGGGGACGGTATGGTCGGGTAAATCGGGCGATAGAGCACGCGAGGTGGGGTCAAAGAAGGGGGAGCGTCGAGGTACAGGCGGCCCGCAGTCGCCTACCCCATATCGAGCGGATTCGCTTTCAGGAACTCCCGGAGGAAGACGGTGGCGTACGATCCGGACGGGAGCGAAAATTTGAACGAGAGCGGGTCGTGAGAGAGCGAGAAGTCGCTTCCGAGAAGTATCGCGCGGCGGGTGCCGGTCGAGTGGAACTCGCCCGGGAGGTTGAAATGGTGCGGTTCGAGGTCGAGGTCGTCGAGGATTTCGCGTTCGATGTCTCCCTGCTCCCCCTCGGCGAGTTCCGTCTCGGTGCCGACCAGCGGCGCGGTGACGAACGCCCGGCCCCGCCGACAGTGGCGCTCGATGGTTCGGACGCGCTTTTCGCTCACGGTCTGCTGGCGGTCCATGTCGGGAACGGTGAAGCCGTCTACCTCCTCCGCGAAACACACCACGTCGCCCGCGACCGGTTTGTCGAACGAAAGCCCGCGCCGAAGTCGCTCGCTCAGGATGCGGTTGAACACGTACGACTGGGCGGCATTGACGAGCAACCGTTGGAGGTTCGTCGGGAGCGATTCGAGCGCGTCCCGGAAGTCCTCGGGGTCGGTGCCGCCGTTTTCGACGAGTCGATGGGCCATCGAGCGCTCGAACCCGAGTCGTCCCGGTAGGGCGTCGAGCACGGCGTCCCAGTTCGGCGCGAGGTTCTCGACGCGCTCGCGGGCCTCCCGCGTGTCTTCCGGTTCCGTCTCGAACGGGTTGCCGACGTAGGCCATCACCGCCGCCTCCCACTCCTCGCGGACGACGTGCAGGCCGACCTCGTGCGTCACCGGCCGGAGACTGCCGAACCGTTGCTGGCCGAAGAAGTTGGGAACCGCGAGCCCCCCGTCCCCGCCAGCGAACGCGCGCAGTTGAGCCGCGATTTCGTCCGCGTTCTCCGGGTGGTCCGGATTCGAGATGGTAATTTCGAACTCGTTGCCCACGAGGTCGCCGAACAGGAGTTCCCGTCCAGCGCGGCCGACCGGTTCGAGTTCGGCGGCGCGCATCTCCGGCAGGTCGTCCGGCTCGACCTTTCGGAGGCTGAACAGTTGGGTCGTCACCGCGCGCTTGTCCTTCGTCCCGGCCCACGACACCCGCTCGCGGCTGATTCCGAGCGCGCTGGAGAGGCTCCGGGCGAAGTCGTTGGTATCCCACCCGTGGAGCGTCGCGCGGAGTATCAGATACGGGTACGAGCCGGGGTCCGCGTCGAGCGGGTCCGCGTCGAATCGTTCAATCTCTCTCACTCGGAAGTCCTCGTTCGTCTCCCGGAGGGTTCCCCCCACGCCGTCCTCGTCGCTGACGTAATACTCCATGCCGACCGCGGTCTCGATGGGATGTGCCTCGCGCATTCGTCCGGTCCTTACGTCCGAACCGAATTAAAAAACCCTACTCGCTCGTCGGGATGCAGTCCGTCGCCACCTCGATTCGCTCTCCGGGTTCGACGACCCCGGATTTGGCGTCGTAGTCGACGAGTCCGATGGACTCCATCTTGGGCAGGTGGACGTGATACAGCAGTATTTCCGCCTCCGTCGCGTCTTCGTCGTCGATTTCGGTGATACTGGTGTCGGCCTCCCACGCCGCGACGTGGTAGGCGAGGTCCCCCATCGTGGTCGGCGTCGTCGCATCGGAGAGGAACGAAAGGACGTATCGTCGGTACGGGCTGCTAAGAACGTCGAACAACGTTTCGACCGATATCTCGGTTCGTGTGTTCGCCGGGGATGTTCGCGTCGTTGTTTGTCTCTCCATCAATCGTGTAGTGGTACGTCGTGGGTAAGTACGCAGTACCTACGTACGTTGGCTCGTGTCGTGTGTCACACGCCCCATCGAACCACATTTCACTCCATCATGCTGTCGAAAAACGACGACGCGAGCTTCCCTTCCGCCTTTCGAAGGTGTTGATGAAGCGTCGCCGGTGCGATTCCCATCGACTCCGCGACCTGTTCGGCCGTGCTCTCGCGCGGCCAGTCGTAGTATCCGGCCAGATACGCGGCGTGGAACGCCGACCGCTGTCGGTCGGTGAGGTTCGTCGAAAGCACGTCTCGGGACCGCCGTTCCGACCGTTCGGTTCGCTCGACGTCACGCTTTGCGACGAGTTCGATATCGGGATACGTGGACTGAATCGACGTCAGTAGGGTTCGTATATCGGTTTCCCGCGTCACCTCGACGACGACCTCCTCCACGCCGTCGTGTGCCCGCGCCGTCCGAACCTTCGCGCTGGATTCGATGAAGCTCTCGACGAGCGACGACGAAACCGTCAACACGAGAAGCCCCTCGTCGTCGTGAATCCAGACGACGCGCGAATCGTTCACGGTTGAGACCGTTTCGGCGGTATCCGCCACCCGTTTCGGTTGCGCGTCCTCGACGCGAACGTAGTAGAGATACCGACCGTCGGACGTCGGGACGGTTCCGTCGAGGACGAGCGTACCGTCGATTTGACGCGATACGTTGACCAGCAGTGCTTCGTCGTCCGTAACGCGGAACATCAGTTCGACGGCCGCTTGGTCCGTCGCGAGGAGTTTCTTGTTCTCGGTCGCGTTGATGGCGAACCCGACGAGTTCGCCGAGCGTGTCGAACCCGGCGGCTTCCCGCTCGCTGAACGCGTCGGTTCGTGTCGCGTACACCACCAACACGCCGTACGTCGTCTGCCCGTACGAGAGCGGGACCGCGATTCCCGAACGGAGTCCACGCTCTAACCCTCCCTCACGGAGACGGTCGGTGAGGACGGTCGTTTTGGAGAAATCGCGGACGACGACGTGCCGCCCCGTCCGGAACGCCTTCGTCGCAGGGCGTTCCCAAACTTCGTTCTCTCGCTCGACCTCTCCGACGAGTTCGTGGAACGCTTGGTCGTCCCCGGCGAGTGCTTGCGGGACGAGACTGTCCTCGACGAGGTCGTGATCGCCGACCCACGCGAACCGATAGAGGTCGGAGTCGGCGAGTCGAGTACACACCGTCTCTTCTATCTCCTCGCGCGTCGCCGCGCCGACGAGTTCGTGAATCACCTCCCGCACGAGTTCGTTGATACGGTTCAGCGTCTCCACTTCGTCGCGCTGCTGGCGGAGTTCGCGTTCGCGGCGGCGGCGGTCGGTGATGTTCGAAACCGACGCCACGACTTCCACGGGGGTTCCCTCGTCGTCGAACACAGGCGCGCTTTTGACCGACAGCCACACGCGCTCGCCGTCGGGCCGTTCGACACCTATCACCGTATCGTACACCGGTTCTTCGTTGCGGATGGTTTTGGCGAAGGGGAGTTCGGCGGGCGGCATGGGTGCTCCCGTTTCGTCGATGGCGTTCCAGCGGTCGTCGTCGTACGTTCGGTCGAGTATCTCGCTTTTCGGAAGACCGAGAATTGTCTCGGCCCGCTCGTTCGCTTCGATGAGCTGGCCGTCGCCGTCGAGGATGAGGATGCCGATGGGACTCGTTTCGAGCAGTTGTCTCGTCCGGTCGCGCTCCCTTCGAAGCGTTCGCTCGCGCTTTCGGCGCTTCGAGAGATTGCGTCCCGTTCCGGCGAACCCACCGACGGTCCCGTCTTCGTCGGTGAGCCGCGTCGCGTTGAACTCGTACGGAACGTGCTCGCCGTCCTTCGTCACGAGCGCCGACTGGCGTGTCTCGGTGGTGTCGCCCAACAGCACCGCGTCGATGGCCGTCGCTATCTCCTCTTCGTCTTCCGCCGGAATGAAATCGAGCGGCGCCATTCCGTCGAGCTCGTCGTCATCGTAGCCAGTCACTTCCGTGAGTCGGTCGTTCCACTCGGCGAGCGTCCCGTCCGCGTCGAAAACGTAGAACACGTCCGGTAGCGTGTCGAGTACGGCGTTGACGGTCGATTCGTCCATCAGTGGTCGGGTAAGCTCTTTGGTAACACAGTTCGTGGCCTAGCGGATGTGAGAGACTCGGTCAGCAAAAGGTTTGTGGCCTGATATCTTTTAGTGAGGTTTCGCTCGGTATCAATACAGCGACAGCGAGCCCGTCACTCGGTCCACGAGGTCGTCGTCCGCCGGGCCGACGGCGAGCGCCGTCACGGTTCCCGGGTCGAGTTGCGTGTGACCCGCGTCGCGGATGATGGCGTGCGGGAGTCCCTCCGCCCGCGCCTTCTCCGCGAGGCGGAACACTTCGTCCTCGCCTCCGGCCTTCAGGACGACCTTCTTCTGCCCCTCTCCCTTCCACTGCTTTCGCGCTCGCTCTCCGGTGTCCTCGTACGCCGAGAGGGACGCGTGTGCCACTTGCGCGGCCAGTTTTCCCTTCCCCATCCCGATGTCGGTTCGGGCGACGATTGCCTGCTTCATAATCGAGCGTCGTAGTAGCGAACCAAAACGCTGGCTACTCGATTCGAGAAAGCTTATACCACATGACAAAAACCGAGAACTATGATTTTCGATGCCCTCGTCCGTCCCGACCGGTTCTTCGAGAACCGAGCCCCGCGGCCGAGCCTCGCAAGCGCGTTCGGCGTCGTCCTCGTGGTCGCGCTCGTCACGACCGCCGTCTTCGGATTTGTTGGCTGGTCGATGAGCCAGCGGATGACCGGAACGACGAAAATTGACAATCCGAACCGTCCGGACGAAGTGTTCTGCGACGGGTTCGCCGCCGGTGGTGCGGCGAACCTCTCCACGGGGTGTGACAGACCCGAACAGAAGACCGTCGTCATCGGCAACCTCGTCTGGGAGGGGTTCCAGAAGAAAATCCCGTTCGTCTTCATCACCGTCCTCTTGGCGTGGCCCCTGATCGCAGTCGGCCTTCACGTCGCGTCGGCGGTGGCGGGTGGTGAGGGGTCGTTCTCGAACACGCTCGCGGTCGCCGGATGGGGGATGCTCCCTTCCCTCGTCCAGATGCTCGTCGGTATCGGATTGTTCTTCCTCGCGCTTCGGGGGGCGGACCTCTCGGGGAGCGACCCGCAGGTCGTCCTCGACCAACTGCAATCGCTCGTGGCGACGGCGCGCGGGGGAACGTTGTTCGTGTCCGCGCTCGGGACGGCGTGGCAGTGGGTCGTGTGGACGTACGGATTGAAACACGCCCGACGGCTCTCGACGGCGGCGGCCGCGGCGGCCGCCGGAGCCATCGCCTTCCTCTCGTTCCTCCCCACGCTCGCCTGACGACCGGTGGGTCTTTACACACCCCCACCCCTGTTTTCGACAATGATACTCTCGGACGCGGACATCCGCTGCCGTCTCGACTCCGGCGACTTGGTGGTCGAACCGATAGACGAACCCGACCTGCAGATTCAACCGGCGAGTATCGACCTTCGACTCGGCGAGGAGTTCCTCGAATTCCAGCGCACCAACATCCCGTGCATCCACCCCGATAGCGAGGACGAGGTGGACAGCTACGTCACGGAAACAATCGTCGAGGAGGGCGACGAGTTCATCCTCCACCCGGGCGATTTCGTCCTCGGGACGACGAAAGAGCGCGTCGAAATCCCGTCGGACCTGCTCGCTCACGTCGAAGGCCGCTCGTCGCTCGGCCGACTCGCCGTCGTCGTCCACGCTACGGCGGGGGTCGTGGACCCCGGCTATCGCGGACAGATAACCCTCGAACTGTCGAACCTCGGGACCGCTCCCGTCGCGCTCAAACCCGGCACGCGCATCTCACAGCTCATCTTCACGGAGCTCAAGAACCCCTCGGAGCGGCCGTACGGGTCCGAACGCGGCTCGAAATATCAGGACCAAGCCGGACCGCAGGCGTCCCGAATCGGGAGCGACCACGAGTTCGGTGGTGACCAACTGTGAAGTTCGCGGAGGAAGTCGTCGTCGAGGAGTTCCTCCCCACGTTTCGCTCGATGCTCGCGGAAGACCTGCGCGAGCGGGGCCTGACCCAGAGCGAGGTGGCCGACGCCCTCGGTATCAGCCAGAGCGCCGTCTCGAAGTACGCGCACGGCGACGTCGCGCAAAACGACGGTATTCGGGACGACGAGCGCGTCTCCCGCCTCGTAACCGAGGTCGGTGAGGGGTTGGCGACGGGAAGCATGAGTCAGGTGCAGGCGCTCGTGGAGGTGGAGGTGCTCATCCGACGACTCGAAGACCACGACCTCATCGCGCAACTGCACGAGGAGGCGATGCCCGAACTGGCGGGTCACGGCGGCGACTTCAACGTTCACGACCCGGACGACGAACTCCGGGCGACCGAGCGCGTCCTCTCGTCCATGCGCCGCGGGATTCACATCGTGGAGGGGACGAGCGGCTTCACCTCGCTCATTCCCGCCGTGGGCTCGAACCTCTGTGAGAGTCTGCCCAACGCCGAGAGTATCGACGACGTGGCTGGCATCCCCGGTCGCATCTTCGACGTGAAGGGTCGGGCGACGATTCCGGCGGACCCCGAGTTCGGCGTCAGCGCACACGTCGCTTCCATTCTCCTCGCGGCACGCGACAACGGTGCCGACGTTCACGCCGCGCTCAACGTCCGCTACGACCCCGACATCGTGGCCCGCCTCGAATCGGTGGGCCACGCGACCGCCGAGTTCGACGCCGAGTACGACGACCTCAGCGAGGCGGTCGGCCACGCTCTCGACGAGTCGCCGGACGCGACAGTGCTCTATCACACCGGCGGCTACGGCATCGAACCCATCGTCTACATCCTCGGCGATTCCGCCGAGGCCGTGGCCGAAGTCGCGCGAAAAATCGTTTAAACGGGTACTCGTTCGCTGCGCTGTACTTCCCGAACGATGTCGTCCGGCAACACCTCCCCGCGTTCGTGACGAAGGTCGTTGACCTCCCGTGCGAACGACACCAGCGCCGAAACCGCGCGGTCGCGCGTCGCCACGCGACCGACCGGTCGAATCGTCGTGTATCTGTTGCCGATGCTGTCCTCCAGTTCGAGTTCCCACTCGTCCGAAATCGTTGCTTTGACCGCCTTCACAGCGATGCTCCCGTCCTCGTGCTGGAGTTGAATCTCGTCCCCCCTGATGGGTGCTCGTTCCCAGCCAGCGGGGATATCCCCGGCATCCGGCTGACCGTTCATGGTTTGTTCGTTTCTTCGTTGTCTCATTTATGTTTGCCTCGTGCTTGCCTGTGCGAGTCGTTTATCTCCAGCGATCGAATTGGCACACACAAAGTATATACCAATCCGGTCGCACTCTTTAGTTACCTCGGGTAGGGGTACACGAGGTAATTTTTTCTTCGAAACTATCCGATCAGTCGCGGGTCCGGAGGACTATCGTATCGTCTTCGATTCGTTCGATGTCCTCCTCGGAGAGAGCGTACGTGTTTTCGTTGTTTCCCCCCGTGTCGAATGCAGTTTGTAACGTCTCGACGACGCTCGGGTCGGCCTCGACGTGCGCCGTCCCGTGTCGTACCTCCATGACCATTCCGACCTCCGTACCGTCCGCCTCGATGACACGCTTCCCTTGGTCGCCTTCGGTCAGGGCAATTGTCATGTGATATAAATGGCGACCTGACTATACTTTACTGCTGTGGCCGGTTTCTTACCTGTGTCAATCGTGACGTGTCGCGGTTCTTTCGAAACGAGAGGAAGAGTGCGAACGCGATGGGCGAGAGTAGTGCGGTCACGAAACCGCCACCGAGGGCGAGTTGTCCCGAGGAGATGCCCGCCGTCGCGTTCTTCGGTCCGTCCACGACGACCGCACCTTTCATTCCCATTCCGCGGTGCGGCTCACAGAAATACTTCGTGATTCCACCGCTGTGGAAAGTGTGGGTGAACGTCGCGCTCGAATCGCCGTACAGGTCGCTCTTGAACGAGCCATCTTCCGCGACGACGTTATGGATTCCGTTCCCCGACCACCGCCACGTCACTTTCGTCCCGGCGTCGACGCGAATCGCCGCCGGACCGAATCCGTACGGCCCCCCGTTCGCCTGTGCACCGACATCGACCGTGACCGCATCTTTGCCGGTCATATCGACCGTTCCGTCGAAGTTATCGACGCCATCGAACCACCCGTCGTAGGTGGTTTTCGTCGTCCCGTTTTCGGCCGCCGCTCCGGGAAGCGCGGCGTCGCCGACGAGGACGACCCCTTTCATCCCCATCGCACGGTGCGGTTCGCAGTAGTAATCGATGGCACTGTCCGTCTCGAACGTGTGACTGAACGTCGCACCGGCCTTCTGCTGGAGGTCGCTCTTGAACGACCCGTCCGCGGCCACGACGTTGTGCATTCCGCCGTCTCCCGACCACTCCCAGACGACCCTCGTTCCGGGGTCGATTCTGACGGCGGCAGGACCGAACGCATAGGTGCCGCCATTACCTTCGGCACCGACCACGACGGTGACTTCTTCCTTTCCGGTCTCGTCCACGATTGTCGGCGACTCTCCGGCGACCGGTGGCAGCAACGAGAGTGCCGCGATGCCCGCACCTCCGCGGAGAACGTCCCGACGTGCTACGCGCGTCATCGGTTCACCCCTCGTACCCCGCGTACTCCATCAGGTTGGCGAAGACGTCGGTGTTCATCGCTTCCTTGTAGACGACCGCCGAGAGCATCCCTCCCGGGTAGGACGCGCCGTTTCTGACGTGATCTACCTTGTGACAGTGCATGAGGTAGATACCCGGGTCCGCGTCCGCTTCGAACTCGATGGTGTAGCGTTCCGCCGGGGAGACGTTCACCACGTCCTGCGGGAACTGCATCGCCTCGGGATAGTTCGCGCCGTCCTTTTCGACGATGTGGAACCGGTGGTTGTGGATGTGAAGCGGGTGCGACATGAACCCCGCATTGACGAAGTGAATCCGGACGGTATCGCCTGACTCCACGATAAACGGCGTCCCGTCTTCGGGGTGGAGTGTCCGCGGCGCGCTCTTTCCGTTGACCGTGAACACGTCGGGGCGACGGTTCGTGAGGTCGAAGGTCGCGTCCTCACCGGCGTACGCACGCGAGAGCCTCGAATCCCACTCTCGGACGGTTGCGAAATACTCCTTGTCGGCCTCCTCGTATCCCTTCGGGTCGACGCGGAGAATACCGAACATTCCCATCTCCATGTGCATCGGCGTTTGGAAGTGACAGTGATAGAGGTGCGTGCCGGGAACGTTCGCCGGGATGGTGTACGTGTGCTTCTTCCCCGGGTCGGCGGTGATACCCGTCGTCGTCGGCACGCCGTCGTTTTCCCACGTCTTTCGGACGCCGTGGAAGTGCAGCGTGTGGGGGTTCTTCATGTTCGTGTTGTCGAGCGTTATCTCCAGGTCGTGTCCTTCGGTCGTCCGGAGAACTGGACCGGGAACGCTCGGCGGCAAGTCGTTCGCCTGAAACGCCCACACGTGCGGAAGGGTTACCGGTCCGCCCATGCTGTCGAGCGGATGAACTTCGTGTCGGGCGGAGACGGCCCGCATCGTTACCTCGTGACCGAGTTCGTCCAAATCGACGACTTGTGGCGCGCTCGTCTTCGGAAGGGCGGCGTTTCCGGTCGCGGCGGCGACGCCTTGTCGGTCCGGTTGTGACGGTGCCGCGCAACCGGCGGTGGCGACGACGCCAGCAGTGCCGGTCGCCTTTACGAAATCACGCCGCGAGATGCCCGTTCCGGGTGCGCCAATCTGTGGCCTCATAGTACATGTTTAGCTTCGGCGACGGGGGTGATATGACCGAAAGGTGCTTCTCACGGCCTGAGACCTGTTCTCAGAAGGTGAGAACGACGTGTATAAAATCACCCGGGTCCTTTTATCCGCCTCCGTCGTACCGCAAACCATGTCACGGCGCGGACCGTCCACCGCCCAGCAGTTCTACGGCCGCTGGGCGCGACTCTACGACCTGCTCGCAGTAGCGACCCCCGGCCTCTCCCGACTCCGGAGTCGAGTCGTGGACGAACTCCGACTTTCGCCCGGCGACACCGTGGTCGAGATGGGGTGTGGGACGGGGGCGAACTTCCCGCACCTCCGGCGGCGCGTCGGTCCCGGGGGGAGGGTCATCGGCGTCGATTTCACCCGCGGAATGCTCGAACAGGCGCGGGACAGAATCGACCGCGAGGGATGGGAGAACGTCCACATCGTGCAGGCCGACGCCGCCACGTTCTCGCTCCGCGAGGATGTGGACGCCGTGCTCGCCACGTTCGTCATCGGCATGCTGGACGACCCCTACGGCACCGTTTCCCGGTGGCTGGACGGCATATGTCCGGGCGGGGGTCTCGCCCTGCTCGACGCCGGACAGAGTTCGCGCGCCTACTCGTGGCCCGTGAACCAGGCCTTCCGGGGCCTCGTGCTCGCCTCGACGCCCGGCGGGACGAGCGGCTTCGAGAAACCGCCGTGGTACGTGCTGGACGAACGAATCGCGGAATCGCGGCGGGCGCTGTCGGACCGGACGGTGGCGGTGCGCGACAGCCAGCACGCGCTCGGGGTGGTGCGGATTACGGGTGGGAAGGTGGCGGAGAATCAGTAGGGGTCGTACTCGCCCACGTCCAGCACGTCCTGTACCTCCTCGTTCCAGAAATGCTTCTCCGCCGTGGCGAACACCGTCCCGTGTACGCGTGCTGTCGCGGCGATGAGCGCATCCGGGTGGTCAGCGGGGACGCCGCGCGCCACGAGGTCTCGCTGGAGTATTGCGGCTTCCGTCGGCCGTACCGTTCAGTCGTCCGCGGGCGACGGACTGCTTACCATTTCGACGGTGCCGCCGACGTTTAACTCGTCAAGCGCGACCTGTGCGGCGCGCTTGCCCGACAGCAACATCGCGCCGAACGTCGGTCCCATCCGGGTGAGGCCGTAGGTCGTCGCGGTGGCGAGGCCGGTCGAGACGAGGCCGTCGTGAACTTTACCCGCGTGTTCGACCACCTCGTCTTCGCTCTTTGCGACCCACATGGAGTCGTGACCGGGCGAGTCGTGGCCGGGCGCGCCGTACTCCCCGTCTCCCGACTTGTCCATGCCCGTGTTGTGCTCTCGTGCGTGGCGGAGGCCGGGTGCGTCGAGCACGCCGCGCTCCTGGAGTTTCGAGACGACGACAGCTTCGTGACCCGTGGCGTCGATAACGAGGTCGGATTCGACCGCGATGGGGTCCACGCAGGTGAGTTCCCGCGGCAGGGCGTGGACCGGCGTCCAGTTCATGACGATGCCGCCGACGCGGTGGCCCTCGCGGACCACGACGTCGGTGAACTCGGTCATGTTCTGCATCTTCGCGCCCGCCGAACAGGCCGATTCGATGAGCGCGGAACAGGCGTGCGGGCCGTTTGCGACGTACAACCCATCGGCCTCGTCCGACTCCTCGTAGGGGACGCCGAGGTCGTCGAGGACGGCCTGCGACGGGTCGCGGACCGTCACCTTGTTCATCAGGAATCCGCCGAGCCAGAACCCCCCGCCGAGGTAGTTGTTCTTCTCCACGACCATCGTTTCGACCCCGCGCTCGGCGAGTTCCTTCGCCGCGACCAACCCGGACGGGCCGCCGCCGACGATGATGACGTCCGTCTCCGAGAACTCGGTAAACTCGTCGCTCCACGCGGTTCCAATCGCTCGCGTCACTTCCGCCTCGCTCACGTCCGCAAAGCCATCGAATGCTTGCATACCACTGAGTAATATTACTAAGTTGTTGAAAAGGTTTTTCCTCCGTCGGTGACACGCGGTCGTCGCTATCGGTTCGAATCGGGTTTGCCGAAAAACCTCCGCTCAGTGGTGTCTCGCGTCGATTTCGCACACGAGAGAATCGCTCAGTCGTAGGTCGGCACGCGCCCGGATTCGTCGCTGCCGTCCACCAGCGGCAGGGACACCAGTTCCGCGCTGACGTCCTCACCATCGACGCGGACGGTCAGCCCCGACCCGATTTCCACGTCGAAATCCACCAGCGCCATCGCGGCCGGTTCCCCGCGCGACGGACTCTCGATTCCGCGGGTGATTTCGCCGACGACTTCATCGCCCGCGAAGACCGCCGCGCCCGCTTGCGGTACGGATTCGGGGAGCAGCCCCGCGAGTCGCCGACTCGGTTGCCCGCGGTTCTCGACGCGCGATACGACTTCCTGGCCGACGTAACACCCCTTCTCGAAGTCGAGGGCGTTTCGGAGGCCGAGCACGTTCGGAATTTCGCCCCGTAGTTCGTACTCGAACAGCGGCGTTCCGGCTTCGAGCGTCAGCGACTCCCACGTCACCCGGCCGAAGGGAGCGGCGTTCATCCCCCGCGTGACGAGGGCGTCGAAGACGAGTTCGACGTTCGGCCGTTCGCGTCCGATTTCGTCCGCCGTCTCGTCCGTCGTGCAGATAACTTCGTAACCCTCCTCGCCCGTCGGCGCGTCGGTTCGAATGACCGTGACGCCCACGTCGGCCATCTTCCCGCGGATGAACGAAAGCTGTTCGTCCGGGGTGCTCGCTCCGTTCAGCACGCTGGCGACCTTTTCGGTGGCGTACGGTCCGTGGACGCCGAAGACGGCGAAACGCTCGGTCGCGACGGAGATATCCACGTCCTGAATGAACACCTTCTCTCGCCACTCCTCGGCGAGCGGTGTCGCCTCACCGGGCGGCACGAAGAGCAGGAGTCGCTCGCCCGCACAGTAGACGTACATGTCGAGTTCGACCTTCCCTTGCGGGTCGAGCAGAAGGGCGTAGGTTCCGCGTCCGTCCTCGCGCGGGACCGTGTTCGAGACGATGTTATCGACGTACTCGATTCTGTCATCGCCCGTGACGACGAGGACGCCGTAGGGCATCTCCGTGAGTCCGACGCCGTTCCTGACCGCACGGTGTGCCCGTTCGGGGCGGCCGTAGTCGCGTGGCACCCGACGATTTCCGACCGAACAAAACGTCGCTCCGTGGTCTTCGTGTAGCGCTTCGAGGTTCATACACGTAGTCGGGTGCGTAGGGGAGTAAAAACGTCGGATGCGCTACAGCGGCAGGCGCTCGATGAGCTTATCCACGAACGACGGCTCCTCGTCTATCTCCTCGGGGTCGGGAACGACGCGCTCGTCCGGGCGGATGAGCGTTCGTCCGCTCTCCATTCCGGCTTCTATCAGCCCGTCCCGTTTCAGGTTCGCGAGCGCGTCCTCCAACTCGTCGATGCCCGCCTCCACGTGGGAGCGCAGTTCGAAGACCGTCATGCCGTCTTCACTCCGGTCGACGAGGGCGTCGAGTACCCGGACCTCGATGTCCGGCCGCCGTCGGTACTCCCGCTTGGCCTTCATGTTTGTCCCTATGTCACCCCGGTTTTTAGCCTTACCTCCCGTTCGACCTCGGCGGCCAGCGACCCCGAAAAAATCAGCACGTCGTCGGTGTCGGCGGAGCGTCTCGTCGCTCGGTTTCGACGTGCTCCGGAACGCGACTGCCGATCGCGGAATCGTATCATATATAGTTCAGGAAACTATCATGGTGTATGATAACATTTGGTAACATATGACATCAAGCGCGCTCGACGAGATCGACGAAGGAATCCTGTACGCGCTCCAGCGCGACGCCCGCGGTTCGACCACGACCGCCCTCGGAAACCGGTTCGGCGTGTCGGCCAGCACGGTGAGCAATCGAATCGACCAACTCGAATCCGACGGCATCATCACGGGATATCAGGCGACGGTCGATTACGAACGGGCCGGATTTCCGCTGAACGTGTTGATGGTCTGTTCCGCACCCGTCGGCGAACGGAGCGAGTTAGCCCACCGGGTGCTCGACATCCCCGGCGTCGTGAACGTGCGCGAACTGATGATCGGCGAGAACAACATCCGCATCGAAACCGTCGGCGTGTCGAACGACGATTTGACGAGAATCGCGACCGCGCTCCCCGAGTTGGGGCTGGTACTCAAAGACGAGATTCTGATTCGGGACCAGTACTTTCAGCCGTTGAAGCAGTTCAGAATCGACGAGGACCGAACCGGCGAGGAGTGACCCGTCTTCCGCCACGGTCGAAATAGTTTCGACGGGGTATAAGTCGAGTTGAAACTTTCACAGCTTCTGTGCCCGAGACGTCAAAATGAGTTATGCGATTGGCATATCGATACGTCATCGTCGAACGATGCCTAGCGCACCGAAGCGACCCACGAACCGAGAACTCACGGAACGGTCTCACTCGACGTCCGGTTCCGACGTTCCGCTGAACGTGCTCTTCAAGATACTGAGCAACCGGGTACGGCGACGGATACTCCTCCTGTTGTCCTCCGACGACGGGCGGATTTCCATCGACGAACTGGCGGACGAACTGCTGGCCGAACGGGACACGACGTCCCGGGAGTCGTTGCTGGTCGCGTTGCACCACAACCACCTCCCACAGCTGGTCCGTGCAGGACTACTGGCACACGACTCGGAGACCGATGCCGTGCGATATCGCCCCGACGCGCGACTCGAACGCCTGTTGGACGTGATTGCGGCGCTCGACGGGTGACCGTCTCCCGCCAGAACGCGGTTTTGGCGGCCAGCGATAGGGATGCCTATTTTCCGACCTGCTCGCTCGCGTCCCGAAGCAAGCCGTCCAGAATCTCGGGCGTCGTCGGGTGGTACGCCCTGTCCGGCACGTCGCGGACGTCCATACCCCGTTCTATCACGACCTGCATCGTCTTCGCCATCACGTCGGCGTGGTAGTGCAACCCCTGATAGCCGAGAACGGTGCCGTCGTCCCCGTCCACCACGAGTTTCGCCAGCCCCCTCGACGCCTGTTTCGTCTTGAACACGCCGTCGTCCGCCGCACGTCGGCTGACGGCGACGTAGTTCCGCCCAGTCGCCTCCGCCGCCGTCTCCGACAGTCCCACTCTGGCGAAGGGATACACCCCGACCGCCGAGAAGATGACGTGGTGGCGGACGTTTTCGTACGGTTCGAGGTCGTCCCCCCGAGCGTGTGCGAGGATGTTCTCGGCGGCTTTGAAGCCCTGTTCCTTCGCCACGTGGAGAATCGGCTCCTTGCCGTTCACGTCCCCCACGACGAACGTTCGCGGGTCGTCGCGGGCCTGCATCGTATCTTCGACCCACCCGCCCCCGAATTCGAGCGCGGTGTTCTCCAGCCCGAGTCCGTCGAGGTTGGGTCGCCGTCCCGTAAAGAGGAACAACTCGTCCGCGTCGATGGTCCTCGATTCGCCGACTCCGGCTCTGCCTCCGCCTCCGTTTCTACCTCCGTTCCCACTCCCTCTTTGTTCGACGTGGAGCCGAACCCCGTCCCCCGTCGATTCGACCCGCTTTTCGTACGTTCGGGTCAGTATCTCGATTCCGAACTCCTCGCGGTAGATGTCGAGGAGTTCGTCGCCGAACGGCGAATCGGCCTCGTCCAGCGGATGCTCGTCGTGTTCGATGACGGTGAGGTCCATTCCCGCCGCCTCGCTGAGGTACGGGACGAGTTCGAGGCCGGTGTACCCGAACCCCATTACGACGCCCGAGTCGGGGAACTCGGTCGCGTCCAGCACGTCCGCGCTGGTCATGTAGTCCACGCCGTTCATGTCGGGTAGGTCGGGCACGTTCACTTTCGACCCTGTGGCGATGACGACGTAATCGGCCTCGATTTCTCGCCCGTCGATTTCGACCGTGTGGTCGTCCACGAGCCGTGCGGTGTCGTGATAGAACGCCACGTTCTCCCGCTCGGCGAGGTTGTGTACCGCCGCCCGTCGGTGTTCCGCGAAGCCGAGCACGTGGTCGTCTTTCAGCTCCACCACCGACTCCAAATCCACCTCCGGCGTCCCGGACAGCCGCGGGTCGTGGCGCGCTTGATACCGATGACTCGCCGCCGACAGCACCTCCTTCGACGGCATACAGCCGCGGAGGATGCACAGCCCGCCGCCGGGGTCGCCGTCATCGACGAGGGTCAGTCGAACGCTCGGGTCTTCCGCGAGACTCTGTGCCACGGCGACCCCCGCGCTTCCATACGCGCCGATGATGACGACGTGCGTTGTCATGTGTATCCAGTCTCGTTCAGGGATGTTAGCGGTTTAGGCGGCGGCGAGGATGAAGGGTTTCTCGAATCGTCTAGAAATCGGTTTGCCAGTATCTTTTGGTATGATTTAGTCTATTTTAGTACTATTCAGTATCTTCTAGGATTTCAAAATAGGATTCAGTATTCTACCATGGGATTCAGTACCACCGCTCGGTCGGAAACGAGTTTGCTGACGGGAGTCCTCCGAACGGGACTGCCGTAACGAAGACCCTGAAACCCCCCTCGTCGCAGTCGAGTTGTTGTTGGTTTGTTCGGGACTGTAACGACAGACGTCACTGAAACCGCAACCGCAAACCGCATCAACCACACCCTCCCCAACCGATTCGCTTCGCTCATCCACCGTCAGAGTAACGCTCTGACGAGCCATTCGTTCGTTTCTTCGTCACTCACGAAGACCTCGCACGCTTTAGCGAGGCGACTCGGACGTACTGTCCTCGTCGCCTCGCCAGCGCGCGCCACGATGAACGGACGAGATGCGGGGAACGAGTCAATCGCTACGGCGCGTGTACCGGCGGGTCGAAACGGTCGAGAACTGTGCGGTCGTGCTGTGCTATCTCGAAATATCGCGCGCTTCCGTGTCCATCACGCCCTCGACTTCCGCCCGCGTGACGACGGCCACGTCGCCCGGAATCGTCCGCTTGAGGGCGGCGGTGGCGGCCCCGTACTCCAGCGCGGTCGGGACGGATTCGCCGTCGAGGCGGCGGGCGAGGAACGCGCCGACGAAGGCGTCGCCGGTGCCGATGGGGTCCACGGTGTCCGTGTCGAAAGCGGACTGCTCGTGAATCTCGCCGTCGTGGAGCGCCAGCGCGCCGTTCGACCCGCGGGTGACGACGACGGTTTCGAAGTCCCAGTCGTCAGCGAGGCCGCGGGCGATGTCGTCGGCGTCGCCGGAGCGGTCGAGGACGGTTCTGGCGTCGCGCTCGGCCGCGACGAGCACGTCGATGCGGGGGAACAGCGCGGTGAGCGATTCGCGCGCTTCGGCGGGCGACCAGAGTTTCGACCGGTAGTTCACGTCGAAAGCGGTGGTCGTCCCGGCGTCCTGTGCCGCCGCGAGCACCTCGTCCACGGTGGATTCGAGCGTCGCGGACAGCGCGGGCGTGATGCCGCTGGTGTAGAATGTTCGGGCGTCTCGAATCCGGTCGAGCGCCACGTCGTCGGCGGTCGCCGTCGTGACCGCGGCGTCGGCGCGGTCGTAGATGACGTTCGTGCCGCGCGGGTCGGTGCCGTGTTCGAGGTAGTAGGTTCCCTGCCGCCCTTCGTCGCTCCACGCGATTTCGGTGTCGATGCCGTACCGTCGAAGCCCGGCGACGACGCGCCGTCCGAGCGGCGAGTCGGGGAGCTTCGAGGTCCACATCGCCTCGGTACCGAGTCGGTGGGCGGCGATGGCGACGTTGCTCTCCGCGCCAGCGGCACGGAGTTCGAGCGACGAGGTGCTCTCGATGCGTTCGCGGTCGGGCGGCGAGAGCCGCAACATGGTCTCGCCGAATGTCACGAGGTCGGTCATACCCGCGAGATGCACCCCGGTGCCCATAGTTTCCCCGGTGCGAGGTCGAAAAACGAGTTCGTTTCAGCTCCGTGCCGATTTCAGCGAGTCAGTTCCACGGTCCAAAGTCGGGGTCGACTTGGCGCTCTTTCCGCTCGATGCCCTCGATTTTCTCGATGTCCTCGTCGTCCAGTTCAAGGGTGAGCGCGTCGTAGTTGTCATCGATGTGGTCCTCGCCCGTGGCCTTCGGGATGGCGACCACGTTGTCCTTCGACATGAGCCACGCGAGGCTGACCTGCGCTTCGCTGGTCTCGTGCTTCTCGGCGATGTCGGTCAGTTCGGGCACGTCGAACACGTTACCGCGGGCGAGCGGGGAGTACGCGACGAGCGTGATGTCGTTTTCCTGCGCGTACTCGACCAGCTCGTCCTGTTGGAGGAGCGGGTGCATCTCGACCTGATTGGCGTAGATGGGTGCGTCGAGGATTTCCTTCGCCTCTTCCAGATGCTCGGGTTCGAAGTTGCTCAGGCCGACGTGCTTGATTTTGCCCTCGTCGTACAGCTCGTCGAACGCCGCGAGTGTCTCTTCGGGGTCGTACTCGCGGGCGGGCCAGTGGACGTAGAGCAGGTCAACGTAGTCCGTGCCGAGTTTGTCCAGACTCTTCTCGGTCGTTTCGAGTACGTCGTCGTGTGCGAGGTTATCTATCCAGACCTTCGTGGCGAGGAAGAAGTCCTCGCGGTCCACCGACGAGTCGGCGATTCCCCTGCCGACCTCCTCCTCGTTCCCGTAGGCTTGGGCGGTATCGACGTGTTCGTACCCCAAATCGAGGGCGTAGGCGACGCTGTGTGCACACTCGTCGCTGTCCGTGTTCTCCCACGTTCCGAGTCCGAGTTTCGGAATTCCGTCGCTGTTGGCGTCGTATGTCATCGTATTCCCTGCAAGGGGGAGCAAGGAAAAAGGGGTTGTGGCGGCGGAAATCCTGTGGGGGAATCCCCCTCGATTCCCGCTTTCGGAGAACTTAACCGCGCTCCGACAGACTCCCCGTGTATGCGAATCGCACTCTTAGGGGGTACCGGCGACATCGGGCAGGGACTCGCGCTCCGTTGGGCGTTCGACACGGACCACGAGGTCATCATCGGCTCGCGCGACCCCGAAAAAGCCCGCACGAAGGCGGCGGAGTACGAAACCGAACTCGACAGCCTGGGCGTCTCCCGATCCATCAACGGCTTCGCCAACGGAATGGCCGCCGAACGCGGAGATATGGTCGTTCTCGCCGTTCCACCGTTCCACATCCGCGACACTATCGAGTCGGTCGCGGACCGCCTCGGCGACGTGGACGTCCTCGTCACCCCCGCCGTGGGGATGGACCGCGACGAAACCGGGTTCCACTACAAGCCGCCGAACGTCGGAAGCGTCAGCGAACTCGTCGCGGACACCGCACCCGACGGCGTTCCCGTGGTCGGCGCGTTCCACAACCTCTCGGCCGACCGTCTCGCCGACCTCAGCCTCGACCTCGACCAGGACACGCTCCTCGTCGGCGACGACGACGATGCCAAGGAACTCGTCGGACGGCTCGCCGAGGAGATAGACGGACTGCGGGCGCTCGACGCCGGTGGCATCGGAAACAGCGCGGAAGTCGAGAGCATGACGCCGCTCCTCATCAACCTCGCGCTCGAAAACGAGGGGATGCACGACGTCGGCGTGCGGTTCGAATAGCGTCCGCTGGTCGTGAATCCCGGACGGTTCGTAGCTGTTCGAAAAAGACTGCGTTGTGGCGGGACCGGAATTATGCGCCAGCTTTCTCCAAGACGCGTTCCAAGTCGTCGCGCTGGGTCACGCCGACGAAGCGCTCGACGACGCCTTCGTCGTCCTCGATGACGATGGTCGGAATCGAGCGAACTTGGTACTCGTTAGCGATGTCTTGGTGCTCGTCCACGTCTACTTTCTCGAATTCGACGCTCTCGTCCCAGTCCTCTTCGAGTTCGTCGAGGATCGGGTCTTGTGTCTTGCACGGCCCACACCAATCTGCGTAGAAGTCGAGTAACTTGACGGTCATGCGTTGCTCTTGGAAGGTTCCGTCGCCGCGTGCATAAGGGTTTCTTCCTCCTCGTCCTCTGCCGCCTGTTCGTCAGTCTCGGTCGCATCACTATCCGTCCCGTCGGGTGATCCGCTCGATTCGTCGCTCCATCTCCCCGTCCATCCACGCGGCGAGTTCCTCGGGGTCCTCGTCGCGGAACGAGGCGTACTTGTCATAGAATCCAGTGTGTCCCAGAAACCGAACCGCGTCGTAGATGGGTCGTCGCTCCTCGAACCCGTCCGGGAGGCCGCCCGCCCGGTCCCGATAGCCGTCGTAGAACGCGTGGACTATCTCCTCGGGACCGTCGGCACGGAGCGAGTCGAACTGGAGGCTCCGCGTACGCTCTACGTCCCGTACGGGGTCGCCGACGTGCGCGATTTCCCAGTCGAGAAGTCCGATTTTCCCTTCGTTTCGTCCCTCTCCGTGGAAACAGTTCGGACGGGCGGGGTCACCGTGGAGGAGCGTCGCTGGTGTGTCGTCCAGCAGTTCTCGATTGTCCTCCACGGCCTCGATAACGGCGTCGAAGTGATGGGAAAAGCGGTCTTGCGACCCGATGTCGCGCATCTCGGCTATCGTCTCGACGAGCACGTCCGTCCACGGCCCCGTTTCGAGTTCGAGACCGTCCGCGCTCCCGCCGACGATGCGGCCGTGTTGCTCGAAACGAAGCGCGTGGACGTTCGCCAGCGAGATCCCGACTTGTCGGGCCAGTTCCGCGCGCTCCGTCGCGTTCGCGTCGGACCACGAAGACAGCAGGCTCTCTCCGACAACCGGTGCCGTCACGAGATACGGAACCGCTCCGGCGCTGTCGCTCGCCAGCACCGTCGGGACTGGAACGCCGCCGCGTTCGCCCACGTAGTCGATTACGGCCCGTTCGCGGGCGATACGCGACCCGTCTCCGACGTTCGACATCTTCAGATACACCGACTCGCCGTCGCGGAAGTCGATGCCGACGGTTCGATTCTCGTCGTTCCACGAGGGGCCGGAGGGATGTACCGCGTCCACGTCGCGGTCGGGGAACGCGTCGTCGAGCGCCGCCGCGATCTGTTCGTCCATAGACATCACTTCTCCTGCCCCGATAAATGGGTTGGGTGTATGGAGGGCTGGATTCGATAGCATTGCGAAAGGTTTACCCCGACCGCTCTCGGACCCGAAACCATGAGCAGTGGTCAGAACTCCGGTGGCCTGATGTCCAGCGCCGGACTCGTGCGATACTTCGATGCCGAAGACCGGAACGCGATTCGAATCAACCCCAAGACGATATTCGCGTTCGGTGTCTTCTTCGGCGTCTTCATCATGGTACTGAACTTCCTCGCGCTGTAACGAGGCCCTTTTCCCGACCTGTTCCGAAGTGCCGGTATGAGTCTCAACGCTGGCGTCATCGCCGTCCAAGGCGACGTGAGCGAACACGCCGACGCGATTCGGCGGGCCGGAACCGCCCACGACGAATCCGTCGCAGTCACCGAAATCCGCCAGTCCGGTATCGTCCCGGACTGTGACCTCCTCTGTATGCCGGGCGGCGAATCGACCGCCATCTCTCGACTCCTGCAGTCGGAGGGTATCGCCCCCGAGATACAGGATCACGTGGAGGCCGGAAAGCCGATTCTCGCCACCTGTGCCGGTCTCATCGTCGCCGCGACCGACGCCGGTGACGACCGAGTCGACAACCTCGGCCTGCTGGACGTAACCGTCGAACGCAACGCCTTCGGCCGTCAGAAGGACAGTTTCGAAGCCCCCCTCGACGTGACCGGCTTGGACCACCAGTACCCGGCCGTGTTTATCCGTGCGCCGCTCATCAGCGACGTCGGGTCGGCGACCGTCCTCGCCGAGTGGGACGGTCGCCCCGTCGCCGTCCAGGACGGGCCGGTGGTCGGGACGTCGTTCCACCCCGAACTCACCCCCGACAGTCGGATTCACGGCCTCGCGTTTTTCGCCGACGAGTAGGGCGTTCGGCGGTCGACACGGGTTTTGTGGGCGCTTCCATTCGCCCGCGGTAAGCAGATTTTTGCCGCTGGGCCGCTTCGGTTCGCTATGGACGTTACAATCGACGCGGTACGTGTCGCCGCCACGGGGGAGGGTCCGCTTCCCGTGGTCGTCCTCGCACCCGAGGATGGCGACGACGTGCTTCCGATTTTTATTCGATTCGAGGAGGGTATCAGCATCGCCCGTGGCATGGAAGCCGAGGACATCGGCCGACCGCTGACCCACGACCTCCTGCTCGACGTGATGGAGGAACTCGGTGGCCGTATCGAGCGCGTCGTCGTTACCGGGTTGGACGACAACACCTACATCGCCGACCTTCACATCCAGACGCCGCGCGGCCACGAAGTCGTGGACGCCCGTCCCAGCGACTCGCTCGCGCTCGCCGCCCGTACCGGCGCGCCCATCGAAGTCGCTGACGAGGTGTTCGACCACGGCCACCAGGAACGCGCACAGTTCGACGACCTTCAAGACATCCGGGAAGTCGCCCAGATAGGCCAATGAACGACGTACTGGACGACCTGTTCGAGGTCATCGAAGACCGGAAGGAAACGCTCCCCGAGGACTCCTACACCGCCTCGCTGTTCACCCACGAGAAGGGCGAGAACGCCGTCCTCGAAAAGTTGGGCGAGGAGATGACGGAACTCATCCTCGCCGCGAAGGACGACGACCGGGAGGAGATGGCTTACGAGGGTGCGGACGTCATCTACCACCTGCTCGTTCTGCTCTCGATGAAGGACATGGAACCCACGGACTTGCGCGCGGAACTGGAATCGCGGCGCTGAATCGCGGTGCTATCGCTCACCGGACAGCACGTCACAGCAAAAAGAACGAATCGGATTTAGCTGACGAGTTTCTCTTCACCGCGCTCGACGATGATGCGGCACGGCGGGGAGATTTTGTTGTAGGCACGGCGGAGCGCGTCCTTCACGAGGGGCGCGTCGTCCACGGTACACCACGCGGTGAACACTCGATCACCGTTGGCGATTCGTGCCGCCGTTCCGACCGGCTTCCCGAACGCCTGTCGCATTCCGTCGGAAACACGGTCCGCACCCGCACCGGTCGCCTGCTTGTTCTCGCGCAGGACCTGGTGGGGGAACTTGCGGAGGATCATCTTGTAGCCGGTTTCGCCGATGTTCTTGAGCAGGAAGCGGTTCGCGGACAGGCGGGAGGCCTCCAGCGCACCGTGGCGAATCTGGCATTCTTCTTCGACGATGAGGGAAATCTGAACGGGGTAGTCGTCCTCGTTGCTGTCCACTTCGCCCATCTTGTGCTGTGCGATCTTCGAACCCGGAATTCCGGTGATGTATTCGCGTCGCGTGTACGAGGGCTTGTCGATGGCCCGGTACATCGAGGCAGGTTTGTCGGACATAGTTACTACCGAATCTGTTGGTCAGGGCGTGAATAAACCCTTCGAAGCGCGTTCGCTCCTCACCGGACGAAATCGCCGATAAACCGGTCAGGGACGTACGCCAGCATGTGCGACGGAATCCGCCCGACCAGCCACTCCGCGATGTTCACGAGAGGCTTCCGAAGGAGCGCGTAAACTCCCGAAATCATGACCGCGAGGACGACGAGCGTCTGAATCGTCCCGTCGTAGAGCACGAGGCTCGGCACCGCGAGTGTGACTCCCAGCGCGAAGTCCTCCGGCGCGCCGTCGTACCGAATCCAGCGACGCGGCGGAATCCACTGCCCGTGGAAGTGGCTGTACACCGCACGTTCGGACTGGCCGAGCCACGGTTTCAGTTCCAACCCGCCCCCGAAGGCGTCCGAAACGGAGTGTGCGGCCGCCGCGAGGAGGAAGAACCCGAGCGCGAATGTCCACGAGTTCGGTACCAACATCGCCCCGGCGAGCGCCGCTGTCGCCGCAATCGAGTAGTACACCGGGAAGTGCAGCGTCTTCCTGTGTCCCGAATACAGGTCGAAATCGGGAAACACCCCACCGGCGAGCCCGGCGAAAACGGCGACGGGAGCCAACTCCGGTGCGACGAAGAGCGAGGCACTCCCGAGCAGCACGCCGATAAGGGCGTGCGTCGTTGCCATCATAGTACCACCGATACGCAAGGTTCGCATAAACACCTGTCGGAAATTCGTGGTACCACATAGCACACGCCGATAGCCACTGTTTACTTCTTCCGACACTTAGCGCAAATCGGGATGAAAATCGGCATCTCCTCGTCTCGTCTCGTCCGACTGATGCAGTTGGCCATCCTCGGCATCACGTTCGTCGGCCTCGTGACGAGGAACGTCGGAGTGTTCGTGAACGGCGTCTTCGCGTTCGGCATCACCGTTCTCCCCGGGGTGTTGCGGCGCGACTATCGTCTCTCGCTCGACACGTCGCTGACGCTGTGGATTACGGCCGCCGTCTTCCTCCACGCAATCGGCATGCTCGGACTCTACGACGAGGTTTGGTGGTGGGACCACCTCACGCACCTGCTCTCCGCGACGCTCGTCGCGGGCGTCGGATACTCCACTGCGCGCGCCTTCGACGAACACTCCGACGCGGTGTTCTTTCCGCCCCGGTTCATGTTCGTCTACGTCCTCCTGTTCACGCTCGCGTCCGGCGTCCTCTGGGAGGTTCTGGAGTTCGCAGCGCGAGGGAGTGCTCACTTCATCGGCGTGAAACCAGTGCTCATTCAGTACGGACTGGACGACACCATCGTCGACCTCATCTTCGACGCCGCGGGCGCGGTGCTGGTCGCGCTGTTCGGAACCAGCGTCCTCTCCGGGACGGTCGAGACGCTCCTCGCCCGTTTTTCGAGAGAGAGCGACTGACCGACACCGAACGACACGAACCTATCCGACGACTCGGGTCGAGAAGAACACGTAGTGGCCGTCGTCTCCCGCCAAGGCGTTCCGAATCACTCCCGCGAGTAATCCCACCCCGTCACGTCGCTCGGCACAATTTCGCCGTTGATGTGCCACGTCCGGGGCCGGTAGGCGATGACGAGGATTCCCGCGTAGAACGCGACGACGATGGCCGTGACGATGGTTCCCGGAATGTGACCGATGGCAGCCCCTTCCGGCCACGTATCCTTCGTGTAGGCCGTCAACTGGAACACCCATGCCACCAGCAGGACGAAGAAGAGCGGCGCGTACACACGACGGAGACGGTGTGCCAGCGCCTCTTCCAGCGAGACCTTCATCTTCGGATGTCGGTAGTCCTCGCTGAGCTTTTGTCGCCACTCCTCGTCCACGACGCCTTTGGAGTCGTCGAGTCCGAGTGCGAACACGTTCTGTTGGAGCATCCGTACCCGCGAGCGCCAGATGTCGTAGGCGCGATAGCGACGCGCCTCGATGAGCAGGAAGATGCTCACCGTGATGATGGCGAGGAGGACGATGTAGTGGGGATTGCTTCGATTGGAGAACGCCCACGTCAGGATGGCTGCCATCAGCGTTATCGCCCAGTTGCTCGTCCGGTCCAACCGCTCGCGCCAGAACTTCATTCGGTGAATTTCGCCACGGTACAGGTGTGCGAGCGACGAACTCGGCCCCATGTTCTGCTCCAGCAGTCCCGCGCCGATTTCTGTGCCACTGGTATCCGGTGGTTCGGGTGTATCTTCGTCAGTCATAATCGGTGAGAGGTGTCGGTTTCGATATCTACAGTATTGTGCTGTAGAGTAAAAACCGTCGTGGTTCCGTACCGCCGACCTTCGTCTCGCCGTGTCCCTCTTCGCGGTCGTTCGCCGTCGCTCTCGCGTTCCGATTTGCGTGATGACGCAAACGACCGCTCGGCCGCGCTGCTATGCGGTTTCGCGTCGGTAAAAGTGTTGTAGTAGGGTATTCCTCACAAAATCGTCGCCCGATTACAGACGGGTGACGTTCTTCGCTCGGGGGCCTTTGGGGGCCTGTTCGATATCGAATTCGATCTCCTGTCCCTCTTCGAGGTCAGCGCCGCCCACGTCTTCCATGTGGAAGAAAACGTCGTCGTCCGCGTCGTCCGTCGAGATGAAACCGTAGCCGCCAGTGTCGTTGAAGAAATCAACTTTGCCTTTCGCCATTGCTTTTGTATGGAATGGGGCCCCACGGATAACACTTCCGAGAGTGGTGTTACCATGACCGCCGGATTTTTTACTCTCCGAGAACCCGTGCAACTACTCCCACGATGAGGACGAGCGCACCGGTGATGAACGTCCCGGGAACCGGGAGGACGAACAGGGCGAGACCGAGGAGCAGGACGAGCGTCGATGTTTTCATGACGGACTGGGATTCATCCGGCCCACGGTTACTGTTTGTGGGCGAAAAGGGACATAACGGGAGTCGAGCGAGGGTTCGTCAGACGACCGCGAAGACCACCAGTCCGACTCCGGCGACACCCGAGAGTGCCCCGATGCCTCGTGCCAGTCGTTCGCCGTCGGGTGCCAGTATCTCGACGGATATCAGCGCGGTGACGGCGACCACCCAGAGGAGGTTCATCGACCCCACGACGACCATCAACGCCATCAGCGCCCAACAGCACCCGACGCTATCCACGCTCAGTCGCCATCCGGAACGGAGCGCACTGCGAATCCCCGAAACGTCCCCGTCGAATACGCCGCTCGGCCGCCGACAGTGTTTCAGATGGTGGCGTTTGAACGGCGACAGTTGGTACGCGGACAGCACCAACAGCGTCGCCGCCAGCAGGAGGGGGCGGTTCTCCGGCGCGGCGGATGCGATGGGAACGACGAGATTGAACGCGAGCGGGACGACCCCCGTGAGGACCCAGACGAGCGTGTACGTTCCCATCACCGACACGACGGTCGCCGCCCGTCGCACCTTTGTCGTTGACCCTACCGCGTCGGCGTACGCTCGAAACGCGTGCGCCGACGACGGGTACATCATCGCGGTCATCATGGCCCCCCACAGGACCAGATACAGGCCGATACCGGCCACCCCGTTCGACAGCGCCATCGCCTCCGGGACTCCGGGAGCGGACATGTGCATCGCCATCGCCGACCCCGGCATGGGAAGAACGTGAGTTGCGAGCAGTATCCACGCGAGGAGCGCGACGCCGTAGGTGAACAGAACGACGGGATGTCGCTGGCGGGCGAAGAACCGACGCGGGGTATTCCAGACGTGCATCATTTCCTCCGAGCGGGTCCGCCATCGCTCAACAGACATACGTTAGCGGTCGGCATAAGACTGCTCTGCTCCCGCTGAATCCCGCTCAGTCGTCCGCGTACGACGCTTCGGGGCGGAACTGTCGGCTGATGATTTTCCACCGCCCCGTCGAAAACCGATAGTAGTTGAGGATCGCCGGAATCGTCGTCTCGGCGACGAACGAGAGGTACAACCCCGCGATTCCGAGCGCCGTCGTCGCACCGAGGTACGCCAGCGGAATCGAACAGCAGAACATCCCAACTGCTTGGGCGAAGAATGGCCAGCGGGTGTCGCCGCTGGCGTCGAGCGGCCCCGCGACCGACCCGTTTACTCCCTGTGCTAGGATGGCGACGCACGAGACGTACACGAGCGACACCGCGACGGGAATCGACGGGTCCCCCGGGTCGGCGACGAACGAGAGCACGATGGGTTTTGCGAACGCGAACACGATTGCGGCCGCGACGACGTACGTCGCCACGGAGAAGAGGATGACATCGCGGGCGTACGTCTCGGCGCTCCGTTCGTCTCCCGCCCCGAGTTCTTGCCCCACGAGGCTGCTCGACGCCAAGCCGAATCCCCAGCCGGGCGTGTTCATCAGGCCCCAAATCCGACGGCTGATGACGTACGCCGCCGCGACGCTCGGGCCGAACAGGGCGACGATGGCGAGCATCGGAAACTTGGCGACCGTCCACACCATGTTCCGTCCGACGACGGGAAGGCCGATGTTCACCACCTGTCGGAGCGTTTCCACGTCGAGATACGTCCCGGTCGGGTCCACCTTCACGGGGAGTTCGCCCACGACGGGAAGCCGACCGGCGACGACCCCGACGGCGAACACCGCGGTCACGACCACGTTCGAGAGGACCGTTCCCCACGCCGCACCGGCGACGCCCATCCCGAACTGGAAGACGAACACGGCGCTCAGGACGATGTTCGTCACCGCGCCGCCCGCCCGAAGCAGCATCGGCGTCCACGCGTCGTCCGCGCCGATGTAAATCCGGCTTCCGACGAGGTTGAGGGCCGCGAGCGGAACCCCGAGCGAGATGATGTGCAGGTACCGCGCCCCCAGTTCGACGATCATCTCGTCGCCGGTCATCAACGAGACGAGTTCCGTCGGAAACAGCCAGAAGACGACCGCAACCGGAAGTGAGACCAGCAGCACGAGCGCGACGCTCGACCGAATCGCCTGTCCCATCTCCTCGTACGCGTCCGCCCCGTATCGCTGTGAGACGAGCGCGATTGTCCCGCCCGCAAAGCCGCCGCCGAGCGAGAACGCCATGCCCCAAAACGGTGCCGCGAAGCCGACGCCCGCGATGGCCGCCGGTCCGATGGCGATGCCGACGAACGCCACGTCGACGGCGTTTTTCGACATTCGAGCGATGCCGGTGACGATGCGCGGCCACGCTAAATCCGTCGTTCGCCGCACGTTTTTCGCGTCGACGAGGCCGAGACGGGAGAGTACGAGACCGATTGCGAGAATAGTCCACCGTGCCGGATTCGGGAAACGAGCGTCCACAGAGGTTGTTTCGAATCGAAACTAAAAGTTCTTTTCAGATGCGGTAAGGGAAGTGGGAGTTCGCATCGTTCAGCTTTCGTTTCCGTTCCGACTCACATCCCCGGGGTGAGAATCACGCGCGAATCGCCCGTCACTTCCACCCGATAACCGAGATAGGCGAACGTGACTGACGACACCGCGTCCGAGGAGGTGATCCGTTCGAGGGCATCGCCGTCGACGGCGAAATAGAGCGGTTCGAGGTCGTCCATGTCGGCGTTTTCTGCCGCCATTACTGCCGATACCACGACTTCACAGACGGATTCGTCCGAACCGATACTGCGTTCGTAACTGTCCCGTGATCGAGTGTTCGCCGGTTCGACCGGCATGCTGTTCGTTGATTCCTTCATGGGTCTCACTCGTTGGCGAGTCGAACGTTAAGAGCAAACCACTCGGATTTCGACCCGTCCTGTAACGACGTATGGAGCGCCACGTGATTAAAGACAGGCGCGCTATTTCGGGGTCCGAAATCGCCCGACTACCGGACCGACGTTTTTATCCGATGCGCCCCTACGTCCGTCCGTGAGCAAGGAATGGGGGCCTGACGACATCTTCGACGTTCTGGCGAGCGGAACGGCGAGGGAGATTCTCCTCTTGAGCAGCTCCGCGGCCATGTCCGCACAGCAACTCGCGGAGGAGTGTGGCGCGTCGAAACCCACCGTGTACCGGCGTATCAACAAGCTCCACGAGTACGATCTGCTCGAACAGAAGGTCGTCATCGACGAAAGGGGGAACCACTACAACACCTACCGGACGAACATGGACCGCATCTGCTTCGAAATCAGTGACAATGAATTCGTCGTCACCATCCGATTCGACGAGGACCTCATCGACCGATTCGTATCGGCGTGGACCGGACTCAAAGGGACGGAAAACGGAGTTGATTGACGTGTCGCTCGTCCACACCGGAGGTGAGCGCTCGTGGTGAACGGCGTCCTCTTCTGGACGTTCGTCCTCACGAACCTGTTCGTCTTCGTCGTCGGCTCGGCGCTCACGTATCTGAGCTATGCGGCGTACCGACGGGTGGGACAGCGGTCCTTCCGATACGCGATTCTCGGATTCGGCACCGTGACCGTCGGCTCGCTGACCGAACTCGTCTACGAACTCCTGATAAAGCGGGGTAACGAACTCGACATGACCGAACTGCTCGTCCTCCGTACCGGCGAATCGGCACTCATCGGTCTGGGACTCGTCTTTCTGTTCTACTCGCTGATGAGTCCCGACCGGTCGTGAGCGGGTGTGGGAATCACTGTTGCGTGTATTCGTGATTCTGCCGTCGTTCGCTTCGCTCGCGGATCAGAATCACAAGAATGCCGCCTCCCGGATTTGAACAACGCCCGAGAACCTGCGCTCCGCGCAGAACCTCGGTCTAATTCAAATCGCGGTCGGTAGGATACTTTCCGCTCGGCGTGATTGCCTCGCGGAAAAGTATGCCGCCTCCCGGATTTGAACCGGGGACAGCTCGATCTTCAGTCGAGTGCTCTCCCAGTCTGAGCTAAGGCGGCTCATTCTGGAAAAGGCGGATGGTACAAAAAAGGATTTCGAAATCCACCCGAGGGAAGACGGACGGAGGGAAAACTCCTGACGCACCCACGCACGGGTAACAGAAGCCATTTATCCGTTGTCGTGGTATTATATCGCATGGGTGAACGTGCTTGCTATCTGGAGTTTTGTCCCGCGTGCGACGCGCCGGTGACGATGGTCGACGAGCGATGTCCCGACTGCGGGAAATCGCTGTCTGATTCCGAGTCGCACGCCCCGGATTGATTATGTGATTTTTTATCACGTTGGGTCTTGTCCCCCTGTCTTGGGGGAGAGCATGAACGACACAGACCTCGCCACGCACGAGTGGTGGGAACGATACAAGGAAACGGTGAATAGCGACCCCGAGATGGGCGTTCGGGGCCACGACAAGTTCAACGACAACTTCTACGTTGAGATCGGCGACGAGCGATTCCTCGTCGAGATGCAGGGCGGGAAGGTTCGAGACATCATGCCGAATCCGACCTTGAACGACCGCTGGTCGTTCGGCGTCGAAGGCTCCCGCGAGGCGTGGGAGGAGTTCGTCCAGGAGAACCCGCCCGCGTTCAATCACGAAATCGTCGCCTCGCACTATCGCAGCGCGGTGAGAAACGAGGACGGCCACCTCCAGATGCGGGGAGACAACAAGAAGATATTCCAGAACTTGCGCGCGTTTCAGCGAACGCTCGATTTGATGCGCGTCGCACACAACAACGGGGGGAGCTAACATGGCCGAGCACGGGACCGTCGAGCCGATCACGGGCAAGTACGTCCACACGGAGATCGGCGGTACGGACCACCGGATTTACTTCGAGGAAAACGGGCCGGAAGACGGGATTCCGCTCCTCTGTCAGCACACCGCGGGCAACAACTGTCAGGAGTGGCGCCACCTCCTCACCGACGAGGAGATAACCGAGGACTTCCGCGTCATCGCCCACGACCTGCCGTATCACGGGAAGTCGGTTCCCCCGACCAGCCAATCGTGGTGGGAGGAAGATTACACGATGACGGCGAAGCAGTTCACCGAGACGCTGGTCGCGCTCGCGGACGCGCTCGACCTCGACGATCCTATCTACATGGGGTCGTCGATGGGTGGAAACATCGCGCTCGAGTTGGCCGATTGGTATCCCGACCGGTTCCGAGCGCTCATCGGACTGGAATGTGGCGCGCACAGTCCGGGCTTTTACATCGACTGGCTCGACCATCCACAGGTCAACACCACCGAGGTGAACGCCTACTCCTGCTGGGGATTGATGGCTCCACAGAGCCCGGAGCAGACACGACGAGAGACGATGTACCTGTACGAACAGGGTGCGAACGGCGTGTTCAAGGGCGACCTCTATTACTACTCGGTTGACCACGACTACCGGGACAAACTCGACCAAGTGAACGCCGACGAGTGCCCGTTGTACATCGTCAACGGCGAGTACGATTACCTCACGACGCCGGACGACGGACGGGAAACGGCAAAAGGGGTCGGCGACGGAGCGACTGCCGTCGAGATGGCCCAAATCGGCCACTTCCCGATGAGCGAGCATCCGGAACTGTTCAACGCGTACCTGAAAGAGATTCTCGCGGACATTACCGGGGACCGAGACGAGGCGCTCCCGGACGTTCTGACGCCCGACGACGTGGGGATCGAACTCCAACCACCCGCACCCGCACGGGAAAAACCCGCGGAATAGCGTCGTCTCATTTTTCAGTCTGGTCGCCGTGAGGAACGGAGTAAGCGGTGAATACCGAGACCGGGAGAAAGCTTATTGCTACACGGTACCGCAGGTCGAGATACCCAAATGGTGCAAGAGAACACCGATAGATGGGATGATTGCTTGGAACGCGAAATCGACGGCGGGGTCGAGCTGTACGACCCCGAAAACGAAGACGCGTGGATTTGGTCCGACCTCGGCGTAGAACTCTCGTGGGAAGCGTAACTTCGGGGGTCTATCGAGCCGCACCCGAGTAACGAGCGATTTCCGACCGGCGAACACGCGAGTGCTGTCCTCGTGTTGCAACCGTTCTCCCCTCGACCGCCCCCGGAATGGCTAATCGGTGGCAAATCTAGACACATATTTTACTTGACTATCTCGTCGGATAACAAGAGAAAATATTTATTCTACCAATTGGTGTGGATATGCAAACAGGTTCGAACGGGAAGACGGACCCTCCACCGTCACCGTTCAGACTCCTTCCCCGCTAGTACAATGCACGTCTCATCCTTCGAACGCGAAACGCTCAAATCTCCCGCTTTCATCGTCCCCGGTTTCATCCTGTTGGGCATCCTCGAAACGCTGAATCGGTATTTTCGAATTCTATCAGGCAGACGGCAGGCGCACATCGACGTCCGGTGCTGTTGGCGACCCCTCGCCGAGGCCGTCCTCGCCGGGAAGCCGATGTACGTCCGTCCGGCGGTGGACAACAAACCGCCGCTGTTCGAACTGCTGAACGTCGCCGTCGCGGCGACCGGCCAGTATCTGCTGGTCTTCTTCGTGCTCATCGGCATCGTGAACGCGTTCTCCGCCATCCTCCTCTGGCGAATCTGCGCCGAACGCAACGCCTCCCGCGTCGGACTGATGGCCGGACTGCTGTTCCTGACGAGCGTCCCCGCCACCGGGGGGACCGTAGTCAACGTTCGCTCGTTCGCCATCGCGGGTATCCTCCTCGCGCTCTGGGTCAAACATCCCCTCGCACGCGGTGCAGTCATCGCGGCGGCCGGTCTGTTCTCCCAGCACGCGGTGTTCGCCGTTCCCGTCCTCGCCTACGACGGTCTTCGCTACCTCGAACGCGATGATTGGACGGCGTGGCTCACGAAATTCGTCGCCGGTGGGCTCGGCGTCGTCGCCGTCTCCTTCGCGTTCGTGTACGCCGTATGGGGGTCGGCGTCCTTCCACGGCGCGCTCTACTGGTCGTTCGGTGCCGCGAAGAAGTACACGACCAACCCGGCCGTTCCGTCGCTCATCGGCGACACGAGCCGGTGGCTCGCCGCTCTCTACCGTGAAACCATCAAACACCTCTTCCTCCTCGTTCCGGCCGCTGTCGTCGTCCACCAACTCGTCACCGAACGCGGTTCGAAACGCGTCCTTCGTTCGACGAACGCTCCCGTCGTCACGGCGACCCTCCTCGCGTTCGCGATGACGATTCCCCTGTTCGTCCGCGCCTATCGCGCGTACTGGCTGTACCCGCTTCCCTTCCTCGCCCTGTTAGCGAGTATCGGCTATCAGCAGCTATTCACGCTCGGCCGGGACGGGTTCTCGTCGTCGGAGGAACGTCGGCGCGCTGGTCGTGAGCGACCTCCTGCTCGCGGTCAGCACGACGATTCCCCGCGATAGAAGCGTTCGCCGTCGAAGGTGTTGCACTGCTCTTTGGTGGATTGCATCGCGCAAAATTCAGTGGGTTCGGGCGGATTCGAACGACGCCCGGACATGCTCACTACGTTGCGCGTGCCCGGTCTACTTCGAACCCGCCGAACGTTTCCTTTCGTGGCCTCGGTGGTTCGCTTCGCTCACCACGAAATGCCACGAAAATCCAATGGGTTCGGGCGGATTCGAACCACCGACCTCGGCCTTGTAAGGGCCGCGTCATAACCAACTAGACCACGAACCCGTACCGTGGAAAAATCGCTCCGGAGGAATAACTGTTACTTTCTCCGTTTCGTAACGACTACCACGCTCGCTAGCAATCCGCAAGTATGGACGACACGCTCTCCGAACTCGGCGAACAGGATGGCTGGAAGGTGGACGGGTTCGCCGCCCGCGTCCACTACCGCGGCGCTGACGACTACTACAGCATCGAGTACTATCAGCCCAGCCAATGCGTGCTCTACTGGAAAGTGAAGGGGGACGGCGACGTGGCGGTTCCGGTCGGCCGCGGGACGGTGCCCGGCCCGCTCCGGGAACGCGTGCGCATGGATTTGACCGAGGCCGGTATCGACCCCGACGTCGAAAGTCGTAGCCTGTAACCGCCGCCACGTCTCCTCTTTCGAGTGGCCACGTGTCTCGTTTCTAGAAACAACGTATTTTTACCGCAGTTGTTCCTTCTCTCCCTGTGATCGGACGGAGAACGAACCCTGGTGTATCCGTCCCTCCGCGATAGCGACCATCGCTTCGGATCTCCTCCCTGCCCGAACGCTTATGCGTGACTTGGCCGTTCCTGCGTTGGTGCACCACCGACTGAAGCGGCGGTGTTTCGGTTCGTAGGAAACTCTTATCAATACAGTGTCCCTTGAGAGAGAATAATGAGCATACACACGGACGAAGACGACCCGTTCGAGGAACAGCGGGAGAACGCCGACAATCCGATGCGGCGTCTGTTCGTCGAATACGGGGGCGAAAATCGCTTCGCCTTCGTCGTCGGGGTCGTCTCGAGCCTCTTTGCCCGTATTCTCAACCTCCTACCGCCGATAATTCTCGGCGTCGCCATCGATTCTCTCATCAGCACGGACAAAAAAATTCCCTACTCGGAGGCGCTCTCCGGGCAGGTTCCGTTCCTGTCTGCGAATATAGCCGAGGGGGTTACACCAGGCACCGAAATCGGCCAGTTCTGGTTCTCGGTCGTCGTCATCGCGCTCGCGTTCGGCGTGGGGGCGATGTTCCACTGGGGGCGGAACTGGGGCTGGAACTCGTTCGCCCAGAACATCCAGCACTCGATTCGCACTGACACGTACGACAAGATGCAGCGACTGGACATGGAGTTCTTCTCGGACAAGCAGACCGGCGAGATGATGTCTATCCTCTCGAACGACGTGAACCGCTTAGAGCGGTTCCTCAACGACGGGATGAACTCCGCCTTCCGACTCGGCGTGATGGTCGTCGCCATCGCGGCCATCCTCTTCACCATCAACTGGCAACTCGCGCTCGTGGCGATGGTGCCGGTGCCGCTCATCGCGGCGTTCACCTACAAGTTCATCCAGATAATCCAACCCAAGTACTCCGACGTCCGCTCGTCGGTCGGCAAGGTCAACTCCCGACTGGAGAACAACCTCGGCGGCATTCAGGTCATCAAGACGAGCAACACGGAGTCCTTCGAATCCGACCGCGTGAACGACGTGTCGAACGACTACTTCGGCGCGAACTGGGACGCCATCGTCACCCGCATAAAGTTCTTCCCGTCGCTCCAGATTCTCTCGGGGTTGGGCTTCGCACTGACGTTCATCGTCGGCGGCCTCTGGGTGTTCAACGGCGAAGGACCGTGGTTCTTCTCGGGGAACTTGGAAGCCGGTGAGTTCGTCACGTTCATGCTCCTCACCCAGCGGTTCATCTGGCCCATGGCGCAGTTCGGGTCCATCATCAACATGTACCAGCGCGCGTACGCCTCCAGCGCCCGAATCTTCGGGCTGATGGACGAACCGAGTCGGATTCAGGAGGACCCCGACGCGAAGGACCTCGACGTCACCGAGGGAGAGGTCGTCTACGACCACGTGACCTTCGGCTACGACGAGAGCGAAACCATCGTGGAGGACATCACCTTCGAAGTCGAGGGCGGCGACACGCTGGCACTCGTCGGGCCCACCGGGGCCGGGAAATCCACCGTCCTCAAACTCCTGCTCCGCATGTACGACGTAAACGAAGGTGCCATCCGCATCGACGGCACCGATATCCGCGACGTGAGTTTACCGAGCATCCGCCGGAACATCGGGTACGTCAGCCAGAACACCTTCCTCTTCTACGGGACGGTCAAGGAGAACATCGAGTACGGAACGTTCGACGCCAGCGACGCGGAGATAGAGGAGGCCGCCAGGGCCGCCGAGGCGCACGAGTTCATCACCAATCTGCCCGACGGCTACGACACCAAAGTCGGCGAGCGCGGCGTGAAGCTTTCGGGCGGTCAGCGCCAGCGGATTTCCATCGCCCGCGCCATCCTGAAGGACCCGGAAATCCTCATCCTCGACGAGGCGACCAGCGACGTGGACACGGAGACGGAGATGCTCATCCAGCGCAGCCTCGACAAACTTACCGAGAACCGGACGACGTTCGCCATCGCACACCGCCTCTCGACCATCAAGGACGCGGACAAAATCGTCGTCCTCGAAGGCGGCAAAATCGTGGAACGCGGTCGCCACGACCAACTCATCGGCAACGACGGTCTCTATGCGCATCTCTGGGGCGTTCAGGCCGGGGAAATCGACGAACTGCCACAGGAGTTCATCGACCGCGCCGCCCGAAGAACGGCGCGAACGGACGCCAACGACTGACCGCGGTTACGCACCGCCGACGGTCACCGACCGCGGCGTTTCAGCACCGATTCGGGAACGGTTATCACCGCCCGCGGTGGTACCGTCGCCCGCCTTTTTCGACCTGCAAATCCCGTTGTCTGGAGAGCGCCGCGTTCGCCTGTCGTTCGTATCGTCGAATCACCTCCTCGCGCTGTCGCTGTCTGCTTTTCGCCCACCGTCGTTGCTGCTTCCAATTCGGGTCGCGGCGACCGCCGTACTTCGGTATCTCGCCCGTCTCCGATTCGCGGACAGGTTCCTCCGACGATTCAGTGGCGACTTCCTCCTCGTTCTCCTGCGGCGCGCGCCCTTCCCGCTCGCGCTCTTCGCGTGCACTCAGGTCGCTTTCCTCCGCCCCGCGTTTCGGAACTCTGCTTCCATACCGTCCGCCGTACGAGGATGATTTCGACGGTCGTTCGTACTCGCCTTCCGGTGGTCGTCTTCCCTCGTATCGCGCCGGACCCGCCGGTGGATGCGGTCGCTCTTCCTCTCGCCGTCGTTTCGCCTCTCGTCGTCCTTCCTCGCCGCGCTCCTCGTCGTATTCCGATACCTCCTCCGTCGTCTCTCCCGTGATTCGCTCCTCTTCCGTTTCCCGTCCGGTGTTCTCGTCTGATACCATTGTCTCTCTGGCCCGAAATACTCGCAAATAGCGATAAACTGGCGTGACTGTTCAGACGGTTTGTCGGAGTTCCGTCGGCTGTTTCGAAACGGGTAACGGAGGGTTTCTTTAGCTCTGTGGCGATGTCCTGTTCATCGCGGGTTCGGATTGCAGAAACTCGACGCCGTACTCGGCCAACCACGAGAGCGTTTTTTGCACCGCGGCGGGGTCGGCGACGCGATAGCTCGCCATCGTCGGTGGCTCGTGCCCCACTTTGACTCCGAGTCCCATGTCGGGAAGGACGTGAAACGCGTCCTCGTCGGTTCGGTCGTCGCCGACGTACAGCGGAAGCCACGTCTCGTCGTCCGGGACGCGCCGCTCGTAGAGCCACCGAATTGCCCGCCCTTTGTGCCAATCGACGTCCGGGCGCAGTTCGATGACCTGCTTTCCGGTCGTAACGCGCACGTCCTCTACGTCCGCGACGACATCGCGGACCGCCTCCCGAACATCCGGAACGCGGTCGTCGGCGGCGAGCCGATAGTGAATCGACGCGGTGACGCCCTTGTCCTCGACGAAGGCTCCGTCTATCGGGGTGAGTTTCGAATCGAGTGTTGCGGAGAGTCGTCCGATTTCGTCCGTCGCGTCTTCCGCGACCGGGTGGGTATGGCGTTCGTCGCTCGTTCCGATCTCCAACCCGTGATTTCCGGCGTAGGCGATGCCGTCCACATCGACTCGTTCCCGGAGGTCGTCCAATCCCCGTCCGCTGACGATGCCCACCTGTACGTCCGGCGAATCGCGGAGGTCTTCGATGACGGTCCTGGTCGCCGGTGGTAGCTGAACGTCGTCGGGGTGGTCTTCTATCGGTGCGAGCGACCCGTCGAAATCGAACATCGCCAACATGCCGTCCGTGTCCCGCAGTCGCCGTACCAACGCGTAGAGATGGTGGTGGAGCGGGTCGGGTACGTCTTCGTTCATCGTCTTTGTGGTGATTTCGCGGCCACTTCACGGCCCCGTCGAATCGCTTCGATGGTTCGGAACTGGGCGTTCATCCATGCGTACACATCGTTCGAATGCACTTGTTTTCTGAGGTCGTGCATCCGTCGTTCCCGCTCCGACTCGGGGAGCGAGAGCGCGCGTTCGATGGCATCCACGAACTCGTTCGTGTGATGGGGGTGTACGGTCACCGCCTCGTCGCCGAGTTCCTCGCTCGCCCCCGTCAGTTCGCTCAAAAGAAGCACCCCCGGCTCGTCCACTTGCGAGGCGACGAACTCCTTCGCAACGAGGTTCATCCCGTCGCGCCGGGGACTGACGATACCGAGGTCCGCCTCGCGGTACAGCGCCGCCAACCCTTCCTTCGGGAGGTGCTCGTTCAGGTAGACGACCGGCGTCCAGTCGTCCGTTCCGAATCGCTCGTTGATTCTTTCGATTTCCGATTCCACCTCCGCTTGTAATTCCCCGTACGCGTCTATCTGACTCCTGCTCTCGCTCGCCTTCTGCACGTACGTAAACTCGCCGCGCCACTCCGGGTGTCGCTCCCAGAACCGCTCCAGCGCGGTCAGTCGCTCGGGTATTCCTTTGGTGTAATCGAGTCGTTCGACCCCCACCGCGACCGTCTCGCCGACGTCGTGCTCCCGACGGAACGACTCCCAGAACGCCGTCGTCTCCGCCGAATCGGCGAGTTCCTGTCGATTGTCGGCGTCGATGCCGAGCGGGAACGGTCGAACGAACGTCCGCCCGCCCTCGTAGACGACGCTTCGCGTCGCCCTATCGACTCGCGTTCCCGAGAGCATCGCGGCACAGTCGAGGAAGTTCTGGCAGTATCGCTCCGTGTGGAACCCGACGAGGTCGTTCGCCAGCAACCCGTCGAGCAGTTGCTCGTAGTGCGGGCACGCCTGAAACGCGTCCCACGACGGCCACGTGATGTGCCAGAACTGCATGCAGAACGCGTCCGGTCGTTCCTCGCGCACCATCCGGGGAGCAAGCCCGAGATGGTAGTCCTGAAACCAGACCACCGACTCCTCGGTCGTCTCGTCGGCGATGGCGTCCGCGAAGGCGCGGTTCGCCCGCTGATAATGCTCCCAAAACGCGGTGTCGGCGTTCATCTTCGCCGGGTCGATGTGGCAGATCGGCCAGAGCACCTGATTGCTGTAGCCGTAGTAGTATCCTTCAACCTGCTCGTCCGTGAGTTCGACGCGCCGAATGTCGTAGGTTGGCGACTCGGGAGGTACCCCAACGCGCCCGTCCTCGTCGGCCACGTCGAAATCGGCGTCGCCGCTTCCCCACGCCACCCACGTTCCACCGGCGGATTGCATCACGGGGTCGAGCGCCGACGTGAGTCCCCCCGCCGGACGGTTGACGACGACCTCGCCGTTCTCACGTTCGTGGCTGTACGGTTGGCGATTCGATGCGACTATCAGTTCCCGGTCCCCGAGGAGCGAGGAGACGGTTTCGGCCGTCGGTCCATCCCCTGTCATGATTTCGCCTCTGACCCCCGGTCGAGACTTGCACGTCTGTATTCGTTCATCAGTTATCGGTGGGTCGTGACTGCGACGAATAAGGCAGTCGTCCGTTCAACTGGTTTCGTCGTGAAAAACGATGGTAACGACCGCTTACGGTGTTCGTAGGCTACAACTAGTCGCGGTAATCCCTTCGTTACGGTTCCGTCAGAACGACTCCGTATCCGGGTCTTCGTCGGCCGCGGACTGTTCGACGCCGCCGCGGTCGGAGTAGCGTTGGCGACCGACCGCATCACTGTCAACCATTGTCATGATTGATTGTCGAACTTCCTCCGCCGAATCGAAGGTATCGTTCATCGGGCCGAGCACTTCTTCGAACGTTTCCGATCCCTTCGGATAGTCGATTTCGTACTCGCCGTACTCCGAGACGAGTTCGTCCACGTCCGCGGGATAGTCGTGTTCGTCCAGTTTTCCGCTCAGTTCCCCCAATTCCACACCTTGCTCCCGTTCTCGGTCGGACATGGACGGAACGACAGCACTGAGTTAGTAAGTCCTTCCGGCCGACCCCGCGGTTACAAGGCGATTCCCGAACACGAAACCCGTATGCACCTCTCCGATGCGACGTGGACCGACGCCGACAACGTGGACACGGACCTCGCGCTCCTCCCCGTCGGGAGCACCGAACAGCACGGTCCGCACGCACCGCTCGGCACCGACCGGTTGAACGCCGAAGCCGTCGCGGACGCGGGCGCGGCGGCGTACGACGGCGAGGTCGTCGTCGCCCCGCCGATTTCCGTCGGCGTGAGCGAGGAGCACCGTCAGTTCACCGGCACGCTGTGGGTTTCGGAGGACACCTTCCGCCGGTACGTCCGCGAGACGGTCGCCAGCCTCGCCCATCACGGCTGGAATCGCGTCGTCATCGTCAACGGTCACGGCGGCAACGTGGCCGCGCTCCGTGAAGTCGCGGGGACGATAACCCGCCACGACGAGGCATACACCGTTCCGTTCACGTGGTTCGAAGCGGTCGGCGACCACCGGAGCGACATGGGCCACGCCGGACCGCTCGAAACCGCCTTCCTCCGTCACACCCGCCCCGACCTCGTGCGCGAGGACGAAATCGAAGCGGCCAGCGAGGGCGCGAGCGACGGCTGGGGGGAGTGGGTGTCCTACACCAACCTCGCTTACGACAGCGCGGAGTTCACGGAAAACGGCGTCGTCGGCGACCCGACTGACGGTGACGAGGAGCGCGGTGAAGAACTGCTCGAACTGGCGACGCAATCGCTGGTGAAACTGCTCTCGGCGGTCGAATCGCGGGACGCGTCCCGTCCCGACCACGAGTAGACGAGGCGGTCGGTTCGTCTCCCTTACTCTTCCTCTTCTTCCTCCGCTTCCGCCTCTTCCGCCTCGTCGTCAGCCGCCGCTTCCTCGGCTTTATCGTCGTCGCCCTCGTCGTCGGCCTCCAACTCCTCCAGCGACCCCTTCAGGCTCGGAATCGTGCTCGCCAGTTCGCCGACCTGCTCGCGGGCGTCCTCGACGTCCGAGATGGCGGCGTCGATGGTCTCGATTTCGTCCTTCAGGTCGTCTGCGTCCTCGAACGCGTCGGCCCGCTGCCCCATCGCGTACCACTTCTTGGCGTCGTGGAGGTGGTCCTCCGCGTCGCCGACGTCGAGCGCCGAGCGGAGCGCGTTGAGCGCCCCGAGCGTGTTCTCGGCGTCCGTCTTCCAAACGGCTTCCACGGGGGGCAGTTCCTCGCGGGCGGCCGCGAGGTGTTCTTCGACGTCTTCCCGCATCTCGTTCGCCGCTTCACCGAACAGTTCGTCATCGAACGAAGATTGACTCATGTCGCGTGATTGGACGGGATTACATTTAAAAGATAACCCGAAACCGGAAGTGAAACACCAGACCTCCACCTTTTGCTGCGCGGAAATCGCGGCGATGCCGCGATTCCGCTGGCAAAATCTGGACCAAAACCTCGGTGCTCCCTCGACTCACGGCTCACTCGCGTTCGCCGTTCGTTTCCGTCCGCGTCGAGTCCGCTCGCTCCTCCGTCGCTCGCGGTGGGGGTTCTAGTTCCCGGCGGAAAGTCGGACGGCCTATCGCTCACGTTCGCTGACCGAACTCGATGCTCCTCATTCCTCCCGAACCGACTCGATTTTCATCAGCGGGTAGCCGTCCTCCATCTCCATTCGCGTGACGACTTCTGTCCCCTCGTGGTCGATGACGATTTCGACTTCCATATATCGTCCCGTGAGTTCGGTATACCCGTGCTCTATCTCGTCTTCGAGTTTGTCGGTCAGGATGTCCACCTCGACCGATTCGCAGGAGGGCTGGTTTTCGATGCTCTCCTCGATTGCGCGTTCGAGGCTGTCTGCGCTCTCGGGGGAGACGGGGGTGCCCGCGAACTGGTGATACAGCGCACCGAACTTGATTCCGGCTTCGAAACAGGCGGCGTCTCGCGTCGTCGGTTCCATGCCGGAAACGAGGCGTCGGGGGGTTAAAGTTCGTGATGACATGGAACACGGAGAACCTTTACGTGTTCACCTCTCAACGAACGGTATGGATTACAATTCAGCCCTCGACAGAGGCATGGACGCCGTTCCTGACCTCGAAGCGAGCGACGAGCGGTTCAGCTATCCCGACCCGGCCGTCCAGAAGGACGGGTCGTTCACACGACTGACCAACTTGGACGACATCGCCGACGCCCTATCACGAGACGGCGAACACGTTCACAGCGCGCTCCAGCGGGAACTCGGTACCAGCGGGAAGTACGAGGAAGGACAGGCACGATACAGCGGGTCGTTCACCGAGTCCGACTTCAACACCGCGCTGGACGAGTACGTGGAAGAATTCGTTATCTGTTCTGAGTGCGGCCTGCCGGACACGCGACTCGTGCGCGAGAACCGCAACCTCATGCTCCGCTGTGACGCCTGTGGTGCGTTCCGCCCGGTCACGAAGCGAAGCACGACGAACCGAACCCAACAGCGCGATGCCGTCGAAGAGGGCCGAACCTACGAGGTCAAAATCACCGGCACCGGACGCAAGGGCGACGGCGTGGCGGAACGCGGCAAGTACACGATTTTCGTCCCCGGCGCACAGAAGGGCGACGAAGTGCAGGTGTACATCGAGAGCGTCCGCGGCAACCTCGCATTCGCGCGGCTCGCCTGAGCGGAGCTCCTGCGAAAGCTTCTTTTGCTCCACGTTCCGATGAACGAGCATGTTCGAATCGCTCCTCGAACTCGGCGTGTTCGCACTGTACATCGCCGGGTCGGGGTTGTTGACGGTTCTCGGTGCAGTGACCGAATATCAAGGTGTCCAGAACGCGCTCTCGGGCGATAACACGATGGCGCTGTGGTTCGTCTGGATGGGTACCGTGGCCCTCATCGCGGGCCTCATGCTCGCCCGTGATAAGGTTCTGCACCGCGTAACGGCGTAACTGTCGTCGTCCCGCCGGAAAATCGCATGGTTCTTATCGGGGTTGTTCCTCTAGCCGATTGAATGGACGATCCCGTTCTGCTCACGGGTTCCGAGGGCCGCGTCGGGTCGGCGATTCTCGGCGACCTCGAATCGAAATACGAGTGGCGATTGCTCGACAGAGAACCACCAGCGGCGGATCCGTCCCAGGAATTCTTCGTCGCGGACATCACCGACTACGACGCGGTGTACGAGGCCGTGGACGGTGTCGGTGCGGTCATCCACCTCGCGGGCGACCCACGGCCGGAAGCGCCGTGGAACAGCGTACTGGGTAACAACATCGACGGCACCCACACCGTCATGCAGGCCGCGGTCGATGCGGGCGTCGAGAAGTTCGTCTTCGCTTCGTCGAACCACGCGGTCGGTGCCTACGAGACGGAGGAGCGGAAACCGGACCTCTACCGGACGCACGACGAGTTCCGACTGGACGGTACCGAACTCCCCCGTCCGGGTAACCTGTACGGCGTCAGCAAGGCGGCGGGCGAGACGCTCGGCCGCTACTACCACGACGAGTTCGACCTCAGCGTCGCCTGCGTCCGCATCGGCAACCTGACAGAAGGTCACCCGCCGATAGATTACGAACGCGGACAGGCGATGTGGCTGTCCTACCGCGATTGTGCCCACCTGTTCGACTGCTGTCTGACCGCCGACTACGGCTACGAAATCGTCTACGGAATCTCGGACAACGACCGAAAGTACTACTCCATCGAACGGGCACGCGAGGTTCTCGGGTACGACCCGCAGGACAACTCGGCCCACCACGACGACTGATTCGTCGCGGTATCACGTCGATTTTAACCGCACGTCACCTCAGTCACGACCATGACCGACGACTGGCGCGACCACGACTGGCCGGTGCTCGAATCGGACTCCGAGTACGAAACGGGCTGGTACACCGGCGGCTACGACCTCGTGGAACAACCCGACGGGACGACGAAGAAGTACTACTGGGCGGACCTCCCGCCCGCCGTGGTCGTCCTCGCCGTCGAGGACGGACGGGTCGTCTTCGTGGAGCAGTACCGTCCGGCCATTCGGAAGACCTGCTTGGAGTGTCCCGCCGGAATCGTCGAGGACGGCGAATCGTACACGACCGCCGCCGGGCGCGAACTCCGCGAGGAGACGGGCTTCGAGGCGGACGGCCTCTCGCTGCTCGAAACGTTCTGGGTCGCGACGGGGGTCCTCCGACACGAGCGCGGCATCGTCTTCGCGGAGGGACTGACGCCGGTCGAGCGGAACCTCGACGACAACGAGTTCCTCTCGGTGCGGACGATTCCCGTCGAGGACGCCCTCGACGCGGCGCGCGAGGACCCGGCCAACGACGCGACCATCGAGGCGCTCCTCCTCGCGAACGCGGAGGGCCTGCTCGACTGATGGAGTGGAAACTCCACGCCCGACGCGGGTTGTCGCTGCTCGGCCACGCGGTCGGTTACGACACCCTCGAACGGCCCGACGGAAAGCGGGTCCGAAGGGGCTGGTTCGACCCGCCGGACGCCGTGGCGGTGGTGGCCCGAACTGGCGACGAACTCGTCCTCATCGAGGAGTACCGCCCGCGACTCGGCGAACGAGTACTCTCCTGTCCGGCGGGTCGAATGGACCCCGGCGAGTCCTACGAGAGCGCCGCGAAACGCGAACTGTACGAGGAGACCGGCTATCGCGCGACACACGTCGAACTCCTCGAAACGTACTATCCGGCGGCGGGCATGCGAAAACAGCGGGCGGTCGTCTTCGCGTCCGACCTCACGCCGGGCGACCAGCACCTCGAATCCGACGAGTTCATCGACGTCCGAAGGGTTCCCGTCTCGGAGGCTATCGACGCGGTTCGCGCCGGGCCGACCTGCGGGTGGGGATTGCCCCCGCTCCTGCTCGCGCGCGAGGAAGGGTTGATTTAGCGTTCGTGGACGCCCGATTCCGCGTTCCCCGACCGGGTGGCTTATTCCGGCGGCACCCATAGCCCCGGTCGATGGACGCGGAAATCTCCACCGACGACGTTCACGAACTGGTCGAGTCCGACGCGGACGTTCGAATCGTCGACATCCGACCCGAGCCACAGTTCGACAGCGGCCACATCCCCGGAAGCGAGAACATCCCGTTTCACACGCTCCCCTCTCGGGTCGGCGAACTGGACGGTGCCGAACACGTCGTCACGGTCTGTCCGCTCGGCAAATCGAGCGTCCAAGCCGCCAGACTCATCGGGTCGTACGAGGGCGTCCCGGAGGGCACTCGGGTCGAGAGCATGGCCGGTGGCCTCAGCGAGTGGGAGTACGAACTCGAATCGTCGGCCGACGCCGAACGCGACGCTCCGTTCTGAGGTTCAGTTTCGCCCGCTCGACCGAGACGGGACTCCTCTCGACAGTTCGAGGCCGGTAAAAAATGATTGTGTAGCTGTCCCCGACCGACGGATGCTTCGTCAGGCGACGTTAAACCCGCGATCGCGGAGGAAATCCTCGACGCGTCCGGTATGGTTTCCTTGAAGTTCTATCTGACCCTGCTCGACCGTGCCACCGCAGGCGAACTTCGACTTCAAGTCCGAAGAGAGACTATCGACATCCACGTCTTTCGGGTCAAATCCTTCGATTATCGTTACCTCTTTTCCATAACGGCGCTCGTCGATGCGGATGGTGATCTGCTGGGATTCTTTTGCGACGTCTTCGCAGACGCAAAGCTCCTGAGGCAGCCCGCACGTCGAGCAGACTTCCGACATTACGCATGGGGCTACGAAACCAACCTATTAAACATTGTCGGGTGTGTTGCCATATCGAATGGTCGTTACCCACTCGTCTCGCCACCATCCGACCCGCGAACGATGTCGTTTACGAGCGACACCGCCTCGTCCGCGTTGTCGCGTGTCACCTCGCCCGCGTACCGCGCCTTTTCGTACAACGACCCGACACGTTCGGCTCGCTCGTCCACGCCGACGTGCGAGAGCGATGCGATGTACTCGCGCGGCGTCTCGCCGGGACGGCGCTTGCGATGTTTGCGCGACAGGTAGTACTCCAGTCTGTCGAAGGCGCGTTCGACGTCGGCGTCCGGTTCGTCGCGCGGTTGCCAGCGCATCCACATGGTTCGGTAGGCTCGATTCACCAGACCGGTCCGTCTCGCCGTGAGCAACAGTCCGATGACTAGCAAACCTCCGTAGAGCACTTGCGACTTCGACGGCAGTCCGATTGGAATTCCGCCGCCACCAGCCGTCGCGTTCGTCGTAGTGGTCGTCGTTCGCGACGGACTGCTCGACCCGACGATTCCGTTACCGGGTCCTTGACGGTCGGGCAACTCCCCGCCCGTCGAACCGTTCGACGTGTCGTTCGTCTCGTCGCCGGTGGTCGTGGTGGTCGTGGTGGTGGTCGTGGTAGTCGTCGTCGGCTCCGGGGTCCACGTTCCGTTCTCGCTCCCGGACGCGTCGATGCCCGACTTCCCGTTTTGGCGCGCGTTCTCCACTATCGACTGTTCCGCGTCCACGCGTTCGTCGGTCGGCGTCGGGTCGAACCGGACCCATCCCGTGTCGGGGAAGTACACTTCGACCCACGCGTGCGAGTCGAGGCCCCGGACGACCCACGTATCCTCGTCGGTCCGCTGGCCCGACGTGTATCCCGTCACGAACCGCGCCGGAATCCCTTGCGTGCGGAGCATGACGACCATCGACGTCGCGTAGTAGACGCAATATCCCTCGTTCATCTCGAAGACGAACGAGTCGGCGATGTTCCCGTCCGGTCGGTCAACGTCGAGCGAGTACTCCTTGTTCGTCTCCAACCACTGTTCGATGGCGACCGCCTCGTCGTAGGGCGTCTTCGCGTCCGCGGTGATTTCGCCCGCTCGCTCTTTCAACCGCTGTGACGTGCTCCCCGGAACGTGCGTGTACCGTTGCCGAACGTCGCTCGGGTAGTCGGTTCCGGCCCTCCGCAACACGCTCGGGTTCTTCGTCGGCACGCGACTGACGACGCTGTAGGTCTGGTTTTTCGTCAGCGGTCGTTTCGGCGAGAGGCTCCCCGCGCTACTGATTCGCGTATCCGACTGCTGATTGCCGAGGACTCGAATCGGTTTCCACGCCGCGGGCATCGCGTCCGCCCGCGTCGCTTTGACGGTGAACGTCTGTCGAATCTCGTAGGAGTCTCCGGGCGGCGACGACTGCTGTTCGTATGCGCGACTGCCGCCGGTCCGTATCCAGTCGTTCCCCGTATAGCGGTCGTACGACGCGACCTTCCAATACCCCCCGTGGCTCGCCGTGACGGTGTACTGCACCTTCGGCGACAGTTCGATGCTGCCCTGCACCGAGACGCGCGGGTTGTTGCTGATGAGTCCGCCGTTGCCGCCCGACCCGCCGCCGTTCGACAGTATCGGACTCGCACGGCCGCCTGGGACGACGCTCGCCGTCGCGGAGAGGAGGACCATCGCGACCAGCGCGACGACCAACACGTCTATCTGACCGACGGTGGCACCGTACCGAACCATCGTCCCGAAGGCGATAATTCCGAGCGCGCCGAGCATCCCCGCGAGCGTCACAAGCGACCCGGCGTCGCCCGTGAGGACGAAAAAGCCGAGCGCCGCGCCGCCGCTCGCCGCCGCGAGCATGTACCGACGTCGGCAGACGAGATACCACGGCACGAAGACGGTCGCCGGTGCGACCCCCAACGCCCACGTGCCGACTTTCCGCATCTCCAGAATCGATAACCCGGTCAACAGCGCGATGTTGTCCGCGGCAATCTGCCCCGCCTGTGAAAACACGTTCACGCCGCCGGGTATCGTCGCGTAGTAGGCGAACATCCCGCCGACGAACAACACCGCTCCCACCGCGAACGCGACCCAGACCGGCAGTTTCCGCGCCAACAGGGTCGCACCGACGAACGCACCCGCGACCAACAGGAGCAGGTTCCCCCTGTCGCCCGCGATGTTCGCGATATCGTAGAGGATGCTCAGGTACGACCCGATGAGCACCGCCGTCGAGACCATCGCCAGCCCTCGGTACGGAATCGTCACGCCGCCGAACTGGAACCCACGTGCCGTGCTCATCGCGTCTCACCTCCGTCCGCGCGGGCCGCGTGTGGCGCGGTCGTCCGCGGCCCGCCCGACGCGAACTCGTCGAACGACATCGTGTCGCCGCCCCACTGAATTTCCGCGTGCTCCCGCTCGGTCGGTCCGCGAACGAGGACGTCCGCTCGCGCGCGCTCGCGTTCGTGAACCCGTCCGCTCTCCATGTGCGCGAGCAGGGTGAGAATCTTCGTCTGCTGTTCGGTCGCGCCGTCGGGCGCGACGCGGCCTTCGGGCGTCGTCACCCCGGCGGCGACGCCGCCGTCGAGTAGGGCGGACGCGATACTGGCGGTCGCGTCCGCCACGGTATCGACGCGCCCCGCGTTCGCCTCGGCCACGATTTCTATCCGTTCGCTCTCCGCCTGCGCTTCGAACTGGCGGACGAGCATCTCACCCGCCGGTCGTTTCGCGCTCGATTTCCAGTGAACGTCCCGGAGCGGGTCGCCGGTCTGATACTCCCGGAGCTGTTCGAACTCGCGCCGGGCCGCGTTCACGTGGGCGTCTTGGAGTGCACGTACGGTGGCGTCCCCGTCGATCGGTCGTATCCGCGGGAAGACGAGGATGGTCTCCCGGACCTGATGGGTGAACGTCCGCTCAAACAGTCCGAAGACGTCCTCCCCGACGATGCGAACCGGTCCGATGGACTGTTCGCCGCGCTTTGCGAGTCGAACGTCGAACTCGACGGCCGTCTCGCCGATGCTGCTCTTCACGGGGCCGCCGTCGTATTCGAGTCCGTCATCGAGTTCCAACTCGACCGTCCCGGCGAAGGGGTCGGGCGCGGAGAACTCGAGCGTTATCGTCACTTCGTCCTCCCGCGAGCCGACGCTCGGCACCGAGACGTCGAGTTGCGGGTGCGTCGTCCGTTTCAGTTGGATGTAGCCGACGAGTAGCGCCACCAGAATCGGTCCGACGACGGCGTTCAGCGACCGCGCGCCGAACGACCACGCCAACGCGAACCCGGCGATTCCGACCGCGACGAACGCACCGCCACGTCGCGTCAGCATCTCACTCCACCGGTACGTTGTCGAGGGCGTTCCGTACTATCTCCCGCCCTTCTTCGCCGCCCATGACGCCCGAGTTGCCCCGAATGCGATGGGCGAGAACGACTTCCGCCTCGACTTTCACGTCGTCGGGTATCACGTACTCGCGGCCGTCGAGGACCGCTCGGGCCTGTGCCGCGCGGAGCAGCGAAATCGACCCGCGCGGACTCACGCCGAGTTGACAGCGGTCCCGGGTGTAGTTCGCCAGTCGGGTGACGTACTCCCGAACCGGTTTCTTGACGCTCACGTTCGAGACGGTCGCTCTGGCTCGGCGGATGTCGCTGGCGCTCGCGACCGGGTCGAGTCGGCGAATCGGGTGCTCGCCGACGACGCGCCGGAGGACCTCGGATTCGTCCTCGGGGTTCGGATAGCCGAGCGAGAGTTTCTTCATGAACCGGTCGATTTCGGCGACCGGGAGTTCGTAGGTGCGGTCCTGCTCGATGGCGTTCTGCGTGGCGACGACCGTGAAGGGACGCGGAACGTCGTGGGTCTTCCCGTCGATGGTCACCTGCTCTTCTTCCATCGATTCCAACAGCGCGGCCTGGGTCTTCGGCGGTGCGCGGTTGATTTCGTCGGCGAGGACGACGTTCCCGAAGATGGGGCCGGGTTGGAACTCGAACTCGTTCGTCTTCTGGTTGTAGATGTTGACGCCGGTCACGTCCGACGGGAGGAGGTCGGGCGTGAACTGCACGCGCTTGAACGAACAGTCGATGGAGCGCGCCAGTGACCGAGCGAGCATCGTCTTCCCGACGCCGGGAACGTCTTCGAGGAGGAGGTGTCCGCGCGCGAGAATCGTCGTCAAAATGTGCTCCGCGACGTCGTGCTGGCCGACGATGACGTGTTCGATGTTGTCGATGATGCGTCCTGTCAAATCCGCCGCGTCCTCGACCGAGAGGGGGTCCGCGAATTCGTCTGTGGGTCGCTCTACAGGGGTCGGCTCTGGTTCTTTGTTAGCTTCCTTCATGCTATGAATGCGCGATTGAGTCGAAACGGGTCCTGATGGGCAATGGGGTACTGTGAACGGCGTCTCCCTCGTTACACGTACTATGGGGGCGTGCCTTTGTAACTTTTGTCGCTACTCAAAGAGGTGTTCCAGTTATCCTTGAATACTTTGTGGATTTGTCTGTCGATAAAAAAGACAAATTTCACGGGGTTTCGCGTCAAACATGATTTCGCCGGGACACTCCCGAACGAAGGGACAGGTCGCCGTTCAACCGTCGGCGTCCAGCGGTTTCACCGGTTGGTCGGTACGTTTATCGATGACCTCCTAAGCGCGGTTTCGTTTCCCATCCGCGTTTCCACCTCACCACTCCTTGCAGTCGGCACAGACCATCCCGCCGTCGTCCCGCCAGCGCTTCTCGACCGCCGCCCCACAGCGCGTACAGGCCGCGCCGTCGGGCATCCAATCGTACGTCGCTCTGGCGGGTTCGACGTCGGCTTCGTCCGGCCTCTCGGGGGATTCGTGGTTCGTCGCCGACCCGTCCGCATCGGTCGTTTCGTCCGTCTCGGCCGCATCGGTCGTTCCATTCGCTTCGTCCGACTCGCCCACCTTCCCCACGAATTCCGAGAGCGACGTATCCTCTGACACGTCCGCGCCTACGGAGCGCCCGGTCGTAAGCGTGACGGAGCATCCAAGTACCCCCGGTACGGAGTATCGGGCATGGCAGGAATCCTCTCGAACTTCACCGAAATGGCTCGACTGTTCACCGACGTGGCGACGGCGACGTCGAACCCCATCCCGGCGCTGATGTTGCTCTTCGGGGCCATCTTCGTCGGCTTTTCCGTGTTGTTTTTCGCCTACTTGACCATCGGCGGACTGGGAGCTACGCTCGTCTCCGACGTGCCCGGTCGAGTGCCGCCGCAACAAGACTGACCGCGTTTTCGCGGTCCGGTCCGAGCGGCGACCCGGCGACGAAGCTGTCGGCGTAGTCGAGCACGGCGGCGATTCTGTCGCCCACCGTCTCCGGCGTCCCGGCGATACAGAAGGCGTCTATCATCGCGGGCGTCACCGCCTCGAACGCCGCGGCGAACTCGCCAGCCTCGATATTCTTTCCGATTTCCCCCGCCGATTCGTGGTCGATTCCGTGTCTGTCGAGCACCGGGTCCGCCGTCCCGCCCGCGATGAACGCCACCGGCGGACGGGCCGCTTCGCGGGCCGCATCGCCGTCTTCGGCCACGCTCACGCAGGCGTAAGCCGCGAAGTCGAACTCGCCGCGTTCGTCGGGGCGCTCGGCCAGTCCCTCCTCGATGCGGTCGCTCGCCCAGTCGAAATCCCGCGGATGCGAGGCGTTGACCAGCGCGCCGTCGGCGTGTTTCGCGCTCATGCGGAGCATGTGCGGCCCCTGCGCGCCGACGTACACCGGAATCTCGCCGACGTCGTAGTTCAGCCCCGCGTCCCGCGCGGTGAAGGTTCCGTCGTGGGTGACGCGCTCGCCCGCCCACAGGTCCTTCGACACCTTCATCGTCTCCAACACGCGCCGGAGCGGTCGGTCGCGGTCGATGCCGAGGTTCCGGAGCGTCGAGCGGTCGCCCGCGCCGACGCCGAACACCGCCCGCCCGCCGCTGGCTTCGTCGAGCGTTGCGACCCGCGAGGCGAGCGTCACCGGGTGACTCTCGTAGGGGTTGACGACGCCCGGCCCGAGGTGGATGTCCGCGGTGGCGTCGGCGACCCGCGAGAGGACGGTGAACGGGTCGCGGTTGTTGTAGTGGCTGCTGGCGAACAGCGTATCGAATCCCTCCTTCTCGGCCCGTTCGCCGAGTTCGACCAGTTCGGGAACCGGGTCCTCGGGCGTGAGTTCAATCCCGCGCAAACTCCCACCCCCGGAGCGCCTGCCGGACGAAATCGCCATCGACCGACCGGAACAGGTTGTCGCTTCCCCCGTGGTCGCCGAACTCCCAATCGCGGACGACGACGACGGGTAGGCCGTCGTCGCCCTCGCCGCTCACGAGGTTCGCTGCGGAGGCGAGTTCGTCCACGACGGATTCGACGGTCACTTCGAGTTCGTGGCCGTCCCTGTCGCGCTCGCCCCGCCAGTCGCGGCTCGCGGGGGTCCCGTCCCAGCCGATGGCGACGCCGCGCTGTCCGTGGCGAAACGGGCGGCCACAGGTGTCAGTGACGACGACGGGCACGTCCGGCGAGAGTCCCTCCCGAATTCTGGCGGCGCTCTCGCTCGGTCGCTTCGGGAGCAAGAGCAGGTCCGCATCCCCCGTGTTCGACCGGTCGATACCCGCGTTGACCCCGATGTGGCCGAACCGCGTCGCGGTCAGCAGGAAGGGCGCTTCCATGACGAGTTCCGTGCTCTCTTCGAGGACGGCCTGTGCGAACCGCGGATCTTTCTCCTCCCCCGATATTTCGGACAGCCGTCCCGCTATTTCCTCCGCTCGCGGACTCGCCGGGAATTCGTCGAGCGTTGCGGTCCGCCCCTCGGCTTTCGAGACGATGGTACTCGCGACCAACAGCACGTCGCCGGGTTCGAGGTCCACCCGTTCCTCGACGAGCGCCGCGATGTCGTCGCCGGGTTCGACCTCGGGAATCCCGGATACCGCGAAGACGTTCATGGCTGGGCGTTGGTGCGCGCCGATAAAAACCCGCCCGGAAGGTGCAAAACGGGTCAGCTTTCGTGCTTCTGGACGTCCATCTCGCCGTCCTCGACGGTTACGACGAACATCGTTGCCATCTCCGCCGGGGCCGCCCCCGTCGCGCTCCCCGGATTCAATAGGCGGACGCCATCGGCCGTCTCGTCCATCGGTCGGTGCGTGTGGCCGCTGATGCCGATGACGGATGCGTCCGTCGCTCGCTTCGCCGAGGTTTCTTCCGCGACCGTCTCGCGGACGATTCGAACGACCCGCTCCCTGTATCCGCGTTTCGGACCCGTTCCGTGCGTGACGACGAAGGTGACGCCGCCGACTTCGAGGGTCGCCACGTCGGGTAGGCGAAGCGATTTCGGGTCGGTGTTTCCGCCGACGGCGGTGTAGTTCCCGTCCGTCAACTCGTGAACCGACGCCAGCGCGTCCGCCGAATCGAAATCCCCGGCGTGAATCGTGTGGTCCGCCCGCATGATTCGTGTTCGAACCCAATCGGGAATTCGGTTCGCGCGTGACGGGATGTGCGTGTCGCTGATGACGGCGACCCGGAGCATGGTCGTCGTTTCGTCGCCCGAGTAGAAAAACGTTTGAGCGCGATGCGTCGGAACGTTTTAGTCTTCGCTGATGGTTTTCAGACTATGGTCGGTCGTTCGTCTCGACGCGACTTTCTGCGTATTTCCGGCCTCGGCCTGTCGGTAATCGGTAGCGGCTGTAGCGCCCTCCAAGCGCAGTCTCCCCGTCGAGACCCGCGCTGGTCGGTCGAATTCGACGGGACCCCGGCACGAGCGACGACTCTCTCCGACGGTGGCCTCGTCATCGCAACGACGTTCACGCCCGACGGCGAACTCGGTCACCTTCGATTCTCCGGCGAGTACCAACGACTCGCCGAACTGATACAGGTCAAGACGCCCCCGGTCGTTTACGACCACCGCGCCCTCGTCGAATCCGAGGGCATCGTCCGCGCCGTCGCGCTCGACGGCAGTTCCCAAACGCGGCTTCGAACCGGATACTTGGCGCTCGGCCACTACGCTCCGGTCGTTTCCGGGTCGTCCCTGTTCGGCGTCGGTTACAGCGACGAGTTCGGCAAATACGTCGTCTTCGCGCTCGATTTGGCCGCCGAACGGATTCGCTGGCTCCGCCCGTTCGGTACCGTTCGGGCGTCCATCGCCGCCGACGGCGAGCGCGTCTTCGCCGCGTCGCCGTCCGGGGTCGTCCGCGCCTACCACGCGGACGACGGGGCGACGCTCTGGCGGTGCGAGATCGGGAAGGGGGCACGGTTGACACACCGCGGGGATTCAGTTCTCGTCGCTACTCGGGGCGGGATGACCGCCCTCGACGCCACGGACGGCTCGATACGCTGGCAGACCGAGAGCAGTTGGATCGCGTCCGTGGATACCGTTCCCGCGGTGACCGACTCGACCGTCTACGCCGTGCTGTCGCTCTACTCGAACCATCGCCGAACCGTGTTCGAGACCGAGACGTACCTTATCGCCTTCCACCTCGATACCGGCGTAGAGCGCTGGCGAACGCGCGTCAACTACGGGACCCCCCTCACCGTGACCGAGGACGGCATCGTCGCCGAGACCATGGAGAAAGTCGAGACGGACCGCGGGAACCGCGAGTTTCGAAAGAACCTCTCCGTCTTCGCCACCGGTGGCAAACGGCTGACGAAGTACGACCTACCCGACCGCGCCACGATGCGTCCCGTTCTCCTCGACGACGCGGTCGTCGCAGGATACGGGAAGACCGTCGCCGCGTACGACCGCTGAATCGGCGGCCCATTCGACGCCGCTCCTCTCGCCCGAGGGTTCAACTGCCACTGGCCCGTCTCCCTTCGCATGGACGAAACCCACGTCGTCACCTGCTTTCTGCGCAACCGCGGTGCGGTGTTGCTCCTCCGGAGAAGCGATGACGTCGGGTCCTATTCGGGGCAGTGGGGCGGGGTCGCCGGACACGCGGAGGGCGACCCGGACGCGCTCGCCCGCGAGGAAATCGAGGAGGAAACCGGATTGCTCTCCGCCTGCACGTTCGTCCGCGCCGGGGACACCTTCGACGTGGACGACGACTCGCTCGACAAGCGCTGGGTCGTTCACCCGTACCTGTTCGACTGTACGAGTCGGGACGTGACCGCGGATTGGGAGACGACCGAGACGGCGTGGGTTCCCCCGACCGAAATCCTCCGGCGCGAGACGGTACCGGACCTCTGGACCTCCTACGACCGCATCGCGCCGACGGTCCAGTCCGTCGCGGAGGACGCCGAACACGGGTCCGCGTACGTCTCCGTCCGGGCGCTCGACGTCCTCCGCGACCGGGCCGGAGTGCGCGCCGTCCGCGGCGGCGACTGGGACGAACTAACTCGACTCGCGGCGGACCTCCTCGACGCCCGGCCGAGCATGGCCGCGCTGGCGAACCGCGTGCACCGCGTCGTGGCCGACGCGAGCGACCGACGAACCCCCGAGGCGGTCGAACGCGCCGCAACCGAGGGAATCGAACGTGCCTATCGCGTGGACGAGGAGGCGACGAGCAACGCCCGCGAGCGAATCGCGGACGAAGCCGTCCTCACGCTTTCCCGCTCCGGGACGGTCCTGGACGCGCTTCGCGCCGCCGACCGCGCGTTCGTCGCCGAATCCCGTCCCGCCCGCGAAGGCGTCGGCGTCGCGGAGTCGCTGGCCGAGGGAACTGACGTGACGCTTCACACCGACGCCGCGATAGCGCACGTGCTGGCGACGGAGGATGTGGACCGCGTCGTCGTCGGAGCCGATTCCGTCCTCCCGAACGGCGACGTGGTGAACAAGACCGGCACCCGCGGGGCGGCGCTCGCGGCGGCCCACGAGGACGTGCCGGTGTCCGTCGCCACCGCCACCGACAAGGTTCGAACCGAGGACGACCTCGTGTTGGAAGACGGCCCGTCGGACGCGGTGTACGACGGCGGCGCGGACCTCTCGGTCCTGAATCCCACGTTCGACGTGACGCCCGCGGCGTTCGTCTCGGGTTACGTCACCGAGCGCGGCGTCCTCCGTCGGAATGACATCGAGGAGGTGGCTTCGGAATTGAAAGAACTATCACGATGGATGAAAGATACTCCGTGACGATGGATTGGTCCAAATCCGCGCTCTCCGAGTCGAAAGGATTTCTCGTCCAAAAAATCGACCGCCTCCTCGCGGTGGTCGGCGTCGGGACCCTCGCGTTCGTGCTCTACCTCGTCGCCAACGCGAATTCGCTTCGAGGGAGGCTGTTCAACGTGGCGCTCGCAGGGTACGTCGTCGTCTTCTATTTCGCGTACTGGCGGACGGTTTCGGACTGACGAACGGCGGTATTTCGAACCCGCGAACGGCGGCGGTCGGCCGTCCCAACGCGCAAGAGTCAAACCGCTCTGGCGGGTACTCCCGCTCGGGCGGCGGTGACGAAAGTTACCCCCTCCGAGCCCCTTGTGACGAGGATTTTCCCCGAGCCGCCCTTTCGATACGCCCCGAGAGGCGTCTCTTCCTACACGCTTTCGAGTACCGCGACGGCGACCGCGCCAGCGGTGAGCGGCGTCCGCGGAACCGCACCCGGACGGTCGATGCGTACGTCGTAGACGGTCCGCGGCGAGAGTCGCCCCGAAATCGTCCCGACGTGCTCGCCGTTCGGCGCCGTGACGGCGAACGTGCGCGGAAACGGCGAGAAAACGTCCACGACGGTGTTCAGCGCGCCAGCGATGCCCCGGCGGGAGGACAACTCGGCGATGCGTTCCCCGTCCGGTCGGTCGATGGTCCAGTGGTGGCGGCGAAAGTCCAACTCCCGCGAGAGGACGAGTTCGGGCTCGTTCGTCTCCGATTCCACGAGCGTGTACTCCCCCTCGACGTCGAACGTCTGGCCCGAATCGACGCGGAAGACGGCGTTTCCCTCGGCGTCCTGAAACGGAAACGTGGCCCGCCCCTCCGCGACCTTGCGTTCGGTGGTGAGCAGCGTGTTCCCGTCCGGGTCGGTCACCCGAAACTCCTCGCGAAGGAGGTGTTTCTTGACAGTACATTCGCGTCCCTCGAACGACCATCCGCCGATGTCGCCGCGTCCCGTCATTGCGGCCGTCTTCGAAACGAACCGACAGTAAACTACCGATGCCGCGTGGCGGTTGGCCGGTACCGGCTTCCCCCTTCCGAAGATTCATTCCGACGCCGTTGGTACCCTTCCGCATGCAGATTTCCCACCTCGGAATTCACGAGTCGGTCGAAGCCGTCTTCCCGCCCGAACAGTTGCGCGAGGAACTCTCCGCGCTCGACCCGTCGGTCGCGGTGGTCGGCGACCGCGACGCGCTCGCGGACTGCGACGCGCTCGTCACATTCGCCTATCGAGAGTCCTTCCTCGACGCCGACCTCGAATGGATACACTCGATTCAGGCGGGGTACGACCGCTTTCCGCTTTCCGAGCTCGAAGAAGCGGGTATCATCCTGACGAACAGCACGGGGATTCACGGCACGAGCGTCGGCGAAACCGTGTTGGGAACCATGCTCGAAATCGCCCGTCGCCTCCACGCTTTCGCCCGTCAGCAAGCCCCCCACGAGTGGAACCGTCCGGACTGGGACGAACCGTTCACGCTCCAGCACGAGCCGATATGCGTGGTCGGCCTCGGCACCCTCGGGCAGGGAATCGCCAAGCGCGCCGACGCCATCGGCATGCACGTTACGGGCGTTCGCCGGTCCGCCGAGTCGGTACCGCACGTTCGGACGGTGTACGCGAACGACGACCTCCACGAAGCCATCTCCGACGCGCGGTTCGTCGCGCTGGCGACTCCCCTCACCGACGAGACGGAGGGACTGATGGGCGAAGCGGAGTTCGACGCCATGCGCGACGACGCCTACTTCATCAACGTGGCCCGCGGCGACTGTGCCGACCAAGACGCCTTGGTCGCGGCGTTGCGAGACGGCGACATCGCGGGTGCCGCCCTCGACGTGTTCGAGGAGGAACCGCTCCCCGAGGACTCACCGCTGTGGGACATGGACGACGTTATCGTCACGCCCCACGCCGCCGCGGCGGAGGTCGATTACTACCGCCACATCGCGGAACTCGTCCGGGAGAACACGCTGCACATCGACGCCGACGAGGAACTCACCAATCGAGTCGTGTAGGCGGGCCGTCTCCAGTTGGGATTTCCGGCTAGTCGCCGACCGAGCCATGCGACGTTTATCGAAGTTCGTTCGAATGCGATGTGGATTCTGTGAATATAGCCGCCATCGTTTGACAGTTGATAACATCTAACGTTGTGGGTGAAGTAGGAGAACTAGCGCTCGCTGTGATGGTGGTTCGGACGCGAACAGTGTCGGGATGGGCGTGACGGAGGTGGGGACACAATGGCAACGACAGCGAAAGACGCTGACGAAACGACCATCGAACGATTTCGGGAGGGTCTTCGAGGGACGGTGATTCGGCCGGACGACCCGGAGTTCGACGACGCGCGCACGATTTACAACGCGATGATAGACAAACGTCCCGGACTCATCGTTCGGTGTACCAACGTCGCGGACGTGATGGCGGCCGTGAAGTTTGCTCGCGAGCACGACTTCGACACCGCCATCCGGAGTGGGGGGCACAGCGGTCCCGGTCTGGGACTGGTGGACGACGGTCTGGTCATCGACCTGTCGGGCATGACGGGTATCCATGTTGACCCGGACGCGAAAACCGTACGAGTCGAACCCGGGTGCACGTGGGGTGATGTGGATTACACAACCCACGCGTTCGGCCTCGCAACCGTGAGCGGCGTCATCTCGACGACCGGCGTCAGCGGTCTCACCCTCGGCGGCGGACACGGCTATCTGACCCGGAAATACGGTCTGACCATCGACAACCTGCTGAGCGCGGACGTCGTGCTCGCGGATGGACGCTTGGTTCGCGCGAGCGAGGACGTGAACGAGGACCTGTTCTGGGCGCTTCGGGGCGGCGGCGGCAACTTCGGCGTGGTCGTCTCGTTCGAATACGAGTTGCACCCGGTGGACACGGTGGTCGGGGGGCCGCTGTTCTGGCCGATATCGGAACTCGAAACGACGATGCGCTGGTACCGCGAGTGGCTACCGCAAGCTCCGGAGGACGTGTACGCGTTCTATCTGATCGCCGAGGTGCCGGGCGAACCATTCCCGGAAGAACTCCACGGTGAGAACGTGTGCGGGCTGATGTGGTGCTGTCTGGGGTCGGAAGCCGAAACCGACGCGGCGCTCCAGTCGGCCCGCGACGTCGCCGAACCGTTATTCGAGCACGTCGAGTCGATGCCCTATCCGGCGGTCCAAGGCATGTTCGACGGCCTCTACCCGCCGGGCGACCAGTGGTACTGGAAGGGAGATTACGTGCGCGAGTTGACCGACGACGCCATCGCCGTCCACGAACGGTTCGCGGAGGTGCCGACCCCGAAATCGACGATGCACCTCTATCCCATCGACGGGGCGGTCCACGACGTCGCACCGGACGAGACCGCCTGGAGCGTTCGTGACGCGAACTGGTCGATGGTTATCGTGGGCGTCGATGCCGACCCGGCGAACGACGAGAAAATCACCAAGTGGGCCCGCGACTACTGGCATGCGCTCCACCCGCATACGGTCGGTGGCTCGTACATCAACTTCATGATGGAGGAAGGAAAGAATCGGATACAAGCCAGTTACGGCGACAACTACGAACGGTTGCGTGCGGTCAAGGCGAAGTACGACCCCGACAACTTCTTCCACGTGAACCAGAACATCGAACCGGCGAACTGAGGGCAGGGAAACCGTTTCCCTCGCGATACGTTTCTACTCCGATTCGACGAAACGCTACTCCGACCCGACGAACCGCATCGCGCCCTCGGCCACGATTCGCGCCGTCTCGACCACTTCGTCGGTGTAGACGAACTCGCCCGCGCCGTGGATGTTCTCGCCGTCCGGCCCGACGATGACGGTCGGGAGGTCCGCTCGGTCGCCGAGGTAGTTGAAGTCGCCGACGCTGGCGAAGTAGCCGAACTCCGGTTCGACGCCCGCGACGGATTCCGTCGCGCCGACGAGCGACGTCACGAGGTCGTGGTCCTCCGGCGTGACGTAGGGACCGTACTTGATGCCGGGGTCCGGCGACTCGCGGAAGCCGATTTCCACCTCGCTCTCGATGTCGAGGTCCGCGATTGCCGCCTCGGCCTGCTCGCGCACGATTTCTTCCGTTTCGCCGAGGACGACGTGGCGGTCGACCATGAGTTGAGCGCGTTCGGGAACCGAGAGCGTCTGGCTACCGCCCTCCAGTAGGAGCGGACAGACCGATCCGTCGCCGAGTTTCGGGTGGCTTCCCACGTCGAGGTTCGAGAGCGCGTCGGCGACCTTCCCCGCGTCCACGACGGCGTTGGTTCCCTTGTGCGGTTGCGAACCGTGGGCCGCGTGGCCCTTCACTTCGATGTCGTAGAGGAAGCGCCCGCGAGCGCCGAGGAGGAGCGCGGGATTTTCGATGTCCTCCTGTGCGAGAATCGGGCCGGGTTCGGTGACGATGGCGGCGTCGTAGTCGTCGGTGTAGCCGTCGCGGATGAGACGGTCGGTGCCGAGTCCGTACGGTCCCTCCTCGTCCACCACCGCGGAGAGAACGACGTCGCCCGCGAGGTCAACGTCCGATTTCGCCAGCGCTTCGAAGGCGACCATGACCGCGGCGAGGCCGCCCTTCATGTCACAGGCACCCTGTCCGTACAGTTTGCCGTCCTCGATGCGCCCCGAGCAGGGGTCTTCCTCCCAATCCTCGACCAACAGCACGGTGTCCATGTGCGCGTTGAGCAGGAGCGTGGGCGCGTCCGGGTCGCTCCCCTCCAGTCGTGCGAGCACGTTGTCGCCCTCGTACTCCGTGATTTTCGGCTCGCTGACGTGGTGGTACTCGGGGACGAGGTCGCGCGAATCCAGCCAGTCGTACACGAACTCGCTCAGTTCGTGCTCTTCGAAGTACGGCGAGGGAATCTGCACCATCTCCTGAAGGAGCGAGATGGTCGCGTCCGGGTCGATTCGCGCGAGTTCCGCGGACTCAGCGGGTTCAGCGGATTCAGCTGATTCAGCGGGTTCAGTCATCCGAGGTCACATCCCCGATGGTCGGGTCGTGGTCGTCGCTCGCCACGCCCGGGAGCGTGTTGAGAATCGCGCCGACGTCGGTCCCGCGCTGGTTTCCGAGCCGCCAGTAGACGGCGAAGATGCCGAGTCCCACGACCATCCACGGGAGGTAGATGCGGAGCGTGGGTGCGGCCTCGAACGCGGTCCAGTACGCGTTCACCACCGTCGCGCGGAACGCGCTCACGAGCGGAACGGTTCCGGCCAACGGCGCGGCGAAGAAGTCGCCTAACGCACCTGGAAGTCCGGTGATGAAGTCACCGAACGCGCCCGGCAGTCCGCCGAAGTTTGCGGCCTTCGTCAGCAGACCGACCGCACCGAGGGTCGCCACGACACCCGTGACGGGGGTGAGCCAGCCGTAGTCGAAGCCCGCCTGCTCCACGAGGTCGGGACGCGACGCCCGGACGTACAGCAGGGTCAGCGAGACGGTGGCGTACGCGATGAGGTAGCTGAACGTGGCGATGACGATGGCCTCGTCGAGGCCGTCGCTCCAGAACGTCAGCGCGGCGGCGACGACGTACAGCGTGGCGAGCGAGTAGTGCGGCGTGCCGAACCGCTGGCTCACCGCGGAGAACTGTTTCGGGAACACCTCGTCCCACGACCACGAGTAGGGCATCTTGATGCCCGCGGCCATCACCGCGTGGACGCTGGAGGCCGTTGCGAGCAGGCCGCCGAACGCGACGACCGCGGTGGCGCTCCCGCCGAGGAACGATTCGGCGGCCGTCGCAAGCGGCCGCTCGGAGTTCGCCAGCACGGTGTAGTCGCCGACGACGCCGTAGATGACGGCGGCCGTCCAGACGTAGAGGACGACGAGGAGGAGCGTCCCGCCGACCATCGCCAGCGGGAGGTTCTTGGACGGGTTCTTCACTTCGGCGCCCATCTGCCCCGCGACTGCGATGCCGATGTAGGCGTAGAACAGCGGGACGGCGGCTTGGATGAACCCGCTCCGGCCGCCGGTGAAGAACGGCTGGTAGTTCTCGGGGTTCACGTGGAACGACCCCGGAATGACGAGGACGAGGATGGCAAGCATCAACACCGCCATGATGGCGTTCTGCGAGAGGCTGTACTCCTTCGTGCCGACGAGGTTCACGAGAAAGAGGACGGTGAGGAGCGCGAACCCGGCGATTGTCGGGTCGATACTGGGGTAGAACACTTGGAGATAGCTGCCGAAGCCGAGCGCGAGCACGGCGTCGGCGGCCATGTACCCTAACCACTTCGACCACGTGACGATGAAGCCGGGAAGTCGACTGTCGAACGTCCGGGAGATGTAGGCGTACGACCCGGCGGCGGCCGGGAAGATGGTCGCCATCCAACTGTAGTTCACCGCGATGGCCATCGCCAGCAGGCCGGAGAGGACCACCACGAGGATGACGCTCGGTCCGGTCGTAGAACTCGCCGTGCCGAGCGTGACGAACAACCCGGCACCGAGCGTCCCCGCGACGACGGTGCTCATCGCCCCGAACAGGCCCATGTCCCGCGAAAGGCTATTGCTGTCTTTGCCGTGTGATGATGACATATGATGACATACACCTATGTCCCCGCTTAGTCCCCGTCCCTAGCATGTGCGGTGTGAAGACTAGAAAGTGGGTGAGAATAGTGATTTTCTGTGGATTGATCCGAGGTTCGCACTTCCAGAACGATTGCAGTCGCTAGGGAACACGAAGCCCTCGTTCGCTCGCAAGGAGGTGGTGTTGGTTTGTCTATGACTGCAACGACAGACGTCACTGAAACCCCAACCGCACCGCGACGGCCACACCCTCCCCAACCGATTCCTTCGCATTCGCTCAGTCATCCCTCGCGTGATAACCAAGCAGGCTCTCGGCCATCGCGGCCGAGAGCCTGCTGGCGCACGCGCCACGGCGGTTAGTCAGTAGCGCTCATCCCGATTTTCCGAACGGCTGCGAGCGTGGCGGGGGCTTTCGAGGGTTGTTTCTCAATCGCTGCAATCACGGTGAACTCATAATCACGGCTAAGCAAGCGTACCGAATCACGAAATTCGGGGGAAGAATATAGGAGAGAAAAATCAACCAGCAGAGTCCGTCGTTACTGACTCGTCGAAACGATTTCCACGACGGAGCGGTGGTCCAACTCGGAACTCGAACCGATTTGGCGCTTGCTCCGGCAGTCGATACCGTGGAGGAACCCATCTCCGATATCGGAGTGCAGGTGGTACGCGAAGTCCTCGGCCGTCGAACCGCCGGGGAGGAGGAAGCAGTCGCGGAAGACGCCCTTCTCGCTGGCGCTGCCGTTGGCCGACCCGGGGAAGACGGCGATGAGGTCGAGTTCGTCGAACAGCGCGGCTTCGAGGGCGCGCTGGACGCCCGTCCCGTCGAACTCGTTGGTGAACTCCCGAATCTGGGCGAGGCCCTGTTCCTGTTCCTCGCTCACGTCGCCCGTGATTTCGAAATCCGAATCTCCGGCGTCGTAGTCGATGACACCCTGTTCGGCGGCGTTCTTGAGCGCCTTCTCGGCGTGGGCGCTGGCGGGGATGACGGTCAGGTGTTCGTACTCGGGGTCCGCGGTTATCTCTTCGTAGTTCGCCTGCGCCGCGGAGGTGTCCATCTTGTTCGCCGCGATGACCATCGGTTTGGTGCGCTTGCGAATCTCGCGGGCGAGTTCCTGGCGGTCCTCGTCCTCCCACGTCTCGGGGTCGAGGTCGAGGCCGAGCGAGAGGATGACCTGCTTTATCTCGTCCTTGTTCGTCTTGAACGCCGACATCTGTTCCGCGAGATCCTCCTCGACGTGTTTCTCCTCACCGGCGTAGCCCGAGCGGAAGCGCTCGATGCCCTTTTCGAGGATTTCGAGGTACCACATGTCGAGTTCGTTTTCGAGGAAGTCGATGTCGTCGCGAGGGTCGTGGCCCTCGGTGGGTTCGCCCTCGATGTCGGTCTTGCCGGAGAAGTCCACGACGTGGACCAACACGTCGGCCTCGTTCAGGTCCGTGAGAAACTGGTTGCCGAGGCCCTTGCCCTCGTGTGCGCCGGGAATGAGTCCGGCCACGTCAACGAGTTTCGTCGGGACGTAGCGCGTCCCCTCCTCACAGAAACCGACGCTGGGCGTGCAAGACTCGTCGAATTCGGGAGCGGCGCACTCGACGCGGGCGTAGGCTTCGCCGATAGACGGGTCGATCGTCGTGAAGGGGTAGGAACCCTCCGGCACGTCGTTCATCGTCGCGGCGTTGAAGAAGGTCGATTTCCCCACGGAGGGTTTCCCGACCAAGCCGATTTTGTAACTCATTAGGCCGGAGTGGGTGATTGGTGGCTAAAGGGGTTTTCAAACGGTGACACGTCTGTCGAATGATACCGAGTCACTCGGGGTCACGCGGTGGTCTGCCGAGTTACTCGATTCCGTTCGGTACGACTCCGTGTCCCGCCCCCGAAATATCGATGGTCGGTCCTCCGTCCGACGGAATCACGTCCTCCGTGATGAGGAGGTTGCCGTCCAAATCGACGTGCGAGAACGATCCGATTCCGGAGACGAGGTGGGCGCTGGCGTGGATCCCGATGGCGCTTTCGAGCATGCATCCGACCATCAGTTCGACGTTCGCGGCTTCGGCTATCGAGGCGATGTCCCGCGCGGCGAGGAGTCCCGACTTGCCGAGTTTCACGTTTATCACGTCCGCCGCGTCCTCGCGGACGATTCGAATCGCGTCTTCCGGCGTGAACACCGCCTCGTCCGCCGCAATCGGGACCGATACGGCGTCCCGCGTCCGCCCGAGTCCAGGTACGTCCGCCGCGGGGGTCGGCTGTTCGACCAGTGCGAGGTCGATGCCCCGCGAATCGAGTTCGTCCACGAACGCGACGGTTTCCTTCGGCGTCCATCCCTGATTCGCGTCCACCGTCAGTTCCGCGTCGGGTGCCCCCTCGTGCACCGCGGCGATGCGGGCGACGTCCTCCGCGACGGTCGTCCCCGTCTTCACCTTCAACTGGTCGAACCCGCGGTCCGCCGCCCGCGCCGCGCCGTCCCGCGCGTCTTCCGGCGGCATGATGCCGATGGTAAAGTCGGTCGTCACGGGGGTAGGCGCGCCGCCGAACAGTTCCGAGAGGGCCATCCCTCGTTCGCGGCAGTAGGCGTCAAAAATCGCGGTTTCGACCGCGAACAGCGCCGATACCATGCCGGGAAACGTCTCCCGGACTTCGGTAACGAGGCTTCGATAGTCGGCGAGAGACTTCCCTTCGAGCAACGTCGTCGCGGCGCGAGCGGTTGCGAGCGCCGCCTCCTGCGTCTCGCCCGTCACCGGCGTCAGGGGTGAGCCTTCGCCGTAGCCGGTCACGTCCTCGGTTTCGACCGTCACCAGCACGTTGCTCGCCCGGTGTTGCGTGCTGAGCGAGATTTCGAACGGTTCGCGGAGCGGCAGGTCGAGCGGTTCGACCGACGCGCGTTCGATTCGCATTAGAGCGCCTCGCGGACCGCCGCGAGGAGGTCGTCCGCGCCGCTCTCGTCGTAGACGTTCGCCGCCGGAACGGCGCAGTCGATTTCGGCGGGGTCGCCCCACGTCGAGACGGCGGCGACCGTCGCGTCCGAGAGTTCCTCCACGAGGTGGCGCTCCGCTTCCACGCCCGCGACCGGCCACTGGTCGAAGTGGGTCCGTCGGTCCCGGTCGGGGTCGTCCACCAGCACGACCGCATCGGGCCACGCGCCGTGCAGGAGTCCGAGCGTCACGCTCGAATAGGCGCGGTGGGTGAGCGAGGCTTGGCCCTCCACGAAGACGATATCGTGCTCCTCGGCGACGGCCGACACGAGGTCCTCGACCACGCCAGCGGTGAAATCCGCCGGAACGCGGTCGATGACGACGCCGCGATGCGCGCCGACCATGATTCCCGTCTGGCCGGTCGCAACCCACCCGGCGTTCAGTCCGGCGCGCTCGGCGGCCCGATAGAGTTCGAACGTCGTCGTCCGCTTGCCGACCGCACAGTCCGTCCCGGCGGTCAGCACGATTTGCGCGTCCGCCTCGTCCACGGTCCCGTCGCCGACGCGAAGGTCGTCCTCGCCCGGCGGCTTTCGCACGTCGAAGAGGGTGACGCCGTGTTCGTCCGCGAGGGTTTGCCATCGCTCCCGTTCGGAGAGGAAGACGTGCAGACCCGAGACGATATCCAGCCCCGCGCGGATGGCCTCCTCGATGTCGTTCACCCACTCGTCCGGGAGCGCACCGCCAGCGGGAGCGACCCCGATGACGAGCGCCTCGGCGTCGGGAGCGCGTTCGAGCGCGTCCTCGGTCGAAGGGACTATCGGTACGTCGCGGACGTCCGCACGTCCGAGAACGTCGCTGGCGGCTTCGTCGGCGTGCGTCGAGTCGATGACAGCCTGTGCGTCGAACAGTTCGCTGTGCATGACGACGCCGTTGGCCGTCTTTCCGTCCATCGTTCCGAACGCTCCCTCGGCGAGAACGAGTGCTAGAGCGGGGGCGTCGAACGCGTCCCGGAGGTTCATGTGCTACACAGGCGCATAACGGGGCAAAACATTACCCCCTTTCATAGAAGGGGGGCCGACGCCCGGTCCCGATTTCAGAGCCGAGTCCATGTCAACGTATGTCATTCTCCTTGCCATACGTTTTTGCTCGTCTCATCCGTGTATCACATCAGATGACCACAGCGGAGCACGCCGGACTTCGGGTGACCCTCGACATCTGGCATCCCGACTGCTGGACGCTCGAAGTCACCGAGGGCCGGGCGGCGGGACTCCTCGGCCACGGCGTCCACACCATCGACGGACTGGCGACCGGGCGGTTCACCGTCTACGGCAACACGCGCGAGGAGGTGGACGAACTCGTGGCGGCGATTCGGGACTCCGACTTGACCGATTCCGTGTGGGAAACCGACCATCCGCACGCCACCGAGGACTCCATTGCGTTCGGCAGCGCGAGCAGGGGTATCGTCGTCCACTACGACCTCGGCAACAGCATCAACGACGCGCTGGTCTCGCGCGGGTTCATCCCCGACGAACCGGTGCGGATGTACGGCGGGCGCGAGTACTGGACCGTCATCGTCGAGGTCGAGAAGGACGAACTGCACGACCGAATCGAGGCGGTCTGCGAGGAGATGGACGCCGAAATCCGCGTCCGTCACGTCGCAACCGCCGAAGCAGGCGCTGGCGTCCTCCGCACCGACGACCTCTCGGAGCGCCAGCGCGAGGTGTTCGAACTCGCCCGCCAACGCGGCTATTACGACTGGCCGCGGCACGTGACGGCATCCGAACTGGCCGAGGAGATGGACGTCTCCAAAACCACGCTCCTCGAACACCTCCGGAAGGCCGAGGCGAAACTGCTCGGGTGAGTTTCTACGTTTCTCGCTAACTGAACGAACCACGTGGCGTGTGCTGGCGAGACGACGCGGCCCTGCTCGGCCGCGTCGTCTCGCTGAAGTCGTGCGAGGGATGAGACTTGCGAGACGCGACGCGTCTCGCTGACCTGCGGCCGTGGCCCGCAGGTACCGCAACGAAGTTCTCGTGAGGAACGCAATCGGTTGGGGAGGGTGTGGCTGCTGCAGTGCGGTCGCGGGCGGGGCTTCTGAAAGGCTCCGCCTTTCAACTCCCCGCTCGTTCCTCGCGGGGATGAAAGGGGCCGCTTGGTCCCGCGAACGGAGTGAGGGGGACGCTGTCGGAGCTTCGCTCCGACTGAACTCGCGTTCATCGTGGTCTGCCGTGCAAGCTACTATCCGCGCGGGTTGTGCGGGGAGCGCGGATATCTTGCACAGCGACCGCGCGGCGGGGGATTTCGAAGTCCACTTCTCTGTAATTACATCGTTCCCAAGTACAATTCGTAGCGAGCGTGGCGGCATTTTTCGAGAAAGTACTCTCCGCCCTCGCAACCCCTGCTTCCCTCCGAACCTTTATACGTGATACCGGGACCAAACCGACCAGTGCCCGACCAACTGATACGCGACCGACCGCCGAAAACCCGCCTAGGAGAAGAACTTGAACAGATCGTCGCGCTTCTGTTCGTGCAGGTGGGTCTTCACGGCCTCGGTCAGCGCACTGATGTTTCCGCGCTTGGCGCTGATGGGGGCGATAGTGTCCTGCCACTGCTTCCACGGCGGGTGAAGGCCGAGGCGGTCACAGAGGTCGTTCAGTCGCTCGTCCTCGTCGTCCACCTTGTCCATCTTGTTCACGGCGACGACGACGGGGATTCCAACCTCGCGGAGGAAGTAGAACATTTCCACGTCGTGCGGGATTTCGTCCTCGCCGGAGTGGCGGTCGATGATGTCGATGACGCTCTTGCCGTCAACGACGAGGACGCCGACCAACACCTTCTCGGCGTTCTCCTCGATGTACTCCACGATGTCGGTCTTTATCCGCTCCCGTCGGTCCTCCTCGACGCCGGACATGAACCCGAATCCGGGCAGGTCGGTGAGCATGAAATCCTCGCTGGCCCAGTCGAAGTGATTGGGTTGGCGCGTGACGCCGGGCTTGCCGCCGGTCTCGAAACTGTGGCCCGTCAACTCGCGCATCAGCGTGGACTTGCCGACGTTCGAGCGCCCGACGAACACGACTTCGGCGTCCCTGTCGGGTCGATTTTCGAACATAGTCGTCCGTTCGCCTCTCGACGCTTAACGGCCATGGTTTCCCGCGGCGAGACTCCGCTGTTTCCCGCGACGGAATCCCGCCGTCTCACCCGGCGGGACTTATTGTTCCGTGTGTCGTGTTCGGGTTGTGCGTCTCGTGGAAATCGCCATCCCGCTGGGAGAACGGGAGTTGGTCATCGAAACGCTGGAAGCGAGGGATATCGACTACTACATCACCGAGGAGACGAGCGGACGTGGGGGAAGAGAGGACTACGCCGCGATTATCACGTTTCCGCTGCCGCAAAACGCGGTGCAACCCGTCGTCGACGAACTCCGCGATGTCGGACTCAGCGAGGAAGCCCACGTCATCATCATCGATGCCCAGGTGGACATCTCGACGCGTTTCGAGCGACTCGTCGAGCGCTACACCGCGAAACGAGGTCGTCGGATTCGCATCGCCCGCGAGGAGATTCGCATCCATGCCCGCGAACTCTCGCCGAGCCTCCGAACGTTCGTCACGATGACGATCGTGAGCGCGGTCGTCGCCACGGCGGGGCTGTTGCTCGACTCTCCGGCGGTCGTCGTGGGGTCGATGGTCATCGCGCCGCTGGTCGGCCCGGCGCTGTCCGCCAGTATCGGGACGGTCCTCGACGACCGAGACCTGTTTCGACGTGGCGTGCGGTTACAGGTCCTCGGTGTCGTTCTCTCGATAGCGAGCGCCGCCGCATTCGCCACGCTGGTTCGGTTTATCCCGCTGTTTCCGCCGGGGACGGACGTGACGCGAATTCCGGAGGTCGCCATCCGAATCTCCCCCGATTTCCTGTCGCTCATCATCGCGCTCGGCGCGGGAATCGCCGGTATCGTGAGCCTGTCGGCCGGTGCCTCGACCGCTCTCGTCGGCGTCATGATCGCCGTGGCGCTCATCCCGCCCGCCGCCACGGTCGGCATCGGCATCGCGTGGGGGGAACCGGTTGTGACCGTCAGTGCGGGCATCCTCGTACTGGTCAACCTCTTGGCCATCAACCTCTCCGCCCTTCTCACGCTCCGTTACATGGGCTATCGCCCGAAGGAATGGCTGAAACTCCAGCACTCCCGCGGGGAGACGGTCAAACGGGTCTCGCTCCTCGTCGTCGTCATCGTCCTCCTGTCGGCCTTCCTCGGCGGGGTGACGTACTCGTCGATTCAGGACGCGCAGTTCGAACGGAGCGTTCGGACGACGACCGACGCCGTGCTCGAATTGCCCCGATACTCCGGGGGAGAACGGCTCGAAATCGACGTCCGGTACGGACCGTCCGTCCCGCTCCCTCGGAAGTACCGCGACCCCGCCGTCCCGTTTCATCGGCCGCGGGAGGTCATCGTTACCGTCGGCAAACCGACAAACGAACGCTATCCCGGACTGGCGGAACGTCTTCGCGCCCGCCTCTATCGACGAACGGGCCGGGACGTCTCCGTTCAAATCCGTTACGTCGGCATCGACGAAGCGCCTCGCCGCGGTATCGAGAGAAATAGACCGTCACTTTGACATGAAATAACCGACTATCGGCCCGCGATTATATCAATCTGCAAACCCCATCGGTGACTGTGCGACTCGTACAGGTATCCATCCCGACGGGCGAGCGAGAAACGGTCGTCGAGACGCTCGACTCGGAGGGAATCGATTTCTTTCTGACCGATGAAACGGGTGGTCACCGTTATACCGCGATTGCGACGTTTCCACTCCCACAGAACGCCGTGCAGCCGGTTATCGACAAGCTTCACGATGCGGGGCTGAGCGACGAGGCTCACACTGTCATCATCGACGCCGAAACCGATACGTCGCGCGAGTTCGAGCAACTGGCGAAACGCTACGAGGCGGAAAACGGCGGCGACCGCATCGCGCGCGACGAAATCCTGACGCAGGCGCGGGAACTGTCGCCCCGGTTTCGGACGTTCGTCTTCATGACCGTCGTGAGTGCCGTCGTCGCCACGGCGGGGTTGCTGCTCGACTCCCCGGCGGTCGTCGTGGGGTCGATGGTCATCGCGCCGCTGGTCGGCCCGGCGCTCTCGACGGGCGTGGGTACGGTTTTGGACGAAAGCAACCTGTTCCGCCGCGGCGTCAAATTGCAACTGCTCGGTGTCACGATTTCTATCGGTAGCGCGACGCTGTTCGCATTCCTCGTCAGAGTTCTCTACCTCTTTCCACCGAACACGGATATCACGGTAATATCGCAGATAAGCGGGCGGCTGACTCCGGATTTCCTCTCGCTCATCGTCGCGCTCGGCGCGGGTTCGGCGGGCGTTATCAGTCTGGCCGCGGGCGTATCGGTCGCCCTCGTCGGGGTTATGATCGCCGCGGCCCTCATTCCGCCCGCCGCCGCCGTCGGCATCGGCATCGCGTGGGGGAGTCCGGTGGTCGCGTTGAGTGCTGGGGTCCTCGTCCTCGTTAACGTCCTCTCGATCAACCTCTCGGCCATAGTGACGCTCCAGTACATGGGGTATCGGCCGAAGAGCTGGTTCAAACTGGAGCGCTCCCGAGAGGAAGCCATCAAACGAATCGGGGCCCTCGTCGTCGCCCTCGCCGTTCTCTCGGTCTTTCTCGGCGGCGTCACCTACTTCTCGTATCAAGGTGCGCAGTTCGAGCAGGGAGCAGATAGGGCGGTGACGAACGTCTTCGAGCAGCCCCAGTATCAGCAGGCGGAACGGCTCCAGATGCAGGTACAGTACCGCCAGACGTTCCCGCTCGGCAAGACCACCTACACGCGGAATCTTCCGTTCCGCGAACCACATCGCGTCGTGGTCACCGTCGGTCGTCCGCGGGACGAGCAGTACCCGGACCTCGCAGACCGAATCCACGACCGAATCGTCCAGCGGACGGGCCGCTCGGTCGGGGTTCAGATTCGGTACGTCGAAACGGACGACGTGTCGGCCTGAACCCTTTTGGTCGGGTATGTAGTTGTCGTCCCGTGCGCCTGATACACGTTTTCATCCCCGGGGAGCGACAGGACGCCGTTCTCGGGGTGCTCAATGGCCGGGACGTCGATTACGTCATCACCGCCGCGTCGGGTGTCGCCGACGGCGGCCTACTGGTCGAGTTTCCCCTTCCGACCGATGCGGTCAACGACGTACTCGACGGACTCCACGAGGCCGGGCTGGACGAGGAGTCGTATATCGTCGTGGGAGCCGCGGAAACGGCCGAAACCGGGACCATGGAACTGCTCGAAAATCGATACGCGAGCGATTTCTCGCCGCTTGCCGCCCCCGAACTCCGGTCGAAAGCGCGGGACCTGTCACACGACCTGTATTCGTACGTCGCGTTGGTCGTCCTGTCGGCGGTTATCGCCGCCGGTGGGTTGCTCGTCGATTCCCCGGCGGTCGTCGTGGGGTCGATGGTCATCGCGCCGCTGGTCGGCCCGGTTCTCACGACCAGCGTCGGTGCCGTCATCGGTGACAAGCGGATGCTCACCGACAGCGTTCGCTTCCAAGTCATCGGTCTCGTCGCCGCCGTCGGCACGGCGACCCTGTTCAGTTTCGTTCTCCGTTTCACCGGTTTCATCCCGACCGGACTCGCGCTCTCCTCGATAGAACTGGTGAGCGTTCGCCTCGCACCGACGCTCATCACGGTTGCCGTCGGTCTGGCGGCGGGGTCCGCCGCCACCTTCGCGCTCACGACGAAAGGTCCCACGGCGCTCGTCGGTGTCATGATCGCCGCTGCCCTCCTCCCGGCCGCCGCCGTCGTCGGTATCGCTCTCGTTTGGGGAACCCTCGTCGTCGCGTTCGGTGCGGCCGTCTTGCTCATCGTAACCGTCGTGCTCATCAACGTCGCCGCTATCGTCACGCTCGGCTACCTCGGCTACCGGTCCGACGAAAACCAGCTTTCGATGCCGTCTAACGGTGTGCGGATAGCCGAACTGGTCGTGTTGCTCCTCGTCGCCGGTGGCGTCCTTTTCGGCACTACCGTTCAACTGTCGTTCGAGCGCGGAGCGGCCAGCGCGGTCGATGACGTCCTCCAACGTCCGTCTTACGACGCGCTCGATGCGGTGGCGGTGCGAACCAGCTACGACGGGCTTTCCGGCCCCCGAACGGTCACGGTCACGGTGAGTCGGACGTCCGGTCGGTCGTACCCTCGCCTTGCGCAACAAATCCAACGCCGAATCGGGGAACGAACGGGGCGCTCACCCGAAGTTCGCGTTCGGTATCAGGATTATCAGGTCGTCGAATCGGGCTCTACCTACCCGTCGAACGGAAGTTCGGGTTCGTAGCCGATGGCTTCGACGGCTGCGTCGAGCGTCCCCGTGACGTTCTCGTCCTCCTCGATGCTCATGTACTGGTCCGCCTCCACGTCGGTCGAGAGGTCGGACTTGTTGCAGACGGTGAGGACGGGCACGTCGCCGAACTGCTCTTCGACCGAATCGCGGAGTTCGAGTTGGGCGTCGAGCGGGTAGCCACAGTAGGCGCTCGGGTCCACGAAGAACAGGATGCAGTCGGCGAGGTGCGTGAGCGCCGATACCGCCTGCGATTCGATGCCGTTTCGCTCGTCCGCGGGTCGGTCGAGCAGTCCCGGCGTGTCCACGATTTGGTAGCGAATGTGGTCGCGCTCGAAGTGACCGACGTGAATCCCCTTCGTGGTGAAGGGATACTCCGCGATTTCGTTGCGCGCGTTGGTTATGGTGTTGACGAACGACGACTTTCCGACGTTGGGATACCCTGCGACGACCACGGTCGGGTCGGCCGGGTTGATGTCCGGGAGGTCCCGAAGGTCGTTTCGCGCCGCGTTGATACGGTCGAGGTCGTCCTCGACTTCCTCCACGACGGACGCGAGGCGAGCGAACCCCTGCTTTCGAACCTTGCGGGCGTAGTTGATGTCGCCGCGGAGTTTTCCCTGGTACTCGCGGCCGATGTCCTTCGTCTTGCGGGAGGCCCATTGGATTTCCGACAGGCTCTTTCGAACCTCGTCAACGTTCACGACGGCGTCGGCCAGTTCGTAGTAGAACGGGTCCACTTCTTCGAAGTCCGGCCACGCGGTGACGATATTCTGCAGATTGTCCGATAGGATGTTCGAGGCGGTTTGGAGCATGGACTGTTGGGCCTGAATGCCGCTCTTGGCCCGGCCTGCTCGTGTCGCCCGCGAGAACGCCTTGTCGATGAGTTCCTCCGACGTGGGCGTCGTCGGTAGGGTCTCGAAAATCATGGGCATTCGTATGCTCTCGCCCCTTAAAAGGGCGTTCATACCGTCGTGCGAGCCGATTTTGGCGAGAGACTTTTGTTTTCCGCCTTCCAACGTATGTACCCATGACCAACTGGTACGCGGTCTTCGTCGGCTTCGTCGTCTCCGTCCTCGCGGGTATCGTCGCGTTCGCTCTCCCCGGAATCGGACACGTCGCGGCGGGACTCGCCGGTGGGTTCGCCGCTGGCTACGTCGCCGGCGGCGGACTGGGAAGCGGCTTCTGGCACGGCCTGCTCGCCGGGTCCATCGGCGGCGTCATCGTCGCCCTGTTCCTCGGACTGGGTGGAACCATCGTCGGCGGCCTCGCGGGCGGCCCGGTCGGGTCGCTGTTCGGCGGTATCGGCCTCTTCTTCGCGGCCGTCTTCGTCGCGTTCCTGCTGGCGCTCGACAGCGCGGTCGGCGGTGCCATCGGCGGCGTGCTGAAAGGCTAGTCGTTTTTTCGCTGGAAACCGAACGAAGCCGTATGGCTCGAATCGACGCCGACACGCTACTCCCGGCACCGCACATTCAGCAGGCGGTCACGGCGGGTCGAATCTCGCAACTCCACCGTGGCAACCCGTACGCCGAGGAAGGCGACACCTTCGACATCGACGGCGAGACGTTCGAAGTCGTCGAAGTGAGCGAGCGAAAACTCGGCGATTTGACCGACGAGGACGCACAAGCCGAAGGCTCGGAGGACTTGGAGGCCTACCGCGAGCGTCTTAATCACGCCCACGACGACTTCGAATGGGACGACAGCGCGACGGTGTACAGACACCGATTCGAACGCGTCGAGTGAGAACGGCGGAGCGGGACAGGACGGACGGGGCGGATGGGGCGAGGTGGGTACACGAACAGGGCGGATGGGGGGCGGGACGAACGGGACGGACACACGAACGAGACGGACGAACTTTTTATCGGCCGACGCCAATCCATAGCCAATGCTGAATTTGGCGGTCGCCTATCGAAAGGAGACGTTCGAGCGACTCCGCGACCCGCTCGCGGAGCGCGGAATCAGGGTCCGCCACGTTCCGAGCGAGTCGCGGACGTTCGACCTCGCCGACCCGCCGTGGGGTCCCGACGAGTTCGACGCGGGCTTCGTCTACCCGTCACGAATGATGGAGGGCGGCGTGGTCGATGGGCTGTTGGCCGTCCCGTGGGTGAACGACCGCGAGGCCGTCCTCACATCGCGGAACAAGGGCGGTGTCATCGCCCGACTCGGCCGAGCGGGGATTCCGGTCCCGAAGACCGTCGTCGTCTCGAACCCCGTCGAGGAGGCGGACATCGTGGACGCGTTCGAGGCGTTCGACCCGCCGGTCGTGGTGAAACCCAACTCCACGACGCGGGGAACCGGAATCGCAAAAGTGGACGACGTTGATTCCTTCCTCGGCGTGGTGGACTACCTGAACCTCGTCCACGACTACCGCGCGACGGGGGACAAATCGTTCCTCGTGCAGGAGTACCTCCCGGAGGCCGTCGATTACCGCGCGATGGTCGTCGACGGCGAGTACGTCGGCGCGGTCGAGCGGCGACTGTCCGAGGACGCGCTGACCGCCGGACGCTGGAAACACAACGTCCATCGCGGTGCCGAGGCGGGCGGTGTCCGCTTATCCGAGGAGTTCCGGGATATCGCGGAACGGACGGCGGAGACGCTCGGGATTCCGTTCTGCGGCGTCGACCTGCTCGCCGTCGGCGACCGGGTGGTCGTCAACGAGACGAACGCGCGGCCGACGATAGACGCGGAAACGAAGTACGAAAATGGATTCTACGACCGCCTCGCCGAACTCGTTCGGACTACTCGACGCTGATGTTCGCTGATTCGTCCGTCTTCTCGAACGTGACTTCGAGGACGCCGTTGTTGTAAGTCGCTTTCGCGGAACTCTCGTCCACGCGCGCCGGGAGCGCGATGCGCTCGTCGTACTCGCGGTGGTCGCTGGCGGCGCTGATGGTCATCGATTCGCCGTCGCATTTGAGGTCGATGTCGTTCTTCTCGACGCCGGGGAGGTCGGCGATGACGCGGATCAGTTCGTCGTCTTCGTGGATGTCGACGTGCGTGTCGGCACCGAATCCGGTCGTGCCGGTATCGACCTGCATATCGACGTTGCCGCCCATCATATCGTTCATCATGCGCTCTATCTCTCGAAAGAGATCGTCGAAGGGGTCGTCGCGGTCGTCTCGTCGCATACCTGAGGCTAAGCCCTTCCCGGGCAAAAGGTTTTGGACAGGCGTCAACCGTTCCGATTCCGTTGCGACGAATCGGACTCACGTCCGACCTTTCGGAACACTGACTCGCCTCCCGTCTGAAAAAATGCCGCTATCCGCGAACGTGTCGATTAGTCGTCCTGGTTCTGCCAGTTGAAGTTCTGGGCGTTGGACCAGGCGACCTGCGCGTTCTCGTTGCTCTGGTAGCTCGCTTGGATGGCCGTTGCGTCGTCGGATTCCGCATCGCCACCGATGCTGCCCGCGGCCGAAACCGCATAGTTGTCCTCTTGCGAGTTGGCGTTACCCTGCGCGACATACTGGGTCTGGCTGACGTCAGAACTCGCGTACTGGCCGCTTACTTGTACTTGGTTGTCGTCGGCGAGTGCCGCCGCGTTACCCGCGAATCCGACTGCGAACAAACTTCCCACGACGGTCATCGTGAGCAGGATCTTGAGTGCTTTTCTCATTGTTTTTCTCTCCGGGCGGGAGAGTCCGTTACTGGACACCACCTGTCCGCGGTGCTGTCCGCCCCACCCATCGTGGCTCATCGAGGGTGCCGTAAATGAACGGGTAGCATCGTTGAGTTCGTTTGCGCCGTTTGTGAACGACGGAATTCGAACCTAAACGTCGGTAACGTGGAAAATCGGGGGCGTAGGACGTCTGCCGCGGTCGCGGATACGCGTCGGTAAACGTTTCGCCCCGTGTTTCGAATGGCGGAATCCGGGGCTGATTGATGACAATTCACAATCTATATGTCCTTTGTTACCATCTGTCACAATTCTTCGCGGTGAATAACGGGACCGCTCTACGAGTTGTCGGCGTTACTCGGACGTATGAACGAATACCGTCCAGCCGTCCCAGGAAAAACGGACCGTCGAATCGACGGTCAGAAGCGGTTGGTTAGAAGCCGATACCGAGCGCGTCGTTCGTCGTTTCGATGCTCTCCTCGGCGTCGGCGGCGTTCGTTACCGCACGGATGGCGTCCACGTTCTCGGGAACCACGTCGCTCTCTTGGTGGATGGCTTGGAACAGGTAGAGGTCGTTTCCTTCCATCGAGACGGATTCGCCCCAGACGCAGTTCTCCCAGAAGTCGCCGCGGGGCCGACCCCTGTCCATGGCGAACTCCTTGAGCTTGCCCGCGCCGTCGATGTCCATGTGCTCGGGAATCACGAAGATGCGGGACTGGCGTTCGAGCAGTTCGCGCACCTCCTCGGCGTCCGATTCGGCTTCGAGCGAGACGTTGATGCTGTGCATGTGCATCAGCGTCGCCGGAACCTTCAGTCCGAGCGTATCGATGGCGAGGTCCGGAAAGATGGTCTTCACGTCCGGGCCGTGGTGCGACGGCAGCGACACCGGGTTCGGAACGATGTCGTTGATGGGACCGCGCCCGGTCTGGGCCGGGTCGCCGCCACGGCGGACGAGCGTCGCGCGAACCTTTTCGACGCCGTACTCCTCGCGGAGGGGCGCGACGAGTCGCGAGAGTCCGGTCGTGTTACACGACACGACGCGGACGTGCTGTGCGCCGACCGCCTCGTCGTAGTTGGCACGCGCGTTGAAGCTCGTGTCCGCGACGCTCGCGTCCTCGCCGCCCTGATAGAGCGCGGGCGTGTCGTACTCGTCGTACAGCGATTTGTTGTCCGCGCCGATGCCGGACGGACAGGCGTCGACGATGACGTCGGCCGCCTCGACCAGTTCCTCGACCATTCCCGCCAGTTCGATTCCCGCGTCGTCGAACCGGTCCGCCCGTTCCTCGATAGCGGCGTAGAGTGGGTAGCCGTTCTCGACGGCTCCCTCGGCCTCGAAATTGGGCCGGGTTTTTGCGACACCGACGACTTCCATGTCCGGTTGCGCCCGAACGGCGTCAGCGACTCGCTTCCCGATAGTCCCGTACCCGTTAATGCCGACCTGTAGCATGTACATCTGCCGCTCCAACCCCCGCGGCTAAAACGGTTTCGAGCGACGATGCAGGAAAACAACTCGATAGCGAGTAATTCGCGGGTTTTCGGGCGAATTCACCTCTCGGGGAACCGAGAGATAGCGCATCCGACCGTACTAAAAGGGAACACCTAACCGCCCCGGAGCGCAACCGCCCTGGTATGAGTCTGGACGACGCCGCGAGAACCGCCGTCGAGCAGTGTATGGCACTCGAAGCGGACGAATCGTGTGCGATAATCACCGACGACAAGCGCTGGGACATCGGCAAGGCGCTGTACGACACCGCGAGCGAGATTACCGACGACGTGACTATCACCTGCTATCCCGTCGGGAACCAACACGGTGAGGAACCGCCCGCCTCCGTCGCCGCCGCGATGGCCGCCGCCGACGTCGTCCTCGCGCCGACCACGAAAAGCCTCAGCCACACGCGCGCACGAGGAAACGCGAACGAGGAAGGCGCGCGAATCGCCACCCTCCCCGGCATCACGAAGGAAGTGATGATTACCGGACTCGCGGCCGACTACGAGACCATCGACCAGCACTGCACGGACGTGCTCGCGCAAGTCGAAGGTGCCGAGGAAATCCGCGTCACGACCGAGGCCGGAACCGACATCACCTTCGAACCCGGCGACCGCGAGTGGTTCGACGACACCGGCCTCTGTCACGACCCCGGCGACTTCACCAACCTCCCGGCGGGCGAAGTGTTCGTCAGCCCGGAGAACGTCAACGGCAAATACGTCGTGGACGGAACCATGCGCCCGCACGGCCTCCTCGAAGACGGCCAGACCCTCGAATTCGAAGTCGAGGGCGGCTCCGTCACCGAAATCAGCGACGACGAAATCCGAGAGCAGGTCGAAACTGCATCGGAGGAAGTCGGACAGGACGCCTACAACCTCGCCGAACTCGGCATCGGAACCAACGTCGCGGTGTCCGAACTCGTCGGTTCCGTCCTACTGGACGAGAAGGCGGGCGGCACGGTCCACATCGCCATCGGCGACGACGCGGGCATCGGCGGCGACACGGACGCCCCGCTTCACTTGGACGGCATCATTCGTGAGCCAACGGTGTACGCTGATGGCGAAGAAGTTGAACTGCCACAGCCCTAAAACGGTCGAGCGATGCGAATCATCCACGGAATCGCGGTCCACGGCGTCGATGTGGACGCCGAGACCCGTTGTGCGCACTACGACACGGAGCGCGACGTAATCGCCATTCGGTTTCCGTGTTGTGAGGAATACTATCCCTGCTTTCGGTGTCACGACGCCGTTGCCGACCATCCGCGGGAACCGTGGCCCGAAGACGAACGAGACACGGAGGTGGTGCTGTGCGGCGTTTGCGGCGCGGAATTGACGATTACCGCGTACCTCGACTGCGGTTCGCGCTGTCCTGACTGCGGTGCGGCGTTCAATCCGGAATGTGCGAACCACTACGGATTGTATTTCGACGGGTGAGCGCACGCCATTCCGTGACGGGACACGGCGTAGCGCAACTCCACGCACTTTTACGCGCCGAGTCCCTACACCGCTCCATGAGCGATACAGCGGAACGTGTGGCAGTCGTCTGCCCATCCTGTTCCCCCGATTTGGAGACGGTTCACGAGGTCCTCAAACCGGGTGGACAGGCGACGGTACGATGCACAGAGTGCGACCACGTTCACAAGACGAAAATCGAGGAGGAGACAACCGAGGAGATAGATGTCGTCGTCTCGCAGGAAGGCGAGTCGTTCACCGCGAAAGCCGACGTCCCGGTCGAGGAGAACCTCGCCGTCGGCGAGGAATTCGTCCTCGAAACCGACGAGGCCATCTTCGTCGTCAGGATTACCAGCCTCGAACAGGAGGACGACCGCCGCGTCGAGGAATCGCTCGCACCCGACGTCGAAACCATCTGGACGCGCGCCGTTGACAACGTGAGCGTCAACGTCACGATTCACCCCAACGACGGCCGTCGGGACAACTCCCGAAGCGTCAAGGTGAGCATCCCCGGGGACTACGAGTTCGTCGTCGGCGAAACCGAGGAACTGGCGGACGAGGAGTTCACCATCGACGGCATCCTCGTCACGGACGACGCCTCCGGCTACGACCACGACCGCCTCGACTTCGACGGCGACGCCGTGCTCGCCAAGGACGTGAAACGGATTTACGCCGAGGACGAGGGTTCGACCGCGTGGTCCGCCTGGTGATCGACCGCGCCAGCACCTAGCTTTTTTCGCCTCGCAACCGTCGTTCGGGCATGGACTACCGCGAACTCTGTTTACTGTGGGCCGCCCGCGAGACCGGCATCATCGATGCCGTCACGTTCCGCGCCGGAACGCCCGCCGAAGTCGCCGACGAAACCGACGTTACCGAGCGCGCCGCTCGAATCACGCTCTCCGCGATGGACGAGTTGGGCTTTCTCGAATGCGTCAACGGCGAGTACGAGGCGACCAACCGAGCGCTCGGATTGTTCGCCAAAACGGACGTGCGTTCCATCGGGACGGTGCCACACCAGATGGACTGTCTCGACCGCTGGTTCGCACTTCCCGAGACGATGCGAACCGGACGTCCCCCCGAGTCATCCGACGAGTGGACGGCGAACTTCATGGGCGCGATGGCGACCATCGATGACGCGACGGTTCGGACGTGTGTCACGGAAGCGGTACACGAGAATCCCGACGCGGAGCGCGTCCTCGATATCGGCGGCGGTCCCGGTAGTTTCTCGAAGGAGTTCGCCCGTCGCGGCTACGACGTGACGCTGTTCGACCGGCCCGATGTCATCGATGTCGACAAGACGTTCCTCGAACACGAACCCCTCGAACTCGTTCCCGGCGACGCGACCGACGACCTTCCGACCGAGTTCCACCTCGCGTTCTGCTCGCGGGTCGCACACGCGCTCGGTCCGGCCGAAAACCGCGCGCTCTCGAAGAACGTCTACGATGCCCTGGAACCCGGCGGCGTCGCCGTCTTCATCGACAAGGTTCGAGGGTGGGCCGACGACGCGGCGCTGTTCGGCGCACATATGCTCGCACAGACGGAGAACGGCGATACGTACACCGAAGACCAGTTCGAAGGTTGGTTCGATAACGCCGGGTTCGATGCCGTCGAGATTCGGGACGTTCCGGGAACGAACCAACAAGCCATCGTCGGCTACAGGCCGCGCCATTGAAGAACGTCGGACCCCAAACCGAATTCATGGAACCGACGGTGCTGCGCGACGATATGGTCGCCAGCCTCGAACACGAGATGAAGGGGCTCGTCCGGAGCGAGCACGTCGGTCTCGCGCTCCGAACGGTCCCTCGTCACGAATTCGTCCCCCTCGAAGCCAGCGACGGCGCGTACTCCGACCGGTCGTTCGACCACCGCGGGACGCGAATACTGTCCCCGAGCACCGTCGCCCGACTGATGGAAGCCCTCGACGTTCGTGAGGACGATTCCGTCCTCGTCGTGGGTGCGGGCGTCGGCTACACGTCCGCGGTGCTGGCCGAAATAGCGGGCGAGCAGAACGTCCACGCGGTCGATATCACGCGAACCATGGTCTACGAGGCGCGGCAGAATCTCGATTCGTCGGGCTACGGCGGCGTCTTCGTCGACTGCCGCGACGGTGCAGACGGTCTGCCCGAGTACGCGCCATTCGACCGCATCCTCGTCGAGGCGGCGGCCATCGAACCGCCGCGCACCCTCGTCGAACAGCTGACACCGGACGGCCGGTTGGTGATTCCGCTGGGCGGAGGGATACAGCGGTTGACCGCCGTCGAACGCGCTTCGGACGGAACTCCCGCTATCGGACGTGAGTTCGGCACCGTCGCGTTCGCCCCGCTCCTCGTCGATGGCGAGCAGTCGGATACCATCGAGCGCAACCGCACTACTCGGGAGGACCGCGAGTTCGCGGACCGCAACGCCCAAGCCCGCCACGGCTGGGAACACGAGTGGATCGACTGGGACGGATACAGCTAATCTCCACCTTCTTAGTCGGCAACGACCAGTATTTGCGTGTTCGCTCGCTTGTCGGCAAACTCACTTCCCGCGGGTGGTTTGATGTCTATTTCGAGCGTTCCGTCCTCCTGATTCGGTCCCAGTTCGGGGTCGAGTGAGAGCGTCGCCCCTCCGTTCTTTCCGGTCGTCGCCGTCCGGATGTGTTCCAACGTGGCGGAGTCTCCCTTCACGACGACGGTCGCTCCCGACACCGGTTTGCCGTCCGAATCGATGACGGAGATATCGACCGACTGGTGTCCCGGTTGAACCACTTCCGGGGTCGGTTTCGCGTCGAGTTCGCTCACCGCCAATCCGTTGAGTCCCGACAGCATGTTCATCATGACGCTCAGGCTGGCGACCCCCACGACGAGCGCGATGACCAGCCGAATCGGCAGTCCCTCGATGGCTCGGTCGTCCGACCGGAACAGTTGGAGTTTGCGGTTGGTTCGCCTCGTCCGAAGCCGTTGACGCACAGACATGGCCCGGAGTGGTTCCGGTTTCGAATATAAACCTTCGTCCGAGGGTTTATATCGGAAGTCGGGACCAGTACCCCACATGACGGACGTTCTGGGTCGGACGGGCGACGGCGGCGTTTCAGGTGCGCTCGGTACCTACCGGGCACGCGACGGCAGCGCGGGTGCACCGGTTCGAATCGATTTGGACGGGCCGCACGCCGCGTTGGTGGTCGGCAAACGTGGCTACGGGAAATCCTACACTCTCGGCGTGCTGGTCGAAGAACTCGCAAGCGCAGACGGCGTTTCCCCCGTCGTCGCCGACCCGATGGGCGCGTTTCGGACGTTCGCGGACGTTCCGGGATTCACGGTTGTCGAGGAGCCACGTGTCTCCGCGAACGCGCTCTCGCCGCGGGCGTGGTGCGAACTCCTCGGTCTCGACCACGAGAGTGCCGTCGGGTCGCTGGTGTGGCAGGCGGCCGCGAAGAGGGAAACGCTCGCGGCGATGGACGAGTACGTTTGGAACGCCGACGTGGCCCGGGCGACCCGTCGGGCGGCCCGAAATCACTTCGTACTCGCGGATTCGTGGGACGTGTTTTCCCCCGACGGACTCACCGCTGCGGACTGCCTGTCCGCGGCGACGATTCTGGACTGTTCGGGCTACGACGCCGCGCCGATGAACGCCGTCGTTCGGGCGGTTGCGGAGGACCTGTATCGGGGTCGAGTCACGGAATCCGTGGCGACGCTCCCGTGGCTCGTCGTGGACGAAGCGCACGCCTTCTTCGACGGAATCGCCGGACCGGCGCTTCGAACCATCGTGACGCGAGGGCGGCGGCCGGGTGTCAGTTTCGTCGCCGCAACACAGCGCCCGGCCGCTCTCCCCGGCGTAGCGGTTTCACAGTCCGACCTACTCGTTTCCCACTGTCTGACCTCGCGGGCCGACCGTGAAGCCCTCGCCCGCGCTCGCCCGACGTACATGCACGGGTCGTTCGCCGACCGAATGCCCGAGACACCCGGGTCGGCGCTGGTCGTTGACGACGCGACCGAAAGCGTCCACGCGGTGCAGATTCGAACCCGACGCGTCGAACACGGCGGTGGTAGCCCGAGCGCAAGCGAACTGGTAGACGGGTGACCGCCGGTCAGACGATACCCATCGAGTAATCGACACCCGGTGAGTAGTCGGTGACTGTTGGGTCGTTTCGAGTCCGTTAAGTGCGTTCGATAAGGAGTACCGGAGTAACTGGGCGATGGAGTCCGCCTTCCCCAACCGCCGAACGCGTCGGCTGATGACTCCTTTTCGAGAGCGACAGATATGGGAAGCAAACATCCACTCCACACGATAGAAGTCCTGCTGCTGATCGGCGTCGGCGGATTCGCGGGGTCGAACCTCCGGTACTTCGTCAGCCTCGTCGAACCCGGGTTGACGGGGACGCTCATCGCCAACGTCGCGGGTTGTTTCGCGCTCGGCTTCATCCTGTACGAAGCCATCTACATGGGCTACCTCGCGGACCAAACGCACTTCGTCGTCGGCACGGGTTTCCTCTCCTCGTTTACGACGTACAGCACGTTCGCAGTTCAGACGACACAGGCGGTGTCACCGCTGTGGATGGTCGGAAACGTCGTGGCCAACTACGGACTCGGGTTTCTGGGCGTCATGCTCGGCCGCTCGCTCGCCCGCTTCGTCAACGGGGGTGTGAGCGAATGACCTCGCTCGACCCCGCGCACATCGTCGGGACCGGTGGCGCGATAGGGGCGCTCTGTCGTCATTTCGTCAGCGAACGGGTCGATGCCGACGAGTTCCCCATCGGGACGTTCACGGTGAACGTCGTGGGAAGCTTCGTCCTCGGACTCCTCACCTTCCTCTCCATCGACAACCAACTGGCGCTGCTGCTCGGGACCGGCGCGTGCGGGTCGTTTACGACCTTCTCGTCGTTCTCCTTCGAGACCTTCCGGTTGTGGGAGACCGGCGAACGGTTGCGCGCGACCGTCAACGCCCTCGGCAATCTCGCCGGTGCCGGAATCGCCATCGGGGTGGCGTGGGGCGTCGTCCAACTCCTCGGCTAGTTGAGTGCGGACCCTTCGTCTCCCACCTGTTGCCAGTCTCCCGCTGATTGCTGATTCCCCCCCCCCGATTGCCACTCACGCCGTCACGCGAACGACCAGTATCGGCAGGGTCGAATTGCGGATGACCTTCTCGGTGACGCTCCCGTTCAGGAAGTGTTCGACCCCGCTTCGGCCGTGCGTTCCCATCACCACGAGGTCGATGTCGTTCTCGTCTGCGTAGTCGAGGATTTCCTCGTGAGGAATCCCTCGCATGAGTTCGGTTTCGACCGGAACGTCCCGTTCGTCCGCCCGCTTTCGAACGTCCGCAATCGCGCTTTCGCCTCGTTCGGTTCGGTCGCGTTCGATGGTGAGCCACTTGGCATCCGACAGGGTACTGTACTCGCGCGTATCGACGACGGACACCGCGTGAATCCGCCCGCCCGTGAACGCCGCGAGGTCGAGCGCCTCCGCGATGGCGTCTTCGATTTCGGGACTGCCATCGGTCGGAACGAGTATCTCGCCGTACATTTTCCGCATATTCGACGGGTATCGGAATAACTGTACTGCAGCCACGGCGTCCGAGGGGAAGGTGGGTGTTACTCGAAATACCGCTCCCACACGACGATGACGGAGGGAGTCAACAGGACCGCCGTGAGATACGAGTAAAAGATGCTCAGGGCGATCACGAGTCCGAACTGGCCGAGAACGGGGGTGATGGCGAGGACGAGGATGCCCGTCCCGGCGACCGTGGTGAGCATGCTGCCGGTCAGCGCGCCCCCGGTTCCGAGGACGGTGCGCGTGAGGGCGGCGAACACGTCCGTCTCGTGTTCGAATTCGTCGGTGAACCGATGAACGACGTGGGCGGAGTAGTCGGTCCCCAACCCGAGCGCGATGGCGAGCACCGTCGCGGTCAGCGCGTTGAACGGGATGCCGAGCAACCGCATCGTCCCGGCGAGGAGTGAGACCGCGACGACGATTGGGAAGAGGTTGATGATGCCGAACGCGGCCCGGCCAACGAGGACGCGATAGACGAACGCGAGAAAGATGGCCGTGGCGAGGAGTGCAGTGGCGAGGCTTCGAAGCGCGGACGCGAATATGATGGCCGCGATGGACTGGAAGACGACCGTTTCGCCGGTGGCGGTCGCGTCGAGGCGGTAGCGGTCGGCCACCTGCTGGGCGTCGCGGGTGATGGCGTTCTGCGACGCGCCGCTTTTCATCGTGTAGACGACCTGTGCGCTCCGCTGGTCCTCCGTGATGTACTGGAGGGCCTGCCCGCGAGCGGGGGACGAAAGCAACCGGTCGTAAATCTGTCCGAGGTTATCGTCGGGAACGCCGTCGCCGTCGATGTCGTTTCGCTCGACGAGTCGTCGGAACTCGTCCGACTGACGGCTGTAATTTTGGATGACGGTGATGATGCTCTCGGACTCCGCCCGTCTGTCCGCTTGGGCGAAGGACTTCGGCGGATTCCGGTTGGCGTGCTGAATCGATTCGAGCGCGTAATCCTCGCGGAGCGGCCCCTGAACGTATATCGTCACGGTATCCCCCTGTACGGCGGCGAACTTCTCGTCGAGGAAGTTCGTCGTCTCGGTGACGGTGTACGTTCCCGGAGCGAACGGTTCGGGAAGCGATTGGAGATAGCTCGGCGTCTGCTCCGGCGGAAGGAAATCCTCGTTCGAAAACGACGTGTCGATGCCGGTCGCGTAGTAGCCCGAAACGACCGTCAGGACGAGCGCGGCGGCGAGAACGACCGGCGCGCCCCGGCGGGCGAGCGTGACGCTCCCCTGCAGGAGTCGTCCCAAGGCGGACCCCTCCTCGCCGAGCGGTCGAAGCCCGAACACGGGAAGTCCGACGCGGTCCCGGAACCGGTCAGCCGTGACCTTCGCAGCGGGGAGGAAGATGCCGAAGATGAGGGCCGTGACCACGATGCCAATCGCAGCGACCAACCCGAACTCGCGAATCGGTTGGAGGCGACTCGTCAGGTTCGACGCGAAGCCCAACGTGGTCGTTCCCGTGACGATGAAGAACGCGACGAGCAACTGGTCGGTCGTCCGACGCATCGAAGGGCTGATATCCAACCCGGTGACGCGTTCTTCCCGGTAGCGGTTGATGGCGTGGATACCGTAGTCGATACCGACCGCGAGGAGCAGGGGCGGCACGGCGACGAGCAGTTGCGTGAACGGAATGCCGATCCACCCCATGAACCCCAGCGTCCAGATGATGGTCATCACCAGCGAGACGACGCCCAGCAGGAGGTCGAGCGGGTCGCGGTAGGCGAAGAGGAGGAAGACGAGTATCAGCACCGCGGCGGCGGGTGTGACGATGATGAGCGAGTCGAAGGTGACGTTCGATAGTTCCGACGAGATGATGCCGCTCCCGAACACCCGAATGTCGCTATCGACGCTTCCGACGACCGATTCGGACCGGGCCTGAATCCGGGTTAGCGGGTCGTCGCCGCTCGATTCGGCACCCGCCTGCTGTGCCAACCCGCGCGGAATCTCGTGCTCGACGATGCCGATGGTCGCCGACGCGGACGCCGACCGACGGTTGAAATCCTTGCTCAACAAGGCGCGGAAGCCGGGATTCGTCGCCGCCCGTCGAACGGCGGTTTCGACCTCGGTCGGGGTCGCACGCCGCACCGTTCGAATCTGCGCTTCGAGCGTCGTCGCGTTCGGGTCGAGCGTCCCGGCGACGATTCTCGCCGCGCTCGTCGTCGAGGAAACGCGGAATTCGGTGCGGCGTTCGAGGCGATACTGCGCCTTCAACATCGCTAGCAGTTCGGGCTTCGAGAGCACGTTCCGTCCGGTCTGGATGAGTTGGGTGCTCCCGTTTTCCGCCGCGAACGGCGGCGTGAACTCGCGGTTCACGGCGTCGAACGCCTCCTGTGCCGGGCTGTTCTCGGTGAACTGGCTCGTCCCGGATTCGGTCGAAACGCGAACGAGTCCGGCACCGAGGACGACCGTCAGCACGAGAAAGACGAGTATCACCCTCTTCGATCGGTCGGCTATCCACACGTCGAGCCAATCGATGACGCGTTGATAGTCCACCATCGGAACTCACCGCCGTCGAATGACGAAGACGGCGACGAGGACGAGCAGGACGGCGAGCACGACGATGGCGACGAGTCCCCCGGTTCCGCTCGAAAACGACAGCACACCCTCCTGCCTCGGGGCCGTCACCCGAATCGGAACCTCGTACGTGTCGGTGAGTTTCGTCTCCCCGTCCGGCGTGTCGTACTGGAAGTCCACCGACATCGGATACGCGTTCGCGAGCGTCCCCCCGTCGGCGCTCACGTCGAACCTGATGGTCGCCGATTCGTTCGGTTCCAGTTTCTCGATGAACGCCCCGTTGTCGCTGATGGTCAGCGGACTGTCAACGAACGCCTGCGCGTCGATGTTCCGCACCGTTCGGTCGTCGTTGTTCGTGACGACGAGCGAAACCGTCGCAGTCGACCCCTCCTCGACCGAGGCGCGTTTCGCGTCGATGCGGAACTCGTCCCGTCGCGGACCGACCGGAACCCGCGCCTCGAGCGGCTTGCTCTGTCGCGGGTCGCCGTCCTGATTCTGGTATCGAACGACGAACGAAAGCTGTCGCGGGCCGCGGTCGGCGCTGTCGCTCACGTCGATTCGGTACTCGAACGACGTCGATTCGCCCGCATCGAGCGACCCGAGCGCGTACTCCGTCTCCTTCGGCGAGAGGTTCTCCCCCTGCGACGTGAGGACGAGGACGGCGTTGGGCGCACGCTGTGGTCCCTCGTTGGTCACGGTCCCGGACACGGTTCCCTCCTGTCCCACGCGCAACGTGCTGCTCACGGTATCGAACGAGAACGACTGCTCCGGGTCGGGAATGATGCCGATGAGATGCGGCTCCGTCCGATTCCTGGTCCCCTCCTCCCGGTACGAAACCGAGAGGCTGAACGGGTAGCTCCCGCCGACCGTATCGTTCTTCGCCGTCACCCGATACTGGAACGTCTGCCGTTCGTTCGACGACCACTCGTTCACGAACTGGCTGGCGTTGGGCGACCGGCCGAGCGTGAGTTGCTCGTTCGCGGACCGAAGCGATACGATGGCGTCGTTCACGTCCCGTCCCGTGTTCTCCACGGTCACCGATATCACTCCCGTATCGCCCGCCTGCGCGTTCGAGGAGATGGACGTCACCTCGAACCGCTCCAGTCGAATCCGCTCGCTCGGTTGTACGCCGAACGTGTACGGTCCCGCCCGCCTCTGTGAGCCGTCCCCCGCCGTGAACGAGATGTTCGCCTCGAACGGGTAGTTCTTGACTTCGGCGAACTCCTCCGCGAGGAGGCTGTATTTCACCGTCCGTCGCTCCCCCGCCGCCCAGTTCCCGACCCGCTTTCGGGCGGTCTGTGACGGTCCGAACCGAACGCTCTCGTTCGGTGACCGAACCGCGATGCTCGCGTTCGAAACGTCCTCCCCGGTGTTCTCGAACGTGATGGAAAGATTCCCGGTCCCGTTTATCGGTACGTTCGAGGCGACCGATACGATTCTGAACTGTCCCGTCGGTGCCTGTGTTTCCTGGTCGATAGCCGTCCCGCTCGCCGGATTTGCGGTTCCCGTCCACAGACCCCCGTGGACGACTAGCAGCAGCAGACCTATCGAAATAACGGCTCGACCGTTCATCCGTCACGTCCCACTGAAACCGTCTCCCCCATTTGCGCCATTCGTTTCCCCCGCTCTCTTGTCACGTCGTCATGATTCCTATATGTTTGGCCCGTCGAACGATGCCGGGTGGTATGTCTCGTTCGCGTACGATATTCGGATTTCGAAAACGAAACGCGATGACGCATGTTCCGCTGAAGAAGTAGTATTCCGTTAGAAAGCGCCCGAGGCGGGACGTGAGCAAACGCGTGCGTTTGCGAGGGCCGAAAGACGCTCCGCGTCTTTCGGAATTTGAACCACGCTCGAGGTTCTACACGGAGCGCAGGTTCCCGGTCTAGTTCGAATCTTCTCGACCGATGAGGAGTGAAGCGGAGCAATCGCTCGCGAGGTATTGTTCCTGTTAGAAAGCGCCCGAGGCGGGATTTGAACCCGCGTCACAACCGTGACAGGGTTGTATGATGGGCCACTACACCACCCGGGCCTTCGACGCATATTCTTCTTTTCCCCGCCCTTATTAAGGGGTGTCGATTTCGTCGTCCTTTGGCATCCGTTATCGCGGGGTCCGGTACGATTTATTTTTCGGAGGGATTTCTCCGGTGAACTCGTACTCCTCTGCCCAATTGATCGACGGATGGTCTATTTCCCCTTCAAAGCGAAGTTCCATTTTTTGCTCGGTCGCCTCATCAATCGCTATCCAATAGGTCCTCTTGTTTTCAGGGTACCGAACAATAAACGCGTCTATCTCTCCATCATACGTGTTCTCGTGGTAGTTCCCTTCCTTTGTCGTTTGAGTGTGAGTGTTGAACCGCATCGTTTTTTCCTTGTTCTGCCATGCGGTTTTACATTGAAATCGATATAAATTTCCCATATCGTCTATTGTCAAATCGCATTTATCGTTGTCACCGAATGGAATTGAAACGCTGTATCCATAGGATATCATCTCGCGGATTATCTTCGCCTCTGTTTTATCACCTCGATCTTTCGTGTCACACCTCTCCCTTCTGACACCTGTTGAAAATAGACTCGATTCCATCTCATTGACTATTTCGGTGTGAGATATATTAGCGGATTTCAATTGTGTGATTGACTTAGATCGCTAATCGTCATTCAGCCAAACAACGTCCGAGACAGAATTCGGCTTCCATCGAGGTTGAGAGATGGACTCACCATACGCGAGTTATTGTTCTATCTGGTAATGTCCAAGGCCAAATCCAAATACCCGTTTGCGCGAAGACGAGAGATAGAGAATGCACTGCTCGTGAATCGTTGTTCCTGTTAGAAAGCGCCCGAGGCGGGATTTGAACCCGCGTCACAACCGTGACAGGGTTGTATGATGGGCCACTACACCACCCGGGCCTTCAACGCATATTCTCCTTTCTGGCTTGTACTCTTAAGGCTTTCCAAAGTCGTCCCGTGTGGGGGTTCGTACCGAGGGATGCTAACACATCCCGATTGCCCAAACCATTTATACCAGAACGGAGTAGATACAGGTGTTCAGTTGGGAACTTCCGTCCATTTGTGCGGAGGTTCGGGATAGCCGAGCGTGTGCGAACCGACTTAGCAAGTCTTAAATGAGTGCTGCGTGTAATACCCTGTAGTATCTCGTGATAGCCATTTCTCCCGCTAGGCGGAAACTCGCGCACACATGGTAGACGTAAGCCAACACAAAATGGTTCCGGAGCACTCAATCGTCGATTCGGACGAAATCGACGAGGTGCTCGCGGAATACGACATCAAGAGTACAGACCTGCCGAAAATCAAGCGGACCGACCCCGCGCTGCCGGACGACGCAGAGCCGGGTGACGTCATCAAAATCGTCCGCAACTCCCGAACGACGGAGAACGCCGTCGTGTATCGACTCGTGGTGGAATAATGCAACAGGAAGATCGACGCACACTATCGAGGGAGTATTTCTCGAAAGAACGACTCGCGGAGCATCACTACCGCTCGTTTAACGCCTTCCTGAATCGCGGCATGCAGGAAGTCGTTACCGAGAAGGGAATCATCGACACGGACATCGGTGACAAGGAGGGCGAAGAACCGGTGTTCGTCGAACTCGGCGACATTCGCGTGGTCACCCCGCGCGTACGTGAGGCGGACGGAAGCGAAGAGCTCCTGTATCCACAGGAAGCGCGCCTCCGCAACATCACGTACGCCGCACCGGTTTTCATGGAGATGACCATCGTCAAAGGAGAGGGCGACGACAAGCGCGTCGTCGATTCGACCGAGACGAAAGTCGGCCGGATGCCGATCATGGTCGGCTCTGAGAAGTGTAACATCGCCAACTTCGACAAGGAGGACCTGGTTGAGATCGGCGAGGACCCCGCCGACCCCGGCGGCTACTTCATCGTCAACGGTTCGGAGCGCGTACTGATGACCTCCGAGGACCTCGCCCCGAACAAGATTCTCGCCGAGTACGACACGAAGTACGGCGACGAGATTCAGGTCGCAAAGACGTTCAGCCAACGCCGCGGCTACCGCGCGCTGGTTCTCGTCGAGCGCTCGCGCGACGGCCTGCTCGAAGTGTCGTTCCCGTCGGTGTCCGGACGCGTGAACTTCGTCACGCTCGTTCGCGCGCTGGGACTCGAATCCGACGAGGAGATCGTCCACCGCGTCTCCGACGACCCGGAGATCGTGAAGTTCATGCTCGAAAACCTGGAGGCCGCCGAAGTCCAGACCCAAGAGGAGGCCATCGAAACCCTCGGGAAGCGGGTCGCCTCCGGACAGGGCAAGAACTACCAGCTGAAGCGTGCGAACTACGTCATCGACCGCTATCTCCTGCCGCACCTCCACGAGGACGGTGTCGAGGAGGAGGAAGTGCGCATCAACAAGGCGTACTACCTCGCGCGGATGGCCGAGGCGTGTTTCGAACTCGCGCTGGGACGCCGCGACTCCGACGACAAGGACCACTACGCCAACAAGCGGCTGAAGGTCTCCGGCGACCTCATGAAGGACCTGTTCCGCACGGCGTTGAACAAACTGGCGCGCGACGTGAAGTACCAGCTCGAACGCGCGAACATGCGCAACCGGCAGTTGTCCGTGAACACGGTGGTTCGGTCCGACGTTCTCACCGAACGTCTCGAACACCCGATTGCAACCGGCAACTGGGTCGGTGGCCGCTCCGGCGTCTCGCAGTTGGTCGACCGGACGGACTTCATGGGTGTGCTGTCACACCTTCGCCGTCTCCGCAGTCCGCTGTCGCGGAGCCAGCCTCACTTCGAGGCGCGTGACCTGCACGCGACCCAGTGGGGTCGTATCTGCCCGTCCGAGACGCCTGAAGGACCGAACTGTGGTCTGGTGAAGAACTTCGCGCAGGCGATGGAGCTGAGCCAGAACATCGAGGACGAACAGGAACTCAAACAGGAACTGTCGTCGATGGGAGTCGAGGGGATTCCCGGAATCGAGAGCATCGAAGGGAGCGCAGACTGATGAGTCAGGGACGAGAAGCGAAAGTATACGTCAACGGCAGTTTGGTCGGGACGCACCCCGACCCCGAACAGCTCGCAAATCAGGTACGAGAGGCACGTCGGCGCGGCGACGTGAGCGAGATGGTGAACGTCTCGGTCAAAGGACGGACCAGCGAAGTCATCATCAACGCGGACGCGGGTCGTGCCCGCCGTCCGCTGCTCGTGGTCGAAGACGGCGAGACTCGCATCACGGACGAGGAAGTCGAGGCGCTCAATCAGGGCGACCTCTCGTTCGACGAACTCGTCGAGCGCGGTAAGATCGAGTTCATCGACGCCGAGGAAGAAGAGGACATCTACGTCGCGGTCGACGACGAGGAGTTAAACGAGGACCACACGCACCTCGAAATCGACCCGCAGCTCATCTTCGGTATCGGTGCCGGGATGATCCCGTACCCGGAACACAACGCCAGCCCGCGCATTACGATGGGTGCGGGGATGATGAAGCAGTCCATCGGGCTGCCGTCGGCGAACTACCGAATTCGCCCGGACACGCGCCAGCACCTCTTCCACTACCCGCAGCTCTCGATGGTGAAGACGCAGACGACGGAGCAGATCGGGTTCGACGACCGACCCGCCGCCCAGAACTTCACCGTCGCGGTCATGAGCTACGAAGGGTTCAACATCGAGGACGCGCTCGTCATGAACAAGGGGTCGGTCGAGCGCGCGCTCGCTCGCTCGCACTTCTTCCGGACCTACGAGGGCGAAGAACGTCGCTACCCCGGTGGACAGGAGGATCGCTTCGAGATTCCGAGCGACGACGTTCGCGGTGCCCGTGGCGAGGACGCGTACACGCACCTCGACGAGGACGGACTGGTCAACCCCGAGACGCGCGTGGACGAAAACAGCGTTCTGCTCGGCAAGACGAGTCCGCCCCGGTTCCTCGAAGAACCCGACGACATGGGCGGACTGTCGCCGCAGAAACGCCGCGAGACGAGCGTTACGATGCGCTCGGGCGAATCCGGCGTCGTGGACACCGTGACGCTGATGGAGGGCGAGGATGGCTCGAAGCTCTCCAAGGTGTCGGTGCGCGACGAGCGAATTCCCGAACTCGGGGACAAGTTCGCGTCGCGGCACGGACAGAAAGGTGTCGTCGGCCACATCGCGCCGCAGGAGGACATGCCCTTCACGCAGGAGGGCGTCGTCCCGGACCTCATCGTCAACCCGCACGCGCTGCCGTCGCGCATGACGGTCGGTCACGTGCTGGAGATGATCGGTGGAAAGGTCGGTGCGATGGAAGGCCGCCGCGTCGACGGGACGGCCTTCTCCGGCGAGGACAAAGAAGAACTCCGCTCGGCGCTGCAAGAGCGCGGCTACAAGTCGTCCGGCAAGGAGATCATGTACTCTGGCGTGACGGGCGAGAAGATCGAGGCGGAGATTTTCGTCGGCACCATTCTCTATCACAAGCTCTACCACATGGTGTCGAACAAACTCCACGCCCGGTCGCGCGGCCCGGTGCAGGTACTGACGCGCCAGCCGACGGAAGGTCGCGCCCGCGAAGGTGGTCTCCGAATCGGGACCATGGAGCGTGACTGTTTCGTCGGACACGGCGCGGCACTGGCGCTCAAAGAACGGCTTCTCGACTCCTCCGACCGCGAGTGGATCTACGTCTGCGGTCAGTGTGGCATGAGCGCGGTCGAGAACATCGACCAGAACCGCGTTTACTGCCCGAACTGCGAGGAGGAAACGGACATTCACGAAATCGATATGAGCTACGCTTTCAAGCTCCTGCTCGACGAGATGAAAGCTCTCGGCATCGCGCCGCGACTCGAACTGGAGGATACAGTCTAAAATGTCAACAAATCAAACTCCCAAGGAGATCGGCTCCGTCAGCTTCGGCCTGATGGACCCGGAGGAGTACCGAGAAATGTCGGCGACGAAAATCATCACCGCCGACACCTACGACGACGACGGATTCCCCATCGACATGGGGCTGATGGACCCGCGATTGGGCGTCATCGACCCCGGTCTGGAGTGTAAGACGTGCGGGCAGCACTCAGGCTCGTGTAACGGCCACTTCGGTCACATCGAACTGGCCGCCCCCGTCATCCACGTCGGATTCACGAAACTCATCCGCCGCCTCCTTCGCGGTACCTGCCGCGACTGTTCCCGACTCCTCCTGACCGAGGAGGAAAAGGAAAAGTACCTCGGCATGCTCACGCGGACGAAGGAACTCGGCAACGACATAACCGACGTGACGAAGGCGGCGATTCGAGAGGCGCGGAAGAAGGACCGGTGCCCGCACTGTGGTGAGATTCAGTACGACATCAACCACGAGAAGCCGACGACCTACTACGAGGTTCAGCAGGTGCTCACGAGCGAATACTCGGAGCGCATCGCGTCCCGGATGCAGGGTCGAAACGAGGAGGGTGACGAGGACGAAGACCTCGAACCCGTTTCGCCACAGGAGCTAGCGGACAAGACGGATATCGATCTCTCGCGCATCAACCAGATAATCTCCGGCGAATTCCGGCCACGCGAGGCGGACCGGAAGGCCATCGAGAAGGCGCTTTCCATCGACCTGACGACCGAGGACATGAACAAGCTGATGCCCTCGGACATCCGCGACTGGTTCGAAGACATCCCGGACCAGGACATCGAAGCGCTCGGTATCGATTCGAGTCGCTCGCGCCCCGAGTGGATGATTCTGACCGTCCTGCCGGTGCCGCCGGTGACGGCCCGTCCGTCTATCACGCTGGACAACGGCCAGCGCTCCGAGGACGACCTGACCCACAAGCTGGTGGACATCATCCGCATCAACCAGCGGTTCATGGAGAACCGCGAGGCCGGTGCGCCACAGCTCATCATCGAGGACCTGTGGGAACTGCTCCAGTACCACGTCACGACGTTCATGGACAACGAGATTTCGGGCACGCCGCCCGCCCGTCACCGCTCCGGGCGTCCGCTGAAGACGCTTTCCCAGCGGTTGAAGGGGAAGGAAGGTCGTTTCCGTGGCTCGCTGTCCGGCAAACGCGTGAACTTCTCGGCACGGACCGTCATCTCCCCGGACCCGACGCTCTCGCTGAACGAGGTCGGCGTCCCGCGACGGGTCGCCCGCGAGATGACCCAGACGATGAACGTCACGCCGCGAAGCATCGAGGAGGCTCGACGCTACGTTCGAAACGGACCCGAAGGCCACCCCGGCGCGAACTACGTCAAGCGGCCGGACGGACGACGGTTGAAGGTGACCGAGAAGAACTGCGAGGAACTCGCGGAGAAGGTCGAACCGGGATGGGAGGTCAATCGACACCTCATCGACGGCGACATCGTTATCTTCAACCGACAGCCGTCGTTGCACCGGATGTCCATCATGGCCCACGAAGTGGTCGTGATGCCGTACAAGACGTTCCGGCTGAACACCGTCGTTTGTCCGCCGTACAACGCCGACTTCGACGGGGACGAGATGAACATGCACGCGCTCCAGAACGAGGAGGCACGCGCGGAGGCACGCGTGCTCATGCGCGTGCAGGAACAAATCATCTCCCCGCGCTTCGGTGAGAACATCATCGGCGCGATTCAGGACCACATCTCGGGAACGTATCTCCTCACCCACCACAATCCGCACTTCAACGAGACGCAGGCGCTCGACCTGCTCCGCGCGACGCGGATCGACGAACTGCCGGAGGAGGACGGGACGGAGGAGGACGGAACCCCGTACTGGACGGGACAGACGCTGTTCTCGGAACTCCTGCCGAACGGCATCGAACTCGAGTTCACGAGCTCGACGGGCGACACCGTGGTCATCGAAAACGGTCAGCTCATCGAAGGGACGATAGACGAGGACGCGGTCGGCGCTTTCGGCGGGGAGATCGTCGACACCATCTGTAAGGAGTACGGCGAAACCCGCGCCCGTCACTTCATCAACGAAGTCGCGACGCTGGCGATGCGTGCCATCATGCACTTCGGGTTCTCCATCGGTATCGACGACGAGACGATTCCGGTGGGCGCACAGGAACAGATCGACGAAGCCATCGACAACGCCTACGAACGCGTCCAGGACCTCATCCAAACGTACGAGAACGGCGATCTGGAATCGCTTCCGGGTCGAACCGTCGACGAGACGTTGGAGATGAAGATCATGCAGACGCTCGGCAAGGCGCGTGACTCCGCCGGTGACATCGCGGAGGACCACTTCGCCAGCGACAACCCGGCGGTCATCATGGCCGACTCCGGTGCGCGTGGGTCTCTGCTCAACCTGACCCAGATGGCCGGCTGTGTCGGCCAGCAGGCAGTTCGGGGCGAGCGCATCAACCGCGGATACGAGGACCGCACGCTCTCGCACTATCAGGAAGACGACCTGTCTGCCGACGCCCACGGTTTCGTGGAACACTCCTACACCGGCGGTCTGACGCCGCTCGAGTTCTTCTTCCACGCGATGGGGGGTCGTGAGGGCCTGGTGGACACGGCAGTTCGGACGTCCAAGTCCGGCTACCTCCAGCGCCGCCTCATCAACGCCCTGTCCGAACTCGAAACCCAGTACGACGGAACGGTGCGCGACAGCAGCGACACCATCGTCCAATTCGAGTTCGGCGAGGACGGCACCTCGCCGACGCAGGTTTCCTCGGACGAGGAGAACCCGATAGACGTAGCGGGCATCGCGGACCAGATTCTCGAAGAGGAGTTCGACAGCGAGGACCGCAAACTCGAATTCCTCGGCGAACGACGGCCGCCGACGAATCTGTCCGAACACGCAGACACACGGCAGGTGGAATCAGATGACTGAGATAACTGACGACATCGAAGCGATCGTCGAGGATACGGAACTTCCCCGACGACTCAAGGACGAAGTGTACGAGACCATCGAATCGCGCGATGGTATCTCGCTCGAACAGGTGACGGACATCGCCAAAGCGGTCGAACACCGCTACCTCGACACGCGGGTCGACCCGCTCGACCCCGTGGGGACGGTGAGCGCACAGTCGATTGGCGAACCGGGAACGCAGATGACGATGAACACGTTCCACTACGCGGGCGTGGCGGAGATGGACGTGACGCAGGGGCTTCCGCGCCTCATCGAACTCGTGGACGCGCGGAAAACGCCCGACACGCCCATCATGACCGTCTATCTGGAGGACGAGTACGCGGAAAACCGCGAGAAAGCACACGAAGTCGTCTGGAACATCGAGGCGACGAAAATCCTCGCGCTCGGAGATATCTCGACGAACGTCGCCGACATGATCGTGTCCATCAACTTGAACGAGGACACGCTCGAAGAGCGCATGATAACCATCGACGAGGTTGCATCCATCATCGAGGACAGTCTGGGCGTCCAGACGGCCCAGAAGGGATCGGTCATCGAGTTCGGTCCCGACCAGCCGAGTTACCGCAAACTCCTACAGTTGGTCGAGGAACTCCGCGAAATCGTCTTCAAGGGTATCGAGGAGATATCCCGCGTCGTCATTCGCCGCGAATCGCTCGACGACGGCGAGGAGTTCGTCCTCTACACTGAGGGGTCGGCGTTCAGCGACACGCTCGAAATCGAGGGCGTCGATGCCTCTCGGACGACGTGTAACAACATCCACGAGATTTACCGAACGCTCGGCGTCGAGGCGGCCCGCGAATCCATCATCGAGGAGACGATGGACACGCTGGAAGAACAGGGTCTCGGCGACGTGAACGTTCGACACCTGATGCTCGTGGCCGACATCATGACAAACCGTGGTACTATCGAATCCATCGGCCGACACGGCATCTCCGGCAGCAAGGAGTCCGTCCTCGCACGTGCGGCGTTCGAGGTGACGGTGAACCACCTGCTCGATGCCGCCATCCACGGCGAAGTCGATGACCTGAACGGCGTCATCGAGAACGTCATCGTCGGTAAACCGATCAAACTCGGAACGGGCGACGTGAATCTCCGGATGGGTTCGGTTAGTCGCGGTGCGGAACCGTCCGACTGATGACGGTAACGCTCACCGACACGGCGCGACAGTACATCGCCCTCTTCGAGGACGAGACGGGTGCGACCGCCCGGGACTGTGTCGTCCTCGGTGACGACGACAAGCGTGTCATCTTCGTCGTCAAACCCGGCGAGATGGGCCAGGCCATCGGACCGGGCGGAAAACACGTTCGGAGCGTCGAGGAGCAACTCGGCGCGGACGTGGAACTCGTCGAAGACGCGGACGAACCGGGCCGATTCGTGGTCAACGCCTTGGCACCGGCGGAGGTCCGTCACGTCACCATCAGCGAAAACGACGATACCGTCGCCTACGCCGAGGTGGCACAGCAGGACACCGGCGTCGCCATCGGGACGGACGGCCGCAACATCGAAGCCGCGAAACTGCTGGTGTCGCGCCACTTCGACGTGGACGACATCCAGTTGACCTAACCCAGCTTTTTCGAGGGAGTAAGGCAGAGCGCGAGTTGCGCTCGCGCTCTGCTCACGACCGCAGAAAAAGCTGGACCAAAAGCCAGCGCTCCTCCCGTCGCTCACTGCGTTCGCTTTGGTCGTCGATCGGCCCGCTCGCCGCTCGCTCCGCTCCCGCTCGCGGTGGGTGGTCGTCATTCGCGGCGGCGACACGGATTGCTGATTTTTCGGGACGTTCGGACGACCTGCACATCGACACGTTCTCGGAGCGTCGGGGATGGTCGGCACAACCGCCGAGAGTAACGCGCGTGTCAAGGTTTATATTAGCGAATCGCCATTTTCGAGGTATGAATCTCCGCTCCCTCGTCCGCCCCCGACGGGCGCTCGCGTTCCCGTTCGTCGCCGTTCTGTACCCGCTTCTCTGGTTCATCATACGTGATGCGGACATCGCGGCGGCGTACGGGGTATCCGGCGTCGTTCCGCGGGCACTCGGATTCGCCGTGGGTGCCGTGGTCGTGAGCTACGTCGTCGCCGTCGCGGTCGTGGAACTGGTCGATGGAGATGCGGATTCAGCTTCGACGTGGAGGCGCTGGCTGTTCGCCCCCTCGAATCGCGCACTCGCGCTGTTCGCGGTCGTTTCGCTGCTGCTCGGGGTTCAACTACTCGACGTGACGACCACGCCGGTGTGGCTTCGTGACGCCGAGCGACTGCTCGGTGTCGTCGTCGGGTGGCCGCTCCTTGTGACGTACCTCGGTGGATTCGGCCTGAGTGTGCTTCTCGGGGAATCGCTCGCCGTCCAATTCGTTGCCGTGGCCGTCGGCGTTTCGCTGTCGGTTGTGTGGTTGTTCGTCCTGTTCGGATGGTTTACGGACGCCGTTTCGCGGTCGTCCGGGATGGGAACCCTGCTGAACCGATGATGCAGACCGGTTCCAACGAACCCGTTGGCTCGGCTTAGAATCATTGAAACGGTCTCAAATCGCTTTATCGACCCCTTTCGAGCGACCTGCGGGCGTTTCGTCGCTTCCAAAAGGGGACGCTTAAGTACCTTCGTCGGATAGTCCACTGCATATGGCGAACGGCAAGTACGCAGCTCGTAAGCTGAAGAAGGACCGCCAGAAGCATCGGTGGTCTGACTCCGATTACGCCCGACGCGAGCGCGGTCTCGGGGAGAAATCCGACCCCCTCGAAGGCGCGCCGCAGGGCCGAGGTATCGTGCTGGAGAAAGTGGGCATCGAGGCGAAACAGCCCAACTCCGCAATCCGAAAGTGTGTCCGTGTTCAGCTCATCAAGAACGGAAAGCAAGTTTCCGCGTTCTGTCCCGGTGACGGTGCGATTTCGTTCATCGACGAGCACGACGAGGTTACCATCGCCGGTATCGGTGGTGCGAAGGGTCGTGCGATGGGTGACATCTCGGGTGTCAACTACAAGGTCGAGAAGGTCAACGGCGTGAGCCTGAAAGAACTGGTTCGCGGAAACGCGGAGAAACCGGTCCGATAACCATGAGTGCAGACGAAGAACAACCAGAGCCGGAACAGGAAGTCGGCACCGAAGGCGAGGAGATGGCCGCGAAGCTGTTCGGAACGTGGGACGTCTCGGAGATCGAGTTCAACGACCCGAGCACCGAGCGCTACATCAACATCACGCCCGTCGCGCACACGATGGGTCGCCACGCCTCCAAGCAGTTCCAGAAGAGCGAAATCAGCATCGTCGAGCGCCTCATCAACCGTCTCATGCAGACGGAAGAGAACACGGGCAAGAAACAGCAGACGATGAAGATCGTCCGCAGCGCGTTCGACATCGTTCACGAACGCACCGAGGAGAACCCGGTGCAGGTCCTCGTCCGCGCGGTCGAGAACGCCGCCCCGCGTGAGGAGACGGTCCGCCTGAAATACGGTGGTATCTCCGTCCCCAAGGCAGTCGACGTCGCGCCCCAGCGCCGCGTCGACCAGTCCCTGAAGTTCATCGCGGAGGGTGCCCACGGCGCGTCGTTCAAGACCTCGACCGACGCTGAAGAGGCGCTCGCCTCTCAGCTCATCGGTGCCGCGGACTACGATGTCCAGACCTACGCTGTCAACCAGAAAGAAGAGAAAGAGCGCGTCGCCGCTGCGGCCCGTTAAATTCTCTCGTACTTCTCTCGTTTATCGTTTGTCGCGAGTTTCGACTCTGTGTTTCAGTCCGCCGCTTGCGTGCGTTCACCGTCGCCGTTTCCGAGGACGTACTCGCGCGCGGTGTCCACGAGGGCCTTTCTGTATTCGCTCTCGGTCGGGTCGTCGGTCAGCGAGAGGAATCGGTATTTGAATCCCTGCACGTCGACGGTGGGCGCATCTCGGGAGGCGGTGCGGGCGAGGTCGTAGAGGCGATGGTCGCGCGGAACGAGGTCGTGACGCTCGACCATGGCGAGTGCAAACGCGGCGTTGACGGCGGTCATCTCCGGGTCTGACGTGGCGGTCAGTCGCCGCCCGCGAACCTCGGCGGGGCGGTCCGCGACCGCCGACGCGAGTTCCGATTCGAGGAAGGTGACGAGTTTGTCGCTCGGGCCGACTCGGAGCGTGATGTCGTCGGCGTAGATGTCCTTCATGTGGTTCGCGATTTGATAGCAGTGGGTGAGCTTCCGCCGCTCGACCGACTGCCCGGCGAACGCGAGGAACAGCACCTCCGCGGTTGACTGGGTGTGCGAGGGGTGAGACTGCTCGTTGCGCGCCATGTGGGAATACTCGTGGAGCGCGAGCTCGCGGGCCATGACGCTGGTCGCGGCCTGCCGCGAGATGTTGAGCACGTGGTGGTCATCGGGGTGGGCGGTCCACGTCCGCTCGTCTGGGTCGTCACGGACGCGGACGTGAACCGGTCGTTCGAGGTCGAGTTCGGTTTCGAAGATGTCGGAGGCGCTGAGGAATGGGCTCGGGGACGTCAAACCGTGTACTCGGATATCCATGCGTGTCGTTGGCACGGTCTACACCGTCATTACTCTTGTGCCATATGTGACTGTTTAGCAGGGAAATGGCCCGTTTCCGGCCGTTTTACGGGCGGGAAAACACTACGCTTTTCAACCTCGTACAGGTAGGGATACCCATATATGGGTAGACGAAAGAAGATCGTCGAACAGTGTGAGCGGCTCATGGACAAACCGGAACAGATCCGGAATATCGCCATCGCCGCCCACGTCGACCACGGTAAAACGACACTGACGGACAACCTTCTCGCCGGTGCGGGCATGATCGCCGACCAAGGCGAAGCCACCCAGTTGATGATGGACACGGAGGAGGACGAACAGGAACGCGGTATCACCATCGACGCGGCGAACGTCTCGATGACCCACGAGTACGAGGGCGACGAACACCTCATCAACCTCATCGACACGCCGGGCCACGTCGACTTCGGTGGCGACGTGACTCGTGCGATGCGCGCCGTCGACGGTGCGCTCGTCGTCGTGGACGCCGTCGAAGGCGCGATGCCGCAGACGGAGACCGTCGTCCGACAGGCGCTCCGCGAGGGTGTTAAGCCGACCCTGTTCATCAACAAGGTGGACCGACTCATCTCGGAACTCCAAGAGGGTCCCGAGGAGATGCAACGCCGCCTGCTCAACGTCATCGACGACGTGAACGAGCTGATTCGCGGCATGACCGAGGACATGGACGACGTGGACGACTGGACCGTCTCCGTCGAAGACGGAACCGTCGGGTTCGGGTCGGCACTCTACAAGTGGGGTGTCTCGATGCCGTCGATGCAAGCGACGGGCATGGACTTCGGCGACATCATGGACCTCGAACGCAACGACAAGCGCCAGGAGCTTCACGAGAAGACGCCGCTGTCGGACGTCATCCTCGACATGGTCTGTGAGCACTTCCCGGACCCCATCGAGGCGCAGCCCCGTCGTATCCCGCGCGTCTGGCGTGGGGACGACGAGTCAGAACTCGCCGAACAGATGCGACTCGTGGACCCAGACGGCGAAGTCGTCCTGATGGTCACCGACATCGGTATCGACCCGCACGCCGGCGAAATCTCCGCCGGTCGTGTCTTCTCCGGCACGCTGGAGAAAGGCCAAGACCTCTACATCTCGGGAACCGTCGGAACGAACCGCGTCCAGAGCGTCGGTATCTACATGGGTGGCGAACGCGAGGAAGTGGAGCGCGTCCCCGCCGGGAACATCGCGGCCGTCACCGGTCTGAAGGACGCTATCGCCGGTTCCACGGTATCGAGCGTGGAGATGACGCCGTTCGAGTCCATCGAGCACATCAGCGAACCCGTCATCACGAAGTCCGTCGAGGCAAAGAGCATGGACGACCTGCCGAAACTCATCGAGACGCTCCGACAGGTCTCCAAGGAAGACCCGACCATCCAGATCGACATCAACGAGGACACGGGTGAACACCTCATCTCCGGACAGGGTGAACTCCACCTCGAAGTCATCACCCAGCGTATCGAGCGCAACCAGGGTATCCCGGTGACGACCGGTGAGCCTATCGTCGTCTTCCGCGAGCAGGTTCAGGGTGCGACCACCGAAGTCGAAGGTATCTCCCCGAACCGCCACAACCGGTTCTACATCACGGTCGAACCGCTTGGCGATGAAATCGTCGAGAAGGTTCGACTCGGCGACGTGTCGATGGACATGCCCGAGCAGGACCGCCGTGAGGTCCTGCAGGAAGCCGGTATGGACAAGGACACCAGCCAGAACGTGGAGCACATCCACGGGACGAACATCCTCATCGACGACACGAAGGGTATCCAGCACCTGAACGAGACGATGGAACTCGTCATCGAAGGGCTGGAAGAGGCGCTCGATAACGGTCCGCTCGCGGCCGAACCCGTTCAGGGGACGCTCATCAAACTTCACGACGCGCGCCTCCACGAGGACACCATCCACCGTGGTCCGGCACAGGTCATCCCTGCGGTCCGACAGGCAGTGCACAACGCACTCATCCACGGTCACGTCAAACTCCTCGAACCGATTCAGAACGTCCGCATCGACGTGCCGAACGAGCACATGGGTGCCGCGTCCGGCGAGATTCAGGGTCGCCGTGGCCGCGTGGACGACATGTACCAGGAGGGTGACCTCATGGTCGTCGAAGGTATCGCGCCCGTTGACGAGATGATCGGGTTCTCCTCGGACATCCGCAGTGCGACGGAAGGTCGTGCGTCGTGGAACACCGAGAACGCCGGGTTCCGCGTCATGGCGGACAACCTCCAACCCGAGACCATCATGGAAATCCGAGAGCGCAAGGGGATGAAGTTGGAACTCCCGCAGGCCGTCGATTACTTCTAATCGACGCTCACCGCTTTCGAACCGCTATCTTTTGAGTCTCTCCCGAGTCAGGAACTCGATTTCGCTCGTCACGTCGCCGTCCGCGCGGTATCGTTTTTCACGTGCCATCGCCACCAACCAGCGCTCGCTCTTTCGCGGCGAGATGCGTCTCACGGGGTCGTCGGCGGAGAATCGTCCGCATCGCGTACCGCATGATCTTCGACGTCGCTACGTCAGAATGGCCGTCTCGCTCCGAGTACGACTGCGCAGCTATCGGTCACCCCGGATGACGATTTCCGCGTTGCACACCGGGCACACGCGGTCCCGGCTATCGAAGGCCGTCTGGCAGAACGCACACACGTGGTCTTCATTCGTACTGGTACTACTCGCACCGACCGCATCGGTAAATCGCATCATCTATCACCGATTCACCCGTTCACGGTCCACGGGTATTACTACGACCCCGTTAACGCATGACATAGGTTGTGACTAACGCCGGTTTCACATCGTTTTTCTCCGTTGCATCCCGTTGCCGTCCTTCGATTGGAGAATTTTGCGACCGACTCAAGGCTTATTGCCTCCCGCCCCCCAATCCTGTCATCATGAGCGACCACGGCGGCGGCCCGGTACAAGCGTACACGGTTCGTTTGGAACTCTCGGACGAACCGGGTGAACTCCTTCGGGCTCTCGAACCGATTGCCGACTACGGTGGCAATCTACTCAGTGTCTTTCACGAACGCGGCTCACTCACTCCTCGCGGCAACATCCCGGTTGAAGTTGATTTCGAGTGTCATCCCAACCGATTCGAAACTATCGTTTCCGCACTTCGCACAGCGAGCATCAACGTCATCCGCGCGGGTGCGGAGCGATACGACGAGGAAGTGACCGTCATCCTCACCGGTCACATAATCGATACGAACGTCTCGGATACGCTCTCGCGGATTACGGCCGAATCGAACGCGTCCGTCGTCGATATCTCCCTGTCGGCCCCCGAAGGGACGAGCGACGTATCGAGCGCGCGCCTCCGCCTCGCCACGGACTCCGCCGATACGCGCGACGTTCTCGAAACCGTCGAAGCGGTCGCGGATGACAAGGATTTGCGCTTCATCGCGCCGTTGACCGACGGGGAGGGGGTCGCATGAAACTCGCCGTGTTCGGTGCCGGTGCCGTCGGTCGGTCCGTCGTTGAGCTAGCGGGGGAGTACGGGCACACCGTGACGGCGCTGGCGGACTCGTCGAGTGCGGTCGTGGATTCGAGCGGCATCGACGTGGCCGCGACGCTCGAACGCAAGACCAGCGACGGGACCGTCGGGGACGTAGACCCGCAAACCGCGCTCGAAAGCGAATACGACGTGCTGGTCGAGGTGACGCCGACGACGCTCGGCGACGCACAACCCGGATTCGGCCACGCACGCGAGGCGTTCGCGCGCGACCGTGACGTCGTGTTGGCGAACAAGGGGCCGGTCGCGGAACGCTACGACGAGTTGCGCGCGCTCGAACGCGAGAGCGAGGGGGTCCTGCTGTTCGAGGCGACGGTCGGCGGCGCGATTCCCGTCCTCTCGACCATCACCGACGTCGGGACGGAGAACGTCACCGCGGTTCGCGGCGTCCTCAACGGGACGGCCAACTTCGTCCTCTCGCGGATGGCGACCGAGGGGTTGAGCTACGAGCACGTCCTCGCCGAAGCACAGGACCTCGGCGTCGCGGAGGCCGACCCCTCGTTCGACGTGGACGGAACCGACGCCGCGCTGAAATGTGCGATTCTCGCCAACGTGCTGTTCGACGGCGGCTACACGCTCGTGGACGCGGACGTTTCGGGCATCCGCGACCTGCCGGGAAGCGCCCTCGAACTGGCGGCCGAGGACGGGTGGACGATTAGACTGGTCGGCGAAGTGTCCCGGAACGGCGTCAGCGTCGCGCCACGGCTCGTGCCCGAAAACGGGACGCTCGCCGTCTCGGGGACGCGGAACATCGTCCAGTTCGAGACGAAACACGCGGGGCAACTGAACATCAGCGGACGCGGTGCGGGCGGCGACGAAACGGCGACGGCGGTTCTGGCGGACGTGAGCCGTCTCGAACGGGAAACGTGAGCGGCGTCCGTGCCGCAACTAACCATGGCATCTGTTGCCATTAACCGCCAGACGGCGGCGAGATGGCCTGCATAGCGTATCGAAATGGTTTTAACCGCTTCTGCCAAATAATTCCTCCAGAGCGCATCTGCGCGTGAGATATACAATGAGCGACAAACCACACCAGAACTTGGCCGTCATCGGCCACGTCGACCACGGTAAGAGTACGATGGTCGGGCGACTCCTCTTCGAGACAGGGAGCGTCCCGGAGCACGTTATCGAACAGCACCGCGAAGAAGCGGAAGAGAAGGGTAAGGGCGGCTTCGAGTTCGCCTACGTGATGGACAACCTCGCCGAGGAGCGAGAGCGTGGTGTAACCATCGACATCGCCCACCAGGAGTTCGACACCGACGAGTACTACTTCACCATCGTCGACTGTCCGGGCCACCGTGACTTCGTGAAGAACATGATCACGGGCGCATCGCAGGCGGACAACGCGGTCCTCGTCGTCGCCGCCGACGACGGTGTCGCGCCGCAGACGCAGGAGCACGTCTTCCTCTCGAAGACGCTCGGTATCAACGAACTCATCATCGCGGTCAACAAGATGGACGTCGTTGATTACAGCGAGGACAAGTACGAGGCAGTCAAGGACGAAGTTTCCAAGCTCCTGAAGCAGGTCAACTTCAAGTCCGACGACGCGACGTTCGTCCCCACCTCGGCGTTCGAGGGCGACAACGTTTCCGAGCAATCGGACAACACGCCGTGGTACGACGGCCCGACGCTGCTCGAGGCCCTTAACGACCTCGAAGCACCCGAGCCACCGACGGACGCGGACCTCCGTCTCCCCATCCAGGACGTGTACACGATCTCCGGCATCGGTACGGTGCCAGTCGGACGTGTCGAGACCGGTACGCTCAACACGGGCGACAACGTGTCGTTCCAGCCGAGCGACGTCGGCGGCGAAGTGAAGACCGTCGAGATGCACCACGAAGAAGTTCCGAAAGCGGAACCCGGTGACAACGTTGGTTTCAACGTCCGCGGCATCGGCAAGGACGACATCCGTCGCGGTGACGTGTGTGGCCCGGCCGACAACCCGCCGAAAGTGGCCGACACGTTCACGGCTCGCATCGTCGTGATGCAGCACCCGAGCGTCATCACGGCCGGTTACACGCCGGTCTTCCACGCCCACACGGCGCAGGTCGCGTGTACCATCGAGTCCATCGACGCGAAGATCAACCCGTCCACCGGTGAAGTCGCCGAGGAGAACCCGGACTTCATCAAGTCCGGCGATGCGGCAAAGGTCACGGTCCGACCGCAAAAGCCACTCAGCATCGAACCGGCAGGCGAAATCCCGGAACTCGGTTCCTTCGCTATCCGTGACATGGGTCAGACCGTCGCGGCCGGTCAAGTCCTCGAAGTCAACGAGAAGTAAACGATGCAGCAAGCACGAGTCCGACTCGCAGGAGCCAACCCCTCGGACCTCGACGACATCTGCGACGATGTTCGTGAAATCGCCGAGAAAACCGGCGTCTCCCTGAGCGGTCCGATTCCGCTCCCGACGAAGACGCTGGAGATTCCGACGCGCAAGTCGCCTGACGGAGAGGGCACCGCGACGTGGGAACACTGGGAGATGCGCGTCCACAAGCGCCTCATCGACCTCGACGCCGATGAACGCGCGCTTCGACAGTTGATGCGTATTCAGGTTCCGAACGACGTAAGCATCGAAATCGTCCTCGAAGACTAAGGGATACCCCGTATCCCGCTCAGTTCGAGGCCCGCGCAATCTTCTTTCGTTTTTTACCTATCGACCAGCGGGCGCACCGTGTGGTCGTTTTTTGTGCTCTCGGTGACGAGTAGTGGTATGCGTCTCTCCCGCTCGCCGACGATACAGACGCTCGTCGCCTTCGCCGTCGTGTTCGTCCTCCAAACCGTGGTCGGGTTCATCAGACCGTTTTTGGCGGTGAGCCTGTTCGCCCTCGCGCCGCCCGTGTCGGTTCATCCGTGGACGCTCCCGTTGAGCGTGTACTCCCACGCCAACTTCGGGCACCTGTTCTCCAACGCCGTCGCGCTGGTGCTCGCCGGACTCCTCGTCGAGCGCGTGACGACGACGGTGCGCTTCCACGCCTTCTTCATCACGGTTGGGATGCTCTCCGGCCTCGTGCAGGTGTGGGTCGGTGGCCTGTTCTCCCCGGCCGCCCCCGCCGTCCTCGGAGCCAGCGGCGCGGTCCTCGGTTTGTACGGCTATCTCCTCGCCGGAAACCCGGTCTCGGACGCCGTGTTCGGACGGCTTCGCCTCTCGCGCCGCGCACAGGCCGTCATCGTCGTCGCGTTCACCACCCTCATCACCCTGATGACGGCCGCGCCCGGCGTGGCGCTCCTCGCCCACTTCACCGGCTTCGCCGTCGGCCTAATCGCGGGACGGCTTCACATACTCCGCGTCGAAACACAAGCTACAAGTAACGACCGGGCGGTACAATAAGTCGAGGGCTCGTAGATCAGTGGCAGATCGCTTCCTTCGCAAGGAAGAGGCCCCGGGTTCAAATCCCGGCGAGTCCACTTCTCTCACTCCACTTCGTTCCGTTCGATCAGTGGACTCGCCGTAGTCCCCCTCGATCACTTCGTTCGCTTGCGGGACTCCCGGCGAGTCTACGACGAGCGGGAATTTACTATGCCGCCACATTCTATGCAGGACGGGTATGGCGGTTCAATTCATATTCACCATCTTTGACAGGTCGTTGAGTAGCAGGGGGCGGCGTCAAGCTGACTGGGTGGGGCTGACGCCATGCTCAACGCGGGCTCTGTTGAAATTCTCCACAGAAGATACGAATCGCTTGTTGAATACAGAGGATTTATCTTACAGAGCGACGACCTAAGATGAGCACGAATATGACCTCCTCATCGCCATGAGCGCGGCGTGACTTGTGACAAACGCGCGGGCGGCCTCAAATGCTCTTAATCACTGCTGGGACATAACTGCATTAGACTAACAACCTCCCATCGAAAGATAGGATAATAATCCGTATACTCACTTTGTCGTGGGTTGCCTGGAACAGCCGCCCTTACTTCGTCAACGAACTTTGATCGATATTTATCGAAGTCCGATTGTTCTATAGCATCCCAAAATATCAAACAACATAGGCTGAATGTTATGGGTAAGATAGAAACACTGCTACCTTCTCCGTGAACGTTGTAATGTCGTTGATTGGAGAGAATCTGTAAAAAGTGGTCCATCTCACCAATATCTTCATCTGAATCTATTACTCCAGATAAAGACTTCAGATGTTTTGATTCATATCGACTAATGTCATCCACTTGTGCGAGAGTGTCATTAGTAGTTGGATTTGCGACGTGATATCTCCATAATTGTAGCCGGTCATGATATCCTACACCGGACTTGGAACTGTGATTGCTACTCCATGGACTACTTACCGGTGGATTTTCGAGCCTCCCATCAATTGTCAGAAACCTACTACAGTGTCGGCAAACCAATCCGTCCAATAAAGCGAGTGAAACAGGAGAAAACAGTCTTAAAGTGTCTATCTCAGAGATATCATTGGTTAGCCTGAGAGAATTTTGAATATAATTTTCTACTGATGGATTTGGGTATGGGGCACTCATTCTTAATGGCAAATTGAGTAATCGATGCATCAAGAACATGTCATTTATCAAATTAGCGCTCCCAGGAGAAGGAGCGGGGTCTGGATGATATGGATTTGTTATCTTTTCAAATACGTTACTGTTCCTCCGGAGATATTGGACGAAAGCCAAGGTCCACGACCAGTATGAATAGTGCTCAGCAGTGACTACGAAATTTTTCGCCCTGAGAGATACATCACACAAATATCGTGGGAATTCCCTTAGCTCTGACAGGGAAAGGTCATGCACAACTCCATCTAAAAATACATTCTTACGAGATACATGGGAGTTTTCGGCAATCATGACTCCATCGCTCGCTGAGAATCCAGTCCAATCATTGTATTTATCAACGAAATCATCCACTCGTTCTCTAATTGAACCTCCGTCTCCTGTTGGGGTTTCGGGTGGCATACTATCAGTCCTGGTCTCTATTTGTATAAATTCTTGTTGCAACAAGAGTAATCGAATAGACCTGAAATTATGCCTGCCACAGACGCGCCATGTATTCAGCACGACTTCTGAAGTCGATCACTTCTCGAGGGCGCATACCGCATCTACTCCTCGTCTCTCTCCAACTCACTCGCCGCAAGCTCACCGGCGAGATACTGCTCGCCTTTCTCGGTGATTCGATAGTACGACCCGGTTTGACGGACTTCCTCGATTAAACCGGCGTCCTCCAAAAGCGGCAGTCGGCGCTTGATAGTCGAATAAGAAATATCCGTCCCATCCAGCTCAAAGTTGACTTGAAGCGTCTTTTTGTTCAGAGCGACACAGCTCTCACCGAGTAGTTCGAGAATCCGGTCATCGCTTCCCGTCATCCACGATGATGGTCGGCGTCGCATGGTGACTACTCCTTGTCTCGCTCCAAGTCACTCGCCGCAAGTTCACCGGCGAGATACTGCTTGCCTTTCTCGGTGATGCAGTAGATCCCCCTGTCCTCGTCGTAGTACTCGACCAGCCCTGCCGAATGAAGTTCACGGAGGCGACTCCGTATGTGGGATATTTGATAATCGATGTTGGCCTGAACCACTGCCGGATTCGCGTTGATCGGCTTGTTACCCTCGTTTAGTAGAAACTCCAAAATAACGTTGTCTGCCCGCGTCATCCATTCTACCCGAGGGCGTCGCATCCGGTTGTAACCAAACCAATTCGTATGTTAATTTGATTGATTCCAATTTCTCACCATCTCTATCGAGACACTGAGTGTATGGTTTGATACGCTAGTGTTAAGTGACTGCTCGGAGATGTCATCATACGGAAGTCAATGACGGACTACCTCATCGCCAACCCAGCCCCATTTTGGCGAGTCGAAGCGTCAGGAATCGAGTCCGTGTGGCTTCCGTACACGCCTGTGAGAACCCATGTGCTCCGAGAATTCGTCGGACGAGAATACGGAATCCCTATCGCCCCCCGACTGTCCCGTCTGTGGCGCGCCCGTCCTGCTGGTCGTGACGCGCGGGCCGGAGAGCCACGAGTGTCGGCCCTGTGGCTGTTCGGTCGGGTTGGAAACCGCGCGGGATTTCTTCGACCGGTGAGAAAATCCCAGCCTCCCACGAGATTTTCGAATGATTCGCACGTCCCCCGTTCCCCGCGGTGTCGGGGAGTTGTTTTCCGTCCGTCAACTCCCTCCGAGCGGACCACCGTTTCACGGCTGATTCCGGCGGCACGACCGGTTTACGATGGTGATTCGACCGCATCGCCCGATTCCGTTCTCCTAACCGTTTCACCGAGTTCGCGCCCGTCGCACCCCGCTTAGCCGGGATATAATAAAGCCGATAGCGGTATTCGTGTGAAATACGCCCGAAGCCCGGGTGTACTCTCAGGCAAGCGTTCGACGGTGCCGGAGGCGCTGGTGGCGAGCTGGCCTCTCGCCGTGTTTCGGCCATGCCTCCCACGAAAGTTTGTCATCTCGAACGCCTGCCGACTTTTTCAGGACCGAAACCGAGTACCGAGGTTACCAGAACAATGAGCTACGACACACTCGACGAGGTTGACCGCGGCATCCTTCACCTGCTCCAGCAGGACGCACGCAACGTGACGACGACCGAAATCGGCGACGCCGTGGGCGTCTCCGCCAGCACCGTCGGCAACCGACTCCGAGAACTCCGGGAGAAGGGAGTCATCGACGGCTACTATCCTCAAATCGACTACCACGACGCCGGGTTTCCGCTCCGCGTCCTCTTCATCTGCACCGCGTCGATACCCGACCGCGAGGACCTCGCCGAACGCGCGCTCGACGCGCCGGGCGTGGTCACCGTCAGGGAGATCATGGCCGGTGTCGAAAACCTCCACGTCGAAGCGGTTGCGACGACCCGCGACGACGTGGCCGACGTCGCGCGGAAACTCGACGAACTCGGGTTGGAAGTCGTCGAGGAGGTGCTGGTAAAGAACGAGCACGTGCAACCGTTCGACCACTTCGGGGGCGATACCGTCTCGGAGTGACTCGCGCGGGATTATTTCGAAATTCGGAAAATACTATCTTCAGAATCGAATCCACACAGATTTTTCCGACATACTTATCCATTGACGAATCTTAGGGGGTGTACCGGAATGGAACATACTCCCTACCGTGTGCAGGACGGTGAGCGTCCCAGTACTGCCGTCGTCAATTCGATTGCGGATTACGAAGATGCCTCCCCGGACGACATCGGACCGCGCCTGTACGACGTTATCGACCCCGACGCGTTGGATTCGCTGTTCCGACCGCGGGTCGACGGCGCAGCCCGGGGCGGGGGCAAAGCGGTGTTCCGCTATCGCGGCTACGAAATCACGTACGAGAGCGACGGATGGATCCACATCACCGACGATTCGACTCCCCCGGCCGACGCGTCCGGAACTGCACCCGCGGACGAGTGAGAAGACGAGTCAGACGAGTGCCGCGAGCGTTGACTCGATGGCAGCGACGTACTCCGCTCGGTCGTAGCCGAGCCTCCCTCGCCAGATGTTCTCGTAGGACGGGTGGAGGAGCGGCAACAGCACCACGTCGAGTCGTTCGCACTCCACTGGCGACAGCACTCGGTCGAGAAACCCCTCCATCGGTATCGATTCGAAATCGAGCAGAAGTTTCGTGGCGTGTTTTCCCGTCGAAACGACGACGGTCGGGTCCACCGTCGCTAGCTCCGTTTTGAGGTGGTCGAAACAGTTGTCGAGTTCCTCCTCCCGCGGCTCTCGATTCGACCCGTCCTCGCCCTCCGGGAAGCACTTCACGGCGTTCGTGAAGTACGCGTCGTACCCGAGGTCAGAAAACAGCGACCGGATTTTTCGACCCGAGTGGCGCGTGGTGTAGGCCATGCCCGTCCAGTTACCGCCTCGCCATCGCTCCGCATCCGGTGCCCCCGCGCCGGGTGCCTCGCCGACGACCATCACGTCGGCCGAACGCGGCCCGGTCCCCCACGAGATGCGGTTCCGGCACTCGACGAGTTCGGGACACCGCGAGCAGTCGGGTTCGAGGACGGTACGCGAGTCTGGAAACATGGCTGAAAAATCGCCCGTTCGACCGCGCTCAGTCCTCGTCCCCGTCCGTGTCTTCGTCCTCTTCGACGATTTCGATGCCGCGGTTGTTGACCGCGTTGGGGTCGAGTCCGACCTCCTCCAAAAACTGTTTGTACTCGCGTTCGCAGGCCTCCGCGTCGGCCTGCTTGTCGCTGGCGCGGTCACAGAGCGCCACGAGGTCCTCGGGCACGTCGTTCGTGTAGACGATCCAGTGGTTGATGAGGTCCGACAGTCGCCGAATCGGGCTGGTGAAGTGACCGTAGATCTCGAAATTCAGCGCGTGGTGTCCTCCGAACGGGTCGCTCATGTAGCGAGCGCGGGGCATCACCTTCATCACGGCCCACTGGATTTTGTCGAGCTGTCTGCCCGGTGCATCCTCCAGCGTGGCGTTGACCGCTTTCCGCGGGTCGTCCCACGTGCTGCCCGGAATCGAGACGCCGTTTAAGTCCTGAATCTCCTGCAGCGCCTTGCCCCACTCGTCCGGCGTCGGCTGGGGGTGGACGCGGTACATCGCCTCGACGCCGCGGCCCCACATCAGTTCGTGCGTGACCGCCTTGTTCGCCTTCAGCATCGACTCCTCGATGATGGTGTGCGCGCGGTCGCGCCGCGGATTCAGGACGAGGCTGCCGTCCTCCTTTCGCTGCTCGTGCATCCGGTCTGCGAGTTCGAACGAGAGCTTACACTCCTCGTGCAGCGGCGCGTCCTCGTCGTCGATTCGCTCCTCGGCTTGCGAGTAGGTGAGTCGCTCGTCGCTCCGAATGACGGATTTGTAGATGTCGATGGTTTCGTAGGAGAGGTTCTCCTTTTCGAGGTGCATCTCGACGGTGTGCGCGAGGCGGTCCTCGTTCGGTACGAGCGAACAGACCGTCTCCGCGAGCATCGGCGGGAGCATGTGAATCGTGTAGCCGGGGAGGTACACCGTGTTCCCGCGCTTGACCGCCTCTTCCCACATGTTCGATTCCGGGTGGACGTAGTGGGTTACGTCGGCGATGTGGACCCAGAGGACGTACTCGTCCTCGCGCTCCTCGACGGAGATGGCGTCGTCGAAGTCCTGCGCGTCGATGGGGTCCGTCGTCCACGTCGTCATATCGCGCAGGTCGGTCCGCTCTTCGGCTTCGTCCTGAATCTCCTGCTGGATGTTCTCGGTTCGCTTTTCGGCCTCGGTCATCACGGCCTGTGGAAACTCGTCCCTGATTTCGAACTTCTCGAACAGTTTTTCGCGCTTGCTGTCGAGTCGCTCGGCGAGGTCTTCGGAGATTTCGACCGGCCCTTGGCCTTCGGCGGTTCCCGCCTCGGCCTGTGCGTCGCTCGTCATGGCCGCTGGTAAGGGTGTTGGGAAGTTAGGCGTATCGACTGGCTACCCTTCACGTTCCTCCAACGGGCCATAACGGTCTTGGACCGCCCTTTCGTACCGGGCCAAAAACTCAATCTGATCGACACGTCCGGCGTCGATGTCCACCAACAGCGTCTCCAGCTCGTCGCGCGGTTGATGGCATAGATCACGGTGACACGCCTTACAGAGGTGCTCGAACGTCTTTCCGTTTCGCTCCCAGCGGTTCCCTTCCTTATCGTATTCGCGGGCCGCGGAGCGGCGAACGGCGTCGCCACACGCGATGCAGATGACTGACTTTTTCTCCCGGTTCCGCCGGGAACCCCACATACTAGTCCCTTCGACGCCCCCCCACTTCCCCTTTTTGCCGCCGCGAATCAGACCACGAACTCGTAGAGGTCGTCGCCGACGAAGTGAACCGATTCGACGACCTTCCCGGAGTCGCCGACCATCTCGTCGCCGGTCGTTTTCGCGCGCCCGACGGCGAGGACCTTCCCGTGGGTTTCCTCCGCGATGGCGACCAGGTCGCCCGTTTCGATGTCGTCGCTCGCTTCCACGATGCCGGGGCGCATCACGTCCGCGCCGTCGCTGACGAACGAGACGGCACCCGCGTCGACGGTGACGACCCGCTTCGTCGGCGGGTAGGCGTTCGCGCCCTGCACGGTGAGGAACGGTTCGTCGTCGATGTAGACGACCATCGGGTCCCCGTTGACGAGCACGATGTCGAACTTCGAGTCCTCCAACTCCACCAGTTCGTAGGTGTCGGCGTCCAGTTCGACGCCCAGCGCGTCTTCGAGCGAGGTTTCTATCTCTCGAACCTCGTCGCTTCGGAGATGATGGCGAGACTTGACTTCCATAATCCGACGTGCGTTCGTCTCGTGCATAAACCCACCCGTTTGAACCGACGCGGGGCTGATACCGACGGTTCGACAGCCGAACCGACGCCGAACCGACAGACGGTTCGAAGTCGAATTACGAGTCGGCTTCGTCGCGCGTCGTTTCGTAGCGTTCGACGGCCGCGGCGAAACCGTCCCCGGCGAGTTCGTAGGCCTCCCGCAAATCCAGAATCGGCGTCTCGGTCGCGTCCACGCGCAAGTCGTTGTAGTACGGCTCCGTCTCGTCCGCCTCCGTCGTCTCGACGAGCAGCGCCGCGCTTTGGACGTGCAGTTCCTCGCGCTTGTCTCCGCCCTCCGCGTAGCCCGCCGCCAGCGCGTCGATGAGTCGCTCGGCCAGCGGTCGGTCGTCGTCCCTATTCTCCCGGTATTCGCGGGCGGTTTCGGTCACGACCGACTCGCCGGTCAGCAGGTTTCCGGCGACGGTGTAGTTCTCGCCGCTCTCGTGGCCGTACCAGCCGTTGCACTCGTCGCCGGAGAAGGTGAACGTTCCGTCCGCGTCGACGCCGTGCAGTTGGCGGTTCTCGGCCCCGTCGTCCGCGTTGAGGAGCGCGTTGAGGGCGTCCTCGATGGCGAGTCCGTCGTCCACGTACTCGATTCCCTTCCGCCCGAGTTCGACGTTGACGAGGCTTTGGGTGGCTATCGCTCCGTTCTCGCTGGCGAACGGGCACAGCGTTCCGACTCCCGGCAAGCGCGTCGTGACCGCGACGCCGAACCGCGTTCGATTGTCCCCCTCCTCGTCGGTGTACCGCTCCCTGACGCAGATACTGAACGTCATGAACCGGGTAACACAGCGTGCGAGCAAAAAAGTCGGTTTTCCGGCGAAGCGTTCGGGTCAGTTCGCAGTCTCGCCCTTCGGAGTGGGAATGATTCCGCCGCCGTCCGTCGGCATCCAGAAGAATCCCGGCGCGTAAACGGTGTCTCCGTCGCTGGCCTCCACGACGGCTCGGAAGGTGTATCCCTCGCCGTCGGTCGGCGTGTAAACCGTCTTCGTCACGGTATCCGGACCGCTGATGGTCGTCGATGGCGTCGTGTACGGGAAGAGCTCTTGGCCCTTCTGCGGACCCCATTCGAAGTGGACGGTCGCGGAATTCGCGCCGCCGAGATTGCTGACCTCGACGCTCATTTCCGCCGACCGCGTTCCGGCGTCGACGTTCACCGGTCCCGTCGTCGCTATCGGGTCCTTGTCCAAGTCGATGCCCGCCGTCGCGGCCTCCACGTCGAGGAGACCGTAGCCCTGTTCGTCCGAGCCGAGACCGATGTCCTCCGCGGTGTTGCGGAGGCGAATGCGCGCGTCGGCCGCGGAAAAGCCGTTCACCATCAGGATACCCGCCGCGCCCGCGACGTGCGGAGTCGCCATCGACGTACCCGAGAGCGTCTCGTAGGTCCCTCCCTTGTACGTCGAGTGGATGCTGGTGCCGGGCGCGGCGAGTTCGATTTCCGGCCCTTGCGAGGAGTAATTGGAGAGCGAATCGCTCGACGTGGTTGCCGAAACCGCGACGACTTCGCTGTACGCCGCGGGATAGCCCACGCAGTCGGTACAGGACCCCTCGTTTCCGGCCGCTGCGACGAGGAACACGCCGTTGTCGCTCGCGTACCGACACGCGTCCTGTACCGTGGACGAGGGTGACGACGCGCCCAGACTCATGCTGCCGACGTCCCAGCCTTGGTCGGCGACGTGTTCCAGTCCCGCGGCGAGGTCGGACCACGACCCCGACCCGCTCGAATCCAAGACCTTGACCGCGTGGAGTCTGGCGTTGGTCGTCACGCCGACGACGCCCCACGAGTTGTCCGCTGCACCGGCGATACCGGCACAGTGCGTCCCGTGCCCGTTGTCGTCCTCCCAACTGGACCCGACGAACGATTTACCCGACGAGACGTTCCCGCTGAGGTCCGGATGGTCGGAGTCGATACCGGTGTCGAGGATTGCGATGTCGGCGTCCCGACCCGTTCCACCCTCCGGGTGAATCACGTCCGCGTCCACGCGGTCGACACCCCACGGAAGGGTCTGTCCGCTGGCGTGAACCGTGCCGTTCTCCTCGACGTATCGAATGGTCGGGTGGGACTGGAGTCGTTCCGCGGCGGGGGCGGGAAGTTTCATCGTCATCGCCGGGAACGAGAATTCGCGGACGACGGCATCGGCGGCGTCTCTCGCCATCGCCTTTCCCGTGGCGTTCTCGAACCCAACGTTCACTTCTACGGTGTCTCCGGGACTCGCGCTCGCGAATCCGGTTCCGAACACGACGAGGGAACCGGTCGTCGCTTTCAGTGCTGTTCGACGCGAGATGACTTCGTTTTTATGAGACATCAAATAAGTACTGTTCTATCAATTATTAACTATTTTTATACGGGCGTAGAGTGCCGGAAAACTGTCCTCAGTGGGTCGTTCTCCGGAGAACGCGTGTTCGAGTCGGTAACTGTCCAAACCGCAACCGATACCGTTCGAGGGTCTCGAACGAAAAGTCACCGTTCCCGTTGAAGCGGGACTTCGTTTAGAAGGAGAACGTCCTCGTCGCGCCCTCGGTTCTCCCGTAGTCGTTGTACGCAACCGCGCGATATTCGTAGGTGATGCCGCTTTCTTCGCCGACGGGGTGTCCGGTGAAACTCGCGTTGTCACCGATTACGCGAAGTTCGGTATCGTACGGGAACCCGTCGCCTTCCGGACCCCACTCGAACCACGCCTCGACGTCGGTGCCGTACGCCCAGCCGGTGAGCTCGACCTCGCCGTCGTCTACGGTGTACGGTCCCGTTTGTGGTGTCGGCGGTGGACTGCCGCTTCCACTTCCACCGCCACCGCCGCCGTCACAACCCGTACACGGAACTCTCGCGGCTACCGTGCCCGTCATCGAGATGCCGGTTGCCGCTCCGATACCGACGCCGGTCAGTTTGAGCACGTCGCGGCGCGATGCGTGTTTGTCTTTGTCTACCATACAATTAGAATTACTTTCCGGTAGTATATAATATTTATTCATATAATTTGCCGCAACTATATCACGATAGAACCATTCTGTTCCTCGCCGCCGCGTTCCCGCACGCTTCGTCTGACGTAAGAACTATACTCGTTCGATGGCCCCGTAGTTCTATGGGATTCATGGATAAAATTCTCGGCGAGACTCCATCCGGGAGTGCCGGGGATTATGTCGAGCTCGATTTGGACGATTTTGATGCTGCACCCGACGAATCGCAAACCAGCGTCCATATCGCCGAAATTCAGGGCCAACAGGATGTCATCGCCATCAAGGACGCCGTGTACGACGGCGACATCGTTATCGCAGACATCACACGACTTCGAACGCAGGATACCACCGTCGAACGAATCACGGACGAACTACAACAGGTCGCCCGCGAAGTCAACGGCGATATCGTTCAGAAAGGCGACGACCAACTCATCGTGACGCCCACTAGCGTCAGTATCAGCCGAACAAAACTCGGTCGGGACTAGACGTTATCCGGCGCATCCGCATCGTCCTCGACGGTTCGCTTCAGCGAATCGCGGCGTGCTTTCGCGTCGCGGCCGGTCGCTTCGAGGAGGAATTCGTTTTTCTTGCTTACCGCGTCGGCAGCAGCGTCAGCGTTTCCTTCCGCGATGACGTCTTCGGCCGGTCGCTCTTCGAAGTGAACGGCGAGTTTGTCTTTCTTGCCGCTGTACGATGCCGCACCGGCGACGATCCGCTCGAACACCGGATTATCGGGTTCCTCGACCACGTAGAGTTCGTGCCCGTTGAACTCCTCCGTCCCCGTTACGTGACCGAAGTAGTCCTCGATGCTCGCTTTCAGGTCGGGCATTCGGTCTTCGAGATGCTCACCGCGTCGCATTTTGTATTCTTTCATGAGTTGGCCCCAGATTGGAGGGGTGGATGTTTACCCTTTTCGCGTCGCGCTTACTCTTGCTCGCTTAGGTATCCCCTTCGACACTCGGGACAGATGTCCCCCGCTCGAAGCGAGGACCCCGACGCTGCCCCACCGAACTGGCCGCATTCGGGGCAGACGAGTTCCGCGTCGACGCTCGACTCCGAGGCTTGGTCGGGTTTCGGCGCTTCCCGCGCCCGCGTGAAACCGGTGTCCGTCTGCGGGTCGGGTCGCGTGGTTCGCACGAATCTCGTCTCCTCGCGCGGTTCGGCCTCCACGAACTCCGTCCCGTCGTCCATCTTCGGCGCGCTCTCGGGCGTCAAACTCCCGCCGAAGCTCACCTCGGCGTCGGTTCCGTCGCCGACCTGTGCATCGAATCCTTCGTCTTCCATCCCCGTGTCGGGCCACTCCACCGGTTCCCGCTCCGCGTCGCCCACGTTCGTATCTTCCGCCTCGGGCCACTCGCCGTGGCTGCGTTCGCCCTCGTCGGCTTCCTCGCCGTCCTCGTCTTCGAGGATGACGCCATCGTCTTCCTCCGCGCTCTCCGGCGGTTCGAAGTCGTCGTCGTTGAAGCTCACGGGCTCCGGGTCCGATTCAGGGCCCGGCTCCGTGGTGGGGGAGGAGTCGATGATCTCCGTCTCGGACGGTGGTTCGGCCTGTCGGTCCGCCGACTTGCTCTCGATGGGTTTCGGCGTGGGTTCCGGTTCCTCTATCGCCGTCACCTCCTTGTTCTCGCTGACCACCTTCTCGTTTCCACAGCGTTGACACTCCTCGAACTCCCGGACCGTCACGACGACTTCGTTACCCTGCTCTTCGCGCTCGCGCTCTATTTCGGACTCGCCGTAGTCATGCCCCAACAGCGAACATCTGAGACCCATTGAGTGTGGGTTATTTTCACGGTGTGATAAAAGGGTATTGTTTTTTCTAACGTTAGCCGAAGTTTTCCGTTTTCGCCTCGTCCGGGTCGTGTCCGGTCGCTGCCAGAACGTCGCGAGCGTCCGAGAGGAAGTCGGCGAACCCGTACACGAACGACCGGCCGTCCGCGCGCAAGAGGACGGTCCGTACTTCCTCGCTCTCGCTCACCGCCTCCTCCGTCAGGACGACCGTCGCACCGTCGGCCTTCAACTCTCGAAGTCGGTCCTCGTGGGCGGGTTCGTCGTCACGATACACTACCGTCACGTCGTTTCCGTCCGCCAACGCGCGCTCCCCGATTCCGACGGCCGGACCGACGCCCGGTCCACCCGCGAGGACGATGACGCGGGCTTCGCCCTCGTAGTACGACCGACCAAAGGGACCCGCGATGGACACCGTGTCTCCGGTCTCGCGCTCCGCGAGCCACGGGCTGAGGTCCCCGTCCGGGTCGATTCCCACCGTGATTTCGAACGTCTCCGCCGCGTTCGGCGACGAGAGCGTGTAGTGGCGCGTGATTTCCTCACCGTCTACGATTCCGGAGATTTGGAGGAACTGTCCGGGACGGGCGTCGAATCCCGGCGGTGACTCGATTTCCAGCGCAATCGTCCCTGCTCCGACATTTCTCACCGATTTCACTTCGACTTCGGTTCCATCCATGATGGGATGTTTGGCCGTAAGAACCAAATTCCTTCCCACTTCGCCGACTCTGCTTCAGAAGGCTTTTGATTTGCCACCGGGTAACGTAGCAGTGATGCAAGACCTGAACTGGGCCATCGGCGGCGAAGCCGGCGATGGAATCGATTCGACCGGGAAAATCTTTGCGCAGGCACTCTCCCGCGCGGGCCGACATGTCTTCACCTCGAAGGATTTCGCGTCCCGTATCCGAGGGGGCTACACCGCGTACAAGATCCGGTCGTCTACCGATCGAGTCGAGAGCGTCGTGGACCGACTGGACATCCTCGTGGCACTGACCCAGCGGACCATCGACGAGAACCTCGACGAACTTCACGAGGACAGCGTGATCATCTACGACGGGGAACGGACGGAGATGGAGGACGTCGACATCCCCGAGGAGATGATCGGACTGGCCGTTCCGCTCCGCAGTCTGGCGAAGGACGCGGGCGGAACCATCATGCAAAACACCGTCGCGCTCGGTGCGGCGTGCGAAGTGGCGAACTTCCCCATCGAGAACCTCGACAGCGCGCTCGACAAGAAGTTCGGCGCGAAGGGTGAGGCCATCGTCGAGAACAACAAGGAAGCCGCCCGTCTCGGACAGGAGTACGTCCAGGAGGAGTACGACTACGACTTCGAGTACGACGTGGAAACGACGGACAACGACTACGTCCTGCTCAACGGTGACGAGGCCATCGGCATGGGTGCTATCGCCGCTGGCTGTCGCTTCTACTCCGGCTACCCCATCACGCCCGCGACGAACGTCATGGAGTATCTCACGGGGCGAATCGAGCACTTCGGCGGCACCGTGATGCAGGCCGAGGACGAACTGTCGGCCATCAACATGGCGCTCGGCGCGGCGCGCGCCGGTGCACGCTCGATGACGGCGACGTCCGGTCCGGGTATCGACCTGATGACCGAGACGTTCGGTCTCGTCGCACAGAGCGAGACGCCGCTCGTCATCTGCGACGTGATGCGCTCCGGTCCCTCGACCGGGATGCCGACCAAACAGGAACAGGGCGACCTGAACATGACGCTGTACGGCGGCCACGGAGAGATTCCGCGGTTCGTCGTCGCGCCGACGAACGTCGCCGAGTGTTTCCACAAGACCGTCGAGGCGTTCAACTTCGCCGAGAAGTACCAGACGCCGGTCTTCCTGCTCGCCGACCTCGCGATGGCCGTCACCGAACAGACGTTCTCGCCCGAGGAATTCGACATGGACGCCGTCGAAATCGAGCGCGGGAACGTCGTGGACGAGGACGACATCGAGGCGTGGACGGACGAACAGGACCGGTTCCAGCCGCACTTCCCGACCGCTGACGGCATCAGCCCCCGCGCGTTCCCCGGAACGAAGGGCGGTGCCCACATGTCCACCGGTCTCGAACACAACGCGCTCGGTCGGCGGACCGAGGACACCGAAATCCGCATCGAGCAGGTCGACAAGCGAAACCGAAAGGTCGAGACGGCACAGGAAGAGGAAGACTGGAGTCCGCGCGAGTTCGGCGACGAAGACGCCGACACGCTCGTCATCTCGTGGGGGTCGAACGAAGGGCCGATGCGCGAAGCCCTCGACTTCCTCGAAGAGGACGACGTGAGCGTTCGGTTCCTCTCGGTTCCGTACATCTTCCCCCGCCCCGACCTCACCGAGGACATCGAGTCCGCGGACACCGTTATCGTGGTCGAGTGTAACGAGACCGGGCAGTTCGCCGACGTTCTCGAACACGACGCGCTTACCCGTGTCGAGCGGATAAACAAGTACAACGGTATTCGATTCAAGGCCGACGAGTTGGCCGACGACATCAAAGCGAAACTCGGACAGGAGATAGAAGCATGAGTTCAGAGGTTCGATTCACCGACTTCAAGTCGGACAAGCAACCGACGTGGTGTCCCGGATGCGGCGACTTCGGGACGATGAACGGGATGATGAAGGCACTCGCCGAAACCGGCAACAGCCCGGACGACACGTTCGTCGTCGCGGGTATCGGGTGTTCCGGAAAAATCGGGACGTTCATGCACTCCTACGCGATTCACGGCGTGCACGGACGTGCGCTTCCCGTCGGCACCGGCGTCAAACTCGCCAACCCCGACCTCGAAGTGATGGTCGCGGGCGGCGACGGTGACGGCTACTCCATCGGTGTGGGTCACTTCATCCACGCCGTGCGCCGGAACGTGGACATGTCCTACGTCGTCATGGACAACCGCATCTACGGACTGACGAAGGGACAGGCCTCGCCGACCAGCCGCGAGGACTTCGAGACGAGTACGACCCCGGAAGGCCCGCAACAGCCCCCGGTCAACCCGCTCGCCCTCGCCCTCTCGGCGGGTGCGACGTTCATCGCACAGTCCTTCTCGACCGACGCACAGCGACACGCTGAAATCGTTCAGAAGGCCATCGAGCACGACGGCTTCGGCTTCGTGAACGTCTTCTCGCCCTGCGTCACGTTCAACGACGTGGACACGTACGACTACTTCCGCGACTCCATCGTCGACCTCGCGGACGAGGGTCACGACCCGCACGACTACGAGGCGGCCAAAGAGAAGATTCTCGACGCCAGCAAGGAGTATCAGGGCGTCATCTACCAGGACGAGGACAGCGTTCCGTACAGCGAACTCCACGGCATCGAGGGCAACATGTCCGAGATTCCCGACGGCGCACCCGAGGACGCGATGGACCTCGTGCGCGAGTTCTACTGAATCGCGGACCGATTCGACGCTGGACGACCCGAATTCGTTTCCCGTTCTTTTTCATGCGCCACGATACCGACTAGCCGTGTCGCTTCCGTTCGGGTCTTCGTCGCTCGCCTTCCCGTTCCCCTTCTGACCCTCTCTTCACGACTGAATTTCGTTCTTCGCGGCCGTTTGCGTCTGTTTTTTATGATATGAACGGCAAGAACGGATAGAGATGACTGCGGAGATACGCGCTGTCGTCAGCGGTGCTGGGTGTTCCCCCACCGCGGCGACCGTTTTACTCGATTCCCCCGACACTGGCCGACTTTGCGACGCTATCGGCGGCCGTTCGACCGTCGACGCGTCGTCAGTTCGAGCAACCGGAACAGAGGAGCGAACACCGTCCCCGTATCGGACGAAGGTGGCGGTATGAGCGACCATTTCGACGTTATCATCGCGGGCGCTGGCCCGGCCGGTGCACAGTGTGCCCGGGATTTGGCCCAACGGGGCTACGATGTCGTCGTCCTCGAAGCCGAAAAGGAGGACACGTTCCCGCGCCAGAGCAACAAGTCCACGGCCGGGACGTTCTCGTCCATGATGGCGGCGTTCGGCATCCCGGACGACGTGGTGATGAACTACACCGACAACGTGGTCCTCGAATCGCCGAACGAACACTTCGTCCAGGCACAACCCGGTGCCGTCCTCGAATTCGCCGATTTCAAGCGGTTTTTGGTGGCTGACGGTCGGGACGAGGGTGCCGAATACTGGTTCGACGCCCGCGTCTCGAAGCCCATCATGAGCGGCAACGAAATCGTCGGCATCCGGTACGCCGGGGACCAAGAGGTGTACGGCGACATCATCATCGACGCGACCGGTCCGAGCGCGCCGCTCGCAAAGAGTCTCGGCGTGACCAACCTGAAGCGCGAGAATCAGGCCATCGGCGTTGAGTTCGAGATGGAAGGCGTCGACGTGGACGCCGACGGCTATGCGGACCTTACCGACGCGATGATGCTTCGACTCGACCACGACCTCGCGCCGGGCGGCTACTCGTGGATATTCCACACCGGAGAGGATACCGCGAAGGTCGGCCTCTGTTATATCCAAAACGAGAGCCACCACGACTACGCCAAGGAGGGGATGGGTATCGACGATTACCTCCAACACTGGCTGGACACCGACCCGCGGTTCGAGAACGCGGAACGGATGGAAGGCAAACAACACCGCGGGTCCGCTCACATCCAGATGCCCGGCGGCCTCTCCACGGACAACTTCATGGCCATCGGCGACACCGTGCCGACCATCGACCCGCTCTGGGGAGAGGGGATTCACACCGGCATGAAGTCCGCGCGAGCGGCGGCGATAACCGCTGATCGCTGTTTTATGACCAGCGCCTCGGACACCTCCGCGGAGAAGATGTCGATATACGACAACCTCTGGCACGGCGACGTCGCGCCGCAGATGCGGACGCGACTGCTGATGACGCAACTGCTCTATCTCGCCGAGAACGAGCGCTACGACACGCTGATTCGCGACCTCAAGCAGCTCAGTCACGAGATGCGTTCGAACGCGAACAACGGGAAACTTCGCGGTATCATGAAGCTCCTCCACTGGGAGGACATCCCGCTCCTCAAGCGGTTCGCCAGAGAACGGCTCCCGATGTAACGTTTCCGACGCTATTTTTCGGCCGAACTCGCGGTTCCCGTCTCTCGAATCCGCCGCCGATACTTTTCGAGCGCGTCGTCCAACGCGGCTCCGGCGTCCACATCGAGTGCGTTCGCCACCGCGAGCAACGAGAACAGTGCGTCGCCGAGTTCGTCTTCCGTCACGTCGAGCGCCTCCGGGTCGTCTCCCCATTCCGTCGATTTCGTCACGTCGGCCGCGATTTCCCCGACCTCCGCGGCCAAATCGAGAATTCGATACGCGGGGTCGCTCTCCAGGTCGTGTTCGGCTACGAACGCGGCAACCGCCTCTTGTTCGTCCATACTCACTTCGACCCGTCATGTCGGAGTAAACTGTTCCGGTTCGCCCCGCCGCCTTCCAGTACGCAACGGTGCGGTGGTCGAACTATCCCGATCGGCGCGCGCTGACGGCGGCTCCGGACTTCCGTGTCGCTGACCGTGGTTACGGAAATGACGACTCCTTTCGCCACGTCTCGAACCACTGATTGCTACGGCAAATTACTGACACCGTCTCTATGTAACTAAAAACACTGAAATACACTGAAAACTACTATATCATACTGAAGCCTACTATAATTCCCTCCTCCTTCTTCCCCTCCTTTCCTTCCCTTTCCTCTTCCACCGCTGAAAACCGGGGTCGATCCGTTTCGGAGCGTTCTCGTCGAAATCATCCGCGAACTAATATGTTCTCGGAAAGCGATTGCTGTCATTGAACGTTCGGATGTTGGAGGGGAATCCGACGCGGCGAGGAGTACTTCGATTCGGTGCGATAGCGGCCGGTGTCGGCGTGGCGGGGAGTTCCGGTCGACGAACCGAGAGCGACGCCGATTGCCTGTCCGGTGACCGCGGGACGAACGGCGAAGCGGACGCCCCGGTCGACGTTCGCGGAGCCATCTACTTCCCGTCCAGAGCGTACAACACGTTCCAGATGTGGCACGGCTACGACCCCGACGTCATCGAACGCGACCTCTGCTACGCGAGTCGGATAAACTTGAACGCGTTGCGGGTGTGGCTGAGTTTCGAAACGTGGCGGCGCGAGCCGTTGCGGTTAGGACTCCGACTCGAACACTTCCTGACGACGGCGGCAAACCACGGCCTCCGGGTCCTGCTCGGTATCTTCGAAGGTATCGGGTTGAATCCCACAGAACGCCAACTGCAAAACACCGACCCGCTCACCGCTCGGCCGGTGTTCTCGCCGTCGCGGGAAATCATGGAACAGCGAACGCGCTGGAACCTGCCGCGACGCTTCATCCGATGGTTCATGGAACGCCACCGCGACGACTCGCGCCTGTTGGCCATCGAACTGATGAACGAACCCGGCTGGAAACCGTGGAAGATGCGGTTCGCGCGAGCGATGTTCCGAACGCTCGCCAATCAGCGCGGACGCGTCCCGCTGTCCGTCGGTTCGACCAACATCCCGAACAACCGGGACTATCGAACGTGGGGAAGCGAGGTGTACCAGTGCCACAAGAACTTCGCCCACACCGAAGGACAGTACCGACGGTTGCTCCGCCGCATCGACGCGGCCGAACGTCGGACCGGTCGCCCCGTCTGGCTGACGGAGTGGCAGCGGCTCGCACCGCCCCGAAAGGGGACCGGAACACATCCGCCGAACTACGCGTCGCTCGCCCCCCTAATCCGTCGGGCGGGCGTCGGCAATTTCTTCTGGTCGCTCATGGTCAAACCCGCGTATCAGGTCTATCGCCGAAAACAGGGATTGATAAGCGGAATCTTTCACGAGGACGGCGCGGTCTGGAGCGCGGACGATGCCCGGGCCATCAAAGCGATGTCGGGCGACCCCACTTTCTCGGGCGAGGAACGCTCCGAATGGCCGTCGTGGGCCGAGTCCGTTCGGAACGCCGTCACCGACTAGACGTCCCGTATCGCTCGTTCAGCGTCGTCGAGGGCCGCGTCGCGGTCGAAGTCGGCGACGATGGCTTCCAGTTCGTCGCGGGACGCGTCCGCGAGGTCGCGGGCGTGCTCCGTCACGTTCGGCACCGCGCGGATGATGTTGTCGATTATCGGAATCGCGGCGGTTCGCGGCGAGCGCGAGAGCGGATTCAGGTCGATGACGATCTCCGTCTTCCCCATCTCGGCGAGCGCTTCGGCCCGGTCGCCGTCCTCCAGCGGAACGAGGACGACATCCGCATCGTAAATCCCGTCTTCGTCCACCTTCCCGCGCTCGTGTTCCAGTCCGGGAATGCGAGCGTCCGCGGCGAGTCCCTTCACGTTCGTCGCGCCGTGTTCCCGGAGGTGGTCGGCGATGGCCCGCATGCGTTCTTCCGTCCGTCCGAACAGGTTCACCTCGATGTCCGCGCCGGTCGCCTCGGCGAGGGCGACGGTTTCGCCCGGCACCAGCGCCGCCACGTTTCCGTTCACCGAGAGCACCGCGTGCTCCGCGAGGAGCAGTCGCGCCGCCGCCGCCCGCTCCGCCGCGTCGGCGCTCTGGAGGGTCCCCTCTCCGAGCAGGTAGTCGAAGGACTCGCCGCGGCCTTCGGCGATGAGTCCCTGCTTGCTCGTGATGCCCTTCTCGACGCCCTCCTCGATTCGGTGGCGCGTGAGAAGCGACTGGTATCGCGGATGGTCCTCGGGAATCTCCACCTCGTCGGTCATACCCGATTCTCCGAAGCGGGGGGAGAAAACAGCCGTGATTCGATTCCGAACGCCTATTCGAGCACCGTCGCTCCGGCGTGGTGCGTTTTGCAGGCGCGTGCGTCGTACCCCGCATCGGAGAGCCCCGTATCGAGCGCGAAGACGGTTTCACCCAGCATCGCCATCGAGGCGTACCCACCCGCCGCGTGAACGTCGTCGATGACCGCCCGAACCTCGTCGGTGAGCAGGCCGGTCCGTTCCGCGAAGGCGTTCGATTCGGCCATGAACGTCCGCAGCGTCGGTTGGTTCACCAACGCGACGAGCGCGTCCACGCCCGCCCGCGAGAGTCGGTTCGTGCTCCCCGAGAGCACCTCGGCGGTGGACAGTTCACCGAGCGAGAGATACTCGACGGTCGCCCGCGTCGGCACGCCGTCGAGACGGTTGTGTTCGGGTCCGCCGGGCTCGAGTCGGATGGGAATTCCGCCGCGCGCCTGTGCCACCACGTCGCCGAGTCCGGTCCCCGCCGCGACCTCCGCCTTGTGCGCGAGCGTCACGAGTTCGTTCTCGGAGCGTCCGTCGCCGAAGACGTCGTTCGCGGCGTACGCGGTTCCGAGCGCGACGGCGCCCGAGACGCCGAACCCCGAACCGAGCGGGAGGGTCGTCTCGGCCGAGATGCGCGCCGTCTCGTCCAGTTCGTCCAACACGCGTCGCCCGGATTCGACGGCGGCGAACTCACCGTTCAGTTCGATACTCGTCTCCGCGGCCGGTTCGACGGTCACGGTGACTCCCTCCGAAAGCGTCAGCCCCGCCCCGCGAGACCCCGCCCGTTCGGGGTCGTCGGCCTCGTGAATACTGAAAAACCCCGTGATGTGGCCGGGAACGAACGCGCGACCAACCTCGTCGCTCATACCCTCGCTTTCGGGCGACAGCGTATAACGGTTAAAATTCGTCGTCGTCACTCGAGGGTCTCGTTCGTGTGAAGATGTCGTCCACGATTTTGCTCGAAGACAGCGGTCCGACGAGACCCGCTTCGCTCGTCTCGGTGGCTCGCAACGTCTTCGTCTACGGACTCAGACGTTGGCGATCTCGCGGGAACTGAGTGGAATCACAGATTCCGCATGCTCCCGCTCGAAGACAGCGACTTCGCCTACGGGCTCAGTCGCTGTCTGTCTCGCGGGAACAGAACAGCCTCTCGAATGTTGTCCAACCCGAGCATCGTCATGATGAGACGCTCGCCGCCGAGACCCCACCCGGCGTGCGGCGGCATGCCGTACTTGAACATCTTCGTGTAGTAGTCGAACGCCTCGGGGTCCAGTCCCTGCTGTTCGAAGCCTTCGACGAGGCGGTCGTAGCGGTGTTCACGCTGCCCGCCGGAGACGAGTTCCATGCGCGGGTGCATCATGTCGAAACCGGTCGAAAACTCCTCGTCGTCGTCGTGGTCTTTGATGTAGAACGGCTTGATTTCGCTGGGCCAGTCGGTGATGAAGTAGTGGGTGCCCACGTCCTCGCCGAGCGCCTTCTCGCCCTCAGTCGGCAGGTCGTCGCCCCAGACGAGCATCTCGTCGAGTTCGCCGGTCGCGTTGATGCGCTCGATGGCCTCCTCGTAGGTGAGTCGCGGGAAGTCGCCCTCGGGCACTTCGAAGTCGATGTCGAGCGCGTCGAGTTCGTCCTGGCAGTTCTCGGCGACGCCCTCGTAGGCGGCCTTGACGACCGCTTCACAGGCGTCCATCGCCTCGTTGTGGTCGTAAAATGCGCTCTCGAAGTCGATGCTGGTCGCCTCGTTCAGGTGGCGCGGCGTGTTGTGCTCTTCCGCGCGGAAGATGGGACCGATTTCGAAGACGCGTTCGAGACCCGAACCGACCATGAGCTGTTTGAACAGCTGCGGCGACTGGTTCATGAACGCCTCCTCGCCGAAGTAGGTGATGGGGAACAGTTCCGTTCCGCCCTCCGTCCCCGTCGCCACGATTTTCGGCGTGTTGATTTCGCTGCAACCGAGATCGCGGAACGTCTCGCGCACGGCGCGGAGTACTTCGCCGCGAATCTTGAACACGGCCTCGACGTCTTCTTTGCGCGCGTCGAGCGTTCGGTTGTCGAGACGCGTCGAGAGGTCGGCATCGACCTTGCCGCTGGGGTCGAGCGGGAGCTCCGGTTCGGCCTCCGCGATGACCGCCACGTCCGTCGGGACGATTTCGACGTCCGTCGGCGCGCGCGGTTCTTCCTTCACGTCACCCGTGATTTCGACGACGCTCTCGCGGTTGACGCCGAGGCCGGTCTCGACGAGCTCCTCGTCCATGTCGTCTTTCTCGAACTTGACCTGAATCTTCCCCGTCGTGTCGCGGACGATGAGGAACGCGATACCGCCGAGGTCGCGGATTTCGTGGACCCAGCCGGCGACCGTGACGGTCTCGCCGGGTTCGGCATCCGCGGTGTAGGTTCGGTTCTGCATACGGCCCAATTCTTCCGGGACGTGCTTAAACGCGTTCGTTTTCCCCCGTCGGGCGCGTCAACCCGGCGGCGACCGTTTCGACGAACGTGTCGCGCACGACCGGGTAGTATTCCTCGCCGAGCTGTTCCCGGTACGCCGTGAGGAACTTCACCGACCCCATCACGCCCACGATGGCGGTCGGGTCGCCGTCGCGGACGCTTCCCTCGGCCTGCCACGCTTCGACGTACGGGAGGAGGTGGGCGAACGACGCGGCACGCATCGATTCGTACTCCTCCTCCGAGATGCCGTCCATCGTCCGTAAGACGGCTTCCCACTCGTTGCCCGCGACCAACCGCTCGAACAGCGGGTTTTCCTCCATTTCATCGGCCAACAGCGTCATGAAACGTCGAATCGCGCGCTCGGGGTCGTCTTCCGTCTCGAACGAGTTGGCGATGATGTCGTCGGCCGTCTCGTGCCCTTCGCGTTGCAGAATTTCGAAGTAGAGCTCCTCCTTGGAGTCGAAAAATCGATAAAACGTCCCGTTGGCGATTCCGACCGGATTCGTGAGGTCGGAGATGGTGGTCTTTTTCAGCCCGTACCGAGCGAACAGGTCGGTCCCCGTTTCCATCAACCGGTCCCGTATCCGCTCGCGCTCAGTGTCGTCGAACCCCTTCATGCGACGTCTTTCCGTTGGAAGATGACGAGGCTCACGGACACCAACGCCGCGATTCCGACGAGCAGGATTCCCGCCCCCGTCCAGTCGTAGGTCCCGGAGACGAGGATTGCCGTCGGGTCGTAGTAGTGCATCGGGCTGAGGGCTCCGAGCCAGCCCATATCCGCCGATTCGCCGACGGAGTTGAGCAGGAACAACACGAACACCGCCCCGAGTCCCCCGCGCTGGGCGATGTCCTCCCGGTCGAACAACACCGACAGCAGGAGCCCGATGCCGCCACAGGCAAGCAGGTACGGAATCGAGAGCAGGTGCACGACGGCCAAATTGCCCAGCGACACCGACTCGCCGACGCCGACGACGCTCCCGTACACCACGATGCCCACGATGACGTTGAGGATGACGAGCGTGGGGAGCAACGAGACGAACTTCTCGACCAGCACCTTCGAACGCGAGACGGGAGTGGCGAGGAGCATGTCCATCCGGTCGCGCTCTACGTCACCGGCGATGAGGCTCCCGGCGAGGTACGCCACGTAGACGCCGAGCAGGAGCAACCAGAAGAACTGGTACAGTTCGACGGCGAGGAATCCCTCCATCGTCGTCAGCGAGAACCCCGCTCCCGACGCGCCGAAGGCCGCCTTCATCGCCGGGGGGAGGTTGTTCCAGTACGCGTCGATGTTCGCCCCCGAGGACTTGATGGACGGGAACAGGGCGACGAACAGTATCGACATCACGCCGAGGAGCACCGCCAACGCGACCGCTCCCTTGACCCGCCGCGAGGACTCGTAGCGCGCGATTTCAAGCATCGACTTCACCTCCCTCGCTCGCGGGAACTTCACCCGCCTCATCAGTGCTCGCTTCGCCGCCGTAGAACCGCATGAACACCTCGTCGAGCGGTGCTTCCTCGATATCGACGTCGACGACGTGATAGTCGGACAGGTGGTCCAAGAGCACGTCGTACTCCCCCGTGTAGGTGAATTGCACAGCGCCGTCGAGCACGAGGTCGTGGACGCCCGCGAACTCGAACTCCTCGCGGGCCACCGGTTCGTTCGTTCGAAGCCGCACGCGCTTGCCGTTCCGGTCGAGGAGCGTTTCCACGTCCTCGGTCGTGACGAGATTTCCGTCGCGGATGATGCCCACGCGGTCACAGACCTTCCGAACCTCGCTCAAGATGTGACTCGAAAAGAAGAACGTCACTCCACGCTCCTGCTCGTCCTCGAGGAAGTCGTAGAACCGCTCTTGCATCAGCGGGTCGAGTCCCGAGGTCGGTTCGTCCATGATAACGAGGTCGGGGTCGTGCATGAACGCCGAGACGATGGCGAGTTTCTGTTTGTTCCCCCGCGAGTACTCCTCGATGGCCCGCTCGACGGGTGCGTCGAAGAGTTCGAGTAATTCCTCCCGTCGGTCGTCGCCCTTCAGCGACGCTTGGTAGTCCAGAAACTGCGTTCCGGTCGCGCCCTCGTCGAATCCGGGGTCGCTCGGCAGGTAGCCGATGCGTTTTTTCGCTTCGATGAGCGCACGCTCGTCGCGCACGTCGTACCCGAGCACCGTCGCCTCCCCGTCCGTCGGGGCGATGAATCCGAGCAGCGTCCGAATCGTCGTCGTCTTCCCGGCTCCGTTCGGTCCGAGGTAGCCGAACACCTCGCCCGATTCGACGGAGAGCGTCAGGTCTTCGATACCCCGCGTCTCTCCGTAGTACTTCGTCAGACCGACCGTTTCGAGTGCGGACATGTGTATCCCGACTGTATATCCTTTCTATGAATATATGAATATTCCGTTCATGAATATTCAAATCTCTAATTCACGACCGTCAGCGCTTTTCGGTTATTTGCGTCGTTTCCACTCACAATCGTCGTCTCCGCTCCCAATTGGCGTCGCCCGCCCTCCAGCGTCGCCACTACTCCGAATTACCGACGGAAAACGAACTCTCGTACGTCTAAGCTCCTTACGCCGATTCCGCGCGCGCCTTCTTCGCGTCTTTCGCACCTTTGACCGTCTCGCGGACGGCCTCGACGCCCTCGTCGTGCACGAGGTCGCCGACGACCACGATATCGGCGTGCGCCGCCATCGTGTTCGCCGATTCGTAGTCGTGGATGCCGCCGCCGTAGAACAGCGTCGCCTCGTCCAACGCTTCCTGTGCCATCTTCACGGTTTCCGGGTCGCCGAACGTGCCCGAGCACTCGATGTAAATTATCTGCTGGCCGAGCATCTTCTCCGCGAGTTCGGCGTAGGCCGCCACGTCCTCCGGCGTCTGGTCGCAATCGGCGTCGGCGTATTCCGCGACGCTCGCCTCGGGGTTCAGGATGATGTAGCCCTCCGTGTGCGTCTCCGACCAGTCCACGTCCGCCATCCGAATCCACTCCTTGTGGAGTCCGGCAATCCACGCCACGTCCCGCGTGTTCAGCACGGTCGGGACGAGATAGCCGTCCAGCGCGTCGCTCTCCACGACCACGGCCGGGTTACTCGGCTCCTGATAGAGCGGCACGTCGTACTCGGCACAGGCGTCGATGACCCGCTGCATCTTATCCTGCGTCATATCCAGCGTGCCACCGATTTCGAGCGCGTCCGTCCCCGTCGCGCACACGTCGGCGAACGTATCGCCATCCGCGAGGCTCTTGTCCGGATCGAGTTTAGTTATATGGTCCCAGTCGTCCCATGGCGCAGTCATAGGGTTCCTTTCAAAACTCCCGGCTAAAACAGCTTCGGAACGACCTTTTGCCAGGGAGACAGCGGAAGTGACGACACACGTCGTCACTTCCGCCTGCGACCGCAGCAAAAGGTCGATCAAAAGCGCTCCTCACCCTTTCAGGGATTCGTCGCCCCGGAAAATCTCCGATTTTCCGGAGTCTCAAAATTGCACGGCGATTTTGATGGCTCGAAAGACCGCATGTCTTTCGGTGAGTTAACTGATCCCCGCGGTTGTGAAAATGCGCGTTTCTGGCGGTTGTGTCGTTGGCTGACTCTGCGGTTTCTCACCCGTTCGAAACCCCGGCGGAAATCCGTCTACAGGAATTCGGATTCCACGACGCCGAGTTGCTGGAGCATGCCGAGGTTGTCCGGGTGGAGCCATCGTTCGACGATTTCGCCGTCCTCGATGTGGGTGAACACCGTCTGTTGGACTTCGATTTCCCTCCCGGTCGGTTCGAGGCCCATCATCGGCCCCTCGTGGGTTCCGCGGGCGGTGAGCCGCATGGCAACCGTGTCGCCCTCGGCGACGATGTCCTCGACGTTCTGTTCGATGTCCGGGAACGCGGCCATGAACCCTTCGTACGATTCCCGAATCGCCGCCCGTCCGTGTATGTCTCCGAACGGATTGTGCTCGATAGCGTTCTCGGCGTACAGTTCGTCCAGCAGGTCGGGGTCCCCCTCCGCGAACACCCGTTCCGGGATGCTCCGGGCGAGTCGCTTGTTCTCCTGTAGTTTTGTCGTTTCGGTCGTCATTTTCGTTCCTCCTTGATTTCGTGGGTGTGTTTCATCGCGACCACACTCGCGGTAGGTTCGGAAGCGTCCTGCGTCCGCGGCGCAACATGTTGCTACATTCATATTGCTTCGCCGCCGACCTCCGAGCATGCCGACGGTTCAACTGCGAATCGACGGGGCGGCGGTGGACGATTGGTTGGCCGACCTCTCGACCGACTTCCCGGAAAGCGAGTTTCGACTGCTGGCCACGCAACCGCGGGAGGACGACGCGCTCGCCCTCCTCGAAGCGAGAACGGAGGATGGTGAACGATTCGTTCGGCGATTCGAGGCGGCGGAGGAAGTGCTGTCGTCCGAAACCGTCTATCAGGACGACCGACTGGTGTTGGTTCAGTTCACGACCGTAGTGACGGACCTCTACGACGCACTCCGCGGGTCGGACAACGTTTCGCGTTATCCCACCGTCCTTCGGGACGGCTGGTTTTCCGTGACGGTGACGGCCCCACACGAACGGCTGTCGAACTACGTGAGCGAGTTGGCGACCAGCGACATCCCGTATCACGTCACGTCGCTGGAACAGTCGCACGAATCGGACACGCTGCTCACGGAGCGCCAATGGCACATCGTCACCGAAGCGGTCGGGCGGGGATACTACGATTCCCCTCGCTCCTGTTCGCTCACCGAGTTGGCCGAGATCCTCGGCATCCACAAATCCGCCGCGAGCAGGTTACTTCACCGGGCCGAAGGACGGGTCATGAAGCAGTTCGCGGGACGAGGCAGCGCTACATCCCCTTAGGTCTCCGCGACTTCCACGGCCTGCCGGTGACGCCCACCGCGATATCGACGCTCGTACATCCCGGGTACAGTGATGCTCACGGCGCAAAGACGCGTGAAAAATCACGACCAGCGCTGAAAATCTAACTTTGTCTTCAGTCCGCTTTCGCCTGCCAGTTTCGCAATCTATCTTCGCTGACGCCGTTGACCTGCTCGGCGACCGTCTCGGCCTCGGCGTCCTTCAGGTCGTCGATGGTGTCGATACCGGCCTCGGCGAGCTTTTCGGCTGTCTTCGCGCCGATGCCGTCGATGACTTCGAGCCCGCTCTTGCGTTCGCGCTGTTTGAACTCCTCGTAGTTGCAGATGGGGCAGCCGAGTTCCCACGGTTCGTCCCCGTCATCGGACTCGTCCGATTGGCCAGCCGAGCTTTGCTCGGTGTCGTTGTGGATGACGAGTTCCGGGAGGTCGTGTTCCTCGCACCGCTCGTCGGTCACTTCGATTTCGCCCCGGCGGGGGAGCGGCAGCGAGTAGTCACAGTCGGGATATCGCGTACACCCGACGAGTCGGGAACCGGTCTGGAGCTTTTTGATGGCGAGTTCGCCGCCGTGTTCCTCGCCGCATTCGGGACACTCCCCGATAACCTCGTCCTCGGCTTCCTCGGCCTCCTCCGCCTTGCAGAGCGGACAGCCGTGGACGAAGGTGCCTCGTCCGGCGAGTATCTTTACCTCGCGGAGGTCGTGGTCCTCGCACGTCTCGTCCAAGATGAGCGGTTTGCCCTTGTTCGGCAGCGGGAGCGTGTAGGTACAGTCGGGATACCCGTCGCAGCCGACGAAGTACGACCCGCGCCTGCTCTGGCGCACGAGCAGGTCCTCTCCACACTCGGGACACGGCCCCAGCGTCTTGTCTTCTTTCAGCGACTGTTGGAGCTGTTTGCCGATTTCCTCGCGTGACTCCTCCAACTCGTCGAACACCGTCGCGAGGATTTCGCGCGACGAGTCGGCCACGTCCTCCAAGTCCGCCTCGCCTTCCGCGATGGCGGTCATGTCCTCTTCGAGTTCGCGGGTCATAGTCTCGCTCACCACGAGGTCGGCGTAATCCTCCGCAGCTTTCACGACCGCCTGTGCGAGGCGGGTCGGTCGCGGCGGGTCGCTTTCGAGGTAGCCCCGGTCGTAGAGCTTCTGGATGGTGTTGTGGCGGGTCGATTTCGTCCCGATTCCCATCTTCTCCATCTTCTCGATGAGCCGCGACTGACCGTACCGGCGCGGCGGTTGGGTCTGTTTGTCCTCAATTCGCGTGTCGAGGATGGACAGGTCTTCCCCTTCCTCTACGTTCGGTACGTAGTTCTCGCTGGTGTTGAAGTACGGGTAGACGGCGTGGTAGCCCTCTTTGAGGAGGCGCTTTCCGTTCGCCTTGAGGGTCAGGTCGCCCACCGTGGAGACCACCTTGAGGTGTTCCCACTTCGCCGACTCGGCGACGGTGGCGAAGAAGCGTCGAACCACGAGTTCGTACACGTCCCACTCGTCGTCGCCCAACTCGCCCTTCGTCGGGATGTCCTCGGTCGGATGAATCGGCGGGTGGTCGGTCGTCTCCTCGTCGCCCTCGGTCGGTTCGATGTCGTCCTGTTCGAGCAGGCCGTCCGCGTCGTCGCCGAAGTGGTAGTTTCCGACGAACGTATCGAGCAGTTCCTCGGGGTCCAAATCGTCCGGGTAGACGGTGTTGTCGGTCCGCGGGTACGTGATGTACCCGGCGGTGTAGAGGTCCTCCGCGATGCTCATCGCGCGCTGGGCGGAGTAGCCGAGGCTCCCGGCCGCGCGAATGAACTGCGTCGTGTTGAACGGCGCGGGCGGGCTATCGGTTCGCGTCCGCCGCGAGACGCTATCGACGGTCGCCCGCGTGGCCGATTCGAGGGTTTCGTACGCCCTCTCGGCCGTCTCCTCGTCCCAGACGCGTTCCGCCTCGTTGCCGTCCTCGTCGCGGTAGAAGTACTGCGATTCGAACGTCTCGTCGTCCTTCTGCAGGTCGGCGAACATCTCCCAGTACTCCTCGGGGTCGAACGCCTGAATCTCGCGTTCCCGGTCCACGATGAGCTTCAGCGTGGGACTCTGGACCCGCCCGACGCTGATGAAGTCGTTGCCGAGTTGTCGCGCCGAGAGCGAGAGGAATCGCGTCAGTGCGGCCCCCCAGATGAGGTCGATTATCTGTCGGGCTTCGCCCGCGGCCGCCAGATCGAAATCGAGTTCGTCCGGGTTCTCGAAGGCAGAAGAGACCTCGTTTTTCGTAATCGAGGAGAACCGAACGCGCTGGATGGGCACGTCCTCGTTCACCTCGCGGACGAGTTCCCACGCTTCCTTCCCGATGAGTTCGCCCTCGCGGTCGTAGTCCGTTGCAATCGTCACCCGACTCGCATCACGCGCGAGCAGGCGGAGCGTCCGAACGATGTTCTCCTTCGTCGGCTGTTTCTCGACGCTCGCGTCGATGAGTTCTACCGGTTCCACGTCGCGCCAGTCGTTGTACTCGGGTGGAAAATCCACTCCGACGACGTGGCCCGATAGGCCGATGCAGCGCTTTCCGCCCCACTTGTAGACGTTGACGCCGTTCTGTCGGTCGGCCTCCGCACTCTCGCCGGAGAGAATGTCGGCGATTCGACGTGCGGCGTTGTCCTTCTCGGTGATGATGAGTTCCACTTACGCACCACCCCGGTTCGCGTCGGTCATCGCCCTCGGCTACGGCCATGGCGCTGGTAAACGTTTCGCCAACGAAAGAAAGTAGGATTCCACCGCAACCACGACGCGCACCCGATTATCCGGGGTGATAATGGAAGAAACTGCTATGTGTCGTAGTGTTGTACAAAAAACCACTCTTATATGTTCAATTCGATAACCTTCGGCGGCGGTGTCGTCCTCACTGGTACCGCTCTCGGCGGCGGTGTCGGGTTCGTCCTCGCGCGACACGCGTGGTCGAATCGGGACGTTCCTGGGGCGACGCTCTTTTCCTCGCTCATTCTCGCCGTCACCGGGTGGTGCGTTTTTTCCCTCCTCCTACTGACGAGCACGTCGCTCGCTCGCGCCCGTCTCTGGACGACGCTCATCGGGGTTTGCGTCACCGCCATCCCCGTCCTCTGGTTGACCTTCGCGCTCGAATACACCGGTCGGCACGATTGGGTCACGCGCAAGACGTTGCCGCTCATTTGGGCGGAACCGGTCCTCTACACCGTTGTTTCGTTATCGAGTCCCCATCACGGCTTCGCGAACGACAGTGCCGCGCTGGTGACGAGCGACGGCCTCACCGCCCTGTCGGTCGTCCACACGCCGTCGTTCTACTTCCACCTCGTCTACCTGTTCGTCGTTCTCGTCACCGGATTCGGATTTTTCACCGTGTTCTTGCTCCAAGCCGACCGACTCTATCGAAAACAGACGGTCGCCATCATCCTCGCGGGACTGCTCCCCCTCGTCGGGACCGCCGTTTTCTCGTTCGTCGATCTGAACATCGCGTTCGGCTTGACGCCCGTCTTCTTCGCCGCCAGCGCCATTTTGGACTGTCTCGCCCTCTTTCGGTACGACTTTCTGAACGTTGCGCCGCTCGCCTCCGAGGTCGTCCTGTCCGAGATGGACGACCCCGTTATCGTCGTCGCAGACGAGCGAATCGTCGAGTACAACCCGGCGGCGAAGCCGTTGTTCGACGGCGACGCCATCGTCGGTCGTGACCTCGAATCGGTCGTTCCGGGGCTGCTGGACGCCGTTTCGAGCGACGAACCGTTTTCACCGTCTTCGGTTCGGACGGACGGCGGTCCTGTCGGGGAAACGCCCATCTACGACCCCCGCTCGACGCCGATACGCGACCACCACGACGCACATCGCGGCGACATATTCGTCCTCCGCGAGATAACGAGCCAGAAGCGGCGGGAAGAGACGCTCCGCGCGCTTCAATCCGCGACCCGGCGATTCATGAACGCGGAGCGACCGGAGGAGATCGCCGAAATCGCGGTGCAAACCGCCGACGAGGTGTTGGACCACCCCTATTCGTCCATCTTCTTCCCGGAAGACGACGAGGCGGTCCTTCGGTCGGTTGCGATGACCGACCTCATGCGGGACGGTCTCGACGGCGAACTGACGTTCTCGCGCGATGCCGACCCGATGTGGTCGGTGTACGAATCCGGAACGCCGGTCGTGTACGAATCCGTCGAGCAACTCTCGAAGCCGCCGTACGGGTATCTCCCCCTCGGATGTCTGCTATCGCTGCCGCTCGGCGAACACGGCGTCCTCGCGGTCGGAAGCGACACCCGAAAACGGACGTTCACCGAGAACGACCGACGGTTCGCCCGTATCCTGGCGAGCACGACGGAGACGGCCCTCGACCGCGCACAACGCGAACGCGACCTTCGGAAGAGTCAAGCGATGGTCGAAGAACGAACCGAGCAGATAGAGTTCTTCAACGGCGTCTTGCGGCACGATATTCTGAACGGCATTACGGTCGTCAACGGCAATCTCGAACTCCTCGAACCACACGTCGTGGAGACCGGGGAGTCGTATTTCGAGACGGTCCGAAACTGGAGCGAGGATATCGGACAACTGACGGAGAAGGTTCGGTCCGTCAGCCAGACCGTCACGGACTCCGAGTCGGTATCGTTGGAATCCGTGTCCCTTTCCGACGCGCTGTCGAGGCGGGTGACGAAGGTTCGGAACACGTACCCGAACGTGAGTATCGACGCCGACATCGAAGACGGATTGGCCGTCTCCGGCAACGAACTGCTCGGCGAGGTCGTCGAAAACGTGCTACTGAACGCCATCGAACATCACGACCGCGACGACCCGTCGCTCGTGGTTCGGACACGGCGGTCGGAGGAGGTTGTCCGGGTCGAAATCGAGGACGACGGACCCGGTATCTCGGAGGAGATGAAAACGCGGGTGTTCGACCGCAACGTCACGTCCGAATCGACCGGTTCTATCGGGTTCGGTCTCTACTTCGTCTCGGTGATGATGGAGCAGTACGACGGTTCGATGTGGTTCGAAGACGCGAACCCACGCGGTACGGTCGCCGTCCTCTCGTTCCCACAACTGTCAGCGGACGCTCCACTCTCGTGAAAAGTCACTTCGCCTTCGCGAATGTTCCAGAGCTGTAACCTAAGAAACCAAAGATATATGTGCATCTGATTGATTATCTCTACCACTACACGGTTATAATATGAATGCAGATGGGAATATCTGTGTGCTAATCGTGGACGATGAGGTGGAGGTGACCACGCTCTACGAGGAGTGGCTCTCCGCCTATCGGACACACGTTGCACACGATGGACAGGAGGCCCTCACAGTGCTCGACCGGCGAGGAGAGGATATCGATGTGGTTCTTCTCGACCGGAAAATGCCGACGTTGAGCGGCTCCAAGGTCCTCAAACGCATTCGTGCACAGGCGTACGACTGTCGCGTCGCCATAATCACCGCGGTGGCACCCGACTACGATATCATCGATATGTCGTTCGACGAGTACATCACGAAACCCGTCGATGGCGATACCATTCGACGGACGGTCGAGGCGCTGTACCGTCGGGCACAGTACGCGGAGACGTTGACGCACTACTATTCGCTCGTTTCGACGCACGCCAACCTCTTGGCGGAGCACTCATACGACGATTTGCAGGAGAACGACGAGTTCGTTTCGCTCGAAACGGAAATCGAGTCCGTCCGCCGCAGTCTCGACTCGTCCCTCGAAGTCGGCGACCACCGCGAGTTTCAACACGTCCTCCGCGAGATTCAGTAGTCTGTACTCTCGAGAAACCGGCAGAGAGCGGACGGGATACGTTCGTTTAAGGACCGTTCGACCGTTGCTCTGAAACGTTTATGTCCGGGCGACCTACAGGACGCGTCGATATGACCGACGGTGCCATCACGCCCAAACTGGTGACGCTGGCGTGGCCCCTGGTCGTCGGTAACCTCCTCCAGACGTTTTACAACCTCGCGGACATGTTCTGGGTCGGCCGGGTCGGAACCAACGCGGTTGCGGCCGTCTCGCTCATGTTCCCGACCTCGTGGTTGTTCGTCTCGCTCGCCATGGGACTCACCGCGTCGTCGGTCGCGCTGGTGTCACAGCATATCGGTGCCGGTGACGACCGGGCCGCGGACAACGTGGTCGCACAGACGACCCTGCTCACCGTCCTCGCCGGGGTCGCCCTCGCCGCGTTCGGTTACGCGTTCCGCTCGCAACTCCTCACGCTCGTCGGTGCGGAAGGGCCGGTCTACGTGCAGGCGCTCCAGTACATCGAAGTCCTGTTCATCTCCATCCCGTTCACGTTCCTGTTTTTCGTCTTCAGGGCGGTTCTCCGCGGTGCTGGCGACACTCGAACCGCGATGTGGTTGATGGTTATCTCCGCCGGGATGAACGTCGTCCTCGACCCGATACTCATCCTCGGCTACGGCCCATTCGACCCGATGGGAACGCAAGGTGCGGCGGTCGCCACGCTCGTCGCTCGCGTGTTCGCCGCCGTCGTCGGCGTGTACGTCCTCCTGCAGGGAGATTGGGGAATCCGACTTCGACTCGACGACCTCCGTCCCGACTGGCCGGTGCTGAAACGACTCGTCACGGTCGGCTATCCCGCGACCATCGACGGGGCGGCGCGGAGTTTCGCCGCCGTGGCGATGGCCGCGTTGGTCGCTCGGTTCGGACCGGTGCCGACCGCCGCCTACGGCGTCGGCGTTCGAATGATGTCCGTCTCGTGGACGGTTTCGGGGGCGGTCGGACAGGCCGCCGCGACCGGCGTCGGTCAGAACCTCGGAGCGGAGACGCCCGACCGCGCGGCCGAGGTGACGCGGAAGGCGACCATCGGAACGTTAGTGGTGCTGTTCGGCGCTGGCGGATTGATGGTGCTCTTTCCCGATGTCGCCATCAGCGTGTTCACGGACGACCCAGCGGTGGTCCGCGTCGGAACTCACTTCCTCGAAGTCATCGGGCCGTTTCTCGCCTTCTTCGGCGGGCTGATGGTGATTCAGGGCGGGTTCCGCGGCGCGGGGAACACCGGGGTCGCGATGGCGCTCTCGTTCCTCTCGCGCTGGGTGCTTCGGATACCCGTCGCGATACTGCTCGCCTACCAGTGGACGCTACAACTCGGTCCGCTCACCCTCTCCGGGCTTTCGTGGGGCGTCAACGGTCTCTGGTGGGCGTGGTCGATTTCGGCCATCGGGTCGTTCGTCGTCGGCGTCCTCTGGTTCAGCCTCGGCACCTGGCGACAGGGCGTGTTGGAGGACGAGGAGCGACAACCGACGACCGCGGACTGAGCGGTCGGAACGTCGGCGCGGTCATCAAAAAACGGGAACGGTGCTTCGAATCCTCACGCGTCGGTGAGATACCGCTCGACCGACCAGCCCCACACGCCGCGGTCGAGCCAGTGGACGCCCCACCACGTGTAGCCGCCTTTGTCCGTCGGACCGTTCATGATTTCGCCGACCTCGCCGGGTGAGATGGTCGCGACGATTGGCTGACCGGTTCCGGGCTGTTCCCGCGTGTTCAGGTCGGCCGTCGGCGTTACTCGGTCGCCGTCGACGAATTTGTCACCGCCACCGCCGCCGCCGTAGGTGTCGCGGTAGTACGCCGCGGCGTCCTTCACGTCGCTGACGTACGACCAGCTGTGGTTGTAGGCGTAGAGTGCGCTGTCCCAGTCGTCGGGCGCGCCGTTGTCCGTCAGGTAGTAGGCGGCGGCCGGAATCGCGTCCTGATAGTCACAGATGTCGGCCACGCCGTCGCCGTTCCCGTCGACGCCGTAGTAGTCCCACGTCGAGGGCATGAACTGCATCGGGCCTTTCGCCCCGGCGGACGAGGTGTCGCACCCCGCCTCGTACTGGCCGTGTTGGGTCTCGACCCAGCCGACGCCAGCGAGATACGTCCAGTCGATTCCGTAGTCGCTTCCCGTCTGTTGGTACTCGGTCAGATAGTTCGACGGGATGGAACCGGGCGTCGCCGCCGCTGACCCCGAGAGGCCGCTGATGGTCACCGCCGCCGTTCCCGTCGCCCCGACTTTCTTTAGTATATTGCGTCTGGATGGCATCTGCAATTATATGGCGGGACTACAGAGGAATATATTTTTCTCCAAATTATCGAAATAAATTGATCGGTCGGAGAATCCACCCGTCCTCGGCCACGTTTCTGCCCGGACAAAAGCGGGCGAATCGGGCTCGTTTTCACCGTTGTGAGGCGACTTCTCGGGTGAGGTGTTCGCGAGCGAGCCAGACGCCCGCGGTTCCAACCGCGAGGACGACGCCGATGCCCGCGATGACGACCCAGTTTCCTCCGATTCCCCCGATGTACGGCGTGACCGTGGTCGAAATCGTCGTGACGGCCCAATCGAGCGGCGAGGTTTCCCCGGACCCTTCGTAGACGAGGTACGTGAGAAACACGTTGAACACGAGCGAACCGCTCGCGGAGTAGACGGTGAAGGTTCGCACGTCCATCTCGGCGATTCCGGCCGGAATCGAGATGATGGCGCGCATCAACGGGAGCATCCGACCCCAGAGAACGGAACTCCGGCCCCACCGTCGGAACCAGCGTTGGCTTCGCTCCAAATCCGACTCGGTGACGTGAAGGACGTGTCCGTACCGGTCGAGCGCCGCCTTGCCGTTCTTCCCGAACGCGTAGTACCCGAGGAGGCTCCCGGCGGTCGCTCCGGCGGTGGAAACCGCGACGAAGAACCCGAATGACATCGGGTCGTGGACGAGTTGCGTGGCCGCGAACGGGACGACGATTTCGCTCGGCGCGAAGTGGAGGATGAACGCCGTTTCGAGCGTTAGATAGATGAAGACTGCCAAATACCCGTATTTCACGACGAACGAGAGGATGGTATTGGCTAGCCAATCGAACATTCGATAACCCCTTCTTCGTTCTCCATAATTAATTTTTTCATGGCTGATGGATTCAATATTATTATTGTCGAACAATACCGTTCCGTAGCGAACCCATGTGGTATTGTGTCGAACTTCACCGCCGACTCGTTTCGAGAATCGTGACGGCGGTTCCCCCGAGGACGATGGGGAGCAGATACGTCGCCGCCCGGTAGACGAGCAGCGCCGCCGTTATCGACGGGAGCGACACGTTCGTTAATCCACCCAGGAGAAGGATGTACGCGGCATCGACGCCGCCGAATCCGCCGGGAAGGGGCGTCACGCTCGCCGTCATCGCCAACGGCACGATGAACAGCGGCGCTTCGACCGGAATCGCGTATCCGAGCGAGTAGAGCGACAGCCAAAGGGTAGCGGCCAAGAACAGCCACCCGACCGCCGAGAAGAACACTCCGACAGCGAGCAGACGGGGTGTCCGCGCGATTCGCTCTACGTTCGAGACAAACAACATGACCCGGCGCTCCAGTTCCCGCTCCGGTAGGTCGATAGCTAACGGCGTCCGTCGGTCGACGGTTTCGAGGAGCGACGACAGAGCGCCGACGAGGGACGTCGCGATGGTGTCCCGCGCCCGCCACCCGAACAGCGCGACGGCGGCCACGACGACGGCGACGGCGAGGAATAGGACGACTGCGAGTTCGAGTCGTGGATTCAGCGCCGAACGAACCGCGAAGTACGCGAAGCCGATGGCAGCGAACCCGACCGACGGAAGCAGGTTGATGGTATCGACGCTCACGACGACCGATAGCCCCGTTTCGTACTCCGCGTCCGTCGCCCGGGAGACGAACAGCGCGGCGAGCGGTTCCGCACCGGCCTGTGCGAACGGCGTCACGCTGTTGGCGAAGACGATACTCGAATACACCAGCAGCGTCCGGAGACGAGACTGGGGATATCCGAGCACCGACAGCACGACGTGAAGCGCGGAACTCCACGCCGTCAGCCAGAGCAGAACGGCAACGACGATGGCGACGATGACGCTGGGTTTCGCGGCGTTGAGCGCGCCCACGACCGCCGAGACGCCGACCAACGAGACGATGAGGGCGAGGACGAGAACCGATGCGAGGAGACCGAGAACGACGGACCGGACGTTCACTTTCCGACCTCGTGCATCCATCTTCCGTCCCAGCGAACGACCCGGACTGGTAAGAATCATTCCGGCCACTGACGTCGTTTGCCGTCGTTAGTCCCTCAGATCGAACCGTCTGACCGCGCTCACCGGGACGCGTTTCCCGCCCTCGTAGACGACGAACGTCGCAATAAGAACGCCCAGTCCGGTCGAGACCAGCGCCGCCCGCGGCGACAACCCGAGCGAGGCGACCAGAAATCGCGGGTCGTTCCATATCCACGTGACCAGCGAGTACGCCGCGACGGGGACGCTCATCGCGCTCGTGACGAACAACAACCCGAGTGCGGTCCCGACGACACCGACGACACGAAGGACGACCGCCTTCGCCGCAGTCGGGTTCGCACGAACCCATTCTCTGTGTGTCCACACGACCACGAGCGCGGCGACCAGCAGAACAGCCAGCGAAAGAACGACCGAAACGTGGGTTCTCGCGTATCGAACGTCGAGCGCGAGAATTCTGAGAAGCGCGGTGAGCGCGCGGTGAACGGGGGTTCCGGCTTGCGCTCCCGTGTACGCCAGGTACGTCAGCGAGGTCACGAAAACGGTGGTTCCCGAGGCGGTGTAAAGCAGGAAGCGACGAAACGACATCTCGGATAGTCCCGCCGGGACGCTGATGACCGCCCGGAGGACGGGAAGCAGTCGGCAGAAGAAGACGGTGCTCTCCCCCCAGCGACGGAAGACGCGCTGACCGCGTTCGAGACCGTCCGCCGAGAGATGGAGGGACGACCCGTACCGCGTCAGGACGTACTCGCCGCCGCGTCCGAAGACGTAGTAGGCGAAGACGCCTCCCGCGGTACCCCCCGCCGTCGCAACGACGACGAACCACAGAAAGCCAATCGGTCCGTGCACCAGCAGCGCGGCGGCGAAGGGCAGGACGACCTCGCTCGGCGTGAAGTGCAACAGCAACGCCGATTCGAGGAACATGTAGACGAAAACCGCGACCAGGCCGTACTGCTGAATGAAGGCTTGCGCGCTCCCCACGAAACCGGCCATAGGGGAACCACGGGCGGAGCGGGATTAGTGTCCGTGGCCGTCGAGAAACCCGACTCACCGCTTGGTCCGGAGGATCAATTCAACCGTCTCGTTCCGAGAACCACACGTAGGTTTAAATCGAAAGAAGAAACCAACCGCCGACATGCCGTAGCCGATTGCCGCGAAGGGGTCGAGGCGGGCGTGCGACGCTCCCCTCGCGGTCGTTTCCACGTCGCCTGTTCGTTACTCGTCCAGTCGTTCGCGGAGCATGCCGTTCACGCTTCCTGGATCGGCGCTGCCGCCGGTCTTCTGCATAACCTGTCCGACGAGGAAGTTGATAGCGCCGCCTTCCCCGGCGTGGTAATCCTCCACCGTGTCTGGGTTCTCCTCGATGGCTTCCGTTACGGCCTGCTCGACTTCGCCCGAGTCGGCCTTGCCGAGTCCCTCGCGGTCGATGATGGTCTCCGGGTCGTCGCCATCGTCCAGCATCTCGCGGAGAACCGTCTCTTCCGCGTTCTTGGCCGTAATCTCGTCCTCGGCCACCAGTCGAATGAGGTTCTTGAACTCCCCGAGGCGTCCCTCAACATCCGTGATTTCCATGTCGCGGTAGTTGAGTTCGCCAAGCAAACTGTCGGCAACCCACGCCGCGGCGAGGTCGGGGTCGAACTCCTCGGCCACGTCCTCGTAGAAGTCGGCGACCTGCTTGCTCGACGTGAGCTTGCTCGCGGCTTCCTTGTTCAGTCCGTACTCCTCGCGGAACCGTTCGCGTCGGGCGTCCGGCAGTTCCGGGATTTCGAGTTTCTGCTTCCAGTCGCTCACTCGGAGCGGCGGTAGGTCTTCTTCGCGGAAGTAACGGTAGTCCTTCTCCGCTTCCTTCGAGCGCATCGAAACCGTGGAACCGTGCGTTTCGTTGAAGTGGCGCGTCTCCTGTTCGATGGCCTTTCCGCGGCGGATGAGATTTTTCTGTCGACTCTCCTCGTAGGCCAGCGCGCTTTCGGCCCCTTTGTGGCTCGAGATGTTCTTGACTTCGGTCCGGTTCGCCTCCGCGAGAACGTCCTCGGGAATCGACCCGTCTTCCGCAACGTCCTCCTCGGGAATGATGGACAGGTTGGCGTCGATGCGCAGGCTACCGTCTCGCGTCGAGTCGAAGGCACCGAGATATTCGAGCACTTCCTCCAGCTTTTCGAGGAAGGAGACGACCTCGCCGGGTTCGCGGAAGTCGGGTTCGGTGACGATTTCCATCAGCGGCGTCCCGGCGCGGTTGTAGTTGACGAGGGTGTAGTCGGCGCGGTCGATGCCGACGGTCCGGGTTTCGATGTCGCCCGTTCCGTCCCGAACGTGCCGGAGACTGCCGGGATCCTCTTCGAGGTGCGCGCGGTGGATGCCGACCGTTCGGGTTTCACCCTCGAAGCTGAACTCCAGTTCGCCGTCCTGACAGATGGGCGCATCGTACTGGGTGATCTGGAATCCCTTCGGAAGGTCGGGGTAGAAGTAGTTCTTCCGGTGGAAGGTCGTCTCCTCGGGGATGTCGGCGTCGATGGCTTTGCCGACCTTGACGGCGTACTCCACGGCCGCCTCGTTCAGCACCGGAAGCGACCCCGGCAATCCGAGACAGACCGGACAGGTGTAGGTGTTTGGTTCGGCGTCGCCTTGGTCGGTCGAACACCCGCAGAAGATCTTCGTGTCCGTTTCCAGTTGGACGTGGATTTCGAGGCCGATAACGGCCACGTGTTCGCCCTCTTGGACAGCCTGAGCAGTCATTACAGACTGGTTGGTCGGGTGAGCGTTAAAAGCCTACGGGACGCTTCCAACGACGCCTCTCACGAACGGAACGCGGTGAAACTCCTGCATCGATTTCTCTGTGGCGTTTAATTTCCTCGCCATCTGATGACTACCGGATGGTTCAGTTCCGTATACGTCCACTGGACGGTGAGTTCCGACTGTGATACCGACTTCGGGATTTCGAAGCGTAGTTCCCCGTCGCGTATCGCACCTGGCTTGCTCTGCCCGCCTCGGTAGCGATACCGCGTGTACTCGCTGCCGGTGTAGCTCGTCGTGGAGTAACTCTCCCCGTTCGCTTTGAGTTTCAGGGTTATCGCTCTCGGCAACTCGTGTTTCTCCTCGCCTTCGTTTCTCGTCTCGATGGGGACGATGGCGAACTGCTTTCCCCTCGCAGGCGTGCCCGCCGAACCTCGCCTGACGTATTGGTCTTTGAATTCGACCTCTTCGACGGTGACGTGTATGCCCCCGTTCAGCGTTGCCGTCTCTCCGATGGAAAGCGTTCGGATGTCTCGTTTCTTCGGTCCGGACCCTTCGGAGGCACTGTTCGTCGATTCGGCTTTCTGTTCTCCATTTGTCACCCCGACTTGAACCGAGGACAGACGCCCCGCTATGCCACCGGAAAGCCCTGTTCCAACCACTGTGAGTGCTTGCCGTCGGTTCACGGTTCGGCGCTCAACCTGCTATTGTAATGGTGTTGTGGCGGATTGACGACACGAACGCAACAGGGTCGTGGAAACCGTCGTCTACCGGTATTGGTTCGGCTCAGTTGTCACGTTTGGTCGGATTCACACGACTGTCTGCCGCATGTCTGACGCACATTTATTGATAAACCGTCACGCATACGTTATATGACTAGCCAGCGCGACCGTATCGGCTCACTCGAATCTCGAATGGAAGAACTGGAAGCGACGATTCGTGGCCTGACGGAGGAACTCGTGGACGCGAACCAGCGAATCCGAGAATTGGAGCAGGCACAGGAAACGGCGGACGCGGACGCAAAATCGGACTCGGCGCAGGACGAAGAGGCTAAATCTGACGAGTCCAAGGACGACACAGAAGAAGAGGAGTCGTCCGGACCCGGTGACGACATCATCGTCGCGTAGGACTTCTCCTCACCCCACGAGCAATCCATGCACATCAAAACGCTCGTCCTCGACAAATTCAAGAGCTTCGGCCGGAAGACCGAGATCCCGTTTTACGAGGACTTCACCGTCGTGACCGGCCCGAACGGCTCCGGGAAGAGTAACATCATCGATAGCGTTCTCTTCGCGCTCGGATTGGCCCGAACGCGCGGTATCCGCGCAGAGAAACTGACCGACCTCATCTACAACCCCGGCCACGACGGGGACGAGGCGACGGGCAACGGACCGCTCGAAGCATCCGTGGAGGTCGTTCTCGACAACAGCGATGGAACCCTCGACCGGACGCAGGTCGTCAACGCCGCCGGGACGGATAACGTCGGCGACGTGGACGAAATCACCATCAAGCGCCGGGTCAAACAGACCGAGGACAACTACTACTCGTACTACTACCTGAACGGCCGCTCGGTCAACCTCTCGGACATACAGGATTTGCTCGCACAGGCGGGCGTGACGCCGGAAGGTTACAACGTCGTCATGCAGGGCGACGTGACCGGCATCATCAACATGACGCCGTACGAGCGGCGCGAAATCATCGACGAAATCGCCGGTGTGGCGGAGTTCGACGCAAAGCGGGACGCCGCCTTGGAAGAACTCGAAGTGGTCAAAGACCGCGTCGAGGAGGCCGAACTGAGAATCGAGGAGAAGGAGGACCGACTCGACCAGTTGCGCGACGAACGCGAGACGGCGCTCGAATATCAGGGCCTCCGCGATGAGAAAGAGGAGTACGAAGGCTATCTGAAGGCCGCCGAACTCGAAGAGAAGCGGTCTGATTTGGACGCGACTCGAACCGACATCGACGAAAGAAAGGAGGAACTCGTCTCCCTCCAGCGCGAACTGGACGAAAAGCAGGGAAAAGTCGTCCGTCTCGAAGACCAACTGGAGGAACTCAACGCCGAAATCGAGCGCAAGGGCGAGGACGAACAGCTCGCCATCAAGAGCGAAATCGAGGAGGTCAAAGGTGAAATTTCCCGTCTCGAGGACAAAATCGAGACTGCGGAAGAGAAGATAGAGGACGGGGAAAACCGGCGACGGCAGGCGTTCGTCGAAATCGACCGTAAACAGGAGACGGTCGACGAGTTGGACGGCGACATCCGCGACATCAAAATCGAGAAGGCGTCCGTTAAGAGTGAAATTGGAACCAAGGAAGCGAAACTCGCCGAAATCGAGGAGGAGATAGAGAACGTCGACACCGAGTACGACGAGGTGAAAGCCGACCTCGCCGAGAAGAAAGACGCCCTGGAAGCCGAAAAGAGCGAGAAAAACGAGCGCCAGCGGGAGAAAGACCGCCTGCTGGACGAAGCGCGGCGGCGTTCGGACGCGGTGAACGAGAAGCAAAACGAACTCGCGTCGGCCCGCGAGCGGATTCCCGAACTCGAAACCGAACTCGGCGACTTGGCCGACGAACTGACGAAAGCCGAGCGAAACGCGTCGCAAATCGAGGACGTGGTGTCGGACCTGAAGGAAGAAAAGTCCGAACTCCAATCGGACCTCGACGCGGTAGAGGGGAAGATACAGTCCAAACAGCAGGAGTACGCCAAACTGGATGCGCGGGCCAACGAGAGCGGCGATTCGTCGTTCGGTCGCGCCGTTTCAACGATTCTGAACGGCGGACTGGACGGCGTTCACGGCGCGGTGGCACAACTCGGCAGCGTGAGCCAGCAGTACGCAACGGCCTGCGAGACGGCGGCTGGCGGCCGACTGGCGCAGGTCGTCGTGGACGACGATAGCGTCGGACAGCGCTGTATCGAGTATTTGAAACAGCGAAATGCGGGGCGGGCGACGTTCCTACCCATCACGAAGATGCAAAAGCGCCGCCTACCGTCCCCGCCCAACACGCCGGGCGTGGTCGATTTCGCGTACAATCTCATCGACTTCGATTCGGAGTACGCCTCGGTCTTCTCCTACGTCGTCGGCGACACGCTCGTCGTGGAGGATATGGAGACGGCCCGCGAATTGATGGGCGACTTCCGCCTCGTGACGCTCTCGGGCGAACTCGTGGAGAAGAGCGGGGCGATGACCGGCGGTTCGACCAGCGGGTCGCGCTACTCGTTTTCGGCCTCCGGCAAGGGACAAATCGAGCGCGTGGCGCGCCAGATCAACGAGTTGGAGGACGAGCGCCAGTCGATTCGACAGTCCATCAACGGCGTCGAAGAGCGGTTGGACGACGCCCGCGACCGGCAGACGGACGCGACGGATCAAGTTCGAAGCATCGAGAACGACATCGAACGGAAGGAGTCCGAACTCGAATCCATCGAGGAGCGAATCGGGTCGCTACGGGACGAAATCGAGGAGCTACAGGACGAACGCGAATCGGTCACCGAGCGGATGGAGGAACTCGACGCCGAGGTGTCGGCCCACGACGAAACCATCGCGTCCATCGAGGAGGACATCGCGGACCTCGAAAGCGAACTCGCGGATTCGAAGATTCCCGAGTTGACGAGCGAGGCCGACAAGGTGAACGAAGAAATCGACGCGCTTTCGGACCGAATGGATTCGCTCGACGGCAAACTCAACGAACTGCAACTCGAAAAGCAGTACGCCGAGGACGCCATCGACGACCTCCACGACGAGGTGGAGTCCGCACAGAATCGAAAAGCCGAGCAGGAAGAGCTGATTTCGGAACTCGAATCCGACATCGAGGAGCGAGAGGAGACCCTCGAAGAAAAGCGCGAGGCGGTGTCCGAACTCGAAGAGGAACTGACCGAACTCAAGGACGAACGCGCCGAGTTGAAGGAGGAACTGCAGGAGGCGAAGTCGAAACGCGACGCCCAGCAGTCGAAGGTCGAGGGCGTCGAGAACCGCCTCGAAAGCCTGCAGCGGAGCGCGAACCGTCTCGAAGAGGAGGTGTCCGAACTCCGGGAGGAGGTCGGCGAGTACGACCCCGAGGACGTGCCGGACCACGATGAAGTGCAGGAAAACATCGACCGCCTCACTCGACAGATGGAGGCGCTCGAACCCGTCAACATGCTCGCCATCGACGAGTACGACGAGGTGGACGGGCAGTTGGACGACCTGAAGGATCGAAAAGCGACGTTGGTGGAAGAGCGCGACGGCATCCGCGAGCGCATCGACTCCTACGAATCACAGAAGAAGGAGACGTTCATGGAGGCCTTCGACGCCATCGACGCGCACTTTCAGGACATCTTCACGCGCCTGTCGGCCGGGTCGGGCGAGTTGTTCCTCGAAAACGACGACGACCCGTTCGACGGCGGCCTGACGATGAAGGCGCAACCGGCGGACAAGCCTGTTCAGCGTCTCGACGCCATGAGCGGGGGCGAGAAGTCGCTGACCGCGCTCGCGTTCATCTTCGCCATCCAGCGCTACAACCCCGCGCCGTTCTACGCGCTGGACGAGGTGGACGCCTTCCTCGACGCCGTGAACGCCGAACGCGTCGGCGAGATGGTGCACGAACTCGCGGGCGACGCACAGTTCGTCGTCGTCTCGCATCGCTCCGCGATGCTCGACCGTTCGGAGCGGGCCATCGGCGTGACGATGCAAGGGGACAACGTGAGCAGCGTGACTGGCATCCGGTTGGACGGGGAGCAGGAGGTGCCCGCGGATGACTAGCGATTCTCCGAAGGAGAATCGGAACGCAAACGACGACATTCCGCTCGATATCGCCGGTCACGAGGACCGAGAGCGGGGGGAGTCGGACCTCCTCTCCGACCTGCCGACGGAGGAGTCGGACGACGAGGTGGAACCCGTCGAACTGCTCGTCCAGCTCGCGGAGGAGGGCGAAATCGAACCGTGGGATATCGACATCGTGGACGTGACGGACAAGTTCCTCGACCGGTTGGACGGCACCGACCTCAGAACCTCGGGACGGGCGCTGTTTTACGCCAGCGTGCTCCTTCGGATGAAGAGCGACGCGCTCCTCTCGGAGGACGAACCGGAGGAGGAAGCGGAACTCGAACCGTGGGAAGCGCCGATGGCGATGGACGAGACGGACGGTTTCGACCCCGTCGCGTCGCTCGAAGACGAGATGGAACGCCGACTCGACCGGAAGAGCGCTCGCGGCAAGCCTGAGACGCTGGACGAACTCGTCCGCGAACTTCGGGAGCGCGAACGCGGGTCGTGGTGGAAGGAGTCGCGGACGTACGACACGAGCGGGTCGCCACAGGGGTTCCAGCGCGGGACCCAGACGCTCGACTACCACTCGGGCGACGACATGCGCTTCGACGATGAACCCACGGAGTCGGAGGTAACGGGTACGACCCACGACGAGGACATCGAGACGGTCATCGACGACGTACGGGGTGCGCTGGTCGAACAGTACGAGGCGGGGAGAACGGAAGTGCTCTACGCCGAGATCGAAACGGTCGGTTCGACGCGAGTCATGACGTACCTCGCCCTGCTGTTTCTCGCCCACCGAGGGACGCTCGTGCTCGAACAGGACGACCTGTTCGGCGACCTCTGGGTGCAGGACGCCCGCGGTGCGGACGACGAGGAACCCCCGGAACTCCTCGCCGATTAATCGAGCACCGCTTCGAGCGCGTCCATCGTCTTCTCGACGGCTTCGAGGTCGGCACCGTACCCCATGTGACCGACTCGGAGGAGGTCCGATGCCATCTCACCGAGTCCGGTGGCGACGAGGACGTCGTGGTCCTCGTACAATCTCGCCTGAGTCTCCTCCGCACGCCCCTCGATTTCGAAGGCCGTGACGGTGGGCGAGCAGAGCGACTCAGTTCCGGGGAACGGTTCGAGTTCGAGTTCCTCGCCGCGCTCCCGGCAGCGTTCGGCCGCCGTTTCGTGGCGCTCGAACACGCTCTCCCGACCTTCGTCGAGAATCCGGTCCAGCGACGCCTCCAGCGAGTACAGGTTCGACACGAGGTGCGTGTACGGCAGGAACGAGTAGTCGGCGTCCCGCCACGGTTCCAGACTGGTGTAAAAGCCGTTCTGCTCGGTCTCATCGACCTTCTTCCACGCCGCATCGCTGACGGACATGGTGGTCAGGCCGGGCGGCGAACTGAAACACTTCTGCGAGGCTCCGAGACACGCGTCGATGTTCCCGACCGGGACCTCGGTGCCGCCGAGCGACGACACGGCGTCCACGATGGTCAGAACTCCCGCCTCCTGCAACGTCGCCAGAATCTCGTCGAACTCGTTCAGCAGACCGGTCGGCGTCTCACAGTGGACCATCGTGGCGGCGGCGAAGTCGCCCGATTCGACGCGTGCGGCCACCTCGTCCGGGTCGAATGCGTCCCTGTAATCGGCCTCGTGGACCACCGGGTTGCCGCCCGCCATCTCCACGAAGTCCGCGAAGCCGTCGCCGTACACCCCGTTGGCGAGACAGAGCACGTCGTCGCCCGGCGCGACCAGCGAATCGACCGCGGTTTCCAGTCCGAGGATTCCCTCGCCGCCGAGGACGACCATCTCGTCGTCCGTTCCGTACACCCGCGCCAGTTTGTCGAGCACCGTCTCGTAGTACGATTCGAACTCGGGATTCACGTCGGGGTTCATCGCCGGTTGCGCCATGGCTTGCCGAACGTCCTCGGGGACGGCGGTCGGCCCCGGCGTCATCGTGAGCGTGTTCTCGTCCATGGGACCTAGGCGTGCGTACGGGAAGTTAAACCGTTCCACAGGCGCCCCGGTCGAAGACGGAATCGAATCCGCCGGACTCGCTTCGCGTCCTCGCCTGTCGGTTCCGTCAGCTACCAACTCACGAACGATACAGCAGGAGGGCGATCAGAAACACCAATAGCAGCGGGATGAGTGAAATCGCGGCTTCGAACGGACCCACGAGCAACACTATCGAGGCCATCACGACGAACTCCACCGCCACCAGCGCGCTTACGATTTCGCTCGGGGCAACCATGTCCCGATATCGTTCGCGGACTGGTGTAAGCTTTCGGAACGATTGCGCGATACCTAAACGGCCCATCTCGATTCGTTCAGAGATATTCGCTCGCGAGCAGGTCGACTTCCTCGCGCGTCTCCTCCGGAATCGCTTCCGTCGGGGTGTTGATGGTGCCTTCGAGCGCGTGATCACAGTCGCACTCGCGCTCGTCGGGCATGGTTCGAATCGCGTGCTCGACGACCTCCTTGATGGCGTCTTCGTTCTTCGCGGCGTTGTCGAGCACTTCCTCCAGGGTCACCTCGCTGTCCTCCTTCCACACGTCGTAGTCCGTGACGCCCGCCACCGTCGCGTAGCACATCTCGGCCTCGCGCGCGAGTTTCGCCTCCGGAATCGCCGTCATGCCGATGATTTCGAAGCCCTGTGCGCGGTAGAACTCGCTCTCCGCGCGGGTCGAGTACTGCGGGCCTTCGATGCAGACGTAGGTGCCGCCCGAACGGTGGTCCGCGTCGGTCGCCTCGTCGCTGGCCTCCGAGAGGTGAGAAACCATGTGCGGGCAGTACGGGTCCGCGAAGGGCATGTGGACGACCATGCCGTCGCCGAAGAACGTCGGGGTTCGGTGTTTCGTCCGGTCGAAAATCTGGTCGGGAACTACGAGCGTTTGTGGCGGCAGTTCCTCGCGGAGGCTGCCGACCGCGTTGCTCGCCAGAATCCGCTCCACGCCGAGTTGCTTCAGCGCGTGAATGTTCGCCCGATACGGCGCTTCCGTCGGCGTTTTCTGGTGTTTCGGACCGTGGCGGGGCAGGAAAGCGACTTCCTTCCCGGCGAGTTCGCCGATGGTGACGGGCGCGCTGGGTTCGCCGAAGGGCGTCGTCACGTTCTCCTCGCGAGTGTTTTCGAGTGGCAGTGCGTCGTAGATGCCGCTTCCGCCGATGAAGCCAATCATGCGGTGTACTCGTCCCGGTGTCCACCTAAACGACACGGGTTCGGTTCGAACGGGGATTCGGAGCCTTTTTCGCCCGTCCGTGCTGCATGATGCCGTGACACACGACCCAAAATACGATATCGGAGACCTCCCGTACCATCCCCGCTCTTCGCTCAGGAGTGGATCCCTCGGCCACGGACCGATTATTCGTCCGTCCCGTCCCGAACGGCCTCGTAGCGCGTCTCGATTTCCTCGAACAGTTTCCTGCCGGTCGCGGTTCGGAGTCGCGGCTCCGCCGTGGCAAAGAACTCGTCCAAATCCTCGTACTCGTCGAACCGGTCGTTCTCCCGCTCGCCGTCGTATCGCGCTTCACGCTCGTAGACGAGCGCTTGCAGGCACATGTCCACCAGGTCCATGTCCTTGACGAAGGCGGATTCGGGGGTCTCGCGGGCTTCGTACTCCTCCCACTGATCGCGGATTTCGGGGTCCAACGCGGGCGCGAGGTCGTCCATGGCTTCGCGTTCGTTTCGTTCCTTTTCGGTCGCGGAAACCCGCTGGTCGGCGTCGTTCACGCGCGTCGCAACGTCTCCCGTTTTCGCCTCCGCGAGGTCGTGGACGAGCGCCATGCGGAGCGCTCTGTCGGTGTCGATGTCGGCTTCGCTCCCGTACTGCAAACAGAGCAACGCGACGCCCCACGTGTGTCCCGCGACCGATTCGGGGTCCGAAACCTCCCGGAGTTGCCACCCGGTTCGGCGTTCGTCCTTCAGCGCGAACGCGTCCGCGAGTGCGTCGATGGTGTCCACGGTTTCTACTGTACGCCGGTCGAGTTCTCCAGCAGTCGCCAGCCGTCGTCCTCGCGGGCGAGGACGTCCCGCCGAACCATCTCTTCGAGGACTTCGCTCAGGCGGTCGGGTTGGGCGATCTCCATCTGGATTCGCTCCACGTCGTGGAACTCGTTGAGGTAGTGTCGGATGTCGTCCTTCGTGAACACCTCGTCGTCGGCTCGGTCCAGCGCGCCGCTGGTGATGTCTATCATGTCCTCGATGAAGTTCCACGGGTAGACGATCCACGCCCACTCCTCCAGTCGCTCGCCGATGTAGTCGGGGTCGAACTCGCTCGTCTTGAGCAGTTGGAGGGTGGCGGTTCGGATTTCGCCCGCGTCGCGGTCCTCGACGTACTCCGCGGCGTGCTTGATGGACCCGCCCGTATCCGCGATGTCGTCGATGATGAGCACGTCTTTGCCCTCGACGCTCCCCTCGGGCATGGGGTAGCGGACTTCGGGTTCGCTCGACTTCTGGGCCGCCCCGACGTAGTGTTCCATCTTGAGGCTCGTCAGGTCGTCCAAGCCGAGGAAATCACAGATACATCGCCCGGCAAACCACCCGCCGCGTGCGAGCGCCACGATGACGTCCGGTTCGAATTCGGAGGTTTTCACCTGCTCGCTCACGTCGCGGCAGAGACTGTAGATGTAATCCCAGTTGGTGATGGTACATTTGAAATCGTCCGGGATGTCGCTCATTCTATCCGAACGTCGCGCGTCGGCACACTTAACGGTTTACAGGTGGTCGCGTACGCCCAATTGCACGCGCCGTCGAACCCCGAGATATGCCCACTGCGGGGTGTACTCGCCGGTTTGAAGGAGCCGGATGGCACGTGCCGTCGCGTAGTGGTTCCCGTCCGCGATGGTCGGTCGTTCCCCGTGGTCGCGCTTGAACAACACCAGTCGCCGCGACGGTGCCGGGAGCGCCGCCGCGATTTGACGAACCCGCGTCACGTCGACGTCGTCGTACGTCCCGGTCAACTCGTCCGCCAGAATCCGCCGTGCCGCACCCAGCACGCTCCCGTCCGGTGACAGTCGTCGCCACGATTCGTTTTCGGGTCCGTCGATGACGCGGAGGCGGCGAAACCGCGATTCGTCGAGGTCGAACCGATACCACGCGATGGGATACCGCCAGAGAAACGAGGCCTCGAACGCACAGCTATCGAGCAGTTTCGCGACGAGCGCCCACTCCGGTTCGTCCGGGTCGAACTCGACGTCCACACCCGGTTTGACCCGCTCGTTTTCGAGCCACGTTCGAACGACTTCGATTTGGGTGACGCGCTCTCTCATGGATACCGTGCTACGCCTCCCGCGTGGAAAACGCTACCCCGCAAGCGCCGTCAACTATATTACGATTCGCACCTTAATATCATCGAATCAGGCAGTGAAAACACCGGCGACGGACCTGTCCTGACGCCCCCAAACCATGACGCACACACAAGAGTTCGAACACCTCCTCGACTGCAAGAACGTCCTCGGCGTCGATTACGACGAGGAAACGAACACGCTCACGGTCTTCGTCTCGCAAAAGCTCCCGGACGCGGAACTCGACGACGAGGACAACGTGAAAAAGCGCGTCTCCGGCGTCACCGTCCGCGTCGAAGACGCGGGCTACGGCGACGAACGCGACGGGTTCGACGCGCTCGCCTTTCTCGAACCCCTCCCCGAGGCCGAGGCGGGCCGCCACGACCGCCATCGACCGGTCGTCGGCGGTATCAGCGAAATCAACGCGAAATCGACGGCCGCGACCGCCGGACCGTACCCCGCCCGCGTGACCGACACCGACGCCGGGAACTGGGCCGAGTCGGTCTCCGAGGGCGACCTCGTTCGCCTCTCGAACAACCACGTCTACGCCCGGGTGAACGAAGGAGAGTTCGGCGAACCGGTCATCCAGCCATCGCCGAGGGACGGCGGGAGCATGCCGGACGACAAGACCGGCGAACTGCGCGGCTACGTTACCATCGACGACGGCGCGCTGGTGGACGTCGCGGCCCGCTCCGTCGATCCGGAGCGGGAATCGCCCGAGTACTACAAGTTGGACGACTCGTGGCCGACGAGCGTCCGCCGCGAGGACTACCGCTCGCTCAAGGGTCAGACGGTGACGAAGACGGGCCGCACCACCGGCGTCACGCAGGGCGACGTGAAAGCCACCGGCGCGAGCGTCCGCGTGAACTACGGCGACGCGGGCACCATCAAACTCCGCGACCAACTCATCGCGGGACCGATGTCGAAGGGCGGCGACAGCGGGTCGCCCGTCTTCCTCGATTCGACCGGCGAACTCGTCGGCCTGCTCTTCGCCGGGTCCGCACGACAGACCATCTTCTCCAAAATCGCGGCCGTCGAGTCGGAACTCGGCGTCGAACTGCTGACCGAGGAACCCGGTGAAGGCGGAAGCGGTGGCGGAGACGGCGGCAGTGGCGGCGGACGCGGTGGAGATGGTGGGAGCGGTGGCGGTGATGGTGGTCGTGGCGGCACGGGCGGAGATGGGTCGGTCACCTACCGCGAGACGTTCGACACCACGGTCACGGTTTCGACCGACGGGCCAGAACTGTCCTTGGAATCGTTCTCGGTGTCCGACGCGACCGGTTCCGGTAAGCAGGTGAAAGCGATCGCCGAGGTGTCCGGCACCGCCGTCGGAACCGGATGGCTCTCCGTGCAGGGGAACCGAACCACGTTCGAGTTGACCGACGACGACGCCCGCGACGGAACCTTCGTCCGCGACGTGTCCCTGACCGTCGAGGTTCCCGACCCCTCGTCGGACTCCTTCGAGTTGCGCGTCACCGGCGGCTACGTCGTTCAGTCGTAATCGTCATTCGACCGCGATTGGAATGGATAACGGGGAAACCAATTCGACCGTCCCACGGGCATCGAGAACCGAGGCTTCAACTCCCCGTCGGACCATCCACCGGTATGCAAACCTGTCGAACGCTGCTCGTGGACGCGTTCACGGACGAACCGCTGGCCGGAAACGCGGCCGGTGTGGTCCCCGACGCCGACGATTTGACGGCCGACCAGATGCAGGCCATCGCCCGCGAACTCTCGGTGAGCGAGACGGCCTTTTTTGTCGAAAGCGAGGACGCGGACCGCCGGGTCCGGTTCTTCACGCCGACGACGGAAATCGACCTCTGCGGACACGCGACGGTCGCCTCGCACGTCCACCTGCTCGAAGACGACCGCATCGAACCGGGAACGCACGCGCTCGAAACGAACGTCGGCGTGCTGGACATCGACGTTGAGACGGACGGAACCGTCTGGATGACCCAAGACGACCCCGAAGTCGAGCCCGTCGATGTCGAGTACGAGCGACTGGGCGCGGCGCTCGGCATCGACCCGGCGGCGCTCCGCGACGTGGGCGAGGACCTCCCGCTCGCGGTGTCCTCGACGGGACTTCCGATTCTCGTCGTGCCCGTCAACTTCCTCGAACACATCGGCGGCGCGGACCCTGACATGGAGGCCGTCGTGGAAATCGGTGAGGAGGTCGGCGCGCTCGGCGTCTACGCCTTCACGTTCGACGCCATCGAGGCGGACTCGACGCTTCACGGGCGGATGTTCGCCCCCGCGGTGGGGATTCCCGAGGACCCGGTGACCGGAACGGCGAGCGGGTCGGTCGCGGCGTATCTGGACGCGTACACCGCGTTCGACAACGAGGGCGAGTCCGGGAATTTCCCGGACGAACTCCGCTTGGAGCAGGGTCACTTCGTTGACCGGCCGGGCTACGTGCGCGTGCGGGTCGATAATGAATCCGGCGTACGAGTCGGCGGTCGGGCCACGACCGCGTTGGACGGCAGTTTGGTCGTCCCCGACGCGGCGGACGACGACATCATCGAGTGCTGACGACGGACGCGAACGACGCTACCGAACTCGACGATAGTCGTACGCCCCCCGGATATTTTCGTGAAAGTACGACCCGTGTGAGCGGGCGCTCAGCAGTTCCTGATACACCGATTGGGGAACGTCGGCGTACCGATACACGCCGCCGCTGTGGAACTCGATTTCGAGCGTTTCCTCCTTCGGGTCGTAGCCGACGCTCGCCAAACTGGTCGAATCTACGGGCGTCCGGGTTCGCGTCACTGACGCCAGCATGTCGTACGGAACGTAGCCGACGACGCGCGCGTGGCGTCCCCGGAGGACGATTCCCTCGCTCCCTTCCTCGAACTCGTCGCACTCGATTCGTTCGCCGTCGCGTGTGCGCGCTTTCATCGCCGAAGCCACGATTCGAACGACCCTCAACGCATCGGCCCGAGAATCATTGTTGTAAGTTATGCATAGGCACAGAAAGTTATTTATGTATAATCGTCGTCTTCTATGGTGTACCAACCCGGACGGTTCTACACGTTCAATTTATCCAGTCCATCGTGCCGTCCGGGTGGTCGGAGAAGCCATGACTAACAGCGAGACGCCAACCGAAACCAGAATTTCTACAGCCGTACCAACCACGCACGACCTGTCGAAAGTCTTCGACGCCCTGCAGCGTCCGGAACGTCGAACCGTCCTGTCGCTCCTTCACGAGTGCGACGCCGACACCATCGAGTTGAACGAACTCGGAGCGAACGTTTCGTCTCGATTGACCGATACGGACGAAACCCTCGTCCGGTCGATGCTTCACCACCACCATCTCCCCAAGCTGGCGGACTACGGGTTCATCGATTACGACAGAACGAACCTCGTAATCCGTCCGTGCGCCGACGTCGATGAGCTACTTCCCCTGTTCGTAGAATGACGAAAATCGTCTCCGGCGTCCTGGTGGCGATTCCAGAGTATATTCGGTTCTGAGTTACTTTTCCACGACGAACTGGTCGGAACATTCTTTATGTACCTGCTTGTTTCCCCCCATACGCAATGGTTGTACTCTGGCTGGACGAAATCAGTGCAAACGACCTCGAACTGGTCGGTGGCAAGGGGGCCTCGCTCGGTGAACTCACCGGTGCGAACCTTCCTGTCCCGCCGGGATTCGTCGTGACCGCCGAAACCTATCGACGGTTCATCGAAGAAACCGGTATCGCAGAAGAGCTGTTTGAGGCCGCTGACGTCGACACCGAGGATTCCGCGGCGCTGGCGGATGCCGAGGCGCGGGCGGAAGAACTCATTCTCGAAACCGAGATTCCCGACGACATGCGCGATGGTATTCTCGCCGCCTACGATAATCTAGATGACGGGAAGGCGTTCGTCGCGGTTCGCTCCTCCGCGACGGCGGAAGACCTCCCGGACGCGTCTTTCGCGGGACAACAGGAGACGTTCCTCAACATCACGCGCGACGATCTCGTCGAGCGCGTGAAGGAGTGTTGGGCGTCGCTGTTCACCCAACGCGCCATCTACTACCGACAGGAGAAGGACTTCGACCACAGGAAAGTGGACATCGCCGTCGTCGTCCAACGCATGGTGGACGCCGAAAAGAGCGGCGTCATGTTCACCAGCCATCCCTCGACCGGCGAGCCGAAGATAATCATCGAGGCCGCGTGGGGGCTCGGCGAGGCGGTCGTTTCCGGGTCCGTGTCGCCCGACAACTACGTCATCGACCGCGAAACCGGTGCGGCCGAGGACGTCACCATCGCCGACAAGAAGGTGATGCACATGAAGGACCAGGACACCGGCGAGACGGTCGAACGAAGCGTCCCCGACGATAAACGGAACGCACGCGTCCTCACGGAGGACGACATCAACCGACTCATCGAACTCGGCGAGGAGGTCGAGAGCCACTACGAAACCCCACAGGACGTGGAGTGGGCTATCGTGGACGGTGAGGTCTTCATGCTCCAGTCCCGTCCGATAACCACCATCAGCGACAACGGCTCCATCGAGGCCGAGTCGTCCGAAGGCGTCGCCGACGGCAGCGGCGCGGCCGGAGCGGTCGGCACGAGCGGGCACGAAATCCTCGTCGACGGACTCGGGGCCAGCCCCGGTATCGCGAGCGGCGCGGTCCGACTCGTCACGAAACTCGACCAACTCGACAAGGTGCGAGAGGGGGATATCATCGTCACCGAGATGACGACGCCAGACATGGTGCCCGCGATGAAGCGCGCGGCGGGCATCATCACGGACGAAGGTGGCATGACCAGCCACGCCGCCATCGTCTCGCGCGAACTCGGCGTCCCGGCCGTCGTCGGCTGTAGCAACGCCACCGATTCCCTCGAAGACGGACAAGTCGTCACGTTGGACGGCGACAAGGGAACCATCCGCGAGGGCAAGCCCGAACGAGAGACGGAGCGCGAACCCATCGAGGAGGCGCGACCGAAGACCCCCGTCAAACCGATGACCGCGACGGAGGTCAAGGTGAACGTCTCCATCCCGGAGGCCGCGGAACGCGCCGCCGCCACGGGAGCTGACGGCGTCGGCTTGCTCCGAATGGAGCACATGATCCTCTCGACCAACAAGACGCCCGAACGCTACATCGAGGACCACGGCGTGGACGCCTACGTGGACGAAATCGTGGAGGGAATCCGCGGCGTCGCCGAGGAGTTCTACCCCCGACCCGTCCGCGTTCGCACGCTCGACGCGCCGACCGACGAGTTCCAACAGCTCCAAGGCGGCGAGAACGAGCCAAACGAGCACAACCCGATGCTCGGCTGGCGCGGCATCCGCCGGAGCCTCGACAAGCCCGGCGTCTTCCAGCACGAACTCGACGCCTTCAGCGAGCTGTATGACATGGGCTACGACAACGTACAGATTATGTTCCCGCTCGTCAACGACGCCGAGGACGTTCTCCGAGCCCGTCGGCTGATGGCCGAATCGGGCATCGACCCCGACAAACGCTCGTGGGGCGTGATGATAGAGACGCCCGCGAGCGCGCTTCAAATCGAGGAGATGGCACAGGCGGGCATCAAGTTCGCCAGTTTCGGCACCAACGACCTCACCCAGTACACCCTCGCGGTGGACCGCAACAACGAGAACGTCGCCAACCGGTTCGACGAACTCCACCCCGCCGTCCTCGAACTCATCGGCCAGACCATCGACTGCTGTCGCGAATACGACATCAACACGAGTATCTGCGGACAGGCCGGGTCGAAACCGGAAATGGTCCGGTTCCTCGTCAATCGTGGTGTCTCGTCCGTCTCGGCGAACATCGACGCCGTGCGCGACGTGCAACACGAAGTCAAACGCGTCGAGCAGAAACTGATGTTGGACTCGGTGCGGTAACGAACAATCCGATTTTTCGAAAGGCGTTGAAAAACGCTCCAAATCCGTATCTGCTCCCGCCAAAGCGTAGTTCGCCGGATGAGCGGTAGGAACGGTAGTTCATTCACCGGAATAAATCGGATGCGATCTACCGACGACTCGTTTAAACAGAAACAGTACGGCAGTATCCGACGCTACGAGGAGAACGATACTCACAACGATAATCACAACTTGAGTCGGGGTCGAGAGTAATCCAAGGGAGACGATAAGCGTCGTTGCGCAGGCGGGAGCGTGAATCATGTCGGTTGCAATCATCGCCCAACTAGTGAGAACAATCGAGACGACTGCACTCGCAACGAGGTGAAATTCTTCAGCTGAGCGGGCGGGGGGCAGTGCTGTGATCACTGCACCATCTCCAAGCAAATGAAACGCAACAAATCCGGCGACACCGCCGATGAGATGCCCCCCGACAATCCGATACACCTGTTGTCGGTCTCTCCGGCGCTCGAACGCCAGCATGAATGCGGATGGGCCAAGGCTCGGGAAGATAAACGGCTCACCACTCATCCATGCAACGAATCCGAGAACGGCGAACAGAAATCCCGCATAGAGACCGGTTTCAACGTGCTGTCTCATACCGATTTGTCAGCCCTTTTCATCGACATACCCTTTGTAGACGTATCGAAGACAACCGTTGTATGTACTTCTATTCGCTGTCGGTGCCGACCGTGAACCAGTCTTCCTATCCCGACAACTTTTCTTCAATTTTATATGTCAATCCAGGCAATTGTCGCGGGAGATGAATTGGAAACCGGCCGGAATCGCCCTCCTCACGGCGATGATTCTCGTTGCAGGTTGTCTCGGTGGTCACGCCGGGACGACGAATGTCGCATCGGATACGATCACACAGACGGCATCGTCCACGACGACAGCCACGACCACCACTGAAACGACGATTTCCCCGGCGGATGCCGACCTCCCGCCGGGTGTCACGACCGACGGGATTTCGGACGTGGACGCGCTGGTTTCGGCCCACGAATCCGCCCTGCGCGAAACCGGCTTTCGGTTCGAGGCCCGCCAAACGTCCCGCGCGGACGGCAAAACCACAGTCGCCGTCCAGCACGGCCGCGCCACCGCGGGGCTGTCCACCGTGTTCGCGCGACTCAACGTGACCGGTAACTTTCACTATCGGAGCGCGGTGTGGAAGAACGACTCCACCGTGATTTCGCGCGGCACGAGCGAGGAGGGGACGCGGTACCGAATCCGTCCGCGAGAAGAACGCGGCGTGGCGAAATCGAACACGATTCGGTCGATACTCCACTCCGGCGAGTTCGCCATCGACCACGTAGCGCGCGCCGATGCCGGAACCCGAATCACGCTTCACGCCGACCGGTTCTCCGGGAACGGCGGCTTCGAGAACGTCACCGATTACGACGCCACGCTGGTCGTGGATTCGGCCGGTCGCGTTCACCGCTTCCACCGATTCATCGAAACCGATGGGCGAACCCGGTCCATCGACTTCGAACTCCTCGCGGCGCGCTCGGACGCCATCGACCGTCCCGAGTGGACCGACGAGGCGGGGCGGGCGGTCCACGCCGACCTTCGAACCACGACCGACTCCGGCCGTCTCGAAATCGAACACCGCGGCGGCGACGCGCTTCCGGCCGGTTCGACCATCGAACTCGGCCATGATGGAACGACGTACGCGGCGACGTTCGAGCACGCGCTCGAACCCGGCGAGACGGCGTACTTCTACTTCCCGAGCGACGGCGGCGACCCGATGCTGACGCGGCCCGACCCGGGTCGTGACGCTGGCATTCGGTTCGAGGGCAGTTATTCGCTAACCATCGTCACCTCGACCGGTGTCATCGTTCAGTCGAGCGGCTTTTCCGTCGGGTACGACGAGTCGAAAGCGCCGTAGCGAGTCGTCGCGTAACGGAACCAATAAACGGGTTGCGTCGAATTTGGGGGTATGCAGGTGGCCGCGAGCCAATCGTTCCGCCGGGTACTTTCCTCGATGTGTACCGAACCGCATCCGGCGGCGCGCGACGCCGCCGAACGATTCTTGGCATCGAATCCGGGCGACCCGACGACGTACCCCTCTGTCTCGGCGCTGGAGGACGAGGCCGTGTCGCTACTCGGCGACATCACCGGGCTTTCGAATCCGCACGGCTACGTCGCGAGCGGCGGCACGGAGGCGAACATCCAAGCGGTTCGAGCGGCGCGCAACCTCGCGGCGACGGACGACCCGAACGTCGTCGCGCCCGAGAGCGCCCACTTCAGCTTTCAGAAGGCGGCGGACGTGCTCGACGTCGAACTCCGACTCGCGGCGGTTGCGGATGACCGCCGCGCCGACCCGGACGCGATGGTCGAATTGGTGGACGACGACACCGTTCTCGTGGTCGGCATCGCTGGAACGACCGAATACGGGCGCGTGGACCCGATTCCGTCCCTGGCCGACATCGCCCACGATGCGGGCGCACTGCTCCACGTCGACGCCGCGTGGGGCGGTTTCGTCCTCCCCTTCACCGACTACGAGTGGAACTTCGAGCACGCGGCCGTGGACACGATGGGTATCGACCCGCACAAGATGGGGCAGGCGGCGGTTCCGGCGGGGGGGTTTTTGACCCGCGAAAAGCGCGTCTTGGACGCGCTGGCCGTCGAAACACCGTATCTCGAATCGACCTCACAAGCCACCTTGACCGGAACGCGAAGCGGCGCGGGCGTCGCCAGCGCGTGGGCCGCGATGGACGCGCTCTGGCGTGACGGCTACCGCGAGCAGTTCGAACGCTCACGGGCGAACGCGGAGTGGATAGCGGACGCCTTCGACTCGCGGGGCTACGATGTGGTCGACCCGGTGCTCCCGTTGGTCGCAATCGACGTCCCGCGCGGGACGGTCGAAGCCCTGCAGGAGCGCGGCTGGCGCGTCTCGCCGACCGGCTCGGGCGAACTCCGAATCGTCTGTATGCCCCACGTCACCCGCGCGATGTTGGAGGAGTTCGTCGCGGATTTGGACGCCGTTCGCGCGTAATCGCCGTCGGTTACGACTCGGCTGGCCGCTCCGATTCCTCGACCGGCGCGCCGAGCGCATTTCGTTTGACGCTCTTTATGCCATTCTTCGCGGCTTGTTTCGACGAGTAGCCCTCGCCGCCGTCGGCGATGATGTTCCCGTTTCGGTGTACGAGTCGCCAGCGCCACTCGCCGCCGTGGTCCTCGTACACTTCGAACGTCGCCTGCGCTGGCGGGCGGAGCGCCTCCACGATGCTCCCGTCCTCCTGCGTCACCGCGACGGGCCACGAATCGGGTTCGGTGCCCTTCTCTCGCGCCGTTAATTTTCCCACGCCGCCTCTGTTCGCCAATCGGCCGACGAACCCGGCGACCGACGACCCGTACTCTTCTATCAACTCCGCGCTGAGGTGTTTCTCCAGCACCGATTCGCCGTCGCGGGTGACGGCGATTTCTCGCCCGCGGAGTTCGACCGTTCCGGCCGACTCCTCCCACTCCCCGTCGCGCCGATACTCGACCGTCGCCGTCACTGCCGAGCCGTCGTCCGTGTACGCCACCCGCATTTGCAGCGTCGGATGCACCGTGACGCGGTATTCTCTGTCCGAGTTCACACTCTCGATTCGTCACGGGTCGTCATCAGTCTGTTTGCTATCGAGTAGCACGTTTCGGGGTCCAATCTCAACCTTTACATCGGTCGATTGCGGACCTACTTCTGTGCTCGATATCCTCGCTTCGGTCGTCGATGTCGCCACGAACGGCGTCGTTCTCGGGTCCCTCGGGGGGTTGACGGACGCCGTCGAACACGCGACGGGATGGCTCGGTCTCGTACTCATCGCCATCTACTCTTTCCTCATCTCGTTCCTTCTCCCCCTCCCCAGCGAGGTCGTCCTGCTCGCTCCGCTCGACCTCGGAGTCGGCAAACTCGGACGAATTTCGCTCATCATCCTCCTCAGCGGTCTCGGCAAGGCCGCCGGGAGCGTCTTCGCCTTCCACATCGGGCAGGAGGCGAAACAGTCCGGTCCCGTCATCCGCGCGCTCCGCGGCTCGAAAATCGACATCGTGGAGTGGTCGGAGCGAAAGACGGTCGGTCTCGCTCAAAAGTGGGGGTACCTCGGGCTGGCAGGGGCGCTGTGCGTCCCCGGCTTTCCCGATACCATCTCCATCTACGCGTTTTCGATTCTCGAAACGGATTACGTGAAGTTCGCGCTGGCATCGTTCGCCGGGAGCGTCGGCCGACTGGTGTTGGTCACGCTCGTCGGTGCTGGCGTCCTGTCGCTTTGAAGCGGACTCGGCGGGTCGGCTTTAATACCGTCGTTTTTCGGACGTTCCCGTTCGCTCGCTACGAGGTGGTTTCATCTCCGCTGTGAGTGCGCCTACCGAAGTGAAGTTCTCGAAAGCCCTCGCCCGCTCGCGGCCGCTGGTGCGAGATATTCTGGCCTCTCCGCCACGCCCGGCCAGAATAGTGGCCCGCACAGCAGACCATGCAAGCGCGAGCGAGCGACCCCTTTCAGTTCCACCCGGACACAGCGACCGCACAGCACCGCACACCGCCTCAGCCACACCCTCCCCAACCGATTCACTCCACTTCGTTTCGTTCATCCCTCGCACGCTTTGGCGGGGCGGTTCGGCCGACAACTGCCCTCACCGCCCCGCCAGCGCGCGCCACCGTGGATAGCTCGGATTTCCGAAACCGATGGTTCTATCCTCCTTCCAGCGGGCGAGAGTTTATATACTGTCACGAACATATCGAATGGTATGCGCCGGACGGCCCACCTCACTCGGATGCCTATGCGCGGACAGCAGTAGCGTCGGGTGAATCCTTCTGGGCCGGTCGTCGGTCGGTATCCGGGGTGAAACCCGTCCATTTGGAATGTTCGGAGAGCGACCGCTACGCGAACGACCCCCACCAACCATCGAATACAGCACATCACGCATGACGGGACGAAATCAGGAGCGACGGACGGGACAGGAGAGACGGAATGAACGGGAGACAGGGAAGCGACGGCAGACGGAGAAATCGGCGGTTTTTACACCCACAGAAACGGAGTCGATAGCATGAGTCACGACGACTATCCCACCGAGGAACCCGCGGTGGTGACGTGCGGACTGCCCTACGCGAACGGGGAGCTGCACATCGGCCACCTCCGAACCTACGTCGGCGGCGACGTCTACTCGCGCGCCCTCGAAACGCTCGGCCAGCGGACCGCGTTCGTTTCGGGGTCGGACATGCACGGCACGCCGGTCGCCGTCAACGCCGAGCAGGAGGGCGTCTCGCCCCGCGAGTTCGCGCTTCGCCACCACGACAAGTACGAAGCGACGTTCCCTGAGTTCGACATCGAGTTCGACAACTACGGCCACACGGACGACGAGACGAACACCGAACTGACCCAGGAAATCGTCCGCAAACTCGACGAGGAGGGCTACATCTACGAGAAGGAGATCAAAGTCGCGTGGGACCCCATCGAGGACGACCCGCTCCCCGACCGCTACGTCGAGGGGACCTGCCCGTACTGCGGTGCCCACGCCCGCGGCGACGAGTGCGACGAGGGCTGTGGTCGGCACCTCGAACCCGGCGAAATCGAGGACCCGACGAGCATCCGAACCGGCAACCCGGCCGAGTACCGCGAGCGGACGCACAAGTTCTTCCGCGTCTCGGAGCTACAGGAGTACCTACAGGGGTTCATCGACCGCCTCGAAGGAACGAGCAACGCGAAAAACCAGCCCCGCGAGTGGATAGAGGGCGAACTACAGGACTGGTGTATCTCGCGCGACATGGACTGGGGAATCGACTACCCCGGCGAGGATGAAGGTGCGGAGGAGTTGGTGCTCTACGTCTGGGTCGATGCACCCATCGAGTACATCGCCAGCACGAAACAGTACACCGAGCGCGTGGGTGCGGACACCTACGACTGGGAGGAACCGTGGAAGGACGCGGGCGAAATCGTCCACATCATCGGCCGCGATATCATCCAGCACCACACCGTCTTCTGGCCCGCGATGCTCCACGTCGCCGAGTACAACGAACCCCGCGCCGTCATGGCGAGCGGCTTCGTCAACCTGAACGGCAAGGGCTTCTCGACGAGTCGCAACCGCGCCGTCTGGGCCGACGACTATCTGGACGAGGGCTTCGCCCCGGACCTCCTGCGCTACTATCTCGCCACCAACGGCGGCTTCCAACAGGACGTGGACTTCTCGTGGGATCGCTTCCAGGAGCGCGTCAACGGCGAACTCGTCGGCACGGTCGGCAACTTCGTCTACCGGAGCCTGCTGTTCGCGGCGCGGAACTACGACGGCGCGCCGGACGCCGAGACGAGCGACGAGGTGCGCGAGCGAATCGAAGACGCGATAGACGAGTTCACCGCGGCGGTCAACGACTACTCCATCAAGGACCTCGGCGACGCCGCGACCGCGCTCGCCGCGTTCGGCAACGAGTACATCCAGCGCAACGAACCGTGGAAGCTGACCGACGAGGACCCCGAACGGGCCGAACAGGTCATCTACGACTGCGTGCAGCTGTCGAAGGCGCTCGCTGTGCTCTTCGAGCCGATTCTCCCCGGCAAAGCCGAAACCCTCTGGGCGCAACTCGGAGAGGACGGTTCGGTGCACGAGACCGTCGTCGCGGACGCGCTCGCCGCGCCGCGCGGCGACTTCGGCGAACCCGACGAACTGTTCGCCCAAATCGAGGACGAGCGCGTCGATGAACTGAACGAGACGCTCGACGAACGCATCGAAGCGGCTACGTCGAACGAGGACGAAGCCGACGAACACGAGGACGAAACCGTGAGCGACCACAAACCCATCTCGGACGATCGAATCAGCTTCGACGAATTCCAAGACCTCGACCTCCGCGTCGGCCGCATCGAGTCGGCGGAACCGATAGAGGGTGCCGACGCCCTCCTTCGACTCGAAGTCGATATCGGCCCCGAAACCCGGCAGATAGTCGCCGGTCTCAAACAACTTCACGACGTGGAGGACCTCGAGGGGAAGAAGATAGTCGTCGTCGCCAACCTCGAAAAGGCCGAACTGTTCGGCGTCGAGAGCAACGGCATGGTGCTGGCGGCGGGCGAGGAGGCTGACCTGTTGACGACCCACGCCGACGCCGAACCGGGCACGAAAATCAAGTAGTCGCGGTTCAGAGGTCGTCTACGAGCGTTGCGAAGTCCTCCATCGGGATTATTTCCATCGTCTGCATGTCGAGGCCGTAGCGTTCGATGCACAGCGACGCTCGGTACGCGGCGTCACGGTCCTCGGCGTCGATGATGAGGAGGAAATCGTACTCCCCGAGGATTGCGTACGTCGATTCGAGCGTCGCGCTGTGGGTTTCCAGTTCGTTTCGGACGTCCCCCCAAATCGATGCGAGTTCCTGTACGTTCTGGTAGTCCTGTTCGACGGTGACGAGCGAGGCGTACGTCGACATATTTTCTCGCTTTGGAGGCAACACAAATATCGATTGTGGCCGGACGCGCCGCCGTTTGAACTCGGGCGCGAGTTAACTGTAGGGTTTTTTTTGGGGCACGCACCAATCACCGCGCATGAGAAACGCGAAAATCGTCTGTACCCTCGGACCCGCGTCCGATTCCCGGAGCACGGTCCGAGAACTCTCAAACGCCGGTATGACAGTCGCGCGGGTGAACGCGAGCCACGGCTCGCGCGAGGACCGAGCCGAACTCATCGACACGATTCGCCGCGTCGACGAGGCGACCGAAAACCCGCTTTCGGCCATGCTCGACCTGCAAGGACCGGAGATTCGAACCGCCGAAGTGGACGAGCCCATCACCCTCGAGACCGGTTCGACCGTCCGGTTCGTGGAGGGCGACGACGCGACGCCGGAAGAGGTCGGCCTCTCGGTATCCATCTCGAACGCCCAACCCGGCGACGCCGTTCTCTTGGACGACGGCCGAATCGAGACGGAAGTCGAGGATGTCGAGGACGATGCCGTCGTCGCGCACGTCGTGAGCGGCGGCGAGTTGAGCAGTCGGAAAGGCGTCAACGTCCCCGGCGTCGAACTCGGACTGAGCGTCGTCACGGAGAAGGACCGCGAGGACCTCCGTCTCGCGGCCGAGAAGGGTGCCGATTTCGTCGCCGCGAGTTTCGTCCGCGACGCCGACGACGTGTACGAGGTCAGCAAGGTGCTGGAGGAGTTCGGCGCCGACATCCCCATCATCGCCAAAATCGAGCGGCGCGGTGCGGTCGATAACCTGGACGAAATCGTGGACGCGGCCTACGGCGTGATGGTCGCCCGCGGCGACCTCGGCGTCGAGTGTCCGATGGAGGACGTGCCGATGATTCAAAAGCGCATCATCAGGACGTGCCAGCAGGCCGGAGTTCCGGTTATCACCGCGACGGAGATGTTGGACTCGATGGTGCACTCCCGACGGCCGACGCGGGCGGAGGCGTCCGACGTGGCGAACGCCGTCCTCGACGGGACCGACGCCGTGATGCTCTCGGGCGAGACGGCCATCGGCGACCATCCGGTTCGCGTCGTGGAGACGATGGACCGCATCGTCCGCGAGGTCGAGGAGAGCGATGAGTACGACGAGACGCTCGAACAGCGCGTCCCGATGAGCGACGACACGCGCACCGATGCCATCGCTCGCTCGGCCCGCTACCTCGCCCGCGACATCGGCGCGAGCGCGGTGATCGCCGCCAGCGAATCCGGGTACACCGCGCTGAAGGTGGCGAAGTTCCGCCCCGGCGTGCCGGTCGTGGCGACGACGCCGAACGACAGGGTTCGACGGAAACTCGCCCTCTCGTGGGGCGTCAACGCCCAGTACACCGACCTCGGCCACAGCGTCGAAACCATCGTGGAGGACGGCGTGCAGGCCGCGCTCGACGCCGGTGTCGCGGAGAGCGGTGACACGGTCGTCGTCCTCTCGGGCATGATGAGCGAACTCGACGGCTCGGACACGGCGAACATGTTGAAGGTGCACGTCGCCGCGGAAACCATCGCGACGGGGCGGAGCGTGGTTCGCGGGCAAACCGTGGGACCGGCGGCGCGGTCTTCGACCGGCGACCTCTCGGAGGTTCCGTCGGGGGGTATCCTCGTCCTCGAACCTGATTTCGACGGCGAGTTCACCGGCGACACCTCACGCCTCGCCGGTATCGTGGATTCCCGTCCGGGGATGACCGGCTATCCGGCGTTGATCGCGCGCGAACTGGAGATTCCGATGATAAGCGGCGCGCCGCTCGGCCCGACCGTCAGCGACGGCGACGAGATTACCCTCGATGCGGAACGCGGCGTCGTGTACGACGGCGACGTTCGCTCGTACGACCGCTCGTAGCCAGCCTTTTGGTCACCGGACCCGTATCCTGACGTATGTCCGACTGGAAGTACGACGTGGACGATGTTGGTGAGGATGCCGACGACGCGTCGCCCGACGTTTTCGCCGAGAGCGAACCCCTCGAACCGGGGTCCCCTTCGGCGGAGAACGTGCTGTTCGTGTTGCTCGGTGTCCTGACCGTCGTTTTCATGTTTCTCCACGTCACCGGCGTCGCCTAACCCACAAACCCTTAATCGTTCGACACCAAGGCCCACCCATGGCATCGCCCTTCGATTCGCTTGCGCTTTTACTCGTCATCGCGGGTGCAGGGCTCGCGTTCGCGGAGGCGCTCATCCCCGGTGCACACTTCATCGTGGTCGGTATCGCCCTCCTCCTCGCCGGATTGCTCGCCCTCCTCTTTCCGCCGCTCGCCCAGCCGTTCGTGCTCTCGTTCCTCGTTCTCGCGTTCGGCGCGCTCGCGTTCTACGGCTATCGGAACCTCGACCTGTACGGTGGCAAAGGCTCCGGTCGAACGAAGGACTCCGATTCGCTGAAAGGAACGACCGGGCACGTCACCGAACGCGTCACGCGCTCGGGCGGACAGGTGAAACTGGAAGGCGGCGGCTTCAACCCCTACTTCGCCGCTCGGTCGATGGACGGTGAAATTCCCGAGGGGACGGAAGTGATGGTCATCGACCCCGGCGGCGGCAACGTCGTCACGGTCGAACCCATCGATTTCATCGAGGACGCCATCGACCGCGAACTCGCGCGTGAACGAGCGGGCAAAGAGAAGGAGACGGAAGAACTGTAATTATCTCTCCCTTTCGTGTCGAATAATATGGGATAAAGTAGCAGAATACTTAACAAGTATCTCTCCCAACATCCGAACGTAATGCTGCCCACAATACCCCTGCAGAGCGCCCCCATGACTGGGGGGTTTATGATAGTCGCACTGTTGTTGTTACTGCTCGCCGTCGTCACCATCTGGCAGGCAGTCGAAATCGTTCAAGCGACGGAAAAGCGAGCGCTGACCGTCTTCGGTGAGTACCGTAAACTACTCGAACCGGGTATCAACTTCGTTCCGCCGTTCGTTAGCAAAACCTATCGCTTCGATATGCGGACACAGACGCTCGACGTGCCGCGCCAGGAAGCCATCACGCGCGACAACTCGCCCGTGACCGCCGACGCCGTGGTCTACATCAAGGTGATGGACGCGAAGAAGGCGTTCCTCGAAGTCGAGGATTACAAACGCGCCGTCTCGAACCTCGCCCAGACGACGCTCCGTGCCGTCCTCGGTGACATGGAACTCGACGACACGCTCAACAAGCGCCAGGAGATCAACGCGAAAATCCGCCGCGAACTCGACGAACCCACGGACGAGTGGGGGATTCGCGTCGAGAGCGTCGAAGTCCGTGAAGTCAACCCGTCCAAGGACGTCCAGCAGGCGATGGAGCAACAGACCAGCGCCGAACGGAAGCGCCGCGCCATGATTCTCGAAGCGCAAGGTGAACGCCGGAGCGCCATCGAGAAAGCGGAGGGTGACAAGCAGTCGAACATCATCCGCGCGCAAGGTGAGAAACAGAGCCAGATTCTCGAAGCGCAGGGTGACTCGGTGTCGACCGTGCTTCGAGCGAAATCCGCCGAATCGATGGGCGAACGGGCCGTCATCGAGAAGGGAATGGAGACGCTCCAAGCCATCGGCGAGGGCGAGTCCACGACGTTCGTCCTGCCGCAGGAACTCTCCTCGCTCGTCGGCCGCTACGGCAAACACCTCACCGGCAGCGACGTCGCCATCGACGACAAGCAGGACTTGGAGAGCCTCGACTTCGATTCCGAGACCCGCGAACTGCTCGGACTCGACGACATCGACGAAATCCTCGGCCAGATAGACGAGGAAGCCGAGATGGACGTCGAAGCGATGGAAAAGGAAGCACAGGCCATCAAAGAGGGAGAGGACAAGGCGAACATCAAGAGCGCCGACGAAGTTATCTCGGAGATGGACGCCGAGATGAAGTCCCCCCAAGAAGAGTCGCCCGACTCGGAGTCTGAAAGCGAACTCGAAACCGAAGTCGAATAACAGCCCTCCACCGTTCGACTCGTTTTCGGTCCGACCGTTCGGCCATTGTAACTGTCTGTCAAGCGAAGCTGTTTTACGTTCCCCAGTTGTACGGATGTGTAGATGGTTCAGCCCGGGAACGTCGATGAAAATAAGCGTGCGACGCTCCGCCGTTTCGCGGTTTTGGGAGCGGCAACGCCATTGACGAAGCTCGCTGATGGGAATCACAGCGGCGAGCGAAGCGAAGCCCGCGACGCGATTGCGGGCTACGTGACGACGACACCGGGCGCACACTTTTCGAAGGTACGCGACGACCTCCAACTTGGAACCGGCGAGACGCAACATCACTTGCGACAGCTCGTCGAACTCGGCGTCGTTGAGAGCCACCGGGACGGCGATTACCGGCGGTTTTTTCCCGCCGGGAAGTTCTCCGCGTTCGAGCAGGTCGCGTTGAGTTACCTCCGACGCGACACGCCGCGGGGCATGCTGATAGAACTCCTCCGCAACCCCGACGCCACCGGCGGCGACGTCGCGGCCGCGCTCGACGTTTCGCGGCCCACGGTGAGCAAGTACGCCGCCGATTTGGACGAGAAGGGACTGCTCTCGCGTGAGGACGGATACGCCGTCCGACATCCGGAGACGCTCATCACGTTGCTCGTTCGGTACGCCGACTCGTTCGACGCGAACGCGGAACAGTTCGCGGGCGAGGCGGCGAATCTGATATCGTTCGACCCGTGAAATCCGGCGTTTCCGTTCGACTCTCGAACATCTCTATCCGTTCGATTGGTTCGAGTTGACCGGTTCGAGATGAGACGAAGAACCGACTAGACGACCGTATCGATGTCGGTAAAATCGTGCCAATAAAAGCAGGTCTGACGAAACGGATGGATGACAGTTCCGACGATATCGACGATGAAACCCACTGGGGCGACGCGTTCTCGCTCAGGCGCTGACTTTCCACGTCGTCGAGGAGGAGTACCCCCACTTCTCGACTTCGACGTCGAAGTTTCCGTCCGCGATGGCGGTCATGTTCGTGCCGACTTCCTTCGCGGTGAGTCCGAGTTCGTCGCCGATGAGCCGGGATTTGAAGTACGTTTTTGTCGCTCCGTTTTCACGAAGGTACCGGAGGATACGCTGTTGTTTGTCAGTAAGCGTGGTAGTGCCAGCAGTGGTGGTGCTCATACTTCTATAGTGGGAGGTGACGACCTTAGTGGGTTTGGTACGAGTGGTTAACGCAACGCCGTCTTGTGATTTCTCTCTCAATTCTTGTGAATATAATTCCTCCCGTGGGGGTGGTTGGTACGGTTGGTTAACGCTCGGTTGTAGGCGGGTTCACACGTGCAATCCTGACAGTCATGGCCCAGAAGCTACTTACGGTGCGAGGGTGAGACAGTTTCATAATGAGCGGTGGTTCTGTAGAGGTGAGCGTCGTCCTTCCGTCGTACAACGAGGAGGCGACGATAGAGAACACCGTCGAGACGACTCTCGACACATTGGAATCGTTTCTCCCTCCAAATAGCTTCGAGGTAATCGTTGCCGAAGATGGCTGTGACGACCGGACGCCGGAAATCGCGGACCGAATGGCGGCGCAGGACGAACGCGTCCGCCACTTTCACAGCGACGAACGGTTGGGACGTGGGGGAGCACTGAATCGGGCGTTCGAGTCCGCGAACGGGGAGACGCTGGTCTACTTCGATACGGACTTGGCGACGGACATGCGGCACTTGGAGGAGTTGGTCGAGAGCGTTCGCTCCGGCGAGTACGACTTCGCCACGGGGTCGCGTTGGATGCCCGAAAACGTCGCCGACCGTCCGGCGAAACGTGACGTTGCGAGTCGCGGATTCAACGGACTGACACGACTATTTCTTCAGTCCGACCTGCGCGACCACCAGTGCGGATTCAAGGCGTTCGACCGGACCGCCCTGTTCGACGTGCTGGCCGACGTCGAGGACAAACACTGGTTCTGGGACACGGAAGTCCTCGTTCGCGCACAGCGCAAGGGATACGAAATCAAGGAGTTCTCGGTGGACTGGACGCCGAAGGGCGACACGAAGGTGGACCTCGTTCGGGACGTGTTCGGGATGGGGAGCCAGATAGGTCGCTGCTGGTGGGAGTTCTCCGTCGAACCGCGTATCACCCGGAGCGTCTCCATGGCCGTCGGCGTCCTGTTGACCATCATCGCCGTCGCGCTGATGGGAAAATACCTCCCGCTGGGGAAAGTCCTCACCCAGATGGAGAGCGCGAACCTCGCGCTCGTCGGTGTCGCGGCCTTGATTTACGTCTTTTCGTGGCCGCTTCGCGGTGCGCGGTACAAGAACATCCTCGAAGAACTCGGATTCACGGAAAGCGTCGGGTTCCTCACGGGCGCGATATTCATCAGCCAGACCGGGAACCTCGTGTTCCCCGCGCGACTCGGTGACGGCGTGCGCGCCTACGTGATGAAGGCCCGCCGCAACATCCCGTACCCGTCCGGCTTCGCGTCGCTCGCGGTCGAACGGGTCTTCGACCTGCTGACGATAACCGTCCTCGCCGGGGTCGTCCTCATCGGACTGACCGTGACGGGACAGGCGGCCGACATCGTGCAGGCCGTCACCGGCGCACAGCACGCCGAGGCCGCACGAACCGCGGTCTACGTCGCGGCGGGTGTCGGCGTTGCCGCCATCGCGGCGGTCGGCATCATCGTCGCCAGCGCCCGCTCCGACAGCAACTTCGTCCGCTCGTTCGTGACGAAAATCAGTTCGGACTCCTACGCGAACCACATCGCGGGCATCGTCGAGCGGTTCACCGGAGACGTGCAGACCGTCGCGAGCGACCGGACGGCCTTCGCCCGCGTCGGCGCGAGCAGCCTCGCCATCTGGTCGCTCGACGTGCTGACGGCCATCCTCGTCCTCACGGCGTTCCCGAAGGTGTCGCTCAACCCCGTCACGTTGGTCGCCATCGGTTTCTTCGCGGTGAGCGTCGGCAACCTCGCCAAGGTGCTCCCGCTCTCGCCCGGCGGTGTCGGCCTGTACGAGGCCGCGTTCACGGTCTTCGTTGCGGGTCTGACGCCGATTTCGTGGGAAGTGGCCCTCGGTGCGGCCATCCTCGACCACGCTGTGAAGAACATCGTCACGCTCGTCGGCGGCGTCGGGTCGATGTTCTCGCTCAACGTCTCGTTGACCCAAGCGGTCGAGGAGGGACGCGACGTGTCCGTCGAGGAACCCGCTTCACTCGACGACTGACGACGTATAGAAATCGGTGACGAACGGGGCGAGCGCCCCGGCGACCGCCTGTTCTAACGCTTCTTGCCGGTCGATGATTCCGTCCGTGAGCGCGCCCGCCGCGCCCTGCTTTTTCGCCACGTCGTCTTCCCCCAGAACGTCGTCCATCACGGGGCCGAGTTCATCTCCGTCCCGGATTCGACGGGTGACGGGTTCCGGGAGCCGAAGCCGCGGCCCCGCGCCGCGTCCCATCGTCTCGCCGTCGGTCACGGCGGCCCACATGATGAGATAGAGGCCGTCGGTTCCGGGAACCTCGGCGACGCCGCCCTCCAGTCCGACGCCCAGTTCGTATCCGTTCCCCGCCACCCTGACTCTCCGAGCGCGGTTCTCCGCGCCCGCTACCGTCTCCGCTTCGCCGAACGGCTGTTCCGCGACGCCCGACTCGACGGGGACGGATTCGACCCGCGCGCCGAGTCGTCCGCCGAGGGCGGACTCCACCGCGGCTACCTTCACCGGATTTCCACTGCCGACGCCGACGTGCATGGTGGCTTTCCTTTCCGTCCGTACTTGGACGTTGCTACTCCACCGCGTCCGGGTGGAGCGTTCGCGCCATCGTCTCGATGCCGTCGAGGAGTCGCGGACTCGGCTGATTCAGCAGGGAGTCGTCGAGGACGTGGACGCGCCCCGTTTCGAGTGCGGGAACGTCCCAGTCGCGGCATAGCACGGTTTCGGGGTCGCTTCGCTCGCCCCGGCCGCACACGTGGAGGAAGACGTGTTCCGGTTCCGCGTCCTCGATGGCGTCCGACCCGACTCGGTGGGAGCGCTCACCCGACGACACGAACGGGTACTCGCCGCCAGCGGTCCGAACCGCGTCGGGCACCCAGTTTCCGGCCGCGGTGGGCGGGTCGGACCACTCCTCGCAGTAGACGACCGGGTGTCGCTCATCGGCGACCTGTCGGCGAACCCGCTCGATTCGACTCCGAGCGCGCCGCGCGAGGGCGCGGCCCGCGGTCGGTTTCCCGATGGCGCGTCCCACCGTGGCGAACGATTCGACGACTTCGTGGAGCGTTTCCGGTTCGACGTGGACGACGCGATGCCCGCGGTCCCGGAGGTCGTCGCGCACGTCCGCCTGCAACGCGTCGGTCGTTAGAACGAGGTCGGGGTCGCGCGCCTCGACCGCATCGAAATCCGGGTTCAGCCAGCCGCCGACCGCGGGGACGTCGAGTCGGCAGTGGTGGGTGACGCCGACGAGTCGGTCCGTTGCATCGAGCGCCCGACAGATTTCGGTGACGCTCGGCGCGAGAGAGACGACGCGGTTCGAAACCATCACCCCGCGGTTCGGTCGGGAGCGAGTAAACGTTTCGTTACCTCGTCGAAACCCATTCTTAAATATTTCGCTGGCCTGACGCTGGACGGCTATTTCACGGCGTGTGTGAGTGTTTCACGAACTCAACACGGTCGAAAAACGAATCGTTTAAGTACCTTTCGTCCTAACGACGTGTTAAGACTAGCGGTGCCCGGGTTTTTCAGGATTCACCTGCCCGGTAGCTGACGCGCTCTCCCACCGAGGAGGTATTGCACATGCAAAACACGACTATCCGAACGAGAAGCGAAGAAACAGAAGTAGAGAAAAGCGGGCAGAAGGGACGGAACTGCCCCGAATGTAGCGGTAAGCTCATCGCCGACTCCGGTCACGGCGAAACCATCTGCGAGGACTGCGGTCTGGTCGTCGAGGTGGACAACGTGGACCGCGGCCCGGAGTGGCGAGCCTTCGACGCGAAGGAGAAAAACGAGAAGTCCCGCGTCGGCGCGCCGACGACGAACACGATGCACGACAAGGGGCTGTCGACCAACATCGACTGGCGGAACAAGGACGCCTACGGCAACTCGCTCGGTTCCCGCCAGCGCGAGAAGATGCAGCGACTCCGCAAGTGGAACGAGCGCTTCCGCACCCGCGACAGCAAGGAACGGAACCTCAAGCAGGCGCTCGGCGAAATCGACCGGATGGCCAGCGCGCTCGGCCTCCCGGACAACGTGCGCGAGATGGCCAGCGTCATCTACCGCCGCGCGCTGAACGAGGACCTCCTGCCGGGTCGTTCCATCGAGGGCGTCTCGACCTCGTGTGTGTACGCCGCCGCCCGACAGGCCGGTGTCCCGCGGAGCCTCGACGAAATCACCGAGGTCAGCCGCGTCGACAAAAGCGAAGTGGCGCGAACCTACCGCTACGTCGTGCGCGAACTCAGCCTCGAAGTCAAACCCGCCGACCCCGAGAGCTACGTCCCGCGATTCGCGTCCGGGCTCGAACTCTCCGACGAAGCCGAACACCGCGCCCGCGAACTCCTCCGTAACGCGAAAGAACAGGGCGTCCACAGCGGTAAATCGCCAGTCGGCCTCGCCGCGGCCGCCGTCTACGCCGCCGCGCTCCTGACCAACGAGAAGACGACGCAGGCCGAGGTCAGCGACGTGGCCGACATCAGCGAGGTCACGATTCGCAACCGATATCACGAACTGCTCGAAGCCGAAGAAGGAACCGTCGCGCTGTAGACGCGTTTGAAAAGAGGTTTTTATCTTGCGCCGATAGCTTCAGAAAGCTACCGCAATGGAAACCGAGCACGAGATTCACGTCGGTGACGCGCGCGATACCTCGCTTCCCGACGATTCGATAGACCTCGTTGTCACTTCTCCCCCCTATCCGATGATAGAGATGTGGGACGACCTCTTCGCCGACGCGAATCCCGAAATCGAGGCGGCGCTTTCGGCGGGCGACGGTGACGCGGCGTTCGAGTTTATGCACGACGAACTCGACGCCGTTTGGGCCGAACTCGTTCGCGTGCTGAAACCCGGCGGCATTGCGGTGATAAACGTCGGCGACGCCACCCGCAAGGTGGACGGGACGTTTCAGTCGTTTCCGAACCACGCCCACGTTCTCCGCGACCTCCGGGAGCGCGGTCTGAAGTCCCTTCCCGACATCCTCTGGCGCAAACCCTCGAACCGCCTGACGAAGTTCATGGGGTCGGGGATGCTCCCGCCGAACGCCTACGCCGCGCTCGAACACGAATACCTCCTCGTCTTCCGGAACGGCGACACCCGCGCGTTCGAACCGGGCGTCGACCATCGCTACGAGTCTTCGTACTTCTGGGAGGAGCGAAACGAGTGGTTTTCCGACCTCTGGACGGACGTTCGCGGCGAGGAGCAACTGCTCGACCACGGCGACCTCCGCGAGCGTTCGGCGGCGTTTCCCTTCGAACTGCCGTATCGGCTCATCTCGATGTTCTCCGTCTACGGCGACACTGTTCTCGACCCGTTTTGGGGGACGGGAACGACCTCGCTCGCCGCGATGGTCGCGGGTCGAAACTCGGTCGGCTACGAACTCGAATCCGATTTCGTCGAACTGTTCGCGGAGCGGGCCGAAACCGCGCCGGAACTCTCCCGAAACGTCGTCTCCCGGCGACTCGACGACCATCGGGCGTTCGTGAGCGACCACGGCGGCGACCTCAAGTACGACGCCACGTACTACGGTTTCCCCGTCAAGACGGCCCAAGAGCGCGACATCCGGTTGTACGCCGTGAACGACGTGGAACGGGACGGCACCGGATTCTTCGTCACTCACGAACCCTATTCCGAGTAACCTTTTATTCGGCGGGTCGAAGTCGCGGATATGGACGTCAATTCCTTTTCGCTCGCTGTGAGCACGGCCGACCTCGGCGACGAACCCCCCGCCCGTGAACACGCCGATATCGTCGAGTTCCGGATGGACCTCGCGGACGACCCGCTTTCGATGCTGTCCGCCTACGACGGCGAACTGCCCGTCCTCGCCACGAATCGCGCCGAGTGGGAAGGCGGCGAGGCGACCGGCGACGAGCGACTCGATGCCCTCCGCGAGGCGACCGACCACCCGGCGGTGGACGCTATCGACCTCGAACTGGAGACGCTGTTTACGGGACCCGGACGGGACCTCGCCGAGCACGCGCGGAACAACGACGTGCTCGTTGTCGCTTCGGTTCACGATTTCGAGGAAACGCCGTCGCAGCGACGGATGCGCGAACTGCTCGAAAACTGCACCGACCACGCCGACGTGGGCAAACTCGCCGTCACCGCCCAGTCCGAGTCCGACGTGCTCGACCTGTTCCGCGTCACGAACCTCCTCACGGAGCGGGGGCAAACCGTCGCGACGATGGCGATGGGCGAAGTCGGCCGTCACTCGCGGGCCGTCGCTCCGCTGTACGGGTCGAAAATCGGCTACGCGCCCCTCGAACCGGCGGACGCGACCGCACCCGGTCAGTACGACTTGGCCACGCTCTCGCAACTCGTCGACGAACTGCGCAGTAACTGACCGCCTCGGCGGATTCCCGTTAAAACGCCGCATCGGAAGGGTTTAACACGCTCGACCAGCTATCAACGACTAGTGACACGGAACAAAAAGCGCCCGTGGCTCGCGGCTCTGTTCGCGTTCATTTACCCCGGAGCGGGCCATCTCTACCTCCGGGAGTGGCTTCGCGCGTTCCTCTGGTTCGGGTTCGCGTTCCTCACCGCTTACCTGTTCATCCCCCCGGAGATGGTACAGGCGGTCCAAAACGGCGGCTGGTCCGGCTACATGCAGGCGAGCGAAAACATCGACATACAGCAGACCCTCCCCGTCCTGTTCGTCTCGCTGTGTAACATCCTCGACGCCTACTGGTCGGCGATTCGTAACAATCGCGCCGTCCAAGAGGCGGCCGACGGAACGAGGCGCTGTCCGAACTGCGGACGAAAAGTGGACGCCGACCTCGACTTCTGTCAGTGGTGTACGTCGCCGCTCGACGCCGACGCTACTGCTCAATAATACTCTCTTCGACGCTCTCGCCGAAGTGTCGCGCGCCGCCTTCCAGGAACAGTTTCACTTCGTCGCCGACTTCGATGTCCGTCACGGCCTTCCGTCCGTCGGGCGTGGCGACTTTGATGGTCTCCGCGTTCTGGAGCAGCGTCTCCACGCGGTCGCCGTCCGCCGTCTCGACTTCGAGGCGGAACATGGGTCGCTTCTCGATTTTTACCCGACCGACCACCGCTTCGCGGGTCTTGCCGTCGGTATCGACCACTTGCACCTCGTCGCCGCTCTGGAGTTCCGCGAGGTATTTCGTCCCGCCGCCGGGGGTGCGGACGTAGGCGTGGACCGCCCCGGCGTTCACTCGGAACGGCCGCGACGCGACGTAGGGCGACTCCGCTGTCTCGGCGTGGACGAAAAAGAGGCCGCGCGACATCGACCCGACGAGCATGCCCTCGTCGTGTTCCATCAGTGACCCGGTATCGACGCACACGCGGTCCGCGCTGCCGGTCTGTTCGATGGTGAGCACTTCGCCCCACTCCAAGTCCAGCGTTTCGCGCTCGGCGGCGTCGCGCACTTCCACCGTCGACCGAATCTCGTCCGGGTTGTCGCTGTCGAGCAGAACGGCGTCCGCGCCGAGTTCCAGCGTCTCGAACGCGGTTCGGGCCTCCTCGGCGTTCGTGACGCCCGCCACGAGGTCCGTCTCCTCGCCGATTCGGGCGATGAGGTTTTCGAGCGGGATGATGGTCCAGTCCTCGCCGACGACGATGGTGTAGTCGGCTTCCTGGGCTGCTTCCTCGGCGAACGCTTCGTACTCCTCGCTCAGGATTCTCACGTAGGCACCCTCGGCTTCGTCCTCCCGGCGGAGCGTCGAGAGGTCGGCGGAGCCGGAGAAATCCGAGGGAAGGTCGACCGTTCCGTCGCCCTCGCCGTCCTTCCCGACGATTCGGGCGTCGGCCCGGTCGCGCTCGTCGTCCTCGGCGTCGAAGACGTGCACGTCGCCCTCGGAGCGAAACGCCGCGACGTTCACCTCGCCGAGTTCTCGAACGCGCTCGACGTCGCCGTCGTCCACCAAAATCCAGTCCACACCGGCTTCCAACCCGGCCGTGATTCGTTTGCGCCGGGTGTCCCAGTCGCCGACGGAGGCGTCGGCCTTCAACCATACGGAGCGTGTCATGCTGAATCGCTCGTAGCCCCACGGCTTGAACGTGGCGGAATCCGCAACTTCTCGGCGTCCCCCGCTATCGAATTCACGGCGGACGACCACTACAGCCGACCGTCCCCGTTGGCGGCCGTCGACGGGAACGCGCCGCTCGTCACTCGATATCTTTTTGTCCCACTCTCGAACAGTACTAACGAATGACTGATCTCGATGCCGTTCTCTTCGACCTCGATTCGACGCTGTGCGTCTCCGAGCAGGACGAGGAGGCGGTTCTCGCGGACGCGTTCGACCGCGCGTCCGTCGAACAGTACTGCACGGTCACCGATATCATCGACGCGGTAGACGGCATCCCGACCGCGGAAACGTCGCACGAATTCTACGAACTCTGTTTCGCCGCCGCCGCCCGCGAGGCGGGCGTCGAGGACCATCACGCGTCGGCGCTCGCCGCCGCGTACGAGGAGTGCGTCGACCACTCGGCGGTTTCGTTCCGACCCGGTGCCGAGGACGCGTTGGCGGCCGCCAACGAGACGAACGTCGGTCTCGTGACGAACGGAGACGAGGCGACACAGACCGTCAAACTGGACGCGCTCGGCATCGCCGACACGTTCGATACGCTCGTCTTCGTGGACCCGCGAAACGGCGTCCCGCCGAAACCCGACGCGGCCCCGTTCGAGAAGGCGCTGACCGACCTTGGCGTGGCACCGGACGACGCGCTCCACGTGGGCGACTCGTTGCGGGCGGACGTCGCCGGTGCGAACGCGCTCGGTATCGACTCCGTGTGGATTCCCCACGAAAACCGAAGAACGGAATCGCCCCACGAACCGACGCACACGCTCACGTCGCTCGCGGAGTTCCCCGAACTGCTATAATCAGGCTTCGACCGACAGCCCCGCCTCGTCCAGCGCGTCCTCGGCGGACAGGTCGTCGTGAACGACGCTGGTCACGGCGCGGGCGATGGCCTCTGGGTCGTCGTGCTGGAAGACCGACCGGCCGATGGAGACGCCCGCACCGCCAGCGTCCATCGCGCCGCGGACCGCTTCGAGGGTCGCTTTGTCGCCTTCGGGTGCACCGCCCGCGATGACGACGGGGAGGCGCGTCGATTCGACCACGTGCTCGAAGCTCTCGGCGTCGCCGCTGTAGGCCGTCTTCACCACGTCGGCACCGAGTTCCTCTGCCAACCGCACCGCGTGGCCGAGGCTTTCCGCGTCGTGTTCGTCGATGCCCGGCCCGCGGGCGTAGGACATGGCGAGGACGGGAATCCCGAACTTGCCCGCCGTGTCGCACACCTCCGCGAGGTCCGTGATCTGTTTGGGTTCGTAGTTACTGCCGACGTTGAGATGGAGCGAAACGGCGTCGGCACCCGCCGCGATGGCCTCCTGTACCGTCCCGGTCATGCGTTTATCGTTCGAGTCCGGGCCGATGGTCGTGGAGGCGTTCAGGTGGACGATGTAGCCCGCGTCGTTCTTGTTCGGATGGACGCGCGGCGCGATTCCCTTCTGCGTGAGAACGGCGTCGGCACCCCCCCGCGTTACCGCGTCGATTGTCGATTCGATGTCCTTCAGGCCGCGTACCGCGCCGAGTGTGATTCCGTGGTCCATCGGGACGATGACGTAGCGTCCGTCGCGCCCGATTCGGTCGAGGCGCGCTGTGATTCCTGTGTTCATTGTATGTGACTCTGTAGCAAGCTAGTTTGAAGTTCGTTCCGGTTCCGGTATCTCTTGTTCCCCTTCGCGTGCCCCGGATTTGAGTTCCGCGGCTTTGGATTCGAGTCGCTCCGCGACGTTCTCGCCGGACGCGACGATATCGACGAGCGCGCTGCCGACGACGACGCCGTCCGCTCCCGCCGAGACGATTTCGCGGGCGTGTTCGCCCTCGCTCACGCCGAAGCCGACCGCTTTCGGCAGGTCGCTTCCGTCCAGTCGTGCGAGGCTGTCGTGGGTGTCGCCGCTCACGTCCGCCTGTGCGCCCGTCGTTCCCATTCTGGCCTGCACGTAGACGAATCCGGAGGCCCGCTCGCTGATGCGCCGTTTGCGCGCGTCCGTCGTCGTCGGCGCGATGATGAACACCAAATCGAGTCCGTACTCGTCGCACGCCAAGCGGAGCGGACCGCTCTCCTCGACGGGAAGGTCGGGGACGATGAGTCCCGACACCCCGGCATCGGCGGCGGCGGACACGAACCCCTCGACGCCTTCCTCGTCTCGCGGTGTGCCACCGCTCGACCGTTCCGAGGCGCGTTGCGCCTCGCGGCCCCCATACTGATAGATGAGATTGTAGTAGGTCATGCAGACGACGGGCACGTCCACGTCCAACTCCGAAACGAGTTCGAGGTAGTCGTCGGGCGTCATCCCGCCGGAAAGCGCGCGCTGGATGGCGTTCTGAATCGTCGCCCCGTCCGCGATGGGTTCCGAGAAGGGCAGGCCGAGTTCGATGACGTCCGCACCGCCGCGGACCAGCGCTCGGACGTATTCCTTCGTCTCTTCGATACCCGGGTCGCCAGCGACGACGTACGGAATCAACGCGGGGGCGTCGAAAAAGGCGGATTCGAGGTCCGACGCGGAGTTACTCATCAAAGACCCCCATACCAGGTGCCGCATCGATACCACGCTTCGCGCTCTCCTCGATGACCGTATCGAGGTCCTTGTCGCCGCGTCCGGAGACGTTGACGACCACGAGGTCGCCGAGGTCGTCTGCTTCGTCTCGCGGCGCTCCGCCGCTCGACCCGTCCGCGGCGCGTTGCGCCGCGCGCTCCAAGTACGCAACCGCGTGACTCGACTCCAGCGCGGGGATGATTCCCTCCAGTTTCGAGAGTCGGTGGAAGGCTTCGAGGGCCGCGTCGTCGCCGACGTTGACGGGCGTCACCCGCCCCGTTTCGACGAGGTGGGCGAGTTCCGGTCCGACGCCGGAGTAGTCGAGTCCCGCGCTCACGCTGTGGGATTCGAGGATTTGACCGTCCCCGCTCTGGAGCAGTTTCGTTCGGGCACCGTGGAGCACGCCGTCCCGTCCGGAGGAGAGGGACGCCGAGTGCGGCGCGACGCCCTCGTCCTCGTCGATAGTCAGACCCGAACCGCCCGCTTCGACGGCGAACAGCGAGACGTCTTCATCCCCGACGAAATTGTGAAACGCACCCATGGTGTTCGACCCGCCGCCCGCGCAGGCGACCACGCTATCCGGGAGTCGCCCGGCCTTCTCGCGAATCTGCTCTCGGGCTTCCTCGCTGATAATCGACTGGAAGTCGCGGACCATCTTCGGGAACGGATGGGGGCCGACGACGCTCCCGATGACGTAGTGGGTGTCCTCGACGTTCGTCGCCCAGTCGCGCATGGTCTCGTTGATGGCCTCCTTCAGCGTTCCCGAACCCACATCGACGGGGTTCACCTCGGCGTCGTGGGTTCGCATCCGGAAGACGTTCGGCCGCTGGCGGTTGATGTCGGTGCGGCCCATGAACACCTCGCAGTCGATGTCGAGGTACGAGGCGGCCATCGCGGTTGCGGTGCCGTGCTGTCCCGCGCCCGTCTCGGCGACGATGCGCTCTTTGCCCATGTACTTCGCCAGTAGCACCTGCCCGAGCGCGTTGTTCAGTTTGTGCGCCCCGCCGTGAAGCAAGTCCTCGCGTTTCAGGTAGACCTCGCGGTCGTATCGCTCGCTCAACGCGTCGGCGCGCTGGAGCGGCGTCGGTCGGCCGCCGAAATCGCGGAGGTGGCGACGAAACTCGTCCATGAACCCGTCCTCGTTCTCCAGCACGTAGCGCTCGTAGGCCGACTGGAGTTCCTCGATTGCGGGCATCAGCACTTCGGGGACGTACTGGCCGCCGTACTCGCCGAACTTCGTCTCGTTCATTCCGCTCGTTCCGTTCATGTCGTTCGTATCGCTCATGCGTTCACCAACCTCCGCGTGTTTTCGCCGACGTCGCCGTCCATGATGGCGCTCCCGACGAGCAGGGCGTCCGCCCCGGCGTCGCACATTCGTTCGACGTCCGCCGACGTCGTGATGCCGCTTTCGGCGACGAGCGTCGTGTCCTCGGGAACCACGGGCGCGACCGATTCGAACGTTCCCAAATCGACCTCCAATCGCGCGAGGTCGCGGTTGTTCACGCCGATGATCGTCGCTCCCGCATCGAGCGCCTCTCGGAGTTCGTCCCCGTCGTGGACTTCGACGAGGACCTGAAAGCCGCGCTCTTCGGCCGCCGAAAGCAGTCCCTCCAGGTCGTCCACGAAGCGGACGATGAGGAGCACGAGGTCCGCGGCCACCGCGTCCAGTTGCTCCTCTCGGACGATGAAGTCCTTGCGGAGGACCGGTACGTCCACGGCTTCGCGGATTCGACGGAGGTTCTCGGGACTGCCGCCGAAGTGCTCCGGTTCCGTGAGAACCGACAGGGCTGTCGCCCCGCTTTCGACCATCGTTTCGGCCAGTTCGACCGGATCGTCGGTTCGTTCGCCGTCCGTCGTCGGACTCGTCGGCTTTACCTCCGCTAGCAGCGGCACCTGTCCGTTTTCCTCCGCGTTCGCGAGCGCGTCCGAAAACGAACGCGCGTCCACGGAAACCCGCCCCGCGTCCCCGTCGGGTGTCCGTTCCCGAGCGGTCCGGAGGATGGATTCGACCGCGGGTGCGAGCGCACCATCTACGTTCATTGTAGTACATCAACGGACTAGTTTGTACATAAGGTTTGCGTCCGCGGGACGAATCTTGAAGGTCATGAGGTTCGTTGCCGTCGCTATGGACGAGACTGCCGGAATCTATGCGCAGCCCTCCCCGTATTTGGAGCGAGCAGTGCAGGTCGGCGTCGCCAGCGGGCGCGTCTTGCGCGTGACGTTTCCGCACGACCCCGACGACGACGCACTGGAAGACCACGCCGTCCTCGACCGTATCATGGCGTATCTGGAGGGCGTCGAGGACGACTTTTCGGACGTACAGGTCGCGCTCACCCTCCCGACGGACCAGCGAAGCGTGCTCGAGTCCGTCCGTAACGTCCCCTACGGCGAGCAGGTGAACGTCGAAACCGTCGCCCGGATGACCTCCGGTATCGACCACACCGAGGACGCGGACTTGGAACTGGTCAGGACCGCGCTCGACGAGAACCCCGCCCCGATTTTTGTCCCCGACCACCGCGTCCGCGACGGGCCGAGCGCCGCGCCGCCGGACGTCGAACAGAAACTACGCTCGCTGGAAGGGCTTTAAACGCGTCCTCCGCATTCCGGCGGCGTACAAGAGCGCACCGACGCCCGCCACAATCTCGGCCACCCCGTCCCCGAGAATCGGGTTCGAGGCGAACAGGGAGTAGCCCTCCAGCATCCCGCTCGCAACCAGCACCCCCGCCGTGAGAACGGACAACCGCGTCTTGCCGCGTTCGAGCAGCGTTACGCCACCGAACACCACCCAGAGAGACGCGAAGGCGAGATGCGCTCCAAACTCGGCGGTCCCGCTGTCGGTGAGCATGCCGTAGCCTTCGAGCGCCAACTGAACCGCGACCACCGACACCATGAGCGCGACTCCTGTCTGTCTCGTGAGCTTCGACGGAACCATCGAACGGTCGTTATTTCTCAGCTGGTCACTTCATCGTTCACCTACGGATGACTTTTTGACGCTTGCGAACGTATCTCTCGGCATGTACGTCCGGGATGCTAAAAACCGCGAGGAGGTCTGGTTGCTCGACAACATCGAGGCGATGGGGCTCGACGAAACCGCCTTTCGCTCCCGGGATTACGTCGTCGTCGTGGACGAAACGTCGGGCGAAAAGGCCGGGTTCGGGCGGGTTCGAATCCACAAGCCGGACGATGCCCCCGAAATCTGTGAGCTGACGAGCATCGGCGTCGTCGAATCGTGGCGCGGGCAGGGCGTCGGCGCGCACGTCATCGAACGCCTCATCGACAAGGCGAGCGACGACGACTTCGAGGCGGTATACGCCCTCGTCGGCGTGCCCGATTACCTCGCCCAGTTCGGTTTCGAACCCCTCGACGCCGAGGACCTCCCGTCGAAACTCCGCGACCGCCTCGATGCGAAACGGGACGACATCGAACCGGACGCCATCCCGATGGTGCTCGCCGTCGATTCCTTCGGGATGCCCGACCGTCTCCGCGAACGGTTCAAGGACGCCCGGCCGCGCGAGGGAGAACCTTCGAGCGACGAGGACGCGGAGGAGATGGCCGAGGAGTTCGGCATCGACCCCGACGACGCGACCTACAAGTACGACACTGGCAGGCACTGAGCGCGGACCGTTTTTCACCGACCGCTCCGTGAAGTCCCGAATAGCCCCGCGGTAGCGGGGCGTGTCGAAAGAAAAATAATATCGAGTACCGTCGTCTCGCGCCGTTTCACGCTACGTCTTCCGCGCGAAGGTGAGATACCCGGTGTGGCCGACGGGACTCGTGGATGGACGCGTTCCCCGCTCGTCGAAGTCCATCTCGCGCTGGATGGTCTCTATCGTGCGAACGTCGTCGAGATTCGCTTCCCGAGCGGCCGCTTCGACGTCGCGGGCGCTCTCCACGAACGGCGCGTAGACGCCGAGCGAGCCGCCGTCCGCCAACAGGTCCGGCGCGTGCGCGACGACTTCCGCGGCGTCGGGCGTATCGAGGGTGAGAACGTCGAACTCGCCGAGTTCGTCGAGGTTATCGGTGATATCGCCCGTTCGAACCTCGACCGCATCGGCCACGTCCGCCATCTCGATGTTATCGCGGGCGACCTCGGCGAAATCTTCCTTCCGCTCGAAGGTGACGACCTCCCCCCCGATTCGTCCGAGATAGGCCGCGAGGACGCCGGTTCCGGTTCCCGCGTCGAGCACCCGGTCGCCAGCCGCGACGCCGGTTTCGCCGACGACGAGGCCGATGTCCCGCGGGAGCATCGGTGCGCCCGTTCGCTCGAAGTGATGGAACAGGTCCGGGCCGCGGAGCCGTCGCACCGTGAACTCCTCGTCCAAGTGGGTGGCGAGAACGTCGCCGGGTTGCACGTCCTCGGGAACGGTGAGGACGCCGAGGTCGGTCTGTAGCTCCTCGCCCGGATTCCGGAGGTACTCCCGATCGCCGTGAACGAGTAGGACCGTCACTCCAGTCGCTCGACCGCCGCCGCGAGGTCACCGTTCTCCGCGTCGAGCGCCTCTCGGGCTTCGTCTTCGCTCACGCCCGCGCGCTGGGCGACGATTTCGACGTCGGCGTCGGGAATCGCGCTCGCGGATTCCTCCGTGGACTCCTCGGAACTTCCCGCGTCGGAACTACCGGACGCTTCGCGCGTCTCGGCGTCGCCGACGACCTGGTAGGTGTGCTGGCCGCGTGCGTCCATTCGGGTGACGTCCGGGTCGCTGAAGACGAGTTCTTCGCCGTCGGTCGTGCGGATGACGACCTCTTCGGCTTCGATGTCATCCACTTCGATACCCATCTGCTTCATCATCTGCTGCATCTTGCGTGGGTCGAGCCCACCGCCGCCTCCTCCAAACATACCCGAATCGTCGGAACGGAGGGGGAAAAACGTGACGCAAATGCGTCGGAAACCCGTCGGGTTACTTTTCTGCGCCGTCGCGCACCTTCACGGCCATTCCGGTGTCGAAATCGAACATGGCGTCGGCATCGAGTTCGGCGCGACCGACGGCGAGCAGGTCGCCGTTCTCGTGGGTCACGAGCACCTCGTCTCCGGTGCGAACGTCGGGGTCCACGTCCGCGACGAACTTGGCGAAGACGTTCTTGCCGTCCCGGACGAACGGCTCGCTCTCGTCGCCGACGATGACGCGACCGGCGGGCGGTTCGAGGGCGTTGGCGATGCGATTGCCCCCCGCGAGGCCGAGCGTGAATCGGCCGTCGGTGGCGTAGGTGACGAGTCGGCTCCCGTCGGCGTGCACCTGCTGGGGTCGCCCGGAGGACGAATGGCGAACTTCCAAGTCCTCCTCGGGAGGGAACAGCGCGGCACCGGCTCCCGCGCCGAACTGGTAATCCGCGGTCGTACGCAGTGCGGGCAAATCCTCGTCTTCAGTCATTGGGCCGGATTTAGCGTGTGAGGGTGAAAGCCCTTCGACATCGGGCTGTTTGGTACGTGTTACCATTTCTCTGTCACGGAGTACCATGGCGCTGGCTATCGATTTGAGAGCGATTTATTAGGCGGGAGTCCGAAGACGGCGTATGAACACGAAAGAACTGCTGGGAATCGCGCTTCTCATCGTCGGGAGCGTCATGATATTTGGCGTCATCTCCATGATCGGTACCTTCACGGGGAACGCCCTCGCCGGTCTCGCCACTGTCGCGCTCGCCGCTGGCGCACTGATGTTCGGCACGGGCGAAGGCGGTCGCCCGGTCTAAAGAAGAAACGTTTCGGTCCGCTCGCTGAGGTCGATGAAACTGTCGGCGGCGGCGATGAGTTCTTCGGCGGTCGATTCTTGGAACCCCATCACTTCCACGCGCACCCCCTCGTGTCGAAGGTGCGTTGCGAGCTGTGCGAAGTCGCCGTCGCCGGTACAGAGCACGACCGTATCGACTTTCGGTGCAAGCGTGATGGCGTCGAGACAGATGCCGACGTCCCAGTCCGCCTTCTTCGACCCGTCGCCGAACGTCTTTATCGCCTTTATCTTCGCCTCGAATCCGATGTCGGTCAACGCGTCGAAAAAGCGGTCCTCGTCGGGGCTATCGGCCTGAATGACGTAAGCAATGGCGCGCGTCAACTCTCGCTCCTGTGCCGCCTTCGAGAGAAGAGATGAGTAGTCGATATTCCGACTATAGACGCTTTGAGCAGTATGATAGAGGTTTTGCGCGTCGGCTAATACCGTGACGCGCTGACCCGGATGAATATCCGTCATACGTTAGTGTGATAACTACTGGCATAAAGAAGTTGCTTGTCCGGTACTGTCACGACGTCGGCGTTTTGTGCCACGTGAGCGTGAGCGACTCGGGGTCGAGGATGTAATATCGCTCCCACGCCGGTGCCACGCTGACGACCTGCGTCTCGCCGATGGTCGTCTCGGCGTGCTGGTGGTGGTGCCCGATGAGACAGAGGTCCGGCGAGAGCGCGGAGATGAGGTCGTCGATGTGCGAACACCCGACGTCGTATTCCTCGGCGACGGGTAGGCCGTGGGGTGCCTCGTGGGTCAGCAACACGTCCACGGAGTCGAGTTCCATCGCCTCCTCCACGTCTTCGTGAGTGAAGTGACGGCGGCGGTCGCCGACGAGGTTGGCGCGCGGGCGGTCGTACTGCGTCGGCGCGAAGTTCCCCGACAGACCGGCGATTCGAAGGCCGTCGAGTTCGACGGCGGTGCTGGCGATGAGGTGTGCGTTTCTGACGTGCGAGTTCGAAACCAGTCCGTTCCGCAGTGCTTCGATGGTGTCGAAATCCTCGTTGTTGCCGCCGATAAACCACGTGGGTGCGGGCAAGTCGTAGAACATCAAGTCTCCCAACTGCAGAGTAACGTCTGGGTTCGCCTCGCGGTACGCCGCAAAGAGCGCGCGCCGGTTGTCGCGGTCGTCGGCGTGGGCGTCTCCGAGGACGAGCATTTTTCGAGCGTATGTCTGGAGGTATGATAAGACCGCCGGATTGTTCCGCGCGGCAACGGCACACAGGCCCCTCTTACCCGACCAGTACGAGCGCCGCGATGCCACAGACGAGGAGACCGACGCCGTAGAAGAGGAATTTGATGTCGTTCTCCAACTGGGTCGGTTGGAGATCCGCTGGGTCCACGATGGTACTCTCTATCCCCATCGAATCCGCGTTCGCCATGGCTGTTCCCATTCGGACGGTTCCGGTTCCACCGAGCGCAAACAGGAGAACGGCGAGTCCAACCCCGAACAGAGCGAGGAGCGCGAGTTCCGATTTTGTGAGAGCGAACACGACGCCCACCGTGAGTCCCGCGTAGACGAGCGAGTATCGGAGGCTACACCGTGCGATGAGGGACCAGTTCATACTGAACATCCTTCATATCTCGGTAAATGTTTTCTGCGCAACCGGTTGATTTTCGGCAAACGACCACTTTCGACCGATTTCCTCGCGATTCCGACCGGTTTTTGACGACGAATCCGCCGAAATCCGACCCCGACGGCAGAGTCTGTCGTCGGCGTAAGGCATAAGTCACCACGAAACACCCAATGGAATATGCCTCGTGCTGTGGCGCCCGCCGTGTTCGCGTATCGGCGAGCCAGCGACAGCACAGTCGGAAAACGGACAAAACGTGCGGCGTGAGGTTCGCGGCGGGCGTGGCACCCCCGTTTCGAGCCATTCTCGTTTTGTACCGCGCGATAACCGATTTCCGACACAGACCGATGACAGACACAGACACACCGTTTCGCGGGGTCTATCCCGCGATGACGACGCCCTTTGCGGGCGACAGCATAGACCACGAACTCCTCCGTAGCGACGCCCAGCGCCTCGAACGCGCCGGGGTTGACGGCCTCGTTCCGGTCGGCTCGACCGGCGAGAGCGCGACCCTGAGCCACGACGAACACGTCGAAGTCGTGGAAACCGTCGTGGGCGCCGTCGACATCCCCGTCATCGCTGGCGCGGGGAGCAACGCGACCCACGAAGCCCTCGACCTCGCACGACGGTCCGCGGACGCCGGGGCCGACGGCCTCCTTCTCATCTCGCCGTACTACAACAAGCCCGAACCGGCGGGGATGGAAGCCCACTACCGCACCATCGCGGACGGCGTTGACCTGCCCCAAATCGTCTACAACGTCCCGTCTCGAACCGGACGAAACATCGACGTGGAGACGACCGTCTCGCTGGCCGAACACGACAACATCGTCGGCTACAAGGCCGCGAGCGGCGACTTCGGGCAGATAAGCGAGATAATCGAACGGACCCGAGACGAGACGTTCGCGGTGCTGTCGGGCGACGACGCGCTGACGCTTCCGATGCTCTCCGTCGGCGCGGCGGGGACTATCAGCGTCTCCGCGAACGTCGAACCGGAACGGACCTGTGAACTGGTCGAATCGGCCCTTTCGGGCGACTACGGCCGCGCGCGAGAACTCCAGTTCGAACTCGGACCGCTGTTCCGCGCGCTGTTCGCGGAGACGAATCCGATTCCGGTGAAGGCGGCGATGGAACACCGCGGCTACGGACCGGACGGCCTCCGACTGCCCTTGTCCGAACTGTCCGACGAGAACCGCGAGGAACTCGCGATGGTACTCGACGAACTGGAGGGAGGCGCGTGACGCGGGTGCTCGTCGGCGGCGTCACGGGGCGGATGGGCCGCGCCGTCATCGCGGCGGCGAGCGACCGGGACGACGTGGATATCGTCGTTGGCGTGAGCAGCGACCCGCCGAGGGAAATCAACGGCGTTCCGACCGAATCCGCGGCGGACCTCGAAGCGGTCGTCTCGGAGTACGACCCGGACGTTCTCGTTGACTTTTCGAACCCCGACGCCAGCCGAACGTTGGTCTCGGCGTGTGCGGACGCGGACGTCGCGTGCGTCGTCGGCACGACCGGGTTCGACGGCGACGAACCCGTCTTCCGCGAAGCGAGCGAGTCGGTCCCCGTCCTCGTGGCGAGCAACTTCTCCCGCGGGGTGCAGGCCCTCCTCCGGGCGGTCGAAGGCGCCGTCTCCGACCTGCCCGGCTACGACGTGGAACTGACCGAGACGCACCACAACGGCAAGCGAGACGCGCCGAGCGGGACCGCGAAGACGCTCCTCGACCGAATCGCGGCGGCGGGCGGTCCCGACGAGCGCGTTCACGGACGCGACGGCGACGCGCCGCGACAACCCGGCGAAATCGGCGTTCACGCCCGCCGCGCGGGGGGAATCGCGGGCGAACACGAAGTCCTCATAGCGAACGACCACGAGGACCTTCGACTCTCCCATCGGGCGGCCGACAGGGGCGTGTTCGCCGACGGCGCGCTCGACGCGGCGGCGTGGGTGACCGGACGACATCCGGGGCGGTACGAGTTCAGCGAGGTAATCAGCGAATGAGACGTAAAAGCGACATACGAAACGACGTACGAGAACTGTGGCACCGATACGATTCCGGCGAGGTAGACGCGGACAGCGCCGGTCCGAACGAACGAGAACTCCTCGAAACCTTCCTCGACGCGTTGGAGGCGGGCGAGGTTCGCGCCGCCGAAAAGCGCGACGGGAGTTGGGAAGCGAACGAGTGGGTGAAACAGGGTATTTTACTGAACTTCGGCCTTCGACACATCGAGGGCCACGAATACGGCGGCATCACCTACTACGACGTGCTTCCGCTCCGCGGGACGGACGACTTTCCCGACAGAGGAACCCGAAACACGCCCGACGGAACGGTCGTCCGTCGCGGCGCACACGTCGGGTCGAACTGCATCCTGATGAGTCCGAGTTTCGTCAACATCGGCGTCTCCATCGGCGACGGGACGCTCGTGGACTCCTGTGATACCGTCGGCTCGTGCGCGCAAATCGGAGAGAACGTCAAACTCGGTGCGAACGCGCTCATCGGGGGCGTCCTCGAACCCGTCGAGGGGACGCCCGTCATCGTCGAAGACGACGTGAGCCTCGGCGCTGGCTGTCGCGTCACGTCCGGATTCGTCGTCGGTGAGGGAAGCATCGTCGCCGAGAACACGCTTCTCACGCCGCGAATCCCCGTCTACGACCTCGTGGACGAGGAGATTCTGTACGGCCATCTTCCGCCGAACCGACGCGCGTTCACCCGATTCGTGGAATCGAGCCTCGGCGACCACGACCTGTTCGACGGCGGGGCGTACAAGCCCGCCGTCGTGGCTCTCGACGTTGAAGACGACACGCTCGCACAGGTCGAGCGCGAGGAGGCCCTGCGATGAGCGCGACCGTTTCGGCCGACAACCCGCCGGTACGACGGCTGTCGGATTGGTCCGACGCCCGACTCGCCGACCTCGCCGACGAATACGACACGCCGCTGTACGTCATCGACCTCGAACGCGTCCGCGAGAACTACGCCAGACTCGCCGCGGCGTTTCCGGACGCCGACGTCCACTTCGCCGCGAAGGCGAACACGTCGCGCGCGGTCCTCGAAACCCTCGAAGCCGACGGTGCGAGCATCGAATGCGCTTCGGCGGGCGAGACGGAGCGCGCCTTCGCCGCCGGATTCGATGGCGAGCGTGTCCACTACACGGCCGTCAACCCGCCCGGAATCGACCTCGACAGGGCGGTTGAATTCGCCGCGGACCATCCCGGTCTGACGGTTACGGTCGGTGCGGCGGACACCATCGACCGATTGGCCGAGCGGGGCTACGACGGACGGCTCTGTCTCCGCGTCAATCCCGGCGTGGGCGCGGGCCACCACGAGAAGGTGCGAACGGGTGCGGACGCGAAGTTCGGCGTTCCGTACGACCGCGCCGCATCCCTGCTCGAATCGGCCGCTGACGACTTCGACGTCGTTGGCGTCCACGCCCACGCGGGAAGCGGCATCTCGGGTGACGACCTCGGCAACCACCGCGAACTCGTCTCCCGGATGGGTGAGTTGGCTCGCACCATCGACCTCGACCTCGAATTCGTGGACGTGGGCGGCGGATTCGGCGTGCCGTATCACCCCGATGACCCGCCGCTCGACCTCGAATCGGTCGCGAACGCGACGCGGGACGCGCTCGGCGACCTCGACGCCACGCTCGTCGTGGAACCGGGTCGGTACCTCGTCGCCGACGCCGGTGTCCTCCTGACCCGCGTGAACACGGTCAAGCAAGCCCCCGCGACGACCGTGGTCGGCGTCGATGCCGGTATGACGGCGCTCGTTCGACCCGCGCTCTACGATTCGTACCATCACATCAGGAGTGTGGGAGCGGACGGTCGAGCGGTCGAAACGACGGTCGCCGGTCCGATCTGCGAGAGTTCGGACACCTTCGGAACCCATCTGCTCACCGACCCGACGCGCGGCGATCTGCTCGCCGTCGGCAACGCGGGCGCGTACGGCTACGAGATGGCGAGCCAGTACAACTCGCGGCCGCGTCCGGCCGTCGTTGTCGTGGACGGCGACCGAACCGGGGTCGCACACCGACGCGAAACCCACGCGGACGTCATCGCGACCGAAACGGAGGTGACGTGGGAATGAACCTCTCGTTCGAGAAGTACCACGGAACCGGGAACGATTTCGTCATCGTGAACCCGGACGCGTGTGTCCCTCACCGCTCGCGGTTCGCCCGCAGGGTCTGTGACAGGACCGACGGGATTGGTGCGGACGGCGTGCTCTTTCTGGCGCTCGAACCCGAATTTCGGCCCCCACGCGTCATCATGACGCTGGTGCAACCGGACGGGAGCACGGCCGAGATGTGCGGAAACGGCGCGCGCTGTGCCGCGGTCTGGGCCGCCGAGCGCGCGAACGCGGACGAAGTGATGATAGACACGCTCGCCGGAACCCGCCACGCGAAAATCCACGATGGCGGCGCGACCATCGAGATGGGTGCCCCCGAATTCGGGCCGAACGACGTCCCGGTCGCGGGGGACGAACCCCTCATCGAGACGCGCGTCGGCGACTACGACGTAACGGCGGTGAACACGGGCGTTCCGCACGCGGTCGCGTTCGTGGACGACGTGGACGCGGTGAACCTCGAACGCGACGCGCCGCCGATTCGCCATGCTGACGTCTTCCCGGAGGGCGCGAACGTCACCTTCGCCTCGCCACGCGACGACGGGTTCGACCAGCGGACCTTCGAGCGCGGCGTCGAGGGCGAAACCCAGTCGTGTGGCACCGGCGCGGTCGCCATCGCGGCCGCCGCGCGCCGACTCGGACTCGCGGACGGTGAGAACGTGTCGGTGTCGCCGCCCGGCGGCGACCTCGAAGTCGCGGTCGACGACCGAAACGCGACGCTCACCGGACCCGTCGAACGCGAGTTTGGCGGCGACCTCCGCGTCTCGAACGCCGGACGACTCGATTTAGAGGCGTGATTCCGTGACGGACTTCGACCCGATTTCGTTCCTCGAAACCGCCGTTCGGACGTCATCACACGAATCGGTCGATGCGATGCGAACCCTGCTCGTCGAAACCCTCGAATCGGCGGGCGTCGAGGCGACCATCGACGCCGCGGGGAACGTCCTCGCGGAGCGCGTCGGCGACGAGGACGGTCCGCACGTCGTCCTGAACTCCCACATCGACACCGTGCCCCCCCACGTTCCGTTTTCCCGCGATAGCGACGGAGACGGTGACGACGTCCGGATTCGTGGCCGCGGCTCCTGTGACGCGAAGGGACCGCTCGCGGCGCTCCTCGACGCGTTTTTCGCGGTCGAACCGGAGCGAGGACGGGTAACGCTCGCCGTGACGCCGGACGAGGAAACCGACTCGACGGGTGCGGCCGCCCTCGGCTTCCTCGTTCGGGACGAGGAGGACGGGACAGAATTCCATCCCGACGCCGTAGTCGTCGGTGAACCGACCGACCTCGACGTGTGCAACGCCGCACGAGGGCGTTTTCAGGGAACGGTCACCGTTCGGGGAGAGAACGCACACGCCGCACACCCCGAAGCGGGCGTCAACGCGATACGCGGGCTGGCTCCCGTCCTATCGGCGCTCTCCACGTTCGATTCGGACAGGGAACATCCCGAACTGGGTGCGCCGACGCTCACGCCGACGACGGTCGAGGGGGGAACCGCCACAAACCAGATTCCCGCCGACTGCTCCTTCGTCATCGACCGGCGGAGCGTTCCGCCGGAAGGTGCCGAGGAGTTCCGACGCTCGCTCGAAGGCCATCTTCGAAACGCGGTGGATGCGGTCGAGGTGGAGGTTTCGCTCGCCGAACGCGACACGCCGTTTCTCGAAGCCTTCGAGACGCCCGCCGACTCGGAACTGGTGCGAATGCTCCGCGACGAAAGCGGCGGCGAGGTGCGTCCGTTCGGCGCGGCGACCGAGGCGTCCTATTTCGCACGCGTCGCTCCGACGGTCGTGTTCGGGCCGGGCGTGCTGTCCGACGACGAGGGCGCGGTAGCACACGGGCCGCGGGAGTACGTCGATGTCGGCGACGTCCGAGCGGCCGCGGATGCGGTGCGGGGAACCCTTCTAACGCTCGTTGGCTGATCGGGATACTGTTGGCACTCTCGGTCCGATAGGTTGCGGACATCGCTTTCGGACGGGTCGCGCTTAGGCGGTGGTCGGTCGAGAACGAGTATTCGCGGTTGTTGTAGCCGTCGTCGCGGTCGCTGTTGTGATTGCTGTCGTTGCGCGACGACCGCAAGCGATGAAACCGCGGGAAGTAGTGCCGAAGAGCGTCGTCGCTCACCACCGGAAACCAATGGTGCGAGCGCGGCGAGGACGACCAGCGCTGCGATTCGTTCGGCGGTCACGCCGCGAGGTGGCTTCGTGTTGGTATATAAAGTTCAGGTGAGGAGGTCGATTCGTTGTTCAGAACTCGTCGGCGAGATACGCGCCGAGGTACCCACCCAGCGCGCTCAGTCCGACCGTGTAGAGCATGGCGAACATGCCCAAGAGAAAGAGGAGCGCAACGAATCCGCCGGGCACGTACCCGAAGGAGATGATGCTCACGACGAACAGCCCCACGACCGCCATGGGAATCGCGGCGATGGCACCGGAGATGGCACCGACTCGAAGTCCCTCGTCGGGCGTCGTCCGCCCCAGATAGGCGGCGACGGCCCCGCCGAGGACGGGCGAAAACGGGACGAAGGACACGACGAGAGTTACGACTGCTCCGATGAGCGCGTGGATGAGGTTGTTGCTGTCTGTCATATGTTGTAGTGGGTAGCGAAAACGGCGGTCGGTGGCGATTCAACCCAGGAAGACGTCCACGATGTCGCTCCCGCGGTTGCGGACGTCTTTGTACAGTTCGGAGTAACCGCAGTTGGAGCAGGAGACCACGGTGAAGCTCTTCGTTTGGATGTCGAACATCTTGCTGAGTCCGCCACCGGTGGTCGAGATGGAGTCCGTGGTAACTTCCGTGTGATCGCATTTCGGGCAACCGGAGATATCGCGTGTATCGGGGTCCATACAGCGACGTGTCTATCTCGTGGGAATAAATACTTCGTGGTCGATACGTCAACGAAGCTTATTACGATGCGCTTTCTATCGAACAGCATGGTTACAAACCGTTCCGCATACGGACGGAAATCCCAGTCCGCCCCGCTCGGCATCAAGATCATCTGCGTCCTCGGTGCGCTCGGTGCCCTCGGAGGCCTCCTTCGCGGTCTCGGTGTGTTGTTTTCGTCCCCCATCGGCCTCATCGTCGGTACCATCGTCATCGTCTTCGCAATCGCCAAACTCGCCGTCGTCTGGGGTCTGTGGACGCTCAAGTCGTGGGCGTGGACGCTCACGATAATCGTGTACGGGTTAAGCCTGCTGATGGACGTCCTCCGATTCTTCACGGGGCATCTCGCCGCCTTCTTCGGCATCGTCGTCGGCGGGTTGTTGTTGGCCTACGTCTACAGCAAGCGCGATTACTACAAATAATTCGTTGAAGTCACGACCGATTCACGTTTTTCCGCGTCCCGTATTCCGACGATTCGGCGCGCTCTTTCACTCCGAGCAGCATCTTGCGCTCCATGACGAAGTGGGCGGGTTCCCAGAAGAGGACGTCGGCCGCTCTCCCGGCGATATTTTGTTTTCCGTGCGAGCGCATTCGAACGACGAACCGCGTCGTCTGGTCGTCGACCGGACGGAGGACGAACGCCCACGTCCACCGCGGCGATTCTCCCGGCGGTTGGAGCACTATCGCTCGCTCGGGGTCGAGCACCGCGACTTCGGGGGCGGACTCGGGCGTCTGCACCGAGTAGTCTTCGGGCGCGAGGCGGACGGTATCCCCGACTTCGAGGTCCTGATGCGCCGGAAGGATTCGGTCGGCGTTGTGGATGTCCGCGCCGACGAGGTTCTCCAGCCAGTCGTAGCTGTAGAAGCCGCCGCGCCCCTGTCCGATTTGGACGAGCCACGGCCACACCTCCTCGACGGGGGCGTCGATGGTGACGGCGTGAGTGACCTCGGATTCGGGGTCTCGAAGCAGGCCGTCACCGGGAAGGGGGCCAGTCGCTTCCTCGTCGGTCGCGCCCCAGCGGAGGTGCCACGGTCGGACGGCGACCCAGTAGACCAGCGCGGCGATTGCGATGAGCGGTGCCACCAGTCGGCGTCGCTCGTACGTCGACGACATGTCACCGGTGACGACGGAGAGAAGCGTAACGGTTTGGGCTGGCTGGGCTGGCGAGCGCTCAGTCGAGGTCGTCCGCGAGGTCGGCGGCGATGCCGGTGTAGCCGGTGGGCGTCAGCGCGTGCAGTTCCTCGCGCACGTCCTCGTCCACGTCGAGTTCGTCGAAGAGGTCGCGGAAGTCGTCGAGCGTGACGCGCTTCCCGCGGGTGAGCGCCTTGACACGCTCGTAGGCGTCGCCGTGGCCTTCGCGCCGGAGAATCGTCTGGACCGCCTCGCCGATGATTTCGGGCGTGGATTCGAGTTCCTCTCGCATGACCTCCTCGTTGGGGACGACTTTTCCGAGACCGTCTTGGGCTTTGGTGTAGCCGAGGAGGCAGTAGGCGAACGCCGACCCGATGTTCCGCTTGACGGTCGAATCGGAGAGGTCGCGTTGGAGTCGGGAGGTAGTGATGTAGTCGCCGAGGAACGTGAGGTCCGAGTTGGCCTTCGAGAGGTTGCCCTCCGAGTTCTCGAAGTCGATGGGGTTGACCTTGTGGGGCATGGTCGAACTGCCGGTTTCGCTCTCGGTCGCCAGTTGCCCGAGGTAGCGGTCGCTGACGTAGAGCCAGACGTCGCGGTCCATGTCGAGGAGAATCGTGTTAGCGCGGCGAAGCGCGTCGAACAGTTCCGCGAGGTCGTCGCACGGGTTCACTTGGGTGGCGAGCGCGGTGTGGGAGAGGCCGAGGTTCGTCACGAACTCGCGGGAAAAGGCTCGCCAGTCCACGTCGGGGTACGCCGCGACGTGAGCCGCGTAGGTGCCGCTCGCGCCCGCAAGCTTGCCCGAGAGCGATTCCGCGGCGCGTTCGATTTCTCCGACCGCTCGGCCGAGGCGCGCGGCGTAGACGGCCATCTCCTTGCCGAACGTCGTCGGCGTGGCCGGTTGCCCATGGGTCCGGGCGAGCATCGGCACGTCGCGGTACTCGTGGGCCATGTCGGCCAACTCGTCGCGGACGGCGGCGAGTTCGGGGAGCAGAACCTCCTCGACGGCGGGTTTGGCGAGCAGGCGGTGGGCGAGGTTGTTCACGTCCTCGCTCGTCAGCGCGAAGTGAATCCACGACCCGAGGTCCAGTCCGTCGGGGAGCGAGCGGCGGACGAAGTATTCGACCGCCTTCACGTCGTGATTCGTCGCGGGGTAGTCCTCGTAGCCCTCCGTTTCGAGTGCCTTGACGATTTCCGCGTCCTCGGCGTCGAACTCCTCGTAGACGGCCCTGAGTTCGTCGCGGTCGTCCGCCGCGATGTCGAAGGGGGTCACGTCGAGGTCGGACAGCGCGATGAGATATTCTATTTCGACTCGCACGCGGGCACGCATGAGCGCGGCCTCGCTCGCGTAGTCGCGGAGCGGCGCGGTTCGACCGGCGTAGCGCCCGTCTACCGGCGAGACGGCGTATAGGGAATCCATACCTGTGCCTGCCGTTCGGTTCGGCAAAAGCGTGTCGGTCCGGTGACGCACAAGTGTGCATACAAAACGGAAAAATAACGATTCGCCTCCGAAATATATACACGATATTGTATAGAATTCGTCGGTGGACCGCAACTACTTTGCCCCCGCCGGTCGGTCTCTCTCGTATGACAGGGATTGCGGGTATGGCCGGGAACCGTGGTCGAAACCTCATGCACATCGCGGACCTCGCGCCGGGCGGGGCGGAACTGGCGGTCGTCCTCACCAACAGCGCGGACGCGCCGGTGCTGGACGAAGCCGAAAAGCGCGGGATTCCCACGGAAGTCGTCGAACAGGGCGACGACGAATCGCGGCAGGACCACGAGCGCCGCGTCCTCGACGCGCTCGCGGATTACGAGTTCGACCTCGTGTGCCTCGACGGCTACATGCGAATCCTCACGGACGAGTTTTTGGACGACGCGCCGACGACGCTCAACGTCCACCCGTCCTTGCTCCCTTCGTTCCCCGGCATGGACGCGTGGGGCGACGCATTGGACGCGGGCGTGAGCACGACCGGTTGCACGGTTCACGTCGTCACCGACGCGACGGACGACGCGGGCGAGGTGGACCGCTCGAAGGTCGACAACGGCCCGATCGTCACGCAGGAACCGATTCCGGTGTACGAGGGCGACGACGAGGAGACGCTGAAGGAGCGCGTCCTCTACCAAGGCGAGTTCAAGGCGTATCCGCGTGCGGTGCGCTGGTTCGCTGAGGGGGACGTCGACGTCGATTTCGACGCGAACGAGGTCCACGTCGAGGCGGATACGGACGAGGAACTCCCCGCTCGAAAGGTCGAGACCTTCGACCGCACCGCCAGCCTCCGGTACGGGGAGAACCCGCACCAGGACGCCGCGCTCTACGCCAACGCGACGTGCGAGGAGGCCAGCGTCGTCCACGCCGAGCAGTTGAACGAGGGCGCGAAGGCGCTGTCGTACAACAACTACAACGACGCCGACGGCGCGCTGAACCTCATCAAGGAGTTCGACCGCCCCGCCTGCGCGGTTATCAAACACACCAACCCCGCCGGATGTGCCGTCGCCGACTCGCTCGCCGAGGCCTACGAGCGCGCCCTCTCGACGGACGCGAAGAGCGCGTTCGGCGGCATCGTCGCGCTGAACCGCGAGTGCGACGACGCCACCGCGACCCAAATCGTGGACTCGTTCAAGGAAGTCGTCGTCGCGCCGGGCTACACCGACGACGCGCTGGCGACGCTGTGCGAGAAGAAGAACCTCCGCGTGCTGGAGGTCTCCGAACTCGGTGAAATCACGGAAACCCACACCGAGAAGGACCTCGTGGGCGGCCGACTCGTCCAAGAGCGCGACATGCAGGCCCCGACCCGCGAGGACCTCGACGTCGTGACCGAGCGCGAACCGACCGACGAGCAACTCGACGCCCTGCTCTTCGCGTGGCAGACCATCAAACACGTCAAATCCAACGCCATCCTGTTCGCCACGGGCACCGAGACGGTCGGCGTCGGCGCGGGACAGGTCAGCCGCGTGGACGCGGTGCAAATCGCGAAGATGAAGGCCGACCGCGACGCCGAGGGCAAGGACGCCGACGGCGCGGTCATGGCGAGCGACGCCTTCTTCCCGTTCCCGGACGCCATCGAGGAGGCCGCCGAAGCGGGCATCGAGGCGGTCATCCAACCCGGCGGGTCGGTGAACGACGACGACGTTATCGAGGCCGCGAACGAGCACGACATGGCGATGGTGTTCACCGGGAGTCGGTGTTTCAGACACGACTGAAAGGAGCGTCTGAAATACGTCCGAGTTTACTCTGACGGTGTTTTCGTCACGATTGAACGACCGAAGCGCCACGATTGAACGGACTGGTTACGGTTCCGCGCCGTCGAGCCACGTGTGAACCCGACGAGCGACCGCATCGGGGTCGGCGGTGCTGGTGTTGATGACTGTGATGTCTTGAGCGGCACCCTGTTCCCGATACCATCGGTTGACGTCGAGAAAGGTGTCGATGGTGTTCGGGGCCATCGACCGCTCGCCCAATCGTTCTTCGAGGTCGGAGTCGTCGCAAACGAGCGCACAGCGTTCGATACTCGAAAAATAGCGCGTCTCGGGGCTGTCAGAGAGGTCGTGCGGGTGGACACCGCCGACGAAGAGCGCCTGCTCGTCGGCCGCGTGGAGCATCATGCAGATGCGGAAATCGAGGTCGCAGATGGCCGCCCACGAAAGGTTTCCGTTCGTCAAATCGATGTGCAGGTCGCCCTCGTAAATCGACGGCGAGATTGTACCGTCCAGTACACCCGCGGTCGTGGATTTTCCGACGCCCGGCGCTCCTTCCAACGTGTACAGCGGGAGGTACCGAAACCGAAACCGTTTATCACACTCCGGACACTCGGCGGTCGCATATCCATCCGCCGAACCGAGGACCCGTTTCTCGACGTCGGCATTTCTGCACCGTGGACAGAAGTGTAACATCTGTCCTTCAGATTGGTAGTCTGAGATAAAAGCGTGTGGTAACCGTGACAAAGCGACCCACTGAGGAGCCGATTTCACCCGACGATGCTCCGGCGGGTCGCCCGTATCGCGGGAAAACTTATGCCGCCAGTTATCAACTACCCTCCATGAAACTCGAAGCCGAACACGGCGTCTATCTCGCGCTCGCGGCCGTCGTCTGCGTTTTCTTCGTCCTGTTCGCCTTCATGGGTCCCGTCGGGTGGATTCTCGACGTTCTCCTCGTCCTCGCGGTCATCAAACTGGCCGATTGGAGCGGGCTGTTTCCGGGACCGCCCGAACGACCGCCGAAACGGAACTGCTCCGAGTGCGGCGCTCGGAACGCCTCGGACGCCGATTCGTGCGAGTACTGCGGCGAACCGCTGTCCGACGCCTGAATTCGACGGGCGAAATAGGAAGTCGTGCTCGGGTTCACAGGGATTCAACGAACTCCCGGAGTCGGCGGTTGAACCGCTCGGGTTCCTCCACCGTGATGCAGTGGCCGCTCTCCTCGAACAGTTCGAACTCGGCGTTCGGGAGGCGGTCCGCGACGTCCCGGACGGCCGCGACGGTTCGCCACTTTTCGTCGGCACCGGCGCAGACGAGGGTCGGGACCTCGATGTCGGGGAGAACGTCGCGGTAGTCGCGCATCGTGTAATCGAACAGAATCGCGCTCTTGATGGGCGACGGCGTGCGCGATACCTCGTCGAAGACCAGCGCCCTCGTCTCGGGGGACGGCGGCTCCGCGAACGCCGCTTCGACGAGTCCCTCGATGAACGCGGCGTGGTCCGTCTGGACGAATTCGAGCGTTTCCGTGAGCCGTGCCAAGTCGCTTTTCCCGTGGTCGTAGTAGTCCCACTGAAACGCGGACGCGGACATGTCCACGTCCACGAGGCCCCGAACTCGGTCGGTCCCGAACCGGTCGACGTACTCCCACGCGACCAGCGCGCCCATCGACCACCCGACGAGAACCGCGTCGTCGAGGTCCCGCAGGTCGAGGAAGGCGTCCACGTCGCTGGCGTACTGGCCCACCGTGTGCCCTGTTTCCGTCTTCTCGGAGCGGCCGTGCCCCCGGTAATCGAGCGCGACGGTCCGGTAGCCGTCCGAGAGGTCCCCCAGTTGGTGCGTGAAGAACCGAACCCCGGTCATCACGCCGGGGAGGAAGACGAGCGGCGTTCCAGTTCCATCGTCCTCGAAATACAGGTCGGCTCCGTTGCACTGTTCGTACGGCATGACGGGTGGTGTACGCCGCGAACGGGCAAAAACACCGCCGTCGAACTCGTCGCGGCGGACCCTCGCCACCCCGCTCGCGGGCGGCGGAAGGTGAGTTAAAGTGGTCCCCGAACAAAGCTCCACGCGATGAGCGCGCTCTCCAGCACGAAGGTCAAGACGCTGTTCGCGGGGTTCGTGTTCTCGCTCGTCCTCCTCGTCGGAATCGCCGTCGTCGGCGTGTTCGGTACCCTCGCCGCCCTCGGGGGGTCGGCGTACGCGAACACGCCGCTCGTCTTCGCGGTGTTCAACGCCGCGTTCCCGTACGTCGTGGCGTTCCTGCTGGACGCCCTCCTCGCCGCCGCGCTGTTCGTCTGGATGGTTTCGAGCGCGGTGCGGCAGGCTTCGATGCCGCGAAGCGAACGGCTCGCCGGACTCGCTCGAATCGCCGAACGACTGTCCCCGGAGGCCCGCGACGTCGGACTCTCGGAACGCCTCGAACCGACGAAAGAGGATCGGATGGACGAGCTGAAAGATCGATACGTCGCGGGCGAAATCGACGAGGACGAGTTCGAACGGCGGATGATGCGACTGATGGACGAGAACGAGGACGGGGGTCGCGCTTCGGCCCGACGGAGTTACGAGCGGACGACGCGCGAGTTCGAACGTGAGTTCTGACCGGTCGGCGTGCCGATCGGTTCGACGCCCTCCGACTCCGACAATCTAAAGCGCACGGCTTCTGTCCTCACAGACATGGACTACCACGAGGCGGCGAACTTTCTTTTCGACTTGCGGCGGTTCCGTCCGAAGCCGGGGACGGACTCCACCGCGGACCTCCTCGCGCACCTCGGCGACCCGCACGACGGGGTTCGGTTCGTGCAGGTCGCGGGGTCGAACGGCAAGGGCAGCACGGCCCGGATGACGGAGCAAGTCCTCCGCGAAGCGGGACTGTCGGTCGGGCTGTACACGTCGCCGCACTTCGACGACGTTCGTGAGCGAATCACGGTCGACGGGCGTACAATCACCGAGGCGGCGATGGTCGAGTACGTCGAAGCCGTCTCGGAGTACGTGACCGAACGGGCGACCCACGGCAACTCGCCGACGTTCTTCGAGGGGATGACCGCGCTGGCGCTCTGGTACTTCGGACGCGAGGACGTGGACGTCGCCGTCCTCGAAGTCGGCATCGGCGGGCGGTACGACGCGACGAGCGTCGTGGACCCCGTCGCCTCGGCGGTCACCAGCGTCACGCTCGAACACACGGGCATCATCGGCGAGACGGTCGAGGAAATCGCCACGGACAAGGCGCACGTCGCGCCAGAGGACGCGCCCCTCGTCACCGGCGCGACGGGGGACGCCCTCGACGCGGTTCGAAAACAGGCGGGCGACGTGCTCGTCGTCGGCGACGGCGAGGACAGCGACGTGCGGGCGACCTACGAAGGACGGACGAATCACACCGAGGCGGCCATCTCGCTGTCGGGTCCGGACTGGTCCCTCGAAACCTCGATTCCGCTGCTCGGCGAGTATCAGGCCCAAAACGCGGGGATCGCCGCGGTGCTCGCCCGGCAGGTCGCCGACGTGACCGACACCGACCTCGCCCGCGGGCTTCGAAAGGGATTCTGGCCCGGCCGGTTCGAAGTGATGGGGACGGACCCGCTCGTCGCGCTTGACGGGGCGCACAACCCCGGTGCGTGTGCCGCCCTCGCCGACACCATCGCGGAGTTCGATTACGACGACCTCCACTTCGTTTTCGGCGCGATGCACGACAAGGACGTCGAAGGGATGGCGAACGCACTCCCGACGCCCGATCACGTCGTCGCCACCCACGCGAACATCGACCGCGCGGAGGACGAAGCGGTCATCGCGCGGGTGTTCGAGGACAGCGGCGTGGAGCACGTCGAACGAATCCGCTCGGTCGAGAGCGCGCTCGAGAGCGCGCTCGCGGCGGCCGACGAGGACGATTTCGTCCTCGTCGTCGGGTCGCTGTTCGCCGTGGCGGAGGCGCGGACCCGTTGGACGCGGGCCGAGATTCCGAAGCAAATCGCCGATATGGACGACGCGCGCGAGGCGCTGGAAACCACCCACGTGGCGCATACCGAGAGCGTCAGAACCCGCGGGAAAGCGGTTCACCGCGTCGTCAAAACCCGCGTCCAGACCCGACAGGCACGGCGCATCAAAGAGGAGATGCTCGCCCTCGGCGGCGAGTGTGCTCGCTCCGGACTCAAAGACCGGGACGACGAGAACATCGACGTGCTGTTGATGGGCACGCTGACCCAGTACAGACGGCTCGCGGAGGCGCTCGACGACGGACCATACGGTCTGTCGCTCTTCGCCGACGACCTCCGGGAGACGCTCGGTATCCGGCGGTCGGACGCCGACGGGGACGGAGACGGCCGCGACCACGGCTACCCGTGGGAGGGTCGAACCGCCGTGATGGGTATCCTCAACGTGACGCCGGACAGCTTCTACGACGGCGGGCAGTACGAGGCACGCGAGGACGCCATCGACCGCGCGAAGCGGATGGTCGAGGCGGGAGCGGACGTCATCGACATCGGCGGCGAGAGCACGCGCCCCGGCGCGGAGGAAGTATCGAACGCGGAGGAGATAGAACGCATCGTTCCCGTCATCGAGCGAATCGGCGACCTCGATGCGATGATTTCCGTCGATACTCGCAAGGCCGAAGTCGCCCGCGCCGCGCTGGAAGCGGGCGCGGACATTCTGAACGACGTATCCGGGTTGGAGGACCCCGAGATGCGCTTCGTCGCGGCGGAGTACGACGCGCCGTTGGTCGTCATGCACAGCCTCGACGCGCCGGTGGTTCCGGAGCACACGGTCGAATACGACGACGTAGTCGAGGACGTCATCGCGGAACTGGAAGAGCGCGTCCTGCTCGCCGAGAAGGCCGGACTCGACCGAAGCAAGATAATCGTCGACCCCGGACTCGGCTTCGGCAAGGCCCCCGCGGAGAGTTTCGAACTCCTCGGTCGGACGGGCGAACTGCACGCGCTCGAGTGTCCCGTCCTCATCGGCCACTCGCACAAATCCATGTTCGAACCCATCTCGGGCGAGGACCGAACGGCCGCGACGGTCGCCGGGACGACCATCGCCGCCGAACGCGGGGCGGACATCGTTCGAGTGCACGACGTGCCGGAGAACGTCGCCGCCGTCCGCGCCGTCGAGGCGGCCAACGCGGACCGCAAGGAGTAGACGGCGACGCTATCCCGCGCTCGGCTCTCCCCCGTCGAACGGTTTCAGCTGTTCGGCCTCGGTGAACGCGTAGCGACCGACGAGCAGGGTGCTCGCCATGCTCGTCAGTCCCCCGGCGGCGAACAGCATCGCCATGATGACGAACTGGTACTCCGCGGCATAGATGGGGTTCGCGCCCGCCAGAATCATCCCGGACATCATGCCGGGGATGTAGACGAGTCCGAGGCTCTTCAGCGACTCCACCATCGGAATCAGCGACGCCCGCACGCTCGTCGTCACGTACTCGGAGACGACGTTCTCCGGGGCGACGCCCAGCGCGAGGACGGCCTCGATTTCCGCGCGGTTCGATTCTATCTCTCCCTTGAACCGGTCGAGCGCGAGCGAGTTGGTCTTCATGGCGTTCGCGATGACCATCCCGCCGACCGGTATCAGGTTCCGGACGGTCGCCTCTATCGCGCCCGCGGCGACCATCGTGACGATGACGAGTCCCGACCCGAACGCGATGCCGACGAGCGAGACGCGGAAGACGCCCGGAACGCCCTCGCCGCGGTCCTTCGAAATCCACGCGGCGATTCCCATCATCGCCACGAGCACCAGCCCGCTCCACGCGAGGCTCACCGAGAAGAGCACGCCGATGACTGACCCCATCGCTATCACCTGCACGAACCCGCGGACGAACGACCGCCCGAGTTCCGTTTCGAGGTCGAGGTTTCGGACCGCCGAGACGACGAGGACGACGAGCGCCAACGCCGACGCGACGGCGACCTGTCCGAGTCCCCGGAGCACGTCCGGGTTTCCGAACTGGTCGAAAAAGCTCACGCCATCACCTCCGACACGGTTCCGACCGATTCGAGCCGCCCGTCTTCGAGCAGCGCCACGCGGTCCGCCAGCCGACGCGCTTGTGACTCGTCGTGTGTGACGAGGACCGTCGTCAGGTCGGTCTCGCGGACGAGTCCTTCGAGGAGCGCTTCGACCCGTTCCTCGGACGACGAATCGAGGCTCGACGTCGGCTCGTCGAGTAGGAGCACCTCGGGTTCGGTGACGAGCGTCCGAGCGATGGCGACGCGCTGTGCCTCGCCGCCCGACAGGTCCGCCACGTCCCGGTCGGCGTAGCCGTCGAGGTTCATCCGTCCCAGCAATTCTTCGACGGTTCCGTCCGCGACCGTCTCGCCGCGAAGCCGCGGGCCGATGGTCACGTTCTCGAAGACCGTCCCGTCCCGCAGCGCGGGCGACTGGGGGACGATGCCGATTCGGCGACGGACTTCCCGGGGCGGAAGGTCGCGGTAATCCGTCCCGTCGAGAAACACGGTTCCGTCGGTCGGTTCGTCGAGCCGGTTGAGGAGCCGAAGGAGCGAGGATTTCCCCGACCCGGATGGACCGAGCACCGCGAGTACGTCCCCCTCGGATACCGAGATGGAAACGCCATCGACGATTCGGTCCCCGCCGACGACTCGCGTGAGTCGTTCGGTTTCGAGTTTGGTCGCCATGCGTTGTCCGCCGGTACGGGTGGCATCGGTTTGAATTCTCCTCCGGAGGGTATCGATATCGGATATACCCATCGTCACCGCTCCGACTCCAACAGTAGTCGGTAGTACGGGTTTCGTTCACTCTGTAGACCGTCACCGACGGAGCACGGCGTTCCTCGCCCGTATCGACGGCCTCTCGCGGACGAAGCTGACTCTAGAAGAATCCGAACGAATCCTGCACGTCGCGGTAACAGTCGAGATACCGCTCCAACACGGGGTCGTTGTCGTAGCGCTCGAACTCCTCGTTTTCCGTCATCCGCGGGAGGTCGGCGGCCGCCCGAAGCGCGTCGGTGAGTTCCTGCTCGCTCGTCGTTCGGAAGGTGCGTTCTTCCTGTTCGACCAACTCGTGGGCGCTCGATTCGACGTGATATTCGACGACACCCGCACAGCCACACGCCAGCGCGCGCAACAGGTCCGTCGGGAACGCCTCGCGCCGCGCGGTCTGGACGTAGACGTGCGCGCCGCGAAACACCGGAATCCGTTTCTCGACCGGCTGTGCCCCCGTGAACTCCACGCGGTCGTCGATTCGGAGGTCGGCGGCCTGTCGCTCGTACCCCTCGCGTTCGGGGCCGTCGCCGATGATGACGGCGTGCCAGCCCTTATCGCGGAGTTCGGCCAGCGCCAGAAAGAGGCTCTCGACGTTGGCGTCCTCGTCGAGGCGGCGCGAGTAGACGATGTTGGCACCGTCGACCACCCGCGCGTCCCGGATGGCGTCCATGTCGATGCTGTTCGGAATCACCCGCACGTCGCCGCCGTCCGCTCCTAACTCCCGGACGCGGGTCCGTATCGTCTCGGACGGTGTGATAACTTCGTCCGGTGCCCGCGCCGCCATCCGGAGCGACTTCGAGGTGCTCTCGATTTCAGACGGCGACTCGTACCAGTCCACGACGAGCGGTGCGCGCGCGAGTTTGCTCGCCGTCTTCGCCGCGAGGACGTGTTTCGGAACCGCGGCCGCGTGGATCACGTCGGGTTTCGAACGACGGAGCGCGCCGGGGAGCGAGAGCGCGAAGCGCCGCGACGGACTCTGCCCCGGCGGGTCGGTCGTCACCGCGTTATACACCACCCCGTCCTGTTCGAACGTTTCGTGGTCGCCGTCCCACCACTGGGCACAGAAGACCGTGACGTCGTGGCCGCGATTCGCGAGCAGTTCTGCGAGACGTCTAAGTCGGCGGGTTCTCCCCGTGTCATCGTGTTGAGCCGTCACTTCTGCGACGAACGCGACGCGCATACTCCTCGCCACGAAACGAGAAAGTAAAAGTCTTCTTTCATCTGCGCGCCGATAGTGAAAATCCCCTGAACGGTCGCCGAGGATTCACAGGAACCGGCCGTCGTCGCCGAACTCGACGGCGAGGTCCGGGGTCGCACCCTGAAACCGCTGCTGCCAACAGTGACGGTCGTAGAAGTGCGCCGTGGCTGTCATGCCGAACGCGACGAGGACGAAGGTCGCGAGTTGGAACCCCGAAGCGGGGACGAGTTCGAACCATCCGAGCGCGAGCAATAGCGCGCCGACCGCCGAGAGCGCGACGTACAGTTTGTGCCACGGAACCGTCGTCTGGGAGTCCGTCGCGAGATACAACTCGAAATCCCGTGCGCCGTCGGTAAACGACACCTGCTTCGAATCCCGGTCGTAGCTGACGATACCGATGTTCTCCAACTTCGGAAGATGGGTCTGATACAGCGCGCTGTACACCGATTTTCTCTGTTCCGGGGACACCTCCTCCCGAGAAATGTTGTTCTCCCACGCCGCTATCTGTTCGGCGAGTTCTCCCAACTCGACGGAACCGCGCTGCCGGTTGAGCGAGTAGAGAACGTAGCGCCTGCGTAGGTTCTTCACCGCGTCGTACACCTCCTGTTCTGAGAACGCCCGCGACCGTGCCCGGTCGGTGCGCTCCCGTGTCTGTGTCGTATTCATTCCTCCCACCCTGTCGGTGCGTAGACGCCGAGATACCGCATAAATCAGCGACTCCGTTTACCCCGTATCGCTCGATGTCCCGATTTCGTAAACAGTTTATCGACTGACAAACGTGCGGCCGAACCCACCGGCGGCGACCGGACGCCGGACGATGCGGTTTCCGCGCTGCCAGCGACTCAATCGGCTGTTACTTGCTCGTTGGCGCGAACAAATCCGACCATTCCCGCACGGCGACCGCGCGGCGAATCGAGGTTTATCGCGGGTCGTCGTACCGTCGGGTCGTCGTTACGACATCGACGCACGCACTCACGCGACCGATTCGCCGCGGCATGTCTCCGTCGTCGTGTTCGCCGCGGTCGGGGGTTGCTTCGTCAGCATCGGCGTCGCGCGGTCGTCGTCGTACACCGTGACGTAGGTTATCGTGGTTTCGCTACCCTGCACCGGCACGGCGATGCGCGTGGTCCCGTTCAGCGGGCCGTACTCGAAGTACGACGTCGCAACGCCGTCCGGCGCGTACCACGTCGTTCCGATGCCGACGCGCTCGGCCGCGCCGTGAATCACGACCGTCGAGTTGTTGACGAACTCGACCTGTACCGTCTCGTTCGGCGTCTCCGTTCCCGCCCGTTCGTCGTGCGTCCCCGTTCGGTCGTGCGTCGTCGTTTTCGCTCGTTGCTCGTGTGTCATCGTCCCCGTCCGTTGACCGTCAGTTGCGTTTCCGTGCGTCGTGGCGACGACGCCACCGCTTCCGATGATACACAGGCAGGCGATAGCGACCGCGAGGACGCGTCGTTTCTCTGTTTGCATGGTATCCGCGCCTCTCACGCAGGGGTTTTTGTTATATACAGGCTACCCTATGGAAACGACAACTTTACCCCTCGAACGCCGCCATTACCGCTCTTCAGAATCGGAGGTGGGCTTCTGTAGACTCGTGATTTCGACCATTATGTCGGGGAGGTCATCGTTCGGGAGGCGGAACGTCCACGACCGGTCGAAATCGATTCCGTTCCGCGCGCTCGTTTCGAGCAGTTTTCCGAGTTCGTCCTCGAACTCGTCCACCGAGAGCAGTTCCGGTTCACCCTCCACGGTGTTAGCACCCGGTGCCGTCGGCGGTAAATCGTCGATTACCGTCGAACACTTGGATCGTTCCGGTCGTATCGATCCGCACCGTGCACCCGTGAAACGGGAACTGGACCTGTCCTATCTCCCCGATATCGTCTATATCGAACGAGCTAAAGAGGGATTCGAGCGCGTCGCAGTCGAGCGTCTCTTGGAGTGGCGGCATCTCCTCCATCGGCGTCCCAGTAACCTCCGAAACGGCCGCGCTGACAGCAACGACGACACTGTCGGTTTCAGTGCTATCGAATGAGAATTTCCGTATCAAATCGGAGTCACTGTGAGAATTTTGAGATGTCGTATCCATACTATATCACGAAACGTACTACAAATCAAGCTATCGGTCGTCCAAAGTCTGTGCCTTTGTATCTCCATTCTTTAAGTACGATGAGGTGTATTTTATCTTTTAATTGCAAGTTGTTCACTAACGTCGGGTGGTATCGACGACCAAAGCTCTATCCCGTCAGCGGGAAAACCGACCGACGATGACATCCTACGATTTCGAACGCTATCTGAACGTTCGAAGCGCGTACGGCGCGTCGTTCGGCCCGACGGGGGAGCGTCTGAGTTTCCTGTTGAACACGACCGGCGTCCCGCAGGTGTGGCAGTTGGACGCCCCCCGCACGTGGCCCCAGCAATCGACGTTCTACGACGAGCGCGTGACGTTCGTCTCGTGGTCCCCCGAGCGCGACGAACTTGCCTTCGGGATGGACGAGGGCGGAAACGAACGCCAGCAACTGTTCCGTCTCGACGGCGACGGCGAAACCATCACTCCCCTCACGGCGATGCCCGACGCGAAACACAGATGGGGTGGTTGGAACTCCGACGGGTCGCAGTTCGCGTTCGCGTCGAACCGGCGGGACAACGCCGTCTTCGACGTGTACGTACAGGACCGCACGGGGACCGGAGACGACGCCGAGATGGTGTACGAGGGCGACGGGTGGCTCTCGCTCGCCGGATGGGGTCCCGACGACGACCGCCTCGTCGTGGTCGAATCCCACTCCTCGTTCGACCGGGACCTGTACGTCCTCGACATCGAATCCGGCGACATCGAACACGTCACGCCGCACGAGGGGAACGTTCGGTATCAGGGCATCAACTGGGGGCCGGACGGCGACGCGCTCTACCTCGTCACCGACGAGGGGGCGGACACGATGTATCTCGCCCGCCTCGACCTCGACACCTACGATATCGAACTCGTCGAGGAGGGCGGGAGCTGGAACGTGGACGGCTGTGCGCTGGACGAGGACACGGGACGACTCGTCTATTCGCGCAACGAGGACGGGTACACGGAACTCACGGTCGGCGAGTTGACCGGCGAGACGACCATCCGCGAGTTCCCGACGCCCAACCTGCCGCACGGCATCGCGGGGGGCGTCAGTTTCGGCCCCGACGCGGAGCGATTCGCAATCTCCGTCACCGGCAGCGCGAGCACGACCAACGTCTACGTCGTCGAGACGGAAACGGGCGAGGCGGAGCGCTGGACCGACGCATCGACGGCGGGACTCCCGACTGACTCGTTCGTCCGCCCGAAACTCGTTCACTTCGAGAGCTTCGACGGCCGTTCGATTCCCGCGTTCTTCTCCGTGCCGGAGGACGCGAGCGCGGGCGAAACCCCCGTCATCGTGGACATCCACGGCGGTCCGGAGAGCCAGCGTCGTCCGTCGTTCAACCCGGTCAAACAGTACTTCCTGAACCGCGGGTACGCCTACTTCGAGCCGAACGTCCGCGGTTCGTCAGGCTACGGCACGGAGTACACCCATCTGGACGACGTCGAAAAGCGGATGGATTCGGTCGCCGACGTCGAGGCCGGTGTCGAGTGGTTACACGACCAGCGCGCCGTGGACCCCGACCGAATCGTCGCCATGGGCGGCTCCTACGGCGGGTTCATGGTCCTCGCGGCGCTGACGGAGTATCCCGACCTGTGGGCCGCCGGGGTGGACGTCGTCGGCATCGCCAACTTCGTCACGTTCCTCGAAAACACGGGCGACTGGCGGCGCGAACTCCGCGAGGCCGAGTACGGTTCGCTCGAAGACGACCGCGACTTCCTGGAGTCCATCAGTCCCATCAACAACATCCACGAAATCGAAGCGCCACTGCTCGTCCTCCACGGGGAGAACGACCCGCGCGTCCCCGTGGGCGAGGCCGAGCAGATAGCCGAGGAAGCCGCCGAACAGGGCGTCCCGGTCGAAAAGCTCGTCTTCCCCGACGAGGGCCACGGCTTCTCGAAACTGGAGAACCGCATCGAGGCGTACACAAAGACGGCCGAGTTCTTGGAGCGGTACGTCTAAGCGCGGTCGGATAGCCGTTCACAACTCCTTTTCGTACACGAACTCCGTCACGCCGAGCGCCGCATCGTCTCGCTCTTCGGTGCGCTCGAAGCCGCGGGACTCGTAGAATCCCACGCCGACCTCGTTGTCGGCGAGGACGGTCAATCGAAGTCGGTCGGCGTCCCGGTCTTCCAACCGCCGCTCGGCGCGGGTGAGCAAGCGGGTTCCCAGTCCCGACCCCCACTCGTCCGAAACGACGTAGATGCGCACGAGTTCGAAGGTCCCTCCCTCTTCTTCCTCCTCGGCGTCGCGCGCGACCTGGACGAACCCGACGAGTCGGTCGCGCTCGGCGACGAAGAACTCGTGGCTCGGTCGCCGCGCGCTCTCGCGGAGTCGGTCTGGGTCGTACCAGCGGTCGATGGTGTCGTCCACGGTCTCCGCCCCGATGATGTCGTCGTAGGCGGCGTGCCACGATTCGCGGGCGACGCGCCGAATACCGGCGGCGTCGGCGGGCCGCGCTGGACGGATTGCGGTCGATGTCATTCGGGAAGGACGGACGCCGCGATGCAAAATCCTTTCGCGTCACTGTCGCGTGATACCATTGAACACGTTGGTAGCTGTCAATCAGGAGAAAACTTTTGTGCACAGCATCGAAAGTCCCGCCATGGCCGCCATCGAAACGAAGTCCCTCACCAAGCGATTCGGCGATGTCGTCGCGGTTCGAAACCTCGACTTGACGGTCGAGGAGGGCGAAATATTCGGTTTCCTCGGTCCCAACGGAGCGGGGAAATCAACCACCATCAACATGCTGTTGGATTTCATGCGCCCCAGCGACGGAACGGCGACGGTCCTCGGCTACGACGCACAGGACGAATCCCGAACCATCCGCGACCGAATCGGCATTCTCCCCGACGGGTATCGGCTCTACGACCGGCTGACGGCGCGCGAACACCTCGAATTCGCCATCGATGCGAAGGACGCGACCAACGACCCAGCGGTGCTCATCGACCGCGTTGGGCTGTCACAGGAGGACGCCGACCGGAAGGTGGGCGGCTACTCGAAAGGGATGACACAGCGCCTCGCGTTGGCCGCCGCGCTGGTCGGCGACCCCGACCTCCTGATACTGGACGAACCCTCCTCGGGACTCGACCCGCACGGCATCGCGGAGATGCGCGAACTGCTCCGCGAGGAGGCCGACCGCGGCACGGCCGTGTTCTTCTCCAGCCACATCCTCTCCGAAGTCGATGCGGTCTGTGACCGCGTCGGAATCATGAACGACGGCGAGCTCGTCGCACAGAACACCGTCGAGCGACTTCGGGAACTGACCGGCTCCCGTTCGCAACTCCTCCTCTCCGTCGAGCGCGTGCCGACGGGCCTCGACCTGACCGCCATCGACGGCGTGTCCGAGGTGTCCGTCGAGGAGTCGATGCTCCGCGTGTCGTTTTCCGACCCCGTGACGAAACCGCAGGTCGTCAAGCGCGTGGACGCCGCGACGACCGTCACCGACATCAAATCGGAGGAAGCCTCGCTCGAAGAGCTGTTTACCACCTACACGACGGGTGACGAACCCGAGGACGAACCCGACGCTCGTATGGAGGTCACCGCATGAGTTGGATGTCGGTGGCGAGAAAGGATTTCATCGACTCCCGACGCTCGAAGGGCCTGTGGGCGCTCATCGGCCTGTACGTCGCGCTGCTCGCGCTCACGGTCTACGTCGCACCCTCGGACGTGAGCATGACGAACGTGCTCCGACTCCTCGCGCTCGTCGGCATCTTCATCATCCCCATCAGTGCGCTTATCATCGCCTATCTCGCCATCGCGGGCGAACGCGAGTCCGGGAGCATCAAATTCCTCCTCGGACTCCCGAACACGCGCCTCGACCTCGTTATCGGGAAGTTCGTCGGTCGGTCGGCCGTCGTCGCGGTCGGTCTCGCGTTAGCGTTCGTCATCGCGGCCGTCGAGGGGTCGATTCTCCTCGCATCGGTCGATATCGCGGTTCTCGCGCAGTTCTTCCTGTTGTTCCTCTTCTTCGCCGTGACGTACATCGCCATCGCGGTCGGTCTCTCGGCGGCGTGTGCGTCACGGTCGCGGGCGATGGCCAGTTCGGTCGGCGTCTTCTTCGTGTTCAACGTCCTCTGGACGGTCCCGGCGATTTCGCCGTCTCGGGCGCTTCGATTCCTCGCCGACGACACGCTCGGCGTGCACCTTTCCGCACAGATTTACGAGTTCGTCTACCTCGTCAGCCCGCCGTACGCGTTCCAACGCGCCGCGGACCTCGTGTTCACCGACCAGCAACTCTACTACTTCCGCGTCATCGGCCAGAACGCGACGGTGCCGTTCTTCCTGGAGAAGTGGTTCATGCTGGTCATCCTCGCCGCGTGGCTCGTCGTCCCGCTCGTTCTCGGTTACTGGCGGTTCGAGCGCGCGGACCTCGGCTGACCTATTATGCCATGATATGTCGTGCCAACATACTTTTAACTACCCTAAGGAATATATGGGCGTTATGGCCGCCATACAAACGACTGGTCTCACCAAGCGGTTCGGTGACGTAGTCGCGGTCCGTGATCTCAACCTCCAAGTAAACGAGGGAGAAGTCTTCGGCTTCCTCGGTCCCAACGGATGCGGGAAATCGACCACTATCAACATGCTGATGGACTACATTCGCCCGACCGACGGGACGGCGACGGTCCTTGGCTACGACGCACAGACAGAGACGCAGGCGATCCACGAGCGGATTGGCATTCTGCCCGACGCGACCGACCTCTACGGTCGGCTCTCGGGGCGAAAGCACATCCAGTTCGCCATCGACTCCAAGGGCACGAACGAGGACGCGGACGACATCCTCGAACGCGTCGGTCTCTCGGCGGACGACGCGTCGCGCTCGGCAGGCGGCTACTCCAAAGGGATGCGCCAGCGTCTCGTCCTCGGCATGGCGCTCGTCGGCGACCCCGACCTCCTGATACTGGACGAACCCTCCTCGGGACTCGACCCGCACGGCGTCCGCGAGATGCGCCAAATCATCCAGCGGGAGGCCGACCGCGGCACGGCCGTGTTCTTCTCCAGCCACATCCTCAGTCAGGTCGAGGCGGTCTGTGACCGCGTGGCCATCATGAACAAGGGCCAACTCGTCACCGTCGATACCATCGACGGCCTCCGGGATGCGGTCGGAACCGGTGCTACGATGGTGCTGACGGTCGACACCGTCCCGAACGTCGAATTGGAGAGCATCGAGGGCGTCACGGACATGTCCGTCGACGGGAACGAGATTCACGTCACGTACTCCGACGCGGGTTCCAAGGCGAAGGTCATCAACGCCGTCGAGCAGGCGGGCGCGACGGTTGCCGACATCAGGACCAAAGAATCCTCGCTCGAAGACCTCTTCGAGGCCTACACGACCGGTTCTCAGGGTCAGCGGATCGAATCGGAGGCCCAAGCATGAGCTGGGCCGTCGTCGCGCGCAAGGATTTCGAGGACGCCGCCCGCTCGAAGATGCTGTGGGGTATCACGGTGCTGTTCGTGCTCGCAACCGCGGGGACGATGTTCGCCGTCGGCTCGTTGACCGACGAGTTCACCGCGAAACAGGCCATCGGATTCCTCAGTTCCCCCGCGACGCTCCTCGTTCCGCTCGCGGCGCTCGTCGTCGCGTACCTCGCCATCGCCGGTGAGCGCGAATCGGGGAGCATCAAGCTGTTGCTCGGCCTGCCCCACACCCGTCGGGACGTGCTGGTCGGCAAACTCGTCGGCCGCTCCCTCGTCGTCGGAGTCGCCACCGTCATCGCGTTCATCGCCGGGGCCATCGTCCTCGCGGTTCAGTTCGGCTCGTTCCCCGTGTCGGACTTCCTCGTACAGGGAGTCACGACGTTCATCTTCGGAATCGTGTTCGTCGGCATCGCCATCGGGTTCTCGGCGATGGCGTCCACCCGCTCGCGTGCGATGGCGGGTGCCGTCGGCCTGTACTTCCTCTTCGAACTCGTCTGGGACATCGTTCCCCTCGGCGTCTACTACCTCGCCAAGGGCGCGATGCCGAACGTGGCGGACGGACTCCCGCCGTGGTACTTCCTCCTCCAGATAATCAATCCGAAGAACGCCTACAGCGTCGCGGCGAACTTCCTGTCCAACCCGAGCGGAGCGAGTCCGTACGCGCAACTCGTCAACGGAACCGTTCCCTTCTACCTCGAAGGCTGGTTCGCGCTCGCGTTGCTCGCGCTCTGGTTGGTCGTTCCCGTCGCCCTCGGCTACTGGCGCTTCGAACGGGCGGACATCAGCTAAACCCGCATCAGAATAGATTTTTTCGCGCCTTACGTCTGCTCGGGAGCGACTCTGCTGTCGGTCAGTTCCATGTCCAACTCCGCGTCGTCCATCCCGTCGAGCGTCGTCGAAAGCGACCGCTTCAAGTGTCGTATCTCCGATACGAGCGTCTGGTACTCCTCGTGTCGGGCCAGTTCACTCTCGGCGATTCGCGCTTCGAGGGTCGCACGCTTCGACGACAACGCGAGGAGCTGTTGAACGTCGGTCGAGTACGTCGCCCGACGGCGGAGGCTCTCTACGACGTCGTACAGTTCGTCCGGTCCTGTAATCGGCTTGACGACGTAGGTGTCGTATCCTAATTCGAGCACGTCGAAATCCGGCTCGACCGCCGTCACCATTCCGACCCGACAGTCGATGTTCCTGGCTCGAATCGCCTCTAAAACGTCGTCACCGCTCGTCTCGGGCATGTCTCTATCGAGGAGGACGATATCGGGAGAGCCGTCGAGCATCGCTATCGCTTCCGCGCCGCTGTAGGCGGTTCGAACGTCGTACTCGTCCTCGAGCCAGCGGGTAAACAGGTCGGCAATCGGCTGTTCGTCATCGACGACGAGAATTTGGTACTCACTCATTCGTAGTCTCCGGGTCGCTGGACGGGCGGGTTCCGACGTGGGGCGGGCGACGTCGGTGTCCGGGAGTCATCGTTCCGACCGGTTTCCCACACGGCCACGGTCGGCACTCGTGGGTCGGGTCGAGAGCGTCGTATACTTACAACACTCGATACCCGCTGACCGAACGATTTCGTCTCGCATCGTCGGCCCCATTTCCGAACGTCCAATCACATGGAAACGATGTGGCGCGAAGTAGTTGAGACCACATGTTTCCCACGAAACACACTTAAGTGCGTTGCTGATTCAACGTCTATCCATCCATCGGACGGAGTAGTCCGGCGATGAGATTGGCATATCCGCGTCGAAGACGACCACCGACGGCCTGTGGAGAGATTCCCAGTTCGTCGGCTAACTCTTCACGCGTGATTCCACGCGGTCGTTCGAAGTATCCTCCCTCGTAGGCAGTGATGAGCGTTTCCCGCTGTGCTGGCGTGACACCCGCGGAGTCGTGAACCGCTCGTTCCTGCATGGAGTACACTCGCTCGACCTCTATTGGAACTCCCTCGTGTTGACAGAACGTCTGGAACGAGGACATTCCTTCTTGTGCCGGGAACCGGAGATGAAACGTCCAGTCGTTCACCGTTCCATTCGCTTCCACGATAGTCGCGTTGGCTTCTTCGACTCCGTGGACGAGGTTCGTACTCTCGTCGTTCCACTGTGCGTGGAACAGCGTATTGTCAGTCAGCGTGTCGATCCTCGTGAGCGCGTTGATCGCCGGTTCGGCGCGTGCCGCCGCTTCGAACCGACAGATATCGCCACCGCGTGCCCAGAAGAAGGGAAATCTAGACATCCCAACCGGGACGACACGTTCGAGTTCGATTTGCACCTCTGGTGCCGCCTGCAACGCGCGGCCGAGTGCAAACTCGTCGGCGGATATCGAAATCTCAACGATGGAACTCATCTGTTTTCGATACCACCACGCGAAATCAGTTACGCGAGGGTATTCAATGTTGTTGCCAATCCCAGTCAAAACGTCCGGCACGTAATCGGAGACGGTTACGAAAACGCGGCCGATACGTTCTCGAAACGCTACCGATATTCCCGACATATCTCGTCAGGCCCCCACTCGTATCGACTCTGTGATACCCGCAAACGGTTCGGAAATTGATGCCCCATCCGTTCGGAATCCACTTCGAACTATTCAGATAACTTTCGTCGTCTCCGCCGCCTCGTACGCGGCGGCCCGACTCATCCCGTTTCCGAGGATGGTGTACCGGTCGCGTATCTCGTGGGCCGTCGTGAGCGCTTCGACCACCGTCTCCGCGTCGATGCCGAGTTCGTCGGCCGTCGTCGGCGCGCCGATGGTCGCGAGGGCGTCGCGGATACCGCGCCAGTCGCCGCCGTGGAGGTACTCCGTGATGATGGACCCGACGCCGACCTGATGGCCGTGCAGCGCCGCCCCCGGCGCGATGCGGTCGAGTTGGTGCGAGAACAGGTGTTCCGCTCCGCTGGCCGGACGCGAGGAGTCGGCGATGCTCATCGCCACGCCCGAGGAGACGAGCGCCTTCACCACGACCCACGAGGACTCCTCCAGTCCGGGCCGAATGGTGTCGGCGTTGTCCACCAGCATCTCGGCCGTCATCTCCGCAAGCGTCGCGGCGTACTCGTGGAATTCCACGTTCTGCAGCCGCTGTGCCAGCCGCCAGTCCTCGACCGCCGTGTAGTTGCTGATGATGTCGGCACACCCCGCGGTCGTGAGTTCCCACGGCGCGTCGGCGATGATTTCCGTGTCCGCCACGACCGCCAGCGGCGGTTCGGCGGCCACGCTGTGGCGCGTGTCCTCCTCCGGGACCGACCCCCGCCCGCTGACGATACCGTCGTGGCTCGCGGCCGTCGGAACCGAGACGAAGCCCCGCCCGATTTCGTCGCTCGCCATCTTGGCGATATCGATGGCTTTCCCGCCGCCCACACCCACGAGATAGCCCGGACTCACTTCGTTCGCCACGTCGATGACCCGCTGAACGGACTCGAAACTCGCCTCCTCGATGACGACGGTTTCGACGCCCCATCCCGCATCCTCGAACTGGTCCGCGACGCGCCGTCCCGCCACCTCGTTCGGCGTCGGACTCGTCACGAGCAGCGGTGTCCCGTGCAAGTGCAGTTCGTCGATGGCCGCCGTCGTCTCCGAGAGAACGCCATGGCCCACCACGACGTTCCGCGGCAGGCGAATCCACGAAGATTTCTCGAACATAGTGGTCTGTCTCTCCTACGCAGTCAAACAGTTTCCCCTCCTCCGACGACTTTGGGGACTTTGGTTACGAGGTGGATTCGATTTTGCTGGGCATGCGACGACTTCGACCGTTCTCGTCCGGTCGTTTCGTGATGTTCATTCTAACTCTTCGGCTACGACCATGAAGTCACGGAAAGCCCCCACCCCCTACGAGAACACATTGCAGCTACTTCGACTGCAACTACCGAGAAGACTACCTCGAAAGCACCCGTCCGCTCGGCACGAGTTGTTGTTACTTCTTCCGTGACTGCAAATACAGACGTCATTGAAACCGCACCGCAAACCGCATCAGCCACACCCTCCCCAGCCGATTCGCTTCGCTCATCCCTCGCACGCTTTATCGAGACGACTCGGACGATGGCTCGCGGCGGTGCCGCTCGCTTCCGAGGTTCCTTCGAAACCTCGCTGTCCTCGTCGCCTCGCCAGCGCGCGCCAGATTGAGAAGTCGGAATGCACGAACGAGATGAAACGAAATCAGTCGCCGATTGTTCACCGTAACCGCCGAATACGTCTCAGATGGTGTCGAGCACGCCGAGGACGCGCTTCTCGTTCTCGCGTCCGGGGTCGTACTCGCCGCCGTCGCGGTCGCTTTCGAGGTGTTCCTCGACGGTTCGTTCCATCGCCACGTCGAGCGGCGTGGATTCCCAGCCGAGCGCGGCGAGTTTGTTCGTGTCGAGGACGTGCGGGTAGTCGCGGTAGAGGATGTAGTCGTCGGTGGAGAGGTCGGCCGTCGAGAGTTCGCGGTCGCTGGCGTGGACGAGTTCGACGTCGGTGTCGAGGGCGTCCGCGATGAGCGACAGCATCTCGTCCATCGTGACCAACCGTTCGTCCCCGACGTTGTAGGCCTCGCCGGGGTCGCCCTCCTCGGCGACGATGCGGAGCGCGCTCGCCACGTCCTCGGCGTAGGCGCGGTGCCAGACGTTCTGGCCGTCGCCGGGGACGACGAGGCGGTCGTGTTCGTTCACGCGGTCTATCCAGAAGTCCAGTCGCTCGGTGTAGTCGTAGGGTCCGTAGACGATGCACGGGCGGACGCTCATGGCGTTGACGCCCCGTTCCGCGGCCTCGAAGATGGCGCGGTCGCCCTCCGCCTTTCGCGGGCCGTAGGAGTCGTGGGAGTCGTCGGTGGCCTGTTCGTCCGTGCAGCCACAGAGTTCGGTGTCGTTCTCCCGCTTGGGAAGCACTTCGTTGCTGTAAGCGCTTCCGCTGGAGATGTAGACGTAGCCGTCCACGTCGGCGAAGATTTCGGTGGCCGCCCGGACCTCGCGGGGTTTGTAGGCCACGCAGTCGATAACGATGTCCGGGTCCACCTCGTCGCGCGCCGCTTCGAGCGCGTCGTCGTCCGTTCGGTCGCCCTCGAAGTGGCTCACGCCGTCCACGTCGGCGAACGGGTTGTCGTGGTTCCCGCGGTTGAAGATGGTCACGTCGTAGCCGTTGTCGAGCAGGTCGGTCACGAGGTGGCGGCCGATGAATCGCGTCCCGCCGATGACGAGTGCCGTGTTCATGTCGGGTCGATTGCGTGGCGGGCGGAAAACGCTACCGAAGGCGGAGAAGTACGAGCCGAGCGTAACTCGTCGCCCAATTTCCGCGATGGCGAGCTCTGAGACGAAAAACTGGACGGTCGGTCGGGAATGACCCGATGAAAAACGTCCGAACGGGAGGATAGAGCGCGACGATACGCAAAAATCGGACGTAATGACAGCAATCGAAGAGACAAGTGGGAAGCTACGGCCGGTAGAATGTTTATTGTTCATCCCGGAGTATGCCAAGTATGCAAGTACGCGAAGCGCGAACCGAGGACATCGCTGGAATCCAAGACGTCGCCGCGGAGTCGCTTGCGGCTTCATACGCACACTTCTTGGACGAGGAGATAATCGAACACGCCATCGAGGAGTGGTACTCCGAGGAGAACTTGGAAGAGGAGTTCCAAAGCCGGGGGACGCTGTACCTCGTCGCGCTCGACGGGGGAGACGTGGCGGGATTCACGCAGAGCGAGGTGCTCCCCGACGTCCCTGAGGGGAACATCCTCTGGCTGCACGTCCACCCCGACTACCGAGGTGAGGGTGTCGGAACGACGCTCCTCGGGCAGACGAAGGAGAAACTCGAAGACAAAGAGGTCGAAACCCTCTCCGGGCTCGTCCTCGCCGGAAACGAGGAGGGAAACCAATTCTATCGAGATCACGGGTTCACCAAGGTCGGCGAGCGGACAGCCGAAATCGGCGACGAAACGTACACCGAGAACATCTACTCGGAGAGCGACGAACCGATACTGGAAGCCCGCGAGTTCGACGGGGAAACCAGATACATCAACCGCTCGGAAACCAGTCGGGGGTCGAAAGCGCCGTTCTTCGCCGTGTTCAACGACGAGGCGGGTGAGGACCGCTACGGCTACTTCTGCTCGAACTGCGAGACGCTCGACAACGCGATGGACAGCATGGAACGCATCGAGTGCAACGAGTGTGGCAACAAGCGGAAGGCGGCGCGGTGGGACTCGGCGTACCTCTGAAGATCGGCGACCGCTTTTTCCGGGTTCAGTCGTCCGACGGCACTCGAAAGTCGGACGACTGTCGGGGCGCCGAAACCGGACTTGGGGGCGACGTTCGAACGTCTTCTTTGCCCTCCTCGATGGCCTGCTGGTAGGCGTCGGGCATGACCTTCACGAACGAGACGGACTCCCACTCGTCGAGCACCGACAGCGCCGTTTCGCTGCCCGTCGCGGCGGCGTGGTTTTCGACCAACCGCCGTACTACCGCCTCGTCGCGCGCGTCCAAGTCGGACGAGAGCGAGACGCTCTCGCCGTTGACGCGCTCGCGGAGTTCGTCGCCGTCGCCCAACACGTAGGCCACGCCGCCCGTCATCCCGGCCGCGAAGTTTTCGCCGGTTTCGCCGAGGACGACCGCGACGCCGCCGGTCATGTACTCACAGCCGTGGTCGCCGACGCCCTCGACGACCGCTTTCGCGCCGCTGTTGCGAACCGCGAAGCGCTCGCCCGCGACGCCGTTGACGTACAGTTCGCCGCCCGTCGCGCCGTACAGGGCGACGTTGCCGACGATGACGTCGTTCGAATCGTAGCCAGCGTCGTCGGGGGTTTCGACTACGACTCGGCCGCCCGAGAGGCCCTTTCCTACGTAGTCGTTCGCCGCACCGGTCAGGAACAGGTCCACGCCGGACTGGCAGAACGCGCCGAAACTCTGTCCGGCGGCACCGTCGAACCGGCAGGTGATGGACCCGTCCGGCAGTCCCGCTCCCCCGTGAAGCGCGGAGATGCGACCTGAGAGCATCGCGCCGACAGCGCGGTCCCGGTTCGTTATCGAACGCTCGATTTCGACCGGTTCCTCGCCGTCCAGCGCGCCGCGCGCGGCGTCGAGGAGGTCGTGGTCGAGGTGGTCGTCCAACTCGTGGTCCTGTTCCCGCGTCTTGGTTCGGCTGCCACCGTTCGCGGGGTCGGCGAGCACGCTCGAAAGGTCGAGACGACGCGCCTTCGGGTGGTCGGTGTCGCGCTGACGGAGCAGTTCGACGTGGCCGACCATCTCCTCGACGGTGCGGAAGCCGAGTTCGGCCAGTATCTCCCGAAGCTCCTCCGCGATGAACGCCATGTAGTTGATGACGTGCTCCGGTTCGCCGGGGAACCGCTCCCGAAGCTCCTCCCGCTGGGTGGCGATGCCGACCGGGCAGGTGTTGGCGTGGCAGTTGCGCGCCATCACGCACCCGCTCGTGACCAGGCTCGCCGTCCCAAACGAGTACTCCTCCGCGCCGAGCAGGGCCGCGACGGCGACGTCGCGGCCGGTCTTCAGGCCGCCGTCGACGCTGACGCGGATGCGCGAGCGAAGCCCGGTTTGGTGGAGCATCTGGTTGGCCTCGGCGAGGCCGAGTTCCCACGGCAATCCGGCGTTCTTGATGGACGTCCGCGGACTCGCGCCCGTGCCGCCCGAGTGACCCGAGATGTGTACGACGTCGGCCTTGGCCTTGGCGACGCCCGCCGCGACGGTGCCGACGCCCGCCTCGGAGACGAGCTTCACGTTGACCTCCGAGCCGTCGCTTCCCGCCTTCAGGTCGTAGATGAGCTGTTTCAGGTCCTCGATGCTGTAGATGTCGTGTTGCGGCGGCGGCGAGATGAGGCCGACGCCCGGCGTGGCGTGGCGAACGTGCGCGATCATCTCGTTCACCTTCTTGCCGGGGAGGTGTCCGCCCTCGCCGGGTTTCGACCCTTGGGCCATCTTGATCTGCACCTCGTCGGCCGACTGGAGGTAGCGGCTCGTGACGCCGAACCGCCCGCTCGCCACCTGCTTCACCGAACACTCGCGCTCAGTGTCGAACCGCTCCGGCGGTTCGCCGCCCTCGCCGGTGTTCGACTTGCCGCCGATACGGTTCATGGCGACGGCGTTGTTCTCGTGCATCTCCGGCGAGAGCGACCCGAGGCTCATCGCCGCCGTGGAGAACCGGGTCACGATGTCCTCGACGGGTTCGACTTCATCGAGGGGGACCGACTCGCGGGCGTCGGTGTCGAAGTCGAGGAGGCCGCGGAGCGTCTGCAGCGTCTCCTGCTGCTGGTTTATTTCCTCGGCGAACGCCGCGTACTCCTCGTCGTCGTTTCCGCGAACCGCTCGCTGGAGCGCGCCGACGGTTTTCGGGTTCCACTGGTGGTGGATGCCGTTCGAGCGGTGTTCGTACTCGCCCCGTCGGTCGATGTTCGGGTCGTCGCCGAACGCGGTTTCGTGGCGCTCGCGCACGTCGTCCTCGATTTCGTCGATACCGATGCCTTCGGTGCGGTTCTCGGTGCCGGTGAAGTATTCGTCGACGAACTCACCGTCCAGCCCGACCGCCTCGAATATCTGGGCACCGCGGTAGCTCTCGACCGTCGAGATACCCATCTTCGCCATCGTCTTCAGCAGCCCGTTCTCCAGCGCCGAGACGTACTTGCCGATGGCCTCCACCTCGTCCGCGCCGTCCGGTCCGGCCACCAAATCCTCGATGGTCCGGTAGGCGAGGTAGGGGTTGACCGCGCCCGCACCGTACCCGACCAGCGTGGCGAGGTGATGGACGGTTCGCGGGTCGCCGGACTCCACGACGAGGCCGGTCCTGGTCCGCAGTCCTTCGCGCACGAGGTGGTGGTGAACCGCGCCCGTGGCGAGCAGGGAGGGAATCGGGATTCGGTTCTCGCCCGTCCCCCTGTCCGAGAGGACGACGATTTCGGCACCCTCCTCGACGGCGGTGCGGGCGTCGTCGCGGACCCGCTCGACCGCCGCTTCGAGGTCCGTGTCCGGGTCGAAGGTGATGTCAACGACGTCGGTCGGGAAGTCGGTTTCGAGCACCGCCGACAGCGCCTCGTCGGTCAGCACGGGCGACTCCAGCACGAGTTGCCGCGCGTGGGCGGGCGACTCGCCGAGGAGGTTGCGCTGGCGGCCGAGGCGGGTTTCGAGGCTCGTCACCAGTTCCTCTCGGATGTAGTCGATGGGCGGGTTCGTCACCTGCGCGAACAGTTGCTTGAAGTAGGAAAAGAGCGGACGGTCGAAGTCGGAAAGTACCGACAGCGGCGTGTCGTCGCCCATCGAGCCGACGGGGTCCTTGCCCGCGCTGGCCATCGGTTCGAGGAGTTCGCTCAGTTCGTCGTGGGTGTAGCCCCAAGCGGCCTGTCCGGCACGGAGCGGGACGGGGGACTCGGCGGTGCCGTCGGAATCGGACTCGTTCCGCGGCGCGGGCGATTCCACCCGCTTGGCCAGTCGGACCTGCTCGTTTTCGACCCACTCCGCGTACTTCTCGTCGGTCAGGTCGTCGAACACGGCCTCGTCCGAGACGATGCCGCCCCGTTCGGGGTCGGCGAGGAACAGCTGTCCCGGCTTGAGACGTCCCCGCTCGACCACCTCGTTCGGTTCGAGGTCGAGGGCACCGGTTTCGCTCGCCATCACGAGTCGGTTGTCCGCCGTCACGTCGTACCGGCAGGGCCGCAATCCGTTGCGGTCGAGCACCGCGCCCACGCGGTCGCCGTCCGTCGCGGCGACGAGCGCCGGGCCGTCCCACGGTTCGACCAGGGAGGCGTGGAAGTCGTACCACGCGCGGCGGTCGCCGTCGGTCCGGTCGCGCCACGCCTCGGGGAGGAGCATGCGGAGCGCGTGGGGCAACTCGCGGCCGTCCTGCATGAGCAGTTCGAGCACGTTATCGACGACGGCCGTGTCGCTCTGGTCGAGCGTCGTGACCGGCGTGATGCGGTCGATGTCGTCGCCGAGGCGCTCGCTTTCGAGGTCGGTTTCGCGGGCGGCCATCCAGTTGCCGTTCCCCTGAATCGTGTTGATTTCACCGTTGTGGACCACGCGCCGGTAGGGGTGTGCGAGGTGCCACGCGCCGAGCGTGTTCGTGGAGAACCGTGCGTGAACCATGGCGACCGAGGATTCGAAGCGCTCGTCGCGGAGGTCAGGGAAGTATCCCGTGAGTTGGTCGCCCTTGAGAAGCCCCTTGTAGACGAGCGTCTTGCGGTCCAGCGAGCAGACGTAGAATCGGTCGGCGTCGTCGCGCGCCTCGACTCGCCGTTCCAGCGCGCGCCGGGCGACGTAGAGCGTCTCGTCGAACTCCTCGACGGACGTTCCCTCCTCGGGGCGGACGAAACACTGGGCGATGACGGGTTCCGATTCGAGCGCCGTCTCGCCGAGGTCGTCGTTCTCGGTCGGGACCGTCCGCCAGTCGAAGACGGGGACGCCTTCCCCACCGAGAATCTCCTCGACCGTCGTCTTCAGTTCGGCGCGAACGTCCGCATCGCGCGGGAGGAACAACTGCCCGACGGCGTACGTCTCGGGGAGGTCGGAATCGAGTTTCGCGGCGAAAAACGAGTCTGGACGCTGGACGAGGATACCCGCACCGTCTCCGGTGTTCGATTCCGCGCCGGTCGTTCCGCGGTGTTCGAGGTTGGCGAGGAGCGACAGGCCGTCGGCGACGATTTCGTGGTCGGCGTCGGAGTCGAGATCCATTACGACCCCGACACCGCAGTTCGACCGCTGGTCGGTCGGGTCGACGAGAGAGTTGGTCATGTGCGAGCGCATGACAAACTGGCATAAGAGGTTTCTCCTGAAGGGGAAAGGGTGTGCTATTGTCAATATGTGTTCCTTATATATTGGACGTTTACACGATAGTGGCGGCGAAATAACTATGGTTGTAGTAAATTCGAACTGGTTCGGACGAGAATTTCGTCCGCTTCACCGCTTCTTCGCAACTATCGAAAACTGCCCCTATCCGCTTTCGATGAGCGCTTCCAGGTCCTCGTCGTCGTAGTTGACCAGTAGTCTGGATTCGTCCTTGAACGTTTGGAGAACTATCTGCGTCGAGGAGTGTTCCACACCGTCGGTGTGGATGATGTCGTCGATGTACTCCTGTAAGTGGTCGTGGTCGCGGAGATGGGCGATTACCGTGAACGACTTGTCGCCGAGCATGAAGTACACCGTCTGAACGCCCGAGATATCTGTCAGCTCCTCGCCTATTTCGTCGTATCCCGGTCCGTAGGTGCTTCGTATTTCGGTGATAGCGGTCAGTTCGAGGCCGAGTTCGTGCGCGTCGATTTTTGAAACCGTCCCCGAGAGAATGCCCTGTTTTCGATACTTATCCAACCGATAGTACACCGTCGAGGTACTGATACCGAGTTCGTCGCTCACTTCGTCCACGTCGATATCCCCCTCCCTGTCGAGCCAGCGTAGGATTTTGAAGTCCTTTTTGTCTAAATTGACTTCGGCCATACATAACCGATTGTAGTCGAGTTTCTAAAACTTTGCTAACGATTCGTGATTTGGATAAATGGTGTGCCTACGGATTACAACACGTGATTCCGTAGTATACTGTCAAATTCTACTCAATTTTTGGATATTCGACATTGGTTGAGCGTTATTCACATCCGTTTTATACTCTCCTGCACGTGACCGTTTCGATACCCGTTCTAATCGATCTCCTATCACTTTGGACGGCTTCGGTTTCTTCAGGTGTCGCTCAGGCGACCCGCGCGTCGCATGAGTACGTCCTGTGTGGCCACCGTCGGTTCGTCGCCGGGTCGCCGTTGGCGATAGCCGCCGTCCGACTCCATCACCCAGCAGTTCCGGTTGTCGGCCAGCATCGTTTCGAGAATCGTCGACAGTTCCTCCCGAAGCGCCGGGTTCGTCACCGGTGCGATGGTTTCCACGCGTTTGTCGAGGTTCCTCGTCATCCAATCGGCGGACCCGATGAAGTACCGCGGGTCGCCGTCGTTGCCGAAGTAGAAGATTCTGGAATGTTCGAGAAACCGACCGACGACGCTATAGATGTCCACCGTTTCGCTCACCCCTTCGATACCGGGACGAAGCCGACAGATGTCCCGGACGATGAGGTCAATATCGACGCCGTCCATCGCCGCCCGGTAGAGTTCTTCGACGATAGTCGGGTCTTCGAGGGAGTTCATCTTGGCGACGATGCGTCCTTCCTTTCCCTCGCGCGCCAACGCCGCCTCGGTGCGTATCATCTCGGTGAACCGCTCGCGCATGTTCCCCGGTGCGATGAGCAGTTTTCGGTACTTCTCGTGGCGGGTGTGGCCGGTGAAATAGTTGAACAGGTCGCTCAGGTCCTGCCCGATTTCGCGGTCCGCGGTCAGCAGTCCGAGGTCGGTGTACGTCTTCGCCGTCTCCGAGTGGTAGTTTCCGGTGGCGACGTGGGAGTACAATTGCACACCGTCTTCCTCCTCGCGGACGACGAGCGCGGTCTTGCTGTGGGTCTTGTAGCCGATGGTCCCGTACGCGACGTGGATGCCTTCCTCCTCCAACTTCTTGCCCCACTCCATGTTGTTCTCCTCGTCGAATCGCGCCTTGAGTTCGACCATCACCGCGACCTGTTTTCCGTTCCTCGCCGCCTCGATGAGGCTCTCGACGACCTTCGAGTCGCTCGCGGTCCGATAGATGGAGAGTTTGATGGCGAGCACGTCGGGGTCCGTCGCGGCCTGCCGCAGGAACTTCTGGACCGTCTCCTCGAAGGAGTGATACGGGTGATGGACGAGCACGTCGTTGCGTCGAATCTCCTCGAACACGTCCACGGATTCGTCGGGGGTCCCGCCGGAAAGACGAGGATGGGGCTGTGGCGTCCACGGAGCGGTTTTCAGGTCGGGTCGGTCACAGTCCGTCAGGTCCATGAAATCCCGGAAGTCGAGCGGTTCGGGGAGGCAGAACACTTCGCGTTCGTCCACGCCGAGCTGTTCGACCAGCAACTCCCGAACCTCGTCGGGCATCCCCTCCTCGATTTCGAGGCGAACGACGGTGGCAAACCGACGTTCCCGGAGCACCGACTCTATCATGTCGATGAGGTCCTCCGCGACCTCCTCGTCCTTCCCGACCTCCGCGTTTCGGGTGACGCGGAACGTGGAGTGGTCGATGACCTCCGTGCCCGGAAAGAGGAGGTCGAGGTTGGCCCGGATGACGTCCTCCAGCAGGACGTATCGCGTCTCGTCGCCTATTCGGACGAGACGCGGCCTGTTTTTCGGAATCTTCACGCGCGAAAAGGTCGTCTCCGACTCGTCGTCCTTCCGAGTCAGCACCGCCAACGAGAGGCTCAGGTTCGAGATGAACGGAAACGGATGGGCCGGGTCGAACGTCAGCGGCGTGAGCGTGGGAAGGACGGACGCCTCGAAATACGCGCGCAGGTCGTCCCGCTCCGCGGACGACAGGGCGTCGTACGATACGATTTCGATACCCGCGGCCGCCAGTTCGCCGTGAATCACGTCCCGATAACAGTCCGACTGCTGGCGGAACATCTCCCGCGTCACGTCGAGGATTTCGTCCCACTGTCCCCGCGGCGTCCGACCGTCGGGCGACAGTTCGGTCACGTCGGCCGCCATCTGCTGTTTCAGGCCGCCGACCCGCTTGCGGAAGAACTCGTCCATGTTCGTCGTGAAGATGGCGAGGAACTTCACGCGCTCCAGCAGCGGGTTGCGCTCGTCCATCGCTTCGTGAAGCACCCGCTTTTGAAATTCGAGTTGGCTCAACTCTCGGTTCAGGTAGTACTTGGAGTCCGTTAGGTCGATGGTCGCGTTTTCGGACGTCGTTTCCTCGTCATCGTCGTCCGGTAACTCGTGTTGTGGCATGGCTGGTCGCGGAGGGCGATTTTCTGGGACCGAGGTTTCAGTGGGTTCGCGGAGTGACGATGGAGTCCTCGCTTCTGTTCTTGCCAGTTCTCTGGGACGGCTTGGTGACGAACTCGTCAGCGCGATACTCGTACGCCGTGAGCGTCCCGCCGTAGACACACCCCGTGTCCAACCCGACGGCCCACTCCTGTTCGACCGGCCGTTCGAGGACGGTGTGACCGAAGAACACCCGCCGCGGCCCGTCGTATTCCTCGAACCAGAACGGTCGGTCGTAGCTTCCGTCCGGGTCCAGCGAGCGCGTCGTTTCGAGGTCGTCGATGGAGTGTTCCGAAAGCGGCTTTCGCGGGTCCACGCCGCCGTGAACGACGAGCGCGCCGTCCCACGAAATCGCCGCCGGAAGGCTCCGAACGTACTCGATTTCGGCCTCCCCGAACTCGTCCAGTTCGACGCCCCCGTCGAGGAGTTTCTGCTCGTTGTTTCCCCGAACCGAGCGGAAGTTGTCGTTCTCCCGAACCAACTCGACGACGCCGATGCTGTCGGGACCTTTGCGAATCAGGTCGCCGACGAACACCACGAGGTCGTCGTTGGACGGCGCGAGGTCGTCGAGAAGCGATTCGAGTTCCGGCAAACAGCCGTGGACGTCGCCGACGACGTAGATGTCCTCCCACTCGTCGGCGTCGATTCGTTCGTGTGGCACCCCGTCGTCGAACGTCGGACTCGAAAACATTGTTGTAGTAGCGACCGCTCGCCGCGTCGGTGAGCGGCCTTTCGACGGAAAACAGCCGGTCCGCGGTCTAAACGGTTTATAATACCCGCCTGGAGGCGTCAGAGCAATACGTATGCGAATTTATACCAATCCCTCACGAACCGGATTCCTCGACCGCCCGCTCCCGCAACTCCGTTCGCTGAATCTTCCCGGTCGTCGTCTGGGGCAGTCGGGCGACGAACTCGATTCGACGCGGATACTCGTACTCGGCGAGGCGCTCCCGGACGAGGGTCCGTATCTCCTCGCGGAGCGCGTCGGATCCCTCGACTCCCGAAACGGGTTGGACGAACGCCGCGATGATTTCCCCGCGCGTGTCGTCCGGGACGCCGACGACGCCGACCTGTTCGACCGACTCGTGTTCGAGGACGGCTTTCTCGATTTCGCCGGGTCCGACGCGGTAGCCGCTCGTGATGATGAGGTCGTCGTCGCGCGATTTGAACCAGATGTAGTCGTCCTCGTCCTGCACAGCGAGGTCGCCGGTGAGGTGCCAGTCGCCGACCCGAACCGACTCGGTTTTCCTCGGGGCGTTCCAGTACTCCTCGAATATCGCGGGTTCTGTGGGGTTTCGCACCGCGATTTGGCCGACCTCGCCGCGCGGCAGTTCCTCGCCGGTGTCGGGGTCAACGATGGCGACGTCGTGGCCCGGAACGGGTTTCCCCATGCTCCCCGGTTTCGCCTCGAACCAGTCCCGACAGTTGGCGACGAGCAGGTTCGCCTCCGTTTGGCCGTACAGTTCGTTCACCGCGACGCCCGCCAGTTCCTCCTCCGCCCACGCGAGAATCTCGGGCGTCAGCGGTTCGCCGCCGGTGCTGATCGCATCGAGGTCGAGGTCGTAGGCGTTGGTCGGGTCGGACACCTCCATCATCATGCGGATGGCCGTCGGCGGGACGAACGCGTCCGTGACGCCGAACTCCTCCACGAGTTCGAACGCCTCCTCGGCGTCGAACTTCCCCATCGGATAGCCGACGACCGGGCGGCCGTAGTGCCACGAGGAAAAGAGCAGGTCGCCGAGCGCGCCGATCCACGCCCAATCCGCGGGGGTCCACGCCACCGTTTTCCCGAGGACGTTTCGCTCGAATACCATCGAGTACGTCGGGCAGTGCCCCACCCACACGTGGTGTCCGTGGAGGACGCCTTTCGGCGGACCCGTGCTTCCGCTCGTGTACATGACGATGGCGGGCGTCTCGGGCGTCGTCTCCGCGATGTCGAACGAGCGTCCGCCGTCCCGAAGGAGTTCCTCGAAGTCGAGCGCCTCCCCGTCGGCGTCCCGTCCATCACCGGCGTCCCCGTCCACCTCGACCACGTGTTCGAGGTCGGGGCAGTCGTCCCGAACCGCGTCCACCGTCGGGCGAACCGACGCGTCCACGACGGCGACTTTCGCGCCGCTGTCGTCGAGTCGATAGCCGAGCGCCTCGGACCCGAACAGCACCGACAGCGGCACCGACACCGCGCCGAGTTTCCAGCACGCGAGGTGGGTGATGGGATTTTCGGGTTTCTGCGGGAGGGCGACGGCGACCCTATCGCCGAATCCGACGCCGAGATTCGAGAGAGCATTGGCGACCCGATTCGACAGCACGTCGATGTCGCGGAAGGTGTACGTCTCCCGCCGCCCGTCCGGATACGCTTGGAAGAGCGCCACGGATCCCTTCGGGTCGTCGTGCTTGCGGAGCAGGTCGTGTGCGGCGTTGAAGCTCTCGGGGAGGTTCCACGAGAAGTTCTCGCGGGCGGCTTCGTACGTGTCGTCGAGTGTGACGTACCGCGGCATGGTGCCTCGTTGCACGCGCGGGACTATCTAATCCAAGGTTCACATGTCATGCTCGGCACTCGGCGAGAAAAAGGGAAATCGCGCGTTCAGTACGATTTGGCGAAGTACGCCGTCTCCTCCGCTTCGTCGCCGCAGATGGAACACTCGTCGCCGCAGGGTTCCTCGTCGCGGTCGAGGGGCACCATGACGATTTCCGCCGAAATCTGGTCCTTGATTTCGGTCTCACAGTCCTCGTCGCCGCACCACGCGGTCTTCACGTAGCCGCCGTGCTGGCCGATGGTGCCGAGGATGTCGGCGCGGGAGTCGGCCTCGCGGATGTTATCTTCGAGGGTCTCCTCGGCCGCCTCGTACATCTTGTCGAACACCGCGTCGAAGTGGTCCTCGACGGTCTCGGCGATGTCCGCGCGGTCCTCCACGACGTTCTCACCGTCGGGTCGGTGAACGACCGTAATCTCGTCGTCCTCGACCTCGTGCGGGCCGATTTCGAAGCGGACGGGGACGCCCTTCAGCTCCCACTCGTTGAACTTGAAGCCGGGGTTGCGCTCGTCGCGGTCGTCGAGTTCGACGCGGACGCCCGCGTCTTCGAGGTCCTCCGCGATGCCCTCGGCGTACGAGAGCACTTCCTCGCGGTTCTCCTCCTGCCAAATCGGGACGATGACGACCTGCTCGGGCGCGAGCGTGGGCGGGCAGACGAACCCTTGCTCGTCGCTGTGGGTCATGATGAGCGCCCCGAGCGCGCGCCACGACAGTCCCCACGAGGTTGTGTGGGCCACGCGTTCGTCCTCGTTCTCGTCGGTGAAATAGAGGTCGTACGCCTCGGCGAAGCCCTGCCCGAGGTAGTGGCTGGTCGCGCCCTGCACCGACTTGCCGTCGGGCATCAGGGCCTCGACCGTCGTCGTGGTGTCCGCGCCGGGGAACTTGTCGTGTTCGGGCTTGCGGCCGGGCATGACCGGAATCGCCAGCACCTCCTCGAAGACGCGCTGGTACTGGTCGAGTCGGGTCATCGTCTCGTCCCACGCCTCGTCGCGGGTCTCGTGTGCGGTGTGACCCTCCTGCCAGAGGAACTCCTTCGTGCGGAAGAACGGCTTCGTGTCCGTCGCTTCCCACCGAATCACGCTACACCACTGGTTGAGTCGGAGCGGCAGGTCGCGGTGGCTCCGCACCCACTGGCTCATGAACGGCGTGATGATGCTCTCGCTGGTGGGGCGAAACGCGAGGCGCTCGTCGAGTTCGTCGTGGCCGCCGTGGGTCACCCACGCGACTTCCGGGTCGAACCCTTCCACGATGTCGCTTTCCCGTTCGAGGTAGCTCTCGGGGATGAGCGCGGGGAAGTAGGCGTTCTGCGCGCCCGTGTCCTTGAACCAGCCGTCGAGGTGGTCCTGCAGGCCCTCCCAGAGGGCGTAGCCGCGCGGCCGGGTCACGATGAACCCGCCCATGGGCGCGTAGTCGGCGAGACCCGCCTTCAGTACGACTTCGGCGTACCAGTCGCCGGGACTGTACGATTTGGACTCGGTGATGCCGAGTTCCTGGTCGTCGTTGCTCATTACTCCTATCCAGTCCGGTTGCACTCTTAAATGTCCTGAAGCGAGGGAGGGACGTGGGATTTTGGACGTTCGAAGGATGTCCTCTCGTTCGCTCCTTCGTCGCTCACGAGGACCGCGCACCACCCGAAACGACGAGGTGCGCCATATCGACCAGCCACGCTGGCGCGTGCAGCAGACGGCCCGCGACCTGCGGTCGGTTGCGGGCCGACTGGCAAGCGCGAGGGATGACTGAGTGAACGCGAAGGAGTCGGTTGGGGAGGCGTGTGGTGCGGTTGCGGTGGCGATTTCAGTGACGTCTGTATTTGTACTCACAGCAAAACCAGCCACGACTCGTCGCGACCACCGAACCGTCGCCGAAAAACGAACTCGATTCGTCGATACAAACGAACCCACACTCAAAAGCCTACGCCCGTTTCCAACTCCTGTTCGAGCATCTCGTCGCCGTCCGAATCGAACCGGAACCATCCCGAGAACGTCTCACCCGAGAGCAAATACGGCATCCAGAGGCGGTCGTCCTCCCACATCTCGCCGTAGGGCATGTCCTCGACGTCGAACCACCGCGGGTCGGCCTCCTCGGTCTCTCGGGGTTCTCCCGAAAACTCCTCGGCGCGGAAGACGTGGACGAACATCTCCGGATTCTCGCCGAAGACGAACTCGAACTCGCCGACCTTGGTCGGATTCTCAACGGAGACGCGAACCTCCTCCTCGACTTCTCGAACCGCGGCCTCGCGGGGGGTCTCGCCGTCCTCGACCTTTCCGCCGGGACCGACGAGTTTGCCCTCGCCGAGGCCGCGCTTCTTGCGGATGAGGAGGATTTCGTCGCCGCGAAGGAGGTAGCAGAGCGTCGCGGGTTGCATGTCCGTTCGCTGTCTCCCAGATTTAATCAGTGTTCCGAACGGTCAGAGGGGCCGGATGTCACGACCGAAACGGCTGACGACAACCCGATGACGGAATTCGACTGGGGGTTCGACCTGCGGGTCGAAGACAGGTGAACGAAGTTTTTTAACGCCAGTTATCCAACACGATCTCATGAGAGCGCCGACGATTTCCGCTCCGACGCTCGGTGTCGGCCAACGCGCGATACGTTGGCTCGGGGTTCTCGTTTTGATTCTCCACCTCGGAATGGTGGTCGCACTCGATTTTCACGTACTGGGCGACCCGAGTTTACTCGTCCAAACCACGCTCGGCACGGGCGGTGGACTCCTCCTTCTCCTTTCGACCACCGACCACACATGGAACGTCGAAAAGCGCCGACTGGCCGATGTGGGTTTCTTCTGTCTCTCCCTGTCGGTGTTGGTGTCGTATCTCCTGCGGTTGTCGTTTTGACCCCCGCGAAATCATCGAAAGAAGTTATTTACGTTCAGTCAACCAACACGAAATCATGAAAGCGCCGGTCATCAGCGCACCCACGGGCGGGCCGAAGCGGCGGTGGTTCAAGTGGCTCGGAGCGTTCATGCTGTTGCTGAACGCCGGTTTTCTCGTCCTGTTCGGACCCCGCGCGTTGTCCCACCTCGAACAACTCGCGCAGTTCGGAGTCGGCATCCTCGGCGGCCTCCTGTTGATACTCTCCGGCGTCGAACTGCCGTGGGACGTGGGCTGGTATCGGTTAGCCGGTCTGGGATACGTCTGCCTCGCGGTGTCGTTCCTGCTCACCGGCGTTCTCGCCGACAACGGACTCGGCTGGATTGCGGTGAACGCGGTCGGCGCGCTCTCGCTCGCGTTCTTCGGCTTCGACATGATGCGCGGCGGGCGACATTTCAAAGTGGACGCAGACGCCGAGGTCTGACTCACTCCACCGAAAACGGACTCTCGCCTTCCGTCCAGTCCCACCCCGGCAGTCGCGTCTGAAATCCGGCGGCGAGGGCGGCGTCCAAGTCGTCCACGCCCGCCGCCTCGTCGTCCACGTGGTGCATGATATCCGCGTAGTGGAACGTGGCCTCGCCGAGGAGGCGAAGGGGTTGGTTGCCCGCGATCATTCCGGCGAGTTCCCGGCCGAGGAGTTCGTCCACGACGAATCCGGGGTAGTCGTTTTCGACGTCGAGGTCGCGGAGCAGGGCGACGAGCGCGGCGACGTTCACCGCGAGGTCGCCGTCGGCGAACACGGCGTTCACTTCGCGTCGGTAGTCGGCGGCGGAGACGGAATCGACCTCCGTGCCGAACGCCTCGCCGAGATTCGCTCGAACGTCGTCGATGAGCATCACGACTTCCGTTCGTTCCCGAACCCACTCGTGTTCGTCCGCGACGGTCGCAGGGGTGAGTCGCATGGGGAATACGTCGTGCAGAGTAGATTTAGGGGTTTTGAGAAGGCTTTTATAACCACACCGTTTAGTGGGGGATAAGCGGGTTTTCCTGTGTCACCCATGAGCAGTTTGCTTTCGGAGACCAGGACCACATTATGCGCGTTGACGCGTATGCTCCAATCCCGCAGAACAAGCGAGACAATCTATGCTGTGCTGTATACGTCGTAGTGGTCACGGTGTTCGAAACCACCGACTGCGACAATCCCAGATACGCCGGACCAACAGCATTCGCTCTCCCAACGGACGAAGCGGACTGTTTTCACCATGAGTAAAGTAGAGCAACAACTCGAAGACCTCAAAGCAACGATTACGAGCGAACTCCCGAGCGACATTTCGGTATCCGACGTCAAGTACGAAGGACCGGAACTCGTCGTCTACACGCGCGACCCGAAGAAGTTCGCGCGCAACGGCGACCTGATCCGAAAGCTGGCGAGCCAACTGCGAAAGCGCATCACGGTTCGTCCCGACCCCGACGTCCTCTCACGCCCCGACACGGCGCGCGAGGACATCCTCGACGTCATCCCCGAGGAGGCGGGCGTGACGGACCTCGACTTCCACGCCGATACCGGTGAAGTCGTCATCCAGGCCGAGAAACCCGGAATGGTCATCGGCAAACACGGCAGTACGCTCCGAGAGATAACCCAAGAAGTCGGCTGGACGCCCGAAGTCGTCAGGACGCCGCCCATCGAATCCTCGACGGTTTCAAACGTCCGGAACTTCCTCAAACAGGAGCGCGACGACCGTCGCAACATCCTGGAGAAGGTCGGCCGACAGATACACCGCGAGGAGATGAGCGACGAGGAGTGGGTTCGCGTCACGACGCTCGGCTGTTGCCGCGAAGTCGGTCGGGCGAGCTTCATCCTCTCGACGCCCGAAACCCGCATCCTCATCGACTGTGGCGACAAGCCCGGTTCCGACGACGTGCCGTACCTCCAAGTCGAGGAGGCACTCGGCGCGGGGGCAGCTACCATCGACGCGGTGGTGCTCACCCACGCTCACCTCGACCACAGCGCGCTCATCCCGCTCCTGTTCAAGTACGGCTACGACGGCCCGATTTACACGACCGAACCGACCCGCGACCTGATGGGACTGCTCCAACTCGACTACCTCGACGTGGCCGCGAAGGAGGGCCGCGTCCCGCCGTACGAGAGCGAGATGGTTCGGGAAGCGCTCAAGCACACCATCCCGCTGGAGTACGGCGACGTCACGGATATCGCGCCCGACGTGAAACTCACGTTCCACAACGCGGGTCACATCCTCGGCTCCGCGGTCACGCACTTCCACATCGGCGACGGCCTGTACAACGTGGCGTTCTCCGGCGATATTCACTACACCGACACGCGCCTGTTCAACGGCGCGGTGAACGACTTCCCGCGCGTCGAAACGCTCATCCTCGAATCGACCTACGGCGGTCGGAACGACTACCAGACCGACCAGAAGGATTCGGAGGAGAAACTCAAGAAGGTCATCAACGAGACCTACGAAAAGGGCGGCAAGGTCGTCATCCCCGCGTTCGCGGTCGGGCGGTCACAGGAGATGATGCTCGTCATTGAGGAGGCGATGCGCAACGGCGACATCCCGACCATGCCCGTCCACCTCGACGGGATGATATGGGAGGCGACGGCCATCCACACGACGTACCCCGAATACCTGCGCGACGACCTCCGAGACCGTATCTTCCACGAGGACGAGAACCCGTTCCTCGCGCCGCAGTTCAATCACATCGACGGCGGCGAGGAGGAACGACAGGACGTCGCGGACGGCGACCAGTGTATCATCCTCTCGACGTCCGGGATGGTCACCGGCGGGCCCATCATGTCGTGGCTCGAACACGTCGGTCCGGACCCGGACAGCACGATGGTGTTCGTCGGCTATCAGGCACAGGGAACCCTCGGTCGTCGCATCCAGAGCGGATGGGACGAAATCCCGATCAACGGACGCGGCGGTCGGAACAAGACGCTTAACCTCGAACTCGACGTTGAAACCGTGGACGGTTTCTCCGGCCACGCGGACCGCGCCGGGCTGATGAACTTCGTCAAGACGATGAACCCCCGCCCCGAGAAGGTGCTCTGTGTCCACGGCGACGAGAGTTCGACCCAAGACCTCTCCTCGTCGCTCTACCACGACTTCAACATCCGCACGTTCGCACCGAAGAATCTGGAGACGTTCCGGTTCAAGTGAACGCCGGAACTCGGTTCTGAGACGCCTCGTTCGTTTTACGAACTCTCGTGATTTCGTTCGAGTAACCGTCGAGCGTATCGTCGTTCCGGTTCAATTATATTTCCGCCATTATTCGTGAGAATCATGTCTTTCGAAGTCAATCGGGCCGCGGTCGAACGTCGGATGAATCGACTGCTGGACGAGTACGGCGACGTTCCGGTCGAAGAGCGGACACAGGAAACCGGTATCGCAAAGTTCGAGGAATTGGTCGGATACGCCCGCGACGGGTACACGGGGGGTGCGTACGCGTGGGTCGTCCGTCGACCCGAAGACGCCGCCCCGCTCAGCGATTCGATGCCTGACGGGGCGTTCGACGACTGTCCACGGGCGCTGATGATTCTCAATCGGGGAGCGGATTCGTGGGGTCTTCCGGGCGGCGGACGCGAGGACGGTGAAACGTCCGAGGAGGCCGCTGTTCGAGAGGTCGAAGAGGAGACCAACGTCACATGCGAACTCGCGGACCCGTTCCTGCTTCGTCGGCTAACCGTGGTCCCCGAAAACGACGACGAGAAATGCCTCCACCTTCTGTTAGTCTTCTTCGATGCCGACTATCTGGACGGAGACATCTCGATTCAGAGCGGCGAACTCAACGGGGCGGCGTGGTTCGCTGAACCACCCTCTCGGATGCTTCCCGCGAACGAACTGCGTGCGGACGACTGGTTTTAACGACCGATTTAATGCTCGACGTACTCGACGAGCACGCCGCCCGTCGATTTCGGGTGGAGGAACGCGACGTCGTGGCCCCACGCGCCGGGTCGAGGTTCCTCGTCGATGCATTCGACGCCGCGGTCGCGCGCCGTTTCGAGCGCGCCCTCGATGTCGTCGGTTTCGAGCGCGACGTGGTGGATGCCCGCGCCGTTCTTGTCGAGATACCGGGAAATCGTGTCGTCTTCGAGCGGTTCGAGCAGTTCGAAGTAGCTTCCACCGAAATCGAGGAAGACGACGCGGAGTCCGTCGAACTCCTCCTCGTGGGCGACGGGGGCGTCGAACAGCGCTTCGTACGTCTCCGCGAGTCCGGCCGCATCGTCGGTCGCGATGCCGATGTGGTCTATCTGCATGCGGAAACGATGGCCGTATCGCGGCATAACGGTGGTGATTCGACCGACCGGATTGCCGCGAGGTGGGAATTATTAGGCGTACCGTGCATGATTGTATCCGATGGAACCCACTGCCTTGCGAGCCGACATCCCCGCGCTCGAACGGACGACGTACATGAACACGGGCGCGAGCGGCCCCAGCCCGACCCGCGTCGTCGAGGCCAACGAATCCTGTCTCGAACGCCACGAGTACGAGACACCGGCCGACGAGGGGATGTATCCGTTCACGTTCGACGTGCTGGACCGGACTCGGAAGACGGTCGCCGACCACCTCGGTGCGACCCCCGAGGAAATCGCGCTGACCCAGAGCACGACGGACGGCATCAACCGAATCGCCGCCGCGCTCGATTGGGAGCACGGCGACCGCGTGGTTCGAACCGACCTCGAACACTCCTCGGGCATCCTCCCGTGGAAGCGGTTGGAGCGACAGGGCGTGGAGACGGACGTTGTTCCGAGCGAGGACGGACAACTCAACCTCGATGCGGTGAAAGACGCCGTAGCCGACGCGAAACTCGTCTGTTTCAGCGCGCTGACGTGGACGCACGGGACGATGCTTCCGGTGCGGGAACTCACCAACATCGCCCGCGATGCCGGTGCGCTCGTTCTCGTGGATGCGGTGCAGTGTCCCGGCCAGATGGCGGTCGACGTGACCGAATGGGACGCCGATTTCGTCGCCGGTGCCGGTCACAAGTGGTTGCTGGGTCCGTTCGGTGCCGGATTCGTCTCCGTCCGTTCGGGGGCGGAACGCCATCTGCACCCGGCCCACATCGGCTACCGGAGCGTGGAGGACCCTAACGCCGAGGCATACGCCTACGAACCCGGCGCGCACCGACTCGAAGTGGGAACCGTCTCGCCCGCACCGTACGCCGGACTGGGGGAAGCCATCGACGTCATCGAGGAAGTCGGCTACGACACCATCGAGAACCGAATCCGGGAGCTGACCGACCGACTGAAGGAAGGCCTCGTCGCGTCCGACGACGCGCGATTGCTGAGTCCCCGCGAGTACGAGTCCGGCCTCGTGACCTTCGGAGTGGACGACCCGGACGCGTTCGTCGAACGACTCGCTGGCGAGGGGATTCGCATCCGCTCGCTGCCGTATCCGAACAACTCCGTCCGCGCCTCCGTTCACGTCTTCAACACGGCGGACGACATCGACGCGCTGTTGGAGCACGTCTGAGCGGCGAACTACGGTCCCTACTCTCCTCGAACCGGGGGACCGTGCCCATACGTTCATCGTGGCAGAATTTGACACGGTATGCATCCGTCGGACCGGGGAGTTCGGTGTCGGCCGACGGTGGGGGAAGAAGGATGTCCCACGACACGCAACGAAAGGGATACGGTATCGCCGTCGACGGAGTAACCGGCGTGGACCGTTTCATGGACGAGTACCTTCCCGCTACCGGGGAGACGATCGCGGACCACGATGGCGAGGTACTCGTCGGCTCGACTCGCCCGATTAAATCGCCGTTCCCGGTCGATACTCGCCGAACACGTCCCGGAGCACGTTACAGATTTCGCCAACCGTCGCGTAGGCCTTCACCGCGTCCACGATGTACGGCATGAGGTTGTCGTCTCCCTCCGCGGCCTCGCGGAGTGCGGTCAGCGTCTCCTCGACTTCCCCGTCGTCTCGTTCCTCACGGACCTCGTTCAGGCGGTCTATCTGTCGGCGTTCGTCCTCCTCCGTGACCTCCTGGATATCCATCTCGGGTTCCTCGTCCACCTCGAACTCGTTGACGCCGACGATGGTCCGCTCGCCGGACTCTATCTCCTGTTGGCGGTCGTAGGCCACGTCCTGAATCTGGCGCTGGACCCACTGGCTCTCGATGGCCGAGCGCATCCCGCCCTTCTCGTCGATGGTGTCGAGCAGGTCGAAGGCCTCCTCCTCCAAGTCGTCCGTCAGCGCCTCGACGTAGTAACTCCCCGCCAGCGGGTCGATGGTGTCCGCGACGCCGCTCTCGTGGGCCAAAATCTGCTGGGTGCGGAGCGCGGTCCGCACGCTCTCTTCCGTCGGGAGCGCCAGCGCCTCGTCCTTGCCGTTCGTGTGCAGGCTCTGGGTCCCTCCGAGGACGGCCGCCAGCGCCTGATACGCCACCCGGACGACGTTGTTCTCTATCTGCTGGGCGGCGAGCGTCGACCCCGCCGTCTGGGTGTGGAACTTGAGCTGTTTCGATTTGGGATTCTCCGCGCCGAAGCGTTCCTCCATGATGGTCGCCCACATCCGCCGCGCGGCGCGGAACTTCGATACCTCCTCCAGAATATCGTTGTGCGCGTTGAAGAAAAAGGAGAGCTGCGGCGCGAACTCGTCCACGTCCAACCCCGCGTCGAGCGCCGCCTCGACGTACTCGATACCGTTGCCGAGCGTGAACGCGAGTTCCTGTGCCGCCGTCGCGCCCGCCTCGCGGACGTGATAGCCGGAAATCGAGATGGTGTTGAACTTCGGCACCTCCTCGGTGCAGAACTCGAAGATGTCCGTGATGATGCGCATCGACGGTTCGGGCGGGAAGATGTACGTGTTCCGCGCGATGTACTCCTTGAGCAGGTCGTTCTGAATCGTTCCGCGGAGCTGTTCGCGGGAGACGCCCTGCCGGTCGCCCACCGCGATGTACATCGCCAATAGCACCGATGCGGGCGCGTTGATGGTCATCGACGTGCTCACCTCGTCCAGAGGAATCCCGTCGAACAGCGCCTCCATATCCGCGAGCGAGTCGATTGCGACGCCCGACTTCCCGACTTCCCCGGCCGACATCGCGGCGTCGGAGGTGTAGCCCATCTGCGTCGGCAGGTCGAACGCCACCGACAGCCCCGTCTGGCCGTTGTCGATGAGGTAGTGATACCGCTCGTTGGTCTCTTCGGCCGTCCCGAACCCGGCGTACTGGCGCATCGTCCAGAGTCGCCCGCGGTACATCGTCGGGTAGACGCCGCGCGTGTAGGGGTTCTCGCCCGGATAGCCGAGGTCCTCCTCGTAGTCCGTGTCGGCGACGTCGTTCGGCGTGTAGAGGCGCTCTACCGTCTGTCCGTCCGTGTCGGTCGTGAACTCCTCCTTTCGCTCGCCGAACCGCTCCAGCGTCGGGTCGAGCGTCTCCGCTTCCCACTCGTCTTTCCCCCGGCGGATTTCGTCGAGGTCGTCCGCGTCAAACATTGCCTGAACTGTTGTCGGCGATTCGTCTTAAGGGTTGACGGACGACTTCGAGGAAGACGTGGGGAGTAGTAGCGAGGGAAGTCCGGTTTTAGGGTGAACGAGGTTACTACAAGCGAGGCCTCGAAAGCCCCCGTCCGCTCGTTATGAGATAGTTCCGGTACTTCTGTGACTGCAAATACAGACGTCGATGAAACCGCAACCGTCCACACCCTCCCCAACCGACTCCTTCGCGTTCACTCAGTCGTCCCTCGCGCGATAGCCAGCAGGCCTTCAGTTGAAGGCCTGCTGTCGCACGCGCCGAGGCGGTTACTCGACTTTGCATCAGCGCGTTTCCAGTGCGGTTCGTGGCGTCGGGGGTTTTCGAGGACAACTGGAAAGACGAAAACACGGCCAGAAACGGAGTCTATTGGTGACTCCTCGTTTCGAGGGTCAGCTCATCGAAATGGAAGCGAAACCGCGCCGCGAGAAAGCCGATTTAGTGGTCGTCTTCGCGCCACTTGTGTTCGCACTCGGTGCAGACGAAAAAGCGGGTCTCGCTCTCGTCGGCCGAGCGAATCTGCTGGAGGTACCAGTAGGCTTTGTCATTGTCACAGTTGGGACACTGCACCTCGGTCGTCGGGAGGCCGTTACTACCGCCGCCGCTCTCGATGATTTCGCTCGCCTCTTGGTCCTCGGTGATGACGTACTCCGAGGCGTCGCCCCGCGGAGTCTCGTGGCCGCAGCTACCACAGACCCAGAACCCGTCGTTTGCTTTCATCATGGAACCGCACTCGTCACAGAACTCCATTGTTGTCCCGGACTAACAAACGCGGCCATTTAAGTAGCGTGCTTTCCGCGCTTTTTTCGCTTATCCCTCCCCCTCCGACTGGTACGGTTCGCCGACCGCTTCGCGCGGGAGAACGTTGTTGACCTCCGTTTCGAGGTCGCGCGCGGACTCGTACTCCTCTTGGTCGGTCTGGGCGATGAGGCCGCCGAGGTTCTCCTCGCCCTCGGCGAGGACGAGCGTCGTCTCGTCCAACTCGATGGCCGCGTCCTCACGCAGAATGGGATAGGAGAGTTCCCGAAGCACCGACTCGACCCGATTGTACTTGACTCTTTGTGTCATGGTAGCACAGACGCCGCGGTCGTGCTTAGGTGTTATCGCGCTCCCCCTCTCGAACCGCCGTTACCGCTCCCTCGCCCCGACGATTGCTGCCACGACGACCGCCATCACAACTGTCTTCACCGTGCAGTCGGTATTTCGACTCGAATGTTCAGTGTAGACAGGCGAGTGCTAGCTTTGGCGATTGCACGGATGGCCGACTCGGCTGGCAATTCGTTTCTCATCATCGTTCTCCCGCTCTACATTACCAGCGGCGTGATAACCGGGAATTCTTTCGGACTCACAGCGACGGCCATCACGGGCATCGTCCTCTCCCTGTTCGGTTTCTTGAACAGCTTCACGCAACCGTTCGCGGGATACCTCTCGGACAAATCCGAGCGGCGGAAAGTGTTCATCCTGCTCGGACTGGGAATTCTGGCGGTGACGAACTTCTCCTTCTCCTTGGCCAGTAGCTACCCAGCGCTCGTCGCCATTCGCGCCGTTCAGGGTATCGGCGTGGCCTTCACCATCCCGTGCACCATCGCGCTCGTCAACGACCTCGCGTCGGACGAGAACCGCGGCGGAAACATGGGCGTGTTCAACACGTTCCGACTGCTCGGATTCGGTGCCGGGCCGATAGCGGCCGGTGCGCTGGTTCACAACGGTCCCTACACCGTGGCGGGCATTCACATGACCGGCTTCGAATCCGCCTTCTACATCGCCTCCTTGGGGGCGCTCATCAGCTTCGCGCTCGTCACGTTGCTCGTGAGCGACCCCGAACAGGCCGACGCCGAGGCGGCCGACGACTTCTCCATCACGATTCTCGGCTCGCGCGGCGGTCTCGACCCAATCTTCACGCTGGCGCTCGCCTCGCTGTTCATGGCCATCAGCATCGCGTTGATTTCGACGCTGGAGACGACCATCAACCGGCGACTCGGACAGAACGAACTGTGGTTCGGCATCGAGTTCGCGGCGTTCGTCCTCGCACAGGTCGCCCTCCAGACGCCTATCGGCCGTGCGACGGACCGCTACGGCCGAAAACAGTTCATCGTCGCCGGACTCGTCCTGCTCGTCCCCGCCACGGTGGTACAGGGCTTCGTCGGAACGCCGGTGGAGATGCTGATCGCCCGCCTCGTCCAGGGCGTCGCCGGTGCGCTCGTGTTCGCCCCCGCGCTGGCGCTCGCGGGCGACATCGCACGAAAGGGGCAGTCCGGGACGCAACTCTCCCTGCTCACCATGGCGTTCGGTCTCGGCACCGCCATCGGGCCGCTCTCCTCGGGGTTCCTCGTCAAGTTCGGCTTCCAAGTGCCGTTCGAAGTCGGCGGCGTCCTCGCGGCGCTCGGGGCCGCCCTCGTCTACACGCAGGTCGAAGAGACGGTTACGAAACCCCCGGACGCCCGTCCGACGCCGCAGGATTGAAAACGCTTTTCTCCCTCAGTCGAAGTTCGGGTCCCTGTCCTCGACGAACGCCGCCATCCCCTCTCGCTGGTCGTGCGTGCCGAACAGCGAACTCCACAGCCGACGCTCGTAGCGCAGTCCCGCCGACTGGGTTCCTTCCTGCACCTGATTCAGCGCCTCCTTCGCGGCTTGCAGGGCGAACGCCGGGCGTTCCGCGAGGTCGGTCGCCATCTCCTCTACGTGGGCGTCGAGTTCGTCGGGAGCGACGACTTCGCCTATCAGCCCCATCTCGTGGGCGTCCTGTGCGTCGATGCGCTCGCCGAAGAAGATGAGCCGACGGGCGAGTTCGTCGCCGACCAACCGCGAGAGTCGCTGGGTGCCGCCCCACCCGGGGATGATGCCGAGGTCGATTTCGGTCTGGCCGATGACGGCGTTCGAACTCGCTACCCGGAGGTCACACGCCAGCGCGAGTTCACACCCGCCGCCGAACGTGTAGCCGTTGATGGCGGCGACGACGGGCGCGGGAAACGCTTCGAGCGAGTCGGCGACGTCGTGGCCCAACTCCGCGTACTCCTGTGCGTCGGTCACGGAGAGGTCCTGCATGTAGCTGATGTCGGCCCCGGCGATGAACGCCTTCTCGCCCGCACCCGTGAGGACGAGCGCGCGGGCACCGTCCGCCTCCGCTTCGACGATGGCCTCGCGGAGCGCGTGGAGCGTTTCGACGTTCAACGCGTTGAGTCGGTCGGGGCGGTCGACCGTGAGCGTCGCAACGTCGTCCGAAAACTCGTATCGTACCGTGTCCCATTCGGGCATGCGTGGGATGTCTCGGGGTATTCGGTTAATCGTTGCGGACGGGTGGGTGACGGCGACGGACCCGCGCTCACCCCGTGATTCCTCGTGACGCTTCGGAACTGGGAAATAACCCCCCGTCATAATCACGCGACAATGACGTTGTCCGAGGAGGCCCGCGACCGTCTCGCCGATTTGGTCGAACTCCAACCGACGAAAAACAGCGAACTGCAGGACCGCTGGGGGTTGGAGAGCGGGAGCGAAGTGCACCAGTATCTCGAAAGCGAACTGAAGGAGTACTACTACCGCGACGAGAACAGCTACATCCGCGCGACGACGGAGGCCAACGACCTCGTGGACGTAGAGCCCGGCATGGTCGCCGACGACGAGGACGATGCGCCGAGCGTCGTCCGCGTCCCGACCCTCCAGCGACAGGTGTTCGACGTCGTTCCCGACCCGGACGACCGGTCGGCGAGCGTCGTCTCCGTCCTGCACAGCGTCCGCGATGAGTTCGATATCGACCCCGACGTGGACGACGTGCGCGCCGCGCTCCAGAGTCTGAAACGAAAGGGCGTCGTCGAGGTCGTCTACCGAACTGTCCCGACCTTCAAACTCGCCGTCGCCCGCGACGACATCACGGTCGAAGAGTCCGGGTGAATCACTCGCCGTCCGACGCTGACTGCCCCGGACGATAGCGTTCCCGACGCGATTCAAGCAGTCGTTTGCTGGCGTTCCCCGGCCCGCCCTCGATGGGCCATCCTTTCTGCCGCCACGCCGGGGGTTCGGGTTCGAACGCCGAGCACCGCCCGGAACACTCCCGCGCGGTCTGGTGGCAGGATTTCGCGTCACAGTAGGGCAACACCAACGCCTCCTCCCGCCGCAGTTCGAAGTGCCGACAGTCCGGACGCATCGTCCGAGTGTACGTGCGCCACCCTCGCTCGTACGCCCGTTCCGCGATTTCGAGCCGCTTTCTTGCTTTCTCCTCGGGCGGGACGTACTCGAACCGGGCGGCCGACTGGTCGTACTTCCCGCCGCTGGGTCGTTCGAGGATTCGCGTCCCCGGCGTGCCCGCGTCGAGCGTCCTTGGGTACCACGCCACCGCGGCGTCGTGCCCGTCGAACGTCAGAATTCCCGCCTCGACCGGCACCGATTCGAGCAGTGCCGGTTCGACCGTCTCGCCCGTCGCGTTCGTCGCCACCCACACCTCGTCGGCCAGCGAGAGGGCAACGTCCCGTTCCAACTGCGGTCGCAAGTCGCGGGCCGCGCTGGCGTCCAAGTCCGGTTTGTTCTCGATGGCGACGATGCGCCGAATCCAGTCCGGGTACTCGTACCGCCGTTTGATTTCGAGGCGGTTGCTTCGCTTTCTCACCTTCAAAATTCCCCGTTCGTCCGCCTCGTGAATCGTCTCGCGGACGTACCGCCACGGATAGTCGGGGTCGGGGAGGGCGTCCCGGTACCACTCCCACTCAGCGGGAGCGTGTCGAACGACGCCGAGCATGTCACCGTCCAGGCGACGGCGACCGAAGTCTGCCCGGCGGGCGAACGCGTCCGCATCGACCTCGATGACGACGGTATCCCATCGTCTGCGCTTCGTTCCGAGTTGTCGGGAGACGAGGACGGCCCGGTCGCCGCCGTCGGGCGGCCACCGTCGCTCGACCCACCGGCAGGTTCGCAGTTCGAAGACGAACTCCGATTCGTCCATACGGTACCCTCTCTCCCAGCGCTGGTAAGCGATTCGACTACGCGATATCAAAAAATATTTGTTGGGAGATGGGAAAGATCGACTCCTCTCGTCAACTGACGAGTAAACCGGTTTTCGGTACCGGTACCCCGATATCTATGACCCTACGAAACGCCCTCACGACCCTGTTGGTCGTCTCGCTCCTCGCCGGACCCGCAGCGGCGGGTTCCGCCGGACACGCGGCGAGCACGACCAATCCCGCTGTACAGTCCCCCTCGCTCTTCCAGTCGAACGATGCGAACGGTACGGTCTCGTTCAATCGTTCCATCTACGAGGTCGAGCAGGGTGAGACGGTTACGATGAACGTCACGCTGGAGGACGTGGACGCCGTGACCGTCCAACTCGGCGGCGGCGCGATGGACTACAAGCTCAACGCGAGCGTCACCGACAGCGACGGCGACGGCACCGTCGTCCTCACGTTCGACACCGCGAAAGCGGGGAGCGGAGACGGTTCGGCCTTGACGACGAAGGCCGGCGCCGACGAACTCACCGTGAAAAACGAGACGACGGTCGACGGCGAACTCCCCGCGAACATGTACGGAATCACCGTCTACGCCGGAACCGGGGACAGCGCTCCCACCATCGAATACGGCGGTCTCAACGTCAAAGGTGACGGGACGAGCGGGTCGCGGACGACCGCGGCGAACACCCCGACGACGTACGATGAATCCAACATGACGACCACCACGTCGAACGACTCCACGACGACCACCGACAGCAGCGGTCAACCCGGGTTCGGCGTCGGTATCTCTGTCGTCGCGCTCGCGGCGGTCGCGTTGCTCGCTCGGCGACGGTAGTCTTCGAAAAAATCCGCGGTTCGTTTTCTTCGTTCAGGCGTCCTCGTACTCGTCGAGGTACTCGTCCGCATCACGGAGGATGTCGCGCGGTCCGTCCTGCGTGATGGTGTTTATCGCCTGCTCGTAGTCGCGCCACTGCAGGTCTCGATGTTCGGTCGAGAGTTCCGCGCTGGCCTCGTAGGACTTGGCGATGAACAGGTGGACGGTCTTGTGAATCGTCGTTCCGTTCGCCTCGAAGACGTAACTGTAGTCGTCGCGGAAGCCGTCGAGGAGCCGAAAGTCCTCGATTCCGGCCTCCTCTTTCACCTCCCGTATCGCCGTTTGCTGTAGCTCTTCGTCGCCCTCCACGCCGCCTTTCGGGAACTCCCAATCGCCCGGTCGGCTTTTGAGGAGGAGGTATTCTCGTCGACCGCGGGTATCCCTGAACAGGATCGCACCCGCGCTCGTAGCGTTAACTGCCATTGTGTTCAGTTACGAGGTTAGCCATTAAAGGAATGTCGAACCAATACGGGCATTTTCGTGCCACCAGCGCGCTCCGTTTTGAATTCCTCGTGATAGTTCGTTAGTGAATGTCGAATTTCCTGCGGAGGAATCCCTCGGGTCGGAAGCAGACGTTTTACGTAGAAGGATTGTGTACTGCCTACAGAGCTAGCCATGACCTTCATCACGAAAATACTACTCCAGAGCGGGAACCGTCCCGTTCTCGACAGCGTGGTATCCGACATTCGCTCGCTGGCCGGACGGAAAGGGGCCGACCTTCGCGGACCGCATTCGGACCCGCCGGAGCGACATCGCGTACCACAGTACAAGACGCTCTCCGGCGACGAAGGGCGACAGTTCCGAAGCTGGGATTACACCGTCTACACCCGACGGCTGGAGATCGTCGGGCACAACGACGTCTCCCGCCGCGTCGCCCAGATGGACTTCCCGCCGGGAATCCGCGTCGAGGTCGAACTCGAACAGATTCAGGGAATGGGGAAAGCCTGACCGCCGCTCGTTTCTTCTCTCTTCCGGAATTCGAAAAACACGCGGTTCAGCGACCGCTCGGCTCACGACCGTCAGTTTTCACGGCCGACTGACGGTCGTGTCGAGAAGTCCGAGACGGCTGCTGAACACCGTCGCGTCCCGCGAGAATTCGTATCTCGTCCGTTCTTGTAGCGTCCCTTTGGTGAAGACGTAGGAGGCCCCGGCGACGCTTCCGGTTCCTCTGTCGTATCGAATCGCGTAGCCGTTGTAGTCGTCCGGTTGCGATATTTCGGCCGCCTCACCGCCGCCGGGGAGGGAGAGCATCCGCACGGTTATCGACGCCGGAAGCAGCGAGACGACGCGGAACCGCGCGTCCGCCACGTAGTCGTCGAAGTACACTAGTACTTCCCGCCCGTCCTGTGCTGCCGCCGTCCCCACCCCTGCAACGCCGAGTCCGACCGCACCCGCCGCGAGCAGTCCTTTCTTCATGAACTCCCGACGCGAATCGCTCGGGTTCGGGAGTTCTATAGCATCGTTCGATTCCATCGTTCCGTACCCCCCGTGGTACGCACTCGTAGGGAGGCGTCTCGCGGGGATAAAGCGGACGTAAGCGGCGGGTTACGGAGTAACCCGACGTAACTGACTCCTCGTCGCGGCCGACGTCCCGGTGCAACCGACATCCTGGCGCGACCGACGTTCGTCGAACCGCGGACCGTGACTATTCCCCGTCGAGCGCTTCGACGAAGGCCGCTCGTCCGACGTGCTCGTTCGCGTCGAACTCCTCGACGCGAAGCCGGACGCGCTCGTCGACGGCGTTCGACGGCGCACCCTCGACGTGAAGGATGGTGTCGCCGACACGTGCGGTCGCGGTCCCGTTACGGTGGCCGGTGAGGTAGACGTCTATCTCCTCGCCCGCCTCGAACTCGGGTTTGTTCGTCCGGAACGACCACCCGGCGAGATACTTGTCGAGGAGGCTCATACCCGCGCCACCTCCTCGGCGCGGCGGTCGGAAACGTACTCCAGTCCGAACCCGGTCAGGGCCGATATCAGGAACACGCCGAACAGGAACCAGCCGTGGAAGACGAACGGCCAGACCTCCGCGGGGTTGACGACCATCGACCGGGTGAACCAGCCGAACTGGTCGCTGCTCACGAGTTGAATCATCGTGGCGTAGCCGACCAGGACGCCGCCGCCCCACGGGAAGATGTAGCCCATCGCGGAACTGTTGGCGTCGAGGATGTTCGCGCGGCGGTACCCGTTGACGTTGAACCGCTTACCGATGCGGGCGACGTAGGGAGCGATGGCGATTTCGGCGGCGGTGTTGATGGTTATCATCGCGTTGACGCCCGCCGTGCCGAGGACCATCGTGGTCTCCGCCCGCCGGACGTTGGTCGCGACGACGTTCAACAGGAAGTTCTGGAGCGCCTCGAACCCGCCGCCCCGAATCATTATCTGTGCACCCGCGACGATGAGCAGGGTCAAGACGATGAGCGGGAAGAAACCCGACGCGCCGCTGTAGAGGCTGCCGCCGACCGTCCCCGCGTTGTCGGCGTTCACGGCGACGGTCTGCACGAACGGCAGGAAGCCGAAGGTGCTCGCGAGCGGACCGTTGTTCGGCGCGTAGAACACCAACATCTTCTGAATCGGCGCGAGGCCGGTGACGACGTTGACGATAACCGCGAACACGAGCCCCCACGAAATCGCCTCGACGATGTGACGACCCGAGATGGCCGTCACGATGACGATACCCATCGAAACGAGATGGATGAGGCCGATGGGGTTGCTGTCCAACGAGACGTCGGCGGCGATGTTCGCCCCGTCCATCATCATCCCGGCGACGACGTAGCCGACCAGCGCGAACACCGCCGCGGTGAGCGCGTACTTGAACCGGGAGGCGACGACGCCGCCGATGTCCGAATCTTGGGTCACCGCGCTCACGATGGTCGTGTCGCTGACCGGCGCGAGGTTGTCGCCGAACACCGCGCCCGACAGTATCGCACCGAACATCAACACCGGGTTCGCGCCGACGACGAGACCGGCCGGGAAGAACAGGCCGGTGAACGCGATGGTCGTCCCGTACCCCGTTCCGATGCCCGTCGCCAACAGCGCCGCGAGGATGAACGTCGCCGCCGGGAACAGCGACGCGCCGACGTGCAACGCGTCCGCGGCCCAGACGAGTCCTTGGACGAACCCGCCGTCCTGTAACACTTGGGCGAACATGCCCGCCCAGAGCCACGCGACGATGGCCGTCGCCGCCACGCGCTGGGTCATCCCCTCGAAGATGGTGTTGGCGTAGGTTTTCCAGTCGCCCTTTGCGAAGAACATCCCGATGATAAGCGAGACGAGCATCCCAACGACGAGGCCCGATGTGCTCCCGACGCCGAGGAAACCGCTCTGGAACACGGCCCAGACGATGAACAAGCCGATGGGTAGCGCGCTCATCGCCGTCCCGCCGTAGAACTCGATGCGAGACTCGTGTCGTGCGTGTTCTGCTTGCGCTAACTCCTCTTCGACTTCTCCGTCACGTTCGTCAGTTGGCGAACTCATTCATATTACCTCTGACACCCTGTGTCAAGCAACCGCGATAGTATAAAAGTAGTCCGCAAAAATTGACAGACGGCGACGTTTCTGTGCAAAACGGTCACTAAGTTTTCAATTCCGGGCGCAATTCTAAGAACGAAATTCGACGGCATGGCCGCTTTTGGAGTATTTAAGGCCCCGCCCGCCGTCCACCTCGCCATGAGTCAACAGACCAGCCGTGACAGACTCGTCTCGCTTCGACGTGACCTTCACCGCCACCCGGAACCGGCGTGGCGCGAGTTCTACACCACCGCTCGCATCGTGGAGGAACTCGAAGCCATCGGCGTGGACGACCTGTTCGTCGGTCCCGAGGTGCTCGCCCAAGGGGAGCGCATGTCCGTCCCGGACGACGACGAACTCGAAACGTGGTACGAACAGGCGCGCGAAGCGGGTGCACGTGAGGACGTCCTCGAACGACTCGACGGCGGCAACACGGGCGCTATCGCGGTACTCGACCGGGGCGAGGGTCCGACCGTCGCCCTCCGCGTGGACATCGACGGTCTGCTCCGCGAGGAATCGACCGACGAGGACCACGTTCCCGCCGCGGAAGGGTTCCGCTCCGAGCACGCGGGCGCGATGCACGCGTGCGGGCACGACTCGCACATCACGATGGGCATCGGCGTCTTGGAAGCCATCAAGGACAGCGACTTCGACGGGACGTTCAAGGTTCTCTTCCAGCCCGGCGAGGAGATGGTCGCCGGTGGCAAGCCGATGGCGAAGAGCGGCCATCTGGACGACGTGGACTACCTCCTCGCGGTTCACATCGGCCTCGACCACCCGACCGGCGAGGTGGTCGCGGGCGTCGATGGATTCCTCGCGGTGGACCACTTCTTCGCCGAGTTCACCGGCCAACCGGCCCACGCTGGCGGGCAGCCGAACGCGGGGGAGAACGCGATTCAGGCGATGGCGACGGCCATCCAGAACCTCTACGCCATCCCGCGCCACGAGGACGGTCCGACGCGCGTCAACGCGGGGCAGGTCGGCGGCGGGACGGCCACGAACATCGTCCCGGAGCAGGCGTTCATCGACGGCGAAGTCCGCGGCGAGACGACCGAACTCAAGGACTACATGAAAGAGCGCGCGGAGCGCGTCCTCGAAAACGCGGCGACGATGCACGGTTGTTCCGTCGAACTGAGCGCGGAAGGGGAAGCGCCGAGCGCCGAGAGCGACGAGGGATTGGTCGAAATCGTCCACGACGTGTCCCTGAACACGAGCGGCGTCGAGAACCCGATTCGCCGCGACACGCTCGGCGGGAGCGAGGACGCCACGTATCTGATGCAGGAGGTCCAAGGGAACGGCGGTCTCGCGGCCTACGTCGGCGTCGGAACCGACCACCCCGGTGGCCACCACACCGCGACCTTCGACGTGGACGAGGACAGTCTCCAAATCGGCGTGGACCTCCTTTCGACATCGATCACCGAAATCGCACGGCAACGTCCGTAATTGGTACAACAACGACGATAGTGGGTGGATTTCCACGCTGCCGATACCTGTTACTCAGACCGTGATTGCGTTCCACCAACCGTTTCAATTGAACACGGTAATTTTTATAAGCACCCGCCACAACCGTCTAAGTAGATTCGAACAGTATTGCAGTGTTCGAGAGGTACAACCTATGAACGGGAACATCAACGACAGCAACGACGGTGCAGTTATCACGAGTTCAGCGCAGACGAACCAGTACACCATCTACGCCGACGGGGAACAACTCAGTACCGCGGTCGTCATGGCACTTACGGATATTACCGGGGGAGACCCCAGCGACATCGGGGTACCGCTATACGACGTCATCGACCCCGACGCGCTCGACAATCTATTTAGCGACAAGCACGACGGGTCGCCTCGAACGGGTGGAAAAGTCGTCTTCACCATCCTCGACTACGAAGTAACCGTCCAGAGCTACGGTGAGATTGTCGTTCGTGAACTAGAATAACGACTCCCCTCTTTTTTCCGTTCGTTGCCGTTCCCGCCGACTTTTCATCCCTCCAGCCATGCTATGTCATGACTTATCTCTCCCTCGTAGCGGTGGCTTACCCGCATTCAGACTTTCATACACCGTACAATACTGACCGGTCATAGAAGGCGGACCGTACGGGTGACTGGGTTCAGTATTTCGGAGCCGCACCGGTGGTCGCGTACACCTCGTCCATCAGGTCGTCGCGCACGTCCTGCCACGCGGCGAGGCCGCGCGGGTCCGTCGGGTAGTGGTCGTAGTGGTCGAGAACCTCGTCGGCCAGTTTCTTCGTCTTATAGAGGTCGTAGACGAGTCGCCAGTGGTCGCGCGCATCGAGCGCCGTCTGCAGTTTGAGGCGGAGGCCGATGTTGGCGCTTCCCGAGTACAGCGCCTCGGAGAGCTTTTCGGCGGGAAGCGCGCCGAGCATCCCCATCAGGTCGTCCACGTCCACGGCGGTCGTGAAGATGTTGTAGATGTCCAGACCGGCGTATCGCGCGCCGAAGTGGTCCATGACGCGTCGGTTGTACTCCCACAGCGCGTGCTCGCTCGCGTCGCCGGTTTCGAGGGCCTCGATTGCTTGCTCCCCCGCGTACTTGCCCGCGTACGCCGCGCCCGCGATGCCGCCGCCGGTGGTCGGGTTGACGTGTCCGGCGGCGTCGCCGACGGCCATGAAGCCGGGCGCGACGGCCGAATCGTAGGGGCGGCGGGTCGGGAGCGCAGCGCCGAGTTTGTCCTCGACGGTCGCCCCGTCGAACTCGGCCCGGTTGCGGAGGTCGTGTTTCAGGTCGTCCACGAGTTCCATCGGCTCTTCGTTCATCTGGAAGCCGAGCCCGGCGTTGATCTCCGTGCTGGTGCGCGGGAAGTACCAGAGGTAGCCCGCGGCGCGGTCGGTCGGCTTGAACACGAGGGCGTCGTCCCACTCGACCGGTTCGTCGACGTGGATGATTTCGCGGTAGGCCGAACAGAACTGCGAGTAGGTGACGTTGGTGTCGAACGTCGTGCCCGAGAAGTCGGTCTTGTCCTGCAACAGCGAGAGCGCCCCCGCGGCGTCGATGAGCAGGTCGGATTCGTACTCCACGACGTCGCCCTTGTGGATGGCTCGAACACCCGTGACGCGTCCGTCGTCGTTCTGCGTCACGTCTTGGACGACCGTGTCGTAGTGGAACTCCGCACCGGCGTCCTTCGCGCCCTGAATGATGCGTCGTCCGTACTCCCATCGGTCGATGACGGCGAGTTCGCCGGGGATGGGGATTTCGAGCACCGTGTCCTCCCGCGGAATCTCGAATCGCCCGTGGTCGACGCCCGTGTTGGTGAACGCCGGTTGTAGCTTCTCCTTGGGAATCGCCTCGGGGAAGGCGTCGGCCCCCTTCAGGGCGTCACCACACGCGATGTGGCCCGCTTCTTCTTCCGTCTTCCGCTCGACAACCGCCACGTCGTACCCCTCGCGGGCCACGGTCGCCGCGGCGTAGCACCCCGACGTCCCCGCACCGACGACGACCATATCGTATCGTTCGCTCATGCGTTTCGCTACGAGAGGGAAGCGAGAAAACTCTTTATCCCCTATTGTGTCCTCCTGAGAAGGACGCTAAATGCACGACGGCGTGCATAAAGAGTTTTGCCGAGTTGTTTCGTACGCCGGGGTATGACCGAGTACACCGTCGAGTTCGTCGGGACCGGCGAATCCATCCAGGTTTCGGACAAACAGACCATCCTCAACGCCTGCATCGAGGAGGGCATCGCACAGGAGTACTCCTGTCGCGTCGGCATGTGTCTCGCCTGCTCGGCGGAAATCGTCGAGGGCGACGTGACTCAACCCGCCGCCCGCGGTCTGACCGAAGAAGAATCCGAACACTACGCGCTCACCTGCATGGCCCGTCCACAGAGCGACCTGAAACTCGACCGGGGCAAGTACCCGCCGAGCATCGAGGCCGACGCGGAAGCCATGGACGAATCCGCCGCGGCGGCGGACGACTGAGCTACCTGTTTGCTTCCATCCACTTCGCCCCGAACTCGACCAGTTTCCGCTGTGACAGCAGCGTCGCGTCCGCCTCGCCGACCCGTCCACGGTGCACCTCGTGATTTTCCTCGAACGCCGCCTCGATGTCCCGGAAGTCGTCTTCGCTTTCCGGTTCCTCGAACGTCACCCACCGTCGTTCGCCGTCTTCCAGCACCGGACCGCCGTTCGTCTCGAACGATTTGTCGTAGTCGGCCCGGTACTCCGCCAGATGGAGCGACGTGTTCGCGTCCACGCCGAGGCGGAGCACCCGCGCGTCCAGTTCGTCGAGGTGCGCGAGCGGCGACCGTTCGCCGAGCGGCGAGTCGTAGGCGTGGTCCGCGACCACCACGTCGGCGTCCGTACCCCACGCCGCGAAGGACGTCGTTGGGTGGCGGCTTCGGACGACGCCGGGATAGTCCCGGAAGCAGTCCGCGATTGCGCCCATGCCGCGCGTCGGCGTGAGTTCCGGTCGGAACGGCGGCGACGTTTCCTTGATTTCTTCCACCCACTCGTCCGGAACCGGCGGATTCTCCCAGTGAGTCGGGTCGGAAAGCTGGGTCGAGTGGGTCGGCATGGCGAACGTTCCCGCCGCCGTGACGACGCCCATGAGCGCGTCCACGGCCGTCGGTGCGCCGCCGGAAACCCAACCGAGCGCCGAGAGCGACGAGTGAACGAGGACGGCATCGCCCGCCGACAGGCCGAGGTCGCGGAGGTCGGCTTCCAATCGCTCGGTCGTTATCGGCTCCGGAGTTCGCTCGACCGCATCCCCCTCGGTCATGGCGGGCGCTCCAGCGAGAACCGCTCGTCCGTCCGGGCGTAGAAGCTCCCGGCGAGACGGCCCACTGCGTCGATTTTGTTCACGTCGAGCTTTCCGTCCGTGGTCACGTCGTCGTCCACGTGGACCCATTCGACTTCGCCGAGCACCATCGTTGACGCGCCGATGTCCACCATGTCGTACAGCGAACACTCGAAGGCGACCGGCGAATCGGCCACGCGCGGCGCGTCCACCGCGGTCGATTCCGCGCGCTCCAGTCCGGCGCGGTCGAACTCGCTCTCGCCGTGCGGGAGCGTCGCGCTCGTCTCGTTCATCGCCTCGGCGAGCGGTTCGGTGACGACGTTGACGACGAACTCCTCCGTCTCCCGCACGTTCGTCGGCGTGTCCTTCAGGCCGTCCTCGCCGTCCACCGGCGAGAACATCACGACCGGCGGGGCGACGCTGACCACGTTGAAAAAGCTGTACGGCGCGAGGTTGTCCACGCCGTCGGGACTCCGGGTGCTCACCCACGCGATGGGGCGCGGGACGACGGCACCAGCCAACGTCCGGTACAGCGAACCGACCGTCTCCGGATTTATCTCCATATCGTGGTACATAGCGCGCGCTGCCAAACGGATTTCGGGTTCGGTCGGTCCTGCCGGAAGTCGGTGACCGCCCCCCGATTCGTCATTCATACAGCCGAATCATCCATTACGTGAGAGCACGATTCTCTGATATGAGCGTCACCGAGTCGATACGGTCGGTCGTCGATATCGTCCGCGAGCGCAACGTCACGTTCCTCGCGGCGAGCTTCGCGTACTACGCGTTCGTCTCCCTGTTCCCGCTCGTCCTACTTGCGTTGGCCGTCGGGACGTTCGTCGGCGGACAGGAGTTCTCGAACCTCCTCATCGACGCCTCCAGACGATTCCTCTCGGACGAGGGCGCGACCGTTCTCGACCGCACAGTGCAGAACACCTCCGGAACCGCGGGCGCGTCGGTCGTGAGTATCTTCATCCTCCTCTGGAGTAGCCTCAAACTGTTTCGCGGCCTCGTCATCGCCTTCGAGGAGGTGTACCAGACGTTCCCGGACGTGGGCATCGTCGAACAGGTGAAAAAGGGCCTCGTGACGCTCTTCGCGGTGGTGCTCGGCGTCGCGCTGATGGTCGTCGTCGGGACCATCCTCGGATCGTCGCTGGTGACGAGCATCCCGTTCGTGGGTGCCATCGCCAGTTCCGGCCTGCTGTTGGGCCTCGTCTTCGTCTTCCTCCCGCTGTACTACGTCCTCCCCCCAGTGAAAATGTCGCTTCGGGAAGCGCTGCCCGGAACGCTCTTCGCCGCCCTCGGCTGGCTGGTGCTCCAAGCGGGGTTCCAGTACTTCCTCGGCGGGTCGGGAAAGTACGGACTCACCGGCATCCTCGGCGTGATAATCGTCTTCCTCACGTGGCTCTACTTCGCGGGCGTCATCCTGCTCGTCGGTGCCGTCGTCAACCTCGTCGTCGCCGACCGGAGCGCGGCGACCGTCTGACGGTCCGATGGCCGCCACGCAAAAGTACAACTTCGATGTAGTTCGCGCCGACGATGGCTGAAGACAACCGCGACCGACGGCGAGAGATGAAAGAAGAGCGCGAAAAGGAAATCGAACAGGAACTTGACCGCGTGGACGAGGAGATGGACGAAGCCGAACTCAAGCAGTCGGATGCGGAAGGCCTCCCCGACGACGCCGAGGAGGCGGAGGAAGAGGAGAACGTCGATGAACGACACATCGACGTGAACGAGGAGACCGACAGCGCCTAATTTTTCGCACGCCGCGGGTCGGTGTGGAACTCGTCCCGAAATCCGTTCGCCCGCGTGGACGGACCGATTTCAGTATCGTCGCCCGTCTTCTATCGCTCGGCGTAGTTCGTCGGCGCGTTCGGACCCGACGAGTAGCGGCCGCTCTCCGTCGCGTTCGAGCCGTACGCCCTCGCTTCCGTCGACGATGTACGCTTTCCCCCTCTCGCTCCACGCCACCCCATGTCGAGTCAGCGAGACGCCCCACCGGATTCCCCACCCGCCGTAGTCGCGCATGGCGCTGTACTCGGCCGATTCGACCGCTCCAATTTCCCCGAACGGAATCCGACGGAATCGGAGGTGAAACGGGAAGAACTTCAAGTACACGCCGTCGTCTCGCACCTCCGTCACGAGCACCGCTCGGTGTATCAGGACCAACGGCAGGACGAGCGCGAGCAGGGTCAGCCCTCCGACTCGTATCGCTTCGGGGGTCAGTCCGCCGTACTCGTCGGCGAACATGACGCCCAGCAGGATGAGGATTGGAACGTTCGTGACGAGCAAAAACGCCCACAGCCACCCCTGCCGGAACCGCTGCGTTTCACGAAAACGGGGGTCCCCGCTCATTCTCGCTTCATTTCGGTACCAGCGAGATATACTGTTCGATATGGCTACAGTTATGCGTCGCCCCCGGCAACTCGCGCCATGGTCAGTGGCTCTCGAGCGGTCAGCGTCACGTTCGCGCTGATTCTGGCGCTCACCACCCTCGTCGGCCCGTTGGCGGATGCCCTCGACGTGAGAGGTAACTCGGGGATTTTCGGCGTGTTTGGCGTCGCGCTTCTCCTCGCGTACGCCCTGCTCTCGTACAACCCCGACCTGTACGTCGATGGCGTCTGGCACTTCGCCTTCCTCGTCTTCCTGCTCTCCATTGGGATTCACTATCTGCTCGGAACGGGACTCACGTCCGGAAACGCGACGCCCGCCCAAATCGTGCTGGTGTGGTTGTTCGCGGCCGGTGCGGTCGCGGTGGCGTTCAGGAGGACGGTCATCGAGCAGTTGCGGGCGTAATCACGGTTCGTCCCGGAGATACGGCCGAAGCAGGTCGCCGTCGTGGAGATTCTCGGGCAGTCGCTCGAACCACTCCGCGGCCGAAATCTCGACCTCGTGCGCGCCCAACCGCGACGCGTCTGGAATGTCACCCTCCGCACGAGCGGCGTACACGACGTACCGGGCCGAAAACCGTTCCTCCCCGTCCGCCGCCGCGACGTAGGATTGGTCGAGGACGACCAGCGGCGCACCGACGGTGGCGTCCAAGCCCGTCTCCTCGCGCACTTCGCGCTTCGCGGCTTCCGTCGGTGTCTCGCCGGGTTCGACCCCGCCTCCGGGAAGAATCCACCCCTCGGACCAGCCGTTCTTCACGAGGGCGATTCGCCCCGCCGCGTCGCGGACCCCCGCCGCCGCGGTCAATCCGGTGCCGTCGACCGCCCACTCCCGAAGCGACGCCAGTTTCGACTCGGGGAGCGAAAGCGTCTGTCGCTCGCGCGGCGTATCCGGTGGAACGTCGTGAGGCACACCGTTCCATCCGTTCCCGTCTGTCAAAAATTCGACGGATGCGGTCGGTCAGTCCTCGCGCTCGATTTTGGACCGGAGGTACGCACCGACGCCGCCGACGCCGCCGAGGGCGGTGAGGAGTCCGAATCCGGGCTGTCCGTCAGAGGTGGTCGTCGTCCCGGTCGTCGTACTGGTGAGCTGTCCATTCCCTCCCGTTCCCGTCGTTTCGGTTGCACCCGGTGACCCCGATGTCGTCGTGGTCGTTGTCGTCGTTCCCGGCATCGTGGTCCCCGAAGTCGTCGTTGTCGTCGTGGTCGTTTCGCTGGCGGTCGTGGTCGTTTTCCCGCTCGTGGTGGTTTCGGCGGTCGTGGTCGTTTCTTCCGTGGTAGTCGTAGTGGCCGGTCCGTCGTCGCTGCCGAGGACGTGGAAATCGCCGTACCGCGTGTACATCCAATCCAGCGTCGAGCCCATCGGATAGGTCGCGGTGTACACCCGCCCGTCCGCGACGACGGGCGAGTTGGCCGCCGGGCCGTATTCGTCGAAATTCCATCCCCCGAACTCGTGTCGCCACTCCACTTCTCCGCTCGTCGTGTTCAGCGCCAGCACGACCGCGTTTCCGGTCTCCGTCTCCGGGTCCGCTCGGCCACCGGCGTACAGCGTTTCCCCGCCGACCGACAGGGCACCCGCGAGCGCTGCGTCCGTCACGGTCGTCCACGCTTCTTCGCCGCTTTTCGCGTCGAACGCCAGTATCGTGTTCCCGACGCGGAAGAACACGCGCCCGTTGGCGACCGTGAGTCGATCTCCGAGCCAGTAGTACTCGATGTTGACCGACGACGACCATCGGACCGTCCCGTCGTCGGCCGACCGCGCTTTGATTGCGTGCTCGCTGCTTTCGTTCACGACGCCGTACACCACGCCATCCGCGACGGCCTGGAGTTCGTCGTCTTCCTCGGTGACGTCCCAGCGCACGGACCCGTCAGCCGCGTTCAGCGCGGTTCCGTCCGTGTAGAAGAGCGTTCTGTCCGCGTAACACGCGCTTCCCTGAACCGCGTCGGTCGTCCAAACGGTATCGCCGGTTTCGGCGTCGAGTCGTGAGACGCCACCCGCCATCTCGACGTACAAGTCCCCGTCCGCGACCAACGGATTCGACAACCCGTCCGAGGCGGGTTTGTGCCACTTCGTCTCGCCGGTGTCGGCGTCGAGCGCGAAGAATCTCGTCCCGTCGGCGTCCTCGGAACCGTACGTCCCGAAGTAGACGGTGCCGCCACCGACCGTGGGCGTTCCCGGCCGGGAAACCCCCTCGTGCTTCCACACGGTTTCGTCACCGTCCGGGTCGTAGGCGGCGACGTAGCCCGCACTGGTCGATGGCGTGTGTGCCGTCGTCACGGCCATGTACACCGTTCCGTCCGCGACGACCGGTTCGGACGTGTACATGCCGCCGTCCATATCGAACGACCGCTCGGTGGTCACGTTCGCCCCCGGACCGACGTTCTCGGTCGCACCGGTTCGTCCCGCGTTGCCGCGGTACGTCGCCCACGAATCTCCCGTGCCGCCGGACCCCTCCGCGCTCGTCGCGAACTCGGTGCCAACGGCGACGGTCGCTCCCAGAACCCCCGCCACCTTCAGAAACTCCCGCCGATTTGTCGCGTGCATGCTCCATTTGAAAGTATCGCCATCGAATATACTTTGTGCAGGCATTCCGTTTAAAAATACTTCCAATTTTGACAATGTATGAATGTGTCCGAAAATCTCTGTGCATCTCTAAACTTCTCCTCTCTGCTCGACTCTTCCACGATTCTGACGAATTCAAACCTCATCAAAATCGAGAAGTATCTGATAGGATGGGTGTCCGTGGGTGTCGAACGTGATACCCCACGACTCGGAAATTTGCTGGCTCGACGAAGTTACGCTTCGTCGAACAACGCAAAGCAGAGCTTTGCTGGCTTGACGAGGTTCATGCCTCGTCAAACAGCGTGAATCAAAGATTCACTGGCCCGACGAAGCTATGCTTCGTCAAACAACTCCTCGCCTTCGACCATGTGCTCTTCCACGGCGTCCATGTCGAGCGTCAGGCCGAGACCGGGTTTTTCGGGCACCGTGATGTAGCCGTTCTCGATGACGTCCTCTTCCACGAGGTCCTCCCACCAGCCGAGTTGGTAGGAGTGGTATTCGACCGCCAGCGAGTTCGGGATGGCGGACCCCACGTGCGCGCTCGCCATCGTCGCCACCGGCGACGAGACGTTGTGCATGGCGACCGGAACGTAGTACTGGTTCGCCACGTCGGCGATTTTTCGGGTTTCGCGCATGCCGCCGACCTTCGGCAGGTCGGGCGCGATGATGTCCACCGCGAGGTTCTCGATGAGACGGCGCTCCTCGGTGACGCGGTAGCGGTTCTCGCCGACGGCGATGGGCGTCGTCGTGGATTTCGTCACTTCCTCTTGCACGTCGAGGTTCTCCGGCGGAACGGGGTCCTCGAGCCACCAGACGTCGAAGTCCTCGATGGCCTTGGCGAGACGTTGCGCGCTTCCGGCCGAGAACGTCCAGTGACAGTCGAACGCCACGTCCGCGCGGTCCTTTACGCGCTCCGTAACCTTCTCCACGATTTCCGCCTTGTGTCGGATTTCCCCGTTGCGAAGGTGGCGGTTCGCGCGGTCCTTTTCGAGTCCCGAGGGAACGTCCAAGTCGAACTTGAGCGCGTCGTAGCCCAGTTCCTCGACGACGCGTTCGGCCTCGTCGGCACAGGCGTCCGGGTCAGCCTCGTCGGCGGTGTGACAGTCGCAGTACACGCGAACTTGGTCGCGGTACTTCCCGCCGAGGAGTTGGTAGGCCGGGATGTCGAGGATTTTCCCTGCGAGGTCGTGCAGGGCGATTTCGATGCCCGAGATGGCCGTGACGGTGACGCCCTCGACGGACCCCTCGCCGGACATCTTCTGGACGAGGTGTTCGAACAGTCGGTCGATGTCGAGCGGGTTCTCGCCGATGACGAACGGCTTCATTCGCTCGATGAGTTCGGGGACACCGGCACCCCAGTAGGCCTCGCCGGTGCCGACGACTCCGGCGTCAGTGTACACGCGGACGAGCGTCCACGGGAAGTTGCCGTCCACCATCGTCGTCTGTACGTCCGTTATCTCGATGTCGCGCTTGCTCCCGCGGGATGCCGTCGCACCCATCGTTTCGCCGGAGAGGTTGCGCATCGTGTACTCTGCGTTGGGGTCGTGCAGTGTCGAGTAATCGCGTCCCATACCGGCGGGTACTCCGCCCGTAGTAAAAGTTCAAATGGTATCGTCCGTTATTACTGGCGCACGTCGATCGGAGTTTCCGCGCTGATCCACGCGTGGACGGAATCCTCCGCGCGAAGCTCGTATCGCCCGCGTCGATAGTACCCGACGACCCGCGGCTCGGTCTGCTGTTCAGGCATCTCGTTTGCCGCTTCGACGCGTCGTATCCTTACTATTGACCAGTTAACCGATTACACGCCGTGATAGGCCCACCGTTCCCCTCTGTTGGGTGACAGACGAACGTCCGACCGAATCACCGATTCTAACGCCTCTACTGCCGATTATACACCGGATAACCGAGACGGGCGTCCCGAAACGTTCATCGAAGTTACCGAACGGGTCCCCCGAGATTCGTTCCGTTCTCCGTGGCTCCCCGCGGTCGGCGTGCCGGGGGCGACCCCGCGGGACGGGGGAAAGTATGTCAGCCGAAACACCACTACATTCAGGTGCCCGGCCGTTGTCCGCGATTCCATGACTCATCGGTGTACGAGACGGGGATTCCTCGCCGCCGGTGTCACATCTGCGGTTTCTCTCGCCGGATGCGTCGCCGACGGTGGACCTCCCGTGGACGTTCGGGGAGCGATGTACCTGCCCGCCCGCGCGATGAACTCCTTCCAGATGTGGCACACCTACGAACGCGGCGTCACGGAGCGCGACATGGGGTTCGCCGACCGACTGAACCTCAACGCGATTCGGACGTGGCTGAGCTACGAGGCGTGGCACAAGGACCGAGCGTCGTTCGGCCGGGCGCTCGACCACTTCCTCTCGACCGCCGACTCGCACGGCATCCGCATCCTGCTCGGCGTCTTCGAGGGCGTCGGGCGTCCGCCGGTTCCGAAGAACCTCTACGACACCGACCCGTGGACGGGCACGTCGGTCTGGTCCCCGGCCAAGCACGTGATGCGCAATCCCGACGAGTGGGGCGGGCCGAAGCGATTCGTCGAGTGGATCATGAACCGCTACCGGGACGACGAGCGGGTGCTCGCCATCGAGGTGATGAACGAACCCGGCTGGCGGCCGTGGAAGAAGCGCTTCGCCCGCGAGATGTTTCAGTACACCCGCGAGCGACGCGGAGAGGTGCCGCTGACGATCGGCGCGACGAGCTTCGCGAACGCCACCGACTACTACGATTGGGGCATCGACGTGGTGCAGTTCCATTACAACTACCCGAACACGACGGACATCTACAGCGGCGTGCTCCAGCAGGCGAACGAACTCCGCAACAGTATCAACAAACCCGTCTGGCTGACGGAGTGGCAGCGCGTCGCCAACTTCGGGTGGGGACAGAAGGACATCTCCGCGGCCCAGCGCGGCCCCGATTACGCCTCGCTCGCCCCCGTCATTCGGAAATCCGGCGTCGGCAACTTCTTCTGGTCGCTCATGCTCAAACCGGCCTACATGTTGAGCCAGCGCAAACGCGGTATCCTGAACGGCGTCTTCCACGAGGACGGCGCGGTCTGGAGCAAAGACGACGCGAGCGCCCTCAAAGCCATGTCCGGCGACGACACGTTCAACGGCCGGGAGCGCAAGGAGTGGCCCGACTGGGCGAAGAAGGTCATCGAGAAGGCGTGAGTCCGGCGTAGGCCAGCACGTCGCTGTGGTCGAAGTTCCCGTCGCCGTCGAAGTCGAGGGCGGACCGTTGCTGTGCCGGGATGTCGGCGACACCGACCGTCTCGGCCACGGCGATGACCGGCAGCGAAACGGCGTCCCAGACTCCGGCTTTCCCGTTGCCGGTCACGTCCTCGTAGCGGCCGTCGCCGTCGAAGTCGAGCGGCGGTCCGACGGTGAGTTGCACGCCGAAGACGTTCACCAGCGCCATCGGCGCGTAGATGTCGATGACCTCGTTGTGGTGGATGCGATTGCGACGCAGGTCGTCGTCCCACGCGTCGTCGAGGACGAGACCGCGGAGGCCGTCCCTGACGGTGTTGTTCACCAGTGTTGCGTCCGAGTCCGTCACGCCGATTCCGATGGCGTTGTTGTAGGTGACGACGTCGCGCACCGTCACGGCGGCCGCGTTCTGCACGTAGACTCCGCGATTCCAATCCTTGGTTCGGAGGTTCCGAACCGTCACGTTCGACGCGCCCGCTACGTGAACGCCGCTCGTGTCGCTGACGCCGAACCCGTCCAGCATGTGTCCCCGGCCGTCCAGCACCACGTCGTCCGCGCGGATTTTGACACATCCGGTCGAGATGGCCGTCTTCCCGTTGTGGACGTCCTGTGCGAGGACGTAGCGCCCGGATTTCGTAATCGCCGTACAGGAATCGACGGCCGTGGCGGACTGTGCGGCGGGTGCCGTTGTCGTGGTCGATGCGGCGGACGCGCTGGCGACCGGCGGGCGGCCGACGTGGCCGACGTGGCCGACACCGCCGACAACACAGACGAAAACCAACCCGACGACGAGAACGCGCGAGGGGAGCATGGTCCCACGCACAACGCCCCCCGTGTTATACGCTCTCCTCGTAAGGTCATCCTACTCGTCGGAACGGTCGCGTGAGGACCCGGAAATGGAGCGTACGCGCCGACAATCAGAGCATGTCGAGCGCGCGAAGGTCGGATTCGAGCGCCGCGCGGTCCGATTCGTTCATTTTCCGTAGCGGGCTCCGGAGCGGGCCGGGCGAGAAGCCCAAATCGAGCACGTCGAGCGTCGTCTTCACGCCCGCCATGTACGACCCGCCCTTCAGCGCGTCCCGAATCGCGTACACGTCGCTCTGCAGTTCGCGGGCACGTTCCACGTCGCCCGCGTCGTATGCGTCGTAGAGCGAGACGACCAGTTCGGGGAAGGCGTTCGCAACCGCGCTGACCATGCCGGTACAGCCGAGTTGGAGGCCGGGGAGGAGCAGGGAGTCCGACCCCGCGAGGAACGTGAGTTCGGGGTGTGCGTCGATGGCCTGCCCGAGCCACGGCACGTTTTTGCTCGAATCCTTGAGTCCGGCGAGGTTCGGAATTTCGGCGAGGTCGTCGAGGGTGTCGAGCGACAGCGAGTTGCCGGTCTTGCTCGGGATGTGGTAGATGTACACCGGGAGGTCGACGGCCTCACAGACTCGTCGATAGTGTTCGACTGCCGCGTCGTGGTCCAGCGGGTAGTAGTACGGCGTGACGACGACGAGGCCGTCCGCGCCGACCGATTCCGCGTGTTCGGCGTGCGCGACGGTCTCGTACGTGCTCGGCGCGCCGACGCCCGCGATGACGGGCACGTCGTCCACGGCTTCGACCACCGCTTCGACGACGCCGCGCTGTTCCTCGCCGGTCAACAGGGGGAACTCCCCGTTCGTTCCGAGCGGGAAGACGCCGTGTGCACCGCCGTCCACGACGTATTGGGCGTGGGCCGCCGTGGCTTGGTAGTTCACCGACTCGTCTTCGTGAAACGCCGTAATCGTGGGCGGAACGACGCCGTGCAGGGAGAGCGGGTCGTCCATTCCCGGTTCTGGTGCGTGCGACATACTCGGACGCTCGTCCCCCGGCCCAATAAGCGGTTTCGTCTCGGCAGGAGTTTTTCGAGACTGAGTAAACTTTTTGTTCCGGTAGTGTGTAGATGTGTGTATGAACGTCACAGTTAAACTCACTGGCCCGATGGTCGCGCGCACCGGAACCCGCGACGCACGCGTGGCAGTCCCCGACGAGGCGACAGTCGAGGACGTCGTCGAACAACTCGGCGAGCGCTACGGCCCGCAAGTCCGCGCGGGAATCGTGGACGGATTCGGCCTTCGCTCGGACACCAGCCTCGTCCGCGAGTCCGACCACGAACCGCTCTCGGTTCACAGTCCCGTCGAAGCGGGTGACACCGTTCGCGTACAGGTCCACGCCTGATTCGACGCGGCGCTTCCCACGACCTCGGAACCTCCGTTTCTCTCTTCGTTTCCTCTCTCCGCTTCTCTCGTCCTCCCGAGCAGAAAACTTATACTCGATTCTGATACCTCTCCGTCATGAGCTTTCGGCGATGTGTGATTCCGTGAACCGCCGCCGAGCGATGGGTGCGCTCTGTGTTCTCCTCGCGGTGGCGTTCGCGGCGAACACGCTCTGGTTGGTTCCCGACGGTAACGGCCTCCGATACGAGTACCGGGCGGTCGAGTTAGACCACTCGCACACGACCCACTACGTTCGACAGTCCCCGTCGGTCCAAGACTGCTCCCCGAGGCTCGCCCGCGCCTGCGGATTCGAATTCGCGGCGATACACGGCGGTGTTTCGGTCGGCGCTAACTTCTCGCGTTCGTGGCCCGACTACGAGTACGTCCGGACCAGAAACGGGTTTTACGAACCGACCGTCGAGGTGGAAAACGGAACGACCGTTCTCGCGGCGCGGAACGTCTCGTTCGCCACCGTGCTCGCGAACGTCACGTACGACCCGGACTCTGCAACCAGTCGAACGGGTCCCAAACTTCGGACGGCGATTCGAACGGGACATGTCCGCACGCGGTCGGAGATTCCTCGGCCCCTTCGCTTCCTCAACGAGAGTGGCACCTACTACTATCTTCGAACGTCCCACGTCGGACCGGTCCATCCGTTCCTCGGTCCGAGACTCCTCGCCATTCGTATCGTGCTGTGGCTTGCGACGGTTCCGCTCTCCGTCGTCGGCGTCGCGTGCTGGTACGACTGAGGACTTTATCCCAATCGACCCAACCGATTCAGCGCGTACACCGTCCGGAGCACGTCGCCCGCCTTTCCGCGGTCGAAGATGAGTTCGTCGGTGCGAACCACATGGTCCAACACGTCGCTGGAGGCGTGTTCCGGCGCGGCACCGATGCCACAGTCGTTCTCGTCCACCCACTGCATCACGCGCAGGTCGCTCTTGCTGTCGCCCATAACGAGCGTGAACGGGTCGTCCACGCCGAGGACGTTCAACGCGGCTTCCACGCCGACCACTTTGTTCAACTCTCGACTGCCGATCTCGGCGGCGTCACCCTCGTAGTAGGCCACGTCGATTCGGTCGAAGGTGTCCCGCACGTCCTCCGGAATCGCTTCCACGTCCGCGTCCGGCATTCCGCCTTGCGCTTCGAGCACGCCGCGGATTTCGGGGTCGCTGTGGGCGTAGTAGGTCCGCGCCCACTCGCTCCCGTCCTCGACCACCGTCTCGCCGAGCAGGTCGAGTTGGTAGACCAGCGCGTCGTCGATGACTTCCACCGCCTTCGCGCTCCCCGTCTCGAAGTTCGGCTTCATCGTGATGTTGAACTCGTTGCCCTGCAGGTGGGTCCCCCGCCGGAGTTCCTCGGGCGCGGACGAGAGCACCCGTGAGCGCACGGTGTCGAAGACGTCCCGGATGTCGTCGTCCAAGTCCTCGAACAGCAGTCGTTTGGTTTCCGCGCCGTGGCCCGGCGTGAACACGCCGGTCCCCGCCTCGTAGACGATGCTCACCGTGCCGGAGTGGACGATCTCGTTGCCGAGTCCCTGAATCGTGAACCCCTTCACGTTCTCCAGCGTTTGGCCCGTACAGACGACGATGGGGACGCCCTTCTCGTGGAATTCGGTCAGCAGGTTGAGTACCTCCCGCGGAATCTCGTTGTCCGTTCCGCCCGCCGACCGGAGCGTCTCGTCCACGTCCAGTACGAGCGCGTTCACCGACCGGCCGTACTTCGAGTAGAGGTCGAGCGCGGTGAACGCTTGGTCGCGCGTGGCGTGGGCCGCCACGTCCGCGTACGTCTCCCCCGCGTCGAACTCCTCCCGAATCTCGTCCTTTCGCGCCTCCAGTTCGTCGCTCGCGGACTGCCAGTGTTCCAACGCGACCCGCGAATCGACCGGCGGAAACACGTCCACGAAGTCCTGATACGCTCTGAGGGTTTTCGCGTCGAACTCGTCGTAGAGCCGATAGAGGGCGTCGTAGCGTTCCATACTGGAAGTGGGTCGCTTTCCGAGATAAAGGTCGGGGGAGGTGGGAATATTGGCGGACTCGGAAAACGGCGACGGCAAACCACCGACGCCCGAACACTCCTCCCGCAACGAACATCACCACCGTGACCGCGACCACAACTCCCCCACCGCGACGACCGCTTACGACCACGATTGAAGCAGCGCACACCGTTTTTCCGTCGACGGGTGCGTCCTGAACAGCCAGTTGCCGATGTCGTCGAGCCGATTTCGGACGCGAAGCACCGTCGGCGTCCGCCCGTCCGTCCAAATCGAAAAGCCGTCGTTCGACGCCCGCGGCGGTTCGACGATGGAGAACGCCGCGACGGTATCGGCCTCCCGGAGGTCCGTCGTCGGTGCATCGACCGCCTCCGCGTCCACTTTTTGCAACGCCGCCGCCAAGGCCGCCGCGGACCGCGCGAGTTCGACGGCGGCGCGGTCGGCGGCGAGTTCGCGCTGTCGGGCGAACAGCGCGAGCAGCGACCGCCCGACGAGCGCCGTCACCGAGAGGGAATTCGACCGGTGAGGCTGTAGCTCCGCATCGTCCCTTTCTTTCTCGCCAGCGATTGTAAAACGGCAACACTTCGTCCGCTCCTGAGCGGCGTCGGTGGTTCCTTTTCCTCCGACTCCCCTTTTGATCTCTCTTCTTTCGACCTCACTCCCCCAACCTCACTTCCCTCGACATCACTCCTCGATGGTGGTGACCTCCTCGTCCACCCGCTTGCTGATGTCCACTTGGTAGTGTTCGAGGATGTCGCGGCCGAGGAGGACGGGATTCTCCATGTGGCTTCGGTCCTCGATGTTCGCGGAGACGGTGTAGTGGTTCCCGGCGATGCCGACGACGATATCGACCACCGGACGCGTGCGACTCGACTTCGAACTCCCGGAGCGCACCCGCGAGGTTCGACGGATGGGTCCCGCGCCGACGTCCGCCGCGACGCCGGTGTCGATGCTCGTCCGACTCGCACCCGTATCGGATTTCGCGACGACCGTCGCCGACCCCGACGTCCCGCTGACGACGACCTCCGTCGTGTAGCCGATGGTCGGTTGCTCCGAGAGGTCCCGGCGGCTCGTCGACGGTTTGCAGGCGGGAACGGTGTCGTCGAGCGTCGCGGTCAGTTCGACGACCCGGTCTTCGTCCACGGACCCGCCCGCCGTTTCGATGGCGGCGCGAGCGATGTGCGGTGCCGGACTGTGGCCGGTCGCCTCGAAGAACCCCTTGAACCCCGCGGTCGGGTTGACTTCGAGGACGTACCAGTCGCGTTCGTTTCGGATGAGGTCGACCCCGGCGTAGTCGAGGCCGATGGCGTTCGCCGCGTCGAGTGCGGTTCGCGAAACTTCATCCGTGAGTACGTCGCCCGCCGCGCGTACGTCTCCCCCGAGCGCGACGTTCGTCCGCCACTCCTCGTCAGGGGCGGAGCGAATCATCCCGCCGATGACGGAATCGCCGACCACGTAGACCCGGAGGTCGCTGTGCGGGCCGTCGTCGTCGTCCTGTTCGATGAGTTGTTGGACGAACGCCTGTCTTTTCCCGACGCGGGAGCTGATGGGGTCGTTCAGGTCGACTTTCCACGTGCCGCCGCCATGGGTCCCGATGGCGGTCTTGTACACGGCCTCGGTGCCGTAGGGCTCACAGAGTTCGTTGAGTCGTTCCGTCGAGAGCGCGAGGATGGCGTCCGGGACCCGAACCCCCTCCTCGGCCAGTCGCACCGCGGCGGCGAACTTGTGCGTCGCCCGTAGCACCGACATCGGTGGATTGAGGGTCGGGACGACGCTCGCGTACAGGTTCACCAGTCCCAACAGTTCGTCGGGATACTCCGTCTTGGAGAGCAACAACCGGTTGGCGACGATGTCCACGTTCGGTTCGAGGACGAGTTCGCCGTCCCGTATCTCGACCGACGTGTTCTCCCGGCGAAGCCAGACGGGTTCGTGACCTAACGCTTCGACGGCGTTCAAAATCGCTTTCGTCTCCTTGCTGTTGTGAAGGCTGAAGACACCGACTCGGACCGACGTTTCTCCCGACATCGGTCTGTCATTCGCTAACTCGGCTCAAAACACTTATTGCTCTGTTGCTAATAGTTGGATCGACGTTCCCGGCCGATTGTTCTTTCTCGACTAGCGGATCCGGTCGAAGACCGTGCTCTGACAGCGACTGCACTGCCGTCGGTTACGCCAGTATTTCTTCCCGCAGGAATTACACTTCCAGTTCGGCGTGAGGAAGTCCGGTTTGAGCGATTCCAAGTTCATGGGTGGGCGTAGGATCCCCACGAATAAACGCCTCTCGCCGGATTCGGGTCGCTCACCGTCCCTTTCCACCCTCGCTATCTCTCCCCTAACTATTACTGGCGGGGCGTGGTCCCAGTGGCTATGGTGGGGACCAACGCGGACGACGAGGAGCGATTCGGCTACGTCACGGCCGAAAATCTGGGACTGTTCACCGACCTCTACGAGCTGACGATGTTGCAGGGCTATCACGCCGCGGACCACGACCCGGAAGCGACGTTCAGCCTCTTCTTCCGCCGACTTCCGACGGACAGGGGCTTCGTCGTCGCGGCAGGGCTGGAACAGGCGATGGCGTACATCGAGACCCTCTCGTTCGGCGAGCGAGCCATCGACTACCTTCGAAATCGCGGGTTCGACGAGGATTTCCTCGTTCGACTCGCGGACTTCGAGTTCACGGGGCGGGTGCGCGCGCTCCCCGAGGGGACGCCGGTCTTCCCCGACGAACCCCTGCTGGAGGTGACCGCGCCCATCTTCGAGGCCCAGTTGTTCGAGACGCTGGTGTTGAATCAGATCGGCTTTCAGAGCCTCGTGGCGACGAAAGCCGCCCGGATGCGCGAAGCCGTCGAACGCTACGGCGACGACCAGTCGCTCGTCGATTTCGGTTCCCGACGCGCCCACGGTACCGACGCCGGGATGAAAGCCGCCCGCGCCGCCGCCATCGGCGGCTTCGACGGCACCTCGCTCGTGGCGGCCGGTGAGGCGTTCTCGCTCCCCGTTTACGGGACGATGGCCCACTCGTGGATCCAGAGTTTCGAGAACGAACGGGAGGCGTTCGAGACGTTCCTCGAACAGTACCACGAGGACACGATTCTGCTCGTGGACACCTACGATACCGTCGAGGGCGCGAAACTGGCGATGGACGTGGCGGAAGACCACGATGCCGAAGTCGGTGTGCGCCTCGATTCGGGCGACCTCGCCCCGCTCTCGAAGGAGGTCGCGGAAATCGTCGACGGCCGACCCATCTTCGTCTCCTCGGGCATGGACGAGCACAAAATCGCGGACTTCCTCCGGGACGGCGGCGTGGCGACCGGGTTCGGTCCCGGCACCGCGCTGACGACGAGCAGGGACGCCCCGTCGCTCGACCTCGTGTACAAACTCACGGAAGTCGAGCGCGACGGCGAGATGCGTCCGAGCATGAAATTGTCGTCGGGGAAGGTCACGTACCCCGGCGCGAAGAGCGTTCGCCGCGTCGGAGACGGCGGCTACGAGAAGGACGTGCTCGCGTTGCGCGGTGAGGACGTCGCGGGCGAGGAACAACTCGTCACCGTCTTCGAGGACGGGGACAGGGTGGCCGACTCGCCCGAACTCGGCGCGATTGCGGACCGGGCGGGGACGCGCCGCCGAAAACTGCCCGACGACTGCCGCGAATTACGCTCCCCCGGCACCTATCCGGTCGAAATCAGTGACGGCCTCCGCCAGTTGACGGACGACCTGGAAGCCGAATTGGAAGCGCGGTGAGTCACGCGCCGCCGCGGCCGGTACTGCGCTTCCGGTTCAACACTTCTCCGGCGTGCCGGAGCACGTCGTTTTTCCACGCTTCGATGTCGTTCTCCTCGACCTCGGCTTGCAGCTGCGTCATGCGATTCGACCGTTCCGGCCGGTCCATCGTCAGCGCCCGCTCGATGCCGTCCGCGAACGCTTCGGCGTCGTTCGGATGTACCGTCATCGCCGCGTCCCCGAGTTCCTCGTGTGCGCCGACGAGTTCGCTGAGGACCAACACGCCGGGGTCGTCCACTTGCGAGGCGACGAACTCCTTCGCAACGAGGTTCATGCCGTCACGGAGGGAACTCACGAGCCCCACGTCCGCCTCCCGGTACAGAGCGGCCAGTTCGGCCATCGAGAGTCGGTCGTCGATGTACACGATGGGTCGCCACGCGTCCGTTCCAAACCGCTCGTTTATCTGCTCGATTTCCCCCGTCACGGTCGCTTGGACGCGCTGATAGTCGTCGATCCGGCTCCGGCTCTCGCTCGCCTTCTGGACGTACGTGAGCCGTCCGCGCCACTCCGGTCGCTCCTCCCAGAGCCGTTCGAGGGCGGTCAGCCGCTGTTCGATACCCTTCGTGTAATCGAGTCTATCGACGCCGAGCGCCAACCGCTCCGCCCCGAGCGGGTACGCGCTCCGGAGGGATTCCCACGCTTCGTCAGCCTCCGCCGACCCCGCGAGCCGTCGTCGCTCCGCGGCGTCGATGCCGAGCGGGAAGGACTCGACGCGAACCGTTCGCCCGTCGTAGCGAATCAATCCCGTCTCGCGGTTCACGTCCGCGTCCACCGCTTTCGAGGCGCAGTCGAGGAAGTTCCGGCAGTAGCGGTCGGTGTGGAACCCGAGGAGGTCGTTCGCCAGCAACCCGTCGAGGAGTTCGTCGTGTTCCGGGCAACTCCGAAACACGTCCCACGACGGCCACGGAATGTGCCAGAACTGCATGCAGAACGCATCGGGTGCCGACTCGCGGATCAGCCGCGGTGCGAGCGCGAAGTGGTAATCCTGAAACCAGACGACCGCTTCCGACGGGTCCACCCGCTCCCGTATCGCGTCGGCGAAGCGCTCGTTCGCCTCGCGGTAGTGTCGCCAGAACTCCGGTTTCGGGGTCATCTTGGCGATGTCCGAGTGACAGAGGGGCCACAACACCTGATTGCTGTAACCGTAGTAGTAGTTGGTCACCTGTTCCTCCGAGAGGGCGACGCGCTTCAACTCGTAGGAGGGTGACTCCGGGGGGACGCGCACGCACCCGTTCTCGTCGCTCATCTCCTCGTCGCCGTCGCCGCTACCCCACGCGACCCACGTCCCGCCCGTGCTCGCCATCATCGGGTCGAGCGCGGAGGTCAGGCCACCCGCTGGACGGGCGACGCTGATGCCGTCGTCGTCGCGTTCGTGTACGTACGGTTCCCTGTTGGATACGAGGACCAATTCTCGGTCTCCGAACGGCGGTGTCGCGGAAACGGCCTCCCGCTCCTCCGTCTCGGAGACGGTACCGTCAACGGTTTTGTCCATTATGTCGCTCGTCTCGTATCTGGGCCACTGAGACGAATCACTGCGTGGGTTGCGCTCGCAAGTCTCTTTATTGTCGTGTGGAATCGCGCGCGCTTCGCGCCCGACCCTCCTGCTCGGTCGCTGGCTCGACGCCCTACTCGAACAGCGTTCCGTGGCGCTTCGCAAGCCCGGTGTACTCCCCGGAGGAGTACGACTCGAAGATTTCTTCCGCGTCGATGGTCGTCTCCGACAGCGGCGTCACCCGCGCGGGGACCCCCCGAACGAACGACTCTGGCGGAATATCGGCCGATTCGAGCGTCACGGTCCCGGCCGCGACGATGCTCCGTTCGCCGATTCGCACGTCGCTGTTTATCGTTGCGTTGAACCCGACGAGCGACCCGTCGCCGACTTCCGCGTCGTTCAACACCGCGCCGTGACCGACCATCACCCGGTCGCCGACCGTCGAGGCGTGCAGAACCGCGTTGTCGCCGACGTGCGACTCCCGGCCGACGCGCACCGGTGCCACGTCACCCCGGAGGACGGCACCGGGCCAGACGCTCGCGTCGGCCTCGATCTCGACGTCCCCCACTACGGTCGCCTCCCGGCAGACGTGGGCGTCCTCGTGCACCGACGGCTCACCCCCTTCGAACCCGTACGTTCGAACCATACCCCTGACACGACGTTCTCGACCAAAGCTTTGGCGGGGTCATTTTTTAGGTCGCGCCGGTCGTGTGTATCCCCATGTTCAAGGCACAGATTTCCGACGGCGAGCAGATAGAGTGCGCCGAGTACGAAATCGAAGGTCCCGGCGTTCGACTGTTCGACGAGGACGGCGACTTCCTCGCGTTCGTCCCCTTCGCGCACCTGCTCTGGGTCGGACAGGTGGACGGGAGCGGGCGAACGCTCTGGTAGTCGTCCCGCCTACTCGCACCACACGTCTTCCGCGAACCGTCCCGTTCGTCCCCCGCGGCTCCGGCCACGAGTACGCGTTACGTTCGTTCCGGCGGAACGACGTGGAGGTGGTGGTCGAGTCGCGTCGTCGGTGTCGCCGCGGTGTTCAATCGACCCACGGAATGATTTCGATTCCCGACCGCCGCATCTCGACGCCCAACCCTCGGTCGGGACCGTCCTCCGGGACCTCCCACGACGTCCGTGCCGACGGGCCAGCAGAAACCTCGACGGAGAGGTCGTAGCTTCCGACTCCGAACTCGTCGGGAACGTCCCACGACCCCGACGCGAGAATCGATTCGCGCCCGGAGAAGACGCGTTTCTCGGATCGCCGCACGTCGAGCGAAACGGTCACCACCCCGTCGAGGCGGTTATACACCGTTATCGTCTCTGTGTGCGGGTCCGTTCCCCACCCGTCGGAGAGACACCCCCCGGTACCGCCCAAAAGGGAGAGCGAGCAACCGTATCGGACGAATCCCCGTCGATTCATACGAATCGATTTCCGGACGATGGCGTAAGCGTTCCGTTCCCCGATACGAAATGCCGCACATCGCTCCTCCCGTTCACCCACGTTTCCCGAAACTGGCGGGTGGATTTTTAACCAACGACGGTGAAGATACGGGTTATGCCCGGCATAAAGTACGAGGATTTCCTCGACCTTGGATACACCCCCGCCGAATCGGAACTCGTCTGCACCTTCCACGTCGAACCGGCCGCCGACATGGACATGGAGGACGCGGCGAGTCGCGTCGCCAGCGAGAGTTCGAACGGAACGTGGGCCGAACTCCAAGTCGAAGGGAGCATCACCGACCTGAGCGCCACGACGTTCAGCATCGAGGGGAACGAAGTGAAGGTCGCCTACCCGGACGCGCTGTTCGAGGACGGGAGTATGCCACAGGTACTCTCCTGCATCGCGGGCAACATCATGGGCATGAAGGCCGTCGAGCGGATTCGCCTGCTCGATTGCGACTGGCCCGAACCGCTCACCACCTCCTTCCCCGGCCCGCAGTTCGGCAGCGGCGTTCGCAACGAGATTTTCGACGCGGGCGACCGACCAATCACCGCCACGGTTCCCAAACCGAAGGTCGGCCTCTCGACCGACCAGCACGCCCAAATCGGCTACGAGGCGTGGGTCGGCGGCCTCGACCTCCTGAAGGACGACGAGAATCTCACGGACCAAGATTTCAACCCCTTCGCCGACCGCCTCACCCAGAGCCTCGCCATGCGGGACGACGCACAGGACGAGACGGGCGAGACGAAGAGCTACCTCGTCAACATCACGGCGGACACGAACACCATGCTCGAACGCGCCGACATGGTGGCCGAACAGGGCTGTGAGTACGTGATGGTGGACGTCGTCACGACCGGCTGGGGTGCCGTCCAGAGCGTCCGCGAGCGCTGTGAGGAACTCGGCCTCGCCATTCACGCCCACCGCGCGATGCACGCCGCCTTCGACCGAATTCCGACCCACGGCGTCTCGATGCGCGTCCTCGCGCAAATCGCCCGCATCTGCGGCGTGGACCAACTCCACACCGGGACCGCCGACCTTGGCAAACTCGAAAACGAGGACACGGTGGGCATCAACGAGTGGCTCTACTCCGACCTCTACGGCATGAACGACGTGCTTCCCGTCGCCTCCGGCGGCCTGCATCCCGGCCTCGTCGCCGAACTCATCGACCGCGAAGGGACGAACATCTGCATCCAGGCGGGCGGCGGCGTCCACGGTCACCCCGACGGCACCCGCGCGGGCGCGGCCGCGCTCCGCCAATCCGTCGATGCGACGGTGGCGGGTATCCCGCTCGAAGAGTACGCCGAGGACCACCCCGAACTGAAAGTCGCCCTCGATAAGTGGGGCACCGAGACGCCGCGGTAGGGCCGAATTCCCGGATTCGACGCGGGTCGGGAGTCGAAGGTGTGACGACTGCCTGATTTTCACTGTGCCAGCGTTCGAGGTTTACTTTGAAACCGCGGATGCGAATAGCGCGGAACGACGTTCCACGAACAGTCGAGCGGGCGCGCCCCGCGAGACGACGGCAACGCCGTGAGCACGCGGTGCTGTGCGGTGGCGGTTTCAGTGACGTCTGCAGTTGCAGTCACAGAAGAACCAACAACTCGTGGCGAACAGACGGAAACTTTCGAGGACTTCACCCCGACAACTTCGACCGGTATCAGAACCAGCACCATCCCTTAGCGAGCGTGGCGAGGATTTTAGGAGAGTCCGGCACTGTGTGGTCGTTCGCAAAGCGACCACCGGAATCCTCTCGTACCGACTCTCCCCGAGCCCACATAATCGGTTTTCGGCGAATCAGCACGGATTTGTGCGCCGCCCAAATACCACCTGTATGAGCGACATCGGGAAGATAGACCGCGATTTCTTCGACGAACACATCTATCCCTACCTCGGCGCGGACCGCGACGACGAACTCCTCGGGCCGAAACACGGCGTGGACTTCGGGGTCATCGACGTGGGCGACAAAATCGCCGCGCTCGCCACGGACCCCCTCTCGCTCCTGCCCGAACTGGGCTTCGAGCGGGCGGCGTGGTTCGCCTTCCACGTCGTGATGAGCGACGTGGCGGTCAGCGGCCTCCGTCCGTCCCACCTCGCGGTGGATTTCAATCTGCCGCCGGAAATCACCGACGAGGAGTTCGCAACGGTCTGGCGGACGTTCGACCGCGAAGCGAGAAAACTGGGCGTCAGCGTCGTCACGGGCCACACCGCCAGATATTCGGGTTGTCAGTATCCGTGGGTCGGCGCCGCGACGACGCTCGCCGTAGGAGAGAAGGAGAACCTCGTCCGGCCGGACGGGGCGCAATCGGGCGACAAAGTGCTCGTGACGAAGGGGCCGGGCGTGGAGACGGCGGGCTTTCTCGTGACGCTGTTCGAGGACCAGATCGACCTCCCCGAGGACGACATCGAGAGCGCGAAGGACCGATTCTACGACATGAGTCCGGTCGAGGACGCGCTGGTGGCGGCCGACGCGGGATCGGTCACGGCCATGCACGACGCCACGGAGTGCGGGATTCACGGCGCGCTGGTTGAGATGTCACGCTCCGCCGGAGTGCGCTTCGACGTGACCCACGACGACGTGCCGGTGCTTCCCGGCGTGCTGGAAGCGTGCGAATACTTCGACATCGACCCGTGGGAGTCCACGACCGAAGGAACGCTCGTGCTGACAGTTGCATCCGAGGGAGCGGAGACTGTCCTCGCCGCGCTCTCCGACGCCGGGATTCCGGCGGCCGAAATGGGGACGGTGCGCGAGGGCGAAGGAGTGTACGTCGATGACGACCGAATCGAACATCCCGACGTAGACCCCTCGTTGCAGGTGTTCGCCGAGTTGTCGACCGAACGGGAGTGAACACCACCGATAAATACCACAAAGTAATACCTCCAACCGATGAGCGAGTTAGGCAAAGTGGACAGCGAATTCTTCGAGGAGTACATCTTCCCGCACCTCGGCGCGGAGCGAGACGACGTAACGTTACAACCACAGCACGGTGTGGATTTTGGAGTATTCGAAGTCGGCGGCAAAGCGATAGCGACGGCGACGGACCCCATCTTCGTCATGCCCTCGCTCGGCTTCGAGCGGGCGGCGTGGTTCGCGTTTCACATCGTGATGAGCGACGTGGCGGTCAGCGGCCTCCGTCCGTCCCACCTCGCGGTGGATTTCAATCTGCCGCCGGAAATCACCGACGAGGAGTTCGCAACGGTCTGGCGGACGTTCGACCGCGAAGCGAGAAAACTGGGCGTCAGCGTCGTCACGGGCCACACCGCCAGATATTCGGGTTGTAACTACCCGATGGTCGGCGGAGCCACCGCGATGGCCGTCGGCGACCCCGAGAACGTCGTCCGACCGAACGGCGCGCGACCGGGCGACAAAGTGGTGCTCACGAAGGGTCCCGCCGTCGAAGCGACCGGCCTGTTGAGCAACCAGTTCGCGGACCTCATGGACCTCCCCGAGGAGGCCGCCGAAGAAGCCAAGGACCGCTTTTACGACATGAGTCCGGTCGAGGACGCCCGCATCGCGGCGGAGACGGGCGACGTGTCGGCCATGCACGACGCCACGGAGGGCGGCGTCCACGGCGCGCTGGTCGAGATGGCGACCGCGAGCGGGGTTCACCTCGACGTGAGCCGCGACGATATGCCGGTGCTTCCCGGCGTACTGGAGGCGTGCGACTTCTTCGACATCGACCCGTGGTCGTCCATCAGCGAGGGAACGCTCCTGCTGACCGTGGCACCCGAGGATGCAGAGAGCGTCGTGTCCGCGCTCGACGACGCCGACATCTCCGCGGGAATCATCGGCGACGTCCGCGACGGGGAAGGCGTCGCCGTCGATGGAGAAGAAATCAAACATCCCGAGTCGGACCCGTTCTGGGCCGCCTTCGAGGAGTTCACGGAGAAATCGACATGATGCGAACCGCCGCACCCGTCTCGCTCCCCGTCGCGCTGACCATCGCCGGAAGCGACTCCGGCGGCGGGGCGGGGATTCAGGCCGACCTGAAGACGATGGAGGCCCACGGCGTGTTCGGCACCAGCGCAATCACGAGCGTCACGGCACAGAACACCCGCGGCGTCGAAGGGTTCGCCACGCTCCCCGTCGAGGAAGTCGAAGCCCAGTGTGAGGCCGTCCTCTCCGATTTCGACGTGCGAGCGGTCAAGACCGGCATGCTCGCGGAGGCCCCCGTTGTGCGGAGCGTCGCCGAGCAGGTCGCCGAGGTGGACGTCCCGGTCGTCGTGGACCCCGTGATGGTCGCGGCGTCGGGCGACCGACTGCTCGACTCGGCGGGCGAGGAGGCCTACGAGGACCTGTTCGAGCACGCGACGCTCGTCACGCCGAACGCGGACGAGGCCGAGGTCCTGACCGGCATCGAACCGACCGACGACGAACGCGCCGAAGCGGCGGGCGAAGCCCTCCGCGAACTCGGCGCGGACGCCGCCCTCGTGAAGGGCGGCCACGTCCCCGGCGAGACGGTTCGGGACGTGTTGGTTACGGACGACGGTACGACGGTCTTCGAACACCCGCGAATCGACACCGACGCGACCCACGGGTCTGGTTGCACGCTCGCCAGCGCCGTCGCGGCCCGACTCGCGCTCGGTGACGACCTCGAAACCGCGGTATCAGGAGCCACCGACTTCGTGGAGCGGGCGGTCCGCTACAACCTCGACGTCGGCGAGGGACCGGGAGCGGTCCACCACCTCGCCGAACTTCGGAACCGAGCGGCCCGAAACGACACCGCGGAAGCGGTCGAAGCGGTCGTCCGCTCCTTCGTCGAACGCGATGTGAGCGCGCTGGTCCCCGAAGTCGGCATGAACGTCGTCGGGGCGACGCCCTCCGCCGAGAGGGTGGGAGAGACCGCCGCCGTCGAAGGGCGAATCACCCGCACGCTGTCCGGCGTGAATCCGAACCGCGGCGTGCGCTTCGGCGCGTCGAGTCACGTGGCGCGGTTCCTGCTCTCGGCGCGCGAGTTCGATTCGGACTTGCGGTTCGCCGTCAACTGCCGGTTCGACGCCGACGTGGAAGACGCGCTCTCGACCCTGCGCGGCGAAGTCGCGGAGTTCGACCGCGACGCGGAACCCGAGGACGTGAAGGCGGAAGAGGGCAGTACGATGGGCTGGGGTGCGAAACAGGCGTTTCAGTCGGCGGACGGAACGCCCGTGGCGATAATCGACCGAGGCGAGGTTGGAAAGGAAGCGATCGTAAAAATGCTGGCGGAGGACGCGGAGACGCTTCAACGCCGGACGTTCGCGGTGTTGGATGCGCTTCGCGCAAAAGAGTGACGACGGTCGATTCGGGAGTCTACCTGACTCAAGGAGAGAGTCCCGCCCTTTAGGGCGGGCGTGAATCCGACACCCCACGACACAGACCACGCTCGACGCTTATTTCGGGGTATCCTCCCTGACTTTCTTCTCGCCTTCGAGGAGCAACCCCTTCCACGTCAACCCACGGTGCTTCTTCAATTCGCTCAACCTCTCATACTGTTCCTCGTCGTCAAACTCGATGCGGACTTCGACCATACAATAACACACAAACCACACACTCATGTGTGTTTGGATACAACCAGTAGTTGATGAAGCGATCCAACACGTTTGAGGTGACCCCTCAGTCCGACGCGGACGAGGAATTGCTTCGCCGCCTGTTGGACGCTTCTGCCGCTCTCTGGAACGAAATCAACTACGAGCGCCGCGAACACTACGCCGACCCAGACGGAGACGTATGGGACATCCGCGAATATCGCGGTCGCTATGGTGGTGTTCTCGGTGCTTCGACGGTTCAACAAACCAAGCGAAAGAATCGCGAAGCATGGAAGTCGTTCTTCAGACTCAAGAAGGACGAAGCCAACAGAAAACCCGGTTTCTGGGGCAACTCGGAAAACGGTCGAGAACTCCGCACGTATATCCGCAACACATCGTACTCGGTCGAGTGGGGCGAATACTCTCGCCTCGAAATTCTCGTCGGTCAAGACCTGAAAGACGAGTACGGGTTGGGATACCGCGAACGTCTCCGCCTCAAAGTTCGAGGTGAACCCAACTGGAAGGAGTACGAGAAGCAGGGTCGGTTGGAGTTGTTCTACGACGAGCAAGCACAATCATTCAGGGCCTTTCAGCCAGTCACTATCGACCATTCTCGGCTAGCACAACCACTGGCTTCGGAAGAAGCCGCTCTGGATATTGGTGCGAACAACCTCGTCGCCTGCACAACCACGACCGGCCAGCAATACCTGTACGAAGGACGCGACCTGTTCAAGCGATTCCGCGAGACAACGCGAGAAATCGCCCGGCTCCAAACACTGTTGGAGGAAGGCCGATACAGTAGTCACCGAATCCTCCGCCTGTACGACCGGCGTACCAAGCGTCGTGACCACGCTCAAGACGTACTCGCCCGTAACCTCATCGAACGCCTCTACGACGAAGGCGTTTCGACAGTGTATGTGGGCGACTTAACCGACGTGTTGGAGACACACTGGTCGGTTCGAGCGAACGAGAAGACACACAACTTTTGGTCGTTCAGAGCGTTCGTGAACCGACTGGCGTGTACCGCCGAAGAATACGGTATATCTGTTGAGGTTCGGTCTGAGGCGTGGACAAGTCAGACGTGTCCGAACTGCGGGTCAACCACGGACACGGTTCGGCATCAGGACACGTTGACGTGTTCGTGTGGGTTTGAAGGTCACCCCGACCTCGTGGCAAGTGAATCGTTCTTGAGACGTCGTCAGAAATCGGAGATCTCTGATCGGCGAACGAGACGCAAAGTATCTCGTCAACGGCAGACGACGGTAACACGGTCGATGGCACGGCCCGTATGCCTCAAGTGGGACGACCATAACTGGTCAGAGTTACCACGCTTAGTTCCCAACGAGGAGCATACGAACCCGCAAGTTGCCTCCGTGGGTCGGTAGCCGATACCCCCAGCGCGAGGAAACCTCGCCGTTTACGGCGAGGAGGATGTCATGCCATCATCTGCCGACAGCTTTCGGCACAGTCTTCCACCACGTCGGCACAGACCTGACAGTGGTCGTGGTCGTGTCGGGAGCACTCCTCGGCGCACTCCTCGCACACACCGGCACAGGCTTCGGCGAGCTGGTCGCTGTAGTTCGAGTTTCGCGCCATGAATCGGGCGTGCATCGACGCGATGTCGGCCACGTCGCGGCAGAGCCGGATGCACTCGGCCATCTCCTCGCCCTCGTCGGCACACCGGTCCGCACACCACTCGCAGGCTTGCGTCGCCTCGAAGCAGTCGTTGATACAGTTGTCCATCTCGGCGTCCAAGTGGTCGATTTGAGTGAGCGCCACGGAACGACGGACGGGAGAACGACGAGTGTCGATTCTGGTTGCTCACGCAACCGGCTTTTCCGACCCCCGGACGAACAGCCATAGCCCCACGAGGAAGACGAGGAGCGCGACGCATCCGACCGCGAGATGCCACCCGGCGACCCAATACGGGAGCACGACGACGTGCCGGGCGCTGTCGAGCAGGTAGTCGAAGACGGGAAGTTTCGTGGTTCCGGTTCCGACGTCGCCCGTCTCGCCCGTGGGCGGTCCGGCGGGGTACTCGCCCGGATAGCGGTCCGCCTCGTAGGGGAGCGTGGGGACGCGGGCGCTCCAAACCATCGCCCCCGACTCGTTCAGTTCGACGACCCGGTTGTTTCGGCTGTCGGTGACGAGCGTGTGGCCGTTCGGCAGGCGGTCAGCGTCTCGCGGCCAGTCGAAGCCGATACCGCCCGCGCCGTGGGCCTGCCACGCGGCGTTCCACTCCCCGTCCGTCCGGTGGAGTTCGACAACGCGGTCGTTCTCGCTGTCGGCGACGAGAACGGCGTCCTTCGAGAGGTACTGGGGATTGTGTTGCTTGTTCAGCAGCCGCCAATCCCCCTCGGCGTTCACGACGTCGACGACGCCCTCACCGCGCCGGAGGACGAGGAGTTGGTTCGCGTTCCGAACGCTGACGAGGTAGCGACCGGGGCCGATTCGGTCCACGTCGTTGATGTGGAGCCAATCGGTTCGCGTCGGGTCGGACGGCGGGTCGTACCGCTCGCTCGCGTTCCACTGCCACGTTCTCGTCCCGTTCGGCGCGACGGTGAACACCCGCTCTCCGTCCATGTCCGCGACGAGCAGTTCGCCCGAGGGGAGCAGTTCGGCGTCGTGGAGTTCGCTGTTCAAGCCCGAGCGGACGGGGAACGTCCACTCGTAGACGACGTGCGGCGAGGGCTTCGGGTCGATGATTCGCACGCCCGTCCGGGCGCAGGGCGACTCGTACGGGCCGCAGTTTCGATAGCCGTTATCGATGAACGCCGCGCGCACCGTCCCGTTCGGGAGCCACGACACGTCGTGATAGCCGTTGGCGTGACCGTACTGCCAGACGCGATGGCCGTCGGCATCCAGCGCGACGACCCGTCCGTCGGTCGTCGTGGACTGGACGCCGACGACGGTTCGGTTGGAAACCGGACCCGACGAGACGTTCGAAATCGGCGGCGTGAGGGCGGCGCTGACGACGAGCGTGCAGACGAGGCCGACGACGGCGAGTCCCATCAGCGTCGCACCCAGTTGCCGACGGGAACGGGGACGAACGGAAACCACGCGAGGGGAAACCAACGCCGTCGGGCGGCAAAACCGTACCGGCGGGACCCGCCGCATTCGACGGTAGTTTTCGCGCCGAATCCACACCGTTTTAGTCGGCGTCCACCCCACTGTCGTACATGATTTCGGTTCTCGCCTCCGGGGGTGCCCGCCGTGAGTGAGGGCGGTATCGTCGGGGAGTTTCTCTCGCTCAAAGCAGAGACGGACGCGGACGTGTTGACGATGCAGGTCGGCGACTTCTACGAGTTCTTCGCGGACGACGCGGAGTTGGTCGGCGACGTGCTCGATTTGAACGTCTCGAAGAAGTCCAGCCACGGCAGCAGCTATCCGATGGCGGGCGTCCCGCTCTCGGAACTGACGCCGTACGTGAAAGGGCTGGTCGAGCGGGGCTACCGCGTGGCCGTGGCCGACCAGTACGAGACGGACGGCGGCCACGCTCGACGGATTTCGCGGGTCGTGACGCCCGGAACGCTCCTCGAAACCTCGTCGGCGGACGCCCAGTACCTCGCGGGCATCGTCCGCGTGGACGACGGCTACGGGTTGGCCTTCGCGGACGTGACGACCGGTCGCTTCCTCGTCAGCGCCGTTTCGGGTCCCGACGCCGATTCCAAGGCCCTGACGGAACTGTATCGGTTCGACCCCGCCGAGGTCCTTCCGGGTCCCGAACTCCGGAACGACGATTCGTTCCTCGAACGGGTCCGCGAACGGACCGACGCCTCCCTGTCGGTTCACGACGCGAACGCGTTCGCGCCCGGCAAGGCGGCCCACCGCACCCGCGAGCAGTTCGGGACGGAAGCCCTGTCCAGCCTCGGATTGGATTCGGGCGACGGAGCGGAGGTGCGGGCCGCGGGTGCGGTCCTCTCCTACGTCGAGGAGACCGGCGCGGGCGTCCTCGGGTCCATGACGCGGTTGCAGTCGTACCACGCCGACGACCACGTGGAACTCGACGCGACGACACAGCGCAACCTTGAACTCACCGAGACGATGCACGGCGACCGGAAGGGGTCGCTGTTCGAGACGGTGGACCACACGAAGACGAGCGCCGGACGGCGGTTGCTGAAGGAGTGGCTCCAGCGACCTCGCCGGTCGCCCGACGCCCTTCGGGAACGCCAGTCGAGCGTCGCCGCCTTCGCGGAGTCGGCGCTCGCCCGCGAGGAGATTCGGGAGACGCTCGCGGACGCCTACGACCTCGAACGGTTGGCGAGCAAGGCCGTCTCCGGAAGCGCCGACGCCCACGACCTCCTCCGGGTTCGGGACAGCCTCGCCGTCCTCCCGACCGTCGCCGACGCCGTGGCCAACGCGCCGTCGCTGTCGAGTTCTCCGCTGTCGGAACTCGTCTCCCGACCGGACCGAGAAGGTGTGGAGCGATTGCGCGAAGAGTTGGCCGAAGCCGTCGCGGAGGACCCCCCGAACACGGTCACGCAAGGCGGTCTCTTGCGCCGCGGTTACGACGAGGAGTTGGACGACATCATCGATAGCCACGAGGAGAATCTGGAGTGGTTCGACACGCTGGCGGACCGCGAGAAGTCCCGAACCGGAATCTCGCACCTGCAGGTGGACCGCAACAAGACGGACGGATACTACCTGCAGGTCGGGAAGTCGGACACGGACAAGGTTCCCGAGGAGTACGAGGCCGTCAAGACGCTGAAGAACTCCGAGCGGTACGTCACCGACGAACTCCGGGAGCGCGAACGGGAAATCCTTCGCCTCGAAGAGCAACGCGGGGAACTGGAGTACGAACTGTTCGGAGAACTCCGGGAGCGAGTAGCCGAACACGCCGAACTCCTGCAGGACGTCGGGCGGACGCTGGCGGAGTTGGACGTACTGGCGAGCCTCGCCGTCCACGCCGTCGAAAACGGCTGGGTGCGGCCCGAACTCGTCGAGTCGGGACTCGACATCGAACAGGGTCGTCACCCCGTCGTGGAGCGAACGACCGAGTTCGTCCCGAACGACGTGCGGATGGACGACGACCGCGAGTTCCTCATCGTCACCGGGCCGAACATGAGCGGCAAATCGACGTACATGCGGCAGGTCGCGCTCATCACTCTGCTGGCGCAGGTCGGCAGTTTCGTCCCCGCGCGGTCGGCCCGAATCGGGGTAGTGGACGGCATCTTCACCCGCGTCGGGGCGCTGGACGAGTTGGCACAGGGTCGCTCGACGTTCATGGTCGAGATGCAGGAGTTGAGCAACATCCTCCACTCCGCGAGCGAGGACTCGCTCGTCATCCTGGACGAGGTGGGTCGCGGAACCGCGACCTACGACGGCATCTCCATCGCCTGGGCCGCGACGGAGTACCTGCACAACGAGGTCCGGGCGAAGACGCTCTTTGCGACCCACTACCACGAACTGACGACCCTGGCCGACCACTTGGAGCGCGTCGAGAACGTCCACGTGGCGGCGGACGAGCGAGACGGGGACGTGACCTTCCTCCGAACCGTTCGGGACGGCCCGACGAACCGATCGTACGGGATTCACGTCGCCGACTTGGCGGGCGTGCCGATGCCCGTGGTCAAGCGCTCGCGGGACGTGCTCGACAAACTCAGACAGGAGAAAGCCATCGAGGCGCGCGGGTCGGGGTCGAACGAATCGGTGCAGGCGGTGTTCGACCTCGGGTCGGGACAGTTCCAAACGAACGGTGCGGGCGGAAACGGGAACGGAAGCGACACGGGCGGGACGAACGATGGCGAGGAATCAGCCGCCGCCGGTCCCTCGCTCGACCCGGAGACGGAAGCCGTGCTCTCGGAACTCGCGGGCGTCGAAGTCGCCGACATCTCGCCCATCGATTTGATGTCGAAGGTACAGGAGTGGCAACAGCGGGTCGAAGAGCGATAAATCGAGTAAAAGCCGTTTTACGCCCCGAACGGGTCAGAGCGGGCGAGCGGTCGCCGACTATTCGCCGGACGAGTAGTCCACCGTGACCGTGGCGACGCCGTAGATGTCGTCCCAGTCTTTGTCCTCGTCCATCAGCAGGACCATGAGTTTGACCTCGCCGTCCTCGACACCGGCATTTTCCAGTCCGCCGGGTCGAATGGTGATGGTGAACTCGCCGTTTTCGTCCCGGGAGACGTCCATTCGCTCGATGAGCGTCCCCTCGGTCCGGGTGAACCGGGACCCGTTGTCGAGCGACCCGTCGGCGTACACGAGGAAGAACGGTTCGCCGTTCACCGTGCCGTGCTCCGCGGGGTCGATGTGATGCATGTCGGTGTTGGCCTCGACCTTCAGGTCGAAGGCGGCGTACCCGCCGCTTCCGGACTTCGTGTTCACGACCGAGACGCTCTGTATCCAGTTACCGCCGTCCTCCGAGTCCATCTTGTTCTGGAGCGGCGTGTTCGGGGCTTTCGGTTCCGACCACGACGACTCGGCGGTCGTGGTCGTCGCTTGCGTTGTCGTCGCCTGTGCCGTCGTTGTCGTCGTGACGTCGGACGACGTGTCCGTCGTTCCGTCGCCCGCGTCGGTCGATGTACTCGTCGTCGATGCCGTCGTGTCCGTCGGTTTTTCGATGGTCGTCGTGGTCGTCTGGTCGTCGTTACCGGTGAGCGACGCGCACCCGGCGAAGACCACGGCGAGGACCAACAGGAGCGTGATACTCGTTCTCGTCATATTTACGGATGACCTCGGGCAGAAATCCACGTACTGACCCATAACTTTGCAGCATTTTTTCGTTAGTTACAACAAACGGAGTATGAAATACACGTCGGAGAATCGAGAAGCGTAGTTCGATTTCGTGGACGACGAGAGATACCGGCACGCCGTTGGTATCGTCCCATCCGTGCTTGTCCTAACAACTGACCAATCGTACAACCATCGGTGACATGTATCCGAACTAATGGTTCGAAAGCGGCCGAACGTGGAGAATCGAGACTCGAGGGAACGGCCGCGAAGCGTCGAACGGGAGGCCTCACCGACGGCGGACAGGGTCAGTTCCTTCCGACTTATCTAACTCGGAATAGTTATTTGAAAGAATTCCGATATACTCGATATGACTTCGGAGCTCCAGTTTCGGGGGGACGACCCCGATTCGAACTTTCAGACGTGGTTACAGCGGTTGAAACAGCGGGGAAGCAACATCCTCGTGACCGGGAACGTGCCCGATTGGATTTCCGCGAAGGCGGCCCGCGTGCTGTTCGGCTACGGGGAGCGACGGTATCGAATCCTCGCGCTCATCGACCGAACCATCGACAGCCCCGAATCCCGGCTTCCGAAGCGCGCGTCCCCCGCCGACGCGACGACGTGGATAATCGACCAGCGAAACGGGGAGCGGTCGATTCCGACCGCCGCTGTTCGACGCGCGAATCGAACTTCGACGGAAACCCGGAATGAAGGCCGAACAGCGCTGGCACGTCCCGGAACTCGACAAAACGACGGTGTGGATAGAACTATAATCGCCCCGAAACATACAACAGAGAATCAGACACATGGAGTTCGATACACTCGACCGGCGTTGCGGACTCACCATCTTCGACCCTGTCGAGAACGTCCGATTTGAACTCTACACCGAGGACCCTCCCACGATGGAACCCGCCGGGACGACGGAGTTTTACTTCCCCATCGACGCGGCGGTCGGGTTCGAGGCGACGGGCATCGAGATTCCGAATCACCTCTCGGTCGTGGTCCGCACCCAAGACGGGTCGATAGTCACCGACGCGACGACGTTCGACGGGTTGGAATTCCCGTTCGACGACTACCTGCTCGAAGTGCAGAGCACGCCGATGAAGCTCTACATCGCGGTCGAGAGTTCGCTGGTGCTCGACCACGGCGAAACGTCCGCCATGATTCGGTTCGACGGGCGTCGCCGGGCGCGCGTCGGTGCGCGGTCGTTCCACGAACGCCCCACGGGGACCGTCACCGTCACCGACGACGTGGAGGACGCGATGGCCGCCCTCTCGCTGCTCGGGTCGGCGCTGAAGACGACGACCTGTGAGCGGTCGTTTCCGACGCTTCGCGGCCATCCGCCGCTCATCGAGCGAGGCGAGTCCTTCGACGTACCGGACAGCATCGAGCGACCGGACACGGGCGTCGAACTCGTCCTGCCGCCCGAACGGAGCTACGTGTACCCGGCGGCGTCGCTGGCGTACTACCTCGGCGCGGAACTCGTCGTCGGCGACGCGCCGCGGTTGCGGGTCGGGGAGTTCGAACGCTCGCTTTCGGGACCCGGCGGGTACGAAGCCACCGTCAACCGCATCCTCAGACAGACGTTCTTCCTCGACTGTCTCACGCGGACGGAGGGCTACTACAAGGTCGAACTGCACGAGCGCGAGCGGGTCGAACCGCTGGTGGACCTCGATTTCGCCGACCTGTACGACCGACCGCTCGCGGAGCAACTGCCCGAATACCTCTCGATTCCGTTCGAAACGCTCGAACCGCACATCCTCGATTGGCACCTCACGACGGACGTGGTGCCGACGGCGGAGACGCTTCCCGCGCTTCCGCACTTCGCAAGCGAATTGTCGCTGTTGCGAACGCCACAGCACCCCGACACGTACACCTCGCGGCCCAAGCCGAAGATGTTCGACGACTTCACGCGCACGGCGGTCGCGGCGGGTGACTTCACGCGGAGCGCGGACGACGCGTGGGACTGGGGCGACGACGAACTGTTCCAGATAGAGTCGGCGGATACCATCGAACACGCGTGGGTCGGCAACGGCTACCCAATCGGGGCCAACAAGGTGTCCATAGAGTCGTTGCGTCAGAAGAACGATTACACCGCGCCGGACGAGTCGGCGCTGACGGTCCACGTCGTCTGCAACGACGTGTCGATGGACGAGGAGAACGTCGTCAGTCGATTCTACGGACTCCGCGATTTCGTCGCCTTCGACGTGTCGATTCACGAGGAGACGACGACGGACGAACTGGCGACCCTGTTCCGGTCCGACGCCGACTTCATCCACTACATCGGCCACGTGGACGACGACGGCTTCCACTGTTCGGACGGGTCGCTCGACGCGAATTCCCTCTCGGAGGTCAACGTCGATGCCTTCCTGCTGAACGCCTGCCGCTCGTATCGACAGGGTGAAACCCTCGTCCAGAAGGGGAGCAAGGGCGGCGTCGTCACCCTCGCCGAGGTCGTCAACTCCTCGGCGACGAAGATCGGCCGCTCACTCGCCAGACTGTTGAACTGTGGATTCTCGCTTCGTGCCGCCCTCAGCGTTGCGAAAGAGGAGTTGGTCGTCGGCGTCGAATACGTCACGGTCGGAGACGGTGGCGTGACGCTGTGTCAGAGTGAAAGTGGTGCGCCAGCGATGTTTCGAGTTAGCCGAGACGGGAACGAGTTTCTCGTAGAGCAGTGTGCTTATCCAGCCTCAAGCTACGGGTTGGGTTCGATGGCGGCGTCAAATCTCGAAGACGACCCAACGCGATATCTCACTTCAGATCCGTTCACGGGATACGTACTGTCTGCTGAGGAGTTTAACAGTGTTCTAAGTCTCGAACTACTGCCTGTGAAATATAATAGAAGTATTTACTGGAGTGACGAACTTTCGGCCGCGGATTTATGACTCTCAGGGACCATTCGTCATGAGTGCTACCGCCGCCGACGTATTCCCCGCCTGCATCAGGAGCAGGCAGATAGCGAACAAAACGCCGATCATTCGTGGGTGCTGTGCGAGATACGATTGTAGGTTGTCCTCCGACATGCAATCAAATCGACTCTCCACGTGAATGTAGACTTTTCTTAAAGCTACTCACCCATGCAATATAGAAATAAATCGCGGAGAACACGACGAAATGTTGAATTCACGCGCTATTTCCGGTCGAATCGACGGGATACGGCAGATTCGTGAATGACACTTGATATATTCGTGTCGTGTAAATACCGACAGAATACGATTCCGCGCGGTCGCCGACGGAGCTACCGGACGAATCCGTCGAGGGCGGTGGAGAGGAGGGGACCGGTGTTTTCGAGTTCGTCCTCCAGCGCGTAGTGGAGGTCGGCGAGCAGGTCGGCCTGTTCGGTGTCGGCGAGGGTGTGGGTGGGGTGGACGCTAGTGTCCGAACCACCGTCTCGGAGGTCAACGAGGTCGAACCCGAGGAAGAGGGATTTGTGGTCGCGGTGGAAGCCCGAGCGCGAGACGCCCGCTCGGTCGCACCACTCGGCGGCGGTGAGCCACTCGCCCCGACGCTCGACGAGGACGGCGAACAGGTCACACCGCGCTTCCGAGCCGAGCACCTGCGACAGCGCCGGACTGAACTGGTTCGCGCGCATCGTGGGGAAGAACTACCTCGGAAGGAGGAACGAATCCCAGAAGACCGTTCTGTCGCACGAGTCGAACACGAAGAGCGAAGGATGCATGAAAAACTACGAGTAGCCCGCGCCGCTACCGTTTCACAGCAGTCCGCCGCCCGCACCGCCCGCACCGACCGCCGCCCGCACCGACCGCCGCCCGCACCGACCGGCACCGACCGGCACCGTCACCCAACACCATGAAACGGTATCCATCGATTCCGCGCGCCGACGCCGCATCCACCCTGTTCGAACGAGGCCACCTCTGGATTCAGGAGAAGATAGACGGCTGGGGTGTCCGCTTTCAACTGCAGGAGTCCGGCGCGATTCGCGTCGGCGACCGGGAACGGGTCTACGAGGCCGGTGAACTCCCTGCTCGATACCAGCATCTGATTCGACACCTCCGGGAGAACCTCGACCGCGGGGCGTTGCGCGCCGCGGTCGGCGACGTCGAATCCGTCGTCTTCTTCGGCGAAGCGACGGTCAAACGAACCATCGACTACGAGTGGCGTCGCACGCCGTCGTTTCTGGGCTACGACATCTGGGAGACGAACGAGGAGCGGTTTCTCCCGCCGGATGCCGTCGAGAAGGTGTACGAACGACTCGGGCTCCATCCCGTGAATACCGTCCAAAAGGAGGTTCGAGCGGTCGATTTCGACCCCGACGCATACGAGATCCCGGAGTCGAACTGGTACGACGGGGCCGCGGCGGGCGTCGTCATCAGAAACAAGACGGGCGAGCGGGCGGAACTCACACACCCGAACGTGGAGGCGACGGCGCACGTGGAACCCGTGGAGGGACCCGCCGAGGAAGTCGCAACGGAACTCGCGACCGACCGCCGGTTCCGGACGGTTGCGACGGAAGTCGAAGCCCGGAACCGAGCGGTTACGGTCGAGACCCTCTACGACCGCGTGTTCGAGGACATCGTTCGGGAGGAACACGACCGTCTGTTTCACGACGCCGCGGACTTCGACGAGGGGGCGTTCCGGTCGGAACTCGCGGCGCTTGCGAGCGAGTTCGTGGCCGAACGTTCGAACCAGTGGTCAAATGAGTGATAGTCGGGGAGCACCGCGTAAACGGCTCCAATACCGGATGAGCCACGTCCCGCTCCGGCCGTTCTGTTCGATGCCGCTTCGGTTGTGAAACCGGTCGCGGATAGCGGTGAGCGTGTTGTAAAATCGACCATTTATTTCGATTCACGGAAAATTCACGATGAGAAGTCGTAATCGGACGACACGACGAGCAGTGGATTCATGACCGTGCCACCCATTCTATCCCTCAACGACCCTCGTTATCGAGGGGGATGGTTCAATGACGTCATTTCCCGACAATCGGACGTCGCAGAACGTCACGGGGTTCGACGCCCTCGTGTCGAGTTTCGGTGATGATTCTCGGTCACTTGCGAAGCTGTTCTCGGCGTTAGACGACGCGGTGTTCGCGTTCGCGTTCCGGAACAAGGAACCCCTCTCGTGGTGGTCCGACCGCGTGGCCGACCTGACCGGACGTTCCGATACCGACCTCGCCTCACAGCGGGCCGACGCCCTCGTGACCGAATCCGACCGCGAACGCTTCGATGCCGCGTGTACCACGGCGCTCGATGAGGGCAACGCCACCGTCTCCGTCGGTTTTGTTACGGCAGACGGGCCGGAACGCTCCGGTGACTGCCACCTGGTTCGACTCCCCGAAAGTGACCGTCTCTTCGGCGTCGCCGAGCTGGGCGAGGAACCACCCGAATGGACGGCGCACGAACGCGACCTCGAACGGTACGAAACGATGTTCGACACCGTCAACGACGGAATTTACGCGCTGGACGACGAGTTCTATCTTCTCGCCGTCAACGAAGCGATGGAGGAGTTGACGGGGTACAGTCGGGACGAACTCGTCGGCGCTCACGGGTCGCTCATCTCGGACGAGGAAACCGTCTCGGAAGCATTTCGACAGCGCGAACTCCTTCTCGACCGCGAGAAGGACGTCGGCACGTACGAAATCGAAATCCGGACGGCCGACGACGAGACGGTTCCCGTCGAAGTGCGATTCACGTCGGTTCCGTCCGAGGACGGGTCGTTCGAGGGGACGGTCGGAGTCATGCGCGACATATCGGAACGGGTCGAGCGCGACCGGCGTCTCCAACTCGAACGCGATCGAGTCGCGGCGTTGTTCGAGGATTCGGGCGACGCGACCGCCTACTGTGAGTACGACGGCGACGTTCCGATGATAAAAGCGGTGAACGCCGCGTTCGAGCGGACGTTCGGCTACCCCGAAGACGAGATGGTCGGTCGCTCGATAGATGACGTCGTTCTGCCGACGGAACTCGCCGCGGAAGGGAACGCTATCAATCGTCGGGTGAAAGCAGGGGAGTACATCGAGGACGAGGTCAGGCGCGAGACGGCCGACGGCGTCCGGGACTTCTTCCTGCGGTCGATTCCGGTTCACCCCGGCGAATCCGGCGAGCAGTCCTACGCCGTGTACACCGATATCACCGAGCAGAAAGAGCGAAAGCGCGAACTCGAAGAGACCAAGACGCGCCTCGAATCGGTCGTCGAGAACGTTCCGGTCATCCTGTTCGCGCTCGATGCCGACGGGCGGTACACCCTTTTTGAGGGCCGTGAGTTGGCGGCATTCGATACGTCCCCCGAAGAGGTCATCGGCGAGTCGGTTTTCGACAGGCTCTCCGAATGTCCCGACGCTATCGCCGACGTCCGGCGGGCGCTCTCGGGAGAACCCGTCAACGCCGTCCACGAACTGGAAAACCTGCATATCGAGACGTGGTTCCAACCGATGCACGACGAGGAGGACGTGGTGACGGGTGTCATCGGCGTCTCGATGGACGTCACCGCGCGGATGCGTCACGAGCAGGCGCTCACGGCGTTGCACACCGCGACGCAAGAGATGCTCGAAGCGTCCTCGACGGAGGAAGTGGCACGAATCGCCGCCGACGCGGGTGCGTCGGTGCTCGACCTCCCCGGCGTCGTCGTCTTCCTCTTCGACGAGGAGACGAACACGCTGGAACCGGTGGCCCATTCGGACGACGTCCCGCCGCTCGTCGGCCCGCCGGTTTCCTTCGAAGCGGGCGAGAGCATCACGTGGCAGGTGTTCGCCACGGGGGAGACGCGGGTGTTCGACGACGTTCGCGAGTCCGAACACGTGTACAACCCGGAGACGCGTCTCAGGAGCGGGCTGTACGTCCCGCTCGGGAACCACGGGGTGTTCATGTCCGTCGACGACGAACCGGGAACGTTCGAAACGGACGCCGTCGAACTGGCAACCCTCTTCGCCGCCACGACGCAGGCCGCGCTCGACCGAGTGAGCCGAGAGGCTGCGCTCCGCAAGCGGGAGCACGAACTCGAAGAACAGGCCGCTCGTCTCGAACGACTACACGAGACGACGGAACTGCTCCGCGACATCGAACATCTGCTCGTCCTCGCGGACTCACGCTCGGACGTCGTGGACGAAGTGTGTGAGCGCCTCGCCGCGACCGACCGATTCGCCATGGCGTGGGTCGGTACGCTCGACGAAGCGACATCGAAGGTCGTTCCGGAAGCGTGGTCCGGCGTGGAGCGCGGATATTTGGACAGCGTTTCGTTGGAGTTGGAGACGGACTCGACGGCGGTGGAACCGGCAGTGAGTACGGTGAAAAACGGTTCCCTCACGACCGTGACGAACGTCGCCGGGGGCGTCCAACGCGAGGCGTGGCGGTTCGAAGCGCTCACGCGGGGCTATCAGTCGGTTATCGGAATCCCGCTCGTCTACCGGGAGTATTCCTACGGCGTTCTGATGGTGTACGCGACGCGCTCGGATGCGTTCGACGCGCTCTCACAGGCAGTGTTCACCGAACTCGGAGAGACCATCGCGTACACCATCGACGCCCTCGAAACGAAGCGCGGCCTGTTGACCGACCGGAGTATCGAACTCGACTTTCGGGTCACTGACTCCGACGACTTGCTCCAACGACTCGCCACGAGCCTCGACTGCCGAGTCACCTACGAGGGTATCGTCAACGACGAGGAGACGGACCACCTCTTCATCACGGTCCACGGGGCGGATGTCGATGCTGTCGAGACGTATCTGGAGGAAGTCATCACGGTGGAACGCGGTCGCCCCGTGACCGAACACGACGACGAGGTGCTGTTCGAAATCACGGTGACGGAGCCACTCATTCCGTCGGTGTTCGGAGAACGCGGTGCAGTGCCCGAATCGATAACTGCCACCGAGGAGCGAATCCGGGCGGTCGTCACCGTCCCGCCCACGACGGAGGTCCGAGAACTCGTCGAGACGCTCCGGACGCGCTACTCGGGGCTCGAACTCGCCGCACGGCGCGACCGCGAACAGCCGGTACAGACGGTTCAAACCTGCCGTGCGGCCTTCGAAGAAGGTCTCACCGACCGGCAGCAACAGGTGTTGAAGACGGCCTACTTGAGCGGTTTTTTCGACTCTCCCCGCGGCACCACTGGGCAGGAAGTCGCGAAGTCCCTCGACATCACGCAACCGACGTTCATCAACCACCTCCGAACCGCCCAGCGGAAGTTGTTCGACCGGCTCTACGAGGTCGAGTAGCTAGGTATCTAGCGTCACTATCGGTATGGTACTGCATAGCTAGCTGGAACCACTTTACCGATACTTGTCTTGCCTCCGGTCGTGGAACGCATGAGTGACCGAGGAACTACCGCAACGATATCCGTCAAAAACGGACGTGTTAGCGAGGCCGTGATACGTGCCGTCGCCGACGCCGCCGAAGTCGACCCAGCCGATATGACACCACTGTACGATATCATCGACCCGGACGCGCTCGACAGACTATTCCGACCGACCCCATCGGTAACGCGAGACGTCGATTCCAGTGTCAGCTTTACCATGGACGGTTGTGAAGTGGTCGTCTCCGACAATCGAACCGTCTCCGCCACGCTCCTCTCGCAAGTAGAGGCATGAACGATACTCCCGGGATGGAGAAGCGGGACGGTCGCCGTGACGTCACCGTCACTCGGTCCGTGACGCCCGTCTGTTCCCACTGCGATAGCCCCATCGACACCACCGCGTGGTATCCCATCGTCACGGAAACGAAAGAGGACGGGTCGGTCGTTCTCCACTCGTTCTGCGACGAAGCGTGTCAAGCGGCGTGGAGCCGCGAATGAACCTCCGCTCGGCGTTCCCGGCGATTCGCTCGGCAGCGACGCTCACTCACCCCCTACCCAACAATGACGAGTACCAATGACGAACGAACCGAAGGACTCCGGTGTACCGAATACTCCGACGGATCGGCTCGGGTCGTACTGATGTACGCCCCGGAGAACTCGAACGCGTGGATTCGCTCCTGCGTCACCGCACCCGTCGAACGCTGACCCCGGCCGGTCGCTACCGGCCGAGGCGACTACCGGCGGCAGGTAGTCGGCAGCTATCGCGTGATTTCCATGTCGAGCGCTTCTCCGGCGACCGTCCAGTCCTCGTCGCCGAGGCTGTAGTGGCGGACCTCCGGCGTCGTCCACGACCCATCGACGCAGACGGCGCTGATTTCACAGCGCCGAATCTTCTCGTGTCGCGGTTCGATTTCCAGTCGGAAGCGGTCGTCGGGCGTGTAATCGATGGGGCTGGCCGGGCCTTCGAACGCCCGTCCGTCCTCGAGTTCGATACGAACGTGGTTCCCCAAGGTCACGACTTCCAGCGTCTCGGTAAACGATTCCATGGCAGGTGTACACGCGACGGACGCGAGTAAACGTTGCGATTTTATACCTATTATTCATTAATGATGTGGTTTCGACCCGACACACGAACCTTGATTACGACGGGCCGAAAGGATTCGAGAAATGAGCGACGGGGAGACGAACATCCGAGCGCTTTCCGAGACGACGATACAGCGAATCGCGGCGGGGGAGGTCGTCGAGCGACCGGCCTCGGTGGTCAAGGAATTAGTCGAGAACAGCCTCGACGCGGACGCTTCGCGGATTTCGGTGCGGGTCGATGGCGGTGGGACGGAGCGAATCGCCGTCACTGACGACGGCATCGGGATGAGCAGGGAGGACGTACAAATCGCAGTCGAGGAGCACACGACGAGCAAGATTCGGGACATCGACGACCTCGAATCCGGGGTCGCAACCCTCGGCTTCCGCGGCGAGGCGCTGTACACCATCGGCGCGGTGTCGCGGACGAAGATTCGAACGAAGCCGCGCGGCGGCGGGTCGGGCACCGAACTCCGCCTCGTCGGCGGCGACGTGGAGGGACTGGGACCGGCGGGCTGTCCCGAGGGGACGACGGTGGAAGTCGAAGACCTCTTTTTCAACACCCCGGCGCGCCGGAAGTACCTGAAGACCGATTCCACGGAGTTCGCCCACGTCAACCGCGTCGTCACCCAGTACGCCCTGGCGAACCCCGAGGTGGCGTTCTCGCTGGAACACGACGGGCGCGAGGTGTTCTCGACGACCGGACGCGGAAACCTCCAGTCCACCATCCTGTCGGTGTACGGTCGGGAGGTCGCCACCGCGATGATCGCCGTCGATGGCGGGGACGCGGTGGACGTCTCGGGATACGTCAGCCATCCCGAGACGACGCGAAGCACCCGCGAGTACGTCGCAACCTACGTCAACGGGCGGTACGTCCGCTCCTCGGTGGTTCGGGAGGCCATCCTCGACGCCTACGGCAACCAACTCGCACCCGACCGCTATCCCTTCGCCGTCCTCTTCCTCGACGTGCCCGCCGACTCGGTTGACGTGAACGTCCATCCGCGCAAGATGGAGGTCCGGTTCGGCGACGAAGCGCGGGTGAAGGCGGCGGTTCGTGACGCCGTGCAGGAGGCACTCCTCGACAACGGACTGGTCCGGACCTCCGCCCCGCGCGGTCGGTCCGCGCCCGACGAGACGGACGTGACGCCCGAACCCGTGCAGTCGGAACTCGGCGACGGGAACGAGGAAGGAGAAACGGACGCGAGCGGAGAGACGGCGGATTCGAACGCGGCAACGGCACCGAAGTCAGGGTCTCGAAACGTCGCGTCCGATTCCCACCGCACCGAACCCGCGGATACGGAAGCGACGGAACCGGACCGAACGACGTCGAGCGGCCACGGTTCGACCACCGGACGAACCGCGACCGAATCCCGTACGGAATCACCAACGAGCGGCGATTCTACGACGAACAGGACCGCGACGACGAACGGAAATTCGGCGACTGAGCGACGTTCCGCGGGAGGAAATTCGGCGGGGAAGGGTCCGGCGACGACCGACGCCGCCCGCGACCCGGAACGGAAGTTCAGCGCGCCGACGGCGACGACGACGCTCCCCGAAACGGGCGGGGAGGGAGCGAAAGAAGCGGACGAAGCCTCGTTCGAACGACTGCCGAGCATGCGAATTCTCGGGCAACTCCACGACACCTACGTCGTCGCCGAAACCGACGACGGCTTGGTGCTCATCGACCAGCACGCCGCCGACGAGCGGGTCAACTACGAGCGCCTCTGTCGGCAGTTCGCGGGCGATACGACCACGCAAGTCCTCGCGTCGTCGGTCAAACTGGAACTGACGGCGGCGGAGGCGGCGCTGTTCGACGATTACCGCGAGGCGCTGGCGCGACTGGGCTTTCACGCCGCGCTCGTCGATGACAGGACCGTCGAGGTGACGACCGTTCCCGCCGTCTTCGAGAAGACGCTCTCGCCGGACCTGCTCCGAGACGTGCTCTCCGAGTTCATCTCGGTCGAATCGGGTGACGCCAATTCGGCGGAGGCGGTCGCCGACGAACTCATCTCGGATTTGGCGTGCTATCCGTCCATAACCGGTAACACGTCACTTCGAGAGGGAGACGTGGTGAGTCTGCTCGCGGCGCTCGACGAGTGTGAAAACCCCTACGCCTGCCCGCACGGGCGGCCGGTGGTCATCGAGTTCAACCGAGGCGAGATAGAGGACCGGTTCGAACGGGACTATCCGGGTCACGCCGGACGGCGAGCCGAGTGAGTTGCGCGCGTACGCCCCGCAATTGTCCGATTCCGGACCGGTAAGGATAACCTTCATATCGGCTGGCCGAATGGTGCCATAGTATGGCACGCGGGACGAGTCAGGGAGGACTCACCGACGCAATACGCTACGATATCGCACAGTTACACACCGGATGGATGGCACTGTTCTTCCCGCGACAGCGACAGCAGTCCCACTCGGTCCTCGGAAAGTGGCAGCCACAGAGTACGACGGGGAAGGTCGCCTACGGCATTTGGAGCGTGGTCGGAACGGTCGTCGTCGCCCTGCTCTATCCCTTCGTCCTGTTCGGCTTCGCCGCGCGCTACTACACGAGTCGCATCGACCGAACGGCGGCGAGCCTCGGGGTGCTCGGCGTCATCGTGCTCTCGGTGGTCGTCTGGGGCGGCTTGGCGGCGCTGGCGAGATATCGCTTCTCCACGGAGGGGTTCTACGCGGTCGCCGCCGCCGGTGGCGTGGCGACGGTCGCGGCGGTGTTCTCGTACCTCACCAGCAGATACGGGGGTCGAATAACGACGGTGCTGTTCGCCTACCCGTCCGGGATGACGGCTCTCTTCCTGCCACCGGTCGTCGCGGCGTTGTACTCCCCGTCGCTCTCGAACGTCATCTTCCCCAACAGCACGAACCTCGCGGTGTGGTTGCTGAACAACGTGCTCACCTATCGCGGCATCGACGAGATACTCCGGGCGCGCTTCGACCTCGAAGGACTCGCCTACGTCGGCATGTGGTTCGGAATCGCGGTGCCGGTCGGTTGGGTCCTCGGGTTCTTAGTGACGCTGGCGAATCTCATGCGCCCGAAATCGGAGTAACGCTTTTCCGTCGGTCGCCGAACCGTCCCGTATGGAGTTCAATTTACCCGTGACCGCCGCAGCACTGGTGGCAATCGTCGCCATCGGTACGGCGGGCCTCATCGGGATGGGAGCCATGGCGACGAGTACAGTGCTGATGATGGTGACACCCTCGATGCTTGTTTTCGGCCTGATAGCGCTCGCCCTCGGCGTGAAACACGGAGAGTACCGCGCGACGAGATAGCGGACCCGAATCGTTCACTCGACCCGCCCGACGGCGAGGATGTGGTTCGACAGGTCGGCAATCGTCGGATCTTCCCGAAGCGTTTCGACGACTTCCGCGACGGTCTCCTGTGCCTCCTCGTCTATTTTTTCGAGGTTCGCTCCGAAGTTCGAGGCCGGGCCTTCCAGTCCGGCGACGACTTCGACGGCGATGCCGCGGTCTTCGAGGAGACGGCGGAGTTCGTCGCTCCGGAAGAAATGACACTCGACGAACGACGGGTCGTCGATGCCGTGTTTCGCTATCAGTTCCGGCGAGTAGTCCCGCGTTTCGACCACGTCGGGCAGTTGTCGAACGCCCACCCCGAAGTGCGGCGCGCTCTTGATGAGGTTTTGGACGACGGCGACGAACCCCATCACCGAGACGAAGACGGGAGCGTCTGATTTGGCGACGCGACGGAGTTCCCGAACCGCCGCGTCCCGCCCGTCGGCGTCGATGACGTGCGAGAGCGGGCCGCCGAGACAGAGCGTCGCGTCGAACCGGTCGTCGGAAAACGGGAGGTCACGGATGTCTCCGCGCTGGACGCTGACGCGGGATTCGAGGTCGCGCTCCGCGACGCGCTGTCTCGCGATGGCGACCTGTTCGGCCGAGAGGTCGAGCACGGTGACGTCGTATCCCTTCTCCGCCAGCCAAATCGAGTACCGTCCCGCGCCCCCGCCAGCGTCGAGGACGTGCCCCGATTCGGGCAGGAAGCGGTCGAGATAGCCGGTCGTATTCTCGAATTCGAGGGAATTCTTGAACGACTCTTCGAGGCGTTCCCACTCGCCCTCGCTCAACCGGTCGTAGTAGTTCGCCGGGTCGATGCGGTTTCGCGGGTCGTTCGTCATCCGATATGTCGATTCGAATGGTGAAACAAAAGCCATTTTTGTGAATTGGTACCGTGGAACGGGCAGTGGAACGTCGAATCTACCGACGACTGCCGTCACGGAGCGTACTCTCGTAGCTTCTACCTCGAACTTTGTTCTACAAAGTACATTCTATTGCAAACATTTATGGGTCGGAGCGCCAACAGTGGGGACGAGATGTCAACGGAATCGAAATCCAACTCGGGTCACATCTACTCCACGGGAATCTCCGGGAGCGGGTGGGTTCGACAGATGTGGGCGTTCGTCGACCGCAATTTGCGCGAGATGCGTCGGAGTCTGGCGGTCCTGGTCTGGTCGATGGGCTTTCCCGCGGGATTCTATCTGCTGACCATCAACGTGTTCATGCCGACCGATCAAATTCCGGCGGACACGTTGCCGACGGTCAAGGCCACCGTCGCGGTCGGGTACGGGATGTTCGGCGCGACCGTGGTCTGTCTGAACGTGTTCGGCCAGCACCTCGTGACGGACTTAGAACAGCACCGATACGCGCAGTTCCGGTCGTTGCCGATACGGTCGTCCGCCGATTTGGTAGGGCGACTCGTCGCCGGAGAGCTGTTCGGCCTGGCCGCGTTCGGGTTCGTCCTCGGCGTGAGCGTCCTCACCGGGGCGGAGTACACGCTTCGAGGGCTCGGCGCGGTTCCGGTACTCCTCGTCGCGCTCCTCCTGTCGAACCTCGTCTGGCTCGTGCTCGCGCTCGGCATCGCCACGCTCGTCCGCGAGGCGCGCTACGCCAACATCATCTCGATCTCCGTCGCCATGATGGGCTACTTCCTCACCGGCTACAACGGCACCTCGCCGGGGATGTTCTCCGGCGACCCGACGCTGCTGAACCTCCTTCCGAACACGCTCGCGGCCCGAATCGCTGTCTACCAGTTGCTCGATATCGGGGATTGGAAGCAGGCGGGACTCGCGCCACCGGCGATGCCGAGCGACCCGGCGTCGCTCGCGTTGCTTGCCGGGTACGGTGTCGTCGTGCTCGTCGTCGGATTCGTCGTGACGAACCGGGTGCTGTATCAGCGACGCTGGCTCGGGAATGAGGGAGGTTCCGGCGAATGACAACCGCTATCGAAGCGAAAGACATCGACAAGTCGTTCGACGGGAACGACGTGCTCGAATCGGTCAGCGTCGACGTGGAAGAAGGGGAAGTGCTGGTTCTGCTCGGCCCGAACGGCGTCGGCAAAACCGTCCTGCTGTCCTGTATGGCCGGGAGCATGCGGCCAACCGATGGGAGCGTGTTGGTGTTCGGCAAACCGCCCCAAGCGGCGTCGAACGTCGGCTTCCTCTTGCAGGAAGCGATGGGAATCGACTCCCTCACAGGTCGAGAGAACATCCGGTTTTACTCGCGTCTCCATCCCCGATTTACCGACCGCTGGGAGAAGTACGTCGAACGCTTCGACGTGGTGGATGCGCTGGACAAGCCGCTCGAAGACTGTTCGGTCGGGATGAAACGCAAAATCGAGTTGGCGATTACCTTGAGCATCGACGTCCCGGTGTACCTGCTCGACGAACCGACCGCCGGTCTCGACCTCTCGATGATACAGACGCTCCACGGAGTCGTCCGCGAGCGCGACGCGACGTTCGTGATTTCGAGCCACCTGCCCCACGACGCCGACTTGGCCGACAGACTGGCGTTCGTCAACGACGGCCGCGTCGTCGCTACCGGCACCCCCAAAGAGATGCTCTCGTCGCTTCCCCCCCGTGGCGCGCGTGATGGGTATCGAGACGGGGAGCATCCTCTCCGAGCACGTCGTCGACGAGCGCGTGTTCAGCGACGGGGGACAGACACGCGGATTCGTCCCGGACGGGCAGAGCGTCGAGGAGATAGCGAAGCGAATGGAGGTGGATACGGGCGGCGAGGCGGTAACCGAGGCGACGCCGACCTACACCGACCTGTTCAACTACTACGTCCACCTCTCGGAGGGAGAGCGATGACCGAAACCGAGACGCAAACGGTCGACGACGTGCCCGACGATGTCGACGTGACCCGACTGAAACGGGACATCGAGGGTATCAAGGACGCCATGGGTATCGAGGAGCGGTATCCCAGCCTCGTCAGACTGTGGTTGGTGTTTGCCGCGCTCGTCCTCGTCGCGTCGCTCGCATCCCAGTACGTCCTCAGCGAACGACTTCCGGCGTACTGGTTCGGCGTCGTCTGGTTCGGGTTGATGGCTACCGGCGGCGTCGTCAGCTGGTACCTCGGGAGGCACGAACGGGGTGGGCCACCCCGCGAACTGCCGAACGTAGGCTACCAGTTCGGCCTCATCTTCTGTGCCGGACTCGTGATTCAACTCGTCACGAACCCCGTTTTGGGCGATTTGGGGTACGTCGACGGGACGCTGTACGTGTTCAGCATCTGGACTTCGTTGACGGGGATCGGCTACCTCGTCGAAGCCAACAGCCTCCGCGCGTATCGGATTCGACGCAAAGACAGGCTCGCCCTGTCCGTCGGCGGCGTGTTGATGGTCGCGTACGTCCTCCTCCTCTCCTACTGGGAACCGCTTCGGCCGTGGGGATACGCCGCCTTCGGCGTCTCGTACTTCATTTATGCCGTCGCCGCCTACGGAATCCTACGCGGGGCATGAACTTCGACAAACTCGTCCACCAGCCGACACGGTTGCAATTGTTCGCCCACCTCTACGCGCACGGGGAGACGAGTTTCAACGACCTCAAGACGGCCTTGGACGTGACCGAAGGTAACCTGAGCAGCCACCTCGGACGGATGGAGGACGCGGGCGCCGTCGAAGTGACGAAGGAATTCGTGGATAAAAAACCCCGGACGACCTACCGACTGTCCGACGAGGGACGGGGGCTGTTCGAGGAACACGTCCAGACGCTCGAAGCACTCCTCGACGGCCTCGACACCTGACGAGCGAACGGCGAACGGACGTGAGCCGTGAGCGATAGGTCGAGGACACGACCGCACGAAATCCGCCGTTTACGCAATCGTCGGGAATGATTACGCAATCGTCGGGAATCGAGAGACCACACAATTCCCGGAAGTCAGCAATCGACACAACCGTCAGAAACGGCGTTCCGCACAACCGAAAAATCAGCAGGCGACACACCCACCAGTCGCTAGCACACCCAACGAAAGACTTCGGTCTTTCGAGCGATCACAATCGCCTCGCGGTTGTGAGACACCGGAAAATCTCCGATTTTCCGGGCCGACGACCGAATGGAGACGAACGACTCGCGTGACGAGTCGTTCGTCAAAATGAGGGAGGAGTGCTTTTGGTTCAGCTTTTACAGGAAATGCGAGGGAGAAAGCTCCCTTGTTCCTTCACGGCTTCGCCGTGAAGATGCCCGTGGAAGCGCCGACGGTTGCCGTCGGCGCTTCCACTTGCGAGCGTCGTAAAAGGTGGGTCTTACATGTAACCCAAGTCGCGCAGGCGCTCCATCAGGTCCTCTTTGTCCTGGGCGCGGCCCGCGCGCTCGGTGGTGTTCTCCATGTCCTGCAGCCAAGCCGGTTCCTGGTCGCTTTTCTCGGTGCTGATTTCGCTGCCGAGCGAGCGGAACCCTTCGAAGTACTTGGGTGAGACGGGGATGTCGTCCTGCGTGAGGTCGTTCGGCAGGTCGTCGAAGCCTTGCGGGACGTAGCCGTCGTCGGGGTAGTCCTCCACGGTGTCCGGGACGACGAAGTACCAGAACGCGTCCCAGACCGCGGGTTCGTCGAAGTGGAGGATGGGTTGAACGCGGTCGTGCGGCGGGTAGATTTCGGGGTCGTGGCGCGGGCTGAAGAACGTCTCGTCGGCGCGGGCTTCCTGTTCGTCCCAGCGGACGCCGGAGATAACGCCGTCAACGTCGTACTCTTCGAGCGCGTCGTTGAGCGCGACGGTCTTCAGCAGGTGGTTGCCCACGTACGTGTCGAGGAGGAACGGGAACGTGTCCTCCTCGTATTCGAGGAGTTCCCGGACGTGGTGTTGGTTGTGCTCCGAGAGCGCGTCGATTTCGATGTCGTCGCCGGGTTCGAGGTCGTGTTCGTCCACGTAGCCGCCCACGTCCTCGTTGCGGGCGTAGATGACCTCCAAGTCCCACTCGTCGGCCCAGTAGTCCACGAAGTCGTGAATCTCCTGGAAGTGCTGGTAGTGGTCGATGAACACCGCCGGGGGGACTTCCAAGTCGTAGCGCTCCGCGACTTCCTTGATGAAGTAGAGCGTGAGCGTGGAGTCCTTACCGCCGGTCCACATGACGGCGGGGTTCTCGTACTCTTCGAGACCCTTGCGCGTGACGTCTATCGCCTTCTCGATCTTGTCTTCGAGCGAGGGATAGTCTTCGGGGTTCTCGCCTTCGCCGTCCGTGTAATCCACGTCGAGGTAGTCGGGGAAGTCGTTTGCCATGACGTGTAATTAGATATAATTAGGTCGCTAAAGTGCTTTTCGGCTCGGCGTGAGGAACCATTTAAAATAATCAAACTGATACGTCTCGTTTTCGAGCCGCGGCTCACACGAGGAGGGACACCGGAAAAAATCGGACGGTCAGTTCTCGCGGGCGAATCCGTGCGAGATGGAGTTTGCATCGATGGGAGGACGGGGAGCAGGACGACGATTAGCTGATGAACTTGTTGTCGCGCCAGTTCACGCCGCTGGACGAGGAGTTTTCATTGCGCGGTCCTTCGACGACTTCGATGGACGCCGGACGGTCGTCGCCGTCGACGATTCGGGTGGCTTCGAGTTCGCCACCGACTTCGGCGATGGCAGTCAGCGTTCCCTTCTCGGCCTTTCGCGCGATAGTGCAGAGCACCTCAAACATCGGGTACTGCACCGCGCTGTTCTGGAGCACCGTCTCGCGGTCGCCTTTGAACGCGGCCATCTCGATGAGTTCGCCGGTCGGTTCCTCCTCTTCTTCCTCTTCCGGAGTCCCCCATCGGGGCGCGTTGCGTCGCGCCTCCTCCTCCTCGGTGAAGACGCGCGTCTCGGAGACGCTGGCTTTCAGTTGCGCGGTCGGCGTGTACTTGCTGATGCTCTCGTCCGTCGAGACTGCGCTGATGATGAGAGTGTTGTTCCGGCGGGTGATATCGACGCTGTCGATTCCGTCCGGTAGTTCTGGGTCACTTTCGAAGTAGTCGTAAACAGTTTCAAGCGGCAATTCGAGCGTCGAATGTAGTCGGTATACCTGGCTCATTTGTAGTCGTGGGTTCCGTCTCCCGTCGGCGGTACGTATTTGTATACGCGCCCCGCACTTATAGGGTCTACTCTTTCGGTTGCGCGTGCAACCGGCGAACTGACGTCAGTCCGTTCGAAGTGTCGATTCGAGTTCATTTCGTTCGTCCATCTCCGCGAGGATGTCGCTTCCGCCGATGAATTCGCCGTCCACGTACGTCTGCGGTATCGTTTCCCAGCCGCTGTGACTCGACAACGCCTCGCGGTAGGCATCTAGGTTATCGAGCACGTTCACCGTCTCGAACTCGTCCCCGAGATGCGCGTCGAGGAGTTCGACCGCGCGCATGGAAAAGCCGCACTGCGGCATGAGGCGCGTTCCCTTCATGAAAAGCACGACGTCCTCGTTCGCGATGGTCGAATCGACCCGTTCCTCGACTTCCTCGGCCGATAGCTGTTCGCCGGGTGTGAAGGTCATACCGTTACGTAGGCACCCACGCCGCAAAGAAGTTGCGCCCGCGTCACGCCGTGCCGTTGACGGGACGGTAGCGAGCGAAGGAACTGCCGTCGTTTTCGACGGTCGTCACCGTCTCGCCGTCGATGACGACGGTTATCGTGTCGTAATCGCGCGGCACCGTAACGGCCGCGTCGATGGTCGTCCGCGGCTGACAGTCGTCCGGCGACCCCTTCTTCGCCGACGCGGCGTGGTCGGGGCTCGTATCGATGCGGAGGAAATAGTCCCCGTCAGCGCCGGAATCCAACGTCGCGTTCACGTCGATGGCGGTCGCTTCGTGCGCGATGGTGTCGTTAAACGAGACGGCCACCACGTCGTGAATCGGTTGCTGGCCGACCCAGCCGCCGGTATCGACCGTCGCCGAACAGCCCGTCCCGGTGGCGGTGACGAGGGATTCGGACGGTATCTCGACGCCGTTCCTCGCGTTCGCGGGAAAACTGAACAGCGATGACCCGGCCGAACCGAGGACGAGGCCGACGACCAAACCGAGGGTGAGAGTTCCGACGAGAACCCGTCTGGAGGTCATACTCCGGGAGTTATCATCGAAAAATAAATGCTTTCTGCCGCGGGTTCGGGTCGGTTTTCGTGACGCTACTCGTCGCTGCCGACGCCGATGACCTGCACCAGCGAGTAGACGGGAACGCCGTCTAGCTCCTCGATACCGCGCTTATCGGCGAGGACGATGCAGGCGACCGGGTCGCCGCCGCGGTCCTTGATGGCTTCGATGGTTTCAGTCATCGTCGTCCCGCTGGTGATGGTGTCGTCCACGACGTAGCACTCGCGGTCCCGAATCTGTGCGAAGTTGCGCGAGAAACTGCCGCCGTACTCGTCGATGTCGCCCTCGTCCCACTGGTGTTTTCGCGGCGCGTAGGTTCCGAGGTCGGTGCCGAGTTCGCGGGCGACGGTGGTCGCCAGCGGCGCACCCGCCTTCTCGATTCCGATGGTCAAATCGACCTCCTCGCCGTGTTTCGACAGCATATCGGCCATCGCCGCGCCGACGTGCGAGAGGCGGGCGCTGTCGCGGCCGATGGCGCTCCAATCGACGTGGATGTCCTGCGGACCGCCGGTCGGTTCGGGGGTCGGTGCGCTCCCGCTCCGTTCGACGAGCCAACTCGCCGTCTCGCGCGAGACGTTCAGTTCGTCCGCGATTTCGCCCTTCGAGAGGCCGCGCTCCGCTAGCTCGGCCGCGCTCTCGATGAGGTCGTCAACGTTCTTCATGGTCGTAGAATTTCACCGCGGCCTTTATTGTCGTTTCGTCGTCCGCAAATGCGTCCGCGAGGTTCGAGGTGTCGTAGATGCCGGTCACGAGGTCGTCCAAGAGCCAGTCGGGGAGCGACGAGAGCGTCTCGGTCGCGGCCTCGAAGTGCCGGTAGCCGGAGTTGACGCTCCCGACGAGCGCCTTGTTGTGCATCACGAGTTCGCGGTGGAGTTTCCCGCCATCGATTTCGAACGGCCACGAATCCGGGACGCCGAGCAGCGCCGCGACGCCGTTCGGCGCGAGCGCCTCGATGCTCTCGAAGGCGTGTTTCGGGTAGCCGGTCGCCTCGAAGATGAAGTCCATCGATTCGTACGCGTCGGGTATCTCCGAGACGGGCGTCTCGCGCGAATCGATGTACGTCGCGCCCAACGCCTCGATGATGTCGATGGTCGGGTCCGGTCGGTCGCGGCGGCCGAGGCAGTAGGTCCGCTCGAAGGACTGGCCGAGCATCGCCAGCGTGAGCAGGCCGAGCGACCCGTTGCCGAGGACGAGCGCGCTCTCCGGTTGCCAGTCGAACGCCGAGCGCGAGGCGTCGGCGTGTTCGATGGCCTTCTCGGCGATGCTGATGGGTTCGACCAGAAAGCCCCACTCGGCGAGGTCGTCCGGAATGGGAAGCAGGAACTCCGCGGGACTGGTGAAGTAGTCGCTCATGAAGCCGTGGCCGCCGGTGATGCCGCGCTCGACGACGTCCTCCGGGGGAGCCATGTCCGGTTCGCCCCGCTCGAAGTACTCCGTCGGGCCGTCGGGAAGCGGACGGCGAACGGTCGGCACGACCACGTCCCCTTCCTTGAACGCGGTATCGTTCGGGTCCACCACCACGCCGACAGCCTCGTGGCCGAGAACGAGGTGGTCGTCGTCCGCGGGAAAGCCGCCGTGATGTCCGGCGATGACTTCGTAATCGGTTCCGTCGATGCCTACTCGGAGTGTCCGCACCAGCACCTCGCCGGAATCGCGGTCCGGTCGGGGTTTATCGATGACTTCGGGGGCACTCGCGCCGCGCTTGAGTGCGACTGCGTGCATGTCACACCCTTACAGCCCGGTATTCAAAACATTTATTCTTTGCCGAGTAAATCGTTCAGGTGCAGGTGAGCGGCCACGAGCGTCCATGGTAGTATGCTCACACGAACCCGAACGTCTGTCCAATATGCAGTTCTGGCCGCTCGCGTTTTCCCGTGCGCTGTTCGGCGAGTCACAACTGCGTCGCCGAAATCCGCGCCAGCGAACCCGTTCCCGAAGCGCCCGGTTTCCGCCGTTCGCGGACGCTCGTTAGCGTTCGACCGCCACGCGCTCGCCGGTTTCCGCCGACTCGTAGATGGCTTCGATGGTTCGCATATCGACCAGTCCGTGCGCGCCGTCGGGTCCGGGGTCGCGGTCGGCGAGCAAACGGTCGGCGAAGTAGTCGAATTCCTCCCGTTCCTCGTTCACCGGTGCGACCGAGAACGCGGCCGCCGCGTCGCCGCGTTCGACCGTCAACTGAGCCTCGCCGAAGAACGCCGGAGAGAGCGTCAGTTTTCCCTCGGTCCCCGTCACCGAGAACTCGCTTCCCTTCTGGGCGTACTGGCTGGCGACGCAGGCCGCGGTGACGCCGTCGTCGAACGCGACCTCGAACGAGACGTGTTGGTCCACCCCGGAGAAGTGTTCGTGCGGACTCCGCGTCGTCCCCTGCGCGCTCACCGGGCCGGAACCGAGGACGAATCGGGCGGTGTTCAGCGGATAGATGCCGAGGTCGATGAGCGCCGACCCGCCAGCGAGGTCGGCGTCGAGTCGCCACTGGTTCGGGTCGGGCGTTATCTGCTCGAAGACGTTCTGGCACATCGACCCCTCGACCAGTACGGGGTCGCCGACGAATCCCTCCCGTACGAGGTCACGCATCCGCCGGACGGCCGGGTTCACGTGCATCCGATAGCCGACCATCAACTGCACCCCGGCCTCGTCACAGGCTTCGACCAACCGCTCCGCCCGCGCGGCCGAGACTTCCATCGGTTTCTCGCACAAAACGGCCTTGCCGAGGTCGGCCGCCGTCTCCGCGAATTCGAGGTGTGTCGCGTTCGGCGTGGCGATGTACACCGCGTCGTACGCGTCGGCACCCTCCCCCGCGTGGAATTCCTCGTAACGCAACGCGCGGGCGGCCCCCATTTCGTCGCGGAGTCGAGCGGCCTTTTCCGCCGAACCGCTGACGAGCGCCCCGATTTCACAGCGGTCGCTGTCCCGAAGGGCCGGGACGACCATCTCCGTCGTGAACCAGCCGAGGCCGACGAGCGCGAACCGAACTCGTTCGTCCGAGTCGGTCACGGTCTCCCAATCGCGTCGGGTGAAGTCGTCGAGGTGGTCTGCGAGCGTCATCCCCCACAGGAACGAGCCTGTGGCGGTTAGCGTTTGGGGCGTGTCGCCTCGGGGCGGTCGGTCACGCCGAACTCGGTTTCGAGCGCGTCGTACCACTCCGCCTCGGCGAGCGACCGCTCGCGCTCCTCGCCGTTTTCGTGCCGGGTCAGCGCGTCGGGGGTGAGCTTCGCATGACCGGAATCGGTCGCGATGGTGACCACGGGGTCGCCCGTGAACGGCGACTCGGGCGCGGATGCGAGGTACTCGCACGTCGCCTCGAAGTACGACCGCTCCCTCGGGATGTCGCGGAAGACGTACCGCGTTTTCCATTCGGGGTCTTCCTCGGACGAGTCCCGGAACTGGGTCGCGTAGTCCGAATCGGGACGGTCGCTTTCGACGGTGCGCCATTCGACGCCGATGTCGTCCCGCGTCGCGTCGCCGTCGAGCGGGAGCGGACGCCGCATCGTCGGGACTCCCATCCCCACGTCCACGATGTACGGCCGGTCGAGCGTGACGACGTTCGTGAGGTGGTTCGCGGGTGGACGCGCCTCCCCGTCCGAGAGCACCATCGCCGCGCGTCGACTCACGTCGAATCCGAGTTCGGCGAGGAGGTCGCCGAAGAGACCGTTGAGTTCGAAACAGAACCCGCCGCGGCGATGCTCGACGATTTTGTCGTAGCAGTCACCGGCGGCGAGCGAGACGCCCGCTCCCTCGCGGTCGCCGAACGGGTCGCCGGTGATGGCGACGTTCTCGAAGGGAACCGTCGTGACGTGCGCGCGTTGGAGTCGGGCGAGCGTTTCGAGGTCCGTGTCCCGAATCGTCGTCGAGTCCAGACCGATTCGACCGCAGTATCGTTCGTGATTCATGCTGGCTTAGAATCCGGTGACCGATTCGATGGTCGCGCTGGCGACCTCGGGATACTGCTCGACACCGGCGAACAGGACGAGGTGTTCGCCGAGGCGACGGACGCGCTCCGCGGCGGTCGAGTCGGTCAGTTCGCCGTCCGAAAACGACGAGTGAGCGTCGGAGACGCCGACTTCGAGGGGAAGCGTCCACGCGTTCAACGCTCGGCAGACGGACCGGAGGTGTTCGAGGGCGGACGTCGGAAACCGGCCGCCGGACACAGCGAGCAACCCGACCGTCTTGTTCTCGAACTCCTCGAACCCGCAGTAGTCGAGCGCCGTCTTCAGCGGCGAGGAGTACGACCCGTGGTACATCGGCGTGCCGAGCAAGATTGCGTCGGCGTCTCGGAGCGTCCGTCGAAGCGATTCGGCGTCCGCCGGGGTCGTCTCGTCCGCGTCCACCAGCGGCAGGTCGTAGGTGCGCAGGTCGACGAGCGTCGTCGTCGCACCGGCCGCTTCCGCCGCGTCGAGTGCCGTCCCGAGGGCGGCCCGCGTTCCGCTTTCGTCGCGCAGGCTCCCGCACAGCGCGACGACGTGTGTATCGGGTTCCATCTTCGTCGGAAGAGAGTACCGCCGACAGCCACTAAAGCGCTCGCTGAAGACGGCTACAGTTGTCCGTCTGTCACTTCCCCCGACCCGACCAGAAGAGATTACCCGGTCGATGGAAAACCGCCGTCACGAGATGCAGGACGAGTTCGAATCGGCGGCCGAATCGTCGGTCGCATCGACCGAGGCGCTCACGCTCATCGGCAACGACGTTCGGGCGGGGATACTCAACGCGCTCAGCGACGCCCGCGGCGGGGAGGGGAACCCGCCCGCGCTCTCGTTCTCGGAGCTGCGCTCGCGCGTGGGCACGGACGTGGACAGCAGTCGGTTCAACTACCATCTCCAACAGCTCGTCGGGGAGTTCGTCGAGCGTCGGGACGACGGCCACTCGCAACTCGTCGAAACGGTCGTCGAGCAGGAGGGGACCGGCTACGCGCTCCGCCCGGAGGGGACGATGCTCACGCGAACGATTCGAGCCACGACGGACGGAGACGGCGCGTCCCTCTCCCCGACGGAACTCGATACGGACTGTTACTTCTGCGGGGAACCCGTCGAGGCGATGTACGAACACGCCCTGTTCAAGATACAGTGTCCGGGCTGTTCGTACCTGTACGAGTACGACTTCACGCCCCCCGGCGTCCTGCACGGCGACGACGGGAGCACCGTCGCACAGGCCAGCGAGTACAACCGGTCGGTTCGCCTCGCGTTCGCACGCGGGGTCTGCCATCTTTGTGGGAACGCGGTGGACACGACGTTCGTCGAGCCGTCCGAGACGGGCTATCCCCGTCCCGACCAGCGGGCGGTGTGCATCAACCGCTCGTGTGACCGCTGTAATCACCGGAACTACTTGCGGCTCGGCGAAGCCCTCCTCGGAAACCCCGATCTCATCTCATTCTGCCACGAGCGGGGTCTCGACGTGACGACGACGCCCATCTGGAAGCTCGAATTCGCCACGACCGACCGCCACGTAACCGTCCGCTCCACGGATCCGTGGGAAGTCGCGCTTCGCGTTACCCTCGACGGCGACACGCTCGAACTCGTCGTGGACGAGGAGCTGAGCGTCGTCGAACGGTCTGTCTCGTAACCGAAGTCACGCGGCGCTACTCCCAGAGGGCGTACAACTCGTCGCGCGGCGGGTCGGTGATTTCCTCATCGTCCAGCGCGAGCGCGCCGTCGCCTTCGACGGCGCGCCCGACGACGGCGGCCGGGATTCCGACCGCCCGAACCGCGTCGAGCGCCTCCTCGACCGACTCCTCAGGGACCGCCGCGAGGAGCGCCCCGGAGCCGAAGATGCGGAGCGGGTCCACGCCCATGGTGTCACAGAGGTCGCGGGTCGCGTCCCGGACCGGCACGTCGTCGCGGGCGACTTCGAGGCGCACGCCGGAAGCTTCCGCCATCTCCAACAGCCCGGTGACCACGCCGCCTTCCGTCGGGTCGTGCATGGCGTGGGCGTACTCGCGGAGGTGGCGGGCGTCCTCGGCGACGCTTATCTCCTCGAAGAACGATTCGCCGCGTTCGGCCACCGGGCCGACCTCCGCGCGGAAGTCGGTGGCGAGGATGGCCGTGCCCTCGATTCCGGCACCCTTCGTCAGAATCAGTCGGTCGCCCGGTTCCGCCCCGCCGGTCGGGACGAACTCGTCAGCCAGTCCCATGCAAGTCATCGTGACCATCGGCCGCGAGAGGTCGGGCGCGTACTCGGAGTGGCCACCGACGATGGCGATGTCGAGTTCGGTCGCCGCCTCGTCTATCTGTCGGGTCACGACGTCCAGCGTCTCCCGGTCGTCGTCGGGGAGGAAGACGACGTTCGTCAACCATCGCGGGTCGGCCCCGGAGCAGGCCACGTCGTTGCTGGCGACGTTGACCGCGAGCGTGCCGAGTCGTTCGCGCGCCAGCGAGAGCGGGTCGGAACTGACGACGAGCGTTCGCTCCCCCACCTCGATTGCGGCGGCGTCCTCGCCGTATCCGGGACCCACGGAGACGTCCTCGTCGCTCGCGCCGGTCCGGGAGACGACGAGCGCGAGGTCCTCCGGGTCGAGTTTACCGATCATGCCCCGACGTTCTCACGACGTGCCAATGTGCGTTTCGTCGTGGCGCGGTTGTCGGGGCGGTGGGGCCGTCGGATTCGCCGCGGTGGGGTCGTCAGTTTCCTCGTGGTCCGGCCGTCGGATTCTCCGCGCTGATTTCGGCGCACTACGGAACGACTGCTCCGCTCGCGTCACGGGACTAGTTCTTTTGTGCATGCTGTCGTATCCGGTGTGGGGTATCATGGCAGACAGAATGCAGACCGGACCGGTCCTGATACTGGGGGAGGAGGCACAGCGAACGAGCGGACGCGACGCCCGCGAGATGAACGTCACCGCCGGACGGGCGGTCGCCGAGGCGGTACGCACCACGCTCGGCCCGCGGGGAATGGACAAGATGCTCGTGGATTCGATGGGTGACGTCGTCGTCACCAACGACGGCGTGACCATCCTCACGGAGATGGACATCGAACACCCGGCGGCGACGATGGTCGTCGAAGCCGCCGAAACCCAAGAGGACGAGACGGGGGACGGGACGACGACGGCGGTCATCCTCGCCGGGGACCTGCTTCGCCGGGCGGAGGAACTGCTCGAACAGGGCGTCCATCCGACCACGGTCGCGCGGGGCTACCGACAGGCGAGCAGAGAAGCGTCACGGGTACTCGAATCGGCGGCCCATCCCGTCGAGGAGAGCGACCTGCTCGTCGAAATCGCACAGACGGCGATGACGGGGAAGGGGGCCGAAGCGGCCAAGCAAGCGCTGTCGGAAATCGTCGTGCGGGCGGTTCGCGCGGTCCGCGACGACGAGAGCGACGACATCGACCTCTCGAACGTCACCGTGGAGACGGTCGTCGGGGGTGCCATCTCGGGGTCGGAACTCGTGGATGGCGTCGTGGTGGACAAGCAGCGCGTGGACGACGACATGCCGTGGCACGTCGAGGACGCCACCATCGCGCTGGTCGATACGCCCATCGAGGTACAGGAGACGGAAGCGGAGACGGCGGTCAGCGTCACCGACCCGGACCAACTCGAGCAGTTCCTCGACCGCGAGGAGGCACAGCTCCGGGAGATGGTCGATAGAATCGCCGACAGCGGCGCGAACGTCGTCTTCTGCCAGAAGGGCATCGACGACCTCGCACAGCACTTCCTCGCACGGGAGGGCATCCTCGCCGTCCGCCGCGCGAAACAGAGCGACGTGAACCACCTCGCGCGGGCGACGGACGGCCGCGTCGTCTCCAGCCTCGACGACATCGACCCCGACGACCTCGGCCACGCCGGACTCGTGGCCGAACGCGACGTGGCGGGGGATACCCGGATTTTCGTCGAGGAGTGTGACAACCCGCGAAGCGTCACCCTGCTCCTCCGCGGCGGCACCGAACACGTCGTCGAAGAGGTCGAACGGGCCGTCAACGACAGCCTCGGCGTCGTCCGCGTCGCCCTGCTGGACGGCCGGGTGTTACCGGGCGGCGGCGCACCCGAAACTGCGCTCGCGCTCGCCCTCCGGGAGTACGCTGATAGCGTCGGCGGCCGGGAACAGCTCGCGGTCGAGGCGTTCGCCGACGCGATGGAGGCGATTCCCCGCACGCTGGCCGAAAACGCGGGCGTCAGCCCGGTCGACGCAATCACCGAACTCCGAAGTCGGCACGACGCCGGGGAGGAGAGCGCCGGAATGAACGCCGAAACCGGCGACGTCGTGGACATGCTCGACGCGGGCGTGGTCGAACCCCTCCGCGTCAAGACCCAAGCCATCCAGAGCGCGACCGACGTCGCCGAACTCCTGTTGCGCATCGACGACGTGATTTCCGCGGGTGACCTCGGCAAGAGCGAGGACGAAGCGGGCGGCCCCGAGACGGGTGGCATGGGCGGTATGGGAGGGATGGGCGGCATGATGTAGGACGGGAGCGAGAATCGAATCTCGTTTTGATGTCCAACGAGGTGCGGTGTTCGTGGGTTCTAGACGGCGACGAGAGGAGATATTCTGCCCCCTTCGCGCCGGAAGAGGGGTGCTCATCCCTCGCACGCTGTCAACACGGACCTCGGACGACGTGTCCTCGGATCCGTCCCAGCGCGCCACAACGAAACCCGAAGCGCGAGATGTGAAATCCGATTACTGCAACGGAGCCAGTGCTTCCTTCTCTTCTTCCGTTTCGGCGTTTGCGAAGACGGAGTGTGCGCCCTCTCGCTCCCGCGCGCTCGGGGCGACTTGGATGAATTCGGCGTTCTCGCGTGCGGCGGCGATGTCGTGGCCGCCGCAGTAACTCAGCCCCGAGCGGAGTCCGGCGAGGAAGGTCTCGGCTTCGTCGGCGAGCGGGCCTTTGTACTCGGTGAGGCCCGCGATTCCCTCGTCGGCGTCGGGGGTGAGGTCCTTGTCGGTGCGGTTCTCGTTCGCGGCGGTGGAGGCCATGCCGCGCGAACGCTTGAACGCCCGGCCGTCCACGGTCACGGTTTCACCGGGCGCTTCCTCGGTTCCGGCGAAGAAGCTTCCCATCATCACGGTCGAGGCCCCGGCCATGAGCGCCTTCACGGCGTCCCCGGAGGTACGGATGCCACCGTCGGCGACGATTGGGATTCCGAGGTCGTCCGCCCGCTCCGAGCAATCGTCCACGGCGGTCAGTTGCGGGACGCCCGCTCCGGCGACCTTGCGGGTCGTGCAGTGCGAACCGGGACCGACGCCGACCTTCACGCCGTCCGCGCCCGCCGAGTAGAGGTCCGAGACGGCTTCCGGCGTGACGACGTTTCCGGCGACGAGTTCCGCGTCGGGGAACTCGGCTTTGATTTCGGACACGGCGTCCAGACAGCGCTCCATGTGGCCGTGAGCGACGTCGACCATGATGCAGTCCGCGCCCGCGTCGAGCGTGGCTTCCGTCCGGTCGATGAACTCCTCGTTGATGCCGACGGCGGCACCGACCAGTCCACCGGCCGCTTTCACCGAGCGAACCTGTTCGGCTTGCTCCCCGATGCCCATGAAGCGGTGAATCGTTCCGAGACCACCCCGCTCCGAGAGGGCGATTGCGGCGTCCGTCTCGGTGACGGTATCCATCGGCGCGGAGAGAAGCGGCGCGTCGAGTTCGAGGGTCGGCGTTAGCTTCGTCGCCAGGGAGACGTCGCTCCGGCTATCGACCGGAGAGCGTTGCGGCACGAGCAGCACATCGCCGTACGAAAGACCTGTCCTGATGTCCATCGGTAACCTTCACTTCCGAGTTTCCGACTCCACTTAACTCCACTGAAAACGGACGGGGGTGGTCGGCAGCAGCGTATTTCGTGTCGCGTGGTGAACGATATTCGATGACGACTATCGACACAGAAACGGACGTGATGACCCTCATCAACGTCTTCACCGTTCCCCCCGAGCAACAGGACGAACTCGTCTCCCTCCTCGCCGACGCCACCGAGGAGACCATGCGTCACCTGCCCGGATTCGTCTCCGCGAACGTCCACCGAAGCCGGGACGGAGAGCGCGTCGTCAACTACGCCCAGTGGGAGAGCGAGGCCGACTTCGAGGCCATCTTCGAGCGCCCCGACGTGCGCGAACACATGGACGGGGCGCTCGAACTCGCCACGGTGGACTACCACCTCTACGACGTGGCGTTCACGGACGAACGGTAGCCACGCGCCCCGTCCGCTCCGCCGCGATTCCGGTGGCTTATTGCCGTGCGGGAACTGGGTTTCTCGCATGGACGCGGCGCTGGGGGCACCCGAGAAGATGGCCGAACACAGCGACGAGCTGACGCCGATGATGCGCCAGTACTTCGAGCTGTGTCGGCAGTACGACGATTCGATGGTACTGTTTCAGGTCGGCGACTTCTACGAGACGTTCTGCGAGGCGGCCGAGCGCTGTTCGAGGATTCTCGAAATCACGCTCACGCAACGCGAGGACAACACGGGGACGTATCCGATGGCCGGAATCCCCATCGACAACGCCGAATCGTACATCGAGGCGCTGTTGGACGCGGGCTATCGCGTCGCCGTCGCCGACCAAGTGCAGGACCCGGCGGACGCCTCCGGCGTGGTCGAACGCGCCGTCACCCGCGTCGTCACGCCCGGCACGCTGACCGAGGACGAACTGCTCCACGGCGACGACAACAACTTCGTCGCCAGCCTCGCCCACGACGAGGAGTACGGCCTCGCCATCCTCGACGTTTCGACGGGGGACTTCTACGCGACGACGGTCGAAACCGCGAGCGAGGTCCGCAACGAAGTGGAGCGGTTCGCACCGACGGAGGCCATCGTCGCCCCCGCCCTCGACCCCGACTCGGCCGCGCCCGACGGTGCGACCGACACGCCGACCCCCGACGTCTTCGACGCGGACTGCATGGTGACGGAGTACGCCGGAGCCACCTTCGACATCGACGGCGCGAGCGAGTTGGTCGCCGACTACTTCGGCCCGCCGGACCGACTGCTCGCCACCGACGCCGAAATCCGGGCCTGTGGGGCGCTCCTCTCCTACGCCGAGTACGTCCGCGGCGGCGAAGGCGCGGCTGAGGACGACGAGAATGCGGACGACACCCGTCTCGACTACCTCAACCACCTGACGCGGTACGACCCGCGCTCGTACATGCTGTTGGACGCCGTGGCGCTCTCGAGCCTGGAACTGTTCTCGTCCCGCGCCGTTCACGGGCAGGACGACGCCACGCTCGTCGGCGTACTGGACGAAACCGCGTGCGCCCTCGGCAGTCGCAAACTCACTGACTGGCTCCGCCGCCCCCTGCTGGAACGCGACCGCATCGAAGCCCGACTCGACGCCGTGGAGGAGTGGACGACGACGGTCCAAGCGCGCGAAGAGGTCCACGACCTCCTGCGAAACGTCTACGACATCGAACGTCTCATCTCCCGCGTCTCCCGCGGCCGGGCCAACGCCCGCGATTTGCGCTCGCTGAAGGCCACGCTCGACGTGGTTCCGGACATCGCGGAGGCGATGGAAGGCGTCGAATCTCCCAAACTACGACGCCTCCACGAGAATCTGGACGAGATGGCCGCCGTGCGCGACCGAATCGGTCGCGCGATTCCCGAGGAACCTCCCATCGAAATCACCGAAGGCGGCGTCATCAAATCGGACTACGACGACGAACTGGACGACCTCCGCGAGACGGAGCGCTCGGGGAAGGCGTGGATAGACGACCTCGAAGCGAGCGAACGCGAGCGGACGGGTATCGGATCGCTCAAGGTCGGCTACAATCAGGTCCACGGCTACTACATCGAGGTCACCGATCCGAACCTCGACAAGGTGCCCGAGGACTACACGCGACGGCAGACCCTGAAAAATTCGGAGCGATTCTACACGCCGGAACTCAAGGAGCGCGAGGACGAAATCGTCCGCGCCGAACAGCGCGCCGACGAGTTGGAGTACGACCTCTTTTGCGAGGTGCGCGAGGCCGTCGCCGAGGAATCCGAGCGGGTGCAGTCGCTCGCCGAGACGCTGGCCGAACTCGACACCCTCGTCGCGCTGGCCGAGGTCGCCGCCAAACACGGCTATTCGCGCCCCGAAATCGTCTCGGAAGGCATCGAGATTCGAAACGGTCGCCATCCTGTCGTCGAGCGAACCCAATCCTCCTTCGTGCCGAACGACACCCGCCTCGACCACGACACGCTGGCGGTCATCACCGGCCCGAACATGGCCGGGAAATCGACGTACATGCGGCAGGTCGCGCTCATCACCATCCTCGCACAGGTCGGCAGTTTCGTGCCCGCCGACGAGGCGCGCCTCGAACTGGTGGACCGCGTGTTCACCCGCGTCGGCGCGAGCGACGACATCGCGGGCGGTCGCTCGACGTTCATGGTCGAGATGACCGAACTCGCCGACATCCTCGGAAACGCGACCGACCGCTCGCTGATTCTGCTGGACGAGGTGGGCCGCGGAACGAGTACCACGGACGGCTTCGCCATCGCGCGCTCGGTGACCGAGCACGTCCACGACGAAATCGGCGCGAAGACGCTCTTTGCGACCCACCACCACGACCTCACGGCCGTCGCCGACGACCTTCCGAACGCCGTCAATCTCCACTTCGGCGCGACGGAACGGGACGGCGAGGTCGTCTTCGACCACCACATCTCGGAGGGCGCGACGATGGCCTCCTACGGCGTCGAAGTCGCCCAACTCGCCGGTGTCCCGGAGTCGGTCATCCGCCGCTCCAAGGATCTGCTGGCCGAAGGCGAGGGGGACTCGGTGGGCGAAGGTACCCGTTCTGGAGACGCCGACCCGACCGATTCCGCTCCTCAGTCACCACCCGTGCCATCCGCTTCGACCGACGTGCTCGCCGAACTCCGCCGTACCAACGTCGCGGACACGACGCCCCTCGAAGCGTTGCAACTGCTCGATAGGCTGAAGGGCGAGTTAGACTGAGTTGTGTCCGTTCAGGGTTCCAACGAGACGAACTCCAACCCGCTTTCGGCGAGCATGTTGCGGGCGCGTTCCGTCACCGACGGCGCGACGAGGACGCCGCGAATCTCGGCCTCGGCGTGCAGGTCGCGGCGGAGGGCGTCCACGTAGCGCCGGAGTTGGCCGACCGCATCGGGGCCGACGCGCCGTCGTTTGAGTTCTACCACCATCGTGGTGCCGTCCGCATCCGTGCCGTAGATGTCGATGGCACCCGCCGCCGTCTGGCGCTCCGTGGCGAGCGGCGTGAAGCCCGCTTCCACGAGGTCCGGGTCGTCGAGAATCCGCTTCCGGAGGTCCTCTTCCGTCCCGTCCAGCGATAACTCCGTGGCGTCGGTCACGTCGAACGCGGACACCTGCGTGAGGCGTTCGAACTCGACTTCGAGCGATTCGCTCGGACTCGTCCGCTGACTCCCGACGCGGAGGTGGTCGTTCACGAGTTCGGCGTCGAGGGTACCCCCCGGCGGTTGCCAGTTCACCGGTTTCTGTCCCTCCTCGGTGTGGACGAGCGTGGTTCCGTCGGGTTTGAGCACGACGAGTCGGTCGCCGGGTCCGAGATAGCTCTCCGCGCGGCCGTCGTAATCGACGGTACAGCGTCCGAACAGGGTCACGAGGTCCCCCCGTTCGATGGCCGTCTCGACGTGTGCCAGCGCCTCGCCGTGCGTCGGCGTCCGGAGCGTGGCGGGGTCCGTCCTGTCGTTCGTCTGCGTCACTGACCGATGGTAGATGGTAGTCGGATAAAAACCGATTGCCATCACCGCACGGAAATCACCTCCCGGCGACTTCCCGCCCACTCGGCGACGCGAGATGCGAGGTAGTCCCGGGCGTTCTCGACATCGAACACGCCACGGCGAACCATGTCCCGAACCACCGTCCGCGTCGCGCGAAACCAGCGGCGGACGCGGGCGGCGTCGCGCTCCGACTCGACTGCGACGAGCACGCCAGCGTGCACGTCGGCGTCGACGGTCGCGCCGAACCACAGCGGGAGGTACGCTGCGACGAGCCACGTCAGGGAGACGACGTAGAACGCCTCGAACGCCCGATGGTCGAACGTCACGGCGTCGTCGAACGACAGCGCGGTATCTCGGGGCGCCGGGTCGATTGCGGGCGTCCATCGCTTCTCGGTTCGCGCTCCACGCTTGCCAGCGAACGGTGTTTCCGGCGTGATTTCGTGACGGAGTTCGAGGTTCGCAGCGCCCCAGTGTGCGTAGTGACGGTCGTAACGGCCGTCGGGTCGCTCGTAAATGACGAGTGCTCGGTGTCCCACGGTGGCCCGGAGTGCTTCCGTCATCACATAAAAGCATCCGCCTCGTCGCCGACGACGCGGACGGTGAACCGCCCAAAGGTTCAATTCGTTGCTCGGTCGAATTATCGATATGACGCGGTTTGCTGGGGTTCCGAAACGATGACCCTGTATTCTCCACTCGAACGGTACGGACTCATCGGTAATCTGGAGACCTGTGCGCTGGTCAACGACGAGGGCGAAATCGAGTGGCTTCCCCTGCCACACGTCGAATCACCGAGCGTGTTTACGAGCGTCTTGGACGCCGAAAACGGGGGATTCTGGCGGATTCAGCCGACCGACTCGTTCGACTCGGAACAGTCGTATCTCGACGGAACGAACGTGTTGCGGACGACGTTCGAAACGAATTCCGGGCGCGTGCGGGTTACCGATTTCATGCCCGTCCGCGACGACGGCATGGAGCGTGCGGTCTACCGCGAGGTGACGGCCGTCGAGGGGGGCGTCGAACTCGAACTGACGTTCGTCCCGCGATTCGATTACGCACGGGCGGAATCGGTCGTGGAATCCGCTGACGGCGGGATTCGTGTCTCGGACGGGGAGTATCCAACAGACGACGCGGAATTCGTCTTTCTCGCGGGCGGTGTCGGATTCGAGGTGGACGGGGCAACCGTCCGCGCCACGTGGTCGCTGTCGGCGGACGAATCGACGTGGTTCGTGCTGTCGCACGAGGAGACGGGTGAGGCGGACCCCGACGTTTGTTCCCAGCGCCTCGACCGAACGGTGGATTTCTGGCGCGACTGGGCGCACTCCTGCCCGGACGGGTGCTCGTTCGACGGGGTGCACCACGACCTCGCCGTCCGGTCGGGATTGGTCCTCAAACTGCTCACCCACCGCGAAACGGGAGCCATCTGTGCCGCGCCGACCACCTCGCTCCCCGAGAACGTCGGCGGGGTTCGAAACTGGGATTATCGCTACAACTGGATTCGAGACGCCGCGTTCACGATTCAGGCGCTCGCCAACCTGGGCCACACCGCGGAAGCAGAATCGTACTTCGATTGGTTCCTCAACCTCAGCCACGCCGAGCACCCGACGCAACTGCAACCGCTCTACGGTCTGCACGGCGCCCCCGACCTACAGGAGCGAACGCTCGACCACCTCTCGGGGTACCGCGATTCGTCCCCGGTTCGCGTCGGCAACGCGGCGAAGGACCAACAGCAACTCGACATCTTCGGCGAACTCCTCTTGGCGATATTCGAAACGACCGACGGAGACGAGTTCAACCCCCACGACTGGGGCGCGATTCGCGGTATCGTCGAGCACGTCTGCGACGTCTGGGACGACCCCGACGCGGGAATCTGGGAGGTTCGCGGCGGCCCGCGCCACTTCGTCCACTCGAAGGTGATGTGTTGGGTCGCGCTCGACCGCGGCTTGCGAATCGCCGACGAGTGGGGGTTCGACGCCCCGACTGAAAAGTGGGAGCAGACGCGCGACCTGATCCGGGGCGAAATCCTCGAACGGGGGTACGACGATGACGTCGGGAGTTTCGTCCAGTCCTACGGTTCGAAGTCGCTCGACGCGACGGCGTTGCTGATTCCCATCGTCGGCTTCCTTCCGTTCGAGGACGACCGGGTGCAAAACACCATCGACGCCGTCCGCGACCGACTCGAAGCGGACGACGACGGCCTCGTCCGGCGCTACGACGGCACGGACGGTCTACCGGGTGAGGAAGGGGCCTTCGTCATCTGCTCGTTCTGGCTCGTCTCCGCGCTGGCGCTCTCCGGTCGCGTCGAGGAGGCACGCGACGTGTTCGAGTCGGTCTGTGACCACGCGAGTCCGCTCGGCCTGTTCGCCGAGGAAATCGACCCGGAGACGGGGGAACTGCTGGGGAATTACCCGCAGGCGTTCAGCCACGTCGGGTTGGTCAACGCCGCGCTGTATCTCGGCATGGCCGAGCGCGAGGAGGTGCCGTACTCGGAAACGATCGGCGGGGAACAGCAGTCCGACGACCTGTCACGGGTGGAATAGGGTCGAACGGGCCTGACGGTCGCGACAGCTCCCGTCGTGGGCGACTGGACGCGACGTAAAGTCGTTCGAAAGCGAACGGAGTGGTATGACGGATTCTCCGTTACCAACCGCCCCGACACCAACGGTGTGGTTCGCCCGTTCGACGCTCATCGTGTTCACCTTCCTCGCGGTCACGTCGCAACTCCCCGCCGTCCTCGACATATACAGCTTCGTCCTTTGGCGGGTGTTGTTCATTCCGTCGTATCTGGTGACGCTCCTCTTCTACGACGCTCCGTGGGGTCTGGAAAACGTGGTCTACGCCATCGACGGCGTCTTGGGTGGCGGAAAGCTACCGTGGGAGGTCGGATCGTTCGTCACGTACTACCTGTTCGCAGTCGTCGTAACGTGGCTCGGGAGACGGCTGGCGGGCGTTCGACCGACCGGAAAACCCAACTGACCGATTCGTGGACGGTTACATCGATCCAACCAATCGCGCTCAGTCGAGGACTTCCGTCGCGTTGTCGCGCGGCCGGTAGCCGAGCGCACGCTCCGCCCAGAGCAGGGAGAGGAACCGGTCGTCGTTGCGCGACGTGGCGTGGGCGGTGACGGCCCGTTCCGGCAGGTCCGACGTCACGGCGGTGCGAATCACGTCGCGGCAGTCCCGCGGGCTGAGCCACATGGCGCGCGCGAAGCGGGCGTGTTCCTCCGGTTCGTCCTGCGTGTCCCGAAGGCCGTCTTCGGGAAGGAGCCACCCGATTCTGAGGTTGACGACCTCGATATCGTGTCGGTCGGCGTAGTAGGTCCCCAACGCCTCGCCGGTCACCTTGCTCACGCCGTAGTAGGAGTCCGGTCGCGGCGGGTCGTCGTGGGAGATCGGTTCGGCCGTCCCGGTCGTCATCGTCTCCGTCTTCGTCCTATCTGCGGCGTTGTACATCCCGACGGCGTGGTTCGAGGACGCGAAGACGACTCGCCGAATCCCGTGCTCCCGCGCCGCCTCGAAGACGTTCCGCGTTCCCTCGATGTTCACGTCCACGGTGCTCCGCCAGTCCGCCTCGGGCGACGGGTTCGCCGCGAGGTGTACCACCACGTCGTGTCCCGACAGCGCGTCGGAAAGCGCGTCGTAGTCCGTCACGTCACAGCGCACGCTGTCGATGTCGTCGTGCTCGCTGTGCGTAATCGGCGTCACGTCGTGGTCTTCGAGCGCGGTCAAAGACTCGCGGCCGACGTTGCCCCCGGCCCCCGTCACTGCGATCCGTGTCATGTCGGCGTGATTCGTCCCCGACGACCCTATATCCTCCGTCGAACGATGTCCGGAAACTATCGCTTCGAGAGTTTGGTGACGAGGCGTCGAACGATTCCGCTCCGTCGTCTCCGTTACTGAATCCTATCGATGAACACTGATTCGATGTCTAAAAAACTAATAAATACTGTGAAATACTGGATAATACTGAATTGTACTAAAACATACCGAAAAATACTATTCCCGGTGCTGCTCGGCGTCAGGGCCGTCCGATTGCATCCGTCTCCGAATCACGTCCGCGACGCGGTATCCGCGACGCTGAACGGGCGGGCGTCGGCGAGGTCGAACAGGTGTACGACGTCCTCCCGGCCGTAGTGGTCGAGCAGTTCGTGCAACGACCGGAACGTCAGCGTCTCGGTCGCTCCGGCGGCCGCGAGCGCGATGTACCGCTCGCCGAACACGGGAACGTCCTTGTTGATGACCTTCCCGAAGCCCCGAAACTTCTCGGGGCGGAGCGCGTCGAGGTCGATACCGTGGTCGTACGTGTCCCAGCGGGTGTCCTCTGGTCGGATTCCGACCTCTCGGCACGCGGTTTCGAGTCGCGTGTAGTCGCCGAACGCGTCCCACGCCGGACGCCGTAAATCGACGTGCGCGAGGTCCGCCTCGAGTCGGGTCCGAAGCCGTTCGGCGAGGTCTTCCCGCGTCGAATCGGCCGCCGCCCTCGCTCGGCCGACGAGTTGCGGCACGTCGAACGTCGCGCCGCCGTAGGTGATGTACTCGTCCCCGTCCCGCTCGGCGAGCCAACAGAGCGTTCGCTCGACCAAATCGAGTTCGTCGGCGGGCGTATCGTCCCGTCGGAACAGCATCTCCGTCTCCCTGTCGCCGTCCGGCGATTCGTATCCGAGCGCGACCGCGAGCAGTTCGAAATACGCCGGGTCGCGGAAATCCGGCGGCGTCTCGTAGTGGTCGAGCGTCGGACTCACCGTTTCGATGTCGAGTGCGAACCGTCCTGCCATCTATCGTTCACGGCGTCGGGCGGCGATAGTAAAACTGTGGTAATTGGATTGGCTGACTCGCGTTACCGGCCGCCGTCCACGAGCCGTTTGAGTTGCTCCGGCGGAACCGCACCGCGCGCGGCGTGGCCGTCGTAGGCGAACGTCGGGACGCCCGTCACGCCGCGCTGTCGTGCCTCCGCGAACCTGTCTTTAAGCTCCTCGTGGAGGTCGTCGTCCGCGATTGCGTTTCGTACCTCCTCGGGGTCGAGTCCCGCGTCGTCGGCGAGGTCGGCGAGGACGCCCGCGTCTCCGATGTCCCGTCCATCCTGCCACAGCGCCTCGAAAATCGCCTCGTCGAAGTCGAGCCAGCGGTCGGGGTGCTCGGATTTGACGTAGTAGGAGGCGATTTGCGCGGGAAGCGAGTCCACGTCGGTCGCAATCTCCTGTTCCATCTCGACGCCGTACTTCTCCTGTAGCCGCCGGACGTTCTCCCGCGCTCGTCGGTAGTACTCGTCGCCCTTCCCGTCGTCGGCGCTCCGGTCGATGGAGCCGTCGGCGTTGCGCTTCCCGCTCCGGAGGTCGAACGGGTGCCAGTCGAGCGCGAGCGGGTCCTCGCGCGTCTCCCGATACCGCTCCAACGACTGCCGTCCCAGATAACAGAACGGGCAGACGTAATCGGAGTACACGACGAGTCGGTCGGAAGCTTCGGGGTGGCTCATGGATGGCCGTTGTGCTGTGGAGTGCAAAAAGCGGATGGCCTCGGAAGCGGTTGCCCCTTCGTCGAAATTCCCGCCGTCAACTCCTTGAGCACTTCGTCTCGTGACTCCGTTCCGCCATCGTCTTTCTTCAATCGTCTCGCCCGACCACATCCCGGAACCGAACGCCTCAGGTACGTCGAGCACGAAATTCGTGACAGATGGCACCCGCACTGTACCCGCTCCACGCCGTCGCCTCCTCCGGTGGACTCGCACTCCACGTCGTGTTGGCGCTGGCGGCGGTCGGGTCCGCGGCCGTCTTCCTGTTGGCGCTGGCGGCGTTTCGACAGCGGCGGACGCTTCCGTATCTGCTGGTGGCGCTCGCGTTCGCGGCGCTCGCGGGCCGCGAACTCGTCGGCGGGATGACGGCGGCGAACTACCTCTCCGCGAACGCCCACCACCTGTACGAACACGGGCTCGACATCGTCGTCATCGCCCTCCTCATCGGTGCGGTGTACTACGCCAGAAGCGTCGAAACGCGGCGACTGAACCACGACGACGAAACGGTGCCGACGGAAGACGATGACGACTGAACCACGACGACGGAACGACAACCACTGAAAACGATGACCGAGACACGAACACGGATAGCCCAATGCGTCGATTCCCGTCCGGGAATCCACTTCAACGACCTCGTTCGGGAGTCGGAAATCGCGCCCGGACAGGTACAGTATCACATCCGAGCGTTGCTGACCGAGGGTCGCCTCGTGAGCGAACAGCTCTACGGCAAAACCCACTACTACACCCCCGAGTACGACGAGTGGGAGCGGGCGGCGCTCGCCCTGCTCCGCCGTGAAACCGCCCGCGACGTGCTCGTCACGCTCTTGGAGCGCGGAACCGCCCGCCCCGGAGCGCTAGCCGACGACCTCGGAATCGCCCGGAGCACGCTCGAATGGCACGTCTCGCACCTCGAAGAGCAGGACCTCGTGGAGAAACGCCACGACGTGCGAAACCGGGTGACGCTCGCGCCGATGCGACCCGAGGAGACGGCCCACCTGATGGCGGCCGTCACGCCGTCGTTCCCCGAGCGGATGGTGGACCGCTTCACCCGGCTGGTGGACGGATTGCTGGCTGAGTAGCTTTTTTCGTACGCCGAATCGTATCGGAGACGATATGCGACGTCGGAGATCAATCGCGGTCGTCGGCGGTGCGGTCGGCGGCCTCGCGGCCGCCACCGAATTCCGGCGACTCGGCGACGACGTAACCCTCTACGAGCGCCAGCGGTACGACGAAAAACGGGTCAACTGCGGCGAGGCGATGACGGCCGCCTCGGGGATCCCGCTCGAGAAGACCGCCGAAAACGGGTTTCTGAATCCCGTTCCGTCGTTTCGAGTGGCGGTTCGGGGAGACGAGACGGTCATCGGCAGCGGCACGTTTCCCGCACGGGACGCCTACATCACCGACCGAAATCTGGTCGAGCGACGGTGGGCGGCGTGGCTGGCCGACCGGGGCGTCGATATCCGGGCGAATCACGGCGTGAGAAAGGCGGAATTCCGCCGTCTCGGGAGCGAGTACGACCTGCTGGTGGACGCCACGGGCCAGCCGTCGCTCACGAGCAAGGTTCGCGGAGCAACAGACGAGTACGCCGGTCGGATGGTCGCGCTCAACGCCGACGTGACGGGCGACTTTTCCGCGCTCTACCCCCACTCGCGCATCGTTTTCGAGGGGTATCTGGGCTACGAGTGGCTGTTCCCGAAGACCGAAACGCGGGCCAACGTCGGCGTCGGATGGCACGAGGGCGACGTCCCCGACGACTACTTCGCCGCGTTCCGCGCCGCGTGCGAGCGCAACGACTGGCCGAAACCGGACCGGAGCCGAACGAACGTCGCCGTCATCCCGCGCGGGCCGAGTTTGGACCCGGCGCGAATCTATCGCCCGGAGAACAACGTCGTTCGCGTCGGCGACGCCGCCGGAATCGCAAATCGTTTCACTGGAAAAGGCATCTCTCAGGCGATTCACTCCGCGTCCCTGCTCGCCGAGTGCGTCGCGGCGGGAGAACTGGACGAGTACCCCGACCGCCTCCATCGAGGTATGCGAGCCGAATACCTCCTCTCGTCGCTCGCAACGACCGTTCTTGACGAGGCCCGAACCGACCTGTTGGCGGACCTGCTCTCGGCCGCCTCCGGCATCGACATCGAAGCTATCGACAGGAAGCCCTACCGGGCGCTGATTCGTCTTCTCTCCCACCCGTCGCTTGCGGGCCGTCTGCTGTCGATTTCCGCCGTCCGAACGTCGGTGTGGCGGGCGCTCCGCGACGACTGGGAGTACGACCGGACGAACTGACCCCGAAGTGCTCGCTCCCCACCGTCACCCGGCGATGGTCACGCCGATGAGCCGACCCACGCCGAACGTCAGGGCCGCCGCCGCGAGTCCGATGAGGACCTGCCGTCCGCCGGAGTACAGGACGCTTCGTCCGGTGAGAAGCGTGATTCCCGCGCCGATGACGAACAGCGCGGCCGCGCTGGCGAGGAGGCTCACGCCGACCGCGGTGAGTCCGGCGAAGGCGGCGAACGGCGCGACCGGAACGACCGCGCCGAGCGCGAACAGGACGAACGACGACCCCGCGGCCTCCCACGCCGACCCGCCGAGGCCTTCCGGATCGATGCCGAGTTCCTCCCGCGCGAGCGTGTCGAGCGCCGTCTCACGGTCCGAGACGATTTGAGCGGCGAGTTCGTCGGCCTGCTCCTCCGACAGCCCTTTCGCCCGATAGATGAGGGCGAGTTCGGTCTCCTCTTCCTCCGGCACCTCCGCGAGTTCGTCGGCTTCGACGGCGATCTGCCGCTGGAATAGCTCCCGCGAACTCTGAACGGAGAGCCACTCGCCCATCGCCATCGAACCCGCGCCCGCCAGCAACCCCGCGAGTCCGGTGATGAGTATCGAGTTCGGGGACAGCGCCGCCCCCGCGACGCCCATCACCAGACTCAGGTTCGAGACGAGTCCGTCGTTCGCGCCGAGGACGGCGGCTCGAAGCGCGTTTCCGCTGGTCGCCCGATGCCTGCCTTCGAGTCGCGCCAGCGTCCCGCCTTCGACGCCGCTCGGCGTGTCCAGTTGGGAGAGGAGTCGAGCGTGCGACCGCTCGTCGTCCGCGAGCGTCGTCCCCGCGTCGGCTTGTGCCGCGTAGGCCGCGCTCCCGCCGATTTCGCTCCCCCGAACCGCCGGGAGGACGAACGCCGCGCCGAACCGCCGCGCCAGCCACGCGAGGGTTCGCGCGCGACGGCTCGGCGTCGGCAAGCCGACCGGTTCGTCAGCGTCGTCCAACTTCGCCGCCCAGAAATCCGCGTGTTCGGCTTCCGTCGCCGCCAAGTTCTCGTACAGTTCGGCAAGCTCCGGAATCGACTCCGATTCGGCCATCGCCCGATAGAGCGCCGCGCCGTCCACCTCGTCCTGCCAGTTGGCCCGCCACCGTTTCGCGTCATCCGGGTCCACGTTGCTCGGGTCCGCGTCGTCCGAGTCTTCGTCCCCTGATTCCATAGTTGTTGTATCATCGCCATTCGGGAAAACAGTGCCGTGAGAATCGGGAAGGCGGGAACCGACAGGTGCGGAAAATCAGCCTTCGAGGACTTCCCGTTCCGAGAGCGTCGAAAGGGAGTTTCGGATATCGAGCAGGACGCTCAGAATACGAAGCAAGACGGCGGCTACGATTCCGAGGAGGAGGTTGCCGCTCACGACAACTGCCGCGAGAATTCCCACGAAGAGGACCACTTCGTACGGAGATATGCTGTGTTCCATACGCCACCCTTGTGTCGCCTAGGTTGTATTTATTCCGTGTACGGAATCTGAGTCCGAGAAAAAGCGTGCTTAGCCGAGGATGTATCGCAGGGCAGGGTACTTCTCGACCAGCGCCTCGCCGCCGACCTCGTACCGCTCGATGAGCGCGTCCAATCCGAGGATGTGGCCCGCCCCGAACGCCGCGACGGCGAGGAAGACGAGCATGTACGCGAAGTCGCCGTTGATGATGCCGTGTTCGACCGTCCAGTTGCCGAAGTAGAACATCGCCATCATGAACGCGCCGAAGAACGCCGCGAGGCGGACGAACGCGCCGACGATGAGGGCGAGGCCGATGAAGAACTCGCCGAACGGGACGGCCACGTTCACGAAGTCCACGAACCACGGCGTGGTGCCCATCCAGTGGAACACGCCGAGCATCGGGCTGGTTTTCGGCACCGCGTGCAGGAGGTATCCCGCCGCATCGAACGGTTCCGCCGCGACGATTTTCGACCACCCGGCGTGGAGGAACGCGTAGCCCATCATGAGTCGGAGCGCCAATACGAACCACGCGCTCAGGCTGTGTGCCTGTCCGCGAACGGTCAGTCCCCCGATTTTGCTTTCGAACGTGTTTGCACCGGTGTTGATTTCGTTAGTTGCCATTGTCTTCACCTACAAATGAAGAGACGACCGCTGGGAGCATATAGCCGATTCCCATTTCCCACGGCCTGAGAACTCTTTTTTCACATCTCTGTTTTAGGATGAATAACCAGTGTTGTCACGTGACACTTGGGGGCGGAAAACCGGGCAACGGATTGGGAACGTAATCGGAAAATCAGAACCGGTGTCAGTCGGCCCGTACCGCACACGACGACTCGGTGTACTCCACGTCCTCGATGGAGTCGATGGGGTCCTCGCCACAGACGGGGCAGTCGGGATTGCGCCGATACTCGACCTCTTCGAAGCTCATGTCCATCGCATCGTAAAACAGCATCCGGCCCTCCAGCACCTCGCCGACTCCGATGATGGATTTGACCGTCTCGGTGGCCTGAATACAGCCGACGGTTCCGGGGAGAACGCCGAGCACGCCGGTCGTCGCACAGTCGGCGACCATTCCCTCCGGCGGTGCTTCCGGGAAGAGACAGCGATAGCACGGTCCGTCGGTCGTGAACGTCGTCACCTGTCCTTCGAACTTGTAAATCGCGCCGTGGGAGAACGGCGTGTCGGAGAGGGTACACACGTCGTTGACGAGGTATCGCGTTCGGAAGTTGTCGCTCGCGTCCACGACGAAATCGTACTCCGCGACGAGCGACGCCGCGTTGTCGGGTTCGACGCGGACCGCGTGCGTTTCGACGTCGATGTCGGGGTTCAACTCCCGAACGAAGTCGGCGGCGCTCTCGACTTTCGGACGCCCCACGTCGTCGTCGCCGTGAATCACCTGCCGCTGGAGGTTGCTCCGTTCGACCGCATCGTCGTCCGTGATGCCGATGGTGCCGACACCCGCCGCCGCGAGGTATTCGATGACCGGTGCGCCGAGACCGCCAGCGCCGATGACGAGAACGCGGGCGTCGAGCAGCGCCTGTTGGCCCTCTGCCCCCACCTCGTCCATGATGATGTGCCGGGAGTAGCGGTCGAGCTGTGTCGCGTCGAGCGAAAGGCCGCTCATGGTTTCCAGTAGGCGCATCGAGCTATAAATCCGTGGTTCGACCCGCCGGACGACTCGAACCCTTTTTCGCCCTCGGGCACGCGCCGAGTCGTATGCACACCCCCGGGTCGACGACGGAGCGAACGCGACGGCGTTCGTTCCTCGAAGGGGCCCTCGTGACGTTCCTCCTCGGGCTTCCCGGCGTCGTTGCGGTCGGCGCGTCGTTGTTAGACGAACTTCGGGCCGTCCCGCAGTTCACCGACACGCCGACCCCCTCCCTCTTTCTGGTCGGTATCGCACAACCCCTCGTCCTGCTCGCGCTCGCCTGTCTCGTCGGGACGGCACTCGCGCCGCGCGTGAAACTGCATTCGCACGTCCTCTACCGACTCGTCGGGCGGACACAGCCGCCGGTCCTGTTCGCCGAGGAACTCCCCGCGGCGGTCGGCGTCGGCGTCGCCCTCGCCGTCACCGTGCTCGCCCTCGACGGTGCGCTCGCGGCGGTCGCGCCCGACCTCCCGTCGCTCGGCGTTGCAGGAGGTGTCCACTCGACCGTCTTCTCCGTCATCGCGACCGTCCCCACCCGGCTCCTCTACGGGGGAATCACCGAGGAGTTGCTCGTACGGTACGGCTTCATGACGCTCGTCGCGTGGCTGGTCTGGAAACCCGTCGGTGGCGACCGACCGTCCTCGGGCGTCGTGTGGACGGCCGTCGTCGTCTCCGCGCTCGCCTTCGGGGTCGGACACCTTCCCGTGCTCTCAACGTCCCCGTCGTTCACGCCCGCGTTGGGCGCGCTTGCCGTCTCTCTCAATGCACTCGTCGGCGTCGGCTTGGGGTGGCTCTACTGGCGGGGGAGCCTCGAATCGGCGATGGTCGGTCACGTCACCTTCCACGTCGTGGTCGTCCTCGTGTCATTCGGTACCGTCCTGTAAGCGGCAAAGGCGGCTTCCGCCACAGCCCCCTTATTCGTGTGCGTAGTATTTGTTCAGTATGGCGACGAATCGAAAATTCCTGTTGTCGAAGCGCCCGACCGGAACGCCCGACCGAGACACCTTCGAGTTGGTCGAAGAAGATGTCCCGGAACCGGGGCCGGGAGAGGCACTCGTCCGAACGCTGTACCTTTCCGTGGACCCGTACATGCGCGGCCGAATGGACGCCGGGGAGTCCTACGCCGAACCGTGGGAGGTCGGCGACCCGCTCCAAGGCGGGGTCGTCGGCGAAGTCGTCGAATCCAACGGCGCTGGCTTCGAGGCTGGCGACATCGTGACCGGCAACCTCGAATGGGCCGACTACGTTACCGCCCTCGGCCCGGAACTCCAGCAGGTCAACCCCGACCTCGCACCCATCTCAACCTCGCTCGGCGTCCTCGGAATGCCGGGACTGACCGGCTACTTCGGCACCCGCGAAGTCCTCCAACCGCGCGCTGGTGATACCGTCGTCGTCACCGGTGCGGCGGGGGCCGTCGGCTCCGTCGTCGGCCAGATTTCGAAACTCACGGGTGCCAAAGTCGTCGGCTTCGCCGGGTCCGACGAGAAGGTCTCCTTCCTCGAAGACGACCTCGGCTTCGACGTCGGAATCAACTACAAGGACGTGGACGACTACGGCGCGGCGCTCGACGACGCCGCACCCGAGGGTGTCGACCGCTACTTCGACAACGTCGGCGGCGAAATCACGGATGCGGTCTTCTCGAAACTCAACGTCGATGCACGCGTCGCCGTGTGCGGTCAAATCGCGCTCTACAACGCCGAGTCGATGCCCACCGGACCGCGCAAACTCGGCAAACTCATCGAGGCGCGCGCGACGGTCGAAGGCCTCCTCGTCGGCGACTTCGCGCCCCGCTTCGAGCAGGGCGCGAAACAGCTCGGCCAGTGGATATCCGAGGGTAAAATTCAGTACCGCGAAACCGTCACCGAGGGGCTGGAGAACGCCCCCGACGCCTTCCTCGGCCTGTTCGAGGGCGAGAACATCGGCAAGCAGTTGGTGAAGGTCGGCGAACCCGAAGAGTAATATCCCAACGCGGTCGGGAATCCTCGCGCTTCAGCGCGGGGAGGATGTCAACTTTCCTCTCGCGCTGCCTCGACCCGTGAGCGTAGCGCGAAGTCTTACGGTTCGCTATCGGACGACCGTCGCCGACCGAACGGTCAGCGTCCGTCGGCGACGCGAACCATTTCATATCGCAAAATACGATTCATTCGGGTGGTTTCTCCAATCGGTCGAACCGGCTTCGCTCCCTCCGTACCCGCAGATTTCGCCGTTTCACCCCCGGGCGGTTTCTCCTCCGAGCAACCGCTCCCGCGCGGAATCGGCGAAAAAGAGGAGCACCCACGAGTACATCGCCAGTTGCGCGCTTACGAAGGACACCAGAATCGACCCGGCGAAGACGACGGCGGGCGTGAGAATACTGGCGGTGACGTCGCGCACCTTCTCGCCGTCGACCGTGCCGTCGAGCAGGTCGCTCGTCCACGCGTATCGCCAGAGAACGGCGAGGACGATGCTCGTCAGCGTGAGCGTTCCGGCGTAGACGATGACGGGAAAGCGTCCCGGAACGTCGCCGAGCAACGAGGTGGAAAAGGGGATGAACGCGATGAACATGAGATAGACGACGTTCAACCAGAGGAACCGTCGGTCGTAGCTATCGACGTCCTCGAAGATGCTGTGGTGAACGATCCAGTAGTTGCCGATGACGAGAAAGCTGATGATGTAGCTCAACACGTCCGGCCACTCGCGTATCACCTGTGCGACCGCGACCGCCGCAGAAGCCGTCGGTTCGGGCACTTCGATGTTCAGTATCAACAACGTGATGGCGATGGCGAATACGCCGTCGCTGAACCCCGCCAATCGAGCCATCCCCTCCGCCTGCTCTTGGGTCGCTCGCTCCGTCGTCTCCTCCGGTTCGCCCATTTACCTCGTTGACTACCCGCTGTCTGATAGCATTTGCGCGGAGAATCGCGCACGAGCGTCTTTCCGCCTCGAATCGACCACCCTTTCGGTTCCTCCCCCCGCCTCATTTATTTCCACTTAGAGGTGTAGAATTTTATCAGAAATTCTAAGAACGAATAATGCGCCTGCGGTGCGTATCAGGGAACGTATGTCCACGACGGCCACCGTCACCGAAGTCACCGATGGCGATACGATAGACGTCCGGTTCGACGACGGAACCACCGAAACGGTCCGGATCATCGGCATCGACACGCCGGAAACGACCGACAACGCCGATGCGGAGCGGCGCGCCGAGTGGGAAGGGGTCGAGGAACTGAACTACCTCGGCCGGTGGGGAGAAGCGGCGAGTCGGTTCGCAAAGGACGAACTCGCCGGGGAAACCGTCGACCTCCTGACCGACGAAAACGAACCGGACAGGGGGAGCTACGGTCGGCTCCTGCGATACGTTCGGTACGACGCCGACGACACCGGCGAACGGGATACGGTCTACAATCGAAAGGCCGTCGCCGAAGGATTCGCCCGCGTGTACGACTCCGGGTTCGCACACCACGACGAGTACTCGAAACTGGAAGCGACCGCCAGAACGGAGCACCGACACGTCTGGACGAAGAGCAACGTCGCCGCCGCTCCCGAGATTCGAGACCGACCCGTGGAGAAACTCTTCGTCCCGACCTCCGCGAGCATCGAAACCGACGGCGGAGCGGTCGCGTCCGACAGGGTTCCCGTCTTCGCCGCCGACACCGCGACGCAGCATTCGGGGAACGGAACCACCTACGAGGGACGGATTCCGTTGGTCGCCGTCGACGAATCGGCGTCCGTCGCGATGGTCGGCGGGCCGCTCGTCGACGAAACGTACGAGCAAGCGGAGGGCTTCCCGGTCGACACCAGTCGATACGGAAACTTTCCGTTCCTCTCCAACGTGGTGTCGTCGCTCACCGAGCGGTCGGGTGCAATTCTGATGGACGGCGGACACGGGCAATTCGACGCGGAGTACGCCCTCTCCGCCGAGGACATCGCCTACTATGGGCGATATCTGGAGGGGCAGGACCTTCGACTCCGACAGGTGAACGAGTTGGCGACAGACGGAGCGCTGAACGGACGTGCGCTCACCGTGACGCCGCCCGCCGAACCGTTCACGGCGGCGGAGCGGGAAGCCGTCGCAGTCTTCGCGGAATCCGGCGGCGCGGTCGTTCTCGTCGGCCACTCCGACGAGGAGATGCCAAACGAGGCGCGCTCGCGTCTGAACGCGCTCGCCGCGGAACTCGGGACCGACCTCCGGTTGAACGACGACCGAGTGACGGACGAATCCGCCAACCTGACCGACGACCCGTCCCTGCTAACCACGACCGAACTGAACGCGTCGTTCGACCTGTTCGACGCGCACACCCCGGACTCCGCGTCGGAACCGCCGCTCTCGGTTATCGAGGTACACCCGCGTCCGAAGGACGGGTCCGGTTCGCCGACGGCGGAGTCCATCGTCGTGGAGAACACGACCGACCGGCCGCTCGATTTGACCGGATGGCGGGTAACGGACGAGGCCGAACACGAGTACCGATTTCCAGATGGGTTCACGCTCCCGCCCGGAACACCGGTGACGCTTCGAACGGGGACGGGAACTGACGAGGCCATCCTCAACTGGGGTCGCTCGCAGAGCGTCTGGAACGACGACGGAGACACCGTTTCGGTCTTCGACGATACGGACGCCCTCGTGACGAAACGCTCGTACTGACCTCTCTCGAGGGTGTTGAGCGCAAAAAATCGAAATCGACGAAGGGTTACTTGCCGCGGCCCTTGCCGCTGGTGTTGCTCGGGCGGGTGTGTTCGGTACCCTTGCCGCGCTGCTGGAGACCGCGGTTTCGCTGTCCCGCACTGGTGAGGCCACGTTGTGCGCGGCCGCGGTGCGAGTCGTCACAAATCCAGTTGAGGTCCGAGTCGTTCTGGATGGCGGGATGTTCGGGGTCCACCAGAATCACTTCGTGCCACTTCTGGCTGCCGTCCTCGCCGACCCAGTAGGAGTTGAGGACGCGAAGGTTCGGGTATTTCTTGCTGACGCGCTCTTCCGCGATGCGCTGGATGTTCTTGCGCCGTCCGAGGCGGTTGACACCCTGGCGCTTGGAACGGCGTCCGGCCTTGTGTCGCTGTTTGCGTGCGCCACCTTTGCGGACGCTCACGCGCGCAACGATGATGCCCTGCTTGGCCTTGTAGCCGAGCGAGCGGGCGCGGTCGAGGCGGGTCGGGTGGTCGATTCGCTCGATGGCACCCTGTTTGCGCCAGTCCTGCTTTCGTTGCCACTGGAGTTCGGCGAGTTTGCCGTCGTCCGGGTCCTTCCATGCGTCCCGAATGTGGGAGTAGAAACTTTTTGCCATGGTCTATCACCACGGGCGTTGAGTGGTTCAGCGTGGAATCGATTCACAATCGACCACGCCACATTCCGTCCTGCAGTTGCAGGTGCCCACTGGTGCCCGTTTCCCAGCGAGTTACCGAACGTTCCCGGTTGGCGGGTTTAAGAGCTTCGTCTTCGCTCGTCACAACCAGAGATGTTTTATCAAATTACGAGGAATACAACGTAAGATGAACGACTGTCGGCCGTTATTCCGGGACGAGGAGGACGTGTACGTGTTCCGGGACCACCTCGAAAGCCTCCGACAGCACGGAAGTAACCTCCTCGTCACCGGCGAAGTGTCACAACGTGTTACGAACCGCGCGTCGCGCACCCTCTTCGGAGATGACATGCACGACCGAAAACGCGTCCTCGCGCTCACGGACGCGGGAATCAACACCGCGAACGAGCATTTCCCGGCGGGCGTTTCGTACGACGATGCCTCCGTCTGGCTCATCGACCGCGGAAACCGTCGCCGCGCCATGCCACAGGCCGCCGCGGGGGTCAGCGAAACCCTCCCGCCGTTGGACGGCCACAACGGTCTCCACGAACTCCGCGAGGAGATAGTGACCGCCGTCGGCTACTACGACGACGCCGCGGAGGGCGTCGCCCCGGCCGAGCTTCGGCTCTGTGTCGATTCGCTGAACTACCTCGTGGACGAACACGACCTGCTCGCACTCAAGCGATTCCTGCGCTCCATCGGCGCGGTCACCAAGGGCGTCCGCGGAATGGCCCACTACCATCTTCCAGTACCGGATGACGCCGACATGGTTGCGGAACTGTCGTCCCTGTTCGACGCCCGAATCGAACTCCGGCAGCGGGACGGTGACTGCCCCGACCACCGGTGGCACATCCCGTCCCTCGATATGACGACCGCGTGGGTAGACCTATAAGTATCTGGAATCTGAAACACACGAAATCGTGGAACCACAGTTCGATTCGCTGGACGGACGGTCCGGCGTCGGGATTCGGGACCCCATCGAGAAGGTGCGATTCGAGTTGCACACCCCGAGCGCCGTCGAACCGACGCCAGCAGCAGCCGATTCGTTTTACTATCCCGTCGATTCGGCCGTGACCGTCGAGACGGACGAAATCGTCTTCCCGATACTGGGGAGCATCTACGTATACTCGGCCGATGGCGAGTTTCTACAGGATTTCACGCCGAACAGTGACACCGAACTGACGCTCGAACCGGGAGAGAAATACTATCAACTCAACGGAACGCCGATAGTCATCTATCTCTCGTTCTCGTCCGCGGTCACGATTCGAAAGTCGGAGACGGAGATACGGCTTTCGTTCGACGTATCGACGGCCGTTCGAATCGGCGCGCGTTCGTATCACGAATCTCCCGAAGGAACCATCACCGTCTCAGGGTCGGTTCGGGACACGATGCGCGCGCTCTCGATGTTCGGGTCCGCGCTCAAGATGACGACTCCCGACCGCGCGCATCCGACGCTCCGGGGGCATCCGCCGCTCGTGGAACTGGGCGACGAATTCCACGTTCCGGAGTCCATCGACCCGCCGGACACCGGCGTCCGACTCGAACTGCCCCTGCTGTACGAGAAGGTCTATCCGGCGGCGTCGTTGGCCTACTACCTCGGCGCGGAGGTGGTTCCGACGAGCGGGGTCCCCAAACTGGTCGCTGGTGACTTCGAGTACTCCCTCGAAAGCGACGGCACCTACGAGGGGACCCTGCATCGACTCCTCCGCCAGACCGCGTTTCTCGACTGTCTGGTTCGGACGGAAGGAATCGTCAAGGACGAACTCTACGAACGAAACCAACTGGAACCGCGCCTCGACTGGGACTTCGCGGAAGTGTACGACAGTTCGCTCCCCGAACAGTTGGAGACGTACCTTTCGGTTCCGTTCGAGACGATTTCGGAGTACGTCCCGACGTGGACGCTCACGACGGACGTGACGCCGCTCGAAAAACACGCCGCGGTGTTGCCGTTTCTCGCGTACGACCTCTCCCAGATTCGCTCCGCACCGCTCCGCTCCTCGAAGCAGTCGATTTCACAGCCACAGATGTTCGACGACTTCTATCGGACTGGCTTCACGCGGGACGAAAAGCGGGAGTTCGAAAGCGCGGACCTCCTCCGGGGTGCGAGCGAGCGAACCGACGCGGGGAAAATCGTTCGACCCGACCCCGTGGAAACGACCGAACACGCGTGGATTGGGGATGGGTTTCCGTTGGGTGCGAACAAGTTGACGGTTGAGACTCTCAAACGCCGGTTCGACTACTCCGCGCCGAACAAATCTGGAATCAGCATTCACGTCGTCTGCAACGACGCGGAGATGAGCGACGAAATCGTGGATGAACTGTACGGGTTTCGTGAACTGGTTGATTATGACATCACCATCGACTACAATCAAACTGTGGCCGAGTTGCGTGAGATAATTGAATCACCCATCGATTTGTTCCACTACGTTGGTCACGTAGACGAAAATGGATTCCTCTGTGTCGATGGTTGTTTGGACGCTCAGACACTCGATGACGTCGGTATCAAGGCATTCTTTTTGAACGCTTGTTCTTCGTACGAGCAGGGGATGGCATTGATTGGGCGAGGTAGTATGGGTGGCGTCGTGACACTTGACGATGTTGCCAATGAAACCGCTACACGGGTTGGTCGAACATTTGCAGCGCTACTAAACAGTGGCTTTCCATTACGAACAGCGTTAGCGATTGCTCGTGAAGAAACGGTTTCCGGTTATCGATATATCACGCTTGGAAATGGGAGCCGCTCGTTGGTGCAGTCTGGTGGTGGAATCCCAAGTTGGCTATCGATTACAGCTAGAGCAGAGAATCAATATCTCGTTAAATTCGACACATTCATTGATCCTCGATGTCAGATTGGATCAACATATACTGTAAACGTCCTTGGCCGCACGGCGAGAACTATCGTTTCCAGTAACTCATCTTTCGAAGATGTGTCCGCTGCAAAGCTTAAGGAATTTTTAGAGGTAGACCAACAACCAGCAACTATCAATGGACAAATCCATTGGAACCCGATTGATTTTCTTAAATAGGATTCTACGGCCCAGCTGTTGCTTCTGCTCCACGACCTGCCAACACAGGCGCAGCCTGCATCAACAACAGACTGGCCATGAACAAAGCGCCGATCATTCGTGGGTGCCGTTCGAGATACGTGGCGACATTCTGTCGTGCCATACATCCATTATATTCCCTATCACAGATTAATTTATTTAATCAGTTTAAACAAGATAATTATAATACGAATCCTTGGTTTCCATGATAAAATCTCCTTACGGCCACAAATAACATACCGTACTTGCTAATTCAGCCCACGACACGAAGTGACCAGGGGGACTATGACCGTGCATGTATCTCGCATACAGATACGGCGTCGGCGGGGTGAGTCGCTAATGGCGATTCTCAGTCTGGCGATCGCGTTCGCCGTCCTCGCCATCGTCGCTGGCGTGCTCGGTGCGGGTGGTATCGCGGGCATGTCGATGAACATCGCCAAGTGGTTGATAATCGTGTTCCTCGTGTTGGCGGTGCTCTCGTACGTCGTTTAGGCCCCGTCGTTCACGTGGTTGCGAACCGAGTCGAACTCTATTTCGGTGATGGCGTCCGCGACCGCGGGAACGTCCACGTCGCCCACGAGTTGGGGGTATTTGCGCCGGAAGTAGCCGACGATGTTGCGGACGTCGCGTTCGAGGAACTCCGCCGCGTTCTGGTGGTCGGTCGGAATCGCTTGCGGCCAATCGAAGATGGTGATTCCCTCGCTGTTGACGAACACGTTGTACTCGCTCATGTCCGCGTGGACGTACCCGCCTTCGTAGGCGTCCCCCACCTCGCGGAGAACGAGGTCGAGTACGGGAACGACCTGCTCGTCTTCGAACTTCGAGCGCGCGAGTTCCACGCCGTCTATCTTCTCCATCACGATGGCGTGGCGGTTGTGGTCGATGGGGCGCGGAACGCTCACGTCGGGGTACAGCGCTTCGAGGACGTCGTGCTCCCGCTCGGCGGCTTTGCGAGCGGTGTAGAGCCACGAGACGTGCTCCCGGTCGGACGTGTAATCGCGTTCCTTCATCACTTCGCGGAAGTTGGTGTAGCCCTCGCGGTGGTACTTCAACGCTAGCGGCCGGAACGACTGCACTTCGTACACGTCGCTTTCCTTGCCGACGCCGAGCGGCGACCCGACGCCCTGAATCGTATCGCGCTCGGAAAACGCCCGAAGCGCGAGCGCGTCGTACCCCTCGAACGTGAGGGTGTAGCCCTCGTACTGGATGGTCTTGCGTTCGAGCAGTTCGCGGTCGAGACACCGGTCGATTCGATATTCGACTTCCTCCGCGGTCAACCGCGAGAAGCGTGGAATCTTCTCCTTCTGTACCCACTCGCTGAAGCGCATCCCCTGCTCGACGCCCGAGAGGAGATAGAAGTCCTCCGGCTCCAACTCGGCCATCTCGGGTGCGACGTTCCGGACCATCGCGTTCGCCTACTCGTCCGGCGCGTAAGGGGCTTGCGACTACGCTGATGGGGGTCTCCGATACGACGTTCGTAGCGATTGCGATGGAAACGGCGTACAATTCATACGTATATTGACTGCTATGTATGATTATGTGTTCGGCACATAGACCTATTACAACGGCTTAAGTTTGGTTGTCCGAATCGACGGGTGATGACGAACGAATCCACTCGTCGAAAATTCCTTGCCACGAGCGCCACAACCGGTGCGTTGGCGCTCGCCGGTTGTAGCGGTCAATTGACCGGCGGAAACTCCACGACCACCATCAAGTTCTGGCACGCGATGGGCGGCGACACCGCGAAGCTGTTGGACCAGATGGGTTCCGACTTCGAATCCGAACACGAGGACGTCTCCGTCGAGGTGACATCGAAGGGGAGCTACCGCGAGACGCTGAACTCGACCCTTTCGGCGGTCAAGGCGGACAAACCCCCGGCGGTCGCCCAGATCTTCGACATTGGGACCGGACTGGCACGGACCAGCGACGCGTTCGTCGCCGTCCAAGACATCATTCCGTCCGACAAAATCGACTACGACAACTTCCTGAATCCGGTCCTCAACTACTACCGCATCGGCGATACGCTCAACTCGATGCCGTTCAACTCCTCGAATCCCGTCCTGTACTACAACAAGGACGCCTTCGAGAAGGCCGGTCTCGACCCCGAGAGTCCGCCGAAAACCTTCCAAGAGATTACGGACGCCTCCGCGAAGCTGATCGACTCGGGAGCCACGAAGAAGGGAATCACGTGGCCGAACCACGGCTGGTTCGTCGAACAGTGGATGGCCGAGCAAAATCAACTCCTCGTCAATGAGGAGAACGGTCGCGCGGGCGATCCGACCGAAATCTACCTCGAAAGCGACGCGGCAAAGCAAATCTTCAACTGGTGGACGGAACTGTACGAGCAGGGCGCGTACCTCAACCCCGGCATCGAGGATTGGAGCGCCGCGAAACAGGCGTTCATCGCCGGGAAAGTCGGGATGCTTATCACCTCTACTTCCGGCATCGCCTCGACCACCGCGGGCGCGAAGGAGAACGGTTTCGAGATGGGTACCGGCTACCTGCCCGTCCCGGAGGGAAAACGCAAGGGCGTCGTCATCGGCGGCGGGTCGCTCTGGGTTCCGAAGGGACTCTCGGACGCGAAACAGACGGCCGCGGCGGACTTCCTCGTGTGGCTCAGCCAGCCCGAACAGCAGGTCCGATGGCACAAGAACACGGGATACTTCCCCGTCCGAAAGGAGGCCGTCGGACAACTCCAAGACAACGGCTGGTTCGACGAGAATCCCAACTTCAAGACGGCGTTCGACCAGCTGCAGGCCACGAAGGATACGACGGCGACTCGCGGCGCACAGATGGCACCGTTCGCAAAGACGCGAACCATCGTCGAGAAGAGCTACGTGAGCATGATTCAGGGAACCAGCGTCGATAGCGCGCTCGCCAGCGCAAAGAAGGACGTTGAGTCCGAGCTGGCCCGCGCGAACCAGAAGTAACCCACCTCCGCTTTTCATGTCTACTAAAGAATCAACGTATTCGAGCACCTGGCAGGCGGCCTTGTTGTTGCTGCCGACGATAGTCGTCCTCGTCGCGTTCCTGTACTATCCGTCAGTCGAGACGATCCGTCTGAGCCTCTACAACACGGGCGTGCTGGGTCTCCACAAGACGTTCGTCGGGCTGGACAACTTCGCAACCCTCCTCACCTCGCCCGAGTACCGTCACAGCATCGCGGTGACGGCCCTCTTCGCCGTCGCCGTCGTGGTCGGCACGCTGACCGTATCGCTGTTCGTGGCGACGCTCCTCTACGAGGTGACGACCGGGCAAGCGGCGTACCTCGTGGCCGCCATCTGGCCGTACGCGCTGCCCCCGGCGGTCGCAGGGACCATCCTGCTCTTCCTGTTGCACCCCACGTTGGGCGTCGTCACGTACTTCCTCGACGACCTGTTCGGAATCACGCTCGACTGGTTCACGAACGGTACGCTCGCGCTGGTCGTGGTCGCGCTCGCGGCCATCTGGAAGCAACTCGGCTACAACATCATCTTCATCCTCGCGGCGCTGAACAACGTGCCGCCGACGCTCAACGAGGCGGCGAAACTCGATGGCGTTGGCCGGTTTCAGCTCGTCACCCGCGTCTACGTCCCTCTCATCTCGCCGACGCTCCTGTTCCTCGTCGTCATGGACACCATCTACGCGTTCTTCAGCACGTTCTCGTTGGTGGACCTGATGACCCACGGCGGCCCGAACGGGGCGACCAACTTCCTCATCTTCAAGCTCTACCGGGACGCCTTCGAGTTCTCGAACCCCGGACTCGCATCTGCCGAGTCCGTCATCCTGTTCGGCATCGTCGGCGTGCTGACGTACGCCCAGTTGCGCCTCTCCGACCGGTACGTCCAGTACGGAGGGAACTCATGAGCACGGAGTCGCTCGCCGCCGCCGACCGAGTGCGTCGGGGGTCGTGGCGGGACGTGCTCCCGGACAACCTCTTCGTGCACGTCGCACTCGTCGGCTCGACGTTCGTCATGGCGTTGCCCCTGTTGCTCGCGCTCCTGATGAGCACGCAGACGACGACCCAGATATACCAGACGACGAACCTCGCCCCCGGCGGGCAGGCGGCGCACAACTACGTCGCCGCCATGACCGAGTACGGGATGGGTCGGTATCTGCTCAACTCGCTCGTGATGTCACTCGTCATTGTCGTGGGCAAGGTAGCGATTTCGCTGTTCGCGGCGCTGGCCATCGTCTACTACCGGTTCCGGTTCAAGCGACTGGTGTTCATGTTCATCCTGTTCACGCTGATGCTCCCCGTCCCGGTGCGCATCCTCTCTCTGTTCCAGTTCGTGGCGAGCATCGGTTGGTCGGATTCGTTGCTCGCGCTGACCGCGCCCTACCTGGCCAGCGCGACGACCGTTTTCCTGCTTCGACAGCACTTCCGGTCGATTCCGGATTCGCTCGTCGAAACCGCCCGACTGGACGGTATCGGACCGCTCACGTTCCTGTTTCGCGTCCTCGTGCCGATGTCGAAGGGCATGATCGCGGGCGTCGCGGTCATCGAGTTCATCTACGCGTGGAACCAGTACCTCTGGCCGCTCACCATCATGAGTACGCAACGAAAGCAGGTCGCGCAGGTCGGCGTCAAACTCTTGCAGTCGGCCAGCGCCGCGGGGCAAACCCAGTGGGGACTCATCATGGCGGGTGCCGTCATCGCGCTCGTCCCCCCGCTCTTGGTTCTCCTCGTGTTGCACCGCCCGCTTCTCCAGACGTTCGGACTTCAACAAAAGTGACCAGTTATGGCAACCATCTCACTGAAAAACGTCGTCAAGCGGTACGACGACGTGACGGCAGTCAACGGCATCGACCTCGAAGTGAACGACGGCGAGTTCCTCGTCGTCGTCGGACCGAGCGGGTGCGGGAAATCCACCACGCTTCGCATGCTCGCCGGACTCGAAACGATATCCGACGGGACGATTCGGTTCGGCGGCGACGTCATCAACGGTGTCCCGCCCAAGGACCGCAACGTGGCGATGGTGTTCCAGAACTACGCGCTCTATCCGCACATGACCGCGGAGCGCAACATGACCTTCGGCATGAACTCGTCGGGGTCGTACACGAGCGACGAAATCGAGCGGGCGGTCGCTGACGCGGCCGACATGCTCGACATCGTGGACCTCCTCGACCGGAAGCCGGGTGAACTCTCGGGCGGCGAACGACAGCGGGTCGCCATCGGCCGGACGCTCGTTCGGGATCCCGAAATTCTCCTCATGGACGAGCCGCTGTCGAACCTCGACGCCAAACTGCGCGTCGAAATGCGCGCGGAACTCGCGGAACTCCACGCCGAACTCGAACGGACCACCATCTACGTCACGCACGACCAGACGGAGGCGATGACGCTCGGCGACCGCGTTGCGGTCATGAACGACGGGAAAATCCAGCAAGTGGATGACCCGCAGACGCTCTATGACTATCCCGTCAACCGATTCGTGGCGGAGTTCGTCGGCAGTCCGTCGATGAACGTCCTTCCCGCTCGCGTCTCCGAGGGCGACGGACGCCGGGTCGCCGAGGGGAACGGATTTCGCATCCCGCTTCCACGGGCGGAGACGCGCGTCGATACCGATATCGACCGCGCGCAGGTCGGCATCCGTCCCGAAGACCTCGAGGTCGGCGAGGGCGATGGCGATATCGAACTCTCGGTGAGCGTCACGGAACCGCTCGGCGAGTCGCTGTTGCTCCGCGGCACCGTCGGCGGGACCGAACTCTCGGTCAAAGCCGACCCGCGAAGGTCGGTCGAAGTGGGTGAAACGGTCAACCTCGTCGCCGACCCGGAACGGCTCCACCTGTTCCGTTCCGATACCGGGGCGGCGATATACCATTCGTCGCCGGACGCGTCCGAGCGAACGCCGGTGAAGCGTCCCTCGGCGTAGCCGGACCCGACCCTCGTTTCACGCCTCGGACGAGCGGCCGTAAAATCGGTTTCTAACTGACTGGTCAGTTCCCTTTCATTTCGAGATTGGTCTGGGCTGATAGTTGTTCGCTGTTTATATCCGCGATTTATTTATACTATCAACCAACCTCTGACCAAAAAGCATACAATCTAACTGAACGGTTATTCAGCCGATGGAGTCCCCCAATCAAGCGTCATCGGTCCTCCGCCCGCCCGAAGAACTGTACGACAGACAGCGGCAACTCGACCCGTTCGACTGGTACGCACGAATGCGTCGGGAGTCTCCCGTTCGCTACGACGAGAGTCGAAAGATGTGGGACGTGTTTCGGTACGAGGACGTGGACCGCGTGCTCTCCGACTACGACGCGTTCTCCTCGGACGTGCGGGACGCCGAGGCGGTATCGTTCGACGACGACCAAGAGATGCGCCGGACCATGATAAACGCGGAACCCCCGGAACACGACCGACTTCGGCGGTTCGTGGACGAACGATTCCGGCCGGGAACGATACGCGAATTGCAACCCCGTCTCGAAGCGTTCGCCGCCGAATTTCTGGATGCGGTCGAGGACGCGGACCGAATCGATCTCGTCGGCGACTTCGCGTATCCGTTCCCCGTGACCGTCATCGCGGAACTGCTCGGAATCCCCGCCGACCGCCGCGACCAGTTCAAGTCGTGGTCGGACGCGCTGGTCGCCAGTCCGACGGAGGAGACGACGGCGGCGATGGAGGAGAACGAACGACAGCGCCAACGTGCTCGTCGAGAGATGGCCGAGTACTTCGGCGACCTGCTCGACGAACGGGCCGACGGGGACGGTGACGACCTCATCACGCTCGCGGCGACGAGCGACGACCTCGAGCGCGAGGAGAAGATCGGATTCTGCATCCTCCTTCTCATCGCGGGCAACATCACGACGACGAACCTCGTCACGAACGCCGTGTGGTGTTTCGACGAACACGACGTGACCGACGCCGTTCGGACGGGCGAAATCGACCGAAAACAGGCGATAGAGGAGGTGCTTCGGTACCGTTCCCCCGCTCAGTCGATACGTCGCGTCGCCACCCGGGACGTCGAACTCGGCGGCGAAACTATCGAAGCCGGTGAGTTGGTGACCGCGTGGATCGGGTCCGCGAACCGCGACCCCGACGTGTTCGACGCGCCGGAGGAATTCCGGCCGGAGCGAAGCCCCAACCGACACATCGCGTTCGGCAAGGGAATCCACTACTGCCTCGGCGCGCCGCTCGCCCGCGTCGAGGCGGACGTCGCGCTCGACGCGCTCCTGGACCGGTTCGACACCATCGCGCCGACCGACGAGCCCAAGAGTCCGCTTTCGACCCAGCTGCTCCACGGACTCGAAGCCCTACCGTGTCGCGTCGAACGCGCCGAGTGACAAAAAATTGGAGCGCCGCTACAACCGCTCCAGCGAATCGATCTCCGATTGGTTCCAGTCGTAGAACGTCGTATCGATACGTCTGAGCGTCTCGACGCACTCGTTGTAGCGCTCGCGGGCCTCCGATGCGTGTTTGTCGTCGGGGTTCTCCCGTATCCACTCCCGGAGTTCCGTCATCGAGCGCGGGGAGTAGGTGTCGATTTCGCCCTGTTCGTTCAGCAGTTCGAGCTTTTCGTCCTCGTCGCGCAGGGAGCGAACGAGCGCCCACACGGCCGTGCCCCAGAGGACGGCGATGGACCCGAGCATGACGACCCACGCGCTCGTCGAGAGTGCCATCTCAATCCCCCCCTCCTGCGGCGGTTTCAGGTGACTCACTCGTCCCGCCACGTCTGCGGAGCGCACCCATGATGAGGACGGCACCGACAAGCAACACGGCCATCAACACGACACCGCCGACCGTCCGGACGAACGACGTACCGACGCTCATCACGACGTAGTAGGCCATGATGCCCACCATCAGCGCCGGAATGAGGAATTTGATGATGCCGACCCACCACCCACCGACGTGGATGTCGGAGTTGCGGTTGAGCGCGATGACGCGCATGGGTTCGGCTTCGAGCTGCCAGCCGACGGTCAGGATGATGAGCAACGCCGCGAGCGGCAGCCCCCAGTTTCCGAACATGAAGTCCATCAGCCCGAGGAAGTCGGCGGAGTACGCGCTCGGAAGGCCGACCAACCAGATAAGGCCGACGACTCCGAGGACGGCACCGCGACGGTCCAACCTCGTCTCCTCGGTGACCGTCGTCACCGCGACTTCGGTGATGGCGAGGCCGGACGAAAACGTGGCGAACAGGAAGCCGACGAAGAACAGGATGGCCCAAATCGCCCCGCCCGTCATCCGCGGGAAGACGCTCGGCAGGGAGATGAACGCCAGATTGGACCCGGCGCTCGGCTCCAGCCCGAACGCGAACACCGCCGGGAAGACGGCGAAGATGGCGAGCAGTCCGACGCTCGTGTTCCCGACGGCGGTGAAGACACCCGCGCCGAGCGGCACGTCGTCGTTCTTGCTCAGGTAACTTCCGAAGGTGAGCGCGATACCCCAGCCGAGGCCGGTGGAGAAAAGCGCCTGTCCGAGCGCGGCGGTCCACGTCTCCGCACGCACGAGGTAGTTCCAGTCCGGCGTGAACACGAACTCCAGTCCTCCCATCGCGCCGGGGAGTGTGAGCCCCTTGATTCCCACCGCGATGAGCGCGAGAACGAGGAACGGAATCATCCACTTGACGACGCGCTCGATACCGTCCTTGATGCCGAACAGCAGGACGCCGCCCGTCGCCGCCATGGCGACGGTGTGCATCCCGACGGTGAGGGCCGGAGACCCTGAAAAGGCCGACCAGAACGACTGCGGGTCGAAGCCGGGTTGCGAGAAGGTCAGGAGAAGCGAGTTCGCCGCGTAGTACATCGTCCACCCGATGATGGGCGCATAGTACGACATCAGGGCGATGTTCACGATGACGACGACCAACCCGAGACCTTCCGCGCGGCCCTCACCGAACGCGGATTTGAACGACCCGATGACGCCGCGATTCGTGTACGACCCGAACACCGTCTCGGCCATCAGCCCCGGAACGGCGATGAGGAACAGGAGGATGACGTACGCCACGAGGAACGCGCCACCCCCGTTTTCCCCCGTCGTGAACGGCATTCGCCATATGTTTCCGGCGCCGACCATCGCGCCGAGCATCGCCATGAGGAAGCCGAACCGGCTCCCCCACTGTTCTCGTACGGTCCGTGCGTTAGCATCTGACATGGATACGGCGGTTCGGACGGGCGGCAGAGACTTATATTGATACGGTTAGGTAGTGATATTCTACTTCCACCGACATGAATACTCTTTCTCTACCGATCGCTGTACTCAACCGCTCTGATTCTGTAGAGTAGCTCGGCTATCTCGCTCTGACAGAATTCTGCTCGTATGGAACAATAAACTCCATCCCACGATATGAAATGCCGAGGATAGGGATATTTTGGCGACATCGTAATGTCGCTCCTCATCGAATCGATTGTCACTTATGCCCTCCGCGGCCCCGCTCTACATCACCGATTTCGCCGACGAACGCTGTCGCTTCGACAGCTATTGGCCTCGGCTTCGGAAACTCGACGTTCCGGTTCCGAGGACGGCTCTCGTCCCGCTCGAAACGGACGAGGAGGAAATCCGATGGGACACGGACGCGATTCTGTCGTTCATGGAAGAAAACGAGTTCGACCGGGCGTTCGTTCGGACGCAGGTGAAGGCCGCCACGGTCCGACTCCGCGAGGGGTCGTTCGTTTACCGCCCCGAAGCGGACGTGATAGACCGGGTGGTCGAGTCGTTGCTCACGCAGAACGGCGAACAGGGCTGGCCGCACGGCGGCGGACTCGTGGTACGCGAATGGCTCGATTTCGACTTCTGTCGGCACCCGAACCACACCTGCCACCCGTCGGTTCGATTCTTCGTGGACGACGGGAAGGTTTTGGGCCACACCCCCACGACCGCGGAGCGAGCGAGGAACGTCTGTGACGACACCTACGACTACCTCGACCCCGCGATTCGGAGCGTGGACCTCTCCACGCCGCGTCGGTACGCCGAACGGGTTGCGAGCGAGTTCTCCGAGACGTGGGGCGTCGATTTCATCATGGACACGACGGGAACGTGGTACTGCCCGGAACTCAACTTCAACGGCGTCTACTGGAATCGAGCGGAAGAGCGGTGGTGGAACATGTGCGGCCAAGGCGACTTCGAACCGTGGAGTCCGGTTGAGATTCACTCGGCCGCGCTGTACGGAACGAGACCGGACGATTCGGACGACGGAGCGAGGTGGTGGTGACGGCTCGTCTCCGGTGATGTTGGAAGCAATTTTTCCGGTCGAACAGCCGCCTTTCGTTCGAAATCACCGGGTCGCCCTCGAACTCGACGTTTCCATCAGTTTCATCGACGTTGAGCACGGGCCGTCCTATCGATAGGACTCATCCGGCATCCCATCGAGCATCGAATCACCGTCGTTGAGTGATTTCCTCATCACCAACACCGGAATCGACACTTCGCGCCCGTCGTGTTCCTTCTCGACCGTTTCCTCGGCTGTCGGGCGGTAGCCCATCCGTTCGTAAAACCCGACGGCGTTGCGCGATGCCCACAGTTCGAGTCGGGTCAGTCCAACACCGCGGGCGTACTCCTCCAGACGGCCGAGGATGGCTGAGCCGATACCGTTCCGTGCGGCGTCGGGATGTACGTACACTGCCCGCACTTCGTCGTTCTCCGGCACGAGATGTCCGTACCCAACCACGCCGTCGTTCACGGCGACGACGAGGTAGTGACCCGGCGTGTCGATGGGATAGCCCCTGGTTCCGTCGTCCTTTTCCGCCCACGCCTCGACCTGTGTTTCGTCGTACGCGTCCGGGCCGAACGCGCGAATCGACGCGATGTGAAGGCGCAAAATCTCGGACGCATCGTCCCGTGTCGCTTCCCGAATCTCGGCCATCTCGTGCGGACCGTCTCTTCGTGGACGGAATAACCGCCCGGTCGCGCAGGTCGGACTGCAGTTCTCCCGTGTTTCGCCAGCCCGTTGTCAGGTGCGACCAAACTACTTGTGCCCCCGCCCAGAAAGGGGTGCTATGGAGTCGAAACGGGAACTACTGGAACTGCTCCTGTCGAACGCCCGCGAGAGCACCGCCGACCTCGCGCGACAGACCGGACTGTCGGAGTCGGACGTGGAATCGCTGGTCGCAGAACTCGAATCCGAAGGTGCCGTCCGCGGCTATCAGGCGGTCGTCGATTGGCACAACATCGACGACCAACACGTGCAGGCGGAGGTCGAACTCAACGTCGAACTCGACCGGGAAACCGGCTACGAGGAGATCGCGCGTCGAATAGCGAAATTCCCCAAGGTCGTTTCGCTCCGACTGATAAGCGGCGATTACGATTTCGCCGTGGACATCGAGGGCGAGTCGATGCACGACGTGTCGAATTTCGTCTCCGAGCAGATAGCGCCCATCCCGGAGGTGACGCAGACGGTGACGCACTTCGTCATGGAGACGTACAAGGAACGCGGCATCGAGTTCGAGGACCGCGACGACGACGACCGCCTCTCGGTTTCGCCATGAAACCCGCCGACCGCGTTCAACGGGTTCCCCCATCGGGGATTCGGCGCTTCTTCGAACTCGCGGAGGAGCGCGACGATGTCATCTCGCTCGGCGTGGGCGAACCGGATTTCTCCGCGCCGTGGGCCGCCAGAACGGCCGCCATCGACGCACTGGAACGGGGGAAAACGTCCTACACCGCGAACCGCGGCCGCCGCGACCTTCGGACGGCCATCGCGGACCACGTGGAGTGCTACGACCTCGACTACGACCCAGACGAGGAGATTCTGGTGACTGCGGGCGCGAGCGAGGCCATCGACGTGGCGATGCGGGCGCTCGTGAACCCCGGCGACACCGTGGCGGTTCACCAGCCGTCGTACATCTCCTACGTCCCCGGCGTCGTCTTCGCGGGCGGCGAACCGCTGGCGGTTCCGACGCGGGCGGAGAACGGTTTCGCGCTCACCTACGACGCGCTGGAGGCGGCGGGTGCGGCCGACGCCGACGCGCTGATGCTGTGTTATCCCAACAATCCGACCGGCGCGACGATGAGCAGGGACCAACTCGCGGACGTCGCGGCGTTCGTTCGGGAACACGACCTGTTCGTCCTCTCCGACGAGATTTACGCCGCGCTGACCTACGGCGGCGACCACACGTCGATTTCGACGTTCCCCGGCATGCGCGAGCGAACCGTCGTCTTCAACGGCTTCTCGAAGGCCTACGCGATGACCGGCCTTCGACTGGGCTACGCGCTCGGTCCCGCGGACGCCATCGCCGCGATGAATCGAATCCACCAGTATTCGATGCTCTCCGCTCCGGTGACCGCCCAGTACGCCGCGCTGGAGGCGCTCCGGAGTTGCGGAGATAGCGTCAGAGAGATGCACGACGAGTACAACCGCCGTCGGCGGTTCGTGCTCTCGCGCTTCGAGGAGATGGGCCTCGACTGCTTCGAGGCGAGCGGCGCGTTCTACGCCTTCCCCGCCTGCGGCGGTGACGACGAGGCCTTCGCGGAGGAACTCCTCGAAGAACAGGGCGTCGCCGTCGTCCCCGGAAGCGCCTTCGGCGAGGGTGGCGCGGGCCACTTCCGCGCCTCCTACGCGACCGGCATGGCCGAGTTGCGCGAAGCGATGACCCGAATCGAGACGTTCGTTCGGGGACGATAGCGACCGTTTTCCCCCGCTCGTTTTCCGACCACTTTCACTCCACGTACGGCACAGCGTTATTCCGGTATCGCGCTTTTTTCTACACGCTCATGATGACCGAAATCGGTCGCACGACGCTGTTGGTGGACGACTACGACGACGCCATCGAGTTTTACGCCGAAACGCTCGGCCTCGAGGTGCTCTACGACGACGAACTGGAGGAGGGGTATCGGGCGGTGCACGTCGGTCGCTCCGAGCGGTCGCCGGTCGGTATCTGGCTGATGGAACCCGTCGGCGAGGACGAACGCGCGCTGGTCGGCCAGCAGACCGGCGACCAACCGGCGTTCGTCTTCTACACCGACGACTGTCGGGAAACCTACGAGACGCTCTCCGACCGAGGTGTCACGTTCCTCGGCGAACCGAAGCCGGACGAGGGCGGCGTTCACGTCCACTTCGAGGACCCGTACGGTACCAAAATCGTCCTCGTCGAACTGGCCGCGTGAGTCACTCCGGCGCGACGAGTTCGACCTTTATCCGCTCGGGGTCCTCGAAGTAGACGGCGTAGTGGTCCTCGCCGCCAGCGAACGGGTGGTCGTCCTCGTACAGAATCGGGACGCCCTTCGAGCGCAACGTCTCCGTCAGTTCGTCCACGTGGTCGCGCGACGCGGCGTGAAACGCGAGGTGGTTCAGCCCCGGACGACGGCGATGATACGGTTCGTCCCGAAACTCCTCGTCGGCTTGGACGAGGACGATGTACGTCTCACCTCGTTTCCACGACCGGCCGCCGTCCCAGTCCTGATACGCCGAGTAGCCGAGTTCGTCGAGTAACCAGCCCCAGAAGGACGCCGACGCCTCGAAGTCGCTCGCGTACAGTTCGACGTGGTGGAGCAGGCCGGTTGGACTGTCGTTCGTCACGGTCGGAATGGCGGTTGCATCACGAAATCACTGTCGACCGTCGAGCGAATCCCCGGTTGGGGCCGCCGAACCCTACCTACGACGACTCTTGCGATTGGACGAACACGACTTCGACGGTCGTCTTCTGACCCGTTCGTCGCGTGATATCGCGGTCGATTCGCTGTGCGATGCCGTCGGGCGGCCGACCCGGCGGGTCGGTGACGATTCGGACCTGTGCGGGTTTCCCCTGATAGAACTCGATCGGTCGGTACGTCACCGAGGAATTCACGAGTTGATACTCCGCATACGGTGCGTTCTCGCCGTTGAACAGCGAGCGTATCTCGTCGTTCGCCTGCTCCTGATAGACCGTCGTCCGGTTCGTTCCGTAGGTGACGAGTCCGAGACCGAGCGAGAGGACCGCGATGGCGACGAGGATGACCGCGATTCGCGCCAGGGTTCTGGAACGGGCCTCCCCGACGGACCGTATCCGTTCGGGTCGATAGCCGGACACCCACAGCAACGCCAGCGCGGTGAGGTTTATCGACAGGAGGTTCACGAGGACGTTCACGGTCGCGCCCAACGCGACGCCGAAATCGAGCCACGCGATTCCGAGGCCGACGGTCGCGGCCGGGGGGACCAACGCGACGGCAATCATCACGCCGACGATGACCGACCCGGAACCGCGCATGAGGCTGATGACGCCCGCCGCGCCCGCGCCGAGCGCCAGCAGCAACGACAGGAAGTTCGGCGTGAACCGTTCCGTCACCGCCGGAATCGTTCGGATGTCGATTCCGGGCGGGATGAGCACGGTTCCCTGAACGAGGAAGCCGAAGAGGGCCGCGCTCGCGATGGCGACCAGCAGACCGGCGACCTGATACCAGACCCCCCGCGACACCAAATCGGGTTCGTCCACGACCGTCCCGACGCTCGCGGCCATCGCCGGACCCATCAAGGGTGCGATGACCATCGCGCCGATGATGACGGCCGACGAGTTGAGCAACAGCCCGGTCGCCGCGATGATGGTACTGATGACGGTCATCGAGAAGAACGTCGATCGGTCGGGGGCCATCTCGGCCGCTCTGTCGCGGAGTTCCTCGCGGGCGATGTTCACCCCGGCGTACCGCCGTTTGAGTTCCCCGATTCGCCTCGAAACGACCGTTTCCGGTTGTAATACGATAGTGAAGGCGTCCTCCTCGACGCCCACGTCGCGGAGTTTTTCGAGGATGGGCTCGACGGCGCTCGGCGGCACCGGGAACGTGACCAGCGCGGTGAACTCCGTCCGCCCGGTTTCGTCGAATACGGCGTAGTCTACCCCCTCCTCGTCCAGTACATCGAGCACGTCCGTCCGTTTGCCACGGGGGACGAGAATCTGCACGAGACGCATACACCTGTTACGTCGGCAGAATATTTAGATGATTGTGTAGTTCAGCGCTCCCGGTCACACCTGGACGACGACGGTTTCGTCACGACGTTTCCGAATCGTTGTCGACGATTCGTCATAACCCCGATTCGACTGGTCTGGCGGAACGTTACTGGCCGTCATCCCTAATCCGTTGGCGGTTGCTCCGCTGGTATGGCGACCGAAACTCGTTCGTGGTTCGACCGCACAGACGGACTGGCGTCGCTCGATTACGTGGGTATCGTCCTCGCCGCGATTACCGGTCTCATTCACCTCTACGAGGGCGTGGAGGACCTCGGCGAGGGAATCTTCGGAATCCTGTTCATCCTCGCCGGACTCGGCTTTTTCGGTGCCATCGTCCTCCTCTGGTTGGGATTCAATCGGCGGATTCTGTACCCCGTCGGTATCGCGTACACCGGCATCCAGTTCGCCGCGTACTTCGGCCTGCGCTGGCCGAACGTCTACGAACCGCTCGGTCTCGTGGACAAACTCGTCCAACTCCTGCTCATCGTCGTCCTCTTTCTGCTGTGGCAGCGGGTGGAGTGACGGGCCGCCATTCCTATTGAACCGCGGACCGGATGCGGAACGTATGGGCGACCTCTCGTTTCGAACGTCTTCGTTCACGCACGGCGAGGAGATTCCCGAGAAGTTCACCAAGGAGGGTGCGGACGTCTCCCCGGAACTGACCGTCGGTGGCGCGCCCGACGACGCGGCGTCGCTCGCCGTCATCGTCGACGACCCCGACGCGCCGAACGCGACGTTCACCCACTGGACGATGTGGAACCTGCCGCCGGATACCGTCGAAATACCGGAGGGCGTGCCGACGACGGAGACGGTTACGACCCTCGGAGACGCCTCGCAGGGGGACAACGGCTTCGGCGACGTGGGCTACGGCGGTCCACGCCCGCCGAAGGGCCACGGCCCTCACGAGTATCGATTTCGACTGCTCGCCGTCGATACGACGGTGGACCTGCCACCGGGTGCTCCGCGACGGGAGTTGGACAACGCGCTCGCGGGGCACGTGCTGGCCGAGGACCGATTCACTGGGATTTTCGAGCGGTCGTAGGCGCTTCGGACCAGGATTTCCGGCGCGACCGCGTACCCTCTTGCGGACGTTTCGTCGGTCCGTCGTCCGTAACCGATTTCGTCCCACCATGCGAATGACGTAGCATGACGCTGGCGGACTGGGACTGGCGGCTCGTGCGAGAGGAATCGTGGAACGGCCCGCTGAACATGGCGCTCGACGAAATCGCCGCGGAAACGGCCGCGAACGGCGGGCCGCGAACCCTTCGCGTGTATCGCTGGGACCCGAGCACGCTGTCGCTCGGCTATCGCCAAGAACCCGAGACGGTCGATTGGGACTTCTGCGCGGACGAAGAAATCACCGTCACCCGACGGCCGACGGGCGGCGGCGGGATTTATCACGACAACTACGGCGATATCTCCTACTCCATCATCGCGCCCGCCGACGAACTGCCGGGCGACCTGATGGAGACGTACGAACTGCTCTGTGAGCCGATCTTCGACGCGTTCGAGCGGATGGGCGTTGACGCGGGGTTCACCGAGGAGAAACTCCCCGTCATCCACGAACCGGCGTGTTACCTCCGGGAACTCCACCCCGCACACGACGTGGTGGCGAACGGGCGCAAAATCAGCGGCAACGCGCAGTATCGCCGGAAGGACGCCGTCATCCAGCACGGTTCCCTGAAGTTTGCACTCGACGCGAAACGCCACCTCTCGACGTTTGCGAACCCCGAGACGACGGCGGCGCAGTTCCACGAGCGCGTGACGACCATCAACGAGGAGGCCAGCATTGACCGCGACGACGCCGTGACCGCCGTCGAGGAGGCGCTGGGCAACTGGGGAGATGCGACGGAGGGGTCGTGGACCGACGACGAACTGTCCCGCGCACGCGAGCACGCGGACGCGAAGTTCGGAAGCGAGGCGTGGACGAAGCACCGCGACGATCCGACCGCGTGAATCGAATTCTCTTCCTATTCCGTAAACCGTCCCGTCCCCGCCCCGCAGACGGCGCATTCGTCGACGATGGCGAGACGGCGTATCGGTGTCACTCCAGCTCGAACGCCTCCAGAATAGCGTCGTGAATCTCCGCAAGCGGGGGTCGTCTCATCGTCGTATCGATAGGACGGCCGCTGACCCACGCGTACCGGACGACGCCGGATTGGTCGATGAGAAAATACGACCGTCTGGCACGGCGGACCATCTCGAAGACTCGATACTCCACGCCGTACGCCGTCGCGGTGTCGAGGTCGGCGTCGGTGTACAGCGGGAACTGGATGTCGAGGTAGTCGATGAATCGGCGGTGGGTCGCCGGACCGGATTCGCTGACGCCGACGCTTCGAAGTGCCTTTGACTCCCGAACGGGAGGCTGTGAGTATGCGAGTCGGTGCACACGTTTCCATGTCCAGTTCGAAGGTCACGAGCGACGAGACGAAACCACCCCACGGCAACATCGCGAACGCCGTCTGCCGCCAGGTCGCGTTCGGCGGCAACTGCGGGCAGATATTCACCACGTCCCCGCAGGTCTGGCAGGACCCGGACCTCAGCGACGAGGAGATCGAACTGTTCGTGAACGAAACCGACGAGAAACTCGACGGCCCGTGGGTCATCCACTCCTCGTACCTCGTCAACCTCTGCACGCCGAAGGACGGCCTCCGCGCGAAATCCATCGCCAGCATGCAGACCGAAGTGGACGCCGCGGACGAACTCGGCATCGAGTACGTCAACGTCCACCTCGGCGCGCACACCGGCGCGGGCGTCGAGGGCGGCCTAAACAACGCCGCCAGCGCGCTGGACGAACTGGACATCCCCGAGGGCGTCACCGTCCTCATCGAGAGCGACGCCGGAAGCGGGACGAAACTCGGCGGGGACTTCGAACACCTCGCCACCGTACTCGACGAGTCCGAGCAGGACCTCGACGTGTGCATCGACACCGCCCACGCCTTCGCCGCGGGGTACGACCTCTCCACCGAGGAGGGCGTCGAGGAGACCATCGAGGAGTTCGACCAGGTGGTCGGCCTCGAACACCTCAAGTGCATCCACCTGAACGACTCGAAACACGAGTGCGGCACGAACAAGGACGAACACGCCCTCATCGGCGAGGGCTACATCGGTGGGGAGGGCATGTCCGCCATCATCAACCACCCCGAACTCGAAGACGTGCCGCTCGTCCTCGAAACGCCGACCGAGGACGGAAAGGGCTTCGCGTGGAACATCGCCCGCGTGAAGGAACTGCGCGAGAACGGCGAATAACGTCGGAACGAACATTTCTTTTCGAGAGCGGTGAGGTCCGGCGGCGATTCCGAGTGCTCCGAATTTTCTCCGTGGCGAACGCTCGGTCAGTCAACCGAACGGTTGTGCCAGCGCGCGTCGCGCGAGTCGTGAGCGACGCGAACGGCGAGCGCATCCCCGCGCTGGCGGGGAGGTGTGGGGACACCGGCGGTGTGGATGCGGATGCGGTATGAACGTTGCCAGCAACCGCCCGAAACACGGAAGAGAGACTGGACGGGAATAGGGAGAGAGACTGGACGGGAATAGGGAGAGAGACTGGACGGGAATAGGGAGAGAGACTGGACGAGAGTAGATAGATGTGAGAATGAGTAGGAACGGACGCGAACGCTCCGAAACCACGTTCGTGATTTTCACCGCGGATAACTTAGGTTTTTTGTCGAATCGGCGAGTAGGTGTGTGATATGCGTTCCCAACCTCCTGTCCTCCGGCTCGTCGGAATCCTCGCCTTTATCGTCGGCGTCGTCGGCTACACCGTCTTTGGCTGGCGATTCGAGTCCACTAGCAATCCGGTCGTGACGACGCTCGCATTGGCGTGCGTCGTTCTCGCCGTCGCGGCGACGATTTGGCGGACTGTCGGCAGTTCGTAGGACTGCCGTCGAAGGATTTTCCGTGGAACGATTTTCCGAGGCTACAGCAGGTAACTCAACAGCCACAGCGCGCCCATCCCGACGACGATGGTCGCCAAGATGTTCTCGGTTTTCCACGCGACGGCGACGGCGAACGCGCCCGCGAACAGTCGAAGGTTGTCCGGCGGGAGCGCGAGGCCCCCGTCGGCGTAGACGAACTGGGGGACGACAAGCGCGGAGAGGACGGCGGCCGGGACGAAGCGGAGCGCGCGCTCGACGCCCTCGGGTATCTCGTCTAATCGGCCGAACAAGGCGATGAACGAGACGCGAATCGCGTAGGTGCCGACGCCCGCGGCGAGGATGACGAGCCAGAGGGTGTCCGAGCCGAAGTCGGTGGTCGGTGCGGGGGACACTCAGAACACCTCCTCCGCGGCGAGTCCGGCCGCGATACCGACGATTGCCGCCGCGACGAGGCCGAGGTCGAACGGGAGGCCGTTGGCCGCGACCGCCGCCGCACCGCCGACGATTGCGGCGACCAGCGTCGCGCGGTCCGTGACGGCCGGGACCAACACGGCGAGGAAGACCAGCGGGACGGCGAATTCGAGGTGCCAGCCGTCGGGAACGCCCGCGCCGAGGAGGATGCCGACGACGGTGGCGGCCTGCCACGCGACCCAGAGCGGCACCGCGACGCCGAGGTAGTACCATCGCCTGCTGGTGGTCTCGTCGTTTCTGAACTTCAGCAGGGAGACGGCGTAGGCCTGGTCGGTCAGCAGGTACGGGAGTGCCGCCTTCCACCGCGCCGACTCGCGCTCGAAGTACGGTGCGATGGAGGCGCTGTACATCATCATCCGGAGGTTGACGACGAGCATGGTCAGGATGACGACGGCGATGGGTGCGTTTCGGCCGATGAGTTCGATAGCGGCGAGTTGCGACGCTCCGGCGAAGACGATGACCGACATGGCGAAGGCGTGTATCGCCGGAATGCCGACGTCGACCGCGGCGACACCGGCGACCATTCCGAACGGAACGACGCCGAGCGTAATCGGCAACGCGACGCGAACGCCCGCGAGAAAATCGGCGCGTGATGACACTGCCTATTCGTAGACGGTCAGGCTGGTATCAACGTTGGTATCCCGGTCAGTTACGTTCGCCGACCGACCTGTCCCGCGACGAACCACCCCGCTTTTGACGCCGCCCATCAAAAACCGACTGACCATACCCATGCGCGAGTTCTCCGCCGATTACCTCCGGCGAACACGGGACGGAATGTGGGATTCCCGCGACGCGCTCGCCGATCTCGAACTCGACTCCCGGCGGCGCGTGCTCGATGTCGGCTGTGGCACCGGCGAACTGGCCCGCGTCCTCGCGGACGAAACGCCGGGCGAGGTCGTCGGGACGGACGCCGACCCGCGACTCCTTTCGGTCGCCGCGGAGTTCGTCCCCTGTGTCGCTGGCGACGCCCACCGCCTGCCGTTTCCCGACGACAGCTTCGACCTCGTGGTCTGTCAGGCGCTGCTCATCAACCTCCCGGACCCGATTCGGGCGGTGCGGGAGTTCGCCCGCGTCTCCTCGGACCTCGTGGCCGCGGTCGAACCCGACAACTCCGCCGTGTCGGTCGAATCGACGGTCCCGGAAGAGCGAACCCTCTCCCGGAAGGCGCGCGATGCCTACGTTGAGGGGACGACCACCGACATTACGCTCGGCGGGGACGGCACGCGCGAGGTCTTTCGCACTGCCGGACTCGACGAAATCACCACCCGAGCGCACCACCACGCGAAGACGGTCGAACCGCCGTATTCGACCCGCGACGTCGAGGCCGCGAAACGGAAGGCGACGGCGGGCGCGCTGACCGACAAACGCGACACGCTGGTCGGACCGCTGTCGCTCGACGAGTACGAGGACCTCCGAGCGGGATGGCGGAAGATGGGCCACGCCGTCGTCGACCAGATGCAGGCCGACGACTACCGACGTGCGGAAGTCGTTCCGTTCTACGTCACCTCCGGCCGGGTCTAAACTGAAACCATTTTCACGGTAACGTCTCTCGTTTCCGACATGGACCCACGAGTTCGAGCCCACGCGGAAGTCATCGCTGACCACTCCGTGAGCATCGAAAAAGGCGACAGAGTGGAGATTTTGGCACCCACCGTCGCCGAGGACCTCGCCGTCGCGCTTCACGAGAAGATCGGGGAGCGCGGCGCGAAACCGTCGCTCTCGATGCGAAGCCCGCGGGCGAAACGGGCGTTCCTTCGAAGCTGTGACGCGGACGATATCGACCTCCCCGACCACTCCTTGGCGGCGCTGGAGGAGACCGACGTCGTAATCATCGTCAAAGGCTCCGAGAACACGGCGGAGACGAGCGACGTTCCGACCGAAAAGGTCGCCGCCCGAGCCCGCGCACACGCCCCGATTCAGCAGGAACGGATGGGGAAGCGTTGGGTCGGCACGCAGTTCCCCGCTCCGGGCGACGCCCAGTTGGCCGAGATGAGCACGGAAGCCTACGAGGAGTTCGTCTACGGCGCGGTGAACAAGGACTGGGACGAACAGCGCGAGTTCCAACAGCAGATGGTCGAACTCCTCGACCCCGCCGACGAGGTGCGCATCGTCTCCGGCGACACCACCGACCTCACGATGTCCGTCTCGGTCATGAAGACCATCAACGATTACGGCGAGAAGAATCTCCCCGGCGGGGAAGTGTTCACCGCGCCCGTCCCCGATTCGGTCGAGGGCGAAGTCCTCTTCGACAAACCACTCGTCCATCAGGGCAACATCGTGGAGAACGTCTGGCTCGAATTCGAGGACGGCGAGGTCGTCGATTTCAGCACCGAGAAGAACGAGGAAGTGCTCGCCGGAATCCTCGATACGGACGAAGGCGCACGGCGACTCGGCGAACTCGGTATCGGCATGAACCGCGACATCGACCGCTTCACCTACAACATGCTCTTCGACGAAAAGATGGGCGACACCGTTCACCTCGCCGTCGGCAAGGCCATCGAGCAGACCGTTCCAGAGGGGCAACCGCTCAACGAGAGCGCCACGCACGTCGATATGATCGTGGACATGAGCGAGGACTCGTTCATCGAAGTGGACGGGGAAGTCGTCCAGCGCAACGGAACGTTCCGATTCGAGGACGGTTACGAGGAGTAGTTCCGCGAGGGAGCACCGTGACCGAGCGGGGAGTTTTTAGTCCAGGTTTTTGCGAGGAGTGGTCGGCGAAGTCGACCCGACGACGTAAAAACGTGGAATGTGGACGTTCCGATTCGAAGACGGCTTCGAGGAGTGATTCCGCGAGAAAATAGCGCCGCGAGCCGCGAAGGTTTATATATTGTGTCCGGACCAACCCCGGCATGACCTGAGCGTCGGCGCGCGAGCGGTCGAGGCGGGTGTGTGGCCTCCCCTCGCGCGAAACCGGTTGTGCCACCTGTTCGCCCGATACAGTCGCTACACTACGTCGCCGCGAACTGTCGTTCCCTCCTGTCGCCGTCGGTAGGATTCGACGGCCTGTGCCGCTTCTTTCGTCCCCTCTTCATCCATGCCGAGCATCTCCAGTGCGGCCGGGAGCGTCGGGAAGGCGAACTCTCCCTCCCGCAGCTTGCGGAACGCTTCGTCGCTTCGTTGTCCGTCCACCCAGAGACAGACGCCCCGAGGGTCGAGGATTTGCTCGTAGGCCTCCCGGGCCATCGCGCCGCGCAAGCGTTGGGTAACGTTGTCCTCGAAACTGGAGTTGCAGACTTCGAGGTGAACCGGTTCGTCGTCCGGGAGCAGGTGGGCCGCGAGACACTTCTCCGGAGCGGTGTAGCCGTTTTCGCTCGCTCGAATCAGCTCGGGATGTTCGTCGGCCCACTCCGCACGAACCGTCTTTCCGATTCCCTTCACGCCGTGGGATTCGACGAACTCAGTCTCGCGGTCTGCGTCGTCGCCGCGGAGGAGGATGTCCTTCGTCACGTACACGTCGAGTCTGTCGATGGGGTCGAGTCCGAGGGCCACGTCCCCGTACACCCAAATCTCACGGACGGGAACCGGCATGGTATCGTTCTCGACCGTCTCGATGATTTCCTCGACGCGTTCGATTGCCGCGCTTCGCTCCATCGGTGTTCGATTCGGGGTTGTCGTGGATAAGTCCGATGGAACGGCGGAGTCGAGGTGACGACCGTTCGATTTCCGTTCCCGTCGTCCTCACCTCACCTCATATTTCCCTTCTCTATCGTCTCGTTCACACGACGCCCGACACGCCTTTCGCCGTCGCTGCCGAACCGTCCGATATGGTCGAAGCGATCATCCCGGAGGAATTAGCGGACAAACAGGACGCCGACGACGAGTTCGCCCTCCTCGATACGCGACCGGAAGAGAGCTTCGAATCGTGGCACATCCACGGGGCCGTGAACTTCCCGTTCGGCCCGGACGAATCGCTTTCGGAGGACGGTGCGTCGGCCGTCGAGTCGATGCTCGACGGAAACGACGAAATCCTCACCGTCTGTGCGAAAGGGATTTCCTCGGCCCATTTCGTCGACGAACTCGAAAAGCACGGTTTCGAGGACGTGAAGGTCGTCGAAGGTGGCATGGAGGAGTGGAGTCAGGTGTACGAACACGTCCCGATAGAGACGGACGGTGACGCGGAAATCGTCCAGATACAGCGGCGCGCGAAGGGCTGTCTCGGCTACCTAGTCGGGAGCGACGGCGAGGCGGCGGCCATCGACGTGAGCCGCCACATCGACGAGTTCCGCGACGCGGCCGCTGCTCGCGGCTACGACATCACGCACGTGTTCGATACGCACATCCACGCCGACCACATCTCCGGTGGCCGATGGCTCGCCGACGAACTCGGCGTTCCGTACCATCTCGGCGACCGTGCTCGGAAACGCGGCGTCGAATACGAGTACGACGCTCTCGGACGGAACGATGTGGTTCGCGTCGGCGATACGGACATCAAAGCCGTTTACACGCCGGGGCACACCTCCGAAATCACCAGCTATCTCGTGAACGACGAAGCCGTCCTCACGGGGGATACCCTGTTCGTGGATTCCATCGGACGCACCGAGCTGGAGTTCGGCGAGGAAGGGGCCGGAAAAGGGGCGGAAATGCAGTACGATTCCCTGCACAAAGTGCTGATGAGCGAACCGGATAGCGTCGTCGTCCTGCCGGGTCACGTCACCGTCACGGAGGACGGACGCTTCGCACACGGTAGCCCGGGAGAGCCGATTCGAGCGACGGTCGGTGATCTGCGCCGCGAACTCGACGTACTCCAGTTGCCCGAAGACGAGTTCGTCGCTCGACTGACCGAAACCGTCCCGGAAAAGCCGCCGAACTACGAAACCGTCATCGCCATCAATCGCGGACTGGACGAACCCGACGACGAAGGGGAAGCCACCGAACTCGAATTGGGGCCGAACCGTTGTTCCGCACCGTAGCCGAATCCCCCGTCCGCTATCGGAACGCGTAGGTTTCGTCGGCCGTCGCGTACACGCGGTCGCCGTCGGCCGCGACCGATTCGACCACACCGCCGGTTTCGAATCGCTGCTGTTCGGTGCCGTCCGCCGCCGAGAGCGCGTACACTCGTCGGTCGCTGGCACCGACGTAGACCGTTTCGTCCTCGACGACCGGTTCACAGAGCGACCCGAACGGGAGAAATTTCGGGTGGAACGTCCAGTCAACCGTTCCTTCGTCGAGCGAAACCAACCACTCGCGGCTGTCGGTTCCGGTGCTCGTAACGGCCGTCGTCACGGCGTAGAGACTGTCATCCGCGACGAGACTCGTCACTTCGTTGCCGTCGTCAAGCGTCGCACTCCACAGTTCCGTTCCGTCGAAACCGTAGGCGACGACCTCGTTTTGGTCTGTACCGGTGTACACCGCGTCGCCGACGGCGATGGTTTGGACGCCGTTCCCGGCCGACCACCGCCGCTCATCGCAATCGAGCGCTACGACGCGGCCGTCCACGACCGCGAACGCCGTCTTTCCTTCGGCGGACAGTGTTTCGACCGTTCCGAGTCCGGCACAATCCCCGTCGTTCGTCCAGCGGTGCGTGCCAGTGGTCGGGTCGAGCGCCGTTACCCAGCCGTCGCCAGCGACGACGACGGATTCGTCCGTGACCACCGGGTCGGTCGTGATTTTTCCGTCACAGTCGGAACGCCACCGTTCCGTTCCGTCCGGCGAGTAGGCGACGACGGCGGACCAATCCGTTCCGTAGACCATCCCGTTCGCCGTGACGGGTGTTCCGTCGGCTTCCCCACGCCATCGTTTCGAACCGGTTTCGGCGTTGAGCGCGGAGAAGTGGCCGCGGCCGTTCGAAACGTAGGCGTTTTCGTCGACCGCGAGCGACCCGATTTGGTTCGCTCGCCAGTCGAGCCACGTCGGGTCGCCGACGGCGTAGAGAAAGCCCTCTCGACCGGTGACGTAGATGGTGTCGTCGATGGCCGGTGGAAGCGACGAATTGCCGAGATTTCGAATCGGTACCCACCACCGTTGGTCGCCCGATTGTAAGTCGAGCGCGACGAGACCGTCCTCGTCGTCGGCGATGGGGACGTAGGTCGTCCCGTCCGCGATGACGGGCGTTCCCGCGGAGCCTCCGGTTCCTTCGACCGTCCAGCGAATCGCTCCGTCGTCAGCGGTCAGCGCCCAAATCCGTGCCCGAGAGCCGTCCGTGACGACAACGGCGTCGTCGGTAACGGCGGGCGACTGGCTCAACCGCGCCGAGTCGCCGAGGCTGGTCTTCCATTTCGTCCGTCCGTCGTCGGCCGAGAGCGCGAACACCCGTTCTCCACACACGTAGACGGTATCGTTCGCAACGGTCGGTGCGTGGTCGACGGTATCATCGACGCTCGCTTGCCACTGTGGCCTGCCGTCCTCCGTGCGGAGGGCGTACACCGCGTCCTTGTCGGCGAAGTACGCCACATCGCCGACGACCGCCGGGGGTACGTGTTCGGCGCTTGGCGTTTCGCCGTCCTTGCCCGTCGGGAGGCGAACGTGCCAGCGTTCCGTCCCCGTCGCGGCATCGACCGCCCAGCACGCCCCTTGGCCGTTCACGTCGCTGGTTTTGAAGAACAGGGTTCCGTCGGCGGCGGTTACGGGGGATGACTCCGTGATACCGACGTCGAATCGCCAGCGTTCGCTGCCGTCGGCGGCCGAGAGCGCAACGAGGTCGGTCCCGACGGCGTACACGGTGTCGCCGACGACGCTCGGAGCGTAGTCCAACCCCCTGATTTGTGCCGTCCATCGCGTCTCTCGGGTGTCCGTGTCGAACGCCGTTAACTCGCCGGAAACGTCGCTGACGTAGACGATGCCGTCCGCGACGGTCGGCGAGTGGAGCGGACGGTCGCTCACCTGTTCGCTCCACTCTATCCACGTATCCTGACCGGGGTCGGTCCCGTCCGCGGAGGTGCCCGTGTTTCCGGCGTCGTGCTGAAACGACGCCCACGCTCGATTCGTGGCCGTTCCCGTCTCGGACGTCACGCTCCCCACGAATCCGGTCGCCCCGATAGCAACACCGCTCAGTGTGAGAAAACTCCGTCGCGTCTCGTCGAAGGGCTTACCCATGCACTGCATGCTGCCGTCTCGTCGCATTATTATTCAGGGATTAAATCGGCTGCAATCGACTACTGTTGCCCGAAACTATCGTCGTGCGACGGCGACTCGTTACTCCTCGGCCGATTCGTCCGCTTCGGCGCGGTCGGGGACCTCGAACTCGGTTTCCGAAGTGTCGTCGTATCGTCCCGTCTTTCGGTCGTAGACGGAGAACAGATAGACGCTCGTCAGCGAGAAGATTCCCAACCCGCCCCAGAACAGCGCGGGTGGTCCGCCGTGTCCCTCGTTCGGGATGTAGGGGAACGAGATGGAGTTCTCCTTCACGATGGCCTTCGACGGCGGCATGACGCCGCTCTGCGGTTCGTCGGAACTCGGAATGGACCCGCTTTCGGCGGGCCCGCCGGGTTCGCCACAGACGATTCGGGCGACCATCCCGAGCGTTTTGTGCGGGATGCAGTAGTAGTCGTACGTTCCCTTCGTCGTGAACGTGTGCGTGAACGACTGGCCGGGTTGCAAAATTCCGCTGTTCCACCCGTCTGCCCCCTTCGGAATGAGGACGTTGTTGACCTTGGGATTCCCCTTGCTGTACGACGTCGCCGAGTGCGCGCCCGACTTGCATGCCCACTTCACCGTATCACCCGGCTTCACGTGGAGCCCTATCGGGTCGAAGTAGTACCCCTCGCTGTCCTGATACATCCCGATGACGTGCGTGGAGCCGCCCCCGTTCTGACCGCGGACGATGGCCGTGCTGCCGGTCGCGGTTGCGGTCGCGGCGACCCCCGTCAAGAACGCTCTCCTGTGCATCGAACTCCCCCCGGTACCGCTGGTCACATCGTCGTTCGTCGTCCGGGATTGTGTGTGTTCCGGCATCAGTTCGATTTCCGGACGAGGAGCGCCCGCAGTTCCTCCTCGTCGACGCGATATTTAAATCTGGGACGGCCATCGACCAGCACGTACGGAACCCGGTCCCCGTACTCCGTCCGCCGTTGCGGATCCGAATCGACATCGCGGAGGTCGAGGGTAACGTCGGAGGAAACCGCATCCGCGACGCGGCGGACGGTTTCGATAGCGTCCTCGCAGAGGTGACAGTCATCGCGCGTGTAGACGGTGACGGTCCGTTTTCGGTCCATCGGTTTCGATGAAGACTCGACCCGGACGGGCTTACTCGTTGTGCCCCGTTCGACCGCAATCGTGTTGTCGCTCCCGACCGTCGTTCGAGGCGAATGCAGACGCGTGAGGACACCGGAGTGACGAATTCCGACTCGTTTCTCCACCGGTTCGTCCACCCTCGATTGGCGGCCGTCGCCATCGGCGGTGCGGGACTCTGGGGCGTGTCGTTCCTCGTCGCGGCGGCGGGGGTGGGGCTTCGATCGACCGGTCGGGTCGTGCTCGCCGCACAGCTGTTTTTCCTGTCGAGTCTCGTCGGACTCCTCGGTATCTTCACCCTCGGGTGCTGTGCGCTCTGGCTCGTCGGTCTTCGGGTTCGACGGCTGGTGGCCGCGTCCGGCGACTGACGGAATGTCTTACGCCTCCGCTGGTTCGTTCTCGTCCGTGACTTCGACGAAGACGGTCGCCACGCCGACGAGGAGTCCCGCCACGCCGACCGGCAGCGAAAGCGACCCGAACAGGTGTTGGAGCGCGGCGACGATGGCGACGATACCGACCAGCTTCGACCCCCGATCAACCAGAACGTACGTCCGCGGCGAGAGGGTGACGGCCATCGTCAGTCACCCGACCGTGGTCGTCCGCCGCTTTGCTTTCGTCTCAGTCGCCGACGGAGCATGACGTAGACGATGACGGCATCCGCGAGCGGCACCCCGATGGTGAGAATCAGAAGCGGCGTCGCAATCGCGCTCGTCGTCGTGTCGAACGTCTGAGCGATGTAGGTGTTCATCCCGACGAGCGAGAGCATGATGATGAGGACGATAGTGGCGACCCCGACGGCGGTCGGGAGCGGCCTGTCGAGTGGGTTTTCGGCGAAGTTCACCGGCTCCTCGCTCCGGTCGAAAAACACCCAGAGGTACATCGCCGCGATGAGCAACGAGGGGCCGACGACGCCCCCGGCGAACCGACCGAGCGACCCGAGGCCGCTCGGGACGAGCTTCAACGCCCCGTACACCCACATGAAGAACCAGTCCGGGCTGACGTTCGGCGGGGTCGAGAACGGGTCTTGCGGACCGATGGTGGCGATGGCTTGGACGGGGAACAGCGCCGCCATGAACGAGATGACCGCCGCGGTGAACAGGAAGACGACCAACGACATGGCGGCCTGATTCGGCACCATCGGAACGCCGAGGATAACGCTGTCGTCGTCCGGGGGCACCTCCTCCGACTCCCGCGCCCCCTCCTGTTCAGTGTGTTTCTGTCGGAGGAGGATAGCGAGGTGCGCCCCGATGAGGGTGGCGATGAGTGCGGGAAACAGGAAGACGTGATAGAAGAACATCCGCGGGAGGACGTAGGGCGCGTTCGTCGGGAAGTTGCCGCCGAAGATGAGGTTGGTCAGGCGTTCCCCGATGTACGGAATGGTGGCGGTTATCTCGAAACCGATCTCGGTCGCGGTCTTGCTGAAGTTGTCGAGCGGGAGCGCGTAGCCGAGAAACCCCTCGACGAGCGCCAGCAGGAGCAGCGTGCTCCCGATGAGCCAGTTTGGTTCCCGCGGGTTCCGGTAGACGCCGCTGAAGAAGATGCGGAACATGTGCAACGCGATGGCCGCGATGAAGAAGTAGGCGGCCCAGTGGTGCATCATCCGGAAGTACATCCCGAGTCGGATGTCGTAGCTGATGCGAAGGACGCTCGCGAACGCGCCGGGGAGATTCTGTCCCGCGTACTTCGACACCTGTCCGGTGTACTGCCAGTTCTTCGTCGCGACCGGCGCGTACAGGAGTCCGAGGAACGTCCCGGTCATGGCAAGGATGACGAACGAGAACAGGGCGACTTCCCCGAGGAGGAACGAACCGTACCGGTCCTCGGGGAACGCCTTGCCGAGGAGTCCCCCCTTCAGGTCGAGTCGCTCGTCGAGCCAGTCGAACACTCGGCTGTTCGAATAGCCATCCGCCGTCGATTCCGACGCTTCCCGCGGCTTCGTTTCGTCGGACATGGTTACTGTGGTCCGATCGGCGCTTCGAACGGTCCGGTAGCGACCAGCAACTCGCCCTTCGTGCTCACGCCGATGGGCAACTGCGGAAGCGGTCGCGGCGCGGGGCCGCCGATGACTTTCGCCCCTTCGAGCGGGTTGTACTCGCTGTTGTGACACGGACAGTGGAGGTTCTTCCCGTCTCGCCCCGAGACGAGACACCCCTCGTGCGTGCAGACCATGGAGTAGGCCGCGTACCCCTTTACCGTCCAGTCGAGTTTCGTCGGCGTTTGGTACTCCCCTTCCGAGAACCGAAGGAGGAGGGTCGGCGCGGACGAGGTTTTGAGCGGTTTCCCGTTCTTCTTCTCCGGGAGCACGACGCGCTCGTTACCTTTTCCGGCCGGGAGCGCGTCGCCGACGGTCAGCCGATTGCCGTTCTCGTTCACGAGGTGAGTTCCTTTTACGTACACCGTCTTGTACGACGTCCCGCGGCCCGACCCGACTCCGGCGTCCGAGAGCGCGGAGATCGCGCTCACCGCGATGCTTCCGACCGCGGCGGTCCCGCTGATACCCGCGAGCCACTTCGCCACCGCCCGCCGCGACATCTCCGGCGGTTTGTAGTCGTACCCCTCGCCGTCGGCGCGCTCGACGAGTCGCCCCCGTCGCTCGTCCGGCGGTCCGTCCTCGTTTCGTCGGTCGGGTTCGTCCGGTCTACCGTCCCCGCTCCGTTCGCGGCCGTCTCCGTTCGGTTCGCCGCTCGGTCCCTCGTTCGGTCGTTTCGAGTCGTCTCCGGTCATCGTTCGGTCTCCTCTTCGGATATCTTTCCGTGATGCCCTCGTTCCTCGACCACCAGCACGTTCGGCATGAACCACGTCGCGTAGATGGCGACGAGCACGCCGAGCGAGAGGAACAACATGCCGCCGTAGATGCCGAGGAACTGGGTCCGTGCGTAGCCGAGCGCCTCCGTGCCGAACAGCAGGGCGAACACGACGACGGACCACGCCATCAGTGCCAGCCCGACCATGCCGGGGTTGCTGTACTGGGCGGGCCAGTAGTCCGCGACCCAGCGGTTCTCGGTGGTGAGATACGACGGGAGACGGTTGGCGACGCCTCCGTCGGCGATGGCCGACTCGCTCGACCGACCGATGGTTCGGACGAACTGGTGGGTGTAGAATATCATTCCGACGAGGACGAACAGCGCGACCCACGTTATCACCCCCGCGATAAACTCGTTTACCTCCACGGGCGTCGGGAGGAACGTCTCGTTCGGCGCGATGACGCCTTTGTCGTTGCTCAACACGACGGCGGCTTTCGCCCCTCCCGAGGAGAGGGCGAAAAACCACATCGGAAACAACACGATGGCGATCAGGAACAGGATGACGACGGTTTCACGTTCGAATCTCATGGTCCCCCCGTCAGGGGACGACTCGGGTGACCGACACCCCCATGTCGGAGTTCGCTCCCGCACCGTCCCCATGGCGTTGACTATTGTTTTGATTCGCACTCACTTGCTTGTTTTGCCCTCCGGTTTCGTGACCGTCACATCGCCGCGACCGCATTTGCTATCGCACCATCCGATTTATACCGGAGCGAAACCGTGAAACGGCCCGCGCCGCAACCGACACGTAATGGACTGCGATAAGTGCGACCGGGAGGCCGTCATGCACGCGGCTTATTCGGGGCTGCATCTCTGTGACGACCACTTCTGTCGGTCGGTCGAGAAGCGACTTCGACGCCGAATCCGCGACGATAACCTGTTGCCCGCGTCGGCGACGCCGGACGACCCGCAAGTCTGGCTCATCGGCCTTTCGGGCGGGAAAGATAGCGTCGTGCTCACGAAAATCCTCCACGACACGTTCGCGGACGACCCGCGAATCGAACTCGTCGCGCTGACGATTCACGAGGGTATCGAGGGGTATCGGGACAAGAGTCTGGACGCCTGCCTCGAACTCACCGACGACCTCGACATCCGACACGAGGTCGTCAGCTACGAGGAGGAGTTCGACCTTCGCATGGACGACGTGGTGGACAAGGACCCCGAGAACATGGCCGCCTGTGCGTACTGCGGCGTCTTCCGTCGCGACCTGCTCTCGAAGTACGCGGAGGAGTACGGCGCGGACAAACTTCTCACTGGCCACAATCTGGACGACGAGGCGGAAACGGCGCTGATGAACTTCCTCGAAGGCGACGTCGCTCAAGTGGCGAAACACTTCGACGCGAGTCTGGCCGGGTTCGACGAGCGGTCCGACCAAGACGAGTTCGTCCCCCGGGCGAAACCCCTCCGCGACGTGCCGGAAAAGGAGGTCGCGCTGTACGCGCACCTCGAAGACCTTCCCGCGCACATCACGGAGTGTCCCCACTCCAGCGAGGCCTACCGCGCCGAGATTCAGCGGTTGATGCTGTCGCTGGAGGAAAATCACCCCGGAACGCGTCACTCCATCATGGCCGGGTACGAGGAGCTCGCCAAGCTCGCGGCCGACGAGTTCGGCGCCGGTGACGGCAAACGAGAACTCAACGAGTGCGAACGCTGTGGCGCGGCGACGACGCGGGACGTGTGTCGGAAGTGCTCGCTCGTGGACGCGATTCACGCGGCGTAGGGCGGAAGCGTAGTTCGGTTCGCGAAACTCACGACAGCGAAGAAAACTTATTACTCGATAATTCGACACGGCAGGCATGCCCTCCCGACGACGGTTTCTCGCCCTCGGCGCGACGGCCGCGCTCGCCGGTTGTGCGACGAAGGCCGACGACCCGCCGAAAGCGGGCGCGGACGAATCGCCCGACCCCGAAGAGCACATCCACGGCGCGAACGGCGAGTGGTCGAGTTTCGGCTGTAACGCCAGCAACACGCGCACCGTCGCGGACGGGAACGCCCCCGTCGATGGCGTCACCGAGCGCTGGCGCGTCGATGCTCCACAACTGTTGTTTCACGCCCCGGTGGCGTCCGACGGACGAGTGTTCCTCCCGGTTCCGAACCGACTCGAAGCGTACGACGCACGGGACGGGTCGATGCTGTGGGTCACCGACGAGTACGAAGCCGAAACCGCACCGCTCGTCCGCGACGGGACGGTGTACGTCGGAGCGAGCAATCGGCTTCGCGTACTGGACGCGAAAACCGGGACGACGAAGTGGGAACGGACGTTCGACGCCGACGGAACTGTGGAGGCACCATCGACGTACGGCGGGGACTGGCTGTACGTTCCGGTCGGCGAGACGGTGTACCGCGTCGATTCGGAGACCGGCGAAGTCGATTGGTCTCGCCGTCTGTTCGGCACCCTCCTCGGCTCGCCGCCGTGTGGTTCGGCCGGTGTCACGCTGGCGACCGAGGCCGGAAAGGTATACGTGTTCGGCCCAGACGGAACCGGGTGGGGCGAGTGGAATCTCCCCCCGCAACCCCACGCGCCGCCGACCATCGACACTGACGGCATCTACGTCAACTGCCTCGACGGGAAGACTTACGGCATCAGAACCGAGAACGAACCGCGGTTGGACGTCGATTGGAGCGTCGAAACCGGGTGGGTGAACGGCGGACTCGCGGTGAAAGAGAACCTCTACGCCGCCGGGACGAAAGGGTTACGGGCCATCGACCCGGCAACCGGCGAGCAACTGTGGACGGAAGATACGGGGGACCAACGTCGGACCACCCCGGCCCTCGTTCGCGATACGCTCTTCGTCGGTGGAGAGAAACTGTTCGCCTTCGACCCCACGCCGTCGTCCGGATTGCTCTCGGGGGACGGACCGGCGCGGCGGTTCGAGAAGTCGTTTTACGGTCCCGTCAGGTTCGGCCCCGTGCTGAACGACGGCGCGCTCTACGCCGTCGCACAAACCGGCGAAGAGACGTACCAGTTGGTCGCGCTCGAGTGAAGACGAGAATACGAGAACGAGTAGCGAGAGCGGAAGACGAGAACGGTAACTTACCGGATAACGTCGAGACCGTTGTTTTTCTCCAGTTCGCTTCGGCCGCCGTCGCTCTGGGCACCGAACGTACCGCTACTCTGTTCGGCTCTGTTGCTCGCGTCGTAGGACTGTGCGTCCACGTCGCGCATCTTCTGTCGGGAGCGGTCGGCCTGCTTTTGCGTCGTCGGGCCGAGCACCTGCGCGCTCTTGACGCCGGTCATGATGGCCATGACGCGAACCTTGTTCTTGTAGTTCTCCTGAATCCGCGCGCCCCAGATGACGTTGGCGTTGGCTTCGAGGCGTTCCGTGATGTTGCCCGCGATTCCTTCGGCCTCTTTGAGCGTCAAGTCGGGACCTCCCGTGATGTGGACGAGACCGCCGGATGCCCCACGGTAATCCACGTCGAGGAGCGGGTGGTTCATCGCGTCGCGGACCACTTCTTCGCTCTTGTTCTTGTCCTGCGTCTCGCCGACGAGCATCACGGCGACGCCGCCCTGATTCATGATGGTGGACATGTCGGCGTAGTCGAGGTTGATGAGCGACGGTTGGGTAATCGTCTCCGAGATGCCCTTGACGGTCTCGGCGATGATCTGGTCCATGACCGAGAACGCCTTGCCGATGGGCAGGTTCGGGACGTAATCGAGGAGGCGGTTGTTGTCGAGGACGATAATAGAGTCCGCTTCGTTGCGAAGCTTCTCCAGTCCTTCCTCGGCTTTCACCGTTCGGGCACGCTCGACGTTGAACGGCGTGGAGACCATTCCGACGACTATCGCGCCCTGCTCTTTGGCGATTTTGGCGACGACGGGTGCCGCACCCGTCCCGGTTCCGCCGCCCATGCCCGCGGTCACGAACACGAGGTCCGCGTCGCCGAGCACTTCCTTGACCGTTCCCTGTGCCATCTCGGTCGCGCGCTCACCCATCGAGGGGTCGCCGCCCGCGCCGAGACCGGACGTGAGGGATTTGCCGACGAGGATTTTCGTGTCGGCTTCGATCATCTTCAAGTGCTGTTTGTCGGTGTTGATGGCAACCGTGTCAGCCCCATCGACGCCGATGTTGTACAGGCGGTTGATGGTGTTGTTGCCCGCACCACCACAGCCGACGATGACGATTCGAGGGTCGCCGAACTCGTCGTCCGTGGTCGCCGCTTCCATCTCACGCTGTTCGCTTTCGGCGTTTTCCAGCGCTTCTTGAACGATATCCTGCATCGATTATACCTTCGCCCACGTACGCTTGTTCGTGGTCTCGGCGGCTTCGTCATGCTCGTTAAGCATGTCTCGAACCGCGGCCCGAATCGCTTCGCTCCGATTCGGGAACTCGCCGGTTTCGACCATCTGTTCGACTTCTTCGATTTGCTGCTTTGGGATTCGTAGTGTCACGCGCTCCATAGTAGGTTCCCCTTGTTTGGTAAGACGACACGCAGTGTTTTATTTTGTCCGTCTTACGCCATCACAGCGGCCGAGACACCCGGCATCGACCGTTTTCGGCATGGCGTAAGACAATCGTCTTACGTAGAAGTATCCACATAGCCACGGCATATATAATTAACGGCGGCTGTAAAACAATCGTTTTACGACGAGTCTAAAACGTCTGCCGACGGCGTTCGTCGTCCACAGCCGGGGCAGAACGCCCAGTCGGATCTGAGTTCGTCGCCGCAGTCACAGAACACGCGGTGAGTCGCTTTCTCGCCGCAGTTCGGACAGTAGACGTGTCCGGAGTCGAGTTGCTCGCCGCACTGGTGGCAGCTGTTTTCCGTCTGCTTCGCGTCGGCGGTCGTCCGACGCGCCGGTTCGTCCGTTCGCGTTCGGTCTCCCTGCGTTTGCGCCTGGGTATCTTCGCGCGTGCGCACCGCCCCCGCACCGTCGAGGGTGACGTTGACGTTGATGTCCCGTCCGGTTTCGTTCGTTCGGGCGGTCGTCTCGGCTAGCCGTCTGTCGACGAGTTCGTCGACGCGCTCGGCCACGACGGCATCGAGACTCCGCTCGTCGTTCGTGTCGGGTGTTTCCAAATAGGCCCGGAGCGCCTCGCGCATCACCTCGCTCTTCGAGGCGTCGAGCGATTCGATGCCTTCCACGAGGTCGTCGTCCGCCCGGAATGTAATTTTACTCATGTTTTTCACCCGAATCCGTCTGTTTCCCGAAACACTGGGTCTATCATACTTGAACCTTTCCGTCTGGAAAGAACGCCGGCCAGAATAATAATTCTTAAGTCCGTGACCGGGATAGGTGAAAGTGCGTGCCCGCCCTTAGCTCAGATTGGTAGAGCAGTCGACTGTAGATCGACTTGTCCCCCGTTCAAATCGGGGAGGGCGGATTTGTTCTACAAATTCGACCGAGCAGATTTGTGCCTGGAAGTCACAGCCCGTAAAGCGTAGCGAGTAGGAATGTCTTTCGGCGTTCAATCGAGAAAGCTGACCGCGTTCCGACTCTTCGTGGCTACGTCACACGAGTGAGCACTCGCCACGAAACTCGTTTTCCCATTCGACGGGCGGGGTTGAAGCCGTCTGCTCGGCGGGGTTCGATAACTACGAATGATTGAAAACATTCGATAATGAATAGAAAATATCCCATGTCGGGTAGGATACAAACCCGTAATACAGCTCGAGTACAACCCGTTTATCGTTCGTTTTGCGGCCTGTGGGTGGGATTTACGGCGTTTACTCGGCCTCGATGTCTGGTCGGAGAATTATTCGACATGCGCAGCTACCCCGGACGGTGAAGCGTCCATCCCGAAACGACTAGGCCGACGCTACCGGAACGGAAACGCTTCGTTTCCGTGGGTCGGTTCGATTTGGGACGTCTTTCCGGCAGGTCAACGCTTTTACACCGCTCCCGTGAACGAACTGCCATGTCGACACGGCTACCCGAGTCCGAGTTCGAAACCCGTCTCGCCGCCGTCCGCGAGAAAATACGCGACAGCGGCGCGGACGCTGGCGTCTGGTTCGGCGCGACGAGCATCGAATATCTCACCGGCTTCGACCACATTCAGACCGAGCGTCCGGTCGTCCTCGCCGTTACCGACGAGCGCGTCGAGATCACCGTACCGCGTCTCGAAGTCGAGCGCGTGCAACCCAACTCCCGCATCGATGCGGTACACCACTACTTCGATTATCCCGGTGGCAAGCCCATCGCCGTGGCCGCCGAGATGCTCTCGGAACTCGACGCCGAGTCGGTCGTGGCGGATGCCGACGGAGCGCCGGGCGTCATGGGCTACGACGGCCCCCCTCTCTCGGAGTTCGTCGGCGTCGAAATGCAGAGCTGGGTGGACCGAATGCGCTGGGCGAAGTCCGACGCCGAAATCGACTGCATCCGCGAGTCCGCCAAGTGGGGCAACCTCGCCCACCAGTACCTCGCGGACTACACCGAACCCGGTGCCCATCCGGCCACGGTCAGCCAGCGGGCATCGACGGACGCCTCCCGCGCCATGCTCGACACGCTCGGGGACCAGTACGTCCCCCGAACGCGCGGGGACGGCCCGGCCTTCGCGGGCTACATCACCGGTCCGCAGACCGCGCTTCCCCACGGCCACACCGCGAACCGCCGAATCGAGGAGGGCGACGTGCTCATCACCGGTGCCGCCGCGAACGTCGATGGCTATCACTCCGAACTGGAGCGGACGATGTTCGTCGGCGAACCGACCGCCGAACAGGAGCACTACTTCGAGTTGATGCTCGAATCCCAGACCATCGCCATCGACGCCCTCGGTCCGGGCGTCCCGCTGTCATACGTCGACGAACTCGTGTCCGACTACTTCGAGGAACAGGGCGTCGCCGACCTCGCCCAGCACCACGTCGGCCACAACATCGGTATGGGCGGCCACGAACCGCCGTACATCGACCGCGGCTGGTCGGACCACGTGGACGAGGGCGACGCCGAGATGGAACCCGGCCACGTTTACACCATCGAACCCGGCCTGTACACCGACACGTACGGCTACCGTCACTCGGATACCGTCGCCGTCACCGAAACCGGCACGGAGATGCTGACCTACTTCCCCCGCGATTTGGAATCCAACATCATCCGGTGGTGAGGCGACATCCGGTGGTGAGGCGGCTCTTTTTGATGAGGCGACTCTTTCGAGACGAGTTCGGCGTCGTTCTCGGGACGATGGAGGGGTTCATCCTCGAACGCTCCCGTCCGCTCGTTACGAGTTGTTGGTTCTTCCGTGACTATCCTTTCGTGACGGCTCTTCCGTGACAGCTCTTCTGTGACTGCTCTCCTGTGACTGCAACGACAGACGTCACTGAAATCGCAACCGCACCGCGACGGCCACACCCTCCCCACCCGATTGCGTTTCTCAGCCTTCGGCTTGCGATGCCTGCGGGCCACGGCCGCAGGTCAGCGAGACGCGTCGCGTCTCGCAAGCCTCATCCCTCGCGCGATAACCAGCTACCACCTCGGACGGAGCGTCCTCGGGGGTGCTGGCGCACGCGCCGGGGACGCTTGGTCGGTGTCACGACCCCGTTTTTCTGCTGCGGCGCGCGCCGACGGGGCGTTCGAGAATCGCATCACCCGAATCTACTGAAAACTATCTGTTGGTACTATTTAATACTGAAAACTATCTGTTGGTACTATTTAATACTGAAAACTACTAAATTACACTGTTATCTACTAAACGTCGGACTGTCGAATTTCGGGTGAACAACCGCTCGCGTTCGCTACCAGCATTGATTTGTCAGATACCATCGTAGAGGGGGTATGCGCGTGGGGGGTGTGGTGGCCGCGGTTCTCGTGTGCACCACGCTGGTCGGCGGGGGTGTGGTGAGCAAACGGGCCGCGGAGCAGTCCGGTATCGACATGTTCGCGCCGGACGACAGGCTGGCACCGGGCGAGGAGACGCAACTGAAACTCGTCGTGACGAACGACGGAACGGAACCGGTCAACGCCGCGACTGTGGAGGTGGGGGACCAGAACGCCCCGGTTCGGGTGTTGACGAACCGCGCTCCGGTCGGGACGGTTCCGCCCGGAGCGCAGCGGCCGGTTTCGGTTCGGATTCGCGTCGGTGAACAGGCGACGCCGGGGGAGTACACGCTACCGGTTCGGGTCAGCTACGACGCGGCGTCCGGGCGGGAAACCGTCGTCCGGTACGTCACCGTTCGGGTCGAGCGGCGGCCGCGGTTTCGCGTCGTGAACACGACGGTCAACGCCAGCGCGGGCGGGACGGGGACGCTCTCGCTTGCGATTCGGAACGCCGGAACGGTCGGCGCGTTCGATTCCAGCGTCGTCGTCAATTCGACCGATTCGGGCATCCGGTTCGGGAACAACGCCACGACGGCCCAAACCTCGGTCGGCGAGTGGTTGCGCGGCGACACGAAGTACGTCGAATTTCCGTTGCAGGTCGGCCCGGACACCGCGCGCAACGTCACGGCGCAGGTTCGCGTCGCGTACGAGAGCAGAACCGGCCAGCGGCGAGTTTCGGACCCGCTGTTCATCGGCATCCGACCCGAGGGAAAACCGTCGTTCGCCGTCCGGAACGTGACGAGCACGGTCCGCGTCGGCGACACGGGTGCGGTTACGGGCCGGGTCGTGAACACCGGCGCGCGGACCGCCGACGACGCGACGCTCGTCTTTCAGCCGTCGAACGGCACCGCGTTGCGCCCCGAGGAAACCCGCTTCCCGCTCGGTACCCTCCGGAACAACAGCTCGCGGCGGTTCCGGTTCGAGGTGGACGCGACGAACGCCACGAACCCCGGTCCTCGGGACTTCACCGCCAGGGTCACCTACCGCGACGGGAGCGGCGAGCGGCGCGCGAGCGACCCGATTTCGGTGCCGGTGCGCGTCGAACAGCGACGTGAACCGTTCGTCGTCACCGCGACGGACGCGAACTTCACCGTGGATTCGAGCGGGACGCTTCGGGTTCGGGTGCGGAACAACGCGGGAGAACGGCTCTCGAACGTGACGGCGAAACTGTTGGTTTCGGACCCCTTGTCGAGCGACGACAGCGAGTCGTACATCGGCGTGCTCGGCCCCAACAATTCGACGTCGGCGTCGTTCCAGTTGACGGTGAGCGGCGACGCGATTCCCGACCGGCATCCCGTCGCCGTCGTCCTCACCTACGAGACGCCGAACGGCGACCGTCGAGAGGCGGGACCGTACGCGGTTCCGGTGACGATTCGACGTCAGTCCGGCGTCGGGTCGTCCGTGCTGTCGGTCGCGGCCGCCGTCGTCGTCCTGCTTCTCGGCGTCGCGTGGTGGCTCTGGCGGCGGTAGTTCGGTCACACGTCCCGCCGTTCGAACAGTTCGGCGCTCACGACGAGCAGGGCGACGGCGGCGACGGCGAGCACCGCGAAATCGTCGGCGGACACGGTTCCGTCGGTCAGTATCTTCCCCACGTCGAAGTAGCGGGTAAACGCAAAATCTCCGATCCATTCGTAATCCGTCCCGAAGGTCACGGTATCGACGAGGAACATTCCGAATATCGCGCCGACGCCGACCGTCCGGGCGCGGCGTGCCGTGTCGAATTGCACCGAGGCGACCATACCGAGGCTCGCACACGCGAGGAAGTACACGATGGAGTAGGCGTGGAGGGCGAGCAGGTATCCGGGGTCGAGGAACTCGCCGATGAACTCGACGCTGACGTACACCGAGAGGAAGGTGAACGCGTTGACGGCGAGCATGCTCGGAATGAGCGCGAGGTACTTTCCTATGACGAGGCGGGTTCGCGTGACCGGGTGGGCGAGCACCAGTTCGAGCGTGCCGTTCTCCATCTCCTTTGCGACGCTCGAAGCTCCGGCGTACGCGTAGTAGATACCCAAACCGAGGAGCCACGCGATTTGATAGAACTGCGAGGCGAGGTAGCCGTCGATGGTCGTGATGCTCTCGACGTCGCCGATGAACGCGCGGCGCGCCTCCTCCGGCAAGTTCTGGATGTACGCATCGAGGTTGACGCCGGACTGCTGAATCGACGGGAACAGCGCGATGGTGAGCACGACGAAGGCGATGAGCGACCCCGACAGCAACAGCGTTCCGCGGACGCGCCGCCCCATCTCGAAGTTCGTTATCTCGAACATCGCGCCGGTCCTCTCCTCATTCGGATTTGCATGGCTCTTCACGTTCCCCCGTAAAACTCCATAAACACGTCTTCGAGCGAGGTCTCCTCGACCTCCAAATCTATAACCGAGTAGCGGTCGAGCACGTCCACGAGGCCGTCGAAGTTCTCGGTAACGACCAACCGATAGTAGCCGTCCGGGTCGAGGTCGCTGCTTAGCGCCCCGTCGAACAGCAGGTCGTCCGGCGGCGGATCCTCCGCGAGGTCGAGGCGCACGATTTTGCCGCTTTTGGCCAGCAGCTCGCCGATGTTCTCCAGCGCGACGAGTTGCCCGTCGCGGATGATTCCCACGCGGTCACACACCTTTCGAACCTCGCTGAGGACGTGCGTCGAGAACAGCACCGTGACGCCGCGCTCGCGCTCCGCGAGCAACAGTTCGTACAGGGCGTTCTGTGCGAGCGGGTCGAGTCCCGCCGTCGGTTCGTCCATGATGAGGAGGTCCGGGTCGTGCATGAACGCCTGCACGAGCGCGAGTTTCTGTCGGTTTCCGCGGGAGTAGTTCTTCACGGCTCGGTCGACGGGGACCGGAAACCGGTCGAGCAACTCCTCGCGGCGTTCGTCGCCGGACAGCGTGGCGAAGTAATCGAGCAACTCCTCTCCGGTGACGTTCTCGTAGACGGTCGCGTCACCGGGGACGTAGCCGATTCGGCCTTCCACGCTCCGCGTTCGCTCGGTGATGGTGTGTCCGAGCACCTGTGCGGTCCCGCTCGTCGGCTTCAGCAGGCCGAGCAGGAGTCGAATCGCGGTCGATTTTCCCGCCCCGTTCGGCCCGAGAAAGCCGAATATCTCGCCCGATTCGACGGTGAACGTCAGGTCCTCGACGCCGCGAACGTCTCCGTAATACTTGGTCAACTCCTCGATGGCGATGGGTTCCGGCGCGGACACCGACGGATGAACGCCCGCGAGCGACTTATACGGTTCGCCGAACGTATCGCTCCGTCGATTTGTTTCCTGGCGAGATTGACCGAGCTCCAGAAACTTTATTTCAACGTCTTACATTCGCCTTACTAATGGTTTCTCGCCTCAGGTTTCGAAACGAGTCGGGCGAGGGTTCCGCCGTCCGAGACGTGACGTTCAGGGAGTGGCTTTCCGGGTTGAAAGTCAGTGGCAGTAACCTGCTCGTCACGGGCGAGGTTCCCGAAACCACCAGCGCGGAGTTTAGCCGGACGCTCTTCGGACGGGGGAGACGAACGCGCATCCTCGGACTCCTCAATCCGGCGACGCCCGCCGCCGAGTCGTACCTCCCGGATTCGCCCGACAGTCCGGGGACGCAAGTCATCGACCGACGGCCGGACGACCGCGGGACGACGACGACCGGTTCGAACGTCCACCGTCCGATGGTCGACCGCCAGACGTTTCGCTCGGAGATCGTCTCCGCCATCGGCGTTCACGAGGAGCGAAACGGCGGCTTCGAACCCGCCGAGTTGCGCCTCGGTGTCGATTCGGTCGAGCTGTTGGAGGTGAACGACGACCTCGTTTCGGTCGGGCAGTTCCTCCGGGGACTTACCGCCCTCGTTCGCGGCGTTCGCGGAATGGCGCACTACCACCTTCGCGTTCCGGATGACGACCCGTTGGTGGAGGAACTATCGCCGCTGTTCGACGCCCGTATCGAACTTCGGAAGCGACCGGGGTGGGCCGAACAACGGTGGCACGTGCCGGAGCTCGGTGAGACTACCCACTGGGTAGAATTATCATAGGCGACCATACTACTGTTACCATGGAGTTTCGGCGGCATGCGGAACACGACGGACTCGACATCCACGACCCCATCGAGAACGTTCGGTTCGCGCTGTTTACGTCCGTGTCCGTCGACCCGACGCCGGTCGATACGTCGCCGTTTTACTTTCCGGTCGATGCCGCCGTCGAAATCGTGACGCCGATGCTCGAAGTCCCGAAAGCCGTACCCATCACGGTGCGCCAACAGGACGGGACGATGATGGTCGAGACGTCGGACGAACGGGACCGAACTCTCGGTTCGAATGCGTACCTCGTCGAGGTGAGTACGGCACCGATGAAGCTCTACTTCCTCGTGGACGGACGAATGACCATCGAGCACGGCGACGATACCGTTCGCTTTTCGTTCGACGCGACGACGGCGGTTCGCGTCGGCGCGCGCTCCTTTCACGACCGCCCGGCGGGGACGATAACCGTCACGGACGACGTGCGTGACGTGATGCACGCCGTTTCCCTGTTCGGGTCGGCGCTGAAGACGCTCTCGCCGGAACGGTCGTTTCCGACGCTCCGCGGCCATCCACCGCTCGTCGAACGAGGTGAGACGTTTTCCGTGCCGAACGGACTCGAACCGGCGGCGACGGACGTCGAACTGGTCGTTCCACCCGACCGCGAACACGTCTACCCCGTCGTCTCGCTCGCGTACTATCTCGGTGCGACGGTCGTTCCGGGGCACGACCCGCGTCTCGTCGCGGGGTCGTTCGAGCGGTCGCTCGACGGACCCGGCGGCTACGTCGAAACGGTCAACCGCATCCTCAGACAGACGTTCTTCCTCGACTGTCTCACGCGGACGGAGGGCTACTACAAGGTCGAACTGCACGAGCGCGAGCGGGTCGAACCGCTGGTGGACCTCGATTTCGCCGACCTGTACGAAACACCGCTCCCGGAGCGTCTCGCGGAGTATCTGTCCGTTCCGTTCGAAACGCTCGAACCGCACATCCCGAACTGGCGGTTGGGCGTCGACCTAACGCCGACGGTCCGAAACGCCGAGTACATGCCGCACATCGCTCGTGACCTCGCGCTCGTTCGCATTCCCGACAAACCGACCTCGAAGACGGTCAAACCGATGTCCGACGCACAGTCGGAGTTCTTTCGTGCGCCATCGTCGGAGGTCTTGGTTCGCGGAGCGAGCGGATGGGACACCGTAGACGGTCGGGACGTGTTTCAGGTGGACCCGATGCCGAACGTTATCGGGCAGGCGTGGGCCGGACCGGGGTATCCGCTCACGGTCAACAAACTCGACGTGAGCGCGCTTCGGCAGCGTATCGACCGTCGCCCGTCGAACGAAACCATCGACATTCACGTCGTCTGCAACGACGAGCACATGCGGGAGGAGGACGTCGTTCGAGAACTGTACGGCTTGCGCGACATGCTCGATTTCGACGTGACCGCCCACTACGACCTGTCGCGCGACGAGCTTACCGACCTGTTAGCGAAACCGGCGGACTTCATCCACTACATTGGCCACGTCGATGAGAACGGTATCCTGTGTGCCGACGGGTCGCTCGACGTGAAATCGATCTCCGAAGTCGGCGTCTCCGCGTTTCTCCTGAACGCCTGCCAATCCTACGAGCAGGGACGCGAACTGGTCACGAAGGGAAGTCGCGGCGGTGTCGTGACGCTCTCGCCGGTCGGGAATCCGATGGCGACGGAGCTCGGACGGACGCTGGCCCGTCTCCTCAATTGCGGGTTCCCGCTTCGACCGGCGCTGTCGATCGCACAGCGACACTCGGCACACGGCTATCAGTACACCGTCTTGGGCGACGGCGGCTTGTCGCTCGTCCAGAGCGAGCGAGGAAGTCCGCAACACTTGAAAATCGAACGGGTTGGGGAGAACCGATTCGAAGTCGAGGTCAGCATGTATCCGACTGACCTGTTCGGGTTCGGCTCTCACACCAATTTCCACCCCAGTTGGTCCCATCAACGGTTTCTTAGCACCTCGCCGGTGACGACGCTCGCGCTGACCGAGGAGGAACTCCGTGCGGAGTTCTCCGACCAGCTCATACCGATAGAAGCCAACGGGGAACTGCGGTGGAGCGACGAGCTGTGTCTGTCCGAAATCGAATAGTTACGGCCCGGAGTTTGCCCCACTCCCCGCGAGTACCGTTCCGAACTGCAACACCAGCAAGCTAAGGGTGAACAGGACGCCGAGCAATCGGGGGTGATCTGCCAGTTTTCCACGTACCGCGTCTTTTTGCGACATCACGTGCAAACCGTGCTTTCGATATGAATTATAATTTTTTTAATAATACATAACAAATATTAATTACAATTATTATAATAAAAATGCATTAATTTGTTTTGCGGATTCTCATTGGGAGAATCCATCGATAGCGTCCGAAATGGGATCTTTGAGTTCGTGGATTACGTCGTCGAGTTCGTCGGACAGTCGCTGGAGCAGTCGGGCGTGCGTCGTCGTGGCGAGCGTATATTCGGGGTGTGACCCGTCCGTTTCTACCGTTTTCACCAGTTCGAGTTCGAGGAGGTCGTCCCGGTGGGCCGTCCACGTGCTCGGGGCGGTTCCGGCGTGGTCTACCAACTCCGTCGCGCTGAAACTCTCGTTCGGGTCGTCCGCGAGTACCGCGAGAAACTTCATTCGCGCCGGATAGGTGAACACCTGTGCGAGGGGAGGTGCGGTGAGGTCGGCCTCGGTGGGACGCATATGGCATGCTATTCCATGTTTGTCTGAAAACAGTGTCGAAGTTCGTTTGAAAAAGAACGAGGTTGACATACGGACAAATGGATGGAAAATTTTTAGACAATGTGGGATGTATTTCTCGTTGGATGCGTGAGAAGTGCACGAATCGCCGGTACAAACGCACGCCACTCTCCACTGGTCACCGCCACTCAACCAGTATCGGAGTACGTCAAACTGCGACACACCGTTCGCATCGGCGGCCGTGTCGGCACGCATCCTGTCACTGCCTACCGGTCGGGATACTTCGCCACACCTGACCGGTCGCACCTTTTGTTTGGTCTCCTCTGACGGTTTCGTGCGTCGGTTTCTCCGTTGAATCGGCGCGTCCCCCGCTTTCCTCAGCGTCCTGCTCTCGCCGTTCCTTTATCCGTCGTGGAAATACCTGTATTTTTAACTGATGACGACCGGAGTCTAAAACGATGGTCGAGGCGTTTGCGGTCGCGAGCGGGAAAGGTGGCACCGGCAAGACCACGAGCACGCTCTCCCTCGGGATGGCGCTGGCCGAGGAGTACAACGTGACGGTCGTCGATGCCGACACTGGAATGGCGAACCTCCTGTTTCACACGGGATTGACCGACGCGGAGACGACGCTCCACGACTTGCTCATCGGGGACAGCGACGCGTCGGTCGAAGAGGCCGTCTACGACCGGTTCGGGATGCGAGTCGTCCCTTGTGGTACGAGCCTCGCCGCGTTCGAGCGCGCCGACCCGGACCGGTTACAGGACGTCGTGGCGACGTTGGCCGCGGAGACGGACGTGCTCTTGCTCGATTCGCCCGCCGCGCTCGGAAGCAAGAGCGCGATTCTCCCCATCGTCCTCGCCGACCGAATCGTCGTCGTCCTCCAGCCCACGATTCCCTCCTTGAGCGACGGCCTGAAGGTCCAAGAGTACGCTCGCTCGTACGGCACCGGAACGGCTGGCGTGCTGTTCAACAAGGTACACGACGACGAGGACGTGCGTCCGATAGCGGACAAGAGCGAGCGGTATTTCGACGGGCCGACGCTCGCAGCGGTCCCCGACGACCACGCGGCGCGGGCGGCCCGTCGGGCGGGAAAACCGCTCCTCTCGCACGCGCCCGAGAGCGCGGCCGCGCGCGCCTACCGCGATGCCGCCGCGACCCTCGACGTTCGGACCGGCGAGTCGGAACGCGTCGCCAAACGCTTCCGCAGTGCGGTCATCCCCGACGCACCATGACGACACCACACGGCGAACTCGTCCGTTCCCGCGTCGTCAGCGACCCGTCGTCAGCGCTCGCCACCGCGCTGGAACGCGACCTCACCGGCCACGCCGTCTTCAAACCGCAAGACTCGCTCCTCCTCGACGCGGACGGGTACGGCGTGCTGACCTTCGAGGACGGCATCCCCGTGCAGGCCCATCACACCGGGACGGGCCGCGGCGGACCGGCGGCCGTCGCCGACCTCGCCGTTCCCGGACCGTACAGCGTCGAACTCTATCGACAACCCGCGGACGAACGCGAGACGACCCGTGGAGCGGACGACCGGACGATTCCGCCGGGAATGCCCGCCGAACGGCTGGCGGGCGACCCGCAACTGGCCGCGAGAACGCGGGCGCGTGCGCCGGACCGACCGACGTCCGACACGGAAACGACCCCGACCAGTGCCGTGGAAGCGTTCCTCGAAGACGAGGAGAAAATAGCCGCCATTCGGAAGCAGGCGAAACAGGAGGCCGAGCGGCGAGCCGAGGAGTGGGGGTTGGACGACCAACTGGACCCGTAACGGCCCGCCCTACTCCTGTTCGATGTCCGATTTCAGCGCCGAGAGGATGGCGTCGGTCGTCTCGGCGACGACCTCTTCGAGGAACTCGGGGTCCGATTGGGTCGGGTCGCCGCGTCCGCCCTGTTCCGTGATGTCGTCGAAGTAGGTGTACTTGCGCGCCTCGAATCGGGCCTTCCGAACCTGCGGTTCCTTCTTTTCAGCTTTCACGAGATCGGGATAGAACAGTTCGATGACGCTCGTCTCGTGGTCGCCCGCGTGACCCCACTCCTCGCCGAATCGCTCTTTCAGTCTGTCGCGGGCGAAATCCGTCCAGTGGACGAGCGACGTCTTGACGCCGTGGTCGCGCTGAATCCTATCGGCGGCGAGCGTGAGCGGCGCGTTGTTTCCGCCGTGGCAGTTGACGACGACGAGTCGTTCGGCACCGTGTTTCGCCATCGACTCGCCGATTTCGACGATGACGCGCCGGTAGGTGTCGCCCGACAGCGTGACCGTCCCGGCGTAGTTCATGTGGTGTTCGGAGTAGCCGTAGGGCAGGGTCGGCAGTCGAACCATCGACAGGTCGCGGTCCGGTGCCGCCTCGACGAGTTCCCGCGAGAGGGACTCGGCACGGAGCGTATCCACCGTCACCGGGAGGTGGATGGAGTGCTGTTCGACGCTTCCGGTCGGGAGGACGACGAAATCGGCGTCGGGAATCGCCTCCTCGGCGTCCTCCCACGTCATCCCGCCGAGGTCGTACGGTTCGTAGTCGAGTCGAACCGTCATCGGTCCGCCTCCGCCGCTGGTTCCGCGTCCGCCGTTTCATCGTCGTCGAACGGCCACGTTCCGGAGTTTCGCATCCCCGCCTCGAACCCCTGTTCGACAGTCGCGTCGCGGACGTCCGCGACGGATTTGTGCGGGATTTCCCTGTCTTCCTCCGCGAGTTTGAGCACGGCCGCCGTGAAGACGACGGAGAGGTCACGGAGGTCGCGGACGTCGAGTTTGTCGAGCGTATCGCCGTGGGTGTGTCCCCACCCGCGCCCGCTTTCGCCCGCGATGGACCGCCCTTGCATGCCCGCGACGCCCTTCTGGACGAACGGCCAGTGGTCGCTGTGCGGGCGGATGCCGTCGTGGATTTCGACGGGGACGTCGAGTTCGTCGCGCACCTCCGCGAACGCCTCGCCCATCGGGTCGAACCCGTGCGTGTACACGTCGGCGGTGCGCGAGTAGCCCGCGCCGTCCATGTTGAAGATGCACTTTACCGCATCCATGTCGTGCGCCTCGGCCCAGTGGTACGCGCCGAACAGGCCGACCTCCTCCGCGCCGAAGACGAGACAGCGGACCCGCGTTTCGAGGGCGTCTTCCATCTCGACCAGCAGGCGGCCGATTTCGGCGACGAGCACCGTTCCGACGCCGTTGTCGTTTGCGCCTTCCCCGACGTCGTGGGCATCGACGTGCGCGGTGACGAGCACTTCCTCGTCGGTGTCCGGGCCGACGACGGCCTCGATGTTGCGCGAGTTCGTCGGTTCGTTCCGGCAGTTCACCGCGAGTCGCGCGGTCGTCTCGCCGCTGCCGCAGTATCGGACGAGTCGGTCGCCGACTTCTTTCGAGACGCCGACGGCGGGGATGTCGCCGGGGCCGTCTTCCTTCCCGATGCTTCCCGTCGGCGGGAGATTCCCCTCCAAGTGGTTGCGAAAGAGGAAGCCGACCGCGCCACCCCGCGCCGCGGCACCGTACTTCTCCGCGCGGTGAATCCAGCGGCCGTGGTCGTCCGGGGTCATGCTCGACGCCATGACGAGTTTGCCCTCGACGTCGGCCGCCTCGAAGTCCTCCGGGAGCCCGTAGCCGACGTCGACCAGTTCCGCCTCCACGTCGCCGCTCGGCGTTCCGGGCAGGGCGACGGTTTCGTGTTGCGCGTCGAACTCGTGCGTTCGGTCGTGTTCGACGGTCAGTGCGCTCGACTCGCGCCACCAACCGGGAATCTCGAACTCGGAGATGGTCGCATCGCGGAGACCGTTCGATTCGAACGCTTCCTTTACGAATTTTGCCCCTTCCGCCTCTCCGTCCTGTCCGGCCATCCGATTGTCGAGGTCGACGAGGTTACAGAGGAGGTCCCAGTGTCGCGTACTCGTGTACGCATCGCCAACGATTGTCGTGGGTAGTGTTGTCATTTTTCGTGGTAGGGTTTACGATTGGTTCCGGGCGTGATGTACGTTTGGTTCGGAGAAATCCGTGCACTCGTGGGTCGGATTTTAGGAGTCCCCCGCGAAGGAGGTGGTATGGACGACACGGAGGACGGAACCGACGTGGGGGACGAACTCGACGTCGCGGAGTGGATTCTCTCGCGGTTCGATTCCGACGACGAAGTGGCCGTCGCGGAAGTGGGGTATCTCGACAGAACGCAGACTACGGGGTCGGCGACTCCGGCCGAGGTTCGCTCCGCCGATGACCTCTCGAACGAGGGCATCTGGTGGCGCGTGTTCGTGGAGGGAAGCGCGGACTATCGGTTCACGACGTCGTTTTCGGAATCCCATCTGGAAGACCTGATGGAGCGGTCGATTCGGTCGGCCCGCGTCTTGGACCAGCGCGTCCCCGCCAAGTACGACCCGGGGACGGTCCATCAGGCGGTTCACCCGGGATGGACGGTCGGCGGGTCGCTTTCTGACTCCGCGGCGGCCGAAAAACTCGCGGCCGTCAGGTCGGCGTTCGCGGCGTCGATGGACGGCCTCGCGCTGGACCGCGCGGCCGTCTCGTACCGCGACGAGCGGTTGTCGTCGGTCCTGTTGACGACGACCGGGACGACGGTCCGAACGTCGCTCGAACGGGCGTCGGTCGAAACGGTCGTCGCGCCGACGACCGCAGAGAAGGTCCAGCGTCACTTCGGAACGACCACCGGACCGGCGTTCTTCGACGCGCTTCCCGGCCACTTCGACGAACTGGCGGCGGCGGTTCGAGAGCGGGAGGCGTATCCCCCGCTCGACGACGCTGAGACGACGAGTATCGGAGGCGACGACGAGGTGGACGCGGTGTTCGGCCCGCGGGCGGCGGCGACGTTGTTCCACTACGTCGCGCACTATCTGGAGACGGACGCGGCGTATTTCGGGTCGAGTCCCTTCTCCGTCGGTGACCGATTCGGTCCACCGGGACTCGGCGTCGAGGATTGCGTCCACGCCGGGTCGTGGGCGGCGCTGGGATACGACGCGGAGGGAAAACCGACGACGCCGGTGACGTTGGTGTCCGACGGCATCGTCCGGAACTTCCTCCACGATACGGTGTCCGCCATCGAGGAAGAGACGGTCCCGATGGGGTCCGTGGTTCCGAGCGTCGGTTACGAGCGGCCGCCGCGGATTCACGCCCGGCATCTGGACGTCGCCGCCGGGTCCGCTTCGCGGGCGTCGCTTCTCGACGGGGCGGACGTGTACGTCGAATCGGTCGAGGCGCCGCGAATAGAGAACGAGGCCACGCGAACGAAGCGCGCGAGTTCGATGCCGCCGAGCGTCCTGTACGCGAAGGACATCGCGGCGACGACGCCCGGCGAGTTCGAAGACGAGGCGACGACGCAGGAACTAACCTTCCCGGTTCGACTCGGTTACACGGTGGACGGGAGCGAGCGCGGAAAGCGGTTCACGGGCGGAGCGGTGACGATTCCTCTCGGTGCACTCCGTTCGATAACGGGTATCGGCGACGTCCGCGAAACGGTGACCGGCGTCTGCTCCAAACATCGGTCGATGATTCCGTACGCCGTCACCGCGCCGTCGATTCGCTTTTCGGTGCGTTTTTCAAATCGGCCGAGATGTTAGTGTAAATTTCCGCATTCGATAACGTATTCAGCGATATGTTCCATTTCTCTCTTCTGATTTGTAATATATTGTCAGTTTTGTTTATATAGTAGGCACGCCTGGTAATTAATGACAAATGCCAAGTGGTAACATGGATGTCAGACGGCGTGACTTTTTAAAAATGACCACCGCAACCGGTGTCGGCGGAATGGCCGCCCTCGCCGGTTGCAGCGGTTCCAAAGACGACAACGGCGGCGGTGGCGGAAGCGGCGGCGACAAGCTACCCCAGTACACCTACCTCAACAACCCCGCGAACTACAACCCCGCGCGCCACGACGCCATCAACCTCGTGGGCGACCAACTCACAAAAGTCGGACTCGACACCAAGGTGCAGGTGTTCGAGTGGGGCACGCTCTACACGAAAATCACCGAGGAGTTCAACTTCTCCTTCGCAACGTGGTCACGTGGCCTCGGCATCGACCCCGGCCGTCGGATGCCCGAGCAGTTCCACTCCTCGAACACGGGGAAGGGACAGGGTAACTTCACCGGTTACACCAACAAGGACCTCGACCCGAAGCTGATGGAACAGCTGCAGATGAAAGACGAACAAAAGCGCATCGACACGCTGTTCGACATTCAGAAGACCATCAACGAGGACGTCCCGATGCACCCCATCGTACAGATGCCCAACATCGTGGCGTACAACAAAAATCAGGTCAGCGGATGGACCGACCACATCGCGGGCTACTTCCACTTCGAGCCGATGACCAACATCGAAGTGAACAACAGCAAAAAAGAGCTTCGCGGCTCGTGGGCCGAGACCCTCGGAACGCTCAGCGTCCTCGGTTACAACAACGAGACGAAACTCATCCACCAGTTCGAGATGCTGTACGACAAGCTCGTCCGCATCAATTCGAAGCTCGAAGCCGACCCGAAACTGAGTCTGGCGACCGAGTGGGAGCGCCCGGACAACAAGACGGTGAAGTACAAGATTCGGGAGGGCCACAAGTGGCACGACGGCGAGGACCTGACGCCCGAGGACGTGAAGTTCACGCTCGAATACATCAAGGAGAACGAGATTCCGCTCTACTCCACGCAGTGGGAGATGTACGACTCGGTGTCGGTGGACGGTCAGTGGGTGACGGTGAACTTCACGGACCCCGTCGGTCCGGTCCACAAACTGTTCTCCAACCAGATTCCCATCGTGCCGAAACACAAGTGGGAGAGCCGGAGCAACCCGGCCAAAGCGAACGTCAAAGAGCCAGTCGGAAGCGGTCCGCTCCAGTTCGATTACTGGGACAAGGGCAGCGAACTGAGCCTGAAGAAGTACGAAGACCACTGGCGGCCGGTCAAGTTCAACCGCCGCATCTGGCGCATCATCCCGGAGAGTTCGACCGTGTGGTCCCTGTTGAAGAAGGGGACGCTGAACTACCTGCCGTACACCCGCATCGGCAAACAGCTCAACGACAATCAAGACGCGTCGAACATCGGCGTGAAGTCCGCGCCCGGCGACGGCTGGTGGCACTTCAGCCAGAACACGCGCCAGAAGGGACTCGACGACAAGGCCGTCCGACAGGCCGCCGTCAACGCGATTCCCAAGAAGGCCATCAACGAGCAGATTCTCTACGGCTTCGCCACCGAGGGGTGGAACCTCGTCGGCGAATCGTTCGGCAAGTTCAGCAACCCGGACGTGAAGAAGTACCAGCCAGCCGACGGCGTGAAAGCCGGGAAGAAATCCCTCACGGACGCCGGATACGTCATCGACGGCGACGGAATGGCGCACTTCCCCAAGTAGAGCCGACCAACCAATGAAATTTCGATACTAATAAATGGGAAAATTAGACTTCTTCGTCAGGCGCACCGTGCAGTTGGGAATCACGCTGTGGGCAGTCGCGACCGCGCTGTTCATGCTGTTTCGCCTCATGCCGGGCGACCCGACGTCGTACATCATTTCGCCCGGAATGACGCCCGCGGTGCGACGGCGGCTCATCGCGAGCTACGGGTTGAACGACCCGCTGTGGGTGCAGTACGTTCGGTACATACAGAACCTCCTGACGCTCGACCTCGGACGCTCGTTTAAAACCAACGAGCGCGTCATCAACATGCTCGTCACGTACCTCCCGAACACGCTCGTCCTGATGCTGACCGCGTTCGTCGTGGCGTACGTCATCGGCATCTCGCTCGGCGTCCTCACCGGCTGGTACCGTGGAACGCGGTTCGAGAAGACGACGGTCGTGACCGCGCTCGTCGGACGGAGCGTCCCCAGCTTCTGGATGGGCATCCTCGTCCTCTGGATTTTCGGCGCGAAACTCGGAATCATCCCGATGAGCGGGATGACGAGCCTCGGCTCCGGCCCGAAGAACTTCTGGGCGATGGTGTTCTCGGTCGACTTCCTCAAGCACATGGTCGCGCCGGTCATCGTCCTCGCGTTCTACTACATGGGCTATCCGCTGCTCATCATGCGCAACAGCATGCTGGAAACCCTCTCGGAGGACTTCATCGACCTCTGCCGCGCGAAGGGACTGACGGAGCGGAAGATAATGTTCAACCACGCGGCCCGCAACGCGCTGTTGCCCGTGCTGACCGCCGCCGCCATCGCCATCGGCTACGCGGTGGGCGGCAGCGTCCTCATCGAGACGGTGTTCGGTTGGCCGGGCATCGGCCGCGAGATGATTCGCGCCGTGCTTCGACGCGACTACCCGGTGGCCCAGGGGACGTTCCTCGTCCTCGCGCTGTCGGTCATCGTGATGAACTTCGTCGCCGACCTGCTGTACGGCGTCCTCGACCCACGGGTGACCTATGACTGAAACGATGAATCAGGAGCACGACGGTTCGATATTCGCGGACATCGACGAGGAGAGCGAAGAGCAGTTCAGCGCGTGGCAGCGCAACCTCCGCCTTTGGAAGGAGACGATAACCGAACAGTTCTCGATGCTCACGGAGGACCCGCTGGTCGTCGCCGCGATGGCCATCCTCGCGTTCTTCGGCGTCGTCGCCATTTTCGCGCCGTACATCGCGCCGTACGGTCCGAAGGAGCGGTTGATGGTGAACGCGCTCTTCGCCAAGTGGATCAAACCGTCCTTCCTCGGCGGCGAGGGCGGCTACATCCTCGGAACGACGGCGCAGGGCTACGATATCTTCAGCCAACTGGTGTACGGGGCGCGTCCCGCCATCATGGTCGGCCTCGTGGCCGCCGTGATGACCGTCGGCCTCGGAACGCTCGTCGGCCTCGTCAGCGGCTACTACGGCGGCTACGTGGACGACGTGCTCATGCGACTCGTGGACTTCGTGTACGGACTCCCGCTCCTGCCGACGGTCATCGTCCTCGTGACGGTGCTCGGGCCGGGACTGGAGAACATCATCCTCGCGTTCGTGCTCCTGCAGTGGCGCACGTCCGCCCGCGTCATCCGCGCGCTCGTCCTCTCGCTCCGCGAACGCTCGTTCGTCAAGGCGGCGAAGATTTCGGGGGCGAGCAACTGGCGCATCATCTCGCGGCACATCGCGCCGAACGTCCTCCCGATGGCGTTCCTCTACGGCGCGTTCGCAATCGCGTGGGCGATTCTTACGGAAGCAGGGGTGTCCTTCTTGGGCCTCGGCGACCCGAACAGCGTCTCGTGGGGCATGATGCTCCAGAGCGCCCGCGTCTACAGCGCCATGACGGAAGGAACGTGGTGGTGGTTCGTGCCGCCCGGAGTCTGTATCGCCCTCGTGGTCATCAGCGGCTTCCTCATCGGCCGCGGCTACGAAGAGATCGTCAACCCCGAACTACAGGTCGAAGGATGAACGTATTCAAACGATTCACGCTCGCACGATTCACGCACATCGGATTCATGTACTCGGACGAAACGGAGGCCCGCTGAATGGCCCTGCTCGAAGTCGAAGGCCTCGAAGTCTACTACGACAGCGAGGACGGCCCGGTCAAAGCGGTCGACGGCGTCAGTTTCAAAATCGAGGCCGGGGAGACCGTCGGCATCGTCGGCGAATCCGGCTGTGGCAAATCGACGCTCGCCAAGGCGCTCATCGGCATCCTGCCGAAGAACGGCTACATCAACGGCGGGAAGATACTGTTCAAAGGCGAGGACCTGACCGACATGCCCGAGAAGCGCCGCCGAGCGCTTCGTTGGGACGAGATTTCGCTCATCGCACAGTCCGCGATGAACGCGCTCGACCCGGTGTACACCATCCGCGAGCAGATTTTGGAGGCCATCGACGCCCACTACCCGAAGATGGGACGGTCGGAGGCCCAAGACGTCATCGACGAATCGTTCGACCTCGTCGGACTCGACCGCGACCGCCAGACGGACTATCCCCACCAGTTCTCCGGCGGGATGCGCCAGCGGGCCATGATCGCCATGTCGCTCGTCCTCGAACCGTCGCTCATCCTCGCGGACGAACCGACGACGGCGTTGGACGTCATCATGCAGGACCAAATTCTCAAACGCATCAACGGGATTCAACAGGAGAGCGACACGGCCATGATGGTCATCACGCACGACGTGGCCGTCGTCGCGGAGACCTGCGACCGCGTGGTCGTCATGTACGCGGGCGAACTCGCCGAAGAAGGCCCGTCGGAGTTCATCTTCGGCGAACCGTACCACCCATACACGCTCGGGCTGAAGAGCGCGTTTCCCGACATCCGCCGGTCCGAACAGGACCTCGTGAGCATCGGCGGCCACCCGCCGGATTTGAGCAACCCGCCGAGCGGGTGTCGGTTCGCGGAACGCTGTCCGCTGGCGACGGAGGTCTGTCGGAAAGAGGACCCGCCCGCCGTCGAACACGGCGAGTTGCGGTCGTTCTGTCACCACACCGACCGGGTCGACGCGGAACTTCGGTCGGTCGCCAGCAAGGCGCGGACGTGGAAAAACGACGCGTCGATGGAGGCGACCGATGACTGACGACGACACGCTCGTTCGCGTCGAAGGGTTGGAAAAGGAGTTCCCGGTCGGAAGCGGCCTTGTGACCAGCCTGATGAACTCTATCCGCGGCGAGGAGGAGGACGCGGTGCACGCCATCGACGGCATCGACTTCGAACTGCACGAAGGCGAGACGTTCGGCATCGCGGGCGAATCCGGGTGTGGCAAGACCACCACCGGGATGTGCCTGACGAAGCTGTACGAACCGACCGGTGGGAGCATCTACTACGACGGCGAGGACATCGCGAACAAGAGCGGCTCGTCCCTCACGAACTTCCGCCAGAACGCCCAGATGATATTTCAGGACCCCTTCGAGAGCCTGAACCCGCGGATGACGGTGTACGACACGGTGGTCGAACCGCTCCGCATCCACGACGTTCCGAATCAGCGGGCGCGGGTCCGACGGGCGCTCGAATTCGCGGAACTCGAACCCGCCGAATCGTTCTTCGACCGCTACCCGCACGAACTGTCCGGCGGACAGCGCCAACGCCTCGCCATCGCCCGCGCGCTGGTCATCGACCCGGACTTCATCGTCGCCGACGAACCGGTGTCGATGCTCGACGTGAGCCTTCGGGCTGGCGTGCTCTCGCTCTTGGAGCGCATGACCGACGAGTTCGGGTTGTCCGTCGTGTACATCAGCCACGACCTCTCGCTCCTGCGACACATGTGCGACCGCCTCGCCATCATGTACATGGGGAAAATCGTCGAGCAGGGGCCGACGGAGGAGATAATCACGAACCCGAAACACCCCTACACGCGGGCGCTCATCGACGCCGTGCCGGTTCCCGACCCGACGGCGGGCCGAGAGCGCGTCGAGTTGCAGGGCGAGGTCGGAGATGCCGTCAACGTCCCGTCCGGCTGTCGCTTCAAGAACCGATGTGAGAAGTACATCGGCGGCGTGTGCGATTCGGTGCAACCGCCGCTCGAAGCGAAGTCCGACGTCGAGGGCGACCGGGAAGTCGCCTGCCACCTCTACGAGAGCGCGGAGGGCTTCGACCCGTACGCCGAGGCGGACGAGACGGACCGCGACGAGGCCGTCGCGGCGGAGTCGTCGGCGAACTGAGCGACGCGAACTGTTTCTCTCATCCCTGCCGTTTTCGCTGACTTTCTTCCGCCTCGGCTTCGAAGCGCTCGGCGCGAATCTGGTCCGAGCGTTTCCGTCGCCACTCCCAGAGTCCGGCCACGATGATGAGGAGGCCGCCCGCCGCGCCGCGAACCGGCGACCCCTGCATCCAGAGGAAAACGAAGACGCCGACCGCGAAGAGTAGCGAGACGCCGAGCGTTATCTTCGCCCACCCGCGCCGCGGTCCTCGGACTCGTCGCATACCGGTCCGTCGGAGGGGAGCGTTGTGAACGTTACGGGACGACGGCAATCGGCGGTGGTACCGCGGACGACTCACCGCGGCCGTCGGATGTCGTCCCGACTCGGGAACTTCCGTTCCAGCGCGGCCAACAACACCTCGGCCGTCGCGTCCGCGTCCCGCATCGAGAGCGTCTCGACCGGCGAGTGCGAGTAGCGGCAGGGAACCGCGATGGCACCCGCGTGGCGGCCGCCGCGGACCTGCTGGAGTTCGGTCGCGTCGGTCGAACCGGTCAGCATCACGTCGTGTTGGAGGTCCACATCGGTCGCGTCCGCCGCGTCCCGGAGCCACGTTCTCGTCTGGCGGTCCACGATGACCCCGCCGAAGAAGTACTCGGAGGTTCCGTCCCCGAACTCGACCACCGGGCCGCCGTCCAGCGTCGCATTCACGCCGTCCGTCCGCCCCGCGGGGTAGTCGTCCACCGGGAATATTTCGAGCGCGATGCCGACGTCGGGGTCGAGGCTGTAGCCCGTCGTCCGCGCACCGCGAAGGCCGACCTCCTCCTGTACCGTTGCGACGTAGTGAACCGTCGCGTCCACGTCCTCTTCGCGGGCGATCGCGAGCAGGATGGCCAGCGCGATGCGGTCGTCCAACGCTCGTCCGGTGATTCGGTCGTTTCCGAGCCGTGAGACGCCGTAGTCCCACACCGCGTAATCGCCCGGTTCGACGTTCATATCCGCGACCTCCTCGGGCGAGGTGGCTCCGACGTCGATGCGGAGCGATTCCGGGAGGGACTCCTTCTCGTCGTCGCTCATGTAGTGGCGACAGCGCGGGCCGACGACGCCGAGAACGCCGTCCGGGCCGACGCGGACGCGTTGGCCCGACAGGTTCCCCTTGTAGTGTCCGCCGAGCATGTGGAAGGTGAGGAAGCCGTCGTCGTCCACGTCCTCGACGAGGAACCCGAGTTCGTCGGTGTGGGCCGCGAGCATGATTTCGAAGTCGCTTCCCTCGCTCGTGGCGACGACGTTCCCCATCGCGTCGAACGACACGCGGTCCACGTGTGGTTCGATGAGGTCGGCGAACCGGTCCGCGACGGCGTATTCGTTTCCGGGTGCGCCCGGCGCTTCCACCAGCGTTTCGAGGTCGTCGAACGAAACGTGCATGCGGGAACCGGGCGTGAACGGAAGATAACAGTTGGGGTCGCTGCAAACCAGCCAGTTCGCCAGCGTTCGTTCGTCGGTCACAAAACTGAACATTCTCGGGGACGGGTTGACATCTCCGTCAGTCTATCATATGACTCCCAATATAATGGGATACTTATTCGTTTTCTCGAATTATTTTCGAAAACGAACAAAACAACAATAAACCCCCGATACAACCCTCGACTGGGAAGCAATGACTGCAACACGACGTACGTTTTTAACGGCGGCTGGCTGTGCGGGACTGCTTGGGCTCGGCGTAACGGCGACGACAGGTGAAAGCGAAACGAGCGTTTCGCGCGATTCGTACACGATTCGGAGCGGCACCGACCAAGAAACGACGGTGTTCGTCACGTCCGCGAGCGAGTCCGGCCCGACGGTGATGGTCGTCGGCGGCGTACACGGAAACGAAAACGGAGGCTACACGGCGGCCGAGAAGGTCGCCCAGTGGGATATCGCCCGCGGAACGCTGGTGACGATTCCGAAGGCGAACGCCGCGGCCGTCGAGGAGGACTCCCGCATCGCGGACGGCGGCGTGGACCTGAACCGACAGTTCCCGACCGGTGAGGAACCGGAGACGGAACTCGCCCGCGCCATCTGGGGCGTCGTCGAGCGATTCCAACCGGATGCCGTCATCGACCTTCACGAATCCGTCGGCATCTACGACGGCGATATGGTCGGCGGCGTCGGACAGGCCATCTTCTCGTCGTGGGACGACCGGGCGTTCAACGACGCCAGAGCGGCCGCCGAATATATCAACGACAACTACGTCTCGCGCGACGGCTACGACTTCACGGTCGACCCGTTCTCCTCGTCCTCCAACGAACCGACCGGTCTGCTCACGCACAAGGCCGCGCGCGACACCGACGCCGTTGCGTTCCTCGTCGAGGCGACCTCAGATGACACGGCCCTCGGTACGCGAGTGCAGTGGCTTACCAAGACAACCCAACAACTCGTCGAGGAGGACGTGCTCACTTCGTCGGATGGCGGAAGCGGCGTAGACGACGGGGATGAAGGTGACGACGGAAGCGATGGCAGCGACGGTAGTGACGACGGAAGCGACGGAAGCGACGGCGGCGATGGTGGCAACGACGGCGGCGAACAGAACGAGGCCCCGGTCGCGCGGATTCGGACGACGCCGAGCGACACGACCGGCGGGTCGCTCGAACGCGGCGATACGGTGACGCTCGACGCCTCCCCGTCCTCGGACGGCGACGGCGAAATCGTCGAATACATGTGGGACATCGACGGCGACGGGTCGTTCGAAGAAAGCGGCGAGACGGCCGAGATGACCCTCTCTTCCTGTGGTCGCTACCGCGTCACCCTCCAAGTCACCGACGACAAGGGGGCGACGGCCACGGACGAGGCCATCCTCTCCGTCAAATAACGACCGTACCCGACCGATTCGCTCGTATTTTTCGAACGGGTTACGACCCACGTATATCGACCATTCCTCTCGCCGCGAGAGGACGCGCTCTGCGGTCGGAAATACGTGAGGAGAGGAAACGAACCGCCGAGAAACCGAGTTAGTCGTCGCTCGCGTCGAGACCGAGTTCCACCAACGTTTCTTCCGAGACGCCGCTATCGAGAAGTCGCCGTCGTAAATCTCGTCGGTCCCCGTCTGAGAGATCGATAGATGTCCCGGTGTCGATGCCGTCGTCCCCGCGACTGTCGCCCTGCCTCGTAATTTCGTAGGCGTCGCGGATGAGTTCGGCTTCTAGTTTCGGGACTGATTGGGGAATCTCTGGTGATTTTTTGATTCCAGACATCGTTTCCCGCCACTCACAGGAGGGTGTTAAAGTTATTTTAGACTAACAGATTTGTCTTTTCCCTGTTGTACTGTTCTCTTTCGTGATATGCACCGCGGGGTAAGCATAGGATTGCTCCCCGTGTCTAATTAGACCACGCCCAGAAAACAACGAAGCGGTATCGATACGGAAAATACGCGACAGTTCCGTCGTCACTCGACGAGGAGCGGAATTTCGGTCGCGTCCGCCCGAACGTCGTCCATGTCCGGCACCGTCGTTCCGGGAACGGTCACGACGCGCGACGCGACGGTGACGCCGACCCGGAGCGCGATTCGGTCCGACTGTCCGCGAGCGAGCGTCGAGAGGACGCCCGCGAGCAGTCCGTCGCCAGCGCCGACCGTATCCACCACGTTCACGTCCAGCGGTTCCGCGTGGAACACGCCGTCGACCGATGTGAGCAGCGCGCCGTCGTCCCCGAGCGAGGTGATAACGCGGTCGAACCCCCTCTCGCGGAGCGCCTGCGACGCCTCGGCGCACTCCTCGATGCTGTGGACCGGCATTCCGGTCGCGCTCGCCAGTTCGCTCCGGTTGGGTTTACAGAGCGCGTAGTCGCCCGCGATGCCGGTCAGGAGGTCGCCCTGCACGTCCACGACGGTTTCCCACGACCCCGCTCCCGCGATGCGGTCGATGGTCGCCGGGCCGAGGTTCGGCGGGAGGCTTCCGGCGATGACGACGATTTCGGGGTCGTACTCGCGGACCGTCCCGATGAGTTCGCGGACGGTTTCGTCCTTGACGCCCTGTCCCGACTGGTTGAGTTTGTACTCGCCGTCCTCCCCGAGAATCGTGGTGTTGAGTCGGGTGCAGACGTCCATCTCGACGAAATCGTTGGCGACCTTGCCGCGGGTGAGTTGTTCCTCGATGTACCGGCCGAGGAACCCGCCGACGAAGCCCGTTGCGAGCGTTTCGACTTCCAGTCTGGCGAGGTACTTCGAGACGTTAATTCCCTTTCCGCCGGGGTCGTACTGCGCCATGCTCGACCGGAGGACGCCGTTCGGTTCGACGTCCGATTCGACGTTGACGGTGTAATCGACGGCCGGGTTGAGCGTGACGGTCAGAATCACGCGTCCACCCCCTCGACGATTTCGACGCCCGCCGTCTCGAACGGTTCGCGGTACTCCGGCGGGACGGCCGCGTCGGTGACGATGGCGTCCACGTCTTCGAACGACGCGAAGCGGAAGAAACTTCGCCGACCGAACTTGCTCCCGTCGGCGACGAGGACGACGCGACTCGCCTTCTCGCACATCCGCGATTTGATGCGCGCTTCGTCCTCGTTCGGCGTCGTCAGTCCGGCGTCGGAGTGTATTCCGTTCGTCCCGAGGAACAGCACGTCGAAGTTGGTTCGGTCGAGAAAGCTCTCGCCGGTCGGGCCGACGAGCGACCACGTGGAGCGCCGGAGCGTTCCGCCGGTGACCTTCACCTCGATACCCGCCTCGGCGAGTTGCACCGACACGAGCGGCGAGTTCGTCGCGGCGGTTATCGAGACGTCGCTCGGGACGTGTTTGGCGACTTCGATGGTCGTCGTCCCCGAATCGAAGAAGACGACCTGCCCGTCTTGGAGGGTTTCGGCGGCACGTCGTCCGATGGTGCGTTTCGCCTCCCGCTTTTGGACCTGTTTCTGTCCGTACGTTCGCTCCTCGCCGACCGTTTCGACCGGGAGGGCACCGCCGTGCGACCGCTCGATGCGACCCTCGTCCTCCAAGTCCCGGAGGTCGCGGCGGATGGTCGCCTCCGAGACGTCGAGGCGACCGGCGAGGTCGCCGACGGTACTGCCGTTCTCTTCGGAGACTATCTCGACGATTCTGCGTTTTCGTTCGTCAGGCAACATATGTTCGTATCGAATCGACTCGGTATCGAGTCAAGGGCGGCGCGTTCGTTGGTTTTGTTGGCCATTCGACGCTATAACCTCTCTGGTGACGTCGGATTATATTGCCGCTTTCGTCGCGGCTTTGCCTTCCGTTTGCGAGAGGAGGGCGAGCGGACGGCATCTCACTCCGACAGCAGGACGAGAAACGTCAGCGCGATTCCCGCCCCGACGGTCGCAACGATGGTCCCGCCGTACGCGCCGACGTGGTAGTCGTAGGCCGCGACGGCCGCCATGAGACAGCAGACGGCGACCAACAGGTTCTCCCGTTCCGGTACCCACGAGGTGACACTCACTGCCATCGGTCAGTGCGCCGCCTCCGTCGCTGTCGACTCCTTCGGCGGCGAGTACGTCAGCGATTCGCCGGTGTCGGCGTCGAAGTAGTGGAGCGACCGACGGTCGAACTCGACGTTAACGCGGTCGTTGAGTTCGACGGGGACGCTCGGTTCGACGGACGCTTTGATGGTGATGTCGTCGCCGAGGTCGAGTTCGAGGACGGTCTTTTCGCCCTGCGGTTCCACGACCTCCACGAGCGCCGGGAGGCCGTCCGGCCGGAGCGTGACGTTCTCCGGGCGGACGCCCACGACGATTCGGTCGCCGACCCGACCGTCGAGCGCGTCGCGGTAGGACTCGGGAACCTCGTGTTGGAACGGCCCGACGTCCACGACGAGGCTGTCGTCGCGGCGGGTCAGTTTCCCTTCGACGAAGTTCATCGACGGACTGCCGAGGAAGTCGGCGACGAACCGGTTTCGCGGATGGGCGTAGACGTACGTCGGGTCGCCGACCTGCTGAATCTCGCCGTCGTTCATGACCGCGATTTGATCGGCGAGCGTCATCGCCTCGATTTGGTCGTGCGTGACGTACACCGTCGTCGTCGAGAGCTGTTCGTGCAGTTTGTTGAGTTCCGCGCGCATCTGCACGCGCAGTTTGGCGTCGAGGTTCGACAGCGGTTCGTCCATGAGGAACACGTCGGGTTCCCGGACGATGGCGCGGCCGAGCGCGACGCGCTGTTGTTGCCCGCCGGAGAGTTCCGCGGGGCGACGGTCCAGCAGTTCGTCGATTTGGAGGAGGTCGGCGGCGTCGCCCACCCGCTCCTCGATGATGTCGTCGTCGACGCCGTGTTGTTCCAGCCCGAACCGCATGTTCTCGCCGACGGTCTTGTGCGGGTAGAGCGCGTAGTTCTGGAACACCATGGCGATGTCCCGCTCGTACGCCCGGTGGTCGTTGACCATCCGGTCGCCGATGTATATCTCGCCGTCCGTCGCGCGTTCGAGTCCGGCGATGAGACGAAGCGTCGTCGTCTTGCCGCACCCGGACGGGCCGACGAACACCGTGAAGGATTCGTCGGGGATGTCGAGCGAGATGCCGTCCACCGCAACCACGTCGTCGAATCGCTTTTCGAGCGCGTCGAGTGTTACTTCAGCCATCGATACCACGTCCGTCGTCAGTCTGATTGAATCGCATAGTGGGGGTCGGTTCCGTCATTCTTTCACTGCTCCTTGCGTGAGGCCGCTGACGATGTAGCGCTGGAAGAACAGGCCGAACAGGATGCCCGGCAGGGCCGCTATCATCCCGCCCGCGGCGAGGTGCGCCCAGTCGATGAAGTCGTCCGCGACGAACAGGGAGACGCCTATCGGGAGCGTCTGTGAAACCTCCGAGGACGTGAGAACGAGCGCGAAGACGAACTCGTTCCACGAGAAGATGAAGGCCAGGATGGCCGTCGCCGCGATGCCCGGCTTCGCCACCGGGAGGATGACCTTGAAGAAGCCCTCCCACGTCGAACAACCGTCGACTTGGGCCTGCTCGTCCAGCGAGCGCGGCACGCCGTCGAAGTAGTTCTTCATTATCCACACCGCGAAGGGGAGGTTGAAGAACGTGTACGTCAGGATGAGCGCCGCCTTCGTGTTGTAGAGGCTCCCCGTGAGCGCGCCGATGACCGGCGGGTTCGACATAATTTCGAAGAACGGGACGATGAGCGCGATGGGCGGAATCATCCGCGCGGCGATGATGGACAGCAACAGCGCCTTGTTGCCGAGGAAGTCGTAGCGGGAGAACGTGTACCCCGAGAGCGTCCCCAGCGTGACGCAGATGAGCGTCGTCGTCCCAGCGACGATGAGGCTGTTAAGCGTGTAGGTGCCGAACGGCCGGTTCTGGAAGATTTCGACGTAGTTCGAGAGCGTCGGGTCGTGCGGGTAGAACGTGATGGGGAACGAGAGCGTCTCCGAGGGCGCCTTGAAACTCGTGATGAGGATGTAGTATATCGGGAACCACACCACCACGACGTACAGGGCGAGCAGGCCGTACGCGACCATCCGGTCCCGGACCACGCTCGACCACTCGTCTTCCGCGTTCAGGTTCAAGCTACGACGAACTCTGCTCAGCGTGTCTGTTTTCGTACTCATGTTTCGTAGGGGGTCCCTCCGAAGACCTTGTAGAGGACCGCGACGACGGCGAACGTCACCGCGAGCATGACGACGCCGAGCGCGGCACCTTGGCCGGTATCACCGAACACCATCGCGGTGCGGTAGAGCCACGAGGCCCACACTTCGGTGGACTTTCCGGGGCCGCCGTGGGTCATCACCCACACGAGGTCGAGCGCCCGGATGTCGAAGATGATGCGGATGGTGAGCGCGACCAGAATCGACGGCTTGAGGAACGGGTAGGTGACGTTCCAGAACCGCGACCAGCGGCTCGCGCCGTCCACCTCGGCCGCGTCGTACAGCTGTTCGGGGACGTTCTGGAGTCCCGCGAGGAGGATGATGATGATGAAGGGCGTGAACACCCACACGTCGGCGATGATGAGCGCCATCATCGCCAGCGTGCCGTCCGAGAGGAACGGAATCTGTTCCGAGATGACGCCGCCGCCGACGAGGACGCCGTTTATCGCGCCGTACTGCGTCTGGAACATCCATCGCCACATCAGGCCGCTCATGACGTAGGGGAGAATCCACGGCACGATGACCGCGGTGCGAATCCACCCGCGACCCTTCAGGTCCTTGTTGAGCAGCATGGCGATGCCGAGGCCCAACAGGAACGAGATGGTGACGCTACAGCCGACGTAGACGAGGGTGTGTTTCGTGAACTGTACGAGGTCCGGGTTGAGCGCCCCGACGGTGCCGTTCTCGAAGATGAGCGAGGCGAAGTTATCCAGCCCGACGAACTGTTTTTCCTGCGTTATCGGGTTCGTGTAGAACAGACTCGACCACAGGAGTTGGAGCGTCGGATAGAGGATAACCCCGGCTATCCAGAGCACCGTCGGTCCCACGGTGAGGGGGATGAACAGGCGGTCGAGCCGCCGTCGAAGCGAACGTGTATTCTCTGCCATGTATTGGAAAGGGGGACCCGAAATCTAGAGGACCTTGTTCTTCTTGTAGAGCGACGTGATGTCCTCTTGGGCCTTCGAGAGGGCCGATTTGGCGTCCTTCTTCCCGAGGAAGACGGGCGTGATGTTCGACGACAGGATGTCGTCGACCTGTGGTTGCAGGCGGTAGACCTCGCTCTTGGCGTTTTTGAGGTTGTACTTCATGTTCGAGCGCAACTCCTTCGGATACTTCTTTTTGACCTCCTCGTCCTCGTACACCTCGGGGATGGCCGCCGGGTTGCCCTCGACCACCATGTCGGTCTTGCAGGACTCGGGGGTGCTCATGAACTCCGCGAACTTCTTCGCGGCCTTCTTGCGCTTCGAGAACGACGAGACGGCGACGCCGTTCGTGTCTTGGAACGTCGCGCGGGAGGCGGGACCCTTCGGCGGTTTGGCGATTCCGAGGCGGTCCTTCTTCCACCCCTCGTTGAGCGCGCGCGACCCGAGCGGCGTCCAGCCCTCGACGGTAGCGAACTTCCCGCCGACGAAGGCGTCTCCGATGTTCCCCTCGTTCATGCTCTGGATGCCATTGGGGAGGAGTCCCTTCTTGCGGAGCGGCGTCAGGAAGTCGTTGAACACCGTCGCGCCCTTGTCGGCGAAGACGGGTTCGTGTTTGTCGTTGAACAGTTGGCCGCCCGCCTGCCAGAGGAACTGTTTGAACATGAAGACGTCCTTGTTCGCCCACGTGAAGCCGAACCCGGACTTGTCGTTGCCCACCTTGTCGCCGAGCGCGAGCACGTCGTCCCACGTGTCCGGTGGCGACGAGATGCCCTGCTTCTCGAAGTACTGTTTGTCGTAGAGGAAGTTCCCCCACTTGCCTATCTGCGGGGCCATGTACGTCTTCCCGTCGAACGTGACGAGGTTTTGGAGGTTCTCCGGGAACTTACCCATGTGCGAATCGGAGAGGCCGAGGGGTTCGAGCCAGTCGGCCGCGACGAAATCGGCGAGCCACCACGTCGGCCCGTTGAAGGCGTCCACCTTGCTTCCCTCGTTTCGCCACTGCGTAATGAGCGTCGTCTTCAGGTTGCTCCACGGCACCTCGTTCACGTCGACCGTGATACCCGTCTCGTCTTCGAACCGCTCGATGTTCTTTTTCGTCCCGGGGTCGTCCTTCAGGCTACCCGCGTTGAAGAAGACGATTTTGTCGGCCATCTCGCCGCCGCCGCTACCGTCGTTTTTCGAACCCTTACCGTCTTTCGAGGAGGAACAGCCCGCCAGCGCGGTCGTTCCCGCGATACCGAGTGCGCCAGTCGCTCGAACGAATCGACGCCGTGTATGGTTGTATTCATCACCCATGACATCCAGAACCATACAGAACGACCATAATAAATGTTCTGCAAAAACATGCAGATTCAGTCAAACTCAATCACAAACTGCACCAATAGAGGCAAAAATAAACAATCTCGGGCGGATTGCTATTCGGTATGGCGTGGGAGAACCGTGGAAAACGGCAAAGAAGAGCGACGAACGGGCGATCTCTCGGCATCGACGCGGTGCGGTGACGACTCGTGTTCGAATCTGCACGAACGCGTTCGTTCGACTGATTCGGCGGCAGAGTCACTCCCAGTTCGTCGCCGCGTCTCGCTGCCGGAACAGGTCGGGTCGTCGCAGATACCGGACGAGGAAGTACGTGCCCAATAGGGCGATGCTTCCCACGGACCAGAGGACCTCCGTCGAACCCAGTCCGACCATGGCGACGCTCAACGCGACCAACGCCACGGCGGGAAGGGCGTACCCGCCGGGGGCGCGAAACGGCGGCGTCACGTCGGTGCGGTAGTGTCGAAGCCCGACGAACGAGACGATGTTGAGGGCGTACGGGAGGCCGGTTCCGACGACGGACGCGATGACCAGCAGTTCGTAGAAGTAGTCCGGGAAAATCGTCAACGCGGCCGCCACCAGACTGACCGCGACCAGCCCGGCCCACGGCACCTGAAACCGCGAGTGGACGGCCGCGAACGCCCGCGGCAGGGTTCCGTTCCGCCCCAGTGCGAACACGACGCGACTGGCGCTCATCGTCCCGACGAGCATCGTGGTGAAGATGGCGACCACCGCGGCGAGCGGAAGCAAGTATCGTCGAATCATCGGCACTCCGAGTTTCGACGCGGCCACCCCGAGCGGCACCGTCGTCACCGGATTCCCCTCCGCGAACGCCGACGGCGCGACGACGCCGTGCAGCGCGACGACGACGGCGGTGTAGAGGACCGTCGTGACGAGGAGCGACAGCAAAATCGCCCGTGGAACCGTCTTTGCTGGCCGTTTCACTTCCTCCGCGACGGACGGAATCGCGGTCCACGCGCCGTAGCCCGTGAGCGCCAGTTGCACCGCGGCGAAGAACTTCGCGGGGCCGCTCGTGAAGAAGGGGTCGTAGTTGGTCGGTTCGAACCGCGTGAGGCTGATGGCGACGAACACGAGCAGTATCGTGAGCAACAGCGCGGACAGGACGAGGTTCGTCCGACTCGTGCTCGTCACGCCGACGAGGTTGACGAGGAAGCTCAACGTGATGGCGGCGAGGGCGATGGGAACGACGTACCCCTTCGCGTGAGGAAACGCGATGCTGAGATACTGCGCGATGGCGAGCGCCGAAATCGTGACGCTGAACACCATGCCGATGCAGTAGGACATCCCTTCGAGGTAACTGGCGAAGAGTCGAACCGTTCGGTTCCGCCCGAACGTCTCCGCGGGGAAGACCGCGGGACCGCCCGCCTTCGGGAACGCCAGCGCGAGTTCCGTATAGCAGAGCGCGATTATCATCATCAGCAGTCCGGCGACCACCCACGCGAGCGTCGAGGCGGGACCCGCCAGGCGTCCCGTCGAACCGGGAAAGACGAAGATAGCCGACCCGACCATGCCCCCGACGCTCAGCAGGACGCAATCCAGCAGTCCGAGCGTTCGCGTCAATCCGTCGTCGGCCGTCGATTCGTCGCGTCCGGTCATGCTTCGAACATCTCTCGGTCGGACGTATGGATACCTCTCATATAATGATTCTCAAATTCGTTTAGCATTCCAAAATTGGAACGAGTGCGGATTGGGGGCGGTGTGCGACCTCCGCATATTTCATCGATGAACTTCCATCTCCGTTTAACGACAACTAAAGGAAAATTTATGACGAACGATGCCGTCTAATCGGTGGTTCACGATGGATACAACAGCGAAGCGACGCGGATTTCTCAAGGGAATCGCGGCGACGACCGTCGGCATCACCGCCACGACGCCCGGAAACGCCTCCGAAACGGTGACGTACCTCGTCACGACTGGGAGCCGAAACGCTGTACGAAAGCTCGAACGGGCGGGTTACACCGTCCAGAACGAAATCCCGGACGCGAACGTCCTGTTCGTTCTCGGCCCCGCCGACGCGGAGGACGACCTTCGCGGCGTCCCCGGGGTTCGCGAGGCGGTGTCGGACATGGCGTACGAGTTGGGAACCTCGACCGTCGAATCGACCGGTGTCGCGGCGGACGCCGAATACGCCGAGTTACAGTGGGACAAGCAGGTCACGGACGCGTTCGAGGCCCACACCACCGCGACGGGGGAGGGGACGCGCATCGCCATCGTCGATACGGGCGTCGACCACACGCACCCCGACCTCACGGCCAACGTCAATACGGACCTCGGGCGGTCGGTCATCGACGGGGAGTTCGGAACCGACGCCGGACCGGTCGCGGCCCACGGGACGCACGTCGCCGGAATCACCGCCGCGACGGGCGCGCAAGGCGTGGTCGGCATGGCTCCCGATGCCGAACTCGTCCCGCTCCGCGTGTTCCCCGAGGAGGGACCGCTCCTCGAACGAATCAGCGACTGCCTGCTGGCCATCGACTACGCCGCCGAAATCGGCGCGGACGCAGTGAACATGAGTCTCGGGTGGGACCCGCGTCCGCCGCGGGAGAACCAAACGTCGCGCGGCGTCCGTCGCGTCATCTGCGAACGCGTCGTTCGGAGCGCCCTCCGGCGCGGGACGACCGTCGTGGTGTCGGCGGGCAACGAGGAGACGGACCTCCAACACGGGGGTTACCGCGACATGTGGACGAGCCTCGAAAGCACGCTGGGCGTGAGCGCAACCGGTCCGAACGACGAACTGTCGTTCTACTCGAACTACGGCGTGGACGACGTTGTGGTCGGCGCGCCCGGCGGCGGCTACGAGACGCTCGAAAAGAGCCTCGCGGACGACACCGCGTGGCCGTATCCGACCAACCTCGTGCTTTCGACCGTCCCGGGCGATGATTACGCCTACTTCGCGGGCACGTCGATGGCGTCGCCGCAGGTCGCCGGTCTCGTCGGACTCGTCCGCGAACTGGACCCCACCGCGAACCCGCAACAGGTGGCCGGTGTCATCGAACGCAACGCCGAGAAAAGCAACGGCCGGAGCGACCCCGACCTCGGCGCTGGCCGGATAAACGCGCTGCACACGGTCGAGTCGCTCACGAAGTAGGCGGGGCCGTTTATCGCCACTCGGTCAGCACCACCGTGTCCGTACTGTCCGTTGCGATCCACGCGTCGTCACGCGTGATGTCCGCGATGATGGCCCGGTTCGGACACCGTTCGTCGGGCGTCTCGTCTATCGCGAAGACGATTTCGGGTGCGTCCGTTCCGTCGCGCCGTCTGCCGAGTGCTGAGTGCGTCATGGTCGTTGGTTTCGTTCGTTCGGTTGTCGATGCTCCTCGTCAGTTGCTTCGAAGGTCAGTATAAAAGTCGTTCTGACCACACTGTCGAATCACCGCGGTTCGAAGTCGTCCGGGTCGAATCGATACTCGCCGTCCGGGTGGGCCGGTGTCGGTCGCCGGGTCGAGAGTCCGGGGGCGAACATCCAGACCAAGACGAGAATTCCGACGAAGGCCGGAAGGACGGTGAAAAAGGGGACCGTCTCTCCGAGCCATCGAACTCCCTCCCAGAAGTCCACAAGTGTGAGTGTCACTCCCATACGTCGTTCGGCTGATACCTAGAACTGCTATGGCATAACGGTACCGATTTTTCATCCAAAACAAACCCTACAAGTTGGTCGATGCGTCAGTCGTCGGCGAGTCGCGGCATACCCGCGAGCACCCCTTGCACGTCGTCCATCGGTTCGCCGACCGTGATGCCGTTCGGCGTTATCCCGAACTTGCGGAGCAACTGCTCGTAGTCGCTCGTCCGCTTTTTCAACACGCCGATGGCCTTTCGCATTTCACCTGATACTTCGAGGTGCTGGAGAAGAACGATGTTGTCCGCGAGATAGCCGATTCCCTTGCCCGTCGCTCTGACCTGTCCCGTCATCGAATCGTGCTCCGAGACGAGGATGACGGTGACGCCCATGTTCTTGAGGTACCGACAGAGCGCCTGTAGTCGCTCGACGAGATCCAGTCGATTCTCGCGGAGCGACGCGGTGTATCCCTCGATTCCGTCGATCATCACGATGTCCGTCTCGTTGGTTTCGACCTCCTGACGGACCATATCGGCGAACTCGACGGCCGAGCGTTTCACCGATTCGACCTCGACGAGTTGGAGCATGTCCCGTTCTTCCATCTGGGCGACGGGAACGCTGATGGCCTTGCTCCGTTCGTGGAACGTCTCGGTCGATTTCTCGGTGTACCGTTTCGTTTCTCCCCTCACCCTCATCCTGTGACGTTGTTCATCCGCGTCGCCGTCGTCTTCCCGCATCCGGTGCACGTGCTCACCCGATACGGTTCACGCGAAAATACCGCGTTGTCGCTGTCCCCGTTCTCGGTTCGAATCTCGATTTTCACCTCGTGGGGCGTCTGCCGCCCGCACTTCGGGCACGATTCCACGATGTCGGTCACGAACCCGTCTCCGGATTTCGTCTCCGTCACGGTGACGCCACCTCCGGCCGTCTTCCGGGGGGACGATGCGGACGGTCGCGGCGCACGCTCGCCTCCCACCACCACAGGTACGCCCGCGATTCCCGCGGTTCCGAGTCGACCGCGACGTCCGTTTCGTGCTGTGGCGCGCCGTAGAACCTCTCCTCCGGGTCGGTTCGCCGCATCGAATGCTGTGGCGGTCCGTACCGCGTCTCCTCGATGGACGGTTCGTTCGTCGCTTCGGTATCGCGCTGAGGTGTGATTTTCATCCGTTTTCCCTCCATTTCCGTCCCTTCGGTTGCTGGTCGCTCGTCGGTGAGCTACTACATACCACTGGGTGGAGTAAAAAGGAGGTTCTGACCACCGTATCAAAACGTCGCGTGGAAATCGTCACGAAAATCTCTCAAAAATTACAAAAGTATAGTTATGATTTGGGGGATGATTAAATAGATGGCTATTGTTGTGATTGGTCATGGCTTCACCGGGAACAGTCCGACTGCTGGCCGCCCTCCGGGAGGGGTCACTCGACGAGGTTCGACCGATACTCGACATCGAGACGGGGCAGGTGACGTACCCCGACGCGACCGAATACCTCGACGGCGGCGACGGTCAGACCTTCGAAGTGCTGGAAACGCTGGCCGAACGGGACCTCCTCCACCGCGAGTTTCAGGAAAAACAGTACATCTGCCCCCGCTGCGAAGCGAAGGGGATGCAGTACACCACGGCCTGTCCGTCGTGTGAGTCCCCGCAGACGATTCGGACGGACAGGTACCGCCACTCCGACTGCGGTTACGAGGGGATGCGCGAGCAGTTCGTCGGCGACGACGCCATCGTCTGCCCGAACTGCGACACCGAACTGGAATCGTTGAAACACCTCGAATCGAACGCCGCACACGTCTGCGAGGACTGTGACGAGGTGTTCGAGACGCCGAAACACCGGCTTCGATGCCGGGACTGCTTCTACGTCTCCGACCCGCTGCAAACCATCGAGCGGGTGCTGTATCGCTACTTCCTGAGCGAGGGCGGTTCCCACTGGGTCGACGAGCAACTGACCGCCCGGCAGTCGGTCGCCGAGGCGTTCGAGGACCGACAGCTCCGTACCGAAATCGATACCGTCGTCACCGACGGCGCGGGCGAGGAGGTACCGGTTCACGTCTACGCGCGCGACGACCTGCTCAACGACCGGGTCATCGCGGCGATTCACGAGCGCCCGGACGAGAACGATATCGCCGCCCTGACGTCGCTCGCGGCGGACGTCGGCGCGCGTGCGACGCTCGTCACCACGTCCGGGGAAATCGTCGGCGAACGCGCCGGGAGCCTCCTCTCGGACGAGGACCTGACGGTACTTCGGTTGACGAACGACGATACCCTGAAACGCGAGTACGAGGTCGTCGCCGACGAGCGCGCCAGCAATTCCTTCGTCGGGCGACTCGCCGACATCTTCAAACCGCAGAACGGGTAATCGCCGGACGTTCGGACATTTTCGACGACGTTGAAGCAACGATGGGCGCTCGCGGACCGCGCCGTCCCCCGAAGCGTCGCGGCCAGAACGCCGTCATCGAACGCCGGACCGCTACAACAGCGATCCATCGTCCGAGCCGTCGGTTCCGTTCGTCGCTTCCGTCGTGACGGTGCCCGCGTCAGTTGTGTTGCCGACGATTCCACCGACGGCAGTCGAGGCGTTTTGGACGGGTCCGGCCGTGGTATTTGCCGTGTCGTCGACGATGGCGGTCGTATTACTGACCGCCGTCGTGACGCCGCCCGTCGTGTTCTCGGCACCGTCGTCGAGTACCTCGGTCGTATCGTTCACGTCGTCCGACGTCTCGTCCACCGTTTCCGTGACCGTTCCCGTGGTGTCGTCCACCCTCTCCGTAGTGTTGTCGATGCCGTCGGTGGCTTCGTGGGCGGTTTGGTCGATGCTGTCCGTGATTTCGTCGGTCGTATTATCGACCGCATTCGTCGTCTCGTTTACTCCGTCCGTGACCCTATCCGAGCTTCCAGCTACCTGTTCCGTCGCGTCGTCGATACCGTCTGTGACCGAATCCGTCGTCTCGTCGACCCCGCTCGTGACTGAATTCGACGCGTTATCGACCGTATCCGTCCCGCCATCGACTCCGTTCGAGACGTTCTCGGCCGCGTCGTCCACCGCATCCGTGACGTCATCCACGCCGTCCGTGACGTCGCGCGTCGTGTCGTTCACGGCGTCCGTTCCCTCGTCCACGCCGTCCGTAGCGTTGTCCACGCGGTTCGTAATTTCGTCGGTCGTGTTATCGACCGTATCCGTTCCCTCGTCCACGCCGTCCGTGACGTTACCCGTGGTGTCGTTCAGGTGACCCGTGAGGTCGTCCGATGCGTCCTCTACCCCGTCCGTGACGTTATCGACTCCATCCCCGGCCCGCTTCGTGGTGTCCCCGACGTCGTTCGTTCGGTTATCGACGCCTCCCCTCTCGCCCGTGGTGTCGTTCACCACATCCCCGACGTCTCGCGGTCCGTCACTGACGTCGGGTCCGCCCGACCGATTCTCGTCTCCGACCGGACCATCGGCCGGAGTCGGTGTCGCGCCGGTGTCGCCGTCCCCATCGTTCGTCGTGTTCCCCGCCAACTGGTCGAGGAACCGATCGCCGATACGCTCCGGGACGCGGAACGATATCGAATCGGCCGTCGCCCGTTCGAAACGCATCTCGGCCCCCTGGAGCGTCGTCTTTTTCAACACCGCGTCGTGAAACGTCAACCGAACGCCCGCGCCGTCGTCCGCGGATTTCACCCCGATACAGACCTTTTCGGCGTGCATCCGAGCGATATCGACGGAGAGTGCACCGTCGCTCGTTCCCCCGTCGAGGGTCCCGGACATCGCCTCCTCGACGTGGAGGTTTCGAGCGTTCTGACCGAATGCGGGGAACGTCGTGTTCCGGAACGTAACGTCCCGGAAGCAGTGTGTCGCACCCGGCTGCGTCTGCTGTTCTGGTATTCCCGGTCGTTCATGCCGTGTCGCTGCTGTCGGCGCGGTCGAGGCGACCACGAGACAGAAGGCGACGGCGAGGATGGCTCGATGTTTCATCGAATATCACTGTCGATTACGGTTATCTCTACCGTACCGTTTCAGCCGCATATTTATTCCCGCCGTAATACACGGTTATTTATATGCCGTCGCGTCTGCGACGGACGTACTCTCACCGTCCGAAGAGGGTGGAAAAGAGGTGCGCTTCGGCCTTTCGAAGGTGTTCGTCCACGGTGCTCGGTGCACACTCCAGTCGTTCCGCGATGTCCGCGTGAGTGGCCTGTCGCGGTATCTGATAGTACCCGTGTTTGACGGCGGTTTCGAGCACTTCGCGCTGTCGGTCAGTCAATCCGGAGAACAGGTGGTCGGAGTCCGGTGCGTACTCTCCGGTCTGTTCGACGCGAATGTCGATTCGCTGTGGTAGTTCGCGGAACGCTCGCTGTATCATCTCCTGCGTCCCGACGACGGTTGCGAGGATGTCGCCGGATTCGGTGTACGTGAGCGGCGTGTCGATGATGAGCGCGTACTTCTCGACGACGTACATGAGCGTCCCCGCCGGTTCACCCGCTTCGACGTAGATGTAGATATGGAACGACCCGTCGTGGACATCGAGGATATCGTAGGTCAACACGGATTCGTGTGCGTCCAAATCCTCCACGAGTCCGTCCGAGTTCCCCCGAAGTCGATAGAGGAGGACGCCGCCGCCGCTGAAGATGGAATTGACGTGGAGGAGCTGGTCCCGCGTCACGTCGGCCCGCGCCGCGATGATATCTCCGACCGGATGGATGCCCTGACCGTCGAGCACTAATTTGAGCGTTAGAAATCTCATCATCCGATTCTAACACGCACTCATCTCCCGGACATACATAATTATTTATCTATTAAACGGTGTCCGATGTCCGATATCACGGCGAAAACGGACGGTTGGACTCCCCGATGTCACGCACCTGTTGCCGCCTCGTCCGTGTCGAGTTCCGGTCGTTCCCACGCGACACAGAGGGCACCGCCGACCGTTCCGAGCAGCATTCCCACGCCGAATCCGCCGAGCGCCCCGAAAATCGATGCGACCGACAGCAGTATTCCCGCGGCACCGAAGAACTCGGCTAACTCCGGGCGCAGAAGGGCGAAGACGCCACAGAGGAAGACGAAGACGGCGAACACCAACCCCGCGAACATGAACGTACTCGGGACGAGTGCGAAGGTCATGGCTAACTGTGCCGGGATGATGCCGATGACGAGTCCGGCGAGGATGACGAGAAGCGCTCCCCAGAACGGTCGTTCGTGTCGCCACGAAGCGAAGTTCGAGCGGTACGATGTGAGCTGTGATGTGTGTGTGGACATGTCGTGTTCCTCCAATCGTTCGATTCAGTTTACGCTCCCGCCGCGCACTGGCTCGTCGGGAAACTCGTCTCGTTCTCGGGATTCACGACCGTCTTGACGTGCGCTCCGGAGAGCGTGATACTCCGCAGGAACTGACTTTGTGCCCGTATCTCCCCGTCGTCGATGACGATGGTGGGTGCCGAGAGCGAGAACGAACTTTTCACGGTACCCGGTTCGGACGTCGTCTTCTGGCTCTTCATCTTGAGGTTCCCCCGTAGATAGGTGAACTTCTGGGTCATCCCCGAGAACTTCACCGCCTTATCGGAACTGATCATGAGACGGATGGTGTTGCCGCCGCCGGGCATCCCTTCGGGAACTTCGACGTCCTTGTACATCTTCAGTCCCGTTATCTCCCCTTTGTCGATCTTTGCGACCGCCGACGGATACGTCCCGCATTCGCTGGAGTTCTCCAGCGACGCGTACTGTGTGAACCCTTGACCCTGTAACTGATCGAACGTCACCGTGAACCCGCCCACTCCGGCCGTGGGCACCGCGATGGCGACGCCGCCCGCCATGACCGCGCCGACGGTTCCGGCTTGAAGCACCAATGCCGCGACGATCACGATAGCAAACTTTCTGGTATTGATTGCCATACACACCAACGATCGTTTATTACATTAAGGGTTGGCGCGGTTTTACCCGGGAATATACAAGGGGGATGATTTTAAATCAACAAATTTACTATGAATGCAGATTGTAATTAGAAGTTTTATTATTTATGGAGTCGGACGGATGTCGCGGTTCGGTCCCGTTCCCGGAGGCGGAAACGGACTGTCCCCCCGTCGGCCGTCCGTGCCTCGTCGCGGGTTTCACACCGCGGCGTCCGTCGTCCTTCCTCGTTCGGTCGTGCCGCGTGGAAAAAGAGAGCGCTTCCGTCTCGTTTCGGCACCTGCGAATTCACGCGACCTACATCGGCTCGATGGAACAGCCGTGGTCGGTTTCGTCGATGTGCGACTCAGCCCGCGATTCCGCGCCGATGCGTGATGGGTGGAAACCGATCTGTCCGCAGGATTCACACTGTATTCTGTACATGGATTCCGATTGCTCCGTCGTTTTCTTCACTATTAATAATTACTGTTGTGGCATCGTCTGCGATGCTGTCCGTTCGTCCGCGAAGGGGTGTGATTCGAATCGCTCCGTCTCCCGTCGAGTCGTCTACTTCCGCTCCGTCATCCGACGTTCATCGCGCGTTCGACGACGTTTTCGCCGTACAGTTCCGCCAGCGCCTCGCGTTGGTCCGGTCGGTTCTCGTACACGTCTTGGAACAGGGAGACGGGCGTCATCGCGGCCTGATAGGTCGCCTCGTCCCACATCCGGTCCTTGCTGACGTCGATTTCGATGCCGTCGATGACGACCGTCGCCGTCTGCGTCATCGAAATCGCGCCCGTCCCCGCTTCCTTGGCCGCTTCGAACTCCTCCATCGAGTCCACGATGTCGTCCATGCTCGGGACGTACTCGGTCATGTCGAGCAGTTCCCCGCGCAACTCGTCTTCGTCGAGGTCGCGCTCGTCGCCGCCGACCCGGAGGTTGTAGCCCGTCTCCGTTTCGTCCAGTCCGATCCTCTCGCCGTCGTAGAACTGGGTGCCGTCCTCCGATTCGAGTTCCGTCGTGCCGTCGCCCGCGTCGAGAAGCCAGCGGCCGGTCTCCGGCGGGAGCGGAGCCTTGTTCGCCTCGACGACTTGTCCGGGGGTCAGCGACCAGATGCCTATCATCCCCTTGGCCCGGTTGTCCTCCATCCGCTCGTTGTACCCCTCCACGTCCCGAATGTCGTCGTACGGCCCGTCGACGGCGATGAGACCAGCGGCGCTCGCGCCGCGGGACGTGTTGTGGCGCAGTTCCGCCCACGGCGGCAGGCCGCCGGTGGGCGTCATCGCGCGCATGTCCTTGGTGTAGTCCACCTCGCCGTCCACGAGCAAGAACAGGCGTTCGAGGTTGTTGTCGGGCTTGCCCATCTCCTCGCGGAGGTCGCCCATCGCCAGTTCCGCCGCCGCGCTCTCGACGATGACCGACATGGCGAGGCTTCCCTCTTCGAGGCCGTATTCGCTCTCGACGATGGTGATGAACTCGTCCGCCTTCTTCCAGTCGTCGATGCCGCCGACCTCGGGAATCACGAACCCGTCGATGTGCTCGATAGCTCCCTTTTCGGGGTCCGCGATTCGGAGCAGGTGCTGAAAGCACCGATATCGCGTTTCGGGGCTGTCCCGATGCCACACGATGCGGGGGTGAATTTCGCCGGGGAACCCCGCCCCGTGTTCGGACACCACGTCGACGATGTTGTCGGCACCCTCGTCGCGCATCGACGGGGCCGTCGCGTCCTCGTTGTCGGGCACCCACACGTCCGGTGCTTGCATGCCGCGGAGCTGGGCCGCGCTCCGGATCATCTTGGCGGAGTCGTCCTCGCCCTCCACCGCCGTCGGCGAGGTGAAGAACGTCCGCACGAACTCGCGGTCGTGTCGTCGTTGCGTGCTCATATCAGTCGTCTCCTTGCTCGGAGGCGACCATCTCTTCGTCCTCCTCCGAGTTAGAAGTAATGGGGTTCGACTCGTCCTCGGAGAACCCCTCCGACTCCTCGATGCGCTCGCGGGCCTCGGGGTCGAACTGCGTCTCGATGTCCTGATACCGACTCACGAACGAGAGCTCGTGGTGCGATTCGGTCGGGTGGTCGAGGTAGCGGTCCTCGAGGTCGAACTGCGCGCGTTCGTCGTCTTCGGCGAGGCGTTCGAAGTCCTCGTAAACGCTGTGTGCGCCGGAGTGGAGCGCGAACAGCGTGATGAAGATGTACTTGTAGCCGAGGTTGCCCAGTTCCTCGAAGGTGAGAGGGTCTTCCTCCTCCGACCACGCGAACGACGAGGAGTAGTTGAACGCGAGCTTCAGGTCGGGGTGCGTCTCGTGGATGGTTTCGGCGTACTTCACCGCGTCCTCCCGACTCGGGTCGGGCATCTCGGGCCAGACGATATCGACGCCCGCGTCGGCGTAGATGCGGCCGCGTTCGAGGTGTTCCTCCCAGTCGCCGTTGGCGGAGCCGTAGGCGTCGGTTCGGGCGATGATGACGGTATCGTCGGACTGCTTCGCGTCCACCGCGGCCTCGAAGCGCGAGCGGGCCTTCTCCCGGGAGACGATCTGCTTTCCGGCGATGTGGCCACACCGCTTCGGCGACGTCTGGTCCTCGATGTGGACCGCGGCCACGCCCGCCTTCTCGTACTCGCGGACGGCGCGGCGGACGTTGTGGATGCCGCCGTAGCCCGTGTCACAGTCCGCGACGACGGGGAGGTTGCAGGCTTCCACGATTCGTTTGGCGTTCTCGACCATCTCGGTCATCGTGACCATCTCCAGGTCCGGGAAGCCGAACTGGCCGAGCACTGTGGAGTAGCCGCTCATGTACGCGGCGTCCAGTCCGGCCATCTCAGCCAGTCGCGCGTCGAGGGCGTGGTAGAGGCCGGGTGCGAAGACGTAGTTCTGGGAGTTCAGCATCTCGCGGAGTTCCTTTCCAGCGCGGTTCTCGATGTCTCTCGTGGTCGTGTCGGTATCAGATATCATCGGTTGTCCTGTAGGGTAGCTTCGATTCGGTCGAGTTGCGTTCGGAGGGTCCTGAGTTCCCGTTCGAGTTCGGACGAGAACTCCGTTCGCGGGCGGTCGGAGGGCGTTCGGGCGGCGGTCCGTCCGTCGTCAGTTCGCCGCTCGTCGGTCCACCGGTCGTCCGTCGTCCGGCGGTCGGTCGTCCGGCGGTCGATGGTCGGTCGGTCCGTCGTCGGTCGGTCGCGTCCCGCCGTCCCGATGAACGGGACGAGCGGGGCTTCTTCTTCCGTGCGGTCGTAGCGAGTTCGGTCTGTCATATGGGTCGTATTGTCAGTCGATCTGTCGTCGGTGACGTTTTGCGAGTGGTTCCGGTGCGTGCCGAGGAGCGTGCTGCGCGTACTGACATTTGTTTCACCGCATCCACTCCGACAACAGTACCAGATATAAACATTATGATTTATAATGATAATATTCTTTAATGCCATTCATCTCTCCAGTGGCGGTTAAGGGGATATAATTGTCGTTCGGTATCACGCCACACGGCCCCTTGCGTCCGTTTCGACTTCCTCCAACTCGTCCCGACTTTCCCTCGTTCGTTTCGGTTTCCCGAGTGCTTATCTTCGCTCGTCCCCGAGTTCGGGTATGAAACGAGGGTGGGAGCGTGCGAAATAGGGGTCTGGGACGAGGGCGACTCCTGCGCATCCTGTTGCTGTTGATGTTCCTTTCTGCCGGACGCGGTGTGTTCGGCGGAAAGAGACTTCAAGACGTGCCCTACGTTCCCGGAACGGACAACGGACTGGTGCTCGTCGCGCTCGTCGGGGCCGTCGTCGTCATCGGCGGCGTCCTCGCGTTCCGCGCGGGAGTGCTTCCGGGAACGTCGTCTTCGTCGTCGGAAACCGAGGTTCACCCCCCGGAGGGCGGGTACAACTGTCGGTACTGCGGTCGGAACCTGGAGCGGTACCGTAACCGCTGTCCCTACTGTGAGACGCGGGACCCGGTCGGCAACGAGGACTGGTAGCCGCCGCGACCGGCGGACGCGGTGGCGAGCGGAGCGTATCGTTGTCTCGTGACGTATTCCGGGTTGTAACCGAGCGTGGGACGAGACGCGTCGCCGGGCCGTGGCGATTATCCGGTCGCCGCCCGATACTACCACCTCATGCAGCGAAGGCGATTTCTCGCCCGGATGGGTGTGGCGATGGGTGGAATCGGCGGGGGAACCGAAACGAGTGGCGTCGGTGGCGCACAGCGTCGCGGGCCGTACCGGGAACCGGTCGTCACGTCGCCCGCGATTCGGCGGTGGACCCTCGAAGAGAAACGAACCGACAGGACCGAGATTCGGGCCGGGGGACGGTCGTTCGGCGACGCTTACACCAGCACGCTCATTTACAAAGATGAACGGTTGGCTTCGGGCCTCGATAGGTACGTCCGCGGGAACTTCGAGGGAATCGTCGGCGCGTTCATGGCGACCCGCGTCACGTTCGACTCCCCGCTCTCGATTCTCGCACAACCGTCGCTGGTGACGGGCATCGCAAAGGAGCGTTTCGAACGGAACCTTCGACGCCTCGGATTCTCGGACATCCGCGAGCTCCCCTCGTCCGAACGCGAGACGACGGCGGAACAGGCCGTCGCCGAGTACGAGGCCGACTACGACGCGAGCGAGTACATCGAGCGCCCGAACTCGCCCGCGTACCGTCTTCCGTCGGTCACGCCGGACGGACACGTGAAGACGGTACTGTACCTCGAAGTGCTGAAACCGGGCGAGACGCTGCTGTTCACGGCGGGAATCAGGCCGACGGACGAGCTACTCCGAGTGGTTTTCGACAGCGACGGCGACGCCTACCGCGCGGAACTCCTCCGGTTGATGCACGGCGTGAAGTGACCCGGCCGCTCGGCGAAAAGTCTCAACACCGTGGGGTCCGATACCCGAGCGATGGCCGATTCGACACGCTCGGAGCGTCGCTTCGTTCCCTTCTTTCGGCGCTACACGAAGACGTGGATTCACGCGGTAGCGACAGCGGGATTGACCGCGTTCGGGACGCTGACGTTCGTCAATCGGGCGTTCGCCGTCGTCGCGCTCAGCATCTACGTCCTCCCGCCGGTCGTTCTCTACCTTCGCGGCGCGAATCCGGGAGAACGGGGGCCGAACGCCACGAAAACGGCCGTTACCGGAACCGACCCCCGCGGCGATTCAGGGACTTCGACTTCCGACGGAAGCGACGAAATCGGGGGCAGTAACGCGGAATCGGAAACGATCGATGACGCCGAATCCGAGGCGGACAGCGACGTTCCGACTCACTCGTGGACGGTCGCGAAAACGCCGACGGACGGGACCCTGTTCGATACCGTCGTCGCCGAGGGTGCCGCCTACGCCGTCGGCGAAAACGGCGTCGTCCTCCGAAGCGAGGACGACGAGGGCGACAGGAACGACTGGCGAAGCGCCCTCGAAGACGGGCCGGGCGCGAACGCGGCCGACCTCCGCGGCGTCGATACGACGACCGACGGACGAACCGTCTGGGTCGCCGGGGACGGCGGCGCGCTCGGGCGGTTCGACGTCGCGGAGGGCCGACATACCGACCACTCCGCTCCGGCGGACGTGACCGATAATTGGACGGCCGTCGCGGTCGGCGGAACGGCCGACAACGAGACGATACTGCTCGCGAACGGCTCCGGACAGGTCCTCCGCGGGCGGTATCGAGACGGCGACCTCGCGTGGGACACTCCAGTCAAGCCGGGAAGCGGGTCCAGCCTGTGCGCGGCGACGATGGTCGATGCGTCCGTCGGCGTCCTCTGTGACACGAACGACGGCGTGTTCGAAACGGACGACGGCGGCGAGACGTTCGGTCGAATCGGTATCGACGACGTGGACGGCACCCTGACCGACGTGGCGGCGACCGGCGGCGGTCGCCGGTACGTGACGACCGACGACGGGATTTGTTACCGCGGTGGCGACGGAACGTGGACGCCGACCAGACTGGGCGACGAGGGAATTCGGGCCGTTTCGGCGGCGGACGGGGCGGTCGTCGCGTGCGGGGAGACGGGCGTCGTCTACGAACGAGCGGGCGGCGAGTGGGACCGAACCCTCACGCCCGCGAACGGGACGCTTCACGGCATCGTGGTCGCACCGTCCCGGTCGGTCGCGGTCGGCGCGGACGGAACCGTCGTCGAGCGGCGGACCGGCGGGACCATGTGAGGGGCTTCGTCAGTCGCCGCGAAGCGCCAGAAATCCACCGACTCCGGCGACGAACGCCAGACCGGCGCCCAGCAGGAACGTCGGCGACCACCCGAATCGGAGGACGAGGAGGCTCGTTCCCACCCCGCCGTAGATACCGCCCCACAGCTTCGCCGTGAGCATCACCGCGTAGTTCTCCGAGGAGTACTCTTCGCCGTAGTACTCGCCGACGAGTCCGGGGAGGATGGAGAACGACGGACTTCTGAAGAACATCGTGACCCCGGCGAGCGCGACGAAAGCCCACTGTGCTCCCATCCCACCCGCCGCGACCATCGCGGCGAGGGCGATACCGCAACAGACCAGCGACCCGGTGAGGGTGCGCACGCGGCCCAACCGGTCCGACGCGGTGCCGACGACGATGACGCCGGACGCCTGCCCGAGCGCGACCAGCGACGCGGCGGTCGTCGCCGCGGTCGTCGAGAGGCCGAAGTGCGCCGCGTACACCACGACCTTCTCGACGAGCAACAGCCCGACGCCGTTGACGACGGCGAACACGACGTACAGGGCCCAGAACCGACGCGTTCGAACCATCGTCCGCCACGCGATGTCGGGTCCCGACGGTGATGACCCGTCCGGCGACGAATCGTCCGCCGACTCGTCGGACCCATCGTCCGTCGAATCCCGCTCGTCCGGGTCGTGAACGACGAGCGCGGCGGTCACCGCCGTCACGCCGGATGCCACGCCCAACGCGAGCAACGTCGCGGAGAAGTCGGTCTCGACGCTCCGCTTGATGACCGGGATGAACAGGAAACTCGTCCCGCTGAACGCCATGCTCACCGCGCCGGTCGCCATTCCGCGGCGCGAGACGAACCACCGCGAGGGAGTGTTGATGGCGACGTCGTACGCGATTCCCACGCCCCCGCCGCCGAGCGCGAACCAGAGGAAGAGCGCCGGAAGCGTCGGGTCGAAGGCGGCCCCGGCGAAACCGGAGAACAGCAACACCGCGGCCGCGAAGAACGGAATCCGCGGGCCGTACCGGTCGCGGGTCCATCCCGCGGGAAGCGCCGTGAGCGTCTGTGCGACCACCATCACCGAGAATATTGCTCCCAGCGCCGTCCCGGACGCCGTCGCCTGCGCACCCAGCGCGCCGCGGATGACGGGCCACGAGAACTGGTACGTTCCGGCGGTGCCGGCGGTGCCGACCGCGGCGGCGACGTACAACCAGCGGGACGAACGCGAACGGCCATCGGTCATGCGGGTAGTGGCGAATCGATACGTCACCCATTCAAGTATAGTCAGCGGCGGACCGGTCGAACGGCCGTCGTGTTCGACGGCGGTCGTGTCCTCCGTTCGCCGTCGGATTACAGAGCTAAGGTCGTTGGGTGCCAACGCAACACATGGCTCTCGAAATAGCCTTTCGGGTGTTCGTCGCGGGCGTGCTGGTCGTCGCGCCCACGCTCCTGTTTCTCGGCCTGTGGCGGGGGTTGATGGCGCTTCGTAACGACGACCTCGTGAACCGAACCATGAACGGCGAGTACGGCCCGATTCCCGAATCGCCGATTGCGGCGGCGATGTTCGGGTTCGGCGGCGGCGGGCGTTCCCGATTGACTAGTTCGGCACACGGCGGACAGGTCCGCTGTCGGCAATGCGACGCCGTGAACCCCGAGTACGCGGATTACTGCGGAAACTGTCTGGACAGACTCGGTTGAGGTCGGTCTCGGGGGATGCGTTTCCGTCGGTCCGCGACGGATCCGTCCGCGGCGGGTCGGTCGAGAGCGGGTCTGCGGCGAGTCAGTCGGGTCGGTCCCGCGGGTCGCCCCGATTGCGCCGGTCGCGTCCCTCGTACTGGTCGGGGCGGTCACGCTGGTCCGGGTAGTCGCCGACGACCCGGAAGCCGCCTGCTTCGCCGCGTCCGGCGACTTCCCGCTGTGGGACGGGAATCTTGATTCCCTCCCGGTCGAAGGCGTGCTTCACCGCCGCGATGACGGCGGTCGTCGCGCGCCATCGACGGCGGCTACTGGGGCGGTCTATCCAGAACCGAAGTTCGAGGATGACGGCTGACTCTCCGAACCCGGTCAGCACGGCGTTCGGTCGCGGGACGTTCAACACCTCGTCCACCTCTTTCATCGCCTTCTTCGCCACGTCGACCCCTCGTTTCGGGTCGGCGTCGTAGTCGATGCCGACTTCCACTTCGAGCCTGAGCCGTCCCTTCCGCCCGAAGTTGACGAGCGTGTTCGAACTCACGAGGTCGTTGGGGAGGACGACGTATTTCCCGGAGAACGTCTCGATTCGGGTCGAGAACAGCGTGATGTCGGTGACGATGCCGTCGGTTTCCTCCCCGGTTTCGAGCGGCACCTGAATCCAGTCCCCGATTTCGAACGGCCGGGAGAACATGAGCGTGAATCCCGCGATGAGCGCGCTCAGCGTCTCGTTCGCGGCCAACCCGATGATGATGCCGAGGAATCCCGCACCGATGAGGAACGCGCGGACGTCCACCTGCCAGACGCTCAACAGCAACAGCGCGGCGAGGAGGTACACGGCGACTTCGGTGAGTCGGGAGAACACCTCGCTCTGATGGCCGGTGAGTCCCCCGGTCTCCGTCGTGAATCGGTCAACGGCCCGGACGAGCATCCCCGACCCGATGTAGGCGGCCGCGACGACGCCGACGGTGATGGCGATTCGAAGTCCGGCGGACGTGAGCCGCGAGAACACGTCGACGGTCGGCGCGTTCGGTGCGGCGCTGGCCCAGAGCGACAGGGCGCTCTGGCCGATGAAGAGCGCGACGAGGCCGCTCACGACGAGGAGAACGACATCGACGACGCGGGGGTCGACCTGTCGCTTCAGCCGCGGCGCTATTTTCCACAATACCCACACGACGAAGACGAGGATGACGAGGAGAAACGTCGATTGTAAGACTCGCGCTTCGGGCAGGGGAAGCAGTTCGGCGAGTCCGAGAGGGTTGGTCCACAGATTGGTCATGGTGAATCTCCGGTGTCGTCGTCGCCGGTTCCGCACCGGCCGAACTCCGACCACGGGATTCCGAGTCAATCGCGCTCTGCTTCAGTGTATTGGGCGGAAAAACGACCTCGCCGTGGCCGACGTCATCACTCCGCGTTCGAACTTCCCGCCGTCTGTATCGTCCAGTCGGCCGATTCGCGCAAGTAGTCGGGAATCTCGTCGTCGTCCAGTTTCTCGTGGAGGTAGATCGTCTCCTCCTCGACCGCGCCGCGGCCGAGGTCCACGAACAATCGCTGGAGTCCGTTGCGCCACTCCGCGTCCACCAGCTGTCGCCAACACGCCTCGAACGCGTCCTGTTCGGAGCCCGTCGGTCCTCCGCTTTCGCGCGCGATTTCGAGGCAACACTCCGGGCAGTTGCGGACGGAGACGGGTTTCGTGAGCGCGTGCACGTGACCGTCGAAGGTGACGACTGGCGCTTGCTGTTCCATCTCGCCGTGGCGGTCGCACGTCGCGCTTTCGGGTTCGGTCCCGATGTACATCGGGCGTCTGTTCTGGGACATGGTTGGAGGAGAAGAAGTATCGACTGACGAGGGTATCAAGCTACTGGCGGCGAGCACCCCCGTCACAGAAAGCTCATGTAGGGGGCGTAACAATCGGCACAATCGACATGCCCCTCCACCGTCCCAATCGGCGGCGGTTCGTCGCCGCCCTCGGCGTCGGTGCGGTCGGCGCGCTCGCCGGGTGTTCCGGCGATTCGTCGCCGACGAACTCGTCCCTCGAACGGTCCGCCGACGAGTGGCCGGTCGCCCACGGGACGCCGACGAACGTCGGCTACTCCCTCGCGCGAAATACGCCCCGACGCGACCCGAAGCTCGCCGAGTGGAAACTTTGGGTCATCGCGCGGTCCGGGTCGGTAATCGAGAAAGAAACCGTCCAACACGGGAACGTGAGCAGCCCGGTCGTCGCGGACGGCACCGTGTTCGTGGCGACCGGACTCCCCGGTCGCCGACCGGACGGGGACGGCGCGCTCGTCGCCCTCGACGAGACCACCGGGGAACCCGAGTGGTCGGCGAGGCTGCCCGACGGGGGGTCGGGAACGCCCGCCGTCGCGGACGGCCTCGTGTTCGTCGGGTCGAACGACCGGGCGCTGACCGCCTTCGACGCGGGTTCGGGCGACGTCCGCTGGCGAACCACGACGGGGGCGCCCGTCGGAACCCCCGCCGTCGCCGGAGCCCACGTTTACGTCGGCGACCGGGAGGGGTCCGTCCACGCGTTTCGGCGGACGGACGGAACCCTCCGCTGGCGGTTCGGACAGCGGCCCCTCAAATCGTTCTTCTCGCACAAGCGGTGGCGGATACGCGCCAAACCGGCCGTCACCGAGGACACCGTGTACGTCACCACGGGTATCGGGTACGATGACACCACCGAGACCCGCGCCGGGAACCTCCTGGCGCTGTCCCGTTCGGGCGGCGACGAGCGCTGGCGCTACGAGTACCGACCGCGATACCGGAGCTACGACCTGCCGAGGGCACCGGTCGTCGTGGACGGGACGGTCTACGTCGGTCAGTCCGTCCTCCACGCCGTCGATGCGACGAACGGAACGAAGCGGTGGCGGTTCAACTCGGGATACGGGACGGTCAGCGCGCCCGCCGTCCACGACGGGACCGTTTACGTCTCCTCGAAGAACGTCTACGCCCTCTCCGCGGACGACGGAACCGAACGGTGGCGGTTCGTGAACCTCGCCGAGGATTCGTACGACGACGGGAGCCGCGTGCCGATGGAGAGCGCGCCGGTCGTCGCGGACGGAACGGTCTATGTCGGTGCGGGCGCGCTCGACGCGTCGTCGGGAAAACGGCTGTGGGGGAACGTCGGGAACCGGGAGGACGACGATTTCTTCTCCGATTTGAGCGACGCGAACGCCGTCGTCGAGGGTCCGGCGGTCACCGACGGTGCGGTGTTCGTGGCGACGCAGTACGGTGCCATCCGACGGGCGACGCGGGGTGACGAATGAAGCGCCGCGCCTTCCTCGCGGCGGGCGGCCTCGCGCTCGGTGCGGGCTGTTCCGACCTGCTGGGCGACTCGAAGAAAACGGAGCAGTCCCCGCCGCCGGAGGAGTGTGCCATCGACCCGAGCGTGACGCCCGGCACGTCCGACTGGACGAGCGAGCGCGGCGGGGCAAAAAACACCGGTTCGGTGCCGAGCGACGACGTTCCCGCGCCGCCGCTTCGCATCGACTGGACGTACACGATGGGCGGACACATGGGTGCGTCCCCTCCGGTCGTCGCGCACGAGACGGTGTACACCACGAACCTCGATAGGGAAGTTCACGCCGTGGACGCGAAGACGGGGGAACACCGGTGGCAAGCGAACGTCTCGGTGAGTTCGGCGGCGGCGGTCGCCGGAGGTCGCGTGTTCGTCGCGGACGACCGCTCTGTCACGGCACTCGACGCGATGTCCGGCGAGCAGCGCTGGCGGACCGACTCCGACGTCGGGGCGCACCTGCTCAGCGGCGGCGTGCAGGCGACCGAGCGGACGGTGTTCGTCTCCGGGGACATCTTCGTGTCCGCGTTCGACGCCGAGACGGGCGAGCGACGGTGGCGCCTTTCGACCGGACTGGAGACGAAGTGCCGTCCCGCAATCGCCGACGGAACGGTCTACGTCGGGAGCGACGACACCTACCTCTACGCGCTGGACGCCGAGACGGGTGAGCGACGATGGCGATACAAAACCGACGGACGCATCAACTGTGACCCCGCGGTCGCCGACGGTGGGGTGTACGCCGCTTCGGACGACGGAAACCTGTACGTGCTCGACGCCGAGACGGGCGAGAAGCGGTGGCGAAAGGAAGTCGGGACCGTCGGCCATCTCGCGGTGGATGGCGGCCACGTCTACGTGGGATTCGGGGGCCAGTACGGGCCGACGATGAACGCGTTTACCGCGGCGTCCGGGACCGCGTGTTGGTCGTCGGAGGAGTACGTGTCGGGCTACGCCAGCGGCATCGCCGCGAGTTCCGAGTACCTCTACCTCCCCGTCGGGTCGCTCAGCGGGTCCTACTCGGAGACGCTCGGCGCGCTCGACCCGAACACCGGCGAAACCGCGTGGCGATTCCAGAACTCGAGCGCGCGGTTCGACAACGGCCCCGCCGTCGCGGACGGTGCGGTCTACGCCGCCGGTATGGGGACCGACGGGTTGACCGTCGCCCGGTTCGTTCCGAAGGATTAGTCCTCGTCGCGCAGTTCCGTCCGGCGGATCTTCCCGGTGACGGTCTTCGGCAGTTCGTCCACGAATTCGACCTCGCGGGGGTACTCGTGGGCGGACAGTTCCTCCTTGACGTGGGTCTGGATGTCCTCCGCGAGGTCGGGCGACGGCTCCGCGCTCGCGCTCGGGACGACGTAGGCCTTCACGATGTTGCCCCGCTCGCGGTGGGACTTGGGCACCACGGCGGCCTCCGCGACGGCGGGGTGTTCGCCGAGCGAACTCTCGACCTCGAAGGGACCGATGCGGTAGCCCGAGGAGATTATCACGTCGTCGGCGCGGCCCTCGAACCAGAAGTAGCCGTCCTCGTCGAGGTGTCCCAAATCGCCGGAGAGATACCAGTCGTTTACAAAACAATCCGCGGTCTTCTCCGGTTTGTTCCAGTACTCGGCGAAGAAGCACGGATAATCCCCGCGTTGAGCGATTTCGCCAGTTTCGCCGGGTTCGAGGGGTTCGCCGCTTTCGGGGTCCACGACGGCGGCCTCGATGCCGGGGAGCGGTTTGCCCATGCTTCCCGGCCGAACCTCCATCGTCGGGTAGTTGTTGATTATCATGTTGCCCGTCTCTGTCTGGCCGTAGGTGTCGTGGATGGTGACGCCGAGCGTCTCCTCGCCCCACTCGACCACGCCCGCGGATAGCGGTTCGCCGATGGAGAGCGCGTGGCGGAGGTCGAGGTCGGCGTCGTCCAGTACCGACTCGTTTTCCCGAAGCATCCGGTAGGCGGTCGGGACGCTGAACAGCACCGAGATGGGATACTCGTCCAACAGGCCCGCCCACGTCTCGGGGTCGAACTCGCCCTCGTAGGTGAACAGCGTCGCGCCCCAGAACCACGCGCCGAGCGTGTTGATGGGACCGGTCAGCCATCCCAAGTCGCCGGTGGACCAGTAACAGTCGCCGGGTTGCAGGTCCACGGCGAATCGTTGGGTCGCGGCGACACCGGCGACCCAGCGGTGTTTGTGGAGGACGCCTTTCGCCAGCCCCGTCGTTCCGCTCGTGTAGTACAGCAGCGCGTTGTCCTCGCCGCCCGTCTCGGCCGTCTCGTACTCTTTTTCCGCATCCTCCATCGCGGCGTGATAGCTGACGTCGCCGCGTCGAATCCCCGTCCCGTCGTCGCTGATGACGATGACGTGTTCGACCGAGGGGGCGTCTTCGAGCGCCTTCTCGATAGTGCCCCGGTTCGACGCCGTGGTGACGACGACTTTCGCGTCACAGTCGTCCAATCGATAGGCGATGCCGTCCGGGCCGAAGCGCTCGTTGACGCCGCCCCAGACGCCGCCCGCCTTGAGCGTCCCGATGAGCGCGACGTAGTGCTCCGGGATTCGCGGCAGGTAGGAGAACACCCGGTCGCCGGAGTCGATACAGTCGGAAAGAACGTTCGCAAAGCGGTTGGACTCCTCGGCCAGTTCCCAGAAGGTGAGCGTTTCCCGCTCGCCGTTCTTGCCCGCGTAGTACAGCGCGACCTTCCCACGGTCGTCCGCGTGTCGGTCACAAACCTCGTGGGCGATGTTCAGTCGCTCGGGTGCATCCCAGTCGGCTTCCGCGAAAATGTCGTCCCACTCGAAGCTCGCTCGTTCACTGTCGTAATCATGCAGATTGTGACCGTTCATCACGGGGAACGTCGTAGACTGAACGTATAATTATTATCTAACGATGCAATCACTTCCGGCTGCGGTTCGTTTCGAGGACACCTATCGGCGAGCGGTCGCGGAACGGAGAGCCACCCCGTCTAAAACTGGGTGAAAGCGAAACCAGAGATGGAATGACGATACTGGTGGATAATATAATTCGATGGAGGACGACGAGCCCCTGCCGGACGTTTCGTCGGTGTCACCGCCCAACGACCGTCGGAGCGACTCCTATAGCTCTCCGCTCGTCGTCGATACCGCGGAGTCGCTCGCCCGTCTCTTTTCGGTGCTCGCGGACGAGGAACCCCGACACATCATCTACGTCCTCTTTCACCACGACGAGACTACGATTGCGCTCTCGAGACTCGTGCGTTCGGTCGCCACGATTTCGGACGTAGACGAACGGACTCGACTGCGCGAACGGATGGTTCGAAGACACCTCCCGCGCCTCGGATTCGTCGGAATCGTCGATTACGACCTCACCGGTGACCCCCACGTCTGGCTCTCCGCGAACACGGACATCGTGGACAAGGAACTGCTCTACGACATCGTAAAGCGGAGTTACCGGTACGAGCGGGGAGGTGCCGAAGCCGAATCGTAGATGACGGCCGTTCGAGTATCCGAAGACGCCTCGCGGCATCGCTCCCTATTCGACCGAGCGGAGCGTCGAACCCGTTTCCGTCGCAACGAGCGAACGTCGCTTCGAGGACGAACCCCGTAATCGGAACCGTGACTTCGACGAACGAGTTCGTGGAGGGAAACGATACTCGACGTCCCGCCGGTTGTTCGGACGTCGGGCAAAAGCCTCTTACTCATCGACTGCGTGATTCTCCCAACCATGACAGAACCGTTTTCGAACGAAAATCCCTCCACGCGGTCCTCGCTCGCCGAGACGGAGACCGAAGCGGAGGCGGCCTTCTTCAAGCACATCGTCCGGGATGCGCTCGATGCAGTGGTGACGATTTCCGAGAACGGAACCATCGTATTCGCGAACGAGGTGGCGGGACGACTCTTCGGTTACGACCGAGACGAGTTGCTCGACGAGTCGATACGGAGTCTCTTCCCGGAGCGACATCAGGAGGCGTATTTCCACCAGTTTCGACTGCAGGTCGAGGACGCGGACTCGACGGTCGAACACAGCGGCCTCGAACGAACCGCAATCCGTCGAAACGGGGAGGAGTTTCCGGTTTCCTTTTCGCTGCGGGAACACCGGTATCACGACCGGCGGCTGTTCACCGCCACGATTCGTGACATCTCCGAACGAAAACGACGGCAACGGGAACTGGAAACCGTCACCGAAAAGTATCGAACGCTGGTCGATACCGCGCCCGATGCTATCTTTCTCGCCGACGCGAAAACGGGGACGATTCTGGAAGCGAACCGGGCGGCGTCCGAACTCCTCGACCGGCCGATAGAGGAGATCGAGGGAATGCACCAGTCCGAACTCCACCCCGAGGACGACCGCGACCGATACGAACGGTTGTTCGAACGACCGCGCGAAAACGACGCGTCCGTTCCGGGCAGCCACGGGCTCTCGGTGGTCGATTCCGGTGGGAATCGCATCCCCGTGTCCATCAATTCGAACTCGACCGAACTGAACGGGCGACGAGTTATTCAAGGCATCTTCCACGACATCAGCGACAGGAAACGGCGCGAGGAGGCCCTCAACAGGTTACACGCGACGACGCACGAAATGCTCGAAACGTCGACTCCTGAAACCATCTGTCAGCGCGCGGTGGAAACCGCGGCCGACGTCCTCGACCTGCCCGCGACCGGCATCTACCTCCTTTCGGAGGACGACGTGCTCGAACCGGCCGTGATGACCGAACGGGTCGAGAACCTGTTCGACGGTGACGTACCGACGTACACGTCCGACGATGACCTCGCGTGGGACGTGTTCGAAACGAACGAACCGAGGGCTATCTTCGACTTCGATGCGACGCCGAGCGTGGCGGACCGGGACACGCCGATTCGAAGCGGTATCATCGTTCCGCTCGGCGAACACGGAATCTTCATCACCGCGTCCACGACGCCCCGCGATTTCGACCGCATCGATTTCGACCTGATGCGGGTGCTGGCCACCAACACCGAGGCGGCCCTGACGCGGGCGGAACGCGAACGCGACATCGCCCGACAGCGCGACGAGTTGACGACGCTGAACCGCATCAACGCCATCGTTCGGGATATCAATCAGGCCCTCGTCGCCGCGCCGTCGCGCGAGGATATCGAACGGACCGTCTGCGAACGGTTCGCGGATTCGAGCGTCTATCACGGTGCGCTCATCGCGACGCTTTCGTCGGCGGAAGAGCGATTGGTGGTTCAGACGGCCGCCGGTATCGACGACGACTATCTGGACCTGATAGCGGAGTTAGGACCCAAGTCGAAACGCGGGGGCGCCGGGACTGCCATACAAACGGGACAGTTCAACGTCGTCGAGGACGTGTCGTCCTTGTCGTCGTTGCCGGAGTCGTTCACGTCCGCGGCCAACGAACGCGGGTACGGTTCCATCGCGTGTGTCCCCATCAGTTACCGCGGAACCACCTACGGCGTGTTGGTCGTGTACGCGTCCAAACTGACGTCGGTCAGCGAGCGCGAGCGGAGCGTGTTCAGCGAGTTGGGAGAAACCATCGGCCACGCCATCAACGCCGTCGAGAGCAAGAAACTCCTCTACTCCGACCGCGTTCTCGAACTCGAATTCTCCATCACGAACACGGGTTCGTTTTTCGTCGTCACGTCCGAGGAACTCGGCTGTTCGTTCGAACTCGACGGCGTCGTCCCGTCGAGGGACGACGTGTACCTGTTTTACGTGACGTCGAGCGGGGCTCCCCCCGAGAAGGTCATCGAACGCGCGGACGAGTCGCCCATGGTCGAACACGCCCGCGTCATCCAAGAGACCGGCGACGAAACCCTGTTGGAGGTGGCGCTTCGCGGCACCGAAACGTCCGCCCAAGCGCTCATCGAACGCGGTGCCTACGTCCAACGCGGTTCGATAGAAAACGGAAAGGGAAGTATCGTCGTCGAAGTCCCGGCGAACACCCGCGTTCGTCCCTTCTTGGACGCCGTCGAGGAAGTGTACGAGGAGACGAATCTGCTCTCGAAGCAGTCCCGCGACCGGCCGTTTCACTCGACCTCCGAATTCTACCACGAACTGGGCGAAACGCTCACCGAACGACAGGCCGAAATCCTGCAAGCGGCGTATCTCGCGGGATACTTCGACTACCCCCGCGCGAGTTCGGGGGCGGAGCTGGCCGACACGCTGGATATCTCCTCGCCCACGTTTCACCAACACCTCCAAACGGCCGAACGAAAACTCTTCTCGCTGCTGTTCTCGGAACGTCCACGAATCGACTGACACCGATACCTCAGTACTGAGGCAAAGAACTGGTACCCCCGGAACGGATTGTACGTGATGATGAGCGACTCGGAGCAACCAAACGACACACATCTCGGAACGAGTCGACGACACCCGGAGGAGGAGAGTGACAGTTCGTTACCGCCGGGAACCGTGGAGCGAATCCTCTCGGACGCACAGCGGCGTGCTCTCTGCCAGTATCTCGTCGAATCGCCGCTTACGTCGATGGACGAACTCATCGACTTGCTCGTTCAGCACGACGATTCCTGCGGTCGTGAGACGGCGCTGATTCGCCTCCACCACATTCACCTGCCGATGTTGGAAGATTGCGGTATTCTGACGTACGAAGCACGGAGCGAAACCGTTCGGTATTGGGGGCACGAGGAGGTCGAACGACGACTCGAACTGTGTCGCGTCTCGGAGACGGACGACGTGAACGACCATCCGAAAAGTCGGACGTGAGCGCCGACGACGAACGCGAGTAGCGAGAGCGTATTTTCCGACGACCGACAATGATTGCGGAGACGATTCACTCGTCGTCCGCTCTCCCTGTACGCCTTCAACCGTTCGACACGTTTGCCGTGGAAAGGAGCACTGTGAAGGCTCTGTTCACTCCGAAGCTACCATATCAATTCGAATAACGACATACGTGAGAGTAGCGTGCCCTCTTTGGGGTGGATTGAAATGTCAATGGAAGCGGTCGTGTACCAAGGACCGCACGACGTAGACGTAGAAGAGGTAGACGAACCGGAGATAGAACACCCGAACGATGTCGTCATCGACATCACCACGACGGCCATCTGCGGGTCGGACCTCCACATGTACGAGGGACGAACCGACGCCGACCCCGGTATCGTCTTCGGGCACGAGAACATGGGTATCGTGGACGAGGTGGGCGACGGCGTGACGACGCTCGAAGAGGGCGACCGCGTCGTCCTCCCGTTCAACGTCGCCTGTGGCGTGTGTAAGAACTGTGAAAACGGCTATACCGGCTTCTGTCTGAACGTGAACCCCGGCTTCGCCGGTGGGGCGTACGGATACGTCGCCATGGGGCCGTACAAGGGCGGACAGGCCGAGAGACTCCGCGTGCCGTTCGCGGACTTCAACGCTCTCAAACTTCCGGAAGGGAAGGAACACGAGGATTCGTTCATCCTGCTCGCGGACATCTTCCCGACGGGATGGCACGGGACGGAACTGGCGAACCTCCAACCGGGCGAATCCGTCGCCATCTTCGGTGCCGGACCGGTCGGACTGATGGCCGCCTACAGCGCCAAAATCAAGGGCGCGGCGGAGATTTACGTGGTCGATAGGGTCGACAGCCGACTCGAACTCGCCGAGAAACACTGCGACGCGACGCCCATCAACTTCGAGGAGTCGGACCCTGTGGAGCAGATAAAGAACATCCACGGCGGCGGCGTGGACAAGGGCGTCGATGCGGTCGGGTACCAAGCGGTGGACCCCGACACCGACGTCGGCGACGACGCCTACGACCCGGCGCGGGAGAACCCGGCCGTGGTCCTCAACCAATTGATTCAGGTTGTCCGGGCGACCGGCCAACTCGGCGTCCCCGGCCTGTACGTACCCTCGGACCCCGGCGCGCCGGACGAGATGGCCGCACAGGGTCGCCTCGGCATCGACTTCGGGAAGTTCTTCGAGAAGGGGCTGAAGGTCGGCACCGGCCAGTGTAACGTCAAGGAGTACAACCGCGAACTCCGCGACCTGATAATTCAGGGACGCGCCGACCCGAGTTTCGTCGTCTCACACCGCGTGGACCTCGAAGAGGCGCCCGAGATGTACGAGCGCTTCGACAACCGCGAGGAGGGCGTGACGAAAGTGCTGCTCGAACCCTGAGCTGAAGCCACGACCAACTTTTTTGCGTCGATACCCGTCGAACGACGACATCGGCCCGACGTGACGCGGGGCTGGTATGCGAAAAAGTAATAAATACCTTTCTAAGTATGAGCACGGGTTAATGCGTGTCCGTCCCCTCCGTTTAAACGGTGGTGAGCACATGGAAATGCGGGGGAGACGGAGCGCGCGTCGGGACGAGCGTCAGCGTCAGTTGCGCCAGATAGTTCGACTACAGCGTGAGCTGAACGAACAACGCCGGAAGATAGACGAACTGGAGCGCATCCGGGATACGGTCTTGCGTACCTCGTCGGGGTCGGCCACGTACGAGGGAACCTGCGCGGAGTGCGGTATCGGCGTCATCGTTCGGGAGCACGACACGCTTCGGTGCTCCTCGTGTGGCTTTCGGTGCCACCTCTAACCTACTCCGCGTCCTCGACTTTTTCCGCGTATCGCTCCAGTTCGCCCGCGAGCGTTCGCGCCTCGTCGGGGGACAGCGACACGGTTTCCGCGTGAGCGGGGAGGTTATCGAGGGAGGTGTTGTCCAGTTCGAGTTGGAGCAACACCTCGTCGGGGTCGTTTCGCGGCGTTTTGACGTTCAGGACGGCCATCGCCTCGTCGGTCCAGCCGTGGCCCTCCGCCACGGCGTCCAGCAGGTCGAACGTGGTGTAGGCCGTCACCGAGAGCACGCGGTCGGCCATCTCAGTCGTCTCCGGAAACAGCGCGAGACGGTCGCCTTCGGCGCTGCGACTCGCTGGCTTCCGGGACTCCGTTGCTGCGCTCAGTCATCGCCGGAAATCGTCTCCGACGGACTGTTCGGGGCCGGACTCGACTCCATGTCGTCGTCCTCGGCGTAGGGATACCACGTCTTCTTCGTGTTGTGCATGTACGGGTCCTCGTAGCTGGTCTCCTCGGGACTGGCGAGGGTTTCGAGCTCCTCGGCGTGGAGCGCGTTCACGAACTCGCGGAACGTCTGGCCGTCCTCGCGTCGCGCCGCGAAGCCTTCGACGAGGTTCCGAATCGCGCCGGGTACCTCGTCCACGGCGATGCGCTCCTGAATCCACGTCGCGAAGCTGGGGTCCTCGCCGAGGCCGCCGCCGACGCCGATATCGAGGGCTTCGACGGTTTCACCGTCCTTCCGCGTCTTCATGCCGCGGAGGCTGATGTCGGCGATTTGGGGTTGCGCACAGGACGCGGTACAGCCCGAGAGGTGGATGTGGAAGTTTGCCACGTCGTCCGGAAGCTCGACGTTCTCCTTGAGCCAGCGCGAGAGGCGCACTTGGCGGTTCTTCGTCTCCACGATTGAGAGCGAACAGAACTCCGTTCCCGTACAGGCGATGGACCCGCGCTGGAAGGGGTGCGGGTCCGGGCTGTAGCGCTCCAAGACGGGTTCGTCCAGCATGGCGTCGAGGCGCTCTTCCGGCACGTCCATCAGGATGATGTTCTGGCGCTGGGTGAGTCGCGCCTCGCCGGAGCCGTACTCCTCGGCGACGTCGGCCAGCTCTATCATTTCTTCCGCGCCGACGCGGCCGACGAGGACGTTCAGGCCGACGTAGTAGTTGCCGTCGGGTTGCTCGTGGACGCCGACGTGGTCCGCGTGGCCGTGGTCGTCCGGGACGCCAGCGTTGTAGGAGTACTCCTCGCGGAGGTCCTCGCCCGCCGTCTTGAGGTGGAAATCGACGTACTCCTCCTGCAGCGTCTCGCGGACCTTCTCCGGCCCCCACTCGTCCACGAGGAACTTGATGCGGGCGCGGCGGCGGTTGTCGCGGTTGCCGTAGTCGCGGAACAACCCCGAGAGGCCGCCGAGAATCGGCGTAACTTCGTCGGGTTCGGCGAACACGTCGATGTCGCGGGCGAAGCGCGGTTCGCGGCCCGCCAGTCCCCCGCCGAGGCGGACGTTGAACCCGCGGACGGTTTCGCCGTCGATCTCCTTCCGTGCGGGTTCGATGCCCACGTCGTTGATGTCGCCCTGTCCGCAGCCCTCGCGGCACCCCGTCACCGACACCTTCCACTTCCGCGGCAGGTTGGCGTACTCCGGGTTACCCTTGAAGTTCTCCTGCAGGTCTTCCACGACGGGAAGCGCGTCCACGAACTCGCGCTCGTCCTTCCCGGCGACCGGACAGCCGACGATGTTCCGCCACGAGTCGCCGCAGGCCTGCTTGGTGGAGAGGCCCGCCTCGTCCAAGCGGTCCCAAATCTTCGGCACGTCCTCGATGTGTATCCAGTGCAGTTGAACCGCCTGTCTGGTCGTCACGTCGGCGTAGCCGTTGCCGAACTCGGGGTTCGCGGCCGGACCGGTTGCGAAGTCGCGAGCGATTTCCCCGATGACTCGAAGTTGTCCGGGTTCGAGCACGCCGCTCGGCGGCCCGATGCGCATCATGAAGTAGCTCTCTTGGCCGTCGCGCTGGTGGTACAGCCCCCACCATTTGAACCGCTCGAACCACGCGTCGTGTTCGTCCTCCGGGATGGCCTCCCAGCCTTCCTCGGCGAATCGACGCATGTGGTCGCGAATCTCCTCCCCGTACACCTCGTCCTTCCATTGTTCCACGTCGGTCGGCATGGGGGTCCCTACAGACGGTACCCGTAAACAATCGCCCTCCGCGTCAAGGTCCGCCGGGGGTCGGGAATACCGGCAACGTTCGCATCGACCCGCGACGGGGCGATGGGCGCTCAGTCACGACCGCGCGTCTTCGATGGACGGTGAACTCCTCCGGGGTCTACCGCCCGAAATTCGTCGTTCCATCGCGCGGGTCGCCCGATGCGAAGCCATCCCGTCGTGTCGCGCTCCCCGCAGCCAATACACTGTCCGGCGGCGCGCGCCTCGACCCACGCCCCGTCGACGCCGATGTCGGTGAACACCTCCACGAGAAACAGCGCGACGTCGCAGTCACAGACCTCGTGGTCCGCGAGTCGCCAGATGTCGCTGACGCCGACGATTCGCGTGTTGTTCACGTTGACCCACGCACCCTCGTCCAGCGTCCGAACCGCTGTCACCATGCCCACGCTCGGCGGCCTCGAACCCTCAATACACCGGCCGACGCAATCCCCGCCGAATCGCCTGACGCGTCACGCACGGTCCAACGCTCGATACGCCCGCCGTCGTCCCCCCGACCGGCGCAAATCGGCGATATAGCCCGGTCCGAGATACCCTCGTATTTTACCGCTAAATGGGAGCAGTGGCCGGAATTACGGGTAGAGACGCGATTTAGGGGACACGCGACATAGCCGGTCGTGATGAACATCAGCTATTCAGTCACGCGCCGACCGACGGATCGGTCGGTCGCCGAAACGACGGACGAGCGGTTCACCGCACGGGGTGACGGACGGTGAGCGAAAAGCCGGTCACGGAACAGAAAGTCAGCGAACCCCGCGACGACGAACACCTGCAGGGTGTCCCCGACGGCGCGGGATGCACGGAAATCTGGGAACACCTCTCCGACGACCGGGACGAGGAGGACGACGAACTGAAAGAATGACGTCGGACACGGCGCTCGTCCTCGTCGGACACGGCTCACATCGGAACTCGGGGTCCGCCAGACCGGTGTACGACCACGCCGACGAGCTTCGCTCTCGGGGAGTTTTCGCCGAGGTGCGCGAGGCGTTCTGGAAGGAAGCGCCCTCGCTCCGGGACGTCCTTCGGACGGTCGAAGCGGGCGTCGTGGTCGTCGTCCCGCTGTTCACCAGCGAAGGCTACTTCACCGAGCGGGTGCTCCCCCGCGAACTCCGCCTGACCGGCGGGTGGGACCTCGACGTGGACAAGACGGTCCGCTACGCTGAGCCGGTCGGAACGCACGAGTCCATGGCCGACGTCATCGTCCGGCGCGCCGAGCGCGTCACCGGCGACCAGTCCGTCGGTTCGGGCGTCGGGTTGGCAATCGTCGGCCACGGCACCGAGCGCAACCCCCGAAGCGCGAAGGCGACCCGCGACCACGCCCGAACCGTCGCCGACCGTGACCGCTTCGACGAGGTGCGCGCGCTGTTCATGGACCAAGCGCCGTACATCGACGACCTGACGGCCCACTTCGAGAGCGACGAACTCGTCGTCGTTCCGCTGTTCGTCGCCGACGGCTACCACACCCGGGAGGACATTCCCGAGGACATCGGGTTGACCGACGACGCGGCGACGGGATTCCCGACCCCTGCAGACGTGGACGGCGACCGGGTCTGGTACTCTGGTGCCGTCGGGACGGAACCCCTCGTCGCGGACGTCGTCGTCGAACGGGCGCGGAACCGTCTCAACGCCGAAACCGATGGAACGCGAATCCGCGACACGGACGGAGCGAACGGTGACGACGAGGGCGAGCGGAGCGAGGCCGAGGCGGCCCGCGACGCCTTCATCGCGTCGGTGGACCGCACCGCGCCGCAAACGTGGGGGCAACTCGCCGTCGCGGTCGCGGAAACCGACGACGGTCGGCGCTACGAACTGCGGCACGTCGATGACCGCGACGCGGACCTCGCCGACCTCGAATCCCACGCCGACCCGACCGAAACGAGAGACGCCGTGCGGTTCACCGACGACGGCGCGTACCGCCCGCTGGCGACGGCGGCGACGCTCACGAGCGGATGGGTGCTGTCGGACCTCGACGCCGACGCCCTCTTGCAGGCGATAGAGTTCGTCTACCCGGCCTCGATAGCCAACTGGTACCGCGAGGAGAACGGCGAACTCGACGTGACCCACTTCCGGGAAACGGCGGCCCGGCAGACGGGCATCTACGCCGACGTCGCGGACCTCGGACGCGACGAACTCGACTACGCCGTCGAGGCGTGTTGCGTCGACGGGCAGTGCCGTGCGCGACGGGTGTGGGACGCCGCGGCGGACGACGAAATCGACGTTCCGCGCGGGGACGGCGAGTTTCCGTGCCGGGAACCGTGTTCGATGTTCGTCGCCGCCGCGCGGGAGTTCCGCGAAATGGAGGAAGGAGAAGCGAACGGAACGGAAACGGACGGCGCGAACGAATCGAGCGAACCGACCGACCCCGACGACTACCGAGCGCGGTATCGGAGCGCGAAACGCTGCGGAGGCGAGACGTAAATGTACACTGGAACAGTCTATCTTGTCGGTGCAGGACCGGGCGACCCGGAACTGCTGACGGTAAAGGCGCGGAAACTGCTGGACGACGCGGACGTCGTTTGCCACGACAACCTGGCGGACGACCGCATCGTGGACTCCTGTCCGGAGTCGACCGAGCGGATGTACGTCGGCAAGCGCCCCGGCCCGGACGGCGAGCGGACGACGCAGGAGGAGATAAACCGCCTGCTCGTCCGACTGGCCCGCGAGGGAAAGGACGTGGTTCGACTGAAGGGCGGCGACCCGACGGTCTTCGGCCGCGGCGGCGAGGAAGTGGAACACCTCGCGGCCGCCGGAATCGACTTCGACATCGTGCCCGGCATCACGAGCGCGGTGGCCGCGCCCGGCGTCGCCGGGATTCCGGTCACGCACCGCGACCACGCGTCCTGCGTCACCGTCGTCACCGGCCACGAGGACCCGACGAAGGCCGAAAGCGCCCTCGACTGGAACGCGCTCGCCGCGACGGTGCGGGCGGGCGGAACGCTAGTGATTCTGATGGGCGTCCGCCGACTGCCGGACAACGTGGCCGCGTTGCGGTCCGCGGGCGTCCCGGCGGACACGCCCGCCGCGATGGTCGAGCGGGCGACCCGCGAGGACGAGTTCACCGTGACCGGGACGCTCGACACCATCGTGGACCGACGGGACGAGGTGGGTATCGAACCGCCCGCCGTCACCGTCGTCGGCGACGTCGTGTCCGTTCGTGACCGCGTGGTGGAGTATCTGGACGGCGCGCCATCCGTCGGCGTCCCGTCGTTCGCCGACGCCGCGGTCTCCGAACGGGGGGTCGAGTGATGGGACGCGACTTCCGGGAACTCGTCTCGCACGTCGGGTCCGGCCCGAAGTCGGCCGACGACATGGACTACGAGGCGGCTAAATTCACGTTCGCGGAAATCCTCTCCGGCGACGTCTCCCCCGTCGCGCTCGGCGGGTTTTGGGTGGCGAACCGCTGGAAACGGAACACGCCCGAGGAACTCGCGGGGTTCGTGGACGCGATGCGCGAAGACTCCGTGTCCGTCGCCGCTCCCGACTGTTCTCCCGTCGATTGCGGCGCGAACTACGACGGCAAGTCGAGGACGGCCCTCCTCGGCGTTGCCTCCGGTCTGGTCGCGGCGGCCGCCGGAACGCCGGTCGTCGTCCACAGCGCCGACCGCGTACCCGTGAGCGACGGGTGTGCCTACCGGCACGTCCTCGCCGAACTCGGCGTGGACACCGACCTCGACCCCGAGACGAGCGCCGAGATGACCGACGAAGTGGGTTTCGGCTTCTACGACCGAGCGCGGTTCAATCCCGGCGTGGCCGCCCTCGAAGACGACAGGCGCGCCCTCGGTGTGCGGACGTTCGTCAACACCGTCGAGACGCTCGCCAACCCTGCCGACGCGTCGGTCCACCTCGGAAGCTTCTTCCACACGACGTTCGGCGAGCGAATCGTGAACACGTTCGCCGAGAGTCGAACGCAGGACGTGGAGCGCGTCCTCATGTTTCAGGGATTGGAGGGCTACGACGACGTTCGACCCGGACGAACGACCGTCGTGGAGTGGGACGGCGCGGAGATAGAAACGGACCGTCACGGGATGGACTTCGACGGCGACGCCCTCGACGTCGCCGACGTACCGAGCGACTCGGCGCGCATCACAGAGGAGGTCCTCTCCGGCGAGCGCGACGGCGACCTCGCGGACGCCGTTGCGTTCAACGCCGCGCTCAGGCAGTACGCCCGCAACGACGTGCAATCGATAGACGACGGCGTGGAGCGAGCGCGGAACGCGCTCGCGGACGGGTCGGCGGCCGACCGACTCGTCGCGCTCCGGCAGTTCGACGGCTGAATTCAGTCGTCGAGCACTCGCTCCGCGATTTCCGTCGCTTCCTCCCTCGCGCGTTCCTCGTTTTCCGCGCTCCAGACGGCATCCGATTCGACGGCCGCACGGACGGCGTTTCGGCGCGTCTCCGCCGGAAGTCCCTGCCGTTTCAGCTCTTCCCGCAATTCAGCCGTGACGGCGGCGACGGTTTCCGCGCCCGCCAGTTCCGGTTCGATTCGTCTCCGGAGTTCGCGGCTGAGCGCGGGACTCCGCCCGCCGGTCCCGACGGCGACGACCACGTTTCCGTCGCGTACCGTGGCCGGGACGACCACGCTCCCCGCGTCGCGGCCGCCGTGTTCGTCCGTTCGATTCACCAGCACTCCTCGCTCGCTGGCCGCTCGCTCGACCGCTTCGTTCAACGCGGCGTCGTCCGTCGCCGCGACGACGAGCGCGGGCGCGGCCCCGTCGAGCCACGTTCCCACCTCGGCCGGGTCGATGCGGGCTTTGACGAGCGACAAGGGAGGTCGCTCGTCGCCTTCTTTTTCGGAACGGGGTTCGAATTCGTCCGCGAACCTCGCCGCAACGACGACGACTTCCGCTTCGCGCGCGAAGCGGCGCGCCTTCCGGTAGCCGACCCGCCCGCCGCCGAACACGAGCACGCGCTCCCCGCGGAAGTCGTGGAACAGCGGAATCATTCCCGGAGGGTGAACTCGACCGTCTCGTGCTCGCCGCCGTAGTACGCTCGGAGGAGGGCCGCTTCGTCGTCGTATCCGCCGTCCGGGACGATTCTCGCGGGAACCGACGCGGTGAGCGGCGTTTCGTCGAACGGGTACGGGTCGAGTCGGAACTCGTGGTCACCGAGAGGCGTCACCGTCATCGAGACGTCCGGGGTTTCGGGCGACGTCGGCACCGAATCGATGGTCGTCTCCTCGGGCCATTCGCTGGTGCAGAGGACGAGCGATAGGAAGTCCCACACTTGCAGGAGTTCGTAGTTACACCACAGCCTGCTCTCGGTTCCCTCGGGCGGTTCCCCCTCCTCGTGCAGCGCGGTGAGGAGGTCGATGTCCGCGTCCGAAAGTCGCGTGTCGGCGTCCGAACGTCGCTCGTTGCCGTGTTCGCCATCGTTTTCTCTCCCGTGTAACTCGCCCGCGAGACGGGTCTGTCGCCGTTCCTCGCGGTCCACGAACTCCTCGAAGGAGGGCGGCGTGTCGGGCCACGACGACGACAGGCCGTAGCGGCGGCGGCGAAGCCCGGAGCCGTGCATCGACGTTACGAGTCCGGCGTAGTCGTTCAACTCGACGACGCTCTCGATGCCGTCGTCGTAGAACGCCACCCACGCGTCCGCCGGGACGCTCAGGAAGTCCACGACCTCGCCGTCTTCGAGGTGCGGCCGTCGGTCGTACTCCCACCAGCCGTCGTCGTGCGCGTCCGCCGCGAGCACCATCGCGGCGAACGGCCTTGGGCGTTCGAACGTTTCGTTCCCCCAGTGCTCGGCGAACCGTCCGGCCAACCTCGCGTGGTCGGGTTGTGTGATGAACCGATGGTGGTCCTCCCCGTCGGCGATAATCATGTCTCGGCATTTGCACGGGACCGGCATAAAAGCGCGTGCCGACCCGCCGACGGCGGGTCAGCGGGTCGGTCGTCGCGGTTCCCCGCTCGGCCGTGGTCCACCGATTTTCCCCGCTGGTCCGTCGGTTCTTTCCCGCGGTTCACTCCGCGTCGGCGTCGGGACCGATGGTGATGACGGCCGTTCCGAACGGTTCCATCGGCTTTTCGAACGTGGCGGTCAGCTCGTCGCTCGGAAAGATTCCGAGAATGCGCGCCGTCTCGTCCCCGACGTTTCGGATGCTGTGCGGTACCTCGACCGGAACGAGCGCGATTTCGCCCGCCGACAGTTCCGTCGTCGCGTTTCCGACCGTCGCTTCCACGGTTCCGGCGGTCACGTGGAGCAACTCCTCGTTGCTGTCGCGGTGTGTCGGGAGGTAGTTTCCGGGTTCGAGTTCGATGCAGACCAGCATCAGGTCCTCCCCAGAAACCTCGCTCGCTTGCGGCGTCCCCGGCGACAGCGGGAAGTAGCCCCGTAGTCGCGCGTGTTCGTCGTCTTCTTGCCACACGTCGGTTCCCTCGAACTTGTAGAGTCGGACCGGTTGCAGGTCCTCGTCCCGTGATTGCACTGCCATGGTTTCCCCCCTCTCGTCGCTCGCGGTGGGGTACGCGGAACGAACCGTCCGCGAGATAATATCCCCGTTCGACGCTAGGCGAATTCGAAGCATCACCCTTTCGTGGGGCAATTTTCCGACAGAACGGGTTCCGGTAGGCGGTCGCTATCGCCGCGCTCGGCGGCGGTACGGACCTCATACTCTTGCGGAGATGGCTCGTTCTGTGGACGGACGATGGCTCCCGAGACGAACCACGCCGACGACACCGTATCGGACGACTGTTCGCGCTGCCGGGACGACGCCGTGCTCCGCGTCGTCCGCACCGAAATCGACGTCGGGATGACCGCCGCCAGGAAGTCGTCCGGTGACTCCGCGAGCGTCTGTCAGGACTGTTTCGCCCGCCTCCGCGCCGACCCGGACGCGTCGTTCAACAGCCTGTTCGAGGACGGGTCCGACGCCGCCCGCTCCACGAGACGGTTCATCAAAATCGAGCGGCTGTAGTCGTCCGCGGCGTCTTCCTCCCGCGGCGTCTTTCAGTACTCGGGCGGCACGTAGAGGTTGAGCGTTTCGAGCGGCTCCTCTCCCGTGTTCGTGATTTCGTGCGTCTCGCGCTCTTCGATGCACACGATGTCTCCCGCCGAAAGTCGGACCGTCTCGCCCTCGACGATTGCTTTGCCCTCTCCCGACGCGACGAACAGCCACTGTTCGCTTCCCTCGTGGCGATTGTCCGGGCCGCCCGTCGATTGCCCCGGTGACAGCACCATGGAGGCGGCTTGTGCTCGCTCGGTTTCCAGCAGTACGTCGAACCAACCCGCCGTTTTCGTGGTCGTTCGCTTCATGGAGTCGCGTTCGTTTCCGAGCGCCAGAAGCGTTCGGGGTAGCTGTGCGGCAGCACGACCACTCGTCGATTTATGTTCGCTCGACCCGTTTTGGTAGCCATGCCAGAGAGGGGGTACGCGGAGAACGCGGCTGGCGGGGGATTGCTGTCGCTGCTCTACCGGCTTCGTCGGGGTGACTCGGTGATGGTCGGCACCGACACCGGACCGCTCCGGAGCCCGCGGCAGTTCACCGTCGAACGAATCGCCGAGGAGCGCTCGGCGCGGGACGACGAGATATATTACCGGGTCCACCTTCGCGGGTCGCGCGACGGCCGCTACGTGGTGATGCCCGAGAAACCGCAAGGGAAGGGCGCTCACGTCCCGCCCGAACTGTTCTATCAGCACCCGAACGACAGCGACAGGTGGGACGAACCGGCGGAGGACACCGAGGGGAGCGTCGTCTTCCTCCGAGTGACCGCCGGAGCGCCGATATCGACGGAATAGGGCGACGTGAAGGCTGGTTCCGCGGTTCCGAGGCGGTCGGACCGACTTCGGGACGACCGAACCGACTCCCGACGAGTGGACCAACTTCGGGACGGTCACACCGACGCGACGAACAGGTCCAGCTTCGAGTTCGGCTCGTTCACGGTGAGTCGCACCGCGTCGAAGTGGCCGTCCGCCGTGGTTCGATAGTCGACGCCGCGAACCCCGCCGCCGACGCGCCCGAACGAGAGCTTCGGACGGTGTGCGTAGGCTTTCTCGAATTCCACCGTCGCCCGGCCCGAGCCATCGACGGACACGCCGCGGTGCACGTCGAACGCGGGGGTGTGGTCGCGCACCATCGATTTCGCGCCCCCGATGTGCCACGGGTTTCGAACGTCCGACCAGTTCCCGTCGTAGCAGTTGTCCGTTCCGCCGTCGCCCTCCACGATCGCCGGAGCGCCGCTCCGGTAGATTCGGTTGCGCCGGACGATGTTTCCGCTGCTACGAATCAACAGTCCGGCTTCGTGTCCCTCCCCGGCGGCGAACCCGCGGACGTGGTTGTCGCTGATCTCGTTGTTCGTCTCACCTCCCGCCGAGAGGATTCCGACGCGTTCGAGGTCTCGGAGGCGGTTCCCTTCGACCGTGACGAATCGCGCGTTTTCGAGGATGATTCCAGTTCTGCCGGTGCCGGAAATCGTGTTTCGCGCGACGAGACCGTCCTCGCTCCCGGCGATTCTGATGCCGTCGCTCGACACGTTCCGGATGCGATTTCGGGCGACGACGAAATCCGAGATTCCGTCGGCGACATTGATGCCGCGGCCGCCGTAGCCGTACAGGTCGTTGTCCACCGCGGTGATGTGGTCCGCGCTGTCGATGTCGAGCGAGATGCCCGAGAAGTCGTCGCGTCGCTCTTGCACGCTGACGTTCCCGTCGATTCGAACGTCCCGTACGGTTCCCCCGAACCCGAGGTGGCAGAACGATTTGTGGTGGCCGAACCCGAGGTTGTCGGCGATGACGACGTAGCCCCCGCCGTCGGTCAAATCGTCCCCGCCGATGCCGACCAAGCTCCCCTCCGGGTTGTTCCCCATCACGTTGCCGACGACGGCGACGTTTTTGCCTTGTCGATGGCGACCGTTCCGCCACACGTCACAGGAGATGGAGCGGTCGAGCCCGTTCGTGAGGACGTTCTCGGAGACGACGACGCGCGTGCCTCCGACCTGAATCCCCCTGTCGCCGATGTCGTGGATTCGGTTGCCGACGATGCGGACGTCCCGGCTAGCTGGTTCCGCGCTGATACCGCTCCCGCCGGTGCTGTGTTCGTGGTATGGATGCGTCCGGGTCACGTAGTTTCTCGCTATCGTGACGGTCTCCGCGTCCTTCACCACGATGCCGTGACACAGCTTCGTGAAGACGCTCTGTTCGTCGGGATTCCCGTCGAATCCGATGCCGCGAATCGTGACGTTCGAACAGTGGCGGTGATGGCCGACGCGAAAGCCGCCCGCGTTGGCGTCCGCCGCCGGTTTTATCAGCGTCCGAACGCCGGGACCGACGACGGTTACGTCGTCCACGTCGATGTCGAGCCATCCGGTCGTCCGGTACGGCGCGTTCTTCGCCGCGATGAGAATCGTCTCGCCGGGCGAGAGGTTCTCGAACGTCGATTCGAGGTCGTCGGTCGTCGTGACGACGGAATCGGCCACCGCTCGCGTCCGTCGCTCGTCCTGCGCGTCGGTCGCACGGCCGTCGTCCGCTCCCCACCCCGTGAGCGCGAACGCCAGCCCAGCAGTTCCCCCCAGCACCCGCCGCCGTGGAATGTCGGGCATTCTCCGTGAGACCCACGACGCCGACCACCCACTGATTTGTGGCCGCGGGCGTCGGCTCGCCGCGACTCCGCTCGCCCCTCGTTTAACCGTCTGTTAATCGTTCCAAGGGGCGCATTACAAATTATTAGGACGTCGTTCCACTTCGTGAGATGTGCCCTGCTGAACGTTCAACCCCGAGACCACACCCGGAGAAGCGGACGCTCCGGACAGACACGCTACCGCCGCAGAACCGGAGGGACGTCGGACGATGAGCGAACTTCCGGACGCGAGTCGTCGTCGCTTCTGTCGGTCGGCGGGTGCGCTCTCCCTCCCGCTCCTCGGTTCGACGGCCGCCGCTCGGTCGACGGACGGGGGGGTCGTGTTCATCTACGACGACTCCCCGGAGGAGGACTACACTCGAATCTTCCCGGTTCATCAGGACGAGGGCGTTCCGGGGTGCGTCGCCGCGGTTTCGGACCGCATCGGCCACTCGTCGTGGCTCTCGCCGGAGCAGTTGCGGGAGATGGAACGCGAGGGTTGGGAGGTGATGTCCCACTCCGTCCGCCACCGCGCGCTGGGCGAAATCGCGGTCACGCGAGACGTCGAACCGGGCGAGACGAAACTGTACGTGGAGTCGAACTTCCACAAGCGCGTTCCCGGCGACGAAATCGCGGTGGACGACGGCCGCCGGACGGAAACGTTCACCGTCGCTGACGGCGGCGAGGATTCCACCGGCGAGTACCTCGTGGCGGAAGAACCGCTTCGGACGGCCTTCCGCGCGAAGGACGGCGTGACCGAACGCTACACCGACGATTTGCTTCGGCGGTCCCTGAAGAACTCGAAGGAGACGCTGGAGGGATTCGGCGTGGACGTTTCCTCCCTCGTCCTTCCGTTCGGTCGCACGCGTGGTCGGGTGCAGGAACTGGTCCCCGACTACTACGACGTGCTGGCGAACGAACACCACGGCGGCTTCAACGCTCAGGGGTCGCTCGACCGCTATCACCTCGGTCGCGCCGTCTTCCGCGACGGGTCGATGACCGAGGCCGAAATCGGGGCGTTCCTCGACCGCGTTCGGGACGAGGACGCCCTCGGGATATTCGTCGGGCACAGTCAGGACGGCCACCTCGCGCCCTCCCGCGTTCGGGCGACGATTCGCCTCGCCAAACGCCGGAACCTCGAAATCGTGACGTTGCGGGACGCGCTGGAGGAGTTCGACGCGCTCCCGACGACCGACGAACCCACGACGACCTCACCGTCCACGACACGGACCACCTCGTCCGTCACGTCCACCGCGTCAACGTCGGCCAGTGGGGACCCCTCGTCGGGGACGACCGGCGACCCGTCCGATACGAAATCGGCGGGTGACGACACGCCGTCGGCGAGTCAACTCGGCGCGGTGTCGCTCCTCGGCGCGCTCGGTCTGGGCGCGCTCGGCTACTTCCGTCGGCGATAGGTCGCTCGTCGGGTCGCCCTTCGCGCGCTCGCCGTTCATCCGGCGAGCCTCGCCCGCGTCAGCACCGCTTTATCCCTCGGACCTGTCGGGACGAACGTGTCCAGTTCTCGCTCCCGGTTCGTCGCCGCGCTCTTCGCCTTCGTCGCGCTGGCGTGGGGGGGTTCCTACGTCGCAATCTCGGTCGGCCTGCACAACCTCCCGCCGGTGTTCTTCGCCGCGAGCCGCCTCGACATCGCGGCGGTCGTCCTCCTGCCGTCCGTCGTCGCGTGGTTCGACGACTGGCGACCGACGACGACCGGCGATTGGCTCACCGTTTTCGCCGCCGGGCTGTTCGTCGCGGGGGGAACCAACGCCTTCCTGTTCGTCGGCCAGCAGACCACGCCGAGCGCCGTCGCGGCCGTGATATTCGCGCTCAATCCGATACTGGCGACGCTCTTCGCGTGGGCGCTGCTGCCGAGCGAACGGCTCTCGGTCGTCTCCCTCCTCGGCGTCGTCCTCGGGATTCTCGGCGTCGCCATCGTCGCCGACCCGACCCCCGAGATGCTCCTCTCGGCGCGGGGACTCGGCCCGTGGATACTCCTCTGTGGCGCGGGCTGTCTCGGGTTCGGCACCGTCCTCACGCGGCGGTTCGAGACGACGCTTCCGACGCTCGTGACGACCAGTTGGGGCCTCCTGTTCGGCGGCCTCTCCCTCCACGCCGTGAGCTACGGACTCGGCGAACACGTTTCGACCGCGTGGAGTTCGACGCTTCTGGTATCGATAGCCTACCTCGGCGTCGTCGCCACCGCGGGGGCGTACTCGGCGTACTTCGAACTCATCGTGCGCATCGGCGCGGTTCGCACGGCGCTCGTCTCCTACGTCGTCCCCGTCGTCACCGCGATTGCGGGCTGGCTCCTCGTCGGCGAGACCATCACGCTCCACACCGTCGCCGGATTCGTCGTCATCGCAACGGGCTTCGCGCTGACCGAACGGCGGACGCTCGTCGCCGGACTTCGTGACGGCGGCGGGACGGAAGCGGACGCGTGACCGTTCTCGGACCACTTCGATTCCCGACGTCAAATCCGCTTCTCGACGCCAAACCCGCTTCCCGCATTCGATGTACCGGATGGCGCGCGCTGGCGGGGCGACGAGGACACCCCGTCCGAGTCGCCCCGGTGAAGCGTGCGAGGGATGAGCGGAACGAAGGGAAGCGAATCGGTTGGGGAGGGTGTGGCCGTCGCGGTGCTGTGCGGAACCGGTTTGTGGTTGGGACTGAAAGGGGCCGCCCGCTCTCGTTCGTCGTGGTTGCTGTGCGGGCCAGTATTCTGGCTGGGCGTTGTCGCCGCGAGCGAAGCGAGGGGTGGCTCGGAAAAGCAGAGCTCTTCCGGCGCGGAGCGGCCAGAATATTCCGCACAGCGGCCGCAAGCGTGGCGGGGGCTTTCGAGGTCCACATCTCCGCAACGTCGTCCCATTTGAACCGAACCCGACGAAGTGAGAAGGCGGGGGGTGTTCGAAGTCAAGTTCAGAGTAATTCCGTCGTCATCACCGAAACCGATACGTGCTGGGTCTGTTGATGCCGTTCGAAGTGGTCAGTCTTCGTCGAGCGCGAGCGCCCCGAAGAATCGGTCGGCGACGATTTGGAAGAGGCGTTCGTTGATGACGGGCGAGTCCATGTCGGTGTCCGCGAAGATGCCGAGCGACAGTTGTCCGCCCGCCCGGTCTTGGTGGCCGCCCGCGGTGCCGAACTCGGAGAACGCGTCGTTGAGTGCCATCCCGATGTCGATGCGGGGGTCGAACGAGCGCCCGCTGAGCCAGAGGTCGCCGTTGACGACGCCCATGACGAGGACGGTCCTGATGCCTTCGAGTCGGAGGAGGTACTCCGCGGCCTGTGGGAGCGCGCCGCTGTCGGACGTCTGTCCGATGCTGGAAACGAGGACGGACCCGCGCATGGTCCGGTGATGGATGGCCCGTCCGACCGCATCGAGCGTCTCCGGGGTGAGCGACGACCCGTACACCTCCTCGATGAGGTCGATGTCCGCGTACGGAAAGAGGTCGAGCGCCGCTCGGTAGTCGAGTCTGGTCGGATAGCGAACGTCGTCGAGTCGCTCTCGGTGGATGGCAAAGAGCAACGCCGAGGCGACCAGTTCCGGCGGGTCATCGTCCCAGTTGGTCACGTACTCGGCTAGAATCGCCGCCGTCGAACCGTACTCCGGTCGGATGTCCACGAACGAGGCGTCAGGGTCTCCGGGCGGTTCCATGTTGTCGATGACGACATCGGCGTGGACGGTCGGCGGGATTTCGACTTCCGTGCCGGAAATCGAGTGGTCCACGAACGCCACGATATCGTAGCTCTCGAGGGAGGCGTCGTCGATATCCTGCAGGCTGATGTCGAAGATGCCGATGAACGAGCGAATCTCCTGGTGGGTGATGTGGCCCTGATAGAAGATGTCCGTGTTGGTCACGCCGTTTCGCGCGGCGATCCATTGGAGCGCATATGCGCTCGCCAGACAGTCCGGGTCCGGCTGGTAGTGACAGACGATTGCCAGCGAGTCGGTGTCTTCCAAAACGGTCTCCAGTTCTTCGGCTTCCCCGACGGCAACTTCCCCCATGGGAGACACTACGTGTGTACGAAACAGGAAGCTGCCGGTTGGTTTCACCGCCGGGCGGAAAAATGAACGAGTCGGTCAGTCGGAGAGTTCGGTCAGTTCGTCGGGCGTCGGGACGATGCCGAGCTGTTGCATCATCCCGAGCATGTCCCAGTTGGCCCACGTTTCCGTTATTTGGCCGTCCCTGACGCGGTGCATGGCGAGGCCCGTGATTTCGAACGTCTCGCCCGTCGGTTCGTGGCCGACGAACTCGCCTTCGTGGGTGCCGGTTTCGGTGCCGCGGAACACGACCAAATCACCCTCTCCGATCATCTCCTCTATTTTCACCTCGGCGTCGGGGAACGCCTCCCCGAACGTCCGAATCATCTCTTCGAACTCGTCCGCGTCCTGCGTCCCCGACGGGGCGTCGGGGTCGTAGCGGACGTAATCCGCCGCGAGCAGTTCGTCCGCGACCGCCTCGTTCCCCTCGTTGACGAATTCGTTGATGAGCCGATTGACTACTTCCTTGTTTTCGTCTACGTCTTCCATAGGTCCCCCCGCGCACGGGTACGTCGGCGGGGTACAAAGTGTTGTCCGAGAGGAATCTCTTCGAAACCAGAGTCGTGACAGCTCGGGGCGCGTCGAACAGGGCAAAACGGCTGCGCGCGCCCGGAAGTAATCCGACAATGGAGGATAAATATTATTTCGTGGCATCGGAACATTACCATCCGGTAATGTTTAGGCAGGCCTAAAAACCGATGGGTTTACGTTGGTTTAGGCTAGCCTAAAACCCGTATGCAGCGATGGAAGCCCCGAAGAGCACGGATAGCGACGGCTCTACCACGCGAACCGACGGAGTGGTCTCGATGAGCCGTTCCGAAAGCGAGCGGCTGCTCGCAAAACAGGCGCGGCGCGAGTCGAACGCGCGGACGTACCCGCGTCATCTCCCCCTCGCAATCGAGCGCGCGGAGGGGGTCACGGTGGCGGACGTGGACGGTCGGGAGTACTACGACTGTCTCGCGGGTGCGGGGACGCTCGCGCTCGGTCACAACCACCCGGTCGTCGTGCAGGCCATCGAGGGCGTGTTGGACGCGAGCGGCCCGCTCCACACGCTCGACATCACGACGCCGACGAAGGACGCGTTCGTGGACCGGTTGTTCGAGAGCCTCCCCGACGAGTTCGTCGACGCCGCGCGCGTGCAGTTCTGTAGCCCCGCGGGAACCGACGCCATCGAGGCGGCGCTGAAGCTCGTCAAGACCGCGACCGGAAACCGCTCCCTCCTCGCGTTTCAGGGCGGCTATCACGGGATGACCCACGGCGCGCTCGGACTGATGGGCGACACCGACCCGAAGGCGTCCGTTCCGGGAACGATGCCCGACGTACACCACCTGCCGTACCCCTACGACTACCGCTGTCCGTTCGGCATCGGCGGCGAGGACGGCCACCGAACGTCGAGTCGGTACGTCGAACGACTGCTGGACGACCCGGAGAGCGGCATCGTCGCCCCCGCCGGAATGGTGCTCGAACTCGTGCAGGGCGAGGGCGGCGCGGTTCCCGCCCCCGACGAATGGACCCGCGAGATTCGGCGGATGACCCGCGAACGCGACATCCCACTCATCGCGGACGAGATTCAGACCGGACTCGGCCGGACGGGCGAAACGTACGCCTTCGAACACGCGGACATCGTGCCGGACGTGGTGACGCTCTCGAAAGCCGTCGGCGGCGGCCTCCCCCTCGCGGTCGTGGTCTACGACGAATCGCTCGACGTCTGGGAACCGGGTGCCCACGCCGGGACGTTCCGCGGCGATCAGTTGGCGATGGCCGCCGGGCAGGCGACCATCGAGTACGTCCTCGAAAACGACCTCGCCGCTCACGCCGAGCGGATGGGCGAGCGCCTCCGGGGGCACCTCGACGGGACCGCCGAGACGTTCGATTTCGTCGGCGACGTTCGCGGCCGCGGGCTGATGCTCGGTGCCGAAATCGTGGACTCGACCGCCGAATCGGACGAACTCGGCAGTTATCCCGCCGCGCCGCACCTCGCGTCGGCCGTCCGCGGGGAGTGTTTCGACCGGGGTCTCATCGTGGAACTGGGCGGCCGTCACGGCAGCACCGTCCGATTCCTCCCGCCGCTCGTCGTCACGAAGGACGACATCGACGCCATCGCGGAACGGTTCCACGACGCTGTCGCGGCGGCCGAGCGCGAGGTGGTGACGGCATGACGAAGGCCAACGCGAAGGAGATCGAGAACCGTGAGGGCGCGGACTCGTTGTTCCTCGGCAGCGACGAGGGGGACGACGCCTACCGGCGGGCGATGGCAAAAGCGACCGACGCCGTCCTCGACTCGGCCGTCGATGACGAGCAACCCTACTCCGGTCAGTCGCCGGAATCGCTTCGGGAACTGTTCGCGGACGAACCGATGATTCCCGAGGAGGGTACGGGTGTCGAGGAAGCCATCGAGGACGCGATGCCGATACTCCGGAACTCCGTGAACGTCTCGAACCCGACCTGTTTCGCCCACCTCCACTGTCCCCCGACGGTTCCCGGTTTGGCCGCGGAGGCGATGCTCTCGGCGACGAACCAGTCGATGGATTCGTGGGACCAGAGTCCGGCGGCGACGATGCTCGAAACGCGGATGGTCGAGGACCTCTGTTCGCTCTTCGGCTACGACGCCGACGCCGGAGACGGGGTGTTCACCAGCGGCGGCACGCGGTCGAACTTCCTCGGACTCCTGCTCGCCCGCGAGCGGTTCGCCGCGGACCGCTTCGGCACCGACGTACAGCGCTCGGGGCTCCCGCCCCGCGCGAAGGCGATGCGAATCCTCTGCTCCGAGGAGGCACACTTCACGGCCGAACAGGCCGCCGCCCACCTCGGTTTGGGGGAGAACGCGGTGACGACGGTCGAAACCGACGAGAACCGACGGATGTGTCCGGACGCGCTCGACCGAACCCTGTCGGACCTCCACGGGCGGGAACTGGTCCCGTTCGTCCTCGTTGGCACCGCCGGAACGACGGACTTCGGGAGCATCGACCCGCTTTCCGAACTCGCCGACCGGGCGGACGAACACGACCTGTGGTTCCACGTCGATGCGGCCTACGGCGGCGCGCTGGCCGCGAGCGACCGCCACCGCGACCGCCTCTCCGGCATCGACCGCGCGGACTCCATTGCCGTCGATTTCCACAAACTGTTCTACCAGCCCATCAGCTGTGGCGCGTTCCTGCTCCGCGACGGCTCGCGGTACGAACACATAGCGCGAAACGCCTCCTACCTCAATCCGGAAGGGGACGACGCGCCGAACCTCGTCGCCAAATCCACCCAGACGACGCGCCGCTTCGACGCGCTCAAACCGTACCTCACGTTCAAAGCCGTCGGGCTGAGCGGATTGGCCGACCTCATCGACGGCACCGTCGACCTCGCCGAGGACGTCGCGGCCCTGCTCTCGGAGGACGACTCGTTCGAACTGGTCGCCGAACCGACGCTCAACGCCGTCGTCTTCCGCTATCGGCCGCACGACGACCTCTCCGACGACCTGCTGGGATGGATAAACGAGGCGATACGCGAGTCGCTGCTCCGAGAGGGCGAGGCGGTCCTCGCCCGAACCGAAGTCGACGGCGTTTCCGCGCTGAAGTTCACCCTCCTCAACCCGCGGACGACGCTCTCGGACGTCGCCGCCGTCCTCGATACGCTCGAACGGCGCGGCGATTCGCTGTGTGCCGTCTCGCCGGGGGTGAGTCGATGATTCCCCCGAACGCGACCGACGACCCCGACGCCGTGGCCGCCGCCGCGACGACTCACGCTTTCCTCAACTCCTATCTCCGGGAGACGGGGGATTACGAGGTCGTCGAAGATTCCTCGGCGGAGTCGGGGTGTGCGATTCGGTTCGAACTGTCGGCCGTCGGCGTCGAAGTCGTCGTTCCGCTTTCGTACCTGTCGGAGACGGGTCGCCACCTGTTCGACCTCCCGGCGCGGTTCCGGGCGGGCGGCGAGTGGACGACGCTCGACTACGCCACGCTTGCGTCGCTCGTCGTCGAGGACCTGTCGCAAAAGCGCGCGAACGACCACGCAACGGACGAACTGCTCGGACGCGTGCTGTCCAGCAAGCGGGCGACGGAGCGGTTCGTCGAAGCGCGCGCCGACGACCTCGATGGGTTGTACGGCACCGACTTCGAGTTCGTCGACGCCGAACAGTCGCTCGTCTTCGGCCACCTGCTCCACCCAACGCCGAAGAGCAGGGAGGGAATCGCCGCGCGCGACGCGCCGACGTACGCCCCGGAACTGCGCGGGTCGTTCCCGCTTCATTACTTCCGGGCGTCCCCCGCCGTCGTCGCGCACGATTCGGCGCGGGACGAGAGCGCGACCGAGTGGGTGAAATCCGAACTGCGCGACGATCCAGCCGTCTCCGGGTCGTTCGTCGCGGAACACGTCGAGAGCGACGACGCGTTGATTCCGGTCCACCCGTGGCAGGCCGAACACCTGCTCCGAAAGCCGTTCGTGGCATCGTTGGTGGACGACGGGGAACTGGACTATCTCGGCCCGCGGGGTCGGGACTTCTATCCCACGTCGTCGGTTCGGACGCTGTACAGCCCGGAATCGTCGTTCATGGTGAAGGGGTCGCTCGCCGTCACCATCACGAACTCCGAGCGCACGAACAAGCGGCCCGAACTGGAACGCGGCGTCGTCATCACCGAACTCATGGACACGGACCTCGGGGACGAACTGCGGTCGCGGTTCCCCGACTTCGATGTCGTGCGCGACCCGGCCTACCTGACGGTCGAAGCGGGCGACGGGGCGGAATCCGGGTTCGAAGTCGTCCTGCGCGAGAACCCCTTCCGCGGCGAGGACGCGAGGAACGCGACGCCCATCGTTGGGCTCTGTCAGGACTCGCTGTCCGGCGGGAACTCGCGTCTCGCCAACATCGTGGAGGAAATCGCGGGGCGGGAGGGCCGAAGCACCGCCGCGGTGAGTCGTGACTGGTTCAGGCAGTACCTCTCCGTCGCCATCCGACCGGTGCTGTGGCTCTACCTGACCCGCGGCGTCGGATTGGAAGCCCACCAGCAGAACAGCGTGCTGACGCTCGAAGACGGCTATCCCGACGAGTTCCGCTACCGGGACAACCAGGGCTACTACTTCGTGGAATCGACGCGGGAAGAAGTAGAGAAGTTCCTCCCCGGCGTCGCCGAACGCGCGGACACGCTCGTCTCGGACGCGCTGGCGGACGAGCGAATCCGCTACTACGTGGTCCTGAACAACGCGTTCGGGGTGGTCAACGCGTTCGGCTGTGCCGGACTCGTGGACGAGCGCGAGTTGCTCTCGCTCCTTCGAGAGGAACTCGAATCACTCGTGGAGTACGAGCGCGAGGAGTCGTCGCTGGCGACGAGTTTGCTCACGGAGCGGCGGGTCGCGTGCAAGGCGAACCTGCTCACCCGGTTCCGCGGCATGGACGAACTCACCGGCACGCTCGAAAACCAGTCCGTCTATTCGGACGTCCCCAACCCGCTCGTGACGGAATTGGAGGTGAAACCATGACCGGTCCGGCCGGACTCGTGGCGTCGAACTACGAGTTCCAGACGCGCGACGAGGGCGCGGAAAAGACGATTTCGTTCCGGGAGGCGTCGATGGACCGCGACCTCGGCCGCCTCCACCGCTGGCTGAACGAACCCCACGTCCTGCCGTACTGGCAGTTGGACGACCCGCTTCCCGAGTTCCGACGGACGCTCGCCGAAAAGCTGGCCGACGACCACCAGACGCTCTACGTCGGCCACCTCGACCACGTTCCCATGAGCTACTGGGAATCGTACTGGGCCGCCGAGGACGACCTCGCGGCACACTACGATGCGAAGCCGACGGACCGAGGAATCCACCTGCTCATCGGCGTCCCGGAGTTCCTGGGCCACGGCTACGCCGAACCCCTCCTTCGGGCCATGACGGCGTTCCAGTTCCGCCACGACGAGACGGACCGAATCGTGACGGAACCCGACGTTCGCAACGACAAGGTCATGCACGTCTTCGAGAAGTGCGGGTTCGAACCCCGACGGGAGCTGTCGTTGGAGGAAAAGGACGCCCTGCTGATGGTCTGTAACCGCGAGCGGTTCGAGACGGAGGTGCTGGGTCGATGACGGGCGGCGAACGTTCGACGGACAGCTACGACGTCGTTGGCATCGGTCTCGGCCCGTTCAACCTCGGTTTGGCGGCCCTGCTCGAGGACACGGAGAGCGACGCGCTGTTCCTCGAACGGGAATCCGAGTTCGAGTGGCACGGCGGCATGCTCATCGAGGACGCGACCCTCGAAGTGCCGTTCCTCGCCGACCTCGTGACGCTCGCCGACCCGACCAGCGAGTACACGTATCTGAACTACCTTCGGGAGGCGGACCGCCTCTACGAGTTCTACTTCTACGAGACGTTTCAGGTGCCGCGGCGGGAGTACGACGACTACTGCAAGTGGGTCGCCGAAACGCTCGGCAACACGGCGTTCTCCCGCAACGTGACCGACGTTCGGTACGACGAAGAGGGGGAGGTGTTCCACGTCACCGCCCGCGACCCGGAAAACGGCGGGACGTTCGAGTGCCGCGCGGAGAACGTGATGGTCGGCGTCGGAAGCGTCCCGCGGATTCCCGAGGCGCTACGGGGACATCCGAGCGAGGACGTGTTCCATACCGCGCGCTATCTCGACCGACGCGAGCGCTGTCTCGACGCCGAGGCGATTACGGTCGTCGGGTCGGGTCAGAGCGCCGCCGAGGTGTTCCTCGACCTGCTGAAACACCGGTCGGAGACGGATTTCCGACTCGACTGGTTCACGCGCTCGGCGGGATTTTTCCCGATGGAGTACTCGAAACTGGGTCTTCAGCACTTCACGCCCGAGTACACCGAGTACTTCTACGACCTGCCACAGGAGCGAAAGGACGGCCTCGTGTCCGAACAGGACCTGCTGTACAAGGGAATCGACCCCGAGACGAGCGAGGAAATCTACGACCTGTTGTACGAGCGCTCCATCGGCGACGCGGACCCGGACGTCGGCATGCTCGCCACGACCGAAGTCGCGGACATAGAGGCGACGGACGACGGCTACCGCCTGACCTGCGAGCAGTGGCAGGAAGGCGAGCGGTTCGCCCACGAAAGCGACGTGGTGGTCCTCGGAACCGGCTATCACCGCCCGAGGCCGTCATTCCTCGCCGGAATCGAGGACCGAATCTCCCGCGACGCGAAGGGACGCCTTCGCATCGCCGAGAACTACGAAATCGAGTTCGACGGCGCGGGCCGCCTGTTCGTGCAGAACGCCGACCTGTACAGCCACGGCGTCGGGACGCCCGACCTCGGTTTGGGCTGTCAGCGAAACGCAGTCATCGTCGAGTCGGTGCTCGGCGAAAAACGGTATCCGATCGACGAGGACACCGTTTTTCAGGATTTCTCCGTCGAGCGGTTCTGCTCGAAAGCACCCGGAAGCGAACGACTGGACGACGAACGCGCGACACCCGCGCAGGAGGACTGACGATGCAAACCCCAACACAGGATTCGAACGACATCGATAGCACCGACAGCAGTATCGAGTACGAACGACTTCGGAACGCACTGGACGCCGAAATCTGGGAGACGGTCGGTCGGCGACTGCTGGCGAAGATGCTGGCGGAGTTCGGCTACGAGGAACTCATCGCCCCCCGACGAACCGAGGACGGCTACTTCCACCTCGGCCTGTCGGACGGCGTCGAGTACCGGTTTGAGGCCGACGAACGACTGTTCGACTGGCGGAGCATCCGCCCCGAGTCCGTCGAGCGCCGGGAGTCCGGCGACTGGGAACCAGCGACGGACCCCGTTGGGTTCCTGCTCGACGCGCAGGGGACCATCGGCGTCTCGGACATGACCGCCGGACACCTGATTCGAGAGTACCGCAACACGATGCTCGCGGACGCCCACATCGAGGCGAAATCCCGCGACGGCGAGCGGGACCTCACGGCGCTCGACTACGCCGAACTCGAAGGCGAGATGACCGGTCACCCGTGGATAACCTACAACAAGGGCCGCCTCGGCTTCGGCTACGGCGACTACCTCGAGTACGCGCCCGAACGGAAACAACCGGTGACGCTCTCGTGGCTCGCGGTTTCCCGCGAGCGGGCCACCTTCAGCGCTGTCTCGGGGCTCGACCACGAATCGCTCGTCGCCGACGAGCTCGGCGACCTGTACGGGGCGTTCCGAGCGAAACTCGAAGCGAAGGGTCTCGACCCGGACGGCTACTACTTCCTGCCGGTCCACGAGTGGCAGTGGGACAACAGCGTCGTCCAACTGTTCGCGGACGAAATCGCGTCGAACGCCATCGTCCCGCTCGGCGACGGTCCCGACGAGTACCTCCCACAGCAGTCGATTCGGACGTTCGTCAACGTGGACGAACTGGAGCGCCACCACGTCAAACTCCCGCTCCGCATCCTCAACACGCTCGTCTACCGCGGACTACCGGGCGAGCGAACCGAAGTCGCGCCGATAGTCACGGAGTACATCAAGGGAATTTACGAGGACGACGAGTTCCTCCGCGAGGAGTGTGACCTGATTCTCCCCGGCGAAATCGCGGGGCTGAACTACGACCACCCCGACTTCTCGCAACTGGACGGGTCGGCGTACCAGTACGACGAACTGCTCGGCTGCGTCTGGCGCGAGAGCATCTACACCTTCCTCGACGGGGACGAGAGCGCCATCACGCTGTCGTCGCTCATGCACGTCGAAAACGGGACGCCGTACCTCGAATCGCTCGTGGAGGAGTCCGGCCTGTCGATGGAAGCGTGGCTGGACGAACTGTTCGAGACGGTGCTCCCGCCGCTGCTCCACTACCTCTATCGCTACGGGACGGTGTTCTCGCCGCACGGTCAGAACACCATGTTGGTGCTGAAGGACGGCCGACCGCACCGCCTCGCGGTGAAGGACTTCGTTGACGACGTGAACGTCAGCGACCAACCGTTGCCCGAACTCCAGTCGCTCCCGGACGAACTTCGGGTGGTCCTCAGGACCGAACCGCCCGAAGGCCTCTGTCAGTTCATCTTCTCCGGCCTGTTCGTCTGCGTCTTCCGCTACGTCGCCGACGCGCTCGAGACGCATTCGGACTACTCGGAAGAGCGGTTCTGGCTGGGCGTTCGGGAGGCCGTCGAGGAGTATCAGGCCGAGTTCCCGGAACTGGAAGACCGCTTCGAACTGTTCGACCTGCTCCGTCCCGAGTTCACGAAGCTCTGTCTCAACCGGAACCGCCTCCTCGATTACGGCTACGAGGACGCCGACGGCCGTCCGCACGCCTCGGAGCACGGCACGGTTCCAAACCCGCTTTACGAGGTGGTGGACCGCTAAACGAGTTCGTCCGGTCGCGTGAACGGCGGCGTCACACCACCGGAAAAGGCTATGGTTTGAGCGGTCGTTGAGTGCACCACAACCGTTATATGACGAACGATACAACGATGTTCTATTCATGACTGACCGACCGACCATAACGCGACGGCGGCTTCTTCAGGGAACGGCGACGACCGGCGCGCTCGCCCTCGCCGGGTGTACGTCCGGCGACGACGACGGCGGCGACGGCGGCAGCGGCGAGACGAGTTCGACGGGAGGCGACTCGACGTCGACGACCGACGGAACGGACTCGTCCGGTTCGAAGGACCTCTCGGGGACGATAACCATCTTCCACGCGGGGAGCCTCTCCGCGCCGTTCGAGGACGCCGAAAAGAAGTTCGAGTCGAAATACGACGTGCAGGTCAACCGCGAGGCGAAGGGGTCGGTCGGTTCGACGAAGAAGATAACCAATCTCGGCCGCTCCGCCGACGTGCTCGCCGTGTCCGACTACCGGCTCATCCGCGACATGATGGTTCCCAAGTACGCGAAGTGGTACGCCGTGTTCGCCACCAACGCGATGACCATCGCGTACACGGACAAATCCACGGGCGCGGACGAGATTTCACCGGACAACTGGTGGAAAATCCTCGGCCGGGACGACGTGACGTTCGCCCATTCGGACCCCGCCGTGGACCCGAACGGCTACCGCTCGGTGATGACGATGCAACTCGGCGCGGTCCCGCTCGACGGCGATAAACTGTACGACGAGAGCACGTCGAAGGCGCTCATCGACAAGGCGAAAATCCCGTCGGGAACCGAGACGGACCTCGTGGGGCAACTGAAATCCGGCGAACTCGATTACGCGTGGGAGTACCAGTCCGCGGGGAAGAGCCACGACCTGAAGACGGTCGACCTCCAATCGTCCGTGGACCTCTCCAAGGCGACTTCGAAGTACGCCAAACACTACGCGAAGGCGGAGGTGGAGACGAAAAACGAGACGTACACGGGCGCGCCCATCGCCTACGGCATCACGGTGCCGAGCAACGCGAAGAACTCCGATGCGGGAGCGGCCTGGGTCGAGTACATGATATCGGAACCGGGCCGGAAGATTCTGAAGCAGAACGGATTCGAACCCGTGAAACCCGCCGTTGTGCCGAAAAGCGGGACGGACGCCGTTCCGAAGGTCGTCATGAACCACGCGGAAGCGAAATCGTCGCTCGGTCCGCTCGAACTATAGGGCGGTCGCACAAACGGTCGATAACGAGTCCGGGGGAACCATTCGGAAACCATGAGCGATTCAAACTACGAAGACGGCGGGTATCGGACGCACCCGACCGCGATGCTCGGTCGCGGGTCGGTCGTGCTGGCCGTCCTGACGGTGCAGGTCATCGCATTCGGGACGTTGTACGTCATCGGCCGGCCGACGCTCTACGTCGGCGTCGCGCTCGGGAGCGCCGCCCTGCTCGGCTGGCGCGCGAACGACGGCTGGTTCGGCGTCGCCGCCGCCACGTTCGGCGTCGTCCTCCTGCTGGCGCTCGGGATGCCCCTCGTCATGTTCATCACGCGCCAAAACCCGTCCCTCATCGTCGAGGCGGCGCGTTCCTCCGAAGTCCACACGATGCTGTATCTCACCGTCTACGGCCCGCTGCTCGCCACGGTCGCGTCGTTGGCCTTCGGCGTGCCGCTCGCCTACCTCCTCGCGCGCGGCTTTACCGGGCAGGCAATCGTCGAGAGTCTGGTCGACTTGCCCCTCGTAGTTCCCCACTCGGTCGCCGGAATCCTCATCCTGTTCGGCTTCGGGCGGCGCGGCCTGTTTCCGGGCGTGTCGGTGCTGACGACCATCACCGGGATGGTGCTGGCGCTGACGTTCGTGAGCGCGCCGTTCGCGGTCAACACGACCCGCGAGGCGTTCGAAACCATCGATTCCCGCCTCGAATACGCCGCTCGGAGCCACGGCGCGACGCCGTTCGAGACCTTCCGGCGGATTCAGATTCCCCTCGCGTATCGGGGCATCCTCACCGGCGGCGTCCTCGCGTGGGCGCGCGGCGTCTCGGAGTTCGGCGCGGTCGCGGTCGTCGCCTACAGCGTGAACTTCTTCTATCCGTTCACCGGCGAGGAAACCGTCGCACAGCACGCTCCGGTGTACATCTTCAACACCTTCACCTCGGCGGGGCTGGCGGACGCGAGCGCCGTCGCGTTCATCCTGCTGGTGATGAGCGCGGGCATCTTCCTCGTCGTTCGACTGCTCACCGACACCGAATCCGGGAGCGTGCTATGAGCTTCGAGATAGACATCGGCGCGACGTTCACCACGTCGGGAGCCGATCCGTTCGACCTCGACGCCGGATTCGAAGTCGAGACGGGCGAAACGCTCGTCGTGCTCGGCCCCAGCGGGAGCGGCAAGACGCTCCTGCTCGAAACGGTCGCGGGCTATCACGGCCACTCGGGGCGCGTCTTCTTCGATGGGCGGGACGTGACGGACGACCCGCCGGAGGAGCGGGACTTCGGCTTCGTCTTTCAGGACTACGCGCTCTTCCCGCACCTGACCGTCCGGGAGAACGTCGCGTTCGGCGCGCGATACCACCCGGACGCGCTCGACGCGGAATCGGTCCTCGCCGACCTCGGTGTCGCGCACCTCGCCGACCGTCGGCCGCGGACCCTCTCCGGCGGGGAAGCCCAACGCGTCGCGCTGGCGCGCTCGCTCGCCATCCGACCCGAGGCGTTGCTGTTGGACGAACCGCTCTCGGCGCTCGATGTGCCGACCCGCGAGGTGCTCCGCGACGACCTCCAAGACCTCATCGACGACGTCACCTCGATTTACGTCACCCACAACCGGACGACCGCCCGCGCGCTCGCCGACCGCATCGCCATCATGCGAGACGGCCGCATCGTCCAACTCGGCACCGTCGAAGAGGTGTTTCGACGCCCCGCGACGCCGTTCGTCGCGTGGTTCACCGGGTCGAACTGCCTCCCTGCGGCGGCGCTTCCGGACGAGGTGGTTCCCCGACCGTCCGCGACGCACGTCGTCATCCGCCCCGAGTTCGTGGAACTCGACGGTGCGGCGACGAACGCGTCGCTTTCGGCCACCGTCGGTCGCGTCACGCCGCGGGACGGTGGCAATCGGGTCACGCTCTCGCTCGGCGACGAGGAGTTGACCGCGTTCAGTTCCCGGTCGCTGTCGCCCGGCGAGACGGTCGCCGTGTCGCTCCCGTCGGACCACCGCTGGGCCATCGAGGACGGAAGGCCGGAGTAGTCGCCGGTCGGCAGGGAGAGTCGCGCTGATGTCGCGGATGCAACCGTTCGTTTCGCGTTTGATAGTATCGTCCAGTATTTATTAGTCACTTTCAGTAGGAAATAGTGCTCTCCAGCAGCTGATCAGTTTCACAAACTCCGAATCAGTGGTTCCAGTACGATTCAGTGGCTTCGTTCCGGCGGCCGAACGTCGGCGCTCGCGGTCGTGAGGTCGCGGTTCGACGCCACGACCGCTATCCGTGAACGGCGGCGGCACCCAGAAAGCCGACGCCCACGAATCCGAACACGAGGAGTGCGTAGGTCTCGACGACCGCCGCGTCCTCTCCGCCCGGCATGACGACGACGAGGACGGCGGCGAAGCCGAGGAAGAACACGCCGAAGGCGGCAAGCGCGTAGCGAACCGCCGGGTTGGGACGTTCGAAGTCGCTCGGTTCCGCCGCGACGGCGGCAGCGAACACCCGTTTCGCGTCCGCCGCCGCGTCGGTCGGGATGACGACGAACCGCGGCGTGGTGACGTTCGACGCGCCCGGCGCGTAGGAAAACCAGTGGAGGGAGAGACCGCCGAGGCGGAACCGACGCACGCCCGAGAGTCCGTCGAGCGGAACCTCGCGGCCGCGATAGGTCATCGTCCGCTTCTCGGCGTCGATATCGCCGGTCGATTGGAGCGCCGAGACGAGGACCGCCGGGACCGCGATGAACCCCAACAAGAGGAGGAATCCAAGGACCGTTCCGACGCCCAGCGTTAGCGAGACCGCACCGCCACCGAACAGCGACGCGACGAACAGCCAGCGCGGTTCGAGATGCGACAGTCGTCCGTCCGCTTCGAACAGCGGGCGCAGGTGCGTCAGCCAGACGAAGACGGCGAACAGGAATCCGGCGGCCAGCAGTCCGCGTATCGGAAGGGGTCCCCGCAGGAAAAGCGATGCCGCGACGACGACCGCGAACACCCACATCCCGCCGAGGACGCCGAACGAGCAGTAGGACAGCAGCCGAAGGAGACGCGAATCGTCGGGTTCGAACGACCACCCGATTCGACGCGGCGGGGAAGACATACCTCCGAATTCGAGTCACGAAATCATACGTTTTCGGGTGCTATCGGCGTCACCTCCGCTGAATCACGTCGCGCCATTTCTCCAGCGCGTCGGCCTGTTCGTCGGGCATGACCTCCAGCACGACGATGCCGTCGTAGTTTTCGTGGAGGGCCGTAATCACGCGCTCCATGTCCATCGTGCCCCTCCCGAAGGCCAGTCCGTCCGTGATTTTCGTCCCGTCACAGCAGTGCACGACGGGAATCGAGATGTCGTCCGCGGCGAGGAGCGTTTCCAGTATCGAACGGTACTCCGCCTCGGCCGTGTAGAGGTGTGCGGTGTCGAGGACGAGCGGCCGACTCTCGTCGAGCAGGACGTTCGTCAGGAAATGACGGCTGTGACCCGTCGAGTTCTCGAAGCCGTGCGGGACGGTGATGTCGATGCGGTCGAGGACGTAGCCGAGGTTGCTCAACGGTATCTTCATCGAGTGAACGACGAGCGTGGCGTCGAGTCGCTCACAGAGGTCGTTGGTGCGCTGGACGTACGTCAGTTCGTCGAGGGCCACGTGCGGCGTGTGCACCGAGACGACATCGACCGGCGCGGCGCGGCACGCGGCCGTCGTCTCCTCGATGGCGTCCAAGTCGTCCGTCGAGAGGTGGAGTTCCACCGCGTCGAAACCGCGCTCCGACGCGGCCCGCAATTCGTCGGCGGTCGGGGGACATTTCCCGGCGACTATCATCGGTACGGCGTAGCACGCGCCGGTCCAAATACGTACCGTGGGATGTGAGGGTTTGGCAAACACGGACTGCCACACCCGCCCGTGTTTTGTTCGCGCAGCGAGAGGATCACGCCATATGAACGTGACCGTTCTCGGAACCGGCGGGACGATTGCGAGCACCGACAGCGAAACCGGCGCGGTGCCGACCGAACGGGGAGCCGAACTCGTCGAGCGCGTCCCGGCGCTACGCGAGTACGGCGATATCTCTGTCGAACAGGTCGCACAGGTTCCGAGCTACGAGATGACGGCGGAAACGCTCGAACTCGTCGGCGAGCGGGTCGCCGAACTGAACGACGATTCGGGAACCGACGCCATCGTCGTCACGCACGGCACGGACACGATGGCGGAGACGGCCTACTACCTCGACGCGACCCGTCGTCCGACCACGCCCGTCCTCCTGACCGGCGCGCAACGGCGACCGGACGAACGGAGTTCGGACGGTCCGGCCAACCTCGTCACCGCGTTCGCGGCGGCACGGGCCTTCGCGGACGGCGGACACGGCGGGACCTTCGTCGCTTTCGAGGGGGCGGTCCACAGCGCACGGTGCGCGACGAAAGTCCACACGTCTGCTCTCGACGCCTTCTCCTCGCCCGGCGTCGGGCCGGTGGCGACCCACGACCGCGAGGGCGTTCGAATTCTCCGTCGTCCGCGGAGCGAAACCCAACACGTCCCGGATGCCTCGCTCGACCCGACCGTCTTCGTCGTCGGGAGCGGTGCCGGGGTGGACGAACGACTGGCGGCGGCCGCGCTCGACGCGGGCGCGGACGGCCTCGTCGTGAACGGTACAGGACTCGGTAACGTCACCGCGGACCTCGGCGAGTTCGTCGAATCGACGGTCCGAAACGGGACGCCGGTCGTCGTCGCGTCACGGTGCGTCGCGGGGCGGACGACGCCGGTCTACGGCGGCGCTGGCGGCGGCGAGACGTTGCGGAACGCCGGTGCGATGTTCGCCGGTGACCTGTCCGCTCACAAAGCGCGCCTCAAACTCGCCCTCGCGCTCTCGACGCATTCGGACGAAACGGACGGACGCGAGGAGAGTAATGGGAACGACGAGAGTGACGGGCACGACGAGGGCGATGAACACGAGAAACTCCGCGCGCTGTTCAACGGGTGATGCGGACCCGACTCGGCCGACCCCGGGTGCCTACAGCAGGCTCCAGAAGCGGAACCCGGGGTTGAGGACGAGGAAGATGATTCCCAGCATGACGGCCGTTTCGAACGTCCCGACGAGGAGGATTCGTTTCTCGATGGATTTGAGCCGCGAGGGGTCGGGGGACGGCGCTTTCCCCTCGAAATACACCGTCAGGTGCATGCGGTTGGAGACGAGGAGGCCGAACAACCACAGCAGCCACCCGAGGACGAATACCCGGAGCATCCACGGGTTGTCGGCGTGCAACAGCCCGAACTGCTCCGCGAGGAGACTCCCCGAGAGGACGGTGGTGAAGCTGATGACGAGCATGAAGACGACGACCTTGGGAATCGCTCGTTGGGTGAACGCCTTGGCTCGTTCGGGACTCGCGGTTCCCAGATACAGGATGAGGGCGGCCGGGAAGACTATCGCCATTCCGAACCAGACGGTCCCGCTCACGATGTGTGCGTACAACAGCAACAGCGGGTCGTTGACGAGGACGGTCGCACTTACGACCGAAAGCGGGAGGAGGACGGCGCTCACGAGAAAGGAGAGCGACGACTCTTCGGTTATCTCCCGTATCTGATGGAGGTATGTCGGAGTGCTCTGGGACATTGCGGTGCCGACGATTGGTTGAGTAATGTCCATCATTGACTTAACAGTACCGACATCTGGTCGAAGCTGACGACGCGACGGTTGGCGTCGAACTGACGAACCGAGTCGTACGTCTGTTTCTACAGATTCGTGCGAAATTCCCTTTTACCCCGTCTGTTCGGGAGACTCACCGCAACTCTCAAATGAGAATTCGGCGTGCTGACGGGAGAATTTGAGCCACGTCGACGATTCGATTCCCGTAGTCGAACAGGTAATAATTTGTACAATATTGCAAGATACTTCCAAAAGCATATATTCGCGGATACACTGCGTGTCGATAACGATGCCGGGACACTCGTTCGTCCGACCGAGCGGCGAGGACGGGCGACTCCCCGTTCGAAGCGGTATCTCTCGGTCGGTCGAGACTGGCCGCTCGACGGCGGCGTATCGAACGAAGACTACCTTTACAATGCAGAAGCAACACACCTTTCGGCAATGAAACAACGGAACAAACTACTCTTCGGGGGCATCGGAATCCTCGTCCTCTTTCTCGTTCTCGCGGCGACGACGATGAACGCGACGACGACGTTCGTCACGCCGACGAAGGCCCAGGGCGGGAACTACGACGGCGATTGGGTCAACTTAGAAGGGCGCGTGACCGACCTTCACCGGTCGAACGAGCGGGTCGTCTTCGATGTCGTCGATAACAACACCTCGGTGCGGGTGACGTACGACAAGACCATGCCGGAGACGATGCAGAACGGGCGCGTCGTCGTCGCCAAGGGCGTACTGCGGGACGGGAAACTCGACGCGCGCAAACTCTCCGTTCGCGCCCACGAGGGAACCGACCCCCCCGAGAAATCGAAGTAGCCACCGGTCGTGAACGCGCATTCGCCGGTCGAGAGACGACACTGATGACACGAATAGAAGTCGATGGGTTGACCAAGCGATTCGGGCGCTTCACGGCGCTCGACGACGTGAGCTTCGGCGTTTCCGACGGCGAGCGCGTCGGATTGTTCGGTCCGAACGGCGCGGGAAAGACGACGTTGCTTCGCATCCTCGCGACGCTCTCGACGCCGACGGACGGACGGGTTCTCGTCGACGGCCGCGAACTCTCGTCCGACTGGGCGGGCGTCCGACGACGAATCGGCGTCCTCTCCCACGACACGATGCTCTACGAGGGGTTGACGGCGCGCGAGAACCTCCGACTGCACGCCCGACTCCACGGCGTCGATACCGAGCGGTGCGAACGGGTGTTGGAGTTGGTCGGCCTCTGGTCGGACGGCGAGCGCGACCCGAGCACGTTCTCCCACGGGATGCGAAAGCGGCTTTCGCTGGCCCGCGCCCTGTTGCACGACCCCGACGTGTTGCTGCTCGACGAACCGTACTCCGGACTCGATCGCCGGTCGATGGCCGACTTCGACGGCATCCTCGACGCGGTCGGCGTCGGAACGGTCGTGATGGTGACCCACGACCTCGACCGCGGCTTCGCCTTCTGCGATCGCGGCCTCGTTCTCGACGGCGGGAGCGTCCGTAGCGACGTTTCGCTGACCGACCTCGACTCGCCGGACGCGTTCATCGACCGGTACCGGACCGCCATCGGCTTGGAGGCGGACTGAGATGCGGGCGTTCCTGCGCGTCGCCGCCGAGGTCGTCCGGAAGGACCTGCTGGTCGAAGCGCGCTCGAAGCGCGTGCTCAACACGGCGGTCGTGTTCTCGCTCCTCGTCGTCGTCGTTTTCGCGTTCGGCTTCGCGCAGACGTTCGTGGACCTCGATACCATCGGCAGCGGGGCGCTCTGGGTGTCGTTCGTCTTCGCCGGGACGTTCGGCGTCATCCAAAGCGCGGTCAGCGAGGAACAGGACGCCGCCCTCGACGGGTTGTTGCTCGCCCCCGTCGACAGGTCGGCCATCTACGTCGGCAAGGTCGTGAGTTCGACCGCCTTCGTCGCGGGCGTGGAACTCCTCACCGTGGGGTTCGTCGTGGTGTTCCTCGATTACTCGCCGCCGGTCGCGGCGGTTCCCGCCCTCGTCGGTATCGTCGTCGCGGCCTCGTTCGGCTTCTCCGCGGCGGGGGTCATCCTGTCGCTGCTGACCGTGAAGTCACAACTCAGGGAACTGTTGCTCCCGATGTTGCTCGTCCCGCTCGTCATCCCGGTGTTGCTGGCCGGGGTGTCGCTCACCCGCGGCCTCACCACCGGCGAGAGTCCCCGTTCGTGGGTCGTCCTGCTGTTGGCGTACGACGGCATCCTCTTTCTCGCCGGGTTCGTGACGTTCGAATACGTGGTCGAAGGATAGAGTTCGGGATAGAGCTCTACCGTTCAGAGCGCGCGGTACGCGAGCATTCCGCCGATGACGATGCTCAGGAAGGACAGCACCATGACCACGGTCGGGAAGTCGGTGCCGTCGCCATCGCCACCGTCACCGGACCCGCCGTTCGCCGACTGTTGGGCCGTTTTCGGCACGTGAACCTGAATCTCGTCCCCGCTCCGAAGCGCCTTGTCGTTCGTCAACATCGAAATCGGGGCCGACCCCGGTCGGAGGTTCGAGGAGTGAGACACCTCCGAGAGATTGTACCCCTGCAGGACGACCGCGAGACGGTCGGTGTCGTGGTCGACGGATTTCCGAATGCTCCGGTTTTCGAGGTCGTATGCGACGCCGATTTGGGCCGTGTCGTTCGCGGCGATGGTGGCGTTGATTATCACGTCCGACCCTCGTCGTGAGAACGTGGTCTGGCGATTTCGGAACATCGCGCCGGTCGGCGCGGCCCCGTTCGGGAGCGCGACGCGAACCGGACCGACGAACGGCCGGTCGCCGGTGTTGCGGAGCGTCAGCGTCTCGACGACGCTCAGGCCGGTGCTGTTCTGCCGTGGCGAAACCTGCATCACGTGACTCGCGGGGTTGCCGCCGGAGACGGTGAGCACGCCGTCGTCGTCCGTCGGCGCGCGCTTCACGAACCGGACGTTCGTCGCGTTCGTCCCCGTCGTAACGGTCTTCTTGTAGGGAACGCCCGCCATCCGCATCCACAGCGCGTAGGTTGTGTTCGACTTCAGCGGCCCGATACTGAACGTTCCGTTTTCGGACGCGTTGACCTGTCCGACGGGCGGGCCGGTCGGACTGGCGACGAGCAACTGGGCGTTCGAGACGGCCGAGCCGTTTTCGGTCACGACGCGTCCCGAGAGGGTCGGTCCCAAGTCGAACGAGATGCCGTCCGTTTCGTTCGTCAGCGCGTAGTGTGCCAGTCCGTCGTGGGACAGTCGAACGTAGTACAGCGATGCGTTCGTGACGTTCGCGGCGGTGAACGTTCCGTTCGTCACCGTCGCGTTCACCGACTGCCCGACCCGGCGATAGTTCCGGTCGAGCGGCGTCACCGTCACCGTGTCGCCGTTTGCCGTTCCGTTCGTAACCGTCGCTGTTCCGGAAATCGATACCGTCGTGTCGCCCGCGCCGCTCGCAAGCGGAACCGTCGAGACGCAAGCGAGGAGGACGAGGAGCGATAGTGCGAAGCGTTTCATTGATGTGTCAAATGGTTATCAGTCGGATGTCGTCGGATCCGTTTTTGATGCGGTCGTCGTCGACCGAACCGATTCGGCGGTGAGTCCGTGCGTCGGGTCGAACAGGAGTATCAGCACCATCCCGCCGAGCAGGAAGAGAACGCCGACCCGAATCGGCGTCATCAGCGGGATGCGTTTGACGGTTAGCGACGCCGTCCCGTCGTTGAGCGCGGCGATGACGTACGTGTCTTGGGTGAGTCCGCGGTCGATGAGCACGTCTCGAACCTGCATACCGCCCTGTTTGACGTACCGTCGCTGCCCCACGCTCCCTGCGGCGATTCGGTTACCGTTCCGATAGACGCGGAGGTCCATCGAGCGTTTCTGGACGCGAGTCAGATCGACGGACGCTGGCGGGTTCGATACGGGTCCGACGTTCTGTGCGTCGGTCACGACGACGGCATCGGCTTGCGGCACGTAGTTCCACATGACCGCACCCCGGGCGACGATATCCTCGCCGCGCGAGAGGTCGGCCGAGGTGCCGTTCTGACCGGTCAGGCCGACCCACACCCCGGAGTTGTCGAGTTGCGCCACGGTCGCCCGCGGCCCTCGTTTGACGTTCGTGACGGTCCCGTACACGGCCTTGATGGTGCCGTTCAACGAGGTCCCCTTCGAGAGCACCTGCTGGCTCGATAGCGCGGCCCGTCGCGGGTCGGGGTTCTTCGGCAGCGTGGTTTCGTCGTAGCCGACCGACTGGACGGCGTACGCCGAATCGGGCACCTGATGGACGGACCCGTCGGCCCGAGCGTCTTGGATGATGACGGAAGACTGGGCGGTGAAGAGGTAGGTGAACGCCAGCGAGACGACCAGTATCGCCACGCCGAGGTGGATGAGCGTGATTCCCGTCTCCTTGAGTTGGAACCGCCGCGGGTTGCCGGGGATGCGTTCTATCGCCCGTTTGACCATGGCGATACAGACGTACGCGGCCGGGGGGACGACCGAGAGCGCGCTCGCACCGCCGACGATGCGGTACACGAGCGCGTCGTTGCCGGACACCGACGCCAGTTGCCACGCCGAAGACGGCTTGACGAACGCCGCCACGACGGTCGCCACGGCGAAGACGCCGAGCGCGACGAGACTTCGGTCGCGTCCTTCGACGTCGAAGTCCATGTAGAAGCCGAGGAGGAGGAGCGTGAGGAGCACGACCGGGTAGCTCCAGAGGTTGTAGTATTTCGGGTTCACCTGCACCTCGATACCGGTCGTGAGGTCGCGGAGGAGGGGGAACGTCAGTCCCCAGATGGAGACGAACGCGAGCGTTCCCAGCATAAGGACGGCGAGGTGAAGCAGGTTCGACCGCGTGACCCACTCACTCCCGCTCGACCCGCCGTCGTCGGCTTCGAGGAACCAGTACGCGAGCGGGACGACCACGCCGAGGAGCGCCGTGATTCCCATCAGCACGAGCAGGGAGAGGCCGATTCCCTCGGAGGCGAACGAGTGGACGCTCCGGAAGACCCCGCTCCGAACGACCGACGTCGTGTAGATGGCGAGGGCGAACACCGTCGAGGTCATCGCGGGCGCGAGCACCGTGTAGTTGCGACCGGCGCGGTAGTTCGTGACCGCGTGCAGCGTCGCGGTGAGGAACAGCCACGGGATGAAAATCGCGGTTTCCACGGGGTCCCACGCCCAGATGCCGCCCCATCCCAGCACGGTGTACGACCAGAGCGCGCCGAGTGAGACGGCGGCGGTCAGGAACAGCCACGAGACGCGGAGCCAGCGGAGGACGCTCCCGTACCACTCCTCGAACAGCCCGCCTTGGCCGCGGAGCAACGAGACAAAGTGCGCCGCGCCGATGGCGAACGGCACCGTCAACAGCGCGTAGGCGGTGAACATAACCGGCGGGTGAATCGCCATGTACGGGTCCACGAGGAGCGGGTTGAGACCGCGGCCGGTCGCGGGAACGAACCCGGCGGCCGCTTTCGGGAACTCCTGTGAAATCGTGGTAAAGGGACTCTCGACGACCAACATCAGGCCGAAGTAGGAGACGATTCCCATCGTGATGCCCTGCACGAGTTTTCTGTTGCGACCGTGGACGCCGCGGACCTTCGCCGCCCAGAATGCGACGATGGAGGCGAGCGTCGCCCACAGCAACACGGACCCCTCGTTGCCCGCGTAGACGCCGGTGAACCGGTACAACAGGGGGAGGAAATCGGTCGTGTTGTTCCAGACGTAGGCGTTCGAGTAGTCGGTCGTGACGAACTGGTAGGTGAGATACAACAGAGCGGTCGTCAACAGCCCGGCCGTCGTCCCCACGAGCGCCGGGACGTATCCGGCGAACCGCTCCTCGTCGCGGAGGTAGTCCCGTCCCAGCAACAGCGTGGTGACGGTACTCACGCACAGCGCGAGCAGGAGGAGTATCTGTCCCGGCGTCACTGCTCCGCCCTCCGCTGTGCGCGTTCGAGATAGTCGATGAACGCCTCCTTCTTCGCGTAGCCGTTTATCTTCACGAGGCGGTCACCTTGGGGCGTAATCGCGACGTGCTGTGGTGGGTAGGTCGCATCGTATCGTTGTTTCAACCGCGAGGCTTGGGGGCTGTCGTTGTCGAGGTTGATCGCGACGAGAACGAAATCGTCGAGGTGGTCCCGCACCGCCGGGTCGGAGTACACGTTCTGATTGTAGTCCTCGCAGTACGTACACCACGTCGTCCAGAAATAGACAAGGATGGGCTTGTCCTGTTCTTTTGCGACGGTCTGCGCGTCGGAGAAGTCGGTGTGCCACTTGGTCCCGCCGTGGTACGAGTAGGACTGATCACTCAGTACCGGGGCCGCATTCATCGATTGATAACCGATACCCAACAGAGCGGCTAAAAATACGAGCGTCAGTATCTTTCGTGGGGACATCCAACTACCCGCTGTTGGCAACGATTCCGGTTAAATATTGCGTGTTCTTGTAGATATCATTCTATACCTCCGGGGACCTGCTCGAAGTGACATGTCCGTTATAATGCGAATACGTACTCTGTTTTCCCAAATCGTCGCACGAAGAACGAGAGATTGGTTCACCATTACAAACGTTTAATAGCCCGGGAGGAATAGCGGAAAAACACAATACTGTAAGCTATGGACACGACTCTGCAGACAGGTGAACGGGGTATCGAACGGGCGACGTCGCGACGTCGGGGAGGACGATGAATCGACGGATTGCAACCGTTTCCCTCGCGTTCGTTCTCGTCTTGGCGGGTTGCACCGCACCCATGTTGTATCAGAAGGACTCCAGCCAGGCCGGTGAGCTCAAGCTCCCCGGCGACTGGAGCGGCTTCGAGTGGATGGACAAGAATCTTCGAGAGGGGCAGGCCGGTGATGACATGCGGTATCGCAACGAGACCGCCGGACAGCAGGCCGCGTTCGTCCCGAAGAAGATGAACAACTCGACGCTGCCCGAGAACGAACATCGACGCGAACTCGTCAAATACGGTCGGCAACTGTTCGCGAACACGGCCAACGAGATTCCGAACCAGACCGGCACGAGTCGGATGTCCTGTGCGAACTGTCACGGCGGCGGGTCGCTCCCGACCGCGAACGGCATGGTCGGGCAGGACATCAAGATGATTCCGCTCGTCGGCACGGCCGCGGGCTATCCCGAGTGGACGGGCCGAACGAGCAGGATGCGCGACATGCGCCAGCGCATTCAGGGGTGTTTCCTCCGGAGCATGAACACTGACCCGGAGAACATCCCAGAATACGACAGCCGCGAGATACAGGCGATGGAGTCGTATCTCGTCTGGCTGGCGAAGGGAACGCCGGTTCAGAAGGTTCCGTACTGGCGTCACATCCGCAAGCCCGAGGGAAGCGAGAAGATGCCGATACCCAACGTCAACCCCGTCCGCGGGGCGAAGCTGTACCTCGAAAACTGTGCGTCCTGTCACGGAAAGGACGGACAAGGGTCGAAAGGACAGTATCCGCCGCTGTGGGGACCGGACTCCTACAACGACGGGGCGGGCATGGGCCGAATCTACACCGCATCCGGCTTCATCCGTGAAGCGATGCCGTACGGTTCGGCACACACGGTGAGCGATTGGCGCGACGTCCAAGACATCGCCGGATTCGTAAACGGCCACGACCGTCCGCATCTCGGCCGTCAGAACAAGGACTGGTCGGCGGACGGACCGCCGGACGAGGCCGTCTACTACAAGCGCGTGCAGGACCGGTTCGGGTACAACATGAACCCGATGCGCAAGAAGCTCCTCATGGCCGGAATCCCGGTCGGAACGGAGTCGCTCAACAAAGGGGACATCCCGAAGAACACGGACAAGTACCGGAATCCGTTGAACGAGACATCGATCAACGGCACCGCGAACGCGAGCAGCAACGCCGCTCTCGGCGACGTGTTCGACGGGGCGAACGGGGACGACCGGCAAGCGTCCTAACGCGGGAATCACTTCGATTTTACTTCTTTCGGAGCACACGAACGGAACGATGGCAGGAACACCGAGCGTCGTCGCGGTCTTTTTCGCGGGAGTAGTGACCATTCTGACGCCGTGTTGTCTTCCGATGCTTCCCCCGATGCTCGCGGGGAGCGTGGGCCATCGATTCCGACCGCTGTCGATCGTGTTCGGGAGCATCAGCTCGTTCACCGTCCTCGGCGTGGCGACGGGCGTCGTCGGTGGTCTCTCCCCGGACGCGCTTCGCGGCCCGTTGATGGCGGTGATGATAGCGTTCGGTGCGGTCATGGCGGACGACGACGTTCACGAGGTGTACTCGACGTACGCTTCGAAGGTCGCCGGTCGCGCGACCGAGGCGACCGCGCTCGTGGACGAACGCGACCATCCCCTCGCCAGCGCGTTCCTGCTCGGACTGCTACTCGGCGTCGTTTGGCTGCCGTGCGTCGGGCCGATTCTCGGCGGGGTGCTGGCGTACGTCGGGGCAACCGGCGACGTTTCCCGGAGCGCCTCCCTCCTGTTCGTCTACGGACTCGGCTTCTCGGTGCCCCTGCTCGGGGTCGCCTACGGGAGCAAGCGCGGCGGTCGGGCGCTCGCCGACACCGTGATGCGAGGACGGCGACCCGTACACTTCAGAAAAGTGGCGGGCTACGTTCTCATCGTGACGGGTGTTGCGATGCTGTTCGACATCGACAAACTCGTGATGTCGTTGCTTGCGTGAGAAACGCTCGCTGAAACGAAACTGATTAGTCGCGGGGGTAAACAATAGTGTATGGTGTAGGCACATGCGCGCAATATCCTCTAAATTGGGCCTTCTCGTTCGATTTTTCGACCGGGTGATGTGGAGCAGGGCGGTCAGGTGGGGGACGTTCATCGCGGGACTCGCCTCTATCGTTCTCGTCTTCGGATTCGCGTCGAGCACGATGTACGGCATCGAGCACGGTGCGAACCTAATCGCATACTGGCACATCGCGCTGGCGTGGACCAGTTCGGTGGCGCTGGCCACGACGTTCCTCGGGAGCGTCTTCTATCTGCGCTACGAAGGCCGGTTCTGGAACCGCCTCGCGCACAGCGCGGGAGAAATCGGTTTTCTGTTCGCCACGCTGACGCTCATTACCGGCAGCATTTGGGGAAAAGTCATCTGGAACTCGTGGTGGGAGTGGAGCGACGTCCGCCTCGTCACCTTCCTCATCGTGTGGCTCGTGTACGCGGGCTATCTCGTCGTCTACTCCTCGACCGAGAACAGCGACGACGAGCGCTACGCGTCCGTCTACGGCGTCCTCGGGTTCGTGACCGTTCCCATCTCCTACGCCGCGACGCGCCTCTGGACGCCGACGTTTCACGAGGCGACCCTCGGGAACGGGAACGTCAGCGCGAACATCGACCCGCTCACTCTCGTCGTCTCGATACTCGCGGTCACGTTCCTGTACGCGTACCTGATGGGCGTTCGAATCAAACTCCACGAGCTAGAAGACAAGGTACTTTGGGGGAGACGACACAACCGATGACCATGGAACCACTACTCATCGCCGGATACGGGGCCATCTTCCTCCTGATATTCGGCTACGTCCTTCGATTACAGCGGCGACTCGTATCGCTCGAAAAACAGCTGGGCGACCGGCGATAACGCGACCGACTATTTTCCGACGGCGACGAATCAGTCGAAGCGGTCGGGCGACATCGCGCGGAGCATCGACGACGACTCGCCGCCGACCGCATCCGCGACCGACTGGCCGACGACGGGCGCGCGGGTGATTCCGAGGCCGCTCATCCCGACGGCGAGGTAGTAGTTTCCGGTGGTCCCCTGGCCGACGATGGGGAATCCGTCCGGCGTGACGGTTCGATACCCGGTCCACGCCGTATCGCGCCGAAGGTCGTCGGCGTCGAACCCGAGATGGCCCAATAGGTTCCTCGCCCGTTGCTCGAACTCGCCGTCGTCGTCGGGAGTCGCCGCTGCCGACGGGTTCGCGTCCTCGTCGTCTCGATAGTCGGTGTTGTAGTGGCCGACGTACACGCCGTTCGAGTAGTCGCGGACGTAGAGGTCGTTTTCGAAGAGCGAGAAGGGAATTTCGACGTCCTCGTCGGTTTCGAAGCCGACGATGGGTCCGGCGGTCCGCCGCAGCGGGCAGTCGTCGTCCGCGACACCGACCGCCGGTGCCCACGGTCCGGCGGCGTTCACGACCGCATCGAGCGCTATTCCGTCGTCGTCCAGTTCGAGACCGACCACGCGGCCCGACTCGGTGTCGAGGTCCGTAACGGTCGTCTCGGTTCGAATCGTCGCGCCCGCAGCCCGCGCTTTCCGGGCGTACAGTTCCGCGACGGAAACGGGGTCGAAGTAGCCGTCTTCTGGGGTGTAAAGCTCCCCGACCGCGCGGTCGTCATCGTACGGTCCGTTGCCCGACCGCACCCTCGCGTCCACACCCGCGGCGTCGAGGTCGTCGGCGTACTCCCGATACGTCTCCAGCGTCGATTCCGACCACGCGACGTGCCGAAGCCCCGTTCGCGTGTAGTCGAGGTCGCCGTCGTCGATGAACGCCGCGTACTCTTCCCACGCGCGCCGCCGAAGTCGGTGTGCGAACTCGGTCGGCGGGACCGCCTGCCACACGAAGACGGCCATCGACGCCGCCGTCGTTCCCGAACCGATTTCGTCCCGTTCGAAAAGCGTGACTTCGTGACCGCGGTCGGAGAGGTGGTACGCGCAACTGGTGCCGATGACGCCTCCGCCGATGATGCCGACGTTCATTGCTTGGCCTGGACGATGGATTCGAAGCTACCTGAGTTTTGCCCGACCTCGGGTAGTCGGGGACGAAGCGTCGGTACCGCGACGGACAGTAGAGCGGAAAACGAACGCTATTTTCGTATCGTCCGCGATGAGAAAGGATATACGAAATACGGTCGAAATTCGGACACAATGGTCCTTCCGGCGTCAGAACCCCCCGCCTCCAAACTGGCGTACTTCGTCAACGTTCCGCTGTTCGTCTTCCTCGCCGTCGTGATGGCGCTGTACGTCGCGGCGAACCTCCTCGTGCTTCACGGGGACGGTATGGGAACGCTCGGTGACGCCGCACAGCAGTTTTTCATCGGCACCGTCGGCGCGTATCTCGGCATCTGCCTCTCGAACCTCGTCTGGGACGCCGCGTTTCGGTGATTCGACGCCGTGTTTGCGAATGGAAACGTCGTTCCGTCGCTACCCGAACATGTCCGCGATTTCGATGAGCGCGTAGAGGATTGCCACGACGGCGACGCCAATCGATATCGTCCCGAACAGGCGGTTTCTCGGGACGACCGTGACCTGCGAAACGAGAAGCAACGCGACCAGTACGACGAGCGTGGCAAGAAGCCGGTCGGTTCTGTCGTTCATGTTTCACAATGTCGTATCGTCGCGTTAAACTATTCGGTTGTCTGATACCCATCGAACCCATTCCGTGTCAATCGTGAGATGTCCGCATCGACGGGGCCAGGTAAAACCGGTTAGCGACCGACCGGCCGGTCGTCGACCGAGACGCGCTCGCCCGTCTCGGCGGAGCGGTAGATAGCGTCCATGACGCGCTGGGTGGTGAGCGCCTGCTCGATGGTGTTGAACTCGGGTGCCTCGCCCGCCGCGACGGCATCGAGGAACCGCTTGTCGCTGCCGCGCCAGCCGGTGTGGTCGAGCGAGGCGTCGCTGACCGACGATTCGACCAGGTGGTCGGTACCGCGATGGCTCCCCTCCAGCATGGTCAACGTCTCGCCGCCGAGGTCGAGGCGTGCGCCCGCCTGGCTTCCGCGGACGACGAACTCCTGATTGGCCGTTTCGTTGGCCGCCCACGCGACTTCGAGCGAGAGCGTCCGGTCGTCCGCACAGCGGATTAGCGCCGTCGCCGAGTCCTCCACGTCGAACACGGCTTCCTCCGTAGCGTCGTACCAGTCGTCCGGGTCCACGTAGTCGTCGCGGTCGCCGAATCCCGTGCGGGTGACGGCGAACACGTCCTCGACCGGCGGGAATCCCATCAGATACAGCGCGAGGTCGATGGCGTGGACGCCGATATCGACCACGACGCCGCCGCCCGAGAGTTCCTCGTTGGTGAACCACGACCCGACGCCGGGAATGCCGCGACTGCGGACGTAGTTCGCCCGCACGTGGCGAATCTCCCCGAAGTAGCCGTCCTCCTGATAGCCCATGAACAACTCTGCCGCGGTCGAGACGCGGTTGTGGAAGTTCACCATGCAAAAGCCGTCGGCCGCTCGTGCGGCCTCGGCCATGCGCTCTGCGCTCTCCAGCGTGTCCGCGAGCGGTTTCTCACAGAACACGTCGTAGCCGTGCTCCAGCGCGGCGACGACGGCCGCTTCGTGGTAGGTGTTGGGAGTGGAAACGGCGACCGCATCGAGGTTCTCCGCCTCGTACATCGCTTCGAACCCTTCGTAGGTGGCCGCGCCGTACGCCGATTCGAATTCGTCGCGCGTCGCGGGGTCGATGTCCGCACCCGCCACCACGTCGTGTCCGAGTTCTTCGGCGTTGGTCGCGTGGGTCTGTCCCATGAATCCCAAACCGACGACGCCGAGACGAACTGCTGTTTCCTGCATGGAAACGGAAACGGGTCGGTGGATGAAATAAGTGGCCGTCACCGGCGAAGTTTCCGTCAGCCGTTCGATACGGGGCGCTTCCACCCAATTGCTTGCGATGGGTGTTTTCCACCACTCACCCGTCGTCGTACGGGACGATCATCGTCGCTTCGCTCCGCCCCCGCTCGGTCGTCACCTGCACGTCGAACGCCGCCGCGAGGACGTGCGTCTCGCCGGTCCGATTCTGGACGACGACGCCGCGGCTGGCCTCGCACGCACCGAACTGTCGGTTCGGCCCGCGTGTCGCCGCACAGCGTTCGTCGGCCCACGCTTGCGCTGCCGACCGGTTGTACGCCACCCGGTACACGGTTCCTGATTCGACGCGGGAGGACCGGAGCGCGCCTATCGTCGGTCGGAGGCTCGCTCGCACCGCCGAGATGGCCGCCTCCCGACGGTTCCATCGATACGACGACGGGACTCCGTCGGCCGCACCGTGAACGCCACGCGAGAGGACGCGCTGTGCGTTCCCGACGGGAGCGTCGTAATCGCCGCTTGCGGCTACATCCGCGCTGTAGCCCAGTTGCAGGTAGGCGAACACCGCGGGCGCGAGCGCGACGGCGACCACGGCCGCCGCCGTGAGGACGAGTTGAGCGCGATTTTTCATACGTACCACACCCAGATGGTCACGTCGCCGTTGGTGGTCGTCACCGTCGAGACGCCGACCGGGACGCCGCCCGGTTTTCGATAGCCGACCGAACCGTTCGGCGTCTCGACCCGGAACATCAGGTTGTCCGGGAGGATGCGGTCCACGCGTGTCTCCAGCGCGTTCTTCTCGCGGCGGAACGACTCCTTCGACTCGATTATCTCCGCCAACCGCGTCGCACCGTGGTGTCGCGGGGCCTCGTGGACGAGCACCGCCCCGGAATCCTTCGCGTACAGGTCGAGTTGCGTTCCGCGCGTGTTCGGCGACGGAACGCCGAACGCGAACCCCATCGTGACGCCGAGGACGAGTACGACGCCGATTCCCGCTTCAACGACGGACAGCGACAGTTGAGCGCGGGACGACCGTGAGCCGTCACGCGGCGTCTCGCTACGTCCGCTACGCATCGATCGTCACCGCCAGAACCGCTTTTCGGGTTTTCGCCGGGTAATAGGTGACGTTGACGCTGCCCGTCGGAAGGTTTCCGTCCGCTTCGAACGAGAATCGAGTCGTCTCGAACCGCGAAAGAGGAACGTGAAACTGCCCGTCGATACCCGACGCGTTTCGCAACACCACCCGACCGTTCGCTCGGACGACACTCACGGTCGTCCCGTCCGGCGGGTGAAGGGCGAGCGTCGCGTTCGGCGTGCGGCGTGGGAGGGTGAACTGGGGGTCGCTCGTCGACAACGGCGGCGTCAGCGTCACCGCGCTCCGATTCTCGACGAGGACGATTCGGCGAATCGTCACGCCGCCTGTCGGTGAGCCCCGTTCGGCGACGACGGTCCCGCCGAGGCGAATGCGGACGTCCCGTTCGCCGACCACCGGAAACCACTCCGTCAGCCGACTCGCGTCGAATCGGTCGAGCGTCGTCGCGTTGACGACGCTCGACCGAACCGTCAACGGACTGTCCGCCGAGACGAGTCGTTCGCTCGTCGCCACGGCGGCCCGCCGCGTCGTTGGATTCCTGTCCGCACCGAGCAACGCCCTGTCGGCGATGCCGACGCTCAGTCCCGTCACCATCGTCAGGATGAGCAGTGCGACCGCCAACGCGGGCAAGTTCATCTGCGCGCGTCCCTCCAATCCGTATCGCCGCTCACGACGCATCGGACTCATCGCTTTTCACCTCGTTTCAGTTCCACGACGAGGCCGTCCGGACCGCTTCGAACCGTGATTAACGCCGGTTCACGACTCGACCAGTTTCCGCGCACGGTCGCCACCCGCGACGGAAGGGCGAGTCGCACGCTCGAGTTCAGTCGGTGGTTCGGGTGGTCGAGCGTCAGTGTTGTTCCGTCGGCCCGGATGATGTACCCACGTCCGCGAACGGTTTCCGGCAACGAGACGCGGGTTCGAACGTCGACGTTCGTTCCGGCCTCGGGAACCGCCTGTTGGATTCGCTCGGCCGACTTCGACAGCACGCGCTGTCCCATCTCGTCGCCGACGGCCGTTCTGTACTTGGGAACGACGCCGCCGTACAAGGTGGTCGTCAGCAGGCCGATATACAGCACGACGAGTCCGGCTTCGAGCACCTTACCGATGACCGGGCTGACCGCCCGGTCGTCCGTTTTGTTCACTCCGTCGGCGGCGCTGCGCGCTCGTCCGCCCATCACAGCACCTCCATGTGCATGTCGTGAACGACGAGGTAGCAAAATCGCGTTCCGGGGTACCGCGCGACGACGCTCGGAACCCCGTCGCCGTCGAAGTCCCGAGTCGTCGTCGTGGCGTTCTGCCGCTCGAAGTAGCGACCCCACGCGTCGGGCGTTTTCGTTTCCACCGCGACCCGGTAGGTTCCGTTGCCGAGCGCCGTTCGGTCGTGCGTGACATTCGTGCGGACGACCGCGGATTCGCCGCGCTTCGATACGACCGTCCGACCGGAGGCGTTGAGCTTCGCGGCCCCGACGACGAGGACGCCACCGCGTTCGGACGACGTGATGGGTGGGCGGGAGTCCATCCTCCCGGCATCGCCCGTTCCCTGGACGACCGCTCCGGCGAGGTCGGTGACGCGTCTGTCACCGTTCGTGAAGACGAGGGCGTCCACGCGGACGACTCGGACGGTCCCCGATTCGTTGAGAACGCGGAGTTCTCGGCCCTCGGTCGTCAGTTTTCCTGCCGAAAACGCCACGCGACCGCGATGGATGCCGGTCGCTTCCACCGGGTTGAGTGCCCGATTCATGTCCGTAGCGACCCGGGCCGCGTCCGCCGTCGCGGCGTTGCTCTGGACGACCATCCCGACGCTCGCCGTCAGCGACGCGAGCGAGAGCATGACGACGCCGAGCAGGAGGGCGACGCCGATGACGTTGGACTGCCCTCTGGCGTTCGATTTTCCCCGGACGTTCGACTCGCCGCGAGTCATACCATTCCCACCCCCGCGAAGACGAAATACGCGACCGCCACGAGCGCCGCCGAGTGGAGCAACGCCTCGTAGAAGCCACGACTGGCGTACCCCGCGAACCAACCGCACGCGAGCATGGTCGCTTGGGTGACGACGTAGAACCGATGGCGGTCTCGGGCGGGTTGCACCGCGTGCGGGTCGAGCGCGAATCCGGCGCTGGACGAGGAGACCGCCGACAACTGCGAGAAGCTGTCGAGCACGTAGGCGTTGACCGCGACCATGATGCCGACGACGAGCAGTGCGGTCATCCACCCCACGACGACGTACACGAGCATGTTCGACCGGAGCGATTTCTTCTGGTGGTAGAGCCGCCCGATTTCGACCTGTAGCGTGTCGAACACAGTTTCGGTGTCGCCGCCGACGTCCAGCGTTCCGGTGACGAGGCCGATGGTTTGGTCCGCGAGCGGTGTCCCGACGTCCTCGACGAATCGAGAGAGGGCGTCGCGTCGGAGGTCGCCCTCGCGGCTGGTGAGGTTCGAACTGAACGCGAGGTCGTTGACGTTCGGCTGGAGCGCGCCGAGGTCCACGTCCCGTGCGACGCGCTCGACGGCCGTGGAGAAGGGTCGGCCGAGGCTGACGTGACTCGATACCGCGTGCACGAAGTCTTTTATCTCCCGGTCCTTCGCGTCGTCGCGGCGGGACCGGCGAACTGACACCACCCCGACCGGGAGCGCGAACGCGACGTACGAGAGGAGAGCCGTGTTGACCGGCGTGTACTTCAGATACCAGAGAAGCCCACCCACGGCGACCGTCGCCGGGGCGAGGACGGCGGCCGTGTTCGCCGGATTGATGAGGACCGTACGGAACAGGTCCGAGACGCGGTTCGAGCGCGAGTGGGTCGGCGGAGATTGGTCCGCCGGACGGAGCGAGGACACCAACACCGCCGCGCCCGCTCCGATGACGAGGATGAAGGCACCGCTCGCGTAGACGATGAACGCTCGGACGGAAAGCCCGCCGAACGGCGGCGGGGCCGGTTTTGATAATCCCGGCGCGAGGACGCTCATCACCGTCAGCACGATGACGAGCAGCGCCGGAACGACCAGCAGGACGATGAACATCTCCGCCAACAGTTCGAGGAAGTCCTGTGCCTGTTCGTGCGACCGCGACTGCCTGTGGCTCAGCATCCGTCCCTCCATCTGGAGGTACTGCTCCAACGCGTCCGGTCCCTGTTCCGCGTGCTCGCGGAACTTGAGCAGGAACGGCGCGAGCACGTCCCGCGACGGCGTGTCGCGGGCGACGATTCGCAGACCGTCGTCGACGCTGCCGGTCAGCGCGGCCTTGTTCAGTACCTTCCGGAACGCGACCGCGGTTTCGCCGTAGGATTCCTCGCGGTCGGCGACTTTTCGGAGCATCTCCAGCAGGTCGTCGCTCCCGGACGAGAGTGCCCGGAGATAGCGGACCGCACCCGGAAGCGTTCGCTCGATGTTCGACTGGCGGGCGCTCGCCGCCCACCCGAGATACAACCCCCCGAACCAGACGGTGAGTCGCTTTCCGAGCGCCGCACAGCAAAAGGAGACCCCTGCCGCGGCGTACACCCGCGGGACGCGCGGAATCGGGACGTACTCCACGACCGGAACGCCGCCGTGGAGGAACGACGCGAACTGCGCCAGAACGGTCGGCGGAATGGCGAGCGTGAGGAGGAGAACCCACGCGAACGTTCCCAGAAATGCGACCCACGAGAGGCCATAGATTCGTGAGAGGAACACGTCGAAACTGGCGTTCACGTCGGTCGCGCGGTACCGCTTTCTGTTCCGGTCGTGTCGCCGCCGGTCGGCGTGGCGGGAAAACAGCGCGTAGAGCGCGCGGTCGAAGAGGCCGAGCGACGATTCGAAGGTCGTTGTTTTCGAAGCGTCTCCGCTCGATTCGGTCGTGAGGCTCACCCGCTCACCTCCCGCGAAACCCGCTCCACCGTCGCCGCCTCGTTGTTCTGGAGGTCGGCGAGGAACGAGAACAGTTCGTCGAAGTCGGTCACGCCCTCGCGCTCCAGATACTGCACGTAGCGGTGTTTACGGTGGAACTCGGCCTCGACTTCCTCGACGCTCCGGTCGGTTCGGTGGGCGAGGCGGTGGAAGAACCGAAAGCCGATGTTCCGCTCGTCGTCGCCGAGGTGCGGGTGGTCGTACTTCGTGTGGAACGACCCGTCGTGCTCCCGCCACGCGAGGGCGTTCCAGTGAATCGTCGTGCCGTCCTTCGTGACTGTCCCACAGCGGCCGTCCAGTTCGGCCAACTCGTCCTCGGTCACTAGTTCGACGACTTCGCCGACGTAGCGCTCGCCGTCCACGTTGCGGGGGAACACCACGAGGTCGATTTCTTGGAGGAGATAGGAGGAAAGCCCCTGTTCGACCACTCGGTTGACGAGTTTCTCGATGTTCTCTGCGTGGGTCGTCCCGAGGAGTCCGTGACCCGTGTTCAGCGATTCGGCGAACGTCCGAAACGAGGCGGGGGTGTTGATTTCCGCGATGACCTCCACGTCCGGGTTGAGGTAGTTACACTCGGTCATCAGATCCGCCATCGTCACGCGTTTGTAGTCGTTTTCGTGGTCGCGGGTGGTGAGCGAGACACCCGTTTCGTGCGGCAGGCGCACCTCGCGGGACCCCTCGTCGATGCTGATGGGTCGGTCGCGGTACGGGATGAACGGCATGTGCGCGTTCATGAGGGTCGTCTTGCCGACGCCCGTTTGTCCCGAAAACAGCGCGACGCCGTGGTGTTCGTACAGTTGCCAGAGGAAGGTGACGATTTCGGTCGAGATGCTGTCGGCGTCGAGCAGGTCGACGGGGGTCATCGTGTCCGGCGCCTGCTTCCGAATGGAGATGTGCGGACCGTCCTCCGAAATGACCGGGAGGGCGACGGCACAGCGGATGGTCTCCTCGTCGGCCACGCCGTCGAGCGAGAGGTTCACCTTCGCGCTGGGGTTGCTGGCGTTGAGTTCCACGCCGTCCGAGGCGGCCATCTGGGTGACGACGTTGACGAACGCCGATTCGTCCTCGAACGCGAGGTTCGTCGGGATGCGCTCGCCGTGTCCGATGGCGCGGCCGCGGGGAACGACCTTGATTCGCTCGCCGACGCGATTCGCCTCGATGTCTTCGAGTAGACCGTCCCGGATGGGTATCGTCAGCTTTCCGTGCCCGACGTAATCGCGGAGGACGTAGTACACGAGGTCGGTGAGTCGGTCGTCCGAGAAGCGGTGGTCCACCGGCGGGACCGCGAGGTCGTACTCCGCCAGCGCGGTTCGAACGCGATACTTCGCCGCGTCGAACCACGCGCGGGTGTTCCGGGCGGTGAGCCGCCGCGAGAGGAACTGCGTCGCCCGCGAGCGGACGAACGCGGCGCGGTCGTCCACGATGTCGCCGACGTGGGTCTCCCAGATGCGGTCCTTACACTCCTCGATGAGGCGGTCGTCGTCCGGCAGGAGGTTCGGTTCGAGGACGGCGTACTTCGTGGCGAACGAATCCGTCCCGAGCAGGTGCTCCTGATAGACGACGACCGGAATTCGAAAGTCCCGGAAATCGACCGTGTGCGTCTCGATTCGCTCGCTGGCGAAGCGAGCCAGATAGTCGGCGTCGGCCGGGAGGTCCGTGTCGGCGGGTGCGTAGTCCTCGGTGTGGACGACGAGCTGGTCCCCCGCGGCGTCGGCGACTTCTATCTGGTCGTCCAGCGCCAACGGCGTGAGTCGCCCGAGACAGAGTAACTCGGCCAGCGCGTGATACTCGACCCGGCGACGGGCCGAATGTGAGAGGTCTGTCAGCCTGTCGATGGCGCGGCGGTACTTCGGTTCGAACCCCTGCTCGACGCACTCGACTGCTCCCTCGCGGGTGAGCGGCCGTCGGAGGTTCGCGGTGGCGAAGTACTCCCGAACCCGGTCGAGCGCGTTCTCGTCCGCCGCGCCGAGCGCTGGCGTTCGAACGCCGTAGCGGAACCCGTCGTCCGTCTCCCGAACCGTAGCGACCACGCCGGGGTGGAGTTCGCGCTGGTCGCGCACGTCGGGCGCGTACCACGCGTCGGAGTCGTCCGGCGGAATCGGCGGGGGAACCGCCTCCGTATCCGGTGTGTCAGAATCCGTCGATATATCCAACGAAGACATGTCGTTATAGATATATTCGGTCGCCCATTCTGATTTAAACCTTCGGAATCCGATACATTATATAAAAATCACATCCCGTATATTTATGTGCGGTAGTCGTACAACGCTACGTTCTCCATGAAATTTCCATCTTGAAACTTCAGCAGTGGTCACGATTTCGACATCGGTCACGACTTCAGCAGCAGCGAACACTTCGGGTACGTAGTCAGCGTGCACCGAAAGGAATAGACGCCTGCTTCGAGTGGCTACGACGTATGCGCTTGGCACGGATACGGACCGCAGATGGGGTGCTGACTGGTGAATACGAGGGCGGAGCGGTAGACACCGGCTCCGAGTCGTACCTCGTCGGTGACGACGCCGAACTGCTCGCTCCCTGCGAACCGTCGGCGCTGTACTGCGTCGGGCGAAACTACGCGACGACGAACGACCAGATGGGGTACGAGCGACCCGAGCGTCCCGACTGGTTCATCAAGCCGCCGGTGTCGGTTCTTCCGCACGGTGCGGCACTCCCGTATCCCGACTGGACGAGCGAACTGACGTACGCCGGAGAACTCGCCGCCGTTATCGACGGTCGATGCACGAACCTCGACGTTAGCGACGTGGACGACGCGGTTCGCGGATACACGATACTAAACGACCTCGATGCGCTCGACCAGGACGGGCGAACCGCCCGGAAAGCGTTCGACGGCTCGGCTCCGTTGGGTCCGTGGGTCGAGACGGAGTTGGACCCCTCGGACGTCGAGATGACGACGCACGTCGGCGGCGACCTTCGGCAGGAGGCGAACACCTCGGAGATGCTGTTTTCCCCGCGCGAAGTCGTCGCGTTCCTCTCGGAGCGGTACACGTTCCAACCGGGCGACGTCGTTTCGTTCGGCAGCCCCGCCAACCCCGGTCTCGTTCGTCCCGGCGAGGCGGTCGAAATCCGATACGACGGTATCGGAACGCTCCGAAACACGATAGTCGACGCTAACTAATCACGCGAGAACGGCGTATCGATGGCACGGAGACGCCGAGAGAATCGAACTACCAGCGCCCGGATATTTATTATCTATGCCGATGGAAATCAGTGTATGTATCCCACCGTGGGAGATACTCTCTCCCTAACGGCCGAGAAGAACCCGGACCGCACCGCACTGGTGTACCCGCGAAAGGACCAGAACTGGACGTATCGGGAGTTCGACGAGCGAGTGAACCGACTCGCCAACGCGCTCTCCGAACGCGGTGTCGAGAAGGGAGATCGCGTCTCGACGCTCCTGTTCAACACCAGTGAACTGGTGCTCACGATGTACGCCGCCTCGAAACTCGGTGCGGTGTTCAACCCGCTCAACTTTCGCCTGCCCGCCGGAGAGGTGGCGTACATCCTGAACGACGCCGAGAGTTCGGTGCTCGTCTACGAAGACGCGGTGGCGGAGGTTGTCGAGACGGCCAGAGACGACCTGGAAACGGTCGACGAGTTCGTCCACGTCGACGACCCGGATGCGGACACGTATTTCTACGACCTGATCGCGGACCAATCGGCGGCGGAGCCGAACGCGAACGTTTCGGATGAGGACGACTACATCGTCATGTACACCAGCGGTACCACCGGGCGGCCGAAGGGCGTCGTCCACGCCCACCGAGACATGATAGAACACAGCATGTCCGTTCTCGTGGACCAGCAACTCACCCGAGACGACGTTGGCCTCTCGGCGGCACCGCTCTATCACTCCGCGGAACTCCACGTCTTCCTCATTCCGCGAATTCACGTGGGCGCGACGAACGTCATCCAGCACGCCTTCGACCCGGAGGAAACGCTCTCGATGCTCGTGGAACACGACGTGACGGTCCTGTTCGGCGCGCCGACGATGTGGCTGGCGATGCTCCAAGCGACCCCGGAATCCTACGACCTCTCCGCGCTCCGATTGGGCGGGTACGGCGGCGCGAGCATGGCACCGGCGACCATCCGCGACGTCCACGAGCGAATCGGCTGTGGCCTCATCCAGTACTACGGCATGACCGAACTCGGCCCGGCGGTCACGGTGCTCTACCCGGACGAGCAACTGGAGAAGGCGGGCAGCGCCGGGATTCCGATACTCAACCACGACGTCCGCGTCGCCCGTCTCGACGAGGACGGAAACGCGCTCGCGCCGGACGAAGAAGCACCACCCGGAACCGTCGGCGAAATCATCGTTCAGGGTCCGGCGCTGATGCGGGAGTACTGGAACAGTCCCGAGAAGACCGACGCGGCCATCCGCGACGGGTGGTACTACTCCGGCGACCTCGGCTACGCCGACGAGGACGGCTACGTCTGGGTCAAAGACCGCGCGGACGACATGATAATCAGCGGCGGGGAGAACATCTACCCGCGAGAGGTCGAAGACACGCTCCTCGAACACCCCGACGTGATCGAGGCGGCGGTCGTCGGCACGCCCGACGACGAGTGGGGCGAGAAAGTGGTCGCGTACGTCGCCGCCGAACTGGGGACGACCGCGGAAACGCTCGATTCGTTCCTCCTCGGGAACGACGACCTCGCCGACTTCAAGCGGCCGCGCGAGTACGCCTTCGTCGACGAACTGCCGAAGACGCCCAGCGGGAAGATTCAGAAGTTCGAACTCCGGGAGGACGACGCGTAGGGGGACGGCAGTGGAACGTAATCGTCAGGGGGTTTCGGTGTCCGTTCGGAGTGCCGTCAGTCGTCTCTCTCCGCAGATTCCGTGACCGTGCGTGATACCCAGCCGCCAACGATTGCACAGAGCGCCGCACCGAACCCATTAATCGCCATCACGAAGACGACCCACAGCGCTCCGACGACGACAGCAAATCCTTGGATGTCCAACGACGCCGAAATCTCCGAGGCGACGAAGTTCACCGAGGTCCAGAAAATCGGTAGGCTACCGACGACCCCCGTTCGAAAGCCGGCACGTCGCACCGACCTCGATTGCGTTTCATAGTACAGCCCTGACGCGAACCCTGCTATGAGCACCGGACTCATTTCGAGTGAGGACGGATGGGACGTCAGCACCATCGTGAAGGGTATCGAAGCGAGACCGAGGAGGACATCTACGCCGATACGTTCACGTAGCCAGTAAGAAAATCCATCGGTATTAGCAGTCATAATCACTCCTGAGAACTATATTTCGTCGTTCACATTAAATATCACCTGGATTCCAAAAGAGGGATTGGCAAGTGTTCGAGATTGGCAGATTCCATCTAATAGGCGGTTTTCGGTGCCGTCTTGCGGCGTTTACCGTTCGTAAACGACTTCCATTCCACTGGTACACGCTCAAGTAGTTCCAGTATCGAGAGTATAACATATCTATGGTCGAAGTAGAAAACCTCCGGAAGGAATACGGCGGCTTCACGGCCGTCGAGGGGAGCAGTTTCTCCGTCTCTGAGGGGGAGGTGTTCGGGGTCATTGGGCCGAACGGCGCGGGGAAGACGACGACCCTGAAGATGCTCGCCGGACTCATCGAACCGACCGCCGGGAGCGCGCGGGTCGCGGGGTACGACGCGCAGGACCCCGAGATGCGGACCCGACTCGGGTTTCTCCCCGAGGAGTCGCCGCTGTACGAGGACATGACGCCGCTGTCGTACCTGTCCTTTTTCGCCGACCTCTACGACGTGCCGAGCGGCGTCGCCGACGAGCGGATTCACCGCACGCTGGACCGCCTCGAACTCGACCACCGCGAGCGACGACTGGGGGACATGTCCAAAGGAATGTGCCGGAAGGTGGCCATCGCCCGCTCGCTGGTCAACGACCCGGCGGTGCTGATTTACGACGAACCGGCGAGCGGGTTGGACCCGCTCACGACGAACTACATCATCGAGTTCACGCGCGAGTTGCGCGATTCGGGGAAGACGGTCGTCTTCAGCGCTCACAACCTCTTTCACGTCGAGAGCATCTGTGACCGCATCGTCGTGATGAACAACGGCCGAATCGTCGCGGGCGGGAGCGTCGAAGACCTCCGCGAGGAACACGGCCGGACCGAGTACCACGTCTCCACGACGGTCGAGGTGGCCGACGCGGTGCGGGAGAACGGAACCTACCGCCGCGTCGTCGAAAGCATGGACGCCGTGGCCGAGACGCGGGAACGCGCGGAAGCGGCCGGGGGGAGCGTCGTGGACATCGAGACGCGCTCGCCCAGTTTGGAGGACATCTTCCTCGATTTGGCGACCGACGCGCCGGACGTGGAGGGGCGTCCGTGAAACGCCGCAAGACGCTCCGCATCGCGCGCTGGGAGGTGAGCAAGAACGCGGGGCAGTTCGACCGCCGGACGCTCGCCGTCGTCGCCGTCGTCCTCCTGTTCGTCGCCGTGCTAACCCCGATGGTCGCCAGTCGGGGGAACACCGTAGACGACGGCATCTACCGCGTCGGCGTCAGCGAGGACAGCCAGTACTACGGTCCGGTCACGACCGACCCGACGTTCGTGGCCGTCGAACCGACCGCGGAGACCTACGAGTCGGGCGAATTCGACGTGTTCGTCTGCACCGGTGACGCCGTTCCGAACTGTCCTCGGGACGCGCTGCGTTACAAGGATTCGCCCAAAGGCAAGGCGGCGCTCGCCGAACTGCGGACGACGGTCGAGCGGTACAACGACGAACGGATGGCCGAAGAACCGGACCGTGCCGCCGCGTTTCCGGTGAACGTCACGCTCCGGTACGTCCAGCAGAACGTCATTGCCGGTGCTCCCGGAGCGGGAAAAAGTGGAGCAAGCGGACCCGGCGCGGGTAACGGAATCACCACCCGCACCACGACGGCGGGCGAGACGCGCCTCGGCGGAAGCGACGGTGCCGGAAGCGGTGGTGCCGGAACGGACGGAATGGGCGGAAACGACGCGGGCGGTCGGGACGGGTCGGCGAACGGGTCCGTCGCGGCCCCGTCGGTCGGTGCCGGGTCGTCCATCTTCGTCGATAACGAGCGACAGGGGACGCCCTCCGACATCTCGCCGCCGTTCCCGTTCGAGTCGCTGGTGCTCGCGTTCGCGTTCATCCTGCCGATGAACTTCGTGATTCAGGCCTACGCGAGCAGCGTCATCGAGGAGCGCATCAACGACCGCGGCGAGTTGCTCCTCGTCTCGCCGGTGTCCCGCGGCGACATCATCGTCGGCAAGACCCTGCCGTACTTCGTCGGCATGGTCGCCATCGCAACGGTGACGGCGGTCGGCATCGTGCAGTTTACCCCCAACGTCGGTTCCGAACCGCTGGCCGTCGCGGGTGCGGTGGTGACGGCCGTCTCCGCGGTGGTTCCCATCGCGCTGTTGTTCCTCGCCAGCGCGTTCGTCGGCGCGATGTTCGCCCGGTCGTTCAAGGAACTAACGTTCGTCACGGTGTCGCTCAGCGTCTTCCTCACCTCCTACGCGTTCGTGCCGTCCGTGTTCACCGACGTGCATCCCATCGCGTCCATCTCGCCGCTGTCGCTGGTAGTTCGCGTCCTGCAGGGCGAGTCTGTCGCGCTCGGCCAGTACGCCTTCTCGACGCTGCCGCTGTTTCTCACGGCGGGCGTGTTGTTCGCGCTCGGCGGGGGCGTCTACCACGAGGAGGACATGTTCACCCAGCGCCCGGTGACGCTGAAGGCGCTCGACGCGCTCGACAGTCAACTTCACGGGATGCGGAGCGTCGCAAAATGCAGCGCGCTCTCGATTCCGTTCGTCTTCGTCGCCGAACTCCTCGCGGTGGCGCTCCTCTTCGCGCTCCCCGTGGACCTCTCGATTCCCGTGTTGCTTCTCGCAATCGCGTTCATCGAGGAGGTCGCAAAGAGCGTCCACGTCTACGCCGGGTTCTCCCACTCGCGGTTCGACCGCTCGCTTCGGACGGTGGGGAGCCTCGGCCTGCTGAGCGGCTTCGGCTTCTTCGTCGGCGAGAAACTGACCGCCATCGCCCAGTTGGTCGGACTTCCGAACCTCGAACTTGGGCGGGCGGCGTTCGGTGCTACCACCGGCCTCGGCGTGAACGCCTCGCCGCTCGTCTTGCTCGGCCTGCTGTTCGCGCCGCTCGCGCTCCATTCGGTCACGGCGACCGTCACGGCCTACGGTGCCAGCAAGGACCGAAATTGGTACGCGTGGACGCTCGTCGTCACGACGCTGGTTCACGCCGCCTACAACCTAACGGTGGTGAACGCCCTTGGATAAGCGCCTCACCGTCGCGCGGAGGGAGTTGGCGTCGCTCAGGAGCGAGAAGACCATCGTGCTGGCGATACTGATCCAGTTGCTCATCGCGGCGTTCTCGTCGTTCCTCGCGGTCGGACTGGTGTCGATGTACGACCCCGGGTCCTCCTCGAACGGCTTCGTCGTCTCGTTCGGCGTGACGGGGGACGCGAGCGCCGACCTCGCGCCCGTCCTCGCTTCCGACGATAGCTGGGAGGCGGTTCACTACCGGACCCAGCGCGCCGCGATGCGCGACTTCCGGTCCGGGAGAATACACGCCGTACTCGCCGTCGACCGCACCGCGGACGGAAGCGTCCGCGTGACCGCCATCGCTCCGGATGGCAACATCAAGACGACGCTCGTCGTGACCCAGATAAAAGAGGTGCTCGACAAACTCGAACGCCGCGAGCGGGCGCGGTTCGCCTCCCGACTTGAACGGTCGCCCGTCGCGCCGCCGCCCGAGACGGGTGCGAGTCCGTACTTCGGGTTCACGTACACGGTGCTCATTCCGCTGTTGATGTTCCTCCCGGTGTTCATCAGCGGGAGCGTCGCCGTGGACACCATCGCCGAGGAGTACGACCGCGGAACCCTCGAACTCCTCCGCGTGACGCCGCTGACTGGCGTGGACATCGTGGACGGCAAACTGTTGGCGATGGGAATACTCGCGCCCGTGCAGGCCGCGGCGTGGTTGGTGCTCCTCTCGTTCAACGGGACCGACGTCGCCAATCCGATCGAAATCGTGGCGCTCGTCGCGGCCTTCTCGGTCGCCATCGTGGCTATCGGCGCGATACTCGCGTTGCGGTTCCGCGACAGAAAGCAGGCCCAGTTCCTGTTCTCGATGGCGATGCTCGTCGTCTTCAGCGGGACGTACCTCCTGCCGGAAGCGCCCGCGAACACCGTGGCGAGGCTCGCCATCGGCAGTCCGACGCCGTTCACGCACGCGATGGTGGCGTTATATCTGGTGTGTTCGCTCGCGGGTTACGCGCTGGTCCGCCGAGTCGTCGGTGTCCGGGGGCTTTTGACGACCGCGTGAGTTCGGTGCGTCGGAGAATCCGACCGAGACGGAAGTTTCCACCGTTCAACAAATCGCGGAGAGTATAGTGTCGAATCCCGTACATACTATCGATATATAGTATTTTGAATTAATCTAGAATCCTATTATAAATATTATAGCGATGGCGGGTGTAAATCGGGATATGGTGTCAGAACGACTCCAGACGTTGAATCGGCGAACGTTCGTTGGAACCGGGGCCGCGGTCGCCAGCACCGCTCTGGCTGGCGTCGGAACCGCACAGCAGCGGTGTTCCGACGACGACGAAGGTGATCACGGAGCGGACGACGACCACGGGCGCGGTGGCGGAGACGACGAGGACGACATCACGTACGTCGCTCACCGCGGGTACAAGGGACTCCACCCGGAGAACACGCTCCGTGCGTTCGAGGCGGCCTCGCGGACGGCGGACATGATAGAGCTCGACATCATGCCGTGTGCGGACGGCGAAATCGTCGTCTTCCACGACGAGAAACTCGGCGCGCGCGACGGCGGTACCCGCGGCCTCACCGACCAGCACGGGTACGTCTGGGAGAACGACTGCGAGACGGTGTTGAACGCGAACGTCCTCGGGAGCGGGGAAACCGTGCCGCTCCTCTCCGAGGCGTTGGCGGCCATTCCGAATCACGTCGACGTGAACATCGAGTTCAAGAACCCCGGGTCGGCGGAGGCGCAGTCCTCGACGAATCTCTCCGGCGCGGAACTGGAGGCCGGAAAGGAGCGATGGCGGTCGTTCACCGAGGACGCGCTCGACATCGTTGCCGAGCACGGAAACGACGTCCTCGTCTCCTCGTTCTACGAGGCGGCCATCGCCACCGTCCGCGAGGTGAACCCGGACATCCCCGTCGGCTATCTCCTCTGGGATTCCATCGAACGCGGCCTCGACATCGTTCGGGAGTACGACTGCGAGGCGGTCAACCCGCCGTACAACATGGTGAAAGGGTCGCCGTTCTTCGACGACCCCTACTACCTCGACGACCCGGACTTCGCGGACATCGACCTCGTGCAGGTCGCCCACGACGAGGGCCGCGAGGTCAACGTCTACACCCTCGATACGTGGTATCAGGCCGAGCAACTCGCGGAGGCAGGCGTGGACGGACTCATCGTGAACTACCCGAACCTGCTCCGAGAGTAGCCGCTTCGTGAGCCCGAAGAACGTATTTTTTGAACGGCCTCCACGGACCGACACGCTCGAATCGCGCCGAAAAGCGGACCGCTCGTGAGGTTACATCTCGACGGTCGTCCCGCAGTCGGGACATTCGAGGTACACCCCGTCGTCGCCCATCTTGAACGCGAGAACGTCGCTCTCACACTCCGGACAGGGCTGTGCGACGCGGACATCGGTCGAGTCCCGCGGCGCACCGAGCGCGAGCGCGACCACTTCGTCGTCCGATTCGTTGCGCCCTTGCTGGAACTCTCCCGGCGGGAATCGAATCGCTTCCCCGGCGCCCACCTCGACGGTTTCGCTTTCGGCGTCCGGCTCGGGTTTGGTCTCGAACGTCGCGGTCCCCGAGACGATGTAGAATATCTCCTCTTGGTCGAGGTGCGTGTGCAGTCCGCCCGAGAAGGCATCGCCCGGTTCGAGGGCGTAGTGATTGATTGACATATCGTCCGTCTCCAGCTCGTTCGAGAGCCCGCGACGGTCGGCGTCGCCCATTCCTCCGGATTCCACGTCGTCGATATCGATTCGCTGCATACGTTGTGTTCACTTCTCGCGGGTCATAGGTTTATTGCCTCCTCACGTTCGGGGGTGGCCTCGTCTCGCGACCAGCGGACGGATACCGCGATTCCGACCGCTCTTTCCGAGTCACATCTCGTCCGTCGCCGGTGCCGGACGGGATTCCAAGACAGCTACCGAGCCCTGAGCGGGAGCACAGTTCCACTGTCTCTGAGGACCCCTCGACGCTTCGTGCGATGGGGAGAACGGCGGTTTCGAAGTATATTCGTTGAGTATCGGGAGATGGTTATCGAACCGCAGTACTATCCCGTTTCCTGCCGTACTCCCCACCGATGTACGATACCATCCTCATCCCGACGGACGGCAGCGACTCGGCCGCGGAAGCGGCGCGAAACGCCGTCGAACTGGCGAAGCGGTTCGACGCGACGATTCATGCGATGTACGTCATCGACATCGGCGCAATGTGGCCCGACGCCTACGAGGGGACCATCTTGAACGACCTCGAAGAGCGGGGGAAGAAAGCGGTCGCGGCGGTGCGCGAACCGGCGGAGGACGCCGGTATCGATGTCGTCGACGACGTGGTGACGGGTGGGCATCCACACCGCGTGATTCTGGACTACGCCGACGATAACGACATCGACTGCATCGTGATGGGTACCCACGGACGGCGCGGTCTCGACCGCTACCTACTGGGGAGCGTGACCGAGCGCGTCGTCCGAATGTCCGACGTGCCGGTGTTGACCGTCCACGAACCCGAGGAGTGACGCCCTTCTCTCCGTGCTCCGCGCGCCGACGCGACGATTCATGTGTTCTCCTCGCCTAGGTCGTTCGTCATGGCGGTTCCGCTCGTCGTCGCCGTCTTCATCGCGCTGGGTATCGGCGTTCTCATTGGCATCGAACGGGAGTGGAGCGACCCCGGCAACCTGTTCGCCGGGAGCAGAACGCTCCCGCTCATCGCCGGATTCGGCGCGCTCGTGCAGGCGTTCTTCCCGTCGCTCCTGCCGATAGCGGTCGTCTTCGTCGCCGGGCTGGTCGTCGTCGCCTACGTCGCCAAGGTGATGACGACGGGCGACATCGGGATGACGACGGCCATCGCGACGATGCTGACCTTCGTCTACGGCGCGATGGCGACCCACTCCGATACGGGACTCCGACTCGCCGTCGCCCTCGGAACGGTGACGACGGCGCTCCTCGCGGAGAAACGCACGATTCACGAATTCACCGCCCGCCTCAACGAAGCCGAGATGCGGGCGAGCTTAAAGTTCCTCATCGTTGCCCTCGTCGTCTTCCCGCTCTTGCCGCCGGAACGCATCGCCTTTCTGGGCGGGTTGCGCCTCCAGTTCGTCTGGTTGATGGTGGTCTTCGTCTCGGGAATCAGCCTCACGGGATACGTGCTCGCCACGCTCGTCGGGAACGAGGTGGGCTTCGAGGTGACGGGCGTGCTCGGCGGGCTGGTCTCGTCCACGGCGACCGCGGTTTCGATGGCTGGGAACGCGCGGCGCGACCCGTCCCTGGCCGGACTGTGCGGCGTCGCCACGGTCATCGCCTCGTTGACGATGTTCCCGCGGATTCTGTTGGAGGTCCTCGTCGTGAATCCGTCCCTGTTCGTCCCCGTCCTCCTGCCGGTCGTCGGGATGGTCGTCGTCGGCGTGGTGGTTTCCCGGGTGGTCTACCGCGGGGTCAGCGAGGACGTTCCGCTGGAGGCGGACGTCGAGAATCGGTTTCGCCTCTGGCCCGCGCTCCTCTTCGGGCTCTTTTTCGCGGTCGTCCTCGTCGCCACCACGACCGTCAGCGCCGAATTCGGGGCGACGGGCGTGTACTCGGTCGCCATCGTCTCCGGCCTCGTCGACGTGAACGCCATCACGATTTCGCTGAGCAACCTCGCCCGCGGCGGCACCATCTCGACCGCGACCGCGACGAGCGGCATCGTCCTCGCGGCCAGCGTCAACACGGCCGTCAAAATCGGAATCGTTTGGCTGTTCGGAACGCGGCGGTTGGGACGGTCCGTCGTCGTCTCCCTCGGTGCCGTCACCGCGGTCGGTATCGGTTTCGTCGCGCTGTCGTGAGAGTTCGACGCCGCTACCGGCCACCGCCGTCGAATAGAAACTATCTATTCCGACCGGAAAGCGAGCGCGCTCGTATTCGGCTTTCGTCGTCGGTACCCGACCGTGGTGCTTCGAAACGTCGTCGGAACTCGCTTCGGATGGCGGTTTCGTTCCATCTCTCCATTATCGTCTCACATTTCGCACACTGTTTCATCGAGCATCGTGTCCGAGTTCTTTTATATTATTCAAATAAATAAATATAACACGAATCTACTGTCTGTATTATATGTGATGGATGGCAAAAACAGTGGTCGGGAATCGGAAGTAAACGATACGAACGACGGATTCCACCTCGATCGTCGTCGTGCGCTTCAATTAACCGGACTGGGAATCGGAAGCATGGCGGTTCCGGGTCTCGGTTCGTCATCGGTCCGCGCGGCGGAGGAAGACGGGAAGTGCGCCGAGGGGCCGTTCGAACGAACGTACTCCGGAGGGTCGGTGAACTTCGGACGAATCGCGTCACGCCCGAAGCGAACGGCGACGGAAGCGAAAGAGGCGGAGGCCGGGGAACCCGCGAGCGAACGGGAGATAGAAGCGTCGCGGGCACACGGTCAACACGGGCGGCATCGACACGAGCAAAAACACGGGTGGGGCGACAACGAGGACGAACTGTCCATTCTCACCGAGTACGACGGCGTGAACGCCGAGCAAACGTCGGGCGGTGTCCCCTCCGACTCGCAAATCGCGGCCGGGTACGGCAAGGTGATTCACGCGCTCAACACGCAAGTCGCCGTCTTCAACAAGCGGTCCGGGCACAAGGAACTGTCCGTCCAGCTGAACGACATCTTCGCGCCGGTCATCGACGAACCGGAAGGCGGCTACGTCTACGGCGAACCGTTCGTCTTCGACCCCCGGGCGCGCTACGACCGACGGGAAAACCGGTTCGTCGTCGCCGCAGTCCAGTACGAACCCGGCATCACCGAGGACGGCGAAATCGTCACCCGCGAGGAGATGGAGGAGCGGGCGGGCGGCGAACCCGGCGAGGGTGAAGAGGGCGAGGACGGCGCGGAGACGGCCGCCGAAACCCTCGAACGGCCGCCACGGGGCTGGTGGCTCGTCGCCGTCTCCGAGACGCCTAACCCGAACGGGGAGTGGAACGTCTACCGGATTCCGCCGCTCGACAACGAGGGACTGGTCGACTATCCCACGCTCGGATTGGACCGCGACGCAATCTACCTCGCGCAGAACTTCTTCGGCGAGGACGTATCGGTGACGATGGTGACGCTCGACAAGGAGGCCATCTACCGCGGACGGGACACCACCGGCTATCACTTCACCGACTTGGATAACCCGAACGTCGAACGGGACGATTTTACCCTCCAACCGGCGCTCCAACCGTTCTCGGGCGGGCAACACGCGACGTTCTACCTGCTGGATTCCACCTTCCCGAATCCGACGGCGAGCGCGCTCACGATGTGGGAGTTGACCGACCCGCTCGACGACCCGACGCTGGAATGTCACACCGTTCCCGTCGAGGAATTCGCTTATCCGCCAACCGCCGAGCAACCGGATTCCGAAAAGCGCATCGACACGCTCGGCACGCGGCAGATGAACCTCGATTACAACGACGGCTCGCTGTGGACGGCCCACACCATCGCCTACGACTGGAACGGCAACGGCGAGACGGTCGCCGCCATCAAGTGGTACGAAGTGGACACCCGGACGCGACAGGTCGTTCAGAGCGGCGTGTACGGCGAACCCGGCACGTCGTACTTCATTCCGACCATCCAGTCGGACGGCGATACGACCATCATCACGCACAACGTGAGCGGTCCCGACACGTACCCGAGCATGGCCGTCGCGGGACGAACCGAGTGGTACGACCGGAACAAACTGGAGGATTCTATCGTCGTCGAGGAGGGTAAATCACGATACGACTACGGCGAAGGCGAAGAGGTCATGCGCTGGGGCGACTACAACGGTATCTCGGTGGACCCGCTCACCGGAACGTTTTGGACGGTGAGCCAGTACTCGCCGGACATCGACATCGACCCCGGTGCCGAAGAGCGCGACCCGTACCACACGCGTATCGCGGAAATCACGTTCGGCGGCGGGTGGGGTCACGGTCACGACGACCACGGCGGTCACGGCGACCACGACGACCGCGGTTGGTGGGACTGATACGACGGGTCCGAAATCCGGAAAACAACAGCGCTCGTTCTCTCTTCGACTCAATCGCCCTCGGAGCGTTCGCTCCGACCGTCGAGTCGTTCGGTTCCTGCCTCGGGACCTTCGCCGTCGGTTTCCGTTCGCTCGTCGGGCGTCCCGATCAGGCCGGCGTAGAGACCGGCCCACACGTTCGCTCGTTTCGTTCCGTTTCGTCCGTACATGGTCTCTCACCGAACCCCTTCGTCCCGCGGACGAAAGGATTCTTTAGGCTAGCCTAAAAACGTCGGTGGTAATAATCGTTTGGGTGGCCGGGACTCACCCGTCCGTCCGCGTCGGGTTGCGCTCGATGCGGTCGCCGAGGCGGTACACGGCGCGGAAGGCGACCAGCGCGATGGCGATTTCGAGCAGTCCGGTGACCGCGAACGCCGTCGTGAATCCGAGTCGGTCGGCGAGGCCGCCGCCGACGAGGAACCCCGTCAAGAACCCCAGACTTCCGGCGGCGTTGAACCCGGCCATGGCGACCCCTCTATCGCTCTCGCCCGCGATGTCGGTCACGAGCGCCATCGTCGCGGGCGAGACGAACGCGCCGCCGACGCCGACCGCGACCATCGCCACGGCCGCGAGCGGGACGGTCGGTGCGAGGCCCACGGCGACGATGGTGACGCCGTAGCAGACGGACCCGACGACGATGGGGACGAACCGGCCGATGCGGTCGGAGAGTTTGCCCAACGGGTACTGCAACAGGGCGAACGGGGCGAAAAAGAGCATGAGCATCAGCCCCGTCGCGCCCGCGTCGAGGCCGAACTCCGACTGGAAGTAGAGCGTCCCGACGAGGGCGAAAAAGCCCGCCGTGAGCCGGTCGATGAATCCGAACGCGTACGGAATCGACAGTTCGGGGCGCTCGCGGAGGCGTTTCAGGGCGGCCGCGGCGGTTCCCCGCGAGGACGACGGCACGCGGTCGTGTACCGAGCGGGCGAGCACCGCCGTTCCGACCATGAGGACGCTCGCGACGGCGAGCGGCGTCGTCGGATGAACTTCGGCGAGTTGGCCGCCTATCGGCGCACCCATCGCGGTTCCGAGACCGATGGCGATTCCGGCCGCACCCATGTTCCGCCCGTGGCCGCCTCGGAGGTCCATCAACATCGTCATCGAGAGCGAGAACGCCGCGATGGTCGCTGCCCCCTGCACCACGCGGAGCGCCAGCACCCCGCCGAACGGGACGCCCAGCGCCGGTGCCAGTGCGAGCGCGGCGTACCCGACCGCCGCGCCGACCGCACCGAAAACGACGAGCGGAACGCGGGTTCCGAGACGGTCGCTCAGGTGGCCCCAGATTCCGGCGCACACCACGAACGCGGCGAACTCGGCGACCAGAAACCACGTTCCGCCGTCGAGTTGTTCGCCCGCCCCGAGGTGGACCACGAGGTCCGGGACGCCGGGATAGAGGAGCACCTGTGCGAGCAGTACCGCCCAAATCACGGCGGCGAGACGGATGCGCTCGCCTCGCACGCTACGGACGCCATCCATCACCTGCGTCATCGTTCCGAATTGGGAGTGCGCCCGGAAAACGGTATCTACATCGTCGCACCACGGCGGCCGCGGCGCTCCGTCAGTTCACCACGCGCCGCTCGAGTAGGAGTTCGACGCCGAACCCGACCAACACGCTCGCGCTGGCGTAGCGGAGGAGGTCCCGGACGACGGCCCGTTCGAGTATCACCCGCCGCGCGCGACTGGAGAACGTCGCCAACGCCGCCTGATAACAGAAGCCGAGACAGCCGAACAGGACGCCGAGCGTGAATATCTGAACGGGGGCGTTCCCGCTCGATTCGACGAACTGCGGGAGGAAGGCGAGGAAGAACACGGCGACCTTCGGATTGCTGACGTTGATGACGAACGCCTGCCGGAACGACTCGGCGTGCGATTGCGGTTCCCCGTCCGAGGCGATGTCGAACTCGTCTCGATTCCTGAACGTCGTCACGCCGAGATAGAGGAGGTACGCCGCGCCGACGAGTTTGACGGCGGTGAACGCGAGGGCCGACGCCTTGAGGAGGGCGGACAGACCGAGGACGGCGGCGGTCGTGTGAACGAGACACCCGGTGGACGTTCCCGCGGCGGCCATCACCCCGGCGGTTCGGCCGTCGCTGATGCTCCGTTTTAGCGTGTAAATGCTGTCCGGTCCTGGCGCGACGTTCAGCGCGAGCGCGGCCGGGACGAAGGCCACGAGAACGCTCGTATCGACCATACGAAGGGAATAGGTGCGACGGAGATAAACGCTAGGTCGATGGCAAATAACGGGTTCATCCACGACGACCGGGCGCGGAAGGAAGCCACAAAAGCCACCACGGTGGACGAATTTGTGTAATTACGGGCCATGTCACGAACGGAGTCGGACGACCAGTTGGGTTTCGAGGGCAACGTCGATTACCTCGGACGCGCTATCCGGGCGCTCGTCCCCCAGTGGGTCGCCCGGCGGAGCGTCGCGGTTTCCGTCTCGGTTCCCGAGGCGCGGTACGCCGTCGGCGACGAAATTCCCATCACCGTGACGTTCGAGAATCGAAGCCCGTTCCCCGTCGTCGTCGAAACCCCGCGCCAGCGCCTCTGGGCGTGGGAGGTGGACGGCGAACTCGAAGCCAGCGACGAAGCCTACTACGTCCGAAACCGTCCGAACGCGTTCTACTTCCGGGCGAGGGAGAAAAAGCGAACGACCGTCCGGTGGGATGGACGATTCGCACGAAGTGACGAACGGTCCCGGCATCCCGCCGACCCCGGCGAGTACACGGTCGCCGCGTACCTCGCCACGGAGGACGAACGACCGCGGGACGAGACGACCGTCACGATTCGGTAGCTACTGCTGAATTCCGTCGAGCACGTCGTCCCGGTGACGGTGACAGGCGGCGTCGTGCGGCGCGGTTCCGTGTTCGGTCGGAACCTCGTACTCGGGGACCTGTCTCGCACAGATGCTCTTCTCGGCGAACGACTCGCTCAGCAGGTCCGTCGCGCCGTCCCAGTCGCCGTTCACGATGCGACCGGCCGCGTCGTCCACGATTCGTCCCGCGTCGCCGTGCGGTTTCTCGCCGTCGAAGAAGCGGTTCACGATGTCCGCCTCCGTCGTCGGTTCGAACGACCGTCGCTGGACTTCCCGAAGGAACGCCCGCGTGTTCTCCCACTCCTCGTGGGAGAGGTCGTACTCCTTCGGCGCGATGAGCTTCGGACACCGGGTTCGGAAGCGACACCCGGACGGCGGGTCGATGGGACTCGGTACGTCGCCTTCGAGGACGCCGCGGGTCCCCTCCAGTCGCGGGTCGGGAACGGGAATCGACTCCAGCAGAGCCTGCGTGTAGGGGTGCTGTGGGTTCTCGTACAGTTCCTCCTTCTCCGCGAGTTCGACCAACTGTCCGAGGTACATGACCGCCACGCGGTCGGAGATGTGGCGGATGACGCTCAGGTCGTGGGCGATGAACAGGTAGGTCAGGCCGAACTCGTCCTGCAGCGACCGCATGGTGTTGAGCACCTGCGCCTGAATGGAGACGTCGAGAGCGGTGACGGGTTCGTCACAGACGATGAAGTCCGGGTTCACGCTCAAGGCGCGCGCCAGATTCACCCGCTGTCGCTGCCCGCCGGAGAAGGCGTGCGGATGGCGGTTGTAGTGTTGCGGGTCGAGACCGACCTTTTCCAGCAGTTCGCGCGCCCTCTCCTCCCGTCCCTCGGAGTCGTACATCCCGTGGGCCTTCATCGGCTCCTCGACGATGGGGCCGATTTTCATCCGCGGGTCGAGCGAGGACTGCGGGTCCTGAAATATCATCTGCGCGTCCTTGCGCTGGGCTCGAAGCTTTTCGCCGCTCAACTCGGTCAGGTTCTCTCCCTTGAAGTACACCGTCCCGCCGGTCGGTTCGACCAGCCGGAGGATGGCCCGCGCGAGCGTCGATTTGCCACAGCCGGACTCGCCGACGAGGCCGAGCGTTTCGCCCTTCCGAATGGTGAACGACACGTCCTCGACGGCGCGGACCGGCTTTTGCTCCCCGAATACCCCCGACAGGAAGCCGCCGCTGTCGCTGAAATGTTTCGTGAGGCCGTCCACTTCGAGAAGCGGTTCACCCATATTCGGTTCCTCGTCGGCCACTTTTTCCGTCGCCATCGAATCACTCACGGTCAGTCACCCTCCTGCGGGTCGGTGACGACATCACCCGTGATACCCGTCTCGGCGCGAATCTCGATGGGGTCGCTGAACTCGTAGCCCACGTCGAAGGCGTCGTGTTTCACGCACGCCGCCTTGTGCGTGTTTTCGCCCTGGTCCGACACCTTCCGACAGTCGGGATGGACCTCCGTGCAGATTTCGCGGGCGTCGGGACAGCGGGTGTGGAACCGACAGCCGCGCGGCGGGTCGATGGCCTCGGGCATGACGCCCCGAATCGGATTCAATTCCTCGACGGTCTGGTCGGGGCGGGGCATGGAGTCCAACAGCGCCTCGGTGTAGGGGTGTTTCGTGTCGTAGAACAGGTCGTCCGCGGTCGCCTGTTCGACGATTTCGCCGAGGTACATCACGTTCACGCGGTCACAGAGTTCGGCGACCACGCCCATGTCGTGTGTGACCCAGATGAAACTCGTGTCGTACTTGTCCTGTAGCTCGTCCACGAGCGAGAGGATTTGGCCCTCGACGGTCACGTCGAGCGCCGTCGTCGGTTCGTCCGCGATGATGAGACTCGGCTCGCAGGCCAGCGCCATGGCGATGAGCACGCGCTGGCGCATCCCCCCGGAGAACTGGTGGGGGTAGTTGTCGTACCGTTCCACCGGTTCCGGGATGCCCACCTCGCGGAGCATGTCGATAGCCTCCTCCTTGGCCTCGCTCTTCGAGAGGCCGCGGTTGAGTTTGATGAACTCCCGAAGCTGGTTGCCCACCGTGAACACCGGGTTCAGGCTCTCCATCGGGTCTTGGAAGATGATGGCGATTTCGCGGCCGCGAATCCGTCGGCGCATCTCGTCGTTCGAGAGCATCTCGTCGCGTTGGCGGAGTTCGCCGTCCGGACCTTCTTCGAGGCCGAACAGCACCTCGTCGCGGAACCGAACCTCGCCGCCGACGATTTCGCCGGGCGGGTCGATGAGGCGTAAGATGCTCTGTGCGGCGACGCTCTTTCCGGCCCCGGATTCGCCCACGAGGCCGACGATTTCGCCTTCCTTTACGTCGAAGGAGATGCCGTCCACCGCGCGGACGACGCCCTCCTCGGTGAAAAACTGCGTCTTCAGGTCGTCGATGTGTAACAGTGTATCAGTCATGGTGTCTCCATCAGTTCTTGATTCGCGGGTCGAGCGCGTCCCGCAGGCCGTCACCGAGCAGGTTGAACCCCATCACGGTGACGAGGATGGCGAGTCCCGGCCAGAGGCTGAACCACGGGTCGGGAAGCATGTAGCCGCGCGATTGACTCAGCATCTGCCCCCACGACGGCGTGGGGGGCTGTGCGCCGAACCCGAGGAACGAGAGTCCTGCGACGATGAGGATGCTGATGCCGACCTGCAACGTCGCTTGCACGAGGACGGGCGCGAAACTGTTGGGAATCACGTGCCGGAGGATGATGTTCCGGTCGCGGACGCCCGCCGCTCTCGCCGCCTCGATGTACTCTTCCTCCCGGACGCTGACCACCCGCGACCGAATCAGGCGGGCGAACACCGGAATCGTCGTGATGCCGACGCCGATCATGGCGAACGTCAGGTCGCGGCCGAACGCGGCCATGAACGCGATGACCAAGACGAGGAACGGAATCGCGTACAGCGTCTCCACGAAGCGCATCAGCGCGTCGTCTATCCACCCGCCGTGATACCCGGCGACGGCACCCACGAGCGTCCCGCAGATGAGCCCGAACCCGGTCGAGACGATGCCGACTTGCATGGCGATTCGAGAGCCGTAGACGAGTCGGACGAGGATGTCTCGACCGCGGTGGTCGGTTCCGAGCGGGTACTCCCACAGCCCGGAGCCGAACGTGTTGCTCGTCCACGCTGGGGGACGCAGAATCTTGGCGTTCGCCGGGTCGTTGACCGGGTTGTGCCAGAAGCTACTGATGATGGCGTAGTCGAAGAGCTTCGCGTCGACCCACGCGAAGACCGCGACCAAGAAGATGAAGCCGATGATGTAGAGCCCGATTCTCGCGGTCGTATCCTTGCGTATCTGGCTGAGGGTGTACCGCCACCCGACGCGGGCTTCGACTTTCCCCTCGTCGTCGGCCTGTTCGTTCCTGCTCGCGTTGCGAACGTCCGTCGAACTCGCTTCTCCTGTTCCCATCTTAGTCCACCTCGTCGTAAGTCACTCGCGGGTCGATGTACGCGTACGAAAGGTCGGTTATGATGACGCCCAGGATGAACGTCAGACCGAAGAATATCGTCGTCCCCATGACCAGCGGGTAGTCCTGATTGTTGATCGCCGTGATGATGAGCCGTCCCATCCCGTTGATGTTGAACACGGTTTCGGTCAGCACCGCCCCGCCGAGCGCGGACGTGAGTTGCAGTCCGACGACCGTAATGACGGGCAACTGTGCGTTCCGAAACGCGTGTTTTCTGACGATGGTGCGCTCCGCGACGCCGTAGGCGCGCGCCAGCTTAACGTACTCCTGTTGGAGCACCTCCAGCATGGACGACCGTTCGATTCGCGTGATAGCGGCCATCTGGAGCGTTCCGAGCGAGAGCGTCGGGAGCAACAGGTGGGTGAACGTCTGCCAGAGCACGTCGCCCCGGGAGGACGCCCCCTCGACCGAACTCGGACTCGCCCACGGGAGTACCAGCCCCGTCGCCGGAAACCAGTTCAGGTAGTACGCGAAGATGATGATGAGCATCAGTCCGATCCAGAACGACGGCGTGCTGACGCCGATGAGGGCGACGACGCGGGACACGTGGTCGGTCGGTTTGTTGCGCCGTTTGGCCGAGACGATACCAAGCGGGATTGCGGCGACGAGTGCGAACGTGAAACTCGAAAGCATGAGCAGGAGCGTCACCGGCAGTCGCTCCATGATCTTCTGCGTCACGGGGACTCCGTAGTAGATGCTCTGGCCGAGGTTCCCCTGCGCGACTGAAGCGAGGTAGTTCACGTATCGCACCGGAAGCGGTTGGTTCAGGCCGTACTGTGCGCGTATCTCGTTGACCATCTCCGCGCTCGGTGACGGCCCGAGCATTATCTGAACGGGGTCGCCCGGTATCGCGTTCGTCAACAGGAACGTTATCGTGACGATGCCGATGAGGACGGGGATGGCCTGCAACAAGCGTCGAATCGTATAGCGGAGGATTCCCATGTGTATTGTCAATCAGTCGTACCGAAAGGGGATATCGAGCTACTGCGTCCCGATGGAGGCGTTGGTGTAGCTCGTCGAGAGGACGAAACTCGACACCGGGTGCGCTTTGAATCCCTTCACTTTGTTCTTCACCCCGAAGCTGTTCTTCAGGTTGTAGGCGGGAAGGTGGGCCCGGTCGTTCAGCATCTTCGTGATGGCCGTGGTGTACAACCGTTTCCGTTTGGCGTGGTCCGCGGACTGCCGGGCTTCCACGATCTTCTTGTTGATGCCGTTGTAGAAGGTGCCGTCGTTCGTTCCGTGTGCTTCCTTCGTGAAGAAATAATACGTGAACGCGTCCGGGTCCGGACTTCCGGACCATCCCAGCGTGTACATGTTGTAGTCGTTCGGATCGCCCGACACGAACTTGTCGAGGAAGGTACCCCAGTCGAGGCGCTGAACGTTGGCGTTGTACCCCGCTTCCTTCAGTCCGTTCGCCACGGTGACGCCGAGTTGCTGGCGCTTGTTGTCCGGCGGAACGATGATCTTGGCGTTCCAGTTGTTCGGAACCTTGTCCGAACTGTCCAACATCGACTTCGCCTTGTCGATGTTCTTATCGTGGGCGATGTTCTTCCACTTCTTCGTCGGGAATCCCCACTTGTCGGCGATCTGTTTCGGGAACGGACTGTACTGTCGAACGCCGGTCGGTTCGACGAAGTTCGACACCGCTTGATCCATGTCGAAACAGTAGTCGATGGCCTCGCGGACCTTCGGGTCCGTCGTCGGTCCCTTCTTACAGTTGAACGCGAGGTAGAAGTAGCCCATCCCGAGGACCTCCTGAATGGACGCGTCGTTCATGTTCTGGACCTGTTTCCACAGTTTCGGCGGGATCTCCTCGATGACGTCGTTTTCGTCCGTCTGCAGACTCGTCAATCGTGTCGTCGGTTCCTCGACGGGGACGAATTCCACCTCGGAGAGGTTCGGCTCCGGCTTTCCCCAGTAGTCGTCCCACCGCGTGACTTTGGCGAAATTACCCTCCTGCCAGCCGTCGAATTTGAACGGCCCGGAGCCGACCGGATTCTTCTTGTTGAACTTCTTTTTGTTCTTCTCCCTGACGCTCTTCGGAACGATGTTTGCGGTCAGGACGGTCATAAACGGGCCGTACGGGTACTTCAGGTCGAACTTGACCTTGCGTTTCCCCATCGGGGTGACCGAATCGATCATCGAGAACGTCGAGGCGTTCTCCGTCTCCTCCTTGACGGGCGCTTCGAAGGTGTACTTCACGTCCTCGGGCGTCATGGAGTCCCCGTTCTGGAACTTTACCCCTTTTTGCATCTCGACGATGTACGTCTTCCCGTTGTTCTTCACCGTCGGTTCCCCGGTCGCGATGTGGGGAACGATTTTGATGCCCGAGTCGTACGTATACAGCCCCTCGAACACGCGGTCCGATACCTGCAGGGAGGGGACGTCGTTGAGGACGATGGGGTCGAATTCGATGGGGCTTTTGACTTGCGCCATGTTTAGCTTCCCGCCACCACCGCCGCCCTGTTGACTTCCGGTACAGCCAGCCAGTGCCGCGGCACCGGTCGCACCGAGGCCCTGGAGGAGCCGTCGTCGCTTTATCGAGTCTGGTATGGTGCTTTTTTTCGTCATGTTTTCTGTGATTCGTTGGTTGGTTCGCCGCTCGTCCGCAGTCCGCGGATGTGAGCAACTGTCGAATCTTTTTTACTGAGCCAACCATTGTTATTGGGTGCCTGAAACGACTGGTCGAAAGCGGTAAGCACGGCCTACGACGTTCGTTCCATCAATGATAATAGAAAGAATATGTCGTCGATGCGGGACTGAACCGACGAAAAAGAATTACTCGCGCCGTCGTAATTATTGTTCCGTTTGGTTGTGATTATGACTTGATTTCGAGAGACGTGTCAAATCTGACGACAATTTCACCCAGCGCAACCGACGACCCGACACTCGGGCGTCCGCTCACTTCGTCCGGGTGAACTCGGACCGGAGCGCCCACGTATCGCCGGAAACGAAGGGCGAACTGGGACGACCGGCACCTCGCCAGAGCGCATCGATAGGGTCGGCCAACGCCTTCCGTACATCCACGTCGTAGTTTTCGACCGTGACCGGAAACGGAGCGAGTATTCCTTCATTAATAATGTTGTTTTCCTCGGGCGCTCCCTCGACGGCCGTCGAATCACCCGCCTCCTTTCCGCTCGCATCGAGATGAAGCCCGTCCGTGCCGAACACGCTGAGTGCGACGTGAACCGGAGCCATACGCTGGTGATAGGCGAGGACGCGCAGATACCGACGGACGCACCGCGTCAGTCCGAGTTCGAGAGTTCGACCGTCGAGTCGCGGTGCGTCGGACTCCGACGACTCGAACGGAATCGCCGAGACGGACTCGACGACACCGTTCGAAAAGAGGTGCGCGTAGCCCGCGGGGGCGTCGCGTTCGTCGGCCTCGACGACGGCCCCGAACCCGTCGCCGGTCCACGACCCGCGCGCGCCGTCGCGCCCGAGGACGGGGAGCTGTTTCGGCCGCGACGGGTCGGCCTCCGGCAGGACGCTGTGGCCCCCGAGGTCGATGGCGTAGCCGTCGTCGTAGACGCCGGTGGGGACGACGTGGACGACGATGCCCCGCGGCGACTCGAAGTCGAAGTACCCCCTGCCGTCGATGACGGTTTCGAGTCGTCGCTGATGGAGCGCCGTCGCTTGCTCGTTCGACCCACCGGCGTACTTCGCCGCCATAACCGCGTCTCGATAGCTCATTCGCTACCGTTGCAAATCCGCGAAGACGGTTAAGTGGACTGATAGACCAGTTCGGGATGTCGTCCATCCGAACAGTATTAGTTTTCTCACTGACTGTACCGAAACGTGACCGACTTCAGCCCTCCTTCGAACTCTTTTCTCCCCTCGTCTTCCTCCCGTCGGCGCTTCCTCGGTGCCGTCTCGACCGCCGTCGCGGGTACGCTCGGTGGCTGTAGCGCCGTCTATCCCGCCGCCACGACGACGGTTTCGAGCGACGACTGGCCGCTCGTCGGGTACGACCCGGCGGGAAGCGGCTACAAACCGGACGGACTCTCGCTCCGGTCGAAGCCCGACGTTCGTTGGAAACGAACGCCGCGGACCGTGTTCGGAACGCCGTCGTCGCCGCTCATCTACGACGGGACGGTCTACACTGCCAGCGGCGACCTTCTCGCCGTGGACGTGGCCGACGGCACGACGCGGACGCTGTTCTCGGAGTTACACGGGCAGTTCCCCGCCATCGCGGCCGACACCGCCTACCGCAATGAGACGGTGATTTCGACCGACGGACGGCGCGTCTCCGCGGTCAACCCGTCGTCGGACCTCCGCGGCGAGCTTCGATATCGGTGGCGGACGCCCGCGCCGGAGTCGTCTTTCGCGTCGTCGTTCTTCCCGTCGAGCGACGGGTCGCCGCCGGTGGTCGCGGACGGACTGGTGTTCGTCCCGGCCCACCTCGACGAGCGCTCCCTGCTCGCGCTGGACGCGAGCAGCGGGGCCGAACGGTGGCGCTACCGGACCGATGGAATGGCCTCGCGGGCGTCCGTCCACGACGGCACCGTCTACGTCGCGACGTGGCTCAACGAGTTCGCCGCGCTCGACGCCGAGACGGGTGCGGTCCGGTGGCGACGACAGCCCTTCAAGCAGGTCCTCACATGGGGCTACGTGACCGCCGCGGACCACGGCGTGTACGGCGTCCGCGACGACTACGCCATCGCCTTCGAAGCCGAGAGCGGTGACCGCCGCTGGTTCCGCCACCTCGACGGCGACAGCGAGTACGCCGAGATACAGGGGTCGCTGACCGTCACCGACGACGCGGTGTTCGTGCAAGTTGAGCGGGAGAAGGGAATGGTTCTCCTCGCGCTTGACCCCCAATCCGGGCGGACCCGATGGTCCGCCCGCGTCGGCGGCCACGAAACGACGCCCGTCGTCGCCGGAGAGACGGTCTACGCCCCGGACCAATCGGGGCTGGTCGCGCTCGATGCGAAGACCGGTCGGCGGCTCTGGACGTTCCCGACGAAAGGCGACCCGTCCTCTCCGGCGGTCGGCGGCGGCGCGCTGCTGTTCACCGACGGGTTCGCGCTCTACGCCTTGGAGGCATCCCGATGAGCGAAAACGACCGGATTTCGGGGGCGGGAGTCAACCGCATCGGCTCGCCGTCCGACGAGGACATCAGCGCCTTCGGACTGCTCGAAGGGAGCGTCAGGGACCTCCGAACGCGGCCGTCGCTCGCCCTGCCGTTCCTGTTGATAGGCATCGTTCTCGCCGCCCTCAACCTCGTTCGACTCCGCGACCCGGTTCCGGTACAGCTCGAAACCATCGGTCGCTACGGCGTCGCCCATCTCACCGTCCTTTCCCATCCCGGTTCCGTGCAGCTCGTTACCCGACCCGTCGGCGCGGTGTTCGGCCTTCGTCTCCTCCCCGTCGCCGGAATCGCTGCGGTATGGCTTGCCTCGCTGACGGCGACGGCGGTCGCGGTCGCCGCCGTCGTCGCCCTCGTCGATGACGATTCCGTCTCGTCGCGTGACGTCGCGTCGGTAACCGCCTATCTCGCCGGTCTGCTGGCCGTCCTCTCGTTGGTGGCCGCGACGGGCGCGGCGTTCGGGTTCGTCGGGAAGCTCGCCGCTTTCCTCGCTTTCGTGTTCGTTTCGGTGCGGCTGTTTCCCGCGCCGGTTCTGGTGGCCCGGGGTGCGTCGATACGGAACGCGGTTCGGCGGAGTTCCGCCGCGGTGTCCGGCCACGGTCTGTCGGTCCTCGGATTTTCCGTGCTCGTCGGGACGTTCCAGTTCTGGCTCGGAAGCCTTCCGCTGCTCGACGCGTCCAGCGCGTCCCTATCGCTCCGAGTGGCGCTCGGGACGTTCCTCGCGGTCGCTGTTTTCGCACCGTTGGCGACGCTCGGAGCGGTTCGGGTTGCGGCGCTCGCGTCCGACGAGTGAGTCACTCGCCGAACTCGTCGATTCGACCGTGGACGTACGCACACCACTCGTCGAGCGTTCGGTGCATGAGCGCTTTCGCCTCCGACAGGGGCGTCGGTTCGTGGCGATAGACGTGCCCTCCGCCGTCGAGGAGGTGGCGGCGTCTGCTCGCCAACCCCTTCTCGCGCAGGGTCGCAAGCGACCGCGAGACGTTGCTTCGGTCGCGGCCGGTCGTCCGCGCCAACTCCTCGGTCGTGCTGTTCGGGCGCTCTAAGAGCGCCAGATACGTTCGACTCTCGTGCGGTTGGATGGAGAACACGCAGGTCAACACGTCTTCGAACCCCGGCTCATCCGCGAGCATCAGGCTTCGGAATCGTTGTGGGTCGGGGTCGTTCATGAGTGAGCAGACCACACGAACGACGATAAACGTCCCAGTTACCTTCAACTCACCCCGGTCGTGCATTCCCGACGCACGTGCGTCCCGACCGCACGCACGCCGAATCGACTTATCCCGATTCGCGGTAGTAACGTGTGATGGCAACCGACACAGCGACCGAACGAGCGGCGGAAACGACGGCGAATACGGACGGCGCGTGGCAAGCGGGCGTCGCTTCGGGACTCGTCGCGGGGGCGGTGATGGGCGTCATGCTGACGATGCGAATGCGGCCGGTCATCGAACACGCCATTCCCGCCCTCTGGGGACTCGACGGCGGATTTGCCGGATGGGTGATACACATGGTAAACGCGGCCGTCTTCGGCCTCGTGTTCGCCGCGATTGCGACGACGCCGCGCTTTCGAACGCCGACGGATTCCGTCGGGACATCCGCGCTGGTCGGCGTCGGGTACGGCGTCCTGCTCTGGGTCGTCGCCGCCGTCCTCGTCATGCCCGTCTGGTTGCAGGCGGTCGGCTTCCCGATGGCACCTCCCGTCCCGAACGTCAACCCGACCAGTCTGATGGGTCACGCCGTCTTCGGACTGGTGTTGGGTGCGCTGTATCCCGTCGTCCGAAATCGGTGATCGGAGTTCGTCGTCGAACGCCGCGACGGCTCTCCGCTCACCCGTACGTCCGTTCGAGGTGGGAGCGGATGTCGTCGACCGTCGAGGGGTCGTACGTCCAGAAGCCGAAAAAGCGGCCTTCGTCGCGCTCCTCGGCAACCAGCGCGCATTTTTGCCGCTCGTCGCCGCCGCCGTCGTAGACGATGAACCACACCGAACCGATTTCGCCCGTCTTCCTGGCACGATAGGTCGTGTTTCGAATCCTCGGGGGTTGCCAATCCGCCCGCCCGTAGATGTGGACGTCGAGGCTCGTCTCGAGCGCGAGGCGACGGTACACGTCCGTCTGTGCGCGAAACGCGGACAACGACTGGAAGCCGACGTGGAGCGTCCCCTCGCCGACGCGCCACGCGCGGTCCTCGAACTCGCGGCTCGTCGCCAGCATCTGGCGACGGTCGAACGACGAGAACAGGGTCCGGTCGAGCAGGGCCAGCAGGTCGCGGAACGCGGACGGGTCGAACTCGTCGCTCCACGGGATGCGGACAGGTGGCGTGAGAAACTCTCGAAGCGACGTCAGCCCGATTGCACCCTTGAATCCGTCGCGGTCGCGGATGACGAGGAACTCGTCCGGGCCGACGCCTCGAAGCCGATTGTACCGCACCGTGACGTTTTTCGTCTCGAACTCGTCGGCGATGTCGGTGGACGGGTCCTCGCTGTAGACGACGAGCGTCTTTCGGTTGCGTTCCACATCGGCGATGGTTTCCCGAAGGTCCATTTGAACGTCCTCCCGTGACAGTCAGTTCGGATACTCGTTCCGTCGCGCCCAGCGAAGCAGTCTTGCGACTGGGTAGGCTAGCTCGGGGAGTACGAGTCCGTCTCCGCTCGAATCGTATCCGGCGAGTCCCGCCTTCCGTAGCATGTGGACGTGCTCGTGGCGTAGTTCCGTAATCAACCGGTTTCGGTCGTCCGGCGTCGCCATTCGATACTCGCTCGCGTAGAGCCACCCGGTGAGAACGTCGGCCAGTTCGTCCATCGAAACCCGGTCCCACTCCATCAGCGCGTAGACGGCGTACCGACGGCGACGGTTCGCTAACGCTCGGTACACGTCGTCGTCGAGCGACGGGTCGAGAAGAATGTCGTACAGCGTGTCCTCCGAGTCTTTCTCCATCCCGATTCCTCCATGCTCACACCCACGCCGCGAACGTCAGTAAGCGTTCCGTCCGGCCCGCTATCGCATTCGGGTATCGAGCAGGCGGCTCGCCGTAAAGAGCATGACGCTCCCGACGAAGGCGACGGTCGAGACCGCCAGCACGCTCAGTCCGGTTCCGGACGTGTCGAACGGTCCCTGCGCTCCGGCGGTCGTGTACTGTTGAATCGTCTCCACTCCGGCGTACCCGAGGAGGAAGAACGCCACCGTTATCGTGAGGAGCAGCGCGCCGCCGATGAGGCCGTAGAACGACGCCATCTCCTCGACGCTCAGGAGTTGACGCATCCGGCGCGTGCTGAGGTCCGACTCGTTGATGAGGATGGTCGCCGCGACGGCGACGTGTCCCGCCGCCGCGCCCGCTTCGAGGAGGAGGACGAGCACGCCGGGCATCAGGATGATGGGCGAGGACGTGAGCGGCGTCCCGCCCGGAAACAGCGCCGCGACCGATTCCGAATAGCCGAGCGTTATCGGTCCGACGAGCGAGAGCGCGAGGAGCACGACGCTCTGCCACGCCAGTTTCGTCGAGATACGTTGGTCGAAGAGGCTGTTCCGTCGGACGCGCAGTCGCTCGTAGGGCGAGCCGTGGAGGATTGCGTCCGCGATTCTGTCGTCGAAGTAGTCGGTCTGTTCCGTCACGGTATCACGACCGCCAAGCGGCCGTTTTCACTCGATATTCACCTCGCAGGTTTACCTGTATCGGTCCGCCGAACGGCCATTTTTCGGACGATTCGCGGAATTGGGACAACGAAATCGACGGTTCAACTCGGTGACGGCGGGACGTCGGTTCCGCGGCGGCGTCCGCCCCTCGCGTGACGTCGGACCCCCACGTTCATTGTCACCGCCGGACAGGGTGAAAACGAATGACGGAGTACGACACAATCGTGGTCGGCGTCGGCGGCATGGGGAGCGCGACGGCGGCCCACCTCGCCGAGCGCGGGCAGGACGTATTGGGACTCGAACGCTACGACGTACCGCACTCGATGGGGTCGTCCCACGGCCTGACGCGAATCATCCGAAAGGCGTACTACGAACACCCGGATTACGTCCCGCTGCTCGAACGTGCCTACGAGTTGTGGGACGAGTTGGACGCGACCCACTCGACGCAACTGCTCCACAAAACCGAGTGCGTCGTCGCCGGACCCGAGGGAAGCGAGAAGGTCGCCGGTGCGCGCAAATCCGCCGAGGAGCACGGATTGGAACACGAACTGCTCTCCGGTGCGGAACTCGGCGAGCGCTATCCCGGCTACGACCTCCCCGACGAGTTCGTCGCGGTCGTCGAACCGGACGGCGGGTTCCTCCACGTCGAGCAGTGCGTCGTCGCCCACGTGAACGCGGCCCACCGACACGGCGCGGAGATTCACGCGCGGGAGGGTGTCCTCGACTGGGAGCCGACCGCCGACGGCGGCGTCCGCGTCGAGACGGCAGAAGACAGCTACACCGCCGAAGCGATGGTCGTCGCGGCGGGCGCGTGGGCCGCGAATTTGCTCCCAATGCTGGAGACGGAGGCGGTGCCGGAGCGACAGGTCTTGGGGTGGTTCCAGCCCGAGCATCCCGAGCGGTTCCGACCCGATTCGTTCCCCGTCTTCATCGTGGAGTGCGAGGAGGGCTACTTCTACGGCTTCCCCGAGTACGGCGTGCCGGGGTACAAGGTCGGTAAGTACAACCACTTCCACGAGGAGGTGGACCCGGACGACGTGGCCGCGCCGACGCCCGGCGACGAGCGCGTCCTCCGGGATTTCACGGAACGCTACTTCCCCGACGCGGCGGGACCGACGATGCGCTTGGAGACCTGCATGTTCACCAACTCGCCGGACGAACACTTCATCATCGACACGCTTCCGGACTACCCACAGGTCGTCGTCGGCGCGGGCTTTTCGGGTCACGGGTTCAAGCTGTCGAGCGTCGTCGGCGAGATTCTGGCGGACCTCGCCATCGACGGCGAGAGCCGCCACGATATCGAGTTGTTCTCGCTCGACCGGTTCTGAGACGGCTAACCGACTGGAGACCGCCAATCGTGCTTAGGGTCCGTTCGCTTCGATTCGGCGGCCGACCCAGAACCCGAACAGGGGGAAGACGGTTCCACCGACCGCCAGTATCCACACCGCCGGGTCGAAGAAGGTCGTCGCTTTCGACGGGGAAGACGCGAGCATCCACACTGGAATACCGACGACCAGTATCGAAAAGCCGACGAAGGCCATCCTGACGTACGGGTTGGAGAGCAGGTTCACGAATTCCACGAGCGACTGTGATTTAATATTTCTTCCTACGGGATGGTTCTCATTCCGTCACTCGAACCGTTCCACGCTGAACGTCTCGATATCGACCGATTCACCCCGCATTTCGTTCGCGACCAGTTTGCCGCTGTACGGCCCGAGTTGCAGACCCGTCGCGCCGTGGCCGGTCGCCAGATGGACCCCTTCGACGGTCGGAACCGCGCCCAACACGGGTAACTGGTCTGCCGAGCGCGGACGAAGCCCGACGCGAACCTCGTCCATTTCCGCGTCGGCGAGGCCGGGCGCGACGCGGAGCGCCTCGCCGAGCACTTCGTGAACCCCTTCGGCCGTCGCGCGCGGTGCGAACCCCGACCCGACTTCGCGGGTCGCGCCGACCGCCACGCGGTTGTCCGGCCACGGGACCATGTAGTGGCCGTGGAACGGGCTGAGGATGGGCCACGACGACGTGTCCGTCTCGCCCAAATCGAGGTGGATGATCTGCCCGCGCTGGGGTTCGACGGGGATCGACACGCCGAGCGACTCCGCGAAGCGGGGCGACCACGCGCCACCCGCGACGGCGACCGAATCCGCTTCGTACCGCTCGCCGTCCGCGGTTTCGACGCCCGTGACCGCGCCGTCCTCGTGGTCGATTCGGGTCACGTCCCCGTCGAGGACGGTGAGCCCGTGGCTTTCTCCCGCCCGGAGCAACGCGCCGGTGAACGTCCGGGCGTCCACCCGCGCGGCCCCGTCGTAGGCGCGACACCGACGGGTTTCGGCGATTGCGGGGAACCGCGATTGCGCCTCCGACGACGAGAGTTCTTCCGTCGTTCCGGGCGCTGGTTGACCGTACTTCTCCTGTCGCTCCCGAATCCGTTCGGACGCCGCGTCGTACTCCGGTACTTCGTCCTCGTCCACCGCGACCGAGAGTAGAGAACAGTCGGAGTAACCCGTCTTCCCGTCCTGTTCGTTTTCGAGGGACTCGACCAGTTCGGGGTAGTACGCCGCCGCGTCGAGCGCGAACTCGAACCACCGGTCCGAGGCCGTGCGACTGCTGGTCGCGGGCGAGATGATTCCGGCACCGGCGTCGGTCGCTCGTCCGGTATCGTGGCGGTCGACGAGGAGCGCGTCCACGTCCTCCCGTGCGAGGTGGTACGCGACGGAGGCGCCGACGATTCCGCCTCCGACGACGATTGCATCGTACATGACCGGGCATTGAGCGTCCACCACCTCGTTCCTATGGGTACCGACAATCCGGAACGCGGGAGCATCGTTCGAACGAACCGAAACCGGCCGCCGACGCGTCGGTAGTCCAGTACTTATCAGTAGTAAATGGTATGGTTTAGTGGCTAATAGTACTCCTCAGTGTGAAAATCTATGATTCAGTGTTCTCCGCTAGGAGTCAGTATCTCGAATATTCGCCGTCGCTTGCGTCGTTCGCGGTAGTTCGTGCGAGAATCGTCCCGAGCATCCGTCGTCGAGCGGACGAGCGCGTTCGTTCTCGTCTCGCCGCCGAACGCTATCCCAAATCCGGGTCGGTATCGACGAACCGGTCAATCTTCTCCGGTGCACGCCAGTCGGTCGTCAGTTCGAGCAGTTGGACCAGAATCCGGCCCGTCGCGCCCCAGACGGTGTAGCCGTCGACGTGGAAGTAGTGGATGACCACCTCGCCGTAGCGCGGATGCTCGCGGTACTCGTTCTCGTAGTTGTCGAAGTCCGTCAGTTCCGAGACGGGGAGCACGGCGATTTCGGCCACCTCGCGCTCGTCGGGGTCGTACTGCCGGTCGGGAATCCGAACGACGAACGGGCTTATCGAATAGTGGGTTATCGTTCGGATGTCGTCCAGTCGGCCGACGCCGTCGACCTCCTCCGGTCGAAGACCGATTTCCTCGTTGGACTCCCGAACCGCCGTCTCCCAGAGGTCCGCGTCTCCGGGTTCGTGCCCGCCGCCGACGAAACTCATCTGCCCGGGATGTTCGCCGAGGTGATCCGCCCGCTTCGTGAAGAGAAGGGCTGGGCCGTCGTCGCGGGCGATAACCGGAACGAGGACGGCGGCCTCGCGCTTCTCGTCCGTGACCAACCGTGGTTCGTGGTCGGCCACCCGACCGAGGTTCATGTGTTTTCGTTGCTCCCTCCGGCCTTAATTTGCCCGGTCGGGATGCGACTCGTCCAACCGCTCGCGCACGTCGTCCGCTTCGACCGGTGCCCACGCTTCGAGGTCGTAGCTCACGTCCACGAGATACCGGGCGCGCTCCTCGTCGGCCGTTTCTGCCTCGGTCGCCAATCGCTTCCGTACCCGTTCCCCGAGTCGCTCGCGGTCGGTCGTCCGCTCGGGGACGTCCATGATGTGCGGCAGGTCCTCGCCGTTCTCGGGCAGTGCGGGGAACGCAACCGGTCCGGGAACGAGGACGGTCTCCCCGTCGGCGTCGGCTTCGACGAGGTAGAAGTCGCGCACGCCGTCCTCGATGACCGCCTCGAACACCGACACGTCCACTTCCTTGCCCTGCTTGAACGCCAGTTCGGCGAGTGCGTCGGCCAGTTCGGCGCGCGTCAGCGCCCCGAACATATCGACCACGCCCGCGAGTTCATCTTTCGTCTCGCTCATTACCGGGAAGCGTCGGGCGGTCGATATTAGTGTTGGCGTTCCGGGCACCGAAGTATAAGAAATCAGACAGAGAGGTCGTCGAACGAGTCAGACGAGATAGAGGAAGTTGTGGACGCCGAGAAAGCCGTACCATGCGCCAGCGGCGAGATACGTCGTCGTCCTGAAGGCGGCGGGGTACCCTTCGGGGGTCCACGACTCCGGGAACAGTCGCTTGATGAGGAGGCCGCTCTCCGCCAGAACGACGACGCCGACGACGGCGAACACGAGCGTGAGGAACGACCCCCCGACCGTTCCGAACCGCCCCATGAGCGTTCGCGTGAGCCACACCGATTCGAACACGTCGGCTCGAAGGTGGAGGACGGTAACCGTGCTCACCGCGTCGAGCGTCTTCCCCCCGACGAGAATCGCCAACAACCAGACGCGGTTCGGGGCGGCCGTCGGCCACTCCCCGCGCGTCTCTAACCACCCCACGGAACTGTTCGACATGGACTCGACAACGGCCGAACGGGTCTTTGTTATGTCACGGTTAAGTTCGAATTAGGAGCGCTCTGTCGGGGAAATTCGGAATTAACGGGTCGTTAGCGGGGGAGAACGGGGAGCGAAACGGCTTTCAGACGCTCTCTCAACACATTTCTCATGCACGAGTTCGTCCTCCCGCCAGCCCTCGAACCGGGAGATTCCGTCGCGGTCATCGCACCCGGAACCAGCCACGCGGCGCTGTTCCCGCACGTCTACGAACTGGGACTGGACCGCCTCGAATCGGAGTTCGGACTGACTCCCGTCGAGTTTCCCACCGCGACGAAATCCCCGGAGTGGCTGTACGACCACCCTGAAGCGCGAGCGGAGGACGTAATGGACGCCTTTGCCGACCCCGACATCGCGGGCATCGTCGCGGTCATCGGCGGTGCGGACCAAGTTCGCATCCTGCCGCACCTCGACACCGACGTGCTCCGCGAGAATCCGACGCGGTTCTACGGCACGAGCGACAACACGAACCTTCAGACGGTGCTCTGGAACGAGGGCGTCGTCTCGTTTTACGGCGGCTGTCTCTTCACCGAGTTCGCCATGCAGGGGTCGATGCACGACTACACGGTGGAGTATCTGGAACGGGCCACGTTCGAGGATTCGTTCGGTGAACTCCGCCCATCGGACCGGTTCACCGACGAGGATTTGGACTGGGCGGACCCCGAGAATCTCGATGAACACCGCGAGATGGAGCCGAATCCGGGGTGGCGGTGGCGCGGCGGAACCGAGCGCGTCACCGGCCGAACGTGGGGCGGCTGTCTGGAGGTCGTGGACCAGCAGTTGTCGGTGAGTCGTTATCTGCCTGACCCGGAGGAGTTGGACGGTGCCGTCTTGCTCCTCGAAACCTCCGAGGAACTGCCCACCGAGTTCGACGTTCGATGGACGCTCATGGGGATGGGCGAGCGCGGACTCCTCTCGCGGTTTTCCGCGGTTCTGGTCGGACGGGCGAAGGCGCGGTCGCACGAGGTGGCGCGACCGCCGGACGAACGGACGGCGTACCGCGAACGCCAACGCGACGCTATCGCCGACCTCGTCGCCGAATACAACCCGGACGCCCCGGTCGTCTTCGACCTCGATTTCGGCCACACGGCCCCCGTCGCGCCGGTTCCGGTCGGCGGCGAGGTGACGGTGGACCCCGAGAACGAGCGAATCAGGTTCGAATACTGATAACAAGGTTCTAATAGCGTTTGGGTCCTGGATTAATACATGACCGTCGTCAGCGTCTCCATGCCGGACGAGTTGCTCTCCAGAATCGACCAGTTCGCCGACGAACACGGCTACACCGGCCGGAGCGAAGTCGTCCGCGAGGCCAGCAGAAACCTCCTCGGCGAGTTCGAGGACCGCCGCCTCGAAGACCGCGAACTGATGGCCATCGTCACCGTGCTCTTCGATTACGAGACGACCAACGTCGAGGAGCGGATGATGCACCTCCGTCACGAACACGAGGGACTCGTCGCTTCGAACTTCCACAACCACATCGGCAATCACCACTGCATGGAGCTGTTCGTCCTCGAAGGAACGTTGGAGGAAATCTCCGCCTTCGTCGGCCGGATTCGAGCCACGAAGGACACGCTCACCGTCGATTACTCCGTGACGCCCGTGGACGGGTTCAGTCCGCTGGCCGACGCCGAGTAAGATACTCTATTCGACCAGCCGAACCGTATCGCCCACCGAGACGTCCGATGCGCTTCCGGCAGGCAGTTCGAACAGCGTGTCCGCTTCCGCTTTTCCCAATCCGGTCCACGCGGACAGCCGTTTCACCTGCTGGACTTCGCCGTCCACCGCCCACACCCCGTCGAGCGGAAACGGGACGAACACCATGTGGACGTCGCGGGCGTCCACGTCGTCGAACCGGAACGCGAGGGCGTAATCGTCGGGAATCGACCGGCGAAACATCAGTCCCTTCGCTTGCGAGAGAAACGAATCCGCCGTCTCGACATCGTTCGCTAGCGTCTCCGACCGTCCGTCCGATTCGTGTACGACGCGCACGTCGGGAACTCCTCAGCCAGAAGACAAAACGTTTGTGCGAGCGCGCCGCTACGAGTTCAGCATGGAGAAGACACCGACGGGCACCGCCGTCGGCGTGGACGACCCGTACGAGCACGTCGGACTCTGCGACCACCTCACCGACGAAGGGAACTGCCGCTACGCCTTCGACCATCCCCAACACGACCCGGAGTTCGCCCGCGAGCGCCGGGCGGACGACTTCGCCTGCCCCGTCGCCGACCCCGACGGCGACTGGTCGTGGCGCGACTGCCCGCACTTTCGCTGTCGGAATCACGACCGCCAGTGCGTCCGCTGCGGCCTCGAAGAGCGGCGGATGGCCCACTCCGACGAGCGCCTGCTCCTCGAAGAACATCACCTCTCCTACGCCGGGGGCGGCGAGACGCTCTCGCACGAAATCACGGTGTGCCTCTGTCGCTGGTGTCACGCGAAGGTCCACAACTCGTGGGCGAGAATCGACGACGACGTGAACCCCGACCCGGAGGCGATGGCGGAATCGGAAGGACGGCGGAGCACGGAACAAGCCGAAACCGCCTTCGAAACCGCGGCGGAGCGATACGACCGCGAGAAGTGAACGTTCGCCTACCCGCTGGTGTCCGTCGATTTCGACGTTCCAGAACTCCCCGCGTCCGTTCCTTCATCCTTCTTTTTCCCCTTCTTCGCCTTTTTCCGCTCGGCCCGTTCGACCGCCCGCTTCAGCAACGAGGGCGTCAACAACACCGAGACGACGAAGACGACCAGATAGGCCACGAATATCTGGTTGCCGACGATACCCTGCGCGACGCCGAGCGAGACGATGGCGATTCCCGATTCGGAGCGCGGAAGGAGGGCGAAGCCCAGGATGAGCGAGTGTTCCCGACGCCCTCCCGCGATGATGTTTCCGGCGTAGCCAGCCACGAAGTTCGAGAGGAGGCCGAAGACGGCGAAGACGACGATGAAGGTGTTGACCGTCAGCGCGCCGAGGTTCATCCTGGCCCCGATTGCGACGAAGTAGAGCGGGATGAACACGCCGTAGGCGATGCCGTACACGTTCGACTGGAGTTTCTTTCCCTCCAGTCGCTTGTTCGTCGAGATGACCAACCCGATGGTCAGCGCCCCGATGAAGTACGAGAGGTCCACCGCGTCCGAGGCGTAGCCGAAGACGAACAACAGCCCGAGGATGCCGATGAAGTCTGCCATCCCGACCTGGGATTTCGACAGCAGGTCGGACACCGGGTCGAGGAGGAATCGGTAGAAAATCGCCGCGGCGACGAAGAAGAGCGCGGCCAATCCGAGGGCGGAGGCGGTCCCCATCAGGCCGCCGCTGACGAAGAACAGGGGGAGGATGGAGATGCCGAGCAGGCCCACCACGTCGTCCACCACCGACGCACCGAGAATCCAGCGCCCGTACTGCGTGTCGAGTTTGTCGAGCGAGAGGAGGGTCCTGACGACGATGGAAACGGACGTGACGGAGAGAATGAGACCGAGGTAGAGGCTCGATTCCAACCCCTGTCCGAAGTAGCTCCCGATGATGTATCCGACAACGAACGGGAGTATGACGCCCGAGAGACCGATTATCAACACCGGTCGAAACGCGGCGAGCAGGTCGCTCAAATCTATCTGCTGGTAGCCGACGTCGAAGAAGAGCAACAGGCCGCCGATGGTGGCGATGAGGATGAACGGACTGGTTTCGGAGACGCTGCTGATGAGGACGGCGACGGACGGACCGAGGACGACGCCCGCCAGGATTTCCCCGAGAAAGCCCGGTTCGCCGAGTCGTTCGATGGCTTCGCTCAGGACGAGCGAGAGCAACAGGCTCACCCCGATGACGAGGAAGATTTCGAGCGACGCCATTATCGTCGGTGCCCCCCGATACCGTTCGCTTCCGTTCCTCTTCCCCCGCACCTCAGGCGATTCATGTCACGGGAACGGTCGGTAGCGACTCGCATAAGTATGCGCCGCGTATGTGGAGAAACTGGTCGTTGTGCCTTCCGGCGGTTCGTTTTCCCGTCGAAAACGGCGGTTACGACGCGTTAGGTAGCTCGTTTCTCTTCCGCGCATGCTATCCAACGTGTTCTGCCGTAGCGTACATGCACGTGGGAACTGTCACGAGTAAGTATGGAGAGTCTCAACCCCGCGACGGGCGACGTGATAGACACGTTCGACGAGGACGACGAGCGCGCGGTCGACGAGAAGCTTCAGCGCGCCACCGACACCTACGACGAGTGGCACCGCCAGCCGATAGAAGAGCGCCAGCGGCTCATCTCGAACGCGGCGGACGTGCTCCGGGAGAACAAGCGGGAGTACGCCGAGACGATGACGGCGGAGATGGGGAAACCCATCGAGAGCGCGGTGTCCGAGGTCGAAAAGTGCGCGTGGGTCTGTGACTACTACGCCGAGCACGCCGCCGAGTTCCTGCAGGACGAACACATCGGCACGGAACCGGACGTGGAGTCGTACGTCTCCTACGAACCGCTCGGGTCGGTGCTCGCGGTGATGCCGTGGAACTTCCCGTTCTGGCAGGTGTTCCGGTTCGCCGCGCCCAACCTCACCGCCGGAAACGTCGGCCTGCTCAAACACGCCTCGAACGTGCCGGGGTGCGCGATGGCGATTCAGGAGGTGTTCGAGGAGGCAGGCTACCCCGACGGCGCGTTCACGGCCCTACTCGTCGGGTCGGACAAGATGGAGGACGTCATCGCGGACGACCGACTCGCCGCGGTGACGCTCACGGGGAGCGAACCCGCGGGCCGCGCCGTCGCCGAGACGGCGGGGAGCCATCTCAAGAAGACCGTCCTCGAACTCGGCGGGAGCGACCCGTTCGTCGTCCTCCCCGACGCCGACATCGAGGACGCGGCGAAAACGGGTGCACGGGCCCGCTGCATCAACAGCGGCCAGTCCTGTATCGCGGCCAAGCGCTTCGTCGTCCACGACGACGTGTACGACGAGTTCATGGACGAATTCGCCGCGGAGATGGAGTCGTTGACCGTCGGCGATCCGATGGACGAGGACACCGACATCGGACCCCAAGCCCGCGAGGACCTGATGAACGACCTCCACGAGCAGGTCGAACAGAGCGTGGACGCGGGTGCGACCGTCGAATTCGGCGGCGAACCGCTCGACAGGGACGGCCCGTACTACCCGCCGACGGTACTCACCGAAATCCCCGAGGACAGCCCCGCCGCACGCGAGGAGCTGTTCGGCCCCGTCGCGTCCGTGTTCCGCGTCTCGGACGTCGAGGAGGCGATTCGGCGCGCCAACGACACCACCTTCGGACTCGGTGCGAGCGTCTGGACGCAAGACAAGCGACGGGCGAAGGAAGTCGCCCGAGAAATCGAGGCCGGGATGGTGTTCGTCAACGAACTCGTCAAATCCGACCCTCGCCTCCCCTTCGGCGGCGTGAAGGATTCGGGCTACGGCCGCGAACTCTCCGAGCACGGGATTCACGAGTTCGTCAACAAGAAGACCACGTGGGTATCGGACGTGTCGCATTCCGAGGGTGGCGTAGAGTAGAGAATCGTCCGATTCTCTCTATCGGTAGGGGTAACTGGTTTTGCAATAAATATATGCACGCACGAATGTATAGTATACAAACAACCCCGTGCTTAGAAACCTCCGTGAATTCGTGACGGCTCATCCGTGGGCGTACGCGCTGCCCGCCGGACTCATTTCATCCGCGTACGTCCTGGTCAACTTCCCGGGGTCCAGTGCACTGGACCCCGGCGTCATCTTCTGGCCCGGACTGGTCGGTGGAGTGGTAACGCTTGGCGGAAAGAAGGGGGCGCAGCGTATCGGGTTCCAAACCGGATTGGTTGGCTCAGTTCCGATCTTGTGGAATGCGATTCCCACGGTCGGTGCGATTTCACAGTTCGACCAGCCGATGTCCTTCGGGATCTTGGAGGTATTCATCGTGTTCGTACTGGTAGCGTTCGTTGCCCTGATGGTCGGTCTCTCCGGAGCGATCGCCGCGATGACCGGGGAGTGGCTCTCGCGAAAGCTCGGTTCGGGGGAACCGACACCGGTTACCGGGTAGAGACGGCCGGTTTCACCGCCCTGATTCCGCCGGGTCAACGACCTCACCGCGTTCTACATCGACACCCACCCGGTCGCACAAATCGAACATCGGACACGCCTCGTCTCCGCCCAAACACGCAGGTTTTCTCGCGGAACAGTACTCGCGCCCGAACTGAATCGACGCCGTGTGTCCGAACCCACATTTTTCCGCCGGAACCTCGCGCTCCAGTACTTCCCGCACGTCCTCGTGGTCGGCGTCCCGCGGCGCGATTCCCAGTCTTCGATAGATTCGGTGGACGTGCGTGTCCACGGGGAAGACGCCCGATTGCCCGCCGGAGAAGAGGAGCACGCAGTCGGCCGTCTTCGGCCCGACGCCGTTCACGTCGAGCAGTTCGGTCCGAACCTCGTTCAGTTCCCCCTCACGGACGAACTCGTCGAACGCCGCCGCGCTCCCGAAGTCGGCGAGGACGCGCTCGGCCGAGTCGATTATCACGTCCGCCTTTTGATTGTAGAGTCCGGCGGAGCGAATCGTGTCGGCGAGTTCGTCGTGGTCGGCCTTGGCGAGGCTTTCGGCCAAATCGCCGCCGCCGTAGCGCGCCACGAGGTCGTCGTGGGCGGGTTGGCTCGCCACGTCGCTCGTGTTCTGGCTGAGGATGGTTCGGACGAGGCAGGTGAAGGCGTCCTGTCCGCCGTAGGTCTTCTGCCAGTACAGTTCGCCGAGTCGGTCCACGACCTCCTCGGCTCGCGTCTCGGCGTCGGCGGGCGTGAACTCGGTCGCCATTCCACCGCCGTCCGCCCCGCCGCTGATGTTCTCGGCGGGTTCCGGGTCGTCGCTCATGGGGTGGTCTCGGTGCGCAATCGAAGAAAAACCATCGGGCCGTCGGGCGAGTGGCTACTCGACTTCGACGGTGATGACGGCTTCCGCGCCGTCCGCCAGCGCGCGTACGAGGTCGCGGTCGAATCCCTCGGCGGCGAACTCACAGCCGACGACGAACGTTCGCTCGTCCACGTAGTCGCTGGTGCGCCCGACCATGCTCCGGTCGCTGTCGAATTCGAGGCCGGGATGGCCGCGACCGGTGACGGTTTCGGCGTGATCGCCCGCTTCGACGGTCACGGTGATGGCGGCGTCCTCGTCACGGCAGGCGTCCACGAAATCCGGGTCGAAGTCGGCGGGCGCGCGGTCGGCTTCGATGGCGAGGATGCAGTCGCCCGCGGGCGTGAGGAAATCGTCGGTCGTGACTTCGAACGTGCTGGCGTGGCGGCCGGATACGTTCTCGTGGCCGCGCGCGTGAATCGTCTCCTTCATGGCGTCGGCTTTCCGCGGAGGGCACTTCAGCGTCGCCATTTCGATGGCGTTGTGATTCTCGGATGGCGGTCGTCCGCATCGTCGTCAGACGGTTGCCATCACCGAACGACGGTCACCGTCACCGCACCGCATTCGCACTCGTACGCGTGGCGAATTCCGCCCCCCGTCTCCATCGTCAGCATGCGCTGGGATTCGTCGAGTTCGCGGTCACACTCGGCGGCTTCACACGTACAGCGGAGCGTCTCGATCATATCCGATTTCGTTCCGCCATCTATGTTAAATCGACCCGTGTCCGGAGTGAAAGTGAAACTCGCCGGGACAGGATTTCTCCGCCGCGTTTTACTCCGGTTCGAACCCCCAAATCCCTCTCTCCTCTCGCATCGTCGGTTGCATACGCCACCGGCCATTTATAAACTCGCACGGACGCGTGTGTCAACCGTTTCCACGGAGTACGGGGCGTGTGCTAGGCGTTTCCACATAATTCGAGGGCACAACATTTAAATAGCTATGTCGAATACTTCGTAATACCTGAACGCTTCCGGCGTCACGGTAGCACCGCGCGTCAACCAATGATATGGGAATATTGTCATCGGCTGGTTGGTACTCATAGAAGAGTAGCGATGCTCTTATCCGCCGGAGCGGGAGGAACCGAGGTTTAACTAAGAATGGTAAGCGTAACAGAAGAGGATCTTCAGAACAAGTCGAAAGGTGAACTCATTAAACTCGCAGGACAGCTCCGAGACCGACGGAACGAGCTGAATCAGCAAGCGAGCAAGCGCGCGTCCAAACGCGACGAACTGAACGCGAAGACGCGTGAAAAGGTGGACGAGGCGCAAGAACACCGAGAGCAGCGTGACAAACTGAACGAACAGGTTCAGGAACACAAAAAGAAGCGCAACGAACTCAACGCCGAGGCGAACGAGTTGTTCGACCGCGTTGAACAGCGAAAATCCGACCTCGAACTGGACGAGGGAAAGGATCTGGAGCAGCTCAAGAAGGAAATCGAAGAGCTTGAGTTCAAACAGCAGACGGAAGTTCTCTCCACCGAGGACGAGCGCGAACTCATCGAGAAGATCGAGGCCAAGCGCGACGAGTACCAGAGTCGCAAGGAAAAGCTCGACCAGAGCGACGACCTCGAGGAACTCGTCGAAGAGGCCGAAGAAGTTCGCGCCGAAGCGAGCACGCACCACGAGAAAGTGACGGAACTCGCGGACCAGGCCCAGCAGCACCACAACAAGATGATCGAGGCCTACCGCGAGGCCGACGACATCCGTGACGACGCCGACGAGATGCACGAGAACTTCGTGGAAGCGCAGGAAGCCGCCGACCAGCACCACGAGGATTTCGTCCGCGTCCAAAAGCGCCTCCGCGAACTCGACAAGAAGGAAGAGAAAGAGCGCAAGTCCGAGAAGGCAAAGGAGCGAGAAGAGGCCAAGGCCGAGGCCGAGGAGATCTACCAGCAGTTCAAGGAAGGGGAGACCCTCGACACCGAGGACCTCATGAAGCTCCAGAAGACCGGTCTGCTATAATCTGCGAACCTCTGCGAGCGAACTTTTAACGCCGTCGCCCACCTGATACCGGGTATGGCAAGCGGACGCTCGGCCGACAGTGGTGGCCGCGGGCGACGGCTCGCAATCGTTTTCATCGGAACAGTGCTAACGGTGGCGGTCGCGTGGTGGCTGTTTCTCGTCTATCCGACATCGCTCGTGGAACTGCTGGGGATTCTTCTCGTGTTGCTGGCGGGCGTGATGGGCGCACGGCTAGCCAGCCGCGTCGCCGCTCAGCGGCTCTCGTCGTACGACGTGGCGGAGGTCGCCGTCGAAGGCCCGATACGGCGGGACGGCGGCGGGTCGATTCCCTCTCCGACCGGGACCCCGACGGACGACATCGTGGCGCAAATCGACCGCGCCAACGACGACGAGAACGCGAACGGGCTGTTGTTGCGGTTGAACACGCCCGGCGGCGAGGTCGTCCCGAGCGAGGACATCCGTCTCGCGGCGGAGCGGTTCGACGGGCCGACCGTGGCCTACGCGACCGACGTGTGCGCGAGCGGTGGCTACTGGATAGCGAGCGGCTGTGACGAACTGTTCGCCCGCGAGGCCAGTCTCGTCGGCAGCATCGGCGTCATCGGTTCGCGGGTGAACGCGGCCGAACTGGCGGAGCGGGTCGGCCTCTCCTACGAGCGGTTGGCGGCGGGCAAGTACAAGGATGCGGGCATCCCGTTGAAGGAGTTGGACGGCGACGAGCGCGACTACCTGCAGGGTATCATCGACGGCATGTACGACGATTTCGTCGAGCGCGTGACGGCGGGGCGCGACCTCGACCCCGAGACGGTACGCGAGACGGAGGCGCGGGTGTACCTCGGCGACGACGCGGAGCGCCTCGGTCTCGTGGACGAACTCGGCACGCGCGAGGACGTGGAGGCTCGACTCGCCGAGCGGTTGGGCGTGCCGGAGGTGTCGGTACGGGAGTTCGAACCCAGCCAGCCGTTGCGACGGCGGTTGAACCTCGGCGCGCGCGGAATCGCCTACTCGTTCGGCGCGGGCATCGCGAGCGTGGTCGGCGACGAGAAGGGGGACGTGGAAGGGTTCGAGTTCCGGGTCCGATAGCCGATAGCGGGTATCAGTCCGTCAGGTCGGCGATGATCGCTTCTTCGGTCCCGCGGTCCGGTCCGATTTCCTCGCCCGTACGGTCGGATTCGAGGTGCTCCTCGACTGTTTTGGCGACGGCTTCGGACAGGGGCGTCGATTCCCATCCGAGGGAGGCGAGCTTTTCGGTCGAGACGAGGTGCGGCGTCGGTGCGTAGAGCGGGAAGTCGAGGGGCGACACGTCGTGTTTTGCCAACTCCCGTTCGCTCGCGTGGACCAGTTCGACCTCCGTATCGAGCGCCTCGGCCGCGAGTTCGAGGGACGTATCGAGGGACATCGTTTCGCGGTCTGCGAGGTTATACGCCTCGCCGGGCGTCCCGCGTTCCGCGACGATTCTGAGGGCGCGGGCACCGTCGAGCGCGTAGGCGCGGTGCAGGAGGCTGTCACCGTCGCCCGGCACGAGAATCCGGTCGTTTTCCGCCGCGCGGTGGAGCCAGTAGTCGTATCGCTCGGTGTAGTCGTACGGGCCGTAGATGAGCATGGGACGGACTGCCATCGCGTTCACGCCGTCCGCGGCGGCGGCAAAACACGCGCGGTCGCACTCGGCCTTTCGCGGGCCGTAGCTCTCCATCGATTCGTCGTCGGCTTGTTCCGGGGTGCAGTCGTGGAGCGTCGCGTCCTCGTGCGTCGGAATCGGCTGTTCGGCGTACGCGCTGCCGCTGGAGACGTAGACGTAGGCGTCCGCGTCGGCGAAGATTTCGGTGGCGGCCGCTATCTGTCGGGGATGCATGACGCAGAAGTCGATAACGACGTCCGGTTCGACCTCATTCCGGGCCGCTTCGAGCGTCTCGCGGTCGTTTCGGTTCCCTTCGAAGTGCGTTACGCCGTCGCGGTCGGCGAACGGATTTCCGGATTCGCCGCGGGTGAACGTCGTCACCTCGTAGCCGTGGGTCAGCAGTTCCTCGACCGTGTGTCGGCCCATGAACCGCGTTCCGCCGACGAGCAGTGCTCGTGTCATGGGGTCGATGCGGACGAAGGGACGATAAACCCACAGGGACCAGCGATTCCGACGCGCGAATGCCACGGTCTTTTATCGCTCTCCCGACTAGCACGATGCATGGCGACCGAATCGGGAACACACGGCTATCGAACCGAACACGGAGAGGACTTCGGGCGGACGTACTTCCGACAGCTCGGCGACTTCGCCGTCTCGTCCATCGGTATCGGAACGTACCTCGGCGACCCGACCGACGAGGTTGACGAGAACTACTACGACGCGATTACGACGGCGCTCGAGGGCGGCATCAACATGGTCGATACCGCCATCAACTACCGGTGTCAGCGGAGCGAACGCGTCGTCGGGGAGGCGCTCGCCGACGCCGACGTTGACCGGGATGCCGTCTTCGTCTCGACCAAGGGTGGGTTCGTTCCCTTCGAGGGCGAGCGCCCCGATAACCCGGGCGAGTACGTCAAACGCGAGTTCGTGGACACCGGCCTCGTCGATTCGGACGACCTCGTTCGCGGAAGCCACTGTCTCGCGCCGGACTACATCGACGACCAACTGGACCGGTCGCTCGACAATCTTGGACTCGATACCATCGACTGCTACTACGTTCACAACCCGGAAACACAGCTCTACTCCAACTCGCACGAGGAGGTGTACGACCGACTCGAATCGGCGTTCGCCCGACTCGAAGAGCGCGCCGCCGCCGGTGACATCCGTCACTACGGCGTGGCGACGTGGAACGCCTTTCGCGTTCCGGAGGACCACGACGACTACCTCTCGCTCCGCGAGGTCGTCTCCCGCGCTCGAAGCGCCGCGAAAGCCGCCGAGAATACGACGACCCACTTTCGCGTGATTCAACTTCCGTTCAACGTCGTCATGGCCGACGCGTTCACCGTCGAGTCACAGGACGGTCCTGACGGGAAACAGAGCGCGCTCCGGTTTGCCCACGAAGCGGGGTTGAACGTCGTCACCAGCGCGAGCATCGCGCAAGGGGACCTCGCGGCGGAGATGCCGGAGGAAGTCGCCGAGCAACTTGCCGGTGAGACGACCGCACAGCGAGCCATCAACTTCGCTCGGAGCGCGCCCGGCGTAACCAGTTCGCTCGTCGGTGCGAGCACGAGCGAGCACGTCCAGGAGAACCTCGACGCTGGGCGCTTCGACCCGATGGGTGCGAACGCTTTCGATGCCGTTTTCGAGTGAGGTCCGCCGAACAGTTCGACCTACAGGACTTTCCACTTACTCTCACATCTCGGACACAAACGAACCGAGTAGACCTCGTCCGGGTCGTTTCGCGTTTTTAGCGATTCTCCGCAGTCTGAACACGAGAGACGACCGTACGTGTCCTTCTCGACCTCTCCCTTTCGCAGACCGCTTCGAACTGATTGCATCGAGACAACATACATCACGGAGTGACATATACGCACCGACGATGGTCGATTTCGTCGGTGCGAGGGAAATGATTGTGTTTCTTTTTGACATTAGTTATCATTGTGCATACTAAAATCAGGCCAACAAACATTTATTGCTGTTTTTCAAATTGTATATCTTAGATGAATAGAACCCGCCGCCGCTTCCTCCAACTCTCCGGTACCGGTTTAGTCGGTCTTCTCGCTGGGTGTTCCAACGACGGCACCGGAGACACGACCGAGCACACGAGTTCCCCGCCTACATCGTCCGGGACGACCGAACCGGCCGATACGACCGAGACGACCACGGAACGGACGTCCGCCCTTCACACGAAATACGACAGTCGGAAGCGGTTCGCTTCGCCGGGAACGAGTTTCGAGACGTTCGGAGACCCGTCCCGTTGGCGGTCGTTGGAAGGCGAGATGACGCCGGATTCGAAGACGAGGAACACCGGTTCACGGAGTCTTCGACTGGTCGGTCGGGACGGTCAGCACGTCATCATCGAACGCCGTCTGTCCGGGACGATGGACTTCACGGACCGCGACGTGTCGGCCATGATCCGAACGACGACTCCTTCGAAAATCGGCTTCTACGTGTATCTGGTGGACACTGACGGAAACAAAGCCGCGTTGGAACTCCGGGATATCTCCTATCGACCCCCAGACATCGGCTGGTTCCGAACCTGCCCCGGCGTCTTCGAAGCCGACGAAAAACTCGACTTGCGGAACATCGACCGACTACTGCTACAGGTCACCAACGGGACGACGGACGACGTGAAAGCGTGGGTGGACGACGTACGATTCCATCCGAAACCCGACAAAGGGTACGTCATCCTCAGTTGGGACGACGGCAAGCGGAGCTACTACGAGAACGCCGCGCCGCCCCACGACGAATACGGCTTCCCCGCCGTGCTCACCCACCCACCGCACCTCGCGGGATTGAAACGCGACGCGTTCATGTCGCTTGAAGAGCTGAAAGAGCGGGAATCGAAGGGCGACGAAGTGGTCGCACACGGGAGCGTTCAGGACCCGTTCGCGCGGATTTCGTCGTCGAAACTCGACGGAATCCTCGAAACACACAAACGGTGGCTCATCGACCACGAGTTTTCGGGTGCGGACTTCATCGTCTATCCCGGGAACAACTTCGACGAGACGGCGCTCGACGTCGTTTCGAACTATCACTACATGGGCGGGATGAATCAGTCGGGGAACGTCAACACGACCGGCGTCCACGGCTTCGACCCGCTCGTCCTCCCCCGAACCATCGGCAACGATTTGGAGATTTCGAAGAGGGTCGTCGATAACGTCGCAAAGTACCGGAACTGCGGCATCCTGAACTTTCACGACTTCGAGAGCAGCAACACGATGTCCATCTCGGACTACAGGAAACTCCTCTCGCACATCGACGGGACCGCTGGCGTCGAGGTCATCACGTTTTCCGACCTCTGGGGGATGCGAACGAATACCGCACCGTAAGACCCTCTTTGCCCGTTTCGGAAGGTTTGATTACCCTCTCGATAAAGAGATTCGCGTGTCCCGGGGACGTCTCTTTGCATCACTCAGCTCGATGGTCTTTCTGGTCAACTTCGCTCGTGTGATGTTCGCGCCGTTGCTCGAACCGCTCAAACACGAATTCCTCGTCAGTAACGCCACCGTCGGGCTCATCGCCACGCTCGTCTGGCTCGGGAGCGCGCTCCCTCGGATTCCGACGGGATACCTCCTCACCCGAATCGAGCGCCACCGCGCCGTTCTCGGCGCTGGCATCGTGTTGACCGTTGCCGCCGGATTCACCGCCTTTGCGCCCTCCGTTCCGCTCCTCGCGGTCGGCGCGTTCACGATGGGCGTCTCCAGTGCGGTGTACTTCATCGCCGCGAACCCGCTCGTGAGCGAACTGTATCCCGACCGCGTGGGGCGGGCTATCGGCATCCACGGGACGGCGAGCCAACTCGCGGCCGCCATCGCACCCGTCTTCGTCGGCGTGATGCTGACGGTCGTCGGCTGGCGGGGCGTCCTCAAGCTGCTCGCGGTCGTCGCCGCGGCCGTGACCGTCGTCTTCTTCGTGGTCGCGCGCCGAACCGACCTCCCCGACGCGGGTGCCACCGACCGCGAGTTCGTCACCGCGTTCCGCCGCCAGTGGCCCATCATCTTGAGCGGCGTCGCCATCATCGGCGCGACCGGGTTCGTCTGGAACGGGTTGTTCAACTTCTACCCGAGCTACCTCCACCAGACGAAGGGCCTGTCGCCGGAAACCGCCCGCACGCTGCTGACGGTCGTCTTCGCGGCGGGCGTCCCCGCGTTCTGGTTCACCGGGCGACTCGCCGACAGGTTGCCACACGTGCCGCTCATGTTGTCCATCCTCGGCGGCTTCATCGTCTGTCTCCTCGGACTGACGGCCGCACAGGGTCTCGCGGCCATCGTCGCCGTCTCGCTCGCCCTCGGCTACGTCATCCACAGCCTGTTCCCCGCGCTCGACACCTACCTCCTCGACTCCCTCCCGGACGAGAACCGAGCCAGCGCCTACGCGATGTACAGCGGTCTCGCCATGATCGGACAGGCCGGGGGAAGTTCGGTCGTCGGCGCGCTGTTGGACGCCGGATACCTCTTCGATACCGTCTTCCGAACGTTCGCCGTCGGCCTGCTGGCGATTCTGGCGATGCTGTTCGTCCTGCACCGCGCCAACCGACTTCCGGCCACGGCGGCGACGAGCTAACCCGGCGGTAAATCACACGCGTCTGCCGACTCCACGCCCTTTTTCTTTCCCCTCACCGAAGTCAATGCCAATGGAGTACGTGCAGGAGCAGGTGACGACGCTCCACGACCTGACCGGCCGGATTCCCGACGCTCCGACCGACCGCACCGCGGTCGTCGTCCCGATGACCGACCGCGAGTTCGAGTCGCGGACGGCCGAACGCGTCCTGTCGGCGCTCGAAACGGTTTCGCCGAACCGCGTCGTCGTTCCGCTCCGCGCCCCGCCCGACGCGGTCGGGCCGATGCACGACTGGCTTTCAGCCTTCGACGTGCCGCTCTCTCTCCTCTGGTGTTCCAGTCCCCGCGTCGAGGCGCTACTCGACGACCACGGTCTGACGGGACCGGCGGGCAAAGGCCGGGACGTGTGGCTGGCCCTCGGCGTCGCTGCGGCCGATTCCGAGTTCGTCGTCTGCCACGACGCGGACACGAAAACGTACGATTCGTCCGTCGTGCCGCGACTGCTCGCCCCGCTCGACCGCGACTTTTCGTTCACGAAGGGCTACTACGCCCGCGTCGAGGAGAATCGACTCTACGGTCGGCTCTTCCGACTGTTCTACGCGCCGCTGGTTCGAACCCTGCGCCGCGCCGACGACGGGCGAATCCTCGACTACCTCGCCGCGTTTCGCTACGCGCTGGCGGGCGAGTTCGGCACGACCGCCGAGCTCGCCGCGGGCATGCGCGTCGAACGCGACTGGGGCCTGGAGGTCGGCACCCTCGGCGGCGCGTTCGAACACACCGGGTTCGACGGGAGCGCACAGGTGGACCTCGGCCGCTACGAACACGACCACCGCGGCGTGGCCGGACCGGGCGGCCTCTCCACCATGAGCGAGGGCGTCGGCAGTGCCCTCTTTCGCGTCTGTGAGGCCCACGGCGTCACGCCCGAGTACGAAACGCTCCCCGAGCGCTACCGCGACACCGCGCGCCGGTTCGTCCGGCAGTACGCCGCCGACGCCGAGTTCAACGGCCTCGACTACGATTCGGCGGCCGAGCGAGAACAGGTCGAGACGTACGCCGACGCCGTTCGACCCCCGGACGACCACGACCGCCACGCCGTCCTCCCGGCGTGGGACGACACCGACATCGACCCCGGCGAGGTTCTGGAGGCCGCCCGCCCGATGCTCTCCGAACGCCGCCACTGACGAGGCGCGTTGTTCGTTTTTGGACGTGCGATGCTGCGCGGGAGTGGCAAAGTGCGAAGTGAAAAACTGCCCCGACGCGCGCTGGAACGTGCCGGAGGGCACGCCACTCGGAGGCCCGTGTCGATTTTCGAAGTCTGAGTCAACGAGTGAACGGGTGACAAGGGAGGAAAAACGACGGGTATTCTCCACGAGAAGCACCGAGAGGGAGATTTGAGCAAGCAAGACAGTCCTGCTCGCTCACGGCGTTGTCGTTCGCATTGAGGCGCGAAACGCCTCACTTTCGCTCCGCGGGCTGTGTCTTGCTTGCTCAAATTCCCTGACCGCTTTTTCAACCACAGAGATGGGTCTCGACGTTTGTTCACCTCCGTTCGCAACGTCTCGACTGATCACGTTGTGGTTGAAAAAGCGCCGAGAGGGTGATTTGAACCACGCCCGAACGGTCCCGCTCACTCATTCGTTCGCGGGCGTGCGTCCGGTCTACTTCGAACTCCCTCGGCACGTTCTCCCACTCGCGTCGTGGCGAGCACACGCTACGCGGTGCTCGACGATTTGCTCGTGAGAGAAACGCCGAGAGGGAGATTTGAACTACCTGAAGACGCTTCCTCACTCGCTTCGCTCGTGAGACTGCCTCTTCCGTCGTTCAAATCCCTCAACCGCCATCTCCTCACACGCGACCGAGAGTCGCGGCTCTCGGTCGGTTACGTTCGGAGAATGACGCCGAGAGGGAGATTTGAACTCCCGTGTCCGTGAGGACAGCAGATTTCGAATCTGCCGCCTTGGCCGGGCTAGGCTATCTCGGCTCACTTTCCAGTACCGCGTTTTCCGGTTTATGGGTTTCGATTTTCGTCACGCAAACCCAGACGACCACCACATTAAAATCGATGGCCGTTGCGTGATATTTCATGGACGTTACAGACGCGAACACCAAGGCAGATTCCGTCCTCGACGCGATAGGAACTGCCGTCATCGCCGACCGCGAATTCCTCGAAACAGTCCTCCTCGGCGTCATGGCGCAAGGCCACGTTCTCCTGGAGGACGTGCCCGGTACCGGAAAGACCCTCACCGCGCGGAGCTTCGCCTCCGCGCTCGGCCTCTCGTTTAGTCGCGTGCAGTTCACCCCCGACCTCCTCCCGGCCGACGTGACGGGGACGCACGTGTTCAACGAACAGGACCGGGAGTTCGAGTTCAACGAAGGCCCCATCTTCGCCAACGTCGTCCTCGCCGACGAGATCAACCGCGCGCCGCCGAAGACGCAGGCCGCCCTCCTCGAAGCCATGGAAGAGCGACAGGTGACGGTGGACGGCGACACCCGCGAACTGCCGAAACCGTTCTTCGTCATCGCCACGCAGAACCCCGTCGAACAGGAGGGGACCTTCCCGCTCCCCGAGGCGCAGGTGGACCGCTTCGCGGTGAAGACCAGCCTCGGCTACCCGGAACTCGACGGCGAAATCGAACTCCTCCGGCGGCGTGCGAGCCGCGACAGCCAGAGCCCGTCCGTCGAAACCGTCCTCGACAACCAACTCGTCACCGACCTCCAATCGGTCCCCGAGACGGTTCGCGTCGAGGAGGACCTGCTCGAATACATGGCCGCCATCGCCCGCGGAACGCGCGACGACCGCCGCGTCGAGGTCGGCGTCTCCCCCCGCGGGACGCAGCGCCTCTTCGAGGCGACCCGCGCCCGCGCCGCCATGCAGGGCCGCGATTTCGTCACCCCCGACGACGTGAAACGCGTCGCCTTCCCCGTCCTCTCCCACCGCGTCGTCCTCACGCCGGACGCGAAGGTGAACAACGCGCGAAAGGACGAAATCGTCGAGTCGGTGCTGGACAGCGTTCCCGTGCCGACGGTCGAGTAGAAAAATAGTTTTTCTTCTGTTTCACGCCCGCAACGCCGACGTGAGCGCCAGCACCGCGATCAGCAGGAACACCAGCGCGGTCACGGGCCTGCCGCCGCTTCCGACCAGGTACATGCCGTAGCCGACGACGCCCGCCGTGATGCCGATGACCGCGCTCGACGCGGCGTGCATGACTTCGAGGGTCTGGGTGTCCGCCTCCCGGCCCAACTGCTCGCCGACGTTGATGGCCTGTTCGCCGAAATCCCACGCGAGGACGGTCGCTATCGCGCCGGGAATCAGAAGCTCGGGGGGTGCGGCGACGAGGCTTCCCGCCAGAATCCCGAGCAGGAGGACGAAACTGCCGATGGTGACGGAGCGACGACTTCCCCGAACGACGCCCGCGGTGACGAACAGCAGGCCGAGGATGCCGCCGAGCGCGCCGACGCCGCCGAACAGCGCGCTCGCGCCGACCGCGACGGACGCGGCGATGACCGAGAGCAGTTGGCTCACCCGCGCTGGCGAGCGGTCGATGGTTCCTTCCCGCATTTCCGTTCCGCTCATCGCGCCCACCGCCTGTTCATCTTCGCCAGCGTCACGCCGAGGAGGTCGTCGGGGTCCCAGTCCACGACCCGAACACCTCCGGCGCGGAGCGACGCGATTCTCTGTGTTCGTTCCGCCCGTGCGAGTCGCTGTCCCGTCGTCTCGTCCGCCGTCGGATTCGGACTGATGACGGTCACGGGATAGCCCATGGCGTCGAGTCGCCGCGCCACCTCCGGAGCGAACCGGTCACAGAGCGGCGAGAGGTACACCACTTGCGCGTCGCTCGGCAACCGCCGCCGAAGCCAGCGCAGTTTCACCGTGGAGTAAAACATCTCGTCCGGCGGCCTCTGGGCGAACGCGGCCGCGTGCGAGAGGAGGTTCCGCGCTTCGGCGCGGTGGGTTTCGCCGGTGCCGGGTGCGAGCCACGCCTCCTCCGGGCCGAGCGCCGCGATGCCGACCCTATCCCCGTTGTCGAGCAGGGCGCTGAACGCGTCCCCGGCGGCGCGAATCGAGTGCTCGACCGCACTCGGGTCCTCCGTCGCCGCCGTCAGGTACGCTTGTTCCCGAACGTCAACGAGGAGCACGACGGTCGCGGTTCGTTCCTCGCGGAACTCGACGGTCGTCAGTTCGCCCGTTCGGGCCTTGCGCTTCCAGTCGATGCGCGAGAGCGGGTCGCCCGGCCGGTAGTCCCGTGTAGCATAGAACTCGACGCCCGTGCCGCCCTCTCGAGTGGTGACCTGTCCGACGTGTCGAATCGTCTGTTCGCGGAGCGGAACGTCGTCGGCCGTCGATTGGAGTCGGGGTGTGCAGGTGATGGTCGTCTCGTCTTCGAGTTCGAACTCGCGTTCGACCGCGCCGCTGAAGTCTCGGGCGATGGCCTGTGCCGGGCCGAAGGCGTGGTCGCCGCGAACCGCTTCGAGGGTGTAACTGAACGTGGCCCGTTTGCCGGGGCGGAGCGCCGTCCCGATTCTGGGCGACCCCGCCGTCACGCGGAGTCCGTCCGGAACGCCGTCCACGATTCTGAGGTCCGGCGCGGTCGTCTCGCCGACGTTCTCGACCGTCACCTCCACGGTCGTTTCGTCTCCGGGTCCGAGCGCCGACTCGGCCACGGTGCGCGTCAACTCGAAGTCGGTCGACGGCGGCGTCGCGGTCCGAGCGTACGCCGCGAAGGCGACGCCGACCACGCCGACGAGGAGCGTAACCGGACTTTCGGTGAACACGCCGACACCGGCCGCGAGCAGCGCCACGGCGCTCACGCCGAGCCATCGGTTAGTTTCGCGGACGACGTTCATCGTCCCTCCTCCACGTACCGGGCGACGGCACGGGCCGACCGCCGTGCACGGTGTTGAAACGCCGTCTCGCTGCCGAACGACTGGCGGAGCCACTCGCGCCACGACCGCCGCGGTGCGGGTTGCCCGGCGACGAACGCGGCGGCCTCGGGGTCGTCCGTCCACTCGCCCGTCTCGATGCGCGTCCGTGCGCCGTCGTCCGAACAGCCTTCGCGCTGAACGATGGCTTCGACCAGCGCGCTTTCGAGTCGTTCCCTGAGTTCCTTCCGCGACCGGAACCGTCGTTTTCGCGGTCCCGAGTGGACCGACCGAAGTCGCTCGTCGAACTCCTGGCCGGGTATCGGAAGCGTCACGTTCGTCTCGGGGTCGCCGGTGTCGGTCCCGTCGATGTCGGTGTGCCGTCGGGACTGAACGACGCGAAGTCCCTGTACGAACGCGAGCAATCCGACGAACTTCACGAACAGGTCCGGCAGCGGGAAGAGCGTCGCCAACCCGGGCGCGAAGACGACCGCCAGCCCCCATCCGACGGCGAGGACTCCGACCGCCGTAACGACCGACCGAACGTTCATTCGTCGTCCTCCGCGTACGTTCGCTCGATGCGGCGGAGCGCATCGACCGCACGCCGTTCGTGGTCGTCGCTGGCGTCCTGCCCGCCGTACCTGACCTCCTCGAAGACGCTCGTCAGTTCGGTCACGTCGTCACGGGCCATCCCCGCGTCCACGGCGGCCGCGGCGAATTCGCCCGGGGTGCTCGATTCCGGCGAGGAGACGTTCAGATACTCGGTCATCTCCCGCCACGCCCGGTACACCTCGTTTTCGACGCTCGATTCGGATTCGATTCGGTCGGCCGCCTCGCCCGCCGCCCGCCCGACGGCCGCGATGTCCTCGTCGCTTTCGTCGAGGGCTTCGACTTCCGGCGTCGTCTCCTCGTCGCCGCTCGAACTCCGAACGAGGAGGGCGACGGCACCGACCAGCGCGACGCCGAGGACGAGGAACATCAGCAGCGAGGGCGTCGTCACGTTCGTCGCACCGTTTCCGATGCCGCCCGTACCGCCCTTCGGGAGCGAGAAGTTGGTCCGGTTCCCGCCCATGAATCCACCCGCGTCCTGAAGGGGGGAGACGGTGCACGCCGTCAACAGCGCGTGCAGGAGCAGTGTCGGGATGCCGACCGGCCCGATTATTGCGAACGCGCCGAGAAATCCCGCCTTCCGGTAGGCGAGCGCCACGAGTCCCAGAAACACCGCGAGGATGAGCAGGATGACCGGTCCCGTGTTGAGGACGGGATAGCAGGGGAATTCGAGCGGTATCGCGGGGGCTCCCTCACCGGCCATGCTGGGACTCGATCCGTTCGTCTGGCCACTTCCGACGCCACCGGGACCGCCGCCCAAACCGGTCCCCGACCCGCCGTCCGTCACGGCGGAATTCAGCGTCGCGGCGGCGAACGCGATGGCGAGGATGCAGAGGAGGGCGATGACGATGACGCGGGCGGTATCTCGTTCCACGGTACCGAGTAGCGGGATTGATAACTTAGGGTTTCTGTCTTCTTTCCGGGACATCGGCGTTCCGGTGGATGACAAGAGATATACAAACCGAAACGAGCGGTCAATTCGATGGATGTCGAGATACACGACGACCGACTCGCCCGACAGATGGAAGGAGAGGACTTCGTATTGGCCGTCATCACCGCGACGAAACCCGACTTCTACAAACAAGCGCCCGTCGTCGCGGCGGCCCGCGAGCGAGACGTCCCGTGTTTCGTCCTCCACACGGGCCAACACTACGACGACCTGCTCGGTCACGGACTCGACGAGTACGACCTCGCGGAGCACATCGCGGTCGACTTGAACGTCCGGGGCGGTCTCTCGCAGAAGTCGGCGGAGTTGCTGACCCGCGTCGAGTCGGTCGCCGACACGCTGGCCGCGTCGTACCCGGACACCACCGTCCTCCCGGTGGTTCACGGCGATACGCTCGCTGCCGGAATCGTCCCGCAGGCGTGGCTGTTCGCCACTAACAGCGGCGTCGCCCACAACGAAGCCGGTCTCCGAAGCATGGCCCCGCCGTTCGAGAACTACGGGACGCCCGCCGAATTCGTCGAAGAGCAGTGGAACGCGGACTGGGAGTTGAACCGAACGGAACCGTTCCCGGAGCAGTACGACACGTTCGTCGGGTCCGCCGCAGCGACGTACCACTTGGCGCCGACGGCGCTGAACCGCGACCACCTCGTCCGCGAAGGCTATCCCGAGGAAGTGCACGGTCGAGAGCGGATTCCGGTCGTGGGTAACTCGGTCGTGGATGCCATCGAGATGAAAAAGGGCGGCGACGGCGAGAGCGTCTTCGACGTCTACCCGATTCTCGAACGCCGCGACGACTGGGTTCGCGTGGACGTCCACCGCCGGGCGAACCTCCTTCCCGACCGGTTTCGCGCCATCGTGAACGCGGTCATCGGACTCGTCGAGGCGGGGTACAACGTCAACTTCGTGGAACTCAACGCCACCAAGGCGGCGCTCGAGAACTACGGTTTGCGCGAGAAACTGCTCCGACTCGATGACGACCACGACAACTTCTTCTTCAGCGGTCTCTGGAAGCGTCACGCGCACGTCTACGAGTTCCTCGAATCCGGGCAGTGTTTCGCGGAACTGACCGACTCCGGGAGCATGCAGGAGGAACTCAACCACATCGAGGAGGCCGTCTGTCTGACCGCGCGATTCAACACCGACCGTCCCGAGACGGTGTTCGAAGCGAACTCCAACCTCCTCGTACCGCCGATTTCGGGCGAGTTCATGCAGGGGATGGTCGAACACGTTCACGGGAACGACTCGCTCCGCGAGCGAATGCGTTCGGGACCGTCGCTCTACGGCGAAGACGTCGGCGACGAAATCGTCTCGTTCCTCTGGGAGCGCCGCGACGAAGACCCGTTCGAGTGGGCGCACGAACGCGCCGGGTTCGACGCCGAACGGCGGGGGTTCGACTACCTGTAACCGAATCGGGGAACCCGTCCCGCCAGCGTTCACAGGGATTCGACCAAATTCGACGAAACACGCGGCGTAACACAACGGTCAACCGTTATGCCGCGGGCGCTCGTGGCATCGGTATGCGACTCGTGGGGGTGGTCGTCGTGTTGCTCGTCTGTGCCGCGCCGGTCGTTGCGATGATGGCTCCCGGGGGGGGCCACGGAAATTCGAGCGGGGCCGAAACCCAGCCGCCGGACCCGAGTTCCGACGTCATCGGTTGGGAGAACGGCTACTGGTACAACGAGAGCATCGACGTGAACCAGCGCGACGGATTGTCCGACGCGGAGTTGAAGGCGTACGTGGGGCGGGCGATGGCGCGCGTCGAGTTCATCCGAGACGAGGAGTTCACCCGGTCGGTGGACGTCGAGCCGCTGTCGCGGGAGGAGTATCGGGACCTCGTCCGACGGCAGGCGGCGCGTTCGAACACGCCGCCACGGCGCGCGTGGGAGAATCAGGTGTGGGAGGGGCTGTTCGTCACCGGCGAGCGCGCCGATGCCGCCCGCCAGCAGACCCGACTCTATCAACAGCGCGTCGCGGGGTTCTACGTCCCGGGAGAGGACCGAATCTACGTCATCTCGCACGGCCAGCGCCGCATCGACAACGCGACGCTGGTGCACGAACTCACCCACGCGATACAGGACCAGCACGTCGACCTGTCGTCGTCGGAACTCGAATCGAAGACGATGGACGGCCGCCGCGCCGACGACGGCCTGACGGAGGGCGAAGCGATGTACGTCGAGAAGCGATACACGAACCGGTGTGGGAAGTCGTGGCAGTGCGTCGCCAAGCCCGATGTCGGGCCGAAGCGGACGCCGTACGGCGGCGGCCCGCTTCCGTCCTACAACCTCGCCATGCAGGTCGCGCTGATTCAGCCCTACTCCGACGGTCCCGCGTACGTCGCCTCGCGGTTCGATTCCGGTGGGTGGAAGGCGGTGACCGAGGAGTATCGAAACCCGCCGGAATCGTCGAAGGCGGTCATCCACCCCGAGAAGCGAACCGACGGTCCCGAACGCCTCCGCCTCGGCGAACAGGCGCGAAACGGCTGGATGCTGTACGGCAAACGCGGCGTCAACGGGTCACAGACGGTCGGAGAGACCGGCATCTACACCATGTTCTGGTATCAGGGCCGGGCCGAGGGGAACCCCATCATCCGCTGGCGGCAGTTCCAGAACCCCGACGAAGGGAAGTTCGACCTGTTCAACTACTCCAGCACGCCGTCCGACGGCTGGGCGAACGACCGACTCTGGCCGTATCACAATGGGGACAAACGGGGGTACGTCTGGCGAACCAAATGGGAGACGGCCCGTGATGCGACCGAGTTCCGACGAGCGTACCGCGACCTGCTTCGCGGACGGAACGCGACCCGCGTCGGACCGGACACGTGGCGCATCGAGGACGGGCCGTTCGCCGACGCATTCCGCATCGACCGCCACGGGCGAACGGTGACCATCGTCAACGGGCCGACGGTCGGCGATTTGGGCGACATTCGGCCGAATTCGAAATCGAGCACGGACCGGAAAACGCGGTTCTCGCGGATTCGGTGAGGGGTTACTCCGAGGTGGTGGAGAGCGAGATAGACCCGTTCTCGGTCTCGAACGAAAGGTCGTCGGAACCGTCACCGAGGACGCCGGTGAACCCCGTCATCGAGAGTTCCTCCGAGGAGAAGTCGAGTCCGCTCGCGTTGAGCGACCCGTTTTTCGTCGTCGCCGAAACCGTCGCGTCGAGGTCGGACGCGAGCGCCGCGTCGATACTGCCGTTCTCGGTTCGAACGTCGGTGTCGCGCGCGATTTCGAGCAGTTTCACGTCGATGCTGCCGTTCTCGGTCCGAACGTCCGCGCTGTCTCCGGCGGTGACCACCGTCGCATCGATGCGTCCGTTCGTGCTCCGTAGCTCCCCGACAGGGACGGAGTTCGGGTAGCGAACCGTCAGCGCCACGCTCACGTCGTCCGCGTCTGCGTGCACGCGCAGGCGGAGTTCGTCCGCCGTCTTCGCGTCCGAAAGGGAGACGGCATCGAGCGAGCCGCCCTTTCGGGCGTGTATTTTCATCGTCACGTCTACGTCGCCGCCGTCGTGGCGACGAACGTCTATCGACCCGTTTTCGTTCTCGACGGCCAGCCGCGTTCCGCTCTGTACCTGAAACGTCCGGTGCTCGGTCTTACTCGTCCGGTCCGCCGTCGAAAGTCGGGAGACGCACCCGGTAAGGGCGGCCACGAAACCGCTCGCCAGTCCCGCCGTGAGCGTTCGCCGGTTCATAGGTGAGCAACGACTTCAGAAATACTGTATTTTGGGGTGACACGAACTCCGAGAGATGTCTCTATTCGTCGCTCACTCGAAGGAAAAATCCGATTAGGCGGTCGCCTCGTCGGTACCGACGGTCGTCGGGAGCGCGTCCGCCTCGTCGGCCGCGGTCAACAGCTCGTGGTACCGGTTGCGAATCGTGACGGTGCTCACGTCCGAGACGTCGCTCACCTCGTCCTGCGTGAGCTTCTCGTCTTCGAGCAGGGCGGCGGCGTACAGCGCCGCGGCGGCGAGGCCGACGGGGGATTTCCCGCTCGTGATGCCCGTCTCCTTCGCCGTCTTGAGCAGGTCGTGGGCGCGGCGCTTGGTCGCGTGGGTGAGGTCGAGTTCGCTCTCGAAGCGAGAGAGGTACTGCTCGGGGTCGGCGGGTTTGACGCCGAGGCCGAGTTCGCGGACGATGTAGCGGTAGGTGCGCTTGAACTCCATGCCGTCGATGCGACTGACGGTGGTTACCTCGTCCATCGTTCGGGGGACGCCGGTCTGGCGCGCCGCGGCGTACAGCGAGGCGGTCGCGACGCCCTCGATGGAGCGCCCCGGCAGGAGGTCCTCGTCGAGCGCGCGGCGGTAGATGACACTGGCCGTCTCGCGAACGTTCTTCGGGAGGCCGAGCGCGCTGGCCATGCGGTCGATTTCGCCGAGCGCCTGCTTGAGGTTGCGCTCCTTGCTGTCGCGGGTTCGGAAGCGCTCGTCCCACGTTCGGAGGCGCTGCATCTTCTGGCGTTGGCGCGAACTCAACGACCGCCCGTAGGCGTCCTTGTCCTGCCAGCCGATGTTGCTCGACAGCCCCTTGTCGTGCATCATCTTCGTCGTCGGCATCCCGACGCGGGATTTCGAATCGCGTTCGCTGGCGTCGAAGGCGCGCCACTCCGGTCCGTGGTCGATGCCGTCGGCTTCGACGACGAGGCCGCACTGGCTACAGACGGTTTCGGCGTGTTCCGAGTCGGTGACGAGGGTGCCACCGCATTCGGGACAGTGGTGGTCCGCCCGCTCGTCTTCGTGCTCGTGCTCCGTCGCCCGTTCGTCCTCGTGTTCGTTCGTCCGTTCCCGTCGCTTTCGCGTCCGCGGTTGGTTCGAATTCGCTGCGGTCCGCTCGTCGGTCTGCTGGATTTTCGTGCTCGTCATGGTGGAATGAGTCGGAACTGACCCTCGGGAGAAACCGGCGGCAAGGGCGCTCCGCTAACTATAGGTAAGTGCGAAAAGTATATAAAGTTATCGCTTGAATTGGCAAGCCTTCGGATAGGGTTCCAAGTAAACGTACTAAATTCAGTATTCTATAGCAACAAAAATCGCATCTCATTAAACTGCTCATAAGAATATATACGGGGTCTCATTTGGCAGGATAGAGATGACGCGACAGACGCGACGAACGTTTCTGGCGACCGCCGGTGCGGTCGGATTTGCAGGCTGTTCCTCGATTGCAGGCAAAGCACCGCTACCGACAGACGAGAACCAGCGGAAGACGCGACAGGGGGGCGCATCGAGCGTGCCGGTTCCCCACGATTTCGAAACGCTCGACGAGTGGCAGGCGGTTCCGCGGCAGGGGACGCTCTCGAAAGCCACCGACGACCCGTATCAGGGGTCACAGTGCGCGCGGGTGACCGGCAGCGACGAGACGAAGGAAGGCCACATCGTGCGGTCGCTTTCGGGTGCCGACCTCCGCGGGACCAACCTCTCGGTGGCGGTCAAGGTGACCAGCCACGATTTCGCCAAAATCGCGGTCCAACTGCGCGCTCCGGACGGGCGCAACGTCCTCCGTCTGAAACGAACCCTCGTCGGACCGAAAGACCGCTGGGTGCGACTCAACCTCGGCGTCACGGCCGCGACCGGGAGCCCGGACCTCTCTTCCGTGTCGGACCTCCGCATCGTCGGGCGACCGGTGGACACCAACGCGTCCGCTCCCATCGAGTTCCTCGTCGACGACCTTCGGACCGTTTCCCGCCCGAAGACGGGCGCGGTGATGTTCACCTTCGACGACAGCCACGCGACCCACTACCGCGCGTTCGAACTGATGCAAAAGTACGACTTCGCGGGCGTCGAAGCCGTCATCCCCGAGAGCATCGGGCACGACGACCGCTTGACCGAGGACCAACTCTCGGAGATGGCGGACGGCGGTTGGGACATCTCGGCCCATCCCGACGTGCAGGCTCGTTACTTCCCCGACTACTCCCCCGAAGAGCAGGAGGACCTCCTGAAGCGCACACGGGAGTACCTGCAGTCCCGCGGCTTCGAGGACGGCGCGCGCCACCTCCTCGTCCCGAAAAACGAGGTCGGCCCGAACACCTTCGACCTCGCTCAGAAGTACTACGACACGGTGTTCAGCTTCGGCGCGTCGCCCAACGCCATGCCGTTCGAGAACGAGGACGCCATCGTCTCGCGGGTGAACGGCAAGAACATCGACGTGACGAAGCGGTACGTGGACAACGCCGCCGAGTACGGGCAACTCGTCGTCCCGCTGTTTCACGAAGTCGGGGCGGGCGGCGAAATCAGCGAGGCCGACTTCGAATCGCTCCTGCAGTACGTCGAGAAGCAGGACGTGAACGTCATCACCGCCTCCCAACTCATCGACGGCTGACGCCGATCCGGTCCGTTCATTTCGTTCAAACGCCGGACCGAGGCGATAGCTGAAACGTTGACCGCCACCGCAGGGTCTTAACGCTTCGCGGTCCAACCTCCGCCCATGACCGAGACGGCCACACTCGCGGGCGGATGTTTCTGGTGTCTGGAAGCGGCGTACGAGGAACTCGACGGCGTGCAGTCCGTCACGTCTGGCTACGCCGGTGGGTCGGTCGAGAACCCGACCTACGAGGCGGTCTGCTCCGGCGAAACGGGCCACGCCGAAGTCGTTCAGTTGGAGTACGACCCCGAGACGGTCGGCTACGACGAACTCCTGCAGGTGTTCTTCACCATCCACGACCCGACGACCCTCAACCGGCAAGGCCCCGACGTGGGCACCCAGTATCGCTCCGCGATATTCTACCACGATGACGACCAGAAGGAGGTCGCCGAGGCGTACATCGACGGTCTGGAGTCGGAGGGGGCGTTCGAGGACCCCATCGTCACCGACGTCGAACCGCTCTCGGAGTTCTACGAGGCCGAGGGCTATCATCAGAACTACTACGAGAAGAATCCCAACGACGCCTACTGCACGATGAACGCCCAGCCGAAGATTCGCAAAGTGCGCGAGAAGTTCGCCGAGAAGGCGAACCAGTAGGACGGAATCGCCCTCGTTTCACCGCGATGAGGGTTGCCCCAACTGTTTTGCCGGAGTGGGTTGACGACGTGCCAATGCCCGTTCAACCAGACTACGTGAAGAAGGTGGGGGGAATCCTCTTGGAGCGATACCCGGAAGCGTTCACGGACGATTTCGACCGGAACAAGGAGAGCGTGAGCGTCCTGACGAACGTCGATTCGAAGAGCGTTCGGAACCGTATCGCGGGGTACATCACGAGACGCGGCGGGGAACCGCCGCGCACCGTCGAGCGAGAACCGTCGAGCACCGCGGAGTGAGAACCGCCGCGCACCGTCGAACGAATTTTCGGGGGCGCGTCGTCCGAATCACGAGCCGCTGGGCGTTTCCGTTCCGGCTCCGACGGGCGATTCCCAGAGGGTGACCGAGACGAGTCCGACGAGAACGACCGTACCCACGGCCGCCACCGTGACCAGCGGCGAGTACGCGTCGGCGACGAGACCGCCGAGGAGGACGAGAGGGAGCCTGATTACCGCGTAGGCCATCGACGCGGCGGAGAGGACGGTCGCCCGTCCGACCGACTCCGCGTGGTCGTTGATGTACTGGTTGACCAGCGGCCGGAGGAGAGTGTTCGACCCGGTTCGGGCGACAAACATCGGGAGGGCGAGGAGCGGGGCGAACACCGGTAGCATCAACGAGACGCAGAGGAGCACCGGGACGAACACGGTGGTCGTTCGGAGGCCGACGACCTCCTCTATCGACCCGGCGTAGTAGCTCACCCCGGCGGAGACGAGCGTGAACCCGGCGTACAGCGGCCCCATGAGTTCGACGGGGAACCCGAGCGGTCCCGTGGCGATGGGTTGGACGTAACTCTCGACGGCACCGGTCGCGGCGAAAAACAGCGCCACGTAGGTCACGAACGACCGGAGCGGCGGTTTCGAGAGGTGACGGCGGATGACGCGAACCGCGTCGAGGGGCGACAGAACGTCCCCGTCGTCGTCGCCCTCGGCGTACGCCCGGTTTCGCGGGAGGGTCAACAGCACGACCACGCCAGCACCGTTCAACACGCCGGATGCGAGAAACGGCAGTCTGGGGTCGAGTTCGTACAGCACGCCACCGGCGAGGACCGTGACGACCGTCACCGTTCGGTTGACGGCCATGCCCCGACCGCGAACGCGGGCGAACCGGTCCGTGTCGAGTTCCGCGCGGAGGTAGTCGTAGAGCCACGCGTCGCCGCTCCCGGAGCGGAAGACGAGCGCGAGCGTCCACAGGACGTACAAAAGGGCGAGCGCGAGGAAGGAGCGAGCGACGACGAATCCGAGGATGGAGAGCGTCATGCAGACCGAACTGACGACGAGGCTGTCCCGGCGGCCGATGCGGTCGCCGACGTAGCCCGTCGGAATCTCGCCGAGAACGGTCAGCGTCGAGTAGAGCGCGCTGAGGAGCGCGATTTGCGTGTAATCGAGGTTTCGGTAGAGGAGAAAGAGGGTGAATATCGGCGAGAAGAATCCGAACGAGACGGTCGCTTGGTAGCAGTAGTATTTGTAGATGGCCGACGAGCGCGACATCGATTCGACGTTCGAACGGTCGATAGTAAACGGTTTCCTGAAATCCGTTCCTGTAGATTATATTTCAATTAGTCCATAGCTTCAGGCGGCTGGAGTCCGTTATTCCCGGTATGCGACTGTACGCCGCGATGCGAAACGGGCTGTTCGTCACCGACGGAGCGGGAACGACCGCGGTTCGGCTGTCGGACCACGACTTGGAGTGTGTCGCCGCGACGGGTGAATGGGTCTTCTGTGGCACGTTCGACGCCGGTCTCTTCCGGAGCGAGGACGGCGGCGAGTCGTTCCAGTCGGTCGGCGAGGAGGCCATCCGCGAGTCGGTGATGTCGCTCGCCATCGACCCCGCCGACCCGGACACCGTTTGGGTCGGCACGGAACCGAGCGCCGTCTACCGAAGCACGGACGGCGGCGACTCGTGGGAGCGCCGCGAGGGGCTGACCGACCTGCCGTCGGAACCGAACTGGTCGTTCCCGCCCCGTCCGCACACCCATCACGTCCGGTGGATAGAACCCGACCCGTACGACCCGGACCACCTCTACGTCGGCATCGAGGCTGGGGCGCTCGTCCAGACCTACGACGCGGGCGAGACGTGGGAAGACAAGGTGCCGACCGCTCGCGTGGACAACCACTCGCTCGCCACCCATCCCGACGCGCCGGGACAGGTCTGGTCCGCCGCGGGGGACGGCTACGCCGAATCGGAGAACGGCGGCGACACGTGGGAGTACCCGCAGGAGGGACTCGACCGCCGGTACTGCTGGAGCGTCGCGCTCGCGCCGGACGACCCGGAAACCGTCCTCCTCTCCAGCGCGACGGGACCGCGAACCGCGCACAACGTCGATTCCGCGGACTCCATCGTCTCCCGGAAGCGGGACGGCGAATCGTGGGAGCGGTTGGACGGCCTCCCAACCGGCGAGGGCGTCACCCGAACCGTCTTCGAATCGGGCACCGCCGACGGGGAGTTGTACGCCGTCAACAACCGCGGCATCTTCCGAACCGAGGACGCCGGGACGACGTGCGAGAAGTGATCGCGGAGTGGCCGACCGAATTCGAACGGACGACGGCGCGCGGATTGGCGGTCGTGGACGACCCCTAAATCCGACCGAAGCCTCAGCCGACCGTGAAAACGATGCGGTAGGGGGCGGTCGAATCGCCGTCTTCCGTCGTGACGCCGACGTTCCCCGCGACGACGTACGCACCGGCCGCGAGGTCCGTCGGCACGTCGTAGGTTTCGCCGGTCGTTTCCCCGGTCGCGAGGTTCGTGACGAGCGCGACCGTGTTCACCAACCGAACGCGTTTGCCGTCGGTCGAAACGTGTCCGCTCTCCTCGTAGGCGTCCGTCCACAGGAGGTGTCGGCTTTCCGTGACCCCTCGCCGGTGACAGCGGACCACGCCGAATGGCCGCGGCGGGCCGGAACTCACCCTGCACTCGCCGCCCGTCTCGTTCGTCAGTTCCACGCGCAACCGCCCGGGCTCGGGGACGGTCGCCGACAGCGAAATCGGGAGGGACCCGCGCGCTTCGACGTACGCGGTGTAGAACGTTCCGTCGAGGTACGCGTAGTCGTGAGCGTCGAGGGCGTCGATGAGGCCCGACGGCGGGTCGCGGAGGGCGTACGCGCCCGACTCCGACCCCGCGGCACGAACGGCGGTTTTCACCGCCTCGGACTCGTTCCGAACGTCCCACACGGACCCATCCGCCATCTCGGGAACTGAGAGCGAATTTGCGGTGACGTCGTACGGCGAACCGGGGTCGTCCTCGTGTATCGCAAACGAGATCACTTCGCCGTGATAGCGGGCCGCCTCGTAGCGGTCGAAGAACGTCCGAAGCGACGGCCACACGTACTCCAACTCCACCCCGTCGTCCCGTGCGAGTCGTAGCATGCCGCTCATCACCCGCCCGTCGTGCGTCACTGCCTTCTCGTAGGCGTCGCGGGAGGCTATCCTCCCGTCTACCGCTGCCTCGGCGACCGCTTCGGCGGTGATAGTGTACGTCGGGAGCGAGCTATCGAGGCGATAGGTCGTTCCGTCGTCGGTAACCCGTGAGGTGTCGGCGAGGAACCTCACCAACCACTCCGGCGGGTCGTCGGTTTCGTATCCGCCGTCTATCGCGCGTTCGACGACGCGGCGCTCTCGGTCACTCAATTCGGCGACCGTCGTCGTCGGTACGGTCGGACTCGTTCCGAGGTCGTTCAACCGCACGGCGTAGGGAAACGTCTCGACCGATTCGACCGACGGCGACCGGTCGCTGTCGGTGCGAGCCTTCGTCGTGGACGACGTTTCACCCGGATTGGATGCGGAGTCGTTCGTACTGTCGAGACAGCCCGACCCGAGTGCCGTCCCGACCGCGAGCGTCTGGAGGACGTGGCGGCGCTTCATATTCGAACGTGTCTGTAAGATTGTAAAAACACGATGATTACACAAAGAGCCGTTTTCGTCACCGTCAGTTCGTCGCCACCCGCCGGTCGAGGAAGTCGGCGACGAGTTCCATCGAGCGAATCTTCTGCTCGATGTCGTTCGTTCCGTGCCCCTCCTCGCCGAGTTCCTCGTACTCGAAGTCGCCGTCTTCGCCCTCCTCGAAGCCGTCTTCGTCCAGCGCGTCGCGGAACAGTCGGGCTTGCGAAACCGGCACCCGGTGGTCGTTGACGCCGTGGACCATCAGGAGCGGCGAATCGAGGTTTTCGGTGTACTCGACGGGGCTTCGCTCGCGGTACAGGTCGTGGTTCTCGTCGGGGTCGCCCATGTACTTCTCCATCAGGCCGGTCTGGAAGTGCGGCATCGTGTTCTCGTACATGTCGTGGAGGTCGGTGACGCCGACCCACGCGATGCCCGCGGTGTACAGTTCCGGGTACCGAACCATCTGCCAGTAGGCACTGTAGCCGCCGTAGGAGCCGCCGTACACGACGATTTCGTCCTCGTCTATCCAGTCCTTGTCGCGGAGCCAGCGGACGCCCTCGGCGACGTCCGCCTGTTCGGCACCGCCCCAGTCGCCGATGAGGCTGTCCTTGAACTCGCGTCCGCGGCCGATGGAACCCCGGTAGTTGATTTCCAGCACGGAGTAGCCCCGGTTCAGGAAGAACTGGGTCCGTCGTTTGAAACTCCGCTGGTCCTGTACCGGCGGGCCGCCGTGAACCTTCACGACGGCCTTGGACGGACGCTCGCCGGAGTCGTACAACAGGCCGCCGATGTCGGTCCCGTCGTGCGACTCGAACGTGATGTACTCCGCGTCGACGAACGACTCGGGGTCGATGTCGCCGTAAACCGGTTCGAGAAGCGTGTCGGTCTCGCCCGTTTCGAGGTCGTAGACGAGTAGCGCGGGCCGCTGTGTCGGCATCGTCTGTTCGATCAGTACGCGACCGTCGCCGAGGAATGCGGAGTCGCTGTACAACGGGAACGACGCGACGCCCGTGGGGAGGTCGAGTTTCGTCGCGGTCCCCTCGAAGTCGTACACCAGCGGAACGACGGCGGCGTCCCGCTTCCGGAGCGCGAGGAAGCCACTTCCGTCCGGGAGGAACGCGACACCGTCCTCGACGTACTCGCCGTCGCCGAACCACTCGACGGATTCGGATTCGAGGTCGTAGACGCCGCTTCGGGTCTTGTCCGCCGCGTTATCCGAAACGAGCAGTCTCGTTCCGTCCGCCGACCAGTCCTCGAAGTGCGTTTCGCTCCCGTCGATGCCGAGTTCGAGATTTCGCGGATTCGACCCGTCGGCGTCGGCCACGTACACGTCCATGTTGGTCAAATCGTCCGACTCGTTGGTCATATAGACCATCCGGTCCCCGTCGGGACCGTACGAGGCGTGGAAGACGCCCAACTCGTACTCCGCGAGTTGCTCGCTCGCTTCCGTCTCGCGGTCGTAGCGGTAGAGGTTCATCTGCCCGTCGGCGCTGCTCACGTAGAGCAGTTTTCCGTCGTCGATATCGGTGAGGATACACTGCCCGGAGTCCTCGACGACCGGCGCGGCGTTCCCGTCGAGGTCTATCTCCCAGATGTCGTGTTGCTCGTCGCCCGCGTCGTCCAGATGGTAGTAGATGCGCTCGCCGTCCGGTGCCCACCCGAACGGCTGGCTCACGTTCCGCGGCACCTCGCCGTCGCTCACCTGCCGCATTTCGCCCGTTTCCACGTCGATGACGTGGAGTTCGTTGCGGCCGGTGCTGTCGTAGTAGACGGCGACCCGCTCGCCGTCGGGTGACGCCGCCGGATGGCTGAACTCCGGAAGGCGTGCGAGGGATTCGAGGGAGAAATCTCCTGTCATCGAATGGCAATATTGCCGGTCAGAGTATCAACCTTTCCAGAACGACGTTTCGGTATTATATCTTATATTTCCGGCGCTACAATTGCGGGATTTGCGACCGTGCTGAAACGAGCGCTCGAACCAGCGCGCGCGAAAAAATCGGGTGCCGACGCCTTCGAGACGCCGTACGAGGCCACCGAATCGGTGACTCTCGACCGCGGTTACTCGAGGTCGAAGCGGTCGAGCTTCATCACTTTGTCCCACGTGTCGACGAAGTCCTGGACGAACTTCTCCTCGCCGTCGTCCGCTCCGTAGACTTCCGAGACGGCACGGAGCCGGGAGTTCGAACCGAAGATGAGGTCGAAGCGGGTCGCCTCCCACTCGACGTCGCCCGTCTCGCGGTCGCGGAGTTCGAAGACCTGCTCGTCGTCGGAGACCGGCTCCCACTCGTGGTCCATGCCGAGCAGGTTCGCGAAGAAGTCGTTGGTCAGCGTCTCCGGCTCGTCGGTGAAGACGCCGAGGTCGCTGTCCTCGTAGTTCGCGCCCAGCGTGCGCATGCCGCCGACGAGCACCGTCATTTCGGGCACCGTCAGGCTCAGTAGCTCGGCCTTGTCTATCAGTTCCTCCTCCACCGGACGGTCGAGGTCGTCGCCGAGGTAGTTGCGGAACCCGTCCGCGTCCGGTTCGAGCACTTCGAAGGAGTCGACGTCGGTCTGCTCCTGCGTGGCGTCCGTCCGGCCCGGTTCGAACGGAATCTCCACGTCGTAGCCGGCGTCCGCGGCCGCCTCTTCGACGGCCGCGTTACCGCCCAGCACGATCAGGTCGGCGAGCGACACCTTCGTGTCGTCGGAGCGCGAACTGTTGAAGTCCTCCTGAATTCCCTCCAAGGTCATCAGCACGCTCTCCAACTCGTCCGGCTCGTTGACCTCCCAACTCTTCTGCGGCTCGAGACCGATGCGGGCCCCGTTCGCGCCGCCGCGCTTGTCGCTGTGGCGGAACGTCGACGCGGACGCCCAGGCGGTCTTGACCAGCTGAGAGACGGAGAGGTCGGAGTCGAGAAGCTCTTGCTTGAGTTCGGCGATTTCGTCCTCTCCTATCAGATCGTAGTCGGCATCGGGAACGGGGTCCTGCCAGACCATCGTCTCGTCCGGAACTTCGGGACCGAGGAACCGCTCCGGCGGGCCCATGTCGCGGTGGATGAGCTTGTACCACGCCTTCGCGAAGGACTCCTGGAACTCGTCCGGGTTGTCCTGGAAGCGCTCCAAAATCTCCCGGTAGTCCGGGTCCTTCTTGAGCGCGATGTCGGTCGTGAGCATCATCGGGTCGACCGATTCGTCGGAGTCGTGGGCATCCGGCACGGTGTCCTGTGCCGCTTCATCGACCGGCCGCCACTGCCACGCGCCGCCAGGACCCTTGTGGGCCTCCCACTCGTAGTCGAGCAGGTTGTTGATGTAGCCCATGTCCCACTTGGTCGGTGCGCTGGTCCACGGCCCCTCGATGCCGCTGGTGATGGTGTCGGGACCCTTGCCCTCACCGAACTCGTTCTCCCAGCCGAGGCCCTGTTCCTCGATGGGAGCGGCCTCTGGCTCGGGACCGAGGTTGTCGCCGGAGTCGGCACCGTGAACCTTCCCGAAGGTGTGTCCGCCAGCGATGAGTGCGACCGTCTCCTCGTCGTTCATCGCCATGTGACTGAAGGTGTCGCGGATGTTCGTCGCCGACCCTTCGAGGTCCGGTTCGCCGTTCGGACCCTCCGGGTTAACGTAGATGAGGCCCATCACGGTGTTCCCGAGCGGGTTCTCGAGGTGGCCCTCCTCGTCGAATCGGTCGGAGGACGTCTTCTCCCACTCGGTCTCGGGACCCCAGTTGACCGCATCGTCGGGCTCGTAGTCGTCCTCTCGGCCGCCAGCGAAGCCAAAGGTCTCGAATCCCATCGATTCGAGGGCGACGTTCCCGGCGAGGACGATCAGGTCGCCCCACGAGAGCTTGCGGCCGTACTTCTGTTTGACGGGCCAGAGCAGACGGCGAGCCTTGTCGAGGTTGACGTTGTCCGGCCAACTGTTGATCGGCGGAAGGCGCTGTCGCCCGCCGGACGCGCCGCCGCGGCCGTCCTTGGTGCGGTACGTCCCGGCGCTGTGCCACGCCATTCGGATGAACAGCGGCCCGTAGTGACCGTAGTCTGCGGGCCACCAGTCCTGCGAGGACGTCATCACTTCTTCGATGTCCGCCTTCACGGCGTCGAGGTCGAGCGACTCGAACGCCTCGGCGTAATCGAACTCCTCGTCCATCGGGCCGACGTCCCGAGCGTTCTGGTCGAGTAGCTCGACCTTCAGGTGCTCCGGCCACCAGTCCTGGTCGTCACCGAGCGTCATCGGGAGACCTCCTGCGTCTCCTCGCGGGTGAACGCCTCGACGTTCTCCTGCTCGTAATCGGGTTCTGCCATGCCGTGTTTGGGTGTATCCTCGGACATTAACAGGATCTCCTGTACGTAGAATATAAGAGGTATTGTTTATAAATTTGCCGCTTATGTTTCCCATTCTCTGTCTTCACTTCTAAATATGGACGTACTAGTTCTCTTAGCAAGAATAATTTTTCACGATTCGTAAAATGCGTTCGGGAAAACGCGATACGATACCATCGAACGGACGGCTTTTCGATGCGTCGTTCGAACGAGCGTTCGTTTCCTGTCTTCTATAATTTTTCCGCCGTATATCGTGGCAGACGCCACGCGATACATCACTTTGGTTGTCGAATGCTAACATATGCGCGGTGTTCCGGCGTCGGAGACGTAAACGAGGCCGTCGAGTTCGCCCCCGTCGTTTCCGTCACCGTGACGGAATAGCGGGGACCTCTCCGTCCGGACGGTCGCCCACGGCGCGTTCGGGGGACGCGCCGTCGCTGTCGAGCAGTTCGAGCAGCTCCCGGAGGTCGGTTTCGGGACCCTCCTTCTGGAGCAGGTCGAGGGCGCGGTCGATGTCGTCGATTCGACGCTGGGCGCGGTCGTAGCGCGCTCTGAGTTCGACCCTCGCTTCGGCGATGGCGATTCCCCCCTCGTGAATCGCCTCCCGCGATTCTCGGAGCGTCGAAACCGTTTCGCGTATCGAGGTTACTGGCATGCGTCGAACGACGACGGCCGCGAAAGTAGTCCTTCGGGCGGGAAAGCGGTCGTTCCGGTAGACGGGTCGCGCTGGCCGGGAGAGTTTTGCCGTCGGGCGTCGTCCACAGTTCGATGTCAGCGTACGCAAACGACGTTCTCGTCTCGGCGGATTGGGTGGAGGACAACATCGAGGAGTTCGAAAGCGACGACCTGGGGTATCGACTCGTGGAGGTCAACAGTCCCGAAATCCCCGATACCGACTTCCCGTCGCGGTACGACGAGGGACACATCCCCGGCGCTATCGGCATGCAGTGGGACGACGACCTGTCGGACCGCACCGAACGCGACATCCTGAAGAAGGAGGACTTCGAGGACGTGGTCGGTGGGTACGGCATCAGCGAGGACTCGACCGTCGTGTTCTACGGCGACGGCTGGATTCCGAACTGGTTTGCCACGTACGCCTACTGGGAGTTCAAATACTACGGCCACGAGGACGCCCGCGTGCTGAACGGCGGGAAGGACTACTGGGTCGAAAACGATTACCCGACGACCACGGACGCTCCGGACTATCCCTCGGTTGACTACGAAGCCAAGGGTCCGTTCGAGAGCATCCGCGCCTACCGCGACGACGTGGAGAAGGCCATGGAGTCAGGTCTGCCGCTCGTGGACGTGCGGTCGCCCGAGGAGTTCACCGGCGAAATCCTCGCACCGGAAGGGCAGAAGGAGACGGCCCAGCGCGGCGGCCACGTCCCCGGTGCGAGCAACATCCCGGTCGCCGAAGTGTTCGACGACGACGGGACGTTCAAGTCCGCCGACGACCTGCGCGAACTGTACGGCGACCACGACGTAGACGGGGAGGAGTCGGTTATCGCGTACTGTCGCGTCGGCGAGCGGTCCGCTATCGAGTGGTTCGCGCTCCACGACCTGCTCGGGTTCGAGGACGTGCGTAACTACGACGGGTCGTGGACCGAGTGGGGAAATCTGGTTCGAGCGCCCATCGAAACCGGCGAGGAGTAACTTCTTTTTCCGAGGTACCGAATCGCCACCATCACCGAACGTCACGAACTCGTCGCCGAACTGTACGACCATCTGGAAGCCACGGCGTCGTTGCCGGTCGCCACGCGCCCGAGTCAGTACCTCGGCGAAGCACAAGCGGTCGTTGGGGACGCCCGAGACGCGCCCGAATCGGTCGTGGAAAAGCGCATCTCACAGGCTGACGAGTTGCTTTCGCACGTCGAGGAGACCGGGAGCGAGGAGGCGGACGAGCACGTCGAACGGGCGCGGGAGCTGACGACGAGAATTCTGTCCGAACTGACGTGAGAGAGGGACTCCGTGCCGTCGAACCTCCGAAGACGGATGATGTGGTAATAGTTAACACATTGCTGCGCGAAGTCAGCGGTGGGGAGGGATGTCCGCATGACCTTGGCAACCGTTCCGCGGTACGACGGCGCAAATTCGTCGACGCGGAGCGGGACGGCAGTGGTGGTCGGGGCGGGAATGGCCGGGCTGTTCGCGGCGCGGGTGTTGTCCGACCGGTTCGAGAACGTTACGGTCGTCGACCGTGATTCGTTTCCCGACGAGTCGGTCGCCCGTCCCGGCGTCCCGCAAGGACGCCAACCGCACGCGCTCATGGAGGCCGGACGGGCGACGCTGGAGGATCTGTTCCCGGGATTCAGCGAGACGCTCGTTTCCGACGGCGCGGTCGTCAACGATTTCTCGAGCGACGTGAAGTTCTACAGCGAAGGGGATTTTCTCGCCCACGGACCGACGCCGATGGAAACCATCTCCGCGACTCGGCCACTGTTCGAGCAGGTCGTTCGACGGCGCGTGTCCGACCTCGACGACGTGCATCTCCGCCCGAACTGCCGCTTCGTGGAGTTCCTCTGTGACGACGCGGCGACGGCCGTGGAGGGCGTCGTGCTCCACGAAGGCGGGGAGCGAAAGGAAGCGCGCGCCGATTTGGTCGTCGATGCCACGGGCCGAACGAGTCGAACGCCGAAGTGGCTGGAAGCCCACGGCTACGCGCCGCCGCCGCTGGACGAGGTGCACATCGACGTGCACTACAGCACCACCTTCGTCGAGCGACCGCCCGATGACCGTCGGACGTTCCTCGTGCCGCCCGCGCCGCCGCACACCCGCGGTGGGATGGCCGCCCCCGTCGAGGGAAACCGCTGGGTGGTAAACATGAACGGCGTCCACGACGACGTTCCGCCGGGGGATTTCGAGGGGTTCACCGAGTTCGCCGAAAGCCTCCCCGTTTCCGAGGTGAAGGAGTTGCTCGACGAGCATCCGCCCGTTGCGGAGGCCGTCCATCGCTATCCGTTTCCCGCCAGCAGGCGATATCGCTACGAGCGCCTCGACAGATTCCCCGACGGTCTCCTCGTAGTCGGCGACGCCATCGCCAGCTACAATCCGGTTTACGCACAGGGGATGTCGGTGGCCGCGCTCGAAGCGCTCGTGTTGCATCACACGCTGTCCGCGGGTGGTCGAGAGAACCTCGCGCTCCGCTTTTTCGACCGCGCGGAACCGGTCGTCGATACCGCATGGTTGTTGGGGGTCGGCAACGACTTCGCGTTCGAACGGACGACGGGTCCCAAACCGCGCGGCACGGTGTTCGTCGGCAGGTACCTCTCCCGCTTGATTCGCAAGGCGCACACGGACGGCGAACTCGCCACCGCGTTCGTCCGGGTGTTGATGATGGAGCGCCCGCCCAGTTCGCTGTTCCGCCCGGCCGTCGCGTGGCGCGTCCTCAAGCCGTCCGGGTGGTCGGCCGACTTCGTTCGACAGCGGGCGTGATTCCCGACCGGGCGCCGCGGGCGATTCGACAGCAAGGTCTGTCGCTTCGGGAGGCTTTAACTCGGCGTGCCGCCCTTACTCACAGTCATGAGCAACAGCACGGAGAAAGACGACGGGTTGCGGAGCCGAGAAGTGACGGAAGGCCCGGAACGCGCGCCGCACCGGGCGATGTTCCGCGCCATGGGTTTCGACGACGACGACCTCTCCTCGCCGATGGTCGGGGTGGCGAACCCCGCGGCCGACATCACGCCCTGTAACGTCCATCTGGACGACGTAGCCGGGGCAGCAATCGACGGCGTGAACGAGGCGGGCGGCATGCCCATCGAGTTCGGCACCATCACGATTTCCGACGCCATATCCATGGGGACGGAGGGGATGAAGGCCAGTCTCATCTCGCGGGAGGTCATCGCCGACAGCGTGGAACTCGTCGCCTTCGGCGAGCGCATGGACGCCCTCGTCACGGTCGCGGGATGCGACAAGAACCTCCCCGGCATGATGATGGCGGCCATCCGAACCGACCTGCCGACCGTCTTCCTGTACGGTGGGTCGATTCTCCCCGGCGAACACGAGGGCCGTGAGGTGACGGTTCAGAACGTCTTCGAGGGCGTCGGCGCGGTGGCCCACGGCGACATGACCGAGGACGAGTTGGTCGAACTCGAACACGACGCCTGTCCCGGCGCGGGGTCCTGCGGCGGGATGTTCACCGCCAACACGATGGCGACCATCAGCGAAGTCCTCGGCCTCGCACCGCTCGGGTCCGCTAGCCCGCCCGCCGAATCGCCGGAACGGTACAAGGTCGCGGAGGGGGCGGGCGAACTCGTGCTGGACGCGGTGGAAAACGACCGCAAACCGTCCGACGTCCTCTCGCGCGAGTCGTTCGAGAACGCCATCGCGGTGCAGGTTGCCATGGGCGGTTCGACCAACGCCGTCCTGCACCTCCTCGCGCTCGCGGCGGAGGCCGGAATCGACCTCGACATCGACGACTTCGACGAGATTTCGCGCCGGACGCCCAAAATCGCCAACCTCCAACCCGGCGGCACGCGAGTCATGAAGGACCTCCACGACGAGGGCGGCATCCCCGTCGTCCTCCGGCGACTGCTCGACGGGGGCTACATCCACGGCGACGCGATGACCGTGACCGGCCGCACCATCGAGGAGGAACTCGACCATATCGGCGCGTCGGGCGACTCCGACGCCGACTTCCTCCGCCCCGTGAACGACCCGTTCCACGAGGAGGGGGCCATCAAAATCCTGAAGGGCAACCTCTCGCCCGACGGGTCGGTGCTGAAGGTCACGGGGGAGGACACGTTCCACCACAGCGGCCCGGCCCGCGTCTTCGAGAACGAGGAGGACGCGATGAAGTACGTACAAGAGGGCGGCATCGAATCCGGCGACGTGCTTGTCATCCGAAACGAAGGTCCGCGCGGCGGCCCCGGAATGCGCGAAATGCTCGGCGTGACGGCGGCCGTTGTCGGACAGGGCCACGAGGACGACGTGGCGCTCCTCACGGACGGCCGGTTCTCCGGCGCGACCCGCGGCCCGATGGTCGGCCACGTTGCCCCGGAAGCCCGCGACGGCGGCCCCATCGCGGTGGTCGAGGACGGCGACGAAATCACGGTGGACATCCCGAACCGCGAACTCTCCGTGGACCTCTCCGAGGAGGAACTCGACGCGCGACTGGACGACTGGGAACCGGACGACCCCCGCTACGACACCGGCGTTCTCGCCAAGTACGGCGAGACGTTCGGGTCGGCGGCCAACGGCGCGGTGACGAATCCGGGCGCGAAGCGGGAGTAACTTCGCAAGCACCCCCACCGCGAACGAGACGAGACGCTTTGCGCCTCGGGTGCGAACGGCGACGGAACGGAGCCGTGAGCCAAGTAAGCGGGCCGAGAAACCCCCGACGGAGCGACTGAAAGGAGCGACGGAAGCGGGGTGACTCGGCTTTTGGTCCAGATTTTTCGAGGGAGAAGCGGAATCCGGCGAGAACCGCGCCGGATTCTGCCTCCGACCGCGGAAAAAGGTGGAACTGGCGCGGTGACGAATCCGGGCGCGAAGCGGGAGTAACGACACCCAGTTCAGACGGTATTCCTTCCGACAATTCTCTCACCGAGCGCGAGCGCTAACGACGAGGACGGCACCGGACGACAGAGGTGACCATCGATGACCACCTATTGCCACACTCCCGAAATGTAAATATATTCAATATAATAGTTATTATTGGGATTCATTCCTATATTCTACCGAGAATCGAAGTGTTTTTGCATTGTTTTTGGGTACTATTGAAGACGTATGGCAAGTGTTGTACAACGGGCATGGCGACGCTATCGATCTGTCGCCATCATCTACCGTATCGCGGCGGCGTTCGTCCTCGGGTCGGTCGTGGGACTCGTGGTCGGCGAACCGGCGACGAACCTCCAACCCCTCGGCGACCTCTTCGTCCGACTGCTGAAGATGGTCATCGTTCCCATCGTCGTGTTCACGCTCGTGATGGCGGCGCGAAACCTCTCGCCGAAGAACCTCGGAAAGGTCGGCGGACAGGTTATCTTCCTGTACCTCCTCACGACGGGGGTCGCCATCGCCATCGGTCTCGGCGTGGCGAACCTCATCGACCCCGGCGTCGGACTGCACCTCAAGGACGCGCTGGCGAAACCGGCCGTCGAGACGAAACAGGCGTCGGGACTCGCGAGCGTCCTCCTGAACATCGTCCCCCAGAATCCCTTCAGCGCGATGGCGGAGGGGAAGATCCTCGGCGTCATCTTCTTCGCGCTGGCGTTCGGTATCGGCCTGACAGTCGTCCGCGACGAGGCCGAAGAGGGGTCCGACGTCTACAACGGCGTCCAGACGACGTTCGACGTGGTTGAGGCGGGTGCCGAAGTGATGTTCAAAATCGTCTGGGGCATCATGGAGTACGGCGTCATCGGCGTGTTCGCGCTGATGGCCGCGCTGTTCGCCCAGACGGGACCGGAAGCCATCCTCTCCCTGTTCAAGCTCTTCGCCACGCTCGCCATCGCCATCGGCCTCCAGATATCGATAGTGTACCTTCTCGTCATCGTCCGCGGACTCGTCGGTCACTCGCCGATGGATTTCGTCCGCGGCGGGAAGGACGCCATGGTGACGGCGTTGAGCATCCGTTCGTCCAGCGGGACGCTCCCAGTCACGATGTCGAACGCGGACGAGAACCTCGGCATCGACCGAGAGGTGTACAGTTTCTCCCTGCCGCTCGGTGCCACCATCAACATGGACGGGACGGCGATGTACCTCGGTATCGCCGCCATCTTCACCGCGAACGTGGTCGGCACGACGCTCACGATTTCACAGCAGTTGAGCATCCTCGTCACGGCGCTCATCGCCAGCGTCGGAACCGCGGGCGTTCCGGGCGCGAGCATCGTCATGATGACCGTCGTGTTCACGCAGGTCGGCCTGCCGATTCAGGCCATCGCGTTCGTCCTCGGTATCGACCCGTTGCTCGACCGGATGCGGACGATGAACAACATCACCGGCGACCTCGCGGTCACGACGCTCGTGGCGAAGTGGAACGACGCGATCGACTTCGGCACCGGCGTCTGGGCCGACGACGAGAGCATCGGCCGGAGCGACGCACTCAACACTATCACGGGTGACGACTAACCTCCCTATCCATGAATTCGGAACCGACAACCGACACGACGCGGAGCGAGCGAATCGTCGAACGCGCCCGCGAGGTGATTCCGGGCGGCGCACAGACCGGACTCCGAGCGCAGGCGTACGACACCGGCGACGTAGCGTTCGAACGCGCAAACGGCGCGACGCTGACCACCGTCGATGGCGAGGAGTACGTCGATTACCACCTCGGCTTCGGTCCTATCATCCTCGGACACGCGGACGACCGAGTGGACGAGGCGGCCCGAAGCGCCATCGACAGCGGCGTCCTCTACGGCACGGGGACGGCTCCCCTCGAAGTCGATGTCGCCGAGCGACTGGTCGATTACCTCCCCGGCGTCGAGCAGGTCAACTTCTGTAACAGCGGGAGCGAGGCGACGTACCACGCGATTCGACTCGCCAGAGCGTACACGGGTAACGAGAAGATTCTGAAGTTCGAGGGCTGCTATCACGGCTGGCACGACTACGTGGACGTGAGCGTCTACCCGCCGGAGGACAAACTCGGCGAGCCGCATCCCGAATCCGAGGGGATGCTCTCGTCCGCCGTGGAGAACACGCTCGTCGTCCCGTTCAACGACAGCGAGGCCGCCGAAGCGGTCTTCCGCGAACACGGCGACGACATCGCGGCGGTCATCCTCGAACCCGTCCCTCACTCGGTCGGCTGCATTCTACCCCGACAGGAGTTCCTCGAAACGCTCCGAGAGGTGACGCGGGCCGCCGACGTGCCGCTCATCTTCGATGAAGTCATCACCGGCTTCCGCCACTCGCCGCACGGCGCACAGGGCGAGTTCGGCGTCACGCCCGACCTGACCTGCGTTGCGAAGGCGCTTGGCAACGGCTACCCCATCGCGGCGGTCGGCGGGCGAACGGACCTGCTCGAACAGGCTGGCGGCGACAACAAATCCGGCGTCGTCATCAGCGGGACGTACTCGGGTAACCTTCCCGGACTCGCCGCGGCGCGCGCGACCATCGACACCATCGTCGAGGAGGACGTGCAGTCCCACGTCACCGACCTCGGCGACGAGTATCGGGCCGGACTCCGGGACCTGCTCTCCGACCACGGCATCGAGGGTCGCGTCGTCGGACACCGGAGCATCTTCAGCGTCCAGTTCGGCGCGACGGGGGAACCGGAGAACTACGAGGACATCCTCGGCTTGGACGAAGAGCGGTTCCGCGAGTTCGCGGCGGGGATGCGCGAACGCGGTCACTTCTTCACGCCGAACCCGTACAAGCGCCACCACCTCTCGTTCGCCCACGGCGAGGCGGAGTTGGCGGCCTATCTGGACGCCGCCGACGACGTGCTTGGGAACGTCTGACCGGGTTCAGCACCCTTAACCGTCCCCGACTGTTACGACACGTTCGATGGATTCTGCGATACGCATACGTGACCTCGAAAAGGAGTACGGGGAGGTACGGGCGCTGAAGGGGGTCGACCTCGACGTTCCGAAAGGGTCGTTTTTCGGGTTGCTCGGTCCGAACGGTGCGGGCAAGACGACGTTCATCAACATCCTCGTCGGCCTCGTGAAGAAATCCGGCGGGACGGCCGAGGTGTTTGGTGCGGACGTGGAAGACGATTACCGCGAGGCGCGCGACCGAATCGGACTCGCGCCGCAGGAGTTCAACGTGGATCGATTCTTCCCGATTCAGGAGGTGCTGGAGCACAAGGCCGGGTATCACGGCATTCCGAAGTCGGAGGCGCGGGACCGCGCCGACGAGGTGTTGAAGCAGGTCGGCATCTACGACAAGCGCGACACGCGCTTCGACTGACTCTCCGGCGGGATGAAGCGACGATTCGTCCTCGCGCGAGCGCTCATCACCGAACCCGACCTGCTCATCCTGGACGAACCGACCGCTGGGGTGGACGTACAGTTGCGCCACGACCTGTGGGACCTCATCACCGAACTCAACGAGTCAGGCACCACGATTCTGCTCACGACCCACTACATCGAGGAGGCCGAACGCCTCTGCGATGAGGTCGCCATCCTCGACTCGGGCCAAATCGTCGAGGTGGCGAGCCCCGAGGAACTCATGGGCCGCGGGCCGGACAAGGTGACGATTTCGCTCCGCAACCCGCCCGAATCCGCGCCGCACCTGTCGGCCGGTCGGGACAAGATTCAGGACGTCGAACTGGACGGCGACGAACTCGTCGTCACGGCCCCGGAAGCCGGACTGCTCGCCCCGGAACTCGTCCGCGAACTCGACCGAAAGGGGTTCGAAATCGTCCACTTCGACATCTCGCGCACCTCGCTCGAAGAGGTGTTCGTCGAGATGACGCGAACCGGGGAGACGACGGGGAGCGAATCGCCCGACGAGGACGACCGCGACGATTCCGAACTCGCCGCGGTTGCGGGAGGTGACGGCGCGTGAGCGGCGAAACCGATACCGCTGGTCTCACGGGATTCGTCACCCTGACTCGCCGGGAAATCCTTCGATTCCTCCGCCGCCCGCGCAACACCTTCGTTCCGCCGTTCGTGACGAACGTGCTGTACTTCTCCGTGTTCGGCGTCATCCTCGGCAACCGCGTCGGCATGATGAAATTCGACGGACAGAGCGTCCCCTACATCGTCTTCATTTTGCCCGGTTTGGTCGTACTGGGAGCCATCTCCAACGCCTTCGAGAACTCCTGTTTCTCCATCTTCCACGGCCGCTGGAACCGCTACATCGAGGAGACGCTGACCTCGCCGATGTCCTACTCGCGGATGGTCGCCTCCTACATCGTCTCGGGCGCGACGCGGGGCTTGCTCGTCGGGGCGCTCATCGCCGTCCTCGGCGCGTTCTTCACGTCCGTCGGCGTCGCCCGTCCGTTCTACCTCGTCGCCTTCGCCGTCGTCATCACGCTGCTCTTCTCCAGTTTCGGCGTGGTCGGCGGCCTCTGGGCGGACGACTGGGACAATCTCACGATGATGAACCAGTTCATCGTCCGCCCGCTCGTCTTCTTCGGCGGCGTGTTCTACACGCTCGACAGCCTCCCGTCCGGCATCTACCGCGACCTCACCATGCTCAACCCGATGGTGTACATGGTCGACGGCGTCCGATACGGCTTCCTCGGCGCGTCGGAACTCGACCCGAACCTCTCGCTCGCCGTGCTGACGGGACTGACGCTCGTCGTGATGGGTATCGACACGTACCTGTTCCGGAAGGGGTACGGGTTGACCGACTAAGCGGTTCGCCGAGCACACGAGTTTATTAGTAACATAGGTTGCAATTACGGGCCATCGTGGTCCCCAAAACCGTCTCCGACTGGTTCCCCGACCGTCCGCCGACGTGGATGGAGGTCGGCATCGTTGTTCTGTTCAGCGTCTCGACGGCGATAGACCTCTACCCGTACGACGAAATTTCGTGGACATGGGTCGCCGTCGGTTTCGTGCTGTGCGGGTTCGGAATGGGTCCCGCCGGAACCACGAGCCTCGGAAAGCGATTCGGGCAGTGGTTTCGAGACATCGGGGGGGCTGGCCGCGTGGCGGTCATCGTCTGTTTCGCCGTCGGCGTTTGGTGGGCGATGCTCACGGTCGACCTCCCGATTGCGAAAGTCGAGAGCTTCGTCGCGGGGCTGTTTTTCTCTCTCGTCGTCTTTCTTCTCGCACACTACGCCGACGCCGGGGAAATCGACGGCTGGAGCGCGACGTGACGAACTACTCTTGTCGCTCGCGCCACTCGCTCAGCGACATCGGGTCGCCGTCCGAGTCGGGGTCGTCGGACAGGTCCGCCAGCAGTTCCAGCGAGTTGCCGTCGGGGTCCGAGAAGTAGACCGTCGCGCTCGGCATCCACGGGTGGACGATTGGTTCTCCGGTTCGACGCCGAAGGCGGCGCGCGGTTCGATGTCGCGGTCTTCGAGGAACGGCAGCATCTCGTCCACCTCGTCCTCCGAGACGCGGAACGCAAAATGGCTCGATTTCGGGTCTTCTTTCTCCCACACGCCGAGCATCGAGCGCGGGGTGCCGGTGAAGTAGAAGACGATTTTCCTTCCCGGGTCGTGCCGACCGAGTTCGAGGCCGAGCATGTCGCCGTAGAAATCCATCGCCCGGTCCAAATCAGCCACGCCCACGTGCGTCTCGTACACGCCGTCGAGGAGGTCCATGCGGTCACTTCTTCGGATAGGCGAATGGTCGTTCCGGTCCGGTCACCGTTGCCTGATAGGCTGTCTGTTCCTCGTTTCGAGCGTGAGACGGTGAACGTGCATCGAGACATCTCCGCGCCTCGGAGATGAATCCGAGCCCATCGTTCGGCGCAGAAAGCATTTATCGCACCCATTAATCTTCCCAATAATGATCGATTTCGGAACGATGCTCATCGGGTTCGGTGCCGTAACCCTCGGCGCGCTGGGTACTCGATTCGGCTACTACTTCGCCCGAATGAGCGAACAGGCCGACGCCATCGGAAGCACGACGCCGATGAGTGAGGTCGAACCCGCCGAATGGAAGGTCGTTACGACGCGACTCGGATTCGGCGTGTTGGGCGCCGTCGGCGTTCTGATGGTGATTCTCGCCGTTTGGCCCTGAAAGAGAAAGAAGAAGGACGTTACAACCGCGACAGCACCGCTTCCGTCACGTCCTCGGTGGTCGCGTCGCCGCCGAGGTCCGGCGTCCGCGGCCCGTCCGACAGCACGGATTCGACGGCCGCCCTGACCGCCGCTCCGTCCCCGTCGTAGCCCAGGTGCTCCAGCAACATCGCCGCCGAGAGCATCGTCGCGGCGGGGTTCGCCACGCCCTCGCCCGCGATGTCCGGGGCGGTGCCGTGGACCGGTTCGAACAGGGCGTTGTCCGGGCCGATGTTCGCGGAGGGAAGCAAGCCCAAGCCGCCCACCAGTCCCGCGGCGAGGTCGGAGAGCACGTCGCCAGCGAGGTTCGGACAGACGATGACGTCGTACTCTTCGGGGCGCAAGCAGAGGTGCGTCGCCAGCGCGTCCATCAGCATCTCGTCGTGCGGGACGCTGTGAACGTCCGCAACGCGGTCCACCGTGTCGCGGAACACGCCGTCCGTCTCGCGCATCACGTTGGCCTTGTGGGCGATGGTGAACGACTCCTCGTCGCGCCCCTCGACGTACTCGCACGCGAACCCGGCGAGCCGTTCGGAGGCGGATTCGGTGACGACGCGGGTCAACGTCGCCATATCGTCGCTCAGCCGCGATTCGTGCCCCGCGTAGACGCCCTCCGTGTTTTCGCGGAGGAACACGAGGTCCGTCTCGGGGCGAAGCGCGTCGGTACCGGGGTAGGCCCGCGCGGGACGCACGTTGACGAACGAGTCCACCACGCTCCGAAGCGGGAGGATGACCTCGGCTGCCGTCTCGCCCGCCGCTCCGAACAGGGTCGCGTCGGATGCCGCGACGAGCGTCCGGGTTTCGTCCGGGAGCGCTTCGCCGGTTTCTTGCTTCACGGCGTCGCCCGCGTCACCTTCCACGAACTCGAACTCCGGTCCGACGGCTTCGAGGACTCGCCGTGCCGCTGGTACTACTTCCTGTCCGATTCCGTCGCCGGGGATGACCGCGATTTGTTCGCTCATTGTTCGACGTAAGGGAGGTTCTCGGCCGTTTTCTCGATTTCCGCTTCGTTCGACTTCATCAGCGCCGTCGTGTCCCAGACGCCCTCCACGAGCGCCTGCCGCTGGGCGTCGTCCACGTTCGCCTGGACGGTTCGGTCGTCGTAGCGGACCGTCTCGTCCGCCACGTCGACTTCGATTTCGGCGTCGGGGTTCTCCTCGACGAAATCCTGTAACGCCTCGACCGTCTCGGCGTCGGCGGTGACGGTCGGAATCCCCAGCGCCAGACAGTTGCCCGCGAAGATTTCGGCGAAGCTCTCGCCGACGATGGCGTCGATGCCCCACCGCGCGAGCGCTTGCGGGGCGTGCTCGCGCGAGGAGCCACAGCCGAAGTTGGCGTTGACGACCAGTATCGACGCGCCTTCGTGTTTATCCTCGTTGAACGGGTGCGGTTCCGGATTGTCCTCCGAGTCGAACCGCTGGTCGAAGAACGCGAACTGGCCCAACCCGTCGAAGGTGACGACCTTCATGAACCGCGCCGGGATTATCTGGTCGGTGTCGATGTCGTTGCCGCGCACGGCGATTCCGGTTCCGGATTCGTGCGTGATTTCGTCGGTCATGCGCTCGCCACCTCCGGCAGTTCGCGCACGTCGGTCACTTCGCCGCGAATCGCGGCGGCCGCGACCATCTCCGGACTCATCAGGACCGTCCGTCCGTCGGGACTGCCCTGTCGTCCCACGAAGTTACGGTTCGAGGAGGACGCACTGGCCTCGTCGCCCGTGAGTTGGTCGTCGTTCATGCCGAGACACATCGAACAACCGGCACCGCGCCAGTCGAATCCCGCTTCGCGGAAGACGTCGTCCAAGCCTTCCTCCTCCGCGGCGGCCTTCACGCGTTGGCTGCCGGGGACGACCATCGCCCGCACGTCGTCGTGGACCTCGCGTCCCTCGACGACCGCGGCCGCCCGTCGCAAGTCCGGCAGTCGGGCGTTCGTACAGGAGCCGACGAACGCCACGTCGATGTCGTAGCCCGCCATCGTCTCGCCGGGTTCCACGCGCATGTGTTCCTGTGCCTGCCGCGCCGTCTCCCGCTTGTCTTTCGGTAGGTCCTCGGGGTCCGGAATCGGTTCCGTGATACCGACGCCCTGTCCGGGCGTCGTCCCCCACGTCACCATCGGTTCGAGTTCGTCGCCGTCGATGACCACCTCGTCGTCGTAGGTCGCGTCCTCATCCGAGCGGACGGACTCCCAGTAGGATTTGAGTTCCTCGAATTTTTCAGGATTATCCGCGAAGGCGTCAGTCTCGCGCAGGTACTCGTACGTCGTCTCGTCGGGGTTGACGTAGCCCGCGCGAGCGCCGCCTTCGATGGACATGTTGCAGATGCTCATCCGGCCTTCCATGTCCAAATTCTCGATGGCTTCGCCCGCGTACTCGTAGACGTAGCCGACGCCGCCGTCGGTCCCGAGGCGGCGGATGATTTCGAGGACGATATCCTTCGCCGAGACGCCCTCGCCGAGTTCGCCCGTGACGCGAATCCGACGAACCTTCTGTTTCTCCATCGCTATCGTCCCGGTGGCGAGCACGTCCCGAATCTGGCTCGTCCCGATGCCGAACGCCAGCGCGCCGAACGCGCCGTGCGTCGCGGTGTGGCTGTCGCCGCAGACGATGGTCATACCGGGTTGGGTCAACCCCTGCTCCGGCCCGATGACGTGAACAATTCCTTGGTCGCCCGACTTCGGGTGCGAGAAGTCGATACCCGCCTCGCGGACGTTCTCCTCCAGTTCGGACATCATCTCCTCCGCGGCGTCGTCGCTGTAGGGGCGCGACTGGTCCGCGGTCGGGACGATGTGGTCCACCGTCGCGTGCGTGTTCTCCGGGTACGCGACCTCCATGTCGCGCTCCTCCAGCATCCCGAACGCTTGCGGACTCGTCACCTCGTGGACGAGGTGCAGGCCGACGAACAGCTGGGTTTGGCCCGTCGGCAGGTCCGTCACCCGGTGTCGGTCCCACACCTCGTCGTAGAGCGTTCCCTCGCTCATCGGTACTGTACCCGGAACTCGTGGCCGCGTTCGAAGACGCCCGCCGAGTCACCCGCTCCCGCGGGCGCTTCGTGCTCGATGTCGGCCATCGTCTTCGTCTCCTCGTCGTTCGATTCGTGGTCCCCGCCGTCCGCGACGACCCTGCCGCGGCTGAACACGCGCGTCATCGCCCCTTGGTCGGCGAAGGGGTGGACGTGGCTTATCTCTCCCATCGTTTCCGGACCATCGCTGCTCACGGTTTCACCGTCGTCTCGCGGCGTTGCCGCTCGACTGTCCGCGGAACGGTGTTCCGCGCTATTCGCTTTTCGATGTTCCTCCGGAACATCGCTAGTCATCTGCTGTCACCCGCTCTTGTTCCTCTTCCTTGGATTCCGATTCCTCGTCTTCCGTCTCCGACCACGAGAACAGTTGGCGGAGACGGTCCCCGACCTCCTCGATTTCGTGGTTCTTCTCGGCCTTTCGCTTCTGGCGGTACGACGGGCGTCCGGCCTGGTTCTCGACGATCCACTGCTGGGCGAACTCGCCGTTCTGCACCTCTTCGAGCACCTGCTCCATCTTCTCGCGGGCGTGGTCGTCCACGACGACCTCGCCGCGGGTCAGACCGCCGTACTCGGCGGTGTCGGAGACCGAATCCCACATCTCGCCGAGGCCGCCCTCGTACATCAGGTCCACGATGAGTTTCATTTCGTTCAGGCACTCGAAGTAGGCCATCTCGGGCGAGTAGCCCGCGTCCACGAGCGTCTCGTAGCCCGCCTTGATGAGTTCCGTGACGCCGCCGCAGAGGACGGCCTGCTCTCCGAACAGGTCGGTTTCCGTCTCCTCTTGGAACGAGGTTTCGACCACGCCCGCGCGGGTGCAGCCGATGGCTTTGCCGTAGGCGAGTGCTTCCTCTTTCGCCTCGCCGCTTGCGTCCTGATAGACCGCGAGCAGGCCGGGCGTCCCTTCCTCGGCTTGGTAGTTCCGGCGGACGAGGTGGCCCGGCGACTTCGGTGCGATCATCGTCACGTCCACGTCTTCCGACGGTTCGATTTGACCGTAGTGGATGTTGAAGCCGTGAGCGAACTGCAGGGTGTCGCCGGGTTCGAGTTCGGACTCGATGTCGGCGTACACGGCGGGTTGCACGGTGTCCGGCACGAGCACCGAGACGACCCGCGCCTCGCTGGCCGCCTCCTTCGGGGTCGCAACTCGGAGTCCGTCGGCCTCCGCCGCCTTTCGGGACGAGGAACCTTCCCGCAAGCCGACCACAACGTCCACCCCGCTGTCCGCGAGGTTCTGGGCGTGGGCGTGGCCCTGACTGCCGTACCCGAGTACGGCCACCGTCTTGTCGTTCAGATAGCTGTCGTCCGCGTCGTCGTCGTAGTATATCGTCGCGTCGTAGTGATCAGTCATTGTTGTAATCTTCAATTTTCGGTCGTGTCGGTCGTCTCACTGTCCTCCGCGCCGTGGGGGTCCTCGGGCGGTTGGGTGGAGTGGCCCGGTTCCTCGCCGGGCGTCGTCGGCGTGTCGCCGCGAGCCAACGCGGTCTGGCCGGTTCGGGCGATTTCGATGATGCCGAACTGGCGGAAGGCGTCCACCGCGTCGTCTATCTTCTGCTCGTCGCCCGTTATCTGGACCGTGATGGTCCGCGGTCCGGCGTCGAGCGTTTGGCCCTCGTACATCTGGGTGATGGCGTGCACCTCGTCGGGCCTGTCGCCGCGGACCTTCAGGAGCACCAACTCGGCTCGGACGGCCGGGTCGTCCACCTCGCCCACCTGAATGACGGGCTTGAGCTTCGCCAGTTGTTTCTCCACTTGGTCGATTCCGGATTCCGTCTCCTCGACCACGAGCGTGATTCGCGCGTGGCCGTCCACCGTCGTCGGGCCGACGGTCAGGCTCTCGATGTTGAACCGCCGCCGGGAGAACAACCCGGAGACGCGCGAGAGGACGCCCGGTTCGTGTTCGACCAGCGCGGAGACGACGGCGGTTCGCCGTCGCGGTTCCGCCTCCGCTTCCGGGTCGATTCGGATGCCCTGTTCGTTCCGGCGACCGTCGGGATGCGGTCGGTCGTCGGGCGCGGTGCCGGGCATTCCTCCGGACGGGTTCTGTGCGGACTGGTCGTCCGTCGCGTCTTCCCCGCTCATAGTTGGTCCTCCGAGAGGGCGAATTTGCCGTTGGCACCGCCGCTCGGAACCATCGGATAGACGTTCGTGCCGGGGTCGACGTGGAAGTCGATGACCGACGGGCCGTCGTAGGCCAGCGCTTCCTCGATGGTGTCGGCCACCTCGTCGTAGTCGTCCACGGCGAAGCCCTTCGCGCCGAACGCTTCGGCCAGCTTGTCGAACTCGGGACACCAGTCGTACTCGGCGGCCATCCGCCGTCCCTCGAAGAAGGCGTCCTGCCACTGGCGAACCATCCCGATGTACTCGTTGTTCAGGATGGCGACGGTGATGTCGAGGTTCTCCCGAACAGCCACGGAGAGTTCCTGCATCGTCATCTGGAAGGAGCCGTCGCCGTCGATGCAGACGACCTGCTGGTCGTCGTCCGCTGCTCCGACGGCTTCGTCGTCTCCGCCTCGCTGGCTCTTCGACCCAGCGTCCGCCGCGAACCGAGCGCCGATTGCGGCGGGGAGACCGTAGCCCATCGTTCCCAGACCGTGGCTGGACACCCACGTTCGCGGACTGCGGTACGTCCAGAACTGCGCGGCCCACATCTGGTGCTGGCCGACGCCGGTCGTGACGATAGCGTCGTCGTCCGTCGCCTCGTCCAACGCCTCGACCACGAACTGCGGCTTCAGCGGCTCGTCCTCGGGAGTGTCGTAGGTCAACGGGAACTCTTCCTTCCACGACGAGCACTGCTCGCGCCACGTTCCCCAGTCGTTCGTGTCCACGGGCGACACTTCCGCATCGACCTGTTCGATGACCGTCCCCGCGTCGCCGACGAGCGGATAGTCCGCGTGGACGTTCTTCGAAATCTCGGCCGGGTCGATGTCGATGTGAACGACCTCCGCCTCGGGCGCGAAGGTGTCCACGCCGCCGGTCAGTCGGTCGTCGAACCGGCAGCCGACGGCTATCAGCACGTCACAGTGCGTGACGGCCATGTTTGCGTAGCCGGTGCCGTGCATGCCCGCCCACGACAGACAGAGGTCGTGGTCCTCGGGCATCGACCCGATGGCGGGCATGGTCGTCACGACGGGAATGCCGTGCTCGGTGGCGAACTGCCGCGCCTCCTCGCACGCATCGCCCTTGACCACGCCACCGCCGAACAGGAGCAACGGTTTCTCCGCGCCCTTGACGGCTCGCGCCGCGGCGGCGACGGCGTCGGACTCCGCTTCGGTTTGCGGCGAGTAGGTGTCCGGCGTTTCCGTGCGGCCGGGTTCGGCGTCGGTCTCGGCGAGCGTCGCGTCCTTCGGCAGGTCCACGAGCGTCGGCCCGGGGCGGCCCGTCTCGGCGAGCGCGAACGCCTCGCCGACCATATCCCCAACCGTGTCCGCGTCGCCCACGAAGTAGTTGTGCTTCGTGATGGGTGCCGTGACGCCCGTCGTGTCCGTCTCCTGGAAGGCGTCGGAGCCGACCATGCCGGAGGGGACCTGTCCCGTCAGAGCGACCATGGCGTCCGAGTCCATGTTGGCGTCGGCGATGCCCGTGACGAGGTTCGTCGCCCCCGGCCCGGACGTCGCCAGACAGATGCCCGGTTCGCCCTTGACGACGCCGTAGGCGTCCGCCGCGTGGGACGCGCCCTGTTCGTGGGCCATCGTCACGTGGTGGATGTCCGAGTCGAACAGCGCGTCGTAGACGGGCATGATGGCCCCGCCCTGCACGCCGAACATGGCTTCGACACCGGCGGCCTCCAGCGTCGAGACGAGCGACTGTGCGCCCGTCGTGGGTTCGTCCGCGGTCGGCTCGGTTGCGTTCGGTTCGTTCGAATCGGTCGTCGCCGATTCGGTCGGTTCCTCCGTCGGTTCCGTGGCGTTCGCTTCCCCCTCGTCCGCGTCGCGGGAAACGGGGTGGACCGTGCGTTCGCTCACGAATCCGCCACCTCGGTTCGGTCGGTGTTCGTCGGTCGATACTGGTCTGATTGCGGTCGTGTGCCTGTCATCGATATGCGCGTATGCGTCGTGCTGTTGGGTTGCGATTCGTTCCGGTTCGGGGGTGAGAAGAGGTGAGGGGTAGCTAGACCCCTACAATAATGCGTACGCGCTCCACGGCCGCAACGCTCGACGCTTGCGAACCGCGGGTCGAACGTCGTCGTGGCATCTGTGTTAACACCGTTCGCGTTGCGACCAAAATAGCCCTTACGTGCCGGGCAATTATTGCGCGGTCGGGGTGGCCGCGGCTCACGGCGGGTGGGAAAGCGGCGGAAGGCCATGGTTACGCGTTCGCCTCCTCGCTAGAATCGACGCCCAGTTCGCGGGCGAATCGTTGTACGTCGCTCACCGTCACGCGGTTTTTCTCCGCGCCGCGGTCTTTGACCCGGCGCGTAATCTGTCGGACCTCGGCGTCGGTCGGGGCGAACCCGGACTGACGGAGGTGTTTCCGTACCGCGTGGGTTCCGGTGTGTTTGCCGAGGACGAACTCGCGTCGCGCCCCGACCATCTCCGGTTTCATCACGCCCGTCTCGAACGTGTCGCTGTTCTCAATGACGCCCGCGGCGTGAATGCCGCTCTCGTGGGCGAACGCGTTCGCGCCCACGACCGGTTTGTTCACCGGAACGTCCACCGCGCTGTACTCCGCTATCGTGTCCGACAGCTCGGTGATGCGTTCCGTGTCGATTCCTGTATCGACCCCGTAGACGCTCTCGACGGCCATGACGACCTCCTCGAACGCCGCGTTTCCGGCGCGTTCGCCGATGCCGTTGACGCTGACCTGCACTTGGTCCGCGCCCGCCTCGACTCCGGCGATGGCGTTCGCGGTCGCCATGCCGAAGTCGTCGTGCGTGTGCACGTCGATGCGAGCGTCGGTGTGCTCTCGGACGTGGGACACCAAGTCGGCGAACCGACTCGGCGTGCCGACGCCGCAGGTGTCGGGGATGTTTATCCACTCGGCACCCGCCTCGCTGACGGCCTCGACGATTTCGGCCATGTAGTCGGGGTCCGTCCGCGTCGCGTCCATGGGCGAGAACATCGGAATCGCGCCCGCGTCGGCGACCCGTTCGACCGCTTTCACGGCACGGGCGGTCACGTCGTCGCGCGTCGTGTGCATCGAATCCTCTATCTGCACGTCGCTGGTCGATGCGAAGACGTGCACCATCTCCGCGCCGGTGTCCAGCGCGGTTTCCACGTCGCCGTCGACGATTCGTGCCAACGCACAGGTCGTCGCGCGGGTGGACGCCGCGATGTCGCGGACGGCCTCGAACTCGGCGTCGCCGTTCGCCGGGAAGCCCGCCTCGATGACGTGGGTCCCCATCTCGTCCAGCGTCGCCGCGATGTCGCGTTTCTCGTCCGGCGTAAACGAGGTGCGCGGCGTCTGCTCCCCGTCGCGGAGCGTCGTGTCGAAAATTCGAACTGATTCAATCTCGTCGGTGTGGGCTAACGTGCCCTCGAAGAACTCGACCCCCCCTGTTAGGGGTCATGTCGTTGTGTGACATTGTACTCGATTGAAGTGGCGACCTCCTATTTAAGCGTGGTGCTTAGACAGGTCCTTTCAAACGAACTGAATATCGAAAATCGCCGACGACGGGTCGTAATCGCATGCCATCAACGGGTTGGCATGACCTTAAATACACTAAATCAGATAAGAGGTGATTTAATTCGGACAGGTGACTTAGTTCGGTCGCTGCGCTTCGCCGCTACTCCAACTCCACCGCGATTTCGTTCCGGCGCATGAACGGCGGCGTCCACGGGTCGTCGTAGCGCAGGAGGAACGGGTCGCCCGTCGGCGTCAGGTCGTGCGCCGAGAGCGTGTCGAACAGCCGCCGTCGGTTATCGGCGACCCGTCCGTCCGTCGCGTACCACGAAAACGGGCGAACGGCGAGGGTCCGGGCTTCGATGGGTTCGATGGTTACGGCCTCGTCTTCCGGTTCCGGCGCTCCCTCGGCGGTGTACTCGCCGGGGAGGAAAAACGCCATTTCCATCCTTCCGTCCGACGACTCGGACGCGACGGGTGCGGTCATGGCTATCTTCTCCCGTCCGGTCGAAACCGGCGCGGTCATCTCGATTTCGTCCCGCGAACGGTTGTTGCCCTGAATGTAGCGGAACAGCCGTTGGAAGGCTTCCCCCTGATTGTCCGCGGTCGTTTTGGCGACCACCGCATCGGGATACCGTCGAATCTCCACGCCATCGACGTGGAGGGCGGTCGTGTACGGCACTCGGTCGGTCGTCCGCCGGGTGTAGGCACCCCACCCCACCCACGCCGCACCGAGCGCGGCGACGGTTCCGAGGGCGAGCGCGGCGGATTTCGTGATGTTTCGTGCCATCGTATCGCATACGACAGCGACCGGCAAGTAGCTACTCCCCCCGTCGTTGGGATTCGAACGGTGGGGTCGGGAGGCGGCGGTCGGCGGAGGCCCGCCATCCCTCCCGACACAACACGAATGGCGATGGGCGGCGTGAAGCCCGTATGAACATCGACCTGTACGATTCGCTGGACGGGCAGGTCGCGCTCGTCACGGGCGCGAACCGCGGCATCGGCGAGGAGATAGCGACGCGACTCGCCGAACTCGGCGCGACGGTGTACGCCGGGGCGCGCGACCCGGACGCCGTGACGGCACCCGACCAGCGGGCGGTCCGTCTCGACGTAACCGATGAGGCGACGATTCGGGATGCCGTCGGGACGATTGCGGACGAAGCGGGGCGACTCGACGTGCTCGTCAACAACGCCGCGACGTACGGCCCGACGGGAAAGCTGGACTCGCTCGACGGCGAGACTATCGAGACGACCCTTCGGACGAACCTTCACGGACCGATGTTCGTCACGAAACACGCGCTGCCGTTGCTGACCGACCGCGATGGCGCTCGCGTCGTCACCCTTTCGAGCGGGTCCGGACAGTTCGACGGCGGCATCGACACCGGTCACCTCCCCTACGGCGTCTCGAAGGCGGGCGTCAACGCGTTCACCGACGCGCTTTCGACGCAGTACTCGAACCTCCTCGTCAACGCCGTCTGTCCCGGATGGGTGCGAACGGAGATGGGAGGGTCCGGCGCGCCTCGGAGCGTCGAGAAGGGAGCAGAAACGCCGGTGTGGTTGGCGCGCTTCGAACCCGGAGGTCCCAGCGGGAAACTGTGGCGGGACCGGAGCGTCATCGAGTGGTAGTACGGCATCGAGTGGTTGTTGCGGTCGGGCGAACTCGAGTGCTAGACAATCTCTCGGTTGCACAACGATTATTATATTCGCCAAAATACGTGATGATACACCCGGACCGAATCCGAGTGATCATCATGACCATTGCCACCCAATCGCGCCCGATGCGCTCCGTTCTCTTCGAGAGCGGCGTGTCCGCGGTTGGGGTTTCCGTGTGGAAGGGCCGGTATGGCTCTTCCAAAGGGAATCGTTCCCGCGGACGCGACGGGTGGTATGGTGTCGCCGATGGTCACCTTCGGTCCACACCCACGCTCGTCGCGTAAGGCGGACGCCGCTGCCAGCGACGGCGGGTGCTTTCTTCGATTTCACCGAATCGAGAGAGACCCCGTTCCGCGTGGGTTCGGGCCGCTATCGGCTCGGTTCACCCTCGTTTTCGTCCCGGCATCGGCGTTCGTTTTCGTGACGGCGTAGTGTCGGGTGTCGAACACCTCACGGGCGTCGTGGCCGGAACGGGCACGCGTCCGCGAGCGTCCACGCCGTGATTCGTCCTCGGACGAATCCCGTGAGAGGCGTCGCTGTCGAACGGTTCGAGCCGCCGTCGGCTGCACCGACGCGCCTCGCCCCATATCATCCCACCCCGTTCCACCGCTCCCGTCGGGTAGTGGTCTACCCCACGCCGCGGTCCATCGGTTTCGATGGGTCGCGGATGACGACGCGTTCGAATCGCGCGGGAGTAGTATGCCACAGGCACTCCATGCAGTGACGGTCACTGCCGAAGTCACGGTGTTGGTCCCGCGAGGAACAGACGGCACCCTCACGACGGCGGCACGGGACGCGCTCGCGGCGATCGACCGGGTTCGGGGCGTTCACGACGTCGCACACGCCGGATTCCGCCCTCGGGCCACGGACATCGAAATCGATGTCGTCGCGGAACTGACGGTCGGCGAGGCGCGCGACCGTGAGGACATCGCGGCCGCTCTCCGGGACGGGTTCGGCGTTCGAGCGGTCACCGTGACCGCGGTCGAGAAGGGTCGATAGATGCTCAGTGGAGTTCGACGATGCCGTAACCGCGGACGACGACGGTGTAGCCGCCGTACTCGAACTCGACGCTCGTCGCGGTCGATGGACGGCCGTCGTAGGTGGGTTCGAAGAAATCGTCCAGCGCGTCGGGGTCGATACGCTCGTAGAGGGGAACGATGTCCGTCAGACTCACGTCGTCCTGTTCCGCGATGGCGCGGATGACCGTCTCACTCACCCGCTCTCCCTCTCGGACGGTGAACTCTCGCGGCGGTTCGTTCGTCGGTACCGTCGGTTGTGGGGGAGTCAGTTGGTTTCCCGGAGACATAGTTCGGCTACTGTTTGGTGGCAACGACGGCATATAAAAACCTCACGAAATAATCCCGGGAGCAATATATAGTCTATATATCTATGGAAGGCTGGCGTGACAGAACGGTTTTCCGACAGCTCAGAAAACCCACTATTTTGCATAGATATATACCGCATAGAATCGCCAAGATTAGTATGGAATCTGGATTAACCGACGAGGATTTCAGACAAATCAAACGATTCGCACAGACGCCGCGCCACGAGCGAACGCCCGACCTCCTCTGTGACGTCGAGTCGCGGGAGTCGGAATCCGAAACGGAAGACGGACGGGACCAGAAGCGAGAAGCGTAACGGAACGGAAACTCTCTGATCGAAACCGGGGACCTATCCTTTGCTCGCCCGACTCGCCGGGTCGTCGGTCTCGGCTTCGATGGGTGCTCGAATGAGGTTGCCCCACTCGGTCCACGACCCGTCGTAGTTGCGCACGTCCTCGAAGCCCAGCAGTTCGTGGAGCGTAAACCACGTTATCGAGGAGCGCTCGCCGATACGACAGTAGGTGACGACGCCGCTGTCGCCCGTGATGTCGTACCCTTCGTACATCGCCTCGAGTTCCTCGCGGTCCTTGAACGTCCCGTCGTCGTTCAGGTTCTCGCTCCACGTGATGTTCGTCGCGCCGGGGATGTGACCCGCCCGCTGGGCGGTTTCAGGGCTTCCCTCCGGGGCGATTTTCTCGCCCCGATATTCGGCTTCCGACCGGACGTCGACGAGCGGCAGGTCGAGTTCTATCGCGTCCTCGACCCCTTCGCGGTAGATTCGAAGGTGGTCGAACGGGCCACCGGCCTCGTAGTCCGTCTCGGGGTACGTCGGCTCCTCGCCGCTCGTCGGATAGTCGTTTTCGAGCCAGTACTCTCGGCCGCCGTCGAGCAGGTACACGTCGTCGTGGCCGTAGTATTTGAACTGCCAGTACGTGTAGGCCGCCCACTGGTTCGATTCGTCTCCGTAGAGGACGACCGTGCTGTCGTCGGCGATGCCGCGTTCGCCCATCATCTCGGCGAAATCGTCCTTCTTCAGGATGTCGCGCTGGAAGGAATCCTGTAGGTGCGGACCCCACCGGAACCCGATAGCGCCGGGGATGTGCGTCTCGGCGTAGGACTCGTCGTAGTCGATATCCGCCTCCACGAGGCGGTAGTCCGGGTCGTCGCTCCCGAACTCGTCGAGGTGCTCTTCGACCCACTCGGCCGTGACGAGAACGTCGTCCCGCGCAGTCTCTGACATACGTCCGGACCGTCTTCTTATTTCCACTTAGGAATGACGGGCACGTTACCGCGCGATGGTACGTTCGACGCGTGGACGGCTAGCCGATGACGTTCCGCGGTATCCACGTTCCGCGGTCGGTCCGTTCCATCGGGAGCACGGGGTCGCCGCCGCGGAGTTGCGGTCGAATCCAATCGTGCGTTTCCACGGTTCCATCCCGGATTTCCGTCCCGCCGTCGGCGACGGGCGTTATTCCCACGTCCCGAATCGCGGCCACTTCGACCGTTCCTTCGAACTCCCGGATGCCCTCGAACGCGATGAACCGGCCGGTGTCGCCGCCCCACGTCAGTCCGACTGCGGCGAGCGCGCCGATAACGCCGTCGCCGGTGCCGCCGTACTCGTCGAGAAAGAGTCCGACTTCCTCGGCCAGCGCGTACGCGTCGCCCTTTTCCAACACGTCGTTCTGGGCCGATTCGCCGAATCGCCGAACCGCCTCGGTGACGTCCGCCCGAAACGCCACGCACAGTCCGGGGTCGGCGTTCGGAGCCTGCACGGTTTCGAGGTAGTCACCGGCGAGCGCCGTCACGGCCTCGACCGACGGTTCAGCGGGACAGTCGAAGACGAGACACGCCGCGCTGTTGTGGGTCGTGTACGGGACGCGCGGGTCCACCAGCAGTTGTTGTCGGACGCTCCCGTACAGCTCGATGCCGTCGATTTCGTCGGCCAGTCGGGTCGCCAACCGCCGACTGACTTTCCCGGTGCCGAGTTCGCTGTCGAGGTCGTCGGTGTCGTCGATGGCGACCAGCAGTTGCATGGTCGTCCATTACACCCGAGTTCCTAACGATTATGGGTTCGCGGTGAGTTCGTTGTACCGATGGAGAAACAACGGTCGCGACGGCGGTTTTTGCGGCGGACGCTCCCCGGCACGCTCGGCGTGTCGCTGCTCGCGGGCTGTTCCGGGTCGAAGGGAACGGACACGACGACTTCGACCGACGCGGATAGCTCGAAAGGAACGGGCACGACGACAGAATCCGAGTCGGAGTCGGGGTCGGAAGGTGCAGGCGGCGACACGCGGACCGTGACGGACGCCGCCGGACGGGACGTGACCGTTCCGGCGAGCGTCGAGCGCGTCGTCGGGTTGGGGCCGGGTGCGCTCCGGTTCATCACGTATCTGGGCGCGACGGACCGCGTGGTCGGCGTCGAGCGACTGGAGACGAAGAACGAGAAACGCCCGTTTCGGCCGTACGTTCTCGCCCACCCCGAACTCCAGGAGCGCCCGTCCGTCGGGTCTCGAAAGAGTCCCGACCCGGAGTTGCTCCTCGAACGCGACCCGGACCTGGTTGTCCGGGCCTACGCGAGCGCCAAAAAGGCCGACGGCCTGCAGAGCAAACTCGACACGCCGGTCGTCAGCATCAATCCGGGCGATTTGAACGACGCCCTTCGCCCCGACTTCTACGACTCGCTCCGACTCGTCGGCGAGGTGCTGAACGAGAAGCAACGCGCGGACGAACTCGTCTCGTACACGAAAGAGACGATTTCGGACCTGAAAGGGCGGACGGAGGGCGTTTCGACCCCGCCGAAAACCTACGTCGGCTATCTCGGCCGGGGAAAACACGGTTTGCTGTACACGCAACCGGAGTACCCGCCGTTTTCCTTCGTCGGGACGAACAACGTCGCGGGCGACGTGACGGACGGGTTGAAGAAAAAGAAGGGTGCACCGCGCGTCACCATCGACGCGGAACAACTCATCAAGTGGGACCCCGAGTACGTCTTCGTGGATTTGGGGACCGAATCCTACGACGACCTCTCGAAATCGAAGTACGAATCCATCGCCGCCGTCGAGGAGGGCAACGTGTTCGGCGTCTTCCCGACGCGCGATTACTCAATCAACTTCGGGACGGCGCTGGCTGACGCCTACGCCGTCGGGACGGCATGTTTCCCCGACGGGTTCGGCGACGTCGACCCGGCGAAGAAGGCGGACGCCATCTACGAGCGGTTCGTCGGCAAGTCGGTGTACGACGAAGCGGCGGCGGCGTACGGCGACGGATTCGGTCGGATGAACGGCGGCCAGTGAGGAATCGATACGAGATGGAAGAATCGGTGGAACCGGCGGTCCTCTCCCGGTACCGCAAACGGACGCGGAGAAAGCTCGCGTTCATCGTCGGTCTCGGCGCCGCGCTCGTCGTCGTGGCCGGGTACGCGCTCGTCTCCGGCCCGATTTCGGTGCCGCTCTCGGAACTACCGTCGATACTCCTCGGGCGGTCGTCGGGCGTCCACGCGACCGTCATCTGGAACATCCGATTGCCGCGAATCGTCGCCGCGGTCGGCGCGGGCCTCGGCCTCGCCATCGCGGGTGCGGTCCTCCAGAGCGTGCTCCGGAATCCGCTGGCCTCGCCGTACACCCTCGGCATCTCGCAGGCAGCGTCGTTCGGCGCGGCGTTCGCCATCATCGTCCTCGGAACCGGAGCGGTGCGGGACAGCGGGACTACAGTGCTCCTGCACAATCCCTACACGACGACGGTCTGTGCGTTCCTCGCCTCGCTCGGGTCCACGGGGTTCGTCCTCGCCGTGGCGAAGTACAAGCGGGCGTCCGCCGAAACCCTGCTCCTGACCGGCATCGCGCTCGCGTCGCTGTTCACGGCCGGAACGACCGCGATGCAGTATTTCGCCACGAACGTCCAACTCGCCACGCTCGTCTTCTGGAAGTTCGGCGACGTGGGAAGCGCGACGTGGAAATCGAACGCCTTCCTCTGGCTTTGCGTCGCCCTCGCCACGCTCTACTTCGTTCGGAACGCGTGGGAGTACAATCTGCTCGACGCGGGCGACGAAACCGCTCGAAGCCTCGGCGTCAACGTCGAACGTACGCGTCTGTCCGGGATGGTGGTCGCGTCGTTCCTGACGGCCGTCGTCGTCTCGCTGTTCGGCATCATCGGCTTCGTCGGCCTCGTCGTCCCACACATCGTCCGGCGACTCGTCGGCGGCGACGAGCGATTCCTGATTCCCGCGTCCTGTCTCGGCGGGGGTGCCCTCCTCCTCGCGTCCGATACGGCGGCCCGGACGCTCCTCTCGCCCATCGTCCTGCCCGTCGGCATCATCACGTCCTTCATCGGCGTCCCGCTCTTCGTCTACCTCATCGTCAACGGGAGGGACCACTGGTGAGCATCGAACTTGACGGACTGGCGGTCGGGTACGACGGGACGCCCGTCCTCGAAGACGTGACGCTCGGCGTCGAACCGGGCGAGGTGCTCGCCGTCCTCGGCCCGAACGGCGTCGGCAAGAGCACGCTTCTCAGGACGATTCTCGGCCTGCAGTCGCCGATTCGCGGGAGCATCGCGCTCGACGGCGACTCGCTTTCCGACCTCTCCCGCGACGAAATCGCGCGGCGCGTCGGCTACGTGCCACAGCAGGAATCCACGACCGTCCCGTCCACCGTGTTCGACGCGGTGTTGATGGGGAGAAAGCCGTACCTCGATTGGCGGCCGACGGAGGAGGACAAGCGGCGCGTCGCGGCGGTGCTCGACTCGCTCGACATCACCGAGTTGGCGATGCGGAACCTCCACGAACTCAGCGGCGGGCAGCGCCAGAAGGTCATGCTCGGCCGCGCTCTCGCGCAAGACCCGTCGTCGCTCGTCCTCGACGAACCGACGAGCGACCTGGACATCCGGCACGAACTCGACGTGCTCGAACTCGTCCGGCGGGTGAGTCGGGAGGGAAACGCCGTCGTCTACGCCATGCACGACATCAACCTCGCCGCGCGGTACGCGGACCGGTTCCTGTTGGTCGCCGACGGCGAAGTCGTCGCTCTGGGCGATGGGTCCGTGCTGACGCCGGAACACGTCGAACACGCGTTCGACGTTCCGGTTCGACTCGTCGAGGACGAAACCCCGATTCTCGTTCCCGAACGTGGCCGAGACTGACTCTCTTTCGCCGATTGCCCCGCCTTTCCGCGCTCAGGCCGTCCCCTCGAACCGGAGCACGTCGATGTCACTTCCGGTGTCGGGGTCGCGCTCGGCGACGACCGAAAGCGTCTCCCGAGCGAGGGTTTCGGTGTCGTCCAGGCTCGCCTCCGCGTCGGCGTCTTCGAGGCGGCCGTACGCGACGGACGCGCCGCTCCCGAGCGCGGTGGCGTCGGACGCCAACACGAGACCGTCGCTTCCGATTTCGCGGAGGGCCGCGTTGCCGTCGGAGTCGGTCCCCGCGACCAGTCCATCGACGCCGATTTCGCCCGCGAGGTCGGCCGCCGTTCGCGCGATTCGGTCGATGTGAACGGGTTCGTCGCGTTCGAGGCGGTCCCCCCGAAGCTCGGAGTCGAAGCGTCGGTCGAACTCCTCGATGGCTCCGACGTCCCCCGCGACAGCGGCGGCGGCGTCGTCGTAGTCGAACACCCGCCGAACCGCGTCGGAGCGAACCGTGCCGTCCACGGTCGCTCGTCGGTCGCCCGCGAGAACGGCCCCGCCGTCGCATCGGATTCCAAGTACGGTTGCCATGGGGGAGCAACGCGACGGAGCGAAAAGAGGGTTATCGCCGTCCGGTCCGACCTACGCTCGGACAGCGGGGTGGCGACGGGTCCGGTAGACGCTCATCGACGCGATGGAGAGCGAGATGACGAGCGCGACGATGGCGCTGATGACGAACAAGGGGTAGTACCCCGTCACCTCGGCCAATCCGGCGAACAGCACCGGCCCGGCGGCGCGACCGAGGAACGTCGTGCTGTTGCGCAGGCTCAAGGCCCCGCCGCGAAGTCCGGCCGACACGAGGTCGCTGATGGCGGCATCGACGGCGGGCATGGAGAGGCCGAGGCCAGCGCCCAACACGAGCATCGTCGCCGCGATGAAGACGGGCGACGGGGCCAACCACGCGCCGAACAGTCCGACCGCGTAGCAGGCGAATCCGGCGGCGATGAGGCCGTAGTTCGAGGCGTACTGGGCGAACCAGCCGTTCTTCGCGGAGACGACCACCGAGGAGATTTCGGTGACGGACAACACGAGTCCGATGGCGAACGCCGACATGCCGAAATCGCCCGCGAGGAGGAACGGCAGAATCGTGAGCACCGTGCCGAACAGCAGGAGTTCGGTCATGCACGCCGCGCCGTAGCAGACGAGCGCGTCGGGACCGCTCAGGACGCTCGCGGCGCGGCGGAGGTACGCGAGACCCTTCGAATCGCGTTCGTGGTCCGGCTCTTCGAGGTGTCGAACCGCGTAGAGTGCGAGCGGCAGGCCGAGCAGGTAGGCGACGTACGGCACGTTCCACGAGACGGTGGCGAGCGCCCCGCCGACGATGGGAAAGAGTCCGGCCCCCGCGGAGAGGACCGCGTTGTTCATCCCGAGAACGGTGTTCCGTTGCGTGCCCTCGAACGAATCCCCGATGAGCGTGACGGTGGTGATGAAGATGCCCGCCGCGGCGGTGCCGCCGATGGTCCTGAGCACCAGCACGGCCTCGTAACTCGGTGCGACGGCGATGGCGCCGCCCGAGAGGCTGAAGGCGACGAGGCCCCAGATGAGGACGGCCCGCCGTCCGATTCGGTCGGCGAGCATGCCGATGAATGGCGACAGGAAGATACCCGTCAGGAAGTACGTGCTGATGAGTAGGCTCGCTTGCGCGTCGGTGATGCCGAACGCGTCGCGGAACGCGGGGAGCGTCGGGCTGATGAGCGGCACGCCGAGCGGCGCGAGGAGCGTGGCCGCGAGCACGATTTGCACCGTCGGCAGTTGCCACGGCGACGTCGATTTCTCGTTTTCCCCCCGATTCCTCGGTGCGGATGGCTGTGACGATGGCATGGTCCCCTACCTCGTGGTGCGTGCTACCACACCATCTGAGACGCCGCGGAGGAAGTTAGCCACATCCCTTCCTTCCGGTGGTCTGTCGTGTCTCGCCCGTGTCCCGGCCGTCAATCGACGTAGGTGCTGACCAACTTCGCTTCGATTCGCTGGAGGCGTTCGCTGACGGTGCCGGTCGTGAGGCCGAGTTCGTCCGCGAGTTCCCGATGGGTCGTCTCCCGCGGCACCTCGTAGTAGCCCTCCCGGACGGCGAGGTCGAACAACGTCTCCTGTCGCTCCGTGAGGATGGACGACAGTTTTCCCGTGTCGGGTTCGTACTCGCCCATCCGTTCGAGTCGGAGGGAGATTCCCTCGGGAATCTCCGCGGCCGCACGGCGAATCGCCTCGCTGGTTCCCAGGACCGTGAGTTGCAGGCCGCGCTCGCTGTCCGTGTCGATGTACCGCATCGGCCAGTCGAGGACGATCTGCTGCTCGCGAAGGATGGTCAGGAGGTCGTCCACCAACCCGGTGGTTTGACAGTGGAGGTAGAGGACGCCACGGTCGTCCTCGCCCACGATATCGTATTCGACCGTTTCCGGCGAGTCGGCCAACAGCGCGCGCGCCACGTCGAGGTCGCCGTGCAGTTCGACGAACTCGACGTACCGGCCTTCGTACACCGGGCCGACGTACTGAACCGTTTCGACCGCCACGTCGTTCGTTCCCATCAGGAGGTCGTCGACGGGGTGGACGCTCACGCCCTCCCCCCACGTCAGGACGATGGTCGCGTACCGCATGTCGAGGTCGTAGTGCCCGGCAGTATTTAAACACCCCTAGGATGATGGGAAACAGACATAGACGGCCGGGGCGACAACTATCGGGTAAGGATGAGTAGCGACACACCCCCCGCAACCGGAGAGACGCCGCCCGGACCGGACGGACTGCCGATAGTCGGAACCCGACTCGAATTTATCCGCGACCCGTTCGGCTTCATGACCAGAACCGCCCGCGAGTACGGCGACATCGCCCACTGGGAGGAACTCGACGGGCCGATGTATCAGCTCAATCACCCGGACTACATCGAGCAGGTTCTCGTCCAGAACAACCAGAACTACATCAAGGGCGAGGGCTTCCAGCACATCCTCGGCCCCGTCCTCGGAAACGGTATCCTGAACAGCGAGGGTGCGGTGTGGCGGCGGAACCGCCACCTCATCCAGCCCGCGTTCCACCCCAAGGAGATACAGCGGTACTCCGAGATGATGACGGATTTCACCGAGGAGGCGCTCGAAACGTGGGAGGACGGCGAGACCCGGCTCGTCCACGAGGACATGATGGAAGTGACGCTGAAAATCGTCGCTCGGGCGCTGTTCGGCGTCGACATCGACGACGAGGTGGACACCATCGGGTCGGCGCTGGAGGAGTTCATGCTCGGCACCGAGAACCTCGCCAACTTCATTCTGCCGCCGAAGGTTCCCACGCCGTCGCGGATGCGCATCAAGGACGCGCGCGAAAAACTCGATGGCGTCGTCTACCGGATGATTCGGGAGCGGCGCAACGACGCCGACGGGGAGGGCGTCATCTCGACGCTCCTCTCGGCCACCGACGAGCACGGGAACCCCATGAGCGACGAGCAGATTCGGGACGAGGTGGTCACGCTCCTCCTCGCCGGGCACGAGACGACGGCGCTCTCGCTGACGCTCACGATGTACGCCCTCGCCCAGTACCCCGAAGTGGAGAGGAAACTCGTCGCCGAACTGGACGAGGTGCTCGACGGCGAGACGCCGACGATGGAGGACGTCTCCGAGCTGACCTACACCGAACAGGTCGTCAAGGAGTCGATGCGCCTCTACCCGCCGGTGCCGGGCATCGTCCGCGAAGCGACCAAACCAGACATCATCGGCGGCTACGAGATTCCGGCGGGCGCGACGGTGCAGATGAACCAATGGGTCGTCCACCGCGACCCGCGCTGGTACGACGACCCGCTCGCCTTCCGTCCGGAGCGCTGGACCGACGAGTTCGAGAAGTCGCTCCCCAAACTCGCGTACTTCCCATTCGCCGCGGGACCGCGGCGCTGTATCGGCGACCGCTTCGCCATGCTCGAAGCGCGTCTCCTGCTCGCCACCATCTACCAGCAGTTCCACATCGAACTCGCGCCCGAGGCCGAACTGGACCTGATGGCGACCATCACCGCCCGCCCGAAGAAGGAGATTCCGATGACGGTCCACCGCCGCTCGGACTGAGGACGGGAGCCGAGCGGGACGATTCCTCCCGATAGTTCAGCGAAATTGGAAAACGTACATGGCCGTCCGCGGCGATTTCATTTCTATGACGTGGAAACCGGACAGGGGATTGCAGGCACGGATGGTCGCCACGATGGGACTCATCGTCTGCTTCGCGGTCGCCATCCCGGTCACGGTCTGGTTCATCGCCACGCAAACCGCCCGGTTCGTCGCGCTGTTCACGGGGACGACGATGACCGCCGTTCTCGTCATGGGCGGGTTGGCGAGCGGATTGAGCGCGCTCGGGTTCTACTGCATCGAGCGCTACGCGAACAGCGACCTGACGGACTACTCGGACGACGAGGACGCCGACCCGGTAGTCGCGGACGTTCCGGCGAACGTCGAGTCGCGCGCGACCAAAATCGCCAGCCAGCTGTCGGTGCCGCGGCTGGACATCGAGTGCCGAAGCTCGAACGTCCCGACGGCGTACACGACCGGCTATTCGCCCGAGAGCGCGACCATCGTGGTGACCACGGCGCTGCTCGATGCGCTCTCGCCCGACGAACTCGAAGCCGTATTAGCACACGAGTTCGCCCACGTCCGCCACCGGGATTTCCTCGTCGTCACCCTCGCGTCGGTTCCCCTGCGAATCGCGTTGCGGGTGCGCCGATACGCTGACAGACACTGGGCGCTCGACGCGGAGCGGGGTGCCCACCCGCTCGTCGGGCTGTTTTTCGCCGCCTCGTTCGCGCTCTCGGCCGCGTTCAGTTTCGTCGGGCGGCTTCTCCTCGCGCTCCTATCGCGGTACCGCGAACTCGCGGCCGACCGAGGCGCGGTTCGAATCACCGGGAATCCGGGGGCGCTCGCGTCGGCGCTCCGAACGCTGTACGACGCGACGGCCGCGCGACCCCCGACGGACATGCGGGACGCCTACGACATCCCGCCGGAGCGCGCCATCGTCCCTCTCTCCATCGCGACCGACGCGGAGGCGGCGGCATCGGGGACCGCCGACACGCCGTGGCTGGCGACGCATCCGCCGCTCGAAACGCGCCTCGAACGGCTGCACGCGGTGGCCGACGGATTCGAGAACGGGAGGGCGGAGAACTGATGTACCGCGCCGTGCGACGGGAGACGTAACGATGGACGATGCGACGCCACGGGCGACGTTCGACGCACAATTCGTCGCCGACGACGTCACGTTCGACGCGCGGGACGTGCAATTGCTCCGGGCGATAGACGAGGAGGGGTCGCTCAACGCGGCCGCGACGGCGCTCGGTCGGTCGTACGCACACGCGCAGCGTCGAATCGTGACCTTGGAGGAGGGTTTCGGACCGCTCGTCCGCCGGGAACGCGGCGGGTCGTCCGGCGGCGGCAGCACGCTGACCGACGGGGCGCGCCGACTCCTCCAGCGGTTCCGCCGACTCACGGCGGAGTCCTCGGGGCTCGCCGAGGTGGACGAGACGGTGCTCGCCGGGAGCGTCACCGAGCGGGACGGCGAGTTCGGACTCGTGGAAACCGACGTGGGAATCGTCCGGGCGCTCGTCCCGGCGGACACCGACGCGGTGGAGGCCTGCATCCGCTCGGACGTGGTGACGCTGTACAGTCCGGTCGCCGCGCCGACCGGCGACGCGACGAGCGCCAGAAACCAGTTTTCGGGGACGGTTCGGTCGGTCGAGGAAGGGGAGCGAATCGCCCGCGTCGCGGTCGATGCGGGCGGCGAGACGCCGTTACGGGCACTCGTCACGACCACGAGCGTAGAGCGGTTGGGGTTGGAATCCGGGGCGGACGTCGTCGCCTCGTTCAAGGCGACGGCGACGCGGGCGGTTCCGGCGGGAACGGAATCCGACCCGTGAACTCAGTTACCGTCCACGATGTCGAAACACAGGTCCGCGAGCCGTTTCGAGGACTGTTCCCACGAATAGCGCTCCGCGACCGCCCTGCCTTGGGTCGCGAGGCGGGTCCGTAACTCGGGCGAATCGACGACCGTCGCTATCGCGTCGGCGATGGCGTCCGGGGACTCCGGGGGGACGAGCAGGGCGGTTTCGCCGTCGATGGCGTACTCCGTGACCCCGTCGACGGTCGTGGTAATGACGGGGGTGCCACACGCCATCGCCTCCATGTTGACCATGCCGAAGCTCTCGTAGTGGGAGGGCGAGCACACCACGTCCGCGGCGCTGTAGTAGCCGGGGAGGTCGTCGTGCGGCACCGACCCGACGATGGTGACTGACGACTCCACCCCGTGCCGTTCGATTCGCCGCTCCACCGCCTCGCGGTCGCCGCGACCGACGATGGACAGGTGCACGTCCTCGGTCCCCGCGCCGCGTCCCGCCGCGAGGGCGTCGATGAGGTCGAACAGGCCCTTGGATTCCACGAACCGGCCGACGAACAGCAGCGACGGCGCGTCACGCTCGAAGACGGGCGGCGCGTCGGGGTGGAACAGGTCGGTATCGACGCCGGGATAGACGATGCCATCCGGTTCGCGTCCCAACTCCTCGACGAACTCCGCGCTCGTCTGCACCGAATTCACTATCGAGTAGCTGTCGGACAGCAACCCGTGGGCGGTCGTTCCCAAGCCGGTTCGCTCGAACCCGTGGAAGACACGAACCACCGGCACGTCGAGGAGGTTCGAGAGGACGAGGTCGTCCAGATAGTTGTGGGTCACGAGCACGTCCAGCGTCTCGTTCATGTGCCGTATCGTCCCGTCGCGTATCGCGCCGAGGAGGGGAACGAGCGTCTCCGCGAGTCCGGGAAGCACGCGCGACGAGAGCGAATCGAGCGCGCCCGCCACCGACAGCGGGACGATTTCGGCGTCCGTCGTGCGCATCTTCGGCGTCAACTCACCGTTCTCCGTGTAGAGGTAGGCCGACTGGTGGGCGGACAGCGCGTCGAGGAGCTCCTGAACGTACATCACGACGCCGCCCGCGTCCCTCGTTCCGGCCTTCCGGTAGTACATGCCGATGCTCAACTCTTCCGCCCGCTCGTCCACCCGCCACCGCACGCCGCCGCTGTCGTGTTCCGTTTGCGGGGTTTCGACGCCGCGTTGGTGCAGTCGATTACCACTGCTCATTTACCTGCTCGACGGGTTAATTGCACTTTGTTATGCGTCGTTGGAACGACGTTCCCGCCGGAGTTCACACTCCGAGACGTTTCCGTCCGGGCGCGATGGCTCGTCGTGATTTCGTCAATGGTCGCGTTCCGCGCCGGTACGTCCCCCCTACGCGGCGAAAAATACGTCCTTCGATGTTCGGTTCGTTCTCAACGGATGCCGAACAGCAACCGGCGAAGACGATGGAAGTCGAAACAGTAGCGACGACCGTTGTAGGTGAAACAGTAGTCCGCCGAATCGGGCGCGGCGGCGGAGGCCGACGCGTGGTTCATCGTCGGGTCGCTCGGTTTGACCTTTTTGCTTTTCTTGGCTTTCTTCGCCTTCTTGCCTTTCTTGGCCTTTTTCTGCTTCTTCGTTTTCTTGCCTTTCTTGGCCTTCTTCCCGTTCTTCTCGCTCTGTTTCGCCTGTTCGGTCTTCTTCGCCTGCTTTCCCTTCTTTTTCTTCGTCGAACTGCTGCCGGTCGAGGTCGAACCGGTCGCGGCGTCTTTCGCGGTCGTGGGTGCACCCGTCGGTGCTTCGTGCGAGGGATTACTGCCGACGTTCGTCGTCTCGACGTTGCCGATGAGGCTGCCCTTGACCTGCGAGTTCTTCACTTTGAACGTGGTGTGCGCCGCGACGAGCGCCGAGGCCGCGCCGTTCGTGTTCGAGTCAGTGCAGTCGATGTCGCAGTTTTCGAACGTCACCACGTCGCTTTCCGTCCCGTAGCCGTCGTAGACGCCGCGGGAGTTCACGACGCCGCCGTTTATCGGGTGGAGCGGGACGTCGTTCGTGTTGTAGATGACGGTGTTTTTCACCGTCGTGCCGTCCGTCGCGATGCGGAGGTGGCTGATGTTGTTGTTCTTCATGAGACAGCGGTCGAACGCCAGCGTTCCGCCGCCGCCGCTCGATTTCGCCGCGCCACCCGCGTAAATCGCGTTGCCGGTCCAGCCGTTCATCGTGACTTCGGTGATGTCGATGTGTCCCGCGAAGGACTTCGGAATCCCGATGGCGCCCTTGCGAACCATGTCGCCCGAAACGCCGTCACCGAGGTAGACGTGCTCGATGGTTCCGGTACCCGACGCCGTGATGAGGTTGGGATAGCCGCCGAGGTTCTTTCCCGGCGGGTGGGGACCGCTCGTGTCGGATTCACCGGTGACCCCGACGTTGCGAATCGTCCAGTCGGAGCCGCTCGCGACGATGCGAACGTCCGCGCCCGACGCGCTGATGTCGATGAGCTTGTTCTCGAACGTCTCGCCGCTGCCGACGGTGAACTGCTTCGCCGTGTTCGCGGGAATCGTGATCGTTTCGTACTCTTTCGCCGCCGTGACGCCGGTCGCCATACCCGTGCCAGCCGCGGCAACCGCGGCCGCACCGGTCAACTTCAGATACGAACGACGGTCGACGGAATCGCTATCCGCACGACTATCGTCTGCTGTCGTACTGCAATCGCGTGCCATGCGGTCTTCAATGCAAAGAGACCGATTAATATTCTTTCGGTGTCGCGCTGTACGTCTCAATCGATGTGAAGGTCACAACGAACTCCATGATTGTGTGAAAATATCATGACTATCTTTCACGTGGTGCGGTCGATGACGGACCGGACCGTGCGGTTGAGGGCGATTACTCCGGCGTACGGTGCCTATAACAAAGCCACACGGACGCGTTGGTTGTCCAACCGTGACCCCGAGAATGCAAGGAGAACTCGACCGACCGCGAGTGGAACGACTCCGACGGCCCCGATTCGAACGCCTCGGTCGTTCGCCGAACGTGTATCCCTCCGTTTCTTCCGCTTCGAATGGCGACGAGTGACTCCCACCTCTCGAAACTGCTGTCGAGTTCGGTGCTCATCGTCGTCGGCGTCGTCGTCGCGTCCGTCGGTCGATTGATAGAACGCATCATCATCGCCCACTGGTTCTCGCCGCAACTGTACGGCGAAGTGACCATCGCGCTCGCCATCATGACCATCGGAACGACGATTTCGCTCGTCGGGCTGAACGACGGCATTCCGCGGTTCGTCTCCCGATACGACGACGACCGGGACGTTCGCGGCGTGTGGCTGTTCGGACTGGGGTTCGCGCTGGCCGTCAGCCTCGCCGTCAGCCTCGTCCTGTACCTGAACGTGAACCGCATCGCCATCGCGCTGTTCGAGACGAATGTCGCCCGCGAGTTGCTCCGCCTGTTCGTCCTCACGATTCCGGTCAGCGTCGGCCTGACCGTCGGCGTGAGCGCGCTCCGCGGGATGGAGAACACGCGCTACAAACTGTACACGAAGGATTTCTTCCACCCTTGCCTCCGCATCGTCCTGCTCGTCGCGCTGGTCGCGGGCGGTTTCGACCTCGTGTCGGTGGGGTACGCCTACTTTGCCGCCACGCTAGCAACGCTCCTCGTCGTTTACCTCCTCTCGAACCGCCTCGTCCGTCTCGTTGGACCGGTTCGGACCCACACCCGCGAATTGCTCACCTACTCGGCACCGCTCATCGTGACGATGGTGCTCTCCATCCTGTTGACGCGGATGGACACCCTCATGCTCGCCCAGTTTCGCACCTCGAACGAGGTCGGCGTGTACAACGCGGCGTACCCGCTGGCGAACAGCCTGCTCATGGTCATCTCCTCGTTCGGCTACCTCTACCTGCCGCTCACGTCCCGCCTCGACGCGGACGGGGAACGCGAGGAGGTGACGAACATCTACCGAATCACGACGAAGTGGATTTACGTTCTCACCTTCCCCGCGTTCTTGGTGTTCACCGTCTTCCCGGACGACGTGCTCTCGCTCTTCTTCGGGTCCGGATACACGGGCGGCGGTATCGTCCTCGCGCTCCTCTCGCTCGGCTTCTTCACGAGCGCGGCGGCGGGGAGAAACCGAACGACGCTCGCCGCGCTCGGCCACACGAAGGCCATCCTCGGGGTGGATATCCTCACGCTCGCGCTCAACTTCGTCGTGAACCTCCTCCTGATTCCGACGTACGGGATGGTCGGTGCCGCGGTCGCGTCGTCGGGTGCCTACGTGGTGCGCAACCTCGCGCTCAACGTCGTCCTCCTGACCAAGTGCGGAATCACCCCGTTCTCCGCGTACACGAACCGGACGTACGTCGTCCTGCCGCTCGTCCTGTTCCCCGTCGGTCTCCTCGCGGGGCGCTGGCTGACGCTCTCTCTGCTGACGCTCCCCGTCTTCCTGGTGTGCACCGGACTCGTCGGCCTCGCCGCCGTCACCGTCGCCGGTGGTCTCCAACCGGAAGACGGCGCGTTCATCGAGTTCATCGAGGGGGCGCTCGGCGTCGAAGTCCCCGCGATTCAACGCTACGTCCCGATGCAGGGCGAGTGACCGGACGCGGACGACCGCCGGACCATCGAACGAACATCCGACCCGAAGTGGGGTACTAAATACTACTGTATTTCACTAAAGTATATCCTATAGAACTAATTAATACTGAATTCCATCAAACCATACTGACTCGATGAGATTCACACTAAATCGAACAGATGGACACCAAACCAACGGGGTGGCACCGAATCGGACTAGCGACTCCGATAGAGAACGACGCGGTGCCACGACGGTCCGGTGTCCCTCGAATCGTTGCCACTGCCGACAGCCTTTTGACCTCAGTGGCGTTACGGAGATTATGGTCGCACAGACGATGGATCGCGTTCCGCGAGAACAGTAATCGACTACTTCTGACTTCGAGAGGTGATAGTACATGCTAGCCGGTAGCCACGCCCTCGCTCGAACGGGCCTCGACGCCGCCGCGCTCAAACCCGCAGAGTGTGACGTGCGTCGGGCGCACTCGATGCCGTTCGAGACGGTGACGATAGATTACGAGGGCCGCGAGCACCTCCCCGACACGGAGACGCTCCGCGAACTGGCGGCGGAGAAAAACGTGCTGATGACCGTCCCCGTCCGGGCGGACGGGTTCGACCCGCTCGGCGACGACTCGCTGTTCGGCCGACTGCCGGAAAGCGTCGGAACGGTGTTCGTCGCCGGGCATTCGGCCTACCTCTCCGAGGACGAACGGAGTCGGGCGATAGCGCCCCGACTCGGTGCCGCGCTGGAGCGGTCGCCCGACGGGTGGGTCGGCACGGAGGGCATCGAACGCGTCGCCACGGCGACGGGGGCGACGCAGTTCGAACTGCTGTCCCGCTCGACGACCCGCGACGTGCGCGCGCTTCGCGCCGCCGGGTTCGACGGGACGGTCGCGGTGTACGCGCCGACCGTCCTCACCGACGACGAGGACGCGATACTCGACGCGGTTGGCGCGTACGTCGCCCGGCGCAAACCCGTGGCGCGGGCGCTCCCCGACGGTGCGGCGACGGACGCCAACGCCGACGGTCGCGCTCGGAACGTACTCTCTGCGGCGAGCCGCGACTTCGCGCTCGTCGGGACGGCCACCGAGGTCGGCGAGCGGGTCGAGGAACTGAAGAAGACCGGTGTGGACCTCGTGGTCGGCTATCCCGCGGGGGGCATCGACTCGTTCCTCGACCGCTAAGCTTTTTCGCGGTCTTCGGCCGCGTTTTCCGCTCGCCGCGAGCGTCGTCCGTTCGCCGCGACACCCAGTTACAAATACCGCGGCCGCAATCACAGCGTCATGAGTCGACTTGCCGAAGAGACGACGACCACGGCCCGCGATGCGCTCGCGGACGTGGACGTTGCACTGCTCCCGACGGGAAGCGTCGAACAGCACGGCCCCGCCCTCCCGCTCGGCACGGATTTTATGGCGGCACAGGCCGTCGCGGGCACGCTCGGGGACCGCGAGAACGTCGTTCTCCTTCCGACGGTTCCCGTCGGAGTCAGCGGACACCACCGCCAGTTCGACGGCACCCTCTGGACCGACCCGGCGACGTTCGAGGACTACGTGACGGACATCGTGTCCAGCATCGCCAGCCACGGCGTGCAAAAGGTCGTCATCGTGAACGGTCACGGCGGTAACGACGGCGCGCTCCGGCGCGTCGCGCGCCGGGTCCGACGCGAGGAAGTGGCCTACGCCGTTCCGTGGAACTGGTGGGGCGGAATCGGCGACGTGCTCGAAGACGAGTTCGGGATGGGAATCACGCACGCCGACGAGATAGAGACGAGCATGCTCCTCGACGTCGCCGAGGAACTCGTCCGCGAGGCTGCGCTCGAAGAAGCTGAGGCGGGCGCGAACGACGCGTGGGGCGAGGACATCCACGGCGCGAACGTCGGCTTCGACACGGCCGACTTCTCCGAGAGCGGCGTCGTCGGCCATCCGACCAGGGGGTCGCGGGAGGCCGGTGCGCGACTGCTCGACGCATCGAGCGACGAACTCGCCGCGCTGGTCGAGTGGCTCGGTGAGCAGGATATCGACCACCTCTGGCCCGAGGCTCACCGATGAACGTCGGCATCGTCGGCGGCGGTGCCGTCGGATTGACGGCCGCACGGGACCTCGCTGTCCGCGGAGTCGACGTGACGCTGTTCGAGGCGGGGACAATCCCGAACGAAGAAGAGAGCACCGCCAGGGCGGCGGGCGTGCTCTACGACGCCTTCGCGGCCCCGGAAGACGCTCGCGTCGGTGCGCGCGCCATCGAACGCTTCCGCGAGTTCTCGGGCACCGGCGGGTTCGAGTTCGTGGAGACGCCCTACGTCTGGTTCGCCCGCACGGGCGACGAGAAGCGCGCGGCTGTCATCCGCGAGCAGGTGCCCCGGATGCGCGAACACGGGCGGGACGTCGCGTTCATCCACGCCTCGGAACTCGAAGAGCGGTACCCGGCGCTGAACGCCGAGGATATCGGCGTCGCCGCCATCGCCAGGAACACGGGGCGAACCGACCCCGGAAGCTACGCTCGGATGATGGCCGCGGAAGCCGAGAAGAACGGCGCGGAGGTTCGAACCGAGACCGAGGTTCGCATCCGACTTGACGGTACGGCGGCCGACGGGAAACCCCGAATCTTCCCGGACGGCGACCACGGCGAACCGTTCGACGCCATCGTCGTCGCGGCGGGCGCACACACGAAGCGCGTGCTGGCGGAGGCGGAAATTCGCGTCGCGCTCAAACCCTACCGCGTGCAGGCGCTCACCTGTGAATTCGACGCCGACACGCCGATGCTGTACGACGCCACGGAGGGCTACTACCTCCGTCCGCATCCTGACGGCCTGCTCGCCGGTGACGGGACGGAGGAAGTCGAAAGTGACCCAACCGACTGGAAACACGCGAGCGATGCCGCGTTCGAAACGGCGATGCACGAACGCCTCGCCCATCGGCTCGATTTCGAGGGAGACGACCCGGACATCGAGCGAGCGTGGGCGGGCCTCTGCACCGCAACCCCCGACTACGACCCGCTGCTCGGGGAACTCCGACCGAACTGCTACGTCGCCGCCGGTTGGCAGGGCCACGGCTTCATGCGTTCTCCCGCGCTCGGCGAGGCCATCGCGGAGGACGTGCTCGGCGAGGGCGGCATCCCGGAGTTCGATCCGAAGCGCTTCACCGGCGACGAGGAGTTCGAAATCGTGGAAGGAATGGCGGTCGACTGAGGACGTCGAAATCGGAGCGGCGTCAAAAGGGGAATCGTCGGAAACGGGGAATCGTCGAAAGCCGCTCTTCACTCGGCTTTCGGCACCGTGACTTGGAGGGTTCCCGAGTCGGTCAGCGTCGCCGTCGCTTTTTTCGGGTCGACTTCGGCGTCCGCCGGGAGTTCGACCTGCCCGTCGAGGGACATCCCGCGGCCGGGGAACACCATGTCGAATCCCTCGTGGAAGTCGCGGAACCGGTCGATTCGAACGAGGACGGAATCCCGGACGAACCGGACCTGCACGTCACTGCCGGTCGCTCCCGCCGCGTCGAAGACGATGAGATAGGCGTCCTCGCTTTCGAGTAGGTCGGAGGGAATCGGTCGGGACTCCTGTACTTTGCTCGCGGCGCGGCCGACTTTCGACGCGACGGCCGTCACGGTCGAGCGCCCGAGGTCTCGGAGCGTCATAGTTCGATGGCTTCGAGACAGTCGGTTTCGCCGCAGTACGGGCACTGGAAGTCGTTCACGCCGACGTCATCCGGCATGTCGTAGGTGTAGTGCATCTCGAACATGTCCAGTTCGCAGCCGTCGTCCGTGCATTTGACCTCAAGCGTCGCGGGCATACGCGACGGTACGTCCCGGACGAAAATAAACGCGCGGACTTCGACCGGAATTCGCGTTGCGACGAACCGGGTTTGATTCCGAGGTTACACCGACCGTTGCTACGGAGCAGACCCCGAAAGCTCCATCCGCTCTCTGACTCGTGGTTGGTGTCGCTGTGACCGCACGCACAGACGTCACCGAGACCGCATCGCAACTGCGACAGCCACACCCTCCCCAACCGATTCCTTCGCATTCGCGCAGTCACCCACCGTCAGAGCAACGCTCTGACGAGCCATTCGTTCGTTCCGTTATCACTCACGAAGACCTCGCACGCTACGGCGGGACGACGCGGCCACGCTCGGCCGCGTCGTCCCGCCAGCGCGCGCCACGGTGGAACTGTGGAATGGGTCTCATCGCGGTGCGTCGTCGTCGTTCCGTGGCAACCGACGCGAGGAACCACGTCCGCGCTCTCGTAGCGGGTAGTCACCGTTTTATCCGTTCAGTCGCAAAAGCGGGTATGACCGACCCCGCGACCCTCGACGTGACGCTCGTGGACGGCTACGTCGACGAACCGGCTCACTTCGGCGTGCCGCCGTACATCTCGACGTACCCGCGCTACACCGCCGGGGCGCTCGTGGATGCGGGGGTGCCGGAGGAGCGAATCACCTACCACACCATCGACGAACTCCGGGAGGACAATTCGAAGTGGGCCGACGTGGCCGACGCCGACCTGTTCGTCTACATCGGCGGGATGACCGTTCCGGGCAAGTACGTCGGCGGGACGCCCGCCGAACCGGACGAGGTGCGGAAGATGGCGTGGACCGCCGAGGGGACAAGTCTGATGGGCGGCCCCGTGAAGTTCGGCGTCGGGGACGAGAACGCAGGGGGAACCCAAACGGAGCGCGACGACCTCGACTTCGATTTCGTGGCGAAGGGCGACGTGGAAGCCGCCGCCTTCGACCTCGTGGAAAGCGGTTTGGAGGGGTACAACAATCGGATGCGGGACAACGAGGAGGTGGACCGCTGGGCGGAAGCGGGCGCGTTCGTGGTCGAACAACACCCCAACCATCCCGACTACCTCATCTGCGAGATGGAGACCTCGCGCGGGTGTCCCTACCGCTGCTCGTTCTGCACGGAACCGCTGTACGGCAACCCGTCGTTCCGCGAACCCCAGTCCGTCGTCGCGGAGGTCGACGGCCTCTCCAACCGCGGCGTCCGGCACTTCCGACTGGGGCGACAGGCCGATATCCTCGCCTACGGCGGGGACGGCGAGAAGCCGAACCCCGACGCGCTCCGCGAGTTGTACGGTGGGATTCGGGAGGTCGCCCCGGACCTCGGGACGCTCCACCTCGACAACATGAACCCCATCACGGTCGTCGAATGGCCCGAACTGTCGCGCGAGGGGATTCGCGTCATCGCAGAGCACAACACGCCCGGCGACACCGCCGCGTTCGGGTTGGAATCGGCCGACCCGGTGGTGCAGGAGCAGAACAACCTGAACGTCACCGCCGAGGAGTGTTTCGAGGCGGTGAAAATCGTCAACGAGGAGGCGGGCTGGCGACCCGGAGAGTCGCCCGACGACGCTCCGACGCACGGCCCGGACGCCGCGAATCGACTGCCGAAACTGCTCCCCGGCATCAACCTACTTCACGGCCTCAAAGGTGAACGAAAAGAGACGTTCGACCACAACCGCGAGTTCCTCCAGCGCGTCTACGACGAGGGACTGATGCTCCGCCGGGTGAACATCCGGCAGGTCATGGCGTTCTCGGGCACGGAGATGAACTCGGTGGGGACGGACATCGCCGATAATCACAAGCAACTGTTCAAGCGGTACAAGAGCGAGGTCCGCGAGGAGATAGACAACCCGATGCTCCAGCGGGTCACCCCGCCGGGGACCGTGCTGCCGAACGTCCACCTCGAATACCACAAGGACGGGCGAACCTTCGGACGCCAGTTGGGAACCTACCCGCTCTTGGTCGGGATTCCGGGCGAGCGCGAACTCGGCCGAACCATCGACGTGGCCGTCGTTGACCACGGCTATCGCTCCGTCACCGGCGTGCCGTACCCGCTGGACGTGAACAGCGCGACGATGGACGAACTCACGGCGATTCCCGGTCTCGGCAAACAGCGCGCCGGAAACGTCATCGTCAACCGCCCCTACGAGACGCCGGACGACCTCGCCGAGACGGTGAACGTGGACCTCAGCAAGTTCGCCGGGGCGAGCGTCTCCAGAAACGCGGACTGACGACGACGATTTTCACAGCGAGTCGCCGACGCGAGGGAGCGGTAGGCCGGTGACACATCCACCTGAAGTCAGCCAGTGGCACACCCGCTAGTGACCAGCGGTTCCACCGCGAGTGAGGAACGAACGAGCGGGCCGCCGCTTGAATGGCGCATGGAAGAGCGAAGCTCTCCCAATGTAAAATGAAAGCGGCGTGCTTTTGGTCGAGCTTTTATAGGGAATGCGAGGGAGCGAAGCTCCCTCGTTCTTTCACGGCTTCGCCGTGAAGGAGACGGTTCGTCGCGGGTCGATTCGACCCACGACGAGCCTTCGACCGTCGTAAAAGGTCGTTTCAGAACTCTTCTTCGATGATTTCGCCGACGGCGAAGTTCGACTTGACTTCCGTAATTTCGACCTTTACGCGCTCGCCGATTTCCGCGCCGGGGACGATGATGACGTAGCCCCGCTCGACGCGGGCGATACCGTCGCCCTGCTTGCCGATGTCCTCGACTTCGACGTAGCGGATTTCTCCGGCCTCGACGGGTGGCTGTGGTTCCGACGAGACGGAGCCGGTGCTAGTGCTCGATTGTGTTGTCGTCGTCGCTGTTTGCTCGTCGTCCGATTCTTCTTCCGTCTCCCGCGAGATAAGCGCGACACGGTAGGTTTCTCCCGGTTCGACTGAACCCGTGTCGATTTCACGTCGTGGCACACTGACGACGTATTCGTCGCCTTTGAGAGTAACATCAGCGCTGAACAGACACAGGAGCTTGTCAGAGATTTCCAAGGGTCGTAGACCTCCACATGAATCCAAGTAGTCAACCATTATAGAATTATCGAACACCAGCTTTTTCTGCAGTCGGGAGCCGAATCCGACGTTGTTCGCGTCGGATTCGGCCTTCCTCCTTGGAAAAAGCTGGACCAAAAGCCGTCGTCACCTCCGTCCGTCGGCCAAGGGCACTCCGTTGGAGGTTCCTCGACCCGGAAAATCGGAGATTTTCCGGAGGGGTTGCTAGCTTCCACGGTTGTGTCACCGGCCGATTTCCGATAGCTGTGTCACCGGCTTGTCGCTCGCGGCGGCACTCACTCCGTTCGCGTCTGCCGCTCGCTGTCGGATCGTCGTTTTCTCGGGGATGTCGTCAGCCTTCGTACGCCGTTCCGTCGGGGTTCTTCGCGCCTTCCGAGTCGTGAACGACGATTTCGCCCGGCTCGGGGTTCGCGGGGTCGTAGTTATCGCGCACGCCGATGGCCTCTTCGAGTTCGCGGACGGCACGTTCCTTGAGCGCCGCCGCGAGTTCTTCGGCGTGTTCTCTGTCGATATCGCGGCCGAGACCCTCACACTCGTGGGCGCGGACGATCCCCGACTCGTCCACGGGGTCGCCCATCGGTTGGCTCGTCCCGCCGAGCGCCACGCTGAAGGGGTACGTCTGGCAGATGAGCGGTCGGTCGGGATGGACCGAACACGCCCCGATTCCGTCCTCGTAAAACCGACAGTCGCCGCAGTCGTCGGTCTGGAGCGCCCACTCGAACGTCTCTCCGCCGTCCTCGGTCAGTCCGAAGGGCATTGGTCGGGCAACGTCCCGAAAGTCGTACTCGGTCGTCTCCTGCAACTCGCGCACTTCGTCGGGGAAGGCGGTCGCGGTGTGCGGGTCGTCCGCTTCGCTCGTACAGCAGGCACCACAGCGCGTGCACTCGAACCCGATATCCTCGATTGCGTCCGCGAGGTCGGTTACGTCGAGCGACTTCGCCCGTTCCAGTTCGGCTTCGAGAGTTTCCACGGCGTGATGGTTCGCGTGCGGAGGGAAAACGGTTGTGGGCTTTTTCTTTCACGTCGAACGGGCGCGTTCGCCATCCCACGCGACGTCCCCTTCGACGACCAACTTTTCGAGGTGGGCCGCCACGGTTTTCTCCGCGAACTCCCTGACGGCGCTGATGTCCTTGTCGTAAGCGGCGTCCGTCACCGAAGGAAGCGACCGGGCACCGCTTCGAACCGCGTCGAGCACGCGCTCTTCGCGGTGCAGTCGGTGCTCGATGAGTCGTCGAATTGTCCGTCGCGGGGTTTCGATGGCGGGGCCGTGGCCCGGGTGGAGCATCGCGGGATTCCGCGCGTACAGTCGCCGGAGCGAGGTCAGGTAGGCGCGCACGTCGCCCTCCCCGGCGGCGACCACGACGCTCCCGTCCGCGACGGCGAGGTCGCCTGCGACGATTCCGTCGTCCGTGGCGAACGCAACGTGGTCGGGGGCGTGTCCCGGCGTTTCGATGACGGTCAGCGGGCCGACGGTCGTTCCCTCGCGGAACGTTCGGTCCGGGGCGACGCCCGTGGCGCGCTCGAAGCGCTCCTCGCGGCCCTGTCGCGCCCAGACGGTCGCATCGCAGGCGTCGGCGTAATGCGCGACGCCGCCCACGTGGTCGGGATGGGTGTGCGTGAGGGCGACGTGTTCGACGCCATCGACCGCCCGGTCGAGTTCGGCCGTCCGCCCCGCCGGGTCGATAAGAACGGTATCGACGACGTAGGCGTTCGTCTCACCGTGCGGGGCCAGCGTCTCGGTGGGGACGGCGATAGCATTCACGTCCGTGGCGAGGAACGCCAGCGGCAAAAGTCGTTCGCGGTCGCTACGGAGGAGAGCGGCGGGAAAAGCGTCCGAAAACCGATGGTGAGAAAACCGGGAGGTGGGAGGCGGGAGGTGGGAAGCGAATGGATCAGTTGTTCAGCAGGTAAACCTGCTTCCGCGCGTCGCGGAAACTGTGACGCGAGACGATGAGGTCTTGCTCTTCGAGTCGGGTCAGCGCGTAGCGGACGGTCCGGTCGGGGAGAAGGGATTCCTCGGCGAGTTCGCCCTGCGTCAGCGGCTCTTCGGTCTCAAGGACCTTGGCGACGAGTTTGGCGCTGGGGGGGAGTTCGCGGAGTCGTTCACGGAAATCGCGCGCTGGTTCTGCTACAGTCGTGCTCATGTATATCATGCGACCACGGCATAGTGGTAAACGTTGGCTATAGGTGTGTTCATACAATATCCACACCTTAAACGTCATAATATCACATTTAGTCGGAATGATACGTCGGGGAGAAAGTACAGGATTCTTCCCGACGTGAGCCCGCTATGGAATCGATACCCGAGGAGTTTCGGGACTTGTTCGAGCGGAAAACGTTCGCCAACTTCGCGACCGTCATGCCGGACGGAACGCCGCAGGTGACGCCCGTTTGGGTCGGCTACGACGGCGACCACCTCCTCGTGAACACCGCCAAAGGTCGCCAGAAGGAGCGAAACGTACAGCGAAACCCGAAGGTCGGCCTTTCCATCATCGACCCGGACGACCCGTACCGGTTCGTCTCGGTCCGTGGCGAAGTCGAGGAAGTCACGGAGGACGGCGCGGTAGACCACATCAACGAACTCACCCGACGGTACATGGACCGCGAGGAGTACCCGAACCTCGGGGAGGAGGGCGGCCCGCGAGTCATCATTCGGATTCGTCCCGACCGCGTGGTCACGGGGGGATGAACCGACGGGCGGATAGGCCGATACACGGAGAGACCGACCGGCGGATAGACCGACGCGCGACGAGTGGTTACCGTCGTCGGTCGGTTTTCGGCGGTCCGCTGTGGCGGTTGTACTGTCCGAGGACGCACCCGCAGTCCGGGCAGTGAACGACGATGACTCTCTCGTATTCGTGACGAACGAGGTCGTCCGCGGTGAACTCGCCGTCGCAGTGGTTACAGGTCGGCATTCGAAACCCCGCATAGGGTACGCGCCGGACGTGCAAAGGCGTTCCCCCGTCCGTCTATCCACTTCCAGTACCGTTTTATCCCTCGGGTGAGGTTCTTCGGACGAAGAAAGTGTGAAGGGACAGGAGTGGTATCAGGCTACGGAGGTGGCCGAGGAATACGAAGAGAAGCGATTCTCCCGTGGCGGTAGACTCATCGACCGCCGCGAGAAGCAAGCCGTCCTCGACGCTATCGGCCCGGTCGAGGGAAAACGCGTTCTCGAAATAGCCTGCGGAACCGGCCGGTTTACCGTCATGCTCGCCGAGCGTGGCGCGGACATCGTTGGACTCGACATTTCGGCCGCGATGCTCCAACAGGGTCGTCACAAGGCTCGGAACGCCGGTGTCGCGGACCATCTGGAGTTCATGCGCGGCGACGCCGCCCGTCTTCCGTTCCCGGACGACCACTTCGACACCGTGTTCGCCATGCGGTTTTTCCACCTCGCGAACACGCCTGCCTCGTTCCTGAGCGAGATGCGTCGTGTTTCGAAGAATCAGGTCTTCTTCGATACGTTCGCCGGGCCGAGCACGCGGAGCCTCTACAACTGGTTGCTGCCGATGGGGTCGCGGTTGTACTCGCTCGAGGACGTCCAGAAGCTCCTCGGGGAAACCGGCCTGTCGCTGGTCGATTCCGACCACGACTGGGTACTCCCCTACGGCTTCTACCGAAAAATCCCCGACGTGGTGGCGTCGCGTATCCGGGATATGGACACCGCTATCGGTGACACGATGATCGGCGACCAACTCGCGTCCGTCTCCTACTGGAACACGAGCGTCGAGTGAGTCGGACGCGTGCCGAATTGCTTTTACGTACTCGGTATCTGAAAAGCGGATATGGACTTGTCCGTGGTGGTCCCGACGCTCAACGGTCGCGAACCTTTGAGCGACGCACTCGACGCCGTTACTCGATACGCACCCGATGCCGAGGTCGTCGTGGTCAACGGGCCCTCCGCGGACGGCACGTCCGGTATGGTCTGTAACCGCTCCGACGTGAGCGCGCTCGTCGAGATTTCCGACCGAAATTTGAACGTCGCGCGAAACGCCGGACTCGCCGAGGCGAGCGGCGAGGTCGTCGCGTTCATCGGGCAGGAAGTGACCGTCGAAGCCTCGTGGTACGACGGTATCCGGGACGCAATCGCGGACGGCGCGGACGTGGTGACGGGACCGGTGCACCGAGTGGTTCGGGCGGGGATGACCACCGAGACGGTCGAAACGCGGACGATAGCCGGACGCGACGTGATCTACTTTTCGGGCGAGAACGTGGCGTTTACCCGCGACGGCATCGAAGCGGTCGACGGGTTCGACGAGAACTTGGAAACCGGCGGCGCGCGCGACTGCGCCCATCGACTCGCGGGACAGGAACGGTCGATAACGTGGTCGACCGACGTGACCGTGCGCCGCGACGAGACCGACGAGAAGGGCGTCGAGCGCGACTGGTGTACGAAATACCGCTCGCTCTCCTATCGTCTGGTGAAAAACTACGGCCCGCGGCTGACGGTGTTCAGGCGAACCTTCCACGACGCCATCCGTGACGCGCGAACCGCCGGGGTGGAGGTCGCCTCGGGCGAGACGAAACCGTCCCTCTGGGCGGGTTGCGGCAAAGAAGTGCTTAAAGGAATCGCTGGTGGGACCAAAGACGGGTTCCTCGGACGATTTCGCGACAGGAGCGAGGCGCGCAACCCCGCCGGACTCTCCTCGCGCGCCGACCGCGCCGTCGAACGCTACGACTGGCGTAACGTGGAACCAGAGGTCGAGTGACCGTCGCTACTCGTCGTAATCCGGTGCGAGGGCTTCGACGACGCGCGAGGGGTTCTTGGTGAACACCTTTCGCATCGCGTCCTCGGGCACGTCGAGGGTGAGGATTTCCATCACGGCGACGTTCGGGTGGGCGTTCGGGGCACCGCTCCCGAACAGCACGCGGTCGGGGTGTTCCATGATGGCCCGCTCCATCTGCTCGCGGTAGCGGACGAAACTGGTGTCGAGATAGCAACTGTCGTAGGAGTCCAGCAGGTCGATGGCGTCCGCCATCAGGTCGCGGTTCAGCGGAAATCCGCCGAAGTGCGAGAGGATGACGGGAAAGGAACGGTCGAGCAGGGTGTCGGCCGCAGTTTCGGGGGAGAAACCTTCGCCCGCGTGGACGAGGACGGGGAGGTTCACGTCCTCCAGTCGTGAGAGCACGTCGTCGTCCGGCAGTCCGTCGCGCGTCGGGTCGAGTTTGAACCCGTGAAAGCGGTCGTCGTAGGCGTACTGCTCGATGTCGTCGGAAGAGGTGTGCCAGTCCTTCCGGCGCGACCTGAAGTTCCTGAGTCGTGCCGTGGCGCTCCCGTCGGGGTCGCGCGGGCCGTTGATTCGCGCGAACGCGAAGAAGGGGCGCTCGACGCTCCGTCGGGCGACGGCGTTGTTCGCCCGGAGGTAGCTGTTTCCCTCCTGTGGCCCGGGGAACACGACCGCGCTGACGACGCCCGCTTGGTGAAGTTCGCGCTCCAGTTTGTCGGGCGAGATGGCTCGTCCCCGCGCCGTCACGGACTCCTCGACGGGAAGCCGCGCGTGAACGTCCACCACACGAAACCGGTGCTCCAGTTCCAGCATCTGAAAATTTCTCGATGAGGGTCGGGCATGTATCTATCGGTCGATGGCCGCAACCGCGTCCCGTCCGGCGAACGGAGTAAAAAGATTTATATAGAACATCAATCATTCGTTATACGTATGTCAGAATCAGGCTTCGGACAGCGACGCATGGGCGGCCGACCGATGTTCATCCTCAGCGAGGGGACGGAACGGACGCAGGGCCGCGACGCTCAGTCCTCCAACATCTCCGCCGGTAAAGCGGTCAGCGAGGCCGTACGAACCACACTCGGGCCGCGCGGGATGGACAAGATGCTCGTCTCGGACGACGGCGACGTGGTCATCACGAACGACGGGGTGACGATTCTCGACTCGATGGACATCGAGCACCCCGCCGCCCAGATGATCGTCGAAGTCTCCCAGACGCAGGAGGACGAAGTTGGCGACGGAACGACCACGGCGGCGGTGCTCGCCGGAGAACTCCTCGCAAAAGCCGAGAACCTGCTCGAACAGGACGTCCACGCGACGACCATCGTGGAAGGCTACGCTCGCGCCCGCGACATCGCGCTCGAGGCCGTGGACGACCTCGCGCTCGACGTCGATATCGACGACGACCTCCTGCGACAGGTCGCCGAATCCAGCATGACCGGCAAGGGAACCGGCGACATCACGACCGAACGCCTCGCCGAAGTCGTCGTCAACGCCGTCCGCGGCGTCGAAGGCGACGAGGGAATCGACCGCGACGAGATTCGCGTCCTCACCCAAACCGGGTCGAGTTCCAGCGCCACGGAACTCGTCGAGGGCATCGTCACCGACGCGGAACCCGCACACAAGAACATGCCGCGCTCGGTCGAGGACGCGACCATCCTCGCCACCGACGGCTCCTTCGGCGTCCGCGAGACCGAAATCGACGCCGAGTACTCGGTCGATAACGTCGAGCAACTCACCGCCGCGATGGACGCGGAAAACGACCAGCTCCGCGAACTCGCCGACGCCATCGCCGACGCCGGCGTCGATGTCGTTTTCTCGCACTCGTCCATCGAGGACCGCACCGCGGCGTACCTCGCCGAACACGGCATCCTCGCCTTCGAGGATGTGGACGACGACATGACGAGCGCCATCGCCCAGTCCACGGGCGGCAAGCGCACGGGCAAGCCTGACGACGTTGACGACGACGAACTCGGCCACGCCGACTCCATCCGCCTCGAGAAGTACGGCGACGAGGACCTCGTGTTCATCGAGGGTGCCGACGAGGCACAGTCCGTCACCGTCTTCGTCCGCGGTGGCACGGAACACGTCGTCGACGAACTGGAGCGCGCCATCGAGGACGCACTCGACGTCGTGTCCTCCGCCGTCGAAACCGAGAACGTCGTTCCCGGCGCTGGCGCGATCGAAACCAGCATCGCGGGCCGCGTCCGCGACGAGGCCGCGGGCATCGAGGGCCGCCAGCAACTCGCCGTCGAGGCGTTCGCCGACGCCATCGAAGTCCTCCCGCGAACCCTCGCGGAGAACACCGGCATGGACCCCATCGACGCGCTCGTGGATCTCCGCGCCGCGAACGACGACGAGGAAGGCAGCGCGGGCATCATCTCCTCGGGCGAGACCGGGAAAATCGCGAACCCCGTCGAGGAAGGCGTCATCGACCCCGCCGCCGTCAAGGGTGAGGCCGTCGAGAGCGCAACCGAGTCCGCGACGATGATCGTCCGCATCGACGACGTTATCGCCGCCGAATAAGCGCGGTTTCCGCCCTCGGATTTCGATTTTTTGGACCCCCGTCCGTCTCGACTCGTCTCGATTCGTTGCGACCGGAAGTAGCAAGTTCTAACCCCGACCGGTGTCAATTACCGCCGATGAGCGACCGCATCATCTCCAGCCGCCCTATCTTCCTCGCCACCGCGGTAACCGTCGTGCTCGCCGCCGGGGGAATCGGACTCACGGTCGGTGCGACCGGACAGAACCGCGGAAAGACGCTCTCGCTGTTCGGTCTCTCGCTGTTCGACATGAGTCCCGTCTCCATGGCCGTGTTCGGAATGGTGCTCACGACCGTCGTCCTCGTCCTGCTGTTCGCGCTCGTTTCGTTCGCCTCGCGCTTCGACAGCAACAGCGTGACGTGAGCGGACGAACGACGGACGCGAGCGAGGTACTACGCCGTGACGTGAGACGGAAACCGTTTTTCCTGTCGAAGGAGTTCCGTTCGGTATGGCAACCGGAACCCGTTCGCGCACGTCGAAAAAAGGGGCCACGACCGGCGACCTGCTCGCCGTCGCGGCCACGATTCTACTGGCGAACGTGCCGACGCTCTTCGCGTTCTACGTCATCCTCGACACGTACAACCCGCTGACGACGGATATCTCGTTCGTTCAGTACATCACGACGACGATGAGCGGCGCGGTCATCTTCGCCGTCCTCTGGACAGGCATCGTCTTCTTCGCCTACGGGCCGTCGCTGTCGCGGCGATGGAACGGCCGCTAACGGGGCAAAAACGCAAAATAATTCGATTTTCCGCGCGATTTTACGGCGCGATGGTGCCTTCCTCGGCGTCGAGCAGTTCGTGGTAGCGGTTGCGAATCGTGACCTCGCTGATGTTCGCCACGTCGCTGACCTCGCTCTGGGTGACTTTCTCGTTAGTCAGGAGCGCGGCGGCGTAGACGGCGGCCGCGGCGAGGCCGACGGGGGACTTTCCGCTGTGGAGGCCCTTCTCGGTCGCCGTGTCGAGCAACGAGCGGGCGCGGCGTTCGGTTTCGTCCGAGAGGTCGAGTTCCGAGGCGAAGCGCGGGACGTAGCTCTTCGGGTCGGCGGGTTCGATTTCGAGGCCGAGTTCGCGTGCGATGTAGCGGTAGGTGCGGGCGATTTCGTCCTTCTCGACGCGCGACACGGCCGTCAACTCGTCCAAGCTCCGCGGGGTTCGGGCCTGTCGCGCGGCGGCGTACAGCGCGCCGGTTGCGACGCCCTCGATGGAGCGCCCCGGCAGGAGGTCCTCGTCGAGCGCGCGGCGGTAGATGACGCTGGCCGTCTCGCGAACGGTGTCGGGCAGGCCGAGCGAACTGGCCATCCGGTCGATTTCGCCGAGCGCCTGCTTGAGGTTGCGCTCCTTGCTGTCGCGGGTGCGGAAGCGCTCGTTCCACTTGCGGAGCCGTTGCATCTTCTCGCGCTGGCGGGAGCCGAGCGAGTTGCCGTAGGCGTCCCGGTCGCGCCAGTCGATGTTGGTCGACAGCCCCTTGTCGTGCATCATGTTCGTCGTCGGCGCGCCGACGCGGGACTTCTGTTCGCGTTCGCTGGCGTCGAAGGCGCGCCACTCGGGGCCGCGGTCCACCGCGTCTTCCTCGACGACGAGGCCGCAATCGTCACACACCCGCTCACCGCGCTCCTCGTCGGTGACGAGCGGGCCGCCACACTCGGGACACCGCTGTTGCTCGTCGGCTTGCGTCTTGGTTTGCTCACCGGTTGTTTCCGTTTCTTCGGTCGGTCGGGTACGTGTATCAGTCATGGCGTACTATCAGGAACATAGACAGAGGGTCATGGTGCACTACGAGAGCCGTAGAATCGATAGACATATCTTATAGAACGCACAGCAACTTAAATCCGGTGGGCAAAAGAGGCATTTTCTCGATTCGAAAACGGCGGATTCATCCGGGTTTTTGGCAGGAATAATGCAGTATTCGATTTCCCCGCACGACTCGTGATTCGTCCAGCTTTATCAGCTATCCGGCAGTGAGTATCGAAACCCTTACCGCTCGTCCGGGGGTTCGTCAACACATGAGCGATACGCCTCCCGGACCGGACGAGGTTCGGTACGTCGCACGGTTGGCCCGCGTCGGGGTTTCCGACGCGGAAGCCGAGCGATTCGCCGGACAGTTCGCCGATATTCTTGGCTACTTCGAGACGCTGGACGAGGTGCCCGAGGTCGAGCGCGAGGCCGACCTCGTGAACGTCATGCGCGAGGACGAGGTGCGAACCAGCCTCGACCAAGCCGACGCGCTGGACAACGCACCGGAGACCGAAGACGGCTACTTCAAGGGGCCGAACGTCTCATGAGCGACCAGATATTCATCACCGAGGAGATCATCGACGGCGCGGACGACGGTCCGTTGGCCGGAACGACGGTCGCCGTCAAGGACAACATCAGCACCGAGGGCGTCCGAACGACCTGCGGGTCGGCCATGCTGGAGGAGTACGTCCCGCCCTACGACGCCACGGTCGTCACGCGACTGAAGGAGGCCGGGGCGACCATCGTCGGCAAGACCAACATGGACGAGTTCGGCATGGGGACGACGACCGAAACGTCCGCCTTCGGCCCCACCGAAAACCCCGTCGCCGAGGGTCGCGTACCCGGAGGTTCGTCGGGCGGAAGCGCGGCGGCGGTCGCGGCGGGTGAGGCCACGCTCGCGCTCGGTACCGACACGGGTGGGTCGATTCGCTGTCCCGCGGCGTTCTGTGGCGTCGTCGGTATCAAGCCCACCTACGGACTCGTCTCGCGGTACGGCCTGGTCGCCTACGCGAACAGTCTGGAACAGATCGGTCCCATCGCGCCGACCGTCGAGGAGGCCGCGACCCTGCTCGACGTCATCGCCGGACCCGACGACCACGACGCGACGACCCGCGAGGAAGGCGCTGACGCCGATTACGCGAACGCCGCGGACGGCGAGGTGGACGGACTCGACATCGGTGTCCCGACGGAACTCGTAGAAGGGGCGGACGAAGGCGTCGTCGAGCGGTTCTGGGATGCCATGGACGACCTCGAAGCGAAGGGCGCGACGGTCCACGAGGTGTCGCTTCCCTCGGTCGAACACGCCGTCGAGGCGTACTACGTCATCGCCATGTCCGAAGCGTCCTCGAACCTCGCGCGCTACGACGGGGTTCGCTACGGCAATTCGGGAGGGTTCGACGGCAACTGGAACGAGACGTTCTCCGAGACGCGCGAGGAGGCCTTCGGCGACGAGGTGAAACGACGCATCCTGCTCGGCACCTACGCGCTTTCTGCGGGGTATCACGACAAGTACTACAAGAAGGCACAGGACGCCCGAGCGTGGCTCAAGCAGGACTTCGACTCGGCGTTCGAGGACGTGGACGTGCTCTCCAGCCCGACGATGCCCACGCCGCCGTTCGAACTCGGCGAGAGTCTGGACGACCCGCTGCAGATGTACCTCGCGGACGCGAACACCGTCCCCGTCAACCTCGCCAACCTCCCTGCGATTTCGGTTCCGGCGGGCGAAACCGACGGCCTCCCCGTCGGCGTGCAGTTCATCGGACCGAAGTTCGGCGAGAAGCGCGTCATCCGGGTCGGCAGCGCGTTGGAGTAAGAATCGTTTCGAGTTTTTGCGGGAGGCGGTCACGCCGGTTCGGACGACGATAATCGGGAGAGCTATCGTTTATAAATCACTCGATGAGCGTCCAGTTTTACGAGGCAATCAGCTGTGCCGCGATGGAACTACACTATTCGTCGGTAGAATAACACGGATTATAAACTAGGAACAATATTATAGTATAAATGCCCTATTATCGGTTGCAATTCCGATGATAGTCAAAGCAGAAGACGCGGATTCGAACGAGTTTCAAGGCGTAGAGTTCGACGTGCTCGCGATCGGCGACGAGTCGATGGTGACGAAGATGCACCTGAAAGAAGGCAACGACGTTCCGCCGCATAGCCACGAGAGCGAACAGAGCGGATACGTGATTTCGGGCACGTATCGGCTCCACATCGGAGACGACGACGACCTGATAGAGGGTGGAGACAGTTATTCGATACCGGGTGGCGTCGAACACAGCTACGAAATAATCGATTCCGGCGAGATCATCGACGTATTCTCGCCACCCCGAGAGGAGTACCTGTAAGCGATTCAGAGACGCTCGTCGGTATCGAATCGACTGACAGGCACGTTTCACGGTCCGGGCTCGTGTCCGACCGTGCTGATACTCCGTCTGGGCGAGAAGCGCGTGATTCGGGGCGGGCGTCGGAACGACGTCCTTTTTCGCCCACGGAGTCGTCCGAAATCGGTTTTCCAGGGTGGTGGTGCCAACGGATATTTCTTCCCGGCAGTTCGATTGCTGTTATGGTTGGTACCGTCGTCGAAGTCGAGATTCCCGCCGACGAGTTCGCGCTCTGGGAGACGTTGACCGAACACGAGGACATCGAATTCGAGATCGAGCGCGTGGTCGCCCACGAAGACGACCGGGTGATGCCGTTCGTCTGGGTGAGCGGAGGTGGCGAGGGAACGAAATCGATACTCGAAGACGACACGAGCGTCGAGAACCTGACGTTGCTCGCCGACTTAGAGGACGAACAACTGTACCAGATGGAGTGGACCGACCACATTCAGACGCTCGTTCACATCCTCGTCGACGAGGAGGCGACCGTCCTCTCCGCGTCCGGCAACAGCGCCCATTGGCACCTCCGCATCCTGTTTCCCGACCGCGACGCGCTGTCGGATACCTACGAGTACTGCCGTGAGAACGACCTCTCGCTCGACATACGGAACATCTATCAGTTGGAAGAGGGCCGCAAGGGACGGTTCGGACTCACCGACGACCAGCAGGACACGCTGACCTTGGCGTTCCAGGAGGGATACTACGACATCCCACGCAAGGCATCGGCCGAAAACCTCGCGGACGACCTCGACGTATCGCACCAAGCCGTCTCCGAGCGACTGCGCCGAGGGCATCGAAGCCTCGTGAAAAACACGCTGATAATCGGCCGAGACACCGACGAACCGGAATAAGAGTTTAGTCCTCGTACGCGAGGTTCATTATCCACTGCGAGAACGCGTCGCTCTCGGGGTCTATCTCCTCCTCCCCGATGAACGGCGAGAGCATGTCGCCCGCCATCAACAGCGAGAAGTCGAGGTCCTTCGCGGCGGGCGTGATGAAGTAGGTGTTGTGTCCCTCGTAGACCGTTTCCTGTCGCTGGACGAACCCTTTCCGCTCCAGCGATTCGACGATTCGGCTTCCCTTCCGCGACGAGACGTCGAGCCGTTTCCAGAAATCGCTCTGATGGATGCCGCCCGTCTCGCGGACGAGTTCGAGTCCGTTGTACTCGTCCTCGGTGAGGTCCTCCTCGGACGTTGCCGTGCTCATGTTCAATACAGGGACGGGCGGGCGTTTAAATGTGACCTTCCGCGTTATCGTACGATGTCTCACAGGGCGGGCCGTCGGCGAACTCGTAGGTGCCGGACCCGTCCTCGAACAGAGTTACGATGGACGACGAGCGGGTGCCGTACCCGTCGCCGTGGACGCACGCTTCGACCTCGTGATTTCGGAGGACCGACTTCGCTCGCTCCCGCCAGTCGGCGAGCGACGGCGGGTCGTCCGGATTCGCCGCCGCGAGCGAGAGAATCCGCTCCGATTTCGGTGCCGCGTCGTCGAATCCTCGGTTCACGACCACGTGGACACCGGGGTCGAGTCGCGTCGTTTCGAGCGTTCCGTCCCATTCGAACAGGGTCGCTTCCGTCGAATCCGCGAGCAGGAGGTTGAACCCGGCGTAGGTTCGTTCGTCGAGTTCGTTCACGACGAACTCGCGGGCGGACGCGGCCGACTCGTGGGAGAGCGCGTCCCGGACGAGGAGGCCGCGGGAGCGTTCGCCCTCAAGTTCGACCCACCGGTTCGTCACGCCGACGAACAGGCCGCGGTCGTTGTAGCCGATCCACGTTCCGCCAGCCTCCTCGTCCTGCGGGGCGACGACCCTCGGGTTTCGGTCCAGCACGCCGGGCGGCCGCGACGGCCGCCCGAACGCTTCGTCCCGATTCGCGGCGGCGACGACGGGCGCGTCCTCGAACACCAGCCACGCCACGATGAGTGTACACACGCCAACGAATAGGCGCGGATTCGATAAAAGGGTTGGTCGTCGCGGGGTCGTCGCCACCGTCCCGTGCTCGGCGGTATCGTCGGGAGGAATCTCCGAAATCGCTCCCACCGAACTCGCAACTACCGAAATCGCTCCCGAACCGCCTCGCGGTCCACCGTCCCGGAGGTGGTCCGCGGCAGTTCGGCGGCGGTGTCGAGCAGACGTGGGTGTTTGTATCCCGCGAGGCGTCCGTCGCAGAATTCCCGGAGCGAGTCGAGCGTGACGGACGCGTCGTCGGCGGGCACGACGAGCGCGGCGACTCGCTCGCCCCATTCGTCGTCCTCGACGCCCGCGACCGCGACCTCGGCCACGTCCGGATGGTCGCGGAGCACGTCGACGACCTCGCCGGGGTGGACGTTCTCGCCGCCGGTGAGGATGCGGTCGAAGCGGCGGTTCAACACCCACAGTCGGCCGCCTTCGTCGCGGTACCCGACGTCGCCCGTCCGCAAGCCGCGCTCGCAAAACGCCTCCTCGGTCGCCTTGGGATTCCCGTAGTACCCCGCCATCACGGTCGGCCCGGAGACGACGAGTTCGCCCGGTTCTCCGCGCGGCGCCAGCGATCCGTCGTCGCGGACGACGGAGACGTCCGTGAACACCAGCGGCCGTCCGACGGTGCCGACGTACGACGCCGCTTCGTCGGGGCTGGCGGTGGCGATTTGGGAGGCCGTTTCCGTCATGCCGTAGGTGGGGCACACCGGAACGCCGCGGTCCGTACACTCCTCGATGAGGTCGTCGCGGGCGGGCGCGCCGCCGAGGAGGACGAACCGGAGCGAGTCGGGGAGGTCCCCCCCATCGAGGAGTCGCCGAAGCATGGTCGGGACGAGCGAGATGCCGGTCGGTCCGTACTCGCGGAGGTGAGATAGGGTTTCCTCCGCGTCGAACCCCTCCTGCAGGACGACCGCCGTCCCGTACAGCGTCGAACGGAGGAGCGGCGCGAGTCCGCCCATGTGATACGTCGAAAGGCAGAGGTGCCAACGGTCGGCGGGGAGGACGCCGAGGCGGAACGCCGAGGCGGTCGCGCTGGCGTACAGGTTGCCCATCGTGAGCGTGACGGCCTTTGGATTGCCGGTCGTCCCCGACGTGAACAGGAGCACTTGCGGGTCCTCGCGCGACCAGTCGGCGGGCGTGAACGCCGCCGGGCCGCGGTCGGCGAGCGTCGTGTCCGACGGGTCGACCGAGACGACGGGGACGTCCCCCGCCGCGTCGCGGGCGACCGATTCCGTCTCGGCTTCGCAGACGAGCGCCGAGAGGTCCGTTACGGCCACCTGCCGCCGGAGTTCCGGCGTGGCGAGGCGGACGTTCAGCGGGACGAGTACGCACCCGAGTCGCATCGCCGCATGAACGAGGACGACGCCATCCATCCGCGTCTCCATCAGCATGCCGAGGTGGTCGCCCTCCCGAAGCCCCAGCGCCGCGAGTTTTCCCGCGGTTACCTCGACCGCAGAATCGAGTCGCTCGTAGGTCCATTCGATCCCGTCCGTCGCCTCGACGATGGCGGTCGCCGCGGGCGACGCGTCGGCACGGTGTGTCAGCCAGTCGTTCATCGCGCACCCCACGTGTCCGCCACGCCGTTGCCCGGTTCCTGCGGGACGCCGACAGCCCCGTCCACGAGTCGCGTCCGGTCGGGGCCCAAGTCGCGGGCCAACAGCGTTCCGGTCGCCAACCCGCAGGCGGGGCGGTCGGGAATCGCCGCCGCCGCGTGAACCGCCGCCGTTCGGGCCACGACGCCGTCGATGGTCGTCGTGACGACAGGTGTGACGCCCGAATCGCGGGCGCGGTCGGCGACCTCGACGGCCCTGTCCGGACCGCCGAGCACCATCGGCTTGCAGATGAGCACGTCGGCGGCGTCGGCCTCCAGAATCGCATCGACCGACGAATCGACGAGAGACTCGTCTACCGCGACGCCGACCGACCGACCGCGAAGGTCGGTCAATCCCTCGACGTCCGTCAACGAAAGGGGTTGTTCGACGTACGCGACCCCGAGGGTATCGAGTTTGTGGAACGCTTCGCGCGCCTGTGTGCGCGACCAACCACCGTTCGCGTCTGCGCGGAGTTCCACCTCGGACCCGACAGAGTCCCGTACCGCTCGGAGTCGAGCCACGTCGTCCGTCACCGACCGCGCGCCGATTTTCACCTTCACGCACTCGAAACCCGCATCGACCGCCTCGTTCACCGCCGCCACCGTCTCGTCGCGTGGGGCGTCGCCGACGGTCGCGTTCGTCGGAACGGCTTCGACCCGCTCCGTCCCGCCGAGGTACCGATATAGCGGCTCTTCCGCCCGCTTCGATCGGAGATCCGCCAGCGCGAGCGAGACGCCGTGTCTGGCCGCCGGCGTCGCTTCGAGGCTGGAGAGTTCCGTTTCGGGGTCATCGACGTGTGCGATAGCCGCCCGACAGGCGGGGAGCGATTCCGTCCACCCCGGAAGCGGCGTCGCTTCGCCGATGCCTACCTCGTCGCCGTCCTCGATGCGGACGAGGATGCCCTTCCGGTGCTCGATGGCTCCGTGAGCCGTGTCGAGCGGCGATGTCAACGGAAGCGAAAACTCGTGTGTCTCGACGTTCATGCCACCATTCCGAGGGCGAAGCAGACCGAGTAGGCGGCCAGCAGCTTTCCGGTCTGTTCGAGGGCGGGGTTGAGGGCTTCCCCGGACGTTTTCGTGAGGACTGTCCGTGCGACCATCGCGGCGTAGGGAACCGTCAGGAGCGGCAGGAGGACGCCGACCCCGAACGCCGCGGTCGCGGCGAAGTAGACGGGGACGAGGTAGGCGAGCGCGAGCATGCCGAGGTACTCGCCGCGACTCGCTCGGTAGCCGATGAGCACCGCGAGCGTCCGCTTACCGGCTTTCCGGTCGTTCTCCAGGTCGCGGATGTTATTCACGACGAGGATGTTCGTCGAAATCGCCGCGACGGGGAGACTTGCGAGAAACGCGTGCATCGTGACGGTTCCCCCGGGGACTCCGATGGAAAACGGGGCGGCGAGAATCTGTGCGGCCTGTACGTAGAACGTCCCCATCACGGCGATGACGCCGAAGAAGACGAAGACGAACAGGTCGCCCAATCCGTTGGAACCGAGCGGGAACGGCCCGCCCGCGTAGGCGATGCCGCTGACGACGCTGGCGAGACCGATGACGAGAATCGGAAGGCCGCCGACGTAGACCAGGTAGACCCCGACGACGATGGCGAGCAGGAAGGTGCCGTACATCGCCTGCTTGACTTTGCTCGGGGAGATGAGCCCCGACTGAGTGACGCGGGTAAAACCCGTTCGTTCGTCGGTATCGACGCCCTTCACGGCGTCGTAGTAGTCGTTTGCGAAGTTCGTGCCGACTTGGATGAGCGCCGCGCCGACGAGCGCCGCGAGCGCAGGGAGGGGCGCAAACAGCCCCTCGTGGAGCGCGAAGCCGACGCCGACGATGACGGGCGCGGCGGCGGCCGGGAGCGTGTGTGGGCGGGCCGCCATCAGCCACGCTTTCCGTCGGGAGATTTCGGTGGCCGTATCGTTCATTATCGAGATAGTTCCCGCGAGAGGTGTATAGCATCTACGGTTTCAGGAAACTCCACCGGCGTTTTCGCTTACTGTCTCGGAGCCGAACTCGATACCGCGACGGTGGTTTAAGTAGTTCTCGTGACAAGGTGGAGTTATGGACGGTACGGCGGTCGTTCTCTGGTACTCGTCGTTCGACAGCAATCGCTCGATTTTCGGTGGCGACCGCTCGGTTCGACGTTACATCTCCTCGGCTCTGTTGAAATCCTCAGAGAGTTACAGATACGGCTAGTAGTGTGAATGAATGCAGGCCCTCCCGAAGTCGCGGTTACTCCGGTTCGTTGAGCAGGCGTATCACTTGGCTCGGCGAGCTGTTGCTCGCTACTCCTCGAAGTTCTCGAAACGGCGGTACACACTCCACCAACACATCGTCTTACTCTGCCTCAAGGTTCGGAAGAATACGACGTACCGGATGCTTCTTGACGAACTTATCGAGATGCCCCGGATTCGGAGAGCTATTGGCCTTCAGGAACTCCCGTCGCCCTCAACGTTGTGTAAAGCGTTCAACCGACTCGACACGGCTGTTTGGCGGGTTCTTCTCAACCTCTCAGCCACGCTTCTCCCGACCAATGGTGTCGTCGGGATTGATGCCTCGGGTTTTGACCGAAGTCACGCCTCGAAGCACTACACGAAACGGACGAAGCTGACGATTCAGCAGTTGAAAGTCACACTTCTCGTGGACACGAGGGTGAACGCCATCATCGACTTAGACGTGACAACGACACGGAAACACGACTCACAGATCGCACCGTCACTCATCAAGCGGAATACCGGGGAAGTAGCGATTCTCCTCGGTGACAAGGGATACGACGAACAGAAGGTTCGCGCGTTAGCCCGTGAAACTGGTGCTCGTCCGCTCATCAAACACCGCGAATTTTCGTCACTCCACAAAGCGTGGAATGCTCGACTGGACGCTGCCCTCTACGGTCAGCGCAGTCAAAACGAGACGGTAAACTCTCGCCTCAAACGTAAATACGGTGCATTCGTCCGCTCACGTCACTGGTGGAAACAGTTCCGTGAACTTGTTGTCGGCTGTCTCACTCACAACATCGACAAGACACTCTGAACGTTAGATATAGAGCGTCAGTCTATCAGCGGGAATCTCAACTTCTCGAAGTTCTGTCAATTCCATCGTGCTGCATACACAGCGCGTATCGGTCATTAGTGACACCGGTCACGATTCGACAGATAGCAACTTCTCATTGCCAAAGCAGACCCTGTTTCAGAATTGTAATAACAATCTCTTTGAACCCATCATACCCGCTCCAACCGAGTTCATCATGAGCGTCCTTATTCGCTGCAACGACTTCCAGGAGAGACAACAGCTCGATAACCGCCTCTGGGCGGATCTCTGTGATGTATCCCTCACTTCGATTCTGAATATCTGCAATCAAGGGAGTCATCCGATTCGAGATGTCGTCTCGCAGCTCGGCGAAGTCCTGTCCATTCACGGCCTGCACGATCTGCTGTGGATTATGATGACTTCGCAGAAGCAAGGGGCGCTGTTCGAACTCGGCTACCCATCTCCGGAATAACCGGTCGAGCTGCTCGTCGGAATCCGTGAGCCCTTCTAGCTCGGCCTCAACCGCGTTAATCAATTCGTTCTGTTCGCGGAGGAGCACCCGAATGTATAGCCCCGATTTGCTATCAAAAAACTGGTAGAACGTCCCCTCACCGATCCCAACTTGTTCCGTGATGTCTTGCATCGTCGTCTTCTGGAACCCATATCTGGTGAAAAGATCACGCCCGGTCTCCACGAGCCGTTCCTCTATCTCACGTCGCTCTTCGTCACTGAAACCGCTCATATCGATCCGTCGCTCTGTAGAGTAATGAGCGTATTGCTCATCGCTCATGAGCGAAAGAGTGAATTACTCATACACTCAAGACACAGGTATGCAACGACAAGAGCACTGTGAGAGAATGGTCAATCCCTCGGGGACCTTCCCTGTAGCACATAGCTACGAGTCGCTTGTGGACGAATGAGTGTGATCCGTGCGGAAGGCCTCGAATACACATACCACGGCAGCGACCACCAGGCACTGAAAGGACTGGATTTCGAGGTTCAGCCTGGCGAAGTGTTCGGATTTCTCGGTCCAAGCGGAGCCGGAAAGACCACGACGCAGAAAATCCTGACTGGACTCCTCGACGATTACGAGGGAGGTGCAACAGTCTTGGACCGGCCGGTGGTCGAGTGGGGATCCGACCTGTATCGCCACATCGGTGTCTCTCCGGAAACGCCGACTCTCTATCAGAAACTCACCGGACGCGAGAACCTCGAGCTGTTCGGGTCTCTGTACGGGGGACACAAACGAGACCCCCTCGAACTGCTCGATACTGTCGGTATCGCCGACGCAGTTGACCGTCGCGTCGGCACCTACTCGAAAGGGATGCAGATGCGCCTGAACTTTGTCCGATCGCTACTGCACGACCCAGAGCTCGTGTTTCTCGATGAACCAACGGGTGGCATCGATCCGAGCAGCGCCCGGGATGTGATGAGCGTCATCGAATCCCTCCGTGACAACGGAACGACGGTCTTTCTCACGACCCACGACATGACCGTCGCAGACCGACTCTGCGACCGCGTCGCGTTCATCGTGAACGGTGCGCTCCCGGTCGTCGATACGCCGCGCCAGCTGAAGATCGCACATGGTCAGCAACGTGTCCGTGTCGAATACCGGGAGGAGGGCGAGCTCCTCTCTCAGGAGTTCCCGCTTGATGACCTCGGGACGAACGATGCGTTCCAAGACCTTCTTGCGCGCAATGAGGTTGAGACGATTCACTCCGAAGAGGCGACCCTGGCCGATGTGTTCATCGAGATAACTGGTGAAACACTCCAATGAGGTCCAATCAAAGCGCAAGACAGGATGATGCTCACCAGGAGCGGTCGGCGGTCCATCCGGTCGTCGAGATGCTCAAATGGGATATTCGCCTTCAGTTTCGATATGGAATCATCCCTGTCTATGTGGTACTCACGAGCCTGTTAGTGCTGGGACTCCAGCTCGCCGGGCAGGACATTAACCCGGATATAGTCATTTTACTGATCGCAACAGACCCGGCTGTGCTCGGATTTTACTTTATCGCCGTGCTGGTGCTATACGAGAAGACAGAAGGAGTCCTCCAAGCGCTCGTTGTCTCACCGCTCGACGCCACCGGCTATCTCTTTTCGAAGGCCGCTTCGCTCTCTACTCTTGCCGTCAGTGCATCGTTCGCTGTCGCGGTCTCCGAATTTGGACTCTCGCCCCGAATCGCGGTCCTCTTGTTCGGAGTTCTTCTTTCCTCGTTGCTTATCGTTTTTCTTGGGTTCGTTGCCGTCTCTCGCTTCGATTCGATAAACGAGTTTTTCCTGAGCGCCGCTGTCTGGGGTACTATCCTCTTCTCACCGATTCTTGGATACCTAGGCTTATTCAATACGCCCGCATTCTACCTCCTCCCGGTTCAACCGCTCCTCATCACTATCGAGGCGGGCGTCCGTTCCGTCTCGTTGTGGAAGGTCATTTACGCGTTCGCATATCTAGTAGTGGGAACGACTCTCACGTTTTTGTGGGCCCGTCGGTCGTTCGACCGTGACATTCTTCGGCAGGGTGACCCTGGGCGGAAACTCGGGCACGGATCGACTCAATCGACTGGAATGGATCGATGGATGCCCATGCCGCAGTCTCCGTGGGTCGGTCTGCTCGTGACGGACGCCAAAAACTGGCTCCGTGATCCGATGTTAGCGTTTGCAGCGGCGGGTCCGTTGCTCCTCGCGGGAGTCATCCGAGTGATTGCCCCAGTCATCACTACGAGACTCGCCGGAATCGTTGATCTAACGGTGTACTATCCGGTGATCGCGGGATCGATGGCGGTGTTCGGGCCGGGAATTTTCGGCTTCATCGTCGGGATGCTCATCTTAGAAGACCGCGATACTGATATCCTCACTGCGTACCGAACATCCCCACTCTCACTAAACGGATATCTGCTCTACCGAGGCAGTACCACGTTCTTCTTCTCGTTTCTCTCCACGCTTCCGGCGTTGCTCGTCGTCGGTCTCGTACAGTCATCGGCACTGATCCTTCTCGGGACGGTGGTTCTAGGCGCCCTGAGTGGACCCGTCATCGGCTTAGTATTGGGGCTGGTGGCTTCGAACTCGATAGAGGGTATCGCGCTCAGTAAATTCATGAATATCGTTCTCCTCGGGCCAGCACTGGTCATTGCAGTGGTCTCTGAACCGCTTCAATTTCTTGCGAGCATCCTCCCGATGTACTGGCCGGTGAAAGTGTATGTTGCAGGAGTGACCGGGCAGTCAAATACGTTCGCCTTGTTTGTAATTGGAGTCGGTGTTCATCTGATAGCGCTTGTCAGCGTCGCCAAACTCGTAGTGCCGAAGACGATCACGAGACGGTAGAACACTGACTCAAGCGAGCAATCGTACGTTCTCTACTGACTACACTCTCTGTCTCGGCCACGCCGATAGACAATATGCGCCCAATCTGGCAGGAATCGTAGTGATACATATGCACACCCACCGAACGGCTATTCCAGCGAGACAAATGTTGGAACGATAGGATTTCAACAGAGCCATCTCCTCGTAATTAGTCGGCGACGCTCCGCGGGACGTCATTTAAGTGATTCTCGTCACAAGGTGGAGATATGGACGGTACGAGGTCGCTTCTGCGGTGAACCATGGCCCTCTGTGAGCGGTGGGTATCCAACCACCATCTCGCACGTCCACATTCGTCAGTCGGCGGACGGAACGTGGCTATTTTGCTCGGACGCCCGCCCGCCGGTCGTTTCGGCCATCTCGACGCCGATGGCTGCCGCCGCGAACGCGACGCCGAGGACGAGGAACCAGAGCGCGATGGTTAGTTTCTCCGATATCGGGAGGTCCATGTGGACGCCGAACTGTGACCCGCCCATCGCCACGACGACGAGCAGGGCACTCCATCGGTTACCCCGCGTCCGCCAGATGTCTTCCCGCCGGAGTATTAGCCATCCACCGAGCGCGTAGATGCCCCAGATGACCCCCGCCAACTGTACGTCCCAATACCCATCCGCGTACAGGACCGCAACAGGGAGAAAACCGGGGATGACTCCGACGAGCGCGGCCGTTCGATTCTTCATAGTTGTACTACCATTACGCGCGGAAAGTATCTTTGCATTGGGAAGAGTAGCCGACATTTCGCCGGATAGTGTCAACGGTCTCTCCCGAGGCACACCTTTGAACTATATCGACCGAGTAGTGGGACGCGATGCGTCAAACTGACGGCGGTTCGCACGTCGTTCACTGGCAGTCCGACGACGGGCGGAGTGTGAGCGACGACATGCCACTGCAACTGAGCAGACGCCCGGGGGACGGGACGGTCCGACGGGCCGACCTCCAGCGCGACCAGTCGGTTCGTCGCTGGGGTCCCGTCACGCCGAGCGCGACGGTCATCGGGCGGGCGGACTCGCCGGAATCGGATTTGAGCGAAAACGTCCGTCGGCTACACGAGGAGCGCCACTCCGCGATGGCGGGCCACAGCAGTCGGATGCACCAGCTCGACAAACTGCGGGTTAGCCACGCGCTCTGTAACGACCTGTCGGTGACGCCGTGGCAGCGAGACTGCGTTATCGGCATCATGAGCGAGTTGGATTTGACCGTCTTCGGGAGCCAGCGGGCCATCCCGAAGGTCGCGCTGGTCGTTATCCGTCACGTGGTAGACCGTGAGCGCGAACACTACCTCGGGTTGCACGACGACCGGTGGATTCGCCAACAGCCCCCAGAACGACTGACGGAGCTCTACGAGTCGTTTCAGTCGCTCACCGACGAGGAGCAATTCACCGAACTCACGACGAAACACGGACTGGATATCACGAGTCTGAATCGACTTCGGCGGGTCCTGAAACACCAAATCGAGGAACAGGACTTGGAGTTCGCCGTCCACGGCCGAAATCCGCACCGCGACCCGAACCTCCCGAGTTTGACGGACCGGTGGGGAGACGACGACCGTCGAGAGAACAGGGCGTAACGGGGATACGATGGCGACTGTCGTCACTGTCGCTCTGAGATGTAATGTACGGTAGAACCGGCCTCGTTCCGTCCATAGCCCCTCCTTGTCACGAGAACTACTTAAACGAAACCGCGGCAGCTATCGACGGTCGCGGGACATCAAGTGCGAAAAGAGCAGTCACTCGCGAGAAATGAGCATCGGAGAACCGGCCTCGAACCGTCCATATCTCCACCTTATCACGAGAACTACTTAAATGGAGAGCGATGGGGTTCCAGTTACTCGGAAAACGATATGTGCGGACGGTACGACCACCGTCGTATGAACGACGCCGTGCCGATTCGAGGGGCGAGGGAGGACGACGCTGCCGCCATCCAGCGCGTCGCTCGTGCCTCGTGGCACGCCGCCTACGACGACGTGATGGGCGCGGAAGCGGTCGAGGAAACCGTCGATTCGTGGTTCGCGGTCGAGAACGTCGTCGCCGACGTGAATCGCGACGAGCGCCCGTTCTTCGTCGCGGAGCGTAAGGGAACGGTGGTCGGGTTCGTCATCGGCATCCCGGACGGGGAACGCGAAGCGGGATTCCACCTCTATCGAATCTACGTCCATCCTGACCACTGGGGAGCGGGCGTCGGCACGCGACTGCTCGACCGGTTCGAGGCGGAACTACGGGGACAGAACGTGATGCGACTGCAACTGTCGGCCATCGGACCGAACGAGAACGCCATCGGCTTCTACGAAGCGCGTGGATTCGAGCGAATCGTGGAGAACTGGGACGACGACTTCGACTGTGAGCGATACGTGTACGATAAGGAACTCTGACGACCTACCGTCGTCGAATATCGACGTACAGCAGTGTGGTCGTCAGCAGAAATCCAAGGGCGAGAACGGGGAAAACGGGATTGAACGAGGTGCCGCAGTTCGATGCGGTCGTGTCTGCACAGTGGCCCATCGGCCGCATGCCGAAGAGCATCACGAGGACTCCGACGACGACGCCGAGAGCAGCGCTGCGACGCGTCCAATCGTCCATGAAGACACTCCGTGCGAGTTGTATGAGTGAAACCCCGCCCAGAAAGTAGACCATTACTGGAATCGAAAGCGGTGGCTTCGCGAACGCGAATTCGGTCCAGAACCACATCGCAACGACGACGAGGAACACTGAAATACCCGTTGCTGCCATCCCCGGTAGCAGGGTGTTGTTTCCATCGACTGTCTCAGTCATGTTCGTTTTTGTGTTTCTCCGGGAGAATATAATGCCTCTGTAGGGTGAAACGGTCGATTGACCTTCCGCTGAACGACTTTCCCGCCGCTTCGAAGTTCCTCTCCACGAACACCAGGCGGTCGGTCACTCACCGCGAGCGAGGAGCGTAGCGACGAGCGAGCGGGCCGACGACCGAGCGGAGTTCTCGTGAGCGAAGCGAACGAGAGTACGGAAGACGCTTTGCGTCTTCCGGAGCAACGCGAAGCGAGGGAGGAGTGCTTTTGGTCCAGCTTTTACAGGGAACCAATAAGAGCGATGGCGTTCGCCATCGCTCTCGTTTGTGACCGTCGTAAAAGGTGGGTGGTAAAAGGTGCTTAGTAATGCCACGGATAGTCCGAGAAGTCCGGGTCGCGCTTTTCCACGAACGCGTCCCGTCCCTCCTGCGCTTCGTCGGTCATGTACGCGAGGCGGGTCGCTTCCCCGGCGAACACCTGCTGGCCGACGAGGCCGTCGTCTTCGAGGTTGAAGGCGTACTTCAGCATGCGAATCGCGGTCGGACTCTTGCCGTTGATTTCCTCGGCCCAGTCCAGTGCCACCTCCTCCAGTTCCTCGTGCGGAACCGATTCGTTCACCATGCCCATCTCCTCGGCTTCCTCGGCGGAGTAGGTCTTGCCGACGAAGAATATCTCGCGGGCCTTCTTCTGGCCGACCTGCCGTGCGAGGTAGGCGGAACCGAACCCCCCGTCGAAACTCGCCACGTCGGGGTCGGTCTGGAGGAATTTGGCGTGCTCCTCGGACGCGAGGGTCATGTCGCAGACGACGTGGAGGCTGTGACCGCCGCCGACGGCCCATCCCGGAACGACGCAGATGACGGGTTTCGGGATGTGGCGGATGAGCCGCTGAACTTCGAGGATGTGCAGGCGGCCCGCCTCGGACGCGTCCTCGCTATCGGCATCCTCTCCCTGATATTCGTATCCCTCTCCCCCGCGCACACGCTGGTCGCCGCCGGAGCAGAACGCCCAGCCGTCGTCCTTCGGCGACGGCCCGTTGCCGGTGAGGAGGACGCAACCGACGTCCGACTGGCGTTTGGCGTGGTCCAACGCGCGATACAGTTCGTCCACCGTACCGGGGCGGAAGGCGTTTCGAACCTCCGGGCGGTCGAACGCGATGCGGACCGTTCCCTGGTCTTTGGCCCGGTGGTACGTGATATCGCGGAAATCGAAGTCGGAAATCTCCTCCCAACGCTCGGCGTCGAAGAGTTCTGATACCATACTCGAAACTGGCGGCGGGGCGGTCTAATAGGTTCCCGTCCGCTCTCGGTCGTTCGCCGGTCCTCGTTCGTTCGCTCGGTCGTCCGAAGTCCCGTGACCCGGCAAACCGCGGGGGGACTGCGAAGCTACTTGCCGCGCGAAAACGACGGCGGATACATGAAGACATCCGCACGGACAGACGCCTTCGAGCGGTCGGGCATCCGCGTGATGTTCGAACTCGCCGAGGAGCGAGGCGGCGACCTCGTTCGACTGGAAGTCGGCGAACCGGACTTCGACACCCCCGAACATGTCATCGACGCGGCGGCGGAAGCCGCCCGCGACGGCGCGACGCACTACACCTCCGGGGCCGGAATCCCCGAGCTCCGCGAAGCGATAGCCGAGCGAATGGAGACCGAGACGAACGTCCCCGTTTCGCCCGAAGAAGTGACGGTTACGAACGGCGGGATGGAGGCGCTATCGTTGGCGCTGTCCGCCATCGTGGACCCGGACGAGGAAGTCATCATCCCGACGCCCGCGTGGCCGAACTACCGAAATCAGGTTATCCTCGCCGGTGCGGAACCGGTCGAAGTGCCGCTGGCCGAGGAAAGCGGGTTCGACCTCGACTCGGACCGCATCATCGAGAACCTGAACGAGGACACCGCCGCCATCATCCTGACCACGCCGTCGAACCCCACGGGACGGATTTACGACGAGGACGCCGTGAAGGCGGTCGTCGAAGCGGCTGCCGACCACGACGCCTACGTCATCGCAGACGAGGTGTATGCGCGGTTGACGTACGACGACGACTACCGACGCATCACGTCGTACACCGACTACGAGGGCGTGCTGACGGTCGATTCCTGCTCGAAAACGTACGCCATGACGGGGTGGCGAATAGGATGGCTCGTCGGACCGGAGTCCATCGTCGAAGCCGCCACGAGCCTCGGGGAGAGTACGACCGCCTGTCCGTCGAGCGTCGGCCAGCAGGCCGCGCTCGCGGCGGTAACCGGCACACAGGAACCGGTTCACGAGATGCACGACGCGTTCCGCGAGCGCCGCGATTACCTGACCGAGCGCGTCGTCGAGATTCCGCACATCTCCTGTCCGCGTCCCGAGGGTGCGTTTTACACCTTCCTCGACGTGAGCGAATTGGACGGGTCGAGTTTCGACGTCGCGGAACGCCTGCTGTCCGATTACGGCGTCGTCACCGCACCCGGCGGCGCGTTCAGCGATGCTGGCGAGGGGTATCTCAGACTGAGCTTTGCCAACAGCCTCGACCGAATCGAACTCGGACTCGACAGAATAGAGCGGTTGGTTACGGACGAATTCGAATAATCCCCGACCACCGGAGACTCAGAACAGGTCGTCTATCTCGTCGTTGTGGAACATCTCGGCCGGGTCTTCCTCGCGCGTTTCCTGCTTGTTCGCTTCCTTCGCGCGCTCCATGAACTCCTGCATGCGCGGCGAACGTTCGACGCCGCCGAGGAGGACGAGCGAGGCGAGTCGTTCGCTGTCGAGCGGGAAGTCCCCGCCGCGAACCTGCAGGCTGCCGGTCTCGCCTTCGAGCCATCGTCGGGCCTTCTCGACGCCCTTTCGCGGAATCCTGTCGGCGTCGCCCGCGACGACCAACAGCGCGGAGTCAGCGTCGGTCGCTTTCGGCATGCTGAGGTTGCTCAGAACCGCCTGCCGAGTGTTGCTCGTCACGGTGTTGATGTTCTCGCCGCTGTCCTCACTGGCACCGGCGCTGGCGTAGCCGAGCGCCGCGACGCCGCCCGAGCGAAGCGTGTTGATGACTTCGCTCGAATCCACGACGCTTTCGCCGACGCCTTCGACCGCCTCGCCGGACGCGAGAAGCAGGCCGACGCGCTGGGCTATCTGCTGGTTGATGTTCTCGAACGCCTCGCCGACGCTCTGGCCCGTCTCGTGCCACGCGTCGTTGTCGATGAGGAGGGTTGCGTCGGCCTCGCGGATGACGGTCTTCAGCGAGCGTCCCGCGTTGGCTTGGTACATCGCCCCTTCGCCGTGCCCGGGGAGGACGCCGAGCGCGTAGACGGGTATCTCGTAGATTCGCTGGAGTTCGTGGATGAGGACCGGCGCGCCGCCGCTTCCGGTTCCGCCGCCAAGTCCCGCGACGACGAAGAGGGCGTCCGCCCTCGCGGTGATTCGGCCGTCGAGGGCGTTCATCACTTCACCGGCGTCGTCTTGCATCACTTCAGCGCCGAGTTCGTTGTCCCCGCCGACCCCGTGGCCCTTCACTCGGTCTTGGCCGACGAGGACGGTATCGAGGTCGAGCGATTGCAGGTCGGTTTTCGCGGAGTTGATAGCCAACGCGCCTTGAACCGCGTTGAAATCCATGTTCGCGTCGAATTCTACCAGTCTCTGAGTGAGTTTTCCTCCCGCTTGACCCACCCCAATCAGGACGACTTTCATGGGCGATGGAACTGATTCACGACATATGAATTTTCCGACGTAATCCGGCGTAAATATCGAGAAACAAAGGAAAAGAAAACCCCTTTTCTCGCTCCACGAAGCCTTAAATAGGGGAACGCGGACAACACCGACGATGCCCGACCTCGAAACGCTTTCCGAACGCGTGTCAACGCTCGAACAAACGCTGACGGACGGTGAAATGCCCGCACTAGAGGACGATGCGGAACTCCGCCGGACGACGGCCGACCTCGCCGCGCGGATGGACGAACTCGAAACCGAACTGGACGAACTCGACGCCGCGGTCCAGGCCCTTCGCGGCTACGTCGGCAACATTCGTGCGGTCAACGACGACGTGGAACGCCGCGTAGACGCCGCGCTAGCGAAGGCCGAAGCGTGTCAGTCAGACCCCTCGGAGCGGAGTTTCGAAAGCGGGAGGAACCGGACGGCTTCCCGGTCGAATCGGGCGGTCTCCGAAAGGCGATTCGGGACGGATTCCGAGGGCGGGTCGAAAATCGGCCGACAGCACTCGAGTGACGATTCCGGAGGTTCCAGCCGGTCGAACCCCCCATCACCGTACGAAATCCCACGCACCGACGGCGACCGAACCGAATCGGGCGACCGTTCGCTCACGGCGCGCCTCCGCGAGCTGTTGTGAGCGTTCGCACCGTTCTCGCCGTGGTGCTCGCGGTCGCCCTCTGTAGCGTCTCCGTTCCCGCCATCAATCACGCCCGTCGGGACCGGGCGACGTACCGCGCCGACGCGGAACTGGCGACCGTCTCGCGCTCGATGACCGACCTCACCGACGAAACCGCCGTCCGGTTCGGTGACCCCCCACCGAGCGAGGGGAACCCGAGCGGCGCGCGAAGAGCGGTTTCGCTGTCGCTCCCACCCGAATCCGTGACGGTCGGACGAATCGAGTTCGTCGCCATCGGCGGCGTTCCCGGCCGTCGAAGCCCGAAAGACGACTTCGGAGACGTGCTCGCGTATCGCGTCGCGGGCGGACCGACCCGCGTCCGACACGTCCCGTTCGACGTTCGCGTCGCGACGAGAAGCGGGACGGACGGCGGGTGGACCGTCCGACCGGACGGAGAGTCGATCGTCGTCCACGCACCCGCCCGGCGCGACATCGCGCTGCTGTTGGTCGAATACCGCGGACATCGTACCGTCCTCGTCGTCCCGGCGGCTCAACTTTAAGACGGAGAACGCGACCACGGGAGTCCATGTGGAACCCACTGTCGAGCGTTTCGCCCGACGACCGGGACTGCCGCTGTGACCCCTCGTTCGACGGCGCGACGTTGACCGTCGATGCGGACAACTGTCCCGGAAACGGCGAACTCGCCGAACGCCCCGCGTGCCGCGCAACAGTCATCGACGCGCTCACTGACCGCGACGCGGACCGAATCGTGTCGTGGGCGACCGGCGTCGAACGGACGTACGAAGGCGACGGTGCGGCGTTTCTCGTGGCGGCGGGACGGTTCGTTGAGCGGGTCGCCGTCCACGACGACACGCTCGCGGAACGAGCGCGTTCCAACCCGATTCGAGCGGGCGTGGATGCCGTCGGACGGGCGGGACCGGTTTCCGACATCGCCGTGGAAACCGGCGTCGCGGAGGGCGTCCATCGGTTCGACGGCTATTCGACCCTCTTTCGTCCGTTCGTCGGGCCGACCATCGCCCGGTCGCAAGTGTCGCTCCGTCCGGCCGCGGATGCCCGACTTGACGACCGGTATTCGCTTTCGACCGGCGCGACGGTTCGCCACTACGAGGCGGGAACCGACGCGGAGCGGTTCGGTGAATCGCGTCGTATCTATCACCTCGAACCGCTGGAGTACGACCTCGCACCCGACACGTTCGAAACGCTCGACCGGGCCGCGACGCTCCTCGCAAACGGCGGCGTTACGGGAGGGGAGCGGGCACCGGGCCGTGCCGTCAGGGCAGTCGCGGATGCGGGGGCAGGCAAGAACGCGGAAGCAGGGGCGAACGAGGATGCGAACGTAGACGCTCTCACCGACGTTCTCCGGAAGTACACGCACGGATACGGCGTCCTCACGGACCTGTTCGCCGACCCGGCCGTCTCCGACGTGTTCGCAACCGCCCCCGTCGGCGACAATCCGCTCCGCGTGCGAGCGGACGGCGAGGAGATGGAGACGAACGTCCACCTCACTGCGGACGGAGCGGCGTCGCTCGCATCCCGCTTTCGGCGAACGAGCGGCAGGGCGTTCTCGCGTGCGAGCCCGACCCTCGACGCCGTTGCCGAAATCGACGGCACGACCGTCCGCGTCGCGGGCGTCACCGAACCCGTCAGCGACGGCATCGGGTTCGCTTTCCGCGTTCAATCCGAGGAGCGGTGGACTCTCCCGGCGCTGGTCGCAAACGGAACGCTTCCGCCGGATGCGGCCGCCCTCCTCTCGGTCGGCGTCGAACGCGCCGGAACCGGACTCGTTGCCGGACCGCGCGGGGCGGGGAAGACGACGCTCCTCGGGGCGTTGCTCTGGGAACTCCCCCCGCGAGTCAGAACCGTCGTCCTCGAAGACACGCCGGAACTACCGGTCAAATCCTTGCAGGGAGACGGCCGCGACGTGCAGTTACTCCGAACGACGGCGAACGACGACGAACCCGGACTCCGTCCGGCCGACGCGCTTCGGACGGCCCTCCGATTGGGGGACGGCGCGCTCGTCGTCGGCGAAGTCCGCGGCGAGGAGGCGAGCGTGCTGTACGAAGCGATGCGTGTCGGCGCGAGCGGCAACGCCGTCCTCGGGACGATACACGGCGATTGCGGCGATGCGGTGTACGAACGAGTCGTCACCGACCTCGGCGTCCCTTCCTCCTCGTTCGCGACGACCGAGTTCGTCGTCACCCTCGAACCCTACGAAATCGACGGTACGCACGGAAAGCGGGTGAAGCGTATCGAGGAGGTCGTTACGAACGGAGACGCGGAAACGGACGGCACCGACTCGGTGCGGTTCGAACCGCTGTACGAACTCGACGGTGGGGACCTCGTTCCGACCGGTCGAATCGAGCGAGGAAACAGCGTCCTCGTCGCCTCGCTCGCCGAATCGACGGAGACGTACGCGGACGTTCGGGCGGCACTCGCCGCCCGAACGCGGGGTATCGAGCGGCGCGTCGAACGGGTTGCGCCCTCGTTCGAGGTCACGGCGAATCGAATCGAGAGCGGCGGAAGCGGAAACGGTGGGAGCGGAAGTGACCAAATCGAGGGTGACTCGGCGTGATCGTGCGACGCTTCGAGTCGCTCTGTGCTCGCCTCGCACCCCTCTACCCGTGGGATGTGTCGGCGGACGACGACATCGACCGGGCCATCGGCTTTCTGGGAGGCGAAACCGACAGCGTTGTAGTCGGTCGCGGTGCGAACGGTGCGGCGGTTTTCGGGTGTCTCGTCGCCGTCATCGGTGCGGTCGTGGCTCCGCCAACTCTCCGCATCGTAGTCGGGGGGTTGCTGGTCGCCACCGCCGTCGGTTTCTCGGCGCTAATCCGCCGCGTACCCGAACTCCTCGCCGCCGCGAAGCGGACGCAAGCGCTCGGCGACGCGCCCGACCTCGCGGCCCGCGCCGTGTTGTGGATGCGGATAGAACCGACCGCGGAAGGGGCCGCCGCGTTCGCCGCACGGACGGGTGATGGCCCACTCGCGTCGAGTCTGGGCAATCACGTTCGACGCTCGGTCGGGTCGCCGATGGCCGGATTGACCACGTTCGCGGCCGAGTGGGAATCGTGGAACCCGGCGCTTCATCGGTCGATGGTACTGATTTCGGCGGCCAGCGAGGCACCGGAAGGGGAACGAACGCGGACGTTGGACCGCGCGCTCGCCGCGATTCTCGACGGGACGCGAGAGCGGATGGCGGAGTTCGTCGCCGAGATTCGCGGGCCAGCGACGGCGGTGTACGCTTTCGGCGTCCTGCTCCCGCTGGCGCTGGTCGCGGTGCTTCCGGCGGCGCGAACGGCGGGACTGCCGCTGTCGTCCGCCGTGTTGGTCGCCGGTTACGACGTTCTACTTCCCGCGCTCCTGCTGGTGACGAGCGCGTGGTTACTCACTCGTCGGCCGGTTGCGTTTCCGCCGCCGGACGTCTCGCGGTCACACCCTGACGTTCCCGAAAGACTGTGGCCGGTCATAATTTCCGGCCTCAGTGCTGGCGGTCTCGCGCTGGTCATCACGACGGTCTTCCTCCCCGGATGGACGCGCTGGATAGCTTGCGTCGGCTTTCTCGCCGGTGTCCTACTGGTCGAGGTGACGCGCCCGACGATCCTCGTCAGAAACCGGGTTCGAGCGGTCGAAGCGGACCTCACGGACGCGCTCTATCTCGTCGGTCGCCGGGTGAAGGAAGGATTGGCGGTCGAGACGGCCATCGTCGCCGCTGCCGACGAACTCGGTGGTGAGACGGGTGCCGTCTTCGAGCGAGCCTCGCGAATACAGCGACAGCTCAGGATGGGCGTTCGAGAGTCGTTTCTCGGCGAATACGGGGCGCTTTCGACGGTACCGAGTCCCCGCGCTCGGAGCGCCGTGGCGCTCCTCGCGCTCGCCGCGGACGAGGGGCGACCCGCTGGCGGTGCCGTTCTGGCGATGGCCGACCACTTGGACGACCTGCAGAGCGTCGAACGCGAGGCCCGACGCGAGCTTTCGCAAGTGACCGAGACCCTCCGACACACGGCGGCGATATTCGGACCCCTCGTCTCGGGTGCGACCGTCGCGCTGGCGGGCGGTATGTCGGGAATGGGTGGTTCGTTCGGGAGCGCGTTCCCGGTCGATGTACTGGGCCTCGCGGTCGGCATCTACGTCCTCTGTCTTTCGGCCATCGTCACGACGCTCGCGGTCGGACTCGAACACGGACTCGACCGGACGCTGGTCGGCTACCGCGTCGGTCGCGGCGTGTTGTCCGCGACCGTCGTGTACCTCCTCGCGTTCGTGCTGGCGGGTGCGCTGACCTGAGTGCTCGCGGGTGTTCGTTCTCGGGTGACCCGTCCTCCGATATTCTCGGCGTACATTTAAATACGAAAACGGAACCATTCCGGCCCATGTTCGACGCACCCCTCGATGCGTGGTACGTCTGGCTCGGCGTGACGGTGGTCAGTTTCGCCGTCCTCGGCGTCGCCATCGAACTGCCGACCGCACCGCCGCCGAACGCCGCCAGTGTCGCCGATACGGTCGATTCCGTCGCCGGATGCACCTACACCGCGACCGCCGAACACCCGCTATCGGCGCGGAAAATCAAACTCGGCTCGCGACGACTGGGGCTAGACGGAAAGGGCGGAACCGCGCACGCGACGTTCGCGTACGGCCCGGTCGTTCCGGTCGTTCCCGGCGGGGGAAGGCGTTCCGACTCCACTTCCCGATTGAACCGCGTGTTGTCCGGGTCGCCGCCGTCCGCGGTGTTCGATTCGCCCGCCGACTTCCGCGCGACGATACGGGAGTTCAGAGACCACCGGCCGGTCTGGCGACGGGCGCATAGCACGCTTCGTGCTCGCTGTGTTTCGTGGGAGGGAGTTGATGCGACGCTGGTCTCCGGGTAGGGCACAGACAGAACCCGTCGCGGCCATCGTCGCCGTCTTCGCGGTCTGTTTCGGACTGCTCGTCTACACCGGCGTCCTCAACGACGCGATGCCTCGGTCCGAGAGAACCCTCGGACCGACGACACTTTCGTCGGTTCGTGACGACGCGAGTTCGAACGGCATCTTGATTCCCACGCGTCTCACGGGACCCTCCGCGACGCCCGACGGCTATCACTGCAACGTTACGCTCACGGGGGGGAAGCGAGAGTGGCACGACGGGCCGACGCCACCGCCGAACGCCGAAGTTCCGACCGAAACCGCGGCGACGACGGTGAGCGTTCGAATCGCGCCGGGTGATGTTCGACCGGGACGGCTCCGCGTGGTGGTGTGGAAATGAGGGGCATCAGCACCGTTCTCGACGTGACCCTGTGCCTGCTGCTGGTCAGCGCCAGCGCTTTCGTTCTCGTCGGAGCGAAGCGACCGCAATCGACAGCGCGGACGCGAACGGCCGAATCGACGGCGAACGTCCTCACGACCAGCACCGCCGGACTGAACTACACGATTCGGACCGACGACGGAGCGATTCGTCGGACGACGCGCGGCACCCTCGCCGGACTGCTCGGCCAGGCCGCACTGGCAAACGCGTCCGTTCGCGGAGCCGAACTGTCACGGACGAACGATCCGTTCGAGCACGCGGTCGCTCGCCGTGTGCGGGAACGACTCGACCACCCCTCCCGCATGCAACTCCTCGTCCGATGGGAACCGTATCGGAACGCTCACCTCCGGGGGCGGTTCGCCGTCGGTAAATCACCGCCGCCCCGAGTGGACGTTCACGCGGCCGAAACCACGCTTCCGAACAAATTTCCGGCGGTTCGAGAGCGATCGCTCGACGTCGCTCGACGCGGGGGTTACCGCGACGTCGCGCGGGTCGTCGCCGCAGGAATCGTTACCGGTCTGGTTCCGAACCGAACGACGACGCTGGCGCTCCACGACCGCGAAACGGGTACAACGGTTGCGGCTCGACTCAGACGGTTGATTCGGCTGTACGACGTGGGTGGGTCGGATACGAACACTCTCACCAGTGACCGGACGAGACGGGTACTCATCGACGCGCTGACCACCGCCGTCGAAGCCGACCTCCGGGCGACGTTCGGGACGCCGACCGACGCCGCCCGGTCGGTTTCGCTCGGCGAGACGCGACTCGTCGTCAGGACGTGGGACGCGTGAACCTCGCCGACGACACCCGCGGACGGGTACCGTTCGCGTTGATCGGCGTCCTACTGCTGGTCGGAAGTCTCACCTTCGCGGGTGCGCTGGTGGCCCGACCGGAACCGCACGTGAACGAGAACGTGGAGCGGAGCATGCGAACCGTGACCGCCGGAACTAGGACGGCGCTTCGCGGAGCGGTCCGACAGGCCGGTCGGGAAGCGGCCGCCGAACCGCTCGTTCGTCCGGCGAACACGACCGCCGGGCGGGCTATGGACGACGCAACTCCGTTTCGGGACTACCTCCGCCTTCGAATCTATCTTACAGCGCGGGAGCGATTGCGATCGGTGGGTACCCACACGGCGACGTGCGTGCGACCGCATCGCTCCCGGCGACGCCCAACGCGACGGCACTTCGACGGGCGAAACGACGAATCCACATCGAGCCAGCCGGGAACCTGACGGAGGCCGGGCTACGGGTTCGCATCGACGGCGTATCGATTCGCGCGACCCGCGGCGGGACGACCGTCGCCGCCACGAAGAAAAACGTGACGCTCGTGGTTGAAACGCCGGTTCTGGCGCTGCATGAGCGCGTCCAGCGATTCGAGCGGCGGCTCGACAGCGGGCCGCTCGACCCGGGACTCGGCCGCAGATTGACCGCCCGACTCTACGCGGTGACGTGGGCGCGAGGATACGCACAGTACGGCGGAGCACCGATTGCAAACGTGCTGTCGAACCGCCACATCGAGTTGCTGACGAACGGCGCGGTTCTCGAAGAGCAGACGAAATCGCTCGGGACGAGCGACCCCGCCGGGCGACGGGGAGTTCGTCGTGCGACCGCCCGGGTCGGCCTCACCGACCTTCTCGTTCCGACGACCCAACACGGGAAGCTGTGGACGGATTTCATTCTGAACACGGCCGGCGGGGGCGGTGCAGACGGCACCATCGACGGTACACTCGATGCGGCGTCGGAACCGCTCGACTCCACGTACTCCCCCGAAACGGGAATGAACATCGGCGTGAACGAATCGGCGGAGCGTGCACTCTTGGACCTCATCGATGGCGGCGAGTCGAGCAAGTTGGACGCCGCAATCGGGGCGGCGTATCGCGTTTCCGTCCGCCCAGTTGCGAGCGTTCGAACCGTCCGCGACGAACGAAAACCGCGTCCGCGTTCGCCGGGCGAGGGATGGACGCTCCGGGAAGAAAGAACGAGAACGCACGTATCTGTCCAAAACGTCAGTGCGTCGTCTCCCGGAACGCGGCGCGGCTGGCACCTCCTCTGGACCGATGCCCGTCGCGTCGTTAGAACCCACACCGTCGTTCGGCGGTGGGAGCGGGAAGACACGATGCGGGACGGGAACCGCGGGTGGACCGCTCGATTGCCGTTCCCCTGTATGTCGCCACGCCCACAACCGACGCCGCCCCAACCCACACCGCCGACGCGACCACGGCCACCGACGAATCGAACCGTCCGAACGACTCAACGGTGGACGGACGAGTTCGTCGTCTCGCTCGGCGTCGCTGGCGACCACGTGACGACGGACCGCGCGCCGGTTCGACCGCTTCCGAGCGCTCACGAGGCGAATGGTGCCGCCGGGCCGAACCTCGTTGACGTTCGAGGAACGGCGATAGAACGTCTCGTCACCGACCGCGGCGGCGTGGATGCGCTGGCACGTCGTGCAAGCGTCGGAACGATGGACACGCGAGCGGTCGCGGTGCAGGGTCGGTATTCGAATTCGATTCGAGCGCGGGCGTACCGCGACGTGCGGTCGCTTCGGAACCGGGTTCGAAACCGTTCGGTGACCGTTTCCCGCGGGACCCTCGCAACGGGCGGAACGAATCCGGCGGCGAAACTGGCGTCGTCTCTTCGCGCCGACCGGACCGCCCTCATCGACGCACCCGCGAGATACGAGGACGCCGCGGAACGGGCGCGATACGCGGCCCGTGCGACGTATTTCGATGCCGTCACCGGCCGACTCGATAGCAGGGCGGAGCGCACCCGCCGAACGCGGACGGGTCTCGGCACGGCGGTGCAGGACGCGACGGGCGTCTCGCTCGACCGGATTCGACGGATATTCGCGGCTCGGCGGAAGGTCACGGCTCCGTCCACGCATCGGCTGCGAACGAGCGGCCCCGGGACGCCGGTCGATATCAGCGTCGATGGCGCACCGCCGTATCTGACGCTTTCGGCGGTGAAACATCGCCACGTTTCGGCCGTCCCGCACGGGTCGAAGACTTACCCACTTTCGGCGCGGAACGTCAACCTGTTCACGGTTCCGTCGTCCGATATCTCGGACGGCATCGTTTCGATGCTCCCGGGTGGACGAAAGCCGAACTCGGTTCGGCTTCGAACCGCCGGTGTCGCGCTTCGGGCGGTGAACGAGACGCTCGCGACCGAACCGAACGCGTCGCTTCGACGACGACGCAACGACCTACAACGGGCGCTTTCCGCATCGATAGACGATATCGAACGAAACGTCCGGAGCGAACTCGCCGCGAGCGACGCCATCGAACTCGATAGGTCGGAACGTCGGACGGCCGTTCACCGCGGAGTGACCCGCTGGCGGACGACGGCGAATCGGGCCAGTGCCATCGCGAACGGTTCGGTCGCCGGGAGCATCGCACGAGCGGTCGAGAAGGAGCGTCGGGACGGTCGGAGCCGAATGCGACGCGATTCGGTGACGCTTCGGATTCGATTCGCGCTCGAATCGGCACGACGGGATGTCGATGGAGTACGCCAGTCGAGCGTCGCACCGACCGTCTCCACGACCCGCCGCATTCTCGTGACGGAGCTGAAAGCGGCGGTACAACGGGGCATCGAAAATCGGGTGCAGCAGCGATTGAACGAGTCCATCAACGAAACTGTCGGGGACTTACCGGCGGGACTGCCGGTCGTTCCCGTTCCCGGTTACTGGTACGCGACGGTCAACGTCTGGCAAGTGGACGTGTCGGGGACGTACGCTCGGTTCACGGTTCGGGCGCGTGAAGGCTCGCCAACCACACCGGGTGCGTCGGTCGCGTATTCTCGGCAAGCCGGACCCGTCCGATTGGACACGGACGACGATGGGACGAAGGAACTGCTCGGGCGGACGACGCCGGTTTCGTTCGATACGGGAACGACGGTCGTCGTCGCGGTACCGCCGGGAAAGACGGGCGTCGGCGACGTGGACGGGAACGCCGACGAGCGCTCTCCCGGCTGGGCGAACCGGAGTGACAACCCATTTGATGTCGCAGACCTTCGTGACGACCATGCTCTACGACGAGATAGACGACCCCGGCGAGATGACGCCGACGGAACTCCACGGACGGTACGCGGCGGAGCTTTCGGAGACGATATCGTCGGTCGGTATCGACGAGGTGGTGGAACTGACGGGACTCGACCGTGAGACCGTCGAGTCGATTGCCGACGGCGAGACCGCCGCCGACCTGTCGCTCGAAGACGCCGCCGCGATTCTCGCCACCGAGGAGGGCATGCCGGAGAAGGATGCTATCCTCCTCGAAGTACGCGACCACCTCCTGATGGGGATGACGACCGGCCTCTTGGACGTTGACACGCTCGCACGGGACATCGACGGCGACTTCGAAGCGCGCGCCATCCAGCAGAAAATCGAGGGGCGCGCGCCGATGACGGTGGAGGAGTACGCGCTCGTTCACCACGCCATCGCGCGGCGAAACGACCGATAGACGCGGGGAGGGTGGCGGCGGTTGCGGAAAGACGATAAGACGGCGGAGTTATCCGCGGTCCGTTCGAAGGAACGATATGAACGTCGCAGTGCTCGGATGCGGCTACGTCGGGTGCGAACTCGCGCGGAAGTTGCTCGCGGACGGTCACGAGGTCGTCGGCGTACGACGCTCGTCCGAGGGGCTTCGGGCGGTCGAAAAAACGGGTACCGACGCGGTACGGGCGGACGTGACGGACGCCGATTCACTGTCGTCGATTCCCGACGTAGACGTGCTCGTCTACGCGGTGAGCGCCGACGGCCGAGATTCGGCGGCGGCGCGCACGGCCTACGTCGAGGGACTTCGGACGACGCTCGACCACTTCGCGGCCCGCGAGTCGTCACCGGAGCGCGTCGTCTACACGTCGAGTACCGGCGTGTACGGCGACCGTGATGGCGCGCGGGTGGACGAATCGACGCCGTTGGATCCCCGAACCGAACGGGAGGAGATTCTGGCCGACGCCGAAGAAATCGTGCGGGCGGAGCGAGGGTGGGACTGGACGATACCCCGGTTCTCGGGGTTGTACGGTCCCGACCGATATCGACTGGAGCGCTATCTGGAGGGTCCTGTCTCGGACCGATATCTGAACCTGCTCCACCGCGACGACGCGGCGGGGGCGATTCGATACCTTCTCGACACCGGACGGGGACGAAACGAGGTCGTTCTGGTTTCCGACGACGAACCGGTTCGAAAGCCGACGCTCGCCGATTGGCTCGCGGACGAGTGCGGCGTTTCCCACCCGCGACGGGAACCCGCGACGAGCGAGCGAGCGCGAGCGAGCAAGCGGTGTTCGAACGAAAAGCTCCGCGAGTTGGGGTACGAACTCCGCTATCCGACGTACAGGGAGGGGTATCGGGAGGGCATCGAATCGTTCCGGGATTCACAAAACGTCTGACACCTGTAACCGTTGGGAAAAGTTCTTGGTTTCCCGTATCGATTCCCGGGATATGCAGTTTCGCGGCGACCAGTCCGCACAACGGCTGTTCCGCACGGCACAGCTCTACGGCTCCGACGATCCGCTGCTCGTCGTCGGGGCTATCGTCGGCGCGGCCGTACTGGCGGTATCCCTCTGGTTGGTCGTCCGCTGGATTCGGCGACCGAAAGGCGCTCGGCTCAAACGCGCGTTGGCGAAACGGGACGAACTCGTCGTCCTGATGCATCCGAATCCCGACCCCGACGCGATGGCTTGTGGCATCGCCATCGGCTATCTCGCCGAAACGGTCGGGACGGAGATAACGCTTCAGTACGCCGGTCAGATACGACATCAGGAAAACCGCGCGTTTCGAACCATTCTCGACCTCGACCTCGAACGCGTCGAGCACGTCACCGACCTCGCCGCTTCTACCATCGTTCTCGTCGACCACAACACGCCGCGAGGGTTCGACGGGTCGGAGCGAATCGAACCCTACGCGGTCATCGACCACCACCCCGGCAACGGAACCGGTGAGGTGTTCACGGACAAACGGACGAACTACGGCGCGTGTTCGACCATCGTGGCGGAGTACTTCGACGACCTCGGCGCGACGCCGGTCGCCCCGGACGAAATCCCGCCGGAGAACGATTTCGTTCTCCCGTCCGACATCGCCACCGGCCTGTTGTACGGCATCCAATCCGACACGAAACACCTCACGAACGGCTGTTGTGGGGCCGAATTCGAGGCGAGTGCGTATCTGTATCGGGGCGTGGACGAACACCGTCTCGACCGCATCGCCAATCCGCAAGTGAGCGCGGAAGTACTCGAAGTCAAATCGCGGGCCATCACGGAACGGGAGGTCCGCGGGTCGTTCGCGGTCTGTAACGTCGGTGCGCTCTCGAACGCCGACGCGATTCCACAGGCCGCGGACGAACTCATGCACCTCGAAGGCGTGACGGCCGTCGTCGTCTACGGCCGACGCGAGGACACCCTCTACATCTCCGGTCGCTCTCGGGACGACCGGGTTCACATGGGAAAGGCGTTGCAGATGGCCGTCACCGACATTCCGGGAGCGGACGCCGGGGGTCACGCCCGGATGGGCGGCGGTCAGGTTCCGGTCGAATCGGCGGTCGTCGCGGGTGGGATGGAGGGGGGACTGTGGTCGGAACGGGAGTTTACCGACGGGATTTTCGACGCGCTGAACGGAAACGTCTGAGGCATCTCCCTCCGTGCCACCATCTACCGAGACGGCGGTTTCGCTGGGTTATTCGACGACTATCGTTCCAGTCATGCCCGCCGCCTCGTGCGGGATACAGTAGTACTCGAACGTCCCTTTCGTCTCGAACGTGTGGACGTACGACTGCCCGGACTGCACCGCTCCTTTGCCCGCGTCCCACCCGGTGACGGCTTTCTTCTCGGAGTCGAACCCGCCGGAGGCCCAGTACGACGCGCCCTCGGGGAGTGATTCCTCGCGGGCGGTGACCGTGTGCGCCTCGCCGCCGACGTGTTTCCACGCGACGGTATCGCCCGTTTCGATGCTGCGTTTTCCGGGGTCGAACGAGACGGCTTTGACGTCGATAACGTGATCCGCGCCGTCCGGGACGCCCTTTTGGACGTTCGGTCCGCCCTTCAGTTTCGTCTTCGATTCCTCGCCGGTGCCGTTTTTGGCCTCGCCGACGGGTGCCTTGTCGAGTTCGCCGACGACGGTGAACTCGGCTCGGAGCGCGGCGGTGACGAAGGCGTCGTTCGCCGAATCGACGCCCTCCCCGGAGTCGAGCGCGTCGGCGTACGCGGTCAGTTTCGCCTCGAACGACTCGTAGGCGTTCCGGTCGCCGGATTCGAGATTCTCGTGCACCTCGGATTTCTCGAACTGGGAGAACGAATCCTGCACGATGGTGGCCGCCGCGCCGCCGAAGTCGCCGCCCGCGTTCGTCACGACGGCGGAAACGGATTCGACCGCCTCGTGGCCGAATTCCACGGCCTTCGCGTAGGTGTCGTCGCCCCCGTCGACGTTCCCCAGCGCCGCCTCGAACGACTCGTAGCGGTCCGCGTCGGCGTGTTCCAGCGCCTCGTGGTAGCCGCCCGCGCCACTTTCGAAGTGTGCGAAGGTCGCCTCCACGATGGCGTTCGCCCGCTTCGCGTCGCCGAGTTTCGCCACGGCGGCGTCGAAGGCCCGTCCGGCCATAAAACTCGCCTCGGCACCGGCCACGACGCTCGCGCTCGCGGCCTTCATCTCGAAGTCGAGGAGCGCCTGCATCGCCCCTTCGAAGTGTGCGGTCGCACCGGACCCGTTCCCCTTCAGCGCGGGAATCAGTCCCTCTTTCAGGTGTTCGTGTTCGAACCGGTCGTAGAGTTTCTCGCTGGTCCCCTCCAGCGTCTCGTGCATGCCGAGTTCGTTCTTCTCGAACCGCGCGAACAGCGACTGTGCGACGGTCGCGGCGGCGTTCGACTCGACGCGCTCGTGGCGTTCGAGCGCGTCGGCGAACCGGGCGCGGAAGAATCCTGCTTGGAGGATAGCGGGTTGGACGCCCGCCGCGAGCGCTTCGATACCGGCCCGGAGGTTGGTATCGACCTTCGATACGGCCTCCTCGACCGCTGTTCCGTCGCCGGATTCGGCGGCAGCGGTGAGGGCTTCAAGTCCGGACTCGAACCCTTCGTAGGCGTCGTGGTCTCCGGATTCGAGGGCTTCGTGCGCGTCCGAGGCTTCGAAGTCGGCGAAGACGTCCTCCGCGACCGTTTTCGCTCGCTTCGTCTCGCCCCGTGCGACCAACCGCGTGCAGTCGGCGGCCCGGACGCGGTAGCTGTTCAGGGTGGCGGCGTGCGCGAACGAGGTGGACGGCCCGCCGAGCGAGGCGAGGGCGTTCGCGTCGAACGCTTGTGCCTGCATGACCGCGATGTGGCCCGCGCCCGCGACGTTCTCGGTTCCGAGGCCGTAAGATCCGGACACGGCGGCCGTCACCGCGTCGTTCGATTGGTTCGCCACGACGTCCGCCTTCTCGTTCTTCGCGGCCCGAATCGTCGTTTTCGCGGCGTGTTCGAACGCGTCGTAGGTCTCCTCGTTCGCCGATTCGAGCGCGTCGTGGAGGTCCCCGTCCTCGAACGCGGAGAGCGCCCGCGTTGCAATCGTCCGTGCCCCCGAGAGGTTTCCGGCGGCGGCGACCATCGCGGCGTTCTCGAAGCGCGTCCCCAGCAGTTGCATGTCGAGCGCGCGGGCGTTCCGCTCGCCGACGAGTTGCACTTGCGCCTTCCGGAGGTGCTCGTTTCCGAGTCCGAGTTCGACTTTCATCTCCTCCGTGTTCTCCTCCCGGAGGCGGGTTTTCAGTTGGCCGATGGCCTCCTCGAACTCCTCGTAGTGTGTCTCGCTCGTCTCCTCCAGTTTCTCGTGTGCGCCCCATTCGCCGGTGGCCTGCTCGAACCGGGCGAAGGTGTCCTCCGCGACGGTCGCTCCGGCGTCGAACTCGCCCGCGATACCGAGCGCGAATGCGTCGTGCAGTCGGGCGCGAAGGACGTTCCACTCGGCCGCGACGGCCGCCTCCGCGCTGACGTCTTTCGCACTCGATTCGGCGTCGGGAGCGCTACAGCCCGCCAGAAGCCCGCTTACGAGCGTCGTTCCGCCCACCCTTAAGAGAGTCCGTCTATCGATGTCCATATTTGGTTTAGGCCCACCTAAAGGTCTAAAGCGTTCCGATTTTTAGGCATCCCAAAAACAATGCGTCCGGGTGTCATACGGGGACCTCTCATCGACGGAAAACGTTGGGATAAAGACGACCTTTTTAACCTTTCACCGTCTGGGAGGGAATATCGAATGAGTACGCTGGTGGTGTGTGTCGATAGGAACAACGACATCGGTCGGAAGACGGGGCTGCAGATGCCGGTCGCCGGGTGGGAGGCCGTGCAGGCGCTCGTCACCGATGTCGGTCTGGCGGACCCCGAGGATTCGAGTGTCAACTGTCTGCTCGAAGCCCTCCGCGTCGCCCGCGACTTGCGGGACGGGGACGAGGAGTCGATAGTCGCCGTCATCTCCGGCACCGCCGACACGCGGGTCGGCGCAGATCGCGCCGTGGCCGCCCAGATGGACGAACTCGTGGCGGAACACGACCCGGACTCCACCATCGTCGTCATCGACAGTGCGGAAGACGAACGACTCGTCCCCATCGTCGAGAGTCGAACCCGGGTGGACGCGGTGGACCGCGTGGTCGTCCGACAGGCCCGCGACATCGAATCGACGTACTACCTGCTGAAGCAGTTCCTCGCCGACGAGGAACTCCGCCAGACTGTGCTCGTCCCGACCGGAATCGCGCTCATCGCGTTTCCCGTCCTGCTGTTGCAGTTGGGCCTCGCCATGGCGACGTCGGCCATCACCGCCGTCATCGGCCTGTTCGTCCTGTACAAGGGACTCGCCATCGGCGACTACTTCCACAATCTCCCCGCGGAGGCCCGCGACGCCCTCTACTCCGGCCGGGTGTCCATCGTCACTTACGTCGTCGGCGTCGGACTGTCGCTCATCGGCGTGTTCGCCGGAGCGCTCCGTGCCGCACCCATGGATTCCACCGGCAACGTCCTCATGACCGCGATGGCGTTCGTCTTCGAGAGCGTCCCGTGGATCGCCGTCGCCGCCCTCACCGCCAGCATGGGCCGCCTACTGGACGAAGCCATCCGCAACGACCGCGTTCGGAACTCCTACCTCAACCTCCCGTTCGGTGTTCTCGCGGTCGGACTGGTCGTGCGCGGTTTTTCGGCCTACTTCCTCCAGCGAGCCGGAAAGATAGCTCCCGTCGTCGTTCCCAAGATTGTGGTCGGCCAGACGACGATTCAACGACTCACGTTCGACCCCGGGATGCGACTGGCGGTGTACGTCGTTTTCGGCGTCCTCGTCAGCCTCGTCGGGGTTCGCGTGGCCTCCTACGTCAGCGGGACGGCCATCAGCGAAGAACTGGTCGAGTAACCGAGGCGCATTTATTCCCCGGTTCGCAAACCTCCGTATGAACCAGCAGGCGTGGGTCAGCCTCTTTTCCGGCGGCAAGGACTCCTCGTGGGCGCTCTACCGCGCGCTCGAAGCGGGACTTCCCGTCGAGCGACTCCTCACCGTCCACCCGGCGGGCGACTCGTACATGTATCACGTCCCGGCGACCGAACTCACGGCGCTCGCCGCCGAAAGCATCGACATCCCGCTCGTGAACGTCGAGGGCGATTTCGACGCCGAATCAGTCGAGGATGCGGGCGAACAGGGCGACAAGGAGACGGAAATCATGGAGGACGCCCTCCGAGACCTCGATATCGACCTCGCGGGCGTGACAGCGGGGGCGGTCGAAAGCGAATTCCAGACCCACCGCATTCAGGACCTCTGTGACGACCTCGGCATCGACCTGTTCGCCCCCCTCTGGCAGGAAGACCCCCGCGAACTCGCCGACGCGATGTTGGACGCCGGATTCGAAATCGTAATCGTCCAAGTCGCGGCCTACGGCTTGGACGAGTCGTGGCTCGGACGAACCTTGGACGAAGACGCGCTCTCCGAACTCGAAGCCCTCAACGACGAGTACGGCGTCCACATTCTCGGCGAGGGCGGCGAGTTCGAAACCCTCGTGACGGACGCACCGCACATGGACCGTCCCATCGAACTCGAGTACGACACCGAATGGGACGGGGACCGCGGACGGGTGCGGATTACGGACGCTTGGCTCGGCGAGTAATCGCATCCGCGTGGTATGCGAGGGCCGGAGGCTCTCGCGTTACCGGTGTGTAAAACGGTGAGAAGGAAGGGTGCGTGGGTTTACTCGTTCGATCCGTTCGTGATTTGGGTGTGGGCACCGATGAGTGCGCCCGCCAAATCCATGTTCTCGATGTGCGTTCCCTCGTCGATGATGGAGTCGCGCACGTCACCGCCCCGAACCGTCGCGTTGGGGAAGATGATGGCGTTTTCGAGGGTGGCATCGGCGAGTTCCGCGCCGTCCATCACGTGGACGTTTTCCCCGATGGTGGTGTTCTCCAGCGTGGCGCTGTCGGCGACGCGAGACTCGCCGCCGAGGTACCAACCGACGGCATCGAGGTAGCTCTCGGGCGTACCGATGTCGAACCACGCCTCTTCGAACGTGTAGGCGTAGACGGGCTTTCGGGACTGTAACCACTGGAGGAACCACCCCGGTTCGTCCGGGTTGTTGCCGTCCTCCAGATACGTCTCCAGGAGCGGGAGCGTTTCCTCGGTGAACGCGTAGCAGGCGATGGACACCAGCGTCGAGTTCGGGTCGTCCGGTTTCTCTTGGAAGTCCACGACGCGGTCGCCGTCGAGTTCGACGAGACCGTAGGCTTTCGCGCGCTCCTTGGTTCCGACGTCGTACGCGGCGAGACAGGACGACCCCTTTTCCTCGAAGAAGTTCACGAAGTCGCCCACGTCGAAGCTGATGAGGTTGTCACCGGCGATGACCACGAGGTCATCGTCGACTTCCTCGCGCTCGACGAGTTGCGCGAGCGCGCCGACGACGCCGAACTTCTCGTCTTCCTCCGAAGTGTCTTCGACGCTCAGTTTCGGTTTTTCGAAATCGCTCTCCGCGAGGTGGTCGCGGAAGTCATCAGCGAACCGTTCGTTCGTGCTCACATAGACGGTATCGACGCGCTCGTCGGCTTCGAGGTCGGCGAAAATACGGTCGATAACCGTGGTCTCGCCGATGGGAAGAAACATCTTCGGGCGCTGTTTCGTGATCGGCCACAGGCGCGTCGCGTATCCGCCCGCGAGGACGACGGCTTTCATAGCCAGACCGTCACCCCGGCCCCCTAAGTCCTTTTTCATTGCGGGAGCGGTCAGCGGGACGAACGATCACCGGAGACGAATACAATCCGCGGCGCGTCCCTCGAATCAGTCGGCATCGTCGGTGCCCGTCTCGTCGAACAGCGCGCCGAGCAGTTGGTGTTGTGCCTTCCGAAGGTGGTAGTGCAGCGTGGGCGATGCGATGTCGAGCGCGCCCGCGACCTCCTCGGCGGTGCTCCCGCGCGGCCAATCGTAGTATCCCGCGAAGTAGGCGGTTCGAAGCGCCGTCTCCTGTCGGTCGGTGAGCCGGTCGGTGAGGGACTGTCGGAACTCCTGTGCGGTTTGAATCGGTCGGTCGATGGTTCGCTTCCCGATCAGCTCCGCGGACGGATACGCCGCCTGAAACGCATCCACGACCTTCCGAACCTCCGTCTCGCGCGGGATCTCGGCGACGATGGACACCTCGCCGCGATTCGCCGTCGCGGACTGGACGGCGGCCCCGGCTTCGACCAATCGCTTGACCGTCGATTCGTTCATTTGGATTTCGACGACGAGACCGGTTTCGTCCGTCTCGATGAGTCGACACTCCGCCACAGTGTCGGACTCCGACAGTAGCGTCTTGAGCCGGTCGGGGGGTGCGCCCTCCGCGCGGATGTAGTGGAGCAGTTGCCCTTCCGAGGCCGGAACCAACCCGAGGAGGTGACACGTACAGTCGAGTCGGCGGGACGCGGCCATAACCGCGTCCCGCGAGCCAGCCACGTGGAACTCCAATTCGACGTGACTGTCGGAGAGTAGTATCTTCTTGTTCCGCGCGGCGTTGATGGCGAAGCCGATGGTGTCCCCGAGGATTTCGAGGGCGGCTTGCGCTCGCTCCCCGAGAACGCCGGTGCGGGTGGAGACGAGCGACAGCGACCCGTACATCGTGTTGCCGTACGAGATGGGGATGGAGATGCCGGACTCGATATCGCGCTCCAGCGCTTCCGCGCGGACCTGTGGCGGGAGCAAGGACGTCTCCGCGACGTCCGAGATGACCTGTAGTTCGTCGGTTCGCATCGCCCTACTCGCGGGGTCGTCGCCGATGTCCGCCTCGAACTCAACGAGCTTATCGAGATAGCCGTCGATGCCCCCGGCGCGGGTTCGCGGCGTCACGCCGCCGCGGCTGACTTCGCTCTCGTCGGTCCACGCGAGTTCGTACAGCCCCGATTCGACCAGTCGCTCGCACACCAGCTGTTCGATGTCGTCTCGGGTCGCGGCGTGCACGAGTTCGTGGATGACCTCCTGAATCACCCAGTGAATCCGGTTCAGCGTCTCCAGTTCGTCGTGCTGGCGCGTCAGCGTTCGCTCGCGTTTTCGTCGGTCGGTGATATCGCGGGCGACCCACACGACGACATCTTTACCGTCTATCTCCTGGCCGAGCGGCGTCGAGCGGGCTTCGAACCACCGTTGACCGCTTTCGACGGTCAGGGGATACTCCATGGTTTCGACGCGGCCGCTTTCCAGCGTCCGATGGATGTGCTCCAAAAACCGATTCGCGATGTCGTTCGAAAAGACGTCGTGGAGTCGCCGCCCAACGAGGTCGGGCGGCGCGGTAACGGCGAGGTTCTCCGAGTTCGGACCGACGAGCAGTTCGCGGTATTGTCCCTCCTCGTCGAGGAGGAAGGCGACGTCCGGAAACGCGCTCATCAGGGTGTCAATTCGGCTTTCGCCGCGTCCGCCGAGGTGGGTTCGAATCGCGCCCACGATTCGTTCCCGAAGGTCGTCGGTCCCATCGATGGTCGTCTCGGGGACGTAATCGCTCACGCCGAGGTCGATGGCCTCGCTGGCGATTCGTTCGCTTCCGCCCCCCGTGAACACGACGAACGGGAGGTTCGGGTGTTCGTCGCGCACCGTTTCGAGGAGGTCCAACCCCGTCGAGTCGGGGAGGTGGTGGTTGCTGACGATGCAGTCTATCGCCTCCTCCCCGAGACGGGACAGACACGCCGTCACGGACGATTCGACGCGTACCGTGAGGTCGTCGTGCTGGCGGTCGAGCGACCGTGCGATATCGGTTTCGTGTTCGACGAACAGAACGGTGTGACTCCTCGTCATTTCGGTCTTCGGCGATTCGTCCGTCGTCGTTCGCTCCCCCATCGCAGATTGTCTCACGAACCGCGTCGGGAAAACAGTTTATGTTGTCCGAAGTTTCGCGCTAGAAATTTGAACCCGGACGACCAATGACGTGTATGCGCGACGATGAGACGACGCGCGAGCGGATCGCGACGTTCCTCCGGACCGAACCGGCCGCCCCGAGCGCACTCGCCGCGGAGTTCGAAATCACGGCCGGTGCGGCGGTTCGCCACGTTCGCCACATCGCCCGGTCGGTCGAACCGAACGGTGAGCAGTTGCTCGTCGCCCCGCCCGAGTGTCGGGACTGTGGCTTCGACCGCTTCGACAATCCGGCGAATCGACCGTCCCGCTGTCCCGAGTGCAAGAGCGAGGCGGTGGACGAACCGACGTTCGTGATTCGGGAGCCGTAAGCGGTGGACGAACGTTCGTGATTCCGACGAGACGACGCTCCCGCGCCGGTAGTGTCTCTATTCGAACCCGAGCGAGCGGTTCGAGGAGAGGTCGTACTCGATGGACGACCCCTGTTGGACGAACTCGTAATCTGGGTCGGTGAGGTAGACCGCTCCGTCTTCGACCGTCACGTCAACTTCGTCGAGAACCGCGCCTTCACACGGGCCGTAGGTGCAGACGCCGGAGTCCGATTCGAACAGCGCGCCGTGTTTGCCACAGACGAGTTCGCCGTCGCGCATGCTCGCGCCGTCGCCCTTGTCGAGGCGCACGTCGGTCCAGTGCTGGCAGTAGTTCTTCCACGCTCGGATACCGTCGTCGGCTTCGACCAGCACGGCTTCCTCCTCGTCGAAGCCGTTTCGAATCGTGAACAGAAACGTCGTGTCGTCGGGTATCTCCTCGACGGCGGCGATTCGGCGGTTCTCGTCCATCGGCCGGAGGTTGCCGATGAAGACGTTTGAGCTTTTTCAAACGGGTCGTCACATCGACTTCGCGCGGTCTATCCATCCCTCGATTCGCTTCGTCGAGAGGTCGGTCTCGCGGGCGATTTCCGCGGGGTCGGCGACCGCCAACTCCGCCGTGTTTTCGACGCCCGCGTTCTGCAGTCGCTCCGCGTAGGCCGGGCCGATTCCCTTCACGTCTTCGAGCGGCCGGGCGTCGGTGCCGGTGGACTCTTCTTCCGCGACTTCGGGTTCCTCCGCCGCGGCTTCGGTTTCCCCCGGTTCCGCTTCGACTTCTACTTCCGGCTCTTCTTTCGACACTTCTCCTTCTCTTTCCGCTTCCGGCGCTTCCGCCTCGGGTTCGGGTTTCGGTTCCTCGTCCGGTTCGGCTTCCGGCTCGGTCGCCTCCGTCTGCGTCGGTTGGCTCGCGTCGGCGCTCGGTCCGGTCGCTTCCGCGGGTTCGGCCGCCGTATCCGGCTCGGCTTCCTCTATGTGATCGGTCGGTTTCCCCTCGTCGACGAGCTCCTCGGTGGAAACGCTCGTGTCTTCGCTCGGGGACTCGTCCGCCATTTTCACTGCGTTCTCCGATTCCACGTTGGGCTGTGCTCTCGTCTCGGTCGGCTCGCGCTCTATCGTCACACCGTTGTCACGATTGCGCGTCTTCGACCGCTCATCGCCAAGACCGAGCAACGATTTCAGCCGTGTGATAAGCCCCATTGTGGGATAGTACAAAGTCCCTTCACTTAAAGGCGTCTTCGCAAGGCGGCGTCCATCCGCTCGACGGGTGCATTTGTTCCAGTCCATAGTTCAAATGCGGCGACTCCTTGAAACAGAAGCATCCACGCACCGTCGATCGTCGTCGCGCCGCGCGCGGACGCCTCGCGGAGCAGTCGCGTGTCGAGCGGGCTGTACACCGCATCCATCACCGCGAGGTCGCCGTGGAGCGCGGTCGCCGGAACGGGCGATTCGTCGGATTCCATTCCGACGCTCGTCGCGTTGACCAGCACGTCGGCCCCCAATACGAGGTCGGGAAGTTCGTCCAAGCCGTGCGCGCTCGCACCGTCCACGTCCGCCGCGAGGGATTCCGCGCGGGAGACGGTTCGATTGGCGATTTCGACCGTCGAGCCGTCGTCGGCCAGCATGAAGGCAATCGCGCGCGCCGCGCCGCCCGCACCGACGACGACGGCGGACGCTCCGTCGCGGGACACGCCGTGGCGTTCGAACGCCCGACGCGCGCCCTCGGCGTCCGTGTTGTGACCGGTCGGGACGGAATCGTCGGAGGCGGAGAGATCGACCGTGTTCACCGCACCGATGCGTTCCGCGAGAGAATCCGGTTCGACGTGCGAGAGGGCGTCCTCCTTGAACGGAATCGTCACGTTCAGTCCGCTGATGCCGAGCGCGTTCGCCCCCTCGATTGCCGGGCCGATGGCCTCGGGTTCGAAGGTGACGTAGCGGGCGTCCATGTCCAGTTCGTCGTAGGCGGCCTCGTGCATCGGCGGGGAGAGCGAGTGGCCCACCGGATTGCCGAGGAGTCCGTACACGTCCATGGCGGAAGAAGGGAGCGGGGGGACTTAATCGACGGGTCAGACACCGAGCGTGACGAAGTAGACGGCGAGCGCGATGAAGAGGACGTAGAAGACGCCGCTGCCGAGGAACGGCGTCGGGTTGAAGTCGTCCTCGCCGACGCGACGCGCGCGGAAGAGAACGATGCACCCGGCGACGATGGCGAAGAGCACGGAAATCGCGTTCAGGAAGCCCGCGGTTCCCCACGCGAGGCTGAGATTCCACGGCGTGAACAGGATGCCGAGCGTGACGGGGAGCGTCCCTTGGAACGCCATCGCACCCGTGATGTTGTTGAGCGCGAGGGTGTCCTTGTCCCGCGAGAGCCAGATGACGCTGTTGAACGCCTCCGGCAGTTCCGTCGCCACCGGAGCGATGATGAGCGCGACGATGGCGTACGGAATGCCGACTTCTCTCGACATCCACTCCACTTGGTCCACGAACAGGTGCGCGCCGTACACGATGAATCCGAGCGCGATGAGCGTCTGGAGGGCCGTGAGCACGAAATGCGGGTCGGAGCTGTGGTCGGCCGACGGGTGGATGCCGACCCGTTCGAGCACCCCCTCGACGGCGAGTCCGATGTGGAGGTCGTCCATGTCGTCGCTGTCGGCCAGTTCGCCCGCCCGGAGCGACAGGTACAGATAGGCGAGATAGAGGACCACGAGGAAGGCGGCGATGACGACCCGAATCGGAACCGCGGCGACGGTCGTGCCGTCCGGGATGAGCGCGGCACCGAACGCGAGCGTGTAGCCGACGAGGAAAAAGGAGAGGTCGCGCGTCGTCGCGCCCTCGTTGAAATGAAGGTCGGTGGCGTTCGCGCGGCGGTCGGCGAAGTAGTAGACGCTCGCGCCGACGAGGAACATGGCGATAGTGGCGAGCATGAACGGCGCGCCCAGAATCGCCCCCACGCCGATGTCCGAGGCCGCCGACCCGCCCTTCAGGATGGCGATGACGGGAATCGTCGTCTCGGGGAGCGCCGTCCCCATCGCGGCAAGGATGCTGCCGGTCGCGCTCTCCGAGATGCCGAGGCGATGACCGAGCCATTCGACGCCGTTCGTGAACACTTCCGCACCGACGAGAAGAAAGCCGAACGATGCGAGCAGTAACAGTCCTTTGGTGGACGATTTCGACAACAAGAGGGGCCGCATTGCACCGGCCACTGGAAGCGACATACGCTGAGATTTCGACGGTGGTCAATTAAAGACACACCATCCAGCAAGCGCCGTCAGTGACCCGGAATTCCGCCGACGTTGAGGACGACGACGTGGTAGACGACCACCGCGAGGAAGACGAGATAGAACAGGCCGCCGATGAGGAACGGGCGCGCCGTCATCTTGCTGCCGTTGATGCGACGCGCGCGGAAGTACAGCACGCACCCGCTGATGATGGCGAGGATGGCCGACAGGCCGTTCAGGAAGCCCGCGGTGCCCCACTGGAACGAGAGGTCCCACGAGGTGAACATGATACCGAGCGTGACGGGGAGCGTACCCTGAAACGCCATCGCGCCGGAGATGTTGCCGAGCGCGAGGGTGTCCTTGTCGCGGGAAATCCAGATGATGCTGTTGAACTTCTCGGGGAGTTCGGTGGCGAGCGGCGCGATGAGGAGGGCGACGATGGCCGTCGGGATGCCGAGCACCTCCTCGGAGACCCACTGGGTCTGGGAGACGAACACTTGCGCGCCGCCGATGATGAGGCCGAGCGCGACGAGCGTCTGAACCGCCACCAGTATCGAGTGCGGGTCGCCGGAGTGGTTATCGTCCGCGCTCATGCCGGGAACCAACCCCTCTATCATCAGTCCGAGGTGAAGGTCCTCTAGCTCCTCCCCTTCGACCAGTTCCCCGCTCTTGAGCGAGCGGTAGAGGTAGAACAGGTAGAGCAGGACGAGCAGCGCGGCGATGCCGTGGGAGATCGTGTCGCTGTGAATCAGCGCGGCGCTGAACGCGAGCGTGTAGCCGACGAGGAAGAAAGAGAGGTCTCGGCGGGTGGATTCGTTGTTGAAGTGCATCTTCTGGCCGTTCGAACGGCGCGTTCCGAAGTAGAGGACGCTCGTGCCGACGAGGAACATGGCGATAGTGGCGAGCATGAACGGCGCGCCCAGAATCGCCCCCACGCCGACTTCTTCCGCGGCTTTCGTCCCGCCGCCGCTCCCGAAGATAGCGATTATCGGAATCGTCGTCTCGGGGAGCGCGGTGCCGACCGCGGCGAGGATGCTGCCGGTCGCGCTTTCGCTCACGCCGAGGCGGTGGCCCAACCACTCGACGGCGTTCGTGAACACTTCCGCGCCGAGGAGGAGGAGAAGGAACGATGCGAGAAGCAGTAACGAGTTTTCCCACACTGGCGGCAAAATCGCCAGTGGGGCAGTCGGTATCGGGTTCATACTACGGGCATCTTCAAAAGCACCCTAATTAAGCGGTTCTATCTGGTTGTGGAGATGTTTTCATCCCGTCGGGAACGGTCACGGAACGGTCGTCACGGGCACGTCGCCCGATTCCAGCACCGTTTTCGCCGCGCTGCCGAGGATGAACGACCCGACGCGTCCGGTGCCGTGGTGTCCCATGACGACGTGGTCGTAGCCCTCCGACTCCACCATCTCGTTGATGTTCTTGCCGATGCGGTTCGACGCCTTGAAGTCCGCCAGATGGACGTCCACCGCGACGCTGGTACCGCTCTCGATGTCGGCGTCTTCGAGCTCGGCTCGCACTCGATCCATCAGTGACTCGGTATCTTCTCCCTGTACGTCGGTGAAATGAACGACGTCGATATCCGCGTCGTAACGGTTCGCAAACTCGATTCCGAAATCGAGCGCTCGCATACTGCAATCGGACCCGTCAACTGGAACTAGAACGTTCATACGGTAACACACTTCGGCCCAGTGCTTAATCGTTTCCGGGATTCGACGGACTTTTTCGCCGTCCGGTCCGAGATGTGGCCGTGATTGCCGTCGTCGTCAGCCGGGCCGACTACGCCTCCGAACACATCGGCGAGTTCCTTCTCTCCGAGGCGGAGTGGAGTTCACACGAAGACGAAACCCGACCCGACGCCGAAGGCGGCGGGGAGTACTACCGGACGGACGGCTTCGAACTGCGGGAGTTCGACGCCCTCCACCTCGACATCGAGAACGTCGCCGAGGCGTTCTCCGACCCCGACGTGCTCGTGTTCGCCTCGCGGCACTCGGGCGATACCGGACCGCTACTGACCGCCCACTTCACCGGGAACTTCGGCCCGGCGGAGTACGGCGGCGAGGACAGGACGGTCGCCGAGACCTGTCCGAACGCCCACGCGCGCTTGCTCCGGGCGTTCGACGAACACGCGCCAGAGGAGTACGAGGTCGGAATGGAGTGTACCCACCACGGCCCGAGCGAGGTGGGCGTCCCCTCGATGTTCGTCGAACTCGGTAGCGACGACGAACAGTGGGGCGACCCCGAGGCAGCGCGGGCCGTCGCCCGCGCCATCCTCGACCTCCGCGGCGTCTCACCTCACCGCGAGCGCCAACTCGTCGGGTTCGGCGGCGGCCACTACGTCCCGCGGTTCGAGCGCATCGTCCGGGAGACCGACTGGGCGGTGGGCCACATCGCGTCCGACTGGAACCTCGAAACGCTCGGGCTTCCCGAGGCCCACCCCGACGTGATTCGGCAGGCGTTCGAGCGGAGCGGGGCCGAGTACGCGGTCTGTGAAGGCGACACGACGGACCTCGCCGCGGTCATCGACGACCTCGGCTATCGGGTGGTGAGCGAGACGTGGGTCCGCGAGGTGTCCGGCGTTCCCCTCGCGCTCGCCGAGGAACTGGAATCCGAACTCTCGACGGTCGAGTCCGGACTTCGGTTCGGCGACCGGGCGAGCGACGTACCGTCGGACCCGGACGAGTGGACGTTTTCCCTCCGGACGTTCCCCGAGGAACTGCTCGCGGCCGCCGCGGGCGTGGACCGGGAGGCCGTTTTCGGTGTCGTCGCCGAGCGGACGGTGGCGTTCGAGACGACCGAAGGCGGGACGCTGGTTTGCGGGTGCGCGGCGGTCCGCGAACCGGCCGACTACGACGCCATCATCGACGAACTGGTCGAACTGCTCGAACGGAAGTACGCGGCCGTCGAACGCCGGGAGGACGAAATCGTCGTGCGCGAGGTCTCATTCGACCCCGAGAAGGCGCGCACGTTCGGCGTGTCGGAGGGTCCCGCCTTCGGCAAACTCTCCTCCGGGGTCGCGGTGACGGTGGACGGGCGAACGATTCCGCCCGAAGAGGTCCAGACCGAACGAACACATGTCTTCCCCGTGAGATAATTTCCGCCGAGTCGTTCTCTTATATAACACTTTTTATGAGGTATGGTGACAGGAGTCAGACATCCGTCAGCCAGAGGGGAAAGATAATTAATCTGCGTTTGTAAAGCACGGTTCAAGGATGGATTCCATCGTCGAAGACGCTATTGAGGAGGCGGAAGGGCAACAACAGAGTGCCCCCCAGTCGCAAATCGGAGGTGCCTCGCAGGACACCGGCCTGTCGGGGACGATGACCGACGAGGAACTGCAGGACGTTCTCAAAGAACTCCAAACGAACATCACCGTCGTCGGGTGCGGCGGCGGCGGGGGGAACACGGTCAATCGCATGGCCGAAGAGGGGATTCACGGCGCGTCGCTGGTCGCCGCGAACACCGACGTTCAGCACCTCGTCGAGATCGAGGCCGACACGAAGATTCTGATGGGAGAACAGAAGACCAGCGGGCGCGGTGCCGGGTCGCTCCCGCAGGTCGGCGAGGAGGCCGCGCTCGAAAGTCAGGACGAGATATACGACGCGATTCAGGGCTCGGACATGGTGTTCGTCACCGCCGGTCTCGGCGGCGGCACCGGCACCGGAAGCGCCCCCGTGGTCGCCAAGGCCGCCCGCGAGGCGGGCGCGCTCACCATCGCCATCGTCACGACGCCGTTCACGGCGGAAGGGGAAGTCCGGCGCACGAACGCGGAAGCCGGATTGGAACGCCTCCGCGACGTGAGCGATACGGTCATCGTCGTCCCGAACGACCGCCTGCTCGATTCCGTCGGCAAACTGCCCGTCAAACAGGCGTTCAAGGTCGCCGACGAAGTGCTCATGCGCTCCGTGAAGGGCATCACGGAACTCATCACGAAGCCCGGCCTCGTCAACCTCGACTTCGCCGACGTTCGCACCGTCATGGAGAAGGGCGGCGTCGCCATGATCGGCCTCGGCGAGAGCGACTCCGACCAGAAGGCACAGGACTCCGTGAAGAGCGCCCTCCGTTCCCCCCTCCTCGACGTGGACATCAGCGGCGCGAAATCCGCGCTCGTCAACGTCACCGGTGGCAACGACATGTCCATCGAGGAAGCCGAAGGCGTGGTCGAACAGATTTACGACCGCATCGACCCCGACGCGCGCATCATCTGGGGAACCTCCATCGACGAGGACCTCGACGGCACGATGCGCACCATGATCGTCGTCACGGGCGTGCAGTCGCCCCAGATTTACGGCAGTAACGAAGCCGAACAAGCGCAGGCGAAGCGACAGCAGACGGAAGACATCGACTACGTGGAATAGTCCGTCTCCTCTTTCTGCAGTCGCCGAACGTGGGGGTGTCTCCTTGCATTCATCGACCGACAGGTTCGACTACCGCCGGACGCGCTGCGACCGATAACGCGACGTGTCGTCCGAGAGTCAATTTCGGGTCGGGGTTCCCCGTTTTTCGCCACGAACGGGTGTGACAGCCGGTTATTCCGACGCGCGACGTTCCTTCGACGGACCCGATGCTGTTCTCTCTTTGTAGAAAGATAGAAAAAGCCCGATGGCCAAGCATAACCAACAATGGACGTTAAACTTGACCTCGCGTCGTACATGCGCGTACTCAAATTGGCGAGTACGCCGTCGTGGGACGAGTTCTCGAAGATTGCACAGATCGCCGGTGCTGGCATCTTGCTCGTCGGGCTTCTCGGATTCACGATTTTTGCCATCATGACTTTCATCAACCCCGTTCCCGTCTAGGTGATTCTCAATGCCAATTTACGCAGTAAAGACCACGGCAAGTCAGGAACGCACCGTCGCGGACATGATCATCAACCGCGAGGAACCGGAGATACACGCCGTCCTCGCGCCCGACTCGCTGACGAGTTACGTGATGGTCGAGGCCGACGACCACCGGGTCATCAACCGCGTCTTGGAGGAAATTCCCCACGCGCGGAGCATGGTCCCCGGCGAGAGCAACATCTCTGAAGTGGAGCACTTCCTCTCCCCGACGCCGGACGTCGAAGGTATTGCGGAAGGGGACATCGTGGAACTCATCGCCGGACCGTTCAAGGGCGAGAAGGCGCAGGTCCAGCGCATCGACGAGGGCAAGGACCAGGTGACGGTCGAACTGTACGAAGCCACCGTCCCGATTCCCGTCACCGTGCGCGGTGATCAGATTCGCGTGCTCGACTCCGAAGAGCGGTAGCTCTTCTGGTCCCCGTTCTACTCACGAAGCCTTCGCTCACGGGAACTCCTCCGTCGCTCACCCGTTTTTCGAGCGACCGGTATCTTTTTCATTCCCCGGGGACGACATTTTCACAATCTGGTAGTACGATGACCCGCGTTACCTCCTTCTAATTCGGTCCGTTTCCGGATACGTCCGCCCGTTCGACTATCCATCAGCGACGGCAGAAACACCATCAGTAGCAGCAACGACGCACGCATGAATTCGACACCGACCAGAGACGAGGTTCCACGGGAGTACAAGTGGGACCTCTCGACCGTCTTCGCATCGCCCGACGAATGGAACACGACGCTCGCCGAAACCGAAGCGCTCGCGGAGCGGCTCCGCGAGCGCGACCCGACGACTGCCGACGACCTTCACGACACCCTCGCGGACCTCGAAACGCTCGTCCGACGGGAACAACGCCTCGGGTTGTACGTCGAACTTCGGTGCAACGAGGACACCGACGACCCCGCGCGCGAGGAGCGACGCACCGAGTTTCGGTCGGTGTCGAGCGAGGTCTCCCGGACGAAGACCGCGGTTCGGCGACGGTTACGGGTGCTCTCTCCCGAGCGAGTCGTAGAACTCGTGCGCGAAAACGACGACCCCGCGGCGTTCGAACGCTACCTCGATGACGCGGTTCGGACGGACGAACACGTTCGCTCGCCCGAGGTCGAGCAAGCCCTCACGGAACTGAACCACGACGCCCCTGAACGGGTGTTCCGGCCACTCGTCAATCGGGACTTCGAACCGCCGACCGTGGACGGCCCGGACGGGGACTCCGTTCGCGTGACGCGGAACAACCGGCGGCGGCACCTCGCGTCTGACGACCGGGCGTTCCGACGACGAGTGTACGAGGCGTTCCGCGGGGAACTGACCGCATCCACGCACGCGATTGCGACGGCCTACGCGGAGAAGGCGAAAATGCAGTCGAAGCTTGCCGCGGTGCGGAACTTCGATTCGGTCCGCGAACGGACGTTCAACAAACAGAGCTATCCCGAGACGGGTCTCCGAATCGACTTTCCGACCGACGCGCACGACGCGCTGCTCGATGCGCTCCGGTCGAATCTCGACCCGCATCATCGACTTCTTCGCCTTCGTCGTGACCGCCTCGGTGTCGGGGAACTACGGCCGTGGGACGTGCAGGTTCCGCTCGCCGACGGAGACCGGCCGGAAGTACCGTACGACGAGGCGCGCGAGCATCTCCTCGCCGCCGTCGAACCGCTGGGCGGGGCGTACCGCGACCGCTTGGCGGACGTTCTGGACGACCGGCGAATCGACGTGTACGAAACGGTCGAAAAGCGGTCGGACATCACCGCGTACTGTCCGTCGTCGTACGACACCGGCGCGTACATCTTGGCGAACTACGACGACGATTTGCGGTCGTTGTTCGTCCTCTGTCACGAACTCGGCCACGCGATGAACACGTCGTATCTGCGCGAGGCGCGCCGACCGCTGTACGCGACCACGCCGCGTCCCGTCGAGGAGATGCCGAGTCTGCTTCACGAACTGCTCCTCGCCCGGCACCTCCTCGACACCCAAGAGTATCGGGGACACGTCTTCGACCGCCTCCTCGGAACCATCGACGGCAACCTCTACGGAACCGCGATGTGGTCTGCGTTCACCCACGAAACCTACGGCGCGGTCGAAGACGGCGGTACCCTCTCCGCCGAGCGTCTCGACGACATCTACGCCGACCTCCACGAGGAGTTTCACGCGCCGATTGTCCCCGACGAATACACCCGTTCGGGGTGGCTCATCGGCAGTCACGCGCGGGAACCGTACCACTTCTACCAGTACGTGCTCGGCGTGGTCGGCGCAACCGTGATTTTCGACCGACTCACGGACGGTTCCCTCTCACCTGACGAGTACCGCGATTTCCTCCGAACCGGCGGCGAAAAGAGAGCGGTCGAGACGTTCGCGGACATCGGCATCGACGTTCGCTCACCCGACCCGTACGAGCGTGCAGTGTCCGTGTTCGCTGACTACCTCGATGAATCGCCGTGGGCGTGAACCACGAACTCCAGCGCATTGACGAGGTAGTGGGCGACGACCACCACCACCAGACTCCCCGTCAGGACGAACGCGCTCGCCAGCACCGCGCCGAGCGTTCCGGTCACGAGCACGCCCGCCGGGCCTTGCGCGCCGTGGCCCGTCGCAAAGGCAACCGACGAGGCGACCACGAGGAACCACGGCGAGATGCCGTATCCGGCGGCGAATACGCCGACCAACGAGGACCGAAACAGCAGTTCCTCGAATCCGGCGATTATCGGGAGGACGAGGGCCAGCAGGACGACCCACCCGCCGAGCGCGTCGGGGGTGAGGAGTTCTCGGAGGCCGTCGTCGTAGTCGATGCCGAACGTATCCGCGACGCGCTGGCCGACTTCGTTGGCCGCGTACAGTCCGACGCCGAGGAGGACGCCGATGCCGAGTTGGGCGACGGTCACGCGTTCGAGGCCCAGCGCGTCCGCGGGAATCGCGGCGAGCACCGCCGCGACGACGAGGACGACGCCGAACAAGCCCTGGCTCAACGCGACGTTGACGAGCAGGGTTCCGGGCGTGAACTCCGCTTCCGACACCGGATTCGTGACCTCGTGCGTAACGTTCGGGTAGTTGGCCGCCGATTCGAAGGGGCCGTATTCGGGCGGGTGCGTCGTCCCGTCCGAGACGGTCTTGGCCTCCCCAACTCCTTCGTCACCTAGTCCGAACGCGTGCCCGTTCGCCGCGGTCCGGGAGATTCCGTCGCGGTTTGCCGATTCGCGGCGGTCGTCCCCTCTCGCCTCGTCGTCCACGAACATGGCTTGCGAGGCGCGAGCCAGCGCGATGAGAACGACGAGGACGACGAGCGTGACACCGGCGAAGGCGTTCCAGTTCGGCGAGGGCATTCGCTTTCGGGTTCGGACGCCGACGCTGAAAAGCTATCTTTCCGTCGATGCGGTCGGTGCCGTCGCTGTGGGACGGAAATCGAATAGAAAAAACGAATTCTCGTCGCCGAACGCTTACTGCGGGCTCGGGCTGCTACCGGGCTGGGTGCCGCCGACCTTGCGGTCGAGGGCGTGCCCGGTGATGTCCTTCAGCCGGTTGATGAGGCTGTCCTTCTCGGATTCGCCCGTGAGCGCGACTTCGAGGACTTCGCTGATGTGCGAGACGGGGATGATTTCGACCATCTCCTCGTACTCTTCTTCGATCATCACGTCCTGCTCGTTAGCCTTCGGGATGATGACCGTCTCGACGCCCGCCTTCGCGGCCGCCTCGATTTTGTGCGTGACGCCGCCGACCGGGAGCACGTCGCCGCGGACCGACAGCGAACCGGTCATCGCGATACTCTGGTCGATGGGGATGTTCTCCAGCGCGCTGATGACCGCGGTGGCCATCGTCACGGACGCGGAGTCACCCTGGACACCCTCGTACGCCTGCACGTACTGGATGTGGATGTCCTTCTCCGAGATGTCCTCGTCGCTGAACTTCTTGATGATGGCGCTGACGTTCTGGACGGCCTCCTCGGCAATGTCCTGCAGTTTCCCGGTGGCGATGACCTTGCCGGGACCCTGCGACGGTGCGACTTCGGCCATGACGGGCATGACGATACCGCTGTCCTCGCCCATGACGGCCAGACCGTTGACCCGACCCACCACGTCGCCAGCGGAGACGGTGAGGTCGTAGTCCTTGCGCCGCTCGATGTAGTCGTCGGCGATCTGTTGCTCGATGGAGCGCGAGCGCTGTTTCGCCTGCAGCACGTGGTCGCGCGTGGTGAAGTCAGCGTCCTCGGCCCGAGCGATGTCGCCCGCGACGCGGACGAGGCCACCGAGGTCACGCAGTTTGAGCGTGAGGTGGTCTTTGCGCATCGCGCGGCGCTGGGCTTCGAGGATGACCTCTTCGACGGCCGTGTCCGTGAAGTGCGGGAGCCGACCGTCCTTTTCGACCTCCTGGGCGACGAAGCGCGCGTACTTGCGCCGCATCTCCGGCGTGTCGTCGATGGTGTCGTCCATGTAGACTTCGTACCCGTATCCCTTGATACGCGAGCGAAGCGCCGGGTGCATGTTCTCCATGGCGTCGAGGTTCCCCGCCGCGACCATCACGAAGTCGGTCGGAACGGGTTCGGTGTGCACCATCGCACCGGACGAGCGTTCGGACTGACCGGTGATGGAGAATTCGCCCTCCTGAATCGCCGTCATCAGCTTCTGCTGACTGCGGATGTCGAGGGTGTTGATCTCGTCCACGAACAAGACGCCCTTGTTCGCCTTGTGGATGGCGCCGGGTTCCACGCGGTCGTGGCTCGGCGTCTCCATCCCGCCGGACTGGAACGGGTCGTGGCGCACGTCGCCCAGCAGCGCACCCGCGTGGGCACCCGTCGCGTCCTCGAAGGGCGCGCTGGTGACGTCGCTGTTGTTGACCAGCAGGTTCGGAATCATGGCGTCGGTGCCGCGCGAACCGTAGCGGAACGCGAGGTAGATGACACCGGCCGCGAGGATTCCGAGGAGCGGCTTTCCGGCGAGGAGGAGCGCGTACCCCACCACGATGGCGATGATGACCCACATCAAAAAGGAGCGCATCTGATTGCGCTTCCGGGCCTCCTCCTTGTGCGCCTCGATGATTTGTTCGCCCTTTCCGGCGGGAACGGTTCGGACCTTCGGCTCGTTCCCGTCGTCGGGGTTGTGATAGACGAGGACGTCTTGCAAGTCCTCCTTCGGGAGGAGTTGGCTCATCGCCTTCGCCAGCATCGATTTCCCGGTCCCGGGAGACCCTATCATCATCACGTGACGGCGCTGCTTTGCCGCCTTCAGGATGATGTCGCGGGCGTGGTCCTGCCCGATGACCTGATCGACCAGTCGGTCGGGGATTTCGACTTCGTCCGTACTTTCTATCTCCAACCCACCCAGCAGGTCGTCCTCTGCAATATCATCGGCGACCTTGGCGTCCACCTCGCTCCCAAGGCTATCGACGTCGATGTCTTGCTCGGCTTCCTGCTCCGGTGGTGAAGCTTCGGTGTCGTTACTCATAGAATTCGTTCTGTGTAGTTGAAAACATGGCTGGCGAACTGATATACTTTCTCCCTCTTCTCAACCGCTTGGACTCCATTTCAGGCCGTGAGACTATGGAATTGAACGGATATAGCCGTATCGCTCTCGGCGTCGAGCGCCGGGTTCGAAAACGGTGACCCAACTTTTCGCCGGGGACGCTCGCTCGGACGAACGACTCGTCACCCTTATAAAAATCCTACCCGACGGGTTCACCATGACCCGCGGGTTCTACATCGGGCGCTTCCAACCCTATCACAACGGCCACCACAACGTGGTCGATACCATCGCCGAGGAGGTCGACGAACTCGTCCTCGGCATCGGAAGCGCGGGCGATTCACACAGCCGTCACGATCCATTCACGGCCGGCGAACGCATCATGATGATAACCAAATCCCTCGTGGATTACGACCTCGTGACGTACGCCGTCCCCATCGAGGACCTGGACCGGAACTCCGTGTGGGTGAGTCACGTCCAGAGCATGAGCCCGGACTTCGACGTGGCCTACTCGAACAACCCACTCGTCATCCGACTGTTCGAGGAGGCGGGTGTCGAGGTTCGCCAGTCCCCGATGTTCAACCGCGACGTGCTGGAGGGAACCGAAGTCCGCGACCGGATGGTCGAGGGCGGCGACTGGCAGCGGTTGGTTCCCGACCCGGTGGTGGAAGTCATCGAAGAAATCGACGGCATCGACCGCATCCAACAGGTCAGCGACTCGGACTCGAACGGGATATGATAACCCTCGCTTCCGATTTCGGCACGCCGTACCCGGCGGCGATGAAGGGCGTGTTGCTCCAGCGGACCGACGCCCGTCTCGTGGACGTCGCCCACGACTTCCCGCGACAGGACGTTCGGGCGACCGCTTTTTGGCTCCGCGAGGTGTTGCCGTACTTCCCGCCCGCCGTCCACCTCGTCGTGGTGGACCCCGGTGTCGGTACCGACCGGGCGGCCCTCGTAGTTCGAGCGGGTGAGCACGCCCTCGTCGGACCGGACAACGGCGTCCTGATCCCTGTCGCCCGCGAACTGGCCGACGCCGACCGGTTCGACGTCTTTCGCGTCAACTACGAAAACGCGGACAGCGCGACGTTCCACGGGCGGGACGTGTTCGCGCCCGCCGCCGCTCGGGTCCACGAAGCGGGCGTGGACGCGCTCGACGGACTCGAGGGCGTCGTGCCGACCGAGGAGTTCGAAGACCTCCGGTTTCCCGACCCGACCGTCCGCGACCGCTCCGCGACCGGCGAACTGCTCGTCGTGGACGACTTCGGCAACGCCATCACCAACGTTCCGGGTGAGTTCCTGGACGGCGTAGACGAAATCGAAGTGAACGGCCTCTCAGTGCCCGTCGAACCCTCCTACGCGCACGTCGGACCGGGCGAGCGACTCGTGACGGTCGGCAGTCACGGCAACGTCGAACTCGCGGTCAATCGAGGCCGCGGCGACGAGGCGTTCGGCGTCGCCGCGAGCGAAGCGAGCGGTGGCTCGTCAGATAAGTCAGACGGCGTCGCGAGCGAAGGCCCGTCGGACGAGTCCACCGGCATCGAAGTCGGCGACGAGATTCGCCTCGATACCCGACCGAAACGGTGAACCCGATTCGGTCGTCCCTTTTCGCATGGAGACGACGCGACACTTCACGGCCACGACGTACGTCGTCCACGACGGCGAGTGTTTGCTCCACGACCACGACCGACTCGGCATGCTCCTCCCCCCGGGCGGCCATCTCGACCGAGACGAACTTCCCCGAGAGGCCGCGGTGCGCGAAATACGCGAGGAGACGGGGTTGGACGTGACGCTCCTCGAACCGGCGACGAGCGTCGACGCCGACTTCGGTCGGGAACTCGCGCCCGCGGAACACACTCTGCTATACGACGTCGACGCGTTCGACGGGGAAGTCGCCCACCAACACATCGACTTCGTGTTCTACGGCGAGGCGTCCGATCGGGACCTTACACCGGACGACGGCGAACGCGCGACCGATTGCTGGCGGTGGTTCTCGCCGGACGAACTCAGAACGCACGACGGCGTGACTGAGGAGGTTGTGACGCTCGGCATCGAGGCCATCGAACGCGTCGAATCTCGACCGCGTAACCGGGATTAGGTGGTGTATAATAAGGACCGTCCGGTGATTGCTGGCGTTTATGAGTATCATCGACCGCCTGCTCGGAACCGACGACGACGAAGACCCCCGACCGACCTACGTCTGCACCGGGTGTGGAAAGGCATTCGACGACGAGCGGGAACGCTGTCCGGATTGTGGCAGCGAGCAGGTCGTCTCTCCACGCCACTGACGACTAGTCAGATTCCATTCATTGTCGGTGTTTTTGAATGAATGATGAGTATGAGAAAACAAACTCTCGTGATCGGGTGTTTAGAGGGGTTTAGCGGGCGTATAATAATGACACTGCCTGCGCTCGAACAAATCGAGAATGAGATTTGTCAGCCGGGTCGGTCTGGGGCTGGGGCACGCGGACTCGACGCGGTTCGAGTGTAAATCGTGCGGTGCGTCGTACGAACTCGACCGGCAGATGTGCACCGAATGTGGTGGGCATTGCATCGGGTATCGCGAGTCCTGGCTCCGGGAAGAGCTTCGCTCGCGGACATCGCGCAAGCGGTTCTACTGAGACGACGACCGTACGAAGGACAACCGTAAGCACCCGCAGGAGCGAACCGTCGTCATTCCAGTCGCGAGCGGACGTACTTCGTCACGTGGTCGTCCATCCGCCGTTTGTACCCGGCCCGCCGAGCGAGTCGGTCGAGTTCCCGCGCGACCAGACTGCCGTACTGCACCGCCTTCTTGTCCCGCGTCGCTATCTCGTCGGGGACGAACTCCCGAGCGGCCTGCCTGAACGTCCACTTTCGAACGCCGTCCGAGACGAGCATCGGTCCCGGAAGGCGGAGCGCTTCCCGAACGATTCGGTCGTCGAGGAGGGGAGCGACCGGTTCGACGCCCGCGGCGCGAAGCGTCAGCACGTCCCGCGGCAACTGCTCGGAGAGGGTTCGAATCGTCTCGCGGGCCGCACCGCGCACCGTTTCCGCCTCGACGCGATGGTCCGCGCGGGCGACCTTCTCGTACCCGCCGAACAGTTCGTCCGCGCCTTGTCCCACCGCGAGTCTCTCGTATCCGTCGGCCCGCGCCCGCTCGGCGGTCAGGTAGAGCGGGAGCGCGATTTGCACGTCCATCGCGTTGGTTCGACCGATGGCGCGGGCGACTTCGGGAACGGCGCGTTCGATGTCTTCGTGGGTTATCTCGACGACGCGAAGGTCGCGGTCCATCAGGGCGGCCGCGCTTCGCGCGGCCGCTACGTCGTGACTGCCGGAGTACCCGGCGACGTACAGCGGGCAATCGAAGGCGCTCCCGACGACGGCGGAATCGACGCCGCCCGAAAACGCGACCGCGAGGTCGTCCGCCGGAACGGAACCGAGACTGGCCTCGATGGCCGTTCGAACCGCCGAAACCGCGCTTTCCTCGTCCTCGAACGGTGACGGGTCGGGGAGGTCCCACAGTCGTTCGTCGCCCTCCTCGGTTCGCGCGTGGCCCGCCGGAACCGGGTCGGGAGCGTCGAGGTCGGTCGGGTCGTGACTCCACGTCGTCGCGTCGTCTCCCTCCGAGAACAGGGGGTAGCGTCCGAGTACGTCGCGGACGAGGGCCCCGTTCACCTCGCCCGCAAAGCCGCCGCCGCCCGGCAGCGGGTCGTTCGTTTCGATGGCGCGCCGAACGGCGTCCGGTGATCGCCCCCGCATCAGCCGAAGTACTGTCCGACTCGGGTGATGACGCGGCGCTTCGCACCGCCCGCTGCCTGTCGGAAACTGATATGCCACGGCGTTCGTTTCCCGTCGACTTCGGTTCGGCCGTCGACGATAGCGCCGAGGATGGCCCGCTTGTCGGGCGTCTTCACGTCGATTTTCGTTACAGCCTGCCCGACCATCTCGCTGATGTGGGCGTCGCTTCCGGCCGTCATCGGCACGTCCCGGTCGTTGGCGAACGACCGCGCTTTCCGGTTGCCACGGCCCGTCAGCAGGCGAGAGTTGTACACCTCGATAGCGTCCGCTTCCGCGAGCCTCTTTCCGGTGATGTTCGCGGCGACGCCGCTCCGTGATTTCTGAAACGGGTGGGGGACGACGGCGACGCCGCCCTGCTCCCGGATTCTGTCGAGCGTCTCGCCGAACGAGAGGCCCGGCGAGATGCGCTCTTCGATACCTAACCCGAGGACGTGCCCCGCGCGGGACGTAATCTCCATGCCGGGGATGCCGACCAATCCGTATTCGGGGGCGAGTTCCGCGGCCTTGAGGCTCGCGTCGATCTCGTCGTGGTCGGTAACGGCGATGGCGTCCAAGTCGACCGCCTTGGCTTGCTCCAAGAGCAGTTCGACGGGGTCACGGCCATCGTGGGAAAGTGCGGAATGACAATGCAACTCGACCGATAGCACGGGAGAACGTTGGCAGTACGCCGGGAAAAGCACCTCGGTCCGTGGTCGGCGGTCGGAATTCGCCGCGAGGCGGCGCTTTCGCTGGAAAGTGTTCGCCGATGGTACTCTCGAATAAATCGGAGACCACGGAACGGGATGACCGGAGCAGAACGGTCGGACGCACGACTGAACTGGAACTAGGGACGTTTCAGCGCATGAATACGGGCGATGGAGGCAGCATCGCCCGCGGAGTGGGTGGGTGAAAACGGTCACTCGCGTTCATGCAATCATAGGCATCGATTTTGTCGGCTGTAGGGTCCGTCTCTTATCGTTCCCCTCCTTGTGAGCGTTTCATGGCAGTTGATACCAATGGCAACGAAGTATTTAGCTATTGTGGTGGAATAGGCCACCAACAATGACGTTGGGATTTTAAAATCGGAGAAATGAACAGAGATTGGCTGAAAGGCGTGATAAAATTGTATATTTACCAAATTCCGTTACGACTCCGTGTCGGTCCTTTTCGAGTAATCCGCACGCGGTTGCTACCCCGCGGTCACTCGCCTGCGGACTGATGAGGATGACACGGAGTTGACCACCGGGATGGAAAATTGTCTCACAAGCGGATTCGTTACCCCCGAATGGTTCCAAAAGAACCCCGTCGGGTTTCGTATCGTCGTTCTCACGCGGGTGAAACGCTTACATCTGGAGATATTCCTCTTTATTATGTCGGGTCCGAATGACTGTGTGAAGGGGAGATACAGAAAGCTTTTACCGAAATACGATTTCTAAATAGTTACATGGGAAACAAGATAGAACACGAGAGTTTCACCGAACGAGTCATATTGAAGACGCTCACGTTCGCGGTGACCCCGCTCGTCGTCATGATGGTGGCGACGGGCCTCCTGTTCAAAGGCCAGTTCACGGCCGCGGGCCACTGGATCGTGCGCGATTGGCGTGAACCACTGTAGCGGCACTCGTTCTCTTCAAATGTCATCGGGACGAACAAATACGACACGAGCCAGTGGGAACAGTAGCGATATGGCGATGACTCATCGCTGCTGCACGAAACCCCCACACGTTCGTGCACATGGAAAGGCATTAATCCGCCCTGTTTGTACAGACCAGTGAATGAGTTTGGACGACTCCGACCGAGAGTTGGTCGTCGCGGAACTCGGCCGCGACCCGACATCGGCCGAGGAAGCGCTGTTCGAGAACCTCTGGAGTGAACACTGTGCGTATCGGTCGTCGCGGCCCCTGCTGTCGGCGTTCGAGTCCGAGAGCGATGACGTCGTCATCGGACCGGGTGACGACGCCGCCGTGGTCGCGCTAGACGACTCGACCTACATCACGATGGGTATCGAGAGCCACAACCACCCGTCCTACGTCGACCCATACGACGGCGCGGCAACGGGCGTCGGCGGTATCGTCCGCGACACGCTGTCGATGGGCGCGTACCCCATCGCGCTCGCCGACAGCCTCTACTTCGGGGGCTTCGACCGCGAGCACTCGCGCTACCTGCTGGAGGGCGTCGTGGAGGGTATCGCCGACTACGGCAACTCCATCGGCGTGCCGACCGTGACCGGAAGCACGCAGTTCCACCCCGACTACGAGGGCAACCCGCTCGTCAACGTGGCCTGCGTCGGACTGCTTCCCGCGGAGCGCCTCATCACGGCCGAAGCGCAGACGCCGGGCAACAAACTGCTCCTCGTCGGGAACTCGACGGGGCGGGACGGACTCGGCGGCGCGAGCTTCGCCAGCGAGGACCTCGCGGAGGACGCGGAAACGGAGGACCGCCCGGCGGTGCAGGTCGGCGACCCGTACACCGAGAAGCTCCTCATCGAGGCGAACGAGGAACTCGTTGACGGCCAACTCGTCGAATCGGCTCGCGACCTCGGCGCGGCGGGACTCGGCGGCGCGTCGAGCGAACTGGTGGCGAAGGGCGAACTCGGGGCCGACATCGAACTCGGCCGCGTCCACCAGCGCGAACCGAACATGAACGCGATGGAAATCCTGCTCGCCGAATCGCAGGAGCGCATGGTGTACGAGGTGCGTCCCGATAACGTCGATGCGGTCTCGGAAATCGCCGACAAGTACGACCTCGGATGCACCGTCATCGGCGACGTGACCGACGGCAACTACGTCTGTGAGTTCGAGGGCGAGACGGTCGTGGACGTGCCCGCCGAGTTCATCGGCGACGGCGCGCCGATGAACGACCTCCCGTCGGAGGAGCCGACCCAACCCGACCGCGACCTGCCGGACGCGGACGTCCGCGAGGCGTTCGAGGCGGTCGTCGGGTCGCCCAACTGCGCGAGCAAGCGGTGGGTGTACCGCCAGTACGACCATGAAGTCCAGACTCGTACCTCGGTCCTTCCCGGCGACGACGCGGCCGTCCTCGCCGTTCGGCGAGCGGAACTCGGCCTCGCCTTCTCGTCCGGTGCGAACCCCAATTGGACGACGACGGCACCCTACGACGGTGCCCGCGCGGTCGCCCTCGAAAACGCGACGAACCTCGCCGCCAAGGGCGCAACGCCGCTCGCCGCGGTCGATTGCCTGAACGGCGGCAACCCCGAGAAACCCGACGTGTACGGCGGCTTCAAGGGCATCGTGGACGGCCTCGCCGACATGTGTTCGGCCCTCGACGTGCCCGTCGTCGGCGGGAACGTCTCGCTGTACAACGACTCGCCGAGCGGCCCGATTCCCCCGACGCCGACGCTGGCGATGACGGGAACCACGGAAGAATACGACGCACCACGCGCGGAACTCTCCGGCGAGGGAACTCTCCTGCTCGTCGGCGAACCCACCGCCGAACTCGGCGGCTCGGAGTACCTCGCACGGATGGGCGGCACCGACCGATTCCCGGAACTCCCGGAGAACGCGCCCGAACTCCTTTCCCGACTTCGGAAGGTCGCCACGGCGGACGGCACGCTCGCGGTCCACGACGTGAGCGACGGCGGTCTCGCGGTGACGCTCGCCGAGATGGTGTCGGACGACGCGGGTGCGTCGGTTTCGCTCGACGACGCCGACGCCGCGGAAGCGCTGTTCAGCGAGCCCCCCGGCCGCGCGGTGGTCGAGACGACCGACCCGGACGCCGCGTTCGCCGCGTTCGATGGCGTCGCCCCCGTCACCGAACTCGGCGAGGCGAACGACTCGGGAACCCTCCAACTCGAAGTCGATGGAGAGGGACTCCGCTATACGGCGGGCGAAATCGCGGCGCTCCGCGACGTTCTCGTCCGGGAACTGGAGTAAAGGACGCCCGAGGAGAACGGAGCGGACGACCGACACGGCTTTTCGACTCGAAGCGAGGCGCTGGTCACGGAGAAACGTCGGAGCGCCGTTCGATACGGTCGAGAGAAGAAGTTCGTCGCTCAGAGCAGGAGCGGAACGCCGAACACGACGGCGACGCCGATGACGAAGACGACGAGACCGGTCGTCACCTGACTCATCGTGAACTCCTGCATCGGGGACGTCAATCGCGTCAGTCCGTCGGCGTGCTGTACCGGGTCGGTGTCTTCTTGCATGGTTGCAGTTCTGCGTGCCCGGTACTTCGATGTATCGGTGTTCGAGGCGCGGAAAGATGTAGTATGATTCAGTGTACTTTAGTACTATCCAGTATTCTTTAGTGCTTTACGAGATGGAATAGTGAAAATCCGATGGGCTTCAGTATCCCCATTTTTGTCTCTCTCGATACGTCTCATGGTCAGAAATTCGCTCGCTACGAGAAAACGATGACTTTGCTGTGATTTTCATCGCTACGGAGCAGTCCCCGAAGGCCCCCCACGCTTGCGACGAGGTGGTGTTGGTTTGTCTGTGACTGCGACGACAGACGTCACTGAAACCGCAACCGCACCGCATCAGCCACACCCTCCCCAACCGATTCCTTCGCATTCGCTCAGTCACCCACCGTCAGAGCAACGCTCTGACGAACCATTCGTTCGTTCCGTTATCACTCACGAAGACCTCGTACGCTTCAGCGCGCGCCACGGTGGAACGTCGGATATCGGGCGAAGATGTGTTCGCAACGGTTTCCCGTAACCCGACTCCTTTTGCCGACCGGTTCCCAACCCACTCCCAATGACGCTCACGAAGCGGATAATCCCGTGCATCGACGTGGATTTGGACGACGACGGGAACCCGGCGGTGTACACCGGTGTCAACTTCGAGGACCTGCAGTACACCGGCGACCCGGTGGAGATGGCGCGACGGTACAACGAGGCGGGCGCGGACGAGTTCGTCTTCCTCGACATCACGGCCAGCGCGGACGGCCGCGAGACGATGCTGAACGTCGTCTCCGAGGTGGCCGACGAGGTGTTCATCCCCCTGACGGTCGGCGGCGGTATTCGAACGCGCGAGGACATCAAGGAGACGCTCCGCGCGGGGGCGGACAAGGTGTCCATCAACACCGCCGCGCTGGAGCGCCCGGAACTCGTCACCGAGGGTGCGACGGCGTTCGGCAACCAGTGTATCGTCATCAGCGTGGACGCCCGACGGCGGTTCGACGAGGCGGGCGAACACTACGCGGAAGTGGACGGCGAGTCCTGCTGGTTCGAGTGCACCGTGAAGGGCGGCCGCGAGGGAACCGGTATCGACGTGGTGGAGTGGGCGAACGAAGCCGAATCGCGCGGCGCTGGCGAACTGTTCGTCAACTCCATCGACGCCGACGGGACGAAGGACGGCTACGACATCCCGCTGACGAAGGCGGTCTGTGACTCGGTTTCGACCCCCGTCATCGCCTCCTCCGGCTGCGGCGGCCCGGAGGACGCCTACGAGGTGTTCGCCGACGCGAACGCGGACGCGGCGCTCGCGGCGTCCATCTTCCACTTCGGCGAGTATTCGATTCGGGAGGTTAAAGAGTACCTCGCGGACCGCGACGTTCCGGTTCGGTTGTAGCGCCGGTCGGTCGTCGCCGACCTACCCGCTAATCGCGTCTTCGTTCGTTCCGACTCGGTTCGTCCCCGGTCGTTGTTCCGTAAAGAGGAGCGAGAGGACTTTCTGCTCGGCCCGCCGGAGGTGCTGAAAGAACGTCGGGGACGACACTCCGAGTTCGGCCGCCACTTCCTCGCCGGATTTCTTTCGCGGCCAGTCGAAATACCCGCCCGCGTACGCCGCCAACAGCGCCTCGTGTTGTCGGGTCGTCAGCGTTCTGTTCATCGCCATCTGCAACTCGCGGTGACTGAACAGCGGTGTGGTGTACTCTTTCTGTCGCCGAGCGACGATTTCCACGGAGGGGTGGTCCGAACTGAACCGGTCGATGACGTCGCTCGCGGAGCGGTTCGACGGGATGTCGGCCACGATGTGCGCGACGCCGTTCGCACTCCACATGTGTTTGGGAATCGCACCGGCGTCGGTCAGCGTGACGACGAAGAACTCCTCCACGTCGCTGACGTCCACTTCGAGAACGCCCTCCGTTTCGTTACCGCCGATCAGTCGCGCTTCGAGACGGTCGTCCTCGTTGGCGACGTCGAGAACGCGACCCGGGTCGACGTCGGAGACGCGATAAAAAACGGTGTACGTCCCGTCACCCCGCGGCAGTATCTGTTGCAGAGAAGCCCGGCACCCCGTTCGTTGTGAGACGGCCACGAGCGGATATCGCGGGTCATCGGCCTGAAATTCGACTTCCACTACTCTATTGGTTGTCTCGCCATCCTCAACTGTCACTATCTATCGTCAATGGATAGCCCCGTTTAGCTATTGTGTGACAATCGTGGCCAGACGACACCCTCGCGGCACACGACGCTAGCGGGGCGAAAATCGTCCGTGAGTCGTCCCCGAGCGGAACGAGACGAGAACGGAAACCGGGAAAATTCAGGCGCTCGTGAACGCTTCGCGGAAGGCGCTCGTCTTGTCTTTCACGTTCTGTGCACCGGCCTCCAACGCGTCGATGGGGTCGACGCTTCCCTCGGTCTTGACCGTGAGGATGGGGTCCGTCTGCCCACCCGACTGCTCGGGGTTCAGGTCGTAGGTCGCCGCGGCGACGCCCTCGGTTTCGAGGAGTGAACCCTTGAGCACGTTCATGAACGTGTGGTCTTCGCCCCCGATTTCGATTTGGAGTTCCGTATCGCTCTTCTCGATAACCCGCAGTTCCATACCACCGAATTCTCCATTGTCGCGTTTCAATCTTGCGAAGCGCGCGTTTTCGTGTTCGAGGGGGTCGCCCGGCGTTCGAATGCGACTATCCCCCGTTGGATGGCGTCGCAACTCGGGGATGGAATAAAAGCGAATGTGACGGATTCGCGGTTAGAACTTCATTTCCGCGCCGACGTACAGCACGACGACGAGGAAAATCCACACCGCGTCCACGAAGTGCCAGTACATCGAGACGGTCGACACGGAGACGTGACGCTCCGGCGAGTACTGTCCGTAGAGCGAGCGAACGAAGATGATGCCGATGAGTACCGCACCCATGGTCACGTGTAGCCCGTGAAGTCCCGTCAGACCGAAGAACGCGCTGTTGAACACGCCCCCGGTGAACGTGAAGTTATCGTGGACGATGAACTCGTAGTATTCGAGCACCTGCCCGCCGATGAACACGGCTCCGAGGAGGAGCGTCGCGCCGAGACCGGCGATGAACCGACTGCGGTTGTTCTTCCGCAGTTCGATGTGCGCCCAGTGGAGCGTGATACTGCTGGCGACCAGCAGCGCCGTGTTGACCAGCACGAGCGACCCAACGAGGTCGGGTATTTCAGCACCCGTCGGGGGCCACGTCCCCGTGCGGATGAAGAAGTAGTAGACGAACCCGGCGCCGAACGTCGCGATTTCGGACCCGAGGAACGAGATCATCCCCCAGCGTAACGCGTTCGAGCCTGCTTCGTGCGTATCCCTGCTCCAGAAGTGTTTGACGAATGCGTGGTACACCCAGCCGTACAACCCGGTGAGGAAGACCAAGACGCTGGCGATGAACACCGCGGGACCGATGGTCGGCCCGACCATTGGCTCTGCACCGCGTCCCAGAATGAACAACGCGGCACCGATGTAGAATCCCGCCCCGCCGATCGCGGTGATGAAGGGCCACCACGACGCCTCGCCGAAGCCTTTCGGCCAGTCTTCGACGGCCGGGAGGTGATGGCCGTGCTCCTCTGTCGAATCGTCCGTTACCGTCATACAGAGACGGTTACGCCCCGACTACTAAAAATGCACCCAAAGGCGCTCGGCGGAAGGGGGTTCGAGAGATTTCACTCCCGATTCGTCGCGGAAATGAAAGAAGAGACCGTTTCAGGCCGAGGTGCTGTTGCCGCCAGACGTGCTGTTACCCGCGGTGCTGTTGGAGCCACCGTCCGCCGGGTACTTCTTCTGTTGCTGTTTGAGCCACTGCTCGTACTCCTCGTCGGAGACGACTTTGACCTTACTGAGCATGTTGGAGTGACCGACACCACAGTATTCGGCACAGTAGACCTGATACGTGCCTTTCTCGGTGACTTTCGTCTTGATGGTGTTGTGCTGGTTCGGGATGGCGTCCTGTTTCAGCCCGAGTTCAGGAACGTGGAACGAGTGTATCCAGTCTACCGACGTGACGTTGAAGTACACCGGTCGTCCCTTCGGAATGACGAGTTCGGGGGAGTCCTTGATGTTCTCGCCGGGGTAGTTGTACGTCCAGACGTAACGCTGTCCGACGACTTCCACGTTGACCGCATTCGCTTCCTTGTGCATCGTGTCCTGTGGCGTCGTCGTGATGTACTGGTTCGCCATCACGCCGTAGGAAGCGTAGCCGACGAAAAGGAGGACGATTGCCGTGGCGACCGTCCATGTGATTTCGAGGCGTCGGTTCTCTTTCGTGGGGAGGGGTTCGTCGTTGTTGCGGAACTTCCACACGGTGTAGATGAGGATACCCTCAACGAGTACCGCGATGGGAATCCCTGCGTACAGCAACTGTTGGTTCAGCGTCCGAATGAGACTCTCGGTCGTCGAACTGTACGCCGCTACAGGATCGACGGCGACCGCGAGGAGCGTCGCGCCGAGCGCCGCGACGAACGCTATCCGCTTGGAATCCATACTGTCTAAGGCTTCGGAAGTGACCCATAAATATGTGCTGTCTTCGTCGTCGGGCGAAAGTCGGATAGTCTAAGTACGCGGGGAATCAAATCGTCAAACAACGGTGCCATTGCAGGATTCCTCATCAGGACGGTTCGAACGTGCGCTGACAGCTACTGCAGTCGGCGTCTACGTGTTGGTCGTCGTCGGTGCGACGACTTCGCTCGTCAACGCCGCGTCCGCGTGTGCGACGTGGCCCGCCTGCAACGGCCATTGGTTCATCCCGTTCAACGACCCGAAACTCGTCATCGCGTGGATGCACCGTGCCGTCGCACTCGTCGTCGGCTTGTGTTTGCTCGCGACGACGGCGATGGCGTTGCTCGCAGAGACACGACCGCGCGTGACGGCCGCGGTCGGGTTCGCCGCCGTGCTCTACCCGGTACAGGTCGCGTTGGGCGCGTACGCGGCGACGAACACGACGACGACCTCGTTCGCCGCCGTCCACCTCGTCGTCGGCATGACTATCTTCGTCGGCGTCGTCCTCGCGCTCGCGTGGACACTTGAACCCGAGGAGACCAGCGGGCCGGTCGGCATGAGCTTCGCCGACCCGGACCCCGCCGACGCGGACGCGACGAACGCGACCGGGAACCGCTCCGGCATTCGGGCGACCGCCTTCGCTTACTTCCGGCTGATGAAGCCGCGGCTGATGTGGCTGCTCTGTCTCGTCGCCTCCGCCGGGATGGCGCTCGCAGCGGGGCCGAACCTCGAAGTTGGAACCGTCGTCGCGACGCTCACGGGCGGCGTCCTCTCCATCGGCGCGAGCGGGACGTTCAACCACGTCCTCGAACGCGACGTGGACCAGCGCATGAACCGCACCGCCGACCGCCCGGCCGCAACGGCACAGATTCCGGTGCGGAACGCCATCGCCTTCGGTCTGCTGTTGGCCGCCGCATCGCTGGCCGTCTTCCTCTCGGTGAACCTGCTCGTCGCGGTCTTCGGCCTGACCGCCATCGTCTTCTACAGCGTGATTTACACGCTCATCCTGAAGCCGAACACGGTACAGAACACCGTCATCGGCGGCTTGGCGGGGTCGCTTCCGGCGCTCATCGGATGGGCCGCCGTCACGGACGACGTTGGCTTGCCCGCGTTGGTGTTGGCCGGGGTCATCTTCCTGTGGACCCCCGCCCACTTCTACAACCTCGCGCTGGCGTACAAGGACGACTACGCGCGCGGCGGCTTCCCGATGATGCCCGTCGTCCGCGGCGAGGCCGAAACCCGCAAACACATCCTGCTGTGGTTGGGTGCGACGCTCCTCGCGTCGGGCGTCCTCGCCACGGTGACGACCCTCGGCTGGCTGTACGCCGTCACGACGGTCGTCTTCGGCGCGATTTTCCTCATAACCGTCGTCCAACTCCATCACAAGCGGGACGATACGGCGGCGTTCCGCTCCTTCCACGCGTCGAACGCCTACCTCGGCGCGCTTCTCCTCGCCATCGTCGTCGATGCACTGGTACTATGAGTACTGCATTCGCACGCTACCGACCGAGCGGTGAATCGTTGCTGTGGGGAGCGGTGGTGCTGAACGCGGAGCTGTTTGCGTTGCTGTTGTACTTCGCCACGTCGAACTACACGAGCGGCGAACTCCGCTATCTTCTGTACCCGTTCATCTGGATAAACGTCGCCGTCCTCGCGGTGTGGAAGACGAACCCCATCGCGGGAAGCGACCGAGACAAGCAGGTCGGACTCGTCGTCGCAGCGGGGTACTTCCTGCTCGTCGGTTACTTCGGCGGCCTGTTCGGTCCCGCCCACTCGATGCCCGGCATGGCCGACAGCAGTCTCCGAATCGCGTGGCTGCCGCCGGGATGGGGACCGGCGCTGCTCTTTCACAACAGCCTCGTCCGGGTGTCGATTCTCCCGTTCAAACTCGTCGGCTATCTGGCGCTCGCGTACCTCGTGTACGCGACCATCCTCGACGCGGCCGGGTCCGCGATTTCGGGTGTCCTCGGCCTATTCTCCTGTGTCAGCTGTTCGTGGCCCATCGTGGCGTCGCTCGTCACGGGAATCGCCGGAGCCGGGTCGGGCCTCGCCGCCACGGTTTCGTCGGGGTCCTACGACATCTCGACGGTCGTTTTCGTCGTGACCGTCGCGCTGTTGTACTGGCGGCCGACGATTCGGTGACGGCACTCGTTCTCGAGCACTGACCACCGTTCGGGACATCGTTTCTCCATCGATACGTGCCGTTCGTCCGGCGACGGAACCGTCTTCGTTCACCGTCGTCTTTTCTTTTGAGAAAGTCGTGATACAAAACATGTGGTGGTCGAATCGAACTCCTTACCTAGGAACGGCGAGAAGTTTGGGACATGTCCGACGCACTCGTCGCCGAGAACGTTCGGAAGGAGTACGGCGATACCGTCGCACTGGACGGTGTTTCCCTCTCGGTCGGCGCGGGCGAGGTGTTCGCGCTCATCGGGCCGAACGGTGCGGGCAAAACAACGCTCATCCGGTCACTGACCGGGACGACGACTCCCGACGGTGGGAGCGTCTCCGTCCTCGGTGTTCCGCCCGGTTCCGTCGAAAAATCGCGGGTCGGCCTGTTGCCACAGTCGTTCGACCCACCGGCTCGCCTCTCGGCGCGGGAGCTCGTCGCGTACTACGCGGGACTGTACGACGGTGCTCGGGACCCCGACGACGCGCTCGCGGACGTGGGGCTTTCCGACACCGGCGACACGTGGTACGAGAACCTCTCCGGGGGACAGCAACGCCGGGTGTGCGTGGCCGCGACGCTGGTCAACGACCCCGACATCCTGTTCCTGGACGAACCGACGACGGGAATCGACCCGGCGGGACGCCGCGCGCTCTGGTCGCTCGTCGAGGACCTCGCGGCGGGCGGGACGACGGTGTTCCTGACGACTCACTACATGGCCGAGGCCGAGCAACTGGCCGACCGCGTCGGCCTGCTCGCGGACGGCGAAATCGTCGCCGTCGGCACGCCCGAATCGCTCATCGGCGAACACGGCGGTGAGAGTCGTCTCGTCGTGGAGACGGCGACACCGAGGACTTCCGTCGAGATGGGGTACACCGTCGAGGAAACCGAATCCGGGCTGGTCTTCGACGGCGTGACGCCCGCCGACATCGGCGAGGTCGTTTCGGATTTGAACGCGCGTGGCGTGGAGTACGAGTCGCTGACGTGGACCGAACCCGACTTGGAGGACGTGTACCTTCGACTGACGGGCGCGTCGCTCGGCCCGGAGGCGACGAGACGCGCTGGCGAGGCCGCAATTGCCGGAGGTGACCGATGACGTCAGTCGGCCGCGTCCGGTCGGAAGCCGGTGCGGCGTGGCGGTCGTTCCTCCGCCGCCGCACGGCGGTGTTCTTCACGTTCTTCTTCCCGGTCATCCTCATCCTCATCTTCGCGGTGCTGGTGCAGACGAACCCCGGTTCCGGCGGGTCCGGCGGCCTCTTCTCGAAACCGGCGGCGTACTACCTGCCGGGGTATCTCGCCGTCGTCGTGCTGTTCACACCCCTCTCGCGCGTGGGGAGTTCGGTGTCCCGCCACCGCGAATCCAACCGCTTCGAGAAGTTGGCGACGACGCCGCTCACCCGCTCCGAGTGGTTGTTCGCCCACACGCTCGTCAACGTCGTCATCATCGGACTGGCGGGCATCATCATCCTCGCGCTGATGGCGCTCGTGACGAACGCGGGCGTCTCGTTCGGCGCGTTGCCCCTCGTCGCGGTGTTCATCGCGCTCGCGGTCGGGTTGTTCTGCGGCCTCGGCGCGCTCCTCGGCAGTTTCGCCGGGTCGGCGGACGGCGTTATCGCCGCCAGCAACGCCATCGCCCTCCCGCTCCTCTTCCTCTCGGACACCTTCGTCACGCCGGACCTGCTGCCGTCGTGGTTCCAACCGGTGATGAACCTCTCGCCGCTCACCTACTTCGCGCGCGGCGTGCGGATTCTGACCTACTCCGGCGGGTCGAGCGGCGGCGACTTGGTTGTCCTCGCGGTGCTCGCGGTGGCGTTCTTCCTCGCCGGGGCGTACGCGATTCCCGAGACGGACTGAGCGGTTTCTGTTTGCGTTTCTACACGACCGAAACGAATAGTATCGACCAGCAAGAACCGACGGTATGGTCAACGGTCCCTCCTCGCCGTCGAGAGTTCGTCGCTGACATCGACTCGTCGAACACTACACGCCGGACGGCGCGCTCGGGCGCTTGCTCCTCTCGACGGGTTCCGGGTCGCTGAGCACGTTCTTTTTCTTCTTCGCTGGCGCCAGCCTGACCAACACCGGACTGTTCGGGATTTTCCTCTTCTTCCCGCTCCTCATGTCGATAAGCCTCGGTGCCCTGCTGTTCACCGCAGTCGTCCTGTGGCCGGTGTACCTCTCGCTCATCGGAAACGTGGAGTCGGCGGGCGCGTATCCCGACTCGTCGGTTTCGCCGTCTTCGTCAGTCGGGGACTCCGACGACCGAGACGACCCCGTGGAGATACTGAAGCGCAAGTACGCCGCCGGGACGGTCTCCGAATCGGAGTTCGAACGGCGGCTCGAAACGCTCCTCCAGACGGAGGGGTCACCCGCACGCTCCGACGGACGACGCCGCGAACTGGAGCAAAACTGAGCGCCGACGGTGACCGCCTTCGACCCGAATCAGTTCGTTTCAGTCCCCCGCTTTTCTCTCCGATTTCCGTCCCGGCTCCCCTCGATTTCGGTGCGGCGACTCCAATCGTCGAGGTCGAAAACGTGGACCCCCTTGTACCGGAGCAACTGCGCCGCCCGTCCGGCCGCCTCATCGCTCGGGAATTCGATTTCCGTCTCGTCGTCGTCGCTCTCCCGGGTGTGGATGAGCCTGAGTGTCGGCTCCTCCGTTCCGCCCTCGCCGTCCCGTTTCCCGTTCGCCCGCTCCCGTTCGACCTCGCGTATCGCGGAGAGCGGTATCGTCGAATCCCGGCGGAGTCGCGAAATCGACCATCGAAGTCCGATGACGGCGACGAAAACGACGGCGAGCGAGACGATGGTCCCGACCGAGAGCAACCGGTCGGAGAACCCGAACACGTCTCGAACCATGTCGGCGAAGGTTCCGATCGTGAACAGCGTCGTCACGACGTACAACCCGCGGCGAAGGAGACCTCTGTCAGTCCAGTTACCGAGGTACTCCTCCCGGAACGCGCCGCGCGGAGTCGTCCGTATCCTGACTTCGCCGTCGCGGACGACGAGTTCCCCGCGGTCGATTCGGACGCTATCGTCCCGCGTCATTCGTTGGCGTCCGGCCCGTCCTCCGCGGTAGCGTCCGCGTCCGCCACCGCGTCTGACTCGGTTGTCGTCTTCACGTCGTGGAGTTCGACCATCGCGGCCGTGAGTTCGTCCACGATTCGTTCGCGGTCCACGGTGTCGAAGGCATCGAGGATAGCCCGCGCCTGTGCTGCGTCCTCGGCCTCGGGTTCGCCGTCGTCATCCATCGGGCGGGAGTACGGGCGTCAGCGATGTCACTGTTTTCCCTACCGTTCGAGCCGATGAAAACGTGGGTCGGGCGGGTTACGCCGGAATCGTCCAGCCGTAGATGTGATTGAGCATGACGTAGGTGATGACGCCGAGCGAGAGCGAGAGAATCCACGCCGAGGCCGCGATTCTGCCGACCTTCGCGTGCGCCGTCTCGCGGAGTTCGGCGGGCGTATGGGTGAGTCCGAGCACGAGGGCGTACAGCACGACCGGAACGGAGACGACCGAGAGGACGATGTGAATCGCCAGCATGATGAGGTAGGCGTAGTAGACGATTCCCTCCACGAGGATGTGTTTCTCGCCGCCGCTCCCGCCGACCTTCGTGAGGTAGAGCGCGAGGAAGACGAGGATGAGGCCGAACGACGTTATCATCGCGGCGCGGTGTTTCTGGACTTCGCCGTTGCGAATCCAGTACCAACCGAGAGCGAGCGAGACGGTCGCCACCGTGTTGACGACCGCGATGGCGTCCGAGAGCAGGTTGATGGTTCCCCGTCCGATGGACGGATAAATCGGCAGGATGCCCGCGAACGTCCCGAGAACCAGAACGTACCCGATAACCGAGAGGACTGCCGTCACTTTCGCCGGACTCTCCCGCGCTCGTTGTCGCGCGCTCGCCGTAGCCATGGTCGGCGATTGGGACCGCCGGGGTAAGGTGGCTTCGCTTCGTTCCCGGTCGATGGGACTCACGTTGGTATTTTCGAGCGCTCCGAAGGAACTATGCCATCTCGAATAGTATCAGTACATATCAATGTCCTCCTTCGATAGGATTCCCTCCCCGCGTGCTCTGTTGTTGCTCCTGTTCATGGGAATGCTCGCCCTCGCGGCGTTCGTCGGCCTCACCGATAGCGACGCGGCCCGGAAACTCCTCCGCGTGTTCGTCCCGGTCGCTGGGGTGCTGTTCGCGGTCAGCGTCGCCCGAGACGCACAGTCGCGCCCGGAACTCGCCGCGGTCCTCGTGCTCGGCGCGTCCTGCGTCGTCGGCCTCTTCCTCGAACTCGCCGGTGGCGGCGTCTTCTCCAACCTGTACGTGAACGTCGCCATCATCGGGAGCGGCCTCGGGATTCGAGCGACCACGTTGCGACGCGAGAGGAAAGCACGTCCGAAAACCCCGACGAACACGGACACCGACTTCTGGGACGACCCGAAATCGGCGCTCCCGGACGCGGAGTCGGTGCTCATCGTCGCGCTCATCGCCGTCGGTACGGTCGTGTTCCTCGACGCCTCGGGGTTCCACACGATAGCGAACATCGAGGAAGCGCTCCGTTCCGACCCGCTGGATTTCGTCTGGCCCGTCGCGCTGGCCGTGGGAGCGAAGGTCGTCTCGGTCCTCACAAATCGAGTTGAGGAAGCAGGGGTAGTCGGCGAGGAGTAATCGGTCACCGACACACAACAACCGGACTTGTTTTTTCGCAATTCGTTTTTCACATGTATTTCCGTTAAAGTGAAACCCGAACGCGGGGAAGGGTGGTGTATGAGCGCAGATCAGGAACAGCAGTCGATTCGCTGCCTCGTCGCCAAGGTCGGACTCGACGGGCACGACCGCGGCGCACACGTCATCGCGCGGGCCTTCCGCGACGCCGGATTCGAAGTCATCTACTCGGGACTGCACAACGCGCCCGACGAAATCGTGCAGGCCGCCGTACAGGAGGACGTGAACGTCCTCGGCATCTCCATCCTTTCGGGTGCACACGACACGCTCGTCCCGAAAATCGTCGAGGGGCTAAAGGAGTACGACGCGTTCGACGACACCCTCATCCTCGTCGGCGGCGTCGTCCCGGACGACGACAAGGCGGAACTCAAGGAACTCGGCGTCGCGGAGGTGTTCGGTCCGGGTACGCCGATGGAAGAGACTATCCAGTTCGTCCGCGAAAACGCGCCCGAACGATGAGCGCGACGCACGCGGACCTGCTTTCGGACCTCCTCGACGGGAAGCACCGGGCGCTGGCACGTGTCATCACGAAAATCGAGAACCGCGAACCCGGCTACCGGGAACTCGTCTCGGAACTCCACTCCCACACGGGCGACGCCGAAGTCATCGGCATCACCGGCAGTCCCGGCGCGGGCAAATCGACGCTCGTGGACAAGGTGGCGAACTACTACCGCGAGCGCGGCGAGACGGTCGGCGTCATCGCAATCGACCCCTCCTCGCCGTTCACGGGCGGGGCCGTCCTCGGCGACCGCATCCGCATGGCGAGCAACGTCGGCGACATGGACGTGTTCTTCCGGTCGATGAGCGCACGCGGCAGTCTCGGCGGTCTCTCGACGGCCACGTCCGACGCCGTGAAAGCCCTCGACGCGTTCGGCAAGGACAAAATCATCATCGAGACGGTCGGCGCGGGCCAAAACGAGATAGACATCGTGAAGACCGCCGATACGGTCGCGGTGTTGATGCCCCCCGAGAGCGGCGACAACGTGCAGATGCTCAAGGCGGGCATCCTCGAAATCGCCGACGTGTTCGTCGTGAACAAGGCGGACCTCCCCGGCGCGAACCGGACGGTCACGGAACTCACCGAGATGGTCCACATGCGCGACGGGCAACCCACGCCCGAGTTCGGCGACGACGTGGAGTACGACTGGGTGCCGGAGATCGTCGAGACGGTGGCGAAGGACGGCGAGGGCGTCGCGGAGTTCGTCGGCGTGCTCGACGAGCACTACGACGTGCTCGAAGCCACGGGGATGCTCGACGCGAAAGCGCGAACCAGATACGCCGAGGAGATACGGGCGCTCCTCCGCGAGGACGCGAACCGACTCGTCGCGTCCGAAATCGAATCGCAGGGCGGCATCGAGGAGTTGGTCGAAGCCGTCTTCGAGCGCGAGACGGACCCGTATTCGGTCGCCGCCGAGGTAATCTCCCCTGTCGAGGACTGCCTTCACGACTGATCGCTGGCATAACGGATAAACCCGTTCGCGTTCCCCTTTTAGGTATGAATCTTCGACGACTCGCCACGGCGACCGCCGGTGGCGTCGGTCTCACAGAACTCGTCAATCGAACGCTTGCGGCGCGTGCCGACCCGCTCGACCCGCCGCTGGAAGGGTATCAGGGAACCTACCGGTGGCGCGGGTTCGACGTCGCTTACACCGAGGCGGGCGACCCGGAGGCTCCCGACGTCCTCCTGCTCCACGGCATCCACGCCGCCGCGTCGAACAAAGAGTTCGACCAGATATTCAAGCAACTCGCGCGGAAATATCACGTCATCGCGCCCGACCTGCCCGGATTCGGCCGGTCGTCGCGCCCGCCGGTGGACTACACCGCCTCGCTCTACACCTCGTTCGTCGTGGACTTCGCGGACGACATGACGGACGACGCCATCTGTCTCGCGTCGTCGCTCTCCGGGGCCTACGCCGTGCTCGCACAGGTCGAGACGGGTGCGTTCTCCCAACTGGAGCTGATTTGTCCGACCGACGATGCCGGGGCGCGTCGCGGATGGCTTCGAACGCTCGTTCGCTCGCCGCTCGTCGGGACCGCGCTGTTCAACGCGCTCGCCAGCAAACGCTCGATTCGTCGGTTCAACGACCGTGACGGCTACTTCACCGAGGTGTCGTACACGGAGAAGGACGTTGAGTTCGAGTGGCAGACCGCCCACCAACCGGGCGCGCGGTTCGCCCCGGCGTCGTTCGTCTCCGGCTACCTCAACCCCGACGCCGACCTCGGCGACGAACTCCCGCGGGTGGACGTGCCGGTGACGCTCGTCTGGGGACGGGACGCGAAAGTCACGCCGCTCGAAGACGGGCAAGAACTCGCCGACGAAGGGGATACGCGCCTCATCGTGTTCGACGAGGCGCGACTGCTTCCGCACGTCGAACACCCCGGTCCGTTCTTGGACGTGCTGTTCGACGAACTAGAACCGCTCGAACTGCAGTAGGCGGTCGCCGTTCGTTTTCGATTCGCCGACCGTCAGCGACACCGACTCCCCGACTTCCACGTCGTCGGGTGCCACCGCGGTGACGCGAACCGGTCCGAAGTCGGCGATGGCCGTCGTGTACGGCGCGTCGTCCGCGAACGACGGCGTTGCGACGTGGATGACGGTGTACGTGTCGATGTCGCCCGTTTCGGGGAGCGGCGTGTCTTCGAGGTTCGTTTCGCCACACTCGGGGCAGATGCGACGCGGCGGGAGCGACCCGTGTCCGTTCGAGCATTCGAGGTAGTACGCGTCGCCCTCGTCGATTGCGTCCAACCACTCGTCGTAGCCGCTGTTTCCGTGTTCGTTCTCGCTCATTGTTCGACCTCCAAAACGTGAACAGTCGCACTGGCGACCGTGCCACCCGCGTTGTGGGTGACGCCGACCGTCGCGTCCGGTACGGCGTCGCTGTTGGGGTGGTCGCCGCGCAGGATGCGCGTCATCTCGACCAGTTGGCTGGCACCCGTCGCGCCGACCGGGTGGCCCTTCGCCTTCAGGCCGCCGGAGAGGTTGACCGGGCGGTCGCCGTCGCGGGTCGTTTCGCCGCGCCGCGCCGCACCGATTCCCTCGCCGGGCGCGTAGAAGTCGAGGGCTTCGAGCGCCAGCACTTCCGCGATGGTGAAACAGTCGTGGACCTCGGCCACGTCCACGTCTCCGCCGTCGATTCCCGCCTCCGCGTAGGCTTCCTCGGCGGCCTCCTCCGCCGCGGGCGAGCGGGCGAGGTGGTCGCGCCCCTGTAGCGCCATCCGGTCGCCGCCCTGTCCGGTTCCGGTGACGGAGACCGGCGCGTACAGGTCGTGCTCCTCGGCGTACTCGTCGCTGACGAGGACGACGGCGGCCGCCCCGTCCGTGATGGGGCAGGCGTCGAACAGGCCGAGGGGTTCGGCGATCATCGGCGCGTCGAGCGCCTCTTCGAGTTCTATCTCCCGCTGGAATTGGGCGTGTTCGTTCGGCACGGCGTTTTCGTGGTTTTTGACCGCGATGTGGGCCAAATCCTCGCGCGACCCGCCGTACTGCTCGAAGTAGGCCCGCGCCATCAGCGCGTACGCGCCGGGGAACGTCATCCCGGCCCGCACCTCGTAGAGGTCGTCGGCCGCGATGGCGAGGGCTTCCGTCGTTTTCGCCGTTCCGAGGTTGTTCATCCGCTCCGCACCGCCGACGAGGATGGCGTCGGCTTCCCCGTTCCGAACGTCCTTGACGGCCTGCCGTATGGCGACGCCGCTCGACGCACACGCGCTCTCGTAGCGCGTCGCCGGGGCGCGAACGCCCGCGGCCTCGGCCATCAGCGGCCCTTGGTGGCCTTGGTGCTCGGCCAGTTCGCCCATGAAGTTCCCGTAGTAGAGCGCCTCGATGTCGTCCCGGGAAACCTCGGCGTCGGCGAACGCGCCGTCGCTCGCGTCGGCGAAGAGGTCTCTGCCGGTCCGCTCGGGATGCTTCCCGAAGTGAGTCAATCCGACTCCCGCAATCCGAACGCCTGTCATGGGAGAACGTACGAGCGGCGCGGTTAAGAAAGCCACTCCTTTCGATTTCCGGGCGAATGGCAGAAATTTCAGCCGGTTGTCCATCGAACTTCTGTACGAACGGGCAGTTTGGTACCGACGAGTTCGCAATTAATTTTCGAAACCGACCGATTCGGCGGGGAATCGACAGTTCGTGAACCGTCGCGGGAATCGTCCGGCGTGCACACCGGTACCGTCGTGCACTTTTCGCGGTGTTAGCACGGCTTCCGAGCGGGAGACACGCGAGTCGCTCGTGGGTCGGAGAGGGGAACCGAGCGGTCCGGTCCCTTGGGCGACGCGACTGTGCGGGGAGGAGAGAGGGAGAAGCAGAAATCGGGTCGAACTATTCGACCGCGAGTTCGTCGGCGTGTTTGACGACTTCGACGGCACCGGCGTCGATGGATTCGGTGTCGAGCCAGTGGGGGACGTAGTTTCGACGTTCGAAATCGCCGCGTTCCTCTTCGGCACCGATGACGCACCACAACTGGGGTTCGTCCGGACCGTGCCAGTCGCCCTGACGGCTGATGGAGAAACATATCTGCTCCTCGTCGTCGTAGTCGATGATGGCGTTCTTGCGGATACCGGGGTCCCCGTGGATGATGAGCCGCTTCATACGAGGCGATTTGTAAGGCGGTCAATTAAGCGCTTCGCAACCGCCTTTCCGCGTTGCCCCCTCGTCCGCGCTCCGTTAGCCGTAGTAGGAGTCGTTGGCCATGTGATACACGATTTCGTCAGCACAGTTGACCATGTAGCTCGAATGGTCCGACCCGACCTGCGATGTCACGTCGTTTTCGACGTAGTTCGGGGCGGGGGTGTTGCCGTCCTCGTAGCCCGTCTCGCCGAGCGCGCGGTCGAGTTCGCGGGGCCAGTAGAGGTTCTGGAGCGTGCTGTCGTCCTCGCTGTGATAGCCGAAGGTGGCGACGGTTTCCTCGCTGATGGCGTTGTAGGTGTCCATCCACTCCGTTGTCGGCGCTTCGTTGTCCTGCGCCGCGCCGAGCATGTGGACGCTGGCGAACCGGTAGTTCCCACCGTTCCAGTCGTCGTTCACGTTCAGGATTCGGAGCGCGTTCAACACCACCTGTGCGCCGAGGGAATGACAGGTGAGTCGGAGGTCGCCGTCCGGACACCAGTACTTGTAATTGAGCGCGAACTGCGCGAGCGCGTAGCCGTTCTGTTGGGCGATCTCCTGTCCGGTGCCGAAGCCGCCCCAGTCGAGCGGGTCGTACTTGTTGGGAGCGTTCGAATCCCACGTGAAGCCCGCGATTTCGCCGCCGTACCCCGCGCCGGTGAGGTTGTCGTAGGCCTCTTGGAAGTTGGTCAGCGCGGCCTGCTCGTCGTTGTCGTACCCGTGGACGTGGACGGTGAGTTCGCTCGCGCACCCGGTGTCCTCGCCGGGAACGCTTCCGTCCGTCTCGTAGTCCAACACCGAGTAGCCCGAGTTGAGGTCGCCATCGCCGTCGTAGTGACCGCGGGTCGAGATGACCGAATAGCCGCTGGCCGACGCAATCCCGGCCGTTCCGAGGACGCCGAGGCCCGCGGTCGCCGCCGTCGCGCTTTGCACGTATCGTCTGCGGGTGAATTCTGTCATGTCGAGTCACCTCAGACGTAGGACGAGACGTGGTTCATGTGGTAGACTATCTCGTCGCCGAGGGTGTCGAGATAGTTCGAGTGGTCGTCGCCGACCTGCGAGGTCGCGTCGTACTCGACGTAGTTCGGGGCGGGGGTGTTGCCGTCCTCGTAGCCCGTCTCGCCGAGCGCTTGGTCGAACTCGATGGTGTTGTACACCCACTGGAGCACGTCGTCGGCCTCGTTGTGGTAGTTGAACGTCGCCGTCGTCTGGTCCGTGATGGCGTTGTAGGTGTCCATCCACTCCGTTGTCGGCGCTTCGTTGTCCTGTGCCGCACCGAGCATATGGACGGAATCCACCTCGTAGCCTCTGTCGGTCCACCACGAGGTCACGTCGAGCGAGCGAAGCGAACTCAAGAGCACCTGCGCGCCGAGCGAGTGACTGGAAAAGCGGAGCGTCGCGTTCGGACAGTAGTATTTGAGGTCCACGGCGAACTGCGCGAGTTTGACGCCGTTTTTCTGCGCGACGGTTTGGGCTTCGCCCCAGCCGAAGTCGACACCGCCGCCCGCGTCGTTGTCCCACGAATAGCCGACGAGTGCGCCGTCGTAGCCCGCGGCTTCGAGATTGTTCTTCGCCGAGAGGAACTTGTCCTTCGCGTTCTGCTCGGGCGTATCGCCGGATTTGTGCCAGCCGTGGATGAAGACGGTCAGTTCGTCCACACAGCCGGTATCGACGCCCGGCACGTCGCCCGTCGTGTCGTATCCCGTCTGCGTGTGGCCCGCGGTGAGGTTACCGTCGTCGTCGAAGTGACCCCGCGTCGAGACGATGGGAATGCCGTACCGTTCGGCGCTCGCGGTCCCCGCCCCGAGCACCGCGAGTCCGGTCGCCGTCACGCCTGTTCGCTTGAGGAATCGCCGTCGATTGGTTTTTGTCATCGATATTCACACGCTCTTTCAGCATCTCACGACTTCAAAATTTTTATTTCTATAATAGAATAAAATTGACTCACGGGGAGAACTATATATCCGCGTTCCCGCTCTCCCGAAGCGGAAACCAAACGGGTTTTAAGTCCCGACGCGCAATTTCTCCGTAAGGTCGATATCTATGCAGATGCCACGTCGATTTAACACGTACTGTCCGCACTGCCACTCACACCACGAACACGAAGTCGAGAAGGTCCGCTCCGGCCGACGAACCGGCATGAAGTGGGACGCTCGCCAGCAGAAACGCGGCAAAGCCGTCATCGGTAACGCCGGTGGTTTCTCGAAGGTGCCCGGTGGGGACAAACCGACGAAGAAGACCGACCTGAAGTACCGTTGCAGCGAGTGTGGCAAAGCACACCTCCGTCCCGGATGGCGTGCTGGCCGACTCGAATTCCAGGAGTAAAACAATGGCAGGAAACTTTTACAAAGTGCAGTGCCCGGACTGTGAGAACGAACAAACCGTCTTCGGAAAGGCGGCAAGCGAAGTCAACTGCGTCGTCTGCGGTCACAAGCTCGCCACGCCGACCGGCGGCAAGGCCGAAATCGACGGCGACGTTGTGGAAACCATAGCATCCCGATGAAATACAGTGGCTGGCCCGACACTGGCGAACTCGTCGTCGGTAAGGTAGACGAGATAGAGGACTTCGGAGTCTTCGTCGACCTCGAAGAGTACGAGGACAAACGTGGTCTCGTTCACGTCAGCGAGGTCGCCAGTGGCTGGATCAAAAACGTCCGAGACCACGTGAACACCGGACAGACCGTCGTCTGTAAGGTGCTCGACGTGGACGAGGGGTCACAGCAGATAGACCTCTCCATCAAGGACGTCAACGAACATCAGCACAGCGACAAGATTCAGGACTGGAAGAACGAGCAGAAGGCCGACAAGTGGATGTCGCTCGCTTACGGCGAGGACATGGGTGACGAACAGTACACCCACGTCGCGAACGAACTCCTCGCCGAGTTCGGCAGCATCTACGACGGCTTCGAACAGGCGGCGATTCACGGTCCTGAAGCGCTCGACGACACCGACCTCGCGGACGAGGACGTCGAGCGGTTGGTCGAAACCGCTCGCGAAAACGTCTCGGTTCCCTACGTCACCGTCACCGGCTACGTCGACCTCCGCAATCCGGGGAAGGACGGCGTTGACGGCATCAAGGAAGCGCTCAAGGCCGCGGAAGGCAACGGCGACATTCCCGACGAAGTGGAACTTGACGTGACCTACGTCGGTGCGCCCGAATACCGGGTTCGAGTCAAGGCACCGAACTACAAGACGGCGGAGTCCCAGCTCGAAGAAAGCGTCCGTCGTGCTGAGGTCGTGATGGAAGATATCTCCGGCACCGCCGACTTCCACCGCGAGCGTCACACCGACGACGAATGAAATCGAACATCCGGGTGTGTTCCGCGTGGAACGCAGAACACGACCGCCCGGTGTACACCCTTTCTGCGACGTGTCCGAAGTGCGGAGCCGAGGCCGTAAACAGCGCACCCGCACCGTTCGACCCCGACGACCCGTACGGGGAGTACCGACGCGCACTTAAGCGGCGCGCCCACGAATAAGGTACATGGACGAAATCGACATCGAAATCGTCGCCAATCCCGATTTGGAAGCCCCAGTCCTCATCGAAGGACTGCCGGGCGTCGGTCACGTCGGCAAACTCGTCGTCGAGCATCTACTCGAAGAGAAAGAGAGCGAGCTCGTCCGACGGGTGTACTCCGAACACCTCCCGCCGCAGGTTGGCGTCGGTGACGACGGTACCGCCTCGTTGGTCTGTATCGAACTCTACGCCCTGACCCTCGACGAACAGGACGTGCTCGTCCTCACCGGCGACTATCAAGCACAGGATTCCGTCGGTCACTATCGCTTGACGAACGCGTTTCTCGACATCGCCGACGAGTTCGGCGTCGAACGCGTCTTCGCGCTCGGCGGCGTGCCGACCGGCGAACTCATCGAGGAGTACGCCGTGCTCGGCGCAGCCGCGACCACGGACTTCGTGGACGAGCTCGTAGACGCGGGCGTCGAGTTCCGCGAGGACGAACCCGCGGGCGGCATCGTCGGGACGAGCGGTCTCCTGCTCGGCCTCGGCGGACGGCGCGGTCTCGAAGCGACGTGCTTGATGGGCGAGACGAGCGGCTATCTGGTCGACCCGAAGAGCGCACAGGCGGTGCTCGAAGTCCTCCAGACGATGCTCGACTTCGAAGTCGATTTCAGCTCGCTCGAAGACCGTGCGGAAGAGATGGAAGAAGTCGTCAACAAAATCGAGGAGATGGAGTCTCAACAGGCACCTATCGCGTCCGACGACGACCTCCGGTACATCGGCTAAGCGGTCCTCCGATTCCGCCGGTTAAAATAGCGAGCGCTCCTGTCCGTTGTAGATGTGATACACTGCGGAAACGAGGAAGAACGTGAGAAAGAACCACGTCCAGAACTCGAAGTCGAGCATTCGTATCGAGAAGAGGTCGAGTTTCGCCGCGAACAAAACGACGAATTCCAGCAGGCCGAGGCCGAGATAGTAGGTTGCCCACGAGACGTCGTGTTCGGGGACGACTTCCATATACACCTCGACCTGTCGCGCCTGGTCTTCGAGCGTTAGCTCCTTCGACTGCTGGTCGTATTCCACGATACCAAGGTCATCGAGCTTCGGGAGGTGCGTCTGGTGAAGGGAGACGTAGACGCTCTTTCTGACGTTTCGCGGTGGCGGTGACTCGCCGGTTTCCAGCGTGGCGATGTGTTCGGCGAGGTCATCGACAGCCAGTGAATCTCCTGTCTCCCGGAGATAGCGAATCGTTTCGCGCCGTCGCTCGTTCCGCAAGACGTTATGGATCTGACTCTCGTCGAGTTCCCCTTTCGTCTCCGGTTCGGTGAGTTTCATGGCTTGGAGGCAAACATGATATTATCTCTGGGTTCGATACACGCACATATATTATAACCAAGGGTATTAACTTTGCCACCCGTCTAGTATTTATTTCATGAATATTTTCTTCGCAACGTGCTGTCCTCGTCCGGTTATTAGTCTATCGGTGCGAACACCGTTCCACCGGTGGTCGTCTCCGTCGCTTCCCGACGAACGCATCACCGAGCGTCTCGTTTGGCGAGGATTTGATTACCGTTCGAGTCCTACACGCATAGCATGCCAGACTGGCTGGTCCTCGGATTGTGGCTCACGCTAGCGGCCGCTGTCGTCATCGCCGGTATCTTCGTCGTCGGCGTGCGGCTGTTTCCGACGCGCCAGTCCACGAACGCCACCTACATCTTTGGGGAGGGACGGCGACGGATCGAAATCCGTCAATATCTCCGCGCCATCGACGAGAACTTCGCCGAAGACCACTTCGTGGAGGGCCAACACGTCGCGTTTTACCTTCCCGAGCGGGACGTCGCTATCACCTTCGACGCGCGCGCCTTCTTCCGCATCGAGAAATCGCCGACGTACGCCGTGCTCGTCGAACACGAGATGCCGGGTCATCACCTCGGCGACCGACTTCCCTTCGAAACCCCGACCCTGGAACAGGAGGCGGACGTGGACACGAAACAGGCCGCGTTCGCCATCCTCGGCGTCCCGTCGGGCGCGACGCTCTCGGAGGTCAAATCGGCCTACCGCGAGAAGGTAAAGGACGTGCATCCCGACCACGGCGGCTCGCGCGAGGAGTTCCAACGGGTTCGAGAGGCGTACACGACCGCGAAAAACCACTGCACCTGATTACCCCGTCGCCCACCGTTTTTCGTCTCAGTCCAGATTCGCCACTTCGTAGGCGACGCCGACGTCTCGGAGGGCGTCGGTGACGCGCCCCACGCTGTCGGCGGTGGCGACGATAACGACGTTCAAGCCGCGTTCGGCGGCCTCGGCAGCGACTTCACCCGGGGCGAACGTCGTATTCGGTTCGATACCGGCGGATCGGAGGGCGACGACGGCTTCGACGCCGGTCGCGGCGAGCACCGGGGCGTCCTCACACACGGCCGCGAGCGACTCTCCGTCCACCGTTCGGCTGCCACCGGAGCGAACCGGCGGAACCTGATACACCGTCACCCGTCCCGGTTCGAGGTCGATGATGCCCTCGAACTCGGTGACGCCGACGTCCTCGCCCGCTTCGGCGTCAGTCGTGGCGATGCCCGTCGCGGGTCCCTCGTCGTTCGGCGTCGCGTGGAGCAGGCCGTCTTCGAGCGAGAGCGAGACGGTCGTCCCCGCCTCGATGTCGGTGCGTGCAATCGCCGCGTCCTCGCCGACGTTGCCGAGGATGTCGTCGGTCACGTGGTCCGCGAACCGGCGAACGTCCGTCGCGGACTGGAGGAGCCAATCGACGCCCTCCTTCGTCACCCGATAGCGTGAGCGACCTTCCTTCTCCACGAGTCCGTCCTCCACGAGGCCGCGGGTGTACTCGCTGACGGCCTGACTCGTCACGCCGACGGCATCGGCGATCTCGCCTTGGCTCACCGCCGGTTGTCGGTCAGCGATTTCGGCGAGGATGCGAAACCGGGTCGCGGTTCGTTTGTCCTCCAACACGTCGGCCATACCCGAATCCTCGCGCGGAACGATAAAAATACCAGCGGTCGGCGAGTGAAAACCGCGTCCCGTGAGACGCGCGAACGATGGCGAATAGAGGGGACGGCCACTCGCCGACGTTCCGGTGGGACGCCTCCGCAGACGCCGGATTCGGAGAGCGTCAACTCTATATTTTCCGAGAACAACGGACGAATCGTGATTGGAGTCGTCCCCGCCGCCCTCCCCGGCCCGCTCCCGTGGCTGACAACGACCTTCCCCGACTACCTCGTTTGGGTCGTCATCGCCGCGTTCGTCGCCACCGCCGCGCTCGAACGATACGACCGCGAGTTGGCGCGGGCCGTCGGTGCGGGCGCGTGGACGCTGTTCGGACTGTTCTGGGGCGTCCTCTTTCCCCGTTTCGCGTTCGAGATGCGGAGTTTCATCGAGGGAACCCTCAGCCTCGTCGCGGTTCCCCTGTGTGTCTACGCGGGCTATCAGCTCTACTCGGGACGGGATTCGCTGTTCGTCCTGTCCCGCGGCGTCGCCGCGATGGGACTCATCTACGTCCCCTTCCTGACGGTCGAACCCCTCCGCGAGTGGCTCGTAGAACTGGTGAGCGTCCAGACCAACGCCGTCATCCAACTGCTCGGATACGACCCCGTGTTCACGATTGCGAAGGAAAACGGCTACCACAGCGCCTTCATCTTCACCGACAGCACGGGCCACGAGTACTACACCTATCTCGTCCTCGCCTGCACGGGTATCGGCAGCATGAGCATCTTCGGCGGCCTCATCGCCGCCGTCCGGGCACCGCTCCGACGAAAGCTCCGTGGCTTCGCGCTCGCCATCGTCATCATCTGGGTGTTGAACGTCGTCCGCAACGTCTTCATCGCGGTGGCGTTCGGCAACCAGTGGTTCCAGTTCTTCGTCGGTCCCGTCACCTCGCTCACGGGCTACACCGACCCCCGGATGGTCTCGTTCTTCATCGCGGACAGGGTGCTCAGCCAACTGCTCGCCGTCGTCGCGCTCGTCTTCATCCTCTGGTTGGTCGTCCGCGACCTCCCGGAACTGCTGACGGTCATCGAGGACGTCATCTACCTCGTCTCCGGGCGGGAGTACGACCTCCACCGGAGCATCCGGGCCGATGGCGGCCGTTGAGTTCGCGGACCGCGCGGCCTACCTCCCGGACGCCGACGCGCTCGTCCTCGCCGACCTCCACGTCGGCCGGGACGCGGTATCGAACGTCTCGCTACCGCTCGGCGAGCACGGCGACTTGACGGCGCGGTTCGACGCCCTCCTCGACCGATTTTCACCCGCCGAAGTCGTTCTCGCCGGTGACGTTCTCCACGCGTTCGACCGACTGCCGAACGGCGTCTCCGAGACGTTCGCGGACCTCGAAGCGCTCGCGGCGAACGCGGACGCGAGCCTCGTCGCGGTGCGCGGAAACCACGATACGCGGCTGGACGAACTCGCGTCCCCGCACGACGAGTACCGACTCGCGGACGACACGCTGGTCTGTCACGGCCACGAGGAACCCGACGGGGACGCACCGCGATACGTCGTGGGACACGACCATCCGGCAATCGAAATCGAGGGAAAACGCCGACCGTGCTACCTCTCCGGACCGGAAACGTACCGCGGTTCGGACGTGCTCGTCCTTCCCGCGTTCACCCGCCTCGCCAGCGGACTGGTGGTAAACGACGTTCGCGGGTCCGGTTTCCAGTCCTCGTTCGTCGCCAGCGCGGACCCGTTTCGTCCCATCGTCCGCGACGAGGACGCGGACGAAACCTATCGTTTCCCGCCGCTCGGGGAGTTTCGGAAGCTGTTGTAGTCGGGAGGAGCTGTAGTCTGTGGACTGCTGTCGCCGCCGATACCGTCGCGGTGGCGCGTTCACCGCATATCGTCGTACACGGCCAGCGCGGCCTCTCGCCCGCTCTCCATCGCGGCGTTGAGCGACGAGGCCTCCGTGTAGTCCCCGGCGAGGTACACCGATTCGTCGCCGGTTCGATTGCCGGGGAGACCGTCGAACACACCCGGCGGCTGGGCGAACTGCGCGAACTCGATGCGGTCCGTGTGCAGGCGTTCGAGGTTCGGAAACTGCCGGTCGGGGAACCACTGTCGGAGCGTCTTCCGGACCGTCGCCGCGAGTTCGTCGTCCGACTCCGCGGGCGTCCCGAGGAACGTCGCGGAGAACAGCTCCCAGTCGTCGGGCGCGAACTCGGGCGCGGCGGCGGACAACGGTACGATTTCGTTCGGCGCGTCGTCCCCGACGTTGAGCACGATTCTGTTCCCGACGGGGAGCGGCTCGTCGTGGGCGAAATACTGGGTGACACAGCCGCGTGCGTCGGTCGGAATCGACTCGACACCCGTCAACTCGCGGGCGGATCTCGGGTCGGTGGCGACGATGGCCGCGTCTGCCGCGACGGTCTCGCCGCCGACCTCGACGCTCACCTCGTCGCCCGTCGACTCGACCGCCGACACTCCCTCCCCGAGGTGAATCGTCGCGCCAGCGAGCCCCGCCGACTCGGCCAGTTGGTTCGAAATCGCACCCATGCCGTCGGCGGGAACGGCGATTTTACCCGTCGAGAGCATCTTGAACGTGAACTCGAACACCTTCTTCGAGGTTGCGAGCGACCTGTCGAGGGTGATGCCGCCGTAGAACGGCCCGGCGAAGTTCTCGCGGAAGGAGTCGGAAAAACCCCGCGCGCGAAGGTACTCCTCGATGGACTGGTCCTCGCCCGAAAAAATCTCGCGGTTCGGCTTGCGGGCCAGCTCCCGCCGAAGTCGGAGGGTTCGGAGTTTGTCGCCGAGGCGGACGTCCCGGTTCGTCACCGACCCGGACAGGGCACCCGGGTCACGAATCGGGTCCGCCAGTACCGACCGACGACCGGGGCGGGCGAGCACCGCGCCGGGGGCGAAATACCGCAACTCGAGGTCGTCGTAGTCGAGCTCCCGCCGCGCGGCGGGATAGGCCGTAAAGAGCACCTGAAATCCTCGGTCGAGGACGAATCCGTTTTCGTGCCGCGTCCGCACTCGACCGCCGACGTCCGGCTCGCGTTCGAACACCTGTACGTCGAGTCCTAACCGAGCGAGATGTCGGGCGGCGACGAGTCCCGCGAGGCCCGCCCCGGCGACGATGACAGTGGTCATGGAGGATGGTCGGTCGTCCGTAATAAACGTCTCTCGGCCGACCTAGTTAGGAAGTCGAACCGAGGGCCGCTACCCCGACGTCCGCAGCGATTCGATTTCCTCCGCGAACTGCGTTCCGTCCGGGAGGTCGGAACACGGGTACCACGACACGTTCTCGATGGCCGCCGCGGTTGGTCGAATCGCCCCGCCGACCCGACGGGCGACGAATCCGGCCTGTAACACCGGTACGGGGACGCCGTTCCCGTAGTCGAATCGGAGCGTTTCGGTGAACAGCAGGTCGGTGACGCCGCACTCGATGCCGGTCTCCTCGCGGGTTTCCCGCTCGGCGGTTTCGGCGACCGATTCGACGGGTTCGCGGCGTCCGCCGCTCACGTCTTCCGAGGACCGTTGCTCCTCGCCCTGCTCACGGTATTCACCGCTCGCTTTTTCCGAAGCGCTCCGCGCTTCGCCTTTCCCTCCGGGCGGTTCCCACACCGACGAGTGGCCGGAGTCCTGCACCAACAAGACGCGTCCGTCCTCGACGACGAAACAGACCGCGACCCACGGGAAGAGTTCGTCCGGCGTCGCCGGGAAGTCGTACTCCGCGACGTCGATGATGGGACGAACCCGGTGCGGAACGTCGCCCCAGCGTTCCGACAGGACTTCGCGGCGGGTTTCGGCGCGCTCGGCGAGCACGGACCGGACGGCTTCCGGTTTCATATCCGACAGTTGCGGTGCAGGGGCAAAAGGAGCGGGGGATGAACAGGGCTTAGTGCTCCGCCTGCCGACCTTCGGGCATGGAGACGACGGACGCATTCATCGGCCTGACGTGCGTAGACTGCGGGGAGACGTTCGACGCCGACGAGGGGACGCACCGCTGTCCCGACTGCGGCGGCATCCTCGACCCCGACTACGACTACGACGAAATCGACGTGTCGCGTGCGGACCTCGAATCCCGCCCGTTCGAGACGATGTGGAAGTACGCGGAACTGCTGCCGTTCACCCGCGAGTCGGCGGTGACGATGGACGAGGGAGCTACGCCGCTCGTCGAGTGTCCGAACCTCGCCGAGGAGATGGGCGTCGGGCGCGTCCTGTTCAAGGACGAGGGTCGCAATCCGACGGGAACGTTCAAGGACCGCGGCCAAACGATGGCCGTGACCGCGGCGGCCCAACACGGCGCGACGGACATCGCGCTCGCTTCGGCCGGAAACGCCGGGCAATCCGCCGCGGCGTACGCCGCCCGCGCCGACCTCGAATCGCACGTCTTCCTCCCGACGCGCGCCGGGTTCACGAACAAGGCGATGGTCAACGTCCACGGCGGCGACATGACCGTCGTCGAGGGGCGCATCGGCGACGCGGGAGCGGCCTACGCCGACGCAATGGAGGAGGAAGACGACTGGTACTCCGTCAAGACGTTCGTCACGCCCTACCGCCACGAGGGGAAGAAGACGATGTTCTACGAAATCGCCGAACAGATGGACTGGGAGGTCCCGGACGCCATCGTCTACCCGACCGGCGGCGGCGTCGGTCTCGTCGGAATGCACAAGGCCGCAACGGAGTTCCGCGACTTGGGACTCACGGACGACCTCCCGTCGATGTACGCCGCTCAAGCGACCGGGTGTGCGCCCATCGTGAAGGCGTGGGACGAAGGGAAGGACGTTCACGAGGCGTGGGAGACGCCGGACACCATCTGCGGCGGCATCGAGATTCCCGACCCCGGCGCGAGTCCGCTCATCCTCGACGCGCTCCGCGAGAGCGACGGCGGCGCGGTGGCGACCAGCGACGAGGACATCCTCGATTCGGCGGTCGCGGTCGCACAGAAGGAGGGCTTGGAGATGGGCGCGACATGCGCCGCCGCCGCGAGCGGGGCGTGGGAACTCGCCCAGCAGGGTGAGTTCGGCGAGGACGACACCGTCGTCATCCTCAACACCGGCGAGGGCAACAAGGACGACGACGTGCTCCGCAGTCACCTGATGGGTATGGGAATCTGAGGCGGAACTCGCATCGTCGCCATTTCCGACCGTAGATTTATATCAAAAGCCGGGGGGCAGTACGGCCCGGATGTCGAAAGAAATAGCAGAGAATGACCGCGCGGTTCTTCGGACGGGAAGATTCCTCGAATCCGATTCCGGTCCGTTTAGAGAAGGTCGCTCTCGACCAACCGCTCGACCGCTTCCTCGATTCGCTCCAAGTTCGCCGCGTAGGAGACGCGAGCGTAGCCGGGCGCGCCGAATGCGCTACCCGGAACGGTAGCGACGTGCGCCTCCTCCAGCGCGTCCTCGCACCACTGCTGGTCGTCCGCTCGCGGTTCATCACCGCTCGCATCCGAGGCGCGTTGCGCCTCGCCCACCGGTATCATCAGATAGAACGCACCGTCCGGCGTTCCGACGTCCACGCCGTGCTGTTTCAGCAGGGCGACGAGGCGGTCGCGGCGCTCGTGGAACGCCTCGACCATCTCGCTCACGTCGTCCTCGGTGTTCTGGAGCGCTTCGACGCCCGCGCGTTGGACGAAGTTCGTCGCCGACGAGACGGAGTGCGAGTGGAGTTTCGCCGCTTGCGAGACGAGTTCCTCCGGGGCGGCGAGGTAGCCGAGCCGCCAGCCGGTCATCGAGTAGGCCTTGGAGAAGCCGTTGACCGTAATCGTGCGCTCGAACATCCCGTCGAGGGTTGCGAGGCTGGTGCACTCCGCGCCGTAGGTGATTCGTTCGTAAATCTCGTCGCTGATGACCGTGATGTCGTGTTCGACCGCCAAGTCGCGGACGCCTTCCAGCGCGGCGTCGGAGTAGACCGCGCCGGTCGGATTCGACGGCGAGTTGACGATGAGCAGTTCGGTGTCGTCCGAGACGGCCGCGGAGAGGTCGTCGAGGGCGGGTTCGAGTTTGAAGCCGTGCGGCGCGAGGTCCACGCGGTTCAGGTCGCCGCCCGCGAGTTTCACCATCGCCTCGTAGGACACCCACGCGGGGTCGAGGAGGACGACCTCGTCCCCGTCGTCCACGACCGTCTGTACCGTCTCGTAGAGCGCCTGCTTCGCGCCGGGCGTAACGATGACGTTACCCGCATCGTACGGCAGGCCGTCGTCCCGCAGTTTCGCCGCGATAGCCTCGCGGAGTTCGGGGACGCCCTTGGACGGCGGGTAGCCCGTGTGGCCCTCCTCCATCGCGGTTTCGGCGGCGTCAACGACGTTCGCCGGGGTCGGGAAGTCCGGTTCCCCGACGCTCAGGTCGATGACGTCTACGCCGTCGGCTTCCAGTTCCGACGCGAGGCTGCTGATAGCGAGCGTCGCGCTCGGTTCGACACGTTGAATCCTGTCAGAAAAGTCCATTATTGTAGTTCCTCCACTAAGTCGAGTGCACCTTCGACCGCCCGTGCACCGTAGTCGGTACGCTCTCGGGCCTCCGCCGCGGACATGCCGGGACCGGTGATGCCGAGTGCGACCGGCGTGTCCCGGTTCAGGCTGACGTCGGTGAGCTTCTGCGTCGTTGCGGTCGTGATAACGTGGTCGTGGTCGGTGTCGCCCGTGATGACGGCACCGAGGACCGCAACCCCGTCGATGTCGTCCCGGCGGGCGAGTCGGTCCGCCGCGAGCGGCGAATCGTACGCGCCGGGGACGTGTAGCGTTTCGACGATCTCCGCACCTCGCTCGGCGGCAGCCTCGCGCGCCGACTCCTCCATCTGCTCCGTTATCGGCGCGTTGAACTCCGCGACGACGAGTCCGAGCGTTACCATGTGTGGCGGGAAGCCAGCACGGCTAAAAGAACTACCGCTCTCCGCAAGGCTTGTATCCCCCCTGCGTCTTGGGGGAAAACAATGAGTTCGAGCGAACACCCGCTTTCCGGGTGGACGGCCCGAAATCGGGGTTTCGCTTCCATCTGTGCGGTCACGGTCGTAGCGCTGGTGCTCCGACTGTTCGCCCTCGGAGACCGGTTCGCCCACTGGGACGAGGCCCGCGTCGGCTACTGGATCCTCAGGTATCAGAAAACCGGCATCTGGCACTACCACGCCGACATCCACGGCCCGTTCTTCCCGCAAGTGAACAGCGTCCTCTTCGAACTCTTCGGCGCGAGCGACTTCATGGCGCGACTGCCCGTCGCGCTCGTCACCGGGTTGCTCCCCCTCGCGGCGTGGTTGTACCGCGACCACCTCCGCGACTCCGAGATGGTCGCCTTCGCGCTCCTGCTCGCGGTCAACCCGGTCGCGCTCTACTATTCGCGGGTCATGCGGTACGATATGCTTCTCGCGGCGTTCATGGTGTTCGCGCTCGGCTTCTACCTCCGTGCGCAGGCGACGGGCAAAGCGAGATACCTGTACGCCGGAACGCTGGCGTTGGCGCTCGGCTTCACGACGAAGGAAAACGCCCTGCTCTACGTTGCTTCGTGGCTCGGCGCGGCCGTCCTGTTGTTCGACCATCGGCTGTTTCTCGCACGCAATCACGACCGAGAATGGACGGGGACGTTCGTGGATACCGTCACCGAAACAGGGCGGGGCGTCCTCCGATTCGCCCCCCACATCGCCCTGTGTGTGGTGGAGTTCTTCGTCGTCATCGTCTACTTCTACGCCCCGCGGACGAACGGGACCGGCGGTCCCGGACTGTGGAAAGCCGTCTCCAACCCAGGTACGTTCGGCGCGGTGATCTCGGAAGCGACGGTCGGGTCGTGGAACGAGTTCACCGGCCACTGGGTCAAGAGCCAAGGCCACGCCTACCTCCCGTATCTCGAACACTTCATCGCCGTCCTCGAACAGGGTGCGTTCGTGGTGGTCGTCCTCGCGGTCCTCGGCTTCCTCGCGGCGCGGTACGTCGACGACCGTCCGCGCGACCTCGTTTCGTTCGCGTTCTACTGGGGCGCGGTGAGCGTCCTCGGCTACCCGCTCGTGACCGACATTCAGGCCGGGTGGGTGACCGTCCACGCCATCGTCCCGCTGATGATTCCCGCGGCGGTCGGCGCGAGCATCATCTACCACTGGGGTCGGGAGGCGTACGAGGACGACGACACGTTTTCGACCGCCGCCGCTGGCGTCATCGCGCTGTTCCTCGTCGTGCAGGTCGCGTTCCCGGCGGTAACGGTGGTGTATCTCCACCCGCAGGACGCGAACGCGCCGGGACTGTTCGGCGGCCAACACCACAACGACATCGTGCAGTGGGGGCAACCCGCCGACGGAATCAAGCCGACGCTGGAGAAGGTACAGCGCGTCTCGCGGGCGAACGAGGAGGGAACCGACGTGCTGTACTACGGCTATCTGAACGACGACAGTTCGTACGTCTTCTACGTCCCGAACGAGGACGGAAATCCCGACTATCGCAACAATGGCGGCTGGTACGACCGCCTCCCGCTCCCGTGGTACACCGAGATGGCGGACGCGAACGTGGACAGCACGTTGGACAACGAATCCCTCCAAACCCGCCAACCGCCGGTCGTCATCACGCGGACGTCGCGCAAAGAGGACGTCGAGAAGTACCTCGACGGCTATCGCGTCTACGACCACAAACTCACGCTCTGGGGCGCGCCCACGACGATTTACATCAAGGAAAGCGCGCTTCGGGAAGCGAACCGAGCCGCCTAATTCACCTAGACGATACACGTTCGTGCCCATTCTCCGTCCGAGTTGGCAAATCTTATGCACCCACAGGGATAGCCTTCGGACGACATGGTTACGGCATCACCGCTCACCCTCGGCGTCGTCGGCGGCGGGCAACTCGGTCGGATGCTCGCGGAGGCGGCATCGCCGCTCGGCGTCGAACTGGTCGTCCTCGACCCGACGCCGGACTGTCCCGCGTCGTTGGTCGCTCGGGACCAAATCGTCGGCGATTTCGACGACGAGGAGGCGATTCGAGAACTGGCGGAGCGAAGCGACGCGCTGACCTTCGAAATCGAACTCGCCGACCCGGACGTGCTCGAAGCGGTCGGCGAGGAGTACGACGTTCCGGTCCACCCCGACCCGGCCACGCTTCGGACCATTCAGGACAAACTCGTCCAGAAGCGCGCGCTGCAGGACCGCGGAATTCCGGTCCCCGACTTCCGCCCCGTCGATTCCCGCGAGGACCTCCTCGAAGCGGGCGAGGAATTCGGCTACCCGATGATGCTGAAAGCGCGGCGCGGCGGCTACGACGGGCGCGGAAACGTCCCCGTCGAGGACGAGGACGATATGGACGACGCGCTCTCGCAAGTCTCGGGCGAGTTGATGGTCGAGGAGTTCGTCCCCTTCGAGCGCGAACTCTCAGTCATCGCCGTCAAGGGCGACGACGAGGTGGCGACGTTCCCCGTCGGGGAGAACGTCCACGAGGAAGAAATCCTCCGGCAGACGGTCGTTCCCGCGCGGACCCCCGACGAGGTTCGGGAGCGCGCCGAGGAGGTCGCCCGCGAGGTGCTGTCCGCCTTGTCGGGGCGCGGGACGTACGGAATCGAGCTATTTGAAGGGGAAGACGGGACAATTTCGGTCAACGAAATCGCACCCCGACCGCACAACTCCGGCCACTACACCATCGAGGGTGCGCTGACCTCGCAGTTCGAACAGCACGCCCGCGGCGTCCTCGGGTATCCGCTCGGCGCGACGGACCTCCGCGGCCCGGTCGTGAGTTCGAACATCCTCGGCGACGTCGACGAACCCGAAACCGCCTCCCTCTCCGGGGTCGAGGGTGTCCTCTCGACGCCCGGTGCGGCGTTCCACTGGTACGGCAAGCGCCAAGTCCGCCCGCTCCGGAAGATGGGACACGTCACGCTCGTCGGCGACGACCTCGATGCGGACGACGAATCGACGCTCACCGACCTGCTCGAAGACACGCGCGAACTCACCGACTCACTCACGTTCCAATGACCACCGCAGAATCAGTTACGACCCTCATCGAACAGTTCGAAGCCGAGGCGAACCGCGACCGACCGACGGAGGAGACGCCCGACGTCGGCATCATCATGGGGAGCGACTCCGACTTGGACGTGATGTCGGGGGCCTACGACGCGCTCACCGAACTCGGTTTCGAGGAAGTGACCGACGTCGAGAACCCGCCCGAAGCGCGGTTCACGTTCGAAACCTACGTCGTCTCGGCCCACCGAACCCCCGAGTTGATGTACAGTTACGCGAAGACGGCCGAAGCACGCGGATTGGACGTCATCATCGCCGGGGCGGGGGGGAAGTCCGCCGACCTCCCCAACATGACGGCCTCGCTCGCGTACCCGCTCCCCGTGGTCGGCGTTCCCGTCCAGGAGAAATCCGTCTCGTCGGTTATCGGCATGCCGACCGGCGCACCCATCGTCGCGGTGGACGCGGGCAAATCGTTCAACGCGGCGCTCTCCGCAGTACAAATCCTCGCGCGGGAACACGACGACCTTCGGAAACGACTGGTTACCTACCACGACGAGTTACAGATGGACGTCGGTGCGGTATCTCGCCGCCTGCACGAGGAGGGTACGCCGTCGTTCCGCGACGGCGAATAACGGGTATTGTTTCGGTATATACCATCGTTCCGGACAGTCATTTCATCGGTGAGAAAGGGTGCGTTACTGAATAGAAAGCGTCAGTTGCCGGAATGCGGGCGGGAGCGGCGCTGTCCGGCCAGAATCTCAAGAATCAACGCTTATAGGGGTGCGCTCACAAAACACCGCCTGCTAGGAGAAAACCGGTAATGAATCCATGGGTAGCCATTGGCGCGCTAGTGCTGGTGGGACTCGCCATACCATTCAGTATGATGGCTGTGTCGAGTCTCCTCAGACCGAGCGTGCCTGAACAGGGAAAATCCGCCACCTACGAGAGCGGTGAAATTCCAACCGGGACGACGCGCATTCGGTTCAACATCCAATACTACATGGTTGCGCTGCTGTTCGTCGTCTTCGACATCGAGACGGTCCTCATCTTCCCTTGGACCGTCATCTATCGCAACGCTATCGACAGCGGCGTCAGCCTTGCGACGGTGCTCGTCCCGATGTTGGTTTTCATCGCGGTTCTCGTCGTCGGGCTCGCGTGGGCCTGGCGCAACGGAGCGGTGCGGTGGGTTCGTAGCCCCCGCGGAACGCAACGGAGTATGGAACAATGAGCAACGAACCACGGGAATACATACACGGTAGTACAGCCCCCCAGACGAAGACCCGCGAGGCTCGGATGGGCGAGGGTGTCGATGACCGCTTCAACTCGAAACTTCGGGAGGCGTTCGGCGCGTCGCCGTTCATCCTCACGAAGTTCGACAAGTTCATGAACTGGGTGCGGGGGTCGTCGATGTTCATGCTGCAGTTCGGCATCGCCTGCTGCAGTATCGAGATGATGCACACCTACGCGGTCAAACACGACTTGGATCGCTTCGGGTCCGGCGTCCCGCGCGCGTCGCCGCGACAGGCCGACGTGATGATCGTCCCCGGGACGGTCGTCTCGAAGTTCGCGCCGCGGATGAAGCGCGTCTACGACCAGATGCCCGAACCCAAGTTCGTCGTGAACATGGGGTCGTGTGCCATCAGCGGCGGCCCGTTCCAAGAGGGATACAACGTCATCAAGGGCGCAGAAGAGGTCATCCCCATCGACATTCACGTCCCCGGATGTCCGCCGCGCCCCGAGGCCCTCGTCTACGGCGTCGTCAAGCTCCAAGAGCGCGTCGCCAACGGCGAGACCAGCCCGGTGACGGTCAAGCCCTACGAACTCGAACAGTTCGGGGACTTGGAACAGGACGAACTGGTGGACACGCTCGCCGACAGAATCGACGAGGACTCGCTCGTCATGCGCTACAACTGGGCTGATTCACCATGAGTTCGCAACACGAAGTGCCGGCGGCGCAGGAACTCGACGGCGACCAGCTCGCCGCGCTGCTCGGAGACCACGTTATCGGCCGCGAGGAACATCTCAACGCGCCGGGATTCGTCGTTCGACCCGACGAAGTGCAGGACGCACTCACAATCCTGCGCGACGAGGCCGGATTCGATCACCTCTCGATGGTCACGGCACAGGACTACGAGGACCGCTACGAGAGCGTCTACCACCTGAAGAAGTACGCCGACCCGACCCAAGAGGTGAGCGTCGTCGTTCCGACGCCGACCGATGCGCCCGCGAGCCAGACCGCGGAACCCGTCTACCGGTCCGCGGACTGGCACGAGCGCGAGGCCTACGACCTCGTGGGTATCGACTACGACGGTCACCCCGACCTTCGCCGTATCCTCCTCCCCGAGACGTGGCAGGGTCACCCCTTGGCGCAGAGCTACGACCAAGACCGGCCACAAATCGTCTCGTTCGAGGAGCACAAGAACCCGATTCAGGACGACCACTACGACGCGGATTCGGACACGATGTTCCTGAACATCGGGCCACACCACCCGGCGACCCACGGTGTGTTGCACCTGAAGACGACGCTCGACGGCGAGCAAGTCGCCGACGTCGACCCGGACATCGGCTACCTCCACCGCTGTGAGGAGCAGATGGCCCAGAACGGGACCTACCGGCACCAGATCATGCCGTACCCCGACCGCTGGGACTACGCGTCCGCCGGGCTGCTCAACGAGTGGGCCTACGCGCGCGTGGCCGAAGATTTGAACGACCTCGACGTGCCCGAGTACGCGCAGATAATTCGGACGATGGGTGCCGAACTCTGCCGTATCGCATCGCACATGCTGGCGCTGGGGACGTTCTGTCTCGACATCTACGGCGACTTCACTGCTATCTTCATGTACGCGATGCGCGACCGCGAAATCGTCCAGAACATCCTGGAGGACCTGACCGGCCAGCGCATGATGTTCAACTACTTCCGCCTCGGCGGCGTCGTCTGGGACATCCCAGAACCGCGTCAGGACTTCTTCGACAAGATTCGGGACTTCCTCGACGACCTCCCGCCGACGCTGGAGGAGTACCACGACCTCATCACGAGCAACGAGCTGTTCCAGATTCGGACCATCGGAACCGGCGTTCTCGAACCCGAGGTCGCCAAACAGTACGGCGTCACCGGCCCCGTCGCTCGCGCATCGGGCATCGACTACGACCTGCGCCGCGACGACCCCTACGGCTACTACGACCAACTCGACTGGGACGTCGTGACCGAGGACGGCTGTGACAACTACGCGCGCCTCCTCGTTCGGATGCGCGAGGTGGAAGAGTCGGCGAAGATCATCGACCAGTGTGTCGACCTGCTCGAGGACTGGCCCGAGGACGAGCGCGAGATTCAGTCGAACGTCCCCCGGACGCTCAAACCGGACGCGGACACGGAAACGTACCGCGCGGTCGAGGGCGCGAAAGGGGAACTCGGCATCTACATCCGCTCGGACGGGACGGACAAGCCCGGCCGATTCAAGATTCGGAGTCCGTGTTTCTGCAATCTCTCCGCGCTCGGTGAGATGTCCAACGGGGAGTACATCCCCGACCTCGTCGCCACGCTCGGCAGCCTCGACGTGATTCTCGGGGAGGTCGACCGATGAATCCGGTCCCGCTACAGGGGACGGGAACGGTCCTTCTCCCCGAACAGATAGCGCGTGCGCTGGGCGGTAACAACCCCGGCGCGCCGATAGAGCTGCTCTCGGCACTCATCGCGGCGGCCGTCATCGGCACCATCATGCTGACGATGACGGCGTTCGCGGGTCCGTGGGCGAAGCGGAAGATCACCGCCGCGTTCACCGACCGTATCGCGGTCAATCGTGTCGGGCCGTTCGGCCTGTTCATCATCGTGGCCGACGCGGTGCGGCTGCTGTCGAAGGAACTCGTCATCCCGGAAGGTGCGGACCGTCCGGCATTCGACCTCGCGCCCGTCGTCATGGCGGGTTCGGCGCTGCTCGGTTTTGCGGTCATTCCGATGGGTTCCCTTTTCGGCATCAATCTGCAACTCGCTGACCCCGAGACGGGACTGGCGTACGTGTTCGCCGTCGCCTCCATCGCCACGCTCGGACTGACGATGGGTGGCTATGCGTCGAACAACAAATACTCGCTTCTCGGTGGCCTTCGCGCGGTGGCACAGAACATCGCGTACGAGATTCCGCTCGTCGTGACGGCCGCATCGGTCGTCCTCTTCACGGGGACGCTCCAGATGAGCCAAATCGTCGCCCAACAGCAGGAGACGCTCATCACCATCGGCGGCATCGCGATTCCGTCGTGGTACGCGTTCGTGAACCCGTTCGCGTTCGTGCTGTTCCTCGCGGCGAACCTAGCGGAAGTCGGTCGGAACCCGTTCGACACTCCCGAGGCACCCACCGAAATCGTCGCCGGATACCAGACGGAGTACTCCAGCGTGTACTTCGTGCTGTTCTACCTCGGCGAGTTCATCCACATCTTCCTCGGCGGTGCGATCATCGCCACGCTCTTCCTCGGTGGTCCGTCCGGCCCCGCTTCGGGTTCCATCGGATTCGTCTGGTTCACCGTGAAGATATGGGCGGTGTTCCTGTTCACGCAGTGGGCGCGTTCGGCGCTTCCGCGCGTGCGCATCGACCAACTCATCGAAATCGGTTGGAAGGGCATGCTCGTGCTCTCGTTCGCCAACCTGGTTCTCACGGCCATCATCGTGGGGGTGGTGCTATGATCGGACTACTCAAATCGATGGCAACGACGATGAAACACGCACTGGGCGGGACGACGTTCACGGTCGAATACCCGGACGTCGCACCCGAAGTAAGCCCACGCTTCCGTGGGATTCACAAGTTCAGCCAAGAGCGCTGCATCTGGTGCCGCCAGTGCGAGAACGTCTGTCCGAACGACACGATTCAGATCGTTCAGGACGACCAGCGCAACGGCGAACAGTACAACCTCCACGTCGGTCAGTGCATCTACTGCCGACTGTGTGAGGAAGTGTGCCCGGTCGACGCCATTCTGCTCACCCAGAACTTCGAGTTCACGGGTGACACGAAGGACGACTTGGTGTACAACAAAGAACAGTTGAAGAACGTCCCCTGGTACAAAGACATCGACCCACTCGAATCGCGCGAACCGGACCGTAGCGCGTGGATAGGAGAGGGCGAAGGAGCAGTCGATTACCAGTAATCACGCCCGTCTCGAAATCTTAAAAGGGCGTTTACCCAAACCCAAAGGTGACTGAAATGGCATATGAAATGATCGCGTTCGCGTTGTTCGCCATCCTGACGGTGGCGAGTAGCGTGGGCGCCGTCCTGGTGCGGGACGTGTGGCATTCGGCGCTGTTGCTCGGCCTTTCGTTGCTGAGCTTCGCCGTCCATTACGTCATGTTACAGGCGGAATTCGTTGCGGCGATGCAGATCCTCGTCTACGTGGGCGGGGTTCTCATCCTGATAACGTTCGCCGTCATGCTCACACGTCGTACAAGTACAGAGGAGGTGACTAACGCATGACATCACGGCCACGAATGCGTGACCCAAGCACGATGCTTCCCGGCGTCGTCGCGGTGGCGCTGTTCGCCATCCTCGCTGTGGTGTTCCTCGGCGCGTCGTTCGGCGACGCAAGCGGCTTCGGAGCCGGAGCCAACATCACGGCGAGCATCGGCTACGCGATGTTCAACATCGGAAACGTCGGCGGTGACGCTCTCGTCCAAAGCGAGGGATTCCTCGTCGCGTTCGAGATTATCGACCTCGTGCTCGTCGCGGCGCTGGTGGGTGCAGTGATGCTCGCCAGCCGCGACGACGGTGAAGACAGCGAGAGCGGAACGCCGTCGGCGGTCATGGCGGACGGCGGTCGAAACGCGGGAGGTGACGAGGAGTAATGGTACCAGTCGAATACTACCTGTTGCTCTCCGCCGCCGTGTTCTGTTCGGGGCTGTTCGGTATCCTGACCCGGAAGAACGCGCTGATGTTCCTCATCAGCGTCGAGCTGATGCTGAACGCGGCGAACATCAACCTCGTCGCGTTCTCCAGCTATCACGGCAATCTGACCGGGCAGACGTTCAGCCTGTTCACGCTGGCGCTCGCCGCCGCGGAAGTCGCAGTGGGTATCGGTATCATCCTCGTGCTGTATCGTAACTTCAACGACGTGGACGTGACCCAAGCGACGACTATGAGGTGGTAACAATGGCGGCAACAGCATTCCAACTGGCACCGGTAATCGCACTCTTGCCGTTCGTATCGTTCCTGATCGCACTGTTCGGCGGCGAGTACGCCCGCAAGATGCTACCCAAGGGTGGCGCGATTCCGGGCATCGCCGCGACGGCCGGGTCGCTCGTCCTGTCGCTGTGGGTGTTCATCACGGTGTCGGGCGGGGAGTCTTACCACGAGACCATCGTGTGGGTCGAAGGACTCGACACCTTCAACCTGCACTTCGGCATCTTCCTCGACCCGCTGTCGGCGATGATGCTCGTCATCGTCTCGCTGGTCGCGTGTCTCGTGCACATCTTCAGCCTCGGCTACATGAACGACGAGGGCGAAACCGGCCTCCCGCGCTACTACGCCGGTCTCGGCCTGTTCACCTTCAGCATGCTCGCGTTCGTCTTCGCGGACAACCTGCTGATGGCGTTCATGTTCTTCGAACTCGTCGGGCTGTGTTCGTACCTGCTCATCGGGTTCTGGTTCCGCGAACCCGGCCCACCGAGCGCAGCGAAGAAGGCGTTCCTCGTCACCCGCTTCGGTGACTACTTCTTCCTCATCGGCGTGGTGGCGGTGTTCGCCACCTTCGGCACGGCGCAGTTCACGGGCGACCACTCGTTCGTGCACATGGCCGAGCAGGCAATTGCGGGCGAGGGCGGAGAGGTAACGACCCTCTTCGGTCTCGACCCGAAGATGTGGTTCAACATCGTCGGCCTCCTCGTGTTGGGCGGCGTGGTCGGGAAATCGGCGCAGTTCCCGCTCCACACGTGGCTTCCCGACGCGATGGAAGGCCCGACGCCCGTTTCCGCGCTGATTCACGCGGCGACCATGGTCGCGGCGGGTGTCTACCTCGTCGCGCGCATGTACGGCTTCTACGCCCTGCTCCCGCAGGTGCTCGCCATCATCGCGTTCATCGGCGGCTTCACGGCGCTGTTCGCGGCGACGATGGGCGTCGTCAAACGCGAAATCAAACAGGTGCTCGCGTACTCCACCATCTCCCAGTACGGGTACATGATGCTCGCGCTGGGGTCGGGTGGCTACGTCGCGGCGACCTTCCACCTGATGACCCACGCCTTCTTCAAGGCGCTCCTGTTCCTCGGAGCGGGGTCGGTCATCATCGCCATGCACCACAACGAGAACATGTGGGACATGGGCGGCCTGAAAAAACGCATGCCCGTGACCTACTGGACGTTCCTCGCCGGGTCGCTCGCGCTCGCGGGAATCGTCCCGTTCGCCGGGTTCTGGTCGAAAGACGAAGTGCTCTACGAGGCGCTCGTCCACGGTCTCGGCGGCAACCCGCTCCTCCTCGGAGCGTACGCGATGGGTCTCATCGCGGTGTTCTTCACCGGATTCTACACCTTCCGGATGGTCTTCCTGACCTTCCACGGTGAACCCCGGAGCGACACCGCGCGGAGCCCGCACGGCGTGCGCTGGAACGTGAAGTTCCCGCTCGTCGTTCTCGGTATCCTCGCCACCGTCATCGGTCTCGTCAACATGACGCCGGTGGCGGAACTGACGGGTGCTCACATCGAGTTCCTCCACACGTGGCTCAACGGACCGGTCGGCGCGACCGGTGCTCACCACTACGAGGAACTCATCAACCGGTTCGCCTACGGCGAACCGGCGGAGTTCTCGGGACTCGTTTCGAGCGGCATCTCGCTCGCGTTCGCACTCGCCGGTCTCGGACTGGCGTGGGTGCTCTACAACGTCCCGCAACCCGTCGAGCACACCGACAAGTTGGGCAGCGTGAAGACGCTCCTGTTCAACAACTACTACCAAGACGAGTATCAGGTCTGGCTCGCGAACGGGGTCACGCTCCCCGTCTCGCGCGCGGCGGACAAGTTCGACCAAGGCGTCATCGACGGCGTGGTCAACGGCGTCTCCAGCGTGAGTCTGTTCGGCGGCAGCCGAGTGAAGCGGATTCAGAGCGGCATCGTGACGAACTACGCGCTCATGTTGGTGCTCTCGTTCGTCGTCCTGCTTCTCGTCTTCGGCTTCACGGGAGGTTGGTTCTAGATGATAGTCGAAGCACTTCTCGCGGTAACCTTGGTGAGCGCGTTCGCGGTGTTCCTTGCGCCGGACAAAATCGCAGGGAAACTCGCGTTCGTGCTGAGCCTGCTCCCCGCGGCCGGGAGCATCTGGATGTACAGTGCCTTCGACGGTAGCGGGAACGCCCTCTTGTCGGGCGGAACCCTCGCCTTCGAAGAGACGTTCAAGTGGGCCACGTTCGGCCCCTACGCGCTGAACTGGCACGTCGGACTCGACGGCATCAGCATGCCGTTGTTGGTGTTGACGACGGTGCTCACGCCGCTCGCGATTCTGGCGGCGTGGACGCCGATTCAGTCCCGACAGAGCCAGTTCTTCGGTCTGATGCTCTTCATGGAGATGAGCCTCCTCGGCGTCTTCTCGGCGCTCGACTTCTTCATCTGGTTCATCTTCTGGGAGATGGTGCTGGTTCCGATGTACTTCCTCATCGGCATCTGGGGCGGCCCGCGGCGCAAGTACGCGGCGATCAAGTTCTTCGTGTACACCAACGTCGCCTCGCTGCTGATGTTCATCGGGTTCATCGCCCTCGTCTTCGGACTGGGCGATACCATCACGTCACTCGACATGCCCGCCATCGCACAGGCGTTGAACAGCGGGGAGTTGCAAGGGCTCGGCGGCATCAGCGCGGGCACGCTGAAGGCCCTCGCGTTCTTCGCGATGTTCATCGGATTCGGCGTGAAGGTCCCGATAGTCCCGTTCCACACGTGGCTACCGGACGCTCACGTCGAAGCACCGACGCCGGTGTCCATCATGCTGGCGGGCGTCATGCTGAAGATGGGTACCTACGCGCTGCTCCGATTCAACTTCACCATGCTTCCCGGCGTGGCGAAGGATTACGCATTCATCATCGCCCTCGTGGCGGTCGTGAGCGTCATCTACGGTGCCCTCCTCGCGTTGGCACAGTCCGACCTGAAGCGTATCGTGGCGTACTCCTCGGTGTCCTCGATGGGGTACGTCATCCTCGGACTCGTCGCGTTCAACATGTACGGCGTCGGGGGTGCGACCTTCCAGATGGTCGCCCACGGTCTCATCTCGGGGCTGATGTTCATGGCGGTCGGCGTCATCTACAACACGACGCACACCCGGATGGTCTCGGACATGTCCGGGCTGGCGGACAAGATGCCGATAACGGTCGCGGTGTTCGTTGCGGGCGCGTTCGGCTACATGGGCCTGCCGCTGATGGCTGGCTTCGCGGCGGAGTTCTTCATCTTCGTCGGGGCCTTCCACTCGACCGTGCTCGCGGGCAACGCGCTCGCGCTGTTCACGGGGGCGGCGATGTTCGGCATCGTCATCGTGGCTGGCTACCTGCTGTTCGCCATGCAGAGAACGCTGTTCGGGCCGTTCCGGCTCGAAACCGACTACGAGGTCGGTCGCGCGTCGTTCCACGACGTCGCGCCCCTCGTGGTCCTCATCCTGCTGGTCATCCTGTTGGGTGTTCAACCGAACATCTTCTATCACATGATTCAGGACGCCGTGGGTGAAATGGCGCTCCTCGCCGGAGGTGGTGCCTGATGGCGGCATTCGCGTGGCCCGACTGGGCCGCACTCGCGCCCGCCATCGTCCTCGGCCTGACGGCGCTGCTGTTGCTGGTCGTGGACAGCATCTATCCGCACACGCGGGACAACCCGATTCTCGCGGGTATCTCGACGCTCGGTGCGGTCGTCGCGGGCGGTCTCGCGGCGTGGTTCATCGCCTCCGGAACGGGCGAGAACCCGATTCCGCTGTACGGGAACGCGATGGTCGTCGACACGATGAGCCTGTTCTTCGTGCTCATCTTCGCCAGCGTCACCGCGCTGGTGAGCATCGCCAGCTACGATTACCTGAAGGGGAACTCCTATCAGGCGGAGTACTACACGCTGGTCGTCCTCGCGGCGACCGGGATGACGCTGATGGCGAGCTCGAACAGCCTCGCCACGGTGTTCATCAGCCTCGAACTGGCCAGCCTCCCGTCCTACGCACTGGTCGCGGTGTTGAAGAAGAACCGCGGAAGCGTCGAGGCGGGTCTCAAGTACTTCCTCATCGGTGCGCTCTCGTCGGCCATCTTCGCCTACGGTATCAGCCTCGTGTACGGTGTCACCGGACACCTGCAACTGGACCTCATCGCCACCACGCTCGGTCAAGGGTTCAGCGGGCTGGGCGGCGTGCTCGGCGTCGGCGTGCTGATGGTGGTCGCTGGCTTCGCGTTTAAGACGGCCTCCGTCCCGTTCCACTTCTGGGCACCGGAAGCGTACGAAGGCGCACCAGCGCCGATTTCGGGCTTCCTCTCGTCGGCCTCGAAGGCCGCCGGGTTCGCAGTCGCCTTCCGCGTGTTCGTCACCGCGTTCCCGTTCGCACTGGTTTCGGGAACCATCGACTGGGTGCTGGTCTTCCAGATTCTCGCGGTCGTCACGATGACGCTCGGGAACTTCGCGGCCGCCACGCAGGACAAGGTGAAACGGATGCTCGCGTACTCCTCAATCGGACACGCGGGCTACGTGCTCATCGGATTGGCCGCTCTCTACGGCGGTAACAACAGCGGCGTGCTGAGCGGTGCGATGCTCCACCTGCTCGTCTACGGCTTCATGAACACGGGTGCGTTCCTGTTCATCGCGCTGGTCGAGTACTGGGGCGTCGGCCGGACGTTCGAGGATTACAACGGTCTGGCGGAGAAGGCTCCCATCGCCTGTCTGGCCATGACCGTGTTCCTGTTCAACCTCGCCGGTCTCCCGGTCGGTGCAGGATTCATGAGCAAGTACATCCTGTTCGGTGCCGCGGTCGGCGCCGGATTCTGGTGGCTCGCCGCGGTCGGTGCGATAAACAGCGCGCTGTCGCTGTTCTACTACAGCCGCGTCGTGAAAGCGATGTGGATCGAGGACCCGGAGGGCGACTTCACGATTCGAAGCACGCCGACGGGTCTCTACGTTGCGGTCGTCGCCGCCGCGGTCGTGACGGTCGCGTTGCTGTTCGCGTTCGGGCCGGTGGCGGACACGGCGTACAACGCCGCCGCCACGCTGTTCGCCTGAACCGCGCGCGATTTCCGTTCGCGTTTTTCGTCTTTTCGATTCGACGATTTCGGTCGTGAGTCGCCCGTATCGTACAAATCGTGAGCCATCCGCATCGCACAAAGCGACCGGGAGATATCGATGCCATTCGGACACGTTTTCGCCGCTCGAATCGCCGCGTAAAGTGCGTCTCTCGCCCGATTTTTGCAGCTCGACGCTGTAAACGGATTCCCAACAAGTTTTAGGTGTCCGACTATGAATCGGGGGTAAGATGGTTTCGCGGCTCATGCTCGGCTGTGGTTCCGTCGGGCATGCCATCGTTGAATCGGTGGCCGACTGGTCCGGAAGCCTCGTCGTCGTCGACGAGAGCGAAAGTAGAGTCGAAACGCTCCGAACGGAGGGCGTTTCGGCGACCCGCGGCGACCCGACGGACCCGGAGGTAGTCGCACAGAGGCCAGCCGTCGACCTCGCATTCATCTTCGGGGACGACACGGAGCAAAACCGACAGGCCGCACGTGCGTTGCGCGACGTCCATCCCGACGCCTATCTCGTCGTCTACGCCGGTGACGGCCCGTCGACGGAGATGCGGGCGGACCTCGACGAACTGGCGGACGAGTTCATCGACCCCGGCGCGGCGCTCGTCGACCACTTGCTTCCGCTGACGGACGGGGATACCGCGTTTCGTACGCACGAACTGCAACGGACCCTCCGCGACATCGACGGCAAGCTCGGTATCTTCATGCACGACAATCCCGACCCGGACGCCATCGCCAGCGCGATCGCGCTGGAAGGGATGGCCGAATCGGTCGGTACGGAGGCCGAAGCGTGCTACTTCGGGGCGATTTCGCATCAGGAGAATCGCGCGTTCGTCAACTTGCTCGACTTGGACCTCAGGAACCTCGAAGTCGGTGCCGACGTCTCGGAGTTCGCCGGACTCGCGCTGGTCGACCACTCCAGTCCGGGCGTCAACGACCAACTGCCGGAGGAGATTCCCGTCGATGTCGTTATCGACCACCATCCGCCGAACCACCCCGTCGAAGCGCGATTCGTCGACCTTCGAAGCGGCGTCGGGGCGACGAGTTCGCTGCTCGCGGACCACTTGGAACAGCTCGGTATCTCCCCCGACGAGCGGGTCGCGACCGGGTTGCTGTACGGCATTCGCGTCGATACGAAGGACTTCACCCGCGAGGTGTCCGTCGCCGACTTCGAGGCGGCGTCGTTTTTGCTCCCGCACGCCGATACGAGCACCTTGGACCGCGTCGAGACGCCCTCCATCAGCGCCGATACGTTCGAGACCATCTCCCGGGCGATTCGGAACCGGGAACTCGATGGGACGGTGCTCGCGAGCTGTGTCGGGTCGCTGTCCGACCGTGATGCGCTCGCACAGGCGGCGGACCGATTGCTCAACATGGACGGCGTGACGGTCACGCTCGTGTTCGGCTTCATGAACGGAACGGTGTACGTTTCCGCGCGCGCACGCGGCACCGACGTCGACCTCGGGGAAACCATGCGGGCGGCGTTCGGGCAGATAGGAAGCGCGGGCGGGCACGCCGACATGGCGGGCGCACAGATTCCGTTGGGTCTGCTCGGCGAGGTCGAGGACGACGAGGAGGAATCCCTCTCGACCATCGTGGGCGATATCATCACCGACCGGTTCTTCGAGACGGTCCGCTCCCGTCCGGGACCCGACGATTTCGATTCGGATCCCGAGCGAGTCGCGGCGTTCGATATTCAACTCGCGGACGACGAGTGACTCCCGGTCGGGAAGTTTTTCCCTCACCGGGGCATCGATACTCCACATGGACGAGGCCGAGGAGGAAGCGGGCCGCAAGTCACCGTCTCGCGTTCGCATCGCTTCCGACGGCGGAACCGAGGGCATCAAAGCGAAAGTCAAGGAGTACATGACCCGCGACGTGGCGACGGTATCCCCCGATGCGACCGTCGAGGAGGTCGCCCGGCGAATCGCCGAGAGCGACGGACACAACGGATTCCCGGTGTGTGACGGCCGACGCGTGGAAGGATTCGTCAGCGCCCGCGACCTCCTGCTCGCCGACGAGAAGGAACCGATTTTCAAGGTGATGACGCAGGAACTCATCGTCGCCCACCCGGACATGGTGGTCAACGACGCCGCCCGGGTCATCCTCCGGTCGGGCATCCAGAAGCTCCCGGTCGTGGACGACGCGGGCAACCTCGTCGGTATCATCACCAACACCGACTTCATCCGGAGCCAGATAGAGCGCGTCACCCCCGAGAAGGTGGGGAAGCTCATGCGCACCCTCGAATCCATCCACGATACGGAGGTCACACAGAGCCGCCGGAAGGTTCGGCTCGCCGACCTCGTACCGACGCAGGGCAAGGTCTACGCCGACGAACTGGAGGGTCGCGTGTACGAGATGAAGCGCGGACTGGCCGAACCGCTGGTCGTCATCGAGAACGGCAGCACCCTCCTGCTGGCGGACGGTCATCACCGGGCGAAAGCCGCCGATAGGCTCGATATCGAGCGGATGGACGCCTACGTCATCATCACCGACCACCGGGTCGAACTCGGCATGGCGGAGACGGCGCGAAAGGAGGGCCTCGAAAGCATCGACGACATCCAAGTCGTTGACTACGCCCGCCACCCGCTGATGGAGACGACGAAGCGGTTGCAGTAGCTATTCGACGTTCACGGCGTTCAAATCCCCGTCGAGCGTCAGCGTCGGCGCGTCCGCCTCTTCGCCGACGGTGACGCGAACCCTGTACGGGTCCTCCGAAACGACCTCCGTCAGGTCGTCCCACACGAAGTCGAACGAGAGGACAGGAACCGTTCGAACGTCGATTCCACGTTCGTGGAAGTACGAGACGACAGCGGGATGGCGGATGACGGATGTGGCGACGGGAAGGTGCATTCGTAACCAGCAGGAGTCACAGGCGAGTTCGGTGACGAGTTGGTCGCTGCTGGTCCGATGCGGTTTCTCGACGGACAGCGGTCCGCTACAGATGAAACACGTTCCGTCTATCGCCTTCTGTATGTGGTGTTGCGTTTCCTCGTTGGCGAACGCCACTATCTCCGACACGGACCGGTCCGCGGCGGCCCGTGGCGGGACGCTCGTTTGGAACAGCATGTCGTGTTCGTCGCACTCCATTTTCACGAACCCGTCCTCGAAAACTCCCGTCAACGACTGTCCACAATTCGGACACTCGCAGTCCAACGTCTCTGACCGCGGCTCCGTTCGTTCCGTGAACGACCCCTCGTGTATCGCGCCGACGAGTCGGAGGACCGCGTAGCGCGGGTAGTACTTGCCGTCGCGTTTCACGACGAATCGGTCGCACAGTTTCGAGAGGTGGTAGTTGAACTGCCCCGCGTCGCGGACGCCGACAGCGCGCCTGAGGTCGGCGAACGAGAGTCCGTCGTTTCCCTCGGCAGTCATCTGTTCGGCGAGCGCCTCGACGATGGCGACGCGGGTCTCGTCGGCGAACAGCGCGAACGCCTCGGACGGTGGGAGGGTGTCGGAATCGTCGTCGGTCACGCACGTTGGTTTCCGGCGTCGCCGCATAACGGTTTCGTATCAAATAAGTAACTGAATCAGCGTTCTGGAAACCGTTATGTCTTCCAATATTCTGATACTATTATGAGCGTTGAATCGTCCCGAACCGAATCGGAAACCGCCGAAACCGAGGCGGTAGACGGGGAGGTAACAGAGGACACAACGACGGAGACGGACGCCGACCCCATCGTCCGCGTTCGAAACCTCCGGAAACGATACGGAAGCGAATCGGACGGCGTGACCGCGGTCGACGGCGTTTCGTTCGAAGTAGACCGCGGTTCCGTGGTCGGATTGCTCGGGCCGAACGGCGCGGGAAAGACCACGACCATCAAGTCGATTTTGGGCTTGATACTGCCCTCGGACGGGTGGGTGCTCATCGACGGCATCGACGTGCACGCCGACACGAAGCGGGCCTACCGGCACGTCGGGGCGATGTTGGAGGGAGCACGAAACGTCTACTGGCGACTGACCGTGCGGGAGAACCTGCAATTTTTCGCGGCGCTGTCCGGGCAACGTCCGGCGGCGACCCGCGACCGCCACGAAACGCTCCTCGACCAGTTCGACCTCGCGGACAAGGCCGACACGCCGGTCCGGGAACTGTCCCGCGGGATGAAGCAAAAGGTGTCGCTCGCGTGCACGCTGGCGCGCGACGTGGACGTCGTTTTCCTCGACGAGCCGACGCTCGGCTTGGACATCGAGAGTTCGCTGGAGTTGCGGGCCGAACTCCGAAATCTGGCGGACGAAACGGGGACGACCATCCTGCTATCGAGTCACGACATGGACGTCATCGAGGACATCTGCGACCGCGTCATCATCATGAGCGACGGTCACGTCGTCGCGGATGACAGCCTCGACAATCTGCTCGACCTGTTTCGAACACAGGCATACGACGTGCAGGTCACCGGCGAGATACTGCCCGAGTCCCGACGGCACCTCGAACGGGCGTTCGACGCCGCGGACTTCGAGCGGCGCGCCGAGCGGGAGCGGTTCGTGGTGTCCGTGACGGACGACGGGTTCTACGAACTGGCGGACTTCCTCCGCGCGAACGACCTCTCCGTCGCGTCGATGACCTCCGTCGAACCCGACATGGAGGAAGTGTTCCTCAGTATCACCGACGACACCGAGGAGGTCGCGGCGGACGGTGACGCGCGATGAGCTACCGGAACGACGATTCGTCGGCGGGGTCTGACGTCGCCGGAGCGACGACGCTCTTCGCCGCCGTCCTCCGGAAGCGCGCGTTCCTGCTGGTCCGTTATCCGATGAACACGCTCGCACAAATCGTGACCGTCTACCTCTTTTTTGCCGTCATCTTCTTCGGCGGGAAGGCGGCCGCCGGGAGCATCGGCGGCGCGAGCGCGCTCTCGGACACGTTCGGCGGTCTCATCGTCGGGTGGTTCCTCTGGACGATGGCGCTGGCGGCGTACTTCAGCCTCGCGTCGAGCGTCACGCGCGAAGCGCAGTGGGGGACGCTGGAGCAGTTGTATATGTCACCCTACGGATTCGGGTCGGTCATGGCCGCGAGCGTCGTCGCGTATCTGCTGGAGAGCATGCTGTGGGGTGCCATCATCCTCCCGCTGATGCTCGTGACGACCGGTCAGTCGCTCGCCGTGGACCTGCCGACGATAGGGCCGATAATCGTGCTGACGCTCCTGCCCGTCGTCGGCATCGGGTTCGTCTTCGCCGGACTCGCGCTGCTGTACAAGCGCGTCGAGAACCTCTCACAGCTGATGCAGTTCGTCCTTATCGGTCTCATCGCGGCTCCGGCGGCCGACTTCGGACCGCTCCGCTACCTCCCGCTGGTGCAGGGAAGCGCGATGCTCCAACGGGCGATGCAGGACGGCGTGCGACTGTGGCAGTTCCCGGCGGCCGACCTCGGCGTGCTCGTCGTGACCGCGGTGGGATACTGCCTGCTCGGCTTCTACGCGTTCAAGCTGGCCGCGCGTCGCGCCCGACGGAAGGGCGTGCTGGGACACTACTGAACTCGCTCTTCTCTCGACCACGGACTCGGCTCGTGCGTCCGCCGCTACCGAGTCGATGTGACCGGGTCGGTGGTACCGAGTCGATGTCGGTACGGTAGCGCATCGGCGGTACCTACAACTCGCTCCGCGACCCATCGGAACGCATGCCGGGCGAGAGCAGGGACCCGACGGTCATCCGCGTCGTCGTGGTCCACGCGGACGACCTGGTGACCGCGCTCGAAGCGAACGAGCGGGGGCGGGAGGCGGTGCTTCGAATCACGGCCCCGTTCGCCGGGCGGGTGCGGGCCAGACTCCACGTGGTACAGGAGAGCGAACCGGTGGACGACGGTCTCGGCGGTCCCGCCCCGATTCGAATTCCGCCGCGAAAACTCGTCGCCGAGGATGCGCCGAGCTATCCGCGGGTCGACGAAACCGACCCGACCGTCGCCGACCCCGACGGAGAGTACGACGTGGAGGTCCACCACGACCGACACGCGGCCGCGGTCGCGGCGTGGCGCGAGCGGGTCCGCGACCACCTCGTCGAAGCGGTCGAACTCGACACGGCCGCGGGACCGCACCGCGTGTCCGTCGCCATCCTCGGCTGACGGAAACCGACGCAAAAATCGCCACCGAATCCTTAATGGATTGCCCGGCAGAAACTACCTGCATGTACGACGAGGACGACCTGCAGGAAATCCGGCAGGCCAGAGAGGAGTGGGAGGACGAGACCCACTCGCCCGTTCTGGAGCGATTCGGGGAGCGGAAGGACCGCTTTGCCACCGTCTCGAATCTGGAAGTGGACGACCTGTACGACCCGACGGACGTGTCCGACCTCGACTACGAGGAGGACCTCGGCTATCCGGGCGAAGACCCCTACACGCGCGGGGTCTACCCGACGATGTACCGCGGACGAACGTGGACGATGCGCCAGTTCGCCGGATTCGGGACGGCCGAGGAGACCAACGAGCGGTTCCACTACCTCATCGACAACGGGCAGACGGGGCTCTCGACGGCGTTCGACATGCCGAGTCTGATGGGCAAGGACTCGGACGACCCGCTTTCCGACGGGGAGGTCGGCAAGGAGGGCGTGGCGGTGGACACCCTACGCGACATGGAAATCCTCTTCGACGGCATCGATTTGGACGAGGTTTCGACAAGCTTCACCATCAATCCGAGCGCGCCCGTCATCTTCGCCATGTACGTCGCGCTGGCCGACCAGCAGGGCGTCCCCCGCGACGAAATCCGTGGCACCTTCCAGAACGACATGCTGAAGGAGTTCATCGCGCAGAAGGAGTGGGTCATCCCGCCCGAACCGTCGCTCGATATCGTTACCGACACGGTGGAGTTCGCCGTGGACGAGACGCCGAACATCAAGCCCATCTCGATTTCGGGCTACCACATCCGCGAGGCGGGTTCGACGGCGGTACAGGAACTCGCGTTCACGCTCGCCGACGGCTTCGCCTACGTCGAGGACGCGATGGAGCGCGGCCTCGACGTGGACGAGTTCGCGCCGCAACTCTCCTTCTTCTTCAACTCGCACAACTCCCTGTTCGAGGAAGTCGCGAAGTTCCGGGCCGGTCGCCGCATCTATTCGACCGTGATGGACGAGTGGTACGGCGCGGAGTCCGAGAAGTCGAAACAGCTCAAGTTCCACACGCAGACGGCCGGGCAGTCGCTCACCGCACAACAGCCCCTGAACAACATCGTCCGCGTGACGATTCAGGCGCTTGCGGGCGTCCTCGGCGGCACCCAGAGCCTCCACACGAACAGCTTCGACGAGGCGCTCGCGCTCCCGAGCGAGCAGTCCGTCCGCGTCGCCCTGCGAACCCAGCAGATAATCGCGGAGGAGAGCGGCGCGGCGGACATCATCGACCCGCTCGGCGGCAGTTTCGCCGTCGAATCCCTCACTGAGGAAGTCGAGGAGAAGACGATGGCCTACATCGAGGAAATCAAGGAGATGGGCGACGGTTCGGTGAGAGACGGCGTGCTCGAAGGCATCGACCGCGGCTACTTCCACCGCGAGATTCAGGAGGCGTCCTACGAGTACCAAGAGCGCGTCGAGGACGGCGAGGAAGTCGTCGTCGGCGTCAACAAGTACGACATAGAGGAGGACACCAAACCGGAAATCCTGAAGGTGGACGAGGAGACCCAAGAACGTCAACTCACCCGACTGGCCGAGGTCAAGGAGGAACGCGACGACGAGGCGGTCGAAGCGGCTCTCGACGACCTGCAGACGGCCATCGACGAGGACGAGAACGTCATGCCCGCAATCGTGGACGCGGTGAAGGCGTACGCGACCATGGGCGAAATCATGGACGTGTTTGAGGCCGAACACGGCACGTATCAGGAGAAGATTGGACTGGCCTGACGTCCGCGAAGATTGAACCGGGCTGACGAGTAGCGTCGGTGAGACCGAATTCGCGACCTTTATTTTCCCAACCGTTGCGTGAGAAGTATGAGCGCAGACGAGCTTCGAGCGCCGATTATCGGACTGCAGTGTACGCTGCTCGCCATCTTTCTCGTGATAGCGGTTCCACACACGCCGTGGGTACTCCTCGCCTTCCTCCTCGTTGCCGTCGGGACGCTGTTCACCGTCGGGTGGGCAGTAGCGCCGACGGACGCCGACACGTGATAGTTACCGAAGGCAATCCGGTGGAGCGATTTTTATCCGTCGAGTGCGATAGTTCGAACCCATGGAAGTGGCTATTCTCACCGTCGGCGACGAAATCCTCGCGGGCGACACGGTGAACACGAACGCGACGTGGTTGGCGACGGAAATCCACGACCGGGGCGGGTCGGTTCGGAGAATCATGACCGTCCCCGACGAGGAGGGAGTAATCGAAAACACGGTTCGAGAGTGGAACGAGTCGTTCGATGCGGTCATCGTGACCGGCGGACTCGGTGGGACGCCGGACGACGTGACGATGGACGCGGTGGCGTCCGCGCTCGACCGGGAACAGGCCGTCGATACGGACGTCCGGGAGCGTCTCGAAGCGAAGGCGCGCCGGTTCGCGGAGGAAAACCCCGAGTTGACCGACGAGTACGACCTCGATTTGGACCTCGACGAGGCCGCGACGCTGCCCGCCGATGGGCGGTCCCTACTTACCGATGTCGGGTGGGCACCGGGCTGTGCGGTCGAGGGCGTCTACGTCCTCCCCGGCATTCCCCGCGAGATGAAGGCCATGTTCGAACTCGTCGCGGACGAGTTCGGCGGGGAAGTCGTCTCGGAGACGATGTACACACCGGCACCCGAGGGCGCGCTCGGCGACGTTCTCGATGCGGTCAGGGAGCGCTTCGACGTGGCCGTCGGAAGCTATCCGGGGCGCGACGACGACCCGGGTCGATTGAAGGTCACATCGACCGACGCCGAAGCGGTCGCCGCCGCGACGACATGGTTGCGCGATAACGTCGAGGAAGTGACACCGGATGCGGCGGGCGAACGACGCGTCGAATGAGCGGACCGAACCGGGCGCGAGATGAACGGTGAAATCGGGCGAGACGACGGGGACCGAAGGGGATAGTTTTCATCCCGATTCTGTCGATGGATTTCAACTTCGATTCTCTAAATGGTCGGCGAACATAGCATATCTTTATGCACCTCGTAAAAGCATGCTAGCATGGATATATGACAGACGATACCGTGGAACTCGAAGCGCGGCTCGAAGAGGCAGAATCGTTTGAGCCACCGGAATCGTTCGTCGAGCAGGCGAACGTGTCGGATCCCGAGATTTACGACGAGTTCGAGGACAACTGGCCGGAGTGCTGGGAGCGGGCGGCCGACCTGCTCGACTGGTACGAGGACTACGACACCGTGCTGGAAGACGACGACGCGCCGTTTTACAAGTGGTTCACCGGCGGGTCGCTGAACGCATCGTACAACTGTCTCGACCGACACCTCGACGACCGAGGGGACGAGGTGGCCATCGAATGGATCGGCGAACTCGGCGAGACGCGGACGTTCACGTACGAGGAACTCCACCGCAAGGTGAACGAGTTCGCGGCCGCACTCCGCGAGATGGGCGTCGGCGAGGACGACGTGGTGACGATGTACATGCCGATGATACCGGAACTGCCCATCGCCATGCTGGCGTGTGCGCGCATCGGCGCTCCCCACAGCGTCGTCTTCGCCGGATTCTCGGCCGACGCGCTCGCGACGCGGATGGAGAGCGCGGTGTCCGAGTACCTCATCACCTGTGACGGGTACTACCGGCGCGGCGACCCGCTCCACCACAAGGAGAAGGCGGACAAAGGTGTCTCGCAAGTCGACCACGACGTGGAGACCGTCGTCGTGGACCGACTCGGCGACGAGTACGACCACCCGATGGGAGCCGACGAACACGACTACGGTGACATCGTGGCCGAACAGGAGGGTGCCGAGGTCGAACCCGTCGAGCGCGACGCCGAAGACATGCTGTTCCTGATGTACACCTCGGGAACGACGGGCGAGCCGAAAGGCGTCAAACACACCACGGCGGGCTATCTGTCCTACGTGTCGTGGACCTCGCACGCCGTCCTCGACGTCAAACCCGAGGACACCTACTGGTGTGCCGCCGACATCGGGTGGATTACGGGCCACTCCTACATCGTCTACGGGCCGCTTTCGCTCGGGACGACCAGCGTGATGTACGAGGGAACCCCCGACTATCCCGAGAAGGACCGTCTCTGGGAAATCGTCGAGGACTACGGGGTGGACGTCTACTACACCGCCCCGACGGCGATTCGGGCGTACATGAAGTGGGGTCCCGAGTATCCCGACAAACACGACCTGTCCAGTCTTCGACTGCTCGGGACGGTCGGCGAACCAATCAACCCGCGGGCGTGGAAGTGGTACTACAAACATATCGGCGACGAGGACTGCCCCATCGTGGACACGTGGTGGCAGACAGAGACGGGCGGCATGATGGTCACGACGCTTCCGGCCATCGGCACGATGAAACCCGGCAGCGCTGGACCACCGCTTCCGGGCATCGACGCGCAAATCGTGGACACGCAGGGCGAACCGGTCGAGGCGGGACGCGCGGGCTACCTCACGGTACAGAAGCCGTGGCCCGGAATGCTCCGAACCGTCTACAAGAACGACGACCGCTACATCAGCGAGTACTGGACCGAGTACTCCGACCCCGACGCGGACGAGTGGGTGTACTTCCCGGAGGACGGCGCGAAGTTGGACGAGGACGGATACATCACCGTTCTCGGCCGCGTGGACGACGTTCTCAACGTCTCCGGGCACCGCCTCGGGACGATGGAAATCGAGAGCGCCATCGTCGGCGTGAAGGGCGTCGCCGAAGCGGCCGTCGTCGGCGGCCACCACGACGTGAAGGGCGAGGCGGTCTACGCTTACGTCATCACCGAGGAAGGCTACGAGGGCGATGACGAACTGTACGACCGCATCGTGGAGGGCGTCGAGGACGGCATCGGACCCATCGCCCGTCCCGAGGACATAATCTTCACACCCGAACTGCCGAAGACGCGCTCGGGTAAAATCATGCGGCGCTTGTTGGAGGACATCGCCAACGAGGACGAACTGGGTGATACGTCGACGCTCCGCAACCCGGATGTCGTCGAAGATATTCAGGAAAAAGTTCAGAAAGAGTAACAATAAATATCTTTCATTAATTTTCTTATCGATTTTGGTAATATTTTCTCTATAGGTAAATACTATATGTTGGAAACCGGTAACAACCACGAGGGGAGTATAACGAATGTCAATTGAAAATAGGACACGAGCAACGACCTACGGGGAAGTTGATGAACGGTTACGTAGAGTAGACACGCTGTGGGGGGAAAAATAGATGCCCGCAAATACGAGCACCGGAAACCCGGCACCGCTCGGACTCGTCGGCTTCGGGTTGACGACCGTGCTGTTGAGCATGATAAACGCAAAACTGCTCCCCGCGGAGGGGGAATTCATCGTTGTCCCGCTCGCGTTCGCGTTCGGCGGAACGATTCAGCTGATGGCGGGAATGCTCGAATACCGCGAAGGGAACACGTTCGGCACCGTCGCGTTCACCAGTTACGGTGCGTTTTGGTGGTGGTTTGGTCTGCTCGTCATCTTCTCCGAAACCGGGTGGATTCCTCTCAACGTCCCCACCCTCGGGATGGCGCTCATCCTTTGGGGCGTCTTCACGACGTACATGTGGGTCGCCACGTTCAAGCTCAACTGGGCGCTCTGGAGCGTGTTCCTCCTGCTCTCGGTCACGTTCTACCTGCTCGGATTCGGCGACTTCCTCGACATCGGTTGGCTGGGCGTCGCCGGTGGCTGGGTCGGCATCCTCACCGGTCTCGACGCGATGTTCGTCAGCTTCGCCGAGGTGGCTAACTGGGCGTACGACAAGGAGGTCATTCCGCTCGGAAGTCCGCCCCTCGAATCGAGCCCGGGTCAGCAGACACAGCCCGCGGATTAAGCGTTCGAACTCGTTTTTGAGGGAACGGGAGACACCGAAGCGCGATTCTGTTAAATATCTACTTTCGAATGATTTTCCAGTGCTGATAAAAATCGGGCATAAGTGCTACTGCTGTGGTGGAAATATATACTCTCCCCCCTTTTCGCCGTTTATTATGCAACCAATCGATACTGGAATAATACGTTAACTATTATTATGGATTGATTGGTGAGTGTTAGTATGGCACACGTCAAAGATGGGCTAACTCGTCGAGATGTCGTTAAGGTCGCGGGAGCGGCTGGAACAACTGGTATCGCGGGCCTGACCGGCTGCTTGAGCGACGACGGTGGCAGTGGTGACGGCGGTGGCGGTGGTGATGAGGATTACCCGGCACTTGGTAACTATCCAGTTGAGGGGGACAAAGTGACGTTCGGGTTCAACGTTCCGCAGTCCGGTTCCTACGCTTCGGAGGGGAAGGACGAACTTCGGGCGTACAAATTGGCGGTAAAGCACCTGAACAACGGCGGCGGCTGGGTCGATAGCTGGGACGATCTGTCGGGCGACGGCGTTCTTGGCAAGCAGGTCGATTACGTGACCGGCGACACCGGGACCGACTCCGACCGAGCCCGCAAGCAAGCTTCGCGGATGATAAGCCGTGACAACGTCATGATGATCTCCGGTGGCTCATCGAGCGCGGTGGCCATCGCCGTCCAAGGCCTTTGTCAGAAGGAGAAAGTAATGTTCATGGCCTGTCTAACCCACTCCAACGATACGACAGGAAAGGACTGTGCACGATACGGCTTTCGTGAAATGTTCAACGCCTACATGACGGGACAGGCGCTCGCACCCGTGGTGACGAAGGAGTACGGGAAGGACCTCAAGTTCTACCAACTGTACGCCGATTACAGTTGGGGAAAAACCCAGCAGGCATCGATGAAAAAATTCTTCGAGGAGGAGGGGTGGTCGCAAGTCAAAAGTGTTGCCACGCCACTGGGAACCAAGGATTTCTCCTCGTACCTCTCGGAAGCGTCCAATTCCGGAGCCGACGCCCTGTTCTTGAACCACTACGGGCTGGACGGTGCGAACTCCCTCAAAGGGGCGATTCAAGCGGGCTTGGACCAGAACATGGAAATCGTGATGCCTCTCTACAATCGGCCGATGGCACAAGCCGCGGGCGGCGCGATCGATGGCATCTACGGCACCGTCGCGTGGGACTCACAGATCGACAACGAACCCTCGAACTCGTTCACGAAGTTCTTCGGAGAGGAGTACAACGGACGGGTTCCGTCGGGTCCTGCACAGCTCGCCTACGCCCAAACACTCCAGTACGCAGCGGCGGCCGAGCGAGCCGAGACGTTCTATCCGCCGGAAGTCATCAAGCAGCTCGAAGACTACGAGTACAGCGACCTCGGGATGGAACAGGAGACGATGCGCAAGTGCGATCACCAGGCCCAGCGCGCGGTACCGGTCGTGAAGGGACTACCGAAATCGGAGCAGAAGTCCGGGAAGTATTTCGAAATCGTCCAGATCACCTCCCGCGACGAACTCGGTTACGAGTGCGGACAGGGTCCGGCCTCGAAGTGTGAGCTCGGCTCCTACAAATAATCGATCCGGTCACGCTGCACACCGACGTTTCCGTTCGGTAGCGCGTGACCACTATGATAGAGAATGATTACCATTGATGAGACAAGCTACAGACACATGATATCTAAACACCGCGGGGAGGGGAAGACGTGAGTATCGTTTCACAACTAGCGACGATCTTACTAAACGGGCTTCAGCAGGGGGCCATTTACGTGTTGGTCGCCATCGGACTGTCGATAATTCTCGGCACGCTGAAGTTCGTCAACTTCGCTCACGGGGCGTTGTACCTTATCGGGACGTATCTCGGACTCCTCATCACGCTCAACATCACCATCTCCGACGGGAAGTTGGCCGAGTGGGGGTACGGACAGGTGGGCCTCGATTTGGGATTCCTTCCGGCGCTCGTTATCGTCCCGATAATCGTTTTCGGAGTCGGCCTCCTGATGGAACGGTTCATCGCAAGACCGTTCTACGACCGCCCCGACACCGACCAAATCCTGCTTACCTTCGGCCTCGCCATCGTCGTCCAAGAGGCGTTCAAAATCCTGTTCGGCGGTCAGAGCTACAACTTCGCTCGCCCCGCCCAGACTAGTTTGGGTCCCATCGAACTCCAGTTGAGCGGCCCGATCGACCTACCGCTGGTGGGAACCATCGGAATCTGGCGTCTCTACGTCATCGCCATCACCGCCGTACTGGTCGCGCTCGTGTACTTGCTCATCGAGTACACCGACTTCGGCCTCGTCGTCCGTGCGGGCACCCGTGACGCCGAGATGGTTCGCCTCCTCGGCGTGAAAATCACCCGTCCATATCTCATGGTGTTCGGGGTCGGCGCGGCGCTCGCGGGCATCGCTGGCGTCGTCGGCGGGACGCTCTACGCGGTGAATCCGAACATCGGGATGGAGGTGCTCGTCCCGTCCTTCCTCGTCGTGGTCATCGGCGGCGTGGGAAGCATTCGAGGCGCGGTCGTCGGTGGAATTCTCATCGGACTCACCCTTTCGTCGTTGGTTGCAGTCGCACCGCAGTGGTCGCAGGTCGGCATCTACGTGCTCGCCGCCATCATCCTGTTGGCGCGACCACAGGGCTTGCTCGGTAGCGAGGAGGTTGTACCATGAACGACGAAACGTCCGAGCGGACGACCGAAGACGGCCCCTCGCTGATCGAATCGGACGTCGTTTCGACGTGGGATCGGTTCGGCAGCGAACGCTCCATCGTCGTCCTCACCGTGCTCGCCGTCGCCGTTTTCCCGTGGCTGTTCGTCCGTGCGCCGGTCATCAGCGGCCTCTTTCGGGGCTATCAGTCGCTGGCGTCGCTCATCCTCATCTGGGGAATCTTCGCGCTCGGGTTCAACCTGCTCCTCGGATACACGGGGCTGCTATCGTTCGGTCACGCCGCCTTCTGGGGTGGTGCGGCCTACGCCGCCGGGATCTTCAGCGCCAGCGTGAACGGCAGTCCGATCCTCATGGTGGTGGTCGGAACCCTGTTCGCCGTGTTGTTGGCGTGGATTCTCGGTTTCATTTCGCTTCGTCGCGGTGGCATCTACTTTTCGATTCTGACGCTGGCGTTCGGTCAGATGGCCTACTATCTCGCGCTCTCGCCGCTTCAAGGATTGACGAACGGCGAGAACGGCTTTACCGATGTAGATGTGGGGAATCTCTTCGGATTCCTCGATGCGTTCTCGGCGTTCGAGTCGATTCCACTCGGTACGCCGGTCCCGCTGCTCGGCGACTGGCTCTACGTGTTCGTCGGAGCTATCACCGTCCTCTGTGTCGCCGCCGTCGTTCGAATCCTCCATTCGCCGTACGGACTCGTGTTCAAGGCGATTCGGGAGAACGAGCAACGCGCATCGTTCGTCGGATTGAACGTCTGGCGCTACAAGCTGATGGCGTTCATCCTCTCGGGCGCGTTCGCCGGTGTCGCCGGGAGCCTCTTCGTCGTTCACGGCTCGTACGTTCCCGTCGAGTCGTTAAAGTGGACGACGAGCGGTGAAATCGTCGTCATGACCGTCCTCGGCGGCGTCGGGTCGATGGTCGGCCCGATGCTCGGTGCCGGGCTTTATCTCTACGTGGAGAACGTCGTAAGCGGCAATCCCGCAATTCAGCCGTACTGGCACCTCATCCTCGGGCTCATCTTCGTCGCCGTTATCGCTCTCTTCCCCGAGGGAATCTGGGGTATCGTAGGGCGGGTTCGCGAGATAATCTCGGCACCGCCAACCGACGCCGAACGGGAGGGTGATAACTGATGGCGCTCTTGGATACCGACGGGCTCACCAAGGAGTTCGGAGGCCTCGTGGCCGTCGATGACGTTGACCTCGAGATTCACGAAAACGAAAGTGTCAGCGTCATCGGCCCGAACGGAGCGGGAAAGTCCACGCTCATCAACCTCATCACACGGATGCTCGACCCGACAGCGGGCGATATTCGATTCAAAGGCGAGTCGATAACGGGCCTCGAACCCCACGACGTCGTTCAGTCCGGAATCAGTAAATCGTTCCAGACAGCGTCCATCTTTCCCGACCTGACCGTCGAGGAAAACGCCCGTATCGCCGCGCTCGCCGCCGAACACGGGTCGTTCAGGTTCAACTTCCTTCGTCATCAGCGACGGTATTCCGAGGTGGACACGTTAACCCGACGGACGCTGGATTCGGTCGGGTTACACGGTCAGCGAGAGGTCCCCGCCGCCGACCTACCGTACGGGGATAAACGCCGCCTCGAAATCGGCATCGCGCTGGCGAGCGAACCCGACCTGCTGTTGATGGACGAACCCACGGCCGGGATGTCTCCGGAGGAGACACACGCCACCGTGGACCTCATCGAGCGCGTCAAGGAGGAACTCGGCCTCACCATCCTACTGGTCGAACACGACATGGAAATCGTGTTTAACGTCTCCGATCGCATCGTCGTACTGAATCGTGGCCGTGTCATCACGGAAGGGACACCCGACGAAGTTCAGGGCCACCCGGAGGTTCAGGAGGCGTATCTCGGAGGTGTCGAGCTATGAGTCTGCTCGATCTCGAAGACGTGAACGCCTACTACGGAGAAAGCCACATCTTGCGGGATGTGACCATGCGAGTCGAGGAAGGCGAGGTGTGTGCGCTCCTCGGGCGTAACGGCGCGGGCAAGACGACGACGCTCCGAAGTATCGCCGGCGCACGTCCGCCGGACGTGCGCGGCGGGTCGGTTCGATTCAGGAACGAGGACATCACCACGATGGAACCGGAGGACATCTCCACGCGAGGCATCTCGCTCGTTCCCGAGGAACGTCGCGTCTTCCCCAACCTCTCCGTCGAGGAGAACCTCCATCTTGCGGAGGTCGTTCACAACAAGTCGAACACGGTCGGACGGTCGATACCACAGGTCGAACATGTCGGCATGACGACGGAGGACGTGTACGACGAGTTTGAGCGCCTACGGGAGCGGAAAACCCAGAAAGCCGGAACGCTGTCCGGCGGCGAACAGCAGATGCTCGCCATCGCGAGGGCGCTGAAACAGAACACCGATCTGTTGATGTTGGACGAACCGTACGAGGGGTTGGCGCCGCAGATAATCGCCAACGTGGAAGACGCCATTCGACGCATCAGCGAGACCGGAACAACCATCCTGCTGGTCGAACAAAACGCGGCGGCCGCTATCAAACTCGCCGACCGATGCTACGTCGTAGACCAAGGGAAGATCGTTTTCGACGGAACCGCGGACGAGCTCCGCGGCGACGACAAAACGAGGGAGCGATACCTTGGTGTCTGAAACCAGTAGTCCGGATGCGCTGTTCGACGTCCTCATCGATGAGGGCGTAGTTATCGAGAACGGCACCGTCGCGCTCACGGACGAGTTTGAGCACCGCTGGTCGATATATTACGACACCTACGCGAGCATCACGCCCGAGGCGTTCGAGGAGAGTATCGCCGAGACGTTCCACATCTCACGTGACGAGGCTCTCAATAGCGGCGTAACTCGTGCCGAATTCAGCTACTACCTCGCGCTCCGTGCCCATTTGGACGGGGAGTACACGGAAGCGGAACTGGGACTGATGTCCGAGATGGTCGCCGAAATCGGCCCGTCGTCGCCGGTTCCCGACGGCGTGAACCACCTCACCGACGAGACGTATCGTGACTTCCTGGCAACGCATCCCGCCTGCATCGTCTCGGTCTGGAAACGAGACTGCGAACCGTGCGAGGCCGTCGCCGCCAAACTACCCGAACTTCGGGCAGGAATCCCCGACGACGTAGCGTTCGCCGGTATCGACGGAGACGACGTTGTGGCGTTCCGACGCGAATTTGAGGTGACGGAGGCCCCATCGTTCCTCTGCTTCCGGGACGGTGAGTACCGGGAGACGGTGACGGGAGCCATCGGAACCGACGCGTTGGTGGAGTCGCTTCGGGAAGTGTACGACTGAGAGGTCACTGTTCCGAATGCCGGTCGTCTACGACGCATCCGCTCAACCGTTCAGCTGTTTTCGTAACGGGTCGCCCTCGCCGTCTACTGCTGTCCCTCGCCTGCGACGAGAACGGGACGCTTCGCGGTCAGGATGACCGATTGAGCGACGCTGCCGAACAGGGCTTTTCCTGCTGGTGAGCGTTTGCGCCCGCCGACGCAGATGCAATCGACGTCACGCTCTTCGGCGACATCGAGGATGGTGTCCGCTGGGTTCCCGCTCTCCTCGGCGATATCCGTCTCGATTCCAGCGGTTTCGAGGGCATCCTTCGCTCGTCGGACGCCCGTTATCTGTGGTGCGGAGGCACCACTCGGATTGTCGGTAAAGGAATGGAGAAGCGTGACCCGTACTTCGGCCTTCGCTTCGGAGAGGTCGATGATAGCATTCGCCTGTGCCGCCGCGCGCGATTCGGTCTCGTCCACCGCGAGTAGGACGTGATACATGGTAACAAGTCAAAGGCAGCCGTCTTATCCCTTGGGGTGCGCCTCATCGTATCGCTCGGAGACGAACACGACCAGCGAGAGCAAGATGCCGAGAAACAGGCCGATGGTCACCATTCCGAAGATAGCGAGGTCAACCGGCGTCGGCTGTAACTGGATGATGCCGAACAGTTTGACGGGGCGCATGTCCTCCGGACCGAACGCTCCGAGGAGGACGCCCACAAATCCCGCGAACGACACGATAAGGACGTACAGACCGACCACGAGCGAGCGACCGCGAAGTCGAGATGGCACGAGAAACCCTTTCGACAGGGCAAGGATTAGCCTTTTCATCCACAGGCGCTAAGTCCGAGTATGTCCGAAAAAGAACTGCTCCTGCTCGTCCTCTCCGGCATCGTCGTTCTGATGTTCGTAATGGGTATCGTGCTCGCGTCGACGTAGCTAATTCGTTTTCTACGACCGAAAAAAGTCGACCGACCGCCGTCAGAAGTCTACTCGTCAGAGGGTTCTTCGCCGCCGTCGGTGAGAGCGGTTTCCTGCTTCTTTGCGAACCAGTCCCACTCCTTCGAGAGCATTCCGTCCTCGCCGAGGTTCCACGGGTCGGCGGGGGCCGGTGGGCCTTCGAGCCACGATTGGGCGATGTTCCAGACGAAGATGAACTGGCCGATGCCGAGGATGAACGCGCCCGCCGTGGCGACCTGGTGCCACGTCGTGAACTGCGGCAGGTAGGTCGCGTACCGGCGGGGCATGCCGCCGTAACCGAGGAACAGCATGGCGAAGAACGTCACGTTCGTTCCGATCATCGTCAGCCAGAAGTGTGCGTGTGCGAGCGACTTCTGGTACATCTTACCGGTGTAAATCGGGAACCAGTAGTAGAAGCCTGCGAAGGCTCCCACGGCGATGGCACCCATCACCATGTAGTGGAAGTGACCGACGACGTAGTAGGTGTCGTGGAGCACGAGGTCGAGCGGAATCGACCCGAGGAAGACGCCCGTCACGCCCCCGATGATGAAGTTGGAGACGAAGCCGATACAGAACAGCATCGGCGCGGTTAGCCGGAGCCGACCGTTCCACATCGTCGTGATCCAGTTGAACGTCTTGACTGCGCTCGGTATCGCGATGGCCATCGTCACCGCCATGAAGCTCGCACGAATGCGCGGGTCGATACCCGTTGCGAACATGTGGTGTGCCCACACACCGAACGAGAGGACGCCGATGGCGAGCGTCGAGTAGACGACGAACTTGAACCCGAACAGTTTCCGCCCCGCGAACTTCGGCAGGATGAGACTGACGAGTCCCATCGGCGGCAGGATGAGGATGTACACCTCCGGGTGCCCGAAGAACCAGAACAGGTGTTGCCACATGACCGGTCCGCCACCGTTCGCCGCGAAGAACGTGGTTCCGAAGTTGCGGTCGAGCAGGAGCATGATGAGCGCGCTCCCGAGGAGCGGGAACGCGAACAGGATGAGACCCGACTGCGTGAGGATGGTCCACGAGAAGATGTCGAGGTCCGGCCATCCGACGTCCTCACCACGCTCGCTGAAGATGGTCGCGATGAAGTTGATGGCACCCATGGTGGCGCTGACACCGGAGAGGTGCAGGCCGAGCAGCATCATGTCCGTCGCCGGACTGACCTGTGCCTGACAGCTCGCGCCCGCCGCTGCGGCGGACGGGCCACAGGACGAGAGCGGCGTGTACATCGTCCAGCTCGTCTGTGCCGGTTCGATACCGGCGAACATGAAGAGCGGGAAGCCGATCCAGATGAGGATTGCCGCGGGCGGTAGCAGCCAGAAGGCGATGGCGTTGATGCGCGGGAACGCCATGTCGTCCGCCCCGATGAGGAGCGGGATGAAGTAGTTCGAGAACGCCGCCAGGACGGGCGTCCCGAACAGGAACAGCATCGTGATGCCGTGCGTCGTCAGCAGGCTGTTGTACAGGTTCGCGTTGAATAGGTCCGCGTTCGGTGTCAACAGTTCCGTCCGCATGAGGAGCACCGCGATGCCACCCCACGCGAAGGAGATGAGGCCGAAGGTCCCGTACAGGATGCCGATGTCCTTGTGGTCTACCGTCGTAAACCAACGAATGATTCCGGCAGGCTTCTCGTTATGCGCCTGCCCGGTCGATTCTGCGTACCCGTAGCCCCCGCTGCTGAGAGGTGTATAAGACCGCCAGTCCTCGATCCGTGCGAGGAACGAAGCGACCGCCAGCAAAAACACTCCCATGACTACGGTGAGAGCTATCTGCCCAGTAGCTGCCATAGAGGAGCGTGTGAACTACAAGGTAAAGAAAGGTTAGGTTCCGCCCGTGGCCTCGATTTTCAGTGCCGCGACATACGTTAACAGGGCGAGGAGCGCGAACGGGACGATGACGAGGCCCAAGCTGACGACACCGACGAGGGTGCTACCGCCCCACGCGCTGAATCCGACGAAGAGTATCAGGAAGAACGCCAGAATCCCGAGCGGGATTATGTTGACGGTGAGGTCGAGGAGTGTTTCTTTGTCGAAGACACTTTCTGCCATGATACCTGAACGTAGCGAACACGAGGTAAAATAGGTTAGTGGTTCGCGTCCGGCCGTCGGCCCGTCTCAGATGGGTTCCGGTTGCCAGAGCGACCCCGCGATGCCCCCGATGAGGAGGACGCCCGCGCCGATGAGAATCGCCGTCCCACGAAGCTGGACGGACCCCTGCGTCGTCTGCCAGATGACGCCACCGATGACGAACGACACGACGGATGCGGCGACGAGCGCCTTCCACGGGTCGCTGATGTACTCCGACTCGCGGAGAATACCGACGATGCTACCGACGAACATCAACATGCCACCGACGGCGATGGGAAAGAGGAAGTTCGCCATCACGATACCGGTCTCGAACAGCGCGAGACCGAACGCGACGAACAGCGGCCACGGACTGGATTTTCGGTACTGGTCGGAAAGTCCCGGTTGCTCGTCCATGCACGTGGGTTCGAGCTTCAGTGCTTTCACGGTTGCGTCTTTATCGTCACCGGTTCCCTCATCGTCAGCGGCTCAGTCCCCGCCCACGGCATCGACGTGTTCGCCCGGTGCGGGTTCGGTGCTGTAGAGGACCGCGAAGACGGCCGACGAGACGATGATGAATCCCGCCGCCGCCCAGAACGCGACGAAGACGCTCGTCGCGTCCCAAATCGCGCCGATGAACACGGGACCGCCGACCTGTCCGACCTTCCACGCGATGGAGCGAAGCGAGAGGCTGGAGCCGACCGCCTCGAACTGCTCCCCCTCCTCGACGAACAGCGCCATGCTCGCGGGGAGTCGCAGGCTGTCGCCGACACCGAGCACGGCGTAGGCCGCGAAGAGGACGAAAAACGCACCCGGAAGCGCCATCTCGGCGCCGAACGCGGAGACGGTCATCCCCGGGATGTAGTCCTCTGCCAGTCCCGCGAACGGGATGAGTGCCGTCCCGAGCGCGTACACGAGCGCGCCCGCGAGAATGAACTTGTACTTCTCTCCGACGCGGTCGGTCCAGTCGCCGACCTTGCCCTGCGTGAGCGACTTCGTTAGTTTTCCGCCCGCCATGATGCCGCCGACGACGAAGGGGTTGATGTCGAACTGCGTGTAGGCGTAGATGGGGAGGAAGGTGATGACGGCCATCTTCCCGACGCTGAACGAGAGGCGGAAGAACACGAGCGCCTTGATGGCCGACCGCCCGAGGAGGGTTTCGAACGTTTCCCGACTGCTCGCATCCTCCGGGTCCGTCCGCCCGCCGGGGTTATCCCGGAGGAAGAAGAACACGGCGAGAAACGCGCCGATGGTGATGAGGCTCAAGGCGGCGTAGGTGGTTTCGAAGCCGTACAGGTACAACAGCAGTCCGCCGAAGATATCGCCGAACAGGCTGGAGAACGCGCCGACCTGATTGTACGTCCCGATCCAGAGCCCGCGGGACCCGTCGTCGCTAATCTCGCCGACGACGGTCGTTCCGGTCAGCCAGAGGATGCTCGCGGCGGTGCCCTGCAGCACGCGCATCAGGATGACGTGTTCGACCGACTCGACGAAGCTGAAACCGACGAAGACGAGGACGTTGAGGAACAGTCCGAAGAGCAGGATGCGTTTGGAGTCGCGGATGTCGATGTACCGCCCGAGCGGGAGCACGATGAGGAGTTGTACCACCGCGAACGCGGTTCCGAACAACCCTTCGACGGTGCTCGTCGTGTGGAACATGTCGGCGTACAGCGCCAGCGCGATGAGGATGGTCGAATACGCCTGACTCCGGGCGAACGCGGTGCCCGCCAATGCGATGAACTCGCGGTTTCGAAACAGGCGGAGCGACCCGCCACTCGTCTCTCCCGGCACAGTTACGAATCGAAATGGTGAGCGAAGTATAAGAATCTCCGCCTTGGTTCGGTGAATTGCCGAAAGAGTAGACGACGATTACTCTTCGAGCGCGTCCGCGATGCGCTGGAGCTGTCGCGTGGCGTCCCGAACTTCGTCCCGAAGTTGCCGCACCTCACGAACGAGGTCCTCGTCGCCGCGCTCGCTTTCGCGACTGCCGCCCATACCGCCCATGCCACCGGGACCGCCGCCGCCCATCATGCCGCCCATCATCTGTGCGAACGGGTTACCGCCCATGCCACCGGGACCGCCGCCGCCCATCGCCTCCTTCAGGCGCTCGTCTCGGTCTTCATCGCCCTCTTCCGCGCGTTTCTCTCGGATTTCCTCGACGCGCTCTTGGAACGTCTTTTCCTCCTCGTCTCCGTTGTCGTTGGCTTCGTCGTCTGCCATACCCTCCCGTTCTGTCGCACGCCCGAAAAGGGTTGTGTCCCGTGGAAGCGTCCGTTGGCGAGGCGTGGTCCCGCGGTCGTTCGGCGAGCAGACACGGTGTTCGCGTCGAACGAGTGCTTATCCCGGTGAAGCCGTCATTACCGTCGGGTCGTGGTCGGCGAAAGGTTCACATCCCGTCGCGTGACGGCGAGCAACCGAGGAGAACTCCGACCATCACCGAACTGTGTTCCCGTTACACCGGGTGAACGATGGAAACGGTTGGCAGGGTTGAGATTCGTTCGTCACGATACGGGAAGCGGGTTCGATGTCTCGGGGAACAGTCGGTTCGGTACTCGCCAGCCTGCCCGAGCGTCGCAACCGGTACGTCCTCTACTCGCTCGCCTGCCACGCCGATACCGCGCCGGTCGAACTGGAAGTCCTCGTCAGGGACGTCGCGGCGTGGGAACGGAACGAAACCACCGCGTCAGTCTCCGACGACGCGTTCGAGACCGTCCTCGAAGACTTATCACAGACGCGACTGCCGACGCTCTCATACCGTGGCTTGGTCGAGTTCGACCCGCTGAGCGGGTTGGTCGGCCGCCCCTCGTATTCCACACTCGCAAACGTCCTCCTCGATTGGCTCGCCCGCATCGAACTCGCGTCCCGTTTCTGAACCCTTAAACGCGAGCAAGGACTTACGACGCATATGACCGAGGAGGAGGCCGCCCAAACGGTAGACGAAGAGCCAGCCGACGAGGAATCCCCGGCCGACGGAGACGCGACAGGGGACGAGATGCCGGACGAGGACGTTCTCGGACCGGAGACCACGAGCCTCGTAGCGCGCGTCGCCGTCGAGGACGAGAGCCTCGCCGCCGACGTGGAAGACCGCCTCGTCGAACTCGAATCGGAGCGCCGGGAACTCGAAGAGGAAGCAGACGACCTCGAAGCGCGCCTGCGGCGCAACCGCGCGGACTTCAAGAACTACAAGAAGCGCGCGAAAAAGCGCCAGAAACAGCTCGAAAAGCGCGCGACCGAGGACCTCATCGAACGACTCATCGACGTCCGGGACAACCTCCGCCGGGCGGTCGAAGACGAACACGAGGACGTCGAAAGCTTGCTCGAGGGCGTGGAACTCACCCTGCGCGAACTCGACCGCGTGTTCGAGGACGAGAACGTCTCGCAAATCCACCCGGAGTCCGGCGAGGAAGTGGACCCGCAACGCCACGAGGTGATGCTTCGCGTCGAGAGCGACCACCCGCAAGACACCATCGCCGACGTGTACCAACCCGGCTATGAGATGGCCGATAAGGTTCTGCAAGCCGCGCAAGTCACCGTCAGCGACGGCAGCGGAGACGACGAGTAACGACCCGTCCTCACCGATTTTCCCGCTATCGACCGCGATTCGAATACCAACTGCGATTCGAATATTCGAATAACGGAACGGCGAGCGCGAGCGCCGGGCGCGGGGACGACGGGGAGCCGAACAACTCGACGGACCGTGCACGGCAGATAGTATATCGGTTCAATATAAAGCCCCCGAAGCGGAGAAACGATGAAAAAAGAAATCGCTAGGCGGCAGTGGGGTGGGGTTCGACGCACCCTCGTGACATCTAGTAACCTTTAACCGGCGCAAACGGGTAGGTTGCCCCAACAATGACGAGCAACAAGATACTGGGAATCGACCTCGGTACCACGAACAGCGCGTTCGCGGTCATGGAGGGTGGCGACCCGGAAATCATCGTCAACGGCGAGGGCGACCGGACCACGCCGTCCATCGTCGCGTTCTCCGACGACGGTGAGCGTCTGGTCGGGAAACCGGCGAAGAACCAGGCGGTTCAGAACCCGGAGAAGACGATACAGTCCATCAAGCGGCACATGGGCGACGACGATTACACCGTCGAAATCGAGGACGAAGAGTACACGCCGGAGCAGATTTCGGCGATGATTCTCCAGAAAATCAAGCGCGACGCCGAGGAGTACCTCGGCGACGACATCGCCAAGGCGGTCATCACCGTTCCCGCGTACTTCAATGACAAGCAGCGACAGGCGACGAAGGACGCCGGTGAAATCGCTGGCTTCGACGTGGAACGCATCGTCAACGAACCGACGGCGGCGTCGATGGCGTACGGACTGGACGACGACACGGACCAGACCGTCCTCGTCTACGACCTCGGTGGCGGGACCTTCGACGTTTCCATCCTCGACCTCGGCGGCGGCGTCTACGAAGTGGTCGCCACGAACGGGGACAACGACCTCGGTGGCGACGACTGGGACCACGCCATCATCGACTACCTCGCCGACGACTTCGAGTCGAACCACGGCATCGACCTCCGCGACGACCGACAGGCGCTCCAGCGCCTGAAGGACGCGGCTGAAGAGGCGAAGATCGAACTGTCGAGCCGCAAGGAAACGGACATCAACCTTCCGTTCATCACGGCGACCGACAACGGCCCGGTCCACCTCGAAAACAGCCTGACCCGCGCCAAGTTCGAGTCGCTGACGAGCGACCTCATCGACCGCACGGTCGAACCGACCGAGCAGGCGCTGTCGGACGCGGGCTACGAGAAGAGCGACATCGACGAGGTTATCCTCGTCGGCGGGTCCACCCGCATGCCGCAGGTCGCCGAGAAGGTCGAGGAACTCACCGGACAGGAGCCGAAGAAGAACGTCAACCCCGACGAGGCAGTCGCGCTCGGCGCGGCGATTCAGGGCGGCGTCCTCTCCGGCGACGTGGACGACATCGTGTTGCTCGACGTGACGCCGCTCTCCCTCGGTATCGAGGTGAAGGGCGGCCTGTTCGAGCGCCTCATCGACAAGAACACGACAATCCCGACCGAGGAGTCGAAGGTGTTCACCACGGCGGCGGCCAACCAGACTTCGGTGCAGGTGCGCGTCTTCCAAGGTGAGCGCGAAATCGCGAACCAGAACGAACTGCTCGGCGAGTTCCACCTCGCGGGCATTCCGCCCGCGCCCGCCGGAACCCCGCAGATAGAGGTGTCGTTCAACATCGACGAGAACGGCATCGTCAACGTCTCCGCCGAGGACCACGGCTCCGGCAACAGCGAGGAGATCACCATCGAAGGCGGTGCCGGTCTCTCGGACGAGGAGATAGAGCAGATGCAGGAAGAGGCGGAACAGCACGCCGAGGAGGACAAGGAGCGTCGCGAACTCATCGAGGCGCGCAACGCCGCCGAAGGCGCCGTTCAGCGCGCCGAGACGCTCCTCGAAGAGAACGAGGAGAACATCGACGACGGCCTCGAATCGGACATCCGCGACGAAATCGACGTCGTTCAGGAGACGCTCGAAGACGACGACGCGTCGAAGGAGGACCTCGAAGACGCGACCGAGAGCCTGAGCAAGTCGCTGCAGGAGATCGGCAAGCAGATGTACCAGCAACAGGAGCAAGCCCAGCAGGCCGGTGCCGCAGGCCCCGGTGGAATGGGCGGCGGCATGGGCGGCGGCCCGAACCCCGGCGCGGGCGCCGGTGCCGAAGACGGTGCTGACGACGCCGACGAGTACGTCGACGCCGACTTCGAGGATGTGGACGACGACGAAGCCGAAGACTGAGGGTAGCGCATCGAATCCCCGGACGCTCGTCGTTTTCGGGCGCGCCGACCGGTAGACGGACGATTCAAATACCATCCTACATTAGAAACGATAACTGATGAGCGAGGACTTCTACGACGTACTCGGTGTAAGTCGAGACGCCGACGAGGACGAAATCAAGAAGGCGTATCGAAAGAAAGCCGCCGAGTATCACCCGGACGTGAGCGACGAACCGGACGCCGAGGAGAAGTTCAAGAAGGTGAAAAAGGCGAAGGAAGTGCTCTCGGACGACGAGAAGCGGCAGGCCTACGACCAGATGGGTCACGACCGCTTCGAGCAGGCCGAGAAACGCGGCGGCTTCGACGGCGGCCGCGGCGGTGCTGGCGGTGCCGGTCGCGGCAACCCGTTCGGCGGCGGCGGCGGTGGCGGCGGCATGGGCGGCATGGGCGACATCTTCAACGAGTTCTTCGGGGGTGGCGGCGGCCGTCGCAACCCGAACCGCCCGCGCCAGGGGTCGAACCTCCGGACCGGCATGGAAATCGACCTCGAAGAGGCCTACGAGGGCGTGACGAAGCAGATTACGGTCCGCCGTCCCGAGCGTTGTGACGCCTGTGACGGGGAGGGCCACCCGCCGGGAGCGGACGTGAACACCTGCCCCGAGTGTAACGGACAGGGACAGGTCACGCAGGTCCAGCAGACGCCGTTCGGGCGCGTCCAACAGTCACAGACCTGTCCGCGCTGTAACGGCGACGGGCAACAATATTCGGAGACGTGTGACCAGTGCGGCGGCGACGGCATCGTCCAGCGCGAGGCGACGCTGAAGGTGGACGTCCCGGCGGGCATCGCCGACGGCCAGACGCTCCAGATGGAGCGCGAGGGCGCGCCGGGCGAGAACGGCGGGCCGAACGGCGACCTGCTCATCGAGGTGTCGGTGCGCGAGCACCCCGACTACGAGCGCGACGGGTCCGACCTGTTCTATCGGACGGCGCTCTCGTTCCCGCAGGTCGTGTTCGGCGACAAAATCGAGGTGCCGACGCTCGACGGCTCGGTCGAGATGGACGTGCCGGAGGGGACCCAAAGCGGCGAGACGTTCCGTCTCCGCGGCAAGGGAATGCCGCACCTCCGGCGGCGGGGTAACGGCGACCTCTTCGTCAAGGTGCAGGTCGTCACGCCAGATTCGCTGAACGCCGAACAGCGCGAGGCGCTGAAGGAGTTCGCGGAGGCGGGCGGCGAAGAGGTCACCGTCGAGAAGGGCTTTTTCGAGCGCATCAAGAGCAGTTTCTGAGCGGCTAGCCGAACAAGCTAAGCCGTTTTGGGATAATATATAGATACTCACACTCACTCGAATGACTGGTCCGAAACTCCCCCGTCGGCGGTTCGTACAGGTGCTCCTCGGAACGACGGCGTTCGTCGGCCTCGCGCGCGGGCAGGCCGCGACGTTCGAACTCGGTGGACAGCTATCCGGATGGTTGGGCCAATCGCCGCCCCCCATCGAGGGCGAGACGAATCCGACGCTTCAGATGGAGGCCGGAAAGGAGTACGTCATCGCGTGGGAGAACTTGGACGGCCACTCGCACAACATCGCCATCGGGGACGGGAAAGGAAACGTCCTCGAACGGACGGAGGTCGTGGACACGAGAGGGGAGAATCAGACCCTCGAATTCACGGCGACCCCGAAGATGAAGACGTACTTCTCGGAATTCGACTCCGAGACGATGCGCGGCAAACTCGAAATCGTCCAGCCGACGACGACCCGGACCGCGAACAACACGACCGCTGGGAATCGAACCACGACGGCGACGACGACCACGGGAACGACGACGACATCTCCTTCGTCAACATCGACCACAACCACCGAGACGACGGAAACGGCGACGAACTCGTCCGAGGGGACGACCACCTCCACGACCGACGGCGGGGATTTGCCCGGATTCGGCTGGCTGGCCGCGCTCGGAAGCATCGCCGGTCTCGGCTACCTGCTCCGGCGCAGCGAGTGACGCGCACACAGCGAGCGGAGCGAGTCGTGTGCAGTCGGCCGGTGACACAACTATCAGAGGTCAGCCAGTGACACAACCGCCAGTCGCTAGCTCAACCACGGAAAGACCCGCGGTCTTTCGAGCCATCACAATCGCCGCGCGATTGTGAGACACCGGAAAATCGGATATTTTCCGGGCCGACGACTGAATGGGGCCGACCGACTCGCGGTACAAGTCGGTCGGAGAAACGAAGGAGGAGTGTCTTCGTGAGCGGAGCGAACGAAGGTCAGGAAGTCGCAGCCTGCGGAGCGAAGCAAGCAGGAACGTCTTGTGTTGCTTTTGATTAACCTTTTACGGGGAATGCGAGGGGAGCGAAGCTCTTTCGTTCCTTCACGGGCATTTCCCGTGAAGGAGATCGCCAGCGCCCGGCCGAATCGGCCGGGCGCTGGCTTTCGATGTCGTAAAAGCTTCCGTTACATCGGCAGGAAGAGCAGTCCGACGCTGATGATGAGACCGCTTCCGAGCAGGACGAGCACGCAGTAGCCCATGATGTCGCGGACGGAAAGGCCGCTGATGGCGAGGAGCGGAATCGCCCAGAATGGTTGTATCATGTTCGTCCACGCGTCGCCCCACGCGGCGGCCATGGCGACGCGGGGGACGCTCGTCCCACCGGCGTGAGCCGCCTTCACGAGGGTTTCGCCGACGACGGCCCACTCGCCGCCGCCGCTGGGGACGAAGACGTTAACGATGCCCGCCGTGAGGAACGCGACGACGGGGAGCGTGCCGTCGGGCGAGAGGTGGACCATGCCCTGTGCGATTTGCGTTGCGAGGCTGGTCGACCCTTCCGGCGCGTAGCCCATGATGCCCATGATGCCCGCGTAGAAGGGGAACTGAAGGATGATACCCCAGACGTTCTCCACCCCTTCCTTCATCGCGCCGATGTACGCCGCAGGGGTGCCGTGGAGGGTGATGCCGAGGAAGAGGAAGGTGAAGTTGACGATGTTCAGGTTGAGGTTGTTCCACGGCATCGTCCCGTCGGCGATTCCGCGGCCGAAGTACCCGACGACGGCCAGCAACCCGGAGAGGCCGATGGCGTAGGAGACGAACGAGGAGTGTTCGATTCGCTCCGCGACGGTCAGGTCGTCGTTCGTCGCCGACGGCGCGACGACGGCTTCCGTGCCGCCGTCGGTCGCGGTGTCGAGCTGGGCGGGGTCGATTGGGTGTTTCTTCGCCTCGCTCTCGGGGTACATCAGCAGGAACAGGAGCGGGAGGAAGATGAAACCGATGACGACGAAGATAGCGACGTTGGCGACCGTGAAGATGGTCTGCCCGGTCGAAATGGTCGAGTTCAGCACGCCGCTGGCGAGCAGGAAGTTATCGTCGCCCGTCGAGTTGAGCACCAGCGGAATCGACCCGGCGAGACCGCCGTGCCAAACGATGAATCCGGAGTACGCTCCGGCGACGATGATGGGGAAGTCGATGGTGCGAATCTCCTCCGCGATTTTCCGCGCGAATATGGCACCGACCACGAGGCCGAGGCCCCAGTGGACGAACGACGCGACGGCGGCGACGACCGGAACCAACGCGGCCGCGCTCCGTTCGCTCGACGGAATCGACGCCATACGCGAAAGAAAGTCATCGACGACGGACGACTGTGCGAGGGCGTACCCCGTCATCAGGATGAGCGTCATCTGCATCGCAAAGGAGAGAAGCCCCCAAAAGCCGCCGTACCAGCCATCGACGAGGATGTTTTCCGCGTGCGTCACCGTTCCGCCCCGCGGGGCGACGAACGCGAGTGCCAACCCGTACGCCACGAACGAGAGGAGTATCGCGAACAGAAACGCGTCCGGGAGATACCGTTCTACGAGTCGTGAACTGCCTTCGGCCATCCGCCTGATCACGTTTGCCATGATTGCGTGTGTGCATCCCTAGCAAACGATTATAAACGTTCGTCAGACGCGTCAGTGGTGAACCGTCGGCCGCGGGTCGTCCGATTCGTCGACGAGGAGATAGTAGACGACGGCGTGCCACGCAGAGAGAACGCGGCGGAGGGACGAATAGACGACCAGGAGTCCGACGAAGGAGAGGGTGAGTTTCACCCAAAACATCGACGGCAACAGTTCGCTTCCGGCCCACACGAAGGCGGTTCCGATGCCGAGAATGACGGCGATGGAGAGCGTGGTGATGAAGACGGCGTGGGCGACGAGTCGTCGAGCGTGCGTTCGAAGTTTTGACCAGAACAAGTCGAGCACGACCCTCGTCGCTGACGCGTCTTCAGAGCGGAACGAATCGAGTGGTGACAACATGATACACGACATATGTTTTGAGAATATACCTTCCGACCATTCGAATCGGGGGGCTTTTGCACACCCCCGGACGAGAATCGACATGGACACTCTGGGTGACCTCGTTGCCCGCGAACGGCGGAGCGACGACTCGGCGCTTTCCGTCCCGAACTCACGAGGATACGATTACCACCGACTGTGTACGACGGCGTGGAAGTCGGGGAACTTCTTTCGACATCTCGGCGTTCGAGAGGGCGTGACCGTCGGAATCGACGCATCGCCTGCCGCACAGCCCATCCTCGGGTTCTTCGGCGCGGTCCTACTCGGGGCGAGCGTTCGGTTCGACCCACCGACGGAGTTCGACGCGCGGGTGCTCCTCGCGCCAGCGGAATCGGTCGCGGACTACGAACTCCCGCCGGGCGGACAGTACGTCGCCTACGGCGACCCCGCCCCGGACCCGACGGTCTCGCACTTCGAAACCGACGTGTGGAGCGAGAATCCGGTGTTCCCGGAGACGCCGCTCCCGCCCGGAACGCTCGCGCTCTCGGGCGAGCGCGATGCCACCCACGCCGACCTCCTCGATGCGGGGAACGCCGTCGCATCGGATTGGAGCCTCGAATCGGGTGATTCGGTCGCGGTTCGTGCGCCGCTCGCTGACCCGCGGACGGTTGCCGCCGGTATCGTCGCGCCGCTCCTCGTCAGCGGCGAAATCCTCCGCGACGCCGACCGGACCGCCGATTTCGCCGTCGCGGATGCCGCCGCACCCGAGTCGTCGGTTCTCACACCGGACGAAGTATCCCTGTAGCAACCGGACATCGGTCGGTTTCTCTTCGACGACCGCAACCACACCGGTTACCTGTCCCGATCACAAACGGGAAGTCATGACCGACGAGTTTTCGCCCATCGGTTTGGGAACGATGGGAATCGACGACCCCGAACGAATCGCCGCCGCCATCGAGATGGGGTATCGCCACCTCGACACCGCACAGATATACGACAACGAGGAAGCGGTCGGCGAGGCCATCGACCGCGCGGACGTTCCGCGCTCGGAGCTTTTCGTCGCCACGAAGGTCTGGGCGGACAGTCTCGCACCCGACGACGTGCTCGAAACGACGGCGGAGAGCCTCGACGAACTCGGCTTGGATACCGTCGACCTCCTCTACGTCCACCGACCGATAGAGGACTACAACCCCGAGGAGACGCTTCCGGCCTTCGACGAACTCCGGGACGACGGGCGAATCCGGCACGTCGGGGTGAGCAACTTCTCCCCCGAGGAAATCGCCGTCGCGCGCGAGGTGCTCGACGCGCCGATATTCGCCCATCAGGTCGAGATGCACCCCCTCTACGACCAGTCCGAACTCCTCGCGGACGCGCATCGTCACGACACCCACCTCGTCGCCTACGCGCCGATCGCTCACGGCGAGGTGTTCGACCTCCCCGTCCTGAACGACCTCGCGGAGGTTCACGACGCGACGGAAGCACAAATCGCGCTCGCGTGGCTCGTCGAGAAGGGGGCGATACCGATTCCTCGTTCGGCGAGCGACGGGCATCTGCGCGAGAACCTCGCGGCCGCGGACATCCGACTCGACGCGGCGGCAGTCGCGCGAATCGACGCCATCGACCGCGAGGAGAAGCTGTTCGAATAGGGGAAGGAGTAATCGGACGTTTCGTCGCGGAACGGGATTCGAATCGGAGGGTACCGTCCTGAACGCGACCGTTAGACGACTGTACGAGAACGCTTTTCTCGATAGTCGGAATCGAATTCGGTAGCCAATGCCCGTCCGCCCGCACGACCTCGAGTTAGTCGTTAGCCTCGGAATACTGCTCCTCAGCGCGGGGTTAGGGACGTTGACCTTCCTGACGTGGCGACGCGAACGCGAGCGACGGTTGGCTATCGTCACCGTTGCGTACGTGCTGTTCGCCCTCCGAGGGCTCGCGGTCGTCCTCGAAGAGACGTTCTTGATGTCGGTACGGCCGGAGCTCATCGACCACCTCTCGTCGTTGTTCGTCCTGCTGGGTCTCCTGTTGTTCTTCGTGGCAATCGCACGGGACTGAACATGGACGAGCCCGAACTCGAATCACGGCGCGTCATCTTCGGCGAAATCCGAGAGACGCCGGGGATTCACTTCCGCGAACTGCTCCGGCGACACGAGTACGCGCAGGGGACGATTCAGTACCACCTCCGATGGCTCGAAGACGAGGGACTCGTCGAGTCGTCGGACGACGGTAACTTTACCCGCTACTACCCGGCCCACTCGTTCGAGGCGGCGGACAAATCGACGATGAACGCGCTTCGCCGGACGTACTCGCGTCGAATTATCGCCCTTCTCGCGTCGGAGGAGCGACTCAGTACCGCGGCCCTGAGCGAACGCGTCGGCAAGTCGCGCTCGACCGTCTCGTGGCACCTCTCACGACTCCACGAGGAGGAAATCGTCGAAAAGGAACGCGACGGGCGCACCGTGCTGTACTCGCTTCGGGACCCGGAGCAGGTGATGCGCCTCTATGCGACCTATCAAGCGAGTTTCCGCGACCGCCTCCTCGACAAAGTGCTCGACCTGTGGGACGTCTACTGAGTCGGATGGGCCGCGCGGATTCCGTCGAGCAGTTTCGAGACGAGCGCGACGCCCACGAAGCCGACCGAGGCGACGACGAGTTGCCCGAGCAGTCCCGTCATGTCGCTCCCGATAGCGACCGCGTGGACGGTCGCAAACGCGAACCCGCCGTAGGCGAGGGCGTGAATCGCTTTCGGGTGCTCGAACCGGCGCGGTTCGAGAAACCCCAGTACGGCCACGATGACCAACACGACGGTGACGCCGCCGACGCCGACGCCCGCGATGAACAGGGAGAACGGATAGTTCGGCGCGGGGGCGATTCCGTCCACCACCAGCCACGCGTCGATGGTCCCGACGACGGCGTGCAGAGCCATCATGCCGACCGCGAAGACGGCCAGTTCGATGTGCGTCCGTAGCGATAGCCGGTGTATCGCGCCGAACCGCCGCTCCGTGAAGAACACGCCCGTCAACACGGTGAGCCAGAGCGCCGGATAGAGCACCAGCGCCGACGCGCGGTCGAGGTACCAGAGCGCGAGGGCGACGGCTTGGTTCATGAGGCGCGCGTCGTCGTCACGACGGTCTGACAGCCGTTCTGACACGTCCCGGCGGCGTTCGTGTTGCCGCCGCCATTGCCGCCACCGTACTCCCCCTCGTCGTCTTCGCCGTACTCGTGGCGCTCACCGGACTCGTCCTCGTGACGCTCGGAGACCGTCCCGCCGCCGTCGGGCGGTTGATACTGCTGTGGATTGGTCGCTTGCGGCGAATGGTCGTTGCCCGTCCCTTGGTATGCCGTCCGGTAGGCCATGACTCCGGTCACACAGATGAGCGCGAGGACGACGACGGTCAGCGCGAGCAGCGTTCGGCGGCGTTTACCGGACGTGTTCATCGAATCCCTCCGTTTCGTGGAAGACGCCCTGATGGACGACCAACGCCTCCGCCCCGCCCCAGTCCTCGGCGAGTCGAATCGCGTCCTCGGGTCGGAGCGCGGCGAGCGTGGTGGCGAGCGCGTCGGCTTCCGTGCAGTCCCGACGCGCGACGACCGTCACGAGGTCGTTGTGCGACCGGGTGCGTTCCTCCCTCGGGTTGTAGATGTGCTCTCTCCCGTCGCGGTTGCGGCGGTAGCCGCCGGACGTGGCGACGTTCCACGGCGTCGAGAGCACGCGGAGATTCGTCTCGGTACCGTACGGACTTTCGATGCCGACCGGACCGGTCGGCCGTGCGATGTCGCCGCCGCCGTCGACGAATCCCCGGCGGCCCAGCCCCGAGAGTTCGGCGTGCGCCCGATCCACGATGTAGCCCTTGGCGAGACCGTTGCAGTCAAGCGGTCCGTCGGTCGTCACGGTGTCGCCATCGATTCCGACCGACGACGGGTCGAACGTCTCGGAGACGGTTGAACTGTCGCCGCGAATGTACGCCTTCAGTTCGTGTTCGATGGTTCCGTGATGGATGTCGAAGACGCCGTTAGTCCGTTCGTAGTACTCCAGTCCGCGGCGAACGATTCGTGCGACGTGGGCGTTCGTGACGCGTCCCGACCGATTCAGGCGGGCGATCTGACTCGATTCGTCGAACGCGTCGAGTTGCCGTTCCAAGCGGAGCGCGGTGTCCTTCGCCCGCTCGCATGCCAGCTCCGCTCGGACGCCATCCGCGCGTATTCGAAAAGTCGTGTCACAACAGTCGAACGACGTGGTGGCTTCGCCGACCGTCGCGTACAGTCGGTGTTCCGGTGTCCAATCCCCCAGTCGGGAACGTATCCGAGGGCGATGCATACAACCGAGTTCAAAGGGCGACTCAATAGAGATTCGCGTCCATCTATCGAATGTTCGTCCAATCGTCGAATCGAACGGTCTTCCGTCGAATCGGCGGACCTCAGTTCGCTTCGTCCAGTTTTTCGAGCGAATCGGGGTTCTCGATGCTCGACATGTCGCCCAAATCCTCGCCCGTGTAGGCCGCCTCGATGGCCCGGCGAATTATCTTCCCCGACTGGGTTTTCGGGAACTCGTCCACGAAGAGGATTTCGCGCGGACGGAACGGCTTTCCGAGTTCCTCGCCGACCTGTTCGCGGAGGTCCGCGCGAAGGTCGTCTCCCGCATCCGCGTCGGGTTCGAGGATGACGTAGGTGACGACGGCCTGTCCGGTCGTGTCGTCAGGGACGCCGACCGCGGCGGCCTGGTTCACCGCGTCGTGGTCCATCAGCGCGCCTTCCACTTCGGCGGGACCGACCTTCCGCCCGGCGACGTTGATGGCGTCGTCGGAGCGGCCGTGGAGGAACCAGAATCCGTCCTCGTCTTTCTGCGCCCAATCGCCGTGGTTCCACATGTCGTCGAACGTGGACCAGTAGGTGTTCAGATAGCGTTCGTCGCCCGACCAGAGCGATTTCGTCATCGACGGACAGGAGTCGCGGGCGACGAGGTAGCCGCGTTCGTGCGTGTCGGCGATGGACTCGCCGTCGGCGTTCACGATGTCGATGTCCATGCCCAGCCCCGGCCCGCCGAGCGTGCAAGGCTTGAGCGACTGTATCGGCATCGGCATGAGGAAGCAGCCACAGATTTCGGTACCTCCCGAGATGTTGATGATCGGTGCCTCGCTTCCGCCGACGTTTTCGTAGAACCAGCGCCACGATTCGGGGTCCCACGGTTCGCCGGTCGACCCGAGCAGGCGAAGCGAGGAGAGGTCGTGGTCGGCCAGCCACTCATCACCGTACTGGCGGAGCGCCCGAATCGCGGTCGGTGAGATGCCGAAGACGGTTAGACCGTGGTGGTCTATCATCTCCCAGAAGCGGTCGGGGTCGGGATAGTCCGGCGCGCCTTCGTACATGAAGACCGTGCCGCCGAACGCGTGGTTGCCGATGAGCGTCCACGGCCCCATCATCCACCCGATGTCGGACACCCAGAAGAACCGGTCTGAATCCTTGTGGTCGAAGCCGAAGTAAATCTCCTTCGCACACTGCAGCAACTGCCCCGCGTGCGTGTGGACGATGCCCTTCGGTTTGCCCGTCGTTCCCGAGGAGTAGAGGAGCATGGACTCGGCGCTCGCGTCCAGTTCCTTCGTCTCGTACTCGTCGTCCTGTTTGAGGACGGCCTCGTCCCATCTCTCGTCCCGTTCGTCGTCCCACGGAATGCCGTCGTTCCCGAGTCGGTCGTAGACGATGGTGTGTTCGACGTGGCCCGCCTCCTCGATGGCCTCGTCGGCCGTGTCCTTCAGGACGACCTCGCTGCCGCGGCGGTAAAATCCGTCGCCGGTGAACAACACGGAGCACTCCGAATCCTCGATGCGGGTCGCGGTGGCGTCGGTACCGAACCCGGAGAAGATGGGGACGGCTATCGCTCCGACCTTGAGGATGCCGTAGAGTATCGAGATGACTTCGGGAACCATCGGCATGTACAGGCCCACCGTATCGCCCGTCTCGATGCCGCGCTCTTCGAGCGCGTTGGCGACCATGTTCGCCTCCCGGTATAGCTCGTGGTACGTGATTTCGCGCACGTCACCCGGTTCGCCCTCCCAGATGCAGGCGACGCGGTTCCGTTCCGGGCTATCGACCTGTGCGTACCGGTCGAGGGTGTTGTGGGCGATGTTGATCTTCCCGCCCGGGTACCAGTCCGAGAACTGCGGCCCCTCGCTGTCGTCCCGAACGGCATCGTAGTCCTCGTAAAAGTCGATGTCGAGGTAGTCGACCATCTCGTCCCAGAACCAGTCCACTTCGGAGCACGTGCGCTCGATGAGTTCCTCGTAGTCATCGATGTCGTGTTCCTGCATGAACTCCCAGACGTTCGTCGATTCCACGAACTCCCGTGACGGCTCGTGGACGATTTCGTCTACATCCGCGAGTGTATCCATGTCGTGACCTCCATGTGGCAAAGGTTGCGCACGCGCCTCAAAATAGTTTATTACATACTCAAGGCAGTTCGCTTCCCGTGAGGTCGAGTCGGGAGACGACTCCCTCGAGGTCCGCCGTCTCCTCGATTTCGTCGCGGATTCGCTCGCGCGTCCGCACGTCGCTCGAATCCGCGTCGTACGCACGCACGTACTCGGCGCGTGAGTGCTCGTCGAAGGCGTGGCGGATGGCGAAGTAGCCGTCCGGGACGACCGCCCCGCAGACTTTGCACTCCTGGCGTTCGTGCTCCGAAGTCTGGTGGACGATAGCGTCTTCGACGCTGTCGAACCGTTCACCACAGCCGTCGATGTCACATTCCCAAGCGCTCATCTTCGTGTGTTGATTCTCTAATTCCCATGATATAACTGTTTCTTGCTCGTCAGGCGAGAGCGGGTCGAACTTCCGAGAGCGCATCGATGGACGCGTCCGCCCGCGAACCGTCCGTCTCCGAAATCCACACCCCCGTGAATCCGACGGCCTGCGCCGGGAGAACGTCGCGTTCGAGGTCGTCCGCGACGAACGCGTACTCCTCGCCGGGCAACTCCCGTCGAGCCAGTTCGAAGATTTCCGCGTCGGGTTTGCTCACCCCGACTTCGCAGGAGATGATTTCGGCATCGAAGTACTCGAACAGACCGTGGCGTCGCAACTTCTCGCGCTGGACGCGTCCGACGCCGTTCGTCAGGACGCCGAGCGTGTGGTCGGTTTCGAGGTCCGTGAGCAGTTCGTGCACGCCGGAAACGAGTTCGGTCCGTTCGAGTTCCGCCTCGATTCGCGCGTCCGCGAACGTCTCACTGTCGGTCGGGAGGTCGAACTCGGCGCAGATGTCGCTCATCGCGGCCCGATACGGCTCGTCGTTACACGCCGAGAAGTAGTCGAGAAACGCCGTCACGTAGCTATCGTGAAGCCTGTCGCGGTCGGGGATACCCAGACCCTCCCGCGCCGCGACGAACATCTCCTCGAACGACGCCGTGTGGCGTACCAGCGTGCCGTCGAGGTCAAAATAACATGTTACCATCAAGTAGCGATTTCGAACGGAACGGTTTGTACTTTTGGACGGAAGTGGGGTGACGGGGTGAAGAGGCCGGACCACCCAACGAGTATCGAACACGATTATTCGTTCGATTAACCGCGTACTTTCGAAACCAGAACCCCTATCGTTCGACGCGCGAAACGAACGAATGTGACCGACCGCGACGAGTTCAGGGTAGACATGCACGTCAAAGTGCTAGACGAGAAGGTCGTCCGGCGGGCGAAGCAACGCGGCCTCGACGCGTTGGTGTACGCGCCGCACTTCGTCCGCCTTCCCGAGATTCGTCGACGGGCGGAGCGATTCTCCGACGATGACTTGCTCGTCGTTCCCGCACGCGAGGTGTTCACCGGGACGTGGCGGAACCGAAAACACGTCCTCGCCATCGGCCTCGACGAACCCGTTCCGGATTTCATCACGCTCACCGGCGCGATGGCAGAGTTCGAGCGGCAGAACGCCGCGGTCTTGATACCTCACCCCGAGTTCTTGAGCGTGGGCGTCTCGGAGGCCGATATTCGCGTCCACAGCGACGTGATTCACGCCGTCGAGACGTACAACCCGAAACACTGGGAGCGACACAACCGTCGGGCGAAAGCCATCGTCGAAACAACCGACAAATCCGCGTTCGGGTCGTCGTACGCCCATCTCCGCGACACCATCGGCGAGGTGTGGACGGCGTTCGACACCCCCATCGAAACGGAAGCCGAGTTGGTCGAGCAACTCCGGACGGGGAACGTGACGCGCGTCGTCCACCGCACGGGCCGAAGCCACGAACTTCGGCGACGGGTGGAGTTCGCGCACCTCGGGTGGGAGAACTCGTGGAAGAAAATCGACCGACTCGTCCTCTCAGGAATGGAGCCGACGCATCCCGACCACGAGGCCTACGACGGACAATTCGACGATATCAGCGTTTATTGAGACCTACTGGATCCCGACTGCCGTGAGTCCGGCGTGGACGAGGAACTGCCGATTGACGAAGAGCGCCGCGACGACCAATTCGAAGGCCGTCACCGCCAGCGTAACCATCGTCGCGTAGTTGCTGCTCACCGAAACGCCGAACGGCGCGCCGAACTCCTTCTCGTACGGATAGAACAGCGCGAGACCGCGCTTGCTTCCGAGCATGTCGAGGGCGTAGTGGGTGAGGATGCCGATCCAGACGAACTGCAAGTTCCCGAACACCATCGGAAAGACGTAGAACAGCGCGAGCACCGGCAGGTTGTGGAGCGTCTTCCGGTGTTTGCCGAACGCGGTATCCACGTCGGGAAAGAGCGCACCGAGGATGACCGGAACGCCGACCTCGACGATGGTGTAGAACGTGGTCGTGTCCCCCGTCGGATGAAGGACGTATCCGAGACCGATACCGAGAAGTGCCGCGTTCATGACGTGTTCCTTTCGATTCATTCGGTTGCAGGTCCCACCCCGCACTATCAAGGTTTTCCCTTTCACTCCAGCTCGACGAAGAGGTCGGAGAGGGCCTGTCGCGCTATTTTTGCCTTTATCTCCTGTCTCGACCCGTCGAACTCGTGGCGCGCAACCGACGAATAGCTCTCGCCGCTCCCCCATTCACCGGCGTGGGCGACCCCGATGAAGACGGTTCCAACGGGTTTGTCCTCCGTGCCCCCAGTCGGTCCCGCGATGCCGGTCGTGGCGACGCTCCACGTCGTCCCCGCGACGTCGCGCACGCCACGGGCCATCTGCCGGGCGACGGGTTCGCTCACGGCACCGTGTTCGTCCAGCGCCTCGCGCGTGACGCCGACGTGTTCCATCTTCGCGTCGTACGAGTAGGTGACGAGTCCCCGGTCGAAGTAGTCGCTCGACCCCGGTACGTCCGTCAACAGCGACCCGATGAGGCCGCCAGTACAGGACTCGGCGGTTGCGACCGTCGCGCCCGACTCGCGGAGAGCGTCTCCGACCCGCTTCTCGATGGCGTCGTCGTTCGTGCTCATGCGGGAGTGGACGGGGCGGGCGAGAAAGAAAGTGCGGGTCGGACCGGCGGATGTAGTCGTGGGCGAAAGAAAGACTTGGCAGTGCTGCAATCGTGCGGTATGAACTACGACACGCCGCTGTTCTTTCACGTGATGTCATACGCGACGGACGCCGACCGCGACGTCATCGATATGGTGAGCGGGAACCCCGACTGGGGGTCGCCGCCCGGCATCGCCGAGGGGCTTCACGAGTACGCCGACCTCGGGGGAGCGGATTTCCAGTATCCGCCGAGCGAGGGGTTGTTCGAACTCCGGGAGGAGATAGCCGCGCGGCGCGACGTCGATGTTTCTCAGGTGGTCGTGACCGCTGGCGGCGGCGAGGCTAACTATCTCGCTATGGCGCGGGCGATGGAGCGCGAAGCGGGCGACGAGTTCATTCTCACCGACCCGGTGTATCCGTACTACCCCGGCAAGACGACGATGCTGGATGCGAAACAGCGCTTCGTCGCCACCGCCGAGGACGGCACGCTCGACCCCGACGACGTTCGAGAGGCGGCGAGCGAGGACACCGCCGGAATCGTCGTCAACTCGCCGAACAACCCGACCGGTGCGGTGTACGACGAGGAGTCGATGCGCGAATTCGTAGAAATCGCCGAGGAGTACGACGCGCTCCTCGTGAGCGACGAGGTGTACGACCACTTCGACTTCTCCGGGAAGTTCACCAGCGCGTTGACGTTCGATTCGGACCACCGCGTCGTCACGAACTCGTTTTCCAAGTCGTTGGCCATCACCGGCTTCCGGGTCGGCTACGCGATTTTCCCGCCGGACCTCGTGGACGTGGCGAAGACGCGCCACATGCTGACGAACGTGGCCGGAAGCAGGCCGTCGCAGTACGCGGTGCTCCACGCGCTCCGCGAGACGACGCGGGAGTACTACGAGGAAAACCGCGGGCTCCTCGAATCGCGCATCGAGACGTTCACCGACGCGCTCGATGCGGCGGGGGCGGACTACACCACGCCGGACGGTGCCTTCTACGTCATGGCGCGGTTCCCCGACTTCCCCGGCACGCTCTCGAACGTCGAGAAACTCATCGACGAGGCGGGCGTGGCTGGCATGCCCGGCGAAGCCTTCGGCTCCTCGCGCGACGACTGGGTTCGCTTCGCGCTCGTCACCCCCCGCGCCGAAGAGGCGGCCGAACGACTCGCGGACTACTTCAGCGACCGCTGACTCGCCCGATTGGCGCACCCGATTTGGGTTAGGCAGACTGTGGGTTGCGAACCGCCCGGAACTCCGCAACCCGAACTCGTCCACCGAGGTTGGTTTCGGCTTCGTATTTAAATGCTCGTGAGAGGCGGGGGCCGATACGCTCTACGGTGAAAACGGGTGCGCGAAACCGGACGACCCACGTCGGCGCGTGCGCCAGTAGGTTCGCGGCCAGCGGTCGGCCACGAACCTGCGGGTTATCATGCGAGAGGTGAGCACTGGAGCGAAGCGAAGCGCGCAATCGGTTGGGGGAGGGAGAGGCTGATGCGGTTGCTGTCATTGTGTCTGGGAGGACTGAAAGGGGCCGCCCGGTCACGTTTGCGTGGTCGGCTCGGCGACCCCTCTCGGAGGAGGCGCGCGGTTTGCGCCGACGGAGAGATGTCGCTGAACGACCGCGACCGGGTGGAGGCTTTCGGGAGTCTTCAGTATCTCCATTTAAACGTACCCATCACAACTGGAACCATTCCGTAGCAAGCGAGGTGGGAACTCTTGCAGTCCGTATCGTCTCGTCGTTTCTTTCTCTCTATCGGGATTATCACGTCGAAGCAGAACCGTTCGACCCTGATACGCGGACAACAGAAGGTACGTAAACCCGCAACCGATAGCTCCCGGTATGGCAGAAATCGACGTCGAACCCGTCGAACGAATCGATGAGGATGTCGTTCCAGCGGGTATCGACGCACCCGAGTACGTTCTCTACGGCGGGAAAGGCGGCGTGGGGAAGACGACGATGGCCGCCGCGACCGCGCTGGCGAGCGCGCGCGACGGAACCCGAACCTTGGTCGTCTCGACCGACCCGGCGCATTCTCTGTCGGACACGTTCGAGTACGACATCCCGTCGGAGGCGACGCGAATTCGGGAGGAGATACCGCTGTACGCCGCCGAAATCGACCCGGACGTCGCGCTGGAAGAGCAGGCCGGAATGCTCGGCGGCGAGAACCCCCTCGGCGGGATGCTCGGCGACGAGGACGACGGCCCGATGGCCTCGCTGCTGGGCGGGGCGATGCCCGGCGCGGACGAGGCGGCGGCGATGCAGAAACTGCTGGAATTTCTGGACGACGAGCGATTCGAGCGGGTCGTGGTGGACACCGCGCCGACGGGCCACACCCTTCGATTGCTCGAACTCCCCGAACTGATGGACACGATGGTCGGTCGGATGATGAGCCTTCGACAGCGGTTCCAAGGCATGATGGACGGCGTGAAGGGGATGTTCGGCGGCGGTGCCGACGACCCGGAGGAGGGAATGGACGACCTGGACGCGTTCAAAGAGCGGATTCAGGACCTCCGTCGGACGCTCCGGGACCCGTCGAAGACGGACTTCCGCGTCGTCATGATCCCCGAGGAGATGAGCGTGTTCGAATCGAAGCGCCTGCTCGCGCAACTCGACGAGTTCGGCATTCCCGTCGGGACGGTCATCGTCAACCGCGTAATGGAGAACCTCGCCGACGTGACCGATTCGGTCGATTCGAGTCGGTTTGCGACGCCGAATTTGGAGGAGTGTGAGTTCTGTCAGCAACGGTGGGAGGTCCAGCAGGGTGCGCTCCGGGAAGCACAGGACGTGTTCCGCGGCCACACCATCAAGCGCGTCCCGCTGTTCGCCGACGAAGTTCGCGGCGAGGAGATGTTGCGCGTCGTCGCCGCTTGCTTGGACTGACGCGCTCCGCACGGAAGGCGTTTCGAATCGGATTCGGAATCAGTCGAAGAACTTCTTCACCCAGTCGCTTGTCGAAAGCTCGGAAACCGTCCCGTACAGCTTGTCGAGCCACGACGCGGGGAGGATGCGCGCGTAGTCGGTGAGCTGGGCCACCGTCCCGACCGGATACCGGGCGTCCGGATGTTGGACGTTCGCCGCGTCGAGGATGGTGTCCGCGACCTCTTTCGGGTGAACCGCGCCGGGCATGCCGCCGTCGACGGCCTGCCGGTCGCCGTACATCTCGTAGAAGCGGTCGTAGCCGCCGGAGCGCTCGACGCCTTCGATTTCGTCACTCGCCCGGTCGTAAAACTCGGTATCGACCGGACCGGGTTCGACGAGCACGACGTCGACGTCGTACTCGTCGACTTCGCCGCGGAGCGAGTCCGAGATGCCTTCCAGCGCGAACTTCGACCCGCTGTAGATTCCCATGCCGGGGACGGCCACGCGGCCGACCGCGCTGGAGACGTTGACGATGGTCCCCTTCCCGCGCTCCCGCATGTGGGACAGCGCGGCCCGCGCCAGTCGAAGCGGTCCGTAGACGTTCACGTCGAACTGCGCGTGGACCTGTTCTATCGGCACGTCCTCGACCGGGCCGGGTTGGGCGTACCCCGCGTTGTTGACGAGACAGTCGAGATGACCGTGCTCGTCGATGATTTCGTCGATGACGCGCTCTACGTCGTCGTCGTCGGTGACGTCGAGCGTCGAAATGTGACATCCCTTCTCCCCGAGCGTCTGAATGTCGGCGGGGTTCCGGGCGGTCGCGTACACCTCCCAGCCGTCCGCGAGGAACGACAGGGCGGTTTCCCGTCCGATGCCCGACGAACAGCCGGTTATCAGCACAGTCTCATCCATGGGGTTTCCTTCGGACGGGGGTGGCTAAGTATCAACGGTTTCCTTCACTTCATCGGCGTACGCGTCAGCCCGCCGCGTCGGTTCGGGAAGTTTGTACCCGGCACAGAGTCGCCAGACCAGTTCCGCGGCCGTCTCGGCGCTCACTCGATGGCCGGGACTGACGTACAGCGGGTTGACGTGACGCGTCTCGGGGTTCGGATACTGGCGCGACTGGAGCGCGTAGCCGATGACCGTCCCGTCGGGCGCGCCGACCCGCGAGTTTGCCACCACGGGAACGCGGTCGCCTTCCGCCATGTGTCCCTCTGGCGGGTCGCGGAGGTCGCCACAGAGGAGGTTTTTCGCGACGCCGATGGCGGGCAAGTCGAGCATCACGCCGATGTGCGTGGCGATTCCGGCCTCCCGGAAGTGAATCCGTCCGCTCCCGTCCACGATTGCGAGGTCCGGTTCCACGGTCAGTTCCTCGAAGGCGCGTAGAATCGCCGTCCCCTCCCGAAACGACAGCAGGCCGGGGATATACGGAATCTCCGTCTCGACCGCCGCGTGGGCGCGCTCGACAACTTCGCCGTCCCGCGACGCGACGACAGCGCTCACCGCGAGGTCGCCGACGAACGCTTGGTCCACGCCGACGACGACGGGGGATTCGGGGGACTCGGTGGGCACGGCGACGTCCGAATCGTCGTCCTCGTCCTCGTTCTCATCCTCGTCCTTGTCCTCATCCTCGCCCGTCGGGAGGTGAGTCTGTGCGTCGTCCGTCGGTTCGGCGCGGACGCTCTCGGGGTCGAACTCGAACGCGTCCTCGAAAATCGCCGCGTCGGCCACCTCGTGCTGGAGTTCCTCCATCTCTTCGCGCGACAGCGAAGCGTCCGGCGCGAACTCGGGATGGGCGAGGTGCATTAGAACCGTCTACGTCCGCCCATGCCGCCGCCCCGCCGCCCGCCGATGTCCAACTCGGAGGGGCCTCGTTTTCCTTCCCTCTTCAGTTTCGCGCCGTAGAGCAGACCGATTCCCAGTCCGGTGAGGTGGGCCAGTTGGGCGACGCCGCCCGCACCCGCACCGCCGATGACGCTGGCGAATCCGGAGTAGACGGCGAAGAGGGCCGTCGCGAGCCAGAGGGGCATCGGGATGATGAAGTAGATGAGAATCTTCATGTTCGGGTTCAGCACCGTGAGGACGCCCATGACCGCCATGATAGCGCCGCTCGCGCCGAGAACGGCGGAGGTGCTTCCCATCATCGCGACGATGCCGACCTGCGCCAACCCGGCGAGGATGCCGCTGCCGAGGAACAGTGCCGTGAACTTCTTGCTCCCGATGCGCCGTTCCAACACGGGGCCGAAGAAGTACAGCGCGATGCCGTTGAACAGGATGTGCGTGAAGCCGGTCGGGTTGTGAGCGAAGATGGACGTGACCCACGTCCAAACCCGTCCGATGTGTGTCGATTGGAGGACGAACAGTTCGGAGAACAACTGGGCGTCGCCCATGACGTTGATGACGAACACCTCGGCGATGAACGTTCCCACCATCAGCGTGAGGAACACGAACGTCATGTTCCCGCGGAAGTAGCTCAGCGGTCCGCCGGGACTCGTGTCCACGCTGAACCGGCCACCGCCCTGCTTGTTCGCGCTATCGTCGAAGCCGCTGTCGAACACTCCCTTCGGGTCGTTCCACTTGTTCAACCCCGGACAGGAGTGGTTTTCCGGCAGTCGGTGTTCGGCGCAGAACGTCCCGCCGCACATTCGACACTGGTACGGCATGTTCTCGTCCTGCCCACACACGTCGCATTGCGCCATTAGTCCATGGTTTGAACCGATAGGCCAAATGGGTTTGGGTGAAGGGGATGCGAGAATTAGGGGAGAACGCGACGACCGAACGAATGGCCTTCAAGCCGGTTTCCGCGCGCCGTAGACGGCGAAGTTGTAGTACTGCCAGACCGACGTCACCGACTCGAACCCGGCCTCCCGAAGCCACAGCAGTTGGTCCGTCAGCGCGTCCGGGTCGTCGAACTCGTCGCTGGCCTGCCAGCGGTTCATGAACTCCTCTTCCTCCCAGCCCTTCGAGCGCACCCAGTTCGCTATCATCGCCGACGAGAGCGTTTCGAGGTGCGACGCGTCGAATCGAATCACGTCGCCGTTGACGAACCACCCGCCGGGAACGAGTGCGTCGGCGAGCGAATCGAAGAGGCTCCGTTTTTCCGCCGACGGAAGGTGGTGGACCGCGAGCGAGGTGATTACGAGGTCGAACTCGTCGCTCGCCGTCGGATAGTCGTCCGGGAAGGTTCCCTGCACGATGTCGGCGCGCTCCCCGAACGTCTCCAGTTTGCGCTCGGCCTCGGCGAGCATCCCCTCGCTGTGGTCCACCGCGAGGACCGTACTCTCGGGGAAGCGGGTCAGCAGTTTCGCCGTGAGTTCGCCCGTCCCCGCCCCGAGTTCGAGGACGCGTATCTCCTCGGTCCGGTCCTGTGGCGGCGAGTTCAGAATCGCGTCGTGGAGCTCGTCGTACCGCGGGACGATGGCCTCGATACCGGGGTCGTAGAGGCTCGAATCCGCGAACACTTCGCCGGGCTTTTTCATGGCACCAGTAATCGGCGAACCGAGTAATGCTTTTTCTGGCCTCATTCGAGCGGGGTGGATTATGACCGAAACGCATAGGGCATGAGGTTTTTGCCCTCACGACGACGAGTATGGTGTGTGAAGGGGTACGAACGCAAAGGATTGCTGGAACGGGTCGAGCGGGAGGGCGCGACCGTCGGCGCATCGATTCCCGAGACGATTTCGGTCCAGGGACAGGACATCGACCTCCGGGAGTTCGTCTTCGAAATCAAGCGGCTGGACACGGTTCCCGCGGGAGAACGGGAGCGCGTGGAGCAGGCGAAGACGAACCTCCGCCGTGAACGGCTCCAGCGCAAGGAACGACTCGAAGAGGCGGACATCAGTTTCGAGGAGGGCGAGCGACTGGTCGAGAGCATCATCGGCATCGACCGAGCGCTGAACGCGCTCGAAAGCCTCGGGACGACGAACCTCGAAGCCGAAGAGAAGGCGAAGGAGGCCGCCGACCAGAAGCGGTGGGTGTCGTTCCTCCAGAAAGCGCTCGGGAAGGAGAGCGCCGGAAAACGGTCTCGACTATGACTCGAAACGCCGAAGTCGCGGCGCTGTTCGAGGAGTACGCCGATTTGGTCGAAGCACAGGACGTGCAGTACAAGCCACAGGCCTATCGCCGCGCCGCCGACAACATCCGCGACTACCCCGAGGACATCGAGGAGTTGGCGGCCGAGGGTCCCGATGCCGTCGGGCAAATCCCGCAGGTCGGCGACTCCATCGCGAGCAAGGTTATCGAGTACTTTGAGACGGGTGAAATCGAGGAACTCGAAGAAGAACGCGCGAACCTCCCGGTCGAGATGGCGGAACTGACGCGCGTCGAGGGCGTCGGCCCGAAGACGGTCGGCGACCTCTATCACGAACTCGGCGTGCAGACGCTGGACGATTTGGAGGACGCCGCCCGCGAGGGGAAGATTCGGGAGATAAAGGGCTACGGTCCCAAATCGGAGCAGAACATCCTCGACGGCATCGAGTTCGCGCGGACGGTTCGAGGGCGGGAACTGCTCGGCGACGCCCGTCCGGTCGGCGAGCAGGTGCTCGCCTTCTTCGACGAGATACCGGCCGTCGGGCGACACGAACTCGCCGGGTCGCTCCGCCGCTGGCGCGAGACCATCGGCGACATCGACGTGCTCGCCGAGAGCGAGGAGAAGGAGGCGGTCATCGACGCCTTCACCGACTGGGGGCGGGCGACGGAGGTCATCGAGGCGGGGACGGACAAGGCCGCCGTCCGCGTCTCCGACATGCGCATCGACCTCCGGGTCGTCGTTCCCGAGGAGTTCGGCAGCGCCCTCCAGTACTTCACGGGGAGCAAAAATCACAACATCACCCTCAGAAACTACGCGATAGAGCGGGGCTACAAGGTGAACGAGTACGGCGTGTTCGATGTGAGTGATGTCGAGAACCCCGACGCGGGCCAGCGCGTCGGCGAGCGCGTCGCGGGCGAGACGGAAGCCAGCATGTACGACGCCCTCGGTTTGCCCCTGATTGCACCCGAAATGCGCGAGGACAACGGCGAAATCGACGCCGCCCTCGCCGGGGATCTGCCGAACCTCATCGAAGAAGGCGACGTGCGCGGGGACCTGCACCTGCACACGAACTGGTCCGACGGGAACCACACCATTGCGGAGATGGTCGATGGAGCGGCCGACTTCGGCCACGACTACATCGCCGTCTCCGACCACGCGACGGGTTCGGGCATGGTCGGCGGCGTCGGCTTGGACGACGAGGAACTCGAAGAACAGATAGACGAGGTTCGAGCGGTCGCCGAGGATGCCGCCATCAACGTGTTCACGGGCGTCGAGGCGAACATCGACCCGGACGGGGGAATCAGCGTCGGCGACAACGTGCTCGCCGACTTGGACATCGTGGTCGCCTCGCCGCACAGCGGTCTCGACGGCGACGGGACCGACCGCCTTATTCGAGCGATAGAGCACCCGAGCGTCGATATCCTGGGCCATCCGAGCGGTCGTCTCATCAATCGCCGTCCCGGTCACGATTTCGACGTTCGAGCGGTTGCGCGCGCCGCCGCCGACAACGGCGTCGCGCTGGAAATCAACAGCAATCCCCACCGACTCGACCTCTGGGGTGCCGCGGTGCAGGTTGCGGTGGAGGAAGGTGTCACCATCGCCATCGACACCGACGCTCACAGCCCCGCGGAATACCGAAACGTCAGGTACGGCGTTCACACCGCGCGACGGGGATGGGCCGAGGCCGCGGACGTGCTCAACGCCCGCGACGCGGCGGGCGTCCGCGAGTTCCTTCATTGATGAGTCGCCGATTCTTTCTCGACGTGATGCACGGGGCGCTCTCGACGTACCTCCGCATGTGCGGGTACGATGCGGCCTACGCGCTGGACAGGGGCGTCGAGGCGGACGACGAGATTCTCGAACTGGCCAAAGCGGAGGACAGGACGCTCGTTACGCGGGACGTGCAATTGGCCGAGCGCGCCGACGACGTCCTCCTCATCGAATCGCTCGACGTGCGCGACCAACTCCGCGAACTCCGGAACGACGGGGTGGGCCTCTCGCTTTCCGACCCCGCGCGATGTTCTTCCTGTAACGGGAAACTGGTTCGGGACGACGGACCCGCGCCAGACCACGCGCCGGACGGGAAACCCGTCTGGCGGTGTCGGGACTGCGGAAAACGGTTCTGGAAAGGGAGCCACTGGGAGTCGGTCGAGCGGACGCTTTCGGAGTTGTAGGGGTTTTTCTACCGGTTCGATTCCCACCGCTCGCAGGCGTCCATGTCGGTCATCCGCTGGTCGTGCAGGCCGCAGTAGGGCGTCATGCCGGAGTCGGTGCGGACGTAATCGAAGTGGGCGCAGTTGCCGCAGTAGGCGTCCGTCGGGTTCGTCGGGGCCGCCGAGTTCGATTCGGCCGGGGGCGTCGCGGTGGTCCCCTCACCTGCGTCCATGGGCGAGGAGATGTCGTCGCTCGCCGCGCCGCCGTCGCTGACGGCTTCGGTACCGGCCGGGTCGTTGCCGAAGACGCCGATGCCGCCGAGACCGCTGGATTTCTCGACTTCGACGATTTTCGTCTCGCCCTTGCGCGTGACCTCCATCGTGACGGTTCCGCCGGGGTCGTTTCGCGTCTTGAAGTTCACGACGGCGGTGAACAGACACCAGAACGTCGTGATGAGGCCGGTGAAGTACACCGCGACGACGGGCAGGGTCAGGTGTTCGCCGTGTCCGCGCCAGTGTTGCGGGTAGGCGTACCAGAACATGGCGACGCCGAGAATCGTGATGCTGGACCCGATGGCCGCCGCCGCCCGCACGCGGTCGCTCGTGGCGGGGAGAACGACGAACACGCCGACGAAGACGGCGGGGACGCCCAACCCGGCGGTGATGCCCGCGAGTCTGTACGACCCGTAGCTGTCGAGACCCATCGCCGCGAAACTGTTCGTCGTCGCCGCGAGGATACCCACGACGACGAGCAACGACCCGACGAGAAACAGGCCGACGCCGAGATAGAGGCGTCGGGGGCGTTTTTTCACGCCGCCGTGCCCTTCGTACGTTTCCCCGAGGCTTGTCATGTGTCTGCCATTGGAGGCCTCCTACTAAACAACTGCGTCAGACAGGTATCACTATCGTTTGATTTCAACCACGAAAACGGGAAAAGTCGCGTACACAGACGGTATTACTGACCAACTCGAACCGAAATTATTTCCGACAAAACGCCGTACTGAGCGCCTCCGAAGATGACGTTCGACGGAAACCGAGACAGCAACCGGAGGGATCGATAGGCCGGTGACACGACCGCCGGAAATCGGGATTTTCACAAACAGCAAGAGTCCGCCAATGACACAACCACCGGAAATCTGCCGATGACACAACCACCGGAACCCTTCCCTCCCCGGAAAATCTTTGATTTTCCGGGCCGAGGAATCCCTGAATGCGCGTCGAAGACGCGCAAGAGGGGGTGACACCGGCTTTTGGTCCAGCTTTTGCAAGGGAGGAAGGCCGAATCCGGCGCGATTCGCGCCGGATTCGGCTCCCGACCGCGGCAAAAGGTGGGTTCGAAAAACCTAATCCCCACCCTGCCAAACGCCCCAGTATGGCTGACGATACCGAAGACGAAGGGCCCGCTGTCGAACTCGGCGAGCGCGACCCCGTCGATGGCGCACCGCTCGCACGAGTCACCTCGCGGTTGTTCTGGCCCATCCAGAAGAGCGAAATCGAACGAAAGGAGGGAGGCGAGACGATTCGGACCCCGGACGGCCCGCAGGACCTGGCCGACGTGCTGGAAGCGGTCGACGAAACGTACTTCCAGAGCGAACAGGAGTTCACCAACGCCGTCGAGGACGCCATCGGAACCGGACCGATTCCCACCGCCGACGATTCGTGAACTTCTCCCGGACCGTCGGGGAGCGAACGTTCGGCCTGACGTGGGTGCGGTTGTCGCTCCTCGTCGGGGCGCTCATCGCGGTCGCGTGGTCGTACTGGCCGAGCACCGGCGGGAGCCTGAACCTCCGCGTTTTCCGCGACGTGACGTTGTACATCGCCATTCCCGGCGCGCTCGCGGTGACGCACGGTCGCCACATCGGCTATCGGGTGAACCGGAAAGCGATTCGCAACACGCTCGTTCTCGCGGCGTTCGTCATCCCGGTATACGTCGTCGGGTCGTCGCTCCCGACGATTCGGACCTACTACCCGATGTGGGAGACGAACGCCGCGCTCGGTAGCTTTCTCCCGCACGCGGTGAAGCAGTTCATCGTCGTTCTCGCCGCCGAAACGTACTATCGCGGCTTTCTCTGCGTCGGCGTTCGGAAGATAGGTTTCAAGAGCGTCTTCGTGAGTCCGATAATCTACGCGTTTCACCACTTGGGTAAGCCGCCGGTCGAGGTCATCCTCTCGGGACCGACGGACGTGCTGTTCGGCGCGGTGGATTACAACTGTGATTCGGTGTTACCGTCCGTCGTCGCCCACGGCATCGGCCTGATGCTCCTCGACTGGTTGGTGCTTCACGAACCGCTCATCGCACAGGATACCGTGTTGAACTGGCTGTCGTGGCTTCCGGTGCATCTGTGATGTTCGGCATGGTCGGGATGGTCGAGCGGATGGAAGATGAAGTGTCCCCGATGACGGCGCTCGCCGTCGCCATCGTCGCGGTGAGCACGAGCGCCATCCTCATCGAACTCAGCAACGCGCCGAGCATCGTCAAGGCGCTGTACCGGTCGCTGTTCACGACGCTGTTGCTCGCGCCGTTCGCGGTCACGCGCTACCGGGACGACCTCCGGACGTTCTCGCCGCGGGACTTGCTCATCGCGGTCGTCACCGGGTGTGCCCTCGCCGGGCACTTCATCGCGTGGTTCGAGAGTTTGGACTGGACCACGGTCGCCGCGTCCGTGACGCTCGTTCAGTCACAACCGCTGTTCGTCGCGTTCGGCGCGTGGGCGCTGCTGGACGAGCGCGTTACGCGGAAAACGATGGTCGGCATCCTCGTCGCACTGCTCGGGATGGTGGCGATGTCGTTCGGCGACTTCCTCTCACCCGCGACGGTCGCGGGGCAACGCCCGCTCTACGGCAACGGGCTGGCGGTCGTGGGGGCGATTGCGGCGGCGGGCTACGTCCTCGCCGGGCGGTCGCTCCGACAGCGCGTGTCCCTGATTCCCTACGTGACCGTGGTGTACGGCGTCTCCACGGTCGTGCTGTTCGGTGCCGCGCTGACGAGCGGCGCGCAGGTTTCCCTCGCCGCGTACCGACCGACGGAGTGGGTGCTGTTTTTGGGCATGGCCGTCGGTCCCGGCATCTTCGGTCACACCGTCATCAACTGGGCGCTGAAATACGTCGAATCGAGCGTCGTGAGCGTCACGCTCCTCGGCGAACCCGTCGGCAGCACGGTGCTCGCGTTGGTTATCCTCGGACAGGTACCGGGCGTCGCGACGATGGTCGGCGGTGCCGTCGTCCTCGGCGGCATCTACGTCGCCTCGACCGGACGAGAAAGCCGGTAATTCGGACGGGAACCAGTAGTTCGGACGGGACGGTCGGTACTTCGGCCCCGAACCGTCAGTAGTCAGTAGCTCGGTCGCTCTTCGTACTCGATGGGGTCGCGCTCGCCGACGTTCTGGAAGGCTTGCAGGCGGAGCGCACAGGAATCACAGGTGCCACAGGCGGGTTCTTCCGCGCGGTAGCAACTCCACGTCAGTTCGTACGGCACGTCGAGTTCGACCCCGCGTTCCGCGATGTCGGTCTTGCTGAACTCGACGAACGGCGCGACGAGTTCGATGGACGTGTCGTCCTTCGTCCCCGTCTCGACGACGGCCTGAAACGCCTCGAAGAACTGCGGGCGGCAGTCCGGATACCCCGAGAAATCCTCGCTGTGCGCGCCGATGAACACGGCGTCACAATCGTTCGCTTCCGCACAGGAGACGGCCATCGAAAGCAGGTTCGCGTTCCGGAACGGGACGTAGGTGTCGGGCACTTCGTCGCTCTCCAAGTCGGCGTCCTCCACGGTCATCTCGTCGTCGGTGAGGCTGGACCCCCCTATCGTGGCGAGGTGGCTCGTCTCGACGTGGAGGAATCCGGCGTCGAGTTCGTCGGCCTGCTGTTTCGCACAGTCGAACTCCTTGCCTTCGGTCCGCTGGCCGTAGGACGTGTGCAGGAAGAACGGTTCGTACCCCCGTTCGCGCGCTTCGTACGCGGCCGTGGCGCTGTCCATCCCGCCGGAAGCGAGGATGACCGCCCGCTTTTCGGGTCGGTCGGTATCTGTCACCTTGCGGTCGGTCGTCCCGCTGGCGGTCGTTCCGCTGGCGGTCGTCTCGTTTTCGTTCGCCTCGTCGGTTGTGTCGTTTCGTGTCATGGTATCGTTGCTACGTATGTTCTGTCGTCGTTCAGGTACCCGGTGCGTCGTTCCACAGGTCGACGTGCAGTCGCGGCGTGTAGCGGTAGCCGTACTCCATCGCCAGTTCCGCGACTCGCTCGCGGGTTTCGTCGAGTTGCTCGCGGGTCGCTCCTTCCGGCATCAGGAGCACATCGGTATCGGAGAGCGGTTCGTCGGCAGTCGCGCGAACGTCCGAAACCAATTCCTCGATTTCTTCGAGGTCGCCGTCGTCGGTGACGACGAACTTCATCTGAGTGTCGTAGGCGTCCACCAGCGCCGCGAGCGTCTCCACGTCGATTCGCCGGTCCTCGTGTCGGTCCTCCCACTCGCCGTCGCCTTTCGGGTCGTTCTCGGGCGTCGGCGTCGAGGAGGCCAGTTTCGGGCTGACGCTCGCCAAGTCGATGGGGGCGTCGCGGAATATCGTCCCGTTCGTCTCGACCGTCGTGTGATAGCCCCTCTCCGAGAGGCGGTCGAGCAGGGTGACGGACGCCTCGTGTACCAGCGGTTCGCCGCCCGTGAGGACGACGTGGTTCTCGTCGTAGGATTCGACCTCCGCGACGATTTCGTCCACCGTCATCCGGGCGTGCGTCGGTTCCCACGAGGTGTGATACGAATCGCAGAACCAACAGCGGAGGTTACAGCCGCTCGTCCGAACAAACACGCTCGGAACGCCCGCGAGCGTTCCCTCCCCCTGTAGCGAGTAGAACAACTCGTTGATGGGCAGCGACGGTTCGTCCGAGTTCGCCCCCTCGCGCTCTGCGTCGGCGCGTTCCCCGTCACTCTGTTCGGTCGCGTTCACGGGCATGGTTAGACGTGGCCGCCGCAGAGTTCCGCGGTCTCGCTCACTTCGACCGCCACCTCGGAGACGTTCTTCGGCAGTTCCTCGCGGAACCGGCGTTCGAGTTCGAGGCTCATCACTTCCGCCGTCGGCGGGTCCTCGAAGAGGACGACCGCCGACCCGTCGCCGCTCTCCTCGAAGGCGTCCACGAGTGGGTCGCCCTTCTCCAGCAGGAACATGTGGTCCCACTCGGAGAGTATCGCAGTAATATCTCCCTTGTCCACGACCCACCCCTCTTCGGTGAGTTCACCGGTGACGGTTACCTCGATTTCGTAGTTGTGGCCGTGCGGTCGGCTGCATTTCCCGTCGTGGTGTAACAATCGATGACCCGCGCTGATGCGAATCGGGCGGTCGCGCCCGATGTGAAGCGTTCGTTCGTGAGATGATTCGAGTAAAGATGTAGGCATATTCGGAGATTATCGAGAGAATACTTAAACGCATCACTCTCAATCGGTCGTGGGGTGAGATGGGTGTGGGGACCTTAGATTTCCGTCTCCAGAATCGTGGTCCCGTCTCTATCGCGGACCAACACTGTATCCCCGTCGTCGTTCCAAATCGGCCGGTCTGACCCCCAATAAACGGCATTTACTGCGTCCGACCAGTGTTGACTTTCCCCTTCGCCCTCGTTTCCGGTGTGTAGTCGCACGACTTCCTCGGGACCCAGTATCGTCCCTTTCGGGAAATCATATCGATGACCCGCCGAATCCCGGACGGACCAATTGGAGATGTTCAACGGTTTGTCCGTCGTGTTTCGAAACGCGATGTGTTCATCATTCAGTCTCCCCCGTCGGGAGGTCGTGTTGGCATGGAATAGCTCTAATCCAGTCTCGTCGGACTCTTTTCCACCGTTCTCCCTGCCCGCTTTTTGCATAGCTCGCAACCAGTGTACAACCAAATGAATCGCGCTCAACGCGACGAACGTCAGTATGACGACGAGGACGAGTTCGCTCAGAACCGGTTCACCGACCCCCCCACCCGGTCGTTTCGTCGAGAGATACAGGAACACTGCTAACAGTTCTATCAAGACAGTGTAGGGAAGGTACGGACTGTGTTTCAGTATCGAGTCGATGGAGAGGTGTTCTGGCACCACCGACCACGAGAACGGTTCGTCCGTATCGTAGCGGGTCGAGGTAATCCTGACCGTTCTCGGAAAGTACGCAAAGAGCGTGGTCAGCACGAAAACCGACAGTAGAAGCGTGAAATCGACCGGATAGGTTTGTGTAGGGTCCCCAATGACGTAGATTAGTTTGTCTCCGGCAGTGCTCTGTTCGAGCTTCTCTATCGCAACGAAAACACCGATGACGAGAAGCGTCGCCGAAAAGATGAGCGAGAGGAGGGCGCTCACCAAGAGGACGGCTTTCTGTTTGACGTACGATGTGTTGATCGAGACGTTATCGATACGCGTCCGGATAAGCTCTCGTTTGAATTGGTCCGAATCGATGTGCCGATGGGACAAAGCCCGCAACGTGGACGAATCGGCGTGCCCCGCAACACCGGTAATGGTGCTCACGAACAGGGCGTAAACGATGGACGTTGCATACAGAACCAATCCGAATTTGATGTACAGCGAGTGGACTAGATATTTGAAAAACGAAATGCCGATTGTGCCGACTCCGGGGAACCCCAGAAAACTCAAAAGCGCGGTGACTCCGGCAAACACGCCGGTTCCGCCGACGAGATACCCGTACAAAGTACTCGCTTTCTCGTTGAGTTGTTCGGCGCGCTGGCGGGAGAACTCCTCGACGTTCCCCGACTCTTCCACTACCAAATCGATGCCGCTCTTCTCGGAACCAGGTTCAGCCATCGCTCCAAGTCAGAGATTCTTGTCTGGTTGGAACCGTTCGGTTGATGAAACATATGCACTGAGCACGCACGTTTCTTCCCACCCCTTGCGAACAGTCACTATCTCGAGACGGATAAAATGATTGGTCAATTGTCATCTATTGCCAACCCGTTTGTATTCCCGGTCGTTTCCACTGCGCCATTGGGACGACGCACATCGTTCGCATGGGCGGTTGGCCCCCACTCTCGGATGATCGCGGCTATATTTCGGCCACACATTTCAATCGTAACGAATATATTTCGTTCGTATTACAATCGTGTAGTATGGGAAGTACTGTCGAAAACCTGCAAAATTTTGCCGACCTCGAAGATCACACCAAACTTCGGTATCTGATAATGGGAAGCGGGGTTATGGTGATTTTCGTCGGAATCGCACTGTTCGTGCTGATAGATGACCCCCTCATTGCACTGCTTGCCATCGCCGCTGGCATCCTCGACATTACCGTCGTCTCGAAATTCATCGCCAAACAGAGCAAGCGGGCCAACGAGGACGCCTGACACTATCGCACTGCAGTCGAGATTCCACGAATTGTGTTCTGACTCGAAAACGAAGGGAAGTGTAACCTCATCTCTTGGGATTCAAACCTTTCGCATTTCGAGTTCGCAAACGCCTCGCTGTCGCTCGGACGTTTACTTCCTGAAAATGCTCCGTCAGGGATTCGAACCCTGGTCCTTGCCGTGAGAGGGCAAGATGATTGGCCGGACTACACCAACGGAGCGCGCGTACTCATTCGTAATCGCACGGACTGTTTAACAGTTGCGTTTCGAGAGCGCCGTGGCTGTCGGTCACACATTCAGAAACGCGAACAGGCGCGGCTCTCGACGGAGCGATTATCCGAAAAAACGACCCTTATCTGTCGAGCGGCGACCCGGCGGCGTCGGGTTCGTGGCCGTCGAGGCTGATGATGTTCTCGCGGCCGACGCGGAGTTTGCTTATCTCGCCGTCCTCCTCCATCTCGGAGAGCAGCATGCTGACTTTGGATTTCGACCAGCCGGTTTCGTCCACGATGTTGACCTGTTTCATCCGGCCGCCGTTCTCGCGGAGTAGCTTTTTCACCCGTGCCTCGTCGGTCAGCAGTTCCTCGTCGCTGACCGCCGGTTCGGCGGAGTTGGTGGTCGATTCGGTTGCGGCGGATCCACCGGCACCGCCGCCTCCGCCTCCACCACTCGGGGTACTACGACCGGAGGACAGCGAGCCGAGGCTTCCTTGTCGCCACGCGAACACCGCGGCCAAGCCGATGAGGACGACGAGCGCCGCGATGAAGAACATCATCGGCGAGTTCGAGTCGGACCTCTCGTCGCCGCTCCCCGGTGGCACGTTCGCGCCGCCCGTGGTCGATGTCGTGCTCGTGGACGAACTCGACTGGGGTGGCGAGGAGAACTTCACCATCGGTCGCTGGTCGTTGAACTCACGGGGACCGGACCACGAGACGGAATCGCTTTCCGCCAGCGTATCGCCCGCTATGCTTCGTCCCTTCGGCGGTTGTGCGGATTTGAAGGACATACCGTCCGCGGGATAGACGACGAGCTTCTGATTATCTCCGAGGTAGAGTCCCCCTTGAAATACGTCACCGAAGACCGTCGTGTTGCCGCTGCCGTAAGCGAATCCCGACCATCGGAACGACATCTCGACGACGCCGCGGGTCGTGTCTCCGGTCAGTCCCGCTTGGTTGATGAAGGCCCGCTTGGAGAAGTTACCAGCGGTCATCTTCCGTTTCGTTCGGTTGTTCGCCGTCGAGGTCAGTTCGACCGCGTTCTCCCTGAAATTCTTATACAGTTCCGTGTCGGAGGTGTTGAAGTTCTGTGCGAACTCCTCGAACTGCTTGCGTTCTTGTTGCGTTTCTAACGTTTTTTCGTAGCGGAATGTCCATATTGCAGTGCTATCACTGTGGACGAGAATGTGAAATTCGACGTCATCGAACTCCTGGGAGGTAGTGATCTTCTGCGGAGTCGGGGCGTTGCTCTGGGCCGTCCCGAACGTGGGAAACGACGCGATGAGCAGCACCGTGATGAGGCCGACAGCCAGGAGCCGTCTCATGTACCTTATCGTCCATGGCCGGATATAAAAGACCTTGTGACGTGCGGTCGTCAACGAACTATGTTACCATTGGACACGACCGTTGCGGGGTTCTGCCACGCCGTTTCGTCGGTGCGAGGATTAGTATCAAGAACCACGAGGTCGGCACGATATCCCTCCTCGACCAGTCCGACGTCCGATAGCCCGAGGAGGTCGGCCGCGTTGACCGTCGCCGCCTCGAGCGCGCCGTCCGGCGAGAGACCGTACTCGACCATCAGTTCGAGTTCTTCCGGGATGTCGCGGTGGAAGTTGAACGGCGTTCCGGCGTCGGTTCCCATCGCTATCGTCACGCCCGCTTCGAGCGCGTGCCGGAACGCGTCTTCGAAGGCGTCGCCCGCTTCCTCCGCCTTCTCGACCGCGTAGGGAGGGATTCCGGCGTCCGTCCCCTGCTCGACGATTCCGTGGAGCGCCTTCGCAGTCGGCACCCAGTAGGTCCCTCGGTCGGCCATCATTTCGGCCGCTTCGCGGTCCATGAACGTCCCGTGTTCGATGCTCGAAATACCGGCCTTGACGGCGTTCTTGATGCCTTCCGTCCCGTGGGCGTGAGCCGCCGTCGGCACGTGTTTCGCGGCGGCGGTTTCGACGAGCGTGTTCAACTCGGCTTCGTCGAATTCGGGCGAGCCGGTGACCGCACCCTCCGTGAGGACGCCGCCGGTCGCCATGCACTTGATAACTCCCGCGCCGCGCTTGAGCTGTTCTCGGACGGCCTTTTTGACTTCCGCTTCGCCATCCGCTTCGCGCCCGAACCAGTGGCCGTGGCCGCCGGTCATCACGACGTTCTGACCGCAGGCGACGACTCGCGGCCCGTCGATGAGTCCGGCTTCGACCGCTTTTCCGGCGTCTAGCGCGAGCGTCGTCGGCGAGCCGAGGTCACGAACCGACGTCACCCCGGCGTGGAGCGCGTCGCGGAGGTTCGCCGTCGCGCGATACGATAGCATCATCTCACTGTCGTGATTCATCGTGGTCACGTCCGGTCGGCCGTCCATCGAGGCGTGAATGTGCGAGTCGATGAGACCTGGCGCGACGAACTTCCCGCTCACGTCTATCTCCTCGTCGGCCTCGGGAACGTCCCCCACCGAGACGATTTCGCCGTTTTCGACCGCGACATCGGCGTCCCGAATACCGGTCGCGTCTACGATATCAGCACCTCGGAGTACGAGCATGAGCGGTGTGAGACGCGCTACGTGATAACCATCCGGGTCGCGGCAGGGTGAGACGGTGAGGGTGTCAGCGACGTGGGCGACGGAACGTCAGCACGGTGGGCGAAAGAGGCAATTAGCTACCCTCTGAACGAAGGTGTATGGACGAAACCGACAGTTCGGAGCGGAACGCGCTGATAACCGGCGCGAGTTCGGGCATCGGACGGGCGACCGCACACGCCCTCGCCCGCGACGGTGCGAACGTCGCGCTCGCCGCGAGACGCGAATCGGAACTGGCCGACATCGCGGACGCGCTGGAAGCGGAGTACGGCGTCGAAACCGCGGTTTGTCCCGTCGACGTGCGCGACGAGTCGGCCGTCGAGTCGATGGTCGAGGAGGCGGTGTCCGCGCTCGGCGGCCTCGACGTACTCGTGAACAACGCGGGACTCGCGCGCGGCGAAGCCGTCGAGGGCCTCTCGACCGAGGAGTTTCGTGCGATGCAGGACACGAACGTCGATGGCGTCTTCTTCGTCACGCGGGCCGCACTTCCGCACCTCCGCGACTCCGCGGGCAATCTGATATTCGTCGGAAGCTTCGCGGGCCAGTACCCCCGCCCGTTCAACCCCGTCTACGCCGCGACGAAGTGGTGGGTGCGGGGGTTCGCCCACAGTCTCGAAGGTCGCGTCGGCGAGGACGGCGTGGCGGTTACGGTCGTCAACCCCACCGAAGTTCGGACGGAGTTCGGCTCCGAGGACGGCGAACCGTTCGAGGAGCGGTTCGAACCCGGCGGCGTCACCGAACCCGAGGAGATAGCCGACGCTATCGCGTTCGCGGCGGGACAGGAGAACTCGACGGTCAGCGAAATCGACGTTTACCGTCGGGACAAGTTTTCGGGCTTTTAGGGCAGCTTTCGCCGTCGTGATTTTCGGCGCTCCGACTATCCGTATCCCTCGTACTGCACGTGGTCTTCGGGGACGCCGAGGTCCCGCGCCGCGCCCGCGAGCATCGACACCATGGCGTTGACGCCGCAGGCGTACACTTCGAGGCCGCCGGGGTCGATTCGTGCATCGATATCGTAGGCCGGTTCCGCGGTGTACTCCGCGAGGTCGTCGGAGAGGTTCTCCTCGGCTCCCTCGACGAGATATTTCACGAGCGTCTGCTGGACGTAATCGGTTTCGCCCTCCCAGTCGGTGAGGTACTCCTCGCGCGAGCAGGTCGGGACGAAGTGGAAGTTCTCGTGTTCGTCGTCCAGTTCCTCGAACTCCTCGCGGTAGGCCAAGTCGTCCTTCCACGACGCGCCCAGAAAGAGCCACACGTCCCGCCGTTCGCCCTCGTACTCGTCGCGGCCTTCCTCGAAGGTGTACTTAATCATACTCCGGAGTGGCGCGACGCCCGTCCCCGTGGCGAGGAAGGCCATGTCCCGGCCGGACGGTTCTTCGAGGACGAAATCGCCGTTCGGTCCCCGAACCGTCACCCGGTCGCCCTCCGAGAGGTCTTCGAACAGCTTCGACGTGAGGCGGCCGTGTGGCACCCGTCGAACGCAGAGTTCGATGCCGTCCGCGTTCGGCGAACTGGCGATGGAGTACGGCCGCGGCGTGTGTTCGTAGCGCATCGTGGCGTACTGGCCGGGCACGAAGTCGAACTCCTCCTCGAAGTCGATGGCGACGCTCATCAGCGACGAAAACGGTCGCTGATAGCGATCTTTCAGCGACGAGAGTTCGGTCAGCAGGTTCTCGTGGCCGCGCTCTTCGCCCTCTATCACCGATACCAGTTCGTCCCAGTCGGCGTCCTCGGACTGGACTCGCTCGGCCCACTCCTCGCGGCCGTGCACGTCGAGGAGTTCCGCGGCCCGTTCGACGACGCGCTCGGTACGGTCCTCGTCGAGGGCCTCCACGCGCTCGACTCTCGCGGAATCCGTCACCAGCGGCAGCTCTTCCGCCCGTCTGTGTTGTGAGTGCTGTGATGGAATCTCCATAGCCGCCCGTGTACCGCGACGGGTGCGAGCGGTAAAACGCTTCTCGCCGTTTCGAAAGTCGGTGAAAGCATCCTGGACGCGGCCGTCCTCGCGGAGTACGGCGGCGGTTACCGAAATGCGTCTACGAATACCGAAACGCGTCCACGATTATCGAAGCGCCTCGTCGACCTTCTGGATTGGATGTGGCGGTTCCTCGCCCTGCCAGTCGCCGAGTTGCGTGCGACAGGACGCGCCGGGCGCGACGACGGTTTCCGCGTCGCTCTCTTCGACCTGCTCGAACAGAATCGACCCGACCGCCTTGCTCATCGAGTAGTGTTCGGCCTCGTAACCGAAACTGCCCGCCATGCCGCAACACCCGCTGTCGAGGGCGTCCACCTCGTAGCCCGCAGTGCGGAGGACGGTCACGGCGTGGCCGTCCTTCTTCGTCGCCTTCTGGTGGCAGTGACCGTGGTAGGTCAGCGACCCCTCGCCCGACAGCGGCAGGTCGAGGTCGAACGCGTCGAGGTACTCGCAGATTCCGTACGTGTTCGCGGCGAGGCGTTCGGCTTCCGTTCGGAGTCCTCCAGCCTCGGGGTCGGCGGAGCGCGGTTCGGTGTACTGACCGCTCGACGACCCGGACGACTCGTCCGTCGGCAGCAAATCGAGGTAGTCCGACTGGAACATCACCGCGTCGGACGGTTCGACCACCACGACGTCCCAGCCGTCCCGGACGAACGACGAGAGGGCGTCCACGTTCGTCTCGGCCTGCTCGCGGGCCGTGTCGAGCAGCCCTTTCGAGTGGGCGGGTCGCCCGCTCCCGGCCACGCCGGACGGGATTCTGACGTGCACGTCCGCCGCTTCGAGGACGCGAATCGCCGCCTTCCCGGCCTCCGGGTGGTTGTGGTTGGTGTAGGTGTCGGGAAAGAGCAGGACGCGCCGAGTGGCCTCCTCCTCGGAAACCCGCGTTCCGCGCTCTTCGAACCAGTCTTCGAGGGTTTCGCGGTGGAACGTCGGCAGACTTCGCTCGCTGGCGATACCCAGCGCCTTCTCCGCGACGAACCGCGCGCCGGGGAGTTCCGTCGCCCAGTTCGAGACGGGCGCGAACGCGCTCCCGAGCGAAGAGAGCCGGTCGATGTTTCCGAAGATGCGGTCGCGGAGGCTCGCACCGTGTCGCTCGTGGTACTCGTGTTCCACCTCGGCCTTCAGCTTCGCCATGTCCACCTCCGAGGGGCAGTCCTTGGCACAGCCCTTACAGCCGATACAGAGGTCCATCACCTCGTGCATGAACTCCACGTCGAACTGCTCTTCGTCGGAGAGCGAGCCGCTCATGGCCTGTCGGAGCATGTTCGCCCGTCCGCGGGTGCTCGTTATCTCCTCGTCCGCCGCGCGGTAGGTCGGGCACATCACGCCGCCGGTGGTCTCCTGCCCGCCGCGACAGCCGCCACACCCGTGACAGAGTTCGACCATCCCCTCGAAGCCGTTCTCGTTCTCCCAGTTGAGGGTCGGGTCGAAGCCGGAATCGAACTCGTAGCCGGGGTCGAACCGGAGGTTCTCGGTCATGTCCACGTCACCACAGACCTGTCCGGGGTTGAGGAGCCAGTCGGGGTCGAAGGCCGTCTTCAGGTCGCGGAAGACCTCCCACACGTGGTCGCCGTACAGTTTGTGGTTCCACTGGGTTCGCGCGCGGCCGTCGCCGTGCTCGCCCGAGACGCTGCCGCCGTACTCGACCACGAGGTCGGTCACGGCGTCGGCGATGGACTCCATCTGGTTGACCCCCGCGGGACTCTTGGTGTTGACGAGCGGGCGAACGTGCAGACACCCCGGTCCGGCGTGGGCGTAGACGCTGGCGAACGTGTCGTTGTCCTCCAACACCTGCTGGAAGTCGGCGACGTATTCGGGCAGGTTCTCCGGGGGGACCGCGCTGTCCTCGATGAACGAGATGTGTTTCGCGTCGGTCGTCCGCGAGAGCAGAATGGGCAGGCCGGATTTGCGCAGTTTCCAGAAGCGGGCGCGCTCGTCCTCGTCGTGGGCCTCCATCGCGGAGAGCGCTCGGACTTCCTCGCGGTCGTCCCGGAGCTTCGAGACCTTCTCCCGGCCGTCCTCGTCGTCGGTCGCGTAGAACTCCACGAGGAGGACGGAATCGGTTCCGTCCGGGAGCATCTCCACCACGTCGCGGAACTCCTCGGTATCCTCGGCGAGCGAGATGAGCACGTTGTCGAGCACCTCGACCGCCGACGGGTCGTGGTCGAGAATCGGCGCGACGTCCTCCATCGCGTCGTTCAGGCTCCCGTAGGTCAACAGCGCCATCGCCTTCGTTTCGGGGATGGGTTCGAGCGAGACGGTCGCCTCCGTGACGATGGCGAGCGTTCCCTCGCTCCCGGCGAGCAGACGCGCGAGGTTGACGTGCCCTTCCTCGGCTTCCTCGATGAGCCTATCGAGGTTGTAGCCCGAGACGTTGCGTTTGAGTTGCGGGAACACCTCCTCCACCGCGTCCCGCTCCTCCTCGACGATGCGGAGCACTTCCGCGTAGATGCGGCCTTCGAGCGAGTCGTCTCCGGCACCCTCTCGAAGCTCCTCCAGCGTCACGTCGCCGAAGCGCGTCACGGTGCCGTCGGCGAGGACGACCTCGCACTCCTCGATATAGGCGTCCGTCTTCCCGTACTTCAGGGAGTGTGACCCCGTGGAGTTGTTGCCGATGGCTCCGCCGAGGGCGCTCTTGTCGCGCCACGCCGGGTCGGGCGCGAACTTCAGGCCCTCCTCGGCCAGCGCGCGGTTCAACTCACCGAGGACGATTCCGGATTGGGCGCGGGCGGTTTCCGCTTCCGGGTCGAAGTCGAGCAGGTCGCCCATGTGGCGCGTGAAGTCCAGCACGACGGCCTCGTTGACCGACTGCCCGGCGAGACTCGTCCCGCCGCCGCGAGGGAGGACGGGTATCTCGCGCTCGGCGCAGTACTCCATCACCGACGCCACGTCGTCCGTCGAGGTCGGGAAGACGACACCGATGGGCGTCACCTCGTACGCGCTCGCGTCGGTCGCGTACAACTGTCGGGAGTATTCGTCGAAGCGGACCTCGCCGTCGACCAGCGTCACGAGGTCGGAGACCAATCCTGTGCGTGCCACGCTATCCGAATGATAGTCGTAGTTCGCGCGGTCGTCGCGGGCCGGGTCACCCGCGTCACGTGTTGCCATACGGTGTCGTAAGGAAGGCGACCCGAAAAGTCATGCGGGGTTGGGGCAAGTGACGCGGGCGACGCGCGACACGATGGGCGCCGCGCACTCGCGTCGGTTCGTTCTTCTGTTGGCCGTAGTTCGGTTGGTCGCAGTTCGCGCGGTCATCTCCCCCCGTTCGTTTCGACCGGTCGTCGTTCACCCGGTCCGAAGCGGTTCCGCGCGGATACTGAATTCAACTATTTCCACCTGAATACTACTGAACTATACTAGCGAGAAATCGGTCGAACGGTGTTTCAGACCCGTCGGACGCTCGGCGAGGCCGCGCGCCAGAAGTCGAAGAGCACGTCGCGCTTCAGCAGGGCGAAGCCGGTGAAGATGGCGGCGAAGCCGATGACCGTCGTGCTGGCGACGAGTTCGCCCAGCACCAGCCAGCTGAGGAGCGTGGCGACGACGGGTTCGAGGTAGCCGACGAGGTTGAGTTCGGTCGCGCCGATGGTGTCAAGCAGGTGGAAGTAGATGAGGAACGCGACGACGCCCGAGATGAGCACCAAGTAGGTCAGGGACGCGACGGCCGACATCGACCAGTCGATAGCGGCGGGGGACTCACCAGTACCGAGGCTGACTGCGTGAATGAGGACCGAGCCGAACAGCATGGACCAACCCTGCAGCGCGGGCACCGAGACGCCGGTTTCGAACGGCCGTGTGAGGACCGACCCGAGGGCGAAACTCGCGGCGGCGAGAAAGACGAGGCCGATACCGACCGCGTCGGTCGAAAGGAGGTTCGCGGGAGTCGGGTTGGCGACGATGGCGACGCCGACGACGCCACAGAGCAGGCCGACGGCACCGAGCGGAGTGACGTGTTCGTCGGCGAAGAGAGTGCTGGCGAAGACCGCCGTGAGAACCGGTGAAAGGCTGACGATGACCGCCGCCAGCGCGCCGGGCACGTGTTCTTGGCCGAGGTAGAGGAGGCTGTGGTGCCCCGCGATGATGAACGCGCCGATGGTCACGATTCCGAGCACGTCCCCTCTGGTCTGCGGCTTCCAGCGGTCGGTCGTCACGGCGGCGTAGCCGAGGATAAGCAGGCCAGCCACGTCGTAGCGCACCGCCGCGAACAGGAGCGGCGGGAAGTGGTGAAGCCCCACGTCGATGGAGACGAACGAGCCGCCCCAGAACAGCGCCAATAATGCAAACATCACACCGTTCATCGGTAGGTATCTACCGAATTTCGTTTGAGTCATGGATTTCTATCCAATCCTATCAGGTGCACCTTGTTAAATCCTTCTACAAAGAAGGCCACTGATACTGAATCTCATACAAACTTCAACGGAATCTTTACATCAATTCGTTATTATGAATCATGAGGATGTGCGTGATTCGAACGGAAATCGTCCGTCGCCGCTGAACTCCAGATGTTAAGTATGACGGACGTATAATTCGAAATCAATGGACGAACGCGACGTCACCCTACTCAAGGCGATATCGGACCTCGAAACGGGAAGTCCCGAGAAACTGCACGAGGAAACGGACATCCCCGTTTCGACCATCCACTACCGACTGAACAACCTCCGAGAGGCAGGTGTCATCGAAAACGACCTCTACGACATCGACTTGGAGGAGTTCGGTCTGGGTGTCACCGTCGTCGTGGAGGTGTTCGCCGATTACACGGGGTCATATCGGGACTTCGGGGAGAAGATACTCGACATCGAGGGCGTCACGCAAGCGTACTTCACGATGGGCGAAACCGACTTCATCGTCGTCGCACACCTCACCGGGCGCGAGATGGTCGAACGGCTCATCGGCGATTTCGAGCGCATCGAGGAGGTGGACCGAACGAACTCCACGTTCGTCATCTCCACGCTCCGCGACTCCCACCGCGTGCTCCAGAGCTACAGTTTGGACACGCTCGTCGACGAACTCGCGGAGGACTGAATCGACGAGCCGCTCGCGTTCCCGTTAGTCGCCGCCTCCGCCGTCGCCGGTCGAACAGCGCGCCGAAAGCGATTCCCTGTCGGCCGCGACACAGGAGATAGAACTGATGCGACCGGTGGCCGTCGGGTCCGGTTGGAACGTGATGCTGTCGCCCACCTGAATCTCGTTGAACAGCGTGCGATGCGTGGTGTACAGCGTCCGTTCGCCCTCCTTCGCGTCGTTCGGCCACGCGGACCGATACTGTTCGAGAGTCACTTCGTAGGTCACGGTGCCGAACGACTCGGTGAGTCGGGTTCCTTCCGACTCGTTCACGACGACGTTGCCGGGGTCGCTGCCCGGGTTTCCGGGGAAATCGTCCCGAGCCGACACGCCGCTCGGGGTCGCGGAGAGGACTCGCGTTTCGTCGGCGCGGACGGTCTTTTCGACCACGCGGCCCTGATTCGTGCCGAGGACGGCCTTCGTACACCCCGTAACCGAGGCCACGGCACCGACCGCACCGACTCGGAGGAACTGGCGGCGGTTCACGTGCCACGCTTTGGGGAACCCACGGATAATTCTGTCTACCCGCGCCGAACGAAAGCACGAAACCCCTGCCGTCCCTACGCCGGGATATGATTCGAAACATCGCGGCGAACGTGCAGGCGTTCACCAGTAACGCGTTCCTCGTGGACGGCGACCGGACCGTTCTCGTGGACACCGGGTCGAACTTCGACGCCGTGTCGCAGGTCGAGGAGACCGTCGACGACCTCGATGCGGTCATCGTCACGCACACGCACCCCGACCACGTCGGCAACCTCGATGCGGTCAAGGAGGCATTCGACGTCGAGGCGTTCGGCTTCGACCCCGACCAGTCCGGCATGGACGTCGCAATCGAGGACGAGGCTGTCGTGACCATCGGCGACGACGACTACCGCGCGCTCCACACGCCGGGGCACAAGGACGACCACCTCTGTTTTTACTCCGAATCGGCGGACATCCTCTTCGCGGGGGACCTCGTGTTCCAGAACGGCAGTTTCGGCCGAACCGACCTCGAAGAGGGCGACCGCGCGGCGCTCATCGAGAGCATCGACCGCGTGCTCGACGCGGTTGACGAGGACCTGCGCGAGATGCACGTCGGCCACGGTCCGAGCGTGACGACCAATCCGTACCACGACATCGAACTGGCGTCACAGGCCGCGCGGATGCGGTAACGAATTTACGACGCTACGATTACGACGCTACGACAGTGCCTCGTACGCGTCTCCGTACGCGGACGCGATTTTCTCGGGATCGTTTCGCTCCGCCTTCGAAAGCGGTTCGAGGGGCATCGTTTCGGCGGGGTCGAGCAGGTTCACCACGTCCGACACGCGTTTTTCCATCGTCCCGTCGTGGACGCTGTTGTCGGCGACTTCGCACGCCTTCGCGTAGCGCGCGCCGTCGTACACTCGGACGCGGCGGGGTTCGACGACGGCCACGGCCTCGAACTCGACGCCCTGAATCGGACGGGCGATGTCGCTGTAGGACTCCACGACCGCCCGCTCTTCCGACCGGATGCGCTCGGCCAGCGCCCGGAAGTGCGGGAAGTAGCGGCGCTCGGTCTGGTCGTTCAGTTCCGAGAGGGAATCGACGACCACGCCGTCCGAAAGCGGAAGTTGTTCGCGTACGTCATCGGGCAGCGAGACGGTACCGTTGACGACGAACCCGTCGCCGACGCGGTCCACGAGGAACTCGCGTCCCGACTGACCGAGGAGGCCCTTTCCCTCGCCGGGCGCGGGCCGCCAGAGTCGATGCACCGGATTGAGGTCCTCTGGGTCGGCGTCGCCTCGACTCGCGGACGCGAGTCGCTTCGCGTCCTTGCCGTAGAGTCTCCCGCCCGCGAGCGCGGCCGTGGCGTCGTCGTGGTCGAACCAGAAGTCGTTGCCCGCGCGCGGCTTGAACCCGACGCCGCCGATGTAGTCGAGGAGGCCGACCGTGAACGTCGTCTTCCCGGCGTCCACGCGGTCGCTTCCGGCGACGAGAACCGTCATGTCTTCAGGCCGTAGTAGCCCGGTTCCTCGTCGGTCGGCGGTTCGGCGACCACGAGTTTCTCGGAGTTCCGCATCACCCACGGAATCGCCCAGTCCAACAGGATGTCCTCCGTCTCGACGTCGATTTCGGCGTCCGGGTCGAGACCCTGCAGCAGTCGAGCGATTTCGTAGACCGAGTACATCGTGTCCTCGTCGAGTAGCTCGTCCGGTTCGTAAAAATCACAGGGGTACAGCTGCTCGAACTCGTCCTTTGGCTTTGGCATGGGTGGACGTACGTCCGAGCGGGCGTAAAAGCTCCCGAATCGACCCGCCAGTTCTCGGATATAATTCAGGGAAGTCGTTATAAATATAACGGACGACCATGACAACCGAGTATTTATAACAGCCGTTCGAGATAGGAACTGACATGCACGAGGAATCGGGGAGCGAGACGGAAGAGGCGCTCGTCTCCGCCTTCGCTGAATTCGGCGGTACCTATCTCCGGGATATCTGGTTGTTCGACCAGTCGGATCACGAACGGCTCTTTCTTCGGGAGGACGTCGCGGAAAAACTCGAAGCGGTCGACGTGGAGAAATTCGTCGACAACGAGCGGTTCGGGTTCATCACGCAGGACACCTACGACCAACTCTACTACGCCACGTATCAGTACACCGTTCGGGGGTTCGACGATTTCGAACAGTTCCGTATGTTCTTCGACGACGACGACCGGCACGTCGGCGTGTTCGCCAGTTTCGACCGACAACCCGGCGGCCACGATTACGAATCACTGCACAGCCACGTCACGGATATCGCATCCGGGTACGACGTTCCGGTGGTGACGTCGGACACGGAATAGCGTCCGCTGTTCGGGGAGTTCGCTCGAAAGAAAATCGGTGCGTTCGGGATTATTCGAACCGCGAAACGACGTTTTCGTAGTTGTCAGCAACCTCGTCCCAGTCGATGACTTCGAAGACGTTCTCCACGAAGTCGCCGCGGTCCGGCCCGTAGTCGTAGTAGTAGGAGTGCTCCCACACGTCCACCGCGAGAATCGGGTGGCTGCCCCAGAGCGCGCCCTGGTCGTGCTTGTCGACCTTGACGTTACGGAGCTGTTTGGCCACCGGGTCGTACACGAGGAGTGCCCAGCCACCGGCGGCGCTCGCGGCGGCTTCGAACTCGCCCTTCCATCCCTCGTAGGAACCGAAGTCCTCCTCGATGCGGTCGGCGAGGTCTCCCTCGGGTTCGCCGCCGCCGTTCTCGTCCATGTTCTCCCAGAAGAGGGTGTGGAGGTAGTGACCACAGCCGTTGTGGGTCACGTTACCCAGCGCACCCGCCGTGCTGGAGTAGTCTCCGGACTCGCGGTTCTCCGCGAGGGTCTCCTCGGCGCTGTTGAGGCCGTTTACGTAGCCCTGGTGGTGGGTGTCGTGGTGCCACGTGAGAACCTGCTCGGAGATGTGCGGTTCCAGCGCGTCGTAGTCGTACGGGAGCGGTGGTAGTTCCGCGTTCGATTTTTCTGCCATATATGTATTACCTCCACTAACTATATCTCACCTCGGCCTGTTAAACCTTGAGGAGAAGTTCGCTAACATACAGCACGATACGTCGGCAAAATATTCTGCTTTCGGACGCCAGCTCGGCCGTTACATGCCGCTGGCTTCGTCGTAGCGTTCTTCCACGTCGTCCCAGTTGACGACGTCCCAGAAGTTGTCCACGTACTCGCCGCGGTTGTTCTCGTACTGGAGGTAGTAGGCGTGTTCCCACACGTCCAGCACCAAGAGCGGCGTCGTCCCCTGCGGCGATTGGTTCTGGTGATTCTCGGCCATGCTCACGATGGGAATGTCGGCCACGTGGTCGTAGAGCAACATCCCCCACCCCGAGCCTTCGACGCCCTTCGCGGCCTCGGAGAAGTGCGTTTTGAACTCCTCGAACGACCCGAACTGCTCGTCGAGGGCGTCGGCGAGGTCGCCGCCGGGTTCGCCGCCGCCGTCCGGGGACATGTTCTCCCAGAAGACGGAGTGGTTGACGTGTCCCGAGAGGTTGAACGCGAGGTTGCGCTCGACGCCCTTGACGTCGCCCCACTCGTCGCTTTCGCGCATCTCCTCGAGTTTGTCGAGCGCGGCGTTCGCACCGTTGACGTAGCCTTGGTGGTGCTTGTCGTGGTGCAATTCCATGATGCGCTCGTCGATGCTCGGTTCCAGTGCGTCGTAGCTATACGGCAGGTCCGGTAGTTCGTAGGTTGCCATTGATAACCCCGGAGGGTGGTCAACGGTCGTCGTGTTAAGTGTTGAGGCGACGCACGCGGACGGCGTGTCCTCACACGGTGACCCGACGGGAACGGGGGTCGCCCGCACGGCCGAGAAACCCGAGGAACACTCGGCGACGCGTCCGTCTCTCGTTGCCAGTCATTATCGAATACCCGTCTCGTGTTCACCCAACACGGGTGTCGATTAAATCTCCGATGGGACGTTTTCGGAGTTAGAAACCACCCGATACGTTTTAACCGCCGAAGTGCGGTAATCGATTTGTGAGTGAGGAGCCGCGTCCAGTCGAGTTGTTTCGCTTGCTGGACGACGAGTACGCGCGTACCATCCTCACGAAAACGAGCGAACGACCGATGTCAGCACAGACCCTACGCGACGAATGCGACGCCTCGCTTCCGACGATTTATCGGCGGCTCAACGACTTGGAAGCGTGTGACTTGATAGAGAAATACACCCGCCCGGAACCGGACGGAAACCACCGCTCGATGTACGAGGCCGCGATCGAACACGTCGAAATCGACATCGAGGACGGCGACCTCGAAGTCACCGTTACCGAGCGCGAGGACACGGCCGACCGCTTCACTCGCGTCTGGGAAGGAATGCGGAGGGACTGACGATGCGCCTCGAACTTCTCGCCGGGAAACTCCTCGTCATGGCGCTCGGACTGCTAATCGCGTATCAGGGATTCCGCGGCTACCGGCGGAATCAGAGCGAACCGATGTTCTTCGTCGCCGTCGGTTTCGTCTTCCTCACGCTCGGCGGGACGATGGGCTGTACGCTCATCCACACCCTCGGTATCTCCGCGTTCGTACTCGGCATCGCGCAGACGATGTTGGTTGCGGTCGGCATGGGCTTCGTCCTCTATTCCCTGTACGGATGACGCGTCGTGGTCCTCGACCCGACCGTCACGGACGACTGGCTCGACGGCCGAAAGTGCGTCGCAAAAACGTGAGGTACCGCGAAGGAATCGGCCTCGGTCGCTCACGACCGAGTTAGTCGTCTTGGTTCTGGGCGTTCCAGTTCTGGGCGTTCGACCACGCGGCCTGCACGTTCTCGTTGCTCTGGTAGCTCGCTTGGATGGCAGTCGCGTCGCCGGATTCGGCTTCGCCGCTGTCGTAGCCGTTGTCGCCGTCGCTCGGGTTCACGCTGATGGCACCCGAGAGCGCGACGTTATCCTCCTGTTCGTTGTAGTTCCCCTGTGCGACCGCCTGGCTCTGGTCCACGTTCGACACGGCGGCTTGGCCGCTGAGCTGTACTTGGTTGTCGTCCGCCACCGCGGCCGCGTTTCCGGCGAAGCCGACGGCGAACAGACTGGCGATAACCGTCATCGAAAGCAGGATTTTGAGCGTCTTTTTCATGGTTTTCTCTGCGGGTGCGAGTTCACCTCCCGGTTCCCGTGGTTCGGTCGGTTCTCACGCGGGTCGGTCGGAAGGTGCGCAACCCTGTCCTCGCCTGTCGGGGGGTCGCTATTTCAACCCCGGTCACCGTTGAGCGGCGTCTACCGACTCCTTATCGACCGTCTTCTAGGTTACCGCGACGATAGCGGGAGTTACGACGCTCGCCGCATGCGCGCACCGCCACGGACAGCGACGATACCGCGTCGACAATCGGCGCTTGGTCCGTCCATCGAGCGTGAACGCCGACGCTTCACGACCGTTCAAAACGCGCTACGCACGGTTGTGAACGCTACACCCGTGGCGCTTCCCCTCCGTCCCTCTGACCTACCCCCTCGCGTTCTCGAACATCGTGATGGCCATCTCGCGGCGCTCCGAGTGGTCCACGATGGGGTCGGGGTAGTCGGGTGCCAGTTCCCGACGTTCGTCCGGGTCCAACTCGGTCCACTCGTGAACCGTCTCCGGGTCCACGTCCGCCAGTTCGGGGACGAACCGTTTGATGTACTCCGCGTCGGGGTCGAACCGTTCGCCCTGCGTCGAGGGATTGAAGATTCGAAAGTACGGTTGGGCGTCGGTACCGGTCGAGGCCGCCCACTGCCACCCGCCGTTGTCGTTCGCGGTGTCGTGGTCCACGAGTTTCCTCCGGTACCAGTCGTAGCCCTCGCGCCAGTCCACGAGCAGGTCCTTCGTCAGGAAAGAGGCGATTATCATGCGGACGCGGTTGTGCACCCACGCCTCCTCTCGGAGTTGGCGCATTCCGGCGTCCACGATGGGATAGCCGGTCTCGCCGTCCTTCCACGCTCCCACGCCGTCGGGGTCGTCGCGCCACGCGATGTCGTACTGGTAGTCCTTGTAGTTCTCCGCGACCACGGACGGGGTGTCGTCGAGGACGTGCGCGTAGAACTCCCGCCACGCGAGTTGCCCCTGGAACTCCTCGACGGATTCGGCCGCGTCCTCGCTCTCTGCGTCGTTTTTCGCCCGTTCGGTCGCCTCCCACGCCTCCCGGATTCCGACGGTGCCGAACTTGAGATGCGGTGAGAGTCGGGAGGTCGATTCGCGCGCCGGGTAGTCGCGCGCTTCGTCGTACCGATACACGTCGTCCTCACAGAACGCCGAAAGCAGGTCGCGGGCCGCCTCGGTCCCGGCGGGGGGAATTTCTGCCTCCGGGTCCTCGAAGTCGAGGTCGGCGAGGGTCGGTATCTCGATTCCCTCCTCGGTCACCTCGTCCGGGACGACGATTTCGTCGGGCGCGTCGAACGGCGCGTCCTTTGCCCTGTCGCGCCACTTCTTCCAGAAGTAGGTGTACACCGAGTAGTAGTCGTCCTGATTCGTCGTGATGCTCCCCGGCGTGTGCAAGAGCGCGTCGTGGAACGCCCGCTGTTCGATTCCCGCGTCCGAGAGCGCGTCCCGGACATCGGCGTCGCGTTCCTTCGCCAACCCGGAGTAATCCCGATTCCAGACCACGCGGTCGGCGTCGGCGGCCGCCGCGATTCGGGGAATCTCCTCGCGCGGGTCGCCGCGGAGGACCAGCAGGTCGCCGCCGCGCTCGCGGTAGGACTCCCGGAGCGATTCGAGCGCGGACAGCATGAACGACACCCGAGGCGGGGCCGCGTGGGAGAGGACCGCCTCGTCGAAGACGAACACCGGAAGAACGGGGTCTCCCATCGACAGCGCGCGGTTGTCCCCGATCCGAAGGTCGCGGCGGTGCCAGTGGACGTGCATACCGAACGGACGGCGACGACCCACTTAACCGTCGAACCCACTCTGTGGGGTTTCTCGACGCCCCGGCGACGAAATTAACAATGGTAATCCATCCCACAGGATTTTCCAGTGATGTTTTATAATGTGCCTCCTCGTTATAACTAGCCATGGTAAATCTTACCGCGTCGGTTGCAGACACGGTTTCCGACCAAGGGGACTCTCCCGCCATCGTCACGGACGAGCGAACGCTGACGTACGACGACCTCTGGGAGCGAATCAGCGGCTTCGCCGCGGGACTTGAGGAGCGCGGCGTCGGCGTGGACGACCGAGTCGCCATTTACCTTCCCAACGTGCCCGAGTTCGTCCTGACGTTCCACGGGACGCTCGCGGCGGGCGGCGTCGTCGTCCCGATGAATCCACAGTACCGGACGCGCGAAATCACCCACCTGCTCGCCGACAGCGGCGCGAAGGTCGTCGTCACCCTTCCCGACCTCGTGCCCGTCGTGGACGCCGTCCGCGAGGATACGGACGTCGAGCACGTCGTCACCGTCGGCGAAAGCGACGGAGACGAGACGTTCTTCGGCGATTTCCTCGGCGACGGCGACGGAGAAATCGAACCGCGGGACGACGACGACCTCGCGGTCCAACCGTACACGAGCGGGACGACGGGGACGCCAAAAGGTGTGAAACTGACACACCACAACCTCACGTCGAACGCGCACGGGGCCGCGGCCCTCGCTCCGGGCGGCATCGACGCCGACGACTCGCTGTTGGGCGTCCTCCCGCTGTTCCACATCTACGGGATGACGGTGTGCATGAACGCCACCCTGTTCAGCGGCGGCGTCTTCTACCCCCTTCCGACGTGGGACGCTCAGCAGGCCCTGTCGCTCATCGAGGAGGCGGAACTGACGCTGATGCACGGCGTGCCCGCGATGTACAACGACATAATCAACCAGCCGAACGCGGCCGACTTCGACCTCTCGTCCCTCCGGCTCGCCGGGGTCGGCGGCGGCGGCATTCCCATCGAAGTGCTCCGCCGGTTCGAGGAGCTGTACGACGCGAAAATTTACGAGGGCTACGGCCTGACCGAGACGAGTCCGGTCACGCACTTCAACACGCCCGAAAAGGGCCGTCGGGTCGGCAGCATCGGCACGACCATCGACGACGTTAGCGCCCGCATCGTGAACGATGACTTCGAGGAGTTGCCGCCGGTCGAGAAGGGACCGCTCGCCGAGGACGACGCGGAACTGGACGACGTAACCGGCGAAATCGTCATCGCCGGGCCGAACGTGATGGCCGGGTACGCCGGACTCCCCGACGCGACGACGGAGGCGTTCACGGAGGCGGACGGAAAGCGCTGGTTCCACACGGGCGACATCGGCTACTGGGACGAGGACGGCTTCTTCTACGTCGTGGACCGCAAGAAGCACATGATCAACACGGCGGGGTACAACGTCTATCCGCGCGAAGTCGAGGAACTCCTCTTCGAGCACCCGGCCGTCGCGGACGCCGCCGTCGTCGGTATCCCCGACGAGCGCCGAAACGAGACGGTCAAGGCCTTCGTCGTGACGGTGTCGGACGCGGACGTGACCGAAGAGGAGATTCAAGAGTACTGCCTCGACAACCTCGCGGCGTACAAACATCCCCGCGAAGTCGCGTTCGTGGACGAACTCCCGCGAACGACGACCGGAAAGGTCCAGAAGTTCGAACTGCGACAGCAGTAGGCCGACACTGATAGAAAATTTGATAATACCTGTGTTACAACGTGTCTGTGGCTGGCGTTCACCAGCCCCATCGTGACCGTTCGGACGCGAACGGTTTCCGTTGTTCATGGTTTCACGGGGCGGGATGCGCCGCCGGACGGACATCCCGCTTCTTCGACGCGACACCCGTCTTCGGCTGACTTCTCGACACCCTATTCCTCGACGAGACGCTACTCCTCGACGACGATATCCGCGACCATACCCATCGCCTTGTGCGGCTGGCACCAGTAGTGGTACTTCCCGGGTACCTCGAACGTGTAGTGATACCGATACCCCGCGTCGTACACGTCGCTCCGCCCGCCCGGCGTTCCGTCCCAGTTAGCGCCGTCCGGTTGCGACCCGACGATGATGTTGTGCGTGTTCGACTTCCAGACCCAGAGGACGGTATCCCCCGTCGAAACGTGCAGCGGTTTTCCGGTGCCGGGTTCGAAGCCGTACTCGTAGTCCGGCCCGACTTCGACCGTCGCGTCGGCGTCCACCGCGGTGGTCGGCGTCGTGGTTTCCCCGTCGGACGAACTGGCACACCCGGCGAGTCCGCCGATTACGCCGAGCGCTCCAGAAACGCCGATTCGTCGGAGGTACGCCCGGCGCGTCGATCCGCTTTCGGATTGGGTCATGTATCTCTCTCACTCTCCCCCAGGAAACACGCGTAAAAATGGGGTTCGATTGCGTCGTCTTCGGAGTCGTCGATGCGAGCGTTCACGTTCGTTTCCGAGGGGAGACCATGCCATCAACTCTATCGTGAACATGTTCGTCCCCGCGAGGGCGGCGGGGGAACGACGATTCCGGAGTCGATTCCACCGTCGGCGAGACCGTTCGTCACAGCCACCCGATCCGTATCTGCCCCTCGTAGTACTCCCGCGCTCGGCGAATCTTCCGGAACAGGTACGTCGCCACGAGGCCGGAAAAGACGAGCACGTACGCCAGCAGCCACAGCAACACGTCGCCGCCGAAAATGGTGGAGAGCAGGTTCGTCACGAACCCGGCGGTCGAGTTGTAAAAGCCGTGGAGGAGTGCCGGAAGGGCGATTCCCTTGATGACTATCGGCCCGCGGTTCGTGGGGACTATCTTCGCCAAGCCGAGGTAGTAGCCCGAGATGGCCGCCCAGAGGACGTGGTTCGGACCGACGATGGCCCGCGTCACGGCGACGCCCGAGACGGTGACGGCGGTGCCGCCGTGGGGACCCACCGACCCGACGACGTAGGTCAGGTTCTCGATGGTCGCAAAGCCGAGTCCGGCCATCGCGCCGTAGACGGCCCCATCGACGGCCGTCTGGAAGTGCGGCGTGCGGTAGGCGTGAAACCGGACCGCGAGCCACTTCACCGTCTCCTCGACCGGGCCGACGACGAAGAAAAAGAACGGCACGATGGCGAGCGCCTCCACGCCGACCTCGGACAACAGCCCGATTCCGACGGTGTTGATAATCGCGGCGAACGCGGCGAACACCACGCCCAGGAGGAAGGTGACGACGAGCGTCGGAATCGGTTCCCGTTCGGTCGGGTCGACGCGCCAGATGTACACCGCGAGGAACAACGCCGGGACGATGGAGACGAACGAGAACAGGCCGAGAAGCGGACGACGCGAGAGCGTCGTCGCGACCAATCCGAGTTCGATGACGACGAACGTCAGGGCGAGCGCGAGCGTGACGATGCGAGTCGCTTCCGAGAGGAGGTGATACAAGCGAAGCGAGAGCTTGTCCATCCACGTTCGCGGCTCCCAGGACTCGATGTCGTACGGGTCCTCTCCTTCCATCATCGTCCGCTCTTGTCCCTCGGTCCGGTCGTCCGGTCCCATCCGTTCTCCCCCATACTCGTCTTCGATACGGTCGCGAGCCTCAAAGGGTTTCCTCGCCCACGGGGCGAATCAGTCACCCGTCTCTCGAAGCGCGGCGCGCGTCACGTCCTCGAACGAGGTGTGACCCGAGAGCGCCATCGTCAGGTCGAGGTCCGCGAGGAAGTTTCGAAGCACCCCGCGAACACCCTCCCGTCCCGCGATTGCGAGGCCGTAGATGTACGGTCGCCCGAGCAGAACGGCGTCGGCTCCGAGCGCGACAGCGCGGAACGCGTCGGCCCCGCGACGGACGCCGCTGTCGAAGAGGACCGGCACGTCGTCGCCGACGGCATCCACGACGTCTGGCAGGGCGTCGAGCGCGCCGATAGCGCCGTCCACCTGCCGCCCGCCGTGATTCGAAACGACGAGTCCGTCCACGCCGCGTTCGACCGCTTCGCGCGCGTCGTCGGGGTGGAGGATTCCCTTCAGCAGTATCGGCAGGTCGGTGTGTTCCCGGAGGAAATCGAGGTCGTCCCACGACAGAGACGGGTCGCCGAAGGTCTCGGTGAACCGCCAGAGCGCGGAACTCATGTCCTCCTCGGGTGGCGTGTCGAGCGCGTCGCGGAACGCCGGGTCCGAGAGGTAGTTCGCCACGCCCTCGCCGTCGAGGAACGGAAGGTAGGCGTGGTCCACGTCGCGTTCGCGCCACCCCATCATCGGCGTGTCGAGCGTGACGACGACGGCCTCGTAGCCCGCGTCTTCGGCCCGCGAAAGGAAACTCGCGGTCACGCCCCGGTCGGCGCTCCAGTAGAGTTGGAACCAGCCGAGCGTGTCGCCCAACGCCTCGGCCACGTCCTCCATCGTCTCCGACGACGCCGAACTCAACACGAGGGGCACGTCGAGGTCCGCGGCGGCCCGCGCGGTGGCGAGTTCGCCCTCCTCGTGGATGATGGACTGGACGCCGACGGGCGCGAGCATGACCGGGACGGGAAGCGTTTGGCCCAGAATTTCGACCGAGAGGTCGCGCTCCGACACGTCGCGGAGCATCCGCGGAACGATTCGCCAGCGGTCGAACGCGCGGCGGTTCTCGTCCTTCGTGCTCTCGGACCCGGCCGATCCCGCGACGTAGGCGTGGGCTTCCGGCGGAAGATGCTCGCGTGCGAGGTCGGCGAGTTCGTCGGGTGCGGTCGGCAGGTCCGGCGTCTGGTCGGCGAGCATGCCGCCCGCGTACACCTCTCGCTGGCGGTTCGGTCCGAACTGTTTCGAGGGGTCGTCCATGGACGAACTGTCTGGTCGGGACGGATTATAGCTTGTTCCGCACCCACCACGCGCCGACGCCGACGACGAACGCGATTCCGACGTTCGTGAGGAGGCCGAGCAGTCCCACGCCGACCGCGAACCAGCGGTCCTCGGTGTCGAGCCCCGACCGGCAGAGCGAGAACGCGACGACGACGAGGACGACGCCCAAGACGGAGAGCGGGAAGGCGGCCACGACCGACGCCGCGAAAATCGCGGCCAGCGCGTACATGATTCCGAGGACGAGGTTGGCGCTGGCGTTCCGCGCGCCGAAGGCGTACTTCCCGGCGACGCCGCCGCTCCCGTGGCACATCGGCATCGCGCCGAAGGGCACCGCGAGGAGATTCATGACGCCCATGCTCGTCGCCAGTTCGTCCGGGGCCACGTCGGCGTCGAACAGGTCGGCGAGGAGTAGCGAGGTGGCGACCGCGGCGTTCCCGACCGTCATCGCCAGTTGCCCCAGCGTCGCCGAGATGGTGGTTTCGGTCAGCGCGGGCGAGAATCCGAGCGCGAACTGGGGAAGCCGGGGCGACGGTACGCCGACGCTCAGTTCCGCGAGCACCACGCCGAACGCGAGGACGACCAGCGCGCTCGCCCGACGGTAGCCCAGTGCGACGACGACGCCCGTGATGAGGACGGCGACGAGCGCGACCGACGGGTTTCCAACCCCGAGGTCGACCCCGGTTCGGGCGAGCATGAGCGCCACCGCGACTTGGATACCCCGGACCACCGGTTCGCCGACGTACGGCGTGATGCGCGAGAGCGTCCCCGTCCGGCCGACCGCGAGGAGGACGACCCCCGCGATTGCCCCGGCGGTCACGAACTCGCCGGTGGTGAGCGACCCCGCGATGACGAGCGCGGCGAGCGCCTTCATCGGTTCGACCGAAATCGGGAGGTCGTAGTGAACCCCCCAGACGATTTGGAAGACGGCGAAGCCGAGGAGGAGGGTCGGAAGGTGCAGGTCGGTGAGCGCGGCCACGGCGACCACGATGGGAAGGACGGTTATCGAATCGCCGACCGCACCGGTCACGTCGGAAACCGTGAGTTCGAACCGCGTGTCGTTTCCAAGCGCGACCTCGGTCATCGGGGAGAGATACGAAAGGAAGCGGTAAATGGTTACTCAGAAACCAAACACGGCTATTTTCGGCGGGTTTCGAAACCAAATGTGGTTACATCGTGCGAAGGAAGGAGAGAGAGCGAGAGAGTGGAGATAGAGTGGTGGAATAGAGAGAGTGGGAGAATGGGAGAATGAAAGCATGGAGATAGAGTGAGAGAATGCGGGGAAAAGAGAACTATCCAGTATCAAAAACGGCCCGCCAGCAGCACTGCTCGCGGGACTATCGCCCGGAATCGGAGCGTGCCGTCAGAACCGATTCGGCGTCAGGTGGACGTGGAACAGTTTTTCACAGTCCTGTTCGCCGCAGACGGGACACGAATCGTCGCCCCCGTTCGCGTCGAACTCGGTCGCCGTCTCCGACGTCGCCGCCGTGATGACCCGCGTTCCGGCGTGGCCCAACTCGTATCCAGAGTCGGTTTGCCGGACGAAGTACTCACAGAGTTTCGTCAGGTGGTAGTTGAACTTGCCAGTGTCGCGGACGCCGACCCGCTCGCGGAGTTCGGTGAAAGAGAGCGACCCCGAGGCGTCGGCGAGTTCCCGGAGGATGGACATGCGAATCTCGTTGCCGAGAACGGCGAGTTCGTCCATCGCGGAGTCCGTCCCGTAGGTCATGTCGAAACCGTTCGACGGCATCTCCCATCAATCCCTCGAAAAATGATATGGATTCTTACAGAACTGGCGTTCGCCGAATCCTCATTATCGGCGCGGCGCGATGGTTCGTATGGGAGATGTCAATTCGTCGTCCGAATCGGCGGGATGGCGCGGACGGTTCGGCGCGTCGAAGACGGGAACGTTGCTCGCGAACACGGGATTTCGCCGGTTGTATTTCGCTCGCATCGTCAACAGGGTCGGCGACAAACTGTACTCCATCGCGTCGATGTGGTTGGTGTATCAGCTAACTGGCTCGACGTTTTACACCGGACTCGCCGGATTTCTGTCCCGGCTTCCGGTGGTGTTCGGGTTCCTGTTCGGTCCCATCGTCGACCGCTCGCGCATCTCCCGACTCCTCGTTCTCGTCGCGGCGGCGCAAGCCGTCGTCGTCCTCTCGGTTCCCCTCGTCGCGTCCGTTCACACCCCCAGTGTCACTCTCGTCCTCGCCGTCGTCGGGGTGCTCGCACTGCTCGAACGGATCAACGCTCCGGCGGAAAAGGCCGCCCTCCCCCGACTCGTGGACGACGAACTCCTGCCGCGTGCGAACTCGCTCGATTCGGCGACGCACCAGACCATCGGTGCGGTGGCCCAAGCCCTGTCGGGGGCGCTCATCGCCCTTCTCGGTGCCGTCGCGCTGTTCGCATTGGACGCGGCGACGTTCGCCGTGGGTGCCTTCTTTTTCGCTCTCCTGAGTGTTCCCACGACCGAGAAGACCGGAACGTCACCGAGCGCCGCGGAGTACGTCGCCGACATCCGCGAGGGGTTCGACCTGATTCGGAACTCGGTCGTCGGACACATGGTCATCGCGGCGAGTCTCGTGAGCGCGTTCACGGGCGCATCGACGGCGGTACTCCCGGCGTTCGCCGATTCGCTCGGCGGGGCGGAGACGTACGGACTGCTCATCGCGGCCATGACCGTCGGTCTCCTCGTGGGGTCGCTCGTCGCGTCGCGGTTCGAGACGGTTCCGTTCGGTCGCTTCGTCGTCGTCGGTTTTCTGGTTGCCGCGGTCGGCAAACTCGGCGTCGTCTCGGTCGATTGGCTTCCCGCGGCGCTCCTCTGCTACGGCATCGCCACCGTTCCCATCGGAATCTACAACGTCCTCGTCAGCGCGACGATTCAAACCGGCGTTCCCAACGACTTGCTCGCGCGGGTGAGTTCGACCATCGGCAGCCTCGTCGCCGCCATCGGCCCGCTCGGGTACCTCGTCGGTGGCTTCCTCGGAGACGCGTACGGAAGCGCGACGGTCATCGGCCTCTCCGCGGTGGGGTACTGTCTGCTCGTCGGCTACTGGCTGGTCGTGCCGTCGCTTCGTGCGTTCCCGCCCGTCACGGACATCGAGTCCGATTCGTTCGGCGTGTGAGGACGGTCGGACCCGGAAAAACAACTCCCGGAAACTGACGAATCGTGAACATCGACACTGATAGGTGACCACACGAATCATTCGTAGGAAATGCCTGCAAAGCAAACGGTGCATCTCCCGGTCGCGGCGCAACCGAGCGTGGACACGCTCGTGGACCTGACACGGACGGCGGAGGAGTTGGGATACGACCACGCGTGGCTTCCCGAGACGTGGGGGCGCGACGCGGTGACGAGTCTGACCGCGATGGCGCTCGGGACCGACGAAATCGGTCTCGGGCCGTCCATCGTGAACGTCTACTCGCGGTCGCCCGCGCTCATCGGACAGACCGCCGCAACGCTCCAAGAGGTGTCCGACGGGCGGTTTCGCGTCGGTATCGGCCCGAGCGGTCCGGCCGTCATCCAGGGCTGGCACGGCGAGGCGTTCGACCGTCCGCTCCGACGAACCCGCGAAACCATCGACATCGTTCGGAAGGTGCTGTCGGGCGAGACGGTGAACTACGACGGCGACTGCTTCACGCTGGGCGGCTTCCGACTGCGGTGTGACCCGCCGGAGACGCCGCCGCCGATAGACGCCGCCGGAATGGGACCGAAGTCGGTGGAACTCGCGGGACGGTTCGCCGACGGCTGGCACGCGACGCTATTCACGCCCGACGGCATGGAAGACCGCCTCGACGACCTGCGTAGGGGCGTGGACCTCGGCAACCGCGACGAGGACGACGTGGAAGTGACGCTGTCTCTGACCTGCTGTGCACTGGACGACGGCGAGCGCGCCCGAACCCTCGCCCGCCAACACGCCGCCTTCTACATCGGCGGCATGGGCACGTACTACCGCGATTCGTTGGCCCGACAGGGCTACGAGGACGTCGCCTACGACATCTCGACGGCGTGGGGCAACGGCGACAAGGAGCGAGCGACCGAACTGGTGAACGACGACCTGCTGGACCATCTCTCGGCCGCTGGCACGCCCGAACGCGCCCGCGAGGAGTTCGAGAAGTTCGCCGACATCGACGGCGTTGATGCGGTCGCGGTCGGATTCCCCCGCGGTGCGACGGTTGAGGAGGCGCGCGAGACCATGCGCGCGCTGGCTCCGTGACTCCCCAACTAGTTAGGAAATAGCAGTTTTTCCGTGGGATGCTCAGTGGAAACCGGGACGTGTTCCCGGCGTCCCACACGTGCCTCATAGACACTGCAACCACAGGGCGGATGGCCCGCGACGGGCCATCCCTCTATTGCCACGTCCGGTTTCTTCGTACCCGAGCCGTCCCCCCGGAGCGACGACATCGCACCCGCGACGCGATTTTCCCGAAAGGAGCAAGCATGTGTGCGACATAATGACACAGTATGCCCACCGTCAGCTATCGCGGTCGGGAGATGGAATGTGAGGAGGGGTCGGTGCTTCGAAACGTGTTGCTCGCCGCCGACGAGACGCCGCACAACGGGTCGGCGCGCTATCTGAACTGCCGAGGAAACGCGGTCTGTGGGACGTGCGCCGTGGAGGTGGAAGGGGACGTGAGCGACCCGAAATCGAGCGAGCGAAACCGGCTCTCGAAACCCCCCCACGACCCGGAGTCGGGGCTTCGCCTCGCCTGTCAAACGCGGGTGCTCGGCGACGTAACGGTTCGAAAACACGGCGGCTTCTGGGGGCAGAAGGTGGAGCGATGACAGCAGAAATCGACGCGCTCGTCGCGGACGTCTCGGAGTGGGACGGCGTGGAAATCGGCGAACACCGGTTCGGCGGAACGGAGTTCACGCTCGGCCCGCGGGAGATCGGCCACGTTCACGAGTGGGGTATCCTCGACATCGCGTTTCCGCGGCGCGTGCGCGACGAACTCGTCGCGGCGGGACGAACGGAACCCCACCACATCTATCCCGAATCGGGGTGGACGACCTTCCACGTCGGGGACTCGGACGACGTTGCCGACGCGCGCTGGCTCTTGCGGTTATCCTACCTCTCTCACGCGACGGCGATGGCGAACACCGCGGCCGGGGAGGACGTCCTGTCGGACCTCGACGCGGACGCGGAACTCGACGCCCTCGACCCCAGCGACGAACTGCGGGCGCTCCTCTAACTGGTCGCCCACTCGGTCGCCGCTTCCACGGCCTCGGCCCGCGAATCCGACTCGGCGATGGTGTGCCACTCGTCCTCGGGGACGTCGTAGGCGTAGACGGCGTACCCCTCGTCGCGGTAGGTCAGGTTCTCCACGTACAGTTCCCGCGCGCCGTCGTCGCTGCACCAGATTCGGATCTGTTTGCCGCCCTCCAAATCCTCCCGTCGTCGCCACCCTTCGAGGGCCACTACGTGGACCCCCAGTCCGTGATGCCGAGAACGCGGTCGCAGTCGGGACACGTCCAGACCTTCGGCGTGCTCGCCGCGGCCCCGCGTTCGAGACGCTGTGCCCAGTCGGTGATGTCTTCCTCGCAGTAGGGACAAGTCGCCATGCAATTCGACACGACGGCGTTCGACTTGTACGTTCGGGCGAACCGGAGGGTCAATATTTTTAACAAATAATTCAGGAATGGGAAACCAACCCGATACCCGCGAGTTCGCCGACCCGAGTCCCTCAAAACAGAGAAAACGGCTCCCGATTACGTCATCCGCTCATCCCCGATAGTAGACGTTCCCGGAGACGACAACGGTCTCCGAAGAGGTCGCGCCGGGGAGCGAGCGCGCCGGGCGGCGCGCGGCGACGACGCCGCGCTTGAGCGCCGCCCACTTCAGCAGGACGAACCCGGCGACGATGACGAGGAATCCCGTAACCGTGGCGTCGGTGATGGGTTCGCCGAGCAGGAGCGCCCCGAACAGCGTGGCGACCACGGGAACGACGTAGTTCACGAGGTTGGCCTCGTTCGCGCCGATGCCCTCCAGCAGGTCGAAGTAGATGAAATACCCGACGATACTGACGACGACCGCGAGGTACGCCAACGAGACGAGGGCGGGTTGGGTGAACGAAACGCTCGGCCAACCGCGGAGCGCGGCGCTGGTCGCGTGCAGGACCAGCGCGCCGACGGCCATCATCCACGCCTGCTGGGAGAGGGCCGGGAGCGTCGTCCGGAGTCGCTGGGTCAGCACGGACGCCAGCGCGAAGACGGTCGCGGCGACGAACAGGAGGCCGACGCCGACGGTCGAACCGCCGAGTGAAGTCGGGTCGGCCACCACGACGACGCCGACCAGCGCGAGCAGGACGCCCGCGACTTCGAGCGCGTCGAACCGCTCGTTCGGCAACAGTGCCAGCGCGAACAGCGGCGTGACGACGGGCTTGAGGCTGAGGACGACGGCACCGACGCCGCTGGTGACGTACCGTTGGCCGGTGAAGACGAGCGCGAGGTAGAGGCCGAACATGAAGACGCCGCCGATGCCGACGAGCGTCCAGTCGGTTCGCGTCACCGGCCGCCACTGGAAGTCGTCGCGTCGGCGTCCCAAGACGGCGACGGCGACCAACAGCAGCGCACCGGCGATGTCGTATCTGAGCGCCGCGAACAGCACGGGCGGAAGCGCGCGCAAGCCGGTTTCGATGGCGACGAACGACGAACCCCAGATGACCGCGAGCAGGGCGAACAACACCGCATTTCGATATCGTGATGGAATCATGAGAACTTCTCGAACACCTTCGTTCAGTTGGTGACGGCCGTAGTAGGCCCTCACACTTGAAAATTCTCGAAGAGACGATACCGTGGCACACGGTTTCATCGTCCGTTCTCGAAAAATAGTTACATACATCCAGAACTCCTTTGGTGGCTCGCATCCAGTCACCGCCATGGCAGACTCACGGACGGGAGCCGAGTTGTTCACCGACGTTCTCGAATCCTACGGCGTTCGGTACGTCTTCGGCAACCCCGGAACGACCGAACTCCCCGTCATGGAGGCGTTGGGCGGGAGCGAACTGGAGTACGTCCTCGCGCCGCACGAGGACATCGCGGTCGGAATGGCGGCCGGGTACGCGAGCACGAAGAACTACCGCGCCGACGAGGACGGCAGTCCGGTCGGCGTCGTCAACCTCCACGTCGCGCCGGGCGTGGCCCACGGCCTCGGGAACCTCTACGGCGCGTCGGTGACCGGCGCACCGCTCGTCGTCACGGCCGGGGCACACAGCCTCGACTTCCGCCACGAGGAACCCATCCTGTCGGGCGACGTGCTCGCCATGACGGAGCAGTTCACGAAGTGGAGCGCGGAAGTGACCGACGTGGAGTCTGTCCCGACGATGCTCCGGCGGGCGTTCCGCGTGGCCCAAACGCCGCCCACGGGTCCGGTCTTCCTCTCGCTCCCGCTGGACGTGATGATGGACGAGACCGACGCCGACCCCGAACGGCTCGGCCGGATTCAGAGCCCCGGAGCGGGCGACCCGACCGCCATCGCGCGGGCCGCCGAGTTGCTCGCGGAGGCGGACGACCCCGTGCTCGTCGTCGGCGACCACATCCCGCGACACAACGCGTACTCGGACGTCGACGCGCTGGACGCGGCGGTTCGACTCGCCGAGGTGATGGGGGCGCGCGTTCACGCCGAGATTCTGGCCTGCGAGGTGGACTTCCCCGGCGACCACGAGCAGTGGGTGTCCCACGTCCCGCCGGACGAGGACATCGCCGCCGCGACGATGAACAGCGATACCCTCGTCTTCGCTGGCTGTTCGACCAACACGACCCTCACGCGCCACGACCGCGACCTCGTGCCCGACGACGCGACCCTCATCGACCTGAACGACGAACCGTGGCAGGTCGGCAAGAACACGCCCGCCGACGTTGCCGTGACCGGCGACTTGGGTCTCGTGATGGACGAACTCGCCGAGGCGGTCGAGCTATCGGACGACGAACTCGCGGGGCGGTTGGAACGCGTCCGGCAGTTCAAGGAGTTCGCCGGACAGCAGATGGCGTCGATGGGCGAGGGGAGCGGGGACGACCCCCGCGCGTCGAAAGCCGAACTCGTCGATACCCTCCGCGAAACGCTGTCGTCCCCCTACATCGTGGACGAAGGCATCACCTCGAAGTACGTCATGCTCCTCCGGTGGCCCTTCGAACGCGAGTCCTACATCTCGAACAAGGGCGGCGGCCTCGGCTACGGTCTCCCCGCCGCGGTCGGTGCCGCGATGGCCGAGGCCGAGACGGACGACCCGCGGCAGGTCGTCGGATTCGTCGGCGACGGGTCGTACCTCTACTATCCCCATACGCTCTACTCGGCGGCGCGGTACGGCGTGGACGTGACCGTCGTCGTCCCCGACAACCGCAACTACCGCATCCTGAAGGACAACACGCTGAAGCTGTTCGGCGGCGAGGACGAGGACCACGAGTACGTCGGCATGGACTTCGAACCCCCCGTCGATATTCCGACGAACGCGGAGAGCCACGGCGCGTCCGGCCATCTCGTCGAGTCACCGGAGGACATCGCGGAGACGCTGGAGACCGCCCTCGCGGAGGACGGGCCGAGCGTCGTGGACGTGTTGGTTCACGACTGAGAAGCGGAATCGGCCGACTAAGGAGAATCGGAGGACTCGACGGAATCGGCCGAATCAATTGGGTCGAAACACCCGAAGCGTGTCTCTGTCGAGCGGTTCGGAATCGATTTCGACGAACCCGCGCTCGGTGAAGATTCGGTTCCAGTTTCGGTAGTACAGCGGGAACTCGCCGCGGACGTAGTTGACGTTCGTTTCCACTGTTACCTCCGCTCCTCCCGCTTCTCCTGTTTCGTCCGGTTCCTCACCCCGACGTTCCGTTTCCGACTCGCCTCTCCCTTCCTCGTCTTCCTCTTCGTTTCCCCCCTCGTTTTCGACGGTGATGAGGCGGTCGTCGGTTATCCGGGCCAGTTCGTCGAACACCCACTCGTCGTCGGGGTGGAGGTGTTGGAGGGTCTCCACGGAGAACACAACGTCGAACCGACCGTCGTCGAACTCGGGGGCGGTGTTCTCGATGGAGTCGATGTGGAACGTTCCCTCCTCGGCGAGGGTCGGGTACGTGTCCTCCATCACCGAGAGCGCTTCGTCGTTGATCTCGATGCCGTGGAGGTTCTCGTACCCCGCCTCGTGGAGGTGGGCGAGGTGTCGACCCGAACTACAGCCGAGTTCGAGAATCGACGCGTCCGGCGCGACGGCGGCGTCGAGGCGGGCGCGTATCAGTTCGCTCGTCTCGTTGGGACCGTAGTAGGCGTAGTAGTCCGGCGAGTACTCTCCCGACCGTTCTGCCCACTGTTGGCGGACGCTGTTGGGGTCCATCCGTCCCCCTATGTGGTCCACCCGTAAAACCCCCCGACGTTCGGAACCGTCCCGGCGTTTTTCCCGGGTTCTTTTTAGCCAATTCGATGCCGATATTGTTTTATCACCTACTATCATTCTATGTGATATGGATTTGCGTGGGGAATGTCAGAACGGCACACGTATATCTGGAGCGACCCCCTCCTCGGCGGAGCCGTCGGCACGCGGTACCCCGATCAGCTGGGAACTCGGAGACCACCTCTCGAACTGTAACGACGTTCCGCGCGTGACGGAACGGTCAGAATCGGGTCGGACGAAGACCATCTACGACCTCACCGAGGAGACCTATCTCGTGCAGACGCGAACGCCCGTCGGACGCGAGCGCTACCGGGAAGTGCCGAAACGCGATCTCGACGCCTGAGGCTCGGCGGTTCAGTTCTCGATTCGCCCGCCACCGACCGTCTCGGGGAACATCTTCCCCGGATTGAGCGTGTCGTTCGGGTCGAGCGCGCGCTTTAGCCGTCGCATCGCTTCGACGCTCTCCTCGCCGTGTTCCAGTTCGAGGTACTCCCGTTTTCCCCGCCCGATACCGTGTTCGCCGGTACAGGTGCCGCCCCACTCGATGGCGGTGTGGACGATTTCGGTCTGTGCCTCCCGCGCGCGTTCGATGTGGTCGTCGTCGGATTCGTCCACCAGCACGGAGTAGTGGAGGTTGCCGTCCCCGGCGTGGCCGAAGCAGGGAATCAACAGGTCGTGTTCGTCGGCGAGTCGCCGCACGAGACGGACCATCTCGGGGTACTCGCTGATGGGAACCGTCACGTCGCCGAGGTGGAGCGGCGAGAGGTCGGGGTCGTACGCTTCGACCGCGAAGGCCATCTCCCGCCGAATTTGCCAGAGGTCGTCCATCTCCGCTTCGTCCCCGACCTCGAACCGGGACACGTCGTGGGCTTCGAACACCGAGCGACAGAACGCGATTTCGTCCTCGATGCCGTGGTTCGCGTGGAATTCGAGGAACACCATCGGAACGTCGGGCAGCGACGACCCCGTGTACGCGTTCGCCATCGTCGCGCTCGTCTCGTCCACGAGTTCTATCTTCGCCACGTCCACGCCGGAGCGCACCGCGTCGGAAATCGCGTCCACGGCGTCCGAAAAGGAATCGAAGATGGCGCGGCCGCCGCGAATCTGTTCGGGTCGTCCGGCGAGTTCGAGCGTCGCACGGGTGACGACCGCGAGCGTCCCCTCGCTCCCGACGAGCAGGTCCTTGAGGTTGTACCCGCTCGACGTTTTGACCGCCTTGCTCCCCGCCGTGACGACCGACCCGTCGGCGAGGACGGCTTCCAGTTCGAGCACCCAGTCGTGAATCTCGCCGTACTTCACCGTCTGCATCCCGCTCGCGTCGTTGGCTATCATCCCGCCGACCGTCGAGATGTCGCCGGAGGAAGGGAGCGGCGGGAAGAACAGGCCGTGTCTGGCGACCGCTTCGTCCACGGCCGTGCCCATGATTCCCGGTTCGACGTCCACCTGAAAGTCGTCCGGCCGCACGTCGAGCACCGCGTCCATCCGCGTCATGTCGAGGCTGATGCCGCCGCGAGTCGGTGCCGCGTTGCCCTCCAGTCCCGTCCCGGCGGCGTAGGGCGTCACCGGAACGCCTCGCTCGTCCGCCGCCGCGAGCACCGCCGACACCTCCGCCGTGGATTCCGGCCAGACGACGGCGTCCGGTCGCACCTCCTCCGTCTCGCGCGTTCCCCAATCGCCCGCGTGTCCGGCGCGGTGTGAGTCGCCGAAGGAGTATCGGTCGTCGTCTAACGGCAGGTCGCGGAGAAACGAACAGTCGTGCGTCATGCGGTAGCACTCGACGCCCTGTGAAATAAACCTGTTCGAACGTCGCGCAAGAAACGGGGCCGCTTAGCCGTCCAGTTCCTCGACGACCGTCGCCGGATTCCCGCCGACGACCGCGTTCTCCGGAACGTCGTCGGTCACCACGGCACCGGCGGCGACGACGGCCCCGTCGCCGACCGTCACGCCGGGGGTGATGACCGCCCTGCCGCCGACCCAAACGTCGTCGCCCATCGTCACCGGCTTCCCGTACTCCGGGCCTTGGACCCGCGCTTCGGCGTCGAGCGGGTGCGTCGCCGTGTACACGTGGACGCCCGGACCGAGCCAGCAGTTCCGTCCCATCTCGACGGGGCACACGTCCAGAATCACGCAGTCGAAGTTCGCGTAGAAGCCATCGCCGACACGGATGTTGTACCCGTAATCGCACCGAAACGGCGGTTCGACGTGCGGATGCTCCCCCGTCGAACCGAACAATTCCTGTAACAGTGATTCTCGCGTCTCGGTTTCCGTCTCGTCCGTCCCGTTGAACCGTCGCGTGAGTTCCCGCGCCCGCCGTCGCTCGTCCGCGAGTTCCGGGTCGGCAGGATCGTACAACTCGCCCGCCAGCATCTTCTCCTTCTCGGAAACCATCGTCCGAGTCGATTTCTCGCCGACGCACAAAAATCATCCTTCGGTTCTGGTCGCCGCCCGACCCCGATTACCGGTCGAATCCCGATACGTCGGCGTCGATGGCTCCCCGCCGACCGTCCAGTACAGAGAACCGCTCGTCCCGCCGTCGTTCCAACCAGTACAGGAGGCGTTCCGCCCAGTCGAGTTTCCGCCGCTTCATCGAATCGACGCTCGGGTCGTCGAAGTCCCACCCGGGGAAAACCAGTTCGCCCGCCCCGAAGTGGTCGGCGAGGAACGCCGCCCGGTCGCCGTCCGTGAAGCCGCCGAAGTTCTCGACCGCCTCCCGCGGTTTCGCTTGCGTCGTCGCCAACACGTTGTCCGCGTCGAACGTGGCGACGTCGGTTCGAATCGCGGGGATGTTGTCCCCGTGCGCGTGTGCCGCGACCGGAACCCCCCGCTTGCTCAATTCGCGGGCCGTCTCGGGGTTCTTGTCGAGGTCCGTCACCATGCAGTCCACGTCGATTCCGGCGTCGAGGAGGACGTCGGCCGCCGTCGAGGCGGCGAACACGACGTCCGCCGCCCGCGCCACGTCGAGTTCGTTCGCGAGCAACGGAGCGGCACCGGCGACGGCGACGGTGCTCCCCGAAACGGAATCGAACCGAGCGTGGTCGAACGGGAGCGCGAAATCGGCGAGCACGTCGCGGGCGTGCTCGTCCCGGTCGCGGGAAAACCCGAAATCGGAGAGGATGGCGAGATAGGCCGGTTCCCACTCGGCGAAGTTCACGAGACGCCCCCGAGCGGACGCCATCGCGTCATTGGCGTTCCCGACCGAACGCGTGGCCGATGACGGCGGCGTCGCGCGTTTCCGCCACGTCGTGCGTTCGGATGACGTCCGCGCCGCGTTCGACCGCCAGCGCCGTCGCGGCGAGGCTGGCCGGAAGGCGCTCTTCCGTGTCCCGTCCCACCACGTCGCCGATGAAGTTCTTCCGATTGATGGAGACGAGGATGGGACGACCCAGTTCCCGGAACTCGCCGAGTCGGTGGAACGTCTCCCGGTCGTCGGCGAGCGTCTTCGCTTCGCTCCACCCGCCGAACGCCGGGTCGAGGATGGTCTTGCCCGTCAGCGGTTCGGACGCCAGCGCGTCGTAAATGTCGTCCACGCGTTCGATGGCACCCGGTCGGGTCAAATCCGGCGGGCTGGCCATCTTCACGACCGCGGCGTCGTGGCGCTCACAGACCGCCGCCATCTCCGGGTCCGCGAAGCCACAGATGTCGTTCACCATGTCGAACCCGCCCGACAGCGCCTCGTCCGCGACCTCGGCGTAGCGGGTTTCGATGGAGAAGACGGGATTCCCTTCGACGAGTTCGATGGTTTCGAGGGCGGTCCCCAGTCGGTCGAGTTCCTCCTCGGCGGACAGCACGTCGAAGCGTTTGTTCGCCGACTCCAGACCGACGTCCACGATGTCCGCGCCTTCTCCGACGAGTTCTCGGTCCACGTACCCCGCGGCGTCAGCCGGGTCGTCGTACACGCTCGGGTCGTACGGCGACTCCTCGCTGACGTTCAACACACCCATGATTCGCGGCGGATGTTCCGGCCCGATGCCGAGTCCCGCGGCGACAACGTTCTGCATACCGGAACTAGGGGGAACGAAGGGATAAAAATCGGCCCTTTCAGTGCAGGTCCGCGGCGGTGATTTCCTCGCTCCAGTACAGTTCCCCGTCGTATTCGATCGGCATCGATTGCTCGCACACCCCCGCTTCGAACTCGTCCGCCGTTATCTCGAACGTGGTGTGCGATTTGGGCGCTAAATACAGTTTGGCGTCGTCGTCCCAGATCGACCCGCTCATCGACCCGGCGCTGTAGCGCGGTGTCTTGTACGGTTTCAGCCGAACGGTGTAGATTCCGTCGCGGATGTTCTCGATGTGTACCATCGAAGTGGTTCCCGAAAACGGCAGACAGAGACACATTCCGCCGTCGCCGATAATCACGTACCGGTCCCCCAACAGCGTCTGTGACTGTGCGACGGAGAGCGCGGTCCGAAACGAGAGCGCCGACCCGAGTCCGCGAGCGAGCAAGCAGCCCATCTCGGTGGCCGGTTCGTTGGGCACTTCCGAGAGCGTGGCAACGCCCGCCCGACTGCCCTTCTCCACCAGCGTGGCCCCCTGTTCGTAGGAGCGACAGGCGTTGAGCAAGAACGACTCGACGTTCACGGTGTCGAGCGTTCTCGTGTCGAGCACGCCGTCTACACACTCGATTCCGTCGTGGTTGACGTGACCGATGTAGTGAAGGAAATCGACCTCCGTGGCGAACAGGGACCGAAGTTCGTCCGTCGTCACGTCGTACGCGATATCGGCCTCGTGGCATGTCGAATCCGTGAACTGATAGAGGTCTCGCACCGTTCCCTCTGCTTTCATCATTGGGTCGTTACAGACGATTTGGACGTGAATCGTCGAGCGATTCGACGTCTCGGAATCGACGCGACGACGGTAGGATTCGACCGTCGCTTTGTTACTCCCCATCGGAACGCCGTCGCCGACCCAGACGTGTTCTACCGTCTCCACCGGCTCCGGACTCACGGGCCGCGTTTCGAGCGGATCACTCGTTTCCGTCCGAGGGCTTCGACAAAAGTCGGTGATCTCCGTCGGTTGCGCCTCGACGCGGCTCGCGGCCGTCGGCGTCGGACATCGAATCAACGGGAGTTCGTCGGCGACGAACGGAAGCACGTCGGCGTTTTCCGCCGACGGAACGATGTCCATGGTCAGATGCCACGGCGGTAGAACGGACTCGATGGCGTCGAACGGCACGGACAGGTACGCTTCCAACTGTTCCGCGAGCGATTTCGCATACAGGTCGGCGAAGTCGAACTCGACGAGGGGTTCGACCTGCTGGCGCTCGTAGACCGGGACGTCGTAGAACCCCTCCTCCCGGATGACACAATCGAAGAAGAAGACGTGCTGAAACGCGCGGGAAACCTCGGCTTCGAACCCGTCGAAGCCACCACCGCCCGCTAACGAATACGCGCCCGCCGGAGTTTCGAGCCGCGGGGTGTCGCCGGGAACCACCTCGGCACCTAGATAGTACGCGAGCGACGTGGCGGCGTAGACGTACCGTCGTTCCGGCGGGAGCACCAGTCGGACCTCCGAGTCGGGACGGGTGATGTGCGAGGGGACGGAAAACTCCTCCCCCCGTTCGATGAGCGGCGGGTGGCCGCGCAGACTGGGAAACGACCGCTCGGGTGAGAGCGTCTTCAGTGCGGACCCGAACAGCGAAACGGCCCGCATCACGTCCTCGATGTTCTCCGTGGCGGTTATCGTTCCCGCCGGTGATTCGTTGAGCGAGCGACAGCCGATGGAAATCGTCCGCTCGGCGTCCAGTTCCACGCACATCGAGCCGCCCCGCTCTCGGATGGAGAGGTCACAACCGACGCGGACGTAGATTTTCACCGCGGCGGACGGCAGTTCGAGGTATTCGACGGGTTCCGAGGACTGCCACCCGTCGCCTGACGGGAAGACCTGCTCGGAGACGCCTTCCGGGGAGTTCCAGACGTTGAAATCGATACGCTCGGGGATTTCGAGTTCGCTCGTCCGGAATTCGACGGCGGAGTCCAACGGAACGACGAAATCCTCCGTCTCTCCCGGCTGGAGCGAAACCGGGGATGGGGTCCGGAAGACGAAACTTCCTTTGTCGATGGGGTCCCAAATTCTGACCCCCGGCGCGTCGGGGTTGGGTTCGAACGTCGGTACGCCGAGTGGGTCTTCGGTGTCCCACTCGAAATTCATAGCCGAACCCAGTTGGTCGTCTGGCCGTACTCCGGGATGTGCCAGCGCTGTTCCGGAACCAGTCCGTTCGTCTGTCGGAGTTCGACGCGCGCGTCGAACAGCGGCGTGAGTTCCTGCACCACCGGATTCGAATCGGGGACCGGAAGATGGTAGTGTGCCATCCCGGAGACACCCCGGACGAGGGCCATGACGGTTCTGAGGAACTGCTCGACCGTCTCCTGCTCACACTGTTCGAGCGGTTTGATGAGCGAGTCGAACGAAAGCCGTAACTCGGACGTGGATAGTCCGTCGGCCCATTCGTCGAAGAAGCTGACGGCGGTAACGATGTCTCCACGGAGTTCCCGTAGTGACTCCTCGGAAGTGACCGTAACGCCCGGTTGCGACGGTGCCGCCACCGACCGCGAAGCCGAGCGCTCGTCATCGCCCCAATCGATGACCCAGACGTCCGGGTCGTCGGCGTTCGTCCCGCCGGGAAGCTTCGAGTTCGCGTACCGGGCCACGGTGTCGGTGAGGACGAGAATGCGTTTCCGTTCCTCGGTGGACGCTCCCAACAGTTGCATCGTCGTCCTGTTCGTCGTCGTCTCAGAGACTCGACCGGTGACGAGGATGTTACAGCCCCGCCGTTTGAGGTCGGAGAGAGCGTCGTGGAACTTCGGCGAATGATCCCCACCACGGAACGAGATCTCTGCAGAACGCATTGTTTGATACGAGATTCGAGTGAAAGATGATAAACATTCGGATGGGTGGCGGAGGGAGTTAATCGGGCATCTCTGTCCTTCACCCCCGTCACGTCTCGAATCGCCGCCGTTTTCTCCGCGACCGGTTCGAGACCGGCGTCGATGCGTTCGCACACACGCCCCGCAGACATGCTCTTTTTGTCCTTCCGGTCGCTACGGGAACGTGATGGGTAAAGTGAGCATCGGACTTCGCGGGTGGCGATTCGACGAGGAGGAGGTGTTCACCGAGAACGGTGAATACCGACCGATGGACGACATGGACGAGGACACGCGGACGCGGCTCTTTCGGCTGTCGGCGCTCGTGGGGTCTCCGTGCCACGCCTGCTGGTTAGTGCACGGCGACGAGAACATCACGATGTGTAACGAGATGGAAGTCGTCTACGGCGAACCGCTGGCGGAGGTCGGCGTCTGTTCGGACCACGAGACCGACTTCCTCTACTGGTACTTCGAGGAAGGGGGCGACCGGTTCCGCGGCGAGGAGGAACTACAAGACGAGTTCCTCGAATGGTTCGCCGACGGGGGGCGCGCGCCGGACGGATACGAGGGGATGGAACACGTGGATACCGACCCGGACGACCTACCGGAACCGCCGGAGGCCGACCAGAGCGAACTGAACGTGGACCTCCCCGAGGAGGAACAGGAACATATCGACTTGCGGGACGTGGACGTGTCCCGAGAGTATCCGAAATGAAACCCGCAGTCGCCATCGTCGAACCGAAGACGCCCGGCAACATCGGGACTATCGCACGCGCGATGAAGAATTTCGGCATGGACGACCTGAAACTCGTAAATCCACCGGAGTTCGGCCGCGACAGCGAGGCCTACGGCTTCGCTGGACAGGCCCGCGAGGACGTACTGCCGAACTACGACGAGGTGACGTTCGACGAGTTGGTCGAGAACTATCACACAGTCGGGATGACGGCGACGACGAACGAGGACGCGAGCCACCACGTTCGGTTCCCGTTCGAGACGCCGCGCGAACTCGCCGAAAGCTTGCGGGACGTGAAAACCGATACCGTCCTCATCTTCGGCCGGGAGGCGAACGGCCTGACCAACGAGGAACTCTCGCGCATCGACGAGGTGTGTTCGATTCCCGCCAGCGCGTCGTACCCCGCGCTGAACCTCGGACAGGCGGCGACCGTCGCCCTCTACGAACTCCGAACGCTGACGGTCGAGGAGACCCAACTCCCGGACGTCTCGCGGGAGCGTGCGGACGAAGCGGAAATAGAGGGGTTCTACGGAGCGTTCGCCGACCTGCTCGAAACCGTCGGACAGCCGACCGAAAAACACGAGAAGAACATGCGAATGATTCGGCGCGTTTTCGGCCGCGCGCATCCCACCGGCAGGGAAATCGCGACGTTGCGAGGAATCGTTCGACGGGCGAACGAGCGGGCGTCGGCGTCGAATACGCACCGAGCGGCCCGCAACGATAAGTAACTTCTTTATATTCTGTCGATAAAGTACAGTGTAGCGATGCTTCCCGCCCTCCAATTTCATTCCCTCCCGCTCGGGACGCAGTTTACCCTCCTCGTCGCTGTACCGAGCGTTCTCGTGATGTTCGTCGGCAAGCAGGTGTTCTTGCCGGAGGAGCGACTCACGACGCTCCTTCGGGACTTCCTCAAGACCGACTGGAAATACCTCGGCGTCGCGTGGGTCGTCACCCAGGCCGTCAACAGCGTGGCGCTCCACTTCCACGTGGGACGGACCTTCACCGGGTTCGTCTACGCCATCGAAGGCGCGACCGTCGCCACGTTCCAAACCGTGGCCTCGCAACCGCTCACGCTCGCGTTTACCGCCGTGTACCTCGTGGGCTTCCCGTTCGCCGTACTCTTCACGTACTTCAAACTGAAGGCCCACGACGAGGAAGAGGCACACCGTTACGCGCTGGCGTACGTCATCCTCGTCACGCTGGCGGTTCCGTTTTTCGTCCTCTTCCCCGTGAAGGTGTCGTCGCTGTATCTGACCTCCGTCCAACCGCTGATGTACCAACTCAGCCCCGCCATCCAGTACGGCATCTTCTCGACGGATACGCTGGTGAAGGCGTTCCCCAGCCTCCACACCGGCCTGTCGGTACTCGCGGCCCTCTATGCTCGAAAAGCCGATACAGCGTACGCCTACACGATGGCCTTCCTCTCGACGGCCATCGTCGTGTCCACGCTCTATCTGGGCGTCCACTGGTTGACCGACGCGGCCTTCGCCCTCGTCCTCGTCGCCTGTGCGTACACGCTCTCGCGCCAGTTCAGCGAACCGCGCTGGTCGGTCGTCTCGCGCGAGGCACTCGCGGCAGTTCGCCGCACGACCAACCGATAGCGTCGCGCCGCGCGACGGACCACGACCGCTTTGAGGCCGCCAATCATCCATCCAGCCGTGCGGTTGATACACTTCCTCGTCGAGCGACGTGGTTCGACGCCAAATGTGCTGAATAGAAACGAGAGCGACTACGCCTCGAAGACGACCGGCGCGCCGTCCCGGACGTCGAACGCCGCGCGTTCACCGCGCGAGACCGGCGATTCTCGGCCCTGCATCACGACGCGAACGTCCGACAGGGATTCCGAGTCGGGTTCGACGATGTAGTTCGTCTGGTCGCCTTGGAAGTAGCGCTCGACGATTCGTCCCTTGACGGGTCCGTTACCGTCCGTGAGGACGAACTCCTCGGGGCGAATCGAGACGGTGACGGGGCCGTCGCGGACGCTTTCCTCGGCGACGAACGAGAAGTCCCGGTCGATATCGACCGTCGTCGCGCCGTTGTGGGTTCGCGCGTCCCCGTCGAAGAGGTTGGTGTCGCCGATGAAGTCGGCGACGAAGGGGCTGGCGGGATTGCGATAGATGTCCTCGGGTTTGCCGACCTGTTCGATGGTGCCGTCGTTCATCACGGCCATCCGGTCGGAGAGCGTCATGGCGACCTCCTGGTCGTGGGTGACGTAAAAAAAGGAGCCTTGCGTCTTCTCGTGAATCTTCCTGAGTTCGACCTGCATCTGCTTGCGAAGTTTCCGGTCGAGGCTCGACAGCGGTTCGTCGAACAGGAGGACGCTGGGTTCGTTGACGAGGGCACGGGCGAGGGCGACCCGCTGTTGTTGCCCGCCGGACAGTTCGTCCGGGCGGCGGTCCTCGTAACCGTCCAGATTCACGAGTTCGAGGTAGTCGCTCACTTTCCGTTCCCGCGTCGCCGAATCGACGCCCGCCTTCTTCAGGCCGTAGGCCACGTTCTCCCCGACGCTCATGTGGGGGAACAGCGAGAGGTGCTGGAAGACGAGGTTAGTGTCCCGAGCGTTAGGGGGAACGCCTGTCATGTCCTCGCCGTTGAGCGAGACGCGTCCTTGCGTCGGCGTCTCGAAGCCGCTTATCATGCGGAGGGTGGTCGTCTTGCCGCATCCGGACGGGCCGACGAGCGAGAAGAACTCCCCGCGCCGGATGGTGAAATCGATGCTCTCGACCGCCGTCACCTCGTCGTACTCCTTTCTGACCGCCTGCAGATCGATGAGGACATCGTTATCATCTACCATGTGCTACCCACTATCAGCACTTGGTATAAACCTACTGGGGAAATTTAGGTAATTACTGTGGTAGTATTAATTATTGGCTACCGAGTAACGGTTATGCGCCGAAGAATTAATACCATGTGAATCCGTGGCTTTCTCATGAGTATGGATGACAAAGACATGGGTGGCAGAAGCATGACGAATAGTAGCACGGAGAGCGGTCGTCGAACGTTCCTGAAGGCCGCGGGGACGGCGGGTGCGGTCGGAATGACCGGTCTCTCGGGGTGTCTCTTCAGCGGCGGTGGCGGAAGCGGTGGCGGTAACACCATCAACATCCTCACGTGGGAGGAGTACGCGGACCTGAAAAAAGAGATAGAGGACCGTCTGGACGTGACCGTCAAATTCACCAAATCCACGTCCTCTTCGAACATGTTCACCGGGTGGAAGTCCGGGAAGGACAAACAGTTCGACATCGCGGTTCCGAACAATAACTACGTCCCGAAGATGATGGACGCGGGGCTCGTGGAACCGGTGCCCGACGACATCGTGAAAAACAAGTCCGATATCTACGACACCTTCAAGGGATTCAGCGAGAACCAGTTCACGAAGGACGGCGAGCAGTACGGCGTCCCCATTCGATTCGGCTGGTACGGTTACTCCTACGACTCGCGCAAGATTCCCGAGGACCACGAACAGAGCTACGAGGTGCTATTCAGTGATAAGTACAAGGGGACCGACCTGAACGGGAAGGTCGTCATGTACGACAACCATTTCAAGGCGATGAGCGCGACGGCGCTGTACCTCGGCTACAAGAAGGCCTTCGAGGGCGACAAAGTGACCCTTTCGGAAAAGCAGATACAGAAGGTCAAAAAGACGCTCATCGAGCAGAAGCCGAAGCTACAGGGGTACATCGCGGCCGACCCGACGTACATCAAATCGTTCAAGCAGGGGAACTTCCTCGTCGGGCAGTCCGGCCGCAACGAAATCGTCGAGATGTGGTCGAACGGCACCGAGTGGCCGAAGATGGCGACGCCGAAGGAGGGGTCGCTCGCGTGGTTCGAGTCCGCCGTCGTCTCGAAGAAGTCCGAGAACAAGGACCTCGCGTGGAAGGTGATAAACGAGTTCATCGCACCGAAACTCGGTGCCGACCTCGCCAAGGCGGGCTACTCGCCGAGTTGTAACCCGAAGACGCAGGAACACCTCTCGAAGGAGCAGAACGACATGTTCGGGTCCATCAAGCCGTCACGCTTGGAGGACTTCATCCCGTTCAAAGCCGTCGAGAACGAGGACGCGTGGCAGAACGCGTGGGACGAAGTGAAAACGGCCTAATTCACGATGTCTTCCGATACTTCAGGGTCGATTCGAGGAGCCATCGTCGGTGCCTTCGCCTCGCGGAAGCGAACGCTCGGCTTCACGCTCAGTCCCAGCCTCCTCTGGCTGTTACTCCTGTTGATGGCACCGCTGACGTTCATGGTCGTCATCAGCTTCATGAGCATCAACGATGCCTACGAAATCGTCTGGCAGCCGACGATGGCCAACTACTCGGGGCTGTTCACGGGGAGCGGGCCGTTCTGGGAGACGCCGTTTTTCCACTCGCTCATGCTCTCGTACGCGATTGCGGGCATCACCACTATCCTCTGTCTGGTGATGGCGTTCCCGCTCGCGTACTTCCTCGCCCGTCGCGGCGGCCGAACGTTCAAGGTAATCATCTTCCTCGTGCTGTTGCCGTTCTTCACGATGTACCTCGTGCGTGCGTACTCGTGGTACCTCATGTTCGGCCCGAGCGGCGTCATCAACCGAACGCTGCTGAAAATCGGCATCCTGAACGGTCCCATCGGGCTGTTCAACTACGGTATCCCGGCCATCGTGGTCGGTTTGGTGCACGCCTACTTCCCGTACATGCTCCTCTCGCTGTACGCGAGCATGGAGGGGCTGGACTTCTCGCTCGTCGAGGCGGCGCGTGATTTGGGGGCGTCCCGGACGGGAACGCTCCGCGACGTCATCCTGCCGCTGACCCTGCCGGGAATCATCAGCGGAAGCCTGTTCGTGTTCGTCCCCGCGCTCGGCGCGTTCATCACGCCGCGGTTCCTCGGACAGGGGAAGGTGTTGATGGTCGGGCAACTCATCGAGGGACGAATCACGGGACAGTACGCCATCGACTACGGAAGCGCGGCGTCGATGTTCATCGTCGTCTCCATCGTGGTCGCCTTCGCGCTCGCGTTCCGCTACGTCAGCATCGAAGAGTTGGGAGGTGTCTGAGATGGCTGCCGAAACCGGAACCACGACGGAACGAGCCGATGAGTCGAGCGAATCGCCGACGTTCGGACACGAGCGGAGACAGCGACTGCTCCGCCGCGGCCTGTACGTCATCGTGGGACTGCTGTTGGTGTTCCTCTGGATACCGTTGGTCGCCATGATGTTCCTCTCGTTCGCTGTCAATTCGAGTACGTTCTTCCCGTTTCAGGGGTTCACGCTCGCCCACTACACGGCGACGTTCGCCGACGGGTCGCTGATGACCGCGCTGTTGAACAGCGTCCAAGTGGCGACGTTCTCGGCGCTGATAGCGACGGTCCTCGGCGTGCTAGCGAGCTTCGCGCTCGTCCGCTACGACTTCCCGCTCAAGGAGTTGTACCGGACGTTCGGCATCCTCCCGATGGTCATTCCGGGCGTCGTGTTGGGCATCGCGCTCATCATCTACTTCCAGACGGTTCTCGGAATGACCATGGGACCAATCACGCTCATCCTCACCCACAGCATCTACGGCTTCCCGTTCGTCCTGCTGATGGTGACGGCCCGCCTCTACACCTTCGACAGGTCGTTGGAGGACGCGGCCCACGATTTGGGGGCCGACCCGCTCACGACGTTCTGGGACGTGACGCTCCCCATCATCGCCCCCGCCATCGGTGCCGGATTCCTCTTCGCGTGGATTCGCTCGTTCGAGGATTTCATCCGGGCGCACTTCGTCGGCGGCACGATGAACGTCATAACCGTGTCGATGTACTCGATGATAAAGTACGGAACCGCGCCGAAGATGAACGCCATCTCGACGTTCATCGTCTTCGTCATCGCCGTCGCGCTGGCGGTGGCGATGAACGTCGGCAACGTCACCGGCTACGTGGCCGGGACTGGCGGCGGAGAAGAAGAGTAGCCCCCGATTCCGTTCACCGTTTCAGGCGCGCTTTTGGATTTCCTCGCGGAGAAGTTGGCTCACGAGGTCGCCGTCCGCTTTCCCGCGGAGGCTTCCCATGCACTCGCCCATCAGGCCGGAGAAGGCACCCATTCCTTCCTCCTCGACCTGTGATTCGTTGCGCTCGACGACTTCGACCACCGCTTCTCGAACCTCCTCGTCGCCCACGCCGGAGAGCCCCGCCTCTTCGACGGCCTCCTCCGCCGTCAGTTCGGGGTTCTCCGCCAGCAGCGTCATCACGTCGTTGACGCCCTCCTTCGCCAACTCGCCGTCGGTGACGAGCGCGATGACGCCGAGGAAGTGCTCGTCGTCGAGGTTTTCGACCGGCACGTCGTCGCGGCGTAGTTCCGTCACCGTGCTCTCGACCAATCCGGCGACGAACGTCGGGTCGGCACCGGTTTCGACCGCCCGCTCGAACAGCGGCATCCGGCGGCCGTAGGCGACCTGTTCGGCGAGTCCCGCGCCAAGCGAGAACTCGGACTGGTAGCGTTCGACCTTCTCGGTGAGCAGTTCGGGCGTCTCGACCTCCGTCGGGTCCAAATCGACCGGCGGAACGTCGGTTTCGGGATACATCCGCGCCGCGCCGGGGAGCGGACGGAGGTAGCCCGAGGTGCCGTCCTCGTTCGCGCCGCGGGTCTCCTCGGGGACCTCTTCGATGGCGACGGCCGCGCGCCCCGCGGCGGCCTCGATGGCCCCGTCGGCGACCTCGGGACTGGCTGCGACGATGGCGACTGCATCGTCCTCGCCCGCGTCCACCGCGTCTCGGAGCGCATCGACTTCCTCCTCCGTGACGCCGTAGGCTGGCAGTTCGTCGGTGTGGAAGATGCCGCCCGCGCCGTGGCGCTTGGCGTGGTCCGAGAGTTCCGTACCAAGGCGTCGGTCGGGCTGAATCTCCCTGCCGACGAGGCCGTCGAAACCGAACAGGGGGACGGCGGTGACCTTCCCACCGCTGTCGAGCGCACCACCGATGACGCTGCTCTCGGTTCCCTCGAACACGTCCGTCACGTCCTGAACCTTGCCGACCTCGGCGTCGCGCGACCGGAGTTCGTCGCGTATGTCGAGGAGTTCGACCTGTCGGCCGACCTCCAACCGAACGAGGTCGTCGATGTCGTCCAGACTCTGAACGCCCTTCATCTCCACGCGTGCGCCGTCCTCGATGGAGACGTTCACGTCCTGGCGGATGGTCCCGAGGCCGCGTTTGACGTGACCGGTCGAGCGGAGGAGCATTCCGATGCGTTCTGCGGCCTCACGAGCCTGTTCGGGCGAACTGATGTCAGGGCTGGTGCCGATTTCGACCAGCGGGATGCCGAGGCGGTCGAGGCTGAAGGTAACGCCGTCCTCGCGCTCCTCGACGCGCTGGGCGCTCTCCTCTTCGAGCATCAGGTCCTCGACGCCGACCGGACCGTCGCTGGTCCGGATTTCGCCGCCGGTCGCGACGAGCGTGGACCGCTGGAATCCCGAGGTGTTCGACCCGTCCACGACGATTTTTCGCATGACGTGCGCTTGGTCCACCACGTCCATGTCGAGCAGTTGGGCGATTTCGAGGACGACCTGCTGGGCTTCCCCGTCCAGTCGGTGTGGCGGTTCGTCGTCGGCTTCCACGAGACAGGTGGAGTCGTAGCCGAGATATTCGAATTCGCGGTCGATTTGGCTCTCTTCGAGGGCCGCTTCGTCTATCTCGCCGAGTTCGCTCCGCGTCGGATGGAGATAGCGCGTGAACGTTCGGGACGACTCCTCGGGGTCGCGTAGTTCGGTCGGACAGCCACAGAACAGCTTCGTCTCGGTGTCGAGTTGCTGGTGTATCTCCAGCCCCGCCACGAGACCGAGGTTCTCGTAGTCGTACTCACTCATTGGTCGGACATGGGATATGGAGGGGTAAAAAACCGACCAGTTCGGGCGAGTCCGTCCATTCGGAGCGTCGACAAGTGGTCCGAAACGCCGGGGTCGTGACCGGGAGCGGACGTACCGCGGAACCGTCGGGTCACGGTTCACGCACGCCATCGGCGAGCGGGAGAGACGACAGCCAGAGGTGACACTCAAACGTTTACTCATCCGTGAATTTCTTCGAAGATATGAATTCGGTATCGGCATCCGTCCCATAGATATAAAAATGAGACGAACAGTAAACCGGACATGAACGATTTCCTCGCGTCGAGGAATCCAACAGCGGACGCGCCGATTCGTATCTTTCACATCGACGACGACCCGGCACGGCTGCGCCTCACCGACCCGTTGCTGTCCGAACACATCCCCGATATCGCCGTTTACACCGAAACGGCACCCACGAACGCCATCGACCGGTTCGATTCCCTCACGGTGGATTGTATCGTCAGCGATTTCGACATGGGGTCGATGGACGGACTCGAATTCTTGGAAGCGGTTCGTGAGCGTTCGCCCGAACTGCCGTTCATCCTCTTTACCGGCAAGGGGAGCGAAGAGATCGCTAGCGAAGCCATCTCCGCGGGCGTCACCGACTACCTCCAGAAGGGCGGCCCCGACAGATACGCGGTGCTAGCGAATCGCATCGAAAACGTCGTCAGCCGCCATCGCGCCGAACGAGCGACGGACGCGTACCGACGGCACATGAACGCCGTCTACGACCGAGTGACGGACGCGTTTTTCGCGCTGGACACCGACTGGCGGTTCACGTTCGTCAACGCGCACGGCGAGGAACTGCTCGACCGTCCCGAGGCGGACCTCCTCGGGAACGTCGTCTGGGAGGAATTCCCCGAATCGGTCGATTCGACGTTCGAAGCGGAGTATCGGCGGGCGATGGAGCAACAGGAGCCGACCACGTTCGAAGCCTACTTCGAACCCCTCGAAACCCTGTTCGAAGTCCACGCCTATCCCTCGACGGAAGGATTGTCGGTGTACTTCCGCGACGTCACCGACGAAAACCGGATTCGGAAGGAACACCGCCGCGAGCGGGAGCTGCTCGAACGCGTGTTCGAAACGAGTCCCGTCGGCATCATCATCCTCGACACCGACGGTGAGATAGAGCGGGTCAACGAGCGGATGGCCGAGATGCTGGCACTTCCGAAGGAGCGAATCACGAACAGGAACTACGATTCCTCGGAGTGGACGGTGACCGACGAGGACGGTACACCCATCGAAGAGAACGGCCATCCGTTGACGGCGATTTTCGAGGACGAAACGACGCTTCGTGGCGTGCGGACGCGATACCGGACCCCGGACGGGGAGTGGCGTCACTTCTCCGTCAACGGGGCACCCGTCCACGACGAAGACGGCACCGTGGAACGAATCGTCTTCATCGTCGAGAACGTGACCGACTCGGAAAACGACCGGGCGCGCTGACGGCCCGATAGCCAACAGTGGCGACCCGGAGGTCAGTCGTTTTCGGAGTCCGTCGTTTGGTCTGACACCGCTTCCGCCCGTTTTCGCTCGTTCTCTCGACCGCGTTCGGTCCGCCTGCGTTTCACCGCCCGACCGAGCCGACGGGTCACCAGTTCACGGAGTTCGGCCGCGTCGTCGGCGTCCACGTCCGCGGCGTGTGAGTCCTTGCTTCGAAAGCCGATGGAACTCGCGGTGTCCACGACGACCGTCGCCAACGACCACCGTCGCTGGAAGAGCGTTTCGCGCTGGATGACCGTCTGAACCCGATAGTAGGGGACGATTCGCGTCGTCCGTCGCCAAAATCCGTTTCGCGTCACGACGTGTTCGTCGCCGACGTGATAGCCGCGATGTTTCCACTGATACAGTCCGGCGACCGGTGCGAGAAGTAGGAGGGCGAGCGGCGCGTACCAGAAATCGACGAGGCCGGTGAATCGGTCGATACCGTAGGCGACGCCGGTCAGGAGCGCGGCCGCGATTGCGTAGCGGACGGTGTAACGCCGTCGCGCCCGCTTCGGCGGGCGCTGGAACGTCGGGTCCTCGAACGATTCGAGCGAATGGGCGAGCGAGCGGACGCGACTTCGAACCGCGAGGGGGATCGCCGCCTCGGACCCGCCGGAGGCGGAGGGTCCCTGTCCGGGTGCGTAGCCCGCCGTTTCGACGGAGAGCGCCGCGTAACCGGCCAATCGCATGACGGGGTTTTCCCGGACCGTGAGCGTCTGTATCTTGTCTATCGGGATGCTCCCGTTGTAGCGCTGTAGCAATCCCCGCTCGTAGCGGAGTTCGTCGCCGACGCGCGTCAGCCGAAAGCCGTAGTGGCGCGCGAACGTTATCATCCCGCTGCTCACCCACAGGATGAGCGCGGAGAACACTATCTGGGCGAGACCGACGAGGAACGTCACGCTGGCGAGGTCCACCGTGCTCGTGACGAACGGGACGATGAGAAACACCAATCCGACCGCGCGCGGTTCGACCGAAACGGCCGAGAGCAACAGCAGTTCCTCCGAACTGATTTCGTACAGCACTTCCTCGTCCGGACCGTCGGTCTCGTCTTCCGCCTCCCGAGCGGTCGAGGTTCCGTTCTTCCGGCGCTGTATCTCGCGTTGGAGTCGCCGCGCCTCCTCGTAGGCGACGTATTCGAGGCTGGCTTCGGTTTCGCCGCCGCCCGCGGTTTCCAGTCCGAGCGAGGCGATTCCGGCGATTCGCTGGACGACGTTCCGGTGGATGTCCACGTTCTGTACTCGGCGGAGCGGTATCTCCCGCCGCCGACGCGAGAGGACGCCAGAATCGATGTCGAGCGAGTCGTCGGTGAGTTCGTACTCGAATCGACGGTGGTAGGCGACCTCCCAGCTCATCACGGCGAGTAGGACGGCGAGCAGGAGGACCGCGAAGAGTTCGAGGGTCAACCACTCTATCGCGCCGATGGTCGCGAATCCGGCGAACAGGACGGTGGAGACGACGCGGCCACCGCGGGTGAGCATCCGATAAGGGAGCGAGCGGGGGTGTAACTTCATACCGCGTCCTCGTACTCGCTCTCGACCGCGAGGTTCCGAAGACGGCCCTGCAGTTCGCTCGCCCGTTCGGGCGTGAGTCCGGGTATCGTCACGTCCGCCCCCCGCGACCCGGCGGTGTAGACGACGACGCTGCCGAGGCCGAGCAGTCGCTCGATGGGACCGCGTTGCGTATCGACGTGTTGAACGCGGACGAAGGGGACGACGGTCGTGACGCGGGTGAAAACCCCGCGTTCGAGGTACAGGTCGTCGTCGCGGATTTCGAACCGCCACGTGCGATACTTGAACAGGACGTACGCGACCCCGACGACCGCAGCGATGAGAACGCCCGCGCCGACGAGGGTGAGCGCGAACTCGACGAGAAACCGACGAACCCCGGCGAGCACACCGCCGACGACCGCAGCGACGGTGAGGACGCTCACGAACCAAACGACGCGGACGCGGGGGTTGAGTGTCTCCATACCTACACGACAGGGTGGATAGGGGATAAAGGTAGGCGTGGTCTACCGGTCGCGTCGTCGAACGAACGCACCCCCGAGCCGGGGCACGACCTTGGAAAGGTATGTCACACTTACTGTGCCGGAATACCACCCGTACCGGAGGAGTACGGCTTCCCTACCGTTTCGTTCGGCTGGTACTGATTTCAGTCAGTCGGCGTGGAACAAAGACGCCGGGAAATCGTACCTTTCGTGGACAGCATGACCGAGAACTCGCCCACTATCAACCGTCGCCGATTCGTTCAGGCGACTGTCGCCTCGACAGCCATACTCGGAGGCGTCTCGTCGGCAAATGCCCAATCCGGGGGGAACGCCCAGTTCTCCATCGAACAGGACGGGAAATGCATCCCCATCGAACCGCTCTCGATGTCGGGACTGCCGGTCGAGGAGTTTTACGACTACCGAACGCCGGACACCGACCCGTCATCGTACAAGTACGCCTCCTTCGGGACGGAGAACCTCCAACGAAAGGACACCAGCATCCTCTTCCTCTACAAGGGACCGAAGGGACTCAGCCTCGTCATGATTCACGACAAAATCGACGCGGGCAAGGGCGGCGCGGTGACGTTCCGGATGACCAGCCTCCCCGTCAAAGGGAAGTTCGTCGTCAAGGACGACTCTTACGACGCCTCCACGAACCGAGACACGTTCGACTACTCGAAACACCGCAACTGGAACGGCAAGGAAACCGCGAGTGCGAACGTCAGTTGGACGTGGCAGGAAGGTCGCTCCGACGGAGCCGTCTATCGCGGACTGGGGAACGACTTCAAGTTCACTATTCACCCGCAGTTCAACAAACAGGCCGTATTGGCGGGTGAAGGCGGCGTGTACGACGGCAAGATTAAGAAATGGGAGGTGTTGTCGGGTGACGTGAGCAACCCCACCCGTACGAAGCTGAACATGAACAAGGCCGTCACCATCTCCTCGAAACCGTGTCAGTCCGAAACGACGACGCAGACGACCCAGCAGACGACGGAAGGGTCGGGACAGACGACCACCTCGACGGAGGGGACGACGACGACGACTCCGCCATCCAACGAAAGCCAAGGCTTCTTCGGTAAGCTCTGGAGCGGATTCATCTCCCTCATCGAGGGAGTCGTTAACTTCTTCACCAGCCTGTTCTGACGCGAGGCAACGTTTTTCGCGGCAGACGCGCCGAATAAAAAACGGGACGGCTAATTACTCGTCCTGTCCGAGGATGCCGCGGTGAGTCATCGCTTCGGGGTCGATGATCTCGTTCGCTTCCTCCTCGCTCAGGTACCCCTTCTCGATGACGACTTGTCGGACGGTCTTGCCCTCCTTGAGCGCCTCCTTCGCGGCTTTCGACGCCTTGTCGTAGCCGATGTGCGGATTGAGCGCCGTGGCGAGCGCCATGCTCTGTTCGACCTGCTCCTCGCAATATTCCGCGTCGACGTCGAGCTTTCGCACGAACTTGTCCGCGAACGTCTCGCTGACGTTCGAGAGGAGCTCCGCCGATTCGAGGAAGTTGTGCGCGAGGACGGGTTTGTACAGATTGAGGTCTATCTGACCCTCTGCCGCGCCGTACTCGACGGTGGTGTCGTTACCGACGACCTGCTTGTGGACCTGATTGACGGCTTCCGCGACGACGGGGTTGATCTTGCCGGGCATGATGGAACTGCCGGGCTGGTTCTCGGGCTGGTCGATTTCGCCGAGTCCGTTGCGCGGTCCCGACGCCAGCAGGCGGAGGTCGTTGGCTATCTTGTTGAGCGACCCCGCGACGGTGCGGAGCGCGCCGTGCGCCTCGGCCATCGCGTCGTGGGCGGCCTGCGCCTCGAAGTGGTTGTCGGCCTCGCGGAATCGGATGTCGGTCTCCTCGCTGATGTAGTCGGCGGCGAGCGCGGGGAACTCGGGGTGGGTGTTCAGCCCCGTCCCGACCGCCGTTCCGCCGAGCGCGAGTTCGCTTAGGTGGTCCCTAACGTGGTCGACGCGGGAGAGTCCTTTCTCGATTTGCGAGCGGTAGCCGCCGAACTCCTGCCCGACGCGAACGGGGGTGGCGTCCTGCAGGTGCGTGCGACCCGTCTTCACCACGCCGTCGTACTCCTCTTCTTTCTCCGCGAGCGCCTCGCGGAGGGTGTCGAGGGCCGGAAGCACGTCCTTCTCGACGGCTTCGAGCGCGGCGATGTGCATCGCGGTCGGAATCACGTCGTTGCTCGACTGCCCGAAGTTGACGTGGTCGTTCGGGTGGATCACGCGGTCCCCGATTTCCTCCCCGTAGATTTCGGCGGCGCGGTTGGCGATGACCTCGTTCGCGTTCATGTTCGAGGACGTGCCGGACCCAGTTTGGAAGATATCCACCGGGAACTGGTCGTCGTGCTCGCCCGCGATAACTTCGTCCGCAGCCTCGACGATGGCTTCCGCCTCGTCGTCCGCGATCATCCCGAGTTCCTCGTTCGCCTGCGCAGCGGCCTTCTTCACGATTCCGAGCGCGCGGATGAACCGCCGCCCGAACGTGATTCCCGAGATGGGGAAGTTTTCGACCGCGCGCTGGGTCTGTGCGCCCCAGTAGGCGTCCGCCGGAACTTTCATCTCCCCGAGGCTGTCCTCCTCGATTCGATAATCCTCGTCGCTCATGCGTGTGGAAGGTCGATGTGGGCGAGCGTAAAACCCATCGAAACGGGGCTACCGAAATAGGGCTACGAGGCCGAAGCGACTGAATTCAAACACTATCGCGGCTGTAAGCATTCACTCGGAGTAGAATTAATTTAAAAATAATTAAGTAGCTCTTACCGAATAGGTAAATAGACGCATACCGAGGCATCAATATGACAGGCGATAACGACAACGGATTGAATCGACGGACGTACGTCAAAGGAATGGGTCTCGCCGGGACTGCCGGAGTCGCTGGCCTCGCCGGATGCACCGGCGGCGGCGACGACGACAACGGCGGCGACAACGAAAACAAGAACGACGACGGAAGCGGAAAGGACGGTAACACGGACTACAAGAAGCTCGAACTCCAGCACTGGTGGACGGGCGGCGACGGTAACGCCGCGATTACGGCCCTTCTCGACGGATTCAAGAAGGAGTACCCGGACATCGAAGTCAAACCGAACCCCATCGCGGGTGGTGCGGGACAGAACCTGAAAGACGTCGTGAAAAAGCGCGTCCTCCAAGGCAAACCGCCGAGCTCGTGGCAGGCGTGGCCCGGAAAGAACCTCACGCCCTACGTCGAGAACGACATCCTCCACGACATCAGCGATTCGGTCTGGTCGGAAAACGGGATGAAGGACGCCTACCGGAGCGGTCCGAAGGACGTCGCCAAGCTGGACGGGAAGTTCGTCGCCGTTCCGCTGAACATCCACCGGCTGAACAACCTCTTTTACAACACGAAGGTCGTCGAGGACGCGGGCGTCGACCCGAAATCCATCTCGAAGCCGTCCGACCTCACCGCCGCGATGAAGAAGGTGGAGAGCAACACGGATGCGGTCGGGATGGCCCAGCAGACGAAATCACCGTGGTCCACCCTCCAACTGTGGGCGCAGGTCCTCCTCGGCGAATCCGGCGTGAAGACCTACAACGCCGTGATGAGCGGCAAGGTCGATGCGAACAAGAAGGCCGTGAAGAACGCCCTCTCCATCGTCAAGGAGTACAAGGCGCACTTCAACAAGGACGCCGGGTCGCTCGACTGGCAACAGGCCAACAAGAAGATCCTCAAGGGCGAGGCCGCGTTCTTCCACCAGGGCGACTGGGCCGCGGGCATGTACCGCGAACAGGAGAACTTCGAGTACGAAAAGCAGTGGAACCACGTTCCGTTCCCCGGAACCGAGAAGATGTACGCGCTCAACATGGACTCGTTCCCCTTCCCGAAACAGAACCCGTCGCCGAAGGCGACCAAGAAGTTCCTCCAGTACGTGGGTTCGAAGGACGCACAGGAGCGGTTCAACCCCAAGAAGGGGTCGATTCCGCCGCGGACCGACGTCTCCAAGGAGAAGTTCGGGCCGTTCCTCTCCCAGCAGATGGATGACTTCAAGAACTCGAAATCTCAACCGCCGTCCGTCACCCACGGATTGGCGACGACGCCGGAGACGCTGACGAACCTGAAAGACGCGATGGCGTCGTTCATCTCGAACTGGAACGTCGATAAAACGGCCAACCAGTTCTCGAACTCGTTCAACTAACTCCGACACCCATACCAATTTTTCCACATGCAACGGACATACAGAAAATTGAAGCGGTTGGTATCCGGCGAGGACGAATCGCTCCGTGCCGACGGTGGAACGACGGTCGAGCGCGCGGAGAGCGAGTCACTGCTGTCGAGCGAGTTCGTCCAGAGCCTCCCGTTCTGGTTGCCGCCGTTCCTGCTGATGGGCTTTTTCGTGTACGGTGCCATCGGCTGGAACTTCATCATCTCGCTCACGGATTTCGAGACGTTCCAGCTGCCGACGTACAAACTCTCGGCGCTCGATTTCGAGATGTACCGGCAGTTGTTCAACGACCCGGGATTCTGGACGGCGGCGCGGAACACGCTCGTCCTGCTCGTCGCGTTCACCGGGTTGTGTCTCGTCTTCGGGTTGGTCCTGGCCATCGTCGTCGACCGAGACATCCGCTTCGAGAACACGTTCCGAACCATCTACCTGCTCCCCATGAGCCTCTCGTTCGTGGTGACGGCGAAGTTCTGGGCGTGGATGTACAACTTCAACAGCGGGATGATCAACGTCACCTTCCGGAGCTTCGGTCTCGACTTTCTGGCCCACCAGTGGATAAGCGACCCGACGACGAAGTTGGCCGCGGTCATCTTCGCGCTCATCTGGCAGTTCAGCGGGTACGCGATGGTCGTCTACCTCGCGGGCTTGCGGGCGATTCCGGACGAGCACTTCGAGGCGGCGCGGGTCGATGGCGCGAGCACGTGGCGCATGTACCGCCGCGTCATCGTGCCGCAACTTCGGGCCTCGACCGTCAGCGCGGCGGTCGTGCTCATGGTCTTCGCGCTGAAGGCGTTCGACTTCCTGTACGTGATGTTCGGCCGCCAGCCCGGTCCCGCCGCGGACATCCTCGCGACGATGATGTACCGCGAGGCGTTCGGTTCGCTCCACTGGGCGTACGGGTCCGCCATCGCCATCGTCCTCTTCGTGATGGCGCTGGCAGTCGTGACGCCGTACCTGTACAACGAATATCGACGAGGTGAACTATGACGACACGACTTCAACGGAGGCAGCGATGAGCGGAACACCGGCCGCACCCGACCCAGAAAATCGGACGTGGACGGACCGGGTGAGACACGGCGTTCGGACGACGAGCGCGAGCAGGGCGCTGTTGTACGTCGTGTTGTTCGCGCTCGTCGCGTTCTACCTCGCACCGCTGGAAGCGGGCATCATGACGGCGTTCAAGACCCAAAACGCGTTCAACACGTCGCTGCCGTTCTTCCCCCCGGTCGGGGACGGGTTCACGCTCGAAGCGTGGCGCGTCGCGTTGGACAAGCTTCAGTCCGGGTTGGTGAACAGCCTGCTGTTGGCCATCCCGGCGACCGTCCTGTCGGCGACGCTCGGTAGTTTCGCCGCCTACGGCATCACCAACGTCGATTGGAAGTACCAGATGCCCATCGTCGCGCTGTTCGTCGCGGGTATCTTCATCCCGTATCAGGCGGTGCTGGTGCCTCTCGCACGGTTGTTCACCATCGTCGACACGCAGGCGCTTCTCTCGCCGCTGTGGGGACTGCCGTTCATGCACGAGTACTACGCGAACCTCATCAATCTCATCATCGCGCACACGGCGTACGGGATTCCCATCACGTTCCTGCTGTTCCGGTCGTACTACCGGAACTTCTCGGACGAGATGTTGGAGGCAGCGCGACTCGACGGCGCGAGCGTGTTCAGCATCTACCGGAACATCGTCCTTCCGCTGTCGAAGCCGATGTTCGCCGTGACGCTCATCTACCAGTTCACGCAGGTCTGGAACGACCTCCTGTTCGCGCTGGTCATCATCCCGAGCGGGAGCGGTTCCTCGGCACCGGTGACGGTCGCGTTGAACAACCTGAGCGGCGGTATCATCCAATCGTTCGGCCTGCAGATGGCCGGGGCGTTCATCGCGGCGATACCCACGCTCATCGTCTACGTCCTGTTCGGAGACCAGTTCGCGAAAGGAGTTGCAAGCTAATGATATCGATATACACGACACAACGGAGGAGTACGGATGGCTAAGCTCACACTCGACGGCGTGACGAAGGTGTTCGACGACGGCGGCGACGACATCGTTGCGGTCGATTCGGCGGACGTCGACATCGACGACGGCGAATTCCTCGTCCTCGTCGGCCCGTCTGGATGCGGAAAATCGACGACGCTCCGCATGATAGCGGGGCTCGAAACCGTCTCGGCTGGCGAGATTCGCCTCGGCGAGACGGTCATCAACGACCAGCCGCCGACGACGCGGAACATCGCCATGGTGTTCCAGTCCTACGCGCTCTATCCGCACATGAGCGTACGCCAGAACATGAGCTTCGGGCTGGAGGAATCGACGGACATGCCGAAAAGCGAAATCACGCAGACGGTCGAGGACGCCGCCGAGATGCTCGGCATCGCGGACCTCCTCGACCGCAAACCCGGCGAACTTTCCGGCGGGCAACAACAGCGGGTCGCGCTCGGCCGCGCCATCGTCCGGGACCCGGAAGTGTTCCTGATGGACGAGCCGCTGTCGAACCTCGACGCGAAGCTTCGGTCGCAGATGCGCACCGAACTCCAGCGGTTGCAGGAGGACCTCGGCGTGACGACCGTCTACGTCACGCACGACCAGACGGAGGCGATGACGATGGGCGATAAAATCGCCATCCTCAACGACGGGAAACTCCAGCAGGTCGCCACCCCCATCGAGGCGTATCACCAACCGGCGAACCGATTCGTCGCCGGGTTCATCGGCGAGCCGTCGATGAACTTCTTCGAGATGGAGCGGAACGGCGATTCGCTCGTCGGCGAGTGGTTCGAATATCCGCTGTCCTCGGAGACGGCAGCGGAACTCGACGACGCCGAGCGCGTGACGCTCGGCGTCCGACCCGAGGACGTGGAACTCGTCGCCAGCGGCAGCGGCGACCACGAGTTCCGGACCGTCGTCGATGTCGTCGAACCGATGGGTAACGAGAACAACGTCTACCTTCGGTTCACGGGCGGCGACGAGTCGAAACCGATGGAGGAGCGGGAAACCTTCGTCGCGACGCTCAGCGGAATGCGAACCATCGAGGACGGGCAGGAGGTCATCGCCCGGATTCCCGAGGAAGCGATACACCTGTTCGATGCCGAGACGGGAACGGCGCTTCGCAACCGGCGTCTCGACCAAGAGGCGACGATTCCGAATCGCTGATTCCGAGTCGCTGATTCGAATCGGTATTTGAAATCTCGACCTACCGCTGGTCGTACTCTTCTGGCGTGTACGTTTTCAGTTCGAGCGCGTGGATGTCCGTCGTCATGTGGTCGCCGAGCGCGTCGTACACCAACTGGTGTTGTTCGACCAGCGACTTCCCCTCGAACGCCGGGGAGACGACGGTCGCGGCGAGGTGGTCTTCGTCGTGGACGCCCCGCGGGTGGCTCACGGTCGCGTCCGCGTCGTCCAGTTCGGATTCGATGAGTTCGGCGACTTCGTTCGCGTTCATGGACGACCCTTTTCCGTCGGCGACCAAAAGACGACGGGTTCGAACACGCCGACGGTCGAATCAGGCGCGGACGATTTCGTCGAGTCGCCCGACCGTTTTCGCGTCCGGTTCCGTCCCGTTGCGGTCGCCCGACAGTTCGACGCGCTCGACGGGGGGGCGTCTGTATTCGGTGTAGACGTTCCAGACGGTCCCGTCGTCGGCTTCGACGGTGAACTCCTGAACGTCGTCGTCGGGTTGCCAAACGCGGGTGATCTTCCCCTCGACGGTCCCGCCGCCGCTCGACTTTTCCGGCGACCAGTCGAACGCGACCGCCATCCCTTCCGTTACTTCGTTCGGTTCGAGCGTCCTGTCAGTCATCATCGACCGTAGCGCCTCGACCACCCTGAACGTACTGGCCCTACGTCCACTGGTCGAGGCCGGTCTGGGTGATGCTCTCTTCGATGCGCTCGAAGCCGCGCGCCACTTCGTCCTCGCGGATGTCCCACTCTTCGGTGACGTACTCGCGCGCCGCCTCGATGTCCGGGTCCATCTTCGGGTCGAACTCGAACTCGTCGGTCACGTCCGGGTCGAGGAACATCCCGCGGATGACGTCCACGTTCTCGATGTACGCGTCCCGTTCTTCGAGGACGCCCCAGAGGTCGCCGTGCTCTGTGACGCCCTTGAGCGCCGTCTTCGGGCCGACGCCGGAGACGCCTTCGTTGAAGTCGGTGCCACAGAGGATGGCGATATCGACCAACTGCTCCCAGGTGATGTCGTGTTCATCGAGTGTCGCCTCGAAGTCCATCAGTTCGGGGTTCCCCTTGCTCGTCAGTTGGCGAAGGGTGAGCGGCGCGCCCAGCAGGAGCGCGTCGTAATCCTCCGTCCCGGTGTAATCGACCGCGCCGGTTCGTGCCATGTGCGCCGCCTGTGCCTCGCCCTCCGCGGGCGCTTCGATGACCGGAACGTCGAGCAGGTCGAGCAGTTCCCGCGTCGTCTCCTGAATGACGGGGGTGAGTCGCTGCGTGTGGGCGTCGAGCCGCGCGACTTCGATTGCGTCGCCCTCCTCGCGCGCCTCCTCCAGTCGCTCCTCCAGTTTCTCGCGCTGTTCGCGCCGGTCCTCGATTTCGTCGCTCTTGAGGTCGGTCACGTGTCCGTCGAAGACGAACACCGGCGTCAGGTCGTGCTCGAAGAACTTCGGTAGCCCCTGGACGACGCCGACGAGATTGGCGACCTCGGTCCCGTCCTCGGTGGTGTACACCTCGTCTCGCGTCCATTTCACCGTCGTCGTGAGGTAGCGATAGAGCCAGTTGTGCGCGTCGATGGCGACGAGCGACCCCTCGATGTCGTCGAAGCTGATCTCTTCGAGGGACGCGAGCTGTCGAAGTGCGGAGTTTCCCATTTGGCGACGCTACGGGCGGGAAGGGCTTCAAAGCACCCTCTTCGATGCGTCGAGGGGAGCCCGCGACACGGAAAACGACAAAAATGAGCGAGAAACCCGACCGACTAACTGCCGGAGTCGGTCGTCGTGGTCGTGGTAGTCGTCGTCCCGGAACCGTCGTCGGTCGTCGTGGTCGTGTCGCTCGTCCCCGTCGTTGTAGTCGTCCCCGTTGTTGTAGTCGTATTCGTCGTTGTGGTTGTATCCGTGGTGGTCGTGTCGGAGTCGTCGCCGTTCGTCGTAGTCGTCGTGGTCGTTTCGGAATCCGACCCCGACCCACGTCCGAGCGCGGCGTCGAGTTGCGCTTTCGTCTTCTTCGGGTTCACCGTCGGTGCCGTCACCGTGTCGCCGACGACGATGCGGGGAACGGCCGAAATCGAAATCTCGTGTACCTGGTCCATCGTCCGTTCGATTTGGGACTGGTACTTTTTCGCCTCGATTTGCGAGGTGATTTTGGAGAGGTGGCTCACGTCGGCCTCCTCGGCGATACGGACGAGCGTCTCCGTCGTCGCCCATCCCGGCGAACTGTTCTGATTTTGGAACATCGTGCCGAAGTACGTCCAGTAGGATTTGGGGTCCTCGTTCCAGACGGACAGTCCGGCGCGTGCGGCGCGGGGTTCGTCCGGGCCGTGGAACCCTTCGCCGTCCTCGTAGGCGACTGCGCGGAACTCGATGGCCACGTCGCCGGGTTTCACGTACTCCTCGATGAGGGTCGGTAGGATGTTCAGGACGAAATCGTGGGTGTACGGGCACTTCCACGCGCCGTAAAACTTCGCCGTCACCGAGGCGTCGTCGTCGCCCATCGTCGCGTACTCGTTCTCGGTCGGCTTGCTCGGCAGCGGAACCGAACGGTACGCTTTCGGCGACGGTTCGACCTTCTCCGGGGGACCCTCGTCGGACGCCGACTTCGAGTCGTTTTCGGTGTCGGTCGTCTCCGGGGCCGCCGGGCCCTCCGTGGTAGTCGACTGTTCGCCGCCGGACCGTTCGCTCGTCGTCTCGGAACTCCCGTCTTTCGAGAAGGCCGAACACCCCGCAATTCCGGCCGAGAGTCCCGCCCCGATGACGCCGAGCACTCTTCTTCTGTCGTCTCTCACTACGATATGGAAAGGGATACTCCACCTTCGTTAATAGGGCGTTAATAGCTGAATGAACGGGTCGAGAACCGCGAAAGCGCACCGCGCTCGAATCGGGCGAGGGACCTCGAAATTCACTCCCGCGGGGGAGTCGTTCCCTCCTTCGACGCAAGAAACGCTCGCTCCCCCGGCGAGAGGTCGCGCTCGCGGTAGCGGTCCAAGCCGTCCTGATAGCGCTCGCGCCCCGCTACGGGACGTGGGTGTTCCAAGACGAGTTCGGCTAATCCGGTGTCCTCGCCGGTGAATCCGAACCCCGCCCGGTAGAGCGCTTGGTACGCGTAGGGGTTGTTTACCGCGATTCTCACGCGGTGATATCCTCGGTCGTGAATCCGCTCCGTCGTGAATCGTGCGAGTTTCGGGCCGATGCCCTCGCCGCGTCGGTCGGCGTGCACGGTCACGTACCGGAGCCACATCGTCCCGTCGTCGGTTCGGTCCTCGTTGAACGCGATGGCGGCGACGACCGAATCGTCGCCGAAGCTCACCTGCGGACGTTCCGACGGCCGCTCGGCGCGGGCGACGGCCTTCCCCGTGTTCGACATCACGAACTTGCCCGCGTAGCTGAACCGCTCGTAGTCGAGGCGTATCTTCGGTCCGTCGTCCGACCAACCCAATACCGCGAACTCCATGTCTCCTGGTTTCGACGCGACACACATCCATCCATCGGGGCGGTCGCGGGAGAACGAACGTCGGTCCCCGCCGGGTTTTATGCGCCCGCCCTCGTTGTTCCAATATGGCCCCTACCGACGGTGACATCGGACACTTCGACCGCATCGCGCGCTTTTACGACTCCTTCTCGCCGGAATCAGACTCCGACGTCCTCCGCGAGGGACTCGAACAGGCGGAGCGTCCGATAGAGCGAATCGCCGACGTCGCCGGGGGAACCGGTCGTGCCGTTCGGGCCTTGGATGGGAACGAGGAGGTCGTGGTCGATGCGTCGGCGGGGATGCTCGCACAGGCCCACGGTCACGGCTTGGCCTGCGTGCGCGGCGACGCTACGAGACTGCCGCTGGCGAGCGAGTCCGTCGATGCCGCCGTCGTCTCCGACGCCCTGCATCACATCGGCGACCCGGACGCGACGCTCGCGGAGGTCGAGCGCGTCCTCCGGCCGGGCGGCGTGCTCATCGTCCGCGAGTACAACCCGGCGACGATTCGCGGGTGGTTCCTCGTCCGCGGCGAGCACCTGCTGGGGATGGACTCGACGTTCGTCACGCCGGAGACCTTGGTTCGGAAGTTGGACGCCGCGAATCTCGTTCCGCGCGTTCGAAGCCGCGGGTTCGACTACACCGTCGCGGGCGTCAAGCCGACACCGGGAACGCCATAACCCCGGCGTCCCAACACCGTGTATGAGCAGCGCGTTCGGCACCCGACGGTTCGACCGCTCGTCAACCACGGCAGGACTGGTCATCGGCGACGTGGTGGTGTTGGTCGTCCTCCTCGCAATCGGAGCGATGCGACACAACGAGAACGTCCTCGCGCGTCCCGTGTACTTCGCCGGGATCGTCGCGCCGTTCCTCATCGGATGGATAATCGCGTCGCTCGTCGTCGGACTGTACGGTTCGCGCGCGCGCCGGTCGGTCCGCAGTTCGGTGCTGTTCGCGGACGGAACGTGGGTCATCGCCGCGCTCATCGGAGCGGGCCTTCGCGCGACGTCGTTTTTCCACGGCGAGTCGCCGCTCACGTTCGTCCTCGTCATGCTCGGCTTCGGACTGCTCTTCATGACCGTCTGGCGACTCGTGGCGAGCGTCGCGTCGAACGCGTTGTGACCTCCCCGTTCCGCCGGTCAAAGGCTGGCTCCGCGGCCCGTAGCGTGAAGTGACTCCCGACTGTGGATTTCGTGATGTCATCCATCCCGACGGAGTTTCAGGAGTTGTTCGAGAAACCGGTGTTCGCGTACTTCGCCACGCTCACGCCGGACGGCCTGCCGCACGTAACGCCGGTGTGGGTCGATTACAACGCCGACGAGGATAGAGTGCTGGTCAACACCGAACGCGGTCGGCGGAAGGAGCGAAACGTACGGGAGAATCCGAAAGCCGGAGTGGGGATGACGGACCCCGACGACCGCTACCGGGCGCTCTCCGTCCTCGGCGAGGTGGACGAAATAACCGAAGACGGTGCCCGGGAACACATCGACGAACTCTCACGGCGATACACCGGCGAGGAGTACCAACCGGAGATTCGAACGGCGCGGGTCCTCCTCAAAATCCGCCCCGACGAGGTTATCGCTCACGGCGGGGACTGACGGACCGCGTTCAGACGGTGACGCGCCGATATTCGACGTACGAGTACAGCGTGAGGTAGGCGGAAGCGAGGAGCACCGGCCCGACCATCAGGTAGATGGCGTACTGCGGGACGAAGACGGCGAGCACGGCGATGACGCCCGCCAGTTTGAACAGCGGCCCGGCGCGGGTGTGCGTCTTCTGCCACACGTCGTCGTTCGAGAGCGTCCACGGGGTTTTGATGCCGACGAACCAGTTGCGCTCGACGCGATTCATGAGCGCGCCGACGAAGTAGAACAACACGCCCATCGCCGGTGCGAGGACGGTCGTGAAGTTGAACCGGTAGCCGAGGTTCCACAGGATGGTCAGCAGGTGGACGTACAGCATGAAGGCGACGAACAGGACGACGAACAGGTCGTAGTACTCCCGAAACGCCGCGACATTCTCCCGGAGCGGGTCGATGCGCGGAAGCGCGGCGAACAGGACGAGGAGTCCCGCGGTCAGCGTCGGGAGAAACAGCAGGCCCCACAGTTTCGGCATCGTTCCGTCGGCGGCACCGCTCGCGTTCCAGTGGGTCGCCATCTGGCCCGGCATTCGGGGGTAGAAGTACGCGCTGAGGCCGAACGAAACGACGACGAGCGCGAGTGCGACGAAGTACGATTTTCTCCCCTTCATAATCGATAATTGTTCTCGTACCAATATAAACCTACGCGGGTTTCCTCAAACGCAACCCTGATTGACCTCCGGTCGGTCCGTTTCGCCATGAGTACTACCGATATCGATTATTCTGCACGTGCGAAAGACGTGCTCGGCTTCTCCAGATGGTGGCAGGTCGCCGCCGCCGTCGTGATGATGGGACTCGTCAGTCCCTATCAGTACGTCTGGTCGTCCATCCGTTCGCCGATGGCGAACCGCCTCGCCATCGACCCGGCGGCGCTCGGCGCGGTGTTCACCCTCTTCGTCATCTTCCAGGCGGGGTCGCAGTTCCCGGTCGGGTGGTGGCGCGACAGACACGGCCCGCGTGCGCTGACGCTGCTCGCCGGACTCCTCGCGGGAGGCGGCTACCTCGGCCTCTCGCGTGCGACGAGCGTCTGGCAGTTGTACGTCCTCTACTCGCTCGGGGCCGTCGGGGTCGGCATCGTTTACACCGTCGCGGTGAACACGGCGCTGAAGTGGTTTCCCGACCGGCGGGGCCTGACGACCGGACTCGGGACGATGGCCTTCGCGGGCGGGAGTGCGCTGGTCGTTCCGTACGTCCGGGCGAACGCGACGGCCGCGAACTATCCCGGCGTCCTCCGGAACATGGGCCTACTCATCGGAATCGGAATCATCGTCGGTGCGGTCGTGCTTCGGGACCCGCCGAAGGGGTGGCTCGAAGCGACGACGAACGGGGGCGACGACGCCGGTTCCCACGCCGACCCGACCGCGAGAAAGCAGTACACGTGGCGGGAGATGGCGGGGACGTGGCAGTTCTGGGTGATGTACGTCATGTTCGTCTGCGCTAGTGGGGCGGGGCTGATGCTGACCGCGAAGGTCGTCTCCTTCGCCGAGAACCTCGGTTTGGCCGCCGTCATCGCGACGGTTTCGGCGACGGTGTTGCCGGTCGCGGGCGGCGTCGGCCGTCTGGTCGTCGGGGACGCCTCGGACCGTCTCGACCGCGAGAGGGCGATGGCGGCGTCCTTTTTCCTCTGTGGAATCGGCCTGTTCGCCGTCGTCTGGTTCGCTCGCGCGGAGTCGAACGTCGGATTCATCCTTGCGGTCATCGTCGCCACGTTCTTCTGGAGTCCGCAGTACACGCTGTTCCCGAGCGTTGTGGGCGACTACTACGGCCGTGAACACTCGTCCGCGAACTACGCGCTCCTCTACTCCGGCAAGATGTGGGGCGGGGTGTTCGGCGGGGCGGTCACGGGCTTTCTCATCACCGCGACGGGGTGGACGACGGCGTTCCTCGTCGGCGGCGTGCTCGCAATCGTGGCGGCGGTCGGCGCGCTGTTCCTCCGTCCGCCGACGGACAGCTAATTATTCGAAGCGATTTCTCCTGGAAATTTCTGCCGATGGTTAGCACGGTTATCAGTGGCACGATTTGGGCGGTGGGGTGAATTACTACTGGGCATCACCGAAGCTCCCGAAAGTCGAATATTCGCGCGTTTCCGCCCTCGTATTCCAGACGCATCTCTATAAGTTATGAGTGCTATTTCCGTAGATTGCTTAGAGCATTCTCAAGGCATACAGGAAACAGCTGCTTTTCCTACGGGAAACAGTTATATACCTGCACCGCATATTATAGAATACATTATGACTGGATACTACGACCTCATTCTCGGACTGATCCCGCTCGCACTCGTCGGCGTAACCGGAGCGTTCAGCGCGGCCGGACTCGCACTGACCACCGCGGTACCCCTCGGAGCGACCGTTTCGGTCCTCCTCATCGGACACGCGCTGTTCGTGAACGGCCCCGTCGATGAAACGCCCGCCCCGAACCCCCAGTCATCCACGCCAGTCAACTCCGCTGACTGAATCCCTTCGATTTCCCTCTCTCCCTCTCCTTTGTTCGTTTCCTTTTCCCGTTTCTTTCCTCGATTTCCTTCGATACCCGTCAGAGTCCCGACTCTCCACCGCACCTCCGACTTCCGTCTCCCCCCGTCCCCGTTCCGGTCGCTTCCCGCTTCCCGTTCCTCAACGGTTTTGTCGCTGGCATCCGTTTTGTGAGCCATGACCGAGACGCTGTTTTTGACGAGCGACGACGTTGCAGGACTGGCCGGAATGGGCGAATTCGTCGATGCCGTGCGCGACGGCTACCGCCAGCGGGGGACGGGCGCGCCCGCGAAACCGCGAACGACGCTGGTGAACGACGAACCGGCGGGGATGTTGACCGGCTACTCGGCGGTTCTCCCCGAAACCGGCGCGATGGGGGGCTACATGTACTCGGCCGGATTCGGCGCGGGCGACGCGTGGTTCATGACGCCGCTGTTCGACGCCGAGAGCGGCGAACCCCTCGCGCTCATCGACGGCGCGAGCATGAACCCGTTCAAGACGGGCGCGGCGGGAGCGGTCGGACTCGACGCGCTCGCCCGCGAGGACACGACCTCCCTCGCAATCATCGGCAGCGGTGCACAGGCGCGCGGGCAGCTCAAGGCCGCCGTGACCGTCCGCGACATCGAAACCGTCTCCGTCTTCTCGCCGACGAAGGAGAGCCGCGAGTCGTTCGCGGCCGAGATGAACGAGGCGCTCTCGGCGTCGGTCGCCGCCGTCGCCAGCAGCGCCGCGGCCGTCGAGGATACAGACATCGTTATCACCGCGACGACGGCCAGCGAACCGGTGTTCGACGGCGACATCCTCGAAGACGGGACGCACGTCACCGCGATGGGACAGTATCATCCCAAAAAGAGCGAACTCGACGAGACGACGATAGAGCGCGCGAAATACGTTCCCGACCTTCGAGAGCGGGCGACACAAGACGCCGGGTCGTTCCTCGCGGCGCTGGAGTCGGGTGCGGTGGACGAAGAGCACATCCACGCCGAACTCGGCGAGGTGGTCGCGGGCGAGAAATCGGGCCGCGAATCCGAAGACGAGATCACCGTCTTCGACAGCGGGGGTACCGGCATCGAAACCGTCGCCTCGGCGTACATGCTCTACGAGAAGGCGAAGAAGGAGGGACTCGGCTCGACGATTTCGCTCTCGCCCGCGAGCGAGGCGTTGACCGGGGAATAGCGTCCGTTTACGACCGTGACCCGACCCACGCGCCGAGGGCGATGCCGTAGATGGCGTGTCCGGCGTGGAATATCGTCGATTCGTCCTCTTCGAGCGTCAACCCTACCAACCGACCGAGCATGACGCGCTCGCCGAAAATAGAGAGGAGCAGTCCGTAACCGAGGCCAGCGATGGTCCCCTCCGTTTCGGCGTCGAGCGCCGAGTTCGACCCCTCGCCGAACGCGATGCCGAAGAAACCGCCAGCGACGGCGCCGTACAGCGCGTGGAGAAAGAAGGCACCCAGCGGATGCTCGTCAGGGTTGCCACCGACGTACCGTGCGAGAAAGTCCGCCGTCGGCGGGTACGATACGGAGACGGACTCACGAAACACGGTCATGACGACGGTGCTGAAAAGCCCACCCACGAATCCGTTTTTGAGGTTCCAAGCCATACGACGGACCCACGGGGTCCGCGTCGATAGCTGTGGTGGCAAAACGGGCGGCGAACGCGCTTACGCCGACCAGCCGACCTGCTCTTTCGCCTTCTCGATGGCTCCCTCGACCTTCTTCTCGAGTTCGTCGATTGAGCGCTCGACGTGGTGGACCCGCTCGCGCGGTATGCGTCGAACCACGTCGTCCCCGTCGTCGTTTTCCCCGACTTTGACGAGCCAGTGGTCGTCGAAGTACACGATGTCGTCGTTCTCGACCGCTCGTTCCTGTACCTTTCCGTCCGGGTCGTCGTAGACGATAGTCGCGGTGCCTGTGTCCGGCATCGTTCGTTCGTGGGACGACTGAACTGAAACCTCCTTCGGCCGGAACGAAACTCACTCCTCGTTCGCCCGACGACGGATATCGACGCGATAGTCCGAAAGCACGTCCCGCCCGAGGATGAGGTGGTGGCGCATGTGGCTTCTGTCCTCGACGCTGGCCGTGACGCGGTGCCACCGTCCGCCGATGCCGATGTCCACGTCCACCAACGGCCGCGTTTTGCTCGCTTTCCCGCTGCCGAACTTCACGGCGGCACTGCTCTTGATGGGTCCAGCGCCGACCCGCGACGCGAGGTCGATGCCGATGCTCGTTCTGGTCGCGCCGGTGTCCGCTTTGGCGACGACTGACGCCGCCTCACGCATGCCGTTGACCGTCACCCACTCCGTGTAGCCGACCGTCCGCCGTCCGTTCGCCGCGACCGAGTCGTCGGGCTTGCAGTTCGGAGTCGAGTCGTCGAGCGTCCTCGCAACCGCTTCGACCCGTTCGCTGGCGACCTCGCCGCCAGCGCGTTCGATGGCGTACCGGGCGATGGACGGGGCCGCGCTGTTGCCGGTCGCCCGGAAGAGGCCGGTGAACCCGGCCGTCGGGTTCACTTCGAGGACGTACCAGTCGCCGTTCCACTCCATCACGTCGACACCGGCGACGTCGAGACCGAGGACGTGCGTCGCCTCGCGGGCGATGGTTCGAACATCGTCGGGAATCTCGTCCGTCGCGTCTTCCGGTATCCCCCCTCGCGCGACGTTCGTCCGCCAGTCGCCGCTCGGGGCCGAGCGTCGCATCGCGCCGACGATTTCGTCGCCGACGACGTAGACGCGGACGTCCGACTGTCTCCCGTCTTGGTCGAGAAACCGCTGGAGGAACGTGTGTCTGTCGCCGACCATCGGCGTCGGCCGTTTGTCCGTCCCGACCTTCCACGCCGCTTCGCCGTGGGTTCCGATTCCCGCCTTCTGGAGTATCTGCCCGCCGACGTAGCGACGCCCCTCCGAGAACGTGGCGGCGGACATCCCGAGGAACGAATCAGGCGTCCTGATGCCGTGGTTCGAGAGCCTGACCGCGGTCGCGTACTTGTGAATCGCGGTCAACACGGCGTCCGGCCGGTTGATCATCGGGCGGAGTCCGGCGACCGCGTTAGCGATTTCGAGGTGTTCCAGCGGGTGTTCCGCGGTCGTCAACAGCAGCCGATTGACGACGATATCCACGTCCGGGGCGAGCCGCGCCTCGTCGTCGAGTATCTGAATCCGGGTGTTTCCCTTCCGTAACCAGACCGGCGTGTAACCGAGGTCCTCAACCGCGTTCAAAATGGCCTTCGTCTCCTTGCTGTTGTGAAAACTGAGGACGCCGACCCGAATCGGGGCGTCGTCTGTGCGAGACATACGCACTCTAGGCGCGGCGCGAGCCTGTCGGTTTCGTCGGTCGGAACCCCCGAGAGGTCCGAAAACGGTCGTGTTACAGTCCGAGGGCTTTCAGCAGCGGGATACCGCTCGCCAGCGCGCCGACGAGGTAGCCGCCGATAGCGCCGCCGTTCAGGAGCGGCAGTCCGGCGTGTGCCCGACCTTTCATCACCATCCAAAGCAGGACGACCAGTCCGATGAGCGTTCCGACCATCGCGGTCAGCGCGGGCAGGTTGAGCGCGATGCCCGAGAGAAGGGGCTCGGCCGGGGAGAAGAAGGCCGCGCTGGCGACCATCACGGTCGGCATGACGGCATCGCCGAGTCCGATGAAGAACGCGTCCCGGTCGTGAGCATCGCTTCCGGCCTCATCCGTCTCGACGTCCTCGCCGCCGTCCACCGCCTGCTCGTCGGCCGACGCCGCCATCTCGTCCTCGTTCACCGCGCCCTCGCTGGTGGCCTGCACCGCGTCTTCGAGGAAGGAATAGGAGAGCGACAGCGGAATCACGAGGATGACGGGTATCTTCAGGTCCATCACGCCCGAGGCGAGCGTCAGCATGTGTTCCGTGCCGTAGACGCTGATGGCGTCGTACACGGCGAGCACCGCGAGCAGGAGAATCGCGGGGAGCAGGCCGAAACTGATGCCGAACAGTCCGGCCGACCCGGCTCCCATCACGACGCCCGCCGAGTCGATGACGTACCATTCGGGATAGAGCAACAGCGCGACCGAAACGAGCGCCGCGGCACCCCACGCGAGGACGTTGACCTGTGACCCATCGACCGTGACGGTGACGACGGCCGGAATCACCACGGTGAAGACGTACAGCGAGAGCATCCCGCTCGTGAGGATGATTATCGCGCGGAGAATCCATTCCACGCCGAGTTTGATGACCAACAACATGCCCGCCGTGAAGACGAGGATGACGCCGATGTAGACGAGGCTGTTCGTCGGGTTGGAGGGGTCCTTGACCGTCTGGTAACCCGCCGTCTTGAACGGCCCGACCAGCGCCAGCGCGCCGAGTTGCACCGCCAGAAAGATGACGACGGTGAACCCGGAGGCGACGAACTCCCGCGTTCGAGTATCCATATGCGGAGAAGGAAGTGCCCCCTCTTTGTGGTTTTGGGTTCGTCGGACGGCTGGCAGTTCGTGAACCGAGCGCGAAACCGCTAGCGGGCGTAGAGTTTCGACCCGACGAGCATCGCCAGTTGCGCGTCCTCGTCCGGCGACACCGCCACGTACGGCCGCGACACCGGCCCGAACACGTCGACGACGCGACCGACTTCCGCCAGCCCGTCGTCCACCACCGTCGTTCCGATGTTCGGGTACTTATCGCTCGGCGACCGCACGATGGCGAGTCCTTGGGCCGTCCGGACGACCTGTCCCAATCGCTGCATCAGTTGCGCATGGCCGTGACGTACGCGGCGACGGCCTGAATGAGGTCGTTCTTCGAGGAGTCGTCGGCGTTCTGCACCAACACGCGACCGCGCGCCGTCCACCCCTCGCGGGAGTAGGCCTTGTCGCGTTCGATGACGGTATCGTAGCCGACTTGTTGCACCGCTCGGGCGATCTCGTCCACCGTCGGGTCCTCGACGGCGGATTCCTGGGGCACCCGCCGCCCTCCGCCGCGGGTCAACTCCGCGTCGATGTAGGCGGGCCAGATGACTATCTCGACCATACCTACCTCTCCACAGTCCCGCGTTAAACGCCTTTTCGTGTCACGCCGAGACGGGAATCGATGTCGGTCGTGGGTCGGCCTCCGTTACGGGCGGTACGGAATAGTAGAAGACGGTAGAAGGAGATAGAAGGCAGTAGAAAACAGTGGAAAATAGTAGAGGTCAGTATAGATTAGTGAAAAATAGTAGAAGATGGTATAAAAACGAGAGGAGTCAGTAGTATCACAGCAACAATCAGTATTCTTCGCCACACTTCAGTAGATAGTCTTGGTGGTCGCAGTGAGGGCTGCAGGGAAATAAGGGGATTTCGAACCGCTCAGTCGCGCCGCGCCAGCAGTCCGACCAGCGCGACGGCGGCGACGGCGACGGAAACGCCGAGTCCGGGTTGGCCGTTCGATTCCGTCGTCGTGGCGGCGGTAGTCGTGGTCGTTTTCGAATCGCTGCCGCTCGTGTCCGTCTTCGTGGTTTCAGTCGTCGTGGTGACGTTGGCCTGTGCGTACGCCTCCGGGTGGAGCGTCTTCGCCAGTTTCGTGATGGGTGTCACGATTTGCGGGGCGGGTTGGCTCACGTAGTTCGGGTTCAGCGAGACGGTCCGGTTCTCCTTCGCGGCCGGGGTTTCGCTGTAATCGTCGGGGATCTTCGCACCGGCCGAGAGGATGAACCAGTCGGGTTGCTGTTCGACGACGACTTCGCTGCTTATCGGCTGATAGCTCTTTATTCCCGCCTCGGCCGCGACGTTCGTTCCGCCCCCTTGCGTGATGATGGTGTCCATGAAGGTTCCCGACCCGGCGGTGTACCCGCCGCTCATCACGTACATGACCTTGGGGCTGTCCTCGCCTTCGACGGCCTGATGGACGGTTTCGATGCGGTCTTTCATCCACGAGACGGTCCGTTGTGCGCCGTCGCACTCGCCGGTGAGTCGCCCCGTGAGTTCGGTCTTCGCGTAGATGTCGTCGATGGACTTCGACTCGCGGAACTTGTACACCGTCAGCCCCGCATCGCGGAGCTTCTTCACCGTCTCGTCAGAGATGACGTTCGGTGCGAGAACGAGGTCGGGGTCCTGCGCGACGACCTTCTCGGGGACGGCCGCCGTCATCCCGGCGCCCGAGACGTTGGCCTTCGAGTTCGCGCCGTCGAGGTACGCGGAGTACTTCGAGACGCCGACGACTTTCTCTTTCCCGCCTATCTTCCATATCGTCTGGGCCGCGCTCGGCGAGAGCGTGACGATTCGACTCGGTTCCTCCTCTATCGTGACGTTCGTGCCCGTCGCGTCGGTCTTCGTGACCGGGAACGAGCAGGTCTCCTGTGCACCGGCGACGCCCGCGCCGAGGCCGACTCCGAGGGAGCCGACGACCGCGGCGACGAGCACCAGTGCCGACAGCAGTACGCGTCTCATACATCGGCCGTCGAGCGTATTCAATAAATATTTACCTAAAGCAACTTCACTTTCAAAGAGATGCGATACGGGACGCGCGTGACGACGTGGTGTGCGGGATTGGTGGCGACGCTCGTCGCCGTCGTGCTGGTGAGCGCGGCCATCGGTCCGACCTCGCTCTCGCCGGTCGTCGTCGGGAAGGCCATTCTCAACGCGGTGGCAGTACCGACCGGCGTCCGGTTCGGGAAGCAGGCGCTCGTCGTGCCCGGCGGGCTGACCATCGGGGTTCCCGCGCTGGACCTTCAGTACGGTCACGTCTTCTCGTTCGCGGTTCCACACACCGCCGAGGTCATCGTCGTTCGACTTCGACTGCCGCGAATCGCCCTCGCCGGAGTCGTGGGCTTCGCCCTCGCAACCGCGGGCGTCGTGATGCAGGGCTTTTTCCGCAACCCGATGGCGGACCCGTCCATCATCGGCGTCTCCTCCGGCGCGGCGGTCGGCGCGGTGACGACCATCGCGCTCTCGATCTCCATCCCCTTCGCGCTCCCCCTCTTTTCGTTCGGCGGTGCAATCGTCGCCGCCTTCGGCGTCTACCTGCTGGCGACGCAGAACGGGCGAACCCCCGTCGCCACCCTCCTCCTCGCCGGTGTCGCGGTACAGACGCTCCTCGGAGCCGTCGTCTCCTTCCTCCTCCTTCGGAGCGGCAGAAGCCTCCGCGAGGCCGTGTTGTGGCTGATGGGTCATCTCCACAACGCGTCGTGGACGAAGGTCGGCCTCGCGCTCCCGGTCGCCGTCCTCGGATTCGCCGTCCTACTCGCGTTCGCGGCCGACCTCAACGTTCTCCTGCTCGGCGAGGAGGACGCCCACAACCTCGGCGTCGAAGTCGAGCGGACGAAGCGCCTCCTTCTCACCGTCGCCAGCGTCGTCACCGCCGCCGCGGTTTCGGTGTCCGGCGTCATCGGGTTCGTCGGCCTCGTCGTCCCGCACATCATGCGCCTGCTGGTCGGTCCCGACCACCGCATCCTGCTCCCCACCAGCGCGCTCGCCGGGGCCGTCTTTCTGGTCGCGACCGATACCGTCGCTCGCTCCGCCGTCGGCGCGGTGGACCTCCCCGTCGGCATCGTCACCGCCTTCCTCGGCGCGCCGTTTTTCCTCTATCTGCTCCGCAAACGCGAGGTGCGCTCGCTGTGATCCGAATCGAGGACGTCTCGATAACGCTCGGCGAGAACGAGGTTCTCGACGGCGTGTCGGCGTCCATCGACGAAGGACGTTTCGTCGGCCTCGTCGGGCCGAACGGGGCGGGCAAGACGACCCTCCTCCGCGCGACCAACGGCGTCCTTTCGCCCGATTCGGGCCGCGTGGTCGTGGACGACGACGCCATCGCGGACCTCTCCTCGAAGGCCGCCAGCCGTCGCGTGGCGACCGTGCCACAGGACACCTCGCTCTCGTTCGATTTCGACGTGCGCGACGTGGTGGCGATGGGGCGGAACCCGTACCGGACCCGCTTCGGGAGCGAAATCGGGGGAAAAGCCGCGGGGAACGACGGATTCGACGGGGGAACGGGGACCGATGTGGTGGAACGCGCGATGGACCGAACCGAGGTGTCGGCGTTCGCCGACCGCTCCATCACCGAGGTCAGCGGCGGCGAACGCCAGCGCGTGCTGCTCGCGCGGGCGCTGGCACAGGACACCCCCGTCCTCCTGTTGGACGAACCGACCGCCAGCCTCGACATCAACCACCAAGTCCGCACGTTCGAACTCGTCCGGGAACTCGTCGCCGACGGGAAGACCGTCGTCGCCGCGATTCACGACTTGAACCTCGCCGCCCACTACTGCGACGAACTCCTGCTCCTCGCGGACGGGTCCGTACTCGCCGACGGAACCCCCACGGAGGTACTCGCCGAGGAGACCCTCCGCGAGGCGTTCGACACTCGCGCGGTGGTCTCACGACACCCCGTGACCGGTTCGACCTACGTGACCGCGCTCCCCGAGCGGACCGCCGGAACCGACGACGATGGCGACGGGGAGGATGACGGGAGCGGTCGGGTGCACGTCATCGGCGGCGGCGGCACCGTCTCACGACTCCTCTACCTGCTCTCGGCGGCGGGCTACGAGGTGTCCGTCGGCGCGTTGAACGAGGGCGACTCGGACCTCGAAACCGCTCGCCACCTCGGACTCGATACGGTCGTGGAAGAGCCCTTCGCGCCCATCGGCCCCGAGGCACGAACCGCCGTCGAGCGGCGCATCCGCGAGGCCGACGTGACCGTCCTCGCCGACGTCGAAATCGGAACGGGCAACGTGGCGAATCTGGACGCCGCCGCCGAGGCGGAATCGGTCGTCGTCGTGGAGGAACGTCCTTTCGAGGACAGAAACTACGCCGGGAGCGAGGCCGCGGTTCGATATCGGTCGCTCCGCGAGCGCGGAACGGCGGTGTCCCCAGACGACCTCCTCTCGGCGGTCGCCGACGCGGTGTGACCGTCGGAATCTCCGTTTTGTGTCACACTCTCCGTCGCCGTTTGTCTGCATACAAGCGACGCTTACGCCGTCACGACCGGTCCGCGTAGCGCCGTTGCACGAGTTCGAACAGCATCAGCGCGGCGAAGGCGCTCGCGGCGAGCATGACGATGGCCGCGATGCCGACCGGCACGGACGGCGCGATGACGGCCGCGGTTCCCAGCAGGGCACCCGAAACGAGCGCGGTGAGAAATCGCTTGATGCCGGTGAACGAGGCGAACTTCTGTGCGACCGTCGGGTCGAGCCCCACGATTCGGGACCAGACGACGTAGAGCGAGACGACGACGAGAAACGACAGCGCGGCGACACCCAACAACAGAAAGAATGCGTCAAGTTCCACGTGGGTTCGACTCTGTTGCTACTCAGGGTGGGACACGCGGACATAAGTCTACCGAATGATAGTATCGAAAGCAAGGGAGATAGTGCAGTGTGGGGTCTACGGTATCTCGGGATGAGAACTTACGTGGGAGGATTGGTGACACTTTGGGAGGAAGCCAACCTCCCGCCAGAGCCTCCGGCACCGCCGACATACGCGTGCTCACACTGACTGACGCGCCCGAGTCAGGAAGGGGCGCATCCGTTTCTATGACTTCCGCCACCTTTGTTATACGCCCGCTAAACCACCGAAAAACCGACCTTATGCACACAGGAACCCAACACGTCGGGGAGTCGTTTTTATCAGTTTCGCGCTCCCACATTCGGTATGAATCTCGCGGACAGCACCGTCGTCGTCGTGGGGAGCGGCTTCGGCGGGCTTTCGACTGCGTGCTACCTCGCCGACGCGGGCGCGGACGTAACGGTTCTCGAAAAGAACGAACAGCTCGGCGGCCGCGCGAGCAGACTGGAGGAAGACGGCTTCCGGTTCGACATGGGTCCGTCGTGGTACCTCATGCCCGACGTGTTCGAGCGCTTCTTTGACCACTTCGACCGGACGCCGAGCGACTACTACCGACTGGAGCGACTCGACCCGCACTACCGCATCTTCTTCAAGGACGGCGATGGTCGGGGGGACGAACACGGAGATGGGGGCACGAGCGGAGCCGAAGGGGTCGATTTCGTCGATATCCTCCCGGAGTTGGAGAAGAACAAGGAGCTGTTCGAGTCGTTCGAACCGGGCGCTGGCGAGGCGCTCCAGCGCTACCTCGACCAGTCCGAGCGGAACTACGGCGTCGGAATGGAGCACTTCGTCTACACCGACCGCCCACGGTTCCGGGATTACGTCTCGATGGACGTGGCGCGGAACGCCCGCGGACTGAACCTCCTCGGGTCGATGCAGGACCACGTGGAGCAGTACTTCGACGACCCGCGACTCCAGCAGATAATGCAGTACACGCTGGTCTTCCTCGGCGGGTCGCCGAAGAACACGCCCGCCATCTACAACCTGATGAGCCACGTCGATTTCAACCTCGGCGTCTACTACCCGGAAAACGGTCTCGGCGGCGTCGTGGACGGCATCGTCGAACTCGCCGAGGAACTGGGCGTCGAGTTCCGAACCGACTACGAGGTGACGGACGTCACGGGACACGAAGGCGACTTCTTCGTCCACAGCGCCGACGAGCGAATCGCGGCCGACCTCGTGGTGAGCGACGCGGATTACGCCCACACGGAACAGGAACTCCTTCCACCGGAGTCCCGGCAGTACGACGCCGACTACTGGGAATCGCGGACCTACGCGCCGTCGGCGTTCCTCCTGTACCTCGGCGTCGAGGGCGACGTGGAACCGCTCGCCCACCACACGCTCGTCCTGCCCGAGGACTGGAACGAGCACTTCGACCGGATATTCGATACCCCGTCGTGGCCCGACGACCCGGCCTACTACCTCTGCGTTCCGAGCGAGACCGACGATTCGGTCGCGCCCGAGGGACACAGCAACCTGTTCGCGCTCGTCCCCATCGCGCCCGGACTGCCCGACGGCCCGGCGATACGCGAGAACTTCCGCGAGAAGCTGTTGGACGACATCGAGGCGAACACGGGCGTCTCGCTCCGCGACCGCATCGTCTTCGAGGAGTCCTTCTCCGTCTCGGAGTTCGCCGACCGCTACAACAGCACGAAGGGAACCGCGCTCGGCCTCGCCCACACGCTCCTGCAGACCGGGCCGATGCGCCCCGGCCACCGGTCGCCGACGGTCGACGGCCTGTACTTCACCGGGTCGTACACCACGCCCGGCATCGGCGTCCCGATGTGTCTCATCAGCGGCCAACACACCGCGGACGCCGTTGTCGAAGATTACTAACACCAACTCGATACCACACACGATGATTCGTTCCTTCCTCACGCTGTCGCGGCCGCGATTCTGGCTCTACCTCGCCGGACCGGTACTGGTGGGTTTGGCCTACGGCGCATCGACCGTCGGCGACCTACTCTCCCCCGTCTCGGTCGCCCTGTTCGCCTACTTCCTGTTCCCGGCCAACGTCTTCCTCTACGGCATCAACGACGTGTTCGACGCCGACGTGGACGAGGAGAACCCGAAGAAAGAGGGACGAGAGTCGCGGTATCGGGGGGACCGAGCGGTTCCCGTCGCGGTCGCGGTCTGCGCCGCGCTCGGCGTCGGGTTCCTGTTCGTCACGCCGAGCGCGGCGTGGCCGTGGCTCGTCGGTTTCCTCGTCCTCGGCGCGGAGTACTCCGCGCCGCCGCTCCGGTTCAAGACGACGCCGTTCCTCGATTCGCTCTCGAACGGGTTGTACGTCCTCCCGGGCGCGGCAGCGTACGCGGCGCTCGCCGGGAGTCAACCGCCCCTCCTCGCCGTGGTCGGCGGGTGGCTCTGGGCGATGGGCATGCACACGTTCTCCGCGATTCCCGACATCGAACCCGACCGTCGCGCCGGAATTCGGACGACGGCGACGGCGCTCGGGGAGTCCCGAACCCTGGCCTACTGTGCCGTCTGCTGGCTCCTCGCGGCGGGGCTGTTCGCGCTCCTCGACGTCCGCGCGGGACTGCTCCTGCTGGCGTATCCCTTTCTCGTCGTCGCGTGGGTCACCCGCGACGTGGACATCGAACGCGCCTACTGGTGGTATCCGGCCATCAACACCGCCGTCGGGGCCGTGTTGACCGTAGGCGGCCTGTGGGGTGTCGTCCGTGGATAGACGCGCCGCGGAGGCGCGGCTTTCCGCGCTCGTCCGCGAGAACCGGTTCACCATCGCGGTCGTCTTCCCGCTCGTCGGAGCCGCGCTGTTCGTGGTGGGGTACGAGGCGTGGCTTCCGGCGTGGCTCGCGCGGAACCCCTTCCTCATCATCTTCGGGACGCTCGTCATGCGCTCGCCGCTCGTCGCCGGGTTGACGCCGCTCGTGGACCGACGGGCGGGCATCGCGCTTCTCCTGTTGACGGCCTACACGTACGCCATCGAGTTCCTCGGCGTGACGACGGGGTTCCCGTACGGGAAGTTCCACTACGTCCTCGAACTCGGCCCGATGCTGTTCGGGACGGTCCCGGCGGGGCTTCCGGTGTTTTTCTTCCCGCTCGTGCTGAACAGCTACCTGCTCTGTCTCCTGTTGCTCGGCCCGCGGGCGGACTCCCGCCTCGCCCGCTTTGCGGCCTCGCTCGCCGTCGTCGTCGTCATCGACCTCGTGTTGGACCCGGCGGCCGTCGCGCTCCGGTTCTGGGCGTACGCCGACGGCGGCGCGTACTACGGCGTCCCGCTCTCGAACTACCTCGGCTGGGTCGTCAGCGGCGCCGTCGCCGTCGGACTCGTCGAACTCGGATTCGATTGGCGGGCGCTCCGCGACAGACTCGACTCCTGTGAGTTCATGCTGGACGACATGGTGAGCTTCGTCATCCTCTGGGGTGCGATGAACCTCTACTTCGAACACTGGATTCCGGTCGTCGTGGCCGCCCTCCTGTTCGTCGGCCTCAGAAAGATAGACCGCTTCGACTTCGCCGTCTTTCGACCGGCGACGGGGCTCTCCCGCTGACCGGACGGTCGGGTTCTCAGACGCGACGACGCACGAGCAGGCCGATGGCGATACCGAGACCGAGCGCCGCGAGCGTTCGTCGCGACTCCGAGAACCGCACGAATCGCGTCCCTTCGGGCGACACTTCGAGCGCGCCGAGCGGGGCCGCCCCCGCGCCGCCGCCCATTCGACTGCCGTTCGACCCGCCGACGCCGCCGAACCCGTAGTTCACCTTCGCCACCGGGATGATGGTTCGGTTACCGACCTGTATCGGCGTTCCGTACACCGTTTCGGCACCCACGTTTCGACGGAATTGCTGCAGGAGGGCTTCGAGTCGCTCGAATACGTCCATACCCTGTCGAAAACGAAGCAGGGACAAATGGTTTCGGGTGTTGACACGCGGCGAATCGGGTACCGTCCGCTATTGGGTCGTATATAGTACAACTAGTGACGTTTTTCTATCGCCCGTTCCAGCCACGAACTGTGGCGCACGCAGCGTTGTCGTAACATATCGAACATCATCCACCACCACCAACCACCAGCCAGCACCCCGCGCCACACCATCTCCTTGCCATCGCACCGCTATCCATCGGTTTTTCTACCGTTCCGTTCGTCCCTGTAACAAGAATCCGACGCCGAGCGACCAGCACCCGATTCCGACGCCCAGAAGTCCGAGTGAGAGCGGCGTCCACGAGTCTCCGAGGACCGTCTCGACCGGAGCGAGGTGAATCAGCACGTCCGCCGCCGTCGAAATCGACGCCGCGTCTGAGAGAACGTCGGCGACGCCCACGACGACGAGTGGAAGCGAGAGGACGACCAACGCCGCTCCGAATGCGATGGCGCGTGTCCCGACCCAGTGGACGGTTCTTCGGTCGAACATCGGCCGTCCTCGGAGACGACCTCGAGAGTCTTAGCGTTGCCCGCGTCGTTTCTCCCGGCGATACCAGACGAAAAAGCCGAGCGCGAGAATCAGCGCGCCACCGGCGAAAAAGAGCGCTCCGGGGGGGATACCGGCACCCGACGCGCCCTCGGCGACGGTCCGCGTCGTGCTGGTCGTGCTCGCATGCAGCGCGGTCGTCGTCTTGTTCGCGACCGTCGTCGCGGCTTCCGCCGTCGTCCGGGCCGCCTCGCGGGTCGTTCCGCCGTCGGCGGCGGGTGTGTGGGTCGTCGTCGCCGCGTTTCCGGCGCTGCCGCCCGCATCAGCGCTTCGTGCCGTCGTCGTCGCTACCTTCTTGCCGCTGTCGGCGTTGCCGCTCGACCCCATCTGGAAGATGGGTCCGATGATCGGTCTGTTCGTGGCGAGTCGCTGCACGACGAGGCTCGCCAGTCCGAGGACGCCGAGGCCGCCGAACAGGTTCGAGAGGGCGGATTTCAGCCCGACGGTATCCGATTCGTTCCCGGCGAAGAGGACGAGCGGTTCCGCCGTCGGTGCGTACACGTTCATCTCTCGTCCCTTGCTGGAGTAGGCCGTGTCCGCGACCTCGACGAGGTTGCTGTCTTCCAACTTTCCGAGGTGATACTGGACGTTCTGGAGCGACGTCTCGACGCGTTCCGCGATGGTTGCCGGGGTCGCCGGTTCCTCGTACAGGGTCGCGAGGATGTCGCGTCCGGTCTGCGAGGAGAGGGCGGCGACGAGCGCGTCCGCGTCCTCGCTGTCGACGCCGACGACCCGCGGGTCGCGGTCCTCGTCCGCGACGGAATCGACGGTGGAGGGCAGAAAGTCGACCATACCTTACCATTCCGAGCGGGGACTATAACTTTGCCCGACGCGGGCTTTCCCGGTATTTTATTACGTCCCGCTGGAAACGCATGCGTCGGTAGGCGAAGACATGGACGGCGACGACACCTCGTTACGAGCACTGTTGCAGATTCTCACGGAACCGCGCAGACGGTACGCGCTGTACCACCTCCGGCGGCACGACGAGACCACGGTCACGCGTCTCGCGGACAACGTGGCGGGGTGGATGGACGCCGACCGGGACGAACCCCTCTCGGGACAGGAACACGTCCACATCTACACCGAACTCCACCACACCGACATTCCACGGCTCGTCGCCGCCGGAATCGTTCACCTCCCCGATGACGAAGAGCGAGTGGAAGTCGTCTCGTTCCCGGACGTTCTCTCCGACCTCCTCGACGTCACCCTCGAATTCGACGACGGCGGGGTGTAACCGCCTCCGGAGTTTAGACACACTCTAATCCGGTCGCTCCCGCGACCGTTTCCGGCGCTTCGTTCCGCAGACGGGAGATTGAAGGGCCGTTTTCGCCTCGATACGAGTATGAGAGCGTTCGCTCCGGGAAGCGTGACGGCGGTGTTCGCACCGGCCGAGTCGGGCGACGAGTCGAGAGGCGCGAGCATGGCTATCGAGGACGGGGTCGTCGCGGCGGTGCGGGCGGCGGACGAAACCCGGATACTGCTCGACGGCGAGGAAACCGACTTCGAACCCGTCTCCGGCGTGCTCGACGAGTTGGGATGCACGGCCCGCGTGGAACTCGAACACGAGATTCCCATCGGCTGTGGCTTCGGCGCGAGCGGCGCGGCCACGCTCGCGACGGCGCTCGCGGCGAACGCGGAGTTCGAACTCGGCCGCTCGCGGGAGGACCTCGTACACGCCTCGCACGTCGCCGAGGTGAACGCCGGGACCGGATTGGGCGACGTGTTCATCCAGACGGCGGGCGGCGCGCTGATGAACGACGGGTCGGGTCGCCGCCGCTGGGAACCGACCGACGCCATCGAGTACGTCTCGTTCGGCGGGATGGCGACCAGCGAGACGCTGGGCGACTCGAACCTGATGGCGCGAATCGGACGGGTCGGCGGGAAGACGCTCGATTCGCTGCCGCGCGAGCCGTCCTTGGAACGTCTCACTCGGGACGCGTGGTCGTTCGCACGAGAGATAGAACTCCCCACGGACACGGTCCGGGACACCGTGGCCGACGTGGAGACGGCGGGCGGCGCGGCGAGCATGGCGATGCTCGGCGAAACCGTCTTCGCGGTGGGCGTCGAGGACGCGCTCCCGAACCGGACGACCGTCTCGTTTACCGGCGCACACCTGCTGTAGCGTCGCCGTCGAACTTTTGCCGTTCCGCGGTGTGTCTCTATCGGCTATGGCCGACCCAGCGGCGACCGAGGCGTCCGCGGACGAACACGAATCGGCGCATCACCGAAGTCGATGGCCCATCATCGCTGCGGGCGGTGCGGCGACCATGTACCTCGGACTCGGGTTGACGATACTGGGAAACGTCTCCGACGTGTTCCCCGGAATCGCCGGGGTCGTTCTCGCGCTCCTCGGCTTCGTCGTGCTCGTCGCCGGACTGGGCGGATGGCTCGACCAGGCCTACCTCCGCGACTACCGGCAACACGGAACGAGCACGGAGAAGAAGTACTCCTACGAGGCGACGATGGTGTCGTTTTTGCTGACCGACATCGCCACGTTCGGCGCGGTGTTCACCTACTACTTCTTCGTCCGCGTCGGCACGTGGCCGCCCGCGGAACTGCCCGACGTGCTGACGTCGCTCCTGCTCGTCAACACGACCGTCCTCGTGCTGAGCAGTTTTACCCTCCACTACTCGCACATCGCGCTCCGGAAAGGGAAGCAAAAGCGGTTTCTCGCGCTCCTCGGCGTCACCGTCGTCCTCGGGGTTGGGTTCGTCGCGGGGCAGGCGTACGAGTACTACGACTTCATCGTCGGCGAGGGATTCTCCCTGACCTCGGGATTGTTCGGGAGCGCTTTCTACGGGCTGACCGGCTTGCACGGCCTCCACGTCACGCTCGGCGTGATTTTGCTGTTCATCGTCCTCGGTCGGGCGATTCGCGGCCAGTACGACTCGGAACGAGACACGTCGGTCAGCACGGTCTCGATGTACTGGCACTTCGTGGACGCGGTGTGGATATTCCTCGTCGTCGTGCTGTACGTCGGGTCGAGCGTGACGGGATGAGAGCCGTCACGCGCGCGCCGGTTCGACGAAGAGGAGTTCGTTTCCCTCCGGGTCGAACGCGATGACTTCGACGCCGTACTCCCGCTCCTGCGGTTCGGACGCGAACTCGACGCCCCGCTCGCGCAAGTCGGCGTACGTCGCGTGACAGTCGTCCACCTCCAAGCCGACCATCGGATTGTGGCCGACCAACTCCTCGTATCTGTCGGCGTCTCGACCGTCGAACCACTCCGGCGACCGGAGGATGATATGGACACCCTCCCGTCCCGCGGGGGCGACGGTGAGCCACCTGTCCTCGCCCATCTCGCTGTCTTCCTTCTTCTCGAAGCCGAGCGTTTCGGTGTAGAAGTCGAGGGCTTCCTCCTGATCCTCCACTATCAGCGCGAAGTGCGTCACTCGGGATACGTGGCCGGTCGATTGCTGTGTCATGGTTCTCCCCCGATGGACGAACGACGGGGAGCACGAAATACGCACACCACCGGGTTCGAAATCGGGTCGAAGATTACCGAAATCACCGATTCGTCCCGCGTGCCCGCTCCTCGCGTTCGAGGAGCTTTCTGTAGAGCGGCGGCGTGAGGATTCCGAGCGCGCCCAGCAGGACGAACACCACGCCGAGCGGGAACAAGAGCGGGTCCACCCCGAGACACGGGTTCACCGAGGAGATGGTCACGTACCGGGTTGTCCCGCCGGACGTGACGAGGACGCCTCGCTCGAAGGCTTGCCGGTGGACGAACCGCCCGCGAACCTCGCCGGTGTCCCGCGGGTTTTCGAGCGCGTCCTCGAACGCCCGGCGTTCCGCGGGCGCGAGTTCGTCGATGCCGAACTCCCGGAGCGGGTCGGTCCGCGTCGCTGCCGTCAGCTGGTCGGTCGCGCCGGGCGAGTAGACGACGATGGTCGGATTGCCACAAAGGTCGAGTTGGGACTGGACGACGGCGTACCCGCCGAGCGTTCCCCCGGCGATGCCGACGGCGACGAGCAGCGTTCCGAAGAACGGCGCGCCGTAGGTCAGCAACGTCTCGGACAGCGAACTCTCCTCGTCGATGGGTTCGGGACGTCGGTCGTCGGGGTCCATCAGGCCACCCCCCACCGTTCGGAGAGGTATTCGAACGTGGCGGACAGTCCGAAGCCGTAGAACCAGTGGGCGATGAGGACGAAGACGGCGTACGCGAGGAGATGAAGACCGGTTTGGCCGGTGTAGAACGCCAATCCGAACCCGACCGAGATTATCGTCGCGAACGCCAGTCCGGTGATGATCCGCGGACCCCCGGGCAGGTACTCCGCCAGGACGGCGAACAGGAGCGCCCACGTCGTCATTCCGCCGATGAGGAAGAGGAGGTAGCCGATAACCACGCCCTGTTCGCCGACGAATCCCGCGAGGTCGGAGAACGACGCGAGGTCGAACACGCCCAGCACCGTCGCGGTGAACAGCACGCCGGACATGAGCATCGTTCCGATGAACCCGCCGATTGCGGCCGCGCCCGCGATGCGCGGAATCGCGTTTATCAGCGGTTCGACGCCGACGAGGATGTTCGGACTGCCCTCGCCGGGGACGCTCGTCGCGGCCGGACGGGTTACCTCGGGTTCCGTCGGTTCGATGCCGTACTTCTCCTCCAACCGTCGTTCGAACCACTGCCACTCGCGGGTGAACTGGTGGGTGCGTTTCAGCCCCCACACGTCGGCCGTCTTGACGGGGGTCCCGTTCCAGTACGACCAGAGCATGTTGTAGAGCCACAACAGCACCGAGATGCCGAGGAGATACGCGCCGATGGTGGCAATGCGTTGGTACGACGCGAACTCCGCGGGATAGATGGCGAAGCGTCGCGGGAGGCCCAACAGTCCCATGACGACGAGCGTGCCGAAGGTGACGACGGACCCGACAACGAGCAACAGCGATTGGAACAGCGCGAGTTGCCGGTCGTACATCCGCCCCGTCAGGATGGGATACCAATAGTAGCTCGCGGCGACCATCATGAACGGAATGATGCCCATGAGTATCAGGTGGAAGTGACCGACGACGTAGTAGGTCCCGTGGAGGACGATATCGACGGGAATCACCGCCAGAAAGACGCCGGTCACGCCGCCGACGACGAAGGTGCCGATGCTGCCGATACAGAGCACCATCGGCGCCGTGAGCCGAACCCGCCCCGACCAAATCGTCGTTATCCAGTTGAACACTTTGATGGCGCTCGGTACGGCGATGGCGATGGAGACGGCCATGAAGCTCGCGCGGAGGCGCGGGTCGATGCCCGTCGTGAACATGTGATGCGCCCAGACGCCGAAGGAGAGCACGCCGATACCCATCGTGGAGTAGACGATGAACTTGAACCCGAACAGCTTCCGGCCCGCGAACTTCGGCAGGATGAAACTCATCAGCCCCGTCGCCGGGAGGAAGATGATGTACACCTCGGGGTGGCCGAAGAACCAGAACAGATGCTGCCAGAGGAGCGCCCCGCCGCCCTGTGGCGCGTAGAACGTGGTCCCCAACACGCGGTCGAACAGCAGCATGATGGCGGCGCTACCCAGCAGCGGAAAGGCGAAGATGATTATCCCGCTCGTCACGAGGAGGTTCCAGCAGAAGATATCGAGCGAGTCGAACCCTACGTCCTCGGCGCGTTCGTAGAGGATGGTGACGATGAAGTTGATGGCACCGAGGGTCGTGGCGATGCCCGAGAGGTGCAACCCGAGGAGAAGGAAGTCTATCTGCGGGTTCGAACTCTGGGTCGAAAGCGGCGTGTACAGCGTCCATCCGAGTTCCGGGTCGCGGAGCGTCCAGAAGAACTGAAAGAGGGGACCGTGAACGTCTAACAGTCGAAGGAACTGGCCGATGACCTGTGACGGAAGCCCCCCGCGAACGAGGAGCAACGAGGGTGGCAACAGCCAAAAGCCGATGGCGTTGAGGCGCGGAAACGCCATGTCGTCCGCGCCGATGAGGATGGGCAAAAAGTAGTTGGCGATGCCGAAAAAGACCGGCGTGACGAAGAAAAAGAGCATCGTGATACCGTGCGAGGTGAACAGCGCGTTGTACGTCTCCGTGGACCAGATGCTCGCGTTCGGCGTCAGCAGTTCCGTCCGTATCATCATGGCTTCGATGCCGCCCCAGAGGGCCGCGAACGTCCCGAAGACGATGTACAACGTTCCGATTTCGCGGTGATTCGTCGTCGTCGTCCAGTGGACGACGGACTTCCACATCGAACCGAGGTCGAAATCGAACTCGCGTCGCGCCGGATACCCGCCGTCGGGTTCCGCGGCTTGTCGATGGGACAGTCGCGAGAGCGCCCAACACCCGAGGACGACGAGCGAGAGCGCCGTGAATTCGACTATCGCCCGATTCATCGTGGGACCACCTCTCGATGGCCTTCGCTGGTCCCCCTCCCCCCGTGCATACTCACTCGTGTCAATGGCAACCGTGATAAAGCCGCAGGCCGCCTCCCGCCCGACAGAATTGACACATGAAATACAGTTCACCGAGCGCACGATAGTTATATCCGCACGTCTGTTGACTCGGGAACGATGCGACTTCGCCGCAGGGGGGCATCTCGGTGGGGGACGCTGGTGTGCCTGTTCGTCGTCGGAATCGCCGCCATCCAACCAGCGGCCGCGCAGTCGGTCAACAAACGGCTCATCGACTCGCTGAACTACCAACTCGCGTACGTGGCGCTGCCGCTGACGCTCTTCGTCGAGATAATTCTGGTCTACGCGGTGTTCAAGTTCCGGAACAACGACGACCCGTTACCGACGGCGGAGGACCCGCCGCTCGAAATCACGTGGACCATCGCAACTGCCATCATCCTGCTGTTCGTCGGCGTCGCGGCGTTCACCGTGCTGACGAATCCGTACATCACGCCGACGCAACCGACGGGCGGCGGGTCGGGCGGCGCTGGAGCGGGCGGCGCGAGGATGGGACTCGCGGACGCCGCGAACTCGACGGATTCGGTGACGGTCCGCGGACTCGCCTACCAGTGGGGGTGGCAGTTCAGCTATCCGGGGACGAACGTCACGACGCACGACGAACTCGTCCTTCCGGCGAACACCGACATCTACGTTCGTATGACCTCCGCGGACGTGATTCACTCGCTGTTCGTCCCGCAACTGGGGGTCAAACAGGACGTGTTCCCCAAGCGAACCACCGTCATCCACACGCGCGTCTTCGAACCCGGAACGTACCGCGGCTACTGCGCCGAGTTCTGTGGTTCGGGCCACGCGCGCATGCGGACCGAGGTCCGCGTGCTCCCCAAGGACGAGTACCGACAGTGGCTCCGAAATTCGACGGCGGAAAACGGCTCGGCGGGGTAACACGCGTCCGAAAAAATCGGAGTTTCTCTCACCGCTCAGTTACTGTCCGAGATTCGAACGTTGTCGAGCGTCACGCCGAGGTTCTTCAGCGTGATGTCGACGTGGCATATCTCGTAGGTCTGCCCGTTGAACGAGACGTGGAGGCCGTCGATGGTCATCGTCGAGGAGTCGAGCGTGTACCGCTGGTTGTCGATGGTGAGATTCGGGAATCCGGGTCCGGCGATGTTCGTATCCGAGATGGTGACGGTCGCGTCGCTGATGGTAACGTCCTGACTGCCGAGTTTCGTGACGCCGCTGTCCGAGGCGTTCCCGGCCGCGAGCGCGACGCCAGCGCTGGTGCTGACGAGGAGGGCGGCTATCAACAGGGGTACGATGAGTCTCCGTGTTATTGCTCCCATGGTGTCTGACCCCTCGACGGCGACGAGAAAAAGGGGAGTGGATAGTTCTGCCGATTGCGCACAGTTCATTGTATAAGTAAATTTGTGAAATAATATCTGAGGGCCCACCCAATCGTTCTTTCTCGGTTCTAACGTGGTCTGAGCGAGTAAATATAACAAAATCGTGTAATTGTTCGTTGTAATTCTCTCGACCGACTGTAAGGTCGGCCTACCGAAAAATAGGGGACGCCTGCAGGTCGGAGCGCATCTCCCACGGTCGGTGGACGCCCGTTTGCCCCTCTCGGCGACCGCAACGCCGCATCAGTCGTCCGCCCGTCCGCCGAGTTCGAACCGCTGAACCTTCCCGCTTGTCGTTCGCGGGAGAGTTCGGACGAACTCGATTTCGCGCGGGTGTTTGTACGCCGCCATCGTCTCCAGGCAGTACTCTCGCAGTCGGTCGGCATTGGGAGTCACACCGGTCGCCGGAACCACGTAGGCGGCGACGGTTTCGCCGCGACGGTCGTCGTGTTTTCCGACGACCACCGCCTCCGCGACGTCGGGATGGTCGTAGAGCGCGTCCTCCACTTCCCCCGGATAGACGTTGTAGCCCGCGGTGACGATGACGTCGGATTTCCGCCCGAGCACTTCGTAGTAGTTGTCCTCGTCGCGGCGCACGATGTCGCCGGTTTTGAAGTAGCCGTCGTCGGTGAACGCCGCGTCGGTCGCCTCCGGCCGCTCGTGGTAGCCCTTCATGACGTGCGGGCCGCGAACGAGCAGTTCCCCCGCCTCTCCGGGAGAGACCATCTCGCCGTCCTCGTCCACGACCGCACAGTCCGTCGCGCGAAACGGTTGCCCGATGGTGCCCGGACGCGGCCCGAACGTCGCGTTGATTCCGGCGTGCGTGCCGCCACCCGTCTCGGTCAGCCCGTAGGCTTCGAACAGTTCGACCCCGACGCCGTTCTCGAACGTTTCCTGGACCGGCGTGGGCATCGTCGCGCCGCCCTCCATCGACTCCGCCAGACTCGACAGGTCGTACTCGCCGAAGGAGTCGTGTTCGACGATATCCACGTACATCGCGGCGACCGCGCCGAACTTCGTGATTCGCTTCGACTCGATGGTCGCCATGGCAGCCTCGGGGTCCCAGGACTCGGAATCGCGGAGGAAGACGCTCGCTCCGCGAACGAGGGGTTGCCACGTCCGGTTGACGAACCCGGCGATGTGCGACAGCGGAAGGACCGACAGAAACCGCTCCTCGTCGGCGTCGAGGGCGGTTCGCTCGAAGCCCATGAACGACTGCGCCCGGAGGTTCCGGTGGGTGAGCAGGACGCCCTTCGGGGTCCCCGTCGTACCGCTGGTGTAGGGTTGCATGGCGACGTCGCCGTCGGTTCGTTCGGCGACGAACGGCTCGCCGTCCACGTCCGCGAACGCGCGGTCCGCGTCCGCAGTTCCGTCTTCGTCCTCTCCATCCCAATCCCCGCGACCGATGACCACCGGGTCCGTTTCGACCCCTCGTATCGCGTCCGCGGCCGTCTCGCGGAGCGATCCGTCCACCACGACGGCCTTGGCGTCGCTGTCGTCCAGACGATAGGCGACTTCTCGGGTTCGATACTGCGGGTTCATCGGGACGAACGGCGTCCCCACTTTGAGCGCGCCGAGGGCCGCGATAACGAACTCGGGGCAGTTGGGGAGAAAGAGCGCGATTCGGTCGCCCGGACGGAGCCCGAGGGCCTGCAATCCGCCCGCGAATCGAGCGGACCGGTCCCGGAGTTCGGCGTGCGTGTACCGTTTCCCGTCCGTTTCGAGCGCGAGCTTTTCAGCGTGACACTCCGCGGTTTCGTCGTACAGTCGCGCGACGTTCCCCGACCGTGCCGCGACCGAAAACGAGTCGGCTTCCATGCGAACACGCCCGCGACACGCCGGGAAAAGTACGGAGCATCGTTCATCGGAACCCCCGGCAAACGGACGACTTACGCCACCTCTTCCGAGAAAGCAGGAGTTCCGTACCTCGCTCCCGCGAGCGAAGCGTCCGCCTACGCGAGTGAACGACCGTCCCGATTTACGTCGGCCGCAGTCGTCCACTGCCCGATGGCCGACGAGATGGCAGACCCCGACGCGAGAGAGAGCGGGTCGTACGTCGTCCGGCAGTACGACCCCGACGACCGATCGGGTGTGCTGGCGCTGTACGAGACCGTGTTCGGCGACCGCCGCGGGCGCGGCGAGTGGTTCGACTGGAAGTTTGACGACAACCCCTACCTGTCACACGTTCCGATTTGCGTCGCGGAACGCGACGGGGAAGTCGTGGGTGCACGCCCGAGCCTTCCGATTCCGCTCTCCGTCGGCGGAACGCGCGAACTCGCGCTCGTGCAGGTGGACCCGATGGTCCACCCCGACCATCGCCGCCAGGGACTGTTCACCCGCATGGCGAAACACGTCTACGACTACTACGGCCCGCGGGAGCCGTCCATCGTCGTCGGATTCCCGAACGAGGCGGTGAAGGCCGGACTGGAGAAGTTGGCGGACAAGCTCTCACTCCGGGACGGCGTTCTGACGAACTTCACCGAACACCACCGCGTGCAGAACCCGCAGGCGCTGAGCGATTCGCCGGTTGCGAGCGCCGCACTCCCGGCGATTCGAGGGTACCTCGCGGGGCGCGACCGGATGACGTCGAGAGCCCCGGATTCCGTCATCGACCGCTACGACGACCTCCGTCCGGCCATGCTCGCCGACATCGCCGCCACACAGCGCACCGCGAGCGCCCACGCCGTCCGCGACGAGACGTTCCTCGCGTGGCGCTTCCTGAACCCTCGCTACGAGTACACGACCTACGTATATCGCGGCGAGTACGGCCCGGTCGCCGTGGTCGTCGGCGAACAACGAAAAACGGACCAAACCATCGTCCACCTCTCGGACGTGCTTCCGGTCGCGGGCGGAACGGCACGGGAACGGGCGCTCTCCGCGCTCCTCGGGCGAATCATCGACGAACACCTGGACGCCGACGTGATCGTCGCCGCGGGAACCACGCTTCCGCGGTCGCTCCTCGCCGACCACGGATTTCTGCCGACCGACCGTTTCCCCCTCTCCCGATTGACCTCGGAGTACTGGTTCTCGGCGCGCCCCATCGACGGGTCGGGTGGAGACTGGACCGTCAACGGTCGTCGATTGGCCGAAGAAGGAAATTGGAATCTCTCGTTCTGTGAACTGGAAGTCGGATGACGCCGAAGGGTTCGTGGTTTTCCCGGTTGCTCACGGGTCACAGTCGTTCCGCTCACTTCGCTCGCTTCACTTCCTGATTCAAACTCTCCACAAATCCGCTTCGCTCATCGTGAAGTTTTTCGAAAAGGAAGCCGGTGGAGGGATTTGAACCCTCGGCCTATTCCTTACGAAGGAATCGCTCTAGCCAGTCTGAGCTACACCGGCACACTCGCGTATGCTCGTGTCCCGTACCCGACGTCGCTACGCTCCGTCGGACACCTGCACGGGGCTTCCAACTGCATTACAACGTAGACACCACGGAGTGCATAAGGGTTGCGAAATGGCCGCGGGCACCGGTGTTAATTCATCACGAACTACCGCGTCAATCGAACGTCCAGACAGACGTTGAGTTCGTGCGGCGCGTAGGACCGCACCGTCTGCCGCGTTTCGACCGAGACGTCGTATTCCGGTTCCGCCGCCGCGCGAATCGCCGCTTCTCCGGGACCGAACGAGTCGTCCTCGTGTTGAATGTCGTAGTAGTGGACGACGCACTCGTCGCCCGCGAGGGAGACGGCGGTGTCGAGGAACTCGTCCGCGCTGTGCGGGAGGTTCATGACGAGGCGGTCGGCCCAGTTCTCGTACTCCGTCGCCGTCTCCCGAACGTCGCCGCAAATCGCCGTCACGCGGTCTTCGACCCCGTTCCGGCGGGCGTTCTCGTTGAGGTAGTCGATCGCCACATCGTTCACGTCCGCGCCGACGACCGTCGCGCCGCGCGTTGCGAACGGAATCACGAACGGCCCCACGCCCGCGAACATGTCGAAGGCGCGTTCGTCCGGTTCCACCTGCTCCGCGACGCGGTGGCGTTCCGTGGCGAGTCGGGGGGAGAAGTAGACCCGCGCGACGTCCAGGAGGAACTCACAGCCGTACTCTCGGTGGACGGTTTCGGTTCCGTTCCCTGCCAGCACGTCCCAGTCGCGCACGCGGGTCTGACCCTTGACCTTCGATGCGCGGTTGAGCACCGTCTCGACCGGGAGGGCCGAGGCGACTACCGCGTCGGCGACTTCGGTCGCCAGTTCGGGGTCGTCCTCGTCGATGAGGACGATTTCACCCAGTCGCTCGTAGCTCGGTTCGAAGCCGAGGATGTCGGCGGGCATCTGCTGTGTCGTCCGCGTCGGGAGGTCGCGGGTGACGACCTCGAACGTCGGTGGAATCGCGTCTGGATCGGTGACGGGGATGTACAGCCACCCGTCTTCGACGACGATCTTCACCTCGTCCACGATCAAATCCGACTCGGCGAGTTCGCGGCGCGCCGCCTCCCCCTCTTCCCGTTCGACGCGCACGCAAGGCACTTCCATACGTCATCGTTACCGGAAGCGGGCGTTAACGCTGACGCTTCGGGTCGCGGCGAGGGGACGGCCCTGTCGGATCAACGAACAGTTTCGAGTTGCAAACGGCCACTCCCCCAACCGCCGGTTGACAACATATCGCAAGGTAATCGGCTCTCCACCGTGGGAGTTCGCCGGGGAACTGCCGATTTCCTATCGCAACCGTCCATTCCCTATCTAGTAAACGTCGGCCCCGAATCGGGTGCCGCCGGGGAGTCGAACCGTTCGAGCCGTCGTAGCTGTCGGATGGCGTAGCTGAACGATTCGAAACGGAGTCGTCGGTTTATTCTCGGCGTCGGAGTACCGTGGCTTGGTTCCAATCAGGGACCGGTGGAGAACCATGACACAACGACTACAGCAACCGGAGACACAAGAACTCGACGTCGGCCAGCAGTCACAGTCACAACGGTATCGACCGATGGGTCAGCAGTACCAGCAAGGGACACGACAGCCACAGACGGAACAGTCCGAACGACAACCGAGTCGGCAACCGATGCAACAACAACACCGGCAACCGATGCAACAACAGCCGATGCAACAACAACCGACGCGACAACAGCCGATGCAACAGCAACCGATGCAACAACAGCACCGGCAGGCCAGCCAGTTAGGGCAGCAGATTCGGCAGCGATACGAAGAATCGGTTCCCAGTGAGGTTCGCATCGCCGTGGACGACTTGGAGAAGGTCTCGACCACGGCCGAGTGGGCCAAAGTGAAGGCGGTTCAACGCGGACTGCCTCGCGTCGCAAACGTCTGTGACGATATTCAAGAACTCGCGGAGTTACAGAAGAAACTCATCATCCGACAGTCACCCGTCAGTCACACCATCGGGCAATGCTCCGTGCAAGCCATCCAAGAGGGCCTACAGGAGCTTCAACAGCACATTGATGAACCCGAAGTACAGGCCACCATCGAGAACGCCAAACAGTCGCTCGGCACCATCGAGAAGGGACTCTCTGCGCTCCAAACCACCGGTACCCAACAATCCGGTCAGCACGGTCAGCAGGTCGGCGGAGAGCAGTTCGGTCAGCAGACCGGCCAGCGGTTCGGCCAGCAGTACGGAACACAGGAAACGGGCCAGGGAATCGGATCGCAATCGATGGAGCACCTCCCGAGTCAGCCTTACTGAGCCGACGCGATGAGCCACTGAATTTTTCGAACGGCGTACTTCGCGCGCTTTAACCGGCCGGAACACGGAGAGCGCACATGCTCACCTTCATCGGACTCGGCCTGTACGACGAGCGTTCGATCACCGTCGAGGGCCGCGACGCCATCGCCGACGCCGACCGCGTGTTCGCCGAATTCTACACCAGCAAGCTCATCGGAGCGGACGTGACCGACCTCGAAGCGTTTCACGACACGGACATCCAGGTTCGAGACCGCGCTGGCGTCGAACAGCATCCGGACGACATTCTCGCCGCCGCCGAGTCGGTCGACGCCGCATTCCTCACCGCCGGTGACACCATGATTTCGACGACGCACGTCGACCTTCGACTCCGGGCCGAAGACCGCGGTATCGACACCCGCGTGGTTCACGCACCAACCGCCGAGTCCGCCGCGAGCGGACTCACCGGCTTGCAGAACTACCGCTTCGGGAAAGCGACCACGCTGCCGTTCGAGTACGCCCACGGAGCGGACGGACTTCCAGCGAGCGTGACCGACGTGCTAGACGACAACCGCGAACGCGGCCTGCACACGCTCGTCTACCTCGATATCAAGGTCGGCTGGAATCCGAGAAAAGAATCGGAAACCGTGGACGACGAGTACATGACCGCGAGCCACGCGGCGGAATTGCTCGCCGACGGATACGACGACGTGCTCGCCGTCGTCGTCGCGCGCGCCGGAAGCCCCGACCCGCTGGTCGAAGCCGACCGACTCTCGGAACTCGCGGAGCGTGATTTCGGCGACCCGCTCCATCTGCTCGTCGTCCCGGGCGACCTCCACCACATCGAAGCCGACGCGCTCGAATCGCTCGCCGACGCGCCGAGCGACCTGCTCGACGTCGTATAGAACGGTCTTTTTCTCGATTTTTCGGCGGTCGATAGCGCCGCCGCTCACGGGTCGAGTGCGCGAAAAATGAAGGCGGTTTCGTCAGTCGAAATCAGACTCGGTGTCCGATTTAGTTCTCTCGGCGGAGCGCGAGGAGCGCGGCCGCGAGGAGTGCAACGACGGAGATAGCGACGCCGAATCCGGGCTGACCGTCGTCGTTCGAGGTCGTGGATTCTTCCGACGAGGTCGTCGTCTTGGACGAGGACGAGGTCGTCGTCTCCGAGGACGAGGTCGTCGTCTCCGAGGACGAGGTCGTCGTCGTCGTGGTCGTCGTCGTCGTGGTCGTCGTCGTCGTGGTCGTCGTACCAGCGTTCTGGTTCAGCATGCCGTCGACCGATCCCGTGTGGTCGCCAGCGATTGCTTTGACGCTGAACTCGGTGCCGTTGTCGTACTTGCTGAAGTCGAACATCGCCGAGAATTCGCCGTTTTCGCCGACCGTGAGGTCAGGCTGGTTCTCGAAGAAGGCACCGGAGCTGGCTTGCAGGGTGACCGTGGTACCGGGCGCGAGGTTGGTCGTACCCGAGATGGTCTGGTTGTCAGCGGGAGCGACGGAGACGTCGTCGCCACCGTTCACTTCGACAGTGGCCTCTTCGACCGAGAACGAAGTCTTGACGGTCTGGTCGTCGTCCGGCGAGACGCCGTAATTTTCTGCAACCTTGAAGGTCGCTTTCCAGTCGCCCTTGACGTTGCTTTCCGAGATGCCACCGTTGTCAGCGAGTTTGGACGTGTCGACGACGGCGTAGAGCGTCTGGTTGTCGCTGTCCGAGATGAGCGAGACACCGTCGGCCGTCGTGTTGAATTTGACAGCATCCTTGTTCTGTTCGGGGTTCTGCTCGACGAAGGTGAGCGAGAGACCCTGGATGTTCGTGAGGTCCTCTCCGTTGTTGAGCGTGTCAACAGCGCCGAAGATGCCGTTGGTGTCCTTCACTTGGACGACAACGTGGTCACCGTAGGCGACGCTGCTACGCTGGGTAGCGAGGGCCGTCAGTTCCGTTGCGTTGTCCGCACCGTCGAGGTCGTTGGGTGCGATCCACGTCTGTGCGTTGCCAGTGTGGCGCGAGGAAACCGAAAGCGCGGAAGCGCCGTCCGGGGTGCCGTCGCCGTTGGCGTCGACGCGGAGTCGGTAGATGTCGTTACCGGTCACTGCGAGGGGCTTGTCGAGACCGCCGCTTGCGGGCGTGACCCACGAAGGCGTGACCGTGTCACCGCTACCGTCGCCGTAGATGACTTCGCTAGCGGTGCCGCTGGTCGTCTTGTACGTGTTCACGTAGAACACGACCTGACCGTCGTTGGCGTCATCGGAGCCGTCCTTGACGTAGACGGACATGTTGAAGTTCGAGTCGTCGCTGCCGACCTGAACCGTCGCGTCGTTCGTGTTCTGGAGGTCAACCGTCACCGGAACGACGTCACCGCGCGCGACGCTGTAGGACGTTTCGCCGAAGGAGGCGCTGACGTCGCCAGCGTTTTTGACGGTGACTTCGAAGGTCTGGCTCGCGGTCGTGTCGTTCACGTGGAGCGTGATGTTGTACGTACCAGCGTCGACACCAGTGAAGTCGAGCTTGTTCTTGTCACCATCGTCGCTGTAGGTGCCGACGTTTTTCTTCGTGTCTTCGCCGAACGCCTCATCGGACGTGGCGTAGACGTCGAAGTCGTTACGGTTGGCGTGGTCGAGCGTGAAGGTGAGCTTGGAGTCCGAACCGTCGTTCTTCACAGTGTCGTCGCTAGCGCTCATGTCGAGCGACTGTTCGACGACCTGGAACTTCTGTTCGTGGCTACCTTCGACGAGACGGTATCGACCCTCGAGGTTGGCGGTGTCGAACGTGATGTTTCCGCCGCTGTCCGAGGTGTATTCGTCCTCGTACGTCCAACCATCGCCGTCTTTGATTTCGAGCGTTACATCCGTGCTACTGTTGAAACCAGTAGCATTGACTGTCTGGCCCTGGAAGATCGGCGAATCCGTGCCAATCGTCGCGTCGGGCGAGCTGGCCGCAGCAGCCGAGCCCGCGAACGCCATGGTGCCGGCGAAGACCGACAGCACGAGCATCGCGGTCAGCGCGAGGCTGCGAACCTTTGTATTGTTTCCTGTCATGCTTTCTCGTTAGTTGTTTCTCGTACGGCGACAGTTTCTTTCCCACGACCGTATAGACATTTCGTCCAACCCGTATCGAACGGGGAGGGAAGTGGTACTCCATCTGCCACCATGGGTAGGGGTACAGGAAGAACGTTAGTCCATTATTATAAATGCTTTGTGGTCTGGTAATCGGCCGTTACGGACTCACGCGCCCTAATTCGGACAATATGGGCAGTACTAGAGTTTCCATGAAATGGTAACGGAACCGACCAATGACGGCGTTCGGCTCCCGTCCGAGTTATGACAATGAGGGATTAATGAGATGGTTCATCATTCCACTCTTTAAGTAGGGTTGACAAACCAAACTGAACGAAAACATGACTCTGTGACGATTATGAATGAAAACTGTGACTGAATATTTAGTTATATATTCGGAATGCGCAGGTGTTCTGCGGCTGGATCGCCCCTCCGAGAAAAAAATCGCATTCGGCCTCGAACCGCTCAGTTCTGCTCGATAATCTCGATTTCGTGGCCGTCTTGGTCCTTGGTGAACGCGTACCTGTCGTCGCACGATTCGGGGTCGCGGTAGTCGTCCGCCTCGCGCTCCAGCAGGGTTTCCCACGTGTCGTGGAGGTCGTCGGCGCGCACAGCGAGGTGACCCCACGCGTCGCCCAGCTCGTAGGACCGGCCGTCGTAGTTGTAGGTGAGTTCGACCGCCATCGCCTCTCGGTCGGCGTCCTCTGGTTTCATGAAGTAGTTGGCGAACGTGTCCGACTCCCAGCGACCGGTGTGTTCGTATTCGAACTTGCGCGTCCAGAAGCCGAGCGCCTCGTCGGCGTCCTCGACGCGAATCATCGTGTGGTCGATGCTCCACTTCTCGCCGTAGTCGCGCTTTACGATCTCGATTTCGTGTCCGTCGGGGTCCTTGACGAAGGCGTACCGTCCACCGCACGACTCGGGGTCGCGGTAGTCCTCGACGCCCTCGTCCATCAGTTGTTGGTACGACGATTCGAGTTCGTCCTCCGGGACGCGCACCGCGATGTGCCCCCACGCGTTGCCCAGCTCGTACGACCGGTCGTCGTGGTTGTACGTGAGTTCGAGGACGGCACCCTCGTCGTGGACGTTCTCCGGTCCTAGGTAGACGTTCGTGAACGTGTCCGCCTCCCAGCGGCCCTTCTCCTCGTACCCGAGGTGCGTCTCGTACCAGTCGAGCGATTCGTCCAAATCCTCTACGCGCATCATCACGTGATCGAATGTCCCGCTCATACGTCCGAAACCACCCGCTCCGAAGCGAAAAGGGTACCGCTCGCGGAAAGTGGATAGGAGAAAAATGAATACAGAATAATCGAACACCGCACGCACGAACGCCGCACGCATATGCGTAACGCGTGCGAACTACTCTATTATTCTTCCGAGGTCGGACCAGTAAAACCACCACGCACACAGCAGGAGACAGACCGGCCCGAGCGGAGCGACCAACCCGGACCGATGAACGAACCGGAGCGAGAATCCCACGTGCGTCACACCGGCGAACACGAGCAGCCAACCGGTTACCCGTCGGTCCTCGAACCCCCCGGCGAACGAACTCAAAACGGCGAGGAGATAGAGGCACACGCTGAGCGGCCACGCGAGGAGTTGCCGTGGCAAGCCGGACGTGAGGACGAACAGGTAATCGGGAAGCGTCGTAACGTGGTAAGTCGTCGGGTTCAGGAGCCCCCACGGAAAGACCAGCGTGGTCCCGCCGGGCGCGACGAGGACCGTCCACGGGACGAAAAACAGCGCGAGAAGGGCGAGTCGTCGACGCCATTCCGGAGCGAGATGGGTGGAAGGGACGGCGGGGGTCACTTTCGAAGGATGAGTCGGAGCACGTCCTCGTCCGCGAGTTCGTGTTCCATTCCGACCTGCTGTTCGTCGTGTTTCGCGCTCGGGCCGCTGACGCGAGCGAACCGGAAGCGTTGCTCCATCTCGCCGCCGAGGTGGTGACAAGCGTCCTTGATGGTGCTCCCTTTCGGGAGGACGAGCGGTTCCTCGTAATCGACGCCCCGACCCGGCTTGTCCATGTATATCCGCATCAGGCCGAGTTCGTTCCAGATTTTCTCCCGCAGCGCGTCGAGTCCCTTCTCCTTTTCCGCGCTGATGAACACGGCCTCGTCGGGGTCGATGTCGTGGTCGCGCAGTTGCCCGCGGACTTTTTCCGCGTAGTCGTGTTCGATGAGGTCCACCTTGTTCACCGACACCATCGACGGGATGTAGACGCGGTTGTCCATGATGCCGTCGATGAGACGGTCGATATCCACCTTCTCGCGGAGGGTGACGTTCGCGTTCACGTACCCGTGCTCGCGGAGGACCTCCTTGATGACGTCCTCGGAAATGTCCTGTTCGGCGCTGGAGGTCACCCGAATTCCGCCGCGACCCTTTTTCGCGATGGAGATACTGGGTGGGGTGGAATCCAGTCGAATCTTGTTCTCGTACAGCTCCTCTCGAAGCCGTTCGTACTGGTCGATTTCGAAGACAGAGAGGACGAAGACCACGAGGTCCGCGGCGCGAACGACGGAGAGGACCTCCTGCCCCCCGCCGCGTCCGTGGGCAGCACCCTCGATGAGGCCGGGAACGTCGAGGAGTTGGATGTTCGCACCGTTGTACTGCAACATCCCCGGGTTCACGTTGAGGGTCGTGAACTCGTACGCGCCGACTTCGCTCTCCGCCGCGGTGAGCGAGTTCAACAGCGTCGATTTCCCCACGCTCGGGAACCCGACGAACGCGACGGTCGCATCGCCCGTCTTCTCGACGGCGTATCCCTCTCCGCCACCGGCGGAGGACTGGTTCTGTAGCTTCTCCTTTTTCTCCGCGAGTTTCGCCTTCAGCCGACCGATGTGGCTCTCGGTGGACTTGTTGTACGGCGTGTCCGAGATTTCCTCGCGGAGTGCTTCGATTTCCTCCTCCAGTCCCATTAGCAACACGTCGGCCGTGGCCGCCGAAAAGCTTGTTCCTTCTCGTCAGGTGGATTTTGTCGTCAGATTCGACACGTTAATAGGTTGGGCCTCGCCAAATCACACGTAGGTATATGCCGAATCCCGCTCATCTCCGCGATAGCACGCAGATAATCCTCCACCGGGAGTCACTCTGCGGGATTCGGAGCGAACTCGAAGGGAAGTTCACGCTGACCATCGTCCCGCTGGACGACGAACGCTACCGACTCATCGGGAGTCCCGTCGAGATAAAGAACGCGAGCCAATTTTTGGGACGACACGGCGTAAGTTTGCCGTAGCCGAGTTGTCGATGTCCTCGTTTTCGCGGCCGATTCCCGAGTGAACGGTTGACATTCTCGACGCCGGTATCCACCGTTCGGCAACGCCGGAAAAGAAAATCCTTAAAACTCCAGCGAGATTTCGGTTACGTATGGTAGATACGATTGAAGTACTCGTCCCCGGCGGACAGGCCAATCCCGGCCCACCACTCGGCCCGGAACTCGGCCCGACCGCGGTCAACGTGCAGGAAGTCGTCAACGAGATCAACGAGCAGACGGCGGCGTTCGACGGGACGGAGGTCCCCGTCACCGTCTTCGTCGAGGACGACGGTGGTTTCAGCCTCGAAATCGGTGTTCCGCCGACGGCGGCGCTCATCAAGGACGAGGCCGGATTCGAGACGGGGAGCGGCGAACCCCAGAAAGATTTCGTCGCCGACCTCTCGATAGACCAAGTGAAGAAAATCGCGGAGCAGAAGAAACCCGACCTCCTCGCCTACGACACGAAGAACGCGGCGAAGGAAGTCGTCGGAACGTGCGCCTCGCTCGGCGTCACCATCGAGGGAGACGACGCACGCGAGTTCAAGGCCAAGGTAGACGACGGCGAGTACGACGACGCCCTCTCCGCGTAACTCGGTTTTTCTTCCCTATACCAACAACAGTATCGCCGAGTAGCAACCGGCACCGACGGCGAACGCCCAGAAGCGACTGCGGCGTTCTTCCGGCAGTTCCTCCTTGATGACGTTGAGGATGACTCCCCCTGCGAGGAACGCGAAGAGGGTGTTCACGACGGCTTCGTCCACGTGGGTGTTGATGCCGATGCCCCACCCGGCTACGACGGCGATGGCGAGTACCCACCGACCGATTCGGTCGTACGTCTCCCGATGGTGGTCCCGAAAGCCGTAATCGTTGACGACGAAGTGCAGCCCCATCGCGGTCGCGTACAAGGCTAACCCAACGGCGCCTGGCTGTTCCCGGTGAACGAGTAAGTAGCCGATGAGCGCGTTGTACGCCGTGAACGCCCCGATGTGAATCCAGAAGATACTCGCGTTCGTATCCGATCGTACGTCCGCGTTGCGACCGGATTCCCGCGCGAGGCGCTCTAACCCGTAAAACAGCGCGAATCCGACGAGCGCGACGAGATAGACGTGACGTTCGAGAAATCCGGCGAGGAGCGGCACCGATTGGAGTATCGTGCCCCCTTCGAGTTCGGGAAGGACGTGGACGAAGACGTACGCGACCGACGCACCGCCGGCCATCGAGAGCCAGTAGCTCCGCGGAATCACCCGAAACGACCGGACGTGTCCCGCGCTCACGTGAACGGCCGCGAGCGCGAGCGCCACGACACCGGTGAGCGGCGTCATCGTCACCATCGTTGTCCCTTCGTGATGCGACCCCAAACCGCAAACCGGTAACGGCTCGAACGGCCGTTCGTCCCGAAATGGTTCGACGGGTTTAAGTTCCGCATGCGTCAAATTCGGGTGAGACAGGCATGGCCTGTTTCACTGACCCGTAGGAGCATTCCTGCGTACTACGGAGGTGAACGATGGCAAATAATGAGATAGAGCAAGCAGTCTCTCGCGCACTCGAGGACTCCCCTGAGCGGAATTTCCGCGAAACGGTGGACCTCGCAATCAACCTGCGCGACCTCGATTTAAACGATCCGTCGAATCGTGTAGACGAGAGTATCGTACTCCCGTCTGGAACCGGCCAAGACACCAAGATTGTCGTTTTCGCGGAGGGTGAAACCGCCCTTCGTGCCGAGGACGTCGCGGACGACGTTCTCTCGGGCGACGACTTGGAAGACTTGGGCGACGACAACGACGCGGCAAAAGACCTCGCGGACGACACGGACTTCTTCATTGCCGAGGCGTCGATGATGCAAGACATCGGTCGATACCTCGGTACCGTCCTCGGTCCGCGCGGGAAGATGCCGACGCCGTTGCAACCCGACGACGACGTCGTCGAAACAGTCAACCGGATGAAAAACACGGTCCAGCTTCGGAGCGGCGACCGACGAACGTTCCACACGCTCGTCGGCGCGGAAGACATGTCCGCGGAGGACATCTCCGAGAACATCGACGTTATCGTTCGACGTCTGCACTCCAACTTGGAGAAAGGCCCGCTCAACGTGGATACCATCTACGTGAAAACGACGATGGGACCGTCGGTGGAGGTAGCCTAGAATGTCCGCAGAAGCCGAACGCAAGACAGAGACCATTCCGGAGTGGAAGCGCGAGGAAGTCGCTGAGCTGACGGATTTCGTCGAGAGCTACAACAGCGTCGGCGTCGTCAACATCACCGGCATTCCGAGCAAACAGCTCCAGAACATGCGCCGCGGGCTTCACGGAAGCGCGGAACTCCGCGTCAGCCGCAACACGCTGGTACAGCGCGCGCTCGATTCGGTCGGCGATGGCTTCGAGGACCTCGAAGAGTACGTCTCCGGCCAAATCGGCCTCATCGGCACGAACGACAACCCGTTCGGGCTGTACAAGGAACTGGAAGCCTCGAAGAGCCCGGCACCGATTTCGGCAGGCGAAATCGCCCCGAACGACATCCTCATTCCCGAGGGAGACACGGGTGTCGACCCCGGACCGTTCGTCGGCGAACTCCAGCAGGCCGGTGCATCCGCACGGATCATGGACGGCTCCATCCACGTGACCGAGGACAGCCTCGTCGCGGAGGAAGGTGACGAGGTTTCGGAAGAGCTCGCGAACGTTCTCTCCGAACTCGGCATGGAGCCGAAAGAGGTCGGTCTCGACCTGCGCGCCGTCTACTCCGATGGCGTCATGTTCGAGTCGGACGAGCTCGCCATCGACGTGGACGAGTACCGCACGGACATCGAGACGGCTGCGGCCTTTGCCCGCAACCTCTCGGTCAACGCGGTGTATCCGACCGAACGGACCGCACCCCTGCTCATCTCGAAGGCGACCGGCGAGGCCAAGAGCCTCGGTCTGCAGGCCGCCATCGAGAGCCCGGACGTCGTGCCGGACCTCGTGAGCAAGGCAGACGCGCAACTGCGCGCACTTGCCGCACAAATCGACGACGAGGACGCGCTGCCCGAGGAGCTTCGCGGTGTCGAAGCCCCGGCGACGGGCGGCGCGGCCGAGGAAGAAGAATCGACTGACGAAGAAGCAACTGAAGCCGAGCCTGAAGACGATGACGACGATGACGACGACGACGAAGACGCAGGAGCAGGCCTCGGCGCTATGTTCGGATAACTAACAATGGAATACGTTTACGCTGCACTCATCCTGAACGAATCGGGCGAAGAGATCAACGAAGAAAACCTCACGGACGTCCTCGACGCTGCGGGCGTCGACGTCGAAGAATCCCGCGTCAAGGCGCTCGTCGCCGCACTCGAAGACGTGGACATCGAGGAGGCCGTCGAACAGGCCGCCGCCGTCCCCGCTGGTGGAGCGTCCGCCGCTCCCGCCGGAGGCGACGACGAAGGCGCCGACGAAGCCGAAGAAGAGGAAGCCGCAGAGGAAGAAGAAGAGGACGACGAAGACGAGGACGCCGGTGGCGAGGGCCTCGGCGAACTCTTCGGCTAAACGCGACACTCCCAACTCGAAGATTTTCTTTCGCGCGTTCCCCCGCCAGCCACTGCTAACGTTTACATACGAAGACGGGACCACTCCGCCTCGATGGAGGCGTTCGGAACGCGATTCCTATTCGACCCGGCGACGACGGTGACGACGCTGGCGTTCGTTCTCGGCGGCGTCGGAATCGGGACGATAAGTGGGCTGACGCCGGGGATTCACGTCAACAACCTCGCGCTGTTGCTGGCATCGGTGGCGACGTCGATAGCCGGGCCGCCGAAACTCGTGGGGGCGGCCATCCTCGCCGCGGGCGTCGTCCACTCGTTTCTCGATGTGGTTCCAGCGCTCGCGCTCGGCGTCCCCGACCCGGTGATGGCGGCGAGCGCGCTCCCCGGTCATCGGCTCGTCATCGAGGGGCAGGGACGGGAGGCGATTCGACTGTCGGCGCTGGGCAGCGGACTCGCAGTGGCCGTCGCGGTTCCGCTCGCCATCCCCGTAACGATGGTGATGACGGACGCGTATCCGTTCCTCCGCGCTCACCTCCCGTTGTTCCTCCTCGGAACGACCGGGTTTCTGGTACTCACGGAACCCACGAGACGGGGGCAAGTCGGCGGTGTCGTGGCGTTTTCCGCGAGCGCGGTGCTCGGAATCCTGTCGCTCCCGCTGTCGCCGACCGCGCCGCTCGGCGTCGGGAGCGTCCTCACGCCGCTGTTCGCGGGACTGTTCGGCGCGCCCGTCCTCCTCGATGCGATGGGTGGGGCGGGCGTACCGGACCAGGCGGGGGCGACGCTCACGATGCCGCGACCTCTGCTTCTCCTGACGGTGCTCGCGGGGTCGTTCGCCGGAGCGATCGTCGGCTATCTGCCCGGCGTTTCGAGCGCGATTGCCGCCGTCCTCGCGCTCGCGTTGGTCCCGAACCGCACCGAGGCGCGCGGGTTCATCGTGGCGAGTAGCGGCGTCAACACGGCCAACACGATTTTCGCGCTCTTCGCCCTCGTCTCGCTCGACACGCCCCGAACGGGCGTGATGGTCGCCCTTCGAGAGACGAACGCGCCGCTCGACCTTCCGGTGCTCCTCGTCAGCGCCGCCGTCGCCGGAATCGTCGGGTTCGTTCTCGTCCTCGTGCTCGGCGACACCTACCTCGAAACGGTCGGCGGGATGGACTACCGACGACTGTCCGTCGCCGTCCTCGGTCTGTTGGTCGCGGCTTCGTTCCTGTTCGCCGGTGTCATCGGAATCGGCCTGTTCGTCTGCAGCGCCGTTCTCGGCCTGCTCCCGCCGCGACTGGGGTGTCGGCGCGTGCATTTGATGGGGGTGTTGATAGGGTCGCTTATCGTGGGTGTGTGACCACGAGACTTTTGCCGCTCGGTTGTCAACCCGGCAGTATGATTCCCCTGTTCGGTCCGGTTCCCGGTGGCGCGGAACTGATCGTCATTTTCATCACGGCTATAATGCTGTTCGGCATACCGTTGACCATCTTCGGTGGCTTGTTTCTGCTCTACCGTCGGGCGGGCGGGAGCAGAGCGACGAAGGAAGACGTGGACGAACTCAAAAACGAGGTGGCGGAACTACGAACGGAACTCGAAGGGAACGACGAAACCGAACGGCAGGAACGAGACCGAGAGCGGGAGCGATAGAGAACTCACTCGAACGTGCGGGTCACGCGCGTCACTCTCATCTCATCACCTCGAGACAGCGGCCGAGGAACGTGTTTTGCACCGCGGATGCTTCGAAGGAGGTCCCCGCCGTGTTCCTGAAGGACGATTACGAGTTCCTTCGACTCAGTGGCTATTTCGCTCACGAAAACTATCTACCGGCGCATTCACAGACGTAATCCTCCAACCTTTCTCAAGTATCTTCGGCGAAAATTAGGCAGAGAGTTCAGCGACGAGGCGGTCCTGTAACGTCTCCCGAATCCGGTGACTCGTTTCGGCGGTCGTGCGGACTTCGACGACGTTCGTTCCCGAACTATCGAGGGAATTCGAAAACGCGTCCCGAAACGCGGGAAGCGTCTCGACGCGTTCGAAGTCCAGTCCGTAGAGGTCGCCCGTCGCCGAGTAATCGAGTCCGTGCGGCGTTCGGAACTGGTCGGTAAACGGCGGGTCGAAGGATTCGATCGGGAGCATGTGGAAAATGCCCCCGCCGTCGTTGTTGATTTCGACGATGGTCGCGTCCACGCCACAGCGTTCGAGCGCGAGCAACCCGTTCATGTCGTGATAGTAGGCGAGGTCGCCGGTGACGAGGACGAGCGGGTCGTCCGTCGCGCTTCCGGCACCGAGCGCCGAACTGATGATACCGTCGATACCGCTCGCCCCTCGGTTACCGAGCACCGTCACGTCGGCGGAGCGGGGGCGGGCGAACCGGTCCAAATCCCGAATCGGCATGCTGTTGGAGACGAACAGCGTCGTCGGGTCGGGAACGAGCTTTGCGACGGCCGCGAGCAGGTTGCCTTCGAAGTGCTCCGCTGAGTCCGCCACGAGCGACCAGTGTGCGGACTCGGCGCGTTCGAATCGCGCCGTCCACGTCTCGTTCGCGCTTTGCGGTTCGAGTTCGTCGGCGAGTCGGCGGGCCAACCGCGTCGGGTCCGCCACGAGGAGGTCCGTCGCGGTGAAGGTGGCTTCGCGCCACCCGCCCGCCGGGTCCACGACGAACTGTCGGCTTTCGGTACGTTCGAGGTATCGACGAAGGGTTTTCGATGTCGGCGACGCGCCGAGCCGAATCACGACGTCGGGGTCGGGCCACGCCTCGGTCACGTCGGGAACGAGGTACGAGTCGTAGCCGCCGACGATGGCTCCGTCGTGTCCGAACCGATGCCCCGAGAGCGGGTCGGCCAGCACGGGAAAGCCGGTCGCGTCGGCCAGCGCCGCCAGCGCGGAGCGCTCCGGAGTCGGTCCGTCCGCGGGACCGGCCACCAACAGACCGCGCTCGGCGTGGCGTACGGCATCGACGAGTCGGGAGAGCGCGTCGGAATCGAGTTCCGGGACGCCCTGTGAGACAGTGACGAACGGACCGTCACGACCCTCGGCGGCGATCGGGTTGTCGGCCTCGAACGAGTCGGGAACGTCGCCCTCGACTTCGACCGGTTCGAGCGGCTTTCGGAACGGGAAGTTCAGATGGACCGGACCCGGCGGCGTCCCGGTTGCCGACCCGAGCGCGCGGGCCACCGTCGTCCGTAGGTAGCGGAGCTTTCGCCCGGTCGCTTCCGGTTCGGCCACGTCTGTGTACCAGCGAACAGCGTCGCCGTACAGTTTCTCCTGATCGACGGTCTGGTTCGCGCCGCTGTCGCGGAGTTCCGGCGGTCGGTCGGCCGTGCAGACGAGCATCGGGACCCGCGCCCTGTCCGCTTCGATGACGGCGGGATGGAAGTTCGCCGCCGCGGTCCCCGACGTACAGACGATGGGGGTCGGTTTTCCGGTCCGTTTCGCCCGGCCGAGGGCGAAGAAGGCCGCCGACCGTTCGTCCAGATGGGAAAACACCTCGATGTCGTCGTGTTCGGCGAACGCGACGGTCAGCGGCGTCGAGCGACTCCCGGGAGCGAGGCAGACGGCATCGACGCCCTCGGCGGCCAACTCGTCCACGAACGTTTCGGCCCACAGTGTGTTTCGGTTAGGATACGTCATTCGAGTTCGTTCAGAATCGGCAGGAATTTCAGCTGTACTTCGTCCCACTCCGCTTCCGGGTCGCTGTCGGCGACGATACCGTTTCCGGCGAAGAGGGTCACGCGGCCGTCACCCGTCACGCCGGAGCGGAGACCGACCGCGAACTCCCCGTCGCCGTCGGCGTCGAACCACCCGACCGGCGAGGCGTACCACCCGCGGTCGAAGCGTTCCGTCTCCCGGATAGTTCGCATGGCGTCCGCCAGCGGTAGTCCGCCGACGGCCGGAGTCGGGTGCAGAGCCTCGACCACCGAGAGGACGTGCTCGTCGTCGTCGAGTTCAGCCGAAATCGGCGTCTGAAGGTGCTGGATGTTGGACAGTCGTTTGCATCGCCGGTCGCCGACCGTGACCGACGATGCGAGTGGTTCGAGTCCCTCGCGGATCGTTTTGGCGACGAGTTCGTGCTCCTCGCGGACCTTCTCGCTGTCGGCGAGTTCCGCGGCGAGTTCGTCGTCCTCCTCCGGCGTCTCTCCCCGACCTACTGACCCGGCGAGCGCCTCCGTCTCGACCGTCTGTCCGCACAGCGAAACGAGGCGTTCCGGCGGCGCGCCGAAGAAGCCGTCCGACGAAGAGGGCTGGATGAGAAACCGGTAGCATTCGGGGTACGACGTTCGCAACCGTTCGAGGATGTCCGGCACGTCGATGGATTCGGCGAGTTCGACCTCCAACGCGGTTGCGATGACCACTTTCTTTAGCTCCCCTTCCCGGATTCGTTCGGTCGCGTGGCGTATCTGTGAACACCACTCGTCGCGTGCCGTCGCGGGGTGCGTCGATTCGATGCCCGGCGAGTCGCCGCTGGGACGCATCTCCGGGAGCGCCTCTATTTCCGTGCGCATCTCGGAGAGCGTCTCTTCGACGGTCGCTTCCGCCGTATCGCGGGCGGACACGGAGAGCCACGTTTCGTGCTCGGTTCGCGTCAGTTGGACGCGGGGCAAGACGAACTCCGCACCGGGGAACCCCTCCCACGGAGGAGAGGGTTCGTGTTCCGTGCTGAACGAGAATCCACCGAACAGACGGGGACGGGCGGCGTCGGGGCCGTCGTCCCGGTCGACGTCTTCGAAGAGTTCGTCGGCGCGTTCTCGAATCTCGTCGAATCGGCGTTCACCGTCCGCGGTGAGACGGGCAACCGCGCCGCTCGCGGCGATTTCGAGTCCATCAGACGACGTCCAGTAGAGACGCGGTGCCGCCCGACCGGCGAGAAACGAGCGAAACGAAACGTCGGGAACTCGGCACGTTCGAGTTACGAGCGGAGAACCCGCCGACAGTTGACCGTCACGGTGCGGTGGCATTTAATGGAAACTCGGGAACGCTGACCCTTCAGCCTAACTATATCGCTCCTCGTTCCACGGGTTCGCGGTGTTGGAGTACCCTCGTTTCTCCCAGTACCCGCGCTCCGGTTCCGTGAGGAACTCGATTCCGTCCACCCATTTCGCCCCCTTGTAGGCGTACTTGTGCGGCGTGACCACCCGGAGCGGCCCGCCGTGCTCGCGGGGAAGCGGGTCGCCGTCGTAATTCCAGACGAACAGCACGTCGTCGCGCAGACAGTCGTCGAGCGGGAGGTTGGTCGTGTAGCCGTCGAGGGCCGAGAACATGACGTGAACCGCATCCCCGTCCACTCCGGCGAGTTCCGCGAGCGTCGGGAAGGTGACGCCCGTGAACGCGCAGTCGAACTTGCTCCAACCGGTGACGCAGTGGAAGTCCTGTTTTTGCGTCTCGTTCGGCAGGTCCCGAAACTCCTCCCACGAGAGGGTACGTTCGTTCTCGACCGCGCCCGTGACCGAGAACTGCCACGCCTCGGGGTCCCACTCCGGGGTGCTCCCCTTCGAGAGGACTGGAAATTTGCTCGTCTCGCGCTGTCCCGGCGGCAATCGCCGTCCGTCGAACTCACGATGGACGTCCGTCTTGTCCGTAACGCTCATGGTCGAACGCTGGGGAGCGGGAAAGGTAGATGTACCGACCGCGGCCAGCCGCGGGGGTAAGGTCGGGCTAGTCGCCGGGTAATCGTCGTATCCTCGACTGGGACGAATTCGCCGCCCAGTACCGACTGAATAACAAAGACCGACGTGACACAACGGACCGTCGCATGTCTCAGACAGAGCAACAGCCGGAAGCCCGAGAACGCCCGGTGATGGGTGCGGCACAGGAATCGACGAGCGACATCGCGATACTCGCGTCGGCGGCATCGGTGCTCCTCTCGTGGCACCAGTTCTTCGTCAGGGGGAACCGCGAGCGCGGACTCTTCATCGGCCTCTGGCCGCCGACCATCCTCGCGTTCGCGAGCTACTTCAACCAGAAACGAATGGAACAGCGAATGGAGTCGTTGAAACCGAGCAGCATTATCAACTCGCTCGACCAGATGTTCGGCAATCGGTGAGTCCAGAGGGACAAGTTTTCGTTTCTCTGGCCCCAGAGCCGGACGGTTTTTCTGGAAAGACAAATGTGTGCCCTTTTTAGAAAATTTGATTTCTTGGATTCAGAAACAGTGTTTTCAATTCCCGTACTATCTACCCGTCAGACTTAAGAACACCCCTCCCGAAGCCCACAATTGTTCCAATGCCAAAGGTAGAGATTACCGTCCCAGAGCACCTCGAAATGCAAATCGCCCAGATGGTCGACCAGGGCGAGTTCGTCAACCGTGAGGAAGCCGTCGAGGACTTGCTCGCAACCGGTCTCAAGGCATACAAGACCAGTGGACCGATGGACAACGATAGAGAACCGGGACTCGAAGATGAGGGGATGATGGGTCACGAAGACGAGTACGTCTTCTAACGGACTGTGCCCTCGACGTGTGAATAGTTCTCAGAAACTCTTAAACCGACTAACTTCTAATGGCCGTGCATGCATAAGGACGAGCTTTTGGAGCTGCACGAGCAGATGGTGACCATCATGGAGTATTTTCGTGAACAGGACGACGTTCCGACCGGCGCGTTCGACGCATACGACCAACTGGACGTCGACCCCTCGCACGTTCACAAGTCCAAGAGCGAACACAAACACGCCGTCTTCGTTCTCGGAAACTCGCTCGCCGACGTCATGAGCGACGACGAGTTCAGCGAAGCGGGCCGTATCGGCAAGCGCATGGAAGAGCTCGCCGACGACGCCGAACAGAAAATCTGATTTTCGAACGACGCTATCGCCGGTTCGATGATTCGAACGGCGCGACCACTCCCCGCTCGAGACGCTCGTGCGAACGGTGTCTCACAAAAGCTCTCTCGCCTTTTCTCACCCCGTACTTGATGCGTGGACTCGGCTAACCCGAAAGTATTTGAGGGGGATTCCGTTTTGACGTAATATGGATGCGCGCATAGTCGAGCAGATAACCGAGTGGAGCTCTCGTCCGTTCTCCGGTGGGCTGGAGACGCTCCACGCGCTTGCCGACGAGGAGTTTTCCGGTGCGGTCAAAGCGGGCGGGGCGTGGCTGTTCATGTTGAACGGCCGCGTCATCGGCGTGTTTGATGGCGAACTCGATACGTTCGAGGGTGCCGACGGGACGCTGTTCGACGCCCCACACCCCTCGCTTCCGCTGTTGTTCAGCATGCAAGAGCGAGGTGGAAAGACGCAAGCGAAGTACTACACGAACGATACGCCCCTCCAGGAGGCGAGCGAGACGCTCGGGTCGAACAATTTCACGGGGTACATCGAACTCAGCGAGAACGTTCTCAGCGGCGACTACTACGTGGTCTACCACGCCGGGCGGTCGATGAGCGCCGCCTACGTCGGACAGAGCGAACAACTGGTCACCGGAGACGAGGCGTTCGAGCGGGCGAACGACGAGGTGGGGATTTACGAGGTCGTCGCGGCGGACGTGGACATCATCGAACTCCCGGAGCCGACAACGCCCGAACCGGAACCCGAGCCGGAGCAGTCACCCGCGCCGTCCGAGCCTGACGAGTCGAGTTCGTCGGCGGAGCCGGACGGGACGAGCGATCCCGAACCGTCGGCGGACGAAACCCAGCAGTCTCCCGCATCGACGGCGAACGAGGGACCCCGGTCGCCGACCGAAACGGAACCCGACCAACGACCGACCACGGAGACCGCGGCTGACGCCACCCGCCAGCCGACGCCCTCGACCACCGCGACCCCGACATCCGGCCAGTCGGCGGAGGCGAGCACACAATCGGCACCGACGCCGAACGCGTCGAGCGCCGAGGATGCCGAAAGCGATAACGGTGGTGGGGTATCCGACCCCTTGTCGGACGAACAGCAGTGGCAGGAAACCACGACGATTCCGTCGTTGGACCCCGAGAAAAGCAGTTCGTCGAAGTCCCGCGACGCGGGCGTCAAACAGCGACGGGCCGCTCGGCAGACACCGCAACGCCAATCCGCACAGCGACAGCCCACGCCGCAACAGTCGCCCCGACGCGGGAAGTCGAGCAGGGCGAAGGAGATAGAGGCCGAACTCACTGCGCGCGCGGAGAGAATAGAGGCGCTTCAGTCGAAACTCGCACAAACCGAAGCGGAGCGCGACGAACTGAAATCGGAGCGTGACCGACTCGAAGCGCGGGTCGGCGAGTTGGAGGACGAACTCGAAACGCTTCGGGAGCAGAGTCCGGGCGTTACCGCCGAGCGCCAGTTGACCCCCGAACAGGCGCTCACGCAGACGAACTTCTTCGTCCGCTACGGCTCGAAAGGGAAGGGCACCCTGTCCGACGCCGCGGCGGGCGAAGCCAGCCGCGAAACCATCGAGTCGAACCTGCAACTCGAACACCACACGCAGTTCGATACGGCGGGCGTCGCGGTCGATGGACGGGAGTTCGAGGCGTTCCTTCACGACTCGATGGAGTACAAGTTCGTCTCGTGGCTCGTCGTCGACCTCCTGTACGAGATTCTGGAGACGGGACACCAGCGCGGGTTGAAGGACCTGTTCGAAGCGATTCAGAAGATAGATCGCGTCGAACTACACGGAGCACTGGTCGCCGAAGACGAGGAGGGTGGAGAGTCGGAATTCCCCTTCGACGTCATCCTCCGCGACAGGATGGGTAACCCGCTCGTCGTGGCCAACATCAACGACTCGCGCGACCCCGCGACCGGCAAGATGATGGGGTCGCTGGTGGACGCGGCCAGCAGCGTTTCCAGCGCGAGCGACGAACTCAGCGCGGCGTTCCAGGTCACGAAGAGCTTCTTCGAACCAGCCGCGTTGGAGACGACCGAGGATGCGACCAGCGGTGGACTGTTAACGCGGGAAAAAAGAGAGAGTTTCGTCAAGCTATCCCGCAAACGAGGATATCATCTGTGTCTGGTGGAATCACGAAACGGTGAATTCCACGTTACGGTTCCGGAACTCTAGTTTTCGGCTTCGGCTTTCTCGCCGATCTTCATCGAGTCGAGTTTGTTCGTAATCTCGGAGAGTTTCTCATCGAGTTCGGAAACGAACTCCTCGGTGCGGTCGGTCGTAATCGCACCTTGGTTGGAGGGCGAGATGAGGTTTTCTTCTTCGAGAACTCGCAGCGAGTAGCGAACCTTGTGATGGGGGTACCCCGTCTCGTTCGACATCTTCACGATGCCGATAGGTTCGTTCTCAATGACCATTTTCAGGACCTGCAAGTGGCGTTCCAGCATATCGACTTCCTTCTCCAGTCGATCTATCATGGCATGTGTTAACTTGTCTTAGAGCCTTTTAAAGGTTATTGTCCGCATCGCAAGCAGAAACGTAGAACAAAGCTTTCTCTTGAGACGAGTTAACACTTCCGAATCGTCCGTCAGAATGTCGTCGAAATTGCTAGAATCGGCGGTCGGTCGGCACCGAAATACACACGTTCGTGCATTGTCTCGCTTCGAAGACCGTAATCGGTTTACGAGGTGCGGGAGAAATCACCTCCGGTATGACCGTAACCATCGTCGGTTCACAACTCGGCGACGAAGGCAAAGGCCGCGTCGTAGACCTCTACGGCGCGTCCGCTGACGTTGTTGCCCGCTATCAAGGCGGCGACAACGCAGGCCACACCGTCGTCGAGGGTGGCAACGAATACAAGCTCTCCCTCGTTCCCAGCGGCGTCGTCCGCGGCAAGGTCGGCGTCCTCGGGAACGGCTGCGTCGTGAACCCGGACACGCTGTTCGACGAGATAGACACGCTCCGCGAGCGGGGACTGGACCCCGACGTTCGACTCGCGCGCCGCGCGCACGTTATCCTCCCGTACCACCGCGTCCTCGACGGTATCGAGGAGGACGTGAAAAGCGACTCGGACCGCAAGGTGGGAACCACGGGTCGGGGTATCGGCCCGACCTACGAGGACAAAGCCGGTCGGCGCGGCATCCGCGTCGGCGACCTGCTCGATTCCGAACTCCTCCGCGAGAAGCTCGAATACGTCGTCCCCCAAAAGCGAGCACTCGCCGAGAAGGTCTACGGCGTCTCCATGAACGAAGCGATTGAAGACTCGTCCGACGGCCTCGAAACCGGCGAAGCGTTCGACGTTGATGCGCTCCACGAACAGTACGAGCGCTACGGCGAGCGCCTGAAAGAGGAGAACATGACCGTCGAGGCCGGGGAGTTCCTCTCATCGCGCCTCGACGCTGGCGACGGAGTCATCTTCGAGGGTGCACAGGGTACCCTCATCGACATCGACCACGGTAACTACCCGTACGTCACCTCCTCGAACCCGACCGCGGGCGGGGCCGCCACGGGAACGGGTCTCAGCCCCGGCGTCATCGGCGACGGCGACATCATCGGCATCGTGAAAGCCTACCTCACGCGCGTCGGAAGCGGCCCGCTCCCGACCGAACTCGGCGGCGTCGTCGGTGACACGCCCGACTACGACGAACAAGGGGCGGGCAAGAACGAGGACCTCGCCGAGTACATCCGCGAGGAAGGTGGCGAGTACGGTACCGTCACCGGCCGACCGCGCCGGGTTGCGTGGCTCGACATGCCCATGCTCCGACACGCCGCCCGCGCGAGCGGCTTCACCGGTCTCGCCGTCAACCACATCGACGTGCTGGCGGGCCTCGACGAAGTGAAAGTCGGATACAGCTACGATGTCGATGGCGAGGAAATCTTCACAATTCCTGCCACGACCGAGCGCTGGGGTCGCTGTGAGCCGAACTTCCGTTCCTTCGACGGCTGGCCGGAAGTGAACTGGAGCGAGGTCGCTGACGAGGGCTACGACGCGATTCCGGAGAACGCGCGAACCTACCTCGAATACATCAGCGACGAACTCGACGCGCCCATCTACGCCGTCGGTATCGGCCCGAGCAGGGAGGATACCGTCGTGCTCGAACACCCGTTCGAGAACTGAGCGACGCCTCTCTCTTTCTCCGTCTACCGCTGTATCGGTACAGCTACCGTCCACTTGGAGCGCTCGCTACTCTATTCCATACCGGTGTCGCGGTCAAAAAATCCCCAAATAATCGTATCAACGGTACCCTGTTAGCAGCCGAGGTAGTCGCACCAGATCTGAAGACCAAATCCAAACATCATTTCTCACCTCCATCAACACAATCCAATAATATAATATTAAAAATTTCTATTATTTACTAGTATAAAGTATTGAATATTATGTTTTGTCGGTTAGTTTGAAGGACGGAACAGACGGTCGAGGGACAGTATCGACATCGTTTGGATATCGACCGGTCACGCCGTTTGGAGGACGGCGCGACACCTCCCGCGGTTCTGCAGTTCGGATACCCGTCTCCACGGGTTCGAGGATGATTCGAGGATGCGTACTTCGCGCGTCGAGAGGGACGATGGTCATCTGACAGCCATATGGTAGTACTGCCACCGGTCGTCGAACGAATGTGGTACCGCGAGTCGCTACCGTCGAACCGCACAACCCGTCACGCTTTTTGCCTCCCCCTTCGTGGACTCGGGCATGAAGAAATCCCTGATGGACATCATCTGCTGTCCACTGGACAAACAGGAACTCGAACTCGACGCACGACAGGAAGAGGACGAGGAGGTCATCTTCGGGACGCTCACCTGCACCGAGTGCGGCGAGGAGTACCCCATCGAGGACGGCATCCCGAACCTCCTGCCGCCAGACATGCGAGAGGCCTGAATCTTTTAATAGTTGAGTATTTTACTCTAACCCAAGAGGGAGGTGCACTGTGTCCGAAACGTTGTTAACACACATCAACCGCGACGGACTTCATCACATCGACGTAGCACCGTCGTTCGAAACCGACGACTCGTTCAGCGTCTCGCTCGCAAACCACGGCGCGCCGATTCACGTGCACCTCCATTTGGACGATAACCTCTCCGACGTGGCATCTCTGTCCGCGGGGAACCACTATATCGAGGCCAATTCGACGGAGGCAGTGCCGATTACGGTTCACGACGGTCCCGCCCGCGGAAAGTTGAAAGTCGTGACCGGATACGGGGCCGAAACGGCCTACGTGGACGTCGATATCGCCGAAATAGACCCCGAGAAAGACTCGATACCGGTGGACGAATCACTCTCGAAACCGCGACAGAAACCGGTTCAATCGGATACCGATGCGTCGGAGCTGGCGCGAAACATCCCGCTCATCGTCCTCGGCATCATGGCGCTGGTGCTCGTTCTCGGCGTCGGCGTCCTCGTCGATTGGGTCCTCGCGCTGTTCGGCGCGATTACGGTGCTGGTCGGTATCGGCGTCGCGGGGTATTTCCTCGTCCGGTAATCGTATTCCTTTTTCCCGCGCTTCCCGTGCTGGTCGGTAATGTCACTCGCAGAAGCCACCCGAAACGCCGTTCGGCGACGGCCGTTCCTCCTTGACGCGCTCCGTGCGGACGTGGTGAACTACACCGCCGCCGCGCGGTTCCTCGCGGACGAAATAGACGTCGGCGACGACACCGACGCGGTTTCGACGGCGCTCTCGCGGTTCGCCGACGAACTGCCGACGTACGAAATCGACTCGCGGGACGCCCGCGTCACCATGCGAAGCGGCCTGGGTCGAGCGGACGACCCGGCCGATTCGCTCCTCGTCGTCGGCGACGCGGGATTCGCCCCCGACTCGGGGTCGTTGACCGGCGTCATCGCCGCCGGTGACGTGGACTGCGTGGCGTTCTCCGCCGTGCTCGCCCGGCTCGTGGCGGAGGACGTCGGAGTCGTCGCGGCCGGGGTCGCGGAGTCGCTGGTCGTCGTCGTCGAGCGCCGCGACGGCGCGAACGCTGTCCGGTTCGTCGAGGATGCGCTGGACGCCGTTCCCGAACGGGACGATTGAGGCGGTTGGTGTCGCTTCCGACGATTTAAAACGGTTGCTGGCACTACCGTTCCCTATGACACTCTTCGTAACGAACACGCTCACGGGCGAGCGGGAGCCGTTCGAACCCGGCGACCCCGATTCCGTCCTCCTCTACTACTGCGGGCTGACCGTCTCGGATTTCGCACACCTCGGTCACGCGCGGGGGTGGATTCACACCGACGTGATGCACCGATGGCTCGAACACCTCGGCTACGACGTCCACCACGTTGAGAACTTCACCGACGTGAACGAGAAAATCACGGCGCGCGTGGGCGAGGACGACCTCGGCGACGACGAGGCCGACGTCGCTCGTACCTTCATCACGCAAGTCATCCGCGACATGCGCGACCTGAACCTGAAACGCGCCGACGTGTATCCGCGCGTCAGCGAGCATCTCCCCGAAATCACCGACCTCATCGAGACGCTGGTGGAGAAGGGCTACGCCTACGAATCCAACGGCTCGGTCTACTTCGACGTCACGACCTTCGAGGACTACGGCAAACTCTCGAACCAGAAGGTCGAAGAGATGGAAGCGCAGGGGGAGGACGACGAACGCGGAGAGAAGCGCCATCCCGGCGACTTCGCCCTCTGGAAGGCCGACGGCGTGAGCGAGGGTTCCGTCGAGGGACACCGCGACCCCGACACGGAGTACGCGGTGTCCCACCCGTCCGGCCAGACGTGGGACTCCCCGTGGGGCGAGGGACGTCCCGGCTGGCACATCGAGTGTTCGGCGATGAGCATGGAACACCTCGGCGAGACCATCGACATCCACGTCGGCGGGCAGGACCTCGTGTTCCCGCACCACGAAAACGAAATCGCCCAGAGCGAGGCCGCGACCGGCCACCAGTTCGCCCGCTACTGGCTCCACGTCCGTCTGCTCGAAACCGAGGGCGAGAAGATGAGTTCGAGTTTGGGCAACTACTCCACCGTTCGCGGCGCGATTTCGGAGATCGGCGCGAACGCCGTCAGGATGTTCCTCCTCTCCACCTCCTACGCCAACCGCCAGACGTTCAGCGACGAAACGGTGAACGAGGCCGTCGAACGGTGGGACCGACTCTCGGACGGCTACGACCGCGCAGTCGAAGCCCTCGACGGCCCGGACGCGCGAACCAAGGTCGAGGACGACGAGTTGCGCGAAGCCGTCACCGAGACGCGCGAGAAGTTCGCGGACGCGATGAACGACGACTTCAACACCCGCCGCGCGCTCGCCGCCCTGCTCGACCTCGTGACGGCGGTCAACCGCCACGCGGATGCGCACGAGGAGTACGACTACGACGGCCTCAAATCGGCCGTCGAGACGTTCGAGAAACTCGGCGGCGACGTGCTGGGCTTCTCGCTCGGCGGAGAGGCGGGCGGCGACGTGCGACTCGCCGAAGACCTCGTGGAACTCGTCCTCGATCTCCGCGAGGGCGAGCGGGACGCCGGGAACTACGACCGCGCTGACGCGCTCCGCGACGACTTACAGGCGCTCGGCGTCGACGTTCAGGATTCCGATTCCGGTCCTTCGTTCAAGCTCCCGTAGCCATCGGACTTATACTGGGGGGTTGAGTATCGGGGATAGACATGAACCGGAAACTGATTGCAGGCGCGTTACTGGCGACGCTCGTCCTTACGAGCGGTTGTCTCGGGTTTATCCTCGGTGACACCCTCGAAGTCAGCGCCACGAAGGCGACCGTCGGCGACAACGCGCTGTCGCAAACGGGCTACGAAAAAGCGAAGGTCGAATCCCTCGACGCGAAACGGACGTTCGAAGCGGCGGGCCAGAGCCGCGAGGTGAAGGTGACGAACTGGGTCGCACAGTACGAGAAGACCGTCGGCATCGATGGCGTCGCGGAAGGAACGGCGGCGACCTTCGTCGTCGTCAGCAGTCCCGACGTGAAGATAGCGTCCAAATCGTTCAACCCGCTGTCGAAGTTCGACAACCGGGATCTCGTCGAGAAGTTCGTGTCGGGGTACGGGAACATCCACGACATCCGAACCGTCGGGTCGGAGAACGTGACGGTACTGGGGACGAACACGAAGGTCTCCGAATTCACCGCGACCGCCAGGTCGCACGGCGTGAACGTCGATGTGACGATTCAGGCGACCAAGCTCAAACACGACGGCGATTACATCGTCGTGCTCGCGGTGTACCCGAAGCGGCTCGACGAATCCGATAGCGTCTCCAGCCTGCTCTCCGGTATCCAACACGACGGCTAATCGGGCAACATTTTTTCTCCCTTCTGTCGGTACGGACGGTATGAACCGAACTCTCGTTTCGGGACTCGGCCTCACCGTCCTCGGAGTGGTGGGGTACCTGATCGGTCTCTCCGCGCCGTATCCGGGGCGCGCGTTCTCTATCACGGGAATCATGGTCGGCATCACGCTCGCCGCCATCGCCAACGCGGCCGAACCGGAGGACGTCCAATGACCGTCGAATCGCTCCGGTTCGCCGACGGCGAAGTCGAGACGGTCGAGGACTTCCAATCCGCGCGCGCCGAATCCGGTACCGTCTGGGTGCGGGCGAGCGAGGCCACGCCCCTCGAACTCGAACGCGTCGCGGGAGCGTTCGACATCCACCACCTCTCCATCGAAGATATCAGAAACGAGATTCGACCGAAGACGGAGGAGTTCGAGGGCTACACGTTCGTCCTGCTCAAGACGGTCGAACTCGCCCGCGGAGAAACCACCTTCGAGGAGGAGACCCGCGTCAAACCGGTTGGCGTGTTCGTCGGCGAGGACTGGCTCGTCACCCTCTCGGAGTACGACATCGACGCCGTTTCGCGCATCTGGCGGGCCGCGCTCGACGGCGACCGGCGAATCGTCGGACGCGGACCGGACTTCACGGCGTACCGCGTCTGTGACGGTATCGTGGACGGCTACTTCGCGGCGCTCGACCAGATAGAGGAACAGATAGAGGCCGTCGAGGAGGCCGTCATCAGCGACACGAGCATCGAGACGCTGGAGTCGATAAACGGCGTCCGGCGGGAACTGCTCGCGTTCCGCAAGCTCGCGTGGCCGACCCGCGAGGCGGTGGGCTACCTCGCCCGCGGCGACCCCGAGGAGGTGCGCCCGGAGACGGAGAAGTACTTCCGCGACGTGTACGACCACCTCGTCCAACTCGTGGACTTGACCGAAACGTACCGCGATTTGGCGGGCGGCGCGCGCGACATCTACCTCAACATGCTCTCGGTCTCGACCAACGAGGTGATGAAGAAACTGACCGTCGTCGCCACCATCGTCCTCCCGCTGACGCTCGTGGTCGGCGTTTACGGCATGAACTTCCAAGACGGCCCGTTCAACATGCCCGAACTGGGTTGGACCTACGGGTATCCGGCGGTGATGCTCGGGATGTTCCTCATGAGCGCGATTCTGGTCGTCTACTTCCGAAAAGCGGGTTGGTTGTGAGTCACGGGGCGAAATCCGAGAGGTTGGCCTGCACCCCGGAGACCATCTCTGACTTCCGGCGGAGCGAGTTCATCGAAATCGGGAGCTGCGGGACGATTTCCCGAACCGCTCTGTGGAACGATTCCGCCTCCCCGAACCGACCGTCGAAGGCGTTTCTGACGCTCTCGCGCACCTGCCAGACGCCGACGGGTGCCCAGTAGTCGTCGCTGACCTCGCGGAGGACGAGGGCCTTGGCCTGTCGGCCGATGTCTTCGAGGTGTTCCAGCACGCCGAGGCGGGAGGCGTAATAGGCCCCGGCGGTTTCGTCGACGTAGCTCGTTCTGCCCTCGAAGCCCTCGTGGGCGCTCCCCATCCAGATGTCGCCGGTCGGCGAGGGGTTCCAGATGCTGCCGGGGGCCTTCATCTCCACGAGTTCGAATTCCCACTGACCCGGCGCGAGAATTACCCAGTAGCGGTTACCCATGTACTCGTTCACCCAAACCTGCGTCTCGTCGATGCTCGGCGCGTTTCGGATGCGTCCGCGGAGATACTGCCCGACAGTATCATCGACCGCCGTAATCGACCACCGGGTCGGGACGAGCTTTCGGTTCTGCCCCCGTCCCAACGCTCCCGCCGAGAGGATGGTGTTGATATCGTACACGTCGAACCCGCGGCGGTACAGGTAGTTCATCGCGCCTTGGGCCTGCCAATCGTCGTCCTCCAGCGTCTTCTTCACGGCGCGCGGGACGTGCGGGTTCTCGGTTAAATCCGCCGAGGACGCGCGGGCCGTCGGGCCGGTCGGCGTGGCGATGTCGTCCACGTTCACGTCCAAGTCGAGTTTCTCGGTCAGGCCGATTTCCACGTCCACCGGCCGGTCGGCGATGGCGATTTCGCGCTGGACGCCGACGAACCCGTCCCACACGTCGTCCACGTTCACCTTCGCGGAGCGGTTCGAGTTCAGCAGACCGGTTCGGTATTGGAGGACGTTGTCGATGTCGAGGCCGCGCTGGTACCAGTCGCCGCTCGTGGCGAACTCGGAGGCGTTCTCCTCGGCACCGACCGGCGAGAGGATGCCGGTCGAGACGTTCGGGTAGGACGACCGGCCGACGAACACCGAGGGCGAGGTACTTCCGAAGAGCGAATCCCCCTGTGCCACTTCGGAAAACCGGTCCTCGAAGTCGTCCACGTAGTCCAGAATCTCGTAGGACTTCTCCTCGGCCAGACGGCGGCGGCGCTCCTCCTCGTCCGGGTGCAAATCGTCGATATACTCGTCCAACCGCATCCACGGAACGTAGGGAAGCGAGAGGCTTCAACGTTCGGCAATCGGCCGGAAACGGCCGCCGGGAACGCGTTGGCAATCGCTCGAAAGGGAGAAAAACGGAAGGATGACGCGGTTAGCTGTGGATTCCCATAGCTTCTATCTGTTCTTGATACCGGTTGCGGATGGTGACCTCCGTCACCTGTGCCACGTCGGCGACTTCGCGTTGCGTCTTCTTCTCGTTGCACAACAGTGAGGCGGCGTAAATCGCGGCGGCGGCGTAGCCGGTGGGCGATTTGCCGGACAGCAACCCCTCTTCGGCGGTGGTTTCGATGATGTTGTTCGCCTTCGACTGTACCTCTTCGCTGAGTTCGAGTTCAGAACAGAACCGCGGAACGTATTTTTTCGGGTCGACCGGTTTCATCTCCAGACCGAGTTCTTGGGAGATGTATCGATACGTTCGTCCGATCTCCTTTCGTTCGACCCGTGAAACCTCGGATATCTCCTCCAGACTTCGTGGAATCCCTTCCTTTCGACAGGCGGCGTAGAGCGCGCTCGTCGCCACGCCCTCGATGGACCGACCCCGAATCAAGTCCTCCTTGAGTGCCCGTCGATAGATAACCGATGCGACCTCTCGTACCGACCGCGGGACACCCAACGCGGATGCCATGCGGTCGATTTCTGACAGGGCGAACTGGAGGTTTCGCTCGCCCGCGTCCTTCGTTCGGATGCGTTCCTGCCACTTTCGCAGGCGGTGCATCTGACTGCGTTTCTTGGAAGAAATAGACCGACCGTAGGCGTCTTTGTCCTTCCAATCGATGGTGGTCGTCAACCCCTTATCGTGCATCGTCTGCGTCGTCGGCGCTCCCACGCGCGACTTCTGCTGTCGTTCCTGATGATTAAAAGCACGCCACTCCGGGCCGGGGTCGATCCGTTCCTCCTCGACGACCAACCCACAGTCGTCACAGACCAGTTCGGCGCGGTCGGTACTTTTGATCAACGTTTCGGACCCACATTCAGGACAAGCACGCTCTCCCTCTCGTTCGTTCGCCGTTTGCTCCCCTTCGAGTTGGCGCTCCCGCTGGCGAGTGGACCGTGTCATCGCACTTTTATAGTAGTAACTCCCAAACATTTAAACCCTTGGGCAAAACCTATATATACTTGACACACGGTCACATACCGCTTCCGCGAGACCGGAACCTGTTTACTCGAACACGGACGAGTGTCGGCAATGCCAGTCATCGAGTGTGACGTGGACGAGGCACGCCGGACGCTCGCCGACGCCGGGGTCATCGTCTCGGACGGCAAATCCGAGTACGAAGAGTGGCGGGCGAGACACGGCGACGCCGTCGCCATCGCATACGACGACAAACTCGTGATTCAGGGGGCGAATCCGCAGGACATCGAGGCGATACTCCGCGACGCTGGGGGGCACGCCTATCTCTACTTCGACGGTGCCAGTCGCGGAAACCCCGGCCCGGCGGCGACCGGGTGGGTCATCGTGACGAGCGACGGAATCGCCGCGGAGGGCGGAACGAGAATCGGACGGGCGACGAACAACCAAGCCGAGTACGAGGCGCTCATCGAAGGGCTCGAAACCGCCCGCGACTACGGCTTCGACTCCGTGGACGTGAAAGGTGATTCCCAGCTCATCGTCAAGCAGGTGACGGGCGCGTGGAAGACGAACAACCCCGAACTCCGCAAGCACCGCGTTCGCGTCCGGGAGCTGTTGGAGGAATTCGACAAATGGTCCCTGAAACACGTTCCGCGAGAGGTAAACGAACGCGCGGACAAATTGGCAAACGAGGCGTTAGACGATGGCTGAACTGCCGGACGACACGATTTCGGAGGCGGAACGATTGACCCACCTCGCGCGCGACCGCGAGGGCGAAGAGGCAGAGCAATATCGTGCGGAACGGACCCAGCTGCTCGAAACCCACGGTTTCGTCGCACGGATTCGGGAAGAGGACACCAGAACCGTACTGGTCCTCCATCCCGAGGAGTGGGTCGAGGGCGGAACCATTCGCGTCGAGCGAATCGAGGACACGGACCGCGCGGTCGAAATCCCGCTGACGGGCGCTGGCGACCCGGACGATTGGGACGAAATCGACGAGCACAATCGCGCCGTCGCGGCGCGAGTTCGAGAGGAATACGGCGACGTCCACGGTGCGAACGCCGAGGCCTTCGCGGACTTCATGGGCAATCACTACGCGCGACCCGTCGAATCGGCGACGAGCGACGAAGTGGACGAGTTCCTGACGGAGTACTTCCCGCGGAATGCGTGGCCGACTTCGGAACAGAAAAAAACGGTAAAAGAATCGGTCGAACTCGTGTTCGAGTGCGTTAGTCGTACTGCTCGATGAGCGCGCGGACCTTTTCGGCACGCGCGTCGTCGGTGATGAACTTCGAGAGCGACCACGCGAACGCGTCTTCGACGGCTTCGAGACCGGCTTGGGTCAGACCGTACTGGTTGGTCCGCTTGTCGAGTTCGCTCTTCTCGACCAGCCCCCGCTCGACCAGCGTGTCGAGGTTGGGGTACAGGCGGCCGTGGTTCACTTCCTCGTCGTAGTAACTTTCGAGTTCGCGCTTGATAGCGAGCCCGTACATCGGTTCCTCGGTGAGGACGATGAGGATGTTACGCTGGAACGCGGTGAGGTCGCGAGCGGTACTGCTTTCGGTGAGTGTTTGTGCCTCTGACATTGGCTTTGACACGACGAAATATGTAACCGAGATATTTAACCCTTCTCAAGTTTCTTGGTGTTTCTCCGTTCTTTCGTTCGATTTTAATACCCAACTGCCACTCATGGATTGTGGAAGGGTATCACACTTGTGAGTGATTTCACGGGTACGAGTCACTTGTTTACACCCATGCCGAAAGGACTTTTTGGTCTTCCCGTCGAGTTGCAAGCGACCCATGACGAATCTCTGGGAAGACCTCGAAACGGGGCCGAACGCTCCCGAGGAAATCTACGCAGTTGTCGAGTGTCTCAAAGGCGACCGGAACAAGTACGAATACGACAAGGACATCCCCGGTGTCATGCTGGACCGCGTGCTCCACAGCAACGTCCACTATCCCGGTGACTACGGGTTCATCCCGCAGTCGTTCTACGACGACGAGGACCCCTTCGACGTGCTCGTGCTCGTCGAGGATTCGACGTTCCCCGGCTGTGTCATCGAGGCCCGCCCCGTCGCCATGATGAAGATGGACGACGACGGCGAACAGGACGACAAGGTCATCGCCGTCCCCATCGAGGACCCGCGCTTCGACCACATCGAGGACGTTGAGGACATCCCGCAGCAGACGAAGGACGAGATCGACGAATTCTTCTCCACCTACAAGAACCTCGAAGCCGGAAAGGAAGTCGAGACGCTGGGCTGGGAGGACAAGCAGGCGGCGTACGACGCCATCGAACACTCCCAAGAGCTGTACGACGAGAATTTCAACTAGATTTCATAGTCCGTTCAGCTTTTCGGACAGTTTCTTACTTTTTTGGAGCCGCCAAATATCGTCGCTTTCCGACCGATTGCGTCGGAATACGTTACTGTGGGTCACAACCTCACATAAAGATGCCATAGAATACACCCGAAATTATATACGAGTGGAAGGAGCTATGCGTTAGCAATGCTCGCCGGATTCGTCGCCGAAAACATGCCAGCGGTCGCCACTGCCGTTCTCTTGCTCCTCTCCGGCGGCGGCGTGCTGTACGCCGTTCAGTTTCGGTCGTGGGGTGGCACCGAGAACCCGGAGTCGGTCGGGTCGCTTCGAAAGGTCGTCGCCGGACAGAACCGCGTCGCGCTCGTCGTCCCGGAAAGCCCGAGTATCGACTCCTTGGCGGCGGCGGTCGGGGTCCAAGCCCTCTCCAAGGACTGGGGCGTCGCGGCGCGAATCGCGGCGGAGGGCGAGATAACCGGCGAGGACAGCAAGGCGTTCTGCAACATCTTCGATATCGACGTGACGGTTCTCGACGAAAACGGGGAAGGACTCCCGAACTGCGACGGCGGAATCGCCATCGGCGGCGGCGGTGGGGTTCCCCGACTGGCGAACAACCCCCCGGTCGTCGGCGTCATCCGACACCGACCGACCGCGGAGGAGAACATCCTCACGATTACGCGCACGGACGACGGCGCGACATCGACGGTCGTGACCGAACTCGTGCGCGACATGGAGTTCGTTCCCGACCAGCGCGTGGCGACCGCACTGTTGTACGGTATCCGCGCCGGAACCCGCGAGTTCCGACGGGCCAACGGGTCGAACGACTACGACGCCGCCGGATTCCTCCACGCCTACGCCGACCTCGGGCGAATCGAGGAGTTGCGCTCGCCGGGCGTCAGCAGCGACACCTTCGACGTGCTCGGCGAAGCGATAGCGAGCCGGGAGCGACGGGCGAGTTTCGCCGTGGCGAACGTCGGCGTCGTCCCCTCGGTGAGCGCGCTGGAGGAGGCCGCGGATTCGCTCCTGCGACTCGAAGGCGTCTCGACGGCCGCCGTGTTCGGCCTCCACGAGGAAACCATCGTCATCTCCTGTCGCGCGGAGGACGTCCGAACCAGCGCGGTGGACATCCTGACCGGCGCGTTCGATGCGAGCGAGACGACGGGCGGGAACGCGGACGCCGCGACCGCTCGGGTGTCGCTCGGCATCTTCGCACGGGTCGATAGCGAGCACACGAAGACGCTGGACTCGCTCATCGACGCGAGCACCCGGAAGGCGTTGTTCACCGCGTTCGAAAGTTCGTGAACGAAAACTTGAGAGGTTGTAGCATGGAAACGAAGGTTCTTGTAGTCGCCTGTGGTAGAGCGGCGTATGGGTCTATTCGATAGGCTCCGTGGAGACGACGCTCCGCGGGTCGCCTTCTTCGGCATCGACGGCGTGCCGTACAGCTTCCTCAAGGAAAACGCCTCGGAGTTCCCGAACATCGCATCGCTGGCGAGCGAGGGGAGCGCCGGAGCGATCGACAGCATCGTGCCGCCGGAGTCCTCCGCTTGCTGGCCAGCCCTCACGACGGGTGTCAACCCCGGAAATACTGGCGTGTACGGCTTCCAGGACCGCGAAAACGGCTCGTACGACACCTACGTCCCGATGGGGCGCGACGTGCAGGCGACGCGCGTCTGGGACCGCGTGACCGACGCGGGCCGCGACGCGACGGTGATGAACGTCCCCGTCACGTTCCCGCCGCAACGGAACGTCCAACGCATGGTTTCCGGATTCCTCTCGCCCGGCGTCGACAAGGGTGCGTACCCCGACGAGATGCGGAACTACTTGGAGTCCATCGACTATCCCATCGACGCGAACGCGAAACTGGGACACAAGGACGACAAATCCGAGTTCATCCAGAACGCACACGAGACGCTCGAAACGCGATACGAGTCGTTCCAGCACTACATCGACCAGGACGACTGGGACCTCTTTTTCGGCGTCTTCATGACGACCGACCGCGTGAACCACTTCCTCTTCAAGGATTACGAGGAGGACGGGGAGTACAAAGAGGAGTTCATCCAGTTCTACAAAAAGCTCGACGAGTACCTCGGGAAACTCCGTGACTCCCTGCCGGACGACGTGACGATGATGGTCGCCAGCGACCACGGCTTCACCAGCCTCAACTACGAGGTTCACTTCAACTCGTGGCTCGAACAGGAAGGCTGGCTCTCCTACGAGGACGACGACCACGAGGAACTCGGCGACATCAGCGACGACACCGATGCCTACTCGCTCATTCCGGGTCGGTTCTACATCAACCTCGAAGGCCGCGAACCGCGCGGTAGCGTCCCGCAGGACGAGTACGAGGCGAAGCGCGCCGAACTCAAAGAGAATCTCGAAAGCCTCGAAGGGCCGGACGGCAACAAGGTCTGCTGGCGCGTCGTGGAGAAAGAACAGGCGTTCGACGGCGACCACGAGGACATCGCACCCGACCTCGTCGCCATTCCGAACCACGGCTTCGATTTGAAGGCCGGGTTCAAGGGCCACGACGACGTGTTCGGCGTCGGCCCGCGCAACGGCATGCACAGCTTCGACAACGCGACGCTGTTCGTGGACGACCCGAACGCACGAATCCCGGAGGACACGGACCTCCTCGACATCGCCCCGACCATCCTCGACCTGATGGAACTCGACTACCCGTCGAGCGAACTCGAAGGGCGTAGCCTGGTCTGAAACAGGTCGCGTCGGGGTCGGTTCACCGCTTTCGAATCTCCTTTATCCGCAACCGATAAACCTCGGTCGAATGAGCGACCGCCTCGGAACCGCGCTGGTCATCGTCTCGGCCGTCGGGTTCGGCACGCTGGGAATCCTCGGCAAGCTTGCCGCGGACGAGGGGCTATCGATTCCGACCGTGCTGTTCTTCCGATTCCTGCTCGCCACCGCGTTGGTGTGGACGGGCCTCGCGGTGCGCGGACGACTCCGACGGTTTTCGGGACGTACCCTGCTCGTCGGCCTCGGTCTGGGCGCGCTCGGCTATGCGGCCATGAGCGGACTCTACTTCTGGGGCCTCTCGTTTCTAACCGCCGGACTCGTCGGCATCCTGCTCTACACCTATCCCGTCATCGTCGTCGTGCTCTCCGCGCTCTTCCTCGACGAACGCATCACGCGCCGAACCGGCGTCGCGCTGGTTCTCGCCTTGGCGGGCGTCGCGCTCATCACGGGGGGCGACCCGGCGGGTGCCGACCCGCGCGGCATCGTCGTCGTCCTCGCCGCCGCGGTGGTGTACGCGAGCTACATCACCGCGAGCAGGGTCGCACTGGACGCCGTATCAGCCGACCTGCTCACGGCCCACGTCCTCCCGGCGGCGGCCTGTGCGTACCTCGTCTACGGCTCCGCGACGGGGACGCTCTCGGTCCCGAGTTCGGGAAGCCAGTGGCTCATCGTCGCGGCCATCGCCGTGCTCGCAACCGCGCTGCCCATCTTCACTTTCTTCGCCGGATTGGGACGTATCGGGGCGAGTCGCGCTAGCATCGTCAGTACCATCGAACCCGTCGTCACCCTCCTGCTCGGCGCGGTGATACTCGCCGAACCGGTGACGCCGGTGACGGTGCTCGGCGGCGCGTCGGTGCTCGCGGGGGTCCTGCTCGTACAGGCCGAGTGAGTCGAAGCGAAAATCAGACTGCGTTGGGTTTCTCGTGAATTTCGAGGTCGACCGGCCGCGGTTCGCCCTCCAAGTCCGTGACGATGCGTTCGACGACCTTCTCGGCCTCCGAGAGCACGAGCGGTTTCACCTTGCCCACGACCCACCCGAGCGAGACGAACGCGGGGAGGTTGAGCATCCCCGAATCCGCCGAATTGGCGTCGAAGTGGATGGAGAGCCACACCCGCGAGGCGGTCTCCTCACCCTCCGGTGCTTCCTCCGGGACTTCCTCCACGCGCCAGTGTCCGTGGGCGTGGATGTCCTTGATTATCTTCCAGTCGATGCGGTTCGGTGGGTCGAGCTCCGTCACCTCGGAGCGAACGGTGTACCGAACCTTCCACCACTTGAGGTGAATGTCGTACTCGGTGCCCGGGCCACCGTCACCCTCGTGCGTGACCCGCGTGAGGTGTTTCGAGTAGTTCGCGTAGCCCGGAAAGTCGAGCAGGAACTCGTAGGCCTCCTCCGGCGGCACGTAGACGACGGTACTGAGTTCGAGGTGGTCCACGCGTTTCGATTCTGTTCGACTGAAAGTAAACATTCCGGCGAGGGGACAGTGTACTCCACCTGCCGCCAACCCGCCGGTTTATACCACCCCGCCGACAACCTCCGACCATGACGGACTACGACGTACTCATCATCGGCGGTGGCGTCGCGGGACTCTCCGCGGCCACGTTCACCGCTCGCGCCGACCTCGACACGCTGGTCGTGAACGACGGCGTTTCCATCCTCTACCGCAACGCGATTCTGGAGAACTTCCCCGGATTCCCCGCCGGAATCGACTCGCGGTTGTTCTCCCTGATGCTCCAGGAGCAGGCCGAACGCGCCGGGTGCGCGCGCCTCGACGCGAAGGTCTCGGACGTACACCGCGCGGACGACGGCGAGTTCGTCGCGGAAATCGACGGGGGAAGCAACGATGACGGCGAGAACGGCGGTGAAGACGGCGACGAGACGATTTCCGCCGAGCGGGTCGTCGTCACCTCGTGGTCGGACGCCTCGCACCTCGACGGACTCGACCTCGAACTCGAAGGCTCGGGGAGCAAGCGGTACGTCCCCGTGGATGACGACGGCCGAACCGACGTCGAGGGGCTCTACGCCGCCGGACGAATCGCCGAACAGTACCACCAAGCCATCGTCTCGGCGGGCCACGGGTCGCAAGTCGGCATCACCGTCGTCCACGATGCCAACCCCGACTTCTACCACGACTGGGTGACGCCGGAGGGCTACTTCACCAACCGCGACCGCGAGGTCCCGGAGGGCTGCGAGGAGATTTCGGAGGACGAACGCCAGCGCCGCGCGCGGAGGGCCCACGACCGTCTTCGAGACTATCTGGAGGAGTGGGAGGACGAGCGACCCGTCCCCCACCCGAGTTTCGTCGAGAACATGAACTGACCCGAGTCGGATGAGAAGAAGGGATTTAGCGGAACTACGGTCGTGAATAAGTCTTCGAGGACTTCCACGGGACGAATTTGATTTTGAGAGCGCTACACGTACGTGATTACGTCTTCGAAAGCCCCCTCCAGTCGGTGTCAGAAGTTTTTGTTATCGGTGTGACTATAACTACCGAGCGGCAATGAATTCCGCACCGCGACCGCAACCGCATCAGCCACACCCTCCCCAGCCGATTCCTTCGCATTCGCTCAGTCATCCACCGTCAGAGCGTGGCTCTGACGAGCCATTCGTTCGCGCCCTTGTCACTCACGAAGACCTCGCACGCTCCGCGTCGAACCGCTCGGCCAGCAGTCGGCCCCGCCGTCTCGCCAGCGCGCGCCGGGTCGTCCAGTCCCTTTCGACAAGTCCCCTCTCAGTGCCCGCCGGAGGAGAGGTGCAGGCCGACGATGCCGACGACGATGACGCCGATGAAGGCGACCCGGAGGAGGTCCGCGGGTTCGTCGAACAGGACGATGCCGAGCGTCGCGGTGCCAACCGCGCCGATGCCCGTCCAGACGGCGTAGGCGGTCCCGACGGGGAGCGTCTGGAGGGATTTCGCCAGCAGCACCATGCTGACGACGAGCGCGACCACGGTGGCGACGGAGGGCCAGAACTTCGAGAAGCCGTCGGAGTACTCCAATCCGATAGCCCACGCGACTTCGAACACCCCGGCGACGATGAGCACCTTCCACGACATGAGTGGATTCTCGGGACGGGCGAACGCTATGTCTTGCGTTTCCCAGTCTGCCGAAACCCGTGGCTCTTTATGAATCCCTTTTGAAGCGTTCACGAAATGAGCGCCGACGAGGTGGACCCGGACGAGTTGGGCGAGTCAGTGGAGCGGCCGATGGTTCGACTGTTCACCGAATACGGCGGCGATCACCTCCACTGGTTCGCCATCGGGTTGGTGACGAGCATGGCCGCCAGATTCCTCTCGCTCGTCCCGCCGCTCGTCCTCGGCGTGGCGCTGGACGCGGTGTTCTACAGCAAGCGGGCGTACACCCTGCCGCTCCTGCCGGACGCATGGATTCCGACGACGCGGATGGGCCAGTTCTGGTTCTCGGCGGAAATCATGGGGGTTTCGATGATCCTCGCCGCGGTCTGCAACTTCGCCCGCTCGTCCAGCCTGAACCTCTTCTCGCATCGCGTCAAACACGAGGTTCGGACGGCGACGTATCAGTGGATGCAGCGCCTCGACATGACGTTCTTCGACGACCACAAGACCGGGGAACTCATGAGCATCCTCAATAACGACGCCAACCGCCTCGAACTGTTCCTCGACAACATGATGGGGAGTGCCATCCAACTGCTCGTCCTCATCATCGGCATCGGATATCTTCTCTTCACCATCAACCCGCAGTTGGCGCTCGTCACGCTCTCCATCATCCCCGTCGCGGCCCTGTTTACGTGGTGGTTCATGAGGCGCGTCGAGGCGTTTTACGCGGACGTTCGGTCGTCTGTCGGGGACCTGAACACGCGACTGGAAAACAACCTCGGCGGTATCGAGGTCATCAAAACCTCCGGAACCGAGTCGTTCGAGGACGAGCGCGTTCGGAGCGCCTCCTACGAGTATTTCAAGCGCGACTGGCAGGCGCTCCGGATGAACTTCGTCTACCGCCCCGGCATGCAGTTGCTCACGTCCGTCGCCTTCGCCGCCACGTTCGTCGTGGGGGGACTCTGGTTCCTCACCGACCCGCCGCTCGGGTTTTCGGGCACGCTCTACGTCGGCCAACTCGTCACGTTCCTCCTGTTCACCCAGCGTATGGTCGAACCGCTCACCCAGATGAGCGAGGTGGTGGACCGGTACGAGGACGCGAAGGCATCGACCAAGCGCATTTTCGGACTGCTGTCGATTTCGCCCGACATCACGAGCAGTCCCGGTGCGGTCGAACTGGATTCGATTCGGGGCCGCGTCGAGTACGACCACGTGGGCTTCGCCTACGAGGACGGCCAAGAGGTCCTCTCCGACGTGACCTTCACCGCCGACCCCGGCGAGACGGTTGGCCTCGTCGGCCCGACGGGGGCCGGGAAGTCCACGATTTGCAAACTCCTCCCGCGCCTCTACGACGTGACGGGCGGCGAGATTCGCGTTGACGGCCACGACGTGCGCGACGTCACCGTCGAGAGCCTTCGGGGACACATCGGCTACGTCGGACAGGACACCTTCCTGTTCGACGGGACGGTGCGGGAGAACATCGCCTACGGCGCGTTCGACGCGACGGACGACGAAATCGAGACGGCCGCGAAAGCCGCCGAAGCGCACGAGTTCGTCACCAACCTCCCCGACGGCTACGACACGCGGGTCGGCGAGCGCGGCCTGAAACTCTCGGGCGGTCAGCGCCAGCGGGTTTCCATCGCGCGGACGATTCTCGTGGACCCCGAACTGCTCGTGTTGGACGAGGCGACGAGCGCGGTGGATACGGAGACTGAAATGCTCATCCAGCGCAGTCTCGATAGGCTGACCGAGGACCGAACGACGTTCATCATCGCTCACCGCCTCTCGACGGTGAAGGGTGCGGACACCATCCTCTCCATCGAGGACGGGAGAATAGTGGAACGCGGCACCCACGAACGACTGCTCGACGGCGACGGTCTCTACGCCGACCTCTGGCGTGTTCAGGCCGGGGAAATCGACGCGCTCTCCGAGGAGTTCGTCGCGGAAGCGACCCGACGGGTGAGCGCGAGTCGGACGAGTCGAGAGTAGTACCGGTGATGGTGTTTGAAGAACACAATTCGTCGGACTCGTTTTGTTCGATTTGCGATTGGAGGTACTGAGAAGCACACCTCGAACTCCCTCATTCGATACGAGAGAACCCCGGGTCATTTGTGGTCAGAAGTACAGACGGCAATGAAAGCTGCCACCGCAAACCGCATCAGCCACACCCTCCCCAACCGATTCCTTCTCATTCGCTCAGTCATCCCTCGCACGCTTCACCGAGACGACGCGGCCGATAGTGACCGCGTCGTCCCACCAGCGCGCGCCATGAGGCACGGACGGGGTGCACGCAACCGAACAGCCGGGGGCTTTCTGGGCCAATCTCGTCAACGCAATCTGTGAAAACGTCGACTCGACCCAATCATCGAACCAGTGACCTTTTTCGGGCTACCGCGCCCAGTACCGGGTAATGCTGACCGGAGTGAACGTGGCGTTGGGGGTGACGGGAAGTATCGCGGCGGTGAAAGTGGTCGAACTGGCACACGAACTGCGGAGGCGCGGCGCGAACGTCCGCGCGGTGATGTCGGGGAGCGCGCGCGGAATCATCCACCCGTGGGCGGTCGAGTTCGCCACCGAGAATCCGGTCGTGACCGAAATCACCGGACGGGTCGAACACGTCGAACTCTGTGGCCGCGAGGGGTGGGCCGACGTCCTCCTCGTCGCCCCGGCGACGGCGAACACCGTCGGGAAAATCGCCAGCGCGGTCGACGACACGCCGGTCACGACGTGCGCGACCACCGCGCTCGGTGCCGACGTTCCGGTGGTCATCGCACCGGCCATGCACGAACCGATGTACGACCACCCCGGCGTCCTCGACGCCATCGAGCGCGTCGAGTCGTGGGGCGTCGAGTTCGTCTCTCCGCGAATCGAGGAAGGAAAGGCGAAGATCGCCACCGAGGACGCCATCGCGCTCGACGTCGCCCGCGCGACGACGCCGGACCTCCTCGACGGGAAGCACGTCGTCGTCACCAGCGGCGCGACGAGCGAGGAGGTCGACCCTGTCCGCATCCTGACGAGCCGCGCCTCGGGAAAGACGGGTCGGGCGGTCGCCCGCGCCTGCTACGTCTACGGAGCCAGCGTTACGCTCGTTCACGACGGCCCCGGCGTCCCCTACGCGACCGTCGAGCGGGTCGAGACCAGCGCCGAGATGCTCGATGCAGTGGAGCAACACGTTGACGGACTCCCGGCGGACGCCCTCGTCTCCGTCGCCGCCATCAGCGACTACACCGCCGACGGCGCCGACGAGAAAATCAGGTCCGGGCGGGACCTCACCCTCGATTTACGGCCGACGCCGAAACTCATCGACACGGTTCGTGACGACCACCCCGACCTCCCCATCGTCGGGTTCAAGGCCGAGACCAGCGGCGACGACGACGCGATGGTCGCCGCCGCCCGTGAGACGCTCGAACGAGCGAGTCTCTCGTTCGTCGTCGCGAACGACGCCAGCGTGATGGGCGAAGACGAAACCAGAACCCTGTTCGTCCGCGAAAACAGCGTGCGGGAGTACGGCGGGAGCAAAGCGGAACTCGGACTCCACATCGCGGAAGAACTCGCCCGAGAGATGGCAGACGACACATAGCGACCGTGGGCGGGGACGGTTTCGGAAACCGGTAGATTCCCCCCGTCGGGAGAATCAGCAGACTGCCACGGTCGCCAGAACCATGGGGCCGCCGTTCGTGGTGCGACCTGTTCCAATGGCAGGGCTCTCGACACCGCTCACCGACGCGCTCGGAATCGACGTTCCAATCGTGCAGGCACCCATCGGAAGCGCGACGTGTCCTCCGCTCGTGACCGGCGTCGCCGACGCGGGTGCGCTCGGTATGCTCGCGGTGACGTGGTGTGACGAATCCACCACCCGCAAACTGCTCGCGGAAATCGAAACCGGAACCGACGGCCGGTTCGGAATCAACATCGTCGCGGACGAATCCGCGTCGGAGTTCTCAACGGACGCCCACGTCGAAACCTGCCTCGACGAAGGCGTGGATATCTTTTCCTTTTCGTTCGGTGACGCCGCACCGTTCGTGGACCGAATCCACGCGACGGGCGGAACGGTCCTTCAGTCCGTCGGCAGCGCCGAGCAAGCGCGGAATGCGGTCGTAAACGGCGTCGATATCGTCGTCGCACAGGGTTGGGAAGCGGGCGGTCACGTTCAGAGCGACGTCGCGACGATGCCGTTGGTTCCCCGCGTCGCGGACGCGGTTCCCGACACGCCGGTCGTCGCTGCTGGCGGTATCGCGGACGGGCGGGGCATCGCGGCCGCCCTCTCGCTCGGCGCGGATGGCGCGTGGCTCGGAACGCGGTTTCTCGCCACGAAGGAGGCGCACGTCCACCGCAAGTATCGAAGTCGGGTCCTCGAAGCGAACGAGACGGAAACAGTCCACTCGACCCTGTTCGACGACGGCTGGCCGGACGTTCCGCATCGAGTCATCGAGAATTCGACTGTCGAGGAGTGGATGGCCGCGGGCGAGCCGGAAACCGACCGACCGGGAGACAGGGATATCGTCGCGGAAGCCGCGGACGAACACCCCGTCCGCCGATACGAGGACTCCCTCGCGGTTCCCGGCATGGGCGGTGACGTGGAAGCCCTGCCGCTCTACGCGGGACAAAGCGTCGGGGTGACCGAGACGGTCCGCTCGGCGGGCGAACTGGTGTCTTTGTTGGCCGAAGAAACGACGGACGCCCTCGAACGGGTGAACGACTACCGGACGGCGAACGAGTAACCGACTACTCGTCGCCGGGCCATTCGGCGTCGCCGAAGAACTCGATGCCCATCTTCTGGGCGGAGCGCGAGATCATGTGCGCGCCGGTCGGCGCGGTGAGGAACAGGAAGATGATGCCGACCAGCGAGGTGAGCCCGGCCCCTTCCGGGCCGTAGTAGACGAACCCGGCGAGCAACAGCGAGGCTGAGCCGAGCGTCGTCGCCTTGCTGGTCGCGTGCATCCGGTTGTACACGTCGGGGAGCCTGATGAGGCCGACCGTGCCGACCACGAGGAAGAAACACCCGACGGCGATGAGCAGCGTGATGAGGATTTCCTGAACGAGGTTCATTTGACGATATCTCCTTCGATGACGTACTGCGAGACCGCGATGGTGCTGATGAATCCGATGATGGCGAGGACGAGGCTCACCGTGACGAACAACCCTTCGCCGGTTTGGAGCGCGTACAGGGCCGCGATGGCGACGACGTTCGTTCCGATGGTATCGAGCGCGACCACTCGGTCGGGAACCGTCGGTCCCTTGATGACGCGGTAGCCCGCGAGCAGGGTTAGGCCGCTCGCGATGACGAGGCCGACCTGCACGGCGAGGGTGAATATCTCGGGGTCAGTTGCCACGCTTGACACCCCCTTCGGTCGGTTCGCCGCTCGCGTGGGCCATCGGGAGGTCCGGAACCGGGTCGCCGGGTTTCCCCTCCTCGTCGAAGATGACGAGGGCGTAATCCTCCCACGTTCGAATCGGGTCGACGATGCCGTCTGTATCCGTGGCGTCGATGCTGTGTACGTAGAGCGCGTTCGTCTCCTCGTCGTAATCCATTGTTATCGTCCCCGGCGTGAGGGTGATGCTGTTTGCGATGGTCGTAATCGCCCCGTCCGTCTGCACGCGGAGCGGCACGACCACGACGCCCGGTTCGATGGGCATGCTCGGCAGCAGGACGCGGTAGGCGACGTCGATGTTCGCCAGGATGAGGTCCTTGATGAACACGACGACGTACAACCCGGCGTAGGGGAGCGCCTGCACGGTTCGAGTGAGGTTCATGTCCAGGGTGTAAAACCGCCGGAACATGAACGCGATGAGCATCCCGAAGGCGAGTCCGATGAGGAACTCGCCGACGATTCGCGTCGGGTCGAGCGCGACCCCGCGAACGAACAGCCAGAGGACCGCGAGGACGACGCCGATGACGGGCCACTTCTTCATGCGGCCCCACCTCCGAGCACCGCTTGGATGTACTCCTGTCTGTGAATCGCGGCACCGGCCGCCGCCTCCGCCGCCCGATACACCGGGTCGAACCCGATGCCGACGAGCAGGACGAGGGCCGCGAGTCCGGCGAGGACGACCACGCCGGTCGGCGCGCCGCCGTTCTCGACCATCGGACTCACCGCACCCCAGAAGCCGCGGTTCCACGCCCGCGAGAAGTACGCGATGGTGAGAATCGCGCCGAGCAGCGCGATGGCGAGCGCGACGGACGCGCCCGCGTCACCCGCGGTACGGAAGACGAGGAACTTCCCGAAGAAGCCCGAGAGGGGCGGTATCCCGATGAGCGAAAGCGCCCCGACGAAGAACACGGCCGACAGGACCGGTTCCTTGCGGGTCAAGCCACCGAGGTCGGCAAAGCGCGTCGAACCGACCGACGAGAACACCGACCCCGAGGCGAGGAACAACAGGCCCTTCGCCAGTGCGTGGTTCAGCGAGTAGATGAGGGCCGCCGTGACCGCGAGAATCTGTATCCCCTCGCTTCCCGCGGTCGCGCCGATTGCGAGCGGCAGGACGATGAACCCGACCTGTCCGATGCTGGAGTAGGCGAGCAAGCCGTCGATGTCGTCGCGTCCGACCGCGCCGAGGCCGCCGAGCAGGATGCTCGCCGTCGCCATGATGAACATGACGGGGCCGAAAAAGCCCAACGCGGACGTCCCGGACAGACCGGGCAGGCCCAGTCCATCCGGAATCGACAGCCACGAGAAGACGGTGAAGTACAGCCTGATGATGGCGTAGATTCCGACCTTCTTCACGACGCCAGCGAGCATCGCGGACACCGGCGCGGGTGCGGCGCTGTACGCCGGGGGCACCCAGAACTGGAACGGTGCCAGCCCGGACTTCAGCGCGAAGACCGTGAACAGGAGCGCCGACAGGCCCAACACGGGAAGCGGGGTGATGCTGTTCGCCGCCGGGTTGGCGAGTCGGTGTGCCAAGTCGGCCATGTTGAGCGTCCCCGTCGTCGAGTAGATGCCGCCGATGGCCAGGAGCATGACCGCGCTCCCGATGAGGTTGAGGACGACGTACTGGAGCGCCGCGCGGGTGTGCTGTGGCCCGCTGTAGAACACCACGAGGACGTAGCTCGACATGAGCATCACCTCGAACCAGACGAAGAGGTTGAAGATGTCGCCCGTGAGGAACGCGCCGCTCACGCCGACCAACATGAAGTGATACAGCGGGTGGTAGGACAGTCGCTGACCGAACTCGTCCACGTACTGCACCGAGAAGACCAGCGCGGCGAACGAGACGATGGCGGCGAGTCCGAGCATGAACACCGAGAGCGGGTCGGCGACGAGCGTGATGCCGAACGGTGCGGGCCAGTTACCGACTTGATACGGGATGGTCCGCGCCGCGCCCAAGGGGTCTACGTCGGTCCAGAGCAACGCGACGACGGCGACGTACGCCGCGCTTCCGAGGACGCTAACGCCGCGTTGAACGGTCGAATACCGCCGGACGACGAGCGTCAGAATCGCCGTCACGAGCGGGACGAGCAGCGGTTCGATGACGAGTTGATTCATGTGGAATCACCCAATTCGTTGAGGTCGATGGTGCCGTGTTCTTGATAGACGCGATACGTCAGGACGAGCGAAAACGCCGTCGTCCCGAACCCGATGACGATGGCCGTCAGGACGAGCGCCTGCACGACCGGATCGGTGATGTGACCGCCGCCGTGGCTCCCGTGGCCGAAGATGGGGACGCTCCCGCCGAGTTTGCCCATCGTCACCAGATAGACGTTGGCGGCCTGACTGATGATGGTCACACCCCAGATGACGCGGATTACGTCCCGTCGGAGGACGAGGAACGTCCCGAGGGAGAACAACACCCCGAGGACTATCGCGAGTACCAACTGGGGGTTCGTCGCTTCGTTCATTCCGAACCCACCACCGAGAGGATCGTCAGGAGCGAGCCAACGACGACGAAGTAGACCCCCGTGTCGAAGGCCACCGCGCTCGCCACCTCGAACTCCGTGTAAATCGGGAAGTGGAACACCTCGTACGTCTGGTTCATGAAGGCGTCACCGAAGGCCATCGCAACCAGACCGCTTCCGGCGGCAAGCGCCAACCCGAACGCGAACAGGGTCCGGTAGTTCTCGACGATGCCGTGTTGGAGGTGTTCTATCGGCCCGCGGACGAGTCGGTGGAATATCTCCTCTTCGAGGAAGTCCAACCCGTAGACGATGTAGATGAGGGCGAACGCCGTCGTCGTCAGAACCCCCGCGATGAATCCGCCGCCGGGGTGATTGTGTCCCTGCAACATCAACGCGACCGACGTGAGGAAGATGAGCGGGACGACGGTGCGTGTAACCGTCCGCGTGATTCTCGTCGTCATTGGGTTTCACCTCGTTCCCGCATGGCGATTAGCGTCAACACCGAGAGCGCGGCCATCGCGACGACGGATATCTCGCCCATCGTATCGAAGCCACGGAAGTCCACCAGAATGACGTTGACGATGTTGTGACCGCCCGCCTCCTCCACCGTCACGCCGTAATCGAGGAAGGTCTGTGCGATGGAGTTGGCGGGGTTCGCTACCGTCGTAACCAACACCGTGACGAACACCGTCGTTCCGACCGCCAGCGAGAGGACGCCGTCCCGAAGGGCGCGACTGCGTTTTATCTCGCCGTAGAACGTCGGTAGCCGATCCAAGACGAGCAGGAAGATGACGAGCGTCAGCGTCTCGACGACCAACTGCGTGAGCGCGAGGTCCGGCGCGTCGGCGAGGATGTAAAATATCGCCACCATGAACCCGAGAATCGAGAGCGTGAGCACGCCCGAGATGTGGGACGGGGCGATGCTGACCGCGAACGCGCCGACGACGGCTACCCCGAGGACGAGCGCGAGCGAGGGCGTCATACCCGCCGCGAATCCGAAACTCGGGAGGGCGACGCCCGCCGCCGCGTACCCACCGAGGGCGAGGAGCGTCACCGCCGCCAGCGACCACGTTGCGTAGGTTCGAAGCAGGCCGGTCTGGACGTGCGGAATCGTCTCGACGCTCGCGTCGTTCAGGCCGTACACCGCGTTGTCGTACCACCAGTTCGCGCGAAGGGGATTGACCGTGAGCAGGCGGTTGATGCCCCGGTGGAGGTCGTCGTAGTACTGATACGCGACGAGTCCCACGGCGATGGTTATCGCACTCATGGTCGCGGCTGGTGTGACCGACGTCGGCAGGTGGTAGCTGAAGTGGACCGCTTCGGCGGCCTCGGCGTGTGCCGCGGGCGGAAGGGTGCTTTCGACGACCCTCCCGACGAAGTGGTTGAGTGCGGTCGGCGCGATGCCGAACGTGTCCGTCACGCCGCCGAGTCCGATGAGCGCCGCGATGGTCCCGAGGATTGCGGGCGGAACCAACATGGTCAGCGGCGGCCGATGCACGTGACCTAATCCCTTCGGTTTCTCGCCGAAGAAGAGCATCAGGAACCGAATCGAGTAGAGGAAGGTGAAGATGCTCCCGAAGACGGCGACGACGGGGAACAGCCACGCGAGTCCGCCGTGGATTTCGGCCGCGTGGTAGGCCGACTCGAAGAGGAACTCCTTCGAGTAGAAGCCGTTGAACGGCGGTACCCCGGCCATCCCGAGAGCCGCGACGACGGTGATGGCCGCCGTGATAGGTAAGTCGCGCCACAACCCGCCGAGATGCTTTATCTTCCGCGTTCCGGCCTCGTGCGCGATGATACCCGCGACGAGGAACAGCGCGGCCTTGAACATCGCGTGGTTCAGGATGTGGAACGCGCCCGTCTCGGCACCGTACTCGGAGGCGAACCCGAATCCGGCAACGATGAGGCCGAGGTGGCTCGCCGTCGAGTAGGCCAGCAGTTCCTTGATGTCCGTCGCCGCGACGGCGAGGATGGCCGTAATCGTCATTGTCACCAAGCCGAGCACCGCGAACAGCAACATCCAGTCGGGGATGACGTGTACTCCCTCGGGAAGGAACAACGGCCGGAATCGCCCGACGAGGTAGACGCCCGCCTTGACCATCGTCGCGGAGTGGAGGAACGCCGAAACCGGCGTCGGCGCTTCCATCGCGTTCGGTAACCAGATGTGAAGCGGGACCTGTGCCGATTTCGCCGCCGCGCCGACGGCGATGAGCGCGAGCGCGGGAACGAACAGCCCCGCCGCGTGAAGTTGCGCGTTCACGCTGGCGGCGTCCGTGAGGATTCCGCCGGGCCCGAACATCGCAAAGGTACCAGTCACCTTGTTGATGAGAATGAACCCGATGAGCATGAACAGCCCACCGGACACCGTGATGAGCATGGACTTTCGGGCGGCGTACTGTGACGACCGTCGGTCGGTGTAGTGACCGATGAGGATGAACGACGACAGGCTCGTCAGTTCCCAGAACACGAACAGCGAGATGAGGTCGGCCGAGAACGCCACCCCCAGCATCGACCCCATGAAGGCCAGCAGCGCGGTGTAGTATTTCGCCTTGCCCGGTTCGCCGTGCATGTACCCACCGGAGTAGGTGAGGATGAGCACGCCGACTCCACTGGCGAGGAAGCCGATGAGCAAGGAGAGACCGTCCACGTAAAACTGCAACGAGACCCCGAGCGAGGGAATCCACTGGAAGGAAACCGAGCCGCTCGTGCCGAGTTGGCTTGCGACCATCCCGAAACACGCGAGCGCGACCGCCGCCGCGTAGTAGGCGGTCCGCTCGCGGAGGACGCGGTAGACGAGTGGGGTCACCACCGCCGCCGCGAAGGGAAGCATCACCAGCGCAAGCACAACGACGGCTGTCGGGTTCGATGGTGATTGCACACTCGGAATTGGCGATGGACCTACCTTAACAGTTCTCAAAGCGTGTGGTCCTTGCGGGTATCCCCTCGTCGCGTTCGATGTGAGTCGATATCGTTATCTCTCCCAAATCGAAAAGTGCCATTTAGGAATATATTTCTCGGTCGTTATTTTTCGACATACATTCAATTTTACGAGAACTATCATCATCTTTTGAATGGACATATACAGCCATATCTTTATTAGGTAAGAGTAGCAAAGCGTCTTATAACGCGCATGCCGCCCGAAAAAAGCAAATAGAAATCAGGTCCGTAACTATCCTGTATCAGACATTTGCATCCAACTATCGGAATACGTATATGCCGAATTGCGTTCGGACGGTGCGACCGCGCGTCGAAGGAGAAACCAAAACATGACACTCAAAGAAAAAATCAGCGCGAAGCTGTCCGAAACACGTGCCGTAAGTCCCGTCATCGGCGTCATCCTCATGGTCGCCATTACGGTCATTCTGGCGGCCGTCATCGGAACGTTCGTGATGGGTCTGGGGAACAACGTGAGCAAGAATGCACAAGCAGGTGTGTCGTTCGACCAGGTAAATGACACACAGGTCGATGTTCAATTGACCTCGTTGGGGAACGTCCAAGACGCCGCTAATTTCTCGATAAAATCCAGTGGTTGTGGTGACGACGGTTCGCCATTCACTGAAGTCGGAGATGTTGCATCTGTCACCGGTTGTAACGGGAGTGGTGACAAAATCACAGTCGTTGCAGAAATCAACGGAAATGAGAACGTCGTTGCTACGTACGAACTGAACTAGTCCTTATTTGAGCCAACTGTGTTTCCAGAAGACACATTTTAGTCACTGAGATAATTGCCTTTCTCACAATTATCTGATTTCACAGTACACAAAAGGATGGAAACAAATCGAACCCTGCTGGGGTAGGGGTGTTGGCAATCGATTTGTCGCGGGTCTCTCCCACCCGCATTTCTTCGGAGGAGGTACAGTGTAAAAGTTGTATGCCTTATCCGGGGTGAAAGTGAACGAGCGGGACTGAGGGCGTGATACGCCACTGCTAGGAACTGCCACCCATCCCGTCGGACGTTGCGAGCGCGATTCCGGCATCTTTTACTGATGGACTGAATACCCCCATCATGGACCAGTTGAAGGAGTCGCTTTTGGAAGCCCCGATCATCGAGAAAGACGGCTATCATTACTTCGTCCATCCCATCAGCGACGGGATTCCGATGCTCGAACCGACGCTCCTACGCGAAATCGTCATCAAGATCATCCGCAAGGCGGACTTGGAGAACGTCGATAAAATCGTCACCCCCGCTGCGATGGGGATTCACATCTCGACCGCCGTATCGCTGATGACCGACATCCCGCTGGTGGTCATCCGCAAGCGTCAGTACGGACTCGACGGGGAAGTCTCGCTGTCCCAGCAGACGGGCTACTCGGAGAACGAGATGTTCATCAACAACGTGGACGAGGGCGACCGCGTGCTGCTGCTGGACGACGTGCTCAGCACGGGCGGAACGATGAAGGCCGTGACTCAGGCACTCGAATACATCGGCGCGGACGTGGTGGACGTGTGTGCCGTCATCAAGAAGGTGGGCGCGAACGAGCTGGACGACACCGACTACCAGGTGAAGACGCTCATCAACGTGGACGTACAGGACGGAGAAGTCGTCATCGTCGACGAACACGGCGACGGATAACATGTTCTCCCGCCAGTTCCTCTCGATGGTTTCGTCCACCACGCTCGTGATTGGTGCGTTGCTGGTGGGCGATGCCATCCACGGGTCGGTCGTGCTGGGGGCGTACGGAGTGACGTCGCCCGCGTTCGTCCTTCGGTTACTTCCCGGTCTCGCGTTCATCTGGCTGGGATACACCCTGCGCGAGCACCACGAGGAGTTTCTCAACTCGTACTTCGCGGGGCGGGAGGCGGCGGCGAGACCCGACGACGGTGAAGCGGAGTTCGACGAGCGGATGTCCCCGCTTTCGGACGAGAGCATGGCGAACCTCGAAGCCCGCGAGCGGGAACGAGATAAAAGCGAGTGAACTCATTGCAGAACGTTTATGCTTGTGCCCCATTAGCACAAACCATGGCGTTGAAGACTAGCGTCCCGAAGTCGTTGCGTGGTCCAATTGGGCTACTGTCGATAATCGTCGCTCTGCTCGGAGCCGTTATCGGCTACATTTTCCTCCTGTTCGGGGTGTCACTGTATTTCCAACTGGTTCCACAGATGAACGATACGATGACGCAGAGCGAATCGCTCGTCGTCATCGTGACCGGTATCGTCGTCTTCGCGGTCGGCTACGCTGGCTGGCGTGGATTCCACTACTTCGCGTACTAACGAACGTATGGATATTCGAAACCATCCTGACGCCCCCGACTTCGAGGACCTCCAAGACCTCCTCATCGAACCCGTTTCGCGGTCCGAAATCGAAGCACGTCGAGACGACGGCGACGTACTCGTCGAGGACAACGTTCGGGAACGAGAGGATCTAAACGTCGTCGCGTACCTCAGTGGCGACCCGGGCGCTGCCGAGACCGACAACATCGGCGTTCCGCTGTATCGACTCGTCCAGCTGTTCGGCACACCACAACTGCCCGAACTACAAGCTGGCGAAGATATCAGTGGCCGGACGGATGCTACGTTCAAATATCTCTTTCGGGTGACGCATAAGGGGACGCCCGGTGAACTACCGACGGAGTGGCTCATGACGATTCACGATTCACACGTCAGGTTCGCTGCCAGCGTCGCCGAATGGCGGGATGCGGAGACCGAATTCACCGCCGACTCGAAACTCGCGCTGACGACCTACGCGCTCGCCCTCGAACTCGTCCTCGAACCGGTCGAGTGCGTCTACGAGGGATTGCGCTTCTGAACCATCATGGACGACCTCGGAAATCGGCTCTTTTACTGGGTGTCCGACGAGGCCAACCTATCGTTGCTGTTGTTCCTCGTCGTCGCACTGCTTGGGGGGGCGAGTCTCGTCCTGTTCGTCGTCTCACGTCAGCAGTCGGCAACGCGGTTGGAGTTCGTTCTCCTGGTCTCCGCGATGGTCGTCATGTTCTACATGACGATTCGCAACAGCACGTTCTAACGGGTGAGAACGTGCATGATTGCAAATACGAGCGCTATCGAGCCGACGAGTAACCCCGCAAACACCGGGATGATGGCGCCGTAGGAGTACAGTCCATACCAGTATCCGGCGTACGTCAGTACGATGAACGACGGAACGGAAAGGATGAAAAAGAGCGACGAGAGGTAACTGGCTAGCGTCGGGTCGTCGCCGTGTTTTGCGAAGGTACCCCGCTCACGAACCGAACGCTCCCGGGTTGGTACGTCTTTCGACACGAACGCACCTACCGATGGACGGGACAAAACCCTCACGGTTTCACGTTGACACGTACGCACCAACCGTCAACGCGGAGAGATACGCACCGAGATACACCGCACCGTAGACGATGATCGCGGCGACGATGGCGGTTCCCGTCAGTTTCGGAAGCAGGATGTCACGAGCACCGGACGTGTATGGTAGAATCCAAAGCGGTGCGACCCACGACCCGACCAAGGTAACTGCCCCGACGAAGAATCCCACGAGCCCGACGCGAATGCTTTCGTGCAAATCGTACGCCACGAGATGAGCGAACACGCCCGAAAGGGCGAGCGGAACGAGGACGAACACGGGGTCTATCGAAACCGTCATCAGGTCCGCTAAACTGTACGTGAAGGCGGCCATCCCACCGATGACACCGACGGTCACGCCCTTCCCGAGGAACGCGAGCCGTCGCCAATGGACGCTTCCGTGGCGGCGGTCGGTCGTCCATCCGCTGGTTTCCGTCTCGGTGTTCCCGCTCGTTTCCGTCTCCGTCATCGTTCCGTCCCTCCGGTGTGGACCGGAACGCGTATTCCCTTCTCCCCGATTCTCCCGCGGAGGTTACCGGAAAACGTCGCGGAACCGGAGCGTATCGCTCGTTTCGCTCGTGCAGTGCGGTCGGGATTCAAATCGATTTCGACCTGTAACGTTACCGTCTCTCTCGCGGGAACGGTCGTCTCACCGAGCGGTGTCGTCGTCCCGTCCGTCAACTGCGTCTCACCGTCGTAGACGTGTATCAAGCCGCTGTAAAACACGATATCCCGTCGTGTCGGGTTGTGAATGGTGAGCGTCGTCGTAAGGTGCTGCCCACCGTCGGTCACGGTCGCCCCCGATGTCGTTACGTCGACGGAACCGACGTTCATCGTTGCGACGTGTCCTAACATGGTCGGGACGAACAACCACGCCGTAACGAGGACGGTGAGAAGGACAGCAGCCACGAGGAGGGGCCGCTCCGGTCGAAGCGCGGAACGAGCGTTTGAATTTGACATTAGATAGCACTTGGTATGAATGTCATTACCGTAAGGTTTTCCGTTTCTAACAAAAAAGAGCCGGGACGAGATTCCGAACGTCAGTCCGAGGCGTCCGGTGCAATCGCCTCTCTGTTCGACGGCGACGAATCGTAGAGGTGACACGCGGTCGTCTGCTCTCCAGACTGGCGAAGTTCCGGGGAGCTTCGCTCACAAATCGAACTGAATTCCCGGTTGAGTTGCTCCATTGCGTCCTCCTCGTTACCGTCGAGGAGGTCACGCGTGGCCGAACGAAGCGCGTTTTCTGCCTGTCTCGGTATGTCGAGCGAATCGACGTCTACCGTTCCCATTCGCTCGCCATCGGCTTGATGTTCCTCGGGAAGTTCGAGCGAGAGGCCGGTTTCGAGGACGGCATCGACCGCCGACCGCTGATCCGCGTGACCCTCAGCGATGTCTTCGACTTCGAGATCACCCGTCTGAACGCGGCGTTTGAAGTTGAATCCACGCCGGAACGCATCCTGACTTCCCGACCAGTCCTCGGGGGGGATGATGTTTGCACACCGTGGGTGGAATTTGCAACCGGACGGTGGATCCCGCGGATTCGGCACCTCGCCGGTGACGTTCGCCCGCCGTCGCTGTGCACCGGGTTCGATTTCCGGCACCGCGTCGAACAGCGCCTCCGTGTAGGGGTGTTTCGGGTCGTTCACCACATCGTCGGTCGGCCCCTGCTCGACGATATTCCCGAGATACATGATGGCGGTGCGGTCACACATGTACCGAATCAGCGAGAGGTCGTGACTGATGAACACGTACGTCAGACCGTACTCGTCCTGCAACTCCTTCATCAGGTTCAACACGCCCGCGCGAATCGACACGTCGAGCATCGAGACGGGCTCGTCACAGACGATGAAGTCGGGGTTCACGACCAGCGCACGCGCGATAGCGACCCGTTGGCGCTCACCGCCCGATAGCTCCTTCGGGAACTCGTTCAGATACGCCTCGGCGGGGGACAGACCAACGTCGTTTAGCACCTGAATGACCCGTTCACGTCGGTCTTGGTAGCCATCGCCGATGTCGTTTATCTTGAGCGGCTCGACGACCGACTGGAACACCGTCATCCGTGGGTTCAGGCTCTCGAAGGGGTCCTGAAAGATCATCTGCACGCGCTGCCGGAACTCCTGTTGGTCCTCACGGAGCAGTTCGGACATGTCGCGTCCGTCGAACAGAATCCTCCCGCTCGTCGGCTCGTACAGTTTGACCAACAGCTTCCCGAGCGTGGTCTTCCCACATCCGGATTCGCCCGCGATACCCATGATATCGCCCTTGTTGATGGTCAGGTCGACGTCCTGAACCGCCCGAACCGGCTGTGCCTCGCGTCCGAGTAGTTGGTCGATTGCGCTCTGCGACAGGTCGAACAACTTCGAGACGTTCTGTATCTCTACTAGTGAGTTTGCGTCGTTTGTTGCCATTTTTCCTCCTTGCGTGCCTCAGCGCGCATCGTTTCGAGTTCGTCAACACGGTAGCACGCTGACCGGTGGGTGTGCGGCGAACTCGCCTCGGTTCGTTTTCCTGTTTCGGCCTGCTCGGCGTCGTACATCGGCGGGTGGCTCGTATGACACTCGTCCACGACGAACGGACACCGTGGTGCGAACCGACACCCGTCGCTCGGGTCTAGCAGCGTCGGCGGCGACCCGGGAATCGAGATGAGGTTTTGGTCTACCTCTTCGACCGTCGGGAACGAGTTCTTCAGCCCGAGCGTGTACGGGTTCGCCGAATCGACGAGAACGTCCTGCATCGGGCCGCTCTCCATCATCTTCCCGCCGTACATGACCGCGAGTTTGTCGCAAATCTCGGCCATGACGCTGACGTCGTGGCTGACGACGAGAATGGCGACGTCGAACTCCTCTTGGAGTTCCTCTAGCTCCTCCAAGATACGGTCTTGGATGATGACGTCGAGCGCCGTCGTCGGCTCGTCCGCGATGAGCATGTCCGGGTTACACGCCATCGCCATGGCGATGACGGCGCGCTGTTTCATCCCACCACTGTACTGGTGGGCGTAGTCGTCCGCCCGGTCGGGGTCGATACCGACTCGCTCGATGAGGTCGCGTGCACGTTCGTGTGCCTTTTCGGGTGGGGTATCCGGTTCGTGACGCAGGATAGCCTCGACGATCTGATCGCCGACCTTGTACACCGGGTTGAGCGCGTTCATCGCGCTCTGTGGAATCAGCGCGATGTTTCGCCAGCGCACATCCCGGATCTGTTGGTTGTCGAGTTGTGCGAGGTCGGTCATTCCGTCCGCACGCACGGGATACCGGTCGTCGTCGATGATTTCCCGACGTGCGTTGCCGTGTTCGTCCTCCCACTCGGGAAGCGTACCGTCGAACCACACCTCGCCGCTTTCGATGTACCCGTTCGAGTCGAGCAGGTGCATCAGCGACTTCGCCAGCGTGGTCTTCCCACAGCCCGATTCGCCGACGAGACCGTACGTCTCGCCGTGTTCGACACTGAAGCTAACGCCGTCGACAGCGTGAACTTGCTTGTCACCGGCGTCGTAGCGAACACACAAATCGTTTACTTCTAGTAATGACATGGTTTACTCCTGTGGATTAGCGAGGTCCTCCACCGAGAATCCGATGAAGTAGAACGCCGCCGCGATAGAGGTAATCGCCAGTCCCGGCGGGATGAGCCACCACGGTGCGTCGAAGACGTACCCCTTTGATTTGACATTCTGAATCATTATTCCCCACGAGTTGTTCGTGAAGTCGCCCAGACCGAGATACGCGAGCGAGGCCTGTGCGATGATCGCGCCCGCCGCGTCCTGTGCGAGGAAGACGAACGCGAGGGGAATAACGTTCGGAAGGATGTGCCGGAACACGATTCGCGTGTCGCTCGCACCCGCGACTCGTGCCGACTCGACGTACGCCCGTTCCTTGAGCGACAGGGTTTCCCCGCGAATGAGGATGCAGTTGTTGAGCCACGACGTGATCGCGATACCGAGGATGATGTTCGTCTGGCTGACGCCGCGGATAGAAACGAGGACGATGAGGAACGGAAGGAACGGCATTCCGTACATCACATCCACGATGCGTTGAATGGTCTCGTCGATCCACGTATTCCCGTAAAATCCGCTGATGAGTCCGAGCGGAACGCCGACGAGACTGGAGAGGATTCCGGCCGCAAACCCGATGTAGAGTGCGTCTTTCGCGGCGTACACCAGTAGGGAGAATACCCCGTGACCGGTGCTGTTCGTCCCAAGCGGGATGAAGCCCGGGTCACCGAACGCGGGTGGATGAGGGAACTGTTGGCTCTGCTGGAGCGTCAAGCGGGTGGACGGGTCGTTTCCGACGAAGAGACGCCAAGAGGGATTGTGCGGTGCGAACACCGACGGAAACAGCGCCCAGAGAACGTAGACGACGAGGATGAAGAGCCCGATAACCCCCATCTTGTGGTGGGTATACCGACTCCATCCTCGTTTGAAGCGTTCGATCCGCGGTTCCCATCGCTCTTTGAGCGTGTTCGTTACTGAAGCGTTTTCGGATTGTGTTGACATTCGTTATTCTCCTCCAAACTTGATCCGCGGGTCGAGGAAGGTGTATGCGATGTCCGTGACAAGTCGCATCGTGATTATCATGACGGCGAGCAGGAAGAACGCCGCCTGCGTGATCGGATAATCCTGCGCGAAGACAGCGCTGACCAGCATATCTCCGATACCGGGCCAGCTGAACACCTGCTCGATGATGACGCTGCCGTCCACGAGGAACGCGAGACCGACGATGGCCTGCGTCGCGACCGGAATCAACGCGTTCCGAGCCGCGTGCTTCATCAGTACGGTCCGCTCACTGAGACCCTTCGCCCGTGCGAGGAAGACGTAATCCTCCCCGGTGACGTTGTTCATCGACGGCCGCATGACGAGCATCGACCCGACCCACCCGACGAACGCGATGCTGAATAGCGGAAGCGCGATGTGGTGTAAGATGCTACCCATCGCCACCATTGGTGTCCAATCTTGTACCCCGAACTGATCGACCATGTACGCGCTCTTCAACCACTGCAGCTTGTAGTCGAACAGCCAGATGAAGAGCCACGAGATCCAGAACGCGGGCATGGAGTACATCGTGAGCCCCGACGTGTAGATGAACTTGTCCTTGTTCGTGCCTCGCCACCAACCCAGATACATGCCGACGAGCGGGCCGACCGTGTACGAGATGACGAATCCGGCACCGAACAGGATGATCGTCCGCGGGAACCGTCGAATGATGATGTCCCAGACCGGAACCTGCTTGGTCGGCGAGCGACCGAAGTTACCGGTTTGGTAGTTTATCATGAAGTCCACGTACTGACGCCACAGCGGTTCGTTGAGTCCCCACTGCTCCTGAAGTCGTGCGATCTGTGCCGGTTTCATCTCAGGCGTGATCATCTGCGAGATGAACGTCCCCGGCATGCTCCGGATGAGCACGAACAAAATCGTCATTATGACGAGCAACGTCAGATAGGAGACTATCAGCCGCTTTGCGAGATAACGGGTGCTAATCCTTGTCATATTTTGTCATCCGTTGATTTCGGTATGCTGTTTACCATATCGTTTACTCTTGCGTATCTATGCCATGCATGGCACACATTCATTATCAATGTAGTGATTCTCGTATCGACTGCGTATCAAATTCAACCACCACTTTCCCGACCTGTACCGCAAAAAACCACCGTCGAGGGTCGAAGACGGGGTTACTTCTTTAGGTTCTCTTTGAGGTAGATGCTACTGTACTCGTAATCCCAGTTTGCGTATCCGGGGTCGACGATGTTCTCGACGAACCCGTCGAACTTCTTCGAGTTAACCGGCCAGCGGTATTTCTCGTAGTCACGAAGCATGTACGGCATGTCGAGGTAGATCTTCTCCATCGCCTTCGCGTACTTCTTCGAACGTTTCTCGGGGTCGGTTTCGCTGTACGCGTCGGAGAGAAGTTTGTCGGAGCTGCCGCCCGAGACGCCGTATCCCGTGGAGTTGTAGGCGAATTTCTCCGTGTCCTCTCCGGCGTTGTCGGAGTGGAAGAACGAGTGAAGCGACGTCCCGTAGGGACTGGTTCCGCCCCAACCCATCGGGTATACGTCGAACTCCTCGGTTTCGTACACCCTTCCGGTCATGGTGTTGAACGCGACGGGTTCGGTCTTGACCGGAATACCGACCCGCTGCATGTTCTCTTTCCACTGTTCGATGGCTTTGGCCTCTTGCGGTTGTTCGTTCGGCGGGTCGATGAAGAGGTTGATAGCGTCGCCGTCCATCATTTCCGGGATGGTCTTTCCATCCACGCGGATCTCCTTGTCCACCTCTACCTTCGCGTTTTTGAGGTTCTTGGACTTGACGGAGCCGAACGTGTAGTTGTACTTCGCCTTCGACTGGCTTGCGTTGACTCCCGAGAACGTCCCCGGGAAGTCCTTCCCGACGTAGGAACCTTTCGAGCCGTCGATAACGCTTCCGCTCGTCAGGAATTTACGAACGCCGGCGACGTCAGGAAGTTTGCCCTTCTTTCCGCGGAAGTCGAACGCGTTCGTTCGCGGGTCCGTGAGGAGTTCGCCGTCGTAGACGGTCTCCGGTCGAACACCTTTGTAACCCGGCGATTGGGCGTAGTCGCCCTTGATAACGTAGCCGCCCTTGAGCGTCTGCACCCAGAACACGTCGTCGTACATGAACGACATCGCTTGTCGGAGCGCCACGTCGTCGAGCGGGGCGCGACGACAGTTGAAACCGTAGTAGGAGAAACCACTGTCGTAGCCTTTTACGAGGCCCTTGTCGTCCGCTTTCTTGACTTTCGCGATTTTCGAAGTCTGAAGGCTTCCGTAGTGGGTATCGACCTTGCCGTTCAGGAACGCTTGCGTGAGCGGCGACGTTCCGCCGTACACCTTGAAGTTCACGCCGTCGAGGAACGGACCGCCGTGGATGAGCGTGTCGTGCTCTTTGATCCAGTCGAGTTTGTTGAGCGCGTAGGTGTTCTCGATGTAATCGCGGCGGAACTTGATCTGCATCGAGGTGTCCGGGTTCCACTGGACGAGTTTACCCGGCCCGGTTCCGACCGGACCCTCCTCGTTCTCCTTCGTCGGGTCGTAGTTCTTGTAATCGACACCTTCCCACTTGTGCTTGGGAATAATCGGTGGCGCGCCGAGGACGTCCGCGTCCCACGTGCCAACCTGTCGAGACAGTTTGAGGTGGAAGTCCCAGTCGTTTTTCGCCTCCTCGATCTTCTCGTAATCGTTCCAAACCGAGTACTGTCCCGGTTCGTTGTCGAGTTGGAACTGGAAGGAGTACAGGATGTCCTCCATCTTGAACTTCTCACCGTCGTTCCACTCGAGGCCGTCCTTTCGGGCGTTGAAGTAAACATCCGGTTTGTCCTTACCGGTGTTTTTAATGGTCCAGTCGGTGAAGACGCTCGGTTTGACCTCAAACGTCACGGGGTCTTGACTGACACCGTAGTTGTAAACCGGAGCGAGAGCGACCGCGGAGTACACGCTGCCTGCCAGCATGATGTTCGGGCTGTCCGGCGCTTCACCCATCCCGTATCGAAGCGTTCCACCGGGTTCGATGTCGTCAGGGCTGAGCGAGTTCGTACTCGGCGCTTCTGTTGTCGTGTTCTTGTCACCGCCGTCGTCAGACGTCTTCTCGTCGTTCGTGTCACCATTTCCGGAACAGCCTGCAAGGGAGAGAGCAACTGCACCGGCCCCACTCGCCTTCAGAAAGTTCCTTCGGCTGTCGTCTGCACCACTCGGGTTGCGTCGCCGTGGCATACCAAAGACTTGTAGAAGATGTATTTAAAGTTACTGATTGGCAGAAGGTTTTACTTTTCCGAGCTTCATAGAGTCTAAAAACGCCGCAAAACTAGCCACTATCTTTCTTGCAAAAGAATCGTTATAGTATTGATTCAACCAGACTAGTCACTTGTCGCTTCCCGAGCGAGCATCCCATAATATATCGTCCCGGCAACTGCCGTCGACCCCAAGAGGAGGTGTGAATCGGACGACAGCATCCCGGGATTGTTCCGCGTCCAAGCGATGCTAAGCCCGGACCAAAGGCTGGCGACGAAGAATCCCGCAGCCAATAACCACAGTCCCGTCGACTTTCGACCGGAACGAAGGGCGACGATAGCAGTTACCATGACGCCACCGGCAACCACCGCCAGTACGCTACGCGTGCCAATCATCTCGTGTCAACTGGGAACGAATCGGGTATAAATCACGCGCTTTCGTCGGCAGATTACTCGATACCGAGCGCGGACAGGAGCGCCACCGCCGCCGCATGCGACGACCCCGGGCCGCGTCCGGTCAGCAAGTCGCCGTCGGTTCGCACGCTCGTCTCGGCGTCGAGTTCCGCATCCCACGTTCCGCCCGCCGCTTTCACTTCGTCCTCGACCCAGTACGGGAGTTTCCGACCGTCGGGCATGCAATCGTCATCGTCCACGATTCCCTCCTCCCATTCGTTCGGGAACCCGGTGACGGAACGTCCGTCCACGAGGAACCCACCGTCGCTGTCGCGGGTGAACGCCAACAGTCCGACTGCGTGACAGACGACGAGCGCTTTCTTGTCCCCGGTTTCCACCGCGTCACGGAGCAATGTTCGGGCGTGTTTGTCCTGATTTACGTCCCACTCCGTTCCGTGCCCGCCGGGGAACACGACGGCATCGTAGCCGTCGGCGCTCGTCGTCGCCAACGGTACCGGATTCTGAAGCCGAGGGTCGGATTCGTCCGCTTCCCGAACCCGTTCCGCGGTTTCCTCGCCGACGTTTTCCGGGTCGATGGACCGTTCGTCCACGACCGGTTTACCGCCGCTCGGAGTTGCGACCGTTATTTCGACACCGGCCTCGTCCAGCGTCTGCAGCGGTTCGATACATTCTTCGCCCCAATATCCCTCTTCGCTCACCACGAACAATGCGGATGGCATGGACGGTACTACCGGGGCGGGACGAATAAGTCGGATGGCACCGGCCGATTTTGAGGGAAATCGGCGAAATTGGCCGGTTGAGAACCGCTCAGTGCGAAATGACGAAGCTGATCGGAGTAGTGACGAACCGGTCGGCACCACCGCTGACCGGTGCTAAATATCACTACTATCGTAGACGAGTCGTCTGAAAATAGCGGGAGGTAGATTTGAACTACCGATCTGCGGGTTATGAGCCCGCCGGAATCTCCTGGCTATCCCATCCCGCTACCAGTTTGTACTGCCGTCGCCTAGTTAAGGGTTATGATTCGGCCGCCCTATGTGATTTCGTACCGCGACTACACTTCGAAAAACACATGTTTAACAATGAACAAGACCACAAGAAGTATATCACTGCAGTGCCCGAAATGACTCGAATATGGAGTTCGTGCTCGTTGCGTTCTGGCTAGTCCTCTACTACGTTCTCTCTCTTGCAGGGCTACCGGTCACAGCGGCACTCTTTCGACGATTTCCCGACCGCGGAGCGACGTTCGCGCTCCCCGTGAGCCTCTCCGTCATGACGATTGTGACGTACTGGCTCGGTCAGTTCGTTTTCAGCGGTATCACGGTTCTCGTCGCGGTCGTAGTGCTCGTTTCGCTCTCCGCATTGCTGACACGGCGTGCGGTCGAAATCGACCTGCAGGGATATGCGGAAGCGATGGTGGTGTTCACCGTCGCCTTCTGTTTTCTCGTCGGAGTTCGTGCCATCGACCCGGGAATCATCGCGACCGGCGGCGAGAAGTTCCTCGACTTCGGTCTCTTGCGGTCTATCATGCGAGCGCCCGCGCTCCCCCCCGAAGACATGTGGTTCGCGGGTGAGCCCATTCGGTATTACTACGGCGGCCACCTCATCGCCGCGATTCTGACGAAACTTTCGGGAACGCCGCCCCGATACAGCTACAACCTCGCACTCGCGGGGTTTTACGGCATGCTCATCACCACCGCCTACGGGTTGGCGGGTGCGATAGCCGAGCGACACGGAACGCCTCGCCGCCTCGCCGCCGCCGCTGCCGCCTTTCTCGTCGGATTCGCCGGAAACCTGTTCACCCCGATGCGCTTGCTCGCGGGGAGTTTCCCCCGTTCGCTCCTCGACGCCATCGCCAAACCGTTAGAGATGAACCCGTCCGCGGTTCCGCTCGCCCCGACCAACTTCTACTACTGGGAAGCCAGCCGCGTGATGGTCGATACGATAAACGAGTTTCCCCTCTTCGCGTACCTGAACGGCGACCTTCACGCCCACATGATGGGACAACCGTTTCTGTTGTTCGTCGCGGCACTCGGCTACGCCGTTTACCGTTCCGACACTCGATGGCGACTCCTCGTCTTCGGCGTGCTTCCCCCCGTCGTCGCCTTCGTGAGCACCATCAGCTTCTGGAGTTTCCCGACCGCGCTCGGCGTCGTCTGGCTCTCGCTCGTGTTCGCGGAGACCCACCCGGCGACGCTCGTTCCGGGCGGCGAACGAGTCGTCACGCTGACCGAACGGTCGCCGTTCGCCGACGAACTCGCCCGTATCGCGATTTCGTTGGTCATCGTCATCGCCGTCGGTGGTCTCGCGCTCGTGTGGGCGGCACCGTTCGTCGTCAACGTGTTGTTCGGGACGGCGGGCACGCGCGGTCTCGGTTTCCTCCCCGACCGGAGTAGCCCCGTCGAGTTGCTCATCGTTCACGGCACGTTCCTCGGTCTGTTCGCGCTGTACCTCGCGACCAACACGCGGTGGCGACGTCGGACCGTCACACGTGCGGGAGCGCTCGTTCTCCTGTTCGCCTTCCTGAGTTGGCAAGGAGGCGTCCCGGCCCTGTTGCTGGTCGCGCCGCTCCTCGTTGGCGGGTGGGTACTGCTACGCCTCGATGACGGCTTCGGCTTCGAAACGGTGCTGTTGGTGGCCGGTGCGGGCCTCGTCCTGCTCGTGGAGTTCGTCTACGTGCAGGACAACGCCATCCCCGGGCGGTTCAACACGGTGTTCAAGGTGTACATGCAGGTGTGGGTCCTCTGGGCGGTCGCTGGCGGCGTTGCACTGTCCCGACTGCTCGCGGGTGCAATCCCGAACAGCCCCACAGTTCACGGAAAACACGTTCCGTCGGCACTCCGACGGGGTGTCGCAATCGTTGCCGCGCTTCTCGTGTTGTCCGCGTCCGTGTATGGCGTGTTCGGCCTCGGCGAGCATATCGCGTCGGACAATCCAGTCCACCGTGCCGACGACCCGACGCTCGACGGGTTAGCGTTCGTCTCGACGGTTCATCCGGGCGAGGCGGGTGCGATAGAGTGGCTCGACGCGAGGGACGGACGCCCGCACATCGTCTCCGCACCCGGCGACCCCTACGTCTGGGGGAGTCCCGCGTCCTCGCTCACCGGTCTTCCGACCGTCGTCGGGTGGTACCAGGAGCGGATTTACCGCGGTAATTCGGCCTACGCCGAACGAAAACACGACGTCGATCTGATATTCAGCCCGAACACGGCGTGGAAAACCCGCGCCGAAAAACTCGACCGATACGACGTCCGATACATCTACTACGGCCCGCGGGAGCGAAATCGATACGGTCGAACGGCGTTCAGCCGATTCCCCGGCATTCAGCGAGTGTATCGCTCCGGATCAGTTTCGATTTACCGCGTCAACCGGACGCTTATCGAAACGCAGGTCAACGAAGCGAATTAGTCGAGCGAGAGGCCCGGATGCCAGCGGTCCACACCTGCCTCCGCTTTTATTTCGTCCATTCGAGCCAGTAGTTTCACCGCGAGGCTAGCCGTCTCCGCGGCGCGGTGTTCTCCCTCGGTTCTGAATTCGCCCGTTTCGCGGTTCGCGTACACCGAACAGACCGCTCCCGCGCGGAGGCCGTAGACGTTCGCAATCGTCAAAATCGCGCTCGCCTCCATCTCGATGTTCTTGACGTTCGCGGCTTTCAGGTGGGATACCAATTCGTCGCCACCTTCCGCGAGGAAGCCCTCGAAACCGGGGCGACCCTGCCCCGCGTAGAAACTGTCCGCGCTCATCGTGATTCCGGTGTGGTAGTCGTAATCGAGTCGCTCCGCGGCGGCGACCAGCGCCGCGACGACCTCGTAGTCCGCGACCGCCGGGTAATCCTCGCGGACGTACTCGTCGCTCGTCCCCTCCTGTCTGACGCCACCCGTCGTGATAACGAGGTCGCCGACGTTCATCTCCGGTTGAATCGCACCGCACGACCCGACGCGAACGAACGTGTCGGCGCCGATTCGCGCCAGTTCCTCAACGGCGATGGCGGCCGAGGGACTGCCGATTCCGGTCGACGTGACGCTGATGGGCGTCCCGTCGTAGTCGCCCGTCACGGTTCGGTACTCGCGGTGGAACGCCTTCTCGTCCGCCGAATCCCAGAACTGCGTTATCTTTTCGACGCGCTCCGGGTTTCCGGGGAGGAGAACGGCGTTCGCAACGTCGTCCTCCCCGACTTCGATGTGATACTGCACGTCCGCGCTCGGGTCTTCGCTGTCTTCCATACTACCCACGTTTGGCGCCGCGAAAATAGGTGCTTCGCGTTTCGGGTGGCGAGATTCCCGCCGCCGCCCGTTGCCGTCTCCCCCTCTCATTCGTTTTCCGACGTGTCTTTCGCCCTCAGCCCAGCATGTCTTCGGTTATCGTGTCCGGGAGCAACTCGCCGAGCGTGTACTCCGTCACGTCGTCGCCGTGGTCGCACACGACCACCAAGTCGTCGTCACAGAACTCCGCGAGCGTCTGTCGGCACATCCCGCAGGGCGTCACGCCGTCTCGACGTGCGGAACTGACCGCTAAGCGGTCGAACTCACGGTGCCCCGATTTAATCGCCTCAGCGATGGCGACCTCCTCCGCGTGGAGCGAGTTGCTGAAGTTCGCGTTTTCGATGTTACATCCCACGTAGACGGTGCCGTCCGCCGTCCGAAGCGCCGCCCCGACGGGATACTTCGAATACGGAACGTGCGCGCGATCCTGTATCTCGCGTGCCTGCTCGACGAGTTCGTCCATGGAGGACGTGCGGTTCCGGGCGTCAAATAACAATCGACAGCCGAGTCTTTTTATACCAAGACGGGGCCAACCCCGTCGTGTTTCGTCTCCTCGTCGCTATCGTCCGCGCCCTGCTCAGCATCACACCGAGCGCCATCTCTGTACGGAGATACCGACCCGGAGTCGGCGGACGACGAGAAATCGAACGGCTTCGAAACGAACACCGTGAAAAGTCGACCGCGGTGAACGACCGGCCGCCGCCTCACTCCTCGCCGGATTCGTAGGGTTCGCCCGCGGCGTCCGGGGTTCGCGTGTGTCCGACGAACACCAGCACGATGATGACCGTCACGTACGGGATGACGCCGATGAGTTCCCTCGGAACGCTGAAACCGACCTGCTGGAGTCGCAACTGAAGCGCGTCGAGACTCGCGAAGAGGAACGACGCGCCGAACGCCCCGAGCGGGTTGTAGTTCCCGAACAGGTAGGCGGTGATGCCGATCCAGCCGCGGCCATCGACCATCGTGGCACCGCTCCCGTTGAACAGCCCCGCCTGTCCGAGCGACAGTCCAGCGCCGCCAATTCCGGCGAGCGTACCGGAGATGAGCACGCTCGCGTAGCGAACGCGATGGACGTCGACGCCGACCGTATCGAGCGCCATCGGGTTCTCTCCGCTGGCTTTCACCCAGCGGCCGAACGCCGTCTCGTTCAGCACGAACCACGTCAGCGGCACGGCGACGAGGAGCATGTACACCGTCGGATTTGCGTCGAAGAGGATCGGACCGATGACGGGTATCTTCGCGAGAAGCGGGAGACGCCAGTTCGAGAGCGTTCCGACGCTCGGACTGTTGATACCGCCCCACAGAATCTTGCTGGCGAACGGCGCGAGCCCCAGCGCGATGAGCCAAACGGCGAGTCCCGCGATGATCTGGTCGGCCTTGAACTCGATACAAACGACGGCGAACAGGAGTGCGAAGAGCGTGCTCGCAAGTACCGCTGCGAAGAATCCGAGCCAGAGCGTCGTCTGTGTCGCGCTTCCCGACCCGGCCAGCGCGTCCGCGACCGCGACGCCGGTGAACGCCGAGATGATGAGGTGGCCTTCGAGACCGATGTTGGTGACACCGCTCTTTTCGGCGAAGATACCGCCGAGTGCGGCGAAGCCGATGGGAACGGTAAATCGGAGCGCCGCGCTCACGTAGCTCGCGTTGATGGTACCGACGATTTTGCCGAGAGCGCTGTTCGGGAACACGAGACCGAGAGCGGCGAGAACCGCCGCAATAGCGACGGATCCCCCGGCGATTCGGAGCCGTTTATTCATCGTCCTCACCCCCCTCGATTCGGGACCCGCCATCCGCGGCGACGGCCCCCGACGGTTCCGGCGTCGTCACCCGTTTGCCGATCATCCGGAAGAACTCCGGCATGGCGACGAACAGGATAATGAGCCCCCGCAAGACGCCGACGAGTTGTTTCGGAACGCCGAGCGCGAAGTCGATGGCGAGGCTTCCGCTCTTCAGCATGCCGAACAGCAGCGCCGCGAGCGGGACGCCGAGCGGGTTGTTGCCCGCGAGAATCGTCACCGTGATGCCGTCGAACCCGTAGGACGGGACGCCCTGTTGCCAGCGGCCGAGTATCATGAGGACGTAGACCGTCCCACCGATACCGGCGATGGCACCGGAGAGCGCCATGCTCGACACCATCGTTCGCTTCGCGTCCACGCCGCCGTATTCGGCGGCTTCCGGCTGAATCCCGCTCGTCCTGAGGTCGTATCCGAACGCGGTTCGGTGCAACAGCAGGTAGATGCCGACCGCGAGGGCGAGCGCGCCGATGAGGACGAGTATGGAGAACGACGCCTGACTCGGGAACACGATGGGCGACAGCACCGCCGCCCCCGGAACCGGGCGTGTTTCTACGGTCTGACTCGCCGGGTTCTTGAAGTACTCCGAGACGAGGACGAACGCGATGCCCGTCGCAACGAAATTGAGCATGATGGTCGTGATGACCTCGTTCGCGTCCGCATACGCCTTCATCGCCCCCGGAATCGCGCCGTAGGCGCCCCCGACGAGCGCCCCGGCGATCAAACCGAGTGGAATGAGGACGAGACTACCGACGAGTCCGCCCGGGACGTACGGAGCGACCCACAACACCGACAGCGCCGACCCGAGCGCGCCGAGCACGAGCTGCCCTTGCGTACCGATGTTGAACATCCCGGCGCGGAACGCGACCGCGGCGGCCAGCCCCGCGAACAGGAGCATGCTCGTCTGCCGGAGCGTCACGGCGAGGCTGAACTTATCGAGAACGAAGTCCGGCGGGAATAGGGTGGACGTCTGAGGGTTCGCGAACGACCCGACGAAGAGGTACTTGTACACCTGAATCGGGTTGTAACAGAACGACCCCGGAATCGGGAACTGGATGCCCCAGCCGCCGGTTCCCGGAATCGAAATGAGCACCTGCTGCGCGAGGAAGGGGTCGGAGCAGGTTGCGACCCATCCCGAGATGAGGATGACGAACCCGCCGACGATGATGGACATGACGAGCGCCGCGAGACTGATGAGCACCCGCTCGACCGCGGACGCCTCGACGAGGCGGGAAAGTCCCTGTTCCGCCCGGTCTCGCCACGAACTCACTGTGCTTCACCTCGGAGACTCGGTGTGTCCGCCGGATGCTCGCCCGCCATCAGCAGGCCGAGTTCCTCTTCTGTCACACGGTCCGGGTCGACGACGTCCATGATTTCACCTTCGTACATGACTGCGAGTCGGTCCGAGAGCTGCTGCACTTCGTCGAGCTTCGAGGAGATGAGGACGATAGCCTTTCCCTCGGCCCGTAAATCGAGCAGTCGGTCGTGAATGAACTCGATGCTGCCGACGTCCACGCCGCGGGTCGGGTGGGCGGCGACGACGAGGGACGGATCGCGGGCGAACTCCCGACCGACGATGAACTTCTGTTGGTTCCCGCCGGAGAGCGATTCCGCCGATACGTCCGCGTCGGGCGGGCGAACGTCGTACTGTTCGATGATGTCCTCGGCGTGGGCTCGCGTGCCGTCCCAATCGATCCGCCCGTCGTGCGTGAACGGTTCCGAATGCTGGCTTCCGAGCAGCCCGTTCTCCACGAGGTCGAACTCCATGACCAAGCCCTGTTCGTGGCGGTCCTCGGGAACGTAGGCCATCCCGGCGTCGATTCGGTCACGACGGGACATCCCCGTGATGTCGCGCCCGTTGAACGAAATCGCACCTTCGTCCGGCGAGGCCAAGCCGGTGATGGCCTCGATGAGTTCGGATTGGCCGTTTCCGTCGACGCCCGCGATGCCGAACACCTCGCCCTCTCGGGCGACGACATCGACGCCTGATACCTGTTCGACGCCGCGTTCGTCCGTCATTCGAAGCCCGGAAACGTTGAGCATCACGTCGCCCGGGTCGGCCGGTTCCTTCTCGGTTTCGAGTAGGACCTCGCGGCCGACCATGAGTTCCGCGAGTTCCTCGCGGGTCGTCACCTCGGTATCGACCGAGCCGACGTTCTTCCCGTCCCTGAGGACGGTGATTTGGTCGGCGGCGTCCATGGCCTCGCCGAGCTTGTGCGTGATGAAGATGATGCTCTTTCCCTGAGCGGTAAGTTCGTCGAGCACCGTGAGCAGGTCCTCGATTTCCTGTGGCGTGAGCACCGCGGTCGGTTCGTCCAAGATGAGGACGTCCGCGCCGCGGTACAGCGCTTTCAGGATTTCGACGCGCTGCTGGACGCCGACGCTCACGTCTTCGACGAGCGCGTTCGGGTCCACGTCGAACCCGTACTGGTCGCTTAGCTCGCGCACCTCGCGTACGGCGCGGTCCCTGTCCATCGCCAATCCACCCCACTTTCGGGGTTCGTTTCCGAGAACGATGTTTTCGGCAATCGAGAGGGTATCCACCAGCATGAAGTGTTGGTGAATCATACCGATGCCGCTCTCGATGGCGTCTCGCGGCGAGTCGAACTCGCGTGGCTGGCCGTCGACGACGACGCGCCCCTCGGTGGGTTCGTACAGTCCATAGAGCACGTTCATCAGCGTCGTCTTTCCGGCCCCGTTCTCCCCTAAAAGTGCGTGAACCGACCCCGGTTCTATCGTCAAATCGACGTTATCGTTTGCGACGACACCCGGGAATCGTTTCGTAATGCCGTCGAGATGTACCGCCCGGCTCATTCTAAATCTGGATTTCCGTCCTACTTGTATAAGCGCGCGGGTTTGCGCTTACTTCTCGACTTTCGTCGGAACTTCGATGTCGCCGCTGATGATCGCTTTGCGGGACTCTTCGACCTTCGATTTCACGTCGTCGGGAATCTTCGACCCGAGGTCGGCACCGTACACCGCTTCGATGCCGCCTTGCTCCAAGCCGAGGGTGTTGACTTTGCCGCCCTTGAATTCGCCGTCGATGACGTTCTTCGTGGAGCGGTAGACCGCTTCGTTCACCTTCTTCACCATGCTGGCGAGGATGACGTTGCTGAACTTCGCCGTCCCCTTGGCCTTCGACTGGTCGCTGTCCACACCGATGGCGAACCGACCCTTCTGGTTCGCGGCCTTGAAGACACCGGTTCCGGTACCACCCGCGGCGTGGTACACGATGTCCGCGCCGTTATCGTACATCGAGAGCGCCGCTTCCTTCCCCTTCACGGGGTCGCTGTACGTGCCAGCGTACGCCGTCTTGACTTCGATGTCCTCGCTCGCGTGTGCGACACCGGCCTTGTAGCCAGCCTCGAACTTCTTGATAAGGGGAACCTCCTTGCCGCCGACGAAGCCGACGGTCTTCTTCCCGGACTTCGTGGAGCTTTCGCCCGCGCTGAAGTCCATCTGGGTCAGCTGTCCCGCGAGGTGGCCGACGAGGAACGACCCCTGTTGCTCCTTGAAGACGTAGTTGGCGACGTTCTTCACGAGGTCGCCGTTGTCCGTCTCCGCCACGCTGTCGACGAGCATGAAGTTCTGGTCGGGGTACTGTCCGGCGTTCTTGACGAGGGAGTTCGTCTGAACGTAGCCGATACAGCAGACGAGGTCGTAGTCCGGGCTGCTGGACTGGGCGAACTGGCGTTGGAGGCTCTCCACGTCGGTCGGGGAGTCGGGTTCCGCGTTCTGGAACTGAACGCCGAACTCCTTTTTCGCCTGCTTGATTCCCATGTTCGCCATGTCGTTGAACGAGTTGTCGCCGAGGCCGCCCGTCGCGTAGACCATCCCGACGTTCGTGGTGTCCTCGCCGTCGCCGGAGTCACCGTCAGTTCCGTCGGTCGACGTGTTATCGTTTCCGTCGCCGGAGCCACCGTCACTGGGGCTACTGATACACCCCGCGAGGCCAGCAATACCGAGCGCGCCGCCAGTTTTCATCAATGTTCGACGCCGTTTGTCAATGTTCGTCATCTATGCGTAACCAGACGGGTAATTTGTGATAAACGCGTCGCTTCACGCTTGAAAGGTCGAAAAATAACGGACAGGAGGCTATTGACGGTTACTTTTCTGCAGCGGATACGGCGTTCGCTACGACGTCTTTCGTCTCGGCGACGAGTTCGTCAACGGTCTCGCTCTCGGCGTAGATTCTGACGTACGGTTCGGTGCCGCTCGGTCGAACGAGCACCCACGAGCCATCTGCCCGTTCCGCACGGACCCCATATTCGGTTTCGACGGTCGCGTCGGGGAACCGCTCGGGAATCGCCGTCTCGACGCGTTCCATCGTCTCGGTCTTCGCCGCGTCGGGGCAATCGACGCTCACCTTTCGGTAGGGTCGCTCGGTCACGTCCGCTCGAAGCGCTTCCACGCCACCGGCGTCCGCGATGAGTCGGGAGAGCACCGCCGCGCTCACCACGCCGTCTATCCAGCCGCCGAACTGGGTGTGGATGTGTTTCCACGGTTCGGCGGCGAACACGACTTCGGTGCCGTCGTCGCCGTCTTCGAGGGCCGCCGCGATGCCCTCGTGAAGCGCACCGAGGCGCACGCGCTCGACGCGACCACCGGCCGCCCGGACGCGTTCGTCGATTCGCGCCGAGGCGTTCGGCGTCGTCACCACCACGGGGTCCTCGGCGTCGCTGGCGTGCGTGTAGTGTTCCGCGAGGAGTGCAACGACGGTATCCTCGTGCACGACGTCGCCGTCCGCGTTGACGAGGACGATTCGGTCCGCGTCGCCGTCGTGGGCGAGGCCGAATTCGAAATCGTCCGAGGCGACGAACGAACGCAGGTCGGTCAATGTCTCGGGCGTCGGCTTGCTCGGTCGACCGGGGAAGTGGCCGTCCACGTTCGCGTTGAGCGAGATGACGGTCGCTCCCAGCGCCCGGAGCACCTGCGGGGTCGCCACGCTCGCCATCCCGTTGCCGCAATCGACCGCGACGCGGACGCCGTTCAGCGGCGCACCGTACTCGCGTGCGTACTCAATAACCGCGTCCCGGTACGCGTCGAGAACGTTCTCGTTGGTGCTCTTTCCCCACTCGTCCCACGGGCGGGGTGGTTCCTCGTCCTCGACGCCGGTTTCCACGGCGCGTTCCGCGGCCCGGTCGTACTCCTGTCCGTCGTCGAAGAGTTTGATACCGTTGTCCGTCGACGGGTTGTGACTCGCGGTGAGCATGACGCCGCGGCGACCCTGCGAGGCGAACGCGAGCGCGGGGGTCGGAAGTTGTCCCGCACGGCGGACGGTCGCCCCCGCGCTTTCGAGTCCCGCTTCCATCGCGGCAGCGAGCGCCGCGCCCGTTTCGCGTCCATCACGGGCGACGACGAACTCCGCACCCTGTCGTCCCGCGGCCCGCCCGACGGCGAGAGCGAGTTCGGGCGTCACTCGCTCGACGACATCACCACGGATACCCGCAGTTCCGAACAAATTCATACGAAGGGGGTTCACACGCTGGTACTTAGGTTCCCGCGATTCCGTTTTACCCCCCAATAACGATATGCCGACCAAGGTCGTAGAGGTTGACATGAACGTGCCAAAGCTGACGACGCCGAACGGACTGTTCGACTACCTCATCGGACTCATCATCGTCCTTGCAGCAATCGCGGGACTCTACATCGTCGCGGTGATGAGCGGCGTCATCGCTCCGTGGTTCTGAAGGCGCGAAAAGGGTGGATTACAGTTCGACGCCGCTCGGGATAAGACTGTGTTGGCGCAACAGGTTGCCCTCGTTGTTGTAGACGAGAAACGTGCTCTTGTCGTACTCGACCACGTGGTCGCCGTTGATGGCGATATCGACGTGATAGCGACCGTTCGATTCGTCCGTCTCATCGCCGTACGCACGGGCCGCCCGGATGAATCGGAGCACGTCGTCCGCGTCCTCGTTGAGTTCGAGGATAAAATCGCCCGTCGTTCGATTCGTTACGCTCACCACGCCCGTCGCCGTCGGGTCGTCCAGACTGGCTTGGAGTCGGAAAGTAACGTCCGTTTCGCTCGCATCGAGGAGTTCGTCGGATGGGCCGGTAAGTCGCTCACGGAGCGTGGCGGACGGTCCCTCGAAATCGATGATTACCGTCGGCTTGCGGGGAGTCCCGTCCGCTTCAACCCAGTCGATATTTTCGACGTTCAGTGTGAAATAATCGCGCCTCATTCCGTACGCGAACCTACGTTCTCGCGTCTCATGAACGTAACGCCATATCTCGAAACGAGACCATTACGTCACGTATCATTTCTCACCCCTCCCACACCTCTCGAAACTGAAATTGTCCAGCCATTGATTTAAGTACTCCCACTCCAATGAGCGTGACAAGATACGTCTCTCACGTGCGAACGCGAGTCGGTCGGGGACCGACGCTCGAAACACCCGCACGAGGGACAGGGAACAAACATGTCGGGGTTAGCGTTAGACGAACTGACCGTTCGCGTCCGTGAGTGGCGACGGACGATTCGCCGCACGGCGGAGATGCTTCGGGGTTCGACCGTTTCGGTCGGCGATTACGACCCGGCGACCCACGGGTCGCTCATCACGTTCACCGGAGTGCCGGGATACGAAGAGGTGGAGCGGTACTGGGTGAACGCGCCGTTCGCGTTCGTCTCCATCAACTACGACTCGGACGCGAACGAACACCTGTATCACGTCGTCGAACCCGAGTTGGATGACGTCGAAGTCGAACTGCTGGAGCGGCTGTTTTCTGACCTGCGCGAGTCGCTCATCTACCGCCGCGAGATGGGTGACGAGACGGCGGAAACCGTCCTCCGCGACGAACTGCGCGAACTGCTCGAAGTGTACGGCGTCGAGGTGAACGCCGCGACCTACTACCGGTTGTTTTACTACCTCTTTCGCTCGTTTCGCGGGTTCGGTAAGCTCGACCCGCTCATCAACGACCCGCACATCGAGGACATCTCGTGTGACGGCTACGACCTCCCCATCTTCGTCTACCACGACACGTACAACGACATCGGGACGAACGTCGTCTACTCGAAGGACGAACTCGACAGCCTCGTCGTCCGTCTGGCCCAGCAGTCCGGCCAGCACGTCAGCGTCGGCGAACCGGTCGTCGAGGCGACGCTCCCGGACGGTAGCCGCGCGGAACTCGCCCTCGGCGAGGAGGTGACGCCGCGAGGGTCGGCGTTCACCATCCGAAAGTACGCCGACGAGCCGTTTACGCCGGTGGACCTGGTGAACTACGGAACCTTCAACCTCGACCAGATGGCCTACCTCTGGCTCGCCATCGAGAACAACAAGTCGCTCATCTTCGCGGGCGGAACGGCGTCCGGTAAGACGACTTCGATGAACGCGATCTCGATGTTCATCCCGCCGCGCTCGAAGGTGCTCACCATCGAGGACACGCGGGAGTTGACGCTCTATCACGACAACTGGCTGTCGTCAGTGACCCGCGACCGGCTGGACGAGGGTACCGACATCACGATGTACGACCTGCTCCGGTCCGCCCTCCGCCACCGCCCCGAGTACATCGCCGTCGGCGAGGTCCGCGGCGAGGAGGCGATGACGCTCTTTCAGGCGATGAACACCGGTCACACCACCTACTCGACGATGCACGCCGACTCGGTGCAGACGGTCATCAACCGCCTCGAAAACGAACCCATCAACGTCCCGCGGGCGATGATACAGTCGCTCGACATCCTCTCGATTCAGTCGTTGACCTACGTCGGCGAGGAGCGTTTGCGGCGGACGCAGACGCTCGCCGAAATCAACGGCATCGACCAGCGAACCGGCGATCTGGACTACACGACCACGTTCTCGTGGGAGCCGAGCACAGACACGTTCCGCAAGCGCGACAGCGGTGTGTTGGACGAGATTCGACGCGACCACGGCTGGTCGCAGTCCGAACTGCTCACCGAACTCCGCGACAGGAAACTCGTCCTCCAGTATCTCCGCGAGAACGGCATCTCCGACTATCGGCGCTTTACGGCGATGGTCAACGAGTATTACGCCGACCCGGAGACCGTCGTTTCGAACGTCAGGGAAAGCACCGACTCGGCCGTCGTGGAGCTCGACTGATGGGTCTGCTCAACTTCGTCCCGCTCGTCCTCGCGCTCGTGTTTCTCGCACCCGTTGCCCTCTCGCCCATCAGCAGGACGGCGTACCGAACCGTCACCCGCGTTTCGTTACAGTTCTTCGGCAGCTACGTCCGCGACGGCGGGCGGAAACGGAACCGCCGCAAGGAGCAGTTGCGGGCGGCGCACGTCGGTGAGACGTACCGACTGTACGCGTCGAAAACGTGGGTGTACACCACATTAGCCACCATCTCCGGCAGCATCATCGGTATCTACGTCGTCGGGCTCGTGTTGGCCGTCCTTTCGGTTTCCCCGGCGACGCTCCGTGCTGAACTCCCGGCGCGGTTGCAGTTCCTCGCCAATCTCGTGGTCGTCCCCTCGCTCACTCTCGGCGAACTGTTCGTCCTGCTCGTGTTCAGCAGCGCGACGGTCGGCCTCCTCGGTGGCGCGCTGACGTACTGGCTTCGCTGGGAGTTGCCGTCCTACCGAGGAAACGCCCGCTCCCGGAAGATAGACGGCAGCCTCTCTCGAACGGTCGCGTTCACCTACGCGCTCTCCCGGAGCGGGATGGGAATGCCCGCGATAATGCGGACGCTGGCGCGGAACCGCGACGTGTACGGCGAGGCGGCGGCGGAAGTCGGGGTCGGCGTCAAGGCCATGGACCTGTTCGGACTCGACGTGTTGACCGCCATCAAGCAGATGTCGCGCCAGTCGCCGAGCGAGAAGTTCGAGGATTTCGGCGAAAACTTGGCGAGCGTCCTCCAGAGCGGCCAGAGCCTTCCGACGTATCTGAGCGAGCAGTACGAGCGCTATCAGCGGGACGCGAAAGCCGAACAGGAGGCGTTCCTCGAACTGCTCTCGGTGCTCGCCGAGGGGTACGTCTCGCTGTTCGTCGTCGGCCCGCTCCTGCTCATCACCATCCTCGTCATCATGGGACTGATGGGCGTCGCCGACACGCTCGACTTCCTCTATCTGATGGCGTATCTGCTCATCCCCCTCGGTACCGTCGGATTCGTCGTGTATCTCGACAGCATCACGGAATCGCTTCGCATCAGCCGCGAGTCGAGAACGACGCCGAGTATCACCGTTCCGACGGTCCGGCGCGTCGCCGACCCGGACGCCGGACGGGCGGTGAGCGACGGCGGAACCGCCCCGACCAACGTCGAACGATTGGCGGCCTACGACCGATTCAAGGACGTTCGAGACGCATTCGCGGACCCGTTCCGAACCGTCCGCCGGAACCCGGATACGCTGTTGTACGTGACGGTCCCGCTCGCGCTCCTCTCCGTCGTGCTCCGCGTCTTTCCCGACCTCGAAGCGGGGACGGCGACGCCCGCGTCCGTGGATGGCGTCGTGATACAAGCCGCGCTGTTCGTCTTGGGGACGTACGCCGTCGTTCAGTGGGCGTACCGTCGCCGGGTTAAAGCGATAGAGGCCGCCGTTCCCGACATGCTCGACCGACTCGCCAGCCTCAACGAGGCGGGGATGACGGTCGTCGAGAGTTTCCGTCGGGTGACGAACAGCGACCTCGGCGCGCTGAACGACGAGTTAGAGCGCATGTCGCGCGACATCGAGTGGGGAACCGACGCCGCGACCGCGCTCCGACGGTTCGAGGACAGAATCGACACGCCGACCGTCACGCGGGTCGTCTCGCTCGTGACGAACGCGATGCACGCCAGCGGCGACATCGGGCGCGTCCTTCGAATCGCCGCGGACGACGCACAGGAATCGAGACGGCTCCAGCGCCAGCGCGAGGACGAGATGAAAACCTATCTCATCATCATCTACCTCTCGTTTTTCGTCTTCCTCGTCATCATCGGGGCGCTTTCGGCCATCCTGGTTCCCGCGCTCCGGGACCTTCCCGCCGGGAACGCGGCCGGTGGTCCGGTCAGCGTCGGTGGCCTCGGCAACGCCGCGGCGGTGGACATTCACGCCTACACCATCGTCTTCTTCCACACCGCGCTCGTCCAAGCCGTCGTCTCCGGGTTCGTCGCGGGGAAGATGGGCGAGGGAACGGTACGCGACGGCGCGAAGCACGCGACGACGATGTTGGCCATCTCCTACGTCGCCTTCCTGCTCATCGAGTTCCTGGTCTACCCGTAGGAGATTTACCCCCCGGCGCGAGAGTTCGACTGTGAACCCGACGAGTCACGACGTACGGGCGACCTACGACCGCATCGCGGACCACTTCGCCAAGACGAGGGAGTACGCGTGGCCCGAAGTCGAATCGTTCCTCGACGGTCGAGCGGGCACCACGGCCCTCGACCTCGGCTGTGCCAACGGCAGGCACGCGGAACTGCTGACCGGGCGCGCCAGCCGCGTCATCGGCGGGGACGTGAGCGCGGGCCTCCTCGCCGAGGCCCGCAAACGGGCGACGGAACGCGGCTTCGACCTCGAACTGGTGCAGTGCGACGCGGCCCGGATTCCGCTCGCCGACGACACCATCGACCTCGCGGTCTACGTCGCCACGCTTCACCACCTACCGAGCCGCGAGGCCCGCGTCGGCAGTCTGGACGAACTCGCCCGCGTGCTCTCACCCGACGGAACCGCGCTCGTCAGCGCGTGGAGCACGGCTCACGACAAATTCGACCGCGAGGAGGGATTCGACACGACCGTCGATTGGACGCTCCCCGGCGGGGAGACGGTGCCTCGGTTCTACCACATCTACTCGCCCGACGAGTTCCGCGAGGACCTCGACGAGAGCGCCCTCGTTTCCGACGACGTGTCCATCTCCAGCGGGAACTGTTACGCCGTCGTCCGCGGGCGAAAACAGTAACACCCTTAAGCCGGGGGGCACAATTCAGGAGTACACTCGTATTCGAACGCACCGGTGGTGAGCAAATCCTTCGGATTTGCGAGCCTCGGTGCGTACTCGGAACGGAGTGAGAGTACGCACCGGTGGTCTAGTGGCAGGACCTGAGCCTTCCAAGCTCATGGCACGGGTTCAAATCCCGTCCGGTGCATTTTCCGAGCGCTACCCCCCGAGCGACAAGCTTGCTGTGTCGGTCGGTTTCGAAGCGAGGAAATTCACGAGGGATTTGAAGTAGACGAGTCGCACGCCCGGGAAGCGTGCTTTCGTGAGCGACGAAGGAGCGAACGAAAACAGGGGGAGAGGTGCACTCTCCCCGAGCGACCCGGAACGTCTCGGCGTCGTTCAAATCCCGTCCAGTGCATTCTTCCACTATCGCTTCTTCGAGTCGCAACCGCCGTAGCCGGATTACTTCCTCCAACAGTGACAACTAAACCGATGCTTTCCGTTATCCGAACCGAACGATGACGGACCCGGAGACGATTTCGACCTACCAATCGGTCGCGGACGAGTATCGGGAACTGCACGCGGACCGAACGGGTGTCGAGGGGATAGTCGAGCGATTTCTGACGGCCGTCGAGGGAGTGGCCGAGGAGGGCGCTCGAATCGCGGATGTGGGGTGTGGTCCCGGGTGGGAGTCGGCGACGTTCGCGGAGCGCGGTCACGAGGTCGTCGGCATCGACCTCACGCCGAACTTCCTCCGGGCGGCGCGGGAGGTCGCCCCTGCCGCCGATTTCGCGCGGATGGACATGCGTCGCCTCGGGTTCGAATCCGATTCCTTCGACGGCCTGTGGGCCTGTGCGTCGTTTCTCCACGTCCCGCGGGGGGACGCTCCCGAAACGCTGGAAACGTTCCGCCGGGTGCTCCGACCCGGCGGCGTCTGCCTCCTCTCGGTCAAACACGGCGACGGCGAGATGAGCGGCGACGTGTACGACGAGGACGGACGACGGTTCACGCTCTACCGACCCGACGAGTTGCGGTCGATGGCGGATAGCGCGGGGTTCACCGTCGAATCGGCCAGCGTCGATGCGACCGACTCGTGGGTGCAACTGCTGGCGCGAGCCTGAGTGGGGGAGAAGGAGTTACTACGCCAACGACCGCGCCAGCCCACCGACGGTTCCGAGAACCAGCGGAATCGCCGCGGCGAGAGCGGTGATTTGCCCCATACCGAGTGCGTGGCTGAACGACCCGTGGAGCGCGAGCAGTCCGGAGAAGAGGAGGAGGGCGAGCACGCCGAAGCCGAATCCCGCGAGTACGCCGCGTCTCGGTGTCACCGCGGGGATGCTGACGAGCGCGCCGCCGACCAACAGGCCGAGCCAGTGGGTCCACGCGAGGGCGAGTCCGACGACCGCACCGACGGCGACGAACGACAGTCTCGCGGTCGGATTCGCCCGGAGCGCGTCGAGTCGGTTCACTCGGCTCATTCGTCACCTCCGAATTCGACGGCGAGGTCGCCGCGAATCTCGTGCGACAGGGGTTTGTACTCCGTGTTCGCCCATCGGCGGAGTTGGTCGTGGTAGTGGTCCGAGAAGTAATCGCCCGAGTTGCCGCCGGGGACGATGGCCTTCGAGTCGCCTCCCATCGGGCAGATCATCCGCCAACTGCTGCCGACCGCGGAGTCCTTCCGATAGTTGTTCACGGTGTGACTCGACCCGTCCGTCGGGAGCACGGGATAGTTCAGGAACGACTGGTCGAACGGATGCGTGATGGCTTCCGTCGTGTTGTAATCGCCGTACACCTCGTCGTCGCTCTCCGCGACCTTCTCCGACGCCGTTCGGAGGGCGCGGACCATCGCCGCTTGTCGCCCCTCGCTTCCGAACCAGCGCTCGCCGTCGAGGTGCGCCAGCACCCAATCGCGGGGGTAGTAGTCCTCGTCCAACCCGGCCTCTTCGAAGGCGTCCGAAAGCGCCTCCTCGCGGAAGGCGTCGAACCAGTGGACGAACAGCAGGGCGGCCTCCGAATCGCGTTCCATCCGGTAGTTCCACCGTGACAGCGTTTGGACCGCCGATTCGAGGCCGTCCGCCCCTCCCGCGGCGTCCAGTAGCGTCGGAACGAGCGTTTCCGCCCGTTTGTCGAGCGTGTCGTCCTGAATCTCCGCCATCGTTTTCACGTCCATGGCCCCCGCTTTCGCCTTCTCGTCCAGCAGTTCGTAGATTCGCTGGCCGCGGTAGGGGCTGGAGTACCCCTCGGAGAGGTACGGGTCGTCCGTGATTCGCTGGTTCGCGGTCGCTATCAGGTCCGGGTCGGTGACGTGCGGTTTGTCCTCGAACGGGACGAACCCCTCCCACGACGAGACGCCGAAGGATTCGAACCCTTCCCACTCGCCTTCTCCGGCGGAGCCGTCGAAAATCCAGTCGCCGCGGACTTCCTCGCCGTTCACCGTTCGGCGGGGAATCTTCCCGGTGACGTAGTAGAGCGTGTTGCCGTCCCGGTCGGCGTAGATGAGGTTTTGCGTCGGTTCGTCGAACCGCTTCGTCGCCGCGCGAAAGTCGTCCACGCCGTCGCTTCTGGCGTACTCGCGGATCGCCGCCGTCGTGTTCGTCGCCGTGTGGCCCGTCCACGCGACGCCGACCCGGTAGCCCTCGCGTTCGAGTACCGGTCCGTGGACCGTCTTTCGAACCGTCGCCGTCCTGTTTTCACCGTCGGCGACCTCGATTTCCCGCTCCTCGGTTTCGAACTCGCGCCACTCGCCCTCGTAGCGGTACCGATTCCCGTCGGTTTCGTACCGGTAGAAGTCGATGACGTCCGCACCGGCGTTGGTGAACCCCCACGCCCCGGCGTGGTTCTCGCCGATGACGACGAACGGAACGCCCGGAAACGTGACTCCGCGGACGCGCATGTCGCCCTGTCCGAGGTTCATCTCGTACCAGACCGGCGGGGTCATCAGCGACAGGTGCGGGTCGTTCGAAACGATTGGATTCCCGCTCTTCGTGTGTTTCCCCGAGACGAGCCAGCTGTTCGACCCGATGCCGTGGGTGCGCTCGAAGCCGCCGAGCCAATCGAGCAACGGCGCTCCGACCCCTTCCGAGTCGGTCGCCTCGTTCCGTCGGGAGACACCGTTCGCCGTCGTTCCCTCGTTCGCCTTCCCATCATCCTTCCCGCGGATGACCGGCGAGTCGTGGTCGAGTCGCTCGGGATAGAGGTCCGTCGCGGCGTCCGGGCCGAGCGCGGAGGCGACCTTGGCGCGGCGGAGGGTGAGAAAGTTCCCCGTCAGCGTCCACGAAATCTGCTTTTCCAGCAGCATCGTGTCTTCAGGGGTCCACCGCGCCGGTTCGTACTCCAGCAGTCCGAACTCCAGCGGGAGCGGTTCGTTCTCCATGTACGCGTTCACGCCCGCCGAAAACGCCCGGACGGGTTCCGCCGCCTCCGGTTCCGAATCGGCGATGTGGTTCCACGTCGCGTCCGCCCCGCCCGCGAAATCCATCTGGACGTGGAACTCGTCGGAGTCGGCCGCCAGTTCGCCCACGACGGCGGCAACCTGCCCGCGCATCAACCGCCGCTGTAGGTCGAGTTGAAACAGCCGGTCCCGCGCCTGCGCGTAGCCGACCGCGAAGTAGAGCCCTGCCTCGGTTTCGGCCGTGATGTTCGGCACGCCGTCCTCGTCGTAGCGGAGTTTCGCCGTTCCGTACTCGCTTTCGACGGACTCGTTCACGTCGTCCGTCGCGCTCTCCCACGCCGACCCGCTCAAGGGGGCGAAGCGCCGGAGGTAGCTCCGAACGGGCGAGAGCGACCCGCCGACGGCCGTTCCCCCGAGTATCGCGCCGACGAGGGCACGGCGCGTGATATCGTCATCCATACCACAACGTGTGACCTCGCCGATATAAATGCCCCCGCCTCGGCCCCAATTGTAAACGAGTGGTAGGTTTAATTCCGTTGCAATCGCCGTAAGCGAGCGTCGAACGTTCCGCGCCTCCGCCACGAATGTAATCGCGCCGTGTCCTGAAACCCCGAACGCTCACAATAGGACCAACCATTTCGGCGCGTGCGCCAGCAGGCCCGAGGCCATCACGGCCGAGGGTCTGCTGATTATCACGCGAGGGATGACTGAGCGGATGCGAAGGAATCGGTTGGGGAGGGCGTGGCTGAGGCGGTTTGCGGTACTGTGCGGTCGCTGTGATTAGGTGGACTCTGAAAGGGGCCGCCCGGTCCCGCGAACGGAGTAAGCGGACGGGGGCTTTCAGCGACTACCTCTCTGCAGTTTCGACTTCAACAAAACCAGTAGCATCTCGTAGCGAGCGGACGGGGGCGTTCGAGGACTGCTTCTTGGCGCTTACAACCGCGTCAAATCCGAGCGCATCCAAAAACCGTTTTTCCACTCCGATTCCGCGAACACGCTATCCTATCCACTACTTCCACGGGTTCGTCACGAGGTCCGAATGAACGTCGGTCCCGACTTCGATTCGACAGTCCGTCTTCGGGCGGGCGATGCAGAGCAGGACGTAGCCGTCCGCCAGCGAATCCGCCTTCAACGCCCGCGATTCGCGCTCGTGTTCGATTTCCCCGGACAGCAGGCGACCGGTGCAGGTGGCACACGCGCCGGTTCGACAACCGAACGGCAGGCCGATTCCCTCTCGCTCGGCCGCTTCCAGCACCGATTCGGCGTCCGCGGCGCGGACGGTTTCCGTTCCGCCCCCGCGCCAGCGAAGTTCGACGCGATGGCGGTCGCGGCCGCCGTCGGCGTCGCGTTCGGCGGCCGTTCCGTCGCGCTCCGCGATTGTTCCGTCGTTCTCCGTCACTGCCACACGTCGCTCGTGGTGTCGCCGTCGGGCCACCGGATTTCGTGCGCCCGGGCGGGACCGTTCGGCATCTCGCCGAAGTCCACGAGGAAGTCCTCGTCCAGCGTCATCGTCCCCTTCCGCGGGTCCACGTCGGCCTTGAGCATTACGGACCCCTTCTCGCCCTCCTCCGGGTAGAACTGGTTGTCCCACGTGGAGAACAGCGAGGTGGTCCAGTACAGGCGCTCGCCGTCGATGCTGAGTTGGAGCATCTGTGGCCCCGCGACGACCGGTCTGTCGTCCTCGCCGGTCGGGTGGCGCGGGCCGTACAGCCCGCCCGCCCAGAGTTGGTCAGCGAGGCGCGGGTTCGACGGGTCGCTCACGTCGTACATCCGCACGTCGCCGTGCAACCAGTTCGAGAAGAACAGGTAGCGGTCGTCCATCGAAACGAGGAGGTCGGTGATGAGGCCCGGAACGGGCATGTCCCAGTCCTCGTGCTCGCGCGGTTCGATGTCGATGACCTTCTCCGCGAACCACTCCTTCTCGCGCTCGTAGAAGTGGAAGATGTTCGACGAGAGCGCCGCGCCCACGTAGCCGTGGGCCGCCTCCGGGCTATGCAGGAACCGGACTTCCAGCGGAATCATCCCCTCCTCACCGAGGTCGATGGTCTGCTGGAGCTGTCCCTGCTCCCAGTCCCAGAAGTGGAGTTTGTGACCGTACTTGCCCGCCTCGACGTCTTCCAAGTCGAAGCCGGGATAGTAGGTCTTCGGCGCGGCCCACTCCGAGGAGACCATCACGTTGTGCCGCGGCTGATACCAGAAGTCGTAGTTCATCTCGATCTCGCCCGGCGGGTCCCAGCGCCCCTCGATTTCGAAGTCGTCGTTCAGTTCGAGGAAGCCACCCGGTAGGTCGCCGTCCTCGTTCCCCAGCATCGAGATGAGGATTTCCCCGTCGGGAATGCAGTGGACGGTGTGCGGCGCGGACAGGTCGTACTCGTACACCTCCTCCGGCTCGATGACTTTGACGATTTCCGGGTTCTCACGGTCCTTCGTGTCGATGATGTGCAACCGCGACGACCGCTGGCCGGGAACGACGAGGTGGCGTCGCTCCAGCCCCTCGACGTGGCAGGACGAAGAGCAGGCGTTCCAGCCGAAGTGGTGTAGTTCGTCGCCCTTGTTCGGCATCTCCACGCGGTCGATGACCTCTGTGTACGTGTCCGAGTCCGGGTTCACGTCCACGACCGACAGGAAGTCGGGGGCATCGACGTCCGTCCCGACGTACAACGACGGCACGTACGCAACCGTCTCGCGCTCCGCCTCCTCGATGGCGGCCTGTGGCGTCGCGTAGCCCGGCCCCTCAACGTCGTGGTGGTGTTCGTGGTGTTCGTGCGCTCCGCTTTCGCTTGATTCGGTATCGCTCATGGTCCCCCTCCAGTTCGACCTTCGATAGCGCCGGTCGTGACGGGGAGTGTTGAGGCAAATATTGCCGCAAAATAACGGGATGTCTCGAGCTTCGTAGAGCCTGCGTATCCAGCTAGCGGGATATCCGGTTGTTTCGAGGAGCGGTGTTTGTCGGGCGTGGGATTGGGGGGGACCGAGAAACAGACCACCTCGAAAGCCCCCGCCCGCCCAGTTGAACGGACTAGGTGCTCCGAATCAACTGCACGGCGCGCGACGGTGCGTGGACGGTTGCGGTGCGAGGCGGTCTTCATCGTTGCTCGGTAGTTGCAGTCCCAGCAAAATCGCCCACATCATTTCGAAGCGAGCAGACGGGGGCCTTCTGGGCCGTCCTCGTCGCTACTGCCCTCGCAAGGACGAACTGACCCAAGACATCTCCAACGATTCCGTCTCCCGTCTCACACCCCGTATTCCGACACGCCGAGAATCGCACCGCACTCCGAACACTCCCAGACGGTCGCGTCGCTGAACTTCGCGTCCGTCTCGCTCTCTACGACTTCGATGAGGTCCTCGCCGCACGCGATACAGTGTCCCATACGACGTCGTTCTCGCTTTCGATTATCTGCTTTTTGGTCACTTCGGCGATGATAAAAGCAATCCGAGAGGGCCGGAATCGCTAACGGGTTCCGTTTCCAACCACGAACCGTGTTTCTTCCGACACCGCTCGTCGTCGGTGCGCTCGCGTCGAGCGCCTTGGTCGTGGGAAGCGCGGTCGGGGCGTTTTGGACACCGCCGAAGGACGTCGTCGCGGCCGCGTTGGCCTTCTCCAGCGGCGCGCTCATCACCGCGTTGTCCTTCGACCTGTTCCAGGAGGCGTTCGAGGCGGGCGGCCCGTGGTACGCGGGTGGCGGGTTGATGGGCGGAGCGACCGTCTTCGTCGGTGCCGACCTGCTGATAGACCGCTACGCCGCGAGCCAGTCGGGATTCGCACTACTGGCTGGCGTCACCCTCGACGGCGTTCCCGAGAATACTGCCCTCGGCGTTACCATCGCCGGTGGCGGGCACGTCCACTACCTCACCCTGCTGGTCGCCATCTTCGCCTCGAACCTCCCCGAGTCGCTCAACGGCGCGGCGGACATGCGCAAACGGAACTACTCGAAGCGGGAAACCGTCGCGCTCTGGCTGTTCGTCGCCGGACTGCTCACCGCCGCCGTCATGATCGGCGATGTCGTCTCGGCCGGATTCCGCGACGAAACCCTCGCCGCGACGGTGATGCCGGAAGCGTTCGACGAAGGCGGACCACTGGTTGCGCTGGCAACCGCGGCCGGATTTCTACTCACGTTCGTTTTGACGTGACGGGTTCGAGGCCCCGTCGAAATCGGTTGCTCCGCTCTGGGTCGTCGGGTGTAGAAAAATAACGCACCGCGTCAGTGACTTACTCGTACAGCCACTCGGCGTCTATCTTCTCGTAATCGACCAGTTCGTCCTCGTCGAAGAACAGGTCGATTTCGCGCTCGTTCGCGCCCTCGTCCTCGTGGTCCGAACCGTGAATAACGTTCCGGCCGAGGTCGAGACCGAAGTCGCCGCGGATGGTACCCGGGGCGGATTCGGCTGGGTCGGTTTCGCCCATCATGCGGCGAACCTGTCGCGTTGCGTCCTGCCCTTCCCAGACCATCGCAAAGACCGGTCCGGAGGTGATGAACTCGACCAGGCCGTCGAAGAACGGCTTGCCCTCGTGTTCACCGTAGTGGTCGTGGGCGAGTTCCTCGTCTATCTGCATGAACTTGCCGCCGACCATCTTCAGACCTCGGTCCTCGAAGCGGGAGACGATCTCCCCGATGAGGCCGCGCTGAACGCCGTCGGGCTTGACCATCACGAAGGTTCGTTCGCTCATTCGTTACCACTCTCTGCTTGGCCTTGCTCGGTCCATTCGAGGTCGCGCGGTTCGCGACCGAGGTCGGCGTTCTTCTCGCACTTCGCCGAGCAGTAGTGGATGGTCGTTCCGTCTACGCGGACGAACATCGTTCCCGTACCGGGCTCGATGTCGCTTCCGCAGTAATCACACTCTCGCGTCTGTGGCATTATTGTCCTCCGATGGAGTCTGCCTCGCGTGCGGTCTCTCGCAACTGGAGCACGTCGCCCTCTCGGACCGGTCCGAGACAGTTGCGAGTGATGATTCGCCCTTGGTTGCTGCCTTCGCGGATGCGGCATTTGACCTGCATGGCCTCGCCGTGCATCCCCGTCTTACCGACGATTTCGATGACCTCGGCGGAGGTGGAGTCCTCCTGTCCGGTCTCTTCAGCACTCATCGTGAGTCACCTCACCGAAGTTCCTCGACCTTCGAGGCGATGTCGTCCACGTCGTCGCTGGCTTCGCCAGCGTCAACGATGGCGGCGGCGGCGCTACCGACTTCGAGTCCGGCCGCGTGACCGACGTCGTCCTGCGTCTCGACGAAAATGAAGGGGATTCCCTTCTCGTCGGAGAGTTCGGGCAGGTGCATGACGATTTCCTCGGGCGTAACGTCTTCCGCGACGTAGATGAGGTCGGCGTTGCCGCGCTCGACAGCCTTGGTCGTCTCGTTCGTTCCTTTCTTTACGCTTCCTGTGTCCCGTGCGACTTCGAGCGCGTCGAGCGCTCGGTCCTGCAGGTCGGCTGGGACGTCGTAGTTGACGTATACTGGCATAGGTTGTTCACCTCCCTACGCGCTGGCTCAGGCTCCCCTGCCGGATGAGTCCTGTACGGCTAGGAGCATCATCAACCCCGCGTAGGTTGTACACTCCAGTAGAGTGTGCCCCCATAAAAACGCTTTCAAATCCACGACGGAGTGGCACGGTGGCGCACACGCTCCTATCCCCCGATTTCGGCCGATTATTCACGACACTCGAAATCGGCGTCCCACTCGTCGCGGAGGTGTTCGTAGAACAGCGTGTCGTGGTACGCTCCCCGCGAGAAGATGTGTTCTCGAAGTCGGCCTTCGCGCTCGAACCCGAGTGACGTTCGAAGCGGAAAACTGGACCGGGCGCGCCGATTCCGAGGGGGACGAATGACAAAACGCTTTCAGTTCATCCGGAAGCGGAGCAAAATCCCGTCAGAAACGTTTCCGACGAATCCGAACACCCGTTTTGTGGCTCCAACACGTACACGCGTTCATGAGTGGGGGGACAGCAATGCGTACAGAGACGGCGAGCGAGGAACAGGACCATCACCTTCCGGCACCCGAGGATTGGCCGAAAGGGTTCGGCGAGGCGTCGTGGTGGCCCTTCGTCTCCGCCATGGGCGTCGTCGGACTGTACGTCGGCGCGGGATTCTACGTGTTGAGCCACGGGGGAAACTCCTACGTGCCACAAATCGCCAGCCCGGTCGTCTTCGTCCTCGGGACGGTCGTGTTCCTCGGTGGACTCTACGGCTGGTTGTACCACGGCTTCGTGGACCACTACTGGTACCGGGAGGGCGGCGGACAGACGAAGCTCCGGTGGGCGATGACGCTCTTTCTGGGGACCGAAGTGGCGACCTTCGGAGCGGGGTTCGTCTACTACTTCTTCATCCGCGTCGGAACGTGGCCGCCGACCGGCCAGACCATCCCCGACGTGATGAGTTCCCTCGTCCTCATCAACACGCTCATCCTCATCGCAAGCAGTTTCACGCTCCACTACTCGCACATGTCGCTCCTGCGCGGGAAACGGAACCGGTTCATCACCTTCCTCGCGCTGACGATTCTGTTGGCGTTCGTCTTCCTCGGCGGCCAGATTTACGAGTACAACCTGTTCATCGCACACGAAGGGTTCACCCTCACCTCGGGCGTCTTCGGAAGCGCCTTCTTCGGCCTGACCGGGTTGCACGGCCTCCACGTCTCGCTCGGCATCGTCCTCATGTGCATCCTGTTCGTCAGGGCGGCGTACGGACAGTTCTCGTCGGAGCGGGACACCTCCGTCACCACCGTCACGATGTACTGGCACTTCGTGGACGCGGTGTGGATATTCCTCGTCGTCTCGCTCTACGCGGGAGCGACGCTTTCCGGCTAAGCACCACACCGTGCTATTTATTGTCAACGCCAAAAAGCATATACGGAAGGCACCGGTTTATTTACCTGGCGAGGTCCCCGCGCTAAATGCGAGCGGGTTGACGCCATCACGTAACCCCACCTCGCCCGACTCCTGACTGTTCTACCCGAAAAGAAACATCCTTGCGATGGACCGACCAACCACGGGTGTGAACGTCTCGTCTCTGGCGACATCGCTCCGTGAAGAAGCCCGACGGACGAACGAGCGTCGGCTCCTCGTCCTCGCGGGAAACCGCGACGAGGGGTCCGAACTCGCTCGGAACGCCCTCGCCGCCGCGGGAATCCCCGAGAAGGCGACCGCGCAAGTCGGCCCGCAACGCATCGTGGACTGTGAACGGGTGAGCCAGCGTCAGGCAGGGGAACTCCTCGGGACGACCCACGAAGCGGTCGTCTTCGACGCCCACGACGAACTCCGCCCGAACGCGCTGGGTCGGGTCGTCGGCGCGGTGGACGGCGGCGGTCTGTTCGTCCTCCTCACACCGCCGCTCGACGCGTGGCCGACCCGCCGGGACGACTTCGACGCGACCCTCGCGGTCCCCCCGTTCGGGGTCGAAGACGTGACCGGCAACTTCCGACGGCGGTTCGTCTCCCTCCTCCGCGACCACCGCGGCATCGCCATCGTGAACGCGGATTCGGAGACCGTCGAGGACGACGGCCTGACACACCCCGCACCCCGGCTGGCCGACACCGACCACGAAGGAGCACCGGAACACGCGACACTGAACGAGTTTCCGCGCGCCGCCGCCGACGCCTGTCTGACCGACGACCAACTGTCGGCGGTCAGCGCGTTCGAGGCGCTCCGCGAACCGAACACCGCGGTCGTCGCCGAGGCCGACAGGGGCCGCGGAAAGTCGAGCGCCGCCGGAATCGCCGCCGCGTGTTTCGCCGCCGACGGCGATGACGTCCTCGTGACGGCGCGAAGCTACCGGAGCGCCCGCGAGGTGTTCGTCCGCGCCGCCGCCCTCCTCGATTCGATGGGCGAACTCGCTGACACAGACCACGACCCGCCGACGCGGATCACCGTGAATTCGGGCGGGACCGTTCGGTACGAGAAGCCGACGGATGTTATCGAACGCGTTGGACCGAAGGGCCAACGGAACGAACGCGTTGGGCCGAAGGGCCAACGGAATACACACGACGGACCGGAGGACCGCCAGCGCGACCACGCCGATGTCGTGTTCGTGGACGAGGCCGCGGCCCTTCCGGTGCGCATGCTGGAGCGGTTTCTCCGTTTTTCGCGCGTCGCGTTCACGACGACGATTCACGGCTACGAGGGTGCCGGGCGGGGCTTCTCGGTGCGGTTCCGAGACCGACTCGACGAGGGCGACCACGACGTGAGCGACGTGGCGCTGGCCGAACCCATCCGATACGCGCCGGGCGACCCAATCGAGGTCTGGGCGTTTCGCGCGCTCGCGCTCAACGCCCGCCCCGCGGTGGACCCGCTCGTGACCGACGCGACGCCCGACGGAGCCGAGTACCGGGCGCTCGACGCGGACGACCTGCTCGCCGACGAGAACCTGCTCCGCGAGACGTTCGGCCTGCTCGTGTTGGCGCACTACCGAACCGAACCGGCGGACCTCGCCCGACTGCTCGACGCCCCGAACGTGGCGGTGCGGGCGCTCCGCTGGAACGGCCACGTCGTCAGCGTCGCCCTTCTGGCGCGGGAGGGAGACCTCCCCGCAGACGTGCGCGAACACATGTACGACGGCGGGCGCGTGAAGGGCAACATGCTCCCCGACGTGCTGACCACGCAACTCCGAGATTTCGACGCCGGAATCCCGGTCGGGATGCGCATCATGCGCATCGCCACCCACCACGCCGTTCGTTCGTCGGGGTTGGGGTCGTGCCTGCTCGCCGAGGTTCGCCGGGAGTGTTCCGACCTCGACTGGCTCGGCACGGGGTTCGGCGCGACGCCCGAACTGCTCCGATTCTGGCGGGAGAACGGCTACCGGACGGTGCAACTCTCCACGACGCGCAACGACGCCAGCGGCGAGTACTCCGCGCTCATGTTCGACCCGATTTCGTCGTCCGGGAACGACCTGTACGAGCGCCACACCCGACGGTTCGCGGGGCGAATCGCCTCGGTGCTCTCGGACGCGCTCGCCGACATGGACCCCGACGTGGTACGGGAATCACTTCGGGCGACGGACGCGGACGTGGAGACGTCGCTCACCGACTGGGAGTGGCGACTGGTCGCCGCCAGCGCCTACGGGCCGGGACAGTTCGACCACGGCCCGGCCCCGTTCCGACGGTTGGTCGTGAAACAACTCGTCGACCCGGACGACTCGGATGCGCTGTCCCAGCGACAGGAACGCCTGCTGGTTCGAAAAGTCCTCCAAGCTCACCGCTGGCCCGCGGTCGCCGACGAACTCGGTTTTCATTCACCTGGCGAAGCGATGCGGGCGTTGGGCGCGGCGTTTCAGCCGCTCGTGGACGCGTACGGAACCGACGCCGCGATGGAGGAGAAACGGCGCTACTCGGATTAATCCTGCCGGTCGTCGAGGATTTCGTCCGGCCCGGTCGTGAGGATGTGACGGCTCACCGTCCGGTGCGCCCGTCGCAGTCGTTTCGATAACGCCTGCTGGCTGATGTCGAGTTGTTCGGCGAGTTCGCTCAGGTTCGTCTTCCTCGGCACCTCGAAGTACCCCGCGTCGAGCGCGGCGTTCAACGCTACGCGCTGTTTCGCCGTGAGGAGAAACTGCCCGTCGACGGTCGGCGTCTCGGGCGTGTGCAACCGTTTCAGTTCGACCGTCACGTCGTGATGCGTCAGGTCGGCTTGAAGCTTCGAGATGTGGTCGCGGTGTTCGAATCGCATCTGAAAATCCCAGCCCTCCTTCGCGGCGGTTCCGGTGAGGATGACGGGGTCGCTTTCCAGTACGTCCTCGACGGTCGCTTTCGTCTCGTTCGACCACTCGACGCGATAGAGCGACCCGTACGGGATTTCGGTGAGTTTCGTCACCGCAACCGTCGTCGGGTCGGCACGAAGTTCTTCCTCGACTGCTGTCGCCGTCCCGCCACACACCCAGATGTAGGGGAGAATACGGTTCGCGGGATGTGCGACCATGCGTTCGATTTCGACGGCCATGTTCGGAATCGCGTCGAAGGCGTCGGAGAGCGCGAACTGCTCGGTGGGTATCGTGAATTCGGCGATGACGCTCATTTCCTCACTGGCCTCCACTTTCCGTAACGAACACACTCATCGAGAGGTCGCCTCGATGAGAATGCGGCCGTTACTAAGAACGACCACTTCGCACTCACAATAGGTAAATGTAACCCGTCCCGTGTTTCTCGCGCGTCCACTCCAACTGTCCGCGAACAGCTCGTCGAGCGCGTCGGTATCGACCGTCTCGTAGAGCGGTGGCATGTCGTTCGTTCGAGCGTTCGTCACCGCTGCCGTTGCGGTGATGATTCCCTCGGTAATAGTCTCGTCGGGGGCGATGTCGTACGTAAAATCGGCCCCCTCCTCCAGTTCGGCAACATCCATAGCGAAATGAGTTTCGCAGCCGCCCTCAAACGCGGGGTTATTCTTGAAACCCTTTTATAATACTCGTTTCGATGTGTTCAAAAACACCATCGCTACGACCATGTGGTTTCAACGCGTAGCGATTCCCGATGGAATGTGCCGAAAACGACTGTGAAAACGAGGCGGCAGTTCGACTGCACATCCCGTGGAGCGACAACCGACTCGTCTGCACGAGTCACGCGAGGGTGCTGGCGCGACAGGATGGCGTGGTCGCCGAACCGCTGGAGGACGTGGACTGGGAGTAATGGAGGAACGGGGGGTTACCGAGAGTGTCGCAGAAAGGAGCGAGTCGGTCCGTCCTCGCGGCCGTGTCGGTGGTGAAGGGTCGGCAACGAGCGGAAAGCGCGGTCGTCTACTCGTGGGCGAAGTAGGTCACCGTCTCGGCGTCTCCCTTGCTGTCTCGCGCCACGCTATCCACTCGCGCGAACCCGACGCGCTCGAACTGCACGATGTCGTCCGCGTCCGTCTCCGCGAAGTCGGGTTCCGCGACGCCTTCCACGTCGCCGTCCATGGTTCGCATGCGGACCGGGACGTTCGCCTCGGCGGGCACCCAGTGGATTACGTCCACGCCCTCGTCGCGGACGGCGCTGATGTCGTCGCCCGTGTACTGGAGCGCGTCGCGGGTGTGCTCGAAACACCCGAGTCCCTTCAACCAGACTCGGTCGCCGTGGTCCGGGATGTCGTCGGCTTCGATGCGCACGGCCTCGCCCGCCGGGATGTGGCGCGTGCCCCTGTCCTCGTGGTCGGGATGGACCGGCGGTTCCGCCGCCTCGGGGTAGTCGCCGATGAGCGGATACTCCACTCCATTACCGGACGACGTCCGGTCGCCAGCCGAGCTCTGCTCGGCGCTGTCCCGGACGAAGAAGAAGCGCGGCGCGTCGTCGTCCACCAACTCGCGGTTGTTGGCGTAGATTGTGCTCATGGCTAAATCGACGTTGCTCGTGGACGTGCCGAGTCCGACCATCGCCTCGCGGATGGCCTCGCCGCGGATGCCGCGACGGCGGACGCTCTGGAGGGTGGGCGCACGGGGGTCGTCCCACCCGTCGAGTTCCCCCTTCTCGATGAGTTCCTTGATGGTCGAGGTGGACATCTTCACGTCGTACTCGTCCACCTGCACGTGCCCCCAGTGGATGGTTTCGGGGTACTCCCAACCGAAGTAGTCGTAGACGAACTGCTGGCGCTTTGCGGAATCCTGCAGGTCGATGCCGCGGATGATGTGGGTCATGCCCGTCAGGTGGTCGTCAACGCCGGACTGGAAGTCGAGCATGGGCCAGCAGCGGTAGTCGGCGGCCTCGGGACGCGGGTGGGGCGTGTCGATGATGCGGAACGCAACCCAGTCTCGCAGGGCGGGATTCTTGTGTTCGATGTCCGTCTTCACGCGGAGTACCATCTCGCCCGACTCGTACTCCCCGTCTATCATGTCCTCGAACTCGGCGAGCGTCGTCTCCACGACCTTGTCGCGGTGTGGGCACGCCTTCGCGTCGTTCTTCAGGTTCGAGAACTCCTCGCCAGAACAGGAGCAGGTGTACGCGCCGCCCTTCTCGATGAGGTCGCGGGCGTGGTCGTAGTAGATTTCGAGGCGGTCGCTGGCTTTGATGACCTCGTCCGGTTCGAAGCCGAGGTAGTCGATGTCCTCCAAAATCGCGTCGTAGGCGTCCATGTCCGGGCGCTTCGTCTCCGGGTCGGTGTCGTCGAAGCGCACCAGCATCTCGCCGTCGTAGAGGTCCTTGTACGTCCCGATGACGGCGGGCATCCGTCCGTGCCCGATGTGCCACGGCCCGTTGGGGTTCGGCGCACAGCGCATCCGAATCTCGTCGTACTCCTCGGCGTTGGGCAGGTCGGGGAGCACTCGGTCGTCTTCCTCGTCCTCCGCGTCGAGTTCTTCGACGAGTTCGGCGTCGAGTTCTTCGAGTCGGGCGCGTCGTCCCTCGGCGTCCAACTGGTTCACCTGCGCGACGACCTTTCCCGCGATACCAGGCACTTCGCCGCCGTGTTCGCGGAAGTCGGGATTCTCCCCCATCAGCGACCCCATGATGGCACCGACGTCCGCGTCGCTGTCGTGTTTCAACGCGTTGAATAGCGCGTGTTTCTCCGCCTCCGTCTCGATTCGCGTCCGCAACTCGTCGTCCATTATCGAACGATTTGGGGGTCAGGGTGAAAAATCTCGCTTTTCGGTGCAGTACCGTCCCTCCGTGTTTCGGTCCGCACGTAGTACCCTCACGACACGAGAGATAACGCAAACCTGAGGTTTGAAAAACGGTATTGACGGTTGATGACAATTAGAACTAGTTGGATTGATATAATAAACAACCGTTTGGAGAGTATTCGATAAACAATACAAAAATCAGCGAGAACAGTAAGGGTTTTTTGAATGTTTGTACGTCCTTACTTCGTGTTTCCGCCGATGAATCGGCCCGTGCTCGGAACGGGGTTACAGCGAACGCGAGCCGTTCGTCTTCTGTTTTCGAACTGCTGACAACTTACGCATCCGACGTTCGTAGCGCGAAATGTGTTGAAACACGAACAACGCGAACTGGGTCAACGGTCGGACGGTTTAAAATACACCCCGATCGCAGTGGGTTTTCGAGCGGTCGACCACCGCTCGTGGAGAAAACCAATGATACGAACACTACGAACGCTGTTGACGCTCGCGGTCGTGGCGACGATGATCGCTAGCGTCGGAGTCGGCTCCGTCGCAGCGACCAACGACCATCCCGGATGTAACACCCATTCGGAGGATAAGAATCCGAACTGCGGGAATCACGGGGACAAGAAAACGACCGACAACAGTCAGCGAATAACCGACGGCGATGACAGTAACAGCGTCGACGACACGCACGTCGTCATCGCGGGCAACGGCAACGGTCCCGGAGACGATACGGTGTCGGACAACGGTATCGACCAGGACAACACCAACGCGAACGCCGGTGACGACGTGAACGTCGATTCGTAAAGAGAATCATTCGCGGTCTATCAGAGCGGTTTCAGCGGCCATTTTTTCGTCGCGCGAAACGACACTCGAGAGTCGGGACTGGCGGATACGTGATATATTCGAAGAAACGGAAGACGGTTCCGCCGGACGCCTCAGTAACCGCGTTCGATGAGGTAATCGGCTATCTGTTCGAGCAGATAGCGCGATTCGTTGTCCGGCAGAACGCTCAGGTGGTCCTTTCCGCGTTGGACGAGTTCCTGTGCTTTCTCCGTGGCGTACTCGATGCTTCCGGCCGCTTCGAGACGCTGGACTGCCTCGTCGATTTCCGCTTCCGTCACGTCACCGACGTCATCGGTTTCGACCAACGAATCCACGTCCACGCCCTGACCGCGGGCGTGAAGCGTGATGATTGTCTGTTTGTTCTCCACGAGGTCGCTTCCTCGCTGTTTGCCGAGTTTGTCGCTCGGCACGGTCAAATCGAGCACGTCGTCCTGGATCTGGAACGCCCGTCCGACGTCGATACCGTAGCGGTACAGGGCTTCCGTCGTCTCCTCGTCCGCACCGAGGAGGACGGCCGGAACCTTCGCCGCCGCACCGTAGAGGACCGCCGTCTTGTTCTCGATCATTTCGAGATACTCGTCCGGAAGGACGTCGGGACGCTCCTCGAAGGCGACGTCGAGCGCTTGGCCTTCACAGATTCTTGTACAGGTGGATGCGAGTACGTCGAGCGCGGTGACACAGCGGTCGGGCGTGGCGTCCGTCTCCAGCATGATTTCGAACGCCTTGGAGTACAGCGTGTCACCGGCCAGAATCGCCGTTTCCGTGTCGTAGGCACGGTGAACCGACGGAACGCCACGACGGAGGTCGTCGTCGTCCATGATGTCGTCGTGGATGAGCGTGAAGGATTGGATCACTTCGATGCTCACCGCGGCGGCCATCACGTCCAGTTCGGTTCCGTCGAGCGCCGGGAACTTCCGGTACGCTTCCGACATCGGTTCGACGTCGGCCAGCGCGTCCGCGACGAGCAGGAGGACCGTCGGTCGAAGGCGCTTCCCGCCCGCGTCGAGCAGGTAGCGGGACGCCTCGTAGAGACGCTCCGGTTCGACTATCGGGAGTTCCTCCTCGATGGCCGCGTTGACGAGTTCGCGGCGCTGCTCGACCGTCTGCATGACGAGTTCTTCACGTGATTCCGTACTCGCGTCAGTCATATCACTCCACCAGTTGGATGAGGTTGCCGTTACGTGTTACGTGAAGGTCCTTGCCGAGTCGGTAGCCTTGCGATTCACAGAGGTCGACGTACGGCGCGAAGCCTTTCATGTCCTGGTGGGCGGGAATGACGTTCTGGGGTTGCAGCGCGTCGAGCATCTGGTAGTGCCCCTCCTCGCGGAGGTGGCCCGAGACGTGCACGTCGTCGTAAATCCGTGCGCCCTGCATCTTCAGGAGTCGCTCGGACTGGTAGCGCTGGCCTTCGTTCGTCGGTTCCGGGATGACGCGGGCCGAGAAGACGACCTTGTCACCGCTGTCCAACTGGTACGGCGTCTCGCCGCGACCCATGCGCGTCAGCATCGCGCGCGGTTCACCTTGGTGACCGGTCACGATTGGCAGGTAGTTCTCCTTGCCCTCCTTCATGATGCGCTTGAACGTCCGGTCGACGGACTTTCGGTGGCCGAACATGCCGAGTTCCTCGGGGAAGTCGACGAAGTTCAGGCGTTCCGCGGTGCCCGAGTACTTCTCCATCGAGCGGCCGAGCAGGACGGGCGTCCGTCCGATGTCCTCGGCGAACTCGACGAGGCTCTTGACGCGGGCGATGTGGCTGGAGAACGTCGTCGCCACGATACCGCCGTCGTAGTCTTCGATGCTGTACAGTACGTCTTTCAGGTGGCGGCGAGCGACCGACTCGCTCGGCGTGCGACCCTTGCGACCCGCGTTCGTACAGTCCTCGATGTAGGCGAGGACGCCGTTGCCCTCGCGTCCGATTTCGCGGAAGCGCTTCATGTCGATGGGGTCGCCGAGGACCGGCGTGTGGTCCATGCGCTTGTCGAGGCCGTAGACGATGGCACCCTCGGGGGTGTGAACCACCGGGTTGATGGCGTCGATGATGGAGTGAGTGACGTTGACGAATTCGAGTTCAACGTCGTCGCTCAACTGCATCGTCTCGCCGGCTTCCATCTTGATGAGGTCGTTTTCGACCCCGAACTTCTCCTCGCCCTGAATCTGCTGTTTCACCAGTTCGATGGTGAACGGGGACGCGACGATGGGTGCGTTGTACCGGTGTGCCAGTTTGCTGATGGCTCCGATGTGGTCCAGGTGACCGTGTGTCGGAACGATGGCCTTCACGTCGCCCTCCAGATCGGACATCACGCGGTCGTCCGGAATCGCGCCCATGTCGATGAGGTCGAGGCTGTGGAGTTTCTCTGTCTCGACGTTATCGTGGAGCAGCACCTTCGACAGGTTCAGCCCCATGTCGAAGATAACCACGTCGTCGCCTGCGCGAACGGCAGTCATCTGCCGCCCAACTTCTTCGTAGCCGCCAATTGTTGCAATTTCGATTTCCATAGTTTGCTTTCCTCAAGCATTGAAACGCCACGCGGCGTGGCGATTGCGTTGCTCACTGAAATACTCGCGGGGCCGCGAGCGTCAGACCCCGGCGTCTTACAGCACGTCGGTCTGGCACTCGCGCGCGGCGGGACCGCACACCCGCGAGTTGCCCAGTCTGCAAGCATCTACGCCCCGGGGTAATAAAAACTGCCGGGATTGTGTTCTCTGGGAGCTAGTCTCAGAAGGGAAATCGGTTGGTTCCGAAGACGCTCCTGTTTCAGGAAGTGTATTCCATCGAGAACCACTCTCGTGTGTTCGGTTTTTCAAATGGCAGAAGATTGTCTTCGTCCTCGCCGCGCTGTACGGTGGGCGTCGCCGCGGTCCTCGTCACGGGAGTCCTGTACGGGAGCGGACGGGTGTCCGTGCGGACCGCCGAGGGCGGACTTCTAGTTGGTGCGTTGCTCGTTGCCCTCTTCGGATTTCGGCTGTTCGGCGCGTAACGACTCCTATCCCGGGTCGTGTTTCGGGGATAGCACTGCGACTCGACGGTCAGTGAGTCGATGGTGAGTAGTCGTTCGTCCCGTCGGTCCGATTTGAAAAATATTCGACCAGCGTACACATCCGATTATTATAGTAATATTTTAGACTAAATAATTTAGTTAAGTGTGGCAATAATTATGTGGGTAGAGTTAACATGAAACATCGGATGAAATTAAAAGCGGTGCTGTTGAGTTTACTAGTCGTACTGTCCACGTCGGCCGTCTGGATCGGCGGTGCCGTCGCAACGCAACCGAACAGGAGCGACACGCTTCAACCGACCGTCTTCGAACCGAAGACGACCGTGAACAACTCCACGAACGGCGACGGCCTCCGGGAGGCCGAACCGTCACAGGAGTCGCTCGACAAACCCGTCGATTTCGACTCGGCCCCCTCGTCGTTCACGACGACGGACGAGGGGAGTGGGTCGTCCGGCGGGCCGTCCATTCTCGCCCAGGACTCCTCGTCCATCGTCATGGACCCGTCCGACGACGAGACGGACCCGGACGTCATCGGGACGACGAAGCAGTACCTCGGCTCCGACAACGACAGCTACTACTTCAAGAACTTCACGCTGCTGTCCGTCGGCGACCACGTCGAGATATGGGTCGCCCGCGACCTCGCGTGGCCCGAGAACGACTCGCGGACCGACCCGACCATCTCGGAGCAGCAGGCCGAAGCGCTCCGCACGCAGTTCGAGGAGAACATGTACGAGACCGAATCGGACGTGTTCGGGCAGCCCGACGACCGCAACGGAACGGAGGGTCTGTTGGAGGAACTCGGTGCCGTCCCCGACGACTACTACCACACCGAAAACGGGTCCGGGAAGACCGTCCTGCTGGTGGACAACATCCGTGACGAGAACTACTACAACGCGTCGTACCCCATCTACACCGCCGGATTTTACTCGCCGACCATCCAGCAGTACACCGACCGTAACGTCGTCACGCTCGACGCCAAGGGCTGGAACGAGGTCAACGAGACGAACGACGAGGTAGGGTACGAGGGAACGCTCGCACACGAGTACCAACACCTCGTCCACAACGACCTCGACGGCGACGAGACGACGTGGGTGAACGAAGGCATGTCCGACTACGCCGAGGTCGTCACCGGCTACGGCGTCTCGGAAGGGCACGTCCAAGCGTACGAGGAGATGCCCTCGAACTCGCTGACCAACTGGGAGGATCAAGGTGCCATTAACGTCCTCTCGGACTACGGCATCGCGTTCAGCTTCCAGATGTACCTGAGCGACAGGTACGGCACCGACTTCATCAGTAACCTCGCACACGAGAAGGAAAACGGCATCGAGGGCGTCGAGAAGACCCTCGACGAAACCGGTGCGAACACGGACTTCTACGCCCTGTATCAGGACTTCTCGACCGCCGCGGTGCTCGATTCGTCCGAGCGCCGCGTTCGGGACGAATACGACATCGACGGCCTCGATTTGAACCTCAACACGTCGAACGACGTGGGCACCGCGGGTGCGTGGGGAACCAACTACAAGGAGGTCGATACGTCCGACAAAGGCCCGATAACCGACGTGACGCTCTCGGGGACCGACTACATCGGCACCCAGTGGCAGACCGCGACCGACCCGGTCACCGGCGAGGGCCAAGTGCTGTACTCCGGGTCCGGCACCCTCCTCGACCAGTTCGCCATCACGAAAGCCGACCCCTCGAACGGCGATTCGACGCTGTCGTTCGAGACGTACTACGACATCGAGGAGAACTGGGATTACGGCTTCGTGCAGGTCTCGACCGACGGCGGCGAGACGTGGGAGAGCCTCGAATCGAACCGCACCGACGACTCGCCGAACTCGGACGCGCATCCGACCATCAAGGAGAACGCGCCGGGATACACCGGCACCACCGACGGCGAGTGGGTCGAACAGTCGTTCGACCTCTCCGAGTACGAAGGCGAGGGCGAGGTCCTCATCGCGTTCCGCTACGCGACGGACTGGGCGACCACCCAACCCGGAATGTACGTCCGTAACGTCGAGGTCGGCGGCGAGAGCGTCCCGACAGACGCGACGGATTCGTTCATGAGCCTCCGCGAAGCGACCGGCGACAAAATCGAGTACCAGTTCACCTTCATCGGCGTCAAGGAGAACGGCAAAGCGAAGGTCAAACAGCTCGACATGCGGACCTTCTCGGACGACGAGGAGCAGGAACTCCACCACTTCCTCCGCAACGGCAACTTCGAGAAAGTCATCGCCGCATCGACGTGGGCGGCCCACCCCGGCGAAGGGGGCCGCGTCCCGGTCAGCGTCGAGTTCGAATACGCCCGTGACGGTCACGGCGGCCACGGACACCACGGCGGCCACGGCCATCACGGAGGCCACGGACACCACGGTGATGACGACCACGATGGACACGGTGGGCATCACGGCGGCCACGGATACCGCGGCGGACATCACGCCTACAACTGGTAGAACCACACACGTCGCTCACCACTTTTTCGGACAGATAGAACGGAGACGGCGAAAAATCGAACCGCCGGTTGGCTTCGAAACGGAACGTCCGTCGTCAGTCGTCGGCGGAGACGGGCGCGTTCCGAACGTCGATTTTACCCGAATCCAATTCGGCTTCCACTTCGCGCGCCGCCTGCACCATGTTCGCCATCTTGCCGTAGGCCACCTCGCGCGGGAGGAGTTTCAGGCCGCAGTCGGGGCTGACGGTGAGTTGTTCGGGCGGGACGATTTCGAGTCCCTTCTTGATGTTCTCCTTGATTTCCTCGACGCTCTCCACCTCGGCGGTGTGAGCGTCGGTGACGCCGAGCGCGAGATTCGCGGTGAACTCGGGGTCGCGGAACACGTCGAGTTGGTCGTAGTCGCCGTTGGCGAGTTCGAGGTCGAACTCGTCCACCGGGTAGTCCAGCATCTCGGGGTAGATACGCGAGTAATCGCCGTAGCAGACGTGCAAGCCGAGATAGACGTCGTCCGGAACGGCGTCGGACCGGTTCGACTGGCCTCCGTTCGCTCCGCTCACGGAGATTCCGTCCGCGATGCGCTCCAGACACTCGCCGACGATGGCGTGGTCGTCCGGCGTCGTCGCCAGCGCTGGTTCGTCGATTTGGATGTAGCGCGCACCCGACTCGACCAGTTTCTTTATCTCCTCGTTCACCAAGTCGGCGAGGTCGTAGGCCAGCGACTCCTCGTCGTCGTAGGCCTCGTTGAAACTCCAACTCGCCAGCGTGTACGGGCCGGTGATGGGGACTTTAACGGGGCGGTCCGCCACCTCGCTGGTGAACTCGTACTCGTCCACGAGCCACGTCTCGTCGTACTCGACGTCCGTGACGACGCTCGGCTTGTCGAAGTAGTTGTGACCCCACACCTTCACCGGGCCGTTGAACTCGTAGCCCGAGATGCGGTGGGCGAAGTACTCGACCATCTCGTTGCGCCGCATCTCGCCGTCCACCACGACGTCCAGTCCGGCGCGCTCGTGCTCCTTCGTGATGAGGCGGGAGGCGTCGTTCTGTGCCTCCTCCCACGCGTCCTCGTCGAAGTCGGCGTCCGGGTCCTCGTAGAGTTCGCGCGAGCGGTCCACCCACTTCGGCTTGGGGTAGCTTCCGACGATGGTCGTCAGGATGAAGTGGTCGTTGTCGTGGTCCTCCGGACGGAACTGGTTTCGAGCATCGTTTCGCGACTCGCGGGTCGTTCCTCCCCGCTCGTTTTTCGAGTCGCGTGGCGACTCGCCACTCATATTTCCACCTCCTCCAACCGCGCGGCTTCGCCGAGCACGGCCGCCTTCTCCTCGAACTTGCTGTACGGCAGGTAGAACGGTTCCGTGTTCGTCGTGAGATACTCCGTCTCGAACTCGTTGACCGGCGTGTTCTCCTCGAACCAGTCAACACGTTCGGCGACGGTTTCCGCCGATTCGACCAGCGTGTTCTGTCCATCGACCAGTCCGAGGGATACGGAGTCCGTCGTCCCGAACTCGTTGACGTTGGAGAGACACCCCTCGTGGTCGGTCACGAGGTCGTAGCCGAGGGCGTCGATGTCCGCGTCGAGCACGTGCGCGTGAACCTTCTCCGTGAGCGAGCCGAAGTAGGGTTGTACCACCACGTCAGCGTCCGTCGCGTTCGCAACCGCGTCGATGGCCTCGCTCGCCCGGGCGTCCTCGCCGTCTTCCGGCGGGCTAGCCACGAGGGAGGGTTCGAGGAGGAACAGCGTTTCGACGGACGGGAAGGCTTCGACTTCGCCCGCGAGGAACTCCGCGACGGCGGCGAGGAACTCCTCGTCGTCGCCGTAGTATTCGTCCGTTGCGAGGTCGGCGAGGGAGAAGGGACCGGGGAGAACGGCCTGCACGTCGTCGGCGAGTTCCGCGGCGGATTCCAGTTCCGCGGCCACGTCGCCGTCGAAGTCGAGTTCGTCCACGACCACCGGGTCGCGATAGAAGTTGTTGTTGTCGTAGTACCGCACGATGCCCCCCGTTTCGACGGAATCGTGAACCGTGAGCGGGTGCGCGAGCATGTCGTCCCAGCGGAGTTGTCCCTCGACGATTCGGTCGAGTCCGGCGTCCTGCTGGACCGCGACGACTTCCGAACGAGCGTCGTCGTACACCGCGGTCACCTCCGGCCCCTCGTCGCCGGAGATGAGGTCGTGTTTCTGGTGACCTTTCAGGTCCGAGAGGTCGTTCTTCGCCCAATCCGGGAGCGGGAACAACCCCGTCGTCGTGGCGATTCGCTCAGTCATGTACGGAGGGCTAAGATATGCTGGTGTTTAATATTTTCCGTTCGGGAAAATAACCTTGGATAATCATCTGACGAGTTTCAGAATCGTCAGCGTCTCGAACGGGAACGACTCGTCGCGGAGTGCAACGGCGCTAAATCCGTTCTCACCCGCCCGCGAGACGACCTCCTCCACGCCCGAGAGACTGCTGACGAGGAGGAACACGCGTCCTCCCGGTGCGAGCACCCGCCCGACCGCATCGAGAAACGGGTCGATGACTTCCCGACCCGACTCGCCGCCGGAGAGGGCGCGTTCCATCCAGTCGTCGCGCTCCTCGTCGGGGTCGGTCGGCAGATACGGCGGGTTGAACAGCACCGCGTCGAACGCCTCGTCACGGAACGGCGACACCAAATCCGCCCGGACCGCCTCGACGCCGCGCTCGCGTGCGTTCGCGCAGGCGTGTGGATTCACGTCTGCTCCCACGACGCGGGCACCCGTCTCCTCGGCCACGTACTCCGAGACGTAGCCCGACCCCGTGCCGACTTCGAGGACCAACTCGTCCCCCGCTATCTCCTCCGCCGCCGTTTCGGCGAGGAGGTGTGAGTCCTCCGCCGGTTGGTACACCTTCGTCTCCGTTCCGCGTCGCTCCGCGAGGTCCGTCATTCGTTCTCTCCTCCGTCGTCGGATTCCGGGCCGCCGTCGTTCATATGCCCGTCGGTCGGGCCATCATCAGTCGTTCCGCCGTCGGTCGCTCCGCCGTCCGTGGTCGCACCGAATTCACGCGTCCGCTCCCGTTCCTCCGCGACCCGAAACCCGCCTGTCTCCGCGCGCCCCGAAAGTTCGCGCTGCGGGTACGGAATCTTGATTCCCTCGCGGTCGAACGCCTCCTTCACCGCGTTGATGACCGTCGTCTTCGCCCGCCACTTCCGCCGGGCGCTGGGCTTGTCTATCCAGAAGCGAAGTCCGAGCACGACGGCCGAATCGCCGAGTTCCTTCGTCACGACTTGCGGCGACGGCACGGCCAGCACGTCGTCCGGTTCGCGCATCACCTCCTTCGCCACGGCCGCGGCCCGCTCGACGTCCGCCTCGTAATCGACGCCGACGTCCACCTCCAACCGCAACCGCCCCTTCCGACTCCGGTTGATGATGGTACTCCCGCCGACGATATCGTTCGGAATCATCACGTACTCGCCGTCGAACGTCTGAATCCGCGTGTTGACGATGGAGATGTCCGTCACGATTCCCTCCTCCTCTTCGATTATCACCCAATCGCCGATTTCGAACGGCCGGGCGAACATCAGCATAAACCCGGCCAACAGCGACCCGAGCGTCTGCCGGGCGGCCATACCGACCACGATTCCGAGGAACCCCGCACCGACGAGCAGACCGGTGATATCCACTTCCCAGAGACTCAGGACCGCGGTAAACCCGACGACGTACACGCAGACCTGCGCGACGCGGACCATCACCTGCGTTTGGTGTTTCGAGAATGCGTCACGCCCTCTGACCACCCGCTGAATCCCCTGTCGAATGACCCCGGCGACGATGTAGGAGGAGGCAAGCACCACGGCCGTCGACCCGACTCTGACGGCAGTGTCGTAATCGACGCCGAAGTCAGTTACTAGGCTGATACCCGAGTTAATTACTTCCCACGTGAACGCGAGCGTCGTCGCCGCGAGCAAGAGAAACACGATGACGAGGCTGACGATGATGACGTTTGCCAGCGAATTGGGTACCCGCTCTTGCAAACGCGGACGAGCGTACCATGCCACGGCGAAAAACGCGATGAGCGCGAGAATGACGAACGCGGTGGTAAAAACCCGCATGTCGAACCAACTGATCCGACCGATCTGTCTGAACAACCCCTCCGTCTGGGCGAGCGGTAGTCCTTCCATCAACCACCACCCCGACCCAACTCGTCTGCGACCCGTGCCATCGCGGCGAACTCCACGGGCGACACCTTCCCGGCGCGCTTTCGGAGGATGTCCTCGTCCAACACGTCGTCGTCCGGGGATTCGAGCGCATCGACGACGGCGTCCGGGTCGTCGAGCCCCGAGATGTGGGCCGTGTTCCGAATCCCGTTTCGAATCGTCTTCCGACGCTGGGTGAACACCGCCTTCACGAAGTCGAGGAAGAACGCCTCGTCGTCCACCTCGTACTCCGGTTCCCGCGGAATCGTCCTGACGATTGCGCTCTCGACCTCCGGTTGCGGCGCGAACGCCTCGCGCGGGACCGTCTCCACGACGCGCACGTCGGCGTAGTGTTGTGCCGTCACGGAGAGTCGTCCGTACTCGTCGCTTCCGGACTCGGCGGCCATGCGTTCGGCGAACTCCTTTTGGAACATGAGGAGCATCGGCTTTCCGAGCGGGAGGAGTCGAAACGCGATTTCGCTCGAAATGCCGTACGGGAGGTTGGCGATACAGGCCGAAAAGTCGGGGAGTTCGACCGACAGCGCGTCACCCTCCACGACCGTCAACCGCCCCGCATCGCATTCCGCACGGAACTCCTCTCGGAGGAACTCGGCGAACGTCGGGTCGCGCTCGATAACCGTCACGCGGTCCGCGGCCGCGAGCAGGCGGTCCGTGAGGACACCCGGCCCCCCGCCGATTTCGAGGACGTGCTCCAGATTCATCTCGTCGGCGTACGTCGGTATTCTGTCCACAACTCGGTCGTCCACGAGGAAGTGTTGGTCGCGGTTCGGGTCGCCCCGGACGCCCGCACGTCGAATCAGCGCGTCGGGGTCCCTCGTACCGGCTTCCTCGGGTGGCGAGCGTTCCATCGTTATCCAGTCTATCGGAGCGAGCGGCGTAAACCCACCGAGTTCCGAGCGGCGTTGGTTAGCACTCGTCGAAGCGAGACGAGAGAGCGGAAAGCGAGTGGGAAGCGAGCGAAAATCGAAACCCCGCTCGCGTCAGTCGTAGCGGACGAACGTTCGATACTTCAAATCGTCCTCGCGAATCTCTTCGAGGATGCGCTCCACGAGAACGTCCTCCGGGTTGTGAAGCCCGGACACGCGGTCTTCGAGATCATCGAAGCTCTCGAACGGTTGCCGTTTCCGCGTTTCGAGCACGTGGTTGCGCAGCTTCTTCCCGATTCCGGGGAGGAGATTCAACTGGTGGAGACGGAGGGTTATCGGTTGGGCGTCGTTGTAGAAGTCGACGAATCGCCGTTCGTCGCGGTCCACGATGTCCGTGACGGCGTGTTCGAGTTCCGACTGCGCGGCGGAGGTGAGATCACCGTACGCGACTTCGCGCACGTTGGTGACGTTCTCGCGGGCCGCGGGTGGTTCGATCGGAATGCTGTCGCCGATACCGACGCTTGCATCCTGTTCGAGCACGAGTTCGAGGAGATGGAAATCGGATTCAGTCAGGACGTACGCGACCGGTTCCTTCTGGTACTGCGGACGGTCGTCTTCCGCACGACCGTGTGGCAGGAAGTCGAGCACCACAGCCGACGCTTCGCTGTCAGTCTCGGATTCACTCATTGCACTCGAATACGGTGACGAGCAACTTAAAGAATCGGTGAAGCTACTCGTACTTCGCCACGACGTTCAGTATCCCGTCCAGCTCGTCACCCGAGAGGGTGAACCGCTCCTGCGCGTAGACCGCTCGCAGTTCGTCGCGGTCCTTCGGCAGGAGGTCGGCGATCTTGTACGCCGTCGCCTCGTCCACTTTTTCGAGTTCGAGCAGCTCCCCGACCAGTTCGCGCGACTCCTCGGCGTCGAGGACGGCGAACCGGTTGACGTGTTCGATGGCCCGGGAGAGGTTGTAGGGCATCTCGCGGGTCTCGTCCAGCGCGCGTTCGCGCTCGATGTCCGCGAGGAGTTCCTTCGCCTCCGGCGTCGTGAGATACTCCTCGTCGAGCTTTTCCTTGAAGATAGTCATAGCTTACTTCTGTTCGCGGAGGTGTGCGGGCTGGGTGATGAGCGTCTTGTCCTTGCCGCCGTCGTTGATGATGACTTTGTACGCTTTGCCCTGCTTACCGACGACCTCACCCGTGCGACCGTTGAATCGCGGGTGGAAGCGACCTTTGCGGACGCTCGGGTCGATTTTGAGGTGGACTTTCTGTCCGTTATCGTACTGCTGGACGGCGCGCTGTGGTGGGGACGTACCACGGTCTCGGGGGTTGTTCGACAACTTTTCTCGGGTGGTGTTGTACGGTCCGTTCGAACTCGGCATAGTCGTATGACGCTCTTGTTCAGTGACGGTTATAAAAGATACGTTCCTCCTCGCCGAGACACGAACCTCGTGGTCGGTTTGGCACGGGACCGGTGGCGCGGTCACCCAACCGGGAAGCCCATCACCACCGTTGGTGGACCGCATCGGCCACGTACTCCTCGTAGACCTCCCTGACGCGCTCCATCTCCGCCGTCGTGAGCGGCGGGAGCGAGGCGGCGATGACGTTCTCCCGAACGTGCTTCGGGTCCGTCGACCCCGGAATGACGGTCGAAACGGCGTCGTGGTCGAGAATCCACCGCAGGGTGAACTGCGCCATCGTCGCGTCCTCGGGCACCAGCGGTCGGAGCGCGTCGACGGCTTCGAGGCCCCGCTCGTAGGGCACGCCCGCGAACGTCTCGCCGCGGTCGAACGCCTCGCCCTCGCGGTTGAAGTTCCGGTGGTCGTTCTCCGCGAACTCCGTTTCGGCCGAGAGGTTCCCGGTCAGCAACCCGGACGCGAGCGGAACGCGAACGATGATTCCCACGTCGCGTCGCGCCGCTTCGTCGAAGAACAGTTCCGCGGGGCGCTGGCGGAACGGGTTGAAGATTATCTGCACCGTCTCCACACCCGGATACTCGATGGCTTTCAGTCCCTCCTCGACGCGCTCGACGCTCACGCCGTAGTGGTCGATTCTCCCCTCGGTTTTCAGGTCGTCCAGCGCGTCGAAGGTTTCGGTTTGGTAGTACACGTCCGTCGGCGGGCAGTGCAGTTGGAGTAAATCGAGCGCGTCCGTATCGAGATTCGACCGACTTCGGTCCACGAACTCCCGGAGGTTCGATTCCGTGTACCCGGACGCGTCGTGCGGGTCGAGCCGTCGCCCCGCCTTCGTCGCCACGGTGGGACGCTCGTCCGGGTCGTACTCTGCGAGCACGTCGGCGATGATGCGTTCGCTCCGTCCGTCGCCGTACACGTCCGCCGTGTCGAGGAACGTGATTCCGGCGTCGATGGCGGCACGGACGGCCTCGTGAGCCGCTTCGTCGGACACGTCGCCCCAGTCCGACCCGATGTTCCACGTTCCCATTCCGACTTCCGTTACGTCGTAGCCCGTCGCTCCGAGCGCGCGTTCGTCCATGCTTCACGGCACGCGGTCCCGGTACATGCCTCTTTATCCCGAGCGCGAGACGAAAAGATAACCCCCTTCGGGTTCGTCACCTCGCGCATGACCGACAGCGACGATTTCAGGTTCGAAACGCGGTCCATCCACTCCGGACAGGAACCCGACGAGGAGACGGGCGCGCTGATGACGCCCATCTACGCCAACTCTACGTACGTACAGGACGGACCGGGCGACCACCGGGGCTACGAGTACTCCCGAACGGGTAACCCGACGCGCACCGACCTCGAATCCAACCTCGCCAGCCTCGAAGGCGGCGAATACGGTCGCGCCTTCTCCAGCGGGATGGGAGCCATCAACACCGTCCTCAACCTGCTCTCCTCGGGCGACCACGTCATCGCCAGCGAGGACGTGTACGGCGGTACCCACCGAATCTTCACGCAGGTGTACGCCGACTACGACGTCGATTTCTCCTTCGTGGACATGACCGACCCCGACGAAGTGGCGGACGCGGTGCGCGAGAACACCGAACTGCTGTGGGTCGAGACGCCGACCAATCCCCTGCTCAACGTCGTGGACATCGCGGCGATGGCCGACATCGCGGCGGACGCCGACGCGCTCTGTGCGGTGGACAACACCTTCGCCACGCCGTACCTCCAGCGTCCGCTCGAACTCGGCGCTGACATCGTGTCCCACTCGCTGACGAAGTACCTCGGCGGGCACTCGGACGTGGTCGGCGGGGCACTGGTCACGGACGACGCCGACTTGGACGAACGAATCGGCTTCTACCAGAACAGCGTCGGCGCGACCCCCGGCCCGCACGATTGTTTCCTCGTCCTCCGAGGAACCAAGACCCTCGGCGTGCGGATGGACCGCCACTGCGACAACGCCCGCGATATCGCCCACTGGCTGGACGACCATGACGCGGTGGACACCGTGTACTACCCCGGTCTCGAATCGCACCCGAACCACGAACTCGCCGCGGAGCAGATGAGCGACTTCGGCGGCATGGTCAGCTTCGAACTCGACGCCTCGCTGGAAGAGGCCGCCGACGTGGTGTCCGAGACGGAGGTGTTCACCCTCGCGGAAAGCCTCGGCGGCGTCGAATCGCTCATCGAACAGCCCGCGACGATGACCCACGCCGCGATTCCGAAGGAAGAACGGCTGGCCGCCGGACTCACCGACGGCCTCATCCGCGCCAGCATCGGCATCGAACACGTCGATGACCTAAAATCGGACCTCCAGCAGGCGTTCGACGCCGCGCTGAAGTAGTCACCCTCTCGATTTTCGCGGTTGCGGAATCGAATTCCGGAGCCCAACAGTACTCCAAACCGGAGCACGTAGCGTCGCGCATGGAACTGACCGACCACGTGTACGCGTTTCCGTTGACCTTCGAACGCGGCGACCGCGAGACAGTCATCCACCCGTCGGGCGTCGAAACCGAAGACGGTTTGATTCTCCTCGACGCCGGGTTCCCCGGTCAGACGGACGATTTGGCCGACGCACTCGCCGACCACGGTTTTTCGCTGGACGACGTGGAGATGCTGCTTCTAACCCATCAGGACGGCGACCACGCGGGCGGTGCCGAGGGGCTCATCTCCCGAACCGACGCGACTGTCGTCGCTTCGACCGACGACACGCCCGCCATCGAGGGTGACGAAGACCCAATCAAATCGAGGGGCGACCGCTACCCGCCCGTTCCGGTCGACGTGCAGGTCGTCGATGGCGTCACGTTCCGAACCGAGGCCGGACCGATGCGCGTCGTCGAAACGCCGGGTCACACGCCCGGCCACGTCTCGCTCGTCCTTCCCGAGGCGGACCTCCTCATCGCGGCCGACGCCACCGTCGCCGACGAGGACGGCCTCGTCGGGCCGAACGAGCGGTTCACGCCCGAGTTGGAGCGAGCAATCGAGTCGGTCGGCACGCTCGCCGACTTCGAGACGAGTCGGGTCCTCTGTTATCACGGCGGGTTCGTCGAGGACGCCGACGTCGAGGCGACGTACCGGTCGCTCACGGAGTGAGAAAAACGAAACGAAAAGCGGAATTATATCCGACCGACGTTCTGCACGTCGACGCTCTCGACGCCATCGACGTTCGAGAACGACTCCTCGACGGCTTCCGTGCCACCGGCATCGTCGGGGACGATGACCGTCGGCAGGAGCGCGACGAGACCGAACGCGACGTCGTCGCGTTCGAACCCGTTGATCTTCGCACCCTCGGGGAGCGAGTCTTCGAGTTTCTCTTGGAGGTCGTCCAGGTCGATCTCCGGGCTCTGCGGCATTACCTTGACTTTAGCTGCTACTTTTCCCATGGTTTACGGTCCGAGGAACCCACAGTCGGGGCACTCGTAAAGGTTGCTCTGTTTTCGGCACTTCGCACAGCGGTAGATCGTCTGCCCACAGTCGGGGCATTTGAACGACGCGGCGTTCGTGCCGGAGATGTTAATCCCGCACGAGACGCATTTTCGCGCTTGTTTTTGGGTCTGACTCATACACCCACGTTCCGCCGCGCGACTTTTAACGCTTCCCTTTCGGGGTTCGAGCGGGTCGTTAGAACGCGCCCGTCTCGACGCTCGTCTCGGCGTGCAGGCTCTCTTTCACCGCGTCGTGAACCTTGCAGAGTTCGAAGGCGCGGTCGATGACGTCCTGTGCCGTCTCGTCGTCCGTCTCGGTTTCCCACTTGATGTCGAACGCGACGGCTTCGAGTTTGTCGTCGTCGTTCAGGTCGCCGCTCACGTCGATTTCGATCTTGCCGAGGTCGCCAGCGCCGCGCTGTTCGCCACCCACGCGAAGGGCGGGAACGTAGCACGAACCGTACGCGGCGAGCAGTGTTTCGAGCGTGTCCGGGGCGTCCTCGCCCGTCGCGTCGATGGTGACGGAGAAATCGCGGACCTCGTTCTCTGCGCTGTATCCTGCTTCCGACGTGGTAGTGACTTCTGGCATTGCAATTTCCACGTTCGCCGCAACACTCCTAAGGCTTGTTCTTCCGGCCGCGCTTGTCGGAGTGAAGATGTACGACCGTGAAAGATAGTCGATGTGAAACAAGTCAACCGCCGTGGCGCGTTCGTCAGCAGGTCCGAGGGTTTCACATCCAAGGGCCTGCTGGAAAGCGCGAGGGACGACTGAGCAGATGCGAAGGAGTCGGTTGGGGAGGTCGTGGCATGCGAGGTTTCAGAGAAACCTCGAAAACGAACGGCAGCGCCGTGAGTACGCGGTGCGGTGGAGGGGCGGTCGCTGTGTCTGGGTGGATTGAAAGGGGCCGCCGGTCGCGTTTATCGTGGTCGTCTCGGTGACCACTCTCGATGTGCGGTTCGCATCGAGATGTCGGCGAGCGACCGCGACCGGGCGGGGGCTTTCAAAGACTGCTTTTCTGTAACTGCAATCGCAAACAACCAAAATCACTTCGTAGCGACCGGGTGGGGACTTCCTGGACCGTCTGCGTAGTCGCTGCAATCTCACTCACTCACAATTTGCTGTGTAGCAAACGGATACGGGCGTTCCGGCCCTTCTTCGCGGTTGCTCCTACCCCTCCACGTACTCGAACACCTGAAAAACAGAAAGTCCGACGTCACATCCCGCGAATCCGTCCCTTCTCCGTCACCAGAGTTCTTCGGAGAGGTCGAACGTCTCGTCGCCGTCCAAGACGTGAACTTCGGCGTCGTTACCGGTGGCCTCAACCTCGCGCACGAAGTCCTCGGGGTCCTGCTCGATGGGCGGGAACGTGTCGTAGTGCATCGGGAACGCGTAGTCGGCGTCCACCCAGTCCACCGCGACGGCGGCCTGCCACGGTCCCATCGTGAAGTGGTCGCCGATGGGAACCGCGACGGCGTCGGGTTCGAGGAACGGGCCGATGACGTCGCGCATCTCGGTCATCAGGGAGGTGTCGCCCGCGTGGTAGAACGTCTCGCTCTCCTCGTCGGAGACTTGGGTCGGCTTGGTGTCGCTGATGACGTAGCCCGCGGGCATCCCGCCGGAGGCACCGTAGCCCGTGTCGAGGCCGTTGGTGTGGTCGGCGCGAACCATCGTGACGTAGGCGTCATCGGCTTCGAAGGTGCCGCCCATGTTCATCCCAGTACCGTCCTCGACGCCGTACTCGTCGGTCACGTAGCCGATGACCTCCGGCGTGGCGACGAAGTGCGCGTCACGGAACCGGTCGGAGTCCGCGATGTGGTCCGCGTGCCCGTGCGTGAGCAGCACGTAGTCCGGGTCCAACTCCTCCGGGTCCGTGTCCGTCTTCGGATTGTCGAAGAACGGGTCGATGAGGAGTTCCGTGTCGCCGACGGTGACGTGCCATGTCGAGTGTCCGTACCAAGTAAGCTCCATGGTGTACGTTGGGATACTGCCTAAACCGTCTTAAAAGATGTTGGCGGCGGGTGGGGTGTTACCGGAGTCCGAACCGTTTTGCCCCCCGAATACGACACCCAGCGTATGCATCGAGTCCGATTCCGCGACCCGGCAGGGTCGGTCAGAACCGGCGAATGGCGCGACGGCGAACTCCGATTCGGGGGCGACAGCTACGCGCCCGAGGAGGTCGAACTCCTCGCACCCACGGAACCGACGAAAATCGTCTGTGTGGGCCTGAACTACGCCGACCACGCAGCCGAACGAAACAAGGACGTTCCCACGCGTCCGCTACTGTTCCTCAAGCCGCCGAACACCGTCGCGTCCCACGGCGACACCATCACGCTCCCGGCCGGAAAGGAACGCATCGACCACGAGGCGGAACTCGGCGTCGTCATCGGCGAGCAGTGTCGGAACGTCGCCGAGGAGGACGCGATGGACGTCGTTGACGGCTTCACGTGCGTGAACGATATCTCGAACCGCGACGACCAAGATTTGGAGCAGAACTGGGTCCGCGGCAAGGCGTTCGACAACTCCTGCCCGCTCGGGCCGGTCGTGGCGTCGCCCGAGGACGTCCCGGAGGACGCCCGCGTGCAACTCCGCGTCAACGGCGAGGTGCGACAGGAGTCCTCGCGCGACCAGTTCATCTTCTCCGTCCCGGAACTCGTCGCGGAGATTACGACCTACCTCACGCTGGAACCGGGCGACGTCATCATCACCGGCACGCCGTCGGGGGTCGCACCGCTCGAAGACGGCGATACCGTCGAAGTCGAGATAGAGGGAATCGGAACGCTCGAACACGACGTTCGGATTCCGTAGCAATCGAGAAAACTGATTTTTGAGGCGGCGAATCCGCGATTACAGCACGCTCCACGCCTTGATGGCGCGGTTGTACGACGAGATGTCGGCGATCCAGCGCGCCGCGATGGCCTTCTTCAGGACCTCCGCGGGCGTGGAGTTGAAGGTGCTGATGGGGAAGTCCATCCCGGCGACTTTGACGTCGTGAGCGACGGCCTCGTCACCGATGGAGATGACGGTCCCCTTGTTGTTGTACGTCCACGTTGTGAGCGGCTGGCCGTAGATGGCGCGGGCGACGTTCTCGCCGACGACTTCGGCGGCCTGCCACGCGGCCTGGGCGGTCGGCGGTGCCGGGTTCTCGCCTTGGTCGATGATGGCACAGTCGCCGATGGCGAACACGCGGTCGTCGCTGGTCTGGAAGTTGGATTCGGTGGTGACGCGGTTGTGTTCGTTGTCGAGTCCGCAGTCGTCCATGGCGTCGCGGCCCGTCACGCCGCCGGTCCAGACGAACACGTCGTAGTCGAGGGCGTCGCCCTCGTCGAACTGAATCTCGTCCTCGGTGGCTTCGGTAATCGGGTCCCCGGTCAGGATGTTGATGTCCTTTTCGAGAACGTACTTCTTCACCGTCCCCTGCAGTTCGGGGTCCTGTCCGGGCATGATTTCGTCGAGTGCCTCGACGAGGTAGATGTCGATGGGTGCGCGGTGCTTGTCGCGGTACTCCGCGATTTCACCGGCGCTCTGGATGCCGGACAGTCCGGCCCCGCCGATGACGATCTTCGCCGGGTCGTTGCGGGAGGCGGTCTTGGCGGCCTCCTTCACTTGGTCGTGGATTTCGAGCGCGTCGTCCAGACTCTTCAGCGTGAGGGCGTTCTCCGCCATGCCCGGGATGCCGTAGTAGGCCGTCTTGCTGCCGAGCGCGACGACGAGGTAATCGTATTCGAGGTCGTCTCCGTCTTCCAGTTCGACCGTTCGGTCGTCCGTGTCGATGTCCACGACGGTGTCCTGCACGAATCGCGTGCTCGGGGATTTGATCTCGTGAATCGGGAGCGTAACCTTGTCCTTCGCTCGCGGGTCGCGGATAACGCGGTGGGATTCGTGTAGGACGAGGTGGTAGTCCTTGTCCGACACCCACGTAATGTCAGCGTCATCGAGTTCTTCTTCGAGTTGCTGTATCGCGCCAGCACCAGCGTAGCCAGCACCGAGCACGACGACCTTCGAAGTCATATCCGAACATCGGGATTCATACGATACAAAGGTGTTGAAACCCGCAAGCGGGTGCGAGATATTCACACTCTCCCCAACTCTGGCCGGACGTGTTGGTTACAAGCTTTAAAGGTGGTCGCGCCAAACTATCCGCTACTTATGAGTAATCACGAACTGCGCAAAGAGGCACACGACCTCGACGTGACGGTGTGGGTCGGCAAGAGCGGCGTCGGTGCCGTCACCGAGGAACTGAAAAACCAACTGCAAAACGAGAAGCTCGTGAAGGTGAAGTTCCTCCGAGCGGCCCGCGGCGGCACCTCGACCGACGAACTCGCGGACGAACTGGCTGACGAGGTGAACGCCGAACTCGTCGAAACGCGTGGGAACACGGCGGTGTACCACTGATGGAACCGCTGCCCGGACTCGGTGGTATCTTCGGCGATAACGCGGGGGTCGTGACGCAAGCGATTTACTTCGTTGTCTCGTTTATCGCCCTCTACCTGCTCGGTAGAATCGTCGTCATACCGATGGTGAAACGCCTACTCGACAGGCGTGGATACGAAGATAGCGTCAAGAAACCACTTACGAAGATAACGCAGTTGGTCGTCCTGTTCGTGGCAGTCGCACTCGCGTTCGGGTTTGCCGAGCTCGGGAACTTCCTCACCGCGTTCGCCACCATCGGTGCCGCCGCGACGTTGGCCGTCGGCTTCGCGCTGCAGGACCTCATCGCCAACTTCGTCGCCGGGGTGTTCATCTTCACCGACAAACCGTTCAAAATCGGCGACTGGATAGAGTGGGACGACGGCAGTTACTCCGGTATCGTGGAGGACATCGACCTCCGCGTGACCCGCGTTCGAACGTTCGACAACGAACTGCTGACGGTGCCGAACTCGGTGCTGACCGACGGCGTTATCAAGAACCCCGTCGCCAACGACAAACTCCGCATCCAGTTCCTCTTCGGCATCGGCTACGACGACAACATCCACCGGGCGACCGAGATCATCATCGAGGAGGCCGAGAACCACTCGGACATCCTCGATACCCCCGAACCGTCGGTTCGGCTCACCGAACTCGGCGACTCCTCCGTGGGGCTCAAATCCCGCTTCTGGATTTCGGACCCGAAGCGCAGTGACTTCGTGAAGACGCGCGGCGAGTACGTCACCGCGGTCAAACAGCGCTTCGACGAGGAGGGCATCGACATCCCGTACCCCTACCGCAACCTCGCGGGGGGAATCGAGATTTCGAACCCGTCCGAGATGGCGGTGCTGTCGGGAGACTGAGACGGCTATCGTCGCCCGTCGTTCCGACGGTCGTGGAACAGCGTTGAAGTAGACCGGCCGTTATTTTTCGGTATGAACAGGAGTCGAAGAACCTTCCTCTCTACCGTCGGTTCCGTTTCGGCCGGTGGCACGGTCCTCCTCGCGGGGTGTGCTGGAAGCGACTCGGACGCGAACGCCCGGACGACGGACGTATCGTCCGGGTCGGAGTCGGCGGACTCGACGGAGACGACGGCGACGACATCGACGGGAACGCAAACGGTCTCGACGGCGACGATACGCGACGGGACGGAACAGGAGACGACGATTTACGAGATTCGATCGGGGTCCCCCGGCCCGACCGCGTTCGTCGAAGGGGGAATGCACGGCAACGAAGAGAGCGGATACTGGGCCGCGGACGCGATCAGGAAGTGGGACATCGACGCAGGAACGCTCGTCGTCCTCCCGAAAGCGAACGTTCGCGGCGTGCGCCACGAACGCCGGGAGTGGCCGCCGGGGATGGACTTGAACAGAAAATTCCCCATCGGGGAACCGCCGACGAACGCGCTCGCGAAGGCGGTTTGGAGCGCCATCGAGGAGCACGACCCGGACCTGTTCATCGACCTTCACAGTTCCAAGGGGATCTTGCGACGCAAGGGCGACGAGGGCGTCGGACAGAACGTGTTCCGCTCGAAACACGACGAAATCGTCACGAGCGTCGATGCGGCGGTCGAACGGTTGAACGATGAGTACGTCACCGGCTACGAACCGGTTTACGACTTCGTTCACACGCCCGTGAGCGAGACGAAATACGACACCACGCCGATGCTCGTCAACAAGATGCGGGCGGACCGCGACGTGCCGTCCTGTCTCTTCGAAGTCACGCAGGACGACGTGAAACCCGAAAAGCGCGCCCGCTGGACGCGGGTCTTCGTCGATAGCGTGCTCGATTCGTGGGGGATTCGGTCGTCACGACTGAACGGATAAGGTTCGGTCGAACCGAGACGGCATCTGTATTCGAGATGGCGTTTGGATTCGAGACGGCATTTCGACTCGACGGTGAGAATGCGATATGAATGTGGACGGCCGGGGTTGCCCGGCGTTCCGGACCGGGGAATCCCGGTTGCCTCCTCCACCCCGCGATCCGACGAGCGACAGCTGTTCGGCGGTCCGCTGCTCACTTCCGTGCCTGACGGATTGCCACCGACTAACCGCGACGGGACACCCCTGCGAGTGTTCGCCGCGGACCGCTGGCCCCGTCGGACGAGGCTTCTGCGTTGGCTTTCGGGGCCCGGCCCGGTCTGACCGGACGTACCCGGAGTTTGGTTCCCGCTCAAGACCATAGCGCGGGCGGGGAGCAGGGCCTAACTGCCCAACCTAGTCCACTTCCTTCTACTCCACTCCGACTTAAGGGCCTTTCGGGTTCGGAATGGCGTCAGGCTTCGACTTTGGCCCGGAAGTCATCCGACCGTGGCGATGGCCACGACGTTCGAGACGACGACGAGCAGTCCGACGACGAGATAGACGATGCTTCCGAGTCGAAACGTCCGACGCGACCGCTGGGTCCATCCCGAGAGGACCACGAGGAGGAGGACGGTCGCCGCTTTGAGAAGGAGCAATCCGACCAGTCCCATCTCGGCGAGGAGGTGGGCGACGAACGGGTTCCCCTCGCTCAGCCCGAGTTCCAAACCGATACCGGTCGTTATCACGTCGCCGAGCATCACTCCTAACACGGCTATCAGCAACGGGGGAGAGACGTGCGACCACAGGCGGGAGAGAGCGTTCGGCGACACGCTACCACCTGCACCGTCACGTTACTTTGTTATAGGCCGACTGTCGGGGAGTAACACATCGCTGTGGACCCAAAAGGGACGACTACAGCACGGTTCGGGCGTACCAACCCGCGCTTGTGGGGACGGCAAGCGTCGCGAGGAACACCACCCAGCGATACCCGTTCAACGCGTCCATGCGTGCCGCTTCGATCAACGTGGACGCGGGGGTCACGACGGCCCACCAGAGCGTAATGCCCGCCAGAAAGCCGCCGAGGACGAGGGTGACGCCCGCGACGGTCGCCGGGTCCGACCGGCCGCGCAGCGCGGACCCGAACGCGATGAACGCGACGAGAGAGAGGAGAACGTCGAGCAGTTCGACGGGGACGGGAATCGTATCGTAGTAGACGCTGACCGCCGCCGCCGGAGCGACGAAATACGGCAGGGAAACGAGCGCAACTACGACCAGACACGACACCATACCGGCTTTCAGCGCCTTGCTCATGTGCATACCCATCCGTGGAACCGAGTTAAGCGTCCTGCTTGAGTCGGAAAACCCACATTACTCCGGAACGAATGGGGGAATATGGGACTCGGAAGCACGGCCAAAAAGATTCAGAAAGTCGCCGACACCGCGGAGAAACTGTACGCTAAACTCAACGAGATGCGCGAGCAGTTGGTAGACATGCGCGAGACGCTGGAGACGACGAACGAGCGCGTCGAGCGACTCGAAGCGGAAAACGAACACCAGAAGGCACTCATCGAGGCGTTGGCCCGTGAGGAAGGCATCGACGTAGACGAGGTGCTGTCCGAAGTCGAATCCGCCGAGGCGGACGGCGAGGCCGAAGCGGAGGACGACTCGACCGACGAGACGGTCGAAGCGAGCACGTAACGCACCGAGTCGGAAGACATAACAACGACTAACAGCCCTCCCGTCAATTTTTGCGACATGACGACACATCGGGAACCGCTCGAATCGGTCCTCGACACGGTGGGTCGAACCCCGCTCGTCCGTGTTCAGGCCGCCCCCGACGAGGTACCAGTGTGCGCGAAAGTTGAGTCGTTCAATCCCGGCGCGAGCGTCAAAGACCGCATCGGGAAGTACATGATAGAGGCGATGCTCGACAGCGGCGAACTCCGACCCGGCGGGACCGTCATCGAACCGACCGCCGGAAACACGGGTATCGGCTTCGCCATCGCCGCAGGACAACTCGGCGTGAACGCCGTGTTCGTCGTCCCGGAACGATTCAGCCTCGAAAAGCAACAGCTCATGCGCGCGCTCGGGGCGGAGGTCATCAACACGCCGACCGCGGACGGCATGGGCGGCGCTATCGAGCGCGCCCACCAGCTCGCCGAGGAAACCGAAAACGCGGTCGTTCCGCAGCAGTTCAGCAACCCGCTGAACGTCGAAGCGCACTACGAGACGACGGGACCGGAACTCTACGACGCTCTCGATGGCGACATCGGCGCGGTCGTTGCCGGGTGTGGCACCGCCGGAACCCTGATGGGCATGGCGAAGTACGCCCGCGACCAGCACCCCGATACCTACGTCGCCGCCGTCGAACCGGAAGGGTCGCTCTACTCCACGACGAAGGGAGCCGACGTACCCGAGGAGGAGTACAAAATAGAGGGCATCGGGACGCACGACCCGACGACCAACGAACTGTTCGACCCCGAACTCGTGGACGAAATCATCCAAGTGCCGGACGAAACCGCCCACGACGAACTGAAACGGCTCGCACGCGAGGAGGGCCACCTCGTCGGCTCCTCGGCCGGTGCAGCGAGCATCGCGGCCCAACAGGTCGCCGAGAAGATTCGGGACGGCGAAATCGATGTCCCCGGAAATTCGGTCGTCACCATCTTCCCCGACTCCAGCGAGCGCTACCTCTCGAAGGGAATCTACCGCTCGTTCGCCGAGTGGGAGGGATAAGCACGGGGTTAGAGAGGTACATGGAGAAGGAGAGGCACTGAGTGACTTTTGCGGGTGCAAGGTACGGAGCCGTATATAGTGGAATTATCAAACTACTAAACGACGCTCCTCCTTGGACCTCTACATCCGAGGACCGACGGCTATCGGTCTCGGTGGCGGTCGAGCGACCACGACCAACTATCCATGTCACAGACTGATCGAAATGCGACTCCCGCCGAGACGATATACAGGGAGTACATACTGGGAGTCCGAATCGTCACGATATCGGCCGAGGATGGGAGCGCTCGCTACCGATTCGAAGCACCGAACCACGAAGGAGTTCGGTTCGAGGACCCCGAGTTGGCGGAACTGTACGCGGACGTGTACTTCGACGTGAACGGGTTCGAGGAGGCGGGAACGGGCGAACGTGGCGTCCCGCCGGAGATAATCCAGGCGGGTCGGGATACGCTGTCCGCGTATTTCCTCACCCAACCGTACACCGACCTCAATTGGGTCGCCTCGTTCTACGGCAAAACCCCTCCGGAGATAGAGCGGTACGTTTCGACGGTTCGGAAACGAGCCGAAGAGATACGTACTGGCGCGGAAGAGATGGGGATGGAGTAGGGGAACTCGCACGTCACTCGGAAGGGACGTTCTGTTTTCCGGGAGGGGAGTAGTCGATAGCTCCGTGGTAAGTCACCTGTCACCACTCATATTACACCACATTCTCATACGATATCAAATTCGTTCGGGAACAATAGAACGGGAGAGAAAAGGATAATCGACCGAAAATTCGTCGATTCCCGTGAAAGCACGGTGTTCTCGCGGTCGACGTTCGAATGTCTAATTTTTTGAACAGTGTCGGGGGAATAGGTACATAGACGTCGCATCCGTCCAATATAGCAAATACACCTATTATAAATTTACATATTATCCTACTGTAAATCACCGCTTGCATGGTCGAGTTCACCCGACGCAAACTGATGGCCACATCGGTCGCCGCGACGCTAGGCGCGAGCGTTTCATCGAACGTCATCGGTATCGAAAGCACCGAACCGCCGGAGGACGACGACACTCCGAGTGCACCGTACGTAAGGGGCAACCTCAAGCGCTTTTCGTCCACCGCGTTCGGCGCGGAGGTCACCGGCCCGTTCGTCTTCGAGGACGGAACGCCGCTGTACAGCCTTCAACACCCGAGCCGCGACAACCCCGCACCCTACAACAGGTCCGGCATCGGTTATTTCGAGGGATTCCGGTTCTCGATGGACGGACGCAACGACGATTTCTCCGGCCTCCCCACGCCGCAAACGAACGAGGAGAAAGGGATGGTTCGAAGCGCGAGCGGCGATTTCACGTTCCTCGCACGGGAGGAAGACCGCATCAACGGCGGCACCGAACGACTCGGCGTCACCCAGACGCCGGATGGGTGGGATATCACGCGGGACAACTTCGCCGGGACGCAGTACGGCGACGCCGGATTCAATCCCGACTGTAACCAGTTCGTCCCCACCGACGAGGAGGGTACCGAAGGGTACCTGTTCACCAACTGGGAAAACAGTCCCGGAAACGTGTCCCGAATACCCATCAGTCAGGGCGGAGACGGCGGCTGGACCGCCGACCTGGAGAACGCCATCAACCTCGCAAACACGGAACCGATGCGAGAACTCGGCGGGACGCGAATCAACTGCTACGGCGACCGCAGTCCGTGGAACACGATGATTTCCGCGGAGGAGAACTACGCTCAACCCCGCGTTTCGCTGACCGCGACGGTGAGCGACATCGTGGAGAAGGGAAGCGGGAAGAACCTCATCGGCGGCTGTCAGTTCTGGAACCGACCGAATCCGAGCGGAATTCAGGAAGCCATCGACGAATACTACGGCGACGAGTCGTGGGGTGTCCAAGGCTACTGGGCGCTCACGGGCCTCGAATTCCTCGCGTACTACCTCGGTGCCGAACGCATCGACCAGACTGCCACACCGGTCGACCAGTCCGCGGAGGACGAGCGGAACACGACGAACCCCATCGGCGACGTGTACCCGAACCCGTACCGCTACGGCTACTTCGTCGATTTCCGCGAGCCGACGGCGGAGACGCCAGAACCCATCAAATACTACGTGATGGGCCGAGCGTCGTGGGAGTCCCCCGACATCCAGAGCGACAAACGAACCGTGTACGGCTGTTCCGACGGCGACAGCAAGGGAATCTACAAGTTCGTCGCCGACGAGGAAATCGACGGCTACTGCGACCCGATGAACGTCGCCGGAACCCTGTACGCGCCGAAGGTGACCAACGCGGACGCTGCGAAGAAGAACCCGCCCGCCGACGTGGACCTCGAATTCGAGTGGCTCGAGTTGGGCCACGCGTCAAACGCCGAAGTCGAAAAGTGGATTTCCCACTACGACGACGTCACGCAGGTCGATTATCTCGACACCCACGCCGACACCGACTGGGAAGACGACCTCAACGCGGCGCTCGAAGAGGCCGATAAGGAAGTCGTCGAAAACGGCAACCGGAACTACATCACGAACGAGGAGATCGTCGAGTGGGCCGAGCAGTACGAGAACGAGGGGCCGAACGGGGTGGACGAGGAACTCCGGAAGGTTCCCTTCCTCGAAACCCGTGCGGCGGCCAAGGAAGTCGGCGCGACCATCGAGTTCAACAAGGCCGAAGGCGTCGATAGCGTCGACGGCGCGCAACCCGGCGACTACGTTTACTTCGCCATTTCGGCGCTCAACGACGCGCTGGCCGACACGCTCGGTGACATCCGACTGGACCGCGTGGACGGCGGCGTCGTCTACCGCGCCGAACTCGAAGACGATTACAACGTTTCGACCCTCGAACCCGTCATCGTCGGCCCCGACGCGAGCGACCCGGCGGACATCGCGGACGACGCCCTCATCAACGTCGACAATATCTACGTGATGGACGACGGTCGCGTCCTCTGTTGTGAGGACGCCGATAAGTTCGGTCGATCCTACAGCAACGACTGTCTGTACGTCTACGAACCCGAGGCGTAAGGGAAACAGCGATTCGGCGGGTTTCTCGATGGGTTCGTCCCCGTTACCCCATCAACCGGCCGTACTCGACCTTCATACAGCGGTCTTGAACGACTCGTTTTCCGGCGTCCTCCGCACGTTTCGCCGCGTCGTCGTCGCGGATACCCAACTGCATCCAGACGGTATCCACGTCGTCCCGTTCGAGAGCGGCATCCACGATTTCGGGAACTTCATCGCTCGGGCGGAACACGTCCACGATGTCTATCTCCTCGTCCACGGCTGCAAGGGAATCCGCCGCTTCCCGTCCGAAAATTTCGTCCGCGAAGGGGTTGACGGGGATGACCTCGTACCCGTGGTCGCGGAGGTATTTCGGAATCTCGTGGGCGTCCTTTCCGGGCGTCGAAGAGCAGCCGACGACCGCCACCGTGTCGAGTTCGAGGACGTCCCGCAGTTCGTCGTCTCGTTCGATAGTCATGGGAGAACTGACGCCACGAATGCGCAAAAGTATTGGCTCTTTCGACAGGTCGAGAGCTACACTCGCCGCCACTCGGTCGTCGGGCCGACGCCCTTCAACCGGATTTCCGACCCGTCGTCCCCGTCTTCTCGAACTTCGATTTCGCCGTCGAACAACTGTCGGAGCGTGCTCATCGTCTGCGCGTCGTGCGCCGAGGAGTCGATGACGAACAGTCCGAGGGCCTCCGCGCTCTGGACGCGGCCGGTGAAAACGTGGAGGAACCGAAACACGGTTTGGAGGTTCGAGTACATGAGGAGCGTCGAAAGCGAATCGAACGCGATGCGGTTGGAACGGACGCCCGAATCGTAAAATCGCTGGAGGTACTCCGAGAGCTTGATTCCGATGCCGGTCATGTCCACCGGCGAGGACGCGAATTCGATACCGTCGGTCCGTTGCGGAGCCATTCCCTGCTGTTTCGAAACACAATCCACGACACCGATGGGACTGTCCGGCTCGTCGAGGCGCGATTCGTACTCCGAGAGCACCTGTTTGCCCGCGCTTTTCGTCGTCACGAGTATCGAACCGTCGCCTGAACGGTTACCGTGTGCGAGCATGTCGAATGTGAGACGCCGCTTTCCCGTCATCGGCGGCCCTGCGACGACCAGGTTCGTCCCGGGATTGATATCTCTCCCCGCGAACACCCCACCTAAGTCGTACATCGTGAACCCTCACTGTACACGGTTGCACCTTCCGATTCGATAGCGAAACGGGGGAACGGTGAGCGAAACGTCAGTTTTCTCCCCCTGTATCATCTGGGATTAATATATTGGGTCCCGCTTATATTCTTTTTGATTGCTATCTGACCCGGCGAAAACGCTCAAAAGAGGACGGCTATCCGACCGATGACGAACGCGAACGCCGCGAGAAACATACCATATTTCAAATGATTTTGTCCGGCTGTCGGGTTCCCGAAACTCTCGGCGGCGGCATAGAGCATGATGGCGTCCGCGGGAACGACGACCACCAGATAGGGCAGTCCGAACACGCCCCACAGGTACGGCAGCGGACTCGCGGCGACGGCGACGACGAGCAGTATCGCACCGAACGCCGTCGCGCGACGTGCACCGATGGCTAACGGAAGGGTGTTCAATCCCTCTTCCCGGTCGCCAGCCATGTCCTCGACGTCCTTGATTATCTCCCGCGTGAACGTCGAGAGCGCGGCGAGCAAAAAGAGAATCGCGGCGGTTCGGATTTGTGCGACCGGAACGCCGACGCTTCCCGCGTCGGCCGCAACCGCCGCACTGCCGAACAGAAACGTGCTCCCGCCGAGATAGGCGACGACGGCGTTCCCGACCCCCGGTAGGCCCTTAAATAATTTCGTGTAGGCCACGAGCGCGAGGAGGTTGAGCGCCGCGATGGCGATGGCGAAGACGGGCAACGCGAGCGCCGCGACCACGGCACCGACGAACAACACGATACTGAATAGCAAGGTTCCCTTCGGCGAAACCGCTCCCCGCGGAATGGGTCGCTCCGGCGCGTTGATGCGGTCGATCTCCCGGTCGAAGTAGTCGTTGATGGCGTTGCCCGCCCCCGTCGCCAACCACGTCGCCACCACGGCCGCGACCACCTGCACCGGTTGCGAGTCGGTGAAGACGCCGCCCGCGACGAACGCGCCGATGAACGTGAGCACGCCCGCCGCGAACGTATTCCCCGGACGTGTGAGTTCGAACAGTCCCTTCGCACGCCCGTCGATACTCATACGGCGACGTACTCGGTCCACGCCGTATAAATGGTCGGAATGCGATTTTCGCGAGATGAAACCACGACGTTTAAAAAGTAGGGGCCAGTACGAATGAGTACGGGCGCTTAGCTCAGTCTGGACAGAGTGCTTGGCTTCGGACCAAGTTGCCGCGGGTTCAAATCCTGCAGCGCCCATCATTCTGCGAAGAACGAACGTGACGAGCGGATGATGTCCGCGAAGGATTTGAATCAAGGAGTGGAGCAAAGCGGAACGATCGTGGTTCAAATCCTGCAGCGCCCATGTTTATGAACGATACAAATCCAACAGACGTGAGTGGATTCCTTATAAATCGACCCCTGTTGGTCGAGTAGATTTCGTTTAGGAACTGAACGGGGGTCGAAGCCTTCTTACGATTAAACCACATCCAAAGTCAGTAGATCGGCAATGGTATGTTAGGAAACTACTGGTTATCTTAGGTCCATCTATAAAACATTGGATTACCTAGTTCTAGCGAGAGTGGAAATACTCTTCACCAGAGGACTATTCTGTATTAAAATATTGTCATTTTAATCGATGTTTCACAAACTTCGGGTACTTTTATACCCCACAGAGCACCGAGTCCTCGCAATAAATGTTGGGCAAAATATAACTTCTGCCGGGGAACGGGAGCCTCAGCAGTTACTCCCTAAATGTGTGTCTTTCATACCTGCACCAAGCAAAGTTGGATGTGGGATAAGGGCATTTTTCCGAGCTTTCCATACATTTGCAAATCCACCGCCGATTGCAGGGGAGTAGATCCCGAAACCACCCAAATCATAGTCGTATACTGCAAACGAGTACGAATTATTTGCAACTTCGCCTGCAAATAACGAAACAAAAGCATTTGCCACTGTTTCATGGTTCTTAATCGCAGAAACTGCGAGAGCAGGGAGTCTTTCAGTAAGGGTGCTAAGAACAGCACTTGCAAGTACTGCATTAGCAATTGTGTTCGCCCATCCCACAAATCTAAATGCGGTGCCAGAAATTATGTGGTCATAACCACTACCACATCTCTTAATATGACATTGATTTTCTATCTCAATACGATAGGGAGTCGATGTTTCAATAACCTTAACTCCGCTAGTTGTGGCACTTGTACCTACTCGTTCTTGAGAGAATGTAGACGCAGATGCTTCCGTACCATAATCTGGCAACACCTCAACAGTCCCTTCGATTTTATTGAATCGAGTGTATACGATTCCGTCTTCCGTTTCAGTTCTTCTAATTGTATATTCATCGGTTTCTTCCACTACTTTTGAGCTACTAATAATTTCGTCTGGTGTAGAATGTTCCGCTGCAGAGGCCATCCCACTAAATGCACTTGTTCCCGCAATTCCAGTTGAACTAAGTTTCAGAAACTTACGTCTGTTTACCATTCAGATGTATATCTTCTTGGCACTATTTAAGGAGTTCTAGACTAGATTAAAATATATTGAGGTAGGTAGACAAAAGAAGTCCCAGAGCAATTGCACTCGCATTCATAAAGGATCTTTTCCAAGATCTTTGTTGGAAGGTTCGTAGTATGCATGCTAGTGGAAAGGCTACCAGTATAATTGTCAACTTACTCCCAACATAGCTGGAAAGATAAGCATACAATATTGTCAGCACGACACCCAATAGTCCACTTATGAGACGCTGTTGACGAGATAAACTAGTATCGTCTGATTCGGCTGCCATATTTCCATCAAAGACTGGATAGATATATAGCAGTAGTGGTTCTCAAGCTCATAATGTCAATGAGTGTCAAAACTACTTGCATCGCTGGGTCTGCTAAACACACTCGGTAGTGATTTGCATACTCTTCAAGCCAAAATGATAGAAAGTTCACATCTAGGGAAACCCGGACGATAAGCGAAAACTACCGACCTACACCACAGATACTTCATGAGAAATACACATCATTAAATTGTCTCACAAGTATGGCGATTTTGAGACGGCCGAACTCGGCCGCCTCACGCCTGAAAGGACAAGTCGTTCGATAGTCGAACGGCTGAGTGGTTTCCACCGAGATTCATGACCCGACCATTAGCAAGGGCCTCGCCGATCGAGAAGTATGGGTTCAGTAGAAGGAACCGTTCGTTCTGGTGAATTCGGTGTGTCTTCTCCACAGAACCACCCAATTGGTCAAATAAAGATCGAAACTCCTCTGTTCTGGATGTTTGTCTAAATAATTCCCGGATTAAAAAACGAATGCGGTAGGTATATCCGTGTGGTGGGTCTCTGTTTAGTTGTAATGGCAAACGGTAAGGTTGATTTCTTCAACGACACTGGCGGCTACGGTTTCATCTCGACTGACGACTCCGACGACGACGTGTTCTTCCACATGGAAGACGTTGGCGGCGAAGACCTGACGGAAGGGACCGATATCGAATTCGACATCGAACAGGCCCCCAAGGGCCCGCGCGCGACAAACGTCGTCCGCAACTAACTAACGTTTCGTACCGTCGCCACACGGCGATACGACGTAACTTCATTTCTCCAGTCGAACTTCCCGGAGAGAACTATCGCTGTTTGACGGACGGTACGGTAGAGAGCCCGTTTGGGATAACCCTATCCCTCGAAAGAACCTATGCGACAGTATGGGTGAGTACGAGGCCACCTTCGAGATTACGTCGAAGGACGATGCACATGCCGTCGAAAGATTGCTGAATTGACTGTACGACACGCTCCGAGAGGAGTCACGGACGGTCCGTGCCGGAACGAGTGATTCAACGGAGATGTTAGAGCATTTCGAGGGGATCCACAATGCCGCCCAACGTCAGAGACCAGGGAGGCTCACGGTAGTGTTCGAACAGCGAGATGAACCCTTCGAGGAGAAGCAGTAATCGATACAGAACAGAGCAGGCAACTACCGGAGTAAGACAAATCCCCTAAGACGGTTACTCGATAGGTCCAACGGTCTCTTCCCCACAGTGGGGTCGTATTCGTAGTTCCCGCTTTCAGTTTTCACACAATCCACAGAGTGTCTCACTTATTCGTTATCGACAAATACCAGTTTTCCATAGTTCCCGGATTCGGTCGCCTCACGCCCGAAAGGACGATTCGGCTCATGGTCGAACGCGGAGAGAGGTTTGTTACTCGTTGCGCTCGGCCTCAAGCGCTTGGAGTGTCTCGTACGCGACAATCGCATAGGTCATTGCCGGACCGCCTCCCATTGCGACGGCTATCTTCAGCGTATCGATGATTTCCTCGTGGGTCGCACCGGCCTCCAGTGCGGCATCGGTGTGCCAGAGAATGCAGTGGTCGCACCGGGTGACGACGCCGATGGCGAGCGACATCAACTCCTTGGTTTTGTGGTCGATGACGGTCGTCGTTTCGGCGGACTCGACGAACCCGACGAACTGTTCGAGTTCGGGTGCGTCTTCCACCAGTTCTCCGAGCGATGCTTTGAACGCAGACAACTCTTCAGAGCGACTCATAGAAGACCGATCGATGTCAAATCACATGTCTTTGAGGTTATTTCTCAATTGACGGGAACAGGACACGTGCGCCTATTTCTTGCATTGACAGTACAGGAGTTCAGATTCGCTTCCATATATAAATTTCTTATAATTGAATTCAGTCTCCTCACGCCCGAAAGAGCGGTTCGTTCGACGGTGAAACAAAAGCTTGCAGCGTCCATTATTCTGGGCGACGCTTCCGAGGTAAATGACACCCCGGCATCAATGATGCTCCGTCGCGCCTACGGACTTCCGGTTGTCAGTAACGCACCACTGAAGGCGTTCGTTTCCGCCTCGAATTCTCTGCGGGCGTCGAATCGCCTTGATAGTGTTACACCATCAACTTATAGTGGATGGCGAGCATAGAATTTATCATGGAAAACTCCGACAACCTCACCGAGGCCGAGATTCAACGTGCCGTAAAAGAGGGTGCTTCGGAAGCGGGGCGATCCGTTCTCTCAACTATTTTTTGGACAATACTGGCAGTGTTTGCGACTCTCGTCGGTCTGCAAGCCGTCCAAATTGCATTTTATACGACCGGTTTGGCTGCTATCGGCTTTGCTGGCATCGGTGTCGTCGTTACAGGGGCTAGCGTCTATCTTCTCTATCTGCTCCACTGGAGCTAAGATAAACTCGGTGTGCTTGACGCACTTTCCGGCAAGCTACAAAAAAAGTCTATTTGTGTCCCCGAAGGAGGTATCACAAAGTCACACTTCTCGATGGTGAGTTTATCCGGCCGTCCCCTTGTCGGTCGTACGGCCGGAGCGGTCGTTGTACACGACGGCTTCGATCCAGCCGTAGTCGGTCGCTACACAGGAGACGCCGGAACTGGCGACGATACACCGCTTATACTTCCCTTTCTGGTACGATATGGCATAGTACTTATCGGGATGGAACGTCAGACTCTCGTCGGAGACGCCTTTGTAGTCCCAGTTGACGAGGACGTAGCCCTGAGCGTTTCCGATCGTTGACGGAGACACATTGATGACTTTGTCACCGTCGACACACCAACCGATGTCGATCTCGAACGTGAACGCGTGAAGTGTATTTCCGACGTACGGGACGTGGATGTACGCTGCAACGGTGTCACCGTAATTGTTGCAGCTACTTGGAGAGATATCCGCGTCCGTTCGTGGGTCCCCATTCGGATCGCTCGTGGATTGGGGTGCGACAGTGAGATCCACATCGCGGAGGACTTCTTGAACGGAGTGAAGTTGCTCGTCGGAGAGGTCCTCGATCACTTTCTGTCGCTGGTCCTTGATTACGCTACCGGCGTCGGCTGCCGTTGCTTGCTGATGGACTCGATTCGACCACTCGAACGTATCCGAGACGAATTTGGCAACCTTTTTCTTGTCGTCTGGATCGAACGACGTGTCGAACGTACTTTTACCGTCGTTGGAGCCGCTTGCAGCCGCGAACTGAATACCGAGGGGTGCTGCAACTGCACCGACGCCGAGCGTCCTGAGGATATTTCGACGATTCGATTTTGAAGACGGTTCGGTTGAACTTTCACTGGGATCGTTGGGCATTGTAACACCCAGTTCCGACATCTCACAGACATATAATTATACTATTCGTTCAGAAATTTACGGAGAGTTCATATTTTACGAAAGGAGTACGTCCCGTACCAAACGTTCGCCTTTTTACCGGAAGACGGTCCGAGAACGAGCCGTCCGCCACCACAAAAGAGTCGAGCAACCCACTATATTTCCATTCCAATCCTTACAAAAATTTTAAGCAAATCCATTAGAACGTTGTTTGTGATGTCACTTCCTGTCCCCGAGGATATCGCCACCACTCTGCTCAAGCGCAACGAGTGCGTCCGTGCACTCGTCAATCAACCCCACACGAAGCCGGAACTCGTGGAAACGCTCGATATGCCTCGCTCGACGCTCGATGATGTCATTCGCGAGCTCGAACAGGTTGATCTCGTCGAATACAGAGATGGTCAGTGGTATCCAACGTTTCTCGGACAGATGGTCTTCCACGTACATCGTGACTACCTTGGCCAACTTGGCAGGCTTACCGACGCCTTACCGGTGCTTGATTCCTTAGACACGGATACCGAGGTGAACTGGCCGTTTATCGAGGGTGCGGACACCCACGAGACTCATTCGAGGGTTCAAGACGCCGTAATGACGACGCTTCTCGACCATGCCGAAGCAGCGACTACGGTGCGCGTGGTGACACCCAACATCGTTGCTGGATATGGGGATCGGTTCTACCGGAATGGGACCTCAGGAAGAGAGGCCTCACTCGAAGTGATCATCCCCCCAGAGGTCCACGAATGGTTTTACTCAACGTATCCGTCAGTAGCGACAGACGTACTGGACGACCCGAATGCGAATGTCTTCCACGCTTCCATTCCGTTCTCGTTCGGGCTTTCGATATTCGATAGTGACCGCGCCGGAATCACCGTCTTCACCGACCAAGGTATCGCCGGGCTGATAGTCAATGACACCAACGACGCCCTCATGTGGGCAGAGGAACAGTACGACCGTGTGAAACAAAATGCAGAACCAATTTCCCCTCGTGGAGAATCCTCCTGACGCCGGTCGAACAATTCATCAAAATCGGTTCCTCGTCTTTGTGGTATAGTTCGAGCGCGGTCTTGAGGTCGATCGGTTCGCAACTCGTTATCGATGTTTCGGACGAGCGGACCCCATGAATCCCGGTAACTACCCATTCCGAATCAACGGGTCCGTCGTCAGTCGTGGTGCGTTCCGTTCGGATTATTCGACGGTAGGGACCGTATAACAATACCGGATGCGGCCATTGGATGAATTGCGAGCGTCGTAGGGTGCGACCGGGTCGCCACGCACTCCGAGACGTTCGAGCACAGCTGCCCAACGTCGTGTTCCACGGCATACTCACGCCAGTCAGGTCGTGCCCGCTTCCCGGCACGGCCATGCCGCGCTCCGGTGGGGGACTCCGGGACGAGAACGGGTTGCTTGTTGGTAGAAGCACCATCGACCCCGCGTCGGTGGCGGCCACTTCGTGGCCCCGGTGGTTCGATTCCACCCCCGTTCGTACGACAAATCCGGCGGAGCGGTCGATTTTTAGCGCGATGGGACGGCACGATTCGAGTGCTGACGTTCGTTCGTCACGGAAAGCTACTCGCGTCGTTCCCTGCCCATCGTTTGGAACTCGTCGTTCGGCCGCCAGTCGGCGAACGTGGCCATCCGGTTCGAGAGGTTGAAAAAGGACGTCACGCTCCCGATGTCCCATACTTCCTCGTCGCTGTACCCGACGTCGCGCAGTCGTTGCAGGTCGTCGTCGGACACCTCGGTCGGGCGCTCGGTGAGTTTCACCGCCACGTCGAGCATCGCCATCCGCTTCTCGCTCACGTCCGCCTGCCGGTAGTTCGCCACCAACTGGTCGGCGAGCGTGGGCCGTTTCGCGTAGATGCGAACGAGCGCGCCGTGGGCAACGTTGCAGTAATAGCAGTGGTTGACACCGGAGACGGCGACGATTATCATCTCCACCTCCTCGCGGTCGAGCGACGTATCGTTGACGAGCGCGTCGTGGAAGGCCATGAACGCGCGGAAGTGGGAGGGCTTGTACGCGAGCGCCGCGAACACGTTCGGCGTGAATCCGGCGCGTTCGGTCTCCTCGTCGATGCGTTCGCGAAGGTCGTCGGGGATCTCCTCGTAGTCGGGGACGGGAAATCGTCGCTGCGCCTCGTCGGAGAGGGTCGGGTCGGACATACCTCCCGATTCGGTGTGTTCTCACTTAACGAAGTCGTCCGGTTCCGAGACGGTCGGACACGAAAAACAAAAACTGGTAGCGTCCGTCACGCGTTCGAGCGTTGCTCTTCGGAGGCCTCTTCGACCCACCCTTCGGCTCTGGTCCGTGGGACGTTCGCCGCCTCGGCGACGTCGTTCGGTTCGGCCGATGCGAGGTCGTCGAGGGAGCCGATACCGGCGTCCTCGAGCCGTGAGCGGTAGGTGTCACCCAACCCGTCGATCCGTTCGAGGTGCTGGCCGTCGCCCTCCGCCTCCATCTCTTCACTCTCTTCGCTCTCCGCTTCCTCCGCCTCCGAGTCGTCACCGTCGTCGGACTCGTCGTCCGCTTCGCCCGTCTCGGCGACGGTTTCGAGGCGGTCCTCGATAGCCGAGAGGCGGTCGTCGAGTTCGTGACGGAGTGCCTCGACGTCCTCGCTCGTCTCGTCGATTTCCACGGCGGATGAAGCGCCCGCCTCCGCTGTGGCGTCCGCTTCTCCCGCTTCCGTTTCGACCGTTTCCCCACTTTCCGAGAGCCGTCGCAGGTGCTCCGCTCGGTCGATGACCTGGGACAGTTGGGATTGGACCGATTCGACGTGCGCTTGAAGGTGTTGTCGTCGCTCCTCGACTTCTTCGTGGAGTTCGACTTCCTCCTCGGACATCGCATCGGTCTGCTCGTCCAGATTCTTCTCCAGTTCGGCGACTTCCCGCTCGAATCGGTCGAGTTGATCGTCGAGTTCCTCGGGCGATTCGATTTCGGGTTCCGGAACGCCGAGCAGCTTCCGGTTCTCCTCGAAAACGTCCTCGGAAACGACGTACTCCAGGTGTTCGCTCGGGACGAATCCGACGACGTTCTTTCGGTCCTCGTCATCCATCAGAATGACGCCACTGTCTACCGCTTTGTAGCCTTTGCAGTCGAGAATGAGTCCGTTTTCGCAGATTACTTTCATGGTCATTTTTATGATGTGTTGTATCGTATCGACGTTGCTGACACCGGGAGAGCAACCGACGGTATGGTGTTGTGATGTCGTTTGGGTCGCTCCTTGGCGTCGGTACTCGACTGGCTGTCCCGTCGAACCACGGTTCTCTTCCGGCAGTCCGTTCGGTGGACGCAACCACGTCGCCCGACCCCCCGTTTCGTCGATAGCCCCAGTATCGACGGGCCCACCGCACATGGACGACCGTAAGTAGCATAAACACTACGACGGTGACGTGGTACGATGAAACGGAATTCGCTCGGACGGACCACTACCGTCACCGAGGTGTCAGTCTCCCGTGCCGAGTTCCCGTTCGGTGAGCACCGGACGGGTTGCCGCCTCGGTCGGTTCGTCGGTATCGCGCGACAGCACTGCAAGGACCGACTCGACCAGCTGGTCTTCCATCTCGGCTTGTCTGAAGCTCATCGCCGGGTTCACGTCCACGGCCCAGTAGCCGTCGTCGGATTCGATGAAGTCAACGCCGATGGCTTGCGAGTCGGTGAGTTTCATCACGTTCCGTATTTTCTCCGCCAACTCCGGTTCGGGGTCGATGAGGTCGATGTACTCCTTTTTCCCGCGTAGTTTCGACTTCGCACGGAGCACTCGGACGACTATTTCGTCGCCGGTGTCCACGGCGTAGTACTTGTGATCGATGGGATCCGCCGGGACGAGTTCCTGATAGAAATCCCCCTCTCCGTTGAACTCGGGGTCGGGATGGAAGTGCCAGTCGAAGGATGTCTTCGCCACGTAATCACCCGACGGTTTTTCGAACGAAACCGGTGGCACCCGACAGCCCACCCGTTCGAGCACGCGATACCCGACGAGACGAGCGCCGAGGAGGACCGTTTTGTAGCCGTTCCACGTCGCAATACCCTCCGATTCGGCCCGTTCCAGCGCACGAAACGAATGCGGGTCCACCTTCTTGTTCATCAGCAAGTCGAGATTCGAGATAGTTTCCTCGGACAGCGGCGTTCCGGGCTCGAAGAAATCGACACGGAGACCGCGATTGCGAAGTTCGTCTCCAACGACCGAGAACACGTCGTGTTCCTCGTTACAGATCACCCCCACCCGCTGTCGAGACTGTTCCCTCCCTTGTGATTTTTTGTTAAGCGACACAGACACTCTCTAGCATGAGTGTACGTATAGAAATTGTGTATACCTACCACTCAATAGCACGGTTATGTCAACATAATCTATATATAGATATATAAAATGGGTCTCCAGGCGTACGCGCGTCGAACGGCATCGGAACGGTCGGGTGAGAGTTAGGGACGGCCATACTTCGCCTCCCAAACGCGACGCGCCGACGGACCGGCGGTGTGGAATCGCTCACGAACCTCACGAGACGCACCGGCGAATATCCTCGAGCGACTTCATCTCGAAAACGTTGTATTCGGCACCGATTTCGTCCGCGACCGCCCGAAACTCCGGGAGCGGGTCGTGGTCGTCGCCCGTCCCGTCGTTGTCGTGGAGGTGAGCGATGTGAATGCGGTCGCCGAATCGCTCGACGAACCCCTCGTAGGAAACCCCCGTCGCCTTCGCGTGCCCCACGTCGAGGGTGAACCGGAAGAATTCCGAGTCGATACCGATGTCGTCGACGAACGCCGCCAACCGGTCGGGGACCGCGGTGTTCCGTCGGCTCGATGCCTTATCGCGCTGATTTTCGAGACAGACCGGCACTTCGACCTCCTCGGCGTAGCTGACACACTCGCGGACGGAGCGGACGGCTTGCTCGCGGCCGTGTTCCTGTGCGCGTTCCGGATACCGCGTCCGCACGGACCCGCCGTGAACCACGACGCCACCGGCACCGATGTCCGCGGCCAAATCCAACGACTCCTCGACGGCTTCGACCGACGCCCGTCGAAGCCGTTCGTTCTGGTTCCCGAGATTGCAGTCGCGGTGGGGCATGTGGACGGTGTACGTCACCCCGTGGTCGTCCGCGATGCGGCGCAATCGGTCCGGGCTCGGCGAGTCCGAGCGCACGTCCAAGTACCCCTTTCGTAGCTCGACGTGTGAGAGCCCCTGTTCCCCCAAGAAGCGAACGAATTCCTCGACCGATTCATCGAACCGCACGTCGAGCGATGCACCGAACTGCATAGTTGTACTCACCGCCGTAGTACTGCGTCCGCAGAGCGTATAGCCGTTATTCACACACGGGAGACAGGCGTGGTCCCCGACATCGAAACGAATACGGTAGAACCGACGGGGAAAAGATCAGTCAGAGGTCGCAGGTTGGGCCGCCGTCTGCAGCGGCGACTCGCTCACGTCGACGAACTCGCCGCCGACGAGTTTCGGCACGACCGACCGACTGTTCATGGCCTGCACGAACTCCTCGACGTCCCGGCGGCGGACCTCGTGTCGCTCGACGTAGTTCTCGCCCTTCGCCACCTGCAGCATGTCCCGAAACATCTCGACTTCGAAATCGAGGAGGGGATAGTCGTTCAGGTATCGACCGATCATGGCGGCACCGAGGTCGTCCTCCGTCGCCCACTCGCCCTTCGACCCCGCACTGACGAGGTACGTCTCCTCGTCGTCGGGGAGGTGGCGGGCCAGCTCCGCTGCGTTCGTCGTCGACCCGATGTAGACGTCGACGTCATCGCCGCCGAGTTCTTGGAGGTTCGATATCGCACGCCCGCCGTTCGAGGAGGTCAAACTCGTGGGACGGTCCGTAACGTCGACCGACTGCACGTAGCTCGGGGAGTTGAAGAAGTCGTACCCGTCCTCGGGTTCGAACGCCTCGGTGCGGCCGCCACCGATTTTCGCGTCTGCGTTGTCCGACCGGTACTCGAACTCCAGTCCGCGTTCTTCGGGGACGTGGACGGATTGGGCACCCGCGGCCAGCAATTCGACGACGGTGGTCGAGAAGAACATGACGTCGATGATGACGTAGTTGCCGGGAGCGGGTTCCGTTGGCAGGTCCTCGCATCGTCGGATGTGGTCCCCATCGAAGTCGATAGAGAGTTGGTTCGTATTTTGCATAGAGTATCTGGAGTGTCCGAATAGGAACGTGCAATGATTGCGTATGCAGGTAGTTTAACGCCCATCTAGGTAGAAAAGCGCTCTGTAATATCCCTACAGAGTACTATATAGTCAGTCATGATTCGCTGCCTGTTGCCACGAAGACATATACGAACGCGAGTGGTACACCGTGGCAGGGTGATTCACCATGGGGGACGAAGCCATCGACGACGAACGTATCGGAATCGTCTGTGATCCGAATCATCGGGTGTTCGGCGTCGTCGCCGAAACCCTACGGAAGCGGGGGTACGGCGTCGAGTTTCTGGAACCGGGCGTGGAACAACCGCGCGACCGCCTCGACCGACTGACCGTGCTCGTCAACAAGAAGGCGCGGTGGGAGTCGCTCGACGCGCTCGAATACGCCGAACGGAACGGAATCAGGACGTGGAACGGTTACGTGGCCTCCCTGTTGTTGTTCAATCGCGTGTCCCAACTCGGGTGTCTCGCCGCCGCCGGGTTTCGTATCCCGTCGATTCTGACCGAACCGCCGGACGGCGACTACGTGGCGAAGGGGTTCATCGACATCGGCGACGACCCCGTGGCGAACGGGGTCGGGGATTTCTATCAGCGACTCCTCGACGCCGACGGGCCGGACCACAAGTACTACGCCGTCCACGACGGCACCGAAACCCACACGGCGGTCGTGCGGTTCGACTCGAAGCTCCACGGCGAGCGCGAACGCCTCGGTCCCGGCACCGTCGACCCGGACGTGGCCGCCCGAATCGAACGACTGCTCGAGTTTCTCGGTGCGCGCGCGCTCGGCGTCGACGTGATTCGGGTGGACGACCGCTGGGTCGCGGTCGACAGCAATCCGGCGACGAGTTTCAAACACACCGACCTCGAAACCGCGCTCGCGGACTCCATCGAGGACGCGTTGCGGGGCTGACGGTCTCGGTGTATCCGCTCCGCCGGACCGCCCGAGCGCTCACTTCGGCGTCGCAAGCAACGGGCGTACGAACTTCTCCGGCGGCCGTTCCTTGTGTGTGCGGGCGGGTTCGACGCGTATCGTTCGGTCGCGGCGAACGTCGTAGGCCGTCAGCGCGCCCCCGTAGACGCAACCGGTGTCGAGGCCGACCGCGGCGTCCTCGACGACCGGTCGTTCGAGCACCGTGTGGCCGAAAAACACCCGGTCGTCTCCCGAGTAGCGTTCCCACCAGAACGGGCGGCCGTCGTCGCCGAGCGACTCCACGTTCTGTAAGTCGTCCACCGTATGCTCGCCGAGCGGCTTTCGCGGGTCGATGCCCCCGTGGACCACGAGCGCGTTCTCCCACGTGATGACGACCGGAAGCGAAAAGAGCCAGCGGAGGTCCGCCTCGGTCAGGTCCGGCGTGACGCGTCGGCCACGGAGCAGTTTCTCCTCGTTGTTCCCTCGAACGGAGAGCATGTTGTCCGACGAGCGGACGAGTTCGACGACGCCGTGACTGTCCGGCCCGCGTCGAACGAGGTCCCCGACGAAGACGAGCAGGTCGTCGTCGCTCGGCGCGAGTTCGCCGACGAGTTTGTCGAGCGTCTTCCGGCACCCGTGGACGTCGCCGATGACGTACACGTCGTTCCAGTCGGCGAGGTCGATGGCGCGGTGCTGGGCCGAGATACTCCGATTAAACGGGGCCGAGTTCATTTGTTGTGTCGTAGGTGACCGTTCTCAAACGGGCGTAGAAATAAGCTCCGAAACGCTCCGAATCCCGCGCTCGAGAAATCCCCCGCGCAACACGGAACCGGCGGTGTTCAACGACGGCCATCCACCGAGATAGACGGCCTACTCGCCCGCCGCTCGCCGCCGGAACCGACGGCGGCGTCAGTTCAGTGGGTTTACACTCACACGGCCCTTCGGTCCGATATCGAAGGAATCCATGGATTCGCCAGACGACGACGCTATCGACCCGGCAACGGCGTTCGGCGCGCTCAGCGACCCGATTCGGGTCGAAATCATCGAAGCGCTCGCCGACACCCACCGCGAGCGGCCGGGCAATCCGGCGTTGCCGTTCTCCGAGTTGCGAAAGCGCGTCGGCATCCGCGACTCGGGGCGGTTTCTGTACCATCTGAAGAAGCTCCGCGGGCACTTCGTCGAGAAGACGGACGAGGGATATCGACTCAACTACGCGGGCGTCGAAATGGCGTCCGCCATCCTCGCGGGGACGTACACCGGGCGCGAAACGCTCGGTCCGGTCGAACTCGATAGCGCGTGCAGCGAATGCGGAGAGACGGCCATCGGCGCGTACGAGGACGGCGTTCTCTCCGTCTCCTGTGACAACGACCATCCCTTGTTCCAGTGGGGGGTACCACCGAACGCCGCCGCGGACGCGACCGTCGAGGAACTGGTCGAGTTGGCGACGGTGTTGGTCCGCCGCGCCGTGGAGTTGTCGCTCCTCGGCACGTGTCCCAAGTGCTACGATTCGATTTCGACCGCGGTCCGGCCGGTCGAAACGGAAGCGGGGGTGGATGTAGTCCCGCGATTCCACGCGGTCTGTGAGACGTGTGGCGGCCAACTCCTCGGTCCCATCGGATTCTGCCTGTTGAGCCATCCGGAGGTAAACGCGTTGTACAATCGCCACGGGCGCTCCGTCCGCACGGCAAACCTGTGGGAGCTCGAATTCGCACAGAACGACGGGTCGCTCGTGGACGAGCGCGACGACGACAGCCTCCGACTCACCTTCCGGCTCGAAGACGAGGAGCTATCCGTCACGATAGACGACACCGCTCACGTCACGGAGACGACGCGGCGAACCGCGGAGTGAATGTCAAAAGTTCAATCGAAAAATCGTTCGCCAAACACTGAAGCGGGAGACGACCCCATCTACTCCCGATGTCCGGCGCACACGGCCCGTCCGATTCCGGTGACGGAGTAGAATCGACCCGACGCGAGGGACTCCTCGGGCGTCTCCCCGACCCGACGTTCCTCTCCCTCCTCGGGTTTCTCTCGATACCCGGCTACCTGTTCCCATCGCTTCGGCCGCTCCGACGGTTCGCGCTGTTCTTCCTGTTCGGGCTGTGGCCGCTCGTCCGCGGCTTCCTTCCCTCGTTCGGCGGGGACGAGGAGGACCCGACCGATTGGGTCGCCATCGGCGGAAAATCCTACACGCGACGGTCGCGTCTGTCGCTTCTGCTGTTGCAGTTGAACCCGTTCGTGTTCGTACAAGGCGTGCTCCAACTGGCCGGACACGTCCCGACGCTCCTTCGATACCGCGGTCGATTGCCGAATCCCGACCGGTTCGCACAGGCGACCGCCTACCGGTTGCCGTTCGGCGACGGCGCATCTCGGGACGACGCCACCGGCGACGCTGATAGTGGTACAGCCCCGACGGACGGCAAAACGTGGACGGTCATCAACGGCGGCCCCACCCGCGAGCGCTCCCATTCGTGGAGCATCCTCGCCCAGCGATACGCCCTCGACTTCGTGATAACGGACGAGGAGGGTCGCACTCACACCGGCGACGGGTCGCGTCCAGACCAGTACTACTGCTACAGCGAACCGATACGCGCCCCCGCGGATGGCGTCGTCGTCGCGGCGAACGATGGCCATCGGGACGGCCCCCGTGCGGGCGGGTGGCTCGACCTGCGCCAACGCAATATCCTCGGCAACTGGGTCACCATCGAACACGCCGACGGCGAGTACAGTTTCTTGGCACACCTCCAGCGCGGAAGCGTCGCGGTGGCCGAGGGCGACCGCGTGGAACGCGGACAGCAGGTCGGTCGCTGTGGGCACTCCGGCAATTCGACGGAACCCCACCTTCACTTCCACGTCCAGGACCGCCCGAACTTCTACCTCGGGATGGGGCTGCCGATTCGGTTCGAGGACGTCGCGTCCGCCGCGTCGGACGACCCCGACGACCCCCGCTACATTTCGGCGGGCCAGCGGGTAGTCCCGAAAGCGGACTGAGGCGCACAGTCCGCTCAGTCGGAGTTCTCCCGCTCGAAGTAGCGACTCGCACCGAGCATCCCGAGGAACCCAGCGACACCGGCGAGGATTCCGAACCCGGCCTGTCCGTTCGACGTGGTTCCGTCTTCGGGTCCGCTCGCCACCCCTTCGGTCGCCGTCGATGTCACCGGCGTCGTGCCGTCCGTGACGGTCGGGTCGCCCCCCGAATCAGTCGTGGTTCTCCCGCTGGCGCTCGTCGTCTCTTCCGTCCGACTCCCGCCGCGCGTCGTCCTCGGTTCGGTGGCAGTCGTGGTCGAGGTCGAGGTCGTAGTCGTCGAATCGCCGTTCCCGGCGCACTGTCCCGAACGGATGACGACCGGCGTTTCCATGTCCAACGACGCCCACCGATGGTCCTCGGAATCGGCGGCGAGCGCGTTCCAGTTCTCGACCGGTCCGACGTAGTTTCGGTTCACGTGTTGCCTGTACAACCGCGCGTCGGCGTTGAACGCCGGGTCGATGGTCACCACGTCGTCGCGGGTGATACCTCGGAACGCGCCGCCGTCGGCACCCCCGCCGTGGTGGGAATCGCCCGCCCACGTCCAATCCACGGTCCAACCGTCGTCCGACTTCGAGAAGGTGTCGTAGTTGGTGGGCGCGTCGTACTGGTCGTCGGTGACCGCCCACTCGCCGTCCGCGGGGAGGCCGGTGATGTGGAACGTGACCGACCCGCCGCCGTCGCTCCCCCGCTTTCCGTGCATGAAGACGAGGGTCGTCCCCTTCGGGCCGCGGTAGAGGTAGAGGACGCTGTTTTCGGCCTGTTCGAGGTCGGTCGCCGGGCCGTAGGCGCTGTACCACCCCTTCGGGTCGGTGTCCGACGAGCGGTAGTCGTAGAACGTCTCTATCGGCAGGTCCGACGTGACGACACCGAGCGGGACGCACGTCTCGCCCTGTTCGAGGACGAACCTCGACGGTCGAACGACCGCCTTCGAACGGGACCCGTCGCTCTGTCTCTCGGCACCGACGGCCGAAACGTCGCCGATGGCACCGACGGCCCCGGCGACCGCGAGAAGGTACGTCCGTCGGAAGGTACCGTTCCGTGTTCGTCGGTCGATGCCGTTCCGTGTTCGCTCCGTCATGCTCGTCGGCTTGCAGTCGGGGAATCGTCGGCCATCAGGTCGGGAGCGAACGGGTCGGCAGCAGGGCCTCTCATTCCGACACCACCCTGAGCGCGGACGGGAGCCGACGATACACCCCGGTCACCGCCTGCATCCGGGTCGCCTTCCGCTGGACGGTGTGGTAGGCGACCGGTTCCGGGCCGAACTTCGATTTGTACCGACAGAGGCGGGGCAGGTTCGCGCCCACGAGGTCGTAGCGGGTCAGCCCTCGCTCCCGCGCGTCCCGAATGATGTGCCAATCCAGCAGGTCGTTGATTGGCACGTCGAGGTCGTGTTTCGCGCCGCCCTGCCAGCGATAGATGGTGTCGTCCCCTTCCAGCGTGACCATCCCACCGAGGATTTCGCCGTCGCGCTCGCAGACGTAGGGGCGGACGCACCCCTCGGGCAGTCGCTCGTACAGTTCGGTCACGAACGCGGGGTCGATGCGGTACTCCTTGTCCTGCGCCGCGTGGCGGTTCTGAATCTGGCCGATGACCGCCTCGATACCCTCGACGCCCGCCTCTCGAATCGTGCAGTCGTCGTCCCGGTTCCTGACGTTGCTCCGCGCGTCCCGGCTGAACTGCATCAGCAGGTCGTCTTCCGTCAGGTCGAGGATGTACGTGTACGACGGCGACACGTCGAACCCGTTCCACGAGAAGGGGCGAAGATCGGTGTACCCGTCCACGGTCCGAACGTCCACGTAGTGCGGGTCGATTTCGTCGTCTATCCACGACAGACAGCCGTCGATGAACGACCGATGTCGGCGCTCCGCCTTCCGCTGTTTCAGCTTCGAGAAGTTGAGCAGGGCCGGACCGAGGTAGTACACCTCCAAGTGCGGCGGCGGCGAGTACACCATCCGGAACGGTCCCTTGGTCGTCTCGAATATCGGGAAGATGCCGACCGGTTCCTGCCCTTTGTAGCCGACGAGGAACCGCACCTCGGCGTTCGCCGTTTCCGCGAGGTGCGTGAGCGCCTCGCGCCGATGAAACGGGGTCGTTTCCTTCGATTCGTCCACGAACGAGTTCCATCGTTCGAGCGTGCTGTCGTCCGCTTCGTGTACGTCTATCGTCATGCGTATCACTCCAAATAGCCGAGTGCCGTCAGTCGGTTTTCCATCGATTCCTCGGATGCGGTCGGTTCGCGTCCGTCCTCCCGCACTTCTTCCGTCCGCTCGCGTCCGCCCTCCCGCCGCGTCGGGTACGAACGTTCCCCGACGGATTCCACGGAGGACAACACCTCACCGTCCATCTCGGTGCTCGTCGGCACGCCGAACAGCGCGAGGACGGTGGGCGTCACGTCGAAGATGTGGGCGTCCCCGAGCGGGCCGTCGATGCCGTCGCCCGCCATGGCGACGACGCCGTTTCGCTTGTGGTTCCACGGTTGGCCGGGCGCGGCGAACTCGTCCCCCGAAAGCTCCGCGGAGAGGAAGTGGTCGAAGTCGGCCGGAACCGTGACGATATCGACCGCCCGGTCCGCATCCGGGCCGTCGAAGTACGCTTCCCGGCGCACCACCTCTTCGAACAGCGGCTCGCCGTCCGGCGTCTCGACGCCTTCGAGGAGGGAGATGAGTTCCGTCCGGAGCGGTTCGTATCGCTCCGGTGGGACGACGCCGTTCGGGTCGCGGCCCGCCAGATTGATGCGGACGCCGCACTCGATTCTGGCCCGCATGTACGCCGTCGAGGCCGGGAAATCGACCTGTCTGCCGCTCGCCCGGACGACCCCCGCGGGAACGTGTTCGGACGCGAAATCGCGGAGGCCGACCGCAGACAACAGTTTTCCCGCCCGGGCGGTCGTGAGGCCGCACTTGGCGGCGAGGGCGGTCACGCGCCGAAGGAAGTTCGGGTCGTCCGCGTCGTCTCCGTCCGCGTCGCCGTTTCGAAGCCGCGACTCCCGCGTCGGAACCCACGAGGGCATTCCGTCGCCGCCCTGCGACACGTCCACGTACCCGTGTTTTGCGAGGAATTCGTTGACGTAGAAACCCGTGCCCGTCATCTCGCCCATCCCGTGGTCGCTGACGACGAGAACGGTGTCCGGGTCCGTCGCGTCGAGGACCTCGCCGACCTGCTCGTCCACCGCCTCGTACACCGCCCGAACCGTCTCCCGCTCGCCGGGGAACTCGTGGAACACGGTGTCCGTCTGCTGGAACTGCAGGAACCCGAAGTCGGGGTCGAACCGGTCCGCGAGGAGGCGGAACGCCTCACCGCGCATCTCCACCACGTCGCGGTACTCGTCGGCGGCCTCCCCGGGCGAAACGCCCGTCGTCTCGGGGTAGACGCGGTAGTCCCCGATTTCCTCGCGGATGTCGGAGAGCAGGTCCGGCGGGTGACACGCCGGGGAGTCGGGGGCCATGTACCCCGGCACGAGCGCGCCGTCGAACTCGCGCGGCGGGTGCGTCACGGGCACGTTGACGACGACGCTCGCGAATCCGTGCTGGGAGAGGTGCTCCCAGACGGGGACGGCACGGACGTCCGACCCGTCCACGACGCTCCAGTCGTAGCCCTCGTAGTCCAGGAAGCTGAACACGCCGTGTTTGCCGGGATTGACGCCGGTGAACAGCGACGGCCACGCGCTCGGCGTCCACGGCGGCAGTTGGGATTCGAGCGGACCCGAGACGCCGCCGTCGAATATCGAGCGGAGATTCGGAAGCTTCCCCGCCGAAAACAGCGGTTCGAGAATCGGCAGACAGGCCCCGTCCAGTCCGAGCACCAGCGTTCGAAGGCCGTCGCCGCCGTCATGGTTACCGATGTCTCCGTCGCCGCCACCATTGTTACTGGCGTCTCTATCGACGCCATCGCCACTACTGCCGTCGTCGCTCACCGGTCCTCACCCCTTTCGTCGGCGGTCGGAAGCCTGATCAGCGGTCGGTCGGCGACCGGTTCCGAACCGGTCGCCCCCGAGTCGTCGGTTTCGGCGTCGCCCAGCAGTTTCGTTACCGGCATCTCGAGCAGGGTCAACAGCGTGTAGAGTTCGACGGTGTTGTCCGCGCCGTCGAAGTGGTCGCGGTAGCTTCGCCGGACGCCCTCCCAGTCGAGGAACGGGAGGATTTCGACGACCTCGCGGTTCGCGGCGAGCGCGTCCCGGACGAATCCATCCCGTCGGACGAACGCCGCGTCGTTCGGCCACGGGCCGTGCGTACACCACGGTTCCGGCGGCGTCTCGTCCTCGAAGTGCTTCCACCGGAATGCGTTCAGGTGCTTGCCGACGTATTCGACCGGAAACGAGCGGTCGGCTCGCACGCCGGACTCCGAGTGCGGAACCGCGGCGAGACGCGGGTCGAGTCGCTCGATGGCCTGGTGGACGATGTTGCGCCGGAGCTGATATTCGACCGGCATCGAGAGGTGGAGGTCGATGAGCCGGTTGTCGAGAAACGGCGTCCGGTACGGACGGATCTGCCGGAGGCTGTTCGTGTAGATGAGTTCGGTGTCGTTCGACAGCGGGTAGTAGTCGCTACAGAGGACGAGTTCCCGAATCGACCGGTATCGAACGCCGTGGTGGTCTATCTCCCCGTCCGAAGTGACGGAGATGTTTTTTCGAAGGACGGCTTCGAGGTCCACGTCGGCGTCGAGGTACGGCGGGGCGTCGGTGGCGAGCCGGTCGACGAACTCGTCCACCGTCCGAATCGGCGTTTCGAGCGGCAAGGTCACGTTCCCCACCGGCCCGAGCGACACCTTCGGCGACGGGACCGCGTGGCCTTTGAACAGCGTGTCGGCGTACAACCCGGACATGAGCACGTCCACCGACGACGTGATTTCGTCGGCGAACCCCGTCGGGTAACCCTGTTTGTACCACCCGTCGAAGTTCGAGAGGGAGGGATTCTCCGCGAGCGACCGCCGCCGATACTCCTCGTCGCGGTGGAGGAACCGAAATTCGTTACCGGCGGCCGCGGCGATGCGCTCCGCGACGCGCGCCTCGCGGTTTCGCCAGTCGTTCATGTGGAACCCGACGACGGGACGGTCCATCGCGGCCATGACCAGCCGCGAATCGCTTCCTCCGCTTAACAGCAGACCGTACTCGCGGTCGTCACGTACCCACTCGTCGAGGATGCGTCGAAATCGCTCGACGAACTCCTCGACGAAGTACTCGAACGGTTCGTCCTTCGGCGCGTGTTCGGGTCGCCAGTACCGCCGGGAATCCGTCGAACCGTCGTCGAGGTCGACGACCGTGACCGTCGCGGGTGGAAGCCGTTCGATGCCGGAAAGCGGCGTCGTCACGCCGAACGAGCGCTTGTAGGCGAGAAACTCGGCGAGATAGTCGCGGTCGAACGCGGTTTCGACGCCCGGAAATCCGGCGAGCGTTTGGATGTCCGTCGAACACAACAGCGCGTCGCCCGCCTCCGTGTGGAAGAGCGGATACGAACCCAATCGGTCGGTCAGCAGGAAGACGGTCCGTCGTTCGCGGTCGTAGACGACGCCCGCGAACTCCCCGTTCAATCCGTCCACGAAGTCGATGCCGTACGATTCGTACAGGTTCGCACAGAACGTCGGCGTATCGATGGCGGCCGGACGCGGTTGATACGAACCGTTTCGTTCGAACCCGTACACGTCGCCGAGGGTCCACACCAGCGCGTCTTTCGTGGCGGTTCGAACGGGCTGTTCGTCGGCCAGCAGCGGATGGAACCCCGTGGTCACGGCGACCGCATCGTCGGCGAACGAATCCGCTCGCTCCGCGTCCCCGCGCCGCATGTTCGGAAACGCGCCTAAGCCGACCGTGCGGTCGCCGAAGGCACCGAACAACCCTACCATGTGCCCCTCCCTCCCGAAACGCGTCGAATTCCCCTCTCACTCATAACGGCCGCGTAGCGGTCGGTAGTCCGACCGTTCGCCGGTGGTGGATGGGCGACCCGTTCGGCGGAACCGCAGCCTAACTCGATTCGATGTGGCCTTTCGTTCATCCGTTCTCACTGAAATGCAACTGGCGACGCCGAACCATTGTTATACGCGGCCTGTGACCGACGCACGTCATCCTACCGGTCGAGTAGCGGGGACGAACCGATGAGAAGAGGGAACCTACTCGCGCGATAGGGGGTTCATACCGTATCGAGCGCGCGCTCGACGAACCGCTCGCGGAGTTCGGGGTCCGGGATTTGACACTCGTCCGTCCGCCCGAAGACTCGGTAGCGGTGCGTCGCTATCAGGTCGTACACCGGGTCCCGAAGGACGGCCGGGAGGAAAACGAGGGGGTACAGGAGCGGCCACGGACCGTCGAGTCGGCGGCAGACGCGGAGTGCGGCGGTGGAACGGGTGTAACAGTCGTCACCCTCAACGAGCACGACCGAATCGAACTCGTCGGTCGAGAGCGCGTGTCGGCCGAGGAGCGCCCGCCCGACGTCGGACTGGAGCGGCGCGAACCGGAACGTCCCCGACTCGTCGAACCGGACCGTGAACCGAACGGCGGCGTTACAGAGGTTGCACACGCCGTCGAAGAGCAACACCGGCCCGTCGAGGTCGTCGACGATTTCGTCGGGGTCACGTTCGTCGGTCATCGTTTCGTCCCCTACTCAGTGTCGCGAACCGATAGATTCGTCGGAAGTTCCTCACCGTCGCCGTCGCTTTCGTCATCGCGTCCACAACAGAGCGGGGATTTCGTGGCAGTTTACGCCACGTCTAACTCCCCGACTCGTTTTCGCGAAAAGTGAACGTCGTGGCACGCAGTTTCTTCTCAGTCCATTCGAACGTTACTGGTCGCACAAGCGCAGGTGACTGCCGGGTCGAGAACGTCGTCTATCGGCATCGCCTCGCCACAGTCCGTGCAAACCACGTGTGGCGTCGAGCGGCGTCGTCGTTCTCGGTAGTATTCCAGTGCCCTCGTTCCGATTAGCGCCGCAGCACCGGCTCCGACCGCGCCGATCAGTACCGTGTCAAGCGTCGGCTCGCGTGCCATGGTGAGGCAAGGATGGGCCAGTACCTTAAAGATGATGCTGAATTCGTTTATTATAATCATTTCGGCGCCGGAGTTCCGACGAGTCGTAAGCGGTTCTTATAAAAACAGGTTCGTCGTAGGGGAATTCACGATGTTATCCCTCATGGGTTCCGTCGTCGGCTTCATCGTGAGCCTGCTCATCGGTGGTCTCGGTATCTACATCGGTGCGCGGGTCGTCACGGGAACCGACGACTACGGGTACGCGTTGATAACAGCCATCGTCGGCTCGGTCATCGGCGGTATCGTCGCGGTGTTAGTCGGCTGGTTGTTCGGTTGGATCGTCGTCCTCATCGCGTGGGTTTGGGTCATCAACTGGCGGTATCCCGGCGGCTGGGGCAACGCCATCGGTATCGGCCTCATCGCGTGGCTCTCGGTGGTCGTCATCTCCTACGCGCTGGTCTTCCTCGACGTCCTGACGTCGAGCGCGCTCGGGATTCCGGGCATCTAAAGCAACCGGCGAGAGCGCTACTCGCTCAACTCTTCTCCGATCAAATCGACCGCGTTTCTGACGGCTCCGACCGACGAGAGGTAGCCAGCGCCGACCGTCGCCTTGAGCGCCTTCGCCGCCCGTCCGGTCACGACGGTCGGGCCGATTTGCGCCACCGCGCCGTCGCCGACCGAGACGAGCCACCCCGGCGAGTCGAAGGTAAACTGGTCGAGACGCGGGTCGAACACGTCGTCGCCCTCGACCAACCGGGCAATGTTTTTCGCAACGACGCGGGCCTCCCGCACGGCGGACTGTGCGCTCGCTGGAACCGCCTCGCCGTCGCCATCGACGACTTGCGCGGCGTCGCCGACGACGAAGGTTCCGTCGCCGAGTCGGAGCGTGCTATCGACGCGGGCGCGGTCGCCGCCCATCGCGTCGGGGCCGCGAATTCCGCCCGTCCAGACGAACAGGTCGTACGCGAGCGTTTCGCCGTCTTCGAACGTGATGGCGTCGTCATCGGCGCGGGAGACGGCGGTTCCGGTACGGATGGCGATGTCGCGTCGTTCGAGTTGGTCCCGTACGGCCTCCTGAAAGTTGGCCGGGAACGCGGGCGCGACCGTCTCGAACTGTTCGAGCAGGACGATTTCGACGTTTATCTCCTCCTCGTCGGCGAGGGCGGTCAGTTCACCTGCAACCTGCACTCCCGAGAGTCCCGCGCCGCCGACCACGACGCGACCCCCGTCGGCGGAAAGAAACCTCCCCCGAATCTCGCGGGCGTGTTCGAGGCGCTTCAGGGGAATCGCGTGCTCCTCGACACCGGGGAGGTCGTAGAAGGCGGTTTCGGAACCGAGACAGACGGCGGCGTAGTCGTACTCCAGTTCGTCGTCTTCGAGGCGGACGCGATTTTCGTCCGGGTCAACTGCCTCGACGCGAGTCTCCCGAACCTCGCAGTCGAGGACGTCGGTCAACGGAATCGAGATTTGGTCCGCGAGCGAGGGACGACGGATGACGCGGTGGAGTTCGTGCTGAACGAGGTGTTCGCCCGTCTCCTCGACCACGACGATGGTGTCGTCGTCGGAGAGTTCCGTTTCGAGTTTTCGAGCGAGGGACAGACCGGCATAGCCAGCGCCGAGCACTGCGATGTCCATGGGAAAACAACGGAAGGGAGGGCTAAAGGCGTACTCCCCGCTCAAGTAGCGGTTCGGGAACTCAGAACAGCGCGTCGTCTTCGGGGAGGATTTCAGCCGGGCCGCCGACCCTCCAGCTCATGGTCTCGACGCCACAATCGGCGACGACTTCCTCGACGTATTCGGCGTGCTCGGCGGTCGTGTTGACGTACACGCTGGCACCCGTGTCCGTGGAGTAGTAGACCGGGATATCCTCCTCGGTACGGAGTTTCCGAACCGCGTCGAAGATTTCGAGGGTTTCGGGCTTCCAGTACACCCATCCCGCCGGACCGGTCATGGTCGTCGCGGCGAGCGAGAGGGAGTCGTGTTCCGCCGTCTCGAACACGCGGTCGAAGTCGCCGACGCGGAGCGCGTCGCGCATCTCGACGAGTTGGTCGTGGATGTGCGCCAACCGCGCGTCGAACATGTGACTGTCGGCGGCTTCGCGGTGGGCTTCCTCGGTCTCCTTGTAGGCCGGAACCAGCCCGGCGACGATTCGAACGTCGTCTTCGAGCGGCGATTCGAGCCGCTCCGAGCGGCAGTCGTGGTCGTTCAGGCCCATGTGAAGGTCGGAGAAGCCGCCCGTCACGGCGCGGGCGGCCGAGGACGACCCGAGGCGCGCGATGGTCGAGACGTCCGGACGCGAGAGGTCGAGACCGGCGGCCTCCACCGCGGCCATCGCGGCGGCGGCGAACCCGGACGACGAGGAGCCGAGACCAACGTTCGAGGGGAAGCTGTTCTCGCTCTCCAGTCGGACGCGGGTGTCGATTTCGGCCAGCTCGCGCACGCGGGAAACCACAGTACGTACGCGGTCCGCCGAGTGGCCCGTCAGTTCCTCACCGTCGACGACGAAGGTGTCCGAGTCGAACGACTCGTCGAACTCCACCGTCGTCTTCGTGTGGCTCGGCGCGGTACAGACGCTGATGCTGTCGTGGTACGGGTACCGCTGTTCCTCGTCGCGCATCCCGTGGTACTTGACCAGACCCTGAATGGGGTGGGCCTTCGCGGTCGCTTTCATACGTCGATGGGTGCGTGACGGGCGTTTAAACTCTCTGGAATACGAGTCCGACGACGGACGGTTTCCGAATCGTCCGTCTTAGAAACGACGAGCAACCTCGTACGCCAGCGTCATCGGGAGCAGGACCGCGAGCAAGACGAGCGTTATTTCGACCGTCGTCGGTCCCCAGTTCGCCCACGCGCTGTAGAAGTAGAGCGCGGCGGCGGCGAGAATGCCGACGACCGTCGAGACGTAGTCCGGGTCCGTCCACGACGCCGAGTAACCATCGAGGGGCATGTTCGCGCCTACGAACACCGGGAGTAAGATACTTTCTCCGCGTCGACTATTTCTCCGCGCTCCCGAAACATCGAACCACTCAAACCCGCTCCCTCCGAGAACACCGACATGGGCGTCCCACTCGACACGCGAGAGGAACAATTGGACGAAATCGTGGACAGACTGTACGACGAGTATCCCGACGCGACTATCTCGCTGAACTTCTCGAATCGCCTCGAACTCCTCATCGCGGTCATGCTCTCGGCCCAGTGTACCGACGAGCGCGTGAACAAGGAGACGGAACATCTGTTCGGAAAGTACCAGTCGCCGGAGGACTACGCGAACGCCGACGTGGACGAGTTGGCGGAGGACCTGAACTCCATCACGTACTACAACAACAAGGCGAAGTGGATAAACAGCGCCTGTGCGACCATCGTTGAGGACCACGACGGGGAGGTTCCCGACACGATGAGCGAACTGACCGACCTCACGGGCGTCGGGCGAAAGACCGCGAACGTGGTGCTCCAACACGGTCACGACGTGGTCGAGGGAATCGTCGTTGACACCCACGTCCAGCGTCTCTCGCGTCGGTTGGGACTGACAGAGGAGAAGACGCCCCAGAAAATCGAATCCGACCTGATGACGTTCGTCCCCGAGGAGGACTGGCAGTGGCTGACCCACCTGTTCATCAGTCACGGGCGGGCGACCTGCACCGCGCGGAACCCCGACTGCGGGGACTGCATCCTCGAAGACATCTGCCCGTCCTCGAAACTCGACAACGACATCGACCTCGCCAGCGGCGAGGCGTGGGACTGAGGGACTTCGAATCAGAGATAGTCCGTGTGCAGGATGAAAAAGCGTGCGACGCCGAGCGTCCACGCGAGCAGCCAGAAAACGATGTAGCCAGCGACACCGGCGCGCAGACGCCACCGCCACGAGTCCATGTTTTCGTGGAGTTCGCTGATGTCCATCTCGGGGTTCGGCGTGCCGTACAAATCGTGGGTGCGTTTGACCTGAAAGATTCTGACGATGCCGGTGAGCGCCAGTATCAACATCGCGTAGGCTTGCAACCCGAGAAAGGCGTGCACCGCGGCGAGTCCGCCGCCGAAGTGGTCGATGAACCGGGGGAGCATCCACGTGAGGAAGGGTACCGTGGTCAACAGCAATCCGACGACGATGAACTTCAGGTGACGGGTCAGTACCGCCCACGTCACGGGGTCCGATTCGAGGATGATCCACGCGCCGTAGAGATAAAACGGAAAACTCGCTGTCACGACTAGGGCGACCACGGTCGCAATCGCCGCGTCGGATACCATACTGGATAGTTAGACCGGGATGCGTTAAACCGTCCGAAACGCCGGGCAGGTCAGAAGACGTTTTAGCCATCGAAGTGTAAGGTTCGGGTAATGGCTGACTCCGACAGCGGGACGGAGGGCGTGGACGACGACGCGCCAGAGAAATCCCGCGAGGAACTCCGCCGCGAGGTCGACGATAAGTACGATTTCGAGAACTTCGGTCCCGAGGACATGGCGGAGATGTCACTCGAAGAGTGGGAGGTCGCCTTCGACCCCGACTCGTGGATAACCGGCACGGAGTTGCTCGACCGCGTGGAGGCCGACCTGAAACACCGCATCGCTATCAGGGAGGTGTTCGCCGTCGTCGAGCGCATCACGCGCGACGGCGAGCCACAGTTGGCCGCGTACTCCGACGAGGGATACGCCATCGTCTACCCCGACGGCAGCGTCGAGGGACGGGGAACCGTTTTGCGCGACGTGAAGCCCACGGTCGCGTTGGCGTCGATGGACGAGTACGAGGTCCCGGAAATGCCCGAGGGGGGGCAACTACCGCAACCGGACGAGGTGACCGAGGGCAGCGGCGAACTCGGCAACAAGCTGATGCAGACCATCGGCGCGATTCACGTGCTCGGCGGTATCGGGATGATAATCGCGTGGCTTCTCATCGTCCTCGGCGTCGTCGGCGTCGCCGACTCGATTCGAGACGGCGCACCCCTACTCGCCCTCGTCGGCGGTGCCTTCTTCGTTTTCGGACTGTTCGTCCTTCTCATCGTGGCGAACGCCCGTTTGTCCGACAGATTTCGGTCCGAGGAGTATCGAAACAGACTCCGCTCGGCGGGCGTCGAATCGGGGATGCGACCCGACTTTCTCCCCGTCGACGAAAAGGACCAGGACGACTGAACCGGACGGAGGGGTTCCGAACCTGCCGATGACGGCAATCCATCGGCATCGGTGGGTTTAAGCAAGTCCCATCCTGACCAACACATGTATGAAGAGGCGGGACTTTCTACTGGCGGCCAGCGGTGTTGCTGGCGGAACAGCCGCGACTGCGGCACCCGCTGGTGCGCAACAAACGACGACGTCAGGAGGCGGAAACCAGTCCGGTGGTAACGGGACGAGTGGAGGCCAAACGACGACGTCGGGAGGCGGGAACCAGTCCAGCGGGAATCAATCGAGCGGGAACCAATCACAGGGCGGCGGTGGTGGCGGCGGACCGACGAAGCAGGTAATCGTCGGTCCGGGCGGCGACTTGGTGTTCGACCCGGACAAGTTGACCGTCACGCCCGGGACGACGGTCAAGTTCGTCTGGGAGTCGGACGGCCACAACGTCGTCCCCGAAAGCCAGCCCGACGGCGCTGGCTGGAAAGGCTCGGGTAGTGCGAGTGAGTTGTTCGACACGGGTCACACCTACTCGCACACGTTCAGTACGCCCGGTGAGTACGCGTACTACTGTGCGCCGCACAAGAGCGCGGGGATGACCGGCACCATCACCGTCGGTAGCCCGGGCGGTGGCGGCGGGGCAGCGGAAGCGGACCCGGAGGAGATGGGTGTTCCGTTCCAGGCACATTACGTCGGAATCGCGACGATTCTGATGGTGATGATGTCGCTCCTCTACACGTTCTTCTTCCTGAAGTACGGCGAATCCGCAAACACCAGTGGAGGGAACAGATAGATGTCCTCGTCAGGAAGCACTTACGGCGATATTCACCGATACGAACCGGCACGAGAAAGCACGACCGCCGCAATCACCATCGTCCTGTTGACGATAGTCGAAGTCGTGTTCGTCGGTCTGTTCACGTACGGCCTCCTCAACGGCTGGGGCCTCAGGGAGGCCGGCAACATGTTCCTCGGCGGCATCCTCGCGATCATCTTCATCGACCTCGCGTTCATCCTCATGTTGTACCGCAAGGAGTTCCTCCCCGACGTGATGATCGTGAAAAAGCGTCGTCGCAAATGGGAAGACCTCTACGTGCGCGAGGGACAAGAGGAAGGAGCCGAATCGTTCGGTAACGCGTGGGAACAGTTCAAACGAGCAGTGTACCCCTACTACAAACGATAAACAATGGCAGGAGACGACAAATATCCCGAGAGCACAGGTCGCCGCCGTTTCGTCAAAGGCGTGGTCGGCAGTGCAACGCTCACTGGCGTCGGTGTCGGCGCCGGTGCCGCGTTGAAGACTGCTACCTCCCCGTCCGGCGAGGGCGGTGGGACCACGCAGTACATGGCGGTCGAGAACACCGCGGGACCCGCCCCGCGTGGAATGCCGCAGATACCCATCGAAATCGACGGTGACGGGTACATCAAGGGGCAGTTCCCCGAGGCGAAGAAGGTCCAAAAGAACGGACAGGAAGTCGTCGTCGCCGAGAAGAAGATCGGCGGCATGACCTACTCCCCCGAATGGTTCCAGTACTGTGGTGTCCAGACGTACAAGGGCGTCGACCCCGAAGCGGACCAAGACAACTACTTCCGATACAAGAAGGGCGCACAGTACGAATGGCAGGCGGATGTCGAGGCGGGCGGGAAAGTTCACGTCGACGACTTTGACGACTACAAGACGTGGGGCAACGGCATCGGCAAGTCCGGTCTCGGAAAGCCCGCGACCGTCACGTGGCGCTCACAGGACGTGGACAACACGCAGACCCTGACGGTTCAGGTCCTTCGGAGTTCGCTCATCGAGAAGCAGAACAACGAGTGGGTCAACGCCAGCACGGACAAGGGGTTCGTCGCATGGCTCGACAAGTGTACCCACTTCTGTTGCGTTCCCAAGTTCAAGGGAATCGCCGGGTCGGTGAAGTTCGACGCCGAGGACGAGATTTACTGTCCGTGCCACCAGTCGGTGTACGACCCCTTCAGCCTCGTAAAGAAATCCTTCGTGGCGCTGCCACGCCCGGAGGGGGACAGCTAAGATGAGTCTCGAACCAAAAGACGAATACGACCACGGGGAGTGGCTCCGTGAGAAGGATCTCACGCCCATCGAGAGTACGTTCCTCACGACGCTGATGTGGATGGACAAGCGCTTCCGCATCGTGGACTACCTCGAAATCCTGGAGACGTTGTACTACCGCGTCAACCTCCAGATGCCGAAAAGCCACACCGAGCAGTACGGCCTCGACAACAAGTTCTGGTACTGGTATCCGCTGTACGCGCTGGGAAGTTTCTCCACCCTCGCGTACGCGGTTGCCGCTATCAGCGGCGCGTTACTCGGGTTCTACTACTCGCCCTCGACCGCCGGTGACCCGTCGGCCGCGTACAACCAACTCACGTTTATCATGACCGACTTGAACTTCGGGTTCATGCTCCGGTCGATCCACCGCTGGTCGGCACAGGTGATGGTCGCGGCGGTGTTCCTCCACATGCTCCGCGTCTACTTCACGGGAGCGTACAAGGAACCGCGCGAGGTGAACTGGATTCTCGGCATCATCCTCATCAGCCTGACGCTGGTGTTCGGGTACACCGGCTACCTGCTCCCGTGGGACCAGCTGGCGTTCTGGGCCGGACAGATCGGCGTCGAAATGAGCCTGTCCGTGCCGCTGATAGGCGAATGGGTCGCACACCTGTTGTTCGGCGGCTTCAGCCTGAGTCAAGCGACGCTCCAGCGCATGTACATCCTGCACGTGTTCCTGTTGCCGTTCGTCGTGACCACGCTCGTCGCGGTCCACATCGGCATCGTCTGGATGCAGGGCATCGCGGAACCACACTGATACAATGACCGACGAAAACGAATCCCAACCCCGAACCGACGGAAGTGGTACCGGCATCGTCCCGCCGGACGACGAGACCCCGACGTGGCTCGAACGGAAACAGCGCACGCAGGGGCTCTCCCGGCTGACGTACGAATACTTCGAGCGGTCGCGGCGCGAGGACCAGGACCTCCGACAGGAGTCCAGCTACGTCGAACGTGACGTGTTGGCGTTCCCGACGTGGCCCCACGAGATGATTCGAAACCTCTCGATAGGGAGCTTCTTCATCGGGATGATTTTGTTCCTCGCGGCGACGCTCCCGCCGCACCTCGGACCGCCAGCGGACCCGAGTTCGACTCCGGCCATCATCCTTCCGGACTGGTATCTCTACTGGTCGTTCGGGCTGCTGAAGCTCGGTCCGCTCAACCCCGAGCTCGCCATCCTCGGCGGGCAGAAGCTGATGGCCGACCGAACGTTCGGTGTCGTGGCAAACGTCGTCGTGGTCGGCTTCATCGCCATCGTTCCGTTCCTCAACAAGGGGAGCGCACGACGACCGGTCGAACAGCCGTTCTGGTCCGCGGTCGGTGTCGGTGGCGTCACGTTCGCCACCACCATCAGCGCGCTGTCGATCAAGAACCTGCTACCCATCGCGGCGCACCTGACGTTCGACTTGGCGTTCTTCGTGCCCGTTATCGCGGCGACCATCACCTACACGGTGTTGAAGTCGATGCGCGAAGGGTACATGTTCAGCCTGAACCGCCGGTACTACCGACTCCGCCCGCCGAAGTAACTACCACAATTTCCATTCCCATTTCCATGTCTTCATCTCGGGACGACGACGAAGAGCGGAGTGACTCGGTATTCGACGACGAGTCCGAAGGCGACACGGCGGACACCGCTGGCGGAATCCGTTCGCGCGATGTCGTCGTCCCGCTCCGGGTGTACAAGGCGGTCACCGTTTTCTCGACGATGTTCGCCGTGTTCGCGGTCGTTTTCGGCTTCATCCTCCTCGATTCGGCGACAGACCGAGCGACCGCACCGCTTCCGCAGGTGGACTTCCCGCTCGCCATCTTCGGCTTGTTCCTCATCGCCGCCGGTGCGGTCGTCTACGCCTTTTCGACGCGGTTCCGTACCGAGGGAATGGGAAAGTCTAAAGATGACTCCGACGAACCGTCTAACAATGGCTGACGAATTCGCAAAGGGACTCGGTATCGCGGCCACCGCAGGGCTTGCATGGATGGTTCTCTCGGGTTGGTACACCACCCCCGGGTTCGAGGATACACAACTCATCGGTGAGGTTCCCAGCGGACTGGGCATGTACGGGAATCTGGCTCTCATCCTTCGCGAGGCGACCTTCTGGCTCGCCATCTTCGGGATGGTGTTCTTCTGGCTCGTCATCCCGGCCGTGCGACAGATTCGCCAGTCCCGCGCGTAAAACGAGTCTTTTCTCCGTTCTTTCTCCGATTATCCGCTGACTGTACTCGATCAGCCGTCGATTTTCGTCCCCGGATTCTCCCCGTCGAGAAACGCCGTTACGTCGTTCGGGCCGAAGATAGACGCGGGCGCACCGAGTTCGAGCAGTGCGGCGACCTTGCCAGCCATTCCGCCGGTCACGTCGGTCGATTCGCTTTCACCGAGCACGTCCGCGACCGATTCGTAGGACGTTATTTCGGGGATTACGGCGTCGTCTTCGTCGAGGACGCCGGGAACGGTCGAACAGAAGCCGACGCGGTCCGCATCGAGTTGCCGTGCAACGGACGTGACGAGTTCGTCGCCGCTGACGATGGTGACGCCCTTGCCCTCGTGGACGACGACATCGCCGTAGAGGACGGGGACGAACCCCTCACCGAGCATCGTCGAAATCTGCTGGACCGGAAGCGAGAGTTCGGCGTTCGAATCGCGGGACGCGACGGAGAACGGATGGACGGGGACGGCGGGGACGTCGCGTTCGTGGAGACGGGAGAGCACGAACTGGTCGAGCGTCTCCATCGCGCCGTGGATGTCGATAACCGCCGCGACGTCACTGCTTCCCACCGTTTTCGAAACGCCGTGCTCGCTCGCGTGATGGTGGCCGAAACTACCGGCGCCGTGAACGAGCACGAGGTCGTCGATTTGCGCATCGCCCACCGCATCCGTAACGGAGTCCAACATCTCACCGTCCAGCGTGTCGGGACGGTCCTTGTCCGTGATGACGCTCCCGCCGAGTTTGAGGACGGTGAGGCTCATTCGACACGCACCCCTTCGGTGTCGAGTTCCGCGCGGAAGGCGTCCTCACAGCCGGGCGTGAATCGGAGCGCCGTCTTCGTCTCGTCCGTCGGGTCGAGGGCGACAATACAGCCGCCGCCGCCCGCACCCGTGAGTTTCGCCCCCAGCGCACCCGCGTCGCGGGCCGCCCAGACCATGTTGTCGAGCGAGCGCGAGGAGACGCCGAGCGCCTCCAGCAGACCGTGATTGAAGTTCATCAGTTTGCCGAGTTCGTCGAGGTCGCCGTCGGCGAGCACCTGTTCCCCTTGTCGAACGATATCGCCGATGTTCTCGACGGTTTCGGCGGCGAAATCGTACTCGTCACGAAGCGCGCGGACCCCGGCCACGAGTTTTCCGGTGTCGCCCGCGCCGCCGTCGAAGCCGACGACGATGGGGAGGTCGGGTGCCTCGATGGACCGACAGTCGTCGCCCTCGACGCGAACCGCGCCGCCGGTGGCACAGCAGTAGGTGTCCGCGCGCGACGCTTCGCCGTCCTGCACCGCGAGTTCCGCCTTGTACGCACGGTCCGCGATTTCGTCCGATGAGAGCGTCACGCCGAGTTCGCGGGTCGCGGCGTCGATTGCGGCGACGGTCACGGCGGCGGAGGAACCGAGACCCGCACCGAGCGGGATGTTGCTCTCTACGGCGATGTCGAATCCCGCGTCCGGCGTGTCGGTCGCATCCCGCGCCTGTTCTATCGCGGCGTCGATGTAGCCGACACCGGCCCTGACGAGCGATTCCGAGACGTTCACGTCGGGCGTGGCGTTCGTCTCGCTGCTGTACTCGACGGTGAATCCGTCGATACTCAAGTCCTTGGCGTGCACGCGGAGTCGGTCGTCGTCCCGCGCTTCGACGGTCACGCTCGCCCGGCGCTCGATGGCGCACGGGACGGCGGGTTCGCCGTACACGACGGCGTGTTCCCCAAAGAGATACACCTTCCCCGGGGCGCTGGAAACGGTCATGCTCGTGGCTCCGCACCGGGACATAACAGGGCTTTCGGACTGCGGTCCGTCCGACGTCGAATCCCCCGTGAACCACCGACGACGGACTAACCGATACTCGACCACGTTGACATTTCAACTCGGCGCCAGTCCAAAAATATATGCCCATCGGTTGTTTCGCCCTTAATACATAATCGAACAATGGCAACTGAGAAACCTGTGGGAGACGAGATATATCCCGGCGGCGACCTCGACGCTGGGTCGTTCTGGCGGCACGCGTTCGAAAATCTGATCGTGCTGTACCCGGAACCGGCGTTCGTCATCGACGAACACGGGATGGTAACGCACTGGAACACAGAGGCGGAAAACCTCATGGGATATGCCGCGGATGAGGCGATCGGCATGCCCGCCTACGAACTGTTCGGAACCGACGGGGAAACCGAAACGCTCGCGGAAGCCGTCGTTCGAACGGGCGAGGTCATCCGCGAATCGGACATCCGCGCCGCGACCTCAGCGAGCGGGGAGACGATTCACGGGCGCGCACTCGGCGTCCCGATAACCACGCCGGACGGCGAGTGCGTCGGCGCCGTCGAGGTCATCACCCGTGTCACCGAACTCATCGAGCAGCGAGAATCCGTTCGGAGCCTCCAAGAACAGATGACCGACGAGGTGGAGGGGGCCGTCGCCGAACTCCGAGAGTCCGCCGGGGACGTCGCAGACGACTCCCAATCCATCCGCGAGTTGGCGCGCGACCAATCCCAAAACCTCGGCGACGTTCAATCGGAGGTCGCCACCTTCAGCGCGACCATCGAGGAGATCGCTTCGAGCGCGGAGGAGGTCAGCAGCCAGAGCACCGAAACCAAAACCCTCGCGGAAACGTCCGCCGACGCCGCGGTCGAAACCCTCGACACGGTCGATGACGTCTCCGAGAGCGCACAGGAAGTCGTCACCGACGCGAACGAACTCGAAGACCGTATCGACGAGATAGACGAAATCGTCGAAGTCATCGACAACATCGCAAAGCAGACCAACCTGCTCGCGTTGAACGCGAACATCGAAGCGGCGCGCGCCGGAGCGGAGGGCGACGGCTTCGCCGTCGTCGCAAACGAGATCAAAGACCTCGCCGAGCAGTCGAAAGAACGCGTCGAACAGATCGAAGCCATCGTCAACGATATCCGAGAAACCGCGCTCGATACGGTCGAGAGCGTCGAGGCCACCAACGACGGTATCGTCGCGGCGACCGAGGAGATAGAAACCGTCGTCGAGAACCAGCAATCCATCGTCACCGCGATTCAGGAAACCGACGTGGGAATCACGGAAATCGCGGACGCGACCGACGAACAGGCCGCGAGCGCGGAGGAGATAGCGACCATCATCGACAACAGCGTTCGCCGGAGCGAAGAGGTGTCGGATTCGGTCGAAAGCATCGCCGCCGCCAACGAACAGCAGACGGAGATGGTCGCCGACTTGGAACAGCGGATTCACGCCCTCGAAGCCGAAATCGAACAGTCGCTGGACTGAGCGCCCCGTCGAACTACCGCCTCCTATTTTCGGCGTTCGTCCCCGATAGGTACGAAGCCGAATCGAGAGCGAACGCGACCGCTAGTCGACGAAACGAATCGGAAAACAGCGCAAATCGAATCGAAAACTCGGCGATTAAATCTCGCTCTCGAAGTCGTCGAGCGAGTAGGTGGGTTCCGCACCGCGGCGGTCGAGCGTCTCGTTGGCGAGCAGCCAGTAGACGACCGACAGCGCCTTGCGACCTTTGTTGTTCGTCGGGACGACGAGGTCGACGTTGCTCGTGCTGTTGTTGGAGTCACACATGGCGATGACGGGGATGCCGACCGTGATGGCCTCCTTGACCGCCTGCGCGTCTCCGATTGGGTCCGTGACGACCACGACGTCCGGCTCGATGTAGCCGTCGTATTTCGGGTTCGTCAGCGTACCCGGGATGAATCGACCCGTTCGGGCACGTGCCCCGACCGCATCGGCGAACTTCTCGGCCGGGAACCGACCGTACTGGCGCGAGGACGTGACCAGAATCTGCTCGGGGTTGTAGTCGGCGAGGAAGTTCGCCGCCGTGCGGATTCGCTGGTCCGTCTTGCTCACGTCGAGGACGTACAGGCCGTCCGTTCGAACGCGGTGGATGAACCGCTCCATGTCCTCGGTCTTCTGCTGGGTACCGATGTGGACACCTGCGCCGAGGTAGTCCTCGACGGGGATGAGGAGGTCCGCCTCCTCGTCTCCGAGGACGTCCTCGTCGAACTGCGGTTCATCTTCTTCTTCTTCGGTCTCGTCCGCCTGTGCGGCGACGTCTTCGTCAGGGTCGACTGCCGGTTCCGCGCCGGACTCGCCGGTCGGCTCCGCGTCGATCTCCTCTTCCGCGGCGTCGAGACCGTCCGTTTCTTCTTCTACCTGTTCGGATTCGTTATCGCTCATAATCGTGATACGTTCTGCTCGATTCGGATGAGTTCGTTGAGTTTTGCGGTTCGCTCGCCGCCGACCGTCCCCGTCTTGATGAACGGTGCGTCAGTCGCTACGGCGAGGTGTGCAATCGTCGTGTCCTCGGTTTCACCGCTTCGGTGCGAGATGACCGGGTCGTACCCGTTCTCGACCGCGAGTTCGACGGCATCGAACGCGTCCGAAAGCGTGCCGATCTGGTTCGGCTTGATGAGGATGCTGTTTCCGGCACCCTTCTCGATGCCCTCGGACAACCGCTCGACGTTCGTGACGAACAGGTCGTCACCGCAGACAAGCGTCTTTTCGCCCACCTTGTCGGTGAGTTTCGCGAACCCTTCGTAGTCGTTCTCGTCCAGCGGGTCCTCGACGTACGCGAGGTCGTACTCGTCCACGAGGTCCGCGATGTACTCGATCTGCTCGTCGGTCGAGCGCGTCCGGTCGCGGTACTGGTACTCGTCGGCGTCGGCATCGTACATCTCGGCTGCGGCCACGTCGAGACCGAATCGAATCTCGAATCCGAACTCGTCGGAGACGGTCGAGACGGCTTCGTCCATCACTTCGAACGCGTCGTCGTCGTCGATGGACGGCGCCCACGCGCCTTCGTCACCCTTCGCCGAGGGGACTCCCCGCTTGTCGAGGATGTCCGCGACTTCCGAGTGAACGGCCGCGTTGGCGAACACCGCGTCTTGGACGCTCGGTGCGCCGACCGGCGCGGAGAGGAACTCCTGAATCGCCGTGGCGTCGGCGGCGTGTTCGCCACCCCCGATGACGTTACCGAGCGGTATCGGGTAGTTGTCGCCGCGGAACGCACCGCCGAGGTGTTGGTAGAGCGGTGCACCGAGCACGTCCGCCGCGGCCTTCGCGGCGGCCATGCTGATAGCGACGGCGCTGTTCGCGCCGATCTCGGAGAAATTGTCCGTTCCGTCCGCAGCACGGAGGGTTCGGTCCACGTCGCGCTGGTCGCCGACGTAGACGGCTCCTTCGAGACGCGGAACAGCGTGCTCACGAGCGGACGCGATTGCCTCGCTCGTGTCGAGTTCGATGGCCTCGTACTCGCCCGTGCTCGCACCGCTCGGTGCGGCGGCACGACCGAATCCACCGCTCTCGGTCAGGATGTCGGCTTCGACCGTGGTGTTGCCACGCGAGTCGAGTATCTGACGGAGCCGAACGCTCTCGATGCGCGTCATTCTGCCTCCTCACGCCGGACGGAGAACGGCAGCACGCCAGCATCGTACTCCTCGGCCGCGATGAGTATCGGCTGGGACTCTTGCGTCTCGACGAGGACGGGAGCGCCATACGACACCTGCAGCGCTCGCGCACCGAGGATTCGTGCTTTTTCGTATCGGGAGTATTGTTGTTGAGCCATTACTGGTAGGGTGCGACGATGTCCACGAGGTCTTTGTGAGCGACGAGCATCCGTCGGCAGCAGTGGCGTTCGACACCGAGGTCGTCGAGGACCTTACCGGGGTCTTCGTTTCCCATCTGCGTCTCGGCGCGCGCCTTGTACTCCTGCCAGTGTTCGCTGACTACGTTGCCACACGTGAAACACCGGACTGGAATCATCATGGGGTAATCACCTTAGCGGTAGGACTTCTGGTAGCGGGCACGGGCACCGGGGCCGCCCCACTTCTTCGGTTCGGACTGGCGGACGTCGTTGACCAGCAGGGAACGGTCGAACTCCATGAACGCGTCGCGGAGTTCGGCATCGTTCATGTACTGGACGAGACCGCGCGCGATGGCGGTTCGGACGGCGTCTGCCTGTCCGGTGATTCCGCCACCCGAAACGCTCACTTCAACGTCGACTTCCTCACGCTCGTCGCCCGCGATGCGGAACGGTTCGAGCATTTTGAGGCGAGCCATCTCCGGCTCCACCAGTTCGACTGGCTTCGAGTTGATCCGTACGCGACCCTCGCCGTCCGTGACCGTGGCGCGAGCGATGGCCGTCTTCTTCTTTCCGCTCGTGTTCGTTACCATGTGACGTTAGCACCTAGGTAGTCGCTGACTTCGCCCAGTTGGACGAAGCGGATGTTCGAGAGTCGGTCCAACGACGTGCCGTCGAGGATTTCGCCGTCCTCGTCGTACGGGTTGCCGACGTAGACACGCACATTTTCGAAGGCTTCGCGCCCTCGCGGCTTCTTGTACGGGAGCATTCCCCGAATCGAGCGCTTTGCGAGCATGTCCGGGCGCTTCGGGTAGTACGGCCCCTGGTCGGAGCTGAGGTTGAAGCGCGTCTCGAATTTGTCCAGTACGTCCTGTTTGTCGCCCGTGATGATAGCTTGCTCGGCGTTGACGACGGCGATCGTTTCGCCGTCCATCGCACGCTGTGCGACGTTGCTCGCGACACGACCGAGGATACAGTCGCGCGCGTCGACTACGACATCCGCGTCAAATTCCGCGATGCTCATCGAATCACCCGCACGTTGGAACCACTGGGATTTTGTTCGATTGCCTGTTCGAGTTGGATCGGTTCGCCGTTTGCCTGCTGGATCTTCGTCTCCGCAGTCGAAGAGAAATCGACTGCAGCAACGGTGACGTTCTTCTGCAGGACGCCGCTACCGAGAACCTTGCCGGGTACGATGACGGTCTCGTCTTCCTCCGCGTACCGCTCGATGCGGCCGAGGTTGACCTCTGCGTGCGTACTCCGTGGTTTCTCGAGGCGTGCTGCAACGTCGGTCCACACGTCGGCGTCCGAATCACGGGACACCGACTTGAGTTCGGCGATGAGACTACTGAGCCTCGGGTTAGTTTTGCTCATGCTACTTCCTCCAAGTACTGAGAACTGAAGTGCAGGGAGCAGGATTTGAACCTGCGGACTCCTACGAGACAGCGCCCTGAACGCTGCGCCGTTGGCCAGACTTGGCTATCCCTGCACGCTGAGAACACGTGCGCACCCTCGCGGGCAACACAGTGTTGTCCGTGGCCCTTAAAACCACTTTCGATTGCCGAGGCACATACCTCGGATTCCGCGAGCGACCATCGCCCGCGAGTCCGGCGATTCCGAGAGTCGAGACTCGCGGAACCGCCGGACTCGTCAGGGAGGTTGTAAGGGCCGATCATCGTTATAGTTGAATTGCCTGTTCGAGTTCGTCCGCACGTTCGGTGAGCGAATCGACGGCCTGCGTCACCAGCTCTTCGACGGTGAACGAGCCGTCACTTTCGACGTCGAACACGAAGGCGTTCGGAACGTCGTGAACCTCGACCTCCTTTCCGGGGAACCGCTGGGAGAGGTCGTGGTCGAACGTCTCCGTCGGAACGAGTTCACCATCGTCTTCGATGGTTCCGCGAAGGATTCGGGGTTCTTCTTCCCCGAACTCGTTCCGGTCGCCGACGACTTCGACGCGCTGTAGGTGACGATAGCCGACCGCGACGCCACCCTGGTGTTTGGCGTGGTCCTTTCCCGAGCCGAGCACCGCGTCGGCTTCGAGTTCGAGACGCTGCCCCTCTTTGAGGTCGATTATCGGGATGTTATCGTCGGCGGGCTGCACCATCTCGTCCGAGCTGATGAGGTCGCCCGAGAACGCGGTTCCCGGTCCCGAAACGTCGAGGCTGAGCGTTACCGTGTCGCCCTCCTCGAACTCTCCGGGCGGCGTCGTCAGCGGAACGAGTCCGAGTCGCAGTCCGATCTGCTCGTCGAACATCACCGAGGAGTTCTCGATGACACGGAGCGTGTCGATGGACAGCGTCGGAACGTCCGCGATCATCGCTCGGCGAATCCCGTTTGCGAACGCCGGGGTGACGTTGCGAACGAGGAAACGCGCCTTCCGTTCGCCGCGGTCGATGAACTCTACGTCGAAGTCTTCGGTCATGGTTTAGAATCCACTACCTTTCGGTGCGCGGGTACCGTCGTGCGGAATCGGTGTTACGTCCTCGATACGACCGATCTCGATACCGGCGCGGGCGAGCGCTCGAATCGTCGCCTGCGCACCGGGACCGGGGTTCTGCTGCAGGTTGCCACCGGGGCCGCGCACGCGAATGTGCAGGCCGTCGATGCCAGCCGCTTTGACCTCTTCGGCGACCGTCTCGGCCATCTGCATGGCCGCGTACGGCGAGGACTCGTCACGGTTCTGCTTCACGACCGAGCCACCGGACGACTTCGCAACCGTCTCGGCACCCGTGAGGTCCGTGATGGTGATGATGGTGTTGTTGAACGATGCGTGTACGTGGGCGATGCCCCAGGTTTCGTCGTTGTCGCTCATTCGTTACCCTCCGACCGTTCGGGGTGCAGTTCGTCCGCAATCGGGCTGTGCTCGTCGAAGGAGATATCGGACTCCTCGTCGATCTCGACTTTGTACGACGGAACCGACACGCGCTGGCCGTCGACGGTGACGTGACCGTGCGTGATGAACTGGCGTGCCTGTTTCGGCGTGTGGGCGAGGCCCTTTCGGTACGCGACGGTCTGGAGACGGCGCTCCAGAACGTCCGTGATGTCGAGGAGCAGCACGTCGCCGAGTTCGTCGCCATCGTCGAGGATGCCGAGTCGCTTCAGGCGCGAGAGGAACTCGTCGCTTTCGCTGACTTCGTCGCCGGAGATGTCCCCGAGAAGGGACCGTGCCTCGCGGCGGTAGTTGCGAAGTTCACTCTGCGCTCGCCAGAGTTCTTCCTTGTTCTTCAGGCCGTATCGGTCCATCAGACCGCGTTCCTCGGCGATTCGCTCGCCCTGGAACGGGTGGTTCGGCGTCTCGTAGAACTTGGTGTTCTCACCTGGGAGCGACATTATTCTTCACCCTCGCCGCCTTCTTCTGCGGCTTCTTTGATCTCCTCGACGTTGACACCGATCGTACCCTCTGTACGACCCGTGGATTTGGTTCGCTGACCGCGAACCTTCTGTCCACGCTTGTGTCGGACGCCCTTGTAGGAGTCGATCATCTGCATCCTGTTGAGGTCCCGACGCCGGGACATCGACAGGTCATTGCCGGTCTCGTGGGTCGTCTCGCCGGAGAAGTACTCCTTGCGGTGGTTCGTAAGCCACGCAGGAACTTCGTCGGCGTAGTTTTCGACGGCCTCAACGACACGTTCGATGTCGTCATCGTCGAGTCGGCCGAACGTCGCATTCCGGTCGACGTCCGCCTCCTCGGCGACGATTCGGGCCGTTCGACGACCGATCCCGTTCATTTCGGAGAGGGACCGCTCTACGGTCTTCGTCCCATCGAGGTCAGTTTGCCCGATGCGGACGAAGTACCGAAGGTCGTCGTCTTCGTCCTGTGGTTGTTCGGTACTCATGGTTGATAGTTTGGAGCGTCGAGGGAGGGATTTGAACCCTCGAGGCTTGACGCCACAGAGTTAGCAACCCTGCGCCGTGGGCCAGACTAGGCTACCTCGACACGCTCACTTGTATATGTTCGCCCTTCCGGACTCGGGACGCGTGCCCCTACAGGTGTCTGCACTGCATTCTACCGGGGGTTACTATTTAAACGCAACGAATGTCTCCCGAACCGCACGATACGCGGCGGCCAACACCACCGAAACGACGTACGCGCCGACGAAAAGCGGCACCCAGAACACCCACAGTTCGAGCGTCGGAAAGAGGTAACTCCCGAACGCGCTTCCAACGGTGAGCGCGAGGTAGCCCGGCAGGGCGAGCGGCGTCATCAACCGAGTGTCGAACGCGCCGAGAGCGACCGGACCGACCAACAGAAGGTACCAGCCCCAGACGGCGCGTCCGAGAAATAGCCGCCGGACGTTCACAGCCTCGCTCATCGGCTCCCTCGCTGTTCGATACCGTGTCGTGAAAGTAGGTCGGTCGCCACCGCCTTCTCCCACCGAACCCTCGTGTCGGCGTCGAGGAAGAACTCTGTCGTCTCCACGATGTACCCCGGTCGGTCGAGATCACCCGCCACCTTGTGCACCAGCATCGGTCTCGACCCGTCGAGTTCGCCGCCGCGGCGATACTCGTGAAACGGCATGTACCACGGGACGACGTTCCCGTTCAACGCCTCCGCCGTCCGCTTCGCGTACTCGCTCGCGTGTCCGGAGTCCGTCGGCCAAATCACCTGTCCGACCGACGACTCGTGATAGCCGTAGATGCCGACCGACCGATGCAAATCGAGCACCACGTCCGGGTCGTGGCGCTCGACCACACCCCAGATGGCGCGAGCCAACTTCGTCTCCGGTTTCTCGCCGGTCGGAAACTGACGGTTCAAGTCGCCGTGTGCTCCTTCTCGCCGGTTCCTTCGAATCGCCACTCGGTTGGCCTTCGGAAGCACGACCAGTTTCCCCCGGTCGACCTGCCATCCCGCGATTTCGCTCGCGGCGCGATAACCACACTGCTCGTCACCGTGTATCCCACCGACTACCATCGCAGTCGGCCCCTCGTCCGTCCCCTCTCGAACGAAAACCTCCGTCTCGTACTTCGTATCCGGAAGGATTCGATAGGAAGGGTCGAGACTCTCTCGTCCGCTCCCGGCGACCGACATCGCCATCCCTCCGGCAATGAGTGCGCCGGTCTTCGAAAGCAGTGAGCGCCGTCGCATACGGGAACCGCCACAGTGGAGCATTATCAACCTTGTCGCCCGGTGGTGTGGTCAGAATCGAACGTCGGAGAAAAAATTACGCGCCGATATACTGCTCGTCGATGTAGCGGTCGTTTATCTCCCATTCCCCATCGTCGTTTCGGACCATGTACTCGCCGTAGTACGGGACTCGATTCGCCACCGTCTCACGAAACGCCGACCGGATTTCGGGTTTCGTCATCTCTCCCATCGGTCGGAGATCGTCGTTACGATTTAGACATCCCTTTAGGAATCCTTCGTGCGTGACGCGTACGCGATGACAATTCGAACAAAAGCTGGGGTTCTCCACCGGGTCCACGATTTCGACCATTCCGTCGCCGACCCAGTATCGTTTCCGCCCGTGCATCTCGCGGATTTCTATCTCGTCAGCCTGTTCTTCGAGCCAGTCGTGAACCCGCTGGATGTCGATCGCCCACTCGGGATTGCCGGTCAGTTCCGGCATGTATTCGATGAGTTGCAACTGCAACCCGTCGTTCTCCGCGACGTGTTCCACCATCTTCGGAACGTATCCCGCCGTCGCTTCGAAAACGACCATGTTGAGCTTTACCGGATCGAGTCCCGCATCGAGCGCCGCTTCGACCCCTTCGAGTACCTTGTCGTACGCGCCGCTCTTCGTCACCTCCGCGAACGCTTCCGGGTCGAGCGCGTCCTGTGAGACGTTCACCCGGGACAATCCCGCGTCCCGGAGTTCCTCCGCGCGCCCCGGAAGAAACGTCCCGTTCGTCGTCAGGGACGTCTCCATCCCGTCGGGCGTCCGACGGATTATCTCCTCCAAGTCCTCCCGGAGCATTGGCTCGCCGCCGGTGAATTTCACCTTTTCGACGTCGAACTCGCGGGCGACTTCGAGAAACCGAACCACGTCGTCGGTACCCATTTCGTCGTCACCCGGCTCCATCGGTCCGCGTGTATCGCCCAGTCCCTCGTTGTGGCAGTAGACGCAATCGAAATTACACCGGTCGGTCAGCGAAACGCGCACCCCCGTAACCTCGCGCCCGAACGAGTCTTCGAGCATTAGTATCACTGTCTTGCGCGCGAGGATTCTTAAACTCGTGGGAGGATGCAACCTGAACGTAACCGAATTCAATTACGGTGAATTCGACAGCTAGCGGAAATCAGCTTCACAAATCGAAATTCCCGGCTTCGGGGTTCACAAGCCTTATCGACAAATCCCTCCTTATCGTCATCATATGGATGAAACTGACGTTCGATCCGTTCTCCGAACGGTCGAAGACCCGGACCTCGGCGAAGATATCGTCTCCCTCGGACTCGTAAACGACGTCACGGTCGAAGGCGGGACAGCACGGATTTCACTCGCGCTCGGTGCACCGTACGCACCCCACGAGTCGGAAATCGCCAATCGCGTCCGCGAGGCGCTCGCCGACGAGGGAATCGACACTGAACTCTCCGCACGCGTCGATACCCAACTCTCCCCGGAAGAGCAGGTGCTTCCGGGCGTCAAAAACATCATCGCGGTCGCATCGGGAAAGGGCGGCGTCGGCAAAAGCACCGTCGCGGTCAACCTCGCGGCAGGACTCGCAAAGCTCGGTGCCCGCGTCGGCCTGTTCGACGCCGACGTCTACGGCCCGAACGTCCCGCGGATGGTCGACGCCAACGAGCGACCGCGAGCCACCGAGGAACAGAAGCTCGTCCCGCCCGAGAAGTTCAGCGTGAAACTGATGAGCATGGCGTTCCTCACCGGGAAGGACGACCCCGTAATCTGGCGCGGCCCGATGGTTCACAAGGTCCTCACACAGCTCTGGGAGGACGTCGAATGGGGGCAGCTCGACTACATGGTCGTCGACCTGCCGCCCGGAACCGGAGACACACAGCTCACGCTCCTCCAGAGCGTCCCCGTCACCGGTGCCGTCATCGTGACGACGCCCCAGCAGGTCGCGCTCGACGACGCGAACAAAGGTCTCCAGATGTTCGGCAAACACGACACCCCCGTCCTCGGCATCGCCGAAAACATGAGCACCTTCAAATGTCCCGACTGTGGCGGCGAACACGACATCTTCGGCCACGGCGGTGGGGCCGCATTCGCCGAGGACCACGAGATGCCCTTCCTCGGCTCGATACCGCTCGACCCCTCCGTGCGAAGCGGCGGCGACGAAGGCGAACCCATCGTCCTCGACGACGAGAGCGACACCGGCAAATCGTTCCGCACCCTGACCGAAAACGTCGCCAACAACGTCGGCATCATCAACCGCCGCCGCCAGCAACAGGAGTGAACCATGGCACGCGAGACGGAAGCGTTCGACCCCGACGAGGAGCGAATGGAAACCCTCCGAGACATCGCCGACGACATCCGAGGCGACTCCAGCGAGAGCAAACTGGTCGCCGCGATGCTCTACCGGGTCAGCGACCTGTTCGACCCCGACGAGGAGACGACCCCGCGTGACATCTTCATCAACATGCGCGAGATAATTCGGACGAAGAGCGAGAACTGACGCGGAGAAAGCCGACCCGTGTGCGTTCAGCGCCACCGCCGAACGAAAAGCAGTCCGACGAGCACGACCAGTCCCAGATAGACAACCGGTACACCACCGACTTTGCGGTTCTCGCTTAACTTCTCACCGAAGCTCTGGGAATACGTGTCGTTTTCATACTGATAGTGATTGTTCATCCACGTCGGACGGACCGACTGGAACGACTCGTTCCATTGCTGGGTATCCTCTCCCGCCTTTCCGACGAATCCGACCTGATCGAGTCCGCCTTGTTTTTTCGTGAGATTTCCGGTGTACAAGCGAGCTTCACCCGCGATTTTCGTACCGCGTTTATCGAGCAGTTCGACTTTGACCGTCGTCGAATTGTTCGGCTGTGGTGATGGCGCATAGAAGCTCCCGTCCGTCCCTGTCGTGTGAACGAACAGCTTCGTCGGATATCGCCGCATCGACGGGTTGACGAGCGTGACGTACGCAACCGCGGACGGTTCCCCATCGATGGTTCCATCGGCCACCGTGACGTTCGCAATATACGGAGTCGGGATTTCATCCGTCGCCGATGCGTTGATTTTCTCGGTGAAGCTGTAGGTGGTATGATTGCCGACTGTAGAAACAGTTGCAGTATGTCTGTCTTTGGTAGTATCTAACCCAGTAGTTATATTGACATTTTTATTGACTAATTCCCCCGAGTAAATGGTGGAAAAATACCTTCGGAATCTGGTATTATCTACATATACGACGAATCCAGCATTTTGTAGAGTCCTAGATAGTGGATTTTTGACGCTAATATGAACGATGTTGTTCTTCAGACTAGATTTCACACAAACACCACGAGGCGATTGCACTATTCTCATCTCACTTGTATTCGACACATGACATTCAGGGCTGCCGTTATCAGCAGAATTAGCATCTACAGTCGGGATTGAAATCGAGAATACAACCACTAGTACAATAGTATATGTTTGTATTTTATCTCTCATACCCCCGATTTATTCATATATACTATATAAATTTAATGTGTTATGTCATACAGTTTGTTTCACCATTACAGCCGTTTTCCCGTTGGTCTCGGTGGTGTTTGAGTTGCTTCCGAAGATCAGAGTCGGTTAGGAGATTTTGGAAGGACTCATCAACGATCTTCTCCCCGACAGTGTTGTTCTGAATTTCGCCGCCTTCGGTAACATACTGACGAACGAGGTCAACTTTTGCAGTCACGTAGGTCATTACGACGGTGTCCGATTCCAGATACTGATCGACAGTTTTGGTCTCGGTACCCGTCCGCTTCTTTAGACTCCACTTCACGTTCGGGCGATAACTTCCGATTCGCCAATCACTGTTCCGGGCGAGCGACATTGCGACATCCCGTTTCGTCGTCGTTGACTGTTCTTGCCATTCGTACTGTGCATCTCGGACTTTCTCCCGTGTTTGCACTCCGTACGTATAGTCTACGTTCGTGTGTTGTTCCGAGTATTCGAACCGATACTCTGTATCGTACTTTGCATCCTCGACCTTCACACGTTTCTGTTTACCCGTATACGAATCATCGTAGTGGAATTTTTGATACGACCAGTAGGTATCTGTCTCGGTGACCGTATAGGTATATTCCTCGGTCGTCGTGTACGTCCTCGAGACGGTCGTCGTGTATGTGTACTGCTCCGAAACTTCGAAACAGATGCCATTCGGACGACACTGCATCACGTATTTAGTATCCGTTTTCGTCACTTCGACTTGTTTCGTCTTCCGGACCGTTCTCGTCCCCGTCTTCGTCACTTCGTATTCGTGAGCAAACTGTTTCAACGTTCGATACTCCGCCGGGTGAACCTGCACACTCCGTGTCTCCCCCGTGAATCTCCCTCTCCCCGATTTCGAATCGTGCCATTCGTGCTCGGTCGTCGTATAGGTGTGTTTCTCCGCCTCGCGCCCCGTCGACCACCAGTTCGGGTGCCCCTGTAAGAACGCTGACTGCTGTAGCTCGGTCGAGAACGACCGGTCAACATCTTCGTATTTCGCGTCCCGAACCTTTTTGCGCTCTTCGAGGGAGTACTCGAAGCCATCACGACTCTTCTGATCGATCGAATATCCCTTCGAGAGATAGCGGTCGCGTTTCTCCGGCGATGTTGTGAGTTTCCAGTCGTACGTCGGACGGTTAACGAAATACTCCGTGCTCTTGATTCTGGGATTCGTCCAGAACTGACCGTATCTCCGCATTACCTCAACGTCCGGAATTTCGAGCTCGTTGTACGTCTCCGGTCTCTCTTCGTTATATACCCGCACCTTCACGGTGTCGTTTTTCCGGAACAGTTGGGATGCTGGAATCTCCACGATTCCAGTGTAGTATCGCGGGTCAGTACCGTGGAAATTTTCTTTAAGACTCCTCTTCGTAATCTTGTCTTTTTGCCAATCAGTGACCGAACCGGATGCACCTTCAATTGAAATTCCCAAATCATATCGAAGGTGATAGCTATTTTTGCTAAATTTGTATCGGTCGGTCGTGACCCGTAGACGTATCGTCTCGTTTGGTTTGTAAGGTCCGTCCGAAAGCAACTCCTCATTTTTAATCTCCGGCGCAAAGTAGTTGAGAAAGTGGGAATTGACCGAAGCGGACTTGTTGTATCCGTCGCGGACTTCCAGTCCAGCGAGTTCGACGGAGCTAAACTTCGCCGTCGTGTTATCCGGAGTGATCGGATTAGCTCCTTGTTTCCAGATATACCTTAACTCTGATCCATCCGGGTCGAACGAGTCGCCCGCATCCACAACCATTCCCTGATTGGTCGGACGATAGCCGGTCCCCCCATCGCGGATGACCGAAAGTCGAATTTCTGGGGGGCTGGGGTGTACGTGGAGAGTGGACTCACTGGAGAGAGCCGTTTCTAGATTGCCAGTCCTTTTATTTAATACATCATATTCCCTATCTATTTTATAGTTTTTAGGGAATCTCCCCGCAAGGAGAGTTTTTATGAATAATGTTTCTCCCTCTTTTGTTCTGTCTTTATGTATCACTCGAATATGACGCATCTCTCCGACACTTACTTCTTGAATATTCGACGGATTTACCCCATTTAAATCTATTTTCGTCACGTGGTGTGCAGTATATCGTTTCGGGTCAATCCGCTCATCGTACGAATCGACATCGTTTTTAACGAACCCGGATTGGATGATTTCCAGCATCTTCGCGGGTGTTATGGTCCGTTTCAGCGTGCTTTTTTGCCCGTGAAAATCGACTGCCGTCACGGAGAGCGTGTACTTCTTACCGACCTTGAAATCCCGGGTGTTGAAAGAAACCGATCGCTGTCGCTGCATCGCTCCGGGCGAGGTGGCATCCATTTTGGTGTGGCCGATTCCCTTCCCACCGAGCCGGACGCGAACCGATTGCAGGTTACCGTAGGGGTCTGTCGCGGTAGTTCGACCAGAAACTGCTCCATAACTGTCGAGCGATAGGAGGTCAATCGTGGGTTTGGGGTCGGCTACGACGGTGGTCGTCCCGTCGGAAAAACGGGCGATGTCGTGGGAGCCATCAGAGTAGGAGACGACGGCGTACAGCGAATGGTCACCCGCTTCCCAGTCGGTCGTCAGCGTTCGACCGCTTGCGAGTCGTACGCCGTCTCCAAACCAACGGACGGAACGTATTTGATTCGTTGTGGGGATAGACTTCAAACGATACGTTCCACGAAACGGTGCCGTCCCAGTGATCAGTGAATCACCAGCAACAGTCGGCGTGTACTTCTCGGCAGTGGAACTTGATGGTGGAGGGCTTCCGTTCGATTGGACGGACAAATCGAGCGAATCCGTGTCTGTCTGTCCGTCCGTATCGTACACAGTAGCGGTAACCGTTCTCGTACCGGTGTTCGGGAACGTTCGCGTGATAGTATCGACGTCTTTCGCACCCGAGAGCGAATCTGTGGCGATAGCCGTTCCATCGAGGGACCAAACCATGTGGTCGAGCGATGCAGAACCGGCATCGATCGTTGCAGAGTAGACCGTTTGCTGGCCGACGCGAGGGGTGCGTGAACCCGAGACGTCAACAGTCGGGGGCTCTCCCGGCGACACGGTGACGTAGAGCGAGTCTCGACTTTTAGTACCGTCCTCGTCGGTAACCGTCACGGATACCGTGTACGTTCCGACGGCGTTCGGACGGAATCGGGTCTGCGGACAACTCGGACAGTTCGGTTCGATCGTTCGATTATCAGGTGTCTCTATCGTCCAGACGTATCCCTCGATGTGTCCATCCGGGTCGTGAGAACCGGTTGCGTCGAGAAGAACGGTGCTTCCTCGCGCGACGTGCTGGTCGAGGCCAGCGTCCGCGAGTGGCGGTTCGTTCGCCGTCGTTACCGACGGCAGAAATGTCGTCGTGAGTAGTAGTAGCACGATGGTGCTCGATACGACTCGATTCATGAGATTCGGCGAGTTTTGCATCGTTTTGCTTTAAAAAGTTATTTGATTTATCGGTATTTATATATTAAAACATTCGCTCAGAAAAGAAGATCCAATAATCGATGGGCGCCATAAAGGTCCGTCCATCGACGGTTAAACAATCATTAATAAATACGGAGTTTATCCAGCCAAAACACCTGAAATCAGCCGTCACGGGGCATCTATCACAATAGTTCCTTGCTAATCTATGGCAAAGGCTTTACCACCTTGCGACTCAACTCTTATCCACTAGGCCCGGGAGGCCAGGAGCTTCAATTATGACGGATGACGAACTCATCTGGCGAATCGCAGGCGGTTCCGGTGACGGGATCGACTCGACGAGTCAGAACTTTGCAAAAGCCCTCATGCGAGCAGGGTTACACGTATTCACGCACCGACACTATCCGTCGCGCATTCGCGGCGGCCACACCTACGTGGAGATTCGCGCGGCGGACCACGAAGTCAAATCGCGGGGGGACAACTACAACTTCCTCCTCGCGCTCGGAGACAGTTTCGCGCGAAACCCACAGGAAGAAGCCTACTACGGCAACGAAGAGATAAAGCCCCTGTCGGAGAACTTGGACGAACTCCGCGAGGGTGGCGTCATCATCTACGATTCGGGACTGCTCGACACCGACGATATCCCGGACTTCGAGGAGCGAGTCGAGGAGAACAACTGGCACGTCTTCGATTTGGACCTTCGCGGACTCGCCAAGGAGCACGGCCGCGAAGTCATGCGAAACACGGCCGGCGTCGGCGCGACGTGCGCCATCATCGACCTCGACCTCGAAATCGTCGAGGAACTGATGAGCGAGGCCATGCCGGAGAAAATCCTCGAACCGAACCTCGAAATTCTTCGAGAATCCTACGAGGACCTCAAGGAGAACTACGACACGGACGTCGGCGTCACGGTTCCCGAGAGCGAACACGACGAGGAACAGATCCTCATCTCGGGGAGCCACGGTATCGCCTACGGTGCCATCGACGAAGGATGTCGGTTCATCTCCGGATACCCGATGACGCCGTGGACCGACGTGTTCACCATCATGACCCAGCATCTCCCCGACCTCGGTGGAATCTCCGAGCAGGTCGAGGACGAAATCGCCGCCGCCTCGCTCGCAATCGGTGCGAGCCACGCGGGTGCAAAGGCGATGAGCGGGTCGTCCGGCGGTGGATTCGCGCTGATGTCCGAACCGCTCGGACTCGCGGAAATCACCGAGACGCCCATCGTGCTCGTCGAATCGATGCGCGCCGGTCCCTCGACCGGGATGCCGACGAAGCCCGAACAGGGCGACCTCGAGCACGTCCTGTACACGAGTCAGGGCGACTCGAACCGCGTCGTCTTCGCACCGGGAGACGCGCGGGAATCGTACAACCAGACGCGCAAGGCGTTCGAACTCGCGTACAACTACCAGATTCCGAGCATCATCCTCTACGACCAGAAACTCTCCGGCGGTCACGAGACAGTTACGGAGTCCACGTTCGACCGCGAGCCGAACCCGGACATCGGCGAAGTCGTGACCGAGGAAGACATCGAGCAGGGCGAGCGTCTCGCCGGTCGCTTCAAGCGCTACCGCTACGACGGCGAAGATGGCGTCAGCCCGCGCTCCCTGCCGGGACAGAAGGGCGGCAACTTCCTCGCGTCCGGTAACGAGCACAACGAGGCCGGTCACATCAGCGAGGACCCGGACAACCGCGTCACGCAGATGGACCGACGGATGGAGAAACTCGACGCCATCCGCGACGAACTCGACGCGATGGACGAGTCCCACCAGACCGCCTACGGCGACGAGGACGCCGACTACGCCATCCTCAACTTCGGCAGCACGAAGGGTGCCGTCGAAGAGGCGGTCGACATGTTGAACGAGGACGGCCACTCGGTCAAAGCCATGAACGTCAGCGACATGGTTCCGTTCCCGAAAAACGAGGTCAATTCGTTCCTCGAAGGCGTCGACGAAGCGCTCGTCGTCGAGATGAACGCCACGGCACAGTTCCGCCGCCACATTCAGGCGGCGACCGGCAAGCACGGCGACAAGCTGTTCAGCCTGCTGAAATACGACGGCAACCCGTTCGAGCCGACCGACGTCGTAGACGGCTTCGAAGCACGACTCGACGGCAGTGCCGAGCCAGCGCACAACACGCGCATCGAATCCGCAACGGGTGACTGAAAATGAGTGTATTCAACGCAATCGACGAAGAGCGAGATATCGACGTGAACGAGTTCACGCCCAGCCTCGAACCGCAAGCGACGTGGTGTCCGGGCTGTGGGGACTTCGGCGTCTTGAAGGCGCTGAAACAGGCGATGCCCGAGGTCGGCCGCACGCCGGACGAGACGCTTCTCGTCACCGGTATCGGCTGTTCCGGGAAGCTCTCGAGCTACTTCCAGAGCTACGGCTTCCACTCCATCCACGGGCGGTCCCTGCCGGTCGCACGAGCGGCAAAACTCGCCAACCCCGACCTCGAAGTCATCGCCGCAGGCGGTGACGGAGACGGCTACGGAATCGGCGGGAACCACTTCATGCACACGGCTCGTGAGAACCACGACATGACCTACATCGTCTTCGACAACGAGATCTTCGGGCTGACGAAGGGCCAGACGTCGCCCACGTCGCCGAAGGGACACAAGTCGAAGACCCAGCCGCGCGGGAACGCGAAGAGCCCGATTCGACCGCTCTCGCTCTCGCTCACCTCGGGTGCGACGTACGTCGCGCGAACGGCGGCCGTCAACCCGAACCAGGCGAAGGAAATCCTCGCCGAGGCGATGGAACACGACGGGTTCGCACACGTGGACTTCCTCACGCAGTGTCCGACGTGGAACAAGGACGCAAAGCAGTACGTCCCGTACATCGACGTGCAGGACAGCGACGACTACGACTTCGACATCCACGACCGTCGTGAAGCGATGGAAGCGATGCACGACGCCGAGGACGCGCTCTACGAAGGCAAGGTCCTCACCGGCCGCTTCTACGTGAACGACGAGCGCCCCTCCTACCAGCAGGAGAAACAATCCACGGGCGACATGCCGGAAACGCCGCTCGCAGAGCGGTACTTCGACGACGATTACGAGTGGGAACGGAGCTACGATTTCCTCGACCGCCACAAGTAATCTCGTTTCTCCGTTCTCGACGAATCGAACAACCTTTTCATGGTTGCCAATGTGTTTTTCAATTCGCAAGGTATTTTTTCCTGTGCGGGAAACATACTGGTAACATGAGCACGGAATCGACCGAAGACCGCATTCTCCGGGTGTTAGAGGACGATGCGCAAGCGTCGTACTCGGAAATAGCGGACCGGGCCGGTGTTTCGAAACCGACCGTTCGAAAATACATCGACCAGCTCGAAGACGAAGGCGTCATCGTCGGCTATTCTGCTGAAATCGACCCGAAGAAGCTGTCGAGCCAGAGTATCGCTCTGGTCGGTATCGACGTCGAAAGCGAACGCTACGTCGAGGCGACCCGGGCACTACAGGAACTCGAAGATATCGATACGCTCTACACGTGCAGCGGCGACCACATGTTGATGGCCGAAGTGCGCGCGCCGAACGGCGATGCGGTCGGGGGCGTCATCAGCGACGATATTCTCACCATCGAGGGCGTCACCGCAGCCCATCCGTCGTTCCTCCAAGAGCGACTCAAGTGATTCGTATCGATTCGCGGCCGCGGTTCAACGCGTCTTCCACGGCGTTCTCCGGTACCGCAGTTAGGGGGAGCGGCGGTTCCGGGTCGTCGAGAGGTCGGAGCCGACGGTGCCACCAGCCCACGCTCCGCCACGCGTCGTCTTTGTAGCCGACGGCTTCGTACGTCCCGACATGTTCGAATCCGAGCGATTCGTGGAGTCCGACGCTGGCGGGATTCGGGAGCGCGATTCCGGCGTACGCGTTGTAGAAGCCCTGTTCTTCGAGGAGCGAGAACAGAGACTCGTAGAGACCGTTCCCGACGCCCGACCGACGATGGCCGGGATGGACGTACACAGACACGTCCGCTGACCACTGGTACGCCTCGCGTGACCGGTGGGACCCCGCGTAGGCGTAGCCGAGGAGTTCGCCGTCGTGTTCACAGACTACCCATGGATAGGTTGGCAGGGTCGTTTCGATGCGGTCCGCCATCTCGTCTTCGTCCGGTGGCGTCGTCTCGAACGAGATGGCCGTTTCGCGGACGACCGGTGCGTAGATGGCCGCGATGTCGGCGGCGTCGGCCGCCTCGGCGAGCCGAAGGGTTGGCATGGGAGGTGTACGTTCGCAATCGGGATAAATCGCCGTCGTACTGGTTGCGCACAAGACCTTTGAGGTGAGCGACGGAATCCCGAACGATGGCTACCTATCAGCGCGAAGTGTGGGTCGACGCGCCGTTCGAGGACGTGTGGCGGTTTTATTCGACCATCGACGGCTTGGAGGCGCTCACACCGGGATGGATGAACCTCCGCGTGGAGGGAATCCGCGGACCGGAGGGAGAGTCCGACCCGGACGTGCTGGGGAAAGGAACGGAAATCCGGCTGTCGCTTCGGCCGTTCGACGTCGGTCCGCGCCAACGGTGGGTTTCGAAAATCGTCCGGCACGAGAAGGAAGACGGGGCCGCGATGTTTCGGGACGTGATGGAAGACGGTCCGTTTCCCGAGTGGCAACACACTCACCAGTTCTACGCCGGAGACGGGAAGACGTTGATACGCGACGTGGTGAACTACCGATTCCCGGCGCTGGGTGAACCGGGAAGTCCGCTCGCAAAAGTGGGCTTCGAACCGATGTTCCGGTATCGACACCGAAAGACGAAGAAACTGCTGGAGCGATGAACTTTATCATCGTCAGCGTGGTATCTGACACCGCATGTCAGATGTAGCTGTCATCGGCGGCGGTCCCGCCGGATTGAGTGGGGCACTGTTCACCGCGAAAAACGGCCTCGATACTGTCGTCTTCGATACCGACGACACCGCGATGCACGCCGCACACCTGTTCAACTACCTCGGAATCAAGAGCATCGACGGCGAGGAATTCATGGAAATCGCCCGCGAGCAGGTGGACGAACAGGGGGCAGACCGAAAGCAGGGCGAGGAGGTCACGAACGTCGAGACGTCCGACGACGGGTTCACGGTTACGACCGCCGACGGCGAATACGACGCTACCTACGTCCTCTTCACCACCGGGCGGTCGCGCGAGATGGCCGAGGACCTCGGTTGCGAGCTGAACGACGACGGGACGGTGCAAACCGACTCGGACAACGAAACGACGGTCGAAAACGCCTACGCCGCGGGCTGGTGTTCCCGGGCGGACAAGATACAGGCGGCGATTTCCGTGGGCGGCGGCGCGGCCGCTGGCTTGGATATTCTGAGCACAGAAAAGGGACGTGCATTCCACGACTTCGATACGCCGGACGACGCGGAGTAGGCTACTCGACCGCTTCGCCGTAATCGCCGCCGAACTTCATGAAGAAGTATCCTATCGAGAGGGTGAACGCGAGCGCGCCCGACGTCGCAATGCCGAGCGTTTTCGCGTTACCTGGAATCGCCGGTTCCGACGACCCGGACGCGGAACCGACGGTGATGGAACCGGTCATCCCCGCGCTCTTGTGCGGCGCACAAACGTACGCGTACTCGCCGGCCGTGCTGAACGTATGCGAATAGGTGTGGCCCGAGTCGAACAACTCGCTCGCACTCCCCGAGCCTTCCCAGCCGGCGCCCTCTGGTTGGCTCTCGGGGACGACGTTGTGGCCGTCCGACTCCCAGACGAACTCGACCGTCGTCCCGGGCGTGACGGTCAACTTGTCCGGGTCGAACACCAGGTCGCCGCCCGGACCGACCTTCACGGTCTTCGTCGCGCCACCGCCGCCGCCGGAACTGCTGTTGTTTTCACCGGAACTGGTCGTCGTGCCGTCTTCCTGTGCGGCCGCCGTTCCGGCCGCGCCCGCCGCGACGACACCCGCAGAACCGAGGAGAAATCCACGTCGAGTGACTGATTCATCCGCTTCCCCATCTGTCATGAGCGGGGGTTCGTACCGATGGGTACTGAATACTTTGGTTTGGCACTACCACCTTGTCACCACCTTTTACGACGGTCGAGCGGTCGGCGCGGGTCGATTCGACCCCCGCCGACCCGTCTTCTTCACGGCGGAGCCGTGAAGGAACGAGGGAGCAAAACTCCCTCGCATTCCCTGTAAAAGCTGGACCAAAAGCACTCCTCCCTCGCTCCACTATGTTCCGCTCGGTCGTCGGCCCGGAAAATCTCCGATTTTCCGGTGAGGGTGCTAGCGACGAGCGGCCGTGTCTCTGACCGTTTCTAGGTTTCAGGCACTTGCTCATCCCCGGTATTTGGGTCGATAGCCGATTTCCGCGGTCGTCTCAATGACCTATCGCTCCCTCCAGCCGCTCACCGGGAAACAGCGACCGGCAGGAGTGATAGGCAGGGTGAATTTTCACGACAAGCGTCCTCACCGTGAGCGAGCGTAGTGAGCGAACGGGCCGAGGAACCCCCGGCGGAGCGACTGAAAGGAGCGACTGAAGTGGGGTGACGCCGTGCTTTTGGCCCAGATTTTGCCAGGGAGGTAGGCCGAAACTGGCGCCGCACGGCGCCGGTTTCGGCTCCCGACCGCAGCAAAAGGTGGTTCTAGAGCGCGTAATCGTGCTCGCCGTTTTCGGTTTCGAGGAAGGCGGTGAGGAGGTCGATGGTCGCGGATACGTCGTCGCCGTTGGCGCTCTCGGTGACGGTGTGGAGGTAGCGCGTCGGGATGGAGATAGCGCCGACCGGTTTCGCACCGTAGGTGTTCTGGAAACCGGCGGTGTCGGTGCCTCCCGAGGGAAGCACTTCGAGTTGGTACGGGATGTCGCGCGCCTCGGCCAGCGACCGCATCCGACGGTGGACCTTCGGGGTGGTGACGACGCTCCCGTCCTTGAGTTTGATAGCGGTGCCGTCACCGAGGCTGGTCACGTAGTCCCGTTCGCGCTTCACGGCGGGAAAATCGTTTGCGACGGTGACGTCGAGGGCGACCGCGAGGTCGGGGTCCACGTCGACGCCGAGCGCGGTCGCACCGCGAAGGCCGATTTCCTCCTGCACCGTGGCACAGAAGTGGATGGTCGCGTCGGGGTTCTCGATTCGCTTTGTGGCCTCCAGCATGGCGAAGAGACAAACGCGGTCGTCGAGCGCCTTGCCGGAGACGTTCTCGCCGACTTTCGTCGTCGTCTGTTCCATCGTAACGATGTCGCCGACCGACACGCGCTCGGTCGCTTCGTCCGCCGGAAGCCCGAGGTCGACGTAGACGTCCTCGACGTCTTCTTCTCCCTCGTCGCCGTCCAACAGGTGCGGCGGTACCGAGCCGATAACGCCGGGTAGGTCACCGTCCTCGGTGTGGACGACGACGCGCTGTGCTCGCAACACGCGGGAATCCCAACCGCCGAGCGCGTCGAGCGAGACGAAACCGTCCTCGTTGACGTGCCGGACCATGAATCCGATTTCGTCCATATGGGCGGCGACGGCCACGTCGTAGTCCTCGGACCCTTCTATCGTCCCGATGACGTTCCCCATCGCGTCGGTGTGGAGTTCGTCCACTTCGCCCTCCAACTCCCGTCGAACGATGTCGCGGATTCGGTCCTCGTACCCCGCCGCACCGTTCGCCTCTGTCAGTTCGCACAAGAGTTCGAAATCGAAATCGAATGCCATACCGAATCTCGTTCCCATCTCCGTATAAACCTCTCTGAAGCGGTGAATAAACTCTCAACTTGTGTATCGTGGTTTCGGAACGTTTTTGCCGTTTACTCACACAGTGGCTGACATGGCTGACAAAGAAGCGGAATTCCGACAGCAGTTCCAGGACGCGTTCAAAGGTGCAGACTACCCCGTCAGCAACCCGATGGAACTCGTTCCGGCGCTGCCGAACGGTCCCGGCACGCGCTTCGAAGCGGGCGATACGAGCTTCACGGCGATGGAGCTCGCGACGAAGATGAACGACGCACAGGACTTCCCCTACGACGACGTTGACACCCTCGTCGATGATCTCATCGAAGGGCTGAAACAGAAGGACATGCTGTAACTACGATTCTTCTTCCTCGTCCGGCAACGCGACGAGCAGTACCTCCCACACGTCGTGTTGCTCGTTGAATCGGCTGTCTATCACCCGGTCGTTTTTCCCGAGCGGAATCGGCTGCTGTGGCTGTGATACTTCGAGCCACGTCAGCGTCGGCTCCGTAATTTCCATCTCGGCGATGTCCGCTATTTGCTCGGTTTCCGCCCCGTACTCACCCATTCGTCGTTCGTGACGTTCCATCGTAGACCCCGTGCCGGATACCACAGCCCGACACATAACTGTGCTGGCGACCGCCGCGGCGAGAACGAGTCGGTCGGACCGTCAGCGGTCGACGTCGGGGTTTTCGGGGACGTTGGTGCGCTGTCGCGAGTAGCGGGGATGGTCGTCCGCGTACACGTGGTCGAAGATGGCGTCGACGTCGTAGCCATCGTGCGCTTCGGCGGCCTCAACGGCTTCCGCGACCCGCGCTTTCGCCTCCTCACGGAGTTCGGCGTCGTCTTCGTCCGTCCAACCGTGTTCCGTTTCGAGGTACTCCCGAGTTCGGTCGAGCGGGTCCTTTTCGGCCCACGCATCGACTTCCGCGTCGTCGCGGTACTTCGTCGGGTCGTCGGTCGTGGTGTGCGCACCTTGCCGATACGTGACCGCTTCGATGAGTATCGGCTCGCCCTCCTTCGCGCGTTCGAGCGCGTCGGAGACGGTTCGATAGACGGCCAGCACGTCGTTACCGTCCACGCGAACCCCCTCGAAGCCGTAGGCCTGTGCTTTCTGGGCGATGGTGGCGCTCGCCGTCTGGCGCTCGCGCGGTACCGAAATCGCCCACTGATTGTTCTGACAGAAGAACACCGTCGGCGTCTCGAAGACGCCCGCGAAGTTCAGCGCCTCGTGGAAGTCGCCTTCGCTCGTCGCGCCGTCGCCGAAGCTGGCGAGGACGGCACAGTCGTCGTCCGTGTAGTTCGCTCCCATGCCGACGCCGACCGCGTGGGGCAGTTGGGTGGCGATGGGAATCGTCGGCGGAAACGTCCGGAGTCCGTCCGCATCCTCGCGGTCCACGTAGTTACCCGCTCCCGAGAGGTGGAGCAGGATGTCTCGCATCGCGTGCCCGCGGGTGATGTAAATTCCGTGGTCGCGATAGGTCGGGAAGCAGAAGTCGTCCGGCGAAAGCGCGTACGCCGCACCGACTTGCGCCGCTTCCTGCCCCTGCAATGGCGCGTAGGTCCCGATCCGCCCCTGTCGGTGGAGCGAGACGGCTTTTTCGTCGAATGTCCGTGCGAGTACCTGTAATCGGTACATGTTCTCCACGTCCGTCGGGGAGAGATTCACGTTCCCTTCGACACTACCGTCGAGTCCAACCACGCGCGCCATATCAGGTGCTTGTGAAGCCATATCTTGGAATCACCGACTGTCTATCGGTCAAACGGCATCATTCGTTATAAAGCATCGCCACACAAGGAATATTGGGATGAATAGATAGGTGGTTTAAGTATCCGAATTATAAATCGCCGAGGATTCTGCCGAAAGTGACGGAATAACCGACGATTTGTCAGGATATTACGTTTCGAAACATTTAGGCGACCCCTGAGAGATGTGTAGGCGTATGTCACAGTGGATCGGGCGAACGTTCACGAGCGATGCGGGATGGAACTTTCTGGAGACGATAGTCGATATCGGAAACCGAATGACCGGGAGCGACGGAGAACGGGAGGCCGCGGAAGAGACCCGCGACGCCCTCGCCGACGTTGGCGCGCGGAACGCCCGACTGGCGGAGTTCGACGTACAGGGCTGGACGCGGGGGTCCAGTTCCATCGAGGCTGGCGACACCACACAGGACTGTATCGCCCTGCCGCGCAGTCCCGACGGAAGCGCGGACGGCGAGTTAGTGAACCTCGGCTACGGACTTCCGGACGACTTCGAGAAGCACGATATCGAAGGGAAGGTCGTAATGGTCGCCTCGAACGTCCCGAGTTACTACGACCGGTTCATCCACCGACGAGAAAAGTACTACTACGCCGTCGAGGGCGGTGCGGCCGCCTTCGTCTTCCGCAACCACGTCGAGGGCTGTCTCCCCCCGACCGGCAGCGTCGGCACCGAGGAGGACCCCATCGGCGACATCCCCGCCGTCGGCGTCTCGAAGGAAGTCGGTGCCCGACTCGCCCGCCGCTGGGAGGGCGACGACGTGACGGTGACCGTCGATGCGGAGATAGACGACGCGACCAGCCAGAACGTCCACGCCGAACTCGGCCCGGACACCGAGCGGGAAGTGCTCGTCACCAGCCACATCGACGCCCACGACATCGCCGAGGGCGCGATGGACAACGGCGCGGGGACGGCCATGGTCGTCGAGATGGCGAACGCGCTCGCGGAGCGCGAGGACGAACTCGACACGAAGATTCACTTCGTCGCCTTCGGTGCCGAGGAAGTCGGACTCGACGGGTCGTCGCACATGGCCAGCGTCACCGACTTCGACGGCATCAAAGCCATCCTGAACAACGACGGCGTGGCCCGAGGACGGACGCTCACGTTCACCACACACGGGTTCGACGAACTGGACGACGCGGCCCACGAAGTCGCGGACCGGTACGGACACCCCATCTCGACGATTCCCGAACAGGGACCGCACAGCGACCACTGGCCGTTCGTCCAGTGGGGCGTCCCGGGCTATCACGTCATGAGCGAGACGGGCGACGAGGGCCGAGGCTGGGGACACACCTTCGCGGACACGCTGGACAAACTCGAAGTCCGCGACCTCCGCGAACAGGCCATCCTCCTCACCGAGTTGGCGGTGTACCTCGCGAGCGACGAGTTCGAGGTCGAACACAAAGCGCCCGAGGAGATCGCCGACGCGCTCGAAGCCGAGGACCAAGCGGCGGGGATGAAGGTCATCGGCGATTGGCCCTACGACGAGTAACCCGCGTCCGTTTCCGTCGCACGAGTTCACTCGGAGCGCGGTATCCTTTTCTGGTCGGGGTGAGACTGTTCCGATAATGACCGAACCACGCGACCACCATGGACGGAGGCCAGAATGCGTGTAGGCGTCGTACCGAGCGCCGACGCCGATTTTATCGAGGAAATCGAGGGTGCGCTCGGCGACGAAGCCGAATCGACGACGAGCGAGGACGCCGGGGCCGTCCTCGACGCGAACCCGACCGTCGTCGTCGCGGTCGGCGAGCAGGCAGTCACCAACCTCGTGCGCGCGGGCGCGTCGGTCCCCGTCCTGCCGGTCGATGCGGGACCGGGACTGGAGAGCGTCGCGCCGGACGACATCGAACCCGCCGTCGCGGACCTCCTCGCCGGGGAGTGGACGACGGTGGACAGACCGCTTCTCTCGGCGACGGTCGACGGCGAACGCGTCGCCGACGCGCTGTTCGATGCGACGCTGGTGACCAGCGAACCAGCCAGAATCTCGGAGTACAGCGTCCGCATCGCGGACGAGGAGGTTTCCCAGTTCCGTGCCGACGCCGTGGTCGTCGCCACGCCGACCGGGAGTTTGGGCTACGCGCACGACGCCGGTGGACCGGTCGTCGAACGAGGTTCCGGGGTCGTCTCCGTCGTTCCCGTCGCGCCGTTCGCCATCCACGTCGATAACTGGGTGCTCCGCGGCCCGGTGACGTTGGCCGTCGAACGCGACGAGGACGCGGTGGAACTCCTCGCCGACGACCGGTCGGTCCGTCCCGTCCGACCGCACGAACCGGTCGAAGTGGCGTTCGACGGGTCGATGGAACTCGTCAGCGTCGAATCAAGTCGGCGGTTTTTCGACGAGTGACCGAGCGGCCCAATTGGAAAGAATATAATACGCTGTCGCACTGAGTTTCGAGCATGCAACCCCTATCATTACTCGGACCGGTCGATGCGCTCGAACCGTACGCCGGGTTCGTCGTGTTCGGTCTCGTGTTGGTCAACATGCTGACGCGTATCCTCGCGTCCCGTAACTACGAGAAACAGGCAAAAGACGACGACCGCGAAACGCTGAGTCGCTGGATTCCCCACGAGGTCAGCAACATCCTGCTGGTCCTCTCGGCGTTTTACTTCCTGACGCTCCACCACCACGGTGGTATCGTCCTCTCGACGCTCGTCCTCGGTCTCGTCATCACCGACTTCTTCGAAGTGGAGGCCCGCTCGGTCGAACTGCGTCGTGGACTCCCGCTCGAAAAACCGAAAGCGGCCGTCTTGGCGTCCGTGCTCGTCCTCATGTACATCGGCTACGAGACGGTCTTCTTCATCATCAAGCCGATTTGGGACGCCGTTATCTGAAGCGGCTTCGTTCGGTTTTCCCTTTCTCGTCTCTCACATTCCGCTCCCGAGTGATGGGGTTTCGATTTTTCGAGGAGTCCGGTTTCGAGGCCGGACCTCGGCCGCAATCGGAAGGTCCGACGCGTTCCGATTGCGTGCCCGAACGGTACCCGCTCGAATGCCACTGAAACGGTAGACAAGATACTGAATACGGCGGAGAGAGTACTGAATATGGAAAATAGTACTGTAATACAACGAAAAGTACTGAATAGTACTAAAAAGCACTGTTAAATACTGAAATATACTACATCTTCGAACCGCTCGTTTCTATCGACGAGACACCACGCCGCGTTCGCGCCGCTCACGGCGTCACGAACGTCGAAAAAGACGGAAATCGCGTCGTGGAGTTCAGTCTTTGCGTTTCACCACGTCCCCGAGGGTGTAACTCCCGGTCGAACTGCCGCCGCTCCACTCCTCGTCGTCCGCCCCAGCGCTACCGACGGTGAGGCTGATGTCGAGTTTTTTCTCTAGTTTCCTTTGCACGCTGTCGCTCGGCAGGATGTCGCCGTGTTCGAGCTTGCTGATGAGGCTCGCCTTCTCGTTGAGTTCCTTGGCGAGGTCCTCTTGACTCAGACCGGTCGATTCGCGCGCGTTTCGAATTCGGTCGTCGTAATCCGGCGCGATTTCGTCCATGTCGTCGAACATGTCCCTCCGGCGCGAGCGCGACCCGCCGGATGACCCCGCACTGCCAGTGCTGGTGCTCGAATTGCCCGAAGACGAGGACGAAGACGTCGAATACTTGGTCGAGGTGGAGGAGGTCTGTTGTGTCTTGACTTCCGTGCCGAAGTCGGCACAGTTGTCACACACGTCGAGTTCCGCACCTTCGACCTTGATAGTCTTGGGAGACGCCGTTTCGGCACCGCACATCTCACACTGAACCATACTTGCTATTTACCGTCTCGACTCATAAATGGCACGCCACGTCAGGACAAGGCGCGCCACGAATAGTAAAATCGCTGGAGTGCCGTGATGTGCCCGACGACGGCGAACAGGGCGAGTAAAAGCACGACGAGCGAGTACCCGCCGACGGATTGGACGAACGCGGCCAGCGCACCGACGATGCCGATGAGCGCCAACCGGTCGGCCCGGCCGAGCAAACCGCCGTACACGCGGTCCAACCCGACGGCTTGGGCTTGCGTGCCGAGGTACGAGGTCATCAACACGCCCGTCACGGCGGCGAGTCCGAGCGCGAACCGGCCCAGTCCCGCCGCGAATCCCACGATGAGGATGATGTCGGCGTAGCGGTCGAGAACGTGGTCGAGCAGGTCGCCCGCGGGCGAGTCGGTGCCGAGTTCGCGTGCGAGCGCACCGTCGAGGATGTCGAGCCAGCCGTTCAGGAAGACGAGGACGGCACCGACGAGATACCAGACGGGTGCATCCGGGGCGACGTAAAACGCCGCTCCGGCACCGCCCGCGAGGACGAACGCGATGATACTCACCGCGTTGGGCGTCAATCCGAGGGTTGTCGATACCGAAACGAACGGTCGAAGCGCACGGTTGGCGACGGGACGAAGTTGGTCGAGCATTAGAGATACTCCAGATAATCGACGGTTCCGGCGGACGGTTCGCGCTCGCCCTCGATAACGGCCACGATATCCGACGCGACCGCGTCCGGCGCTCGGTCGGTCGTGTCGATTTCGTAGACCGACTCGGTGCCGTGTTCCCCGACCGACTCCGATAATATAACGTCGAGGGCTTCGCTCTCGGCGTTCTCCTCGGCCTTCGCGTCCGTCTCTCCGCGTTCGAGCAGTCGTTCGCGCAGCGCTTCGGGGTGACACCGGAGGACGACGACCTTCTCGGCGTCGAAGTGATGAGCGAGGTGCGAATCGACGAGCAGGTCGTCGCCGCCGTCGCCCTGTTCGTCCAACCACTGCCGAATCGCGTCGAAGTTCGCGTAGAGGCTCCCGCGCTCCTCGTCCGCTCCGTCGTGGAGTTCCTCCTCCCGAATCGCGTCGTTCAGGTGGACGGTTTCGAGGTCGGAATCGACCAGCTCCGTCGCGGTCGTCTTGCCCGTGCCGGGGGTACCGGTGACGGCGACCCTCACGAGGACAGCACCTCGTTGAGTTCGCGCACAGCGCGTCGGGTTTCGTCTTTCGTCCCACACGTGATGCGCACGCAGTCGGGAAGCCCGAAACTGGTGCAGTCCCGAAGGATGACGCCGCGTTCCTGGACCGCCTCGGCGACGGCGCTCGCGTCGCCGACCTCCGCGAGGACGAAGTTTCCGTGGCTCTCCCACGTCGGTGCGTCGAGGGTCTCGTAAATGTACTCGCGCGCCCACCGGGCCGTCCCGACGGATTTCTCGACGTGTTCGTCGTCCGTGAGCGCCGCGAGGCCGCCACGGCAGGCGAGTTCGCTGGCCGCGAAGGGCGTGTTCACGCATGCGTACGCGTCGGCCCACTCCTCGGGGACGACGGCGTAGCCGAGCCGGACGCCCGCGAGTCCGTACGCCTTGGAGAACGTGCGGAGGACCGCCACGTCATCGCGCACCGCGTGATTGCCAGACACACCGGCAGGTGTGTCGCTGTCGTCGCGCTCGGCGAGGAGCGAAACCGCGCTCGGTCCGTCGGCGTACTCGCCGTAGGCTTCGTCCACGAGGACGAGCGTTTCCTCGTCGGTCTCGTCGGCGATTTTCGTCACGGCGTCGAGCGAGAACCGGCCGCCCGACGGGTTGTGCGGGCTGGTCAGGTAGACGATTCGCTCGCCGTCGTACTGGGAGAGCACGGTGTCCGCGGTCAGCGAGAAGCCGTCCTCGGCGGAGAGGCGGTACTCGTTCACCTCGCCGTGGTGGTAGCGAGCGCTCATGCCGTAGTAGGCGAATCCGGGAGAGGGAACGAGGACGGTATCGCCCGGGTCGAGCATGGCGCGCGAGAGGTAATCGAGCGCGCCGTCGCCGCCGTTCGCCAGCCACACCTGTTCGGATTCGACGTTCCAGCGGTCGGCGAGCCGGGCGGTGAGGTCGGTGTGCGACGCTTTCGGGTACGTGCTCGCGTTCCCGGCCGCATCCCGGATTGCGTCCACCGCCGCCGGACTCGGCCCGAACGGGTTCTCGTTCGATGCGAGTTTCACGAGGTCGTCGGGGTCGGTGCCGAGTTCCCGAGCGACTTCTTCGATGCCCCGTCCGGCCTGATACGCGACGTGCGCGGAGAGGTCTCGTGGTTCCATGTCGGGAGGTGTCACCGACCGGTCTTAAGCGTGGCCACCCGCGGCCAGCACGACTAAACGATTTCCGACCGACTCATCCGTGAGGTACAATGACACACCATCGGCATCGTGAGCGCCAACGGGGTCGAGAGAGCGAACGGGAACCCCAACGGTACGGCGGTCCGTGGAAGCAGGGACAAGAACGGGGACGACAGTCGGACCACCAGCGACGATACGGGTCGAAACCGAACCGTCGGCAAGGCGGTCGGGGGGAGCAACACGGAGAACGTCGATACCAGCAGCGAGAGCAAAAAGAACGACGCTACGGTCGCCAGCGTCGGGGACGGCGACAGCGTGAGTTCGAACGGCACCGAGGGAGAGGCGAACGACGAGGTGAAATCGAACGGCAACGAGGCGGGTCCGAACGACGGCTGAGCGACGTCGAGCGAACCGTAATCCGCGGCGGGAGACTGGAACGACGACAGCGACAGGAGCGCCTACAACGGGAACGGCGGTACGGAAAACGGCGACAGGAAGGTGAACGCCAGCGGCGACACGGCGGGTCGCACCGGTCGGAACAGCAACGCTCGCCGACGGAGGAGCGATATCGACACCCCACCGGGCGACGACGGCAACCGCACGAACAGCAACAACGGGGACGACAGCCACGACAATCGGAACATCAGCCACGACAATCGGAACATCAGCCACGACAGTCGGAACACCAGCCAGGACAGGGACAACGACGACAACAGGAACGCCAGCAACGGCTCCAAAGACAACTGCAGGAGCGGTAAGAGCGGTCGGAACGACAGGAGCGATTCGGGTCACCGCCGTCGAAACTGTCCTTGCGTTTTCAGCCAGAGTCCTCATACCGGCGACCGATGTAGCGCCGGTGGCATGATTCTCGACACGACCGCCGACGGAGGAACGCGATGACGCATATCGGCTACACCATTTCGAGCGAGGAGCACGGGCCGAACGAACTGGTCGACCACGCGGTTCGCGCAGAGCGGGCAGGATTCGAGTTCGCGTCCATCTCCGACCACTACCATCCGTGGATAAGCCAACAGGGGAACGCCCCGTTCGTCTGGTCCACGCTGGGCGGGGTCGCACGGGCGACGGACGACCTGCCGGTCGGGGTGGGGGTGAACTGCCCCATCATGCGGATGCATCCGGCCATCGTCGCACAGGCCGCCGCCACCGCCGCGACGATGTTCGAGGGCGATTTCTTCCTCGGCGTCGGGACGGGCGAGCGACTGAACGAACACGTCACCGGCGAGCACTGGCCCGAACACGCGGTTCGAACGGAGATGCTCGAAGAAGCCGTCGAGATAATCCGCAAACTGTGGCAGGGCGGCCAGCAGAGCTACTACGGCGACCACTTCACGGTCGAGAACGCGCGCCTCTACACGCTCCCCGAGGACCCACCGGACATCATCGTCTCCGCCTACGGGAAGCGGGCGGCGCAAGCCGCCGCGGAACTCGGAGACGGTTTCTGGAGCGTCGGTCCGCAGGACACGGTGGAAACGTGGGAAGAGGCCGGAGGCGAGGGACCGCGGTATAGTCAGATGACCGTCTGTTACGCGGAGGACGAGGAGGACGCCATCGACACGGCCCACGAGTGGTGGCCGAACAGCGCGCTCGCGGGCGAACTCAACTCGCAACTGCCGACGCCGACCCACTTCGAACAGGCGTGTGAAATGGTCACCCGCGAGGACATCGCCGAGGGGAGCATCGTGACCGACCCCGACCCGGAGACGCACATCGAGAATGTAGAGCAGTTCGCCGACGCGGGCTACGACCACGTGTACGTCCACCAAATCGGCCCCGACCAAGAGTCGTTCTTCCGGTTTTACGAGGAGGAAGTGCTCCCCGAGGTCGAATGAGCGAAGCCAGCGGACTCGAACAGGCGCGAACGGGAAGGACAACCCTCAAGGTTTAGGTGTGCCTAATCTCGTTCGAAATGGACTTAACGCGCCGGGACGCGCTGTCCGCCCTCGCCGCGAGCGGCGTCGCCGTCGTCGGCGGGGCGGCGTTGGTCGAATCCGACGTGTTGGAGTTCGGCGACGACGGGAAAGAGTCCGCGCTGGCGGCACACGACATCGACACGCTCGTCGCGGTCGCGCGGGTCGTGTTCCCCTCCGAGGTGACCGGAATCCGGGAGTTCGTGACGACCTATGCCGTCGGCCGCACCGAGGACCGCCCGACCTATCGGCGGGGGACGGCCGCCGCGATTTCGACCCTCGACACCTACGCGACCGAGTGGTACGACGGGACGTTCGTCGAACTCGACCGAGAGACGCAGGATACCCTCCTCGACGAGATGGGTGTGGCGACCGCGCATCCCGACCCGAACGGGTCCGACGCGGCGCGGGTCCGGTACTACCTCGTCAACGACGTCCTCTTCGCGCTGTTCACCTCGCCGACCGGCGGGAAACTCGTCGGCACCGAGAATCCACGAGGGTACCCCGGCGGCCTCGACGGCTACCGAGGTGGTGGGGAGTGACCGACCGAACCCCCTCCGAGCGCGCCGACGTCTGTGTCATCGGCGCGGGTCCGGCGGGCGCGTTGGTCGCCCACACGCTCGCACGGCAGGGCCACGACGTCGTCGTCCTCGAAGCGGGCGAGCGATTCGAATTCGAGGACCGAAAGCGTCGGATGGAGCGAGCGATTCGCCCCGGCGACGACGACCGCTCGGTCTGGAACATGGGCGGGCCGCGGGACGCCTACACCTCGACCGGCGAGCGGTTCTATCCGCTGAACCGCGCCCGCGTCAAGGGGGTCGGCGGCAGCACGCTCCACTGGCAGGGGATGGTCATGCGCCTGCACGAATCCGATTTCGACGCGTGGCCAATCAGCTACGACGACCTTCGACCGTACTACGCCCGCGCCGAGTCGCAACTCGGGGTCGCGGGTGCGGACGACAACCCCTTCGCGCCGCCGCGCGAGGAGCCGTTTCCCCTGCCCTCGTTCCGTCCCTCGCACAGCGATTCCATCTTCGCCGACGCGTGCGAGTCGCTCGGCGTCGCCACGCACTCTGTCCCGAACGCTCGCAACTCCGAACCGCACGACGGACGAAGCGAGTGCGTCGGCTACGGCACCTGCAAACCGGTCTGTCCCTCCGGCGCGAAGTACAGCGCCGACGTCCACGTGCGGAAGGCCGAGGCGGAAGGCGCGCGCGTCATCGACCGCGCGGCGGTTCAACGCCTCGAACACGACGACGCGGGAAAGCGCATCGAAGCCGCGGTGTACGTCGCGCCGGACGACGAGAACGGGGGAACGGGAAGCGTCGAACACCGACAGGAGGCCCGCGAGTTCGTCCTCGCCGGTGGCGGCGTCGAGATTCCCCGCCTGCTTCTCCTCTCGAAATCGACGCGGTATCCCGACGGATTGGCGAACGCCAGCGGCGCGGTCGGCCGCTACTTCATGGACCACCTGTACGCGGGGATGGGCGGACGAATCGACCGGCGCACCCGCCAGCACCGCGTCGGCTTCATCACCAGCGAGTGCCACCAATTCTACGAGGACCCCGCGCGGGGAACGAAGGGAATTCCGGCGGCCGACGACATCGAGTTCGACCGCCTGAAACTCGAATTCTCGAACTACGCGGGACCCACGCCGGTCGGCCTCGCCCTCGGCGGGAACGAGTGGGGCGACGACCTGCTTTCGACCATCCGCGAGGAGTACGGCAATTCGGTCGGCATGGGGGCGCTCGCCGGTCAGAAACCGCGAAAGGGCAACCGAATCGCGCTCGATTCCGGGACGACCGACGACCACGGCAACCCGGTTCCGCGGATTCACTGGCGAGTCGACGAGCGAACGAACGCGACGCTCCGCCGGGCGAACGAGATTCAGCGGGCCATCCTCGACGAACTCGGCGCGAAGGTGACGTGGCGCGTCGGCCCCGAAAACACCGGCCCGGCGTTTCACCACATGGGGACGACCCGGATGGGAACCGACCCGAAAGCGAGCGTTGTGAACGCTCGCCTTCGCACCCACGACCTGCAGAACTGCACCATCGCGTCGAGCAGCGTCTTCGTCACCAGCGGGGCGATGAACCCCACTCTCACCATCGCGGCCCTCTCGTTGAAGGCCGCGGACCACGTTCACGAGCGGCTGTGAACCGTCCGGAGCCGTGAACCGTCCGCGAGCGACTGCGAGGTGTCTTCGTCGATTATTCCCCTTCGTCCGTGGCGGCCGCGGCAGACGTCTCCGACTCCGACCGGCGGCGCAAGAGCAGGACCGCACCGCCGACCGGAACGCCGAGGACGACCAGGTACGGAAGGAGGTAGGCCGCCCCGACGACGAACGCGCGGAGCATGACGATGGCACCGTCGACCGAATCGAGGAACGCGGCGACGACACCCGTCTCGTACCACGACTTCTCGGCCGGGCTTTTCGTGTCGCTCGTCGGTTGCGGTTCGTGCATCCGCACCGTCACCGTCGAGTAGGCGACTCGCCGTTCGAGCGACTGCTGTTTCGCCTCCAGTCGTTCGATGTCGGTTTGCACGTCGGAGAGTCGCCTCTGGACCGAGAGCACCGACTCGGTGTCGCTCGCGTTCTCGTAGAGCGCCCGGAGCTTGTCGCGCTGTGAGCGGAGGTTTTCGAGGCGGGCGTTCAGGTCCACCAACCGGTCGGTAACGTCCTCGGTGCCGGTGCTCGACTCCGCCACTTCACCCGCTCGTTTGGCCCGCTCGAAGAACGCCGAGAAGTTCTCCTTCGGGACGCGGAAGACGACGCTTCCGGAGGTCCACGTCTCGTTGCCATCGCGGTGGACGCGCTGGGAGGAGTCGCTGACGAACCCGCCGCGTTCGCGGGCCGCGCGGGTCAAGGACCGACTCGCGTTCCCGAAATTTTCGACCGACAGCGTGACGTTTCCGGTTCGGATGAGGGCGCGTTGCTGGACGACCAAGGCGGACTGCGGTGCCGCCCCGTCGCTCGGGCGCGCGTTCCCGGCATCGCCGCCGTTCGAACCGCCGCCATCGTGATTCGCGCTGTCCTTCGCCGCGTCGTTCCCGCCCATTCCGGCGCATCCGGCGAAGACGACGAGGACGACCACCGAGAGGACGGCCAGTCGTCGGGTCCATGTTGTCATGGAGTCTACTGGTAAACCCGTGGGCAAAACTGTTAGGTAGAGTGAAATACCTGTTTCACCCTTCCGGTCGCATCAGCGCTCGTCCCGCTCCGCATCCACCTCCCGCATTTCCGTCGTCCGGTTTCTCCGTCCGTACTTGCGCATGACGCAACCTATTTGGGGGCGCCGACAGTCGCTTCGGATATGTTCGTACTCGTCAATCTGAAAGCCTATCCGTGCGACCCGGCCGAAATCGCGGACGCCGCCCGCGACGTGAGCGACGACTACGGCGTCGATATCGCCGTGGCACCGCAAACAGCCCACCTCTCGCGCGTGGCCGACACCGGCGTCGAAACGTGGGGGCAACACGTCAGCCCCGTCGAACACGGAAGTCACACCGGGAGCACCCTCGCCGAGTCCGTCGCCGATGCGGGCGCGACCGGAACCATGATCAACCACTCCGAGTGCAGGCAGAAACTCGCCGACATCGACGCCGGACTCGACGCCGCGGAGCGCGTCGGCCTCGACACCACGGTCTGTGCGAACAACCCCGAACAGGTCGGCGCGGTCGCCGCCCTCGCTCCCGACGCCGTGGCCGTCGAACCCCCGGAACTCATCGGCACCGGCACGCCCGTCAGCAAGGCCGACCCGGACATCGTGACCGACGCGGTGGCCGCCGCGGAGGCGGTCGATGAGGACGTGAGCGTCTACTGCGGCGCTGGCATCAGCACCGGCGAAGACCTCGTTGCGGCGCGGGACCTCGGCGCGGAGGGCGTCCTCCTGGCGAGCGGCGTCGCAAAGGCCGACGACCCGAAGGCCGCGCTGGAAAACCTCGTCGAACCGCTGTAATCGATTCGGACTATTCGTCGGAAACGACGACGAAGTGGTCCTTCTCCTGTCGCTCCAACACCGATTTCTCCCGCATGCTCACGATATAACCCGTGACCGTCCGCTCCAGTTCGTGGGCCGCCCGGATGCGGACGAGGTTACCGATGACCTGCGCCGAGGGGGGTTTCTGTGCCGCGCCGCAGTCGTAGATCGTGAGCAGTTGGTCGCCCCGCTCGGCCTCGTAGACGATGATGTGGGCGTGTTGCGGGAGATGCCAGCGACCCTCCTCGTCGCCCACCGCCGCCAGCTTGTTCATACCGGAACTACACAGGCCGGGGTAATCAGCGGTCCGAAGAACGAAACGGATGTTAGAAGTCGGAGAGCGACACCTGTCCGTCGCGTTCGCGCGGGATTCGATGGTCCGTCTCGTCCGTCCTCTCACCATCATCCGCCGTCTCCGCCGACGATTTTGGGTCGTCGGCCGAGTCGGAACTGTCCGCCGTTCTCGACTCACCCGCCCCGCTCGGCGCGTCGAACCCGTCGAGACTCGTCTGGTCGCTCTCGGTGAACTGGAGGTTCGAGACGCGCACGCCGACCTTTCGAACCCGGTCGTCGTCGAACTCGGTAAGCAGGTCGAGGGCGACTTCCTCGACCAGTTCGGGGTCGTCCACCGGCCCCGGAAGCGACTGTTCGCGGGTGTGCACGTCGAACGGCGGCGTCACGACCTTCACGCCGATGGTCCGGTACATGGCGTCCCGGTCGCGGGCGCGTTCGGCGACGGCCGAGGCGAGCGTGCCGACCCGCGCACGCTTCTCCTCGGAGTCGGTCGTCGGGTCGGTGAACGCCGATTCGCGCGAGAGGCTCTTGGGCCGTCCCGTCGGCGTCACCCGCCTGTCGTCGTCGCCGCGGGCGCGGTGGTACAGTTCGCGGCCACGCTCGCCGAACCGGTCGGCGAGCGCGCGAGGGTCGGCATCGGCCAGGTCTCCCGCCGTCTCGATTCCCATCTCTCGGAGCGTGCGAGCCGTCACCGGCCCGATGCCGTGAATCTCGGCCACGTCGAGCGGGGCGAGGAAGTCCCGCGTCGTTCCCGGTTCGACGACGACTAACCCGTCCGGTTTGTCGTGGTCGCTAGCTATCTTCGCCGCGCTCATGTTCGGCGCGACGCCGACGCTCGCCGTGACGCCGACTTCGCGCTGGATTCGGTTCTTGACGTGCCGGGCGAACCCCTCCGCGACCTTCCACGCGGTTCGCTCCGTGACGTCGAGGTACGCCTCGTCGATGCTCACCTCGCGCACCGTGTCCGCACAGTCGTGGAGGATGGCGCGAACGTCCGTGCTGACCGATTTGTAGAACTCGATATCGACGGGTCGATAGTAGCCAGCCACGTCCGCTTCGTCCCCGTCGTCAGCATCGTCCGCGCCGTCCTCGCCGCCAAAACCGCCAGTATCGGTCGAATCGTCGTTCGCCTTCCGGGGCAGTCGCTCGAGGGCGCTCCCGATGGATTGGGCGCTTTCGACGCCGTATTCCCGGGCCTCGTAGCTCGCGGTGGCGACGGCTCCGTGGTTCTCGCCCTCCTCGTACCCCATCCCGACGACGACCGGTTCGCCGCGAAGGTCCGGTTCGCGGAGTCGCTCACAGGCCGCGTAGAAACAGTCCATATCGACGTGGAGGACGATTCGCTCCTCGCGTTCGTCTCCGACACCGGGCAAGCGTGAACCGCCACGGTCCGACATTGACAGTACGTTGGTGAGCCAACGGAATGAAACTGTGCAAACTACGCCGAAAGTGAATGCCGAAGTGGAAATATAAATTACATCTATACTGACCACAAGCAATAAATAGCAACTTACGGCCTTCTGCGGCTGATTCCGCTATGTTTATGGACAGATATGTGGTAGCCGTGCGTACAATGGTCGCGCCCAACGAACGACGTTCGAATGCGAATGATCGACTCAGTATCCGGGTAATCAGCGCAATCGCCGAACACGAGGGAACGACTCCCACGGATATCAGGCCCGTTCTCTACGATATCATCGACCCCGATGCGCTCGACTCGCTCTTTTCCGCGACGAACGAGGGCGACACCCGAGCGAACGGCAGCGTCGAATTTCGGTACGGCCCCCACGAAGTGACGGTGCACAGCGACGGTCGAATCGACATCGAGCGCATTCGGGACTCCGAATCGCTTTCATCGACCACCGAGACCGCATCGGGGGACAACTAACGAGAACCATCGTTCGGGTACGCGACCTCCGCCCGATACCAATATCGCCACTATCCGCGCCCGAAACCGTTCGCTATCGCTTCTGACACCGGACGACCCCCGCCGCCTCTCTCGGTTCCCGAAATCGCCGATAGCTATATTACCGCCTCGCCTCTGAGAGAGTAGTAGTATACCAGTGGTCGATTCACCCAGTGATGATAGTATGGAAATTGAGATAGAGAACCTTAGTGACGACAATCCAGCGGAAACGTCTTCGACGTACGTCTTCGATATCGAGCGCGAGATGGCAAACGGACACACCTGCGCCGGGCTCGTCCGCTCCCTCGCGAGCGTCATGGACACGGAGCCGAACCGAATGCAACCGCTCCACGCCGCCGTCAACTGCGACGCCATCGACGCGCTGTTCCGAACCCGCCGCTACGGCGACGCACGGGACAACGTTTCCATCACGTTCCACTACGACGTCTACCAAGTGACCGTCAACGCGAACGGAAAAGTCGTCGTCAAGGAGTAGACCGGGTTCCCGCGGCGGACGTACGCCGCCGAGAACGCCCTCGTCTCCCCATACCGATTCGTACCGACCGAACCCGAGCCGTTCGCGGAGCGACTGCTTTCTTCGTGATATATCGAGGATTCGATGAACGAGCGGGTAGTTCTCCGAACTTTTTAACCCTCGACTTACTACTCACGGGGTGATGAGATATTCAGACAGGGGTGCGATACGAACGACCGACCCGTCCCGGCCGTTCCGTCGCGTCCGTGCTCTCCCGGCGGTGAGAACCCCATGATGCCGTGGGGTCACGCCGCCTTCGGGTACACCCTGTACTCGCTCGGCAACCGCGTGTGGACGCGCGCGCCGCCGTCCGCACAGGCAGTGCTCGCCCTCCTCTTCGGAACCCAGTTGCCCGACCTCGTGGACAAGCCCCTCTCGTGGGGGCTCCACCTGTTCCCGCAAGGCTACTCCGTCGCCCACTCGGTCTTCGTGGCGATTCCGGTCGGCCTTCTGGTGCTCGCCCTCGGAGTGTACAAAAATCGCGCCGCCCTCGGTGCCGCCTTCGCGCTCGGCTACTGGTCGCACCTCGTCGGCGACATCCTCATGGCCATGATGGAACACCAGCGGTCGCCGTTCGACCGGGTGCTGTGGCCCGTCGTAACCCTCCCACCGTACGGCCACGAGGTGTCCCTGTTCGACCGCGCCTTCCACATCATCGGCACGTTCTTCCACTCGCTCTCAACGGAAAAGCAACTGCTGATACTCGGTATCTACCTCGCGCCGTACTTCCTCGTGTTCCTCCTCTGGCTGGTGGACGGCGCGCCGGTCGTCGCGGAACTCAAACGCGCCGTCGTCGGTCGATGAAGACAGTCCGAACGGTTCCACCTTCTCGTTTTTCGACAGTGGACGACGCGTTCAAGATGTTAGTTCGAACGTGTATAGCCCAGTAAACGTGTCGCTGGCGACGATGAAGTCCCGCTCTTCGTTGTATTCCGTTTTCCACGCCATGGGTGCCTTGCCGAGTTGCGCGACTTCCTCGTTCACCCTGATATCGCTCACACCGTCGTCGGTCCGATATCGACCGACGGGAGTCGGAGTCGTCGGGTCGGTGATATCGTACACCACCACTCCCTCGTGCCAGTCGGCGCTGGCAACGAGCGTGGCCTTACCCTTCGGGACGATATCGAAGTGGTGGCCCGTCCAATCGAAGCGTTCGGCGTACTCGTCTTCCATCCGTCGAGCGTTCGGTGAGACGGTAAATCCGACCGGGACCGGATTCTTCAGCGACCCGTTCTTCCACCCGATATCGAAGACGTGTTTTCCGCCCGGGACTCCCTGCGGGCGCTCGTCTCCCAAAACGAGTAGGTCACGTCGTGGGTCGAAGTGACCGTGATGTGCCGCTCCAAACGCTTCCTCGCCGACGTTCGCTTCGTCGTACGATTTCCGCTTCGTGTAGTCGAACCGCCCGATTTCGGTCGGGTTTCTCGGGTCGCTCACATCGTAGATGATGAAGCCGATGAACCGTCCCGACTGGTACGCACAGCAGAGCAAGTCCCGCTCCGGGTCCACGTTGATGTCGTGACCCGCCCCCTGTGGACCGTACTCCCCGAGCTTTCGCGGAGAGGTCGGGTCCGAAACGTCGTATACGTCGAACCCGTTGCTTTCCAATCCGTAGTTCATCGTATAGAGCACCGGCTTCGTCGGGTGCGGTCGCACGTTGTGCGACTTGCCGTCCGAAACGGACCCGACGACGGTGGGATTTGTCGGTGTTCCGGCGGAGAAACCGTAGTCGACGATTTCGAAGTTCCCGGACCACGTTTTCTCTATCGCTCGATGATACAGCCCGTTTCGGGAGTCGAACTTGACGTCCAGATTCGGCGCATCGTTCGAGTTGCCGAGATAGTGAACTTGTTTCGGCGATGCCGAATCGCTGACATCGACCAGAACAGTCCCGGTTATCCCCCATTTGGTTCCGACGACGGCGTATTTTCCGTCCTTCCGAACCGACACTTCAGAATAGCCACCGCTCGGGGAGGACCCCGCCGAAAGGTGTACCTGTCCTCGTTTCCGCAACGAGAGCCGATTGACGTCGACCGCTTCGTCACCCCCATCCGACGTGTTCTTCCCCCGTTGTCGTTTCTGGAGCACATCTTTTATTGTCGAACACCCGGCGAGGGTCGACCCTACGAGGACAGCGCCGGAACGACGAAGTACCCGACGGCGGGTTCGTGCATCGTGTGAGGGTTTCATCGTGAGTGACTCACGTATAGATGAACCAACGACCGACTCACTATTTGTTATGCGCCGTCTGAAAGCGGTGCTAAAATCCCAGTTCTCGTTCGACCGAATTCGCTGCCGCTATCGACTATTTATTATGATAAGAACCTTCGCGGTGCCCGTCGTGTGGTTTGCGGTAAAATGGGGTCGGAGGGGCACCGATTCTTGCGATGAACCGACCGCCCTCTCGTGGTTTCCCAGACGAAGGGATCGCGTTACACATCGTCGGTCACGCCACGCAGAATATCCAAGTTCTCGGTGTCCGGACGTCGGCGTTCGAGCTCGTCCTCCAAGTCCGGCTTGTCGTAGTATCGTCGAATCGTCTCGGGCGATGCGGCGACACGCTTCGCCACCTTGACGTACGACAGACCCCTGTTGAGTTGCCACGTGATGCTCCCGGTTCGAATCGCGTGCGGGCCGCGACTCGACGGGCACCGACTGGAGAACTGACGGTCCGTGAACTTGCAGGAATCGCGCTGCTTGTTGTGCGGACAGCCGGTGTAGAGACACGGCTGCGTGGCCATATACGACCAACAGCGAATCGAGCTTTCCGACGCTCGCCCGTGGTTCGTGGTCAGCAACGGAGTGCGTCCGTTGTCGTCGCGTTTGTTGGGACGCTCGCGTTCGATCCAGAAGTTCAGCACGTCCGCGACCTCCTTCGAGACGAGGACGTTGCGCTCGTGGTCCTTCTCGCCTTTCAGTCGGGTCGGTGGTCGATGCCGGAACATCAATTTCCGCTCTTCCGGAACCCAATCGCCGAGGTCGAGGGCGCGGAAACAGCTGATACGCCCGCCGACGTGCCAGATGAGTTCCAGCAGGACGTGCTGAATCGTCCCGCGGTGCTTCACCGAGTTGCGGAAGAACGAGAGGTACTTCTCAGCTTCGCTGGGTTCGAGCAGTTTGTCGCTCGTCTCCTCTTCCTTCGTGAGCTTCGGAACCTCCAGCTTGTTCGGGAGGTTCTCGTCAACGACCTCGATGGTAACACAGTACTGAAGCAACTGGTCGAGCGCGGACATCTTCCCCTGAACCGTCACGGGGGAGTAGTCCTGGGACTCCAAGTGACGCTGATACTCGTCGATCCACCAGCCGTCCATCTCTCGCATCACCTCAAGGTCGTTCTCGTCGGCCCAGTTGACGAAGGTGGTGAGCCGGTTCCGGTAGCTTCGAACCGTCTTGTAGCTGTTTCTGTTCTCGCGACGGGCGACGAACCGCTCGGCCGCTTCGACCGGCGAGAGGTCGCGCTGTTTCCGATTCCCGGAGTCAGTCATCGAGCATCACCTCCCGAGCCCGCTTGAGGCGAGTGAACTCGCGCTCGCTCCCACCGTGGTCGGGGTGTCGTTCCTTCACGAGTTCGCGAAACGCACCGCGGACAACAGCGTCCGGAGCGTCCAGCGCAACACCAAGCACTTCGTGGGGCCCGTCAGCGGGTGCAGGAGCCGCGACAGCGGATTTGTCGGCCGGTGGGAGGCGAGCGTTGGCGAACTCGCTCTCGCCGGTCACGACGGGGCGCTGTTCCATCTTGCGCTTCTCGCGGAGGTAGAGGTACAGCGTCCGCACGTTGTCCCGCAGTCGGGTGTACGCATCGCAGGCGACCGCGTACTGTTCGCTGTCCATCGTCCACCGGACGACCGCGCTCGGGTCCGTCGGCGACGCGTTCGCGTAGGGGTACTTCGGATTCTGTTTCTGGTGGCGTGCCGCGGTCGAAAGCCGCCAGTCGTCCACGCCGACCCGTCCGAGTTCCGTTTCGAGGTCGTCGATGGAATTCCGGAGCGACGCGGCGTAGCGGTTGTTCCGCGTTCGTTCGGCCGGGTCGGTTCGCTCGAACGTCGCGGGCCAGTCGAGCGTGGCGTCGCTCATTCTGCCACCTCCCTGCGGGCCATTTCCAAATCGTCGATGATGTGACCCAACGCGTTGGCCTTCCCTGCGTCTGGTATCTCGTTCCAATCTTCGACGACGTGGAGCAGCATGTCGCGTGCGGACTGCATCTCGTGTGGGAGCGACGAGCAGGTGTCATCGAGGAACCCGTGGAACCACGACTCCTCCAGGTCGATGAACTCGCTGGTCATCTCGTCTTCGGCGTGAATTTCGGCCCTCGTCGCGAGGAACGTCGTCGAACCGTTCTCGGTTCGCTTGGCGACGAGAATGTCCGAGATACCGTCGCTGTGGAGATCGGGGAGAACGTGAATCTCTCGACCGTCCGGGTACGTCCAGCGTTGGGGGCGCGCGAGCAACTCGCCGTCTTGAGTGACGCGCCGGGTCAGTTCAGCTCCCGTTCTCGGTACGTCATCCGCGGAGGCGTCGCCTTCGTGGTCGCTCACGCCTGCTCACCTCCCGAAGAAAGCGCGGGTTCGTCGAGTCCAGCTTCCCGGACGCGGCGTTTCGTCCACGTTTCGAGCATCCGGCGCGTGGCGTCAGTCGTTTCGTACTCGTTGGTACGCTCGTCCTTCTGGCCTTTTTCGAGGAGACCAGCGTCAACGAGCTGGCCGAGGTTCTGGTAGAGCCGCGAGTGGTTGATTCCCGTGCTGTAGTCGTCCTCCAGCACGCGCTTGACGGTGAGTCCCTTCGGGGGTTCGTCTCGTTCGAGCGCGCGAATCGCGTAGAGGATGTCGCGCTTGAAGGCGTGAAGGTCGGTGAACGCCAGTTCGTCGCCGTCGTTCATCGGTTCTCACCTCCCCGCGTGGTCGTCCGTGTCATCGATTCGGGAGTACTCGGACCCCCTATTAAGCGAGTTCTCGATAGTGGAGTGAAAGTGAAAGCGGAATCGCCGTCCGTCGATGACGGTGATTCGTCTCCCGATTCTGACTCGTTCGAAGCGAGCTCGCGCGCGGTGATCGGACCGACCGGACAGCCGCACGGGTGAAGAACGTGGCTCGATGGCCCGCGCGTGACGAGCGCGAGGATCGGCGTGTCGCAGTGGGGGCAGTTGGCAATCGATTCGTCCGTACAGTCGGGGCTTTCAAGACCCCGCGAGTTTTCTTCGTACATGGCTTCCTGCATGGTTTTGGAAGCTACCGCGGACCCGATGTCACAAGCATCGGTCCGCTTACTTTCGACAGTGGACCCAACAGCGACGGGTCCGCGAATTGCTTCCTACCATCTGCCAAATCAGGAAGGGGTAATAAATCTTGATACAATATAGTATCAGTACCAATCCAATATTGTATCAGCAATGATATTTCCGGTGTGAATATATTCGATGCCAGTAATCGTCCTTCAAATGCGTCCGGTTGTTCCGTGGATGACGAAGTCGGACGATGCGATTCTTGAGTTACTTTTAGAAACGGGTATAGCAGTACCTCCAGCAGTTATTTCCTACAATATTGCCGTATCTCATCCAACGGTAAGGCGGCGTCTTCCCAAACTACTGGAGCATGAGCTGGTAGAGAAAGTAGACGAAAGCAAGGGATACTACGAGATAACGGAGAAAGGTCGGCAGTATCTTGCTGGCGACCTTGACGCCGATGATTTAGAATAGCTTAACGCCTATTTTATCGGATATTTTATATCGCCAAGATGTGATATATCCGATTATGAAAAACAACGCAATGACGCTCATACTGGTACTCACTGTTTTACTTGCAGGTTGTGGAGGACAACTCACCAAGAAAACTTCTACTACGGAAATATCTACAGCCACAACCGACCGCACAACGGCTATGACGGAAACGATGACTACAACACCGCCAGAAAAATCAACGTCAGTGAGCAGTTCAGAGACAACGACAACTGTCCAATATGATTATGACACGGAACCCGTGAATCCTTGGCGGGAGGAGAACATCTCCGTTGCGATAAACAACAGCGTCAACGACCGAAACTTTAGACCCTTGGTTCGGGATGCTCTGGATTATTGGGAAGAAAATGATTCGGAGTATGGTGATTACGAAGTAAATTATTCTCTCAAGAATAACGCAACAGCTCCCGATATTGAAGTTAGAATCGTCTCCAAATTGTCAATGTGTGGGCTGACTTATTACCTGGATGATGATTTGCTAGGTTGTGCTTCGATACTACATGCCAATAGCGATCCTGACGATACGGAAATAGTTCGTATCAAAGCGGGATATACGAATGAATCGACTCTTCGAACGATAAAGCACGAATTTGGTCATACGCATGGACTATCGCATGAAGATCAACCAAAACCCCTAATGAACGAGACATTCGATTCGACCCATCTCCCGATGAAAAATGCACGTGACCGAGACATTCCGTGGAAGTCATCCAATCTCAAGGTTTACGTAGACTATAGTAATGTTCGTGAGTACGACAGGGATGATTACCGTGACCAAGTCAATCATGCTTTGACATACTATTCCAAGGGGGCCGAAGGGTCGGTATCTTCTCTGATCCAGTTCCAGATGGTGTCGTCAAAGTCTGACGCAAATATCGTCATTGACTTTCCCGATTCCCCTCCCTGTGCGGATGAGAATGATGATGTATCTTGTAATTCTATCCGTGGGATCTCTCTGGACGAAGACCCCGAACTTGAATATCTCACTTCCCAACATATTTCTGTTTCTGGTATTGATGAGGACGCAATCGGTTGGCATATCGGCTATTGGCTTGCAGACTCACTAGTCAATAACAAGCATGATATTCCACCAGTATTTGAGGACGCAGACTACGATGACCGTAGGAATTGGTACTAATCTCGCTCTAATTCAAAAGGATGCTACCGTATCACGAGAGTGATTGGCAGTATCTTGCTGGCGAGCTCGATGCGGATGATCTGGAAGAGTAGCTATTTGACCGAACACAATTTCTGTGATTCTGTAAAATCGGAGTCTTTGAAGGTCACTAGACGAAGTGGGACTTCCTCTGACGTCTGTGCTATCAATGAATAGTGACTAATCTAAAATCACTTCTCCAGAAAACATTTAATGTTTAAAAACAATCACAATATATGTCATGTTCAGATCATTGTCTCGTCGGTGTGATTTACTCGGACGGTTCGTACGGTGTACACTCTAATGCTGGAGAGATAGATGGTAGGACAGCTGAAGAGGTTGTTTTTCCTGTCTATCGTCCATGGTCTGATCAAGCAGACCTTTATCCAGCTCTATTCGAGCTAGTCGGATCAGACGAACGGAATATGGGGTCTGAAGATCGTTATCGGGCTAGAGTTGAAGACACAGATCCAGATGGAAATCATTGGTCAGTTTCTCTTGAGTATGTAGAATACATGGATCCAATAGTAAATGAACTAGAATACAACGACAACATAAGTTACGCAAATTGGGATACTAATGACCTTCTTGACGCAATGTCAGATAGGTTTTAGATAATCAAAATCAAGTCAGGCAAGATGCTTGAACGCCTGCAACGTATTCTCACCGACTTCTGTTAGTTGTACAAGTTTGCTTTGACCTTGCCTGTTGATGGTGATGTCACCTTTCTCTTCAAGTGGCTCGATAATTTCCTCGTTTAACACGCCGTATTTTGCTTTTTGATCGGAAACATCGCGCTTCATCATGAAATCAAGATCGTTCTTTTCTGCGAAATCGATAAGATCGCTCAATTGAACCTCCCCTTCCTCGTCGATATACTCTAAAATACGGATGTGATCTCTCTCTGGTCGGTCCATCGGATACGCACGGAGCTCGTCGATGCTTTTCACACCCGAACTGACCGTCGCTTCACCATAATCGTCTGCTCGAACGTAGTATGGTGTTGCATCAGTCGTCATACACGCCATCATTCCAGCGACCGCCGTTACCTTGCTACCTGTAGAGAGATTTACGGACACGATGTCTCCATCGTAGTCGCGGATCACTTCGAGCATCTTTCCGAGACAGGCATAGAGATTGAAGAAATCGCAATCAGTGACATCGTATTCGATGTTTTCTGCTTCTAATTTCTCTTGTACTACCTCTTGGCATCTGTTCCCTTGTTCAGTCGATTCAGGATGGGTGAGTAGAACCACCTTGTCGGCCTTGAGTTTCTTTGCTGCCTTGTAGATTCGATCAGTCTCATAGCCTTGCGGCATGATATGGACCCGATGTGGCACCTCCATTTCCATAGCTTAAATACCATGTTCTCGGAAGTAAAGTTATCGTATCTGGATAACATATTCCAGTAGTGTGTTGTTCAACCTTTCTCCAAACTAAGTGAACAACTACGAATAGCGAGGATCAAAACAAGTTCTTTGAGTAACAACACCAACACGTACAACTACGAACATTCGCCACAAAATTTATAAGCCGGTGGAGTGCGTACTAAAAGTTAGACATGTAACGACGCTCTCTATGAGAAACACTAACTCGATCTCGGGGTATTGCGATGCAGAAAACGCTGACACGATTTCTGCATCATCCCCTGCAATCGAGCAGTTAACGACTCGTCTTGGTCTCATCTGCTATTCCACACGGGGTTGACTTAACTTCTTCGATTCAGGGTCGAAATATCTGAAATATGGATTGTTCATTATGAGCAACTCACTCATCGACACAGAAGAATCGAAACGAAAGCGAAATTCAAACGGACCTGACAATGAGTAAGAAGCACATCAAGAAACGAATCGATAACGCCAACCCACGGAACCGCAGTTCGACTAAGCAAGCCGAAGTCGTCGAGTACCTCTACAAACAGGGGGCTTCGCCGAGTACAACCGACCCAGTGAGAACCCGAGAGATTCTGGACAACGTTCCGTCCACAACTCGAACTCACGTCAAAAATCTCGTGAAAGGGGGGCTCGCTACGGAGATTACACCTACCGGGTCAAGCAACTTCGTCTACCACGAACGGCTCGACCAATACCTCTACACAGACATCGGGCCAGCCGTTCAAGAGGAACAAAGACGGCTCCTTATGGATTTGAGGAATAACCCGAAGGCTCTGAAGGTGGTGTCCGACGACCTGAACGTCAAGCAGAGTGAGGTCATTCGATATCTCCAAAGAGGGGGCGACTTCGACCAGATGGAGAAGTTGGACAACGCAATCGCTGCTATCGAACGGTCGAACGTCTCGAAAGGCAACCCCACCTACGGACGAATGGGATGGCGAAGGGCATCGAACAAGTACAAACTAACGCCGGAGGGGATGAAGCTGTATCAGAAGTAGGGTAGATAATCGCAGAACAGTACTACAACATTTTTTCGCGTTGCTGTATCAGACATCGAGTACTACAGTAGAGGATTTTAGCGGGTTCAGTATGCTCGTCTTCTCCTGGAAGAACATGGATGATGTAATCCGAAGTCGGAGAGTGTTCGTTGAAATCAGCGTACGGCATCTTGGCTTTACAGTGTGCACATTCCGGTGTAGTATCGAGATCTTCAGCAGTTACGACCTGTTGGTTTTCATCGCTACTGTACGCTTCCATGTATTCAACTACGTCTTTTTTACTCATGATTTGTTCACCACTAAGGTGTAGCTCTATTTCATGCTAGTTTCTCACACTGCATCCGTTGCTGACTGAAAGTCAGTACGCATGTATATAAAATTAAGCGCATTGGCATTTCTCGCACTAACTAAGATTACGATCTTACGTATGGATATTAATCTCGATTTAACCGGACTCTGTCCATGAAATCGCTTATAGAAAATACTACACCACACCTGTCTCACCCGTCACATCGATGAGCAGCTGCTGGATCTCGCTGGCGATCTTGATGCCGACGAACTCGAAGAGTAGTACTCTCAATCTTGCCGCTCTATTTGTTGGCCAACATTTATATTTCTGGAGTTGTCAGAATTCAATGGTCGGAAACGACCGATTCATGAGATTCACGTCGAAGCAACCCTTGTGGTTGTTTTTCGGCGTTTCCGGATGTCTAATCACGTAGAGATTAAGCAACTTCTGAAGTGGAACCTAATCGAAAACACGGACGAGAGCGTGACTTACTACCAAATCTCGGGGAGAGCTCGGAAGTATCTCGTTCGTGATTTGGGCGCGGGTGATATAGGAACCAAAGATAATTCATCCCTTCATTTCTACCTATCCATTAATATCCGCACGTCAGGCATCAAATAGTGGGTTCTTTACTACTCCTCTTATAATAGGGAAATCTTTATCATAGTAAAGTCAAAACAGAATACATATGTCGCTTACCACTTCTTTTCAGTATTCACCGACACAAGAACGTGACTTTTGGGTTGAACTGGAAATACCGCATGGACTATATAAATCAAAATGGGACGATCATAGCGACCGACTCGAACGGCTAGTAGAAGGGAGTAGCATTTTAAAACGACATTTCACACCCCACTGGGAGATTGTTGAGACCAAAAGCATTCCTAGCAAAACAGTTGCCATCCAGACTCTTATCTCGGACTATCCAGAATGGGCAAGGTCTATTTTAAGTGCTTATGAATTTTCGCTGAATACTAATGAAGATCTTGTCCTCGCACAACTAAACGATATTTCACTGGAGGATGATAATCCACTTTCGTCCCATGTGGATACAGCGATTGATCGATCAGATAAGAAATTTGCAATTATCCTCCTGGATCTTTTGGAGCCAGAGCGGTTGAAAGATATCTACATCTTAAGTTACCTACGCCGACGTAGCCCTATCAAGACCTTCGAAGTTACAAATACAGATGATCCATTCGAAGATATTGCTGAGTCAGAAATATTGGGGGAAATTAACGACAAAAGTAGAGAGTCTCATATTTGGCATCGATTTGACGCTGACGGCGATTCTCTCCTTGTTATCAAGGTGCATGAAGAGGATGACGTACGGGTGCAACCAGATACAAATACCGAAGTTGAAGAGGCAGAAATTCTGATTCTGAAATCGACGAGTGAAGGTATTCAGGTCTACTCAAGTGATAGTGGCTTTCTAGGGGCAACTCGACGAGGAATCCAGAAGGGAATTGAGACAGCAGATAACGACATTGATCAATGCGATGTGACCCCCTCTGATGAAATCATTTCTCATCAGGAATATGATGATGCAGTCGAGAAAATTGAGTCAGGAGATCTCGGATCGGATCTTGTCTTGCACAAGCTATACGTAGAAAATGCTCCGCTCGCTGGCTCACCAAAACTTCGTTTGATGGATGCAATCGGAGGATTGTCAAATACATTGGATGACTTCCGTTCAAAGGATATCGAGCTACTTGCAGATCCTGATAGCGTCGAACAGATCGGGATATCATATCAAAATCGGGTTTTCACACTTTATCCTTCAACAGATGATTCAGGAGTACGTCTTCGCTATCGACCCAGTGTTAACGACGAACAGTTACTCCGTGATTTCGAAAGCGAGATTGAACAAACACTGGGTGTATCAGTTATTTTTGAAAAGAAATGAATTTTGAAGATACTATACTACGGAACGGATTCGAAATTCAGTCATCTCGTCATCAACAAGTGGTAGAGCCGCTTGCTGAGGAGGGGTTCTGCGAAATTAGAGAGCAGGATTTTCAGAGTTGCCCGTACTGTAATATTCAAATACCAGTTGAAGAGCTAGAGCCAGCGGATGGAGAATGCCATAATTGTGAAAGAACTGTTTTCCGAGAAAAGGATTCCACTGAATCGATTCAGATCGTCCATCTTGATGAGACAGATGTGTACAATTCACTCCGAAAGCGGTTCAAGCAAGCGACAGGACTGCCCCATGGGAGAAAAGACTCGCTGAACTATCGGGAACACGAAGTTGAATATCGCTTCCTACTCAAAAATAAACAAGGACAAGTGGAATACCAATCACAGGTGTTGTTTGAACCGGTTCCTGATACACTAATCGACTGTATGAGGCTCTATGGCTATCCAATTCTCACGATATTAGCTGACAGTGCCGTTAATAAACAGCAGCGGTTCAAGGAGTACGATCTCCCATATCGGACACTTGGTGAAGTTGTCAATGCAGACGATGATACAATTCAAGATGCACTCGAAAACGCTACGCAAGGCACGCAGTTAGCCCATATCGATGACCGGGTCCGAATTGCGGATGAGTGGTGTACAACACGTGCTCATCTTGAGTTGATGGATTGGTACGAATTCGAACACACTGTGCAGGCGTTCTTAGATAAGTTATTTATTCAATCACGTCTCCTTGGTGGTACAGCAGCTGGTGAGGAGGTCCCAGATGGAATTATGGGTTTCACGATTGATGAACAAAGCTATAGATATTTTTGGGATGCAAAATTTGTCGAATTTGACACAGTTGAGCAACACCTGCTTTCTACCAATCCTCATGTTCCCATGACCTCTAAAGAAAGCCACTCACTATCAGATCAATATCGAAAGATTTCGGACCATGCTCATAGCTATATGGCTGATCAAGGCATTGATTTAGATGCCGTAGTTTTGTTCTCTCCGAGATTTTCAGAAAGCCAGCTACCTAAAGTTCAGCGAAAATTAGAACAGTTCAAACATCGTCGGGAATGGACGGGAAAAACAGTATATTTCACTCTTGATGCACTCATTGAAATTTATCATGGCTTCAATCAAGACAGGGGAAATGTATCCAATAAGCAGGGGTTTTTCATGCGATCCATCGTTGATAGGCTCAAAGATTCTAGTCTCCATGACGATCCTGAAACCATCGCAAATGCAAGTGGTGTGATTAAATTCGGTATAGACGATGTACACAATATATTTGATGAGGTTAAGACTATTCCGTCAGAGCACGAAATACCCTCCTATGAGGTATATGTTTCCCGAAGTAGAAACACATGAACCAATCAGATGTTCATCCACTATATGACCTCTAGTGAGTAAGGTTTATTTTGTTATGATATCATAGTGGACATAATGGCCCAGTCAACCTCACTTGGAGAAGATCTCGAGACTGGGGAGGAACAGCGTTATCAGCGTCTTCTTGACTACGACCTCCCAGATGCTGCAATACGGCGATATCTTGATCAGAGGAGTATCGAAGTACCAGGTGTTACAACCGATACTAAGCAAAGAGTTGCTCAGAAACTCGATGATGAACAGATAGAAGCCCTAATCAGCGAATACAAATTCGCTGGACAGCAGAGCATAAACTACTATCTAATTACTGGAGTAGAAAGGAAGAATTACGATGATTTGGTTAGCGAAATAGAGGTTCAAGCACCATCTTCAAAACAAGAAGTTGGCGTCAGAGAGCCTTATCTTGCAAGTGCTGACCAGCTCAAAGGGAATCTGTACCTCTCATTTGGCTACATTGAATCAACAGGAGATACAGATCCAGTGACGGGTATTCAGCAGAACAAAGAAATTCGTGGTCGATGTGTCGCAGTTCTTCGCGATGAAACAGATCTGGTTTCAATCCGGTGTACGGATGAGAACATTGCAAAGAAAGTAGCTAGACAGATCACCTCCGGTTTGAAGATCGAACGCGAAAGTGCAGCCTACCAGCCCGAGTTTGGACACAAATTTGAGGAGAAGTTCCGGAACGAGCTGATTGAAAAATATTACAGTCTCAAAATCCGAATCAATGATCAAGCTGGCCGTACAGTTGATACTATCGAGTATAAAGCAAAAACGGACGAGGAAGGCGAACGCGAAGACGCCCGTGAAGATAAAGACGTTAGCCGACAACTCGACGAACACGGCGGTGATATTCGCATGGGCTACGTAGAACTCAAGAACGGTTCTAAGTTCTACATGAACCGCGACAAGAGCAAAATATCATTCGTTAAGTGTGAGCAGGAAGAACAAATAAATGAGATAACGGAGGTGTTTGATGACGTTCTCAGACAAACTGGAGAATATCCCCAGCAAAAGTTGGAAGGAATTGGAAACGTACCTGAATAGGGAGCGATCAAAGGGCGTTCGATACGTTCGAAAGCCGATCGTTGCCCGTGAGATCGGCGTTGATGGGAACGATACTCTCGCTATGCTTAGCGAGCTCTGTGAAGAGGGAATCCTCGCAGCGAAGGTCAAAGTTAATTGCCCTGATTGTGGTACACAGCACGGAGGAGTTTATGACCGACAAAGCGAGGTACCTAATCAAAAGAAAGTTTGCATGTGTGGATCGGAGTTTCGGATGGGAAATAGATCTAATTGGCGTGTTGTCTATGAGATCCCCGAGGATGATCTCGATTTTTTTCTAAGTATCGGGGAGAGGTTGAAGGTATTCAACGAATCTGCTGATGATCTCCCTCGTTCCTTCTTTGAAGAGCAGTTTGGGGAATTAGAGAACTACGATAATCCGCAACACCGAGGGCAGATATTTGATTACTTTTTAGGGTTGCTTTTCCAGCAGCTGGATGGGGCTGTCGTCAAGTGTAGATATAACGAAAATAATCCCGGTGAGTTAGATGTCATCGCAAATTTTTCACAGGGACCAGAGTGGGCATTTAAGAGCCTCGGTTGTGCTACAGGAGTCGAAAACAAGTGGGAAAAAGACTCTGCCTCCTTGGGAGACATAGGCAAATTTGGCAGTAAAATTCAGGACCTCCATGAGCGACAAGGGACCAAAGTCGGTTTCTTCGTGAGTATGAAGGGCTATACGGAAGATGCCCAGAATGAACTCAATACAGGTACTCCACGGACAATTGGCTTTACGAAGCAAGATGTTCTACAGATGGTCAAAGACGCGACCGCAAAGAACGTCATCCAAGATTCTATCTTTTACTGAAGGAATGAATCCACTATAGAGAGGGCAGATCAAGGTGACTGGAGAACTTATCTATCAGTCATACTCGTAGGTCGCCACGACATCCCGAAGCAACCACGACGCGTAGCAGACGGGAACCAGAACCAACACGAACGCCAGCGGCGTCGTCGTGTACTGGAACACGCTGCAGAACGCTCCCGCCAACCCGATACAGAACAACACCCCGACGGTCGGCAGGAGCGAACTCTCACGCCCGCTCGCAGTTCTGAGATAGTCCGCGACCGCGACCATGAGCAGTCCAACGAACGCGCCGTCGAGTGCAGAGAAACCCTGCTCGACTGAACGTGCAGATCGAACTGTGGTGTTAGGACTGCACGCCCAGATTTTAGAGAGATTTGATTTTAATCTTGAAATAGCAAATAGTTAAGGTGTTTGAGAACCAGATAGAGATATGGCTCGAGAAGTCACATGCGTAACGAAAGACACGGGTTCATCCTATGATGACTGCCGCTGCATCAAGCGAATTGGATACAAGATTGGAAGTTCCAGCTACTCAGGTACGCCTTCAAAAATCCACGATGATATCAACAACGGGAAATCATACTACGTGACCAATAATGGGACCCGGACGGACCTCATCGCTGCCAAACACGGGTTGACAAAGTACGTCCGTACAGAACCTAATGATACTCCCAACGACAACCTGCTGAAGCAGCCCAGCTGCTGATCAGTAGACAGTCTAATTTTGCACATCGAAGTCGGAGTTCTCACTTGGACGATTTGATACGGAAGTTGACTGCGAAATACGGATCTGTCTCAAGCAATACGAGTCGATACAATCCGGGGGTGAGGTCGTATTTGACGATCTCACTTTGCGTTTCGAGTGCCGAGCGCCTCAGCGTGACGTCTTCGGTGAGGGAGTCACCGGGTTTGAGGACGGTCAAGCACAAAAGGAAGGCATCACTTGTAGTCCAAATTACTTCGCGCCAGCGACCATCGTTTCGCTGTTGAAGCGTCCACGGATTCTGGCAACCAAGCGAAACCTCGCTCGTACCAGTATTTGTAACGGTGAACTCGATTGTCTCACCGAGTGTAACTGGCTTTTCCGGCCCTGAAAGCTGTAATTGATCGTGCTCGTACGTGATTGGCTCCTCGAATTCGAGCGTCTCCTCATACTGCTCGGTAAGGGGTTGGGCGTTTTTGCTACGCCCTAGTGCTGTACAACCACCGAGTGAGGCGGCAGCGGCCCCGCAAAGGTGGAGGAGTGCACGCCGGGACCATTGCCGATCCATTTCGTTCCCGTCTATTTCGTTTCTCGCTATAAGTTTTCGGGATAGAGGGAATCTACCTACTAAATTTGCACGACGATCAGCGTACGGTTCGAATCACCGTCGGACTCGTCGAGGACGTCGAAGACCTCCTCACTCGGGATGACTTGACCGCCAAGCAGGCTCGTCGGTCGCCACGACGTCCTGCAGCAACCACGACGCGTAGCAGACGGGAACCAGAACCAACACGAACGCCAGCGGCGTCGTCGTGTACTGGAACACGCTCCAGAACGAACCAACCAGCCCGACGCAGAACAACACTCCAATTGACGGCCAGAGTGAGTTTTCGCGTCCACTCACGGTTCTGAGGGAGTCCGCGACCGCGACCATGAGCAGTCCAACGAACGCGCCGTCGAGGGCGGAGAAGCCCCTGCTCGACTGAACGTGCAGATCGAACTGTGGTGTTAGGACTGCACGCCCAGATTTTAGAGAGCATACAACCAGGCATATAAGCGTGATCCCTCCAAAGTGGAGATAAATATGGAGGTTAATGTTTTTATATCAGCAGTCTCGGGAATATTGTCGGTGCCGTATTTTAGCAACATAGCTGCTACGTTCAAGATATTTTGGCCGATTCGCTCGGGGACATATACAAAAAAGCGGATTGCTGATACAGTGGACCCGGTCGTGGTTCAAGGAGATGTGACTGTCAACTCGCCCCCAGAAGAATCTAAAAGACTATTCCCGAACTATAACTCAGAAGTTGGTGCATACCTCTGGCGAATCTCATATGACGAAGCCATGTATACGATAGATACAAAAAATAGGACAATAACACCGGCTAAAGCAGGTTATGAGTCCGGAATTGAATTTGGAGATTTCTCGGTTACCAATAGGGAAGGGATCGTAAAGATCGATCCAGCGTGGCTCATTAGTACGCATAATACGATTCTATTGTCCGAGACCACCATCTCAACAATACCGAGAACCATCAGTTTCTCGCCCAGTATGTGGTCGTCGCCATATATCCATCTAACAAGCACTGAGACCATACATCCGCTTGAAGAAGTTATAGATCTGATCGGTTCAAAAGACGCCGGAGAGGCTGATCAGCACTACGTTGAATCGAAGCCGATCGAGAACGGGACAACACTCACGGTCTATGGGAACGTCCGCATCGAGGACGGAGCACCGATAATACACGGAACCGATGCGGTACCTCTAGCGATCACGGATCGAGGGGCAACAGAATTTCGTCACTATCTCACAAGACGACTAATAAAAAACGGCGTCGTTGCGTCACTACTTATCATTGTATTTGTATTCAACTGGTTTATCATCTGATGTTCACGAACCTGCCGAACTGCTTTCCGACTGTGTAGAAGAGTTGACCGACGATCTGTTGCGGATCGGTGGCGTCGATGTCGTAGCGCTCCGTGTTCAAGGTCGCGTTCGGTTTCTTCACGTCCAACTCCGGTGCGCGTCTAAGGACTACATTGGATCCTAACTTCCCATGAACTCTTGAACGACTTTCACGTTCTACCTCCTCGGTATCGTCCTCTGGAACCTCGCTGCGATCATTATCGTCACCTGAGCTACTGCCAGAGTTCCTCATTGGGGTTCTTTCATTTGCTTCTGTACCGCATTGAGGTCCTTGATAAGTTGATATCCGACGATGAAGATTACAAAGCACACGAGGCCAGCAATCCAGGATAGTAACTTGTCTGGATTAGTCGCAATGACCAATATTGCGAAACCGGTTCCGAGAACACCGACAAACACAAAAACGTGCCCGACAAGCCGCATAATCGTATGGTTCATCTGAATCGTATCAACTCATCTGTTTCTCTTGTAACGTATATGCGTGAGGATTCTCCGCGTGGTAATTTCGAGCTACACTGGAGAATTGTATTTCCGGATTATTTTACTCCACGTCCATCACCAGCCGCTCCCTCGTCTTCTTCGCACTCCCTGATTTCCCGTTCCCCATAAAGTTAGACTCACCTCGCCCAATCACTCGAAACTCTTCCAACCCGGCGGGCAACTCCGAGTACGACACGATCCACTTCCCCTCCAACTCCCGCAGCGCCTCGATGAACGCCGAATGGTCGATTTCGCTCACCGGATAGTACGACTCTTTCCCGATATAGGGCGGATCGCAGTAGAACACCGTCTCCTCGCCATCGTACTTCTCGAGTACTGCCTGCCAATCGAGATTCTCCAGTACGACGTCGTCGAATCGAGCTCCGAATTCCTCCAACCGCTCGATCTTGTTCTCGTAGCTCTTCGCCCGACTCGACACCTTGCTTGTCCCGAAGCCACTCGAACTATCGTACGACCCAATCTGTACTCCATAGCAGTGTTAATTAACTATCGAAAATAATTCATAATGGATGGAGGACAAACTACAAACGTGGCGGCGCACGGTGTCTGGAGTAGTTCTAGCCAATGCCCTCCCGCTCGTCGGAATCGTCCTGTTCGATTGGAGCCTCGCACAGCTCCTGATCGTCTACTGGGTCGAGATTACGGTCGGAGCGCTCCGCCGGACACTGGAGGCGACGTTCGCAGGCCAGCGCGGTGCGGCGGCAGATTGGGCGGCCGCTGACTCGCGATGGGGATGGCGGTCGCCGTTCCGCTCGCTCCGGGAGAAGCGCGGTAGTTTTCGGCTCCACTCGGCACTGCCGCCGACTTATCCACGGTCGTTCCCCCGCGTGTTCCACCTCGGACGAGTAGTTCTCGGGCTATCGCTCTTCAGCGGTGGCGTGCTCTGGTTCGTGGTCGTCGGGAGCGGCATGTTCGTTGAGAGTCTCCTCGTTGCAGGCGCGACGACACTCGCCCGCGAGGGCACGACGCTCGCGGACCATGTCCGCTCGCGTGATTACCAAGAACTCGTCCCCCATTCGATTCTCACCCCGCGATCAATCCTCGGGGTCGTCGTGTTCGCAGTAATCGTCATCTGGGGTGCCGCGCTCGGTCCGTCGCCAACCGAGAGCACAGGATTCCTCTTCGTGCTCGTCTACCTCGCCCGCGTCGGGTTCGACGTGTACGGCATAGTCGGACGAAGTGAGCGGTTCGACCCACTCGACCCAATCGAGGCCGACTTCGAGGCCGCAGACGACGAGAAGTGGGCACCGGTCGCCGTTCCCGAAGGGAACCCGACGGACGTGTTCTATACGAACCGCCGTGTGCTGTGGATCAGCGCGGTCGCTGACGGGTTCCTCGGGATGCTGAATCCTCGGCGCTTCGCCGCAGCGGGAGTCATCGCCTTTCTCGGGTACGTTATCTCCGGGATGGCGTGGGCAGTCCTCGGTGCGAGCGCAGTCGTGGTGGCCTTCGTTGCATACAGACTCGTGGAGAGAGACCTTCGGTGGGGGCATCTGGAGTACCGAGTGTACGAGGACAGCGTCATCGGTTATGACTGCCTGCTAGACAAGCCACAGTGGCGTGTCGAACGTGGACGGATAGACGCAACGGACCGATCCGGACTGTTCGCCCGCTTCTTGGGCGTTTCCTCGGTTTCGCTGAAGCAGTGCGGCGACGGTGAGACCCGTACACTGCGGTTCCTCGACATCGCCGATGCGCCGGTTTCGGAGTTTGGGCGACGGCCTGCTGGTGTCTGATACTGTGGGATAGAGGAAGAAATATCGACAGGATCTCCTGAAGTGGTTTCGCGTAGCGACTCCCGCTCACCTCAATATGAACACAACCAGTCCTAATTCGTGTTTACTATCGCTTCGAAAACCTCGGCGATCACACTACCCAAAATGCATCATGTAGACCCCAACTACGCCTTCTGTAGCCGCTTATACAGATGATACACCACACCCATCCCACACGTCACACCGACCAGCAGCGGCAACGCACGCGTCGGCTCGCCAATCAGAGACGCCGAAGTCCATCCGAATCCGCACACCGATGATCTACAACATCCCACTTAAACCAACTTGTATATTAGCATAGGACTCAGGCCAACAGACGAACTTCGTTCATAGTATGGAAGCGTCAACACAATCGAACTGGACTACAAGGAACATGCCCGACCAATCCGGCCGTACGGTCATCGTTACGGGGGCTAACAGCGGGCATGGGTTTGAAGCGACCAAAGCATTCGCGCGGGAGGGTGCGAACGTCGTCATGGCGTGCCGAAGCCTCGACCGTGCAACCCGTGCACGGCGAGAAATCGAGTCGATGGTCACTGACGCATCGCTGACGGTGCTCGAACTCGACCTCGGAAGCCAAGCATTCATCCGACAGTTCGTTACCGATTTCGAGTCCAAATTCGACCGCCTCGACGTACTCCTCAACAACGCTGGGATTATGATGACGCCGTATTCGACGACTGAAGACGGATTCGAACGACAGCTCGGCGTCAACCACCTCGGACACTTTGCACTCACTGGACTCCTCCTCGATTATATCGTTGAGACCGACGGAGAGACCCGTGTTGTCACGCAGAGCAGTATCACCCACAAGTCCGGGTCTGGCGAAATCCACTTCGACGACCTCAATGGAAAACACACCATAGAGGCGGGGGCACTGTCTAATTTAGCTCTTCCTCGACGGGTGTTCATAGAAATCTCTGATTTCTGGTTGGCACGCAAGACAGTGGTCTTGCGAACGTTGCCGTCCGCTCACGCTCCCAACATTCGAGCGTAGCCGTCTCTAAACTCTTTTTGAGCAGGTTTGAGAGTAGCATCAATCACTAGCTCTTCGACCTGCTCGTCCTTATCTAGACAGTGCCAATGACTCTGTCTGGTTGTAGATCTTCTCAGAAGATCCCTCAGAAGTGTATTCGTTACTTTCATCGCAGTTGCGTTCAGCTTGGTTTCCTCTTTTGCCTGATACTGCTCCCGGATACATATTCCTGAGCCGAGAACGTCATCATAATATGATTAGTTCTAATGATAATTGGGACATCAATTCCGGAGTATAAATGTTACTAATATATTCAATAAGAAAATAATAAATAGGATAAAGATAATATGCGAATGTGGCTAAGAAAAAATCGGAATCGGAGTCGTACAGCGATTACCAGAAGCGTCTAAGCGATCAGATTGGTGATGGTGGCGGATGTGCCGAAGCATGGGAAGCTGCCGAAAAAACCCGAAATACTGGAAGTGTTGGTCGTCGAAGATATATGGTTGGAATGGCAGGTGCTCTCCTATTTGGAGCAAACGCAGTAGACGCTGCGTCAGCTAAGCGAAAAAATTCCGAGGACATCGAAGAGCAGGTTCGGAACACCAAAGTCCAAAAATTGAAAGGAGAAAAAAAGCATGCTGCAGTTCAGTCAGCGCTTTCAGATACAGAGATACTCAGAAGAGAGCTCAATAAGTACGGTTTCCAGAAAACGGATGTTCAATCGGCTACTGTAACCAAGTCTACCTATGAACGTAAGAGTCACTTAGTGGTGAAAATTCCCTTTGAACCTGCAAATCCGTCGGAAACAAGTGACAACTCTAACGTTAGACGATCTAGTAGTATTATTTGGGATAGCCGAGATACAGGCATTACTCAGGGGAATATCGAAACCCGTGAAATAGCGAAAGAGTCTGAAATTTCGGATGACGTCAGTAAATTGATCGAAAAGTCAGATATGGACCTTTCTAATAGAGAAACAGTTCCTGTCCAGCTTACTAATACCATCATTAGTCCAGACCCTGATTCGAGTGGAAGTGTTTCAACGAAAACTCACTCTCGCGTAGTTCCAGTAGCAAAACAGCCAAAATCCTCTGCAGCTCAAGCTGCAGTACAAGCTGACGGAGATGTTACCACTAATGCATTAATTGACTGCGTCTGTACTGCTGGTCTCGGAACTAATCCAGTTACTGCTTGTGCCCCTTGCGGAACTATAGACAATGCCTGTGTCACACAAATTATTGCAACCTTCGGGCCATCAATCGCCGTTTGTGGAGGTTGTCTTGCTGGTGGGATCCCGGTTGTCCCGTTGAGTGTTACAGCATGTGCAAGTTGTATAATGGGTATTTTCCAGAATATAGCAAAGGAAACAATAGGTAACCTTTGTTGTTGGTGTAATTTCGGAGGAGACTGGATATAGTTCCTTTGATTGAATAGGATTTTTCACACCATCATATATATGGATGGTTGAGGCCTCTAATCAATTCCTGCTATAAACTCCCCCATATATTATAATTAGATATTATAATAATTATAAACCTCCTGTATATAGATGCCAGACTAGATCCACCAAGAACAATACCCGAAGTTCAAAGTGTGTTTTTTGCCATTCATATCTTATTCGTAGTAATAAAAAGTTAGGTGGATATAAGAAGTATTTTGATGCCGTATCACGGTTAGCTATGCATGAATTGGATCTTGATTGCCGTTTTCGGATTACTAGTTGTTGGTCTCCTCATTGCATCATACTACACACGGGAAGAAAATTGGGATTCATATCAGATCATAGGTGAAGGAATCATACTTGTCGGGGCAATCATCGGATTGTTTTTTGATGATCTGATACCCCATCAGCCAAATAATTTTCCTTGGGTAGAGGTGATTAGCCTAGTAATCATATCTATCGGTCTATATATTACTTGGTTCTGGGGTACTCGGCGAAGATGAACCGGACCAATCGCCCCTTAGAATGCCCTCGTTGTAACCGAGAGACACCACGTGAAGAAGAGTTCTGTGTTTGGTGCGGGCAAGCAGTGGAGCTCAGTGCTATCGAAACGATAGAAAACGATCAGTGAGGAGTACGAGCCGCCGTACTTCTCGAACACCTCCTGCCAGTCGAGGTTCTCCAGCACGACGTCGTCGAACCGAGCTCCGAACTTCTCCAACCGCTCGATCTTGTTCGCGTAGCTCTTCGCCCGACTCGACACCTTGCTCGTCCCGAAGCCACTCGAACTATCGTACGCTCCACCCCACCGCGAGTAGCGCAGGTAGAAGAACTGCCCAGCACGAACGATTTCGTCGCCGGGTCGATAGCCACCGTAGAAGGCGTCGGCCCACTTCGAGTGAACTGCCCGCGAGTACGGAACCGTCTCCAGCCACTCGACCAGCTCGTCCGCGCGGTCGCGCAGCACTTCGAAGAAGTGCACGAGATCGCCGTCGCGATCGTTGTACACTTCGACGGTACTCACGTTCGGGTCCTTGTTCACCAAGACGCCAGCTGCACCGCCGAAGACCTCGACGAAGCACGTGTGTTCTGGAACGTAGTCGAGGATCCACGTGGCGAGCCGCGACTTCCCACCGGGGTACGGAAACACTGCCTCAACCACGGAGAACCACCGCCGAGCCGCACATCGTTCGAACTTCGCTACTCCCTTCTTCCGGGTGCTGTCGTTTCATCCCACTCCTCGAGCGAGCCGTAGTCTACTTCAAGGGTTTTCGATAGCGCGCTGAAAGTGAAAGTAGTTTGTCTGTCTTCGATTCGTTACACGTCGAGTACAAGTCGTTCCCGTGGAATCTCCTCGTGCGTCTTCGAATCGTAGACTTCCCAGAACTCCGGGTCGACGTCAAGCTGCTGTGCACAGGCTCGGCACCAGAGGTGATTGTTCGTCGGTTCCCAGGTGGTGTGTCCGTTCGGACAGCGATAGCGCCACTTCTGGGACTGCTTTGCGATCTTCACTTTTGCAACTGGCATGCAGGTGGTCATACCACACATCTGGTAATGAACTATTCTCGATAGTACGGTGAAAGTGAAAATGATTCTTAAGCGTAGCGGGCCATCGTGAATATAATTTTGAACTTCAAGCAGATTAGTCAGAAATTCCAATAGACCAGCTCGTTTGAACTTCAACAGGCAATTCTTCCGTGTGAAGCACCTCCGCAATCTCTTCCGCTGTTACACTCCCTTGCTTCTCGGCTTTCTCCATCAACTCGACGAACGCACCGTTGGGAACCGCCGCCGTGTCACCTCGCATCTGGAGATAGAACTCCGCTGCACGGTCGAGCGCCTTGCTCTTCGTCTTCTCACCGGTCGCCTCGAGGAGATACTTCATCCGTCGTTCCCGCGTGTCGGTCATTCGGAGACGCATATTTTTGCACACGTCCCCCTGAAACCTAGTTTTATCGGGTAACTGGAACGGTGACCGTTTATAAAGAACCTCGAAAACCGCCCGATCCGTCTCATCGAATCGAGTTCGCTCCGGTCGCGACCAGCCGGTTTTGCACACGGCAGTCCGAGTAAACGTGTGCAATTTCGCGAATCCGTTTGTCGCGTTCTACATCCCCCAGAAGCTACGCCGAACCGGCGTTCACAAGTCAGAGTACAACCGAAATGATGAAACTATGACTTATGGGCATCTCCCCATAGTCTTTTGGTGGTGGGACACGTCCCATAGAATAGGGATGGCAGACGTTGAGACGGTTATTGATGATACAGTCAAAGAAGATGGCTACGTCACCCATATCGGGTGCGAAAAACAACCAAAGACAAATACCCGTGCGGATGGGACTACACGCTTCACTTCGGAACGCTCGAAGGGGAAACGGTCCTGCGCTACGACAACGCGCACGAACGAACGCACGGACATGACCGACATACAAGGGACGACGTGGAAGAAATCAAGTTTCCCGGCATGTCGGTACTACTCCGACGATTCCGGAAGGAACGGCGAGAACTGAAAGACTGACTACCCACCAACCCACAAAATCATGACTACAGAAGAACGAACGCTCCGGATTCGCGTTGCAGATACAGAACAGGCACTTGACGAAGTTCAGTCGGCGGTTGAGGCGCTCGAACGCGGCGAAGAGGTCGAGAGTCGCCACACGCTGACGTTCGAAAACGAGGCGGACTTAGCGCGGCTGGTGTCGGAAACGAACCTCGAACTACTCCGTGCGATTTCGGAACACGAACCGAAGAGCATCCGGCAGGCGGCAAAGCTGGTGAACCGAGACTACCGGGACGTTCACCGGAACCTCTCGGAACTGGAAACGCTGAACGTCATCGAATTCGAGCAGGAGGGGCAGGGAAAGAAGCCGGTCATGCGCTACGACGGGATTGAAATAGACATCGACATGCCCGGAACGGGAAAGCGCGGGAACGCTCCTGCCTAATACACGACTAAGTGGCGGTCACTTTTTTGCTCGAAAATTGGACATTCGGAACCGCCAATTTCCATAGTTTCTCGAAGCGCCGCGAGAACCTGCAAACTATTCCGCAAACCTGGCTCGATATCGTCCCGATCTGCGCGAGCCCGCAGATGGACGTCGGCGATTCTCGACGAACCGAGTTGAAAATCTAAAATTTCGAGTGGTCCCTTTCCCGCCCACAAAATCGACTGGAAAGACTAGCTGACTGTCTGGTATAATATATATGGATAGGAAGCACTATCATTTCTCATACCAGTGAATACTCAAATCATGGGAAACGCACTGCTCTCGGCCATCCGACCAGCGTACAACCGCGTTCGGAAACTCGCCCCTCGAAAAATCCAATCCATGAACGGAGTCGCGGTTCCGCGCCTGCGCGTCACCGACCTCGAAACCGACCATATCGCGGACTGGAAGGACGGTACGGTATCGCTCACGCGGCGCGCGGTCAACCCAACCGATACCGTCGTTGATGTCGGCGGCGGCTGGGGCGTCTGTACGACGTGGGCGGCGCGTCAGTCCGTCACGGGCACCGTCCACACTTACGAAGCGGACCCACGAAAACACGAGATACTGCGCGAGACGGTGCGGCTCAACGGCGTCGCAGACCGCGTTGAATCGCACGAAACGTTTGTCACCCCGTCGATGGACCTCCCCGCGTGTGACGTGCTGGTCATGGATTGTGAGGGCGCGGAGTACGATATCTTGCGCTCACTTGAGGAGAGTTACCGGCCGCGCGAAGTGGTTGTTGAGACGCACGGTATCTATGATGCACCAACGGACGACACCAAATCACTCCTCTCGGCATTGGGTTACGAAATCGTGGACGAGCAAAAAGCCTCTCCATACGGCGACGTGTCCGAAGATAATCGAGTGATTTGGGGACGACGCAGATCGACGACTGGGACCGATTCGAGCGATTAGCCTGTCAATCACCGCGTGCGTCCCCATCTTCCCGTCTCAAATCAGGGTTAACGCCAAAGAAAACAGCCTGCACCGGACTCAATTAGCCGAATATCGCCGAAATCGCTATTTTCGCTTGCTCCGTTCCACGATGCTTTCCGCCGCCGTGCCACGTCAGAAGCGGGAGCTTCGAAGAGTGGAGCATCTTCGAGTCCAGGACTCGAAGTCCCACCCCGTGTTTCTTGTAGACCGCAAACACATAGTAGCCGTCGTGGCGCCGTAGTTTTCGATGATATTTTTTGTAGACCTTGAACGTCCCCGGCTGGCCGTTCGCGTGATACCGAGCGCACGCCTTGATCGTAGCTGTTGCCCTCTGACCGACGGCATCACACGTACCGTCTACTGAACAAGCCATTGGGAGCTCAGCGTTGAGAGTCCGGCAATCTCCGAAAAATCGAATGAAATCGGGTCGACGAGATGAAAATTGGTCTCACAACCAGACCGGGCTTGCGCGCGCTCGCCCGCGTGCAGAGCGCGAGCGCGCGTATATCATGACTTTCCCTCACCCGTGGAGGGTGGGGTGTCTGTCCCCTCAAGGTCTGCGAGTGTTGCTGGGTCAGCTTCGCGACCCAATGCCGACCGAACTTGGTCTGCCTGCTGATCGCTGAGGTCGGGGAAGTCGTATTTGAGCAACGATTTCGAGTAGTACGCCCGATTCTGGAACTCATTCACTTCGACGTATTCGTCGAGTATATCCTCGACAACGATTTTGCTGACGACATCTTGGGGAGTCAGTTCGCCGTCGCTGTCGTCGTCTTCTTGCTGGAGACGCCTGCGTTTCCGCTCTTTGTCGATTTCGTCGAAGCGCTCCCAAAGACGTGTTCCTTCGAGCGAAGGGAACGTGTCGATGAGCGCGTGGTCGGGCCACTGCATTCCGTCGAGGTTTCGATACTTCTCGTCGAGTTGACGACGGTTGTATCCTTTCAGCGTTCCTCGACTTGGCACGCGAATCGCGTTCTTCGCACGGCGCTTTCGCAGTTGTCGGGGGATGTCGTCCCAGTCCTGATACCCGAGAAAGATGACGTAGTTCTCCGTCCGAATGTCGAGGAGACTCTTCTCGACGTCCTTCTGATCGGGCATCATCACGTCCTTATTGTAGAGGATGTGGGCCGCGTCCATGACGCCGATAGGGTCGCCGGGGTCAGAGCTCAGCAACTTCTGTTTGAACGCGTCGCGGTCGTCGAACACAACGTAATCGAGGACAGTCTCCGGAGTTGGGTCGTTGCCACGAATTAGTTCGTAGAGCCAGATTGACTGGAGAATGAGGGTGCTCTTCCCCGCACCCTCTTCGCCGACGAAGGGAATGAGACGGTCCCAGTCGCGCTGAACGTGTTCGTGTAGTTTCTCAAGAAATCGCTTGTAGCGTTCCATCTGTTACTCCTCGAACATCGAGCGCGCTTGCTCTTCGTCCGGGTCAAGAGTCGATTCGGTGACGGTGCGCCCTGCTTGCAGGTACCCGATCTCCCAGCCTGCTTTCCGGATGTCTTTGACGAGCTGGTAGAGCCAGTCGGGACACTCCTTTTGCAGTTTGATGCTCTGGAATCGGTCGAGGATGCCATCGCCGCCGTCGTAGCTCTTCGTCCACCGGTCCAAAATCTCACGGTATACGTCGTCTTCGTCCGTGTCGGAAGCTCCAGCATTCGCTTCGAGTTCTGGGAGGAGTTTGATGGTGGCTCCGTGGATGCGACTTCGGGCTTGTGCGGCCTCGCGCTGGCGGATACGCTCGTTTTCGAGATGGAGACTATGAATGTACGCGTACGCGTCGATGGCATCGTCGATTGCGGCGGCGACTCGGTTGCTAACTGACTGGTAGTCGGAGTACCCTTCCCATCGTTGTGTGGAGGCGTCCTCGAGGCTGTTCGAACTCATTCGTCCTTGGGTCGCACGACGTATCTGTCGCGGTAGATCTCGATCACGACCTCCGTCCCAGTGGCCTCGGCGGCTCGAGGGAAGCCGATGATGTCACAGGCTTCTGTGGCGACGTTGACATTCACACTCCCACCGCCTGTGACAGTGAGATTACGAGTTAGTTCGAGGAGCGGTTCGTCTTCGGGGGTAGTCTGTTCCCGGTGTGCCATGACTTTCTCTCCAACGGTTCGACTTGACATATATTATTTCAGGAATTCTAGATACATAACTACTGTGTTGGTTACGTAGATAATTCAATAAACGTCTCAATATTCCAGACAATTCTTATTCATATCCAACTTGAATGGGCACTTAATCAGGAGGTGAACACTACATGGACAAACTACTCGCGCTTTACCACGGCGTACTCACGCGAATGCACGACGATAACCGCGCCCAGTCAGGAGGGAACTTGGTTTCTCTTATCATCGGGATTGCGGTCGCGGTCATCGTCGGTGTCGGGGTGGCAATTCCGATCACGAACGACGTGATCAGCAGCTCGAACGTGACGGGTCTTACCGCGACAATTATCGGGTTTATCCCGGTGATGCTCGGCGTCCTCATCTTCGTAGCGACTGTCGGGCCGATTATGGCACGCACCTAATGTCCATCTTTTAATACATGGCATCGGGATCTGCGAAAGTCGTCATCACGCTGTCCGTCTTCGCGGCAGTTGGACTCATCTTGCTCTCGCCGGTCAACTCGACCGTCACGAACAACACCGGGTCACAAGCAGTCGTAAATGAGACTCATGCGGTCGGTTTCAACGAAAGTATCGACCTCCGGGGCTACAACATCGACCCTGCCAGCGAGACGGTCTTCGGCTACAACGACACGTCCGGAAGCTACGAAGTTGCACCTGCGTCCGACTACACGCTTACTGATGGGTCGGGCACGCTCGACCTGAAAAGTTCGAGCACGCTCTTCGATGAGGGCGAGGACGTGAAGGTCAGCTACGACTACCAAGCCAGCGACGACCTGACAACGCTCGTCGTTGGGTATATCCCGGTCGGGATGGGGATTCTGATATTCTTCGGAATCTCCCGCGCCGTGGGAGGGATGGTCTGATGACCGCCCTCGAGCTCGACGCCATCGACACAATTCTCCTTCTGTTGTCGTACACGGAACAGCCAGAGGTGTCAAATTAATGTTATTCAAAGTCGTTGCCGGTCTGGTCGTGCTTGGTCTCGCAGTCTGGCTCATCGGCCAGAGTATGCGCTACAAGGGCGTCGCCATGATCGGCGCGGCCATCGTCATCATCGCGGGAAGCGCCATCGCACTGACGGGCGTCGAAATCCGGACAGGCGAAACGCGGTCCTATTCATACCGAGATTTCAACGGCACTGCGGTCCGGGAGAACGCCACCGTCAGCTACGACTACCGCACCAGAACGCTCGCACAGATACTGAACATCGGTGTCCTCGGCAGTCTCGGCCTCGGTGGCCTCGTCATGCTGTTGGGTGCCGTGCTCATGAGCCAAACCCTCGCAGAAGACCTCTAAAACATGCAAGCACAACCACACAAGCCGACCGGAAACGACAGCGAACCCCGCGACGACCTCGATGTCGCGTACTCCATCATCCGGAGTTCGGAGTACAGCGATCTCCTTGAACAGATCAACCTCGGCACCGGCTACTACGACGACGAGGACATTGCGATGCAGATGCGGAGCGTCCGCAAAGGTCTCGTGACCGACATCGCATTCAGCGAGACGCTCCGGAAGCGAGCGATTCAGGAGACGAAGGTCAAACTCGCCGACGAAGGGTTCAGTTTCTACAACGAGCGAGAAGACAAAGCGGAGGTGTGGCGACCGCTCAAGGACCGAGACATCGACGAGCGGGGCCGCACCACGGCGCTGTTCGAACGTGGTAATGAGATTTGGAACAAACTCGCGGACTCGCGCTACTCGTTAAGCATCAAGCAGGCGGCGGCAATCGACGACAAAACGAGCCTCGACCCGTTCAAGCCAATTTTCAACCATCTGGCCGCGGCCTATCACGAAACGACGAAATCGAAGGGCGGACGCACGCAGGACAACTACTTCGGCCGCGTTCGGCGCAACGAGATCGAGGGCGACACCGAGACGGACACCAGTGCGTTCCTCGGGCGTGGGAGGGGGAACTAAATGGTGTCCGCATCGCTTATCGTCACCCTCCTGCTCAGCATGCTTGGCATCGCTGGTGCGGGGGTCGCGTACTGGTACTACGAGGAACACCGCGAAGAACGCGAAGCGGAGTTCGACGAACTCGCCGAAGAGTTCGAGGAGGGCGACCCCATCGACTTCTCACCGCCCGATGTGTCCACGTCGCCACTGGACTATCTGAAGGTTGCTCGCCACCTCCAGCGCGGTCACCGGCTCGCCAAGAAAGGGTTCGTGAAGTGGTATCGACTGGACTCGACGATGACGAGTCCGCAGTGGGTCAAACCCGTACAGGACGGATCGGGCCTACCGAAAGTGACCGTCGACGGCCAACCATACTACTTCCCGCGCAAGGCGATGGTCTCCGACGCCCCAACCGGCGCGTGGGTCGCGCTCCACCGCGAGGGAGAAGCTGACCCGATAAATCTCCGCGATCCGGCGTATCCCGGTATCGAGGTCGACCTCGTTGAGCGCACTATCAACCTCGAAGCCGAGGACCAGCCGCCGGGATTCTTCGATAACCTCTTCGGCGGGATGAGTCAGACGACGCTGATGTACGTGTTGCTCGCCGTGACGTTCGTCATCTACGCTGGTTATCGGATGATGGCAGGTGGGATGTGATGCCGGGCTTCGGTCTCGAACTCATCGAACGCGAAGGACATCGCAAGCGCACGGTGATGACCGCGAGTGATTACGACGAACTCGCTAAGATGCTCGCCGAGCGGACGGGCGGGCGTGTTGAAGACGTCTACACGGACGGAGGTGACGACTGATGCCGATGCCGAATGTCCGAGGTGGCGGCGGTGGGAGTCCAAGTGACGAGAAAAGGCAGGCCAAAAAGGAAGCCACGCGGCATCGCGATGCGCGCGAGCAAAATGACGAACCAAGTCGAGCGGAACGAGCGGCCAAGAGTGGTGCCGAGAAAGCCAGGAGGGCCACAGAGCAAGCGGTGGAAACGGCGTCCTCGAAGGCGCGCAACACCGCGAAATCGGCCGCGGAGTCAATCGAAGCCGACGTCGGCGTTGATAAGAGCTCGAAGTCACGCAACAAGAAGTTCGTCGAAGAAGTCCAGAAAACCGCACAGATGGCACCACCGACGGATCACACGCTGGAGACGATGGATCAGTCGGGAGCGGTGACGGAGATGGCGCGCACAAGCGCGTTCGACGGGCGACTCGAAGCACCCGGCGGAATCGATTACGGCGGCGATGACAGCGTGCGTGACGTTCCAGACTCGGGTAACTCGTCGTCACCAGACGACAACGACTCGTCATCAGGCGAGTCCTCCGGTAGCCCACCGAATCGACTCGAAGCACCGGGTGGTCCCGACTATAGCGGCGATGACAGTGTTCGTCAAATAGATGAGCAAGGCCCGACGTCGGGGAACGATTCTGGCGACGGAATGGACAGTCCGACCGGGATTGAAGACGGCGTGTCGTCGGACCCACTCTCCGGATTGGAGGACGATGCGGATCGGCGGAACGACCTCGGTGCGAGCGATGCCGTTGGTGGTTTACAAGACCGGCTTAGGAACAGCAACCCGGATTTGTACGAATCACACGACCTCTGGTCGATCGAGTACAACGAGGCAGACAACGCGGTCGAACTGAACATCGACCAGCAGGGCTACCGCCAACAGCAAGCGCGCGAACTCGAAGACGAAATCATCAGCTCGAGTGATGCGGGCCTCAACGAAGACGACGTATGGATTAGCGAAGAGGACGGAAAATTCGTCGCACACTATACGAAATCGGGGAAACGCAAGATCGCTACCCAGCGAATCAAGGAGAAAACCGGAGCCGAATCTGTCGAAGTGACCACTGCAGCGGATGGCTCGCTGCAGTACACCCCCGTCTTCGGCGACCAGCCGGACGAAATCAAGACGCCCGACGGTGACTATACGCTCACAAGTGGAGATAGCGGGAGCCTCGATGTCGATTCGGATGCGTTCAAAGCAAATTACATAGAAAGCGAGTACGAGCGCACCCATCCCGGTCAGGACGTCACCGTAGACATCAACGACGATGGGACCGCAACAGTCCGGCCCGAGGTCTCACGCGAAGAGCGCCGCCAACAAATCGAAGAGTCGGTTACGACAAAAGGCGAATTCGTCGAAGGCTCGAACCTCCGACTCCGTGGAGGACTCGGCGAAAGTGATGTCAAAGTCGTTGACGAAAATCCCGACAGACTTGCGGCACCCGGCGCGAAGTCATCCGCAACCCGAAAACGTCCTGAGGAAGACCTTGGCTACAAGGTCGAATACACCGATGAAAAGGTTCGAGAACAAAAACGAAACCTCCAGGAATACGTTGGCGAGAGCGCGAACGTCTCTATCAACGAGAACGGTACCCTGACCGTAACGGAAACGGAACCGAAGAAACCCAAAAAAGAGCAATTCGGCGACATCGACTGGTCGTTCGGCCTCGGCGGCCCCGAAGACGAAGTTGAAAGCGCGCTCGACGACGCCAGCCACGCAATCTCGAAAGCGACCAGCGACGTGGCAAACGCCGCGTTTAATCCAAAGGGAGTCGCCGGGCAGTCCGCTGGCGAAGAAATTCTCCGAGCAATTGGCCGTGACGACCTCGGCCGCCAGTACGAGGAAACGCTCCGAAGCTTCGGGAAAGGCACCACGAAAGGCGCAGGGGCACTCGCAAATGTCCCCGCGCTGGCGAAGGGCGGGATGGAAGGAGCGGAACTCGTGGGCTACGGTGCCAATGAGACGTTCGAAGGTCGAGGTGGAGAATTTAAAGACAAATCGGTTGAACGCGGTGGAGCGATCGTCGATAACGCCGTCGAACAGGCCACATCGAACCCCGCCGAGACCACGGGCCTTCTCGTGGGTAGTCTCGCGGGGTCGTACGGCGCGATGTCAACTGCGGCGGAGATCGGACCGCGGGCGGGCCTACTCACCCGGATGAGCATCCAGCCGGGCGAGGAACTCGCCGGACGCGCTGGCTACGCGGCGACGAAAGCGGCACGCGGGACGAGGGCGGCGGAGCGCTACTTCCCGAACGGTGAACCGCTACTAATGTCGGAGGAGGCGGCGATTAGCGGCGGGAAGCGCGTTGCGGGCGCGGTCAAGTCGAAGGCGGCTCGTGCGATGGAGTTGGCTCGGTCGGGCGAACTCCCGGCAACGCCGTACCAGAACGAGCTGTACAACACGTTTCGCGCGGGCGGTGCTCGTGGCGAACTCGAATTCGACGCCGCGACCGGAGAAGCCCGCGCGTCGGAATCGACTGTTGTGGGCGCGACGAGCGAACCGCTCGGGAGCGACACGAGCGGTATCCTCGATGCGACGACGGACGTCGGTCAAGGGACGCGACGGGCAGGATTCGAGACGGAGAGCGCGACCGAAACCGCGAACGCTGATGTCGAGACAGAGGTGGCAACGTCGGTCGAGAGTGACACGAAGAGCGAGGGCGTCTCGGACTCGTTGAAGCGCATTGCGGGCGAAACCCAAGCGCGAAGTGAACTATCACAAGCGATGCAGGAGTTCGGCGTGAACGTCCGGGAGTTCGCGGCGAGCGAGCGCGGGCAGGCGAGTCTTCTCGGCGGCGAACGTCGAGGTGTCCGGCCCGAGGCAGAGGTCGGAGGCGAGATTCAGGACGACCGTGTGACCCCGAACCTCTACCAGCAGGCGGTGGATCGGCAGGTAAAGGCGGAGTACGACCTGCTGGGGGGTGGCGACTACGAGGGCGTTCGGCGACCGTTCGAGGCGGAAACAGAAGCGGAAACAGATCGCGGGGCACGACGTCGCCGCGAGCGCGCCCAAGAAAGCGAAGTTACGACGGAAGCGGAGACGGAGCTAACGGGTCGCCGGAGGGAACTGTCGTTAACCCAACCGCAGACGCCATCGGAGACGCAGGCACAACGCGAGCAGTTCTCGCAAATGCTCGGGAGCGGGCAGATTGACCTCGGTCTCGTCCGGGAGTTTGTTGGTACTGACACGGCCAGCAACATGCGGACGGACATGGGAGTCGATCTCCTGTCGGAGACCGAGACGGACACCAAGACCGAAGTTGACACGGAGAGTGCGAGCGAGCCATTCTGGGAACGAGAGCAACGCAACGACTTCCCCGGCATCGAACCGGAGCAGGAATTCGAAATCGAGACCGAGACGGAGACAGAATTCGAGGTCGAGGGCGAACCGCAGCGGCCGTGGAAGTCTGACCAGCGGGGTCGGCGGGGCTTCTCGTTCGGCGACGGCGGTGGGTCGAATGGTGGCGAGCGTGGGCTGGGCGCAGGATGGTTCAACGAGTTCGTGACGGCATTTGGAACGGGTGCCGGACCGCGCGAAGTGGCGACCGACTTCGAGGCAGGTGCCGTCGAACTGACCGAGCAGCGCCAGACGAAAGCGCAAGCAAAGGGCGGAGAAGGAATTGAAGCGGCGGAGGCAATGTTCTCGTTCGACGGGTTCGACGTCGGCGTAATCGGAGACGGAGAGGGCAACGAGGATGGTGGGTTCTTGTGAATCCAGTCCGGTTCTGGTTCGCGGTGTTCGCAGTGCTCGGACTCGTGATTGTCGCTCCGGCGTGGATGTACTGGACTGGCGAACCGCTGCAGGGCTTACCGGTTCACATCCGCTTTATGGTGTCGCTGATGCTTCCAATGACGATTCTGCTCACGCTTGCGAGTTGGCTCCAATCCGGGTGAGAACGATGCAGGACAACCTCTTCGACCGACTCAGTGACACGCGAGGCCGGGTACAGTACGTCGATGTCGTGATGGCGTTCGCCACGCTCATTGCGTTCATCGCGGTGGCGCCGTGGGTGTACACGGCCATCCAGATGGGAACGAACGTGGTGGATCCGTTGAGTGCGACGCTCCTCCAGCTTATCCTGCCGTTGTTCGTCATTGCGATGATCATCAGCCTCGGTATCTCGGCGAGAACTAACTAATAATTCAGTCAAATCATGACCAGAGACAACTCAGATGTCCGTGGCCGCCTGACACCCGTCGATGTCGTCTACTACGGCGTTGCGGTCTTGCTCCTCGGTTTCTTGGCGAAACCGATGTATCTCGTAATGAACGACAACGGCGGTGAACTCGGGACGGGGACGGCGTACCTGTTCCAGCTTGTCTTCCCAGCGATGGTGGTGACGGTGCTCGTCGTCGTGTACGTCACGGGAGCCAGTGGAGGTGCGAAGTGATGCGGCGTCGAGCTATCGTACTGTTCGCAATATTCGGCGTCTATCTCGTCACCAGTGTTGTGCCGGTCGGTGCGGCCACAACCGCTGATTTGGCCGTCGGGAGTGAACACACGACGGATAGTGACTTTTCGAATGCCGAGACGTTGCAGAATGTATCGGTATCCGGGACGGGGGAAGCCGCGTCCGTTGCTCTTGATTCAATCGGAGGGGGCGTTAGCAGATGGAGCTTTGACGGGGACGCGACGGACGCGTGGGCAAATAACGACGGGTCCGTCTCGGGGGGAAGTTATTCGACTGGGGTAGATGGACAGGCGATTTCCCTTAGTGGCGCGGATAAAGTCACCGTCGCTGATAGTGGTTCACTGGACGTTTCCGATATTACATTCAGCACCTGGATAAAATGGGACGGAACCACGCCGCAGTTATACGACCCGGTGGTCGCGGACAAATACGGTTCGTACCAAGTCGCGATTGACTCCAAAAACGGCAACAGTCAACTCCGCTGGCGCGTGTGGGTGGGCGGAACCAAGTACGACATTCTGTCACCCAACTCGGTTCCCGCTGATACATGGGTACACTACATGGGTACCTACGACGGTTCGCGCATGGTACTCTATAGGGATGGATCACAGGTTGGGTCAAACTCATCGCCAAGCGGGGCGATCGACTCATCGGCGAACGGACTGACCTTCGGACAGGATTTCAATGGAGATAACGGATACTCCGGATCGATTGATGTTTCGCGTATTTATTCGGACGCGAAATCCGGTGCTATAGCTGCCCAATTACATTCGAATCCCGGGACAGACATCGCGTTAGACTACGGAACGTACGTGTCGGCGAATCATAGCGTCTCGGACGCAAAGGAGATGTTTGCAAATCTCACGCTGTCAAATGCCTCAGCGACGGTCAGGGGCGAGGGATGGACGGGCGCACAGTGGCAACCCGTCACGTCAACAAGCTATAGCACAAGCGGGAACCGGACCCTCGACATAAGCGGGACGAGTTACGAGACGTGGCGTGTCAATGTCTCGTTCGTCAAAACTGGAGGTAATCCGACCGCGGAATTGCACGACGAAGGAATCCTCGTTGGAACGCAGCCGTCCAGCATCGACAACAATTCGCTCTCTCCGAACACGACGAGCTCCCCCGTCGATAGTCTCCCCGTCACGCTCTCGGCGACCGTCTCCGACCCAGACTTCGTGAACGGCGATGCGGCGACGGTCCACTGGTTCATCGACGGCACCGAACGCGGGACAACAACAGCCACGAGTAACGGAACCACCACGTTCACCGTCAGCGACAGTCTCGCGGGGGGAAATCACTTCTGGCACCTCGAGGTGACGGATCAGTACGGCCATCGAACGACGTCGGCGACCGCCCAGTTCGTGACCCCCGCGAAACTGCGCATCTTCAACGAGACCGCGCCATCCACCCTCGTCGATAGCGCCACAGTCGAAGTTCGGATGCTTACGAACGAGACCGGCGCGGTCGAAGTCTTCAAACGAAATACCTCGGATGGAGTCATCAACATGACTGGGCTCCCCGCCGACAAGCCCTTCATCGTCGTGGCCGAGGCCGACGGCTACTACAACCGCCGGATTTTCGTCCCCTCCCTCTACGAGACGCAATCCATCTACTTGCTTCCAGAGACGGAGACGGTTTCGGACACCATCTTCTCCATCGACGACTACACCGGGAATTATCCGAGCGACGATACGGTCTTGCTCGTCCAGCGACCCCTCAACGGCAATTACAAAACCGTCCTCGGGGACTACTTCGGAGCCACGGGAGAGTTCCCCGCCGAGCTCGCGTACAACACCCGTCATCGTCTCGTTCTGTACAACGTGAAGACCGGCGAGAAGCGCATCGTCGGGACGTACACTCCCCTCACGTCAAGCACGCAAACTGTCATCGTCACGCCAAAGGGGGTGACGACGCTTGAAGACGAGCCCCCGAGCGTGGTGCTCCATCCGCAAGTGCATCGCCTCCCCGCCCTCGATGGCACGGACATTTCCGTCACCGTCCGAGAGGGAGACCAGACAGTCACGAACTGGAACGTGACCGCCTCCCTCCAGAACGACAGCTCCACGACCACGGTGTGGATTGCATCCGACACGAGCCCGGGGACGCTCTCGAAGAGCCTTGACCTCAATGGTCACCACGCATCGACGCTCGTGGTGAACGTGACGTGGACAACGAGCGGTGGACAGAGTGCAACCAAAACCTACAGAATATCACTCAGTGAAGCCATCGGGAACGACCAGAGCCTGTTGGAGGGCCTCGCGGGGCTCGCGGCGCTGTCGCCTGCTGGAGGGGCGCGCACCGCGTTCACCGGTTTCCTCGCCATGCTCGTGACCGTCCTCGTCGTCGCGTCGGTCGGGAGCATTCAGCCGAGCGGGGAGATCGCCGGGCTCGCGGGAGTGCTCACGCTCACCGGATTCAGCGTCATCGGCTTCGGGGTGACGTACGACTTGGTGTTCGTGACCGCGGTTGGGTTCCTTTCATTTGCCGCGATTCGGAGGGGTCTCTAATGGCGGTACGAGCCTCACAGATCGTGATGATTTACTTCGTCATGGGAGCGGTGATGTTCGGCGGCGGTGCCGTCAGCTACGACAATTCCGGGGTGACGCAGTTCTTTATCAAGAAGGGTCCGAACGGCGTAAGCCCCGCAAACGCCCCCGAGCAGAAGCTGGACGGCGTGTCGGGCGTCATCACCAATCTCATCGGTGCATTCGGCGGTCCGGCGATACTGGTCTGGAACCTGTTCGTTGGCCTGCTGGCATGGATTCACTGGCCCGTTTTCGTGCTGCTGGATAACGAAGCGCCGCCACGCGTGACCATCTTACTCGGCGGGACGCTCGTCGTGGCGTTCTACATGGCCGTCATCAGGTTGGTGAAAAGTTCAGCATGACCCGACACGCACACTCGGAAAGCGCGTCTCGACGCGAACAGCACGTGGACAAAGACACGCGGTCAACGCGGACGTGTACCGTGCATCTACTGGTTGGACTGCTCGCGGTGCTCGCGGTGATTGCAGTCCCCGTCGGAGATTCCGGCGTCGCACGTGCGCAAACGACCAATACGACCGTCAACACGACCGCGCTGAACGACACCGCGCCGTACTACGAAAACCAAACCGCCGTCCGGAACCGGAGTTCGTGGTTCCCGAACGGGAGTACGGTGAGTCTCGACACGCTCGGCCAAATGAGTCTCCGGCTCGGGTCGTTCGTCATCGGCACAGGCGACCAGATCCCCGGCGGAACAACCTACGCGGGCACCATCATCACGGGGATACTCATGGTGGCCGTCTTCCTCGGGGCGATCTCGTACACCAACCTCGGCAGTACGGGCGGCGTCGTCGTCGCCGCAACCATCGGCTACGGGATGACGAGTATCGGTCTCGCCCCGCCGTGGCTCAAGATCGTCCTCCTCATGATCATCGGTTCGATTGCGGCAGTCGCGGCACTCCGGGTGACGAGGTAATGCCGGGAAACTCTCCTCTCGGACCGGTAAATCCGAACATCGGACCGGGACATCCGACCATCGAGCAGGGACCGCGATGGCTCGTCGATTTCTACTACACCCCGCCCTGGTGGGTGAATCCGAGCCTCAAAGTACTCGGATTGATCGTTGCGGCCGTCGTCGCCTATCTGCTCTATCGACGTGGCTACGAGATTACTACGGACCAGCAACGGACGATGTTGCAGGTGGCGGCGACCGTTGTCGGCGTGATTACGGGCGTCCTCGCGATGACGAACTACGTCAGCCAGCCATACGGGGTCGATGTCAGTGTCGGCTTCCTCGCGGGCTACGGCATCGTATCGCTCCTCGCCAACGTGCGCCTGCCGCTTCCTGTCGAAGGGGCGACGAAGCGACTCGGAGTCGGGTGGATTGCCCTCGCATGGTGCGGCATCTTCCTCCCGTGGCTGGCGCGGATGCACGGGAAGGGGACATTGCCGGGAACGACGCGATGGTATCTCGTCGTGCTGGGGTTAGCGATGGCGTGGTATAATCTCTACTTCGTCAGAAAATTTCTGAAGGATGGGTAGGGCGCACTCAACAACTACGCACCAGCACGCTTCGACGAGACACCCTCATCGGAGTTGAGTTCGAGTTCAACTGCGATCTCGTCGTACCACACAACCGGGCGCTTCGACCGGCCGTCTGCTTCAAAGCGAACGAGTCCCAACTGCTCTAACTCCTCCAGATTATCGTGAACTTGCCGGACATCTCGACCAACCAACCGCGCTGTCTCGCGGATACTCGCCGGGCTGTTGCGGGCAATCGTCCGGAGCAACTCCAGATTTTTCGGCCGCGTTACCCGATGCAAATTTTCCACATCGTTGTACACGCGCTCAAAGAACGGCTCAGGGGACTCGCCTTGATCGAGCGCATCCAACGTTTCGGTAACGTGGTCGAGATTGCTCTCCTGAAATCGGATGTGCATGATTCGCGGATCGGTGGGGTCATCCCCAGTGTTCGCCATGATTCTGAACCTCCTGTTGTTACTCACCACTACAGAAAAAGGGTGTTGTTTGGTACCACAACAAAGAAAGAATAGCCTCGGTCGCAGTCAGCGATGGTCACTCACGCGGACCACCGTGTCCGTTTGCACCCGCTCCTCAGCAGTGCGAGCAATTGACCAATTCCATGTACGACCAATATTTCGTCGGGAAGGTGCTCGATTCCGACTGAGCGGCCCCACCTCCCGTTCCGCTGTTCCGCTGTTTCTGCGGAGGCGGAGGGTATTTTCTTTGGTGGGTGCCCTTAGGCACACCCCGTAAGGGGATGTTCCCGTTGGATGGGAACGACCCGCCATGCGGACGGCTCGCGACAGACTCAACGCACCGGAATCTCCGACAATTCTGGTAGGACAGTCAACACGAACGGACGATCTATGGGAAAATACTACCGCAAAATGAGGATACGAACAGCGTTGCCACTCAGCTGTCGGGCGTCAGCGGTTCATGTCTGCCAACCCTCCGATGATACGTCTCTCATAGCTGTTTCCTGTGTTGTACTCGATAATCGCGCCGTTGAGTGATTCGTCGAAGTCGGATTTCGCCCAACAGACCTCCAAATAGTTCAGCACGTCGTCGAGGAACGCACCGGATCCACTCTTGTAACGCGACAGCACGGCCTCGATCTTGATGTGGACGCGCTCGCCCGGCATCGTCCCATCGTTCACGATTTCGGCAGCGTAGGTGTTGAGCCACTTCTGAAACGCCGAACCCTTCTCCTTCAACTGGGCTGGGTCCATACCGAGTAATCGAGCAGCGCTGTCGGCCGCGGCCTCTACCGTGTCTTCGACACGCTCGAAGAGCGCGGTCAGCTCCTGCCGGACCTTCTTCGACCGCCACCGGACGACGCCGTTATCGCTTTCGAGCAGCGCATCGCAACGCTTGAGCGTCCGGTAGAGCGTCGATATCGAGGAGTCGGCTTCCGCAACGACCTTGCCGTAATGCATCGCTCCGCCGTCAGTCATCGCTTCGAGGTGAGCAACGTCAGCGTCCGTCATTTCGCGGAGCTGTCGGACGAGCAGCGCTTCCTGACTGGCTTCGAGCTGTGGCGTCGGGTCGTCGTAGAGGCGAAGCGACGCACCTTCGTACGCCGTCGCGTCGAAGTGGTCGTCCGGGACGAACGTGGTGTGGTCCGGATTCGTCGGGACTCGACTCCAGTACAGCAGGTTGACTATCGTCTCGTCGAGTTCTCGCTGTAAGTCGTCGAGGTCGTGCCAGCGAACCGTCGAACCGTGGAGACTCTTCCGGAAGAGCACCCCGAACTTCGGATGATACGTCGGATCCGTCTCTTCGACGCTCTCGGGATTCTTCAGGAGATAGCTCTTCACCTGTTTCCCACGATTCCCAGTCGGGAGCACCTTCGCTGCGGACCGCTGGAGCGGTAGCTTGTGCATCTTCCCAACGACGTCCTCGTTGTCGATGTCGAGACTGTACTTGACGCCCTTCTCGTCGAGCAGCAAGTGGTGGAGCTTCTGAAGCACGCCACCAGTACCGATGACCTTCTGCATCATCGACCGGCGAAGCCGGACGTAGCGCTCGTACTCGTCAACGTTCGATGTCTCGTGAATGAACTCCGGAGCGAAGTAGTCGGGATTGATACGCTCGCCGACGTCGGCGGCAAGTCGCTGGACGACTATCGGGAGCAGGTGTGCGAACTCGTCGTGTTCGAGGTTACTACCTTGGATTCGAACGTTGACGCCTTCGTCCGGAAGGTGACCCCGGTCGAACGGTGTGTTGATTCTCGTTCCGTCCGGTGTTCGCATCTTCGCGTAACGAGGGCGAATATGGTAGTCTGCTTTGCGCTCACCGTCGCCCGACAGGTGAACCTTCGGTTCGTAGAGCGTCTCGCTACCGATGTCGTCGGACGGTCGCGCGGCGATTCCGCCGGAATTGTACGAGAATCGGACGTCCCAGCGTTCACCGTCGATTTCGTAGGTGAGTTCGTCGGTGTAGCCGTCATATTCGTTGATCAAGAGCGAGGCGAGCGCCCAGTAGGGTGACAGCCCGTGTTCGACGAAGTTCAAATTCGCTTTGAACTCGTGGGGCGCACTGGCGACGTGCGTCACTGCGATGCACCTCCCTCAGCGCGCAATCGGTGGAGTTTCTCGATTGCCGTCAGTTGGTCTTCGTCGCCCGCGGTCTCCTCCGTTCTCGAAGCACGCTCGTATCGCTTTCGAGCTCGTTCGCGAAGCTCCTCGCGAGTGAAACTCGGAAGTTCACGCTCGCCGTTCTCTTCCAGATACGCTTTGCGCTCTTCGAGAAGCGAGATGATGTTGTCGCGCGGCCCTCGGTCGAGCTTTCGCTCGACGGCGATCCACGCGTTGACGACTTCGAGGTAGCAGATACCTCGGATGCGAGCAACGACCAGCGACTGGATCGTCTCGTCGGTGTGACTCGCGCCGTATTCGACGAGGGCGTGGTCGAGGAACCGCGCCGGGTTCTCGCCGACGTCCTCTTTCAGTCGACGTTGCCACTCGGGAATCTCCCCGCGAGGATTCATCGCTGAACTTCCTCTCGGGCAAAGATGCGGCTCCAAGCGAGCTGGGCGTAGGTCGCTCTGCCGTCTGGTTCGATCCACGACGAAACGAGTTCATCGACCAGCGTCGCCGGGATGACCTTCATCGCGATGACGGTCCGATCAGGCGTCGGTTCGCAGACAGCGAACAGGTAGACGCCCGCGTCGTCGAGCAGCTTCTCGTGTTGCCCTCGACGGAGATAGAACCGCCCGCGCGATTGGTTCGCGCCGTAGACGACTATCGTACTCTTAATCTCGACGACGACGTGCTTCTCCAGCAGACAGATGCCACTGAAAGCGAGTTTCGAACTCGGTTCGACGAGAGTGCTGGCTCGAGCATCGTAGTGTTCGGCCTCGGTGTCCGGGACATGGACGAGTTCCGGAACGAGATCGAGTACAGCCGACGCCGCGGTTTCACCGCCACGCTTCGAGGAGACGGTGAGATCGGTGCTCACGCCGACGCACCTCCTTCGGCCCTGTCTTCGCAGTCGTAGGCCCAGATGAAGCCGGTCGAAGCGGAGGAAAGTACGCCGCTAACCGGGTCCTCTTCGACTTCGCCGGTCCGGCCACACCTTGGACACGTAACAGCGTAGTACGTCGTCGAACACCATCGACGGCGTTCCCCGGTCGCTTTGGCGGCGACGTCGCAGCGAGCACAGATGAGGGTGCTCACTGTGAGACACCTCCGTCGATGACTTTCTCACGAAGTTGCTTGCCGCCTCTCCGCTCGGTGTGGGTCTGCGGGTCGGGATGTTCGACGTCCCGCCCTTGGGCGGACCCGCGCATGATGCGAGCCCACGAATCGCACTCCGGGCACCGCTTCGCTCGGTTCTCTTCGGTACCGTAGGTTCGGCGGAAGCTGGTAGTGACGTGAGCGTCGCAGTAATCGCAGGTAGTCCGCTCGGAGGGTGCTGCGGATGGGAGCCGGACTACCATCCGGTCGTCACCTCCGAGAATATGGACCCGTAGCTAACGGGTTTACCTGTAGTTAGTGGTCCTAAAAAGCTTAGTAAGGCTTTTTTACAGCATGGGGTCGGAGGGATTTGAACCCCCGATCGACTGATATCTCCGGTGCGCCTCGGAACTCCAGAGGGTCGTCAACGCGGGCGATGATCAGTCACCCGCTCGGTATATCAGCTGGAGTTTCGTCCCGGGCGCGTAGCCTCTGGAGTCAGTCGCCATCCCTGGCTTGGCCACGACCCCGCGAACTGTGATTGGTCGAAATGACCTAAAGGGGTTTCGATTTCTACTCCTCCCGCGTCCCCCAATCGCAGTCCTGGCATTTATAACCCGTAACGAACGCCGTCACGCTCGGCATGTACCCGACCGAGAGCACGTCGCCGCCGCACTCGGGGCACTCGCGCTCTGCATCCCGAATGCTGTCGGCTTCCATCACGGTGTCGTCTTCAACCAGTTCGGCCAGCCGCTTCGGCGTGACCATTCGCCCTTGCACGACGCGATTGTCCGGCATATCAGAACCACGGCGACGGAGCGGGAAAAACGTTACAGCCGCGAATCGAGAAAAGGGGAAAATCGAACCGCGGCTTACAGCCACGGACGGCGTTCGTCGCCGTCCTCCTCGCCCGGGTAGCCGTACGCCGCCGAGGAGTCCTCGCCCTCGGTGAGTTCGGCGTTCTCGCCGCCATCCGTCACCGCGGTGCCGTCGGCGGGTGTCGATTCTGCCGGGACGTCTGCCGATGCGTTCGCGTGCGCGTCGTCGAGGTCGTCCGGGACGTGTTCGCCGGGGTCGAGCGCCAGCATGCTGGTGACCGCGAGGACGGCCAGCGGGGCGCGACCCGGTGCGAAGCCGAGTATCGACAGTGGCAGGACGCCCAGCGCGACCGCGCTGCCGAAGCGGAAGCGGTCGATGTCAACGATGCCGCGGAGCCATGGCGAAGTGAGTGCGATGGCGAGCGCGAACGCGACGCCCGTACCGGCCGCCGCGACGGCGGGGAGGATTTGGGTCGCTTCGATAGCCTTCACCTCGAAGCCCGATGGTTGCAGGCTGGCGAGCAGGCCGAAACCGATGATGACGCCGGGGCTCGGCAGAACCTCGCCGATGCGCGCACTCGCGGTCTTCGCCGCGATTGCGGCGATGACCAGCGCGGCGAAGCGCTCGAAGGTCTCCATCTTCAACGCGCTCGCGATGGTCGGCGCGAACGCGGCCTCGATGCCAGCGATGGCGATGAGGACGACGCCGACCGCGAGGACGGACGTGGCCTGCTCACGCGGGGTGCCGTCCATCTCGGCGAGGATGACCGCGACGGTCGCGCTGCCGCCGAAGACGAGCAGGCCGACCTGGATGATGCCGACCGGCGAACTCAGCGCTCCGGCAAGAACCATCGCGGGGAAGATGCCGTCCACGAGGGGAAGTCCCATGACGGTCGCCAGCAGCTTCGTCGCGCCGCCTACTTGCCGCTCAAGGCGATAGGCGACTGGGTGTTGGGAGCTGCTCATCGACTAGTGACTATAACCCTGACCCGTGGGCGAAGGGTGATGGTACCTGCGGTGCGACCGGTGATGCGAATTCGGTCGAAGATTCCCCGCAAGCGGTTTTCCTACCAGTGTTGTGCACAGTTTTGCAAAGATTGCAATCGGAGCGAAAGAGTCGCCGCTCGTCCGACCTGCAATACGCTGTGCCATGAGACTGGTAGAGTCCATATTTACGAATATTGTCGTTTGTTGCTTAAGTGTTGTGTGACAGATGCCCCCATGCAACGCGAAATAGACACGAAAACTGCCGACACGCCTTTCCTTTTTTGTCAAATGCACTCATTCGCCAACTGTTCCTAAGTGGCAATATATGCCACTTTCGGCCGATGACGCGCGAATGGACACATGCGTGTATAAAATCCAACGCTTACCACGTCAGTCAAGCACAATCTCGCAACGTTTTTCAGTAACCGCTTCGTTCGGATTACATGGCGAAAGATTCTCACCACGACGGGCCGTTTTCCGAGAAACTCCGCGTACCGGAGGCACTCACCTTCGACGACGTACTTTTGCGCCCGAAGGAGAGCCGCGTCGAACCGGACGACGCCGACGTGAAATCGCGCGTTTCGAAGAACGTCGAACTCAACATGCCGGTCCTCTCCGCCGCGATGGACACCGTTACGGAAAGCGAGATGGCCATCGAGATGGCCCGACAGGGCGGTCTCGGGGTCCTCCATCGAAACATGGAGGTCGATACGATGGTCGACGAGATAGAACGCGTCAAACGCGCCGACGAACTCATCATCCGCGACGTCGTGACCGCGAATCCCGAACAGACCGTCCGAGAAGTGGACGGCATGATGGCGCGGCAAGGAGTCAGCGGCGCGCCCGTCGTCGACGACGACGACGAAGTGCTCGGCATCATTTCGGGCACCGACATCCGACCCTACCTCGAAGTCGGTGACAAGGACGAAGTGCGCGAAGCGATGACGGACGAGGTAATCACCGCGACGGAATCCGTGACCGCCCGGGAAGCCCTCGAACTGATGTACGAGCACAAAATCGAGCGCGTCCCCATCGTGGACGAGGAAAACCACCTCACCGGACTCGTCACGATGCAGGGCGTCCTCCAGCGCCGCGAGTACGGCGAGGCGGTCCGCGACGAAGACGGTCACCTCCGCGTGGGCGTCGCCGTCGGTCCGTTCGAAACCGACCGCGCAGTCGCCGCTGACAAGGCGGGTGCCGACGTGCTCTTCATCGACTGCGCCCACGCGCACAACCTGAACGTCATCGACGGCGCGCGAGAAATCAAGGAATCCGTGGACGCCGACGTCGTCGTCGGCAACATCGGCACGCGCGAAGCGGCGGAGGACATCGTTGACTTCGCCGACGGCCTCAAGGTCGGTATCGGCCCCGGAAGCATCTGCACGACCCGCGTCGTGAGCGGGTCCGGCATGCCCCAAATCACCGCCATCTCGCAAGTGGCCGACGTGGCGACCCAACACGACGTTCCCGTCATCGCCGACGGCGGCATCCGATACTCCGGCGACGCCATCAAGTCCATCGCGGCGGGCGCGGACGCGGTGATGCTCGGATCGTACTTCGCGGGAACCGACGAGGCCCCCGGCCGCGTCATCACCATCGAGGGCAAGAAGTACAAGCAGTACCGCGGCATGGGCAGCGTCGGCGCGATGAAGAGCGGCGACGGCAGCCGCTACCTCAAGGACGACCCGCAGGACGAAGACGAGTACGTCCCCGAGGGCGTCGAGGCGGCCAAACCGTACAAAGGAACCCTCGAAAGCGAACTCCACCAGCTCGTCGGCGGCATGCAGTCCGGCATGGGCTACGTCGGCGCGGAGACGATTCCGGCGTTCAAGGAACGCTCCGAGTTCGTCCGCATCTCGCCTGCCGGACAGCAGGAGAGCCACGCCCACGACGTGATGATCACCGACGAAGCGCCGAACTACAGCCCCGGTGAATAGTCGCGTTTCGTCTCTGTGAGTGGTCATCGGCCGACATTTTTCCACTATTTTCCGTCTCCATAGATTCCAAACTGGCCAGCGTTCGCAAGTGAGCGGTTCGGAGAACTCGAACGAAGCGATTCACCGTGAGCGAATCGAGGCGCTCCGCGCCTCGAAGAGCGAGCGGACCGAGGAATCCCCAACGGAGCGACTGAAAGGCGCGACGGAAGTGGGATGACGACGTGCTTTTCATCAACGTTTTGCCAGGGAACGAACTGCGAGCCGATGGCTCGCAACTTCGTGAGTGCAGCAAAAGGTTGCACGGGCCGGGCGCGATTTGAACTACGCCCAGACGTTCCGGGTCGCTCACGTCCATTCGCTTCCCGGGCATGCGACTGGTCTACTTCAAATCGCTAGTGCCGTTTTGCCACTCACGAAGTAGTTCGTGGCAAAAACGGGCCGGGCGCGATTTGAACACGCGACCGTCTGATTAAGAGTCAGACGCTCTGCCTAACTGAGCTACCGGCCCAACGCATTCGGAAAAAGTCGGGTGGGACGTAAATACGTTTCCTTTCGGACTGCGGTCTTCGGGTTTGGCCGAGAAACGAACGACCCCGAGTGACCCGATGGTGTCAGTAATCACCGAGAACGCCGAGTTTCCGCGCGCGGCGCTGACAGAGGGTGAACGCCGCGTAGCCGACGGCGGTGTACACCACGGCGACGCCGACCAGAATGCCGAGGTCGGTCGGGTCGATGTTCCAGAGGGTCGTTCCGTTCTGCATCGACTGACGGAGCAGGTAGCTCCCGAGCGAGAGCGGGAGGAACTTCGCCAGGGGTACGTCCGTCACGGGTGCCGAGAGCAGGCCGATGAAGACGAACTGCATCAACTGGAAGGCCGCGCTGATTCGTTTGTAGAGCAGCGCGAGGCCGCCCAACGCGAACCCGAGTCCGATGGCCGACGCGATGGTCAGAATTCCGAGCGGGATGACGGTCACGAAGTCGATGATGAGCGTCTCGCCCGTCGTCACCAGCATCAACACGAGGATGAGACTTCCCCACACGAAACTCCACAGCAGGTTGACCACGGTCTGAATCGTGATGACGCGCCCGATTCCGAACGGCGTCATGTACAGCTGTTCGAGCGTCCCCCACTGCGCTTCCTGCGTCATCGTCTGTGCCAGACTGGAGAACGCTATTTGCGTCATGGTGAACAGGAAAAAGCCGACGATGATGCCGCCGAGCGAGTCGTTCAGGGATCGACCGGCGACCGCTTGCCCGCCGAAGAAGATGAGCAAGAAGAGGATGTAGATGGTGCCGATTTGTGCGACCGTGTTGACGATATAGCGTTTGAGCAGGATGTACGACTTGATGAAGTTGCCGCGAAAGAGGACGTAGTTGCTCATTCGCTCCCCTCGAGCATGTTCTCTCCGTCGTCCCCGGTTATCGTGAGGAACACCTCTTCGAGGTCGGATTCGTTCGACGAGACGGATTCGATGGCGACACCGCCGTCGCGGAGGATATCCACGACGTCGTACAGTCGTCGTGGCGTTTCGACGGCGACCGTGAACTCGGTGCGGTTGTCGGACGTCTTCCACCGGCTGGTTTCGTGGGTCTCCTCGACGGTTTCCCGGTGGGAATCCGGCAGGCGACCTTCGAGAACGACCCGATAGGTCCGCGTATCGAACAGGTCCGTGAGCGCGTCCACGGGACGGTCGACGACGATGTTGCCCTCGTTCATGATGATAACGCGGTCGCACAAGCTCTGTACGACGTCCATGTTGTGACTGCTGACGACGATGGTTCGGTCGTGTTCGTCGACGAGCGTGCGCAAGTCGCGCTGGAGGTCGCGGGCCGCCTCCACGTCGAGCCCGAGCGTCGGTTCGTCCATGAAGACGACCGGCGTATCGCGCGCCAAGGAGATGGCGAGCGAGACTTTCTGTTTCATCCCGCGCGAGAGGTCCTTGACGACCTCGTTCGCCTTGTCGGTGAGCCGCAACTGCTCCAACAACTCGTCGTGTTGGTCTCGAACCGTCTTCGGGTGGATTCCCTGTAGACTGGCGAAGTAGTCGAGGTTTTCCCGCACCGTCAGCCGCCAGTACGCGTTTCGATTGCCTTCGAGAACCGCGCTGACGTTCTCGTACGCGCCCCGGTAATCGTCGTGAACGTCGACGCCGTTGATGCGAACCGACCCGTCCGTCGGAATCAGCAATCCGAGCGTGGACTTGATGGTCGTCGTCTTCCCCGCCCCGTTCGGTCCGAGTAGCCCCACGATGGTGCCGGACTCGATGTCGAACGAGACGTCATCGACGGCGGTGATGGCGTCACCGTCCCGCGTCGAATACTTCTTTGTCAGATTTTCCACACTCACGGCGGTATCGTCCGTGGCCGAATCGGACGGCGAAGGAGTGTGGTCAGTGTCCATTTCGAGCGTGCCCATTAGTACCAAAGAGGTTTAGTGACGTTACTTTTGAAAGTTTCGATGGTGAATACGATTCTCCCGACGAGTGATTAAAACAGTGCATCGGGCTGGTTTCAGCGGCGCTCCGGGAGGATTAAGTACCGGCCGGGGCTACGGCCCAATAGTAATGAGCGCCGGGATAACTATCTCCTCGATGTCTACGTACGCCATTCTCGGTTGTGGGAGCGTCGGCTACGCCGTCGCCGAGGAACTCGTTGCACAGGGGAAGGAAGTTCTCATCGTCGATAGGGACACCGACCGCGTTGAGGCGCTCCGTGATCAGGATTTGAACGCGCAGGGGGGAGACATCCGCGAGGAATCGGTCGCCGAAGAGGTCGGCGACCGCGACGTCGTGCTCATCCTCTCCTCGGACGTCGCCGCGAACAAGGAAGCCGTCTCGAACCTGCAGGCGCGCGGCGGCGAGCGGTTCACCGTCGTCCGAGCGAGCGACCCGGTGTCGGCCGACGAACTCACCGAGATGGGGGCCGACGTGGTTATCAACCCCTCGTCGGTTATCGCCAACTCCGCGCTTCGGTCGCTCGAAGCGGGCGAGTTGGAGTACAAGGCGCGACAACTGTCCGGCGTCATCGAGGACACGTCGAAAAAGCTCGCGGTGCTCACGCACGACAACCCGGACCCCGACTCCATCGCCAGCGCCGCCGCGCTCCAGACCATCGCCGAAAGCCTCGGCGTCGAAGCGGACATCCTCTACCACGGCGAAATCGGGCATCAGGAGAACCGCGCATTCGTCAACCTGCTCGGCATCGAACTCCTTCAACGCGACGAGGTCGACGTCGAGAGCTACGACACGTTCGCCCTCGTGGACCACATGCGGGCGACACAACCCGAACTCGACCACCCGGTCGATATTCTCATCGACCACTACGAACCCGATTCGGAGTACGAGGCGGAGTTCTCCGACGTTCGCCCGAACGTCAGTTCCACCTCGACCATCATGACGAAGTACGTACAGGAGTTCGACATCAACCTCAGCGAGGAGGTCGCCACGGCGCTCCTGTACGGCATCCGGGCGGAAACGCTCGACTTCAAGCGCGACACCACGCCCGCCGACCTCACCGCGGCGGCCTACCTGTATCCCTTCGCCAACCACGACACGCTCGAACAGGTCGAGTCGCCGTCGATGTCGCCCGAGACGCTCGACGTGCTCGCGGAGGCCATCACGAACCGCGAAGTACAGGGCAGCCATCTCGTCAGCAACGCGGGCTTCATCCGCGACCGCGACGCGCTGACGCAGGCTGCACAGCACCTCCTCAACCTCGAAGGCATCACGACGTCCGCCGTCTTCGGTATCGCCGACGACACCATCTACCTCGCCGCTCGGTCGAAGGATATCAGGATGAACATCGGTAACGTCCTGCAGGACGCCTTCGACAACATCGGCGAAGCCGCCGGTCACTCCACGCAGGCCAGCGCGGAGATTCCGCTCGGCATCTTCACCGGCATCGAGACGAACGAGGACAACCGCGATACGCTCCTCTCGCTCACCGAGGAAGCCGTCAAAAAGAAACTGTTCGACGCGATGGGTGTGGATGGAGAAACGAACGGAAATTAGACGACCGCTTCTTCTTCGCCGTCTTCGGATTGCTTCAGTCGTTCCACGACGTCGTTGACGAGGATGACGTCGCCGACCGCGCGTACCCACCGGTACGGGATGATGACGCCGCGTCCGCCCTGAATCCGCTTGCCGAACAGTTCGTCGTTGATGCCGCCGAGTGCGAGGCCGGTTACGGCGATTTCGTTCAGGTCGAGTCGAACGTCGTCGACCTCTCCAACGAAGACGCCGTTGTTGGAGTACACCTCGCGGCCGACGAGCGTGGTGATTTCCTCTGGGGTTCCGTCCATATGAACGTGGATGGTATGCGCGGGCCTTAACTCTTGGCAGATACCGTATCGAGGACATCTCCGAACGCGTCCAGTCCCTCCTTCACCGTCGCCGTATCGAGGCCGAGACTCAAGCGGAAACGGTCGCTATCGTCGAAAAAGCGGCCCGGAACGACGAGGATGTCCTCCTCCCACGCGGCCGCCGAAACCTCGTCGCCGTCGGCCGACTCGTGGGCGAAGAAACCGTAGGTACAGCCCGATGGAACGTCCCCGGAGAGGTCGTCGCGCTCGGCGACGAACGACGCGAGGAGTTCCCGGTTGGCCTCGATTCGCTCCCGCGAACCGTCCGCGAGGTTGGATTCGGCGTACAGCGCACGGCGGGTGAGGGCCATCCCGGGTGCCGAAATCGCCGGAACGTGAAACATGACCGACCGCGCACGCGAGACGAACTCGGCGTCGGCGACGAGCCATCCCACCCGAACCGGCCCGAATCCGAGGAACTTGGTCATCGAGTTCGTGACGACCGTGTTCGGGAGGTCGGCGGCGGTCGGGCCGCCGAACACGGTGGCCTCGCCGTCCGCACAGAAGGGTGCGTACACCTCGTCGACGAGGAGGGTCGCGGCGTTGTCGGCGGCGATGCGGCTCGCCTCGGCGAGCGTCCTCCGACTCGCCCCGCGTCCGCTCGGGTTGTGACGGTTCGTGACGACGACACAGCACGTCGCCTCGTCCATCGCCGCCTCGATTCGTCCGGGGTCGAGTTCGTACCCGTCCTCTTCCGGTCGTCGAAACCGGTCCACCGTGGCACCGAGGCCGTCGGGCGTCGCCACCAGCGGTTCGTAGCCCGGTTTTTCCACCAGCACTCGGGGGTCCCGACGCTCGTCGTCCGCCTCGTCTGTCTCCTCGTCCGCGTTCGCGTCGCCGATCGCCGCCGCCATGGCGACGAAGTTGGCGTGGGTCGCCCCGGCCGTGACGAGGACGTTCTCCGTCCCCACGTCGTAGGCGTCGGCGATGATGGTTTCGAGTTCGAGGTCGTCCGGCGGAGACGGAAGGGCTTCGAGTTCGGGCGGGACGATGCCGTCCGGTTCCGGGACCGCCCGCCGAAGGTCGCTCGACCCGAGGTCGTGGGTCGCGGCCTCGGGACGACCGATAATCCACTCGAGATAGTCGATATGCGGGAACATGGCGGGGGCTACGAGTACGAGGGTCTTAACGTTCGGGAAGGGTGCAAAGCGCGTCGCGGAAGGGAATCAGTCGGTTCGTATCACGTGCGACATCGACCTCGCGTTCGCCGACAGCGAGTCGAACCGGTCGCGGGCGTCTTCGGCCATCGAATGGACCCCGTGGTAGGGGTCGGGGTCGCCGTCCACCCCGGTAACCGTTCGGATGGCGTCCGCGATGGACTCGTAGTTGTCGCCGACGATATCGCCGACCAGCGTCGGCACGCCCGCCCGCTCACAGAGTTCGCGGGCCGCGTCCCGCCCCACGTACACCCGTTCCTCCTCGCGTTCCGCGAGCACCAGCGCGAACGGCGTCTCGTCGAACTGAGCTTCGAGGAACGACTGGGCGGCGGCGTCGTCCCACGGAACCGCGCCCACGCCGCGAACCCGTCGGAGTGCGGACGCGGCGGCCGAGCAGAACGGACAGTCGCCGTCGAAGACGAGCACAGCGCGATAGTCGGTCATGCGATTCGGCGTACGTGATTTTCGCGGAAAAGCGTTCTCGCACCGGGAAAGATGGAATCGAAGGGAAGCCGAGCGAACGAGGAGAGCCGCGAGCGCGTTCGTCCCTCACCGCTTCGAGCGTCCGGGCGGTTGGTCGTGTTCGGCCCGAACGTCGAGCATCTCCTCGTACTGGCAGGCTTCGAACGCGAGGTCCGAACGCGGTTTCGCGGTGCACGGCAGAATCATGTCTTCCTCACAGTCCTCCTCGTAGTAGCGCCGGGCGTCCGACTGGTCCACGTCGCCGGAGAGCAGTTCGGCGGCACAGGTCGTACACCAACCCTGCTGGCAGTCGGCGGGGAGCCACACGCCGCTCTCCCGCGCGGCGGCGAGGAGGTATTCGTCCTCGGGAACGTCGATTTCGACCGTTTCGCCCGCCTGCTCCACGTCGCACCCTTCGGGGACCTCGATTTCGACGGTGTAGGAACTCACGGGAACACTTACGAGCGAAGAAAAATGTGGGTGTCGGCCTTCGATGATCCCTACGCCGACTCGTTGAAACGGTGGTTCTTGGAGTACGGCGCGTCGCCGGGTTGGTCCCGGACGAAGTGACCGGCCGGGTTAACTTCGTCGTCGCGTTCCATCGAGAGCAGTTCGATGAACCACGCCTCGTGGTCGATTTCTTCCTGCAGAATTCGACTGGCCATGTCGTACGTCCGCGGGTCACAGCCCTGGGTCATGTCACAGACTTCTGACCACGTTCGAATCGCACACCGCTCGGCTTCGAGAAGGACTTCGAGGATATTCTCGGCCGTCGGGTCGTCCGGCAGTTCGGCGTGCGGACAGCTCGCGCGGTCCATGAAGTCGCCGATATCCACGGGGATGTGGCCGCCGAGTTCGTACACCCGCGGCATCACGAGCTCGAAGTGAGCGCGGTCTTCGAGACGCGCGTCCTCGGTTATTTCCTTGTAGTCCTCGTGACCCGCGAGGTGGGTGCGGAGATTGGTGTAGTAGTAGTACGTGGAGAACTCCGCCCCGATGGCGTCGACGAGCGTCTCACGAATCGCTTCCGGGTCCCCACCCCGCTCCCGAATGACCTGCATGCCGACTCGGTCGCTCGTGTCGCCCGGTGATACGCTTCCGGCACCGTGTTTCCTGTCGTCTGACATAGTTTCTGACCTCCTCATAGCACATGATTTCAGTTTCCTTAAAATTTTCTCCTGAATACTGGCCAAAGTTTTCAAGTAAGAAAAATCATTTTGCATGTTATTGGTTTCGGCGGAGTTTCCCACCTCGGGACGTTACCGACCGGTAGTGGGAAGTGGAACGAAGAAATGTACGCGCTGAACGGTCTCCACCTCGATTACGGACGGCGACGAATGCACCCGTAATCGGTAATTACTCAAGAGGATAGTTCGCATTGAACCATACACTTCCCGGTGGGCGTCCGGTCGACGTGAATAACCGCTCACTTCCGAGAGCAATGTCCCCATACCGTCTGCTTTCTCTTGGGGCGAAACGGGAAATTCCAATTTATTTCCTATAATTATCATTTAGAAAAAGCTATTCTCGGTCGGTCCCTCCGGACTGATGCGATGTCCGAAAGTAATGACACGTTAACGACGTACCTCGCAGAGAACCCACGAATGATCGGCGTGCTGTTCGCCATCTGCCTGCTGCTCACGCAGACCGGTAACGTGGCGGCGGCGGCGGGCGGAACGATCCGATAATCACCGTTTTATAGCCGTTCCAGATTTAATTCGGTGGACCACGTGAGGTCGCCATCGACGATCACCGGTATCTGTTCGAGGCGGAGAAACTGAACCAGCGTCTCCTCGTCCACCGAGAACGTGCTCACCTCCCCCCCGCTCAAAAAGTAGGTGTCGATGTCGTCGATGAACGGGGTGAAGAGGGCACCCATCCCCGACTCGAGCGTCGGATAGGTGGTTATCCGCAGCTCGTAGCGCCCGCCGCCGTCCGCGTCGAGGTGGCAGACGAACGGCGTTCCGCTTTCGCTTTGGGCGATTTCGATGCTCCCGTCACCGACGACGATGTACTGATTGCCGACCATTCGCTGGTCCCGAACGATGGTGAGCGCGGACCGAAGGGAGAAACCCCTATTCAGGAGTCGTGCGATGGTTCGACCGACCGCTATCGCGCTCTTGTTCGTGATTTCACTATAGGTGACGACGCCACCGATGCTCCCGGAATCGATGAGTTCGAGCCCCTGTTCGTACGACCGACACCCGTTCAACAGGAAGGTATCGACCGCAACGCCGTCGACCGATTCGACGTCGAGTTTTCCGTCCCGACAGATGAAATGGCCGTCCTCGATGTGACCGATGTAGTGAAGGAAGTCGGTTGGGGTAGTGAGTACCGACGCCAGTTCGTCCACCGAGAGGTTCCGATGAACGTCGATGTCGAACGCGAGTTCGTCCCGTTTCCCGTAGAGTGCGTCCCCCGCGTCGTACTCCGGGCTCATCTCCGGTTCGTTACACACCACCGTGATATCGATGCCGCCGGTCGAGGACGAGCGCTCCAACCGATTTTCGAACGCGCGTTCGACCAGCTTGTTCGCACCGATGGGCATTCCCTCGCCGAGCCACGCGCGTTCCAACGAATTCGTCGCTTTCGGCGCGACGTACCGGTCGGATTCGACGCGACGGTCTCCCCGCCGTGTCCCCGCACCGCGCAGAAAGCTGTCGATAGGGTCGGGAACCTCCGGCGCCGGTTCGTGGCGTTCGTCCTCCCTCGGTGACGAGATGAACGAAAGGTTGTTCACCAGATACGGAATCGATCGGACGTTGGCGATATCGTCCGTGACCGTCGTCGACAACAACCACGTCGGGACGTGCTCCCGAACGACGTCGAACGGAACATCCAGATACGTTTCGAGTTGTTCCGCGAGGTCCAGTTCGTACAACTTCTCGAACGAGAGATCGAGAAGCGGTTCTATCACGTGTCGCTCGTGAAGCGGTATCCGATACAATCCCTCGGTTCTCGTCACACAGTCGAAAAAGAGCGACTGTGCGAGGACCCGTTCGATTTCCCCCTCGTATCCCCGCTCGTGATGGTCGAGCGGGTGAACGAAGCCGCGGTCCGTCACGAGCCTCGGCTCGTCGCCCGGAACAACGGTCGCACCGAGATAGTACGCGAGGGTACTCGCCGAATATATCATCGACAGTTCTGGCGGAAGCTCGATTCGAACCCCCGTCTCCGGCAGCGAGAGTTCGTCGGGGACGTGCAGTTCGTCTCCGAGTTCGATTCGAGGGGGATGGCCCCTGAGCGACGGGAGCGACCGCTCGCAGCTCAGCGTCTTCAACGCCGACCCGAACGTCGAAACAGCGGTCATCACGTTCCGGGGGTCCGCCGTCGTCGTTACCGTCGCTTCGGGCTGTTCGTGATAGGACCGCGCGCCGATTCGAACCCGTGTCTCCGTGCCGAAGTCGAACGTCATGTGCTCCGCCGACGATGCGAGCGTCATCTCGCCGGAGACGCGCAGGTAAATTCGGATGGGTGCGTTCAGTTCGATGAGGTACTCCCCGTCGGGAAACTGTTCGTACGAAAAGTCCTCGGCCTCCGCCAGGAAGGCTCCGTCGACGCCGCGGACATGTGTGATGACGACGTACGGCAGCATGAGGCCGTCCGTCGTGACCTCGACCGCACTGTCCACCGGGAAGTGAAACTGGTCGGTATCCGTCGGTCGCGGGTCGACGGGGGCTGACGTACGAACGGGGAACTGTCTCCGGTGAATCGGGTCGACGACCGTTACTCCCGGAAAGTCCGAACGACGGCGAAATATCGGCTTCATTACTGTTCTGTAGGCTGGCTCTCTGTGCGGTACTTCGCGAACGTCTCATCCTCTAATCGGGGACCGGCGGGCGGAAACCGTTAGAGCGGGAACCACGTGGTCGTATAGTCCGTGTCGTGTAGGTGCCACCGTTGCATCGGACCTCGTGCACCGACCTTCAGTTCGATTGTTCCGTCGAACAGCGGTTCGACGGCTCGAACGGGTGCGGAGTCGTATGCGCCCGGGAAGAGATACTGACCCAAGCCGGACACGTCTTCGACGGTCTTCGTAACGTTTCGCACGAACTCCTCCACCGAGGACTCCGATTCTTCCTCCGAGAGGAACTGTAACGAATCGAAACAGAATCGAAGCTGACCCGGTTCGAACCCTTTCTGCCGATATTGGTGTTCGAAGATGTCGTCCACGATCGCGGTTTCGAACTCGTCGAGCGACCCGACGACCGGCGTCACGGACGGTCTGTTCTGTTGGTTCTGCGGTCGTACTTCCGTCGCGGAACGTACCGCCGCTTCGTAGGTGAGGATGTTCGCGTGGTCGGTGTCGGCGGTCGCGCGTTCGAGACGCGTCCGGGCCGTGCCCGTATCTCGTCCGTAGAGCGCGAACAGATGCGTTCTGCCGTACTCCTGCTCACCCAAGAACTGCGCGCTCAACTCGTCGAAAACGTCTGCGGGAACGTCGCCCGTGAGCAGTACGTTCCCCCCGGACCGTTTCAGTCGCCCGAGTTCCGACTCGATTTCTATCGTCCCGTCGCTGCTGACCGTGACGTAGTGACCCGCGAACGTGAACGTCACTTCGCCGTTCGCGCGCGGCGTTCCGTCGACGAGGGGTCGAAACAAATCCTCCAGCGCGTCCGGGTCGATACGTCCGTACAGCGACTCCGGGACGTCGGTCGCACTAACCCGAGCACGGTCCGCCATTTGCTGGACGATATACGTTCCCAGCGGTACCCCGCTCCCCCAATCGTACTGCAACCTCGCCGGTTCCTCGACGCCGCACATGAACGGCAGGGCAGCATCATCCTCCATCGAACCCATAATCTGGTATCGGTAGTAGCTGAACGGCTAAAAGCGCTTGTGCTGGTTTTGCGTTATATCAACTAACGGTATCGAACTCCAACCCGATGAGAAATCGAATTCCGTACGCGTATCCCCCCATACGACCGTAGACCGTACCATAGTCGTCACCCACGTTCCATTCCTTGCGGACCCGATAAGGGACGAGAGCGACTGCCGAAGGATGGTACCACCATCGGGTGATTCATGCGTATTACTGTAGTAGAACTGGTATGGGCGATACATCGAACCGTGAGGGAGGGGAACTCATGGAGTTACTACGCTTTTTGGATGCAGTCGGTGCCGAGTCGCTCACTTCCACGGAGGACTGGGTCTTCGAGTTGCTCAAAGACGAACAACGAAGACACCTCGTCCTCTATCTCAGCGAACAGGAGACCCCGACACCGATTTCCCGAGTGGCGGCGGACGTAGCGAGTCGGTGTAACGACACACCCGTGACGAACGTAACGCCGTCCGAACAGGAGCGGGTTCGCGTTCGACTCGAACAGGAGCACCTGCCACGGCTCGGGGACTACGGAATCATCTCGTGGTCGTACGGGGAGGACATCGTGGAACCGATTCCGTCGCTGTTGGACTCGGACGGAGAGTAGCGTCCCGTGGTTCGGCCCGTCCAAGCTCGCTCGGCCGATTCCCGTCGTGACATGCACGATGGACGAAACCGGTTAGAGCGTCCACTGCCAACCCCCTCGCAGTGCAGGACACCATCGACTGGCTTCGCGGGCGACCCTACTACGAGGGGCAAATCGCCCGTCACGAAACCGTTTCGGGGAACGACGGCGAGTTTCGGGACCTCCCGCTCGAATCGCGGTTGGAGTCGGCGCTCGAAAAGCGCGGCATCGACCGACTCTACCGTCACCAAGCCGAGGCAGTGGAGTCGGTCCGCGACGGGAAGAACGCCGTCGTCGCCACGCAAACCGCGAGCGGAAAGAGCCTCGCCTACACGATTCCGTCGTTCGAGCGCGCGATGGACCACGGCGGTCGAACCCTCTACATCGCGCCGCAGAACGCCCTCATCAACGACCAAGAGGAAACGCTCTCCGAACTCGCCCGCGACTTGGGCTTCGGGAGTCGCGTCTCGGTGGCCCAGTACACCGGCCGGCTCGACAAGAACGAAAAGCGGGCCGTGCGCGACCGAATGCCGACCGTCGTGCTCACGACACTCGACATGCTCCACTACGCCCTACTTCCGTACGCGCATCGTCTGTGGGACTGGTTTTTCAAGGGGTTGGAGACGGTCGTCATCGACGAAGTTCACGAGTATCGCGGGGTCTTCGGCAGTCACGTCGCGCTCGTCCTCCGCCGACTCGCCCGCGTCTGTGACCGATTCGACGCCGACCCGCAGTTCGTCTGCTGCTCCGCGACCATCGGTAATCCGGTTGAACACGCGAGCGCCGTGACCGGCCAGCCCGAACCCTCGTTCGACCTCGTGGACGAGAACGCGAGTCGAACCGGACCGACGCACTGGCTCCTCTGGAACCCGCCAGAGTACGAGGACGACCGGTACGGCGGCGCGAAGCGGCGGAAATCGAACCACGGAGAGACGAAGCGCATCTTCGCCGACCTCGTGGGGCGGGACTATCAAACGCTGGTCTTCACTCGCGCTCGACAGGCCGCGGAACGCTACGCGATGGAGAGCGCCGACGAACTCCGACGGCGAGGGGACGGCGACCTCGCCAACGACATCGCGGCGTATCAGGCGGCCCTGCGGAACGACCGCCGTCGAGAACTGGAGGACGGCCTCCATTCCGGGAGAGTCCGGGGTGCGTGGAGCACGAACGCGCTGGAACTCGGCGTCGATATCGGAGGACTGGACGCGGTGCTGCTCGACGGCTATCCCGGCACGCGCATGGCGACGTTCCAGCAGGCCGGACGCGCGGGGCGCGGTACCGACCCCAGCCTCGTTACGCTCGTCGCGGGCGAGGACCAACTGGACCAGTACCTGATGGCGAACCCTGACGAGTTCTTCTCCGGCGACCCCGAGCGGGCGGTCGTCAACCCCCAAAACGCGGAACTGCTCCCGTCGCACGTCACCTCCGCGGCCCGCGAGACGTGGCTCTCGCGGGAGGACGAGACCTATTTCGGCCCGGACTTTCCCGAACTCGTCGCCGACCTCGAAGCGCGCGGCGAACTCGAACGGCGGCAAACGAGCGGCGGGATCCGCTGGGTGTACGACGGCGACGGAAGTCCCCAGCACGAGATGAGCCTTCGCACCATCGACGACCGCGAAATCGACCTGCTCGACCGTTCGCGGGGCGACGTCATCGCCTCCCTCCCGTTCAGCGACGCGCTTAACGACGCCCATCCCGGGGCGATATACCACCAGCAGGGCCAGTCCTACGAGGTGGTCGATCTCGACCTGTCGCGGGACGTCGCCGAACTCTCGCCGACGTGGGCGGACTACCACACCAAGACGTTGACGGACAAGGAGATAACAGTCGAAGAGGATTTGTCGGAAAAGACGCTCTCGACCCGCGAGGACTGCACCGTCCGGTTCGCCGACGTGACGATGCGAAAGCGAATTACCGGGTTCGAGCGCCGGGATGCAAAGCGCGGCGAGACGCTGGGACGCGAGTCGCTCTCCCTGCCGGAACTCGCGCTCCGAACCAAGGCGCTCTACTTAACGATTCCCGACGATGTGGAGCGCGAACTGCGGGCGATGGACGGCGACTTCAACGGTGCAATTCACGCCGCCGAGCACGGGATGATTTCGCTCTTTCCGCTCGAACTCCTCTGTGACCGCGGGGACATCGGCGGCCTCTCCACGCCGCTTCACCCGCACACCGGCACGAGCACGATTTTCATCTACGACGGCTACCCCGGCGGCGTCGGACTCACCCGAGAAGGATACGAAACCGTCGAGTCGCTCATGACGAACACGCGGGAGATGCTTCGCGCGTGCGACTGCGGGTCGGGTTGTCCGTCCTGCGTGCAGTCGCCCCAGTGCGGGAACGCGAACGACCCGCTGGACAAACGACTCGCCGAACACCTCCTCGCAGACCTCACGGTCTGAGTCGCAACGCTTTTAGGCTGTCCTAAACCTAAATTAGGCTAGCCTAAATATGGACGACATCCTCCGGCGAACCCGACGCGAAATCGAGGAGCTATCCGTCGAATCCGGTCCGTTCTCCGTCGCCGCCGCCGAAACCGGCGAGTGTCCGACCCCGATTACCGGTACGCGCTTCGAAACGCACGACGACGCCGCGCGTGCCGCGGACCTCGCACGCGAGTATCGAACCGCCCTCCGCGACCACGACCCGGACCTGCCGACGTACCGCTTCGTCGTCACCGAACTCTCGACCGAACACCTCCAGATGGTCGGCGTCCGCGAGCGAACCGACGGCGTTCGCGCCAACGGACTCCCGCAAACACAGCGGTCCGTCACCGTCACCAGCGACCGCGAAGGCGCGTGGCTACGGATGGAAAACGCGCCGCTCGTTCACCTCGCACGTGACTGTGGACCGGTCGGCGACGACGCCGTTGGCCGTCAACTCGACTCGAAACTCTGAGCCGTCAGCGGATTTCCTCCCGAAGTTCCGGGATGAGGTCGAACTCCCGGTTCGTATCGCCCAGCACAAGTAGCGAGAAGTAGCCGAGATACGTCTGAATCGGCACGCGAACCAGCGCGAGCGCAAAGAGGAGGCAGACGACGTATCCGAGAACGAGCGCGCCGAACAGGACCAGCGCCACCGGGTTCGAGAGCGTCGCACTGATGGCGGCGAATCCGCCGAACGCGACGACCAATAGGACGGCGAAGATGGCGAACGGAATCAACAGGAGTACCGCGATGATGCCGCCCGCGATGGAGACGAGAAAGCCCACCGCGATGGCGAGGAAGAACTTGAGCACGAGGTAGACCCCGTACTGTTTCCACTCGCAGCGAAGCGTCGGCCAGAAGGCCTGCCAGCCCGCTATCACGCCTCGCTCCCGAACTATCATCACGGGAACGACGAAGTTCGTCGTCAGTCCATCCACGAGCGCGACGAACAGGGCGAGCAGTATGAACACGGGGATGAACACCAGCACCGTCCCGGCCGCGATGGACGGCGAACCGGCCGAAAACGCCGGGACGGTGACGAGGATGAGGACGCCGATGGGCAGCACGACGACGAGAAAGAGGACGAGACGAAACCCGAACAGGCGAAGCCCCTGTCCGAAGTATCGACCCATGTATCGCCGAACGTGAACCTCCCGTGAGCGAAGCGACTCCACGAACGCGAACTCCATCATCGACCCGATGAGGGTGAACAACAGCCCAAGAAGGACGGCGACGATGATGACCGCCGCAGCCACTAGCAGAATCGTGTCGGTGGGTATCGAGACGTCGCCCCCACCCGGCGGACTCGGGGGCGTCGGAACCGGGTCGTTCGACCCGGAGGAGAACTGCATGCCCCCCTGAAACGGGGAGGACGAACTGGCACCTCCGAGGAAGAACACCACGATGGCGAGTCGAAGCCACGTTCCCGCGTCGAACGGGAGGAGGAACTCCCGCGTTCCCTCGATGGCGTCGTCCAGCGCCTCGACGGCGTACCATGACATACGTAGCTGTTGTGCGTTATGATAGTTAAGCTACCGGACAGACCGACTCATAACGTGAGCGACGTACTCCTCGGGAAGCAGGAGGACGTTGTACGTGAACGTGGTCTGTACCCCCACAACCAGAAACGCGACGAGTCCGTGAAGCACGAACGTCAGAAGATAGCTGACGAGGAGGTTGCCGACGGTGGCGACGACGTGGACGAACGAGGTCGCCCGTATCTCCGTCGTCACGTTGGGTTCGACCGTGAACTCGCCGAACGTGAGGAACGCGAGGAAGGCGAACGCCACGACGGCACCGCCGACGTAGGCGAACACTTCCAATGCGGTCGGCGTGCCGAAGCGAGTCAGAAGGAGTTCACCGCCGCCCCAGATAGAAAGCGTGTAGCCGTACGCTCGTACTTCCGAGAGCAGGTTTCTGGCGAGTCGGCGTCTCGGGTTCATACCCGATATTGTACCGGGTGAAAGAAATGCGTAGTGGACTATTCGACGATTATATCGTCGATATGCGAACTGACCGTCTGGCAGAGGAGTTCCGCGAACCCGGTTTGGGAACTCCAGATGGCGCTTTCGTGCTCGCCGAGGATGCTGATGAGCACGGTATCGTCGTCTACGATGAGGATGCGCCCTGCAGGGGCCCCCTCCGGCTTGTCGTGACGGACGACGAACCGTAACTCATCGAATCGGTCCCGCAGTGACGGGTCCTGCGAGACGACGAGAATGTCGACGCCCGCGTTCGCCCGTTCCCGGAGTATCTCCGTGAGTTTCTCCGTAACCAGCGATTCGTCGTGAAGGCCGAAGACGATTCTCGATTCGGCTTCCGCCACCAACTGACAGATTCGGCTGCTGACGGCATCCCTGCCATCGACCGACCACACGTCTTCGCGCTCCTCGTCGTTATCGACGAACTCGTTTTTCGCCGATTCGAGGTAATCGAACGCACGTTCTTGCGTCCGCTCGAACTGGTCGCGGAGGAGCGACTTCGCCGCCTCCAAACTCACCGGTCGATACTGAATCGGTTTGGACTGTTTTACCTCCACCAAGCCGTGCTCCTGGAGGTCTTCGGCCGCGCCGTACACCTGTGACCGCGGTACGTCGGTGACGCCGTGGATGTCCCGCGCGGTCCCGGTACCCAACTTCTGTAGCGCGACGAACACCTTGGCCTCGTAGTTCGAGAGGCCGAGGTCGGTCAGCGCGTCGATGGCGTCAACTTCGTCCATGTCAGTCCTCACTTGGGGTTGGAGCACCTTCGGACTTCAGTTCGATGCTGCCGCGAGCGCCCGGTCCGAAGTAGCGCGTCCAGACGACGAGCAGACTCGGGAGGACCAACACGCTGGCGATGAACGCGTAGATGATGGTCAGTCCCGTGATGATGCCGAACTGCTGGAGCGCGGGCAGGATGGCGAAGGCGAGCACACCGAAGCCACCCACGGTCGTCGCCGCGCTCCCCAACAGCGCGCCGCCGGTTCCGGTAAGGCTGACGTGCATCGCCTCCCACACCGAGCCCTGTCGTTCGAGTTCGACGTTGTAGCGCTCGGAGAGGTGGATGCTGTAGGCGACACCCAACCCGACGGTGAGGCTCGTGATCATGCCCGTCAGGACGTTGAACGGCATTCCGAGGAGGTACATCGTCCCCAGAATCCACGCGACGCTGAACACGACGGGGAGCAGGGTGACCGCTCCGAGGGTCGCGCTACCTTCCGTGATGCGGTAGATGAGCATCAGGAACGCGAACACGGCGACCATCGTGATGACGAGGCTCTCGATGACCGTGTTGAGCAGGTCGTCCTGCACGATTTCGAAGACGATGGACTGGCCCGTCGCGGTCGCGGTGAGGCCGTCGAAGTTGTCGGCGACCTCGCGCATCTGGGTCGTGACCGCCGAACTCGACGCGCCACCCTTCAGCGAGATGGTGACGCGAAGCGCCTCGTAGTTGCCGTCCTCGCGGTAGATGACGCCAGCGGCGTCGTCGGGCGCGGCGGCGAACAGCCCGTCGTAAACCGTCTCCAGGTTCTTGTCGGGTACGCCGTCACCGTCCGTATCCGCCGCGGTGAACGTCTGATTGAACGTTTCGTTCTGTGCGGCGACCTGCTTCATCACCGACAGCGGGCTCTGAACCTGTGGCTCACCGTTCGAGAGGGTGAGCGTAACGTCTTTCTTCGCCGCCTGCTCTTCCGCGCGCTTGACTTGTTCGAGCGCGTCGTCACGGGTGATATCGCCCTCGACGAGTAGTTGGGCCTGTGAATCCTCCCTGACGAAGTTGTCGTTCACGAAGTCCAGGTTCTGCTTGGCGGAGTAGTTCCCGGGCTTGAACGGTTCCGGGAGCTGTTTCGTCCAGTGTGGCGGACTGCTCGCGAGGAAGTCCTCCTGCGAGAAGCTCGTGTCCACTTTCGTCGCCCCGTAGCCGCCCGCCGCGCTGACGAGCAGCGTGAGGACGATGACCACGAGCGGCGCTTTCCGCGCCGCGGTCGCGCCCACGGTCAGGATGCTTCCGAGCGGGCCGCCGCCGGTACCGAACGCGCGCTTTTTGCGGTTGAAGCCGCGCGATTCGAGGAACCCGTCGAGTTCCAGTTTGAGGGCGGGAATCAAGCCGCCGAAGATGATCAGCGCCGCGACGATACCGACCGAACTCACGATACCGAAGTCCTGAATCGGCGGCAGCGGGCTGACCAGGTTCGAGAGGAAGCCGATGACCGTCGTCGCGGTCACCCACGTCAGGGCCGCGCCGACGCTGACGAGCGCGACGCGCATCGACCCGCGAACGTCCTCGTCGGGGTTCGTCTCCCGCTCCTCGCGGTGGCGCATGAAGACGTGAATCGCGTAGTCGATTGCCAGTCCGATAAGGAGGACGGGCACCGCGATGAACATCTGGTTGAACGTGATGCCTGCCCAGCCCATGAAGCCGAACGTCCAGACGAGGACGAAGGCGATTCCGAGAATGCCGAGCAGGATGTCGAGGACGTCGCGGTAGGCGATGATGAGCGTCAGGATGACGAACAACAGCGCCAGCGGCCCGACGATGGCGAGACTATCTGCCATCGACTGATTGATCTCCTCGCTGATGATGCCGCTCCCGAAGACGAGCGCCTCGTGGTCGAACTCCTCGTCCGCGATGGTCTTCATCCCCTGCTGGGTGGAGACGAGCATGTCGGAGGCCTGTCCCTCCATCGACGACTGGCCCTCCTGTTTCTGGAAGATGACCAACATCGTCGCGTTCGCCTCCGTCGACCCGGTGTCGTAGGACGTCGGCATGAACGCCAACGCTTGGCTCGCCATGCCGCCCGAACCGCCGCCGTCGTCGGAGAGCACGGCCTTCGTCAGCGAATCGATCCGCGACTGGTTCATCGACTGCAACTGGTCGAGTTGCTCGGCGAGCGTCGGCATCGAGCCGTTTTCGAGCGCGCTCCGCTTTTGCTGCAGTTTCTCGCTCTGCTCGCCGAGTTTTGTATACTCGTCCGCCAGCACGCCTTGCGTGCCGAGTTTGTACACCTTACCGAACTGCGACTGGATTTCGCCTGCCTGCTGCTTGTAGTTCGATTCGTCGATGTCCCCCGACTGGTAGGAGGCGTTCAACCCGTCGAGTTTGGCCTGCAAGCCGCGCGCCTGCTGTGCGGATTTGTTGAACGTCGCCGACTGTTCGGCCGAGAGGTTCGCGGTGGCTGTCGCCCGCACCTGTGAGAGCTGGGCTTCGATTTTCGCCGACTGCTGGCGATACGATTCGTTGTCCACGTCGCCCGACTGATGGGACGCGTTCAACTGGTCGTATTTCCCCTGCAGCGCGCGCGTCTGATTCAGTGCGTCGCTCAGTCCGGCGGCCGTCCGGTTGAGTTGCTGGCCGCGCTGTTGGAGTTTCGCACCAGACGCTTTGAGCTCCGCGACCTTTTGCTGTTGAATCGCGGAGATGGCGATGACGTTCGCGACGCCGGTGGAGGCGGTTCCCTCCGCCAGCGTCTCGTTGATGGTTTGATTGTCCCGAAGGCGCTGTTGGAACTGTAACGAGTTCACCATCGCCTCCTTCGACAGGACGTTATCGCCCTTGAGGATGACCTGTACGGTGGTCGTATTCTCGTTCCCCGTCGTGAAGTTCGAGTTGATGTAGTTCAGTTTCTTCGCGGCCGGGCTGTCGCTCTGGAACTGGTCAAGCGACGAGGACTGCTCTATCATCGGCGCGCCCGCCCCGACGAGAACTGTCATGACGAGAAGCACGGCGATGATGGCCCGACTGTGCTTGGTAACGTTTTCGAAAAGCCGGTCGAGAAGCGTCACGGACGCCCTCCTCGGCTATGTAGCTGTAATTCCATAGCTGTTGTTAGAATACTACTGACAGCCTCACCAAAAAGATGGAGGTTTCGGTTTCTAGTATGACATAAATTCACAACCACGTTCCCGATACAAGGAGAAACGAGCCGAATGGGACGCGTACTGTACCCTATCGGCCGTTTGTGCCGAATGGAAATCGAATCCGAGAGACGGCGATACGTTCAGAACGAAGGATGGGACGGTTTCTCGGAGACGTGTGGTGCTGTGTGTTGCGTACCGTCCAACAGCAAGTGGAATTTTTGCCGAGTTGCCCATCAACGTTACCACCGTTCCCGATACAGGGATAGATAATGGTAGATTTGCTCACCGCACTCCATCTCCTCGGTGGCGTATTCCTCCTGCTGATGAACTCCTACTTCGTCGTCACCGAGTTCGCCATGACGCGGGTACGGCAGTTCGACGAGTCCGAGTTCGAGGATTCGAAGGGATTGCAACGCGCGTGGGACATGACCGACCGCCTCGAAATCTATCTCTCCGGGTGCCAAGTCGGCATCACCATCGCCAGCGTCGGATTGGGTGTGGTCGCCGAACCAGCGGTGGTGGCGGTGTTCCATCCGGTCATCGAAGCCGTCGGTCTCGGGGGCGGCTCCACCGAAGCGCTCTCGGCGATTCTCGCACTCGCCCTCATCAACCTCCTGCACGTCATCGTCGGAGAACAAGCGCCGACGTACCTAGGCATCGAGCGAACGAAGTTCGCGGCCCGATACGGGTCGGGCATCCTCTACTGGTGGACGAAACTGATGTCGCCGGTCATCATCCTCGCTGACAAGACCGCCAAGAGCCTCCTCTCCCTGTTCGGCGTCGAAATCGAACGCTCGTGGACGGAAGCCGAGGAATCGGACGGCGACGAGCGGAAAATCGTCAGCCGCGCCGACCTCCACCGCGAGATGGGCGACGTTCTCAGCGCGGTCGAGGGTCTGCCGGAGGAACGCGAAGAGGAGATTCTGGCCGCGCTTCAAATCGAGCGCGTCCCGGTTCGTGACATCGCGATTCCGCGGGAGGACATCGTGGCCCTCTCGACCGACGACACCGTCGAGGAGAACGTCGAACGCATGGAGAAGAACCCACTCGTCCGCTTTCCGCTCATCGACGGGTCGCTGGACGAGTTTCGGGGAATCGTCTACGCGCCGACCGTCATCGAACGGTACGACGAACTTACCTCAGGGGAGGTCTCGCTGACCGACATCGCACACGACCCGATGACGGTCGCGGGCGATACGAGCGTCGCGGACGCCATCGACCTGTTCCAGGCGCAAAATCAGGAACTCGCGCTGGTGTTGGACGGGCGGGACGTCATCGGGTTGGTGACGGCGACGGACGCGTTCGAAGCCGTCCTCGGGGAGTTAGAGGATCCGATGGACAGGGAGATGACCGCCTGAGGAATCGTTCGCCTACCGGTCGTGGAATTTTCGCGCTTGCTCGCGCGTCATCGTCTCCCACTCGCCGTCGTCGGTTCGAACCTGCACGTGTCCGTCGGGAATCTCCGTTTCGACCGTTTCAACGTGCGTTTCGAGGAGATGCGATTCGTACTGCTTCAACGCGGCTCGCTCTGACGGCGCGATGGCGACCCAACCGCACTCGTCTTGACTGCACCGAATCATTGAATGTCGTCACTCGCTACGAGGGATATAAGCCTTGAGAAACGTCGGTGCGACCGGTGCCGTCGGTGGGGTCTATTCGCCGCTCACGACCCGCGAGGAGAGGTCGCCGATGGTTCCCTTCACGGTGTACTCCGGCGTCTCGATGTGGATCATCGAGTCCGCCGTTACGTCCTCGAACTTGAGTTCGAGGGTGTACGATCCGTCCGTCAGGATGTCCGTCGCTTCGTTCTGTCCGGTTTCGAGCTGTCGCGCCCACGCCGTCTTTCCGGCGAAGGAGGCGTCGGTGACGCCCGAGATGATGTACGCCACCGGATTGTACGACGTGTTGGAGCCGCGAATCGGGTAGTCCCTGTCGTGCCACTCCCAGAACCCCTCGTCGATGACGAAGACGTCCTCGTAGCCCTTCTGCATGAGTGCGGATGCACGAATCGAAGAGAGGTGATGCGGACAGCCACAGTAACAGACGATGCGGTCGGATTTCGGCCAGTTCAGCACGGGGTCACGCTCCGGGGCACCACGGACGCCCGGTGCGGGACTCAATACGGCCCCGTAAATGTGCGAGGTCTTGTACTGTTTCGTGCCGCGAGCGTCGGCGAACCGGGCTTCCCCGCGCTTGTACCAATTGTAGACGATATCCGTCGGGACGAGGGGGACATCCTCGCCACCCTCGGTTTTCGTGTCGAACGAGGACGGGTCGAAGCTCTTTTTCTTCGGCTTCTCGTCGAACTCCGGCGGATACCCGTCGACGTTGCCGTCCTCAGGCATGGGATAACTCGAAGACCCCGAGCCACTGCCTCGATTGAGACACCCGCTCAATCCCGCGACCGCAACCGAACTAGCCGCGAGAAAGGTACGTCGGTTCATTACTATGCCCCCGTAGCAACTACCCCTTTATCAATTTTATTATTAACAGAACGCTGTTAATTATAGGCTGCGTAATCGAAGCGACGGTCGGTACGGAAACCATACCTAACAGGTTTGGCACCGTCTTTTTTCAGAATGACAGCGTACCAACTGCTATTCTCGGGGCACACCCAATGAAAGACACACACGTAGAGGCGGGGAAGGCGATACAGCAGCAGACCGGGAAAACGTTCCACCTCGCCACTCGGCTGTTGCCCGAGCGAGTGCGCCACCCGACGTACGTGTTGTACGGGTTTTTCCGGATTTGCGACGAGGTGGTGGACGACGCCGCCGACGTTCCGGCCGAGGAGCAAGCCGAACGGTTGGAGTCGCTCCGAAAGCAAGCCCTCGGAAAAGAACCCCCCGATGACCCGATTTTGGAGGCGTTCCACGACCTCTGTGAGTCACGCGGTATCGCGGACGATGAGGTCGGCGTCTTCATCGACGCGATGGCGACGGACATCGACAAATCGCGCTACGAAACCTACGACGAACTGGAGGCGTACATGCGCGGGTCGGCCGCCGCCGTCGGGCAGATGATGACGTCGGTGATGAACCCGGACGACGCCGAGCGAGCGCGACCGCACGCGACGTCGCTCGGCGAGGCGTTCCAACTCACCAACTTCCTCCGGGACGTGCGCGAGGACATCGAAGACCGGAACCGAATCTACCTCCCTCGAACGACGCTCTCGCGGCACGGCGTGACCGACGAACAGATAGAACGCCTCGAATTCACGGCCGGATTCGCCGAGGTCATGCAGGACGAACTTCGCCGCGCGGAAGCCCTGTACCGCGAGGGCGTCGCCGGAATCCGGTACCTCCCCGAGGACTGCCAGTTCGCGGTCTTGCTCGCGGCGGTGCTGTACGCGGAGTACCACCGCGTGATTCGAGCGCAAGGGTACGACGTGCTCTCCAAGGAACCGTCGCTGGGGACCGTCCGAAAACTCGCGCTCCTCGCCAAGACGCGGTGGCACTGGCGGAAGACGCGCGACCCCGAAGCCGTCTTCCGGGCCGTGAGTCCGGTCGGAACGCCGGACCACCGCGGGTCGGACGTGGAGCGTCGGGATACGCTTCCGACTCGCTAGCTCTCCACGCTCCTCGCCCCGTTTCAATCGTCGCCGTGGCCTTCGCTGGCGTGCTCCGCGAACGACGGCAGGTCCGGAACCGAACGCATGTCGTGTGTCCCCGTCGGCGGCAGGTTCGCCGCCGCCGCGGACGAGTCCGTCAGGTCCGTCTCTCCGTCTATCGATTCCATGTCGCCGTCGACGGCCCGCGCGTCCTGGTCGATGCGCATCGAACAGAACTCCGCGCCGCACATCGAGCAGTAGCGGGCTTTCTTGTAGTTGTCGCCGGGGAGGGACTGGTCGTGGTACGCGCGTGCCCGTTCCGGGTCGAGGGCGAGTTCGAACTGTCGTGACCAGTCGAACTCGTAGCGGGCCTCCGAGAGCGCGTCGTCCCAATCGCGGGCACCCGGTTGGCCGGTTGCGACGTCGGCCGCGTGGGCCGCGATTCGGTACGCCGCGAGGCCGTCCCGGACGTCCTCCTCCTCGGGGAGTCCGAGGTGCTCTTTCGGCGTCACGTAGCACAGCATGGCCGCTCCGGCCCGAGCGGCCTCGGTGGCACCGATGGCGCTCGTGATGTGGTCGTACCCGGGCGCGATGTCGGTCACCAACGGGCCGAGGACGTAGAAGGGAGCGCCGTCACAGACCTCCTGCTGGCGTTCGACGTTCATTTCGATGTCGTCCATCGGGACGTGGCCCGGCCCTTCGACCATCACCTGTACGCCGTGGTCCCGTGCCGTTCGGGTCAGTTCGCCCAGCGTCTCCAGTTCGGCGAACTGCGCGTCGTCGCACGCGTCGGCGAGGCAACCGGGCCGAAGGCCGTCGCCGAGGCTGAACGTCACGTCGTACTCGGCGAAAATCGCACAAATTCGCTCGAAGTGCGTGTACAGCGGGTTTTGGGCCTCGTTCTCCTCCATCCACTTGGCGAGAATCGACCCGCCGCGCGAGACGATGCCGGTCTTCCGACCGTTGGTGAGCGGGACGTGTTCCAGCAACACGCCCGCGTGGACGGTCATGTAATCGACGCCCTGCCGGGCCTGTTTCTCGATGACGTCGAGCAGTAACTCGGGCGTGAGGTCGGCGACGTCGTCGACGCGCGTGACCGCCTCGTAAATCGGAACGGTTCCGACCGGAACCGGAGAGTGTTCGACGTTCGTCTCACGAATCGAATCGAGGTTCGCACCGGTGCTCAAGTCCATCACGGTGTCCGCGCCGTAGTGAACCGCCGCGTGAAGCTTTCGGAGTTCTTCCTCGGGGTTGCTCGTCGTCTCGCTGTTGCCGATGTTCGCGTTGACCTTCGTGGCGAACTCTCGCCCGATTATCATCGGGTCGAGCACGTCGTGTTCGTGGTTGTTCGGGATGACCGCCCGTCCCTCGGCGACCGCGCGCCGAATCGTCTCTGGGTCCCTGCTCTCCCGCTCCGCCACCCGTTTCATCGCCGCGGTCAGTTCGCCGGAACGAGCGCGTTGGAGTTGTGTTTCCGACATCGATTACTGAGTTATATTACTAGGTAATAATTCTTGCCGAGCGAAACCGGCACCAACGTTCACCATCGCCCGGCACGAACGTGGCGTATGCGAGTCGCAGTCCTCGAAGAACCCGGTTCCTTCGTCGTCGAAGAGCGAGACAAACCAGCCCCCGACCCGGACGAGGTGGTCGTCGAAATCGGCGAGGTCGGCATCTGCGGGTCCGACGTTCACTACTACGAACACGGCCGCATCGGCGATTACGTGGTCGAATCGCCGCTCGTCCTCGGGCACGAGAGCGCGGGCGAAGTCGCCGCGGTCGGAGAGAACGCCGACGACGATTTCGACATCGGCGACCGCGTGACGCTCGAACCCGGCGTCCCCTGTCGGCGCTGTCCGTACTGCAAGCGCGGCGAGTACAACCTCTGTCCCGACGTGACGTTCATGGCGACCCCGCCGGACGACGGCGCGTTCGCGGAGTTCGTCGCGTGGCCCGCCGACTTCACCTATCGGCTACCGGATTCCGTCTCGACCCGCGAAGGCGCGCTCTGTGAACCCTTGAGCGTCGGCATTCACGCCGCTCGACGGGGGGAGGTCGGCGTCGGCGATTCCGTCCTCGTGACGGGATGCGGTCCCATCGGTCTGCTGGCGATGGAGGCCGCGTACGCCGCCGGAGCGACGGCGGTGTTCGTTTCCGACGTCGTTCCCGAAAAACTCGCGCTGGCCGAGAAGCGCGGCGCGGACGCGACCATCGACGTACGTAAAAACGACCTCGCGGAAGCGGTCTCCGACCTCACTGACGGCGAGGGCGTGGATGTGGTCGTCGAAGCGTCCGGGGCGGACCCCGCGATTCGAACCACCATCGACGCGGTTCGGCGGGGCGGGACCGTCGTCCTCATCGGACTCGCACGGGACGCGGAAATCCCGCTCGACACGGGCGAAATCATCGATAACGAACTCGACCTCCGAGGGTCGTTTCGCTACCGGAACACGTACCCCGCCGCCGTCCAGTTGCTGGCCGACGGCGCGGTGGACGTAGCGGGTATCGTGGATTTCGAAATGGAACTGTCGAATGTCGGCGCGGCGTTCGAGCGGGCGAAGGATTCCGAGACGGTGAAAGGGATGCTTTCGATTTCGCGGTGAGCGCGTTCGGAATTCGAACGACGGCGACCCGTTTCGTGATGGAAACGCCCCGTGTGTGGGACATTTTGTCGTATGAGCAGTCACCACAGATGTCTAGTCAGAGATTGGCGTGCTAGTCTCTGTCGAAATATTTACTCGGCAATGAGTAAACCTTATCAACGCCAACCAACTACCGGGAAGTGATGATTGACACGAGTAACGAAACGACAACTGGGGAGGGTGAGCGATAATGTGGCAAGACATCGTATTTCTCTGCGGGAGCGTCTTTTCCCTCCTCGTTCTCGTTCCGACCCTCCGCGACTCGATGGCGAACGTCCCCCTCGGGACCTCTCTTCCATCGGCCGTTATCGGCATCGTCTACGGAACCGCCTTCTTCACGCTCGGGATGAGTCTCTCTGCCACCGGTTCCCTGCTCACGGGAATCATGTGGAGCCTCATCGCGGCACTTCGGTCGCCGAACCCGCTCGCTACGCCCGCGGACTCCGAAACTGAAACGCGGACCAACGGGCACGGCGCGCCGCAACACGCGGATTAATCGGCCGCTTCTCGAACGAAACGCGACCCTACGGCTTCGGCGAAGCCGGGGGAGAATCGAACGGAAATACGGAATCGATTTTTTGACGCACCGATTTTTCGGCGTGCGCTACGACTCCTCGAACACCGCCGTTTCCACCGACACCGGTGTCGGTCCGAGGGCGAAGGTCCGCCACGTCCGCCGGACGGGCGGCAGCTTCGGGGCGACGGTAAACAGACCTCGAACGACCGGAGCAACGGCCCACTCGGGGACCGACTCGCCGTTTTGTACGTACCACGTGACGACCCGCTCGCCGCGCCGTTGGAGGCGGAGCACGTCTTCGACGGCGGGTCGGCGAACCGACTCGAACCGCCGAAGGCGTTCCGCAGGAAGCGGCTCGTCTCCCGTGTTCCCCATTTCGAGCGCACTCGTGGTGGTCGCATGGGCGACCACGGCGTCCTGAATAGCGAGGCCGTTTCCCTGTCCGCCGACCGGCGAGGCGACGTGCGCCGCGTCGCCGAGCAGGAGGAGACCGTCGTCCACCCATCGCTCTGTCAATCCGGGTTCGATGTGCAGGAGCGAGCACTGGTCGAACGATTCCAGATGCCGGGCGATGGCGGGGTCCACCGCGGCGATTTCCCGCCGAAATCGCTCGATACCGCGCTTTCTGATGTCTGGGTAGGTTCCCTTCTCGATGAACCACCCGGCCTGTGCGTCCTCCTCCCCGAGACCGAAGTAGAGCAGGATGCCGTCGCGCTCGATGCGCCCCTGTGCGGCCGACCGAACGGCATCCGCCGGGAGTTTGAACCACAGCAGTTCGATGTCGGAGTCGAACAGGCCGGGGTCGAGGTCGGCCGCCGTCCGAACCGTCGAAAAGCGACCGTCAGCACCGACGACGAGTCGGCTTCGAAGTTCGAGGTCCTCGTCCCGCTCGCGGTCGTTCGCGCGCACGCCGACGACCCGTCCCCCCTCACGAACGAGGTCGGTGACGCCCGTCGCCGGGCGAAATTCGAAGTTCGAAAACTCGTCGGCGCGGTCGATGAGCAGGCGGAGCAACGGCGGCTGTTCCATCAACAGACCGTAATCGTACGGTTTCGGCAGTCCGGAGAAATCGACGGCGTGATAGGACCGCCCGAACGCCGTCACCTCCGGCCGTCGAACCTCGTCGTGGTCGAGAGCCAGAACGTCGTCCAGCACGTCCATCTCCGCGAACAGTTTGACCGCGAGCGGTTGGAAGAAGTAGCCGCGAAACTCCCGGTCCAAATCGGCGTGGCGCTCCACCAGGACGGTATCGACGTCGCTTCTGGCGAGGAGGTAGCCCATCACACAGCCGCCCGGCCCGGCACCGACGACCACGACGGTCGTCTCGCGGGTCGTCGCGGACTCCGGATGGTCGACCATGTTCGGTCCCCGCTACTCCCCGTCCGCGTCGGCGTCGGAATCGACGTCCGCGTCCGATTCCACTGTCCCTTCACCGAGGAGCGCGTCCACGTCGGCGTGGTCGTGGAGGAGTTCGCCCATCCGCTCGACCGTCTCCTCGTCGCGGGTTCGACCGCTTCGAATCACGTCCTCGGCGCGTTCGATTGTCGTCAGCGTGTCCGCCTGCACGAGCAGGACGGGGACGCCCTTCTCCTCCGCCTTGCCGATGACGGCACCCGGCGGACGGAACCCGCCCGTCAGAATCAGACACTTCACGCCGGGAGCTTCCAGCGCGACGGTGTGCAGGTCGGGACGGTCGCCGCCGGTGACGAGGGCGGCGTCCCGCGTCCGACGGAGGTGGCGGAGCGCCTTGTCGCCGCTCATCGCGCCGACGAGGAACCGCTCGACGAACTCGCCCGTGTCCGCCTTCGTGAGCAGTTCCGCGTTGAGTTCCGCCGCGAGGTCTCCGACCGTAACGCCCGCGAGGTCCTGCTGGCGCGGAACGACGCCGAGAACGGGGATTTTCCGCCCTTCGAGGAAGGGAACCACGTCCGTATCGAGCGGGTCGAAGTTCGTGTTCGAGACGGCGTTGAACAGCACGCCGGACAGTCGGTCGCCGATGTCGTCCACGGCGGCGAGCAGGTCGTCCACGTCGCTCCCTTTCTCGTACCCGGAGAGGAGGAGCACTTCCGCGTCGAGCAGTTCGGCGACTTTCGGGTCGGTGAGGTCGACGATACCGCCGGTCGTGAGACTGCCGCCGCCCTCGATTATCATCAGGTCGTGGCCCGACGACAGCGATTCGAAGCTCGTTCGAATCTGCTCGCGGAGTTCGTCGGGGTCCTCGCGGCCCCGGATGGCTTGCTCGATGAACGTCGGCGAGTAGACGACGGGTTCGAGTTCGTGCATTTCGGCGTCGAGGCCGAGCAGTTCGCGGGCCAGCATCGGGTCCTCGTCCAGCGTCTTGCCGACGTTGCTCTGGAGTCGGGTGCCCTTCGGTTTCATGTAGCCCACCGACAGCCCGCGCTGCTGTGCGAGTCGCGCCAGCGCGAGGGCGACGGCGGTCTTGCCTGTGCTTTCTTCGGTTGCGGTGACGAGTATCGTGTTCATAGTTCGTCCGTGTCCACGGTCAGTCGGATGTCTATCGCTCGCACGCCGTCCGGGGTGGCGACGAGTGGGTTCACGTCCAGTTCGAGAATCGCGGGGAAGTCGGTCACGAGTTGCGAGAGGCGTTGCAGGCTCTCGACAACACCGTCGATGTCGGCGGGTTCTCGGCCCCTCGCCCCGCGGAGCAGGGGTGCCGCCTCGATGTCGTTCACCATCTCGCTCGCCTCGCGCTCGCTTATCGGCGCGACGCGGAACGTGGTGTCCTCGATGATTTCGACGAAGATGCCGCCCAGTCCGAACAGGAGGAGCGGACCGAACTGCGGGTCGCGGTTCATGCCGATGATAGTTTCCGTTCCCGAATCGAGGTCCACCATCGCTTGAACCTGTACGCCGAGAATCGTCGCGTCGGGTTGGTAGTTCCGCGCCCGCGTCACGAGGTCCTCGTAGGCGTCGTACACGTCCTCGTTTGCGACGCCGACTTTCACGCCGCCGATGTCGGACTTGTGCAGGATGTCGGGACTGACTATCTTCATGACGACGTTCCCCTCGATGTCCTGTGCGGCGCTCACCGCGTCTTCCGGTGAATCCGCAATGGTACCGTCGGGCGTCGGAATGCCGTACGCGTCGAGCAGTCCCATCGCCTCCACGCCGAGACGGTTGTCGCCGCGCTCCTTCGCGCGGGAGAGGATGTCCGCAGCGCGTTCCCTGTCCACGTCGAATTCGGTCGGTTGCCCGTACTCGCGCTGGCTGATGTCGCGGTACGTGGTGAGGGCGTCCAGACTCCGCACCGCGCGGGCCGGGTCGAAGTAGTTCGGAATCCCGCCCTCGCGGAGGAGTTCCGCCGCCTCCTCGGTTCGTTCGCCGCCCATCAACGCCGCTGCGACCGGTTTCCCGTGTTTCGCCTGGAGTTCGACGATGACGTCGGCGAGGTCGTGGTAGTCGATGACGGCCGTCGGCGCGGCCAGCACGACCGCGGTTCCGACGTTTTCGTCCCCGAGCGCGATGTCGATGGCGTCCCGGAACCGGCCGATGTCGGCGTCGCCGATGGCGTCTATCGGGTTGTAGATGTTGGCCTCTTCGGGCAGGGCTTCACCCAGTTCCGCGAGCGTGTCGTCGGAAAACGACGCCAGCGAGAGGGTCGAATCGCCCACCGCGTCGGTGGTCATCACGCCCGGTCCACCCGCGTTCGTGACGATGGCCACGTCGTCCCGCTCGGGCAGGGGTTGCCCCGCCAGAATCTGGGCGAAATCGAACAACTCTTGGACGGAATCGACGCGCAACACGCCCGCCTGTTCGAGTCCGGCCTCGTACGCCCGGTCGCTTCCCGCGAGGGTTCCGGTGTGCGAGGAGACGGCCTGCGCCCCGGCGTCGGTACGCCCCGATTTCACCATCACGATAGGCGTATCGTCGGTCACCTCGCGGGCCGCGTCGATGAACGTCCCGCCGTCCTCGACGCCTTCGAGGTAGCCCAGGATGACGTCCGTGTCGGGGTCCTCGCCCCACGCGCGGACGAAATCCGTCTCGTCCAACACGGCCTTGTTCCCGAGCGACACCACGTCCTTGAAGCCGAGTCCCTCGTCGTTCGCCCAGTCGAGGACGGCCGTGATGAACGCCCCCGATTGGCTCATGAACGACATGGACCCCGGCAGGGCGTTCTCCGGTCCGAAGGTCGCGTTCATGCCGACCGGCGTGCTCATCACCCCGAGGCTGTTGGGGCCGACGAGGTTCAGGTCGTACTCCGCCGCGATGTCCTGCAACTCTCGCTCCCGTTCTGCACCTTCGCTCCCCGTCTCGCCGAATCCGGCGGTGATAACGACGACGTTTTTGATTCCGGCTTCGCCAGCCCCGCGAACCACGTCCACCGCGATGTGCGGCGGAACGACGACGACCGCGAGGTCGATGTCCGGCGCGGACGCGAGGTCGGGATAGCAGTCCAGTCCGAACACCTCGTCGTAGTTCGGATTGACGGGCACCGTCTCGCCGTCGAACTCGTCGCGGAGGTTGGTCACGATGGCGCGACCGATGGAGCCTTCGTTTTCCGTGGCTCCCACGACGGCGACACGAGACGGCGCGAAAAGGTCTGTGAGTACGGTGTCACCCATCGTTTCGAAGATTGGACGAGCGCGGGATTAAAACTAGTGCCCCGTTTCCACCGGCGGGGAATTACCCGACGATTCGTGCGCCCGCCGAACCGCCGCTTCGAGGGAGTCCCTCTCGGGCGCGAAATGGAGGTGCGTCCCGCAGTCGCAATCCGACGCGCCGATGCCGAGAACCGGCTCGATTTCCTCGGCGAGTCGGTCGGCGACGGCGCACTCCACGTCCGCCGCCTCGGTTCGCACGTCGGCCACGAGGTCCGTTTCGGGATGGCCGAGCAGGTAATCGACGTGCCAGTGGCGGGCACCGTTCTCGCCCGAGGCGACCCGCGCGTGACGGTCGATGCGCGAGAAGCCACCCCGTCCGAACGCGCTGCCGGTGTAGGCGTACCACCCGAAATCGAGCGGTCTGGGTCCCGTCGCGCCGAACTCGATTTCCGCGGGTGCAGCGAGCGAGACGAGGAGGGTGTACGTCCCTTTCATCTCTTAGAGGTGCGAGGCCACGATGCCGCCCGCCACCGCGAGCATCGTCACGCCGTTCAGGACGACCGACTGCTTGTGATACCGCGCGAAGCCGTCGTCGCCCGCCGCCTCCATCTTCGGGATGAGCACCCAGCGGGCGTACCCCGTGAAGGCGACGCCGACCAGCGCGAGGGCGGCGACGACGATGCCGTCGAACGCGTCCATCGCGGTGGCGACGACCGCGGCACCGAAGGCCACGACACCCAATCCGAGTCCGAACTCGTAGTACTTCGGGAAGACGGCGTTGACGACCTGCCCCGCGTCGTCACCCAACACGTCGAACGTCGTCGGCGCGCCGACGAACGAGAAGAACACGATGCTGCCGAGCCAAATGCCGAGTGCCCCGTCCGCGACGACGAGGAGTCCCGTTCCGAGAAGGGTCATATCGAACGGTTGGAACGACTAGCCAATCAAGATTGTTCTTCGTCGCGCGCGACGGCGTTGTACACCGTGGCGACGATGGCACCGCCGAGCGCGCCGTCCATGAATCCCCAGAGCGCGCCGATGAGGCTCCCCCGGAGCGTCGGCCGGTAGCCGATGTACAGAGAGGAGAGCGTTTCGACCGTTTCGTCGCCCCAACCGAACCGTGCTATCCACGCGTCCAGCATCACGTACACCGACCACATCACGCCGCCGCCGAGCGCGAACGCGCGAACGTCGAGTTTGTCCGTCATGAGCCCTCGAATGGTTCGACGCGAACGGTCTTAGCGTTGGGTGGCCACCGGAAGCAACCGGCGGACCGATGGCGGGTCAGAAGTGCGAAAGCACGAGCGCACCGGCGACCGTGAACATCGCCACGCCGTTCAAGACGACCGACTGCTTGTGATACCGCGCGAAGCCGTCGTCGCCCGCCGACTCCATCTTCGGGAGGAGCCGAGCCTGCGCGAAGATGGTCGCCGCCAGCGCAATCAGGATGAGCGGTTGGATAAACAGCGTGGCCGTCGGGTCGAGGACGCCCCGGTTCCACGCGACGACGGCCACGCCGACCGCGGTGAATCCGAGTATCGAACCGAACTCGTAGTACTTCGGGAAGATGGCGTTGACGACCTGCCCCGCGTCGTCGCCCAACACGTCGAACGTCGTCGGCGCACCGACGAACGAGAAGAACACCATACCGCCGAGCCACATCCCGAGACTCGCGTCCAGAATCACCAACAGCGCCGTTCCGAGGAGGGTCATGGCGGAACAAAAGACCCATCCCGTAATCGGTCTTTCCCCGACCGATTTCCGCTCTCGCTCTGACTTCCTCCCTCAGCCTTCCCCTCCCCCATCGATTTCCGCTCTTTCGCTCACTCGTTCACGCGTGCGACCGCCGCGTCGGCGTACTCCGCCAGGTCGTCGGGTGAGATCGGAAAGACGGCTTTCGGCGTCCCGGCGGCGGCCCAGACCGTATCGAACTCGGTCAGCGTCTCGTCAAGATAGACGGGCAGGTCGGTGTCGTGGCAGAAGGGCGGGACGCCGCCGATGGACCAGCCGACCGACTCCCGAATCGCGTCGGCGTCGGCCATGCCGACCGCCGACGCGGGGGCGTCACGCAGTTCCGCCAGTCGGCCCTCGCTCACGCGGTTCGCCCCGCTGGTCACGACGACGACGAGTTCGTCGTCCGCGCGGAAGACAAGACTGCTGGCGATTTGGGCCACGTCACAGCCGATGGCGTCCGCGGCATCCGCGGCGGTTTTCGTCCCTTCGGGAAACTCGTGCACGTCCGCGTCGAAGCCGTACCGCTCCGCGGCGCGCGTTTCGAACTCCGCTGCTCGTTCGTGCATGTCCCCCATCTCTCTTCGACGGAATAAATCGGTGATGGTGGTGGTAACGATACGGAAAAAGAACCGGAATTACTGTCCGTCCGACGAATCGCTCCGATGGGTAACCGTGAAGTCGTCCACGGTGGCGGCGAGCGATTCGGCCTGTTTGGCGAGCGAATCCGCGCTCCGGGCGACTTCGCTGACCGAAGCGGTCTGTTCTTCCGCCGCCGCGGCCACGTCTTCGGCTTCGTCGGCCGTTTCGTCGCTGATGCGAGTCACCTCGTCCACCGCGGCGACGACCTCCTCGGTCGTCGATGCCTGTTCGGCAGTCACGTCGTTTATCTCCTCGATGCCGCCGGTGGTCTCCTCGACGTTCGAGATGATGGCTTGGAGCGATTCCTGTGCGTCGCGCACCGTCTCCGCCCCTTCGGTGACCGCTTTGTGCGTCTCCCGGACGTCGGTGACGGTCACGTCCGCCTGCTCTTTCACGGTGTCGATGCGCTGTTCGATGTCCACGACCGCTTCCTTCGTCTCGTTCGCCAGTTCCTTCACCTCGTTTGCGACCACCTCGAACCCTTCCGTGTCGCCGTCCGCGCTCGCCGCCTCGATGTTGGCGTTCAGCGCGAGCATGTTCGTCTGGTCCGCGATGGAGCGGATGAGTTCGACGACATCGCCGATGCGGCCGATTTCGTCGGCCAAGTCCTCCATCTGCTCGACCGTCTCGTCCGTCCCCGTCTCGATGGCGTCCATCTTGTCGATGGCGTTCGAGGCCGCTTCCCGTCCGTCCTGCCCGAGCGCCTCGGTACTCTGGGCCGTCTGTGCCACTTGGTCCGCGGAGGCGGCGACTTCCTCGATGGTCGCCGAGAGTTCGCTCATCTCCCCTGCGGTCTCTTCGAGCCGTTCGGACTGTTCGACCGTCCCCGACGACATCACTTGCGTCGATTCCGTCACCTGCTCGCTCGCCCGCTCGATTTCGGCGGTGCTCGCGGTGACCTCCTGACTCGCGGCGGCGACGTCTTCGGCGAACTCGCTCACGTCGCGTATCGTGGCTTCGAGTTCGGCGATCATCTCGTTGAACCCGTGTGCGATTTCCGTCATGGATTCGGTCGGACTGTCGGTCGCCATCCGCTGGGTGAGGTCGCCGTCCGCCGCTTCCTCCATCACGACGCTGAACTCCGCGGCCTTCCGCTCCAGCGCCGCGTTGAGTTCCTCCGCTTCGGCCTGTGCCGCTTCCGCCTCGGCTTGCGCCGCCTCGGCGTCCGCTTGCGCGACCTCCGCTTCGGCGCGGGCCTGCTCTATATCAGCAACCATCGCGCGAAGGTCGTCGCGCATCTGCTCCAGCGTCTCGCCGAACGTGCCCGGAACCGTCTCGTCGAAGACCGGCGCGTCGAAGTTCTGCTGTGCGAGGGCGTCCGCTTGGTCGGCGACCGTGTTCAGGTAGCCGTGCATGGATTCGAACGAACCGTACAGTTCGCCCATCTCGTCCTCTCGGGTCGTCTCGGGCAGTTCGGTGTCGAGTTGCCCGGCCGCTATCTGGTCGGCCGTCCCGGAGACCGACGAGAGGGACTTCGCGGTGCCGCGACCGATGGTCAGACCGACGACCGCGAGCGAGAGCACCGCCATCAGCACGAGAATGCCGATGTTCTTCGTGACGTTCGTCTGCAGGGCGAACGCGGTCTTGCGGGGGACGTTGTACAGCAACACCCAGTCCGTTCCGACGATTGGGGTGTAGGCCATCACCGACGACCCGTCCGTCCCGGACACCTGGGTCACGTCGCTCTCGCCGGTCAGTGCCCGTCGGATGGTCGAATCCACTCCGTTCGAGTAGGTGCGTAGCAACCCGACGTTGCGGTTGTCGAGGACGACGGTTCCCTGCTTGTCGATAACGGTCACATCACCGGTCGCCGTCGGCGACGACAACACGTGGGAGTGCTCCGCGAGGGACGCCGTAACGACGACCAGATGGTTCGCGTCCTCGGTCGGGGTGACGAACGCGGCGACGGGTTCGCCGTTCACTTCGTACGGCGACGAAATGGTAACGGAGTCGGCCGCGAACGACAAAGAGTCGTTCTGCCACGCCGCGCCGTCCGCCGTCGTCCCGACCATCTCGTCGGTCGTGCTGGCGAGCACGATGCCGCTCTGCCGGTCGACGTAGTGGATTGCCTGCACGTCGTTCGGCATGTTTATCAACTGCCCTTCGAGGTACGTCTGGCGCTCGGCGTTCGATTCGTTTCCGTCGAGCGACGAGGAGAGGTACCGCGTCGTGGAGCGCTTCTGGCCCACCCATTCGTGGAGGGATTCGGCCTCCATCTTCGCGGCGCTCTGTAGTTCGTCGTTCGTCGTCCCCGTCACGAGTTGCTTCGTGTCGAGATGGATGAAAAAGCCGATTGCGGCGATGAGGATGAGGATGGCGAACAGTACCGCGCCGAACTTCGCGGCGTAGCTCCGCCGTATCCTGCTCGGGATGTACCGAGCGAGGCGCGCACTGGCCCGTCGTCGCAACGAGAGCGATGAGTCGGACATCACGCCGTCCTCCCTTGGAAGAAGGACGCTCGAAGCAGTTCCAGTTCGTCCATCCCGTCATCATCGACGCGCTCGATGATGTACGCGTTGAGGGGTTCGAGGTTCTCGTTCAAGTCGACCGAACTCGACGCCCCTTGATAGTTCACCGTGCGGTCCGCGTCGATGAGCGTCACCGCCCGCCCGAACTCATCGACGGAAACCGTCTGCCCCGTGCCGCCCGAAACGGAGACGAGGTTGTTGCTGATGGCGGTCCCCGTCGCGGTTCCGGCCTGCTGTATCGCGGTCCCCAACAGGAACGTGGCGTCGTAGGCGTGTTGCGTGTAGGGCGCGAGCGGCGTGATATCATCGAGTTCCTGCCGAAGTTTGATGGAACCCGTCGTCTGCTCGGCCGCCACCGACGCGCTGTACATTCCGTCCATGTACGACGGAACGTCGCCCGGGATGACGCCCTCGCTCAGCACGAACTCGCCGTCGAAGGAACTCCGCGCGAGCCGCTGAAGAATCGTGACGTTCCCCGGTTCGGCCACGAACGCGACCGCATCCGCGCCGGACCGCACCACCCGACTCACGCGACCGGAGTACGTCTCTCGACCGGGCGGAAACGCCACCGTTTCGACCGTTTTCCCCGTTATTTTCTCGTCGATGACCGACGCCAACCCCTCCCCGAAACTGTTGTCCACGTGGACGATAGCGGCGGTATCGGCGCCGACGAATCGGTCGCTGTTGAGTATTTTCGCCATCACGAGCGCCTGCTGAATGTCGTTGGCGGCGGTGCGGGCGAAATACTTGGTCGCGTCCGTGACCGCCGCCGACGCGAGCGCCGGATGCGTGCTCGACGGACTCACCGCGATGACTTCCTCCTCGGCGAAACTGTCGGCCAGCGCCATCGAGATATCGGTGACGACGGGTCCGACGAGTCCGACGACGCCCGAATCGACGAGCGAGGCGAACGCCGTTTTCGCCGTTTCCGGGTCGAGTTCGGTATCTTCGACCGTGAGTTCCAGTTCGCGCCCGAGCGGACCCCCGGCGTCGTTGATGTCCGCGACGGCTTGTTCGATGGCGCGTCGGTGGTGTTTCGCAACCGTTTCGAGAAACCCCGATGCCGAGAGCGGAAGGAGGGCACCCACCTGGACCGGTTTCGTATCGAGTTTCCCACCGAGACACCCAGCGAGGGCACTGCTAACGGAGAGGGAACCGCCGGTTAGACGTAAATATCCTCTCCTAGATAGGTAATCATTCATATATAGTTGAGGATAGTCAAAAGACGCAAAGGATTTTCGGTCCAGATACCAAATCTGAGAACCAACGGAAAATATTGCTAATTAATAGTAAAATTTAACGGTGAAATATTCTTGTCGTTCTGATAGTGTCTCCCCGATTTTACAAGAGGTTTTGTCGATGACCGTCGAAGCGACGATATGGAGTTCGAAGTCACAACGTCGAAGCGCGTAGACATCGTGGACATCACCGACCGAGTGGCCGAGCACGCCCCCGAGGCCGCCGACACGTGTACCGTCTTCGTCCCGCACACGACCGCCGGTGTCATCGTCAACGAGGACGAACGGCGGTTACGTTCGGATTTCAAAACCCTTCTGTCGCGGCTCGTTCCCCGCGGTGACGACTACGCACACGACCAACTGGACGGCAACGCCGACGCGCACCTCCGTTCGGTGTTACTCGGGGAACACGTTACCGTCCCCGTCGAGGACGGCGAACTAGCGCTCGGGACGTGGCAGTCCATCCTGTTCGTGGACTGTGACGGGCCGCGAACCCGCCGAATCGTCGTCAAATGAGGCGCTCACCACAGTTGGTACACTCGACCTTCTTCTTCCCGGTCGCGGTCCGTTCGACGCCTAACGACCCGTTCGAGTTGCAGGTGGGACAGACGCTCTTTCCGGTCTCGACGGCCTGATGCTGGGCCATCCACTTGAGGTTCTTCTCGGCGATGCGTAGTCGTTCCTTCGTCGCTTCGAGTTCCTCACGGAGCGCTTCGACTTCCGAACGAGGGACCGCTTCGTGAGGGGACGATTCCGTCGTGGGCTCCGATTCATTCGTCGTCATGGGGGAATCAACACATGCGATGTGCTATCGTTCTACACGACGGCGGGGAACAAAAGGTTGTGGGCGGTTTTTCGTGTGGGTTCTCGTCAGTCCGCTTTCGTCGGGTCCGGACGGCTCTCCGACCCGAAGCGTTCGAAGGCGCTCTGGAAGTCGCTCTCGTCCTCCGTGATCGTCTCCCACGCTTCGAGGCCGCGTTCCTCGCGGGTTCCCTCGATGGTGTTGTCGAGAACGAACGCGACGAGACCGCCGACCGCCATCCCGGTGCCGAGGACGACGTACAGCGTGTTCGAAACGATGTCGGTGCCGAGGACGGGACCGATGACGGCCACGCTGTGCATCCCCTGCTGGAACAGTTCGGCACCGCTCTGCTCCACACCGGTACCGAGGTTTCCGATGTACGCCGGAATGGCGAGCCCCGCGAAGGTGGCGAGGCCGACGATGAACAGGTTGCGCGAGGAGTCCAAGTCAACGTACTTCAGGTTCGACAGCCCGACGGCGGATATCTGTCCGAACATGGCGATGAACAGGCCGCCGACGATGGGGCTCGGAATCGTCGCCACGAGCTGACCGAAGTAGCCGACGAACCCGACGACGAGCATGACCACCGCGCCGATTTGAACGACGTAGCGCGAGGCGACGCCCGTCAAGCCGATGGCACCGATGTTCTCGGAGTAGGAGGTTGAGCCGTTGCCGGTGCCCATGAGTCCGGCGAAGACGCTGGCGATGCCCTCCATCCCGATGCCGTGGTCGATGCGTTTCTTGCTCGGTGCGCCCACGCCCGAGAGGCGCGCAACGGCGTGATAGTCGCCGAAGCTCTCTATCATCGAGGCGACGACGCCCGCGAACATGCCGATGACGTACGGGAGCGTGAACCGGGGCATTCCCCACTGGAGGGGCATGACCGGTTGGAAGAGGTTCGCGTTGACGACGCTCATGTAATCCACGTAGCCGGGATTCGCTGGCGTGTAGAATCCCGTGTAGGAGAGCACGAACGCGATGGCCCACGCCGTGACGACGCCGAGGAGGACCGGAAAGAGGCGGAACGCGCGGTGATTATCGAGATACTGCGAGAAGAGAACGATGAGGCCGAGCGTGAGTCCGACGAGCCACCAGTTCTGGTTCGCGGCCGTAATCTGTGGAACGCTGAACAGCGAAAGCCCGATGAGTGCGATGGTCGGCGCGATGACGACCGGCGAGAGGTGTTTTTTCAGCCGACCCATCAATCCCAGATAGCCGACCAGCACTTCGACGGCGCTGGCCGCGATGACCGCGCCTTGCAGTTCGAGCAGGGTCACGCGCCACCCCGCGCCGATGACGCCGATGATGGCCAGCGCCGGTGCGAGCATCGAAAACGTCGCGCCCTGCACGATGGGGTACCGGTTTCCGAACGTCGTCTGGGCCAGCGTCGCGATTCCCGAAACGACGAAGAACGTCCCGATGAACTCGGCCGTCTGGGCCGGTGGCATCTTCATCGCACCGGCCAGCGCCAGCGGCACCGCGATGTTCGCGCCGATCATCGTCAGGTAGTGCTGGAAGCCCAACAGAACCGACTCCCCCAGCGGTGGTTTGTCTTCGATACCGTACTCCACGAACGACGCCTCCTCGAGCGCCGCGTCCCCGTCCGTGTCACCTGTGCTGTCACTCATGCGTTCTCAGTGGTACTCGTTCTTCGATTTCCGATGAGAGACTTAAAAGTGACGTTACGAATTCCGCTAGTTCGATTGCGATTCTCGTAATCGGCCGACGGCATCGCGGTCGGGGAGGGCCGTCATCGCGCCCGGTTCGGTCGTCGTCAGCGCGGCCACCGCGTTGGCGAAGCCGAGAACCGAGTCGAGGGACTTTCCGTCGGCCAGCGCCGCCAACGCTCCCGCGGTGAAGGCGTCACCCGCACCGGTGGTGTCCACGACGGACACGTCGTAGCCCGCGTGCGTCGCCGCCCCCGACTCCCACGGCGCGTCGTCGGTCGCGTGCGCGTACGCGCCCTCCCCACCGAGCGTCAGCAGGCAGGTGTGCGGCCCGGCCTCGCAGACGCTCGCGGCGAGTCGGTCCGCGTCGTCCGCCTCGAACCCGGCCATGGCGAGGTCCTCGGGCGTCGCCTTCACCACGTCGGCGAGCGACAGCATCTCGTCCACCGCTTCGGCGAATCCGCCCTCGGGCCAGAGTTCCGGCCGCGCGTTCGGGTCGAAGACGACGGAACAGTCCGCCGCGCGAGCGCGCTCCGCGAGGTCGAGCGTCGCGGTTCGCGCCGGGTCGCTCGCCAGCATCACGCCGCCGACGTACACCCAATCGAGTTCGGCGAGCGCGTCGTCCGGGACCCCGCCGGGTTGCAGTCGCGTGTCCGCCGTCCCGTCCCGGTAGAACGTGAACGCCCGGTCGTTCGCCTCGTCGTGGGTCACGAACGCCAGCGTGGTCTTCGCGTCCGGGTCGCGTTCGACGAACCGGTCGGGCAACTCGGCGTCGAGCGTCTCGGAGAGGAAGTCGCCGAACGGGTCGCGGGCGATTCGCGTCCAGAACCACGGCGTCTCGTCCAACCGGGAGAGCGCCACGGCGACGTTCGCGGGCGCGCCGCCGGGACGCCGTTCGAACGTCGGCACCTCCGAAAGCGGTCCGGGACGTTCCGGCAGGAAATCGATCAGCGTCTCGCCCGAGACGAGGATTCGCGGCGTCGATAGCGTCATGCTGTTCCGTGAGAGGGCGAAGGAGAAAGGATTTGCCTCCGCGATTTCGGGTGCTGCACCCGTTGCTTTAGTAGGAATCAGTATAATTTAGTTAATAATAGGATAAATAAGTGACATTCAGTACAAAGAGTGACTATGCAGTAGGAAAAACCGGGGAACCAGTAGCCCCGTTTTCGGCGGTTTCGCCGTCGATTTAGGATTCAAGATTCAGGATTCAGGATTCACAGCAGTTCGTCCAGATACGCTTTGCTGGTCTCGATGTAGCCGTAATCGAGGGTGAACACTTCGAGCGAGAGCGTCCCCTCCCAGTCGTCGGGCAGGGCGTCGAAGATGGCGCGAAAATCGAGCGTCCCCGCGCCGAACGGGAGGTGTTCGTCCCTCGCGCGGCGCGTGTCGTTCAAGTGAAAGTGCGAGATTCGGCCGCCGTGGCGTCCGACGAAGGCGGCGATGTCGCCGGAATCCAAACCGTCCATTCTCGCGTGGCCCGTATCCAGCGTCATCGACGCGTCCGTCTCCGCGAACAGTCCGTCGAAATCGTGAACGGAGAACCACCCGCACGGGATGTTCTCGACGCACAGTTCGAAGTCGCGTTCGCGGGCGAACTCGTCGAGCGTGTTCACCGATTCGACGACGTTCGACCCGATTTCCTCCGCGTCCCACGCCGGTTTCCACGCGCTCGAACTCGCGTGAACGACTCCCTTCGTCGCTCCGAACTCTCGCGCCGTCTCGATTGCGGCTTGCAGTTCCCGAACCGCTCCCTCGCGGACGTGCTCGAACGGGGACCCGATGTCCAACGAGAACGGCAGGTGTACCGCGAGGCCGACGTCGCAGTCGTCCGCCCGCGACCGCACCGACTCGGGGTCGATGCGGGTGCGCTCGTTCGCGCCGTCCATCATCACTTCCACGTAGTCGAAGCCGAGATTGCCCGCGACCTCGAACGCCTCCTCGTACTCCATGCCGACCTGCGTGACGAATCCGGTTTCGGGGTTCATACGTCGAAATCGACCGCCGGTCGGTTAGTTCTAGTTGCCAGCCACGAGTCGAAAACGGAGGTCCGTTACGCGCCGTTGGCGCCGTTTCAATCGTCACGACCGTGCTCGGTGTTCGAACCCACGTGGTCGCCTCCGTGGTCATCCCCGTTCATGTGACCGCCATTCTCTCCCATGTGGTCGCCATCCCCATCGTGAGTGCCGTCTCCATCCATGTGGTCACCCTTCCCGCCTTCGTGCCCGCCGTTTCTACCGTGGTCACCGCTTTCGCCGCCGTGGTTCGACTCTCCATCGCTGCTCGTCTCCACGCTCCCCTGCATCGTCGTCGGGTGGACGGTGCAGGTGTACCGGTCGATGTCCGCCGTGGCGACGAACCGGAACGTCTGCGTCGACCCCTTCGTTCGGACGATTTCCGTCTGTCTGATGGCGTCGTTCGGTGGCGTCACGTTGCCACCGTTTCCGCCGCCCATGTTCCCCTCATCCATCGTTCCGTCGCCCATGTTCCCGCCGTTCGTGTTCGTCCGCACGTTCGGGAAGATGACTTTCAGGTTCCGTCCGTCCGAGTTCCGGAGGGCGAAATTGTGCGGTTGCCCGTCCAGATTCGTCCACGTTACCCGATACACCTCCCCGGTGTGCAATCGAAGTGTGGGGTTCGCTTGCCCCTCGATGGCGTTCGGTTCCCTCCCTCGCCATCCTTGGACGCGACCGCCGAATCGGAACGCTTCGGCGTGTGAATCGTCAGTCCGCTGGGCACTTCCGATGGCGGTCACCCCGACCAGCGTCCCACCGGTGACGGCGAGAAATCGTCGTCGTGAATAGCCGTGTGTCAGTCGGTCGTTTCTCATGCCGCGAGAGATACGCCGAGGAACTCAATAAACGATGGTCATCGTTCGCGCGAGAAGGGAACGAACGTCGCGGTGACTCGCAGTTCCCCGCCGGTGTTTCCCTTCAATGACACCCTCTCCACCCTCGTCGTCGGTTTCCCTCGTCCGGCACCGTTTCTGACCTTATGCTGATAGATGGTCGATACTATTGATATACTGGAACACGGTTGGTCATATATGGCGTCCGAAAAGATCGGGTTACCCGCGTCGGTTTCGATGGCGGTCGGTGGGATGGTTGGCGGCGGTATTTTCGCCGTTCTCGGCGTCGTGGCGTCAGCCGCGGGCACGCTCGCGTGGCTCGCGTTCATCGTCGCGGGGGTTATCGCGCTGGCCGCGGGCTACTCGTTCGTTCGACTCGGGAAACTCTCGAAGGAAGACGACGACGGTCCGCTGACCTACATCGAGCGGTTCACCGGGAGTACGAAACTGGCCGGAATGACCGGGTGGACGTTCGTCGTCGGCTACATCGGCACGATGGCGATGTACGCCTACGCGTTCGGCGGCTACTTCACCGAACTCGTGGGTATCAGGACGATCGCCGGGCTACCGGCGCGGCCGTTCGTCTCCGCGGCCGTCATCGTCCTGTTCGTCGGCCTCAACGTCCTCGGCGCGCACGCGTCGGGACGGACCGAGGACGTGCTGGTCGGATTGAAGGTGACGATACTGCTCCTCTTCGGGTTGGGCGGCGTCTACTACGGATTCAAAAACGGAAAGCTCAGCTCCGGCCTGTCACAGTTCGGCGTCGGCCCAGTCATCGCGGCCGCGCTCTCGTTCGTCGCGTTCGAAGGCTGGGAACTCCTGTTGTTCGACCGCGACAGTATCAGGAATCCGGCGGAGACGATACGAAAGGCGATATACATCTCCATCGTCGGCGTGACCGCCCTGTACATCATCGTCGCCGTCGTGACGACGAACCTCGTTCCGCCGCGCGTCATCAAACAGAACGCCGAGACAGCGCTGGCGGTGGCCGCGAGGCCGTTCCTCGGTCAAGCCGGATTCGTCCTCATCTCGATTGCGGCGCTGTTTTCCACGGGAAGCGCCATCAACGCGACGCTGTTCAGTTCCTCCCGACTTCTCAACAAGATGGTGTCCCAAGACTACCTCCCCGCACAAGTCGGCGGCAACGGCGACGGGGAACCGGTTCGGGCGCTGGTGATTCTGGGAACGCTGACGATGGCGTTCACCGCCCTCGGAAGTTTGGACGGGATTTCGTCCTTTGCGTCGCTCGCGTTCATCACCATCTTCGGGGCCGCGAGCTATCTCGCGTTCAGAAATCGGAGCGGCGGAGACCTGAAAACGAGCGTCGTGCCCGCAATCGGTGCCGCCGGAGCGGTCGCGACCATCGCCGCACTGCTTTGGCACCTCTACACGAGCGAGAACTCGGTGTTCTGGACGGTCGCGACCATCGCGGTCGTCGTCGTCGCCATCGAGTTGCTCTACTTCGAACGAAAATCGATAGAGAACGGCGTCTCATCGGTGGAGTCGGAACTCGAAGATATCGTGTGACCGGTGTAAAATCGCGAGCGTCTGATATCGGGGGTCTGCTGTATCCAATGGGTTCGGCGGATGAGTCCGATGGGTCCGGCGGATGAGTCAGACGTACCCTTTGACGCTCGTGTGAACCCCCATCGCTTCGAGGGTTTCTTCGAGCGCGTCCAGCACGACGGCGAGGTCCTGCTGGAGCGCGTATTCTCGATACTTTCCACCGGCCGACCCTTCGTTGATTTCGGACACAGAAAGAATGCCGAGCATGGCGAGGTCGTCCAGATGTTCTCGAAGCCAGCGGGCGGTGAGGGCCTCGCGCTGGGCCGTCACCGAGAGCGCCTTGTACCGGGAGTAGATTTCGCGCGACCGGGCGGGCGTTTCGCCTTCCGCCTCCAACGTTGCGAGGGCGTAGACGACCAGTCGCTCGTGGTCGTTCAGATCGGCGATGCCGCGAGCGACCTGCTCGCGTTCGAGCAGGTCGCGGCCCCGCCGGACGTGTTCCTCGGACACCCGTTCCGCGTTCTCCTCGCGCGCGAGGTCGCCCGCCTTGAGCAGCAAGTCGAGCGCTTTTCGCGCGTCGCCCGACTCCTGTGCGCCGAACGCCGCGCACAGCGGAATCACGTCCTCGGTCAGCACGTCGTCCTTGAACGCGACCTCCCGACGTTGGTCGAGAACGGCCCGAAGTTCGTTGGCGTCGTAGGTCGAAAAGGAGATGGAGCGTTCACACAGCGAGGAGCGAACCTTCGGCGAGAGGCCGTCGCGGAACGTGAGGTCGTTGCTGATACCGATGAGGCCGATTCGGGCCTCGGTCAGGTTCCCGTTTTCGCGTGCGCGAGAAAGCTGATAGAGAATGCTGTCGTCCTTGAGATGGTCGATTTCGTCCAGTACGAGCAGGATGATGCCGCCGTGAGTGTCGAGTTCGTCCCACATCAACTCGTACACCTGCGACCGGGAGTAGCCGGTTTCGCTGATTCGGTTCGCGGGGTCACGAAGCGTGTTCACCAGATGGCTCGCCACGCGATAACTGGAGTTGAGCCCGTCGCAGTTGACCAGTTCGGTGAAGATATCGAGGTCGTCGTAGTCGTCCGCGTTGTTTTCGAGCTTGTCGAGCAGAAATCGCGTCGCAGCGGTTTTTCCCACACCGGCCTTACCGTAGAGAAAGATGTTGTCCGGCTGTTCGCCATAGATTGCGGGTTGTAGCGCCCCGTGGTACTCCTCCAATTCGGAATCACGGCCCACCAGCGTGTCGGGCGTATAATCGTCCAGTAATGCTTCACGATTTTTGTACGGAGAATGTTCGCGAACGAACTCGAATGAACCCATTGTATTTTCGCAAACGGAGGAGTACTATAACGCTTCCGAACCACCCGTTCCTGTGATTCCTGAGTTTCATCTGTATCACCCGACTTCGGGGGAGAGTGCTCGAAGCAGTGGATTTCACGCCGTAGCCGTGGATTCGACCGATACTAACCGACCGCCGAACCGGCCGTTCCTATGATTCCGTTGTTTCTTCTGTCCTGTTTGTTTAAAAACCACCCCCACCCCTCGATTCCGCTGAGTTGGTCGGGAAGAGTGGGAGGGGATGAGGGAAGTCTTTCTAGAACGGAAACGTTCAAGTCATGACCATCACAACAGTATCCGTAAACTAGACGAAAAAGACTATTTCGACGAAATAGTCGTTGAATTATTCTCTCTTCGTTCCCCTCTGTTCTCTTTCAAACGCTCCGCGATTCCCCCGCCCCACCTTCGAGCGCGAATTCAGCGGAACAGAGGGGTGGGGGTCATTATAAATCAAACATGACACCGGAAACAACGGTCGCCACGGTCCTACCACGAACTCTGCACGACTATAGAGAACAACGGAACGATGGGGTGGATAAGAACCACTGTTCGAGTGGGTAACGACCGGAACTAGCAAACAGCCCCGGTCCAAAGACAGCGGAACGACGGTGTATGGCCTGTGTCAAACAGTCCCGTAGATATGAACCAACCGACCATCTCGGTCAGGGGTAGCGACGGTGAGTCGAAGCAGAGAGAACCAACCGAGACAGCGACCGCGATCACCAGTGACCGTGACCACCAGCGAATCGTGATAGTGCTAATCGATTGGACGGACCGGTGGGGTGGGAACTATCGACTGCAGATGACGATTCGTTTTGCCGCGGTTCGTCCGGCCGGACGTATCGACGGCGAGCATAATTACAGCGGAACGATGGGGTGGTGAAACAAATCTGATGCGGGTGCAAAGTTGCCTTCTTGCTCGTTTGCCGACCGAATTCACGAAAAAACAGCGGAACGGTGGGGTATCCAACGACGACGTTCGGTGGTGTCCAGCCTTCGGTGATTCTCAGCTCTCGGTGATAATCTGTTCTTGGTGGTGTCCAACCCTCGTGATTACCCCCTATCCCTCCGGCGGCGACCTCTCCTCGCGGGTCGTGAGGGGCGGGTGGACGACTCTCAATTGGGAGGACGAGTAGCCGAGAGTGACGGATCGCGGAGAACGGTGGAACGGCGGAAGGCGAGAACGGTGGGACGATAGAAGCGAAAACAGCGGAACGATGGGGTTCGACGGACCGACGGCGTTCGAAACATCACTTCTATGCCGTTCCGGTAGGCGAACGTCGAGCGACGAGGGTTCAAGGGTCCGACCTTCGAGATATCCGGCAGCACGCCGACTACGGCGATAGACTCGACTACGGGCCGTCACCCGCGTTCGACTGCACACGACCCCATAACTTAACGTCCCATCACAAATGTCGATTATTTCTAAAAAAGTAGAACAAACAACGGAACGGCGGTGGGGGGGTCACGACGTGGGTTCGACGGGCCAAAAAACAGCGGAACGACGGGGTTCGTCCCGTGGGAGCTTCGACCGACCGGAACATCGAAAGTCGTACAAAGTGGCGAATCGAGCCGTAAAAAACCAGATCTCGTTTATACAACGATAGAGAAACGATGAAACCGCTCCGTCCGTTCTACCCGTCAGACACAGCGGAACGACGGGGTTCGTTGGTGTGTTCACGTGTGACAGGAGAACTGGGTGTACCGAGAATCGAGAGAGTACACGGAACGATGTAACTCCAAGCGGTACACGGCACGACGTGAATCCGACCGTGAACCTCGCCGCGGTATAAAGACGCCCCACCGACGGTAATCACACTCCACGTGCTGTTCCGTCACCGAAACGAAAACGAACGACTCGCTTCAGAGGATGATGCTCTTCTGTCGGACCATCTCCTCGATGGTCAGGTGGAGTCCCTGCCGACCGATACCAGATCCTTTGTTCCCGCCGAACGGGATGTCGCCGAGTCCGTGGCTCGGTGCCCCGTTGATGCGCACGGCTCCGGCGTCGAGTTTATCGGCCATCCGGCGTGCGCGGTCGTAATCGTCCGTGAACACGGCGGCGTCGAGCGCGAGGTCGCCACCGTTCGAGATTTCGAGGGCTTCCTCCTCGGTTTCGAAGGTCGTGACGGCCGCGACGGGACCGAACTGTTCCTCGTGGATAATTCGCGCGTCGTGCGGCACGTTCGCCAGCAGCGTCGGTTCGAAGAACTGCCCGTCGCGGTCGCCGCCGCGAACCAGGTCGGCGCCTTTCTCCGCCGCGTCCTCGACGAGTTCCTCGACCCACTCGGCTTGGCTCTCGCTGATGAGCGGTCCCATCTGGGTGTCCTCGTCGAAGAGGTCGCCGACGACCCACTCGTCCATCGCCGCGTCTATCCGGTCGACCACTTCGTCGTGGACGCTTTCGTGGGCGAGCACCCTGCTGACGGCGGAACAACGCTGTCCGGCGTACTTGAACGACCCTTTCGTGCAGGCACCGGCAACCTCGGAGAGGTCGGCGTCGGGGAAGATGACGGCGGGCGCGTTGCCGCCCAGTTCCATGTGCAAATTGACCATCCCGCTCTTGCGCGCGACGTGCTTCCCGGCCGCGCTGCTGCCGGTCATCGTGATCATGTTGATGCGGTTGTCACCGACGAGCAGGTCGCCGATATCGCTTCCACGGCCCGGCGTGAAGTTGAACGCGCCCTTCGGTAGTCCGACGTCCGCGATTACGTCGGCGAGAATCGCCGCGCTCACCGGCGTCTTGCTGGCGGGCTTGAGGATGACGCAGTTACCCGCCGCGAGCGCCGGGGCGACCTCCAGCGCGGTCGTGGCGAGGGGGTAGTTGTACGGCGTAATCGCCAGAATCGTGCCGATGGGTTCCGGCTTGAGGATTGCTTCCCACCCTTCGTGGCCGCTCGTGGTTCCCTGGCGGAACTCGCCTTGCAGGTCGTGGGCCTCCTCCGCCGCGCGGCGGAACCGTTCGGCCGCGCTTTCGACCTCGCCGCTCGCGCTCGAAATCGGTTTCCCTGCCTCTCGGACGATGACTTCGGCCAGTTCCTCCTTCCGTTCGAGGAGACCGTCCGCGATGTCCTCCATCCATCCCGCCCGTTGCGGAATCGTCGTTTCGCGCATGACCGCTTCCGCCCGCTCCGCTGCAGCGAGCGCGTTGTCGGCTTGTTCGGCATCGGCGGCGGCGACTTCGGCGAAGACGCCCCCGTCCGCGAGGTCGGTTACGTCGAGCGTGCCGTCGGCGTCTAGCCACTCGCCATCGATGTAGAGTTGCTCCCGTCGATGGATCGGTTTCTGTGACATGGTTACACCTTAGGACTCGGTAGGTAAATTATTTACTCACAACCGGATTAATGACACATGATTGCTTTTATCTCGCAATGTGTCGAACACTACCGCTGGACTGCAGTTATTCGTGCGCCGAAACGCGCAGATTCGCGCCGTCGGTACTGATGACTGGCAGCGGTGGGTACTGGCCGGTTCGCAACGGTAGTGCCGATTCACATACCGTCTTCCCGAAAACGTCGATTCGTCAATTCAAAGCGATAGCCACTCGGTCGTCACGTCCCGTTCGACCAGATGCCACCGCTGTTCCGCGTTACCGCCGTTCATCCGAATCTCGACCGCGGCGTCGAAGACGGGCAACAGCGTTCGGACGATAGTGGAATCCATCTCCGCCGGAAGGTGGAAGTGGCCCATGCCATTGACGGTCTTGATACGACCGATCAGGACGTGTAGAAACCGGAACACCGATTCGCGGTCGTGTTCCTCGATGATGGGAGTCAGCGAGTCGAAACAGACCCGAAGTTCTCCGGGTGCTAACGGACCGCACTCCCGTTCGAACTCGTCTATCGCGCCGGAAATCTCGATGCCGAGCGGAGCGAGGTTTTGAGTCCGGAGGACGGTCGTGTTTGCTCGATTGCTGACGTTCGAAGCGGCCGCTGTGCTCCGAGTATCCGCCGCCTGCTTGATGACTTTCGCATCCTCGTGCGTCCCCGCGTGCGTGTGGTGGCACTCACCGTCGGGCCGAACGAAATTACCGTCGGTTCGAACGAAAACCCGACGGCGCGGCGTTGCCGTGGCGTCGCCGAGGAACCGCTCGCACGCTCGTTGCATGGGTGGTTCCGCTCCCACCACCAAGAGGCCACTTCCTCGGCGCTTGAGTTCCGCCAGTTCCCGGGTGAAAATCTCGGCCGTTTCTCGGGCCTCGGAACTGTTTTCGCCACATTTCTCCATTGTTTCCGACGTGCATGTCAATGTAGTATAAGTCTTCGGGTCGTCACCGACGAAAGTCGGCAAATCCGACTGTGTTTGTAGCTATCTTAAGCGTCGAATCCGTACGGGGAACGATGACCGACGACCTGTTCAGTAGTATCTCGTTTCGAGAGTCCACGGCGCGAAACCGCGTGATGGTCTCGCCGATGTGCCAGTACTCCTGTGACGGCGATGGACTGGCAACCGACTGGCATCGCGTCCACCTCGGAAGCCGCGCCACCGGCAGCGCCGGTATCGTGATGACCGAAGCGACGGCCGTCGAACCGCGCGGTCGAATCTCGCCGGACGACCTCGGCATCTGGAGCGACGACCACGCCGAGGCGCTCGCCCCGATAACCGAGTTCATCCGGGAGCGCGGTGCGCTCCCGGCGATTCAACTCGCCCACGCGGGTCGGAAGGCTAGCAAGACCAGTCCGTGGGACGGAAACCGACCGCTCCAACCCGACGAACGCGGCTGGGAAGCCATCGCCCCGAGTGCGGACCCGTGGCCCTACGAGGATACGCCGCCGCAACTCCGCGAGATGACGACGGACGACATCGCCACGCTGGTGGACGATTTCGCGGCGGCGGCCGAGCGCTCGCTCGACGCCGGGTTCGAAATCGCGGAAGTCCACGCCGCACACGGCTATCTCCTCCACGAGTTCCTCTCTCCCGTTACGAACGACCGCGAGGACGAGTACGGCGGCAGTCTGGAGAACCGAACCCGCATCGTTCGAGAGGTGACGGAAGCGGTCCGCGACGTGTGGCCCGACGACAAACCCGTCTTCGTCCGCATCTCGGCGACCGACTGGCTCCCCGAGCGCGAGTCGTGGACGATAGAGGATTCCGTCCACCTCGCCGACCGACTCGACAACATCGGTGCCGACCTCATCGACGTGAGCGCCGGTGGACTCCATCCCGACCAGCGGATTCCGAATCCGGGACCGAACTACCAAGTCCCGTTCGCGGAGCGAATCCGCGAGGACACGGACGTTCACGTCGGCGCGGTCGGCGGCATCACGGAACCCGCACAGGCCGACGCCCTCATCCGGAACGGGCGCGCCGACCTCGCGATTATCGGGCGTGAACACCTCCGCGACCCCTACTTCACGTTGCACGCCGCCGAGGAACTCGACGCCGAAGATAGCGTCGAGTGGCCGATACAGTATCGACGCGCCGTGCAGTGACGCGAGGGAACGCCCCCGAACGGTGGCGAGAAAACGAAACCGAACGGTGACGGGGCGACGACACGCCACACCCCTGTCTGACGGTCCCTCCTCCGTCTGACGGTCCATTTAAGCCGTTTCTTCTCCATCTATCGGTATGGTGCTGGCGCTCAGTCGTGGAAACCACGTCCGAAGAGGACGGAGGAACGTCCATGCCGACTGACGACGCGACCCGCGGGGACGGCGGCGGTGGACGGACGGTCGAAATCAGGGCTCCACCGACACCGTTTTTTCTCCTCGAGCGGTACGTCGCCAATCCCGTCCTCCGGCGGCTCCTCCGCTCGAAGGCCCACTGGCTCGTGAGCAACCGACTCATGCTCCTCTCCTATGTCGGACGACGGTCGGGCACGCGATACACCACGCCCGTCGCCTACGACCGGCGCGAGGATACCCTCGTCGCCACCACCCTCCGCCACCACAGCAACTGGTGGAAGAACTTTCGCGAGGAGCACCCGGCGACCGTCTGGCTCCGCGGCACCCGCCGGAAAACGACGGGACTCGCCACGACCGACACGCGGGAAATCGCGGAGTTCGTCCGGAGCGCGCTCGTTCGCTACGGCATCGAACGAGCGCGCTGGCTCGGGCTAAAAATCGAGGGCGACGAACTGCCCACGGTCGAGGAGCTCGAAGCGGTCGCGCCGGAACTCGTCGTCGTTCGCTTCTCCATCGACGACCTCGAACCGGTCTTCCAGACGCTTCACATCCGGGAAGAGGAGTTCTCGAACAGATTCGGGACCGAAGTGCCGTCATAATGCCGTCACACTTCCGCCGTAATTCCGTCGCACTTCCTCACCTACCCTTCTCCTCACTTCCTCACGTGATTTTCCCTGAACTTCACTACGCACCCTTCTCTCACTCGTAGCGACTGTCCTCCCGGATGTGCTCCGGCATCGCGTCGTCCCGACCGTTGTACTGGTCGCCGAAGGTCTCCACGATGTCCCGTTCGGACTCCCAATCGACGTAGTACTCGGTGAGCACGCCCGCCACCGTCTCGCCGAGGGCGTCCATCTCCTCGTTGATGGCCGAGACGGTGGACCACGAATCGATGTCCGCGTAGCGACTCCGGTTCTCCCAATCGTCCGGGATTTCGGGCGCTTCGTACGCCACTTCGTCCAGTTCCGGGTCCCAGTAGAAGTCGAACGCCGCGATACACCCGAGGTCGAGCGCGATGTGATACGCGTCTACCGAGAGCGCCGTCTCCGCCGCCCACGCGGAGAATCCCTCGTGCCACGCGTTCTCCTCGCCGTCCAGATACGTCTGGAGGTCGGCTCGTTTGTGGACGTCGGACTCGTACTGGTCGTCCCGCGTTAGCTCGTAGATGGTCGGCGCGGCGGGTGTCGTGACGTCGAGACTCATGTCGGTAGAGACGCTTCCCACGTCGATAAGCTCTGCCGCCCCGCCTCACTCGCGGTCGAAGCGAATCGGGAGCGACTCGACGCCGTAGATGAACGAACTCCGCGTCGGTTCGAGCGTCGTCTCGGGTATCGTGACGTTCGACACGCGAGACAGCAGTTCCGAGAGCGCAACCTTCGCTTCGAGCCGGGCGAGCGGCGCACCCAGACAGTAGTGGGTACCGTAGCCGAACCCGAAGTGTTGGTTCGGTGTGCGGTCGGGCCGAAACTCGTCCGCGTCGTCGAACTGCCGCTCGTCGCGGTTTCCGGAACCGAGCCAGACGACGAGTTGGTCGCCTTCCTCGATGGTTTCGTCGTGCATCGTCACGTCCTCCATCGCCACGCGTGTCATCGCCTGCACGGGCGACCGGTATCGAAGCACCTCCTCGATGGCCGTGGTGAGCGCGCGGTCGTCGCCCGCCAGTTCGTCCACGGCGTCCACCTCGTCGAAACACCGCATCGCGTTCGTGATGAGGTTCGTCGTCGTGATGTTCCCGGCGACGAGCAACAGAATACACGTCCCGAGGATTTCCCGATGCGTGAGCGGTTCGCCGTCGATTTCGGCGGTGACGAGCGTCGAGATGAGGTCGTCTCGCGGATTCTCGCGCCGGTCTTCCATGAGTTGGATGAAGTAGAACGCCATCTCTTGGCGCATCTCCTCTTGGCGTTCGACGAACTCCGCGCCGCTCTCGTCCTCGCTCGCGGCCGAGACGATGGCGTCCGACCACGTTTTGAACTGCTCGCGGTCCTCCGGCGGAACGCCCAACAGTTCGGCGATAACGATGACGGGAAGCGGGTAGGCGAACTCCTCCACGAGGTCGATTTCGTTCCCGTTATCGAGGATATCGTCCAGCAACTCCGTCGTCAACTCGCGGATACGCGGCTCCAGTTCCCGAATCGTCCGGGGACTGAACTCCTCGTCCACGACGCCGCGGAGTTCGTCGTGTCGCGGCGGGTCCTGTAGGAGCATCGTATCGAGCATGACGCCCGCCTCCTCGCCCTCCGGTTCCTGAAATCCGCTCGCGTTCCGCGGGCTCACGGAGAATCGCTCGTCGTCGTCGAGCATCTCCTTTACGTCGTCGTATCGGAACACGTCCCACACCTTCCGCGTCGGGTCGTACCGAACCGGCGCCCGCTCGCGCATCTCCCGATACCAGTCGAACGGTTCGAGCCACGCTTCTCGCTCGGATAGTTCGTCGGGGAACGCCTGCAAACCCTGTGGGTCGGAGGAACTCATCCCCGATAATACAGGGGCGCGGCGTATCAGGATTTCCCTTCTCGTATCGACGTTCGAACGCTTTGAGATAACGCCGAAATCGACTTCGAGTGAAGTAGGGTCCTCCTCGATGCTATTTCCAGAATTCTTTTATGACAATTCTGTCCCGATAACGACTAATTAGCGAATAATAGGATAATATTGCGAACGATGATGAACAGTATTCACGGCGAATGCCCGTTACTTTGCCTAACTTTCAATTCGAACGGAACCGAGACGGAAGGCTAATATAATTGTGGTATATGTTTTCATAGCATGGATAGACGAACCTACCTCAAGGCGAGTTCCGGAGCGGTTGCTACGCTGGCGCTCGCGGGTTGTTTGGGCGATTCTGGTGGCAGCGGTAGCGGCGACAACGGCGACAACGGTGACGGCGAGAAGACCAGTTCGGACGGCAAGGACGATTCCGACACCGGCAAGATACTCATCGGCTCCGACATTCCGTACAAGCCGTTCGAGTACCGGACGGCGGACGGGTCGCTCGAGGGGTTCGACCCCGGTATCGCGGAAGCCATCTTCAAGGGACAGCTCGACCGGGAGTACGAGTTCAAGAAGGCCGGTTTCGACACCATCATCGACAGTCTGAAAAACAAGAACTTCCGCCTGATCATGAGCGCGATGACCATCACCGACAAGCGCGCCGAGAAGGTCGATTTCTCCGACCCGTACTTCACGGCGTACCAGACCGTTGCGATTCGCAAGGGTGGTGGCATCGAGAAGCTCGACGACTTGAAAGGCAAGACCGTCGCCGTCCAGAAGGGGACGACCGGCGAAAGTGCGGCGGAGAAAGTGAAGGAGGACTTCGGTGGCAGCCTCACGATTCACAGCTACGACCAGATTGCGGGTGCGTTCAACGCGCTGCGGAACCAGCAGGCGGTCGCGGTCATCAACGACAACACCGTCAACGCGGAGTTCGTGAACAAGATGGACGGCGTCGTCTTCCTCGAGGGCGAAGGAGAAGCCGCGAAGCAGGGGAAGAACGCACCCGACTATCTCACGCTGACAATCGAGGAGTACGGTATCGCGTTCCGCAAGGACGACGATGACCTCCGGAAGCAGGTGAACGAGGCCATCAAGGCCATCAAAGACGACGGCACGTACGACGAGATATACGGCAAGTATTTCGAGGGCTGATTCCACGGACGTCGCCTTCACCAAACAACTATAACTTGATACATTATGGCAGAGACATATCACGAAGACGCTGCCGCCGAACACCGCGCAGGCGACGGCCTACTGACCGACACCCGACTCAAATGGTTCGGAATCGCCGTCGCTGGAGGATTCTCGCTTCTCATCGCGTACGTCATCTTCCGTATCCTCACGGACTTCGTCGATTACGATCTGTTGGTGACCATTTTCCCGCGATTCATCAGCACGTACATCGACGTTCTCGTAATCGTCGTCGTTTCGAGCGTCCTCTCGCTCATCGGCGGTGTCTTCATCGGCTTGGGTCGCGTGTCGAAAACGAAGTTCACTCGCGCAGTCGCCACGTGTTACGTCGAGTTCTTCCGCGGAACGCCGCTCCTCTTCCAACTGTTCGTCCTGTACATCGGACTCCCGAGGTTCGGCATCGGAAACTTCTCCCGGTGGGGTTGGTACGCCGGTATCATCGGCCTCTCGCTGAATCACGCGGCGTACTCCGGCGAGGCGATCAAGGGCGGTATCAACTCCATTCCGGACGGTCAGATGGAGGCCGCGCGGTCGCTCGGCATGTCCTACATCAGTGCGATGCGGAAAATCATTCTCCCGCAGGCGTTCCGAAACTCCCTCGCCGCGGTCGGGAACGACCAGATCATCCTGGTCAAGGACACGTCGTTGCTGTCGGTTATCGCCGTCAGCGAACTCATCAGCCTCTTCCGGAACGTCAACAGCAACCAATTCGACGCGTGGACGCCGCTCGTCCTCGTGGCGATAGCGTACCTCGCCATCACGCTCCCACTTGGCAAACTCGTGCGTATGCTGGAAGAGCGCGCTGCATGGGGTGAACAGCGATGAGTACCCCGAAAATCGAGTTCGACGGCGTTGACAAGTACTTCGGCGAAGCACACGTCCTGAAGGATGTCGACCTCGAAATCGACGACGGCGAAGTGGTCGTCGTCGTCGGTCCGAGTGGCAGCGGGAAATCGACGCTCTTGCGGTGTACGAACCGCTTGGAGGAGATTCAGGGCGGGGATATCCGCATCGAGGGCCAGTCCATCACCAACCCGACGGTGGACATCAACTTCCTCCGCCAGCGTATCGGGATGGTGTTCCAGAGCTTCAACCTCTTCCCGCACAAGACCGCGCTGGAGAACGTCTCTATCGCGCCGATAGACGTAAAAGGACTGTCGCGTGCGGAGGCGGACGAACGGAGCCAGCAACTCCTCACCGACGTGGGCCTTGAGGACCAAGCCGACTCCTACCCGAACCAGCTTTCGGGCGGGCAACAACAGCGCGTGGCCATCGCCCGCGCGTTGGCGATGGACCCGCACGTCATGCTGTTCGACGAGGTGACGAGCGCGCTCGACCCCGAACTCGTCGGCGAAGTGCTGGGCGTCATGCGCGAACTCGCCGAGGGCGGCATGACGATGATGGTCGTTACCCACGAGATGGGCTTCGCCCGCGAAGTCGGCGACCGAATCGTCCTCATGGCCGACGGGCGCGTCATCGAGACCGCGCCGCCCGAGGAGTTCTTCGAGAACCCGCGGACGGACCGTGCGAAGCAGTTCCTCTCGATGGTGCTGTAGCGGTTTTGGCAACGCTCCCGTAACGCCCGTCTCGACTGTCCCGTCGAATTCTTTCAGACTGCCCCGTCGAATTTCTCTCGACCGACCTGCATTTCTCCCGACTATCCTGTACTCCCCCTCGTTTCCGTGAGACGGAACCCAATTCCAAGCTTCTGGGACGAGTCGATGTCTCTTTTACACCTGCCCGGAAATGACGGGTAGATACGGGACCGATTCCGCACGTCGCATCGAGCGGTCCCGGCGACCCGAATGAGCGAACACAACGTCGATTGGAGCCGGTTGTTACTGGTTCCCGAGCAGACGGAGACGACCGAGCCGTCTACAGACATGAACCGAGAATCGTCGGACGACCGGACGTCCCCGCCGCCGTCGGTGGTCCTGCGCTCGCTCGAAGACGACAAGTGTCGAACGCTCCTCACGGCGTTACGCGAACCCACGTCCGCGACCGCGCTCCGCACCGAGTGCGACATGCCCCGATCGACCGTGTATCGGAAACTCGAACGACTTGGCGAGGCCGGACTCGTGCGGGAGTACACCGAGGTTCGACGCGACGGACCGAACGCCACCCTCTACGAGCGCGATTTCACGGATATCTCCATCAGTATCGACGAGAACGACGAGTTTACGGTTTCAATCGAACGGCCGGACCGGGACGCCACGGACCGGATGGCGACTTTCTGGACGGAGATGAAAAAAGAATCATGATGGACGCGATAACGTGGCTCCTCGTCATCGTGAAGTTCGCCGCGCTCGGACTCGGCGGGGTCGTCACTCTACTCGCCTACCGCGCCTACGAGCGCACGCAGTTCGCTGGGCTTCGCTACTTCGCCATCGGGTTGTTCATCATCACCGTCGGGACGGTACTAGTCGGCGTCTTCCACCACTTCCTCCACGTCCAACTCACGATGGGGATGCTCCTCGAAAGCTCCATCATCTGCGTCGGATTCGGCGTCATGGTCGTCGGACTGTACGGACAATAGCGGCGTTTTCGTCCGCTCACACGCCGGTTTCCCTCCTCGTTTCGAGGTTGTCCCACGTTGTGGGACCCCACCATCGGTTCTTGTTCGATGCCTGTGGAGACTATCGTAATGAGAGTCACGACTGAAGGTACCCTCACGTTCGACGTGCCGCACCGACGACCCGCTTCGGGACCGCGTGGTGACCGATGAAGCGGACGGTAGCGGAACGGTTCGCGGACACCATCGTCGAGCGGAGTCGGCTCGTCATCGCGCTCTTGCTCCTCGTCTCGGTGGTCGTGGGTGCGGGCGCGATCATCGGTGAAACGGGCGACGCGCCCATCGGCCAAGCCGGAACCACGTCGCAGGAACAGAAAGCTCTCGACGAAATCGGGGCGACGTACGGGACGAACGACGCGATAGTAAGCCAAGTCGTCGTGAGAAACGAGGACGGAAACGTCCTCTCCCGCGAGTCCTTGCTACGAAGTCTCCGTCTCCAACGCGAGGTGCGTAACGACGACTCCATCAACGGGACGCTCCGCGCCGACCGCGGACTCGTCGGCATCGAGAACGTCGTCGCGACCGCCGCGTACGCCGAGGACGTGCGACGGCAACGGGCCAACTTGTCGAAGAACGGGTCCGGGACGAACGCCGGTGCTCCGCCGACCCGTCCACCGTCGCCGACGTTGGACCAGCAGATACGCGCGCTCGAAACGCGCTCTCCCGCCGACGTCCGGTCCCTCGTCGGAACGGTGCTCGATTCCGACGCGGCCGCTCCGGGAACCGACCCGACGGAGTTCCTCTCCTCGAACTACGAACCGGGGACGACGAGCGTCGACGCACGGATTACGTTCGTCTTCCAGCGAGGAACGGACGACTCGGAAGCCGCGACTCAAGCCGCGTACGACGCGCAGGTGGCCATCGAGTCGCTGGTCGATTCGCGCTTCGACGACGCGTTCGTCTTCGGGCAGGGAATCGTCGATGACGCCTCGTCGCGGGCCATCGGCGACAGTTTCATCATCATCACGCCGGTCGCCCTCGTCCTGTTGCTCATCGCGCTCACCCTCGCCTACCGCGACCTCGTGGACGTGCTCATCAGCGTCTTCGGCGTCGGCGTCGTGATGGTGTGGCTCAGCGGCGCGCAGGCGTGGCTCGGGATTCCGTCGAGTTCGCTCCTCATCGCGGTTCCGTTCCTCCTCATCGGGTTGAGCCTCGACTACTCGCTGCACGTCGTCATGCGGTACCGCGAGGCGCGGACCGGTGCCCTCGATACTGACGATTCGGATACCGACCGGCGGTCTCCGGCGATGGCGATGCGGTCGGGACTCTCCGGGGTCATCCTCGCGCTGGCCATCGCGGCGTTTACGACCGCCATCGGATTCTTCTCGAACTACGTCAGTCCGCTGGCGTCCATCCGCGACTTCGCGCTCCTGAGCGGCACTGGCATCATCGCTATGCTGGTCGTTTTCGCCGCGCTCGTCCCGGCGGTCAAACTCGAAGTCGAACGCTTCTTCGACCGCCGCGGTCGTCCCCGCTTGCGTTCGGCGTTCGGCGTCGGCGACGGGCCGATTCGGCGCGCGCTCTCGGGTACCGCGAATCTCGCCCGACGGGCACCCGTCGTCGTCCTCGTCGTCGCCGTCCTCCTCGCGTCGTCCGGCGTCTACGGCGCGACGGGCATCGATACGGAGTTCAATCAAGCCGATTTCATCCCGCAGGACGCCCCCGCGTGGATGCACTCGCTCCCCGAACCGTTCGCGCCCGACCAGTACGATGTCAGCGCGAACCTCGCGTACCTGAGCGATAACTTCCGGCAGCGCGGTGAAGGGTCGGAGGCGCAGATACTCGTCCGTGGGAACGTCACCGACCCGAAATCGCTCGCGGCGCTCGATGCGGCGACGACGACCGCGGCGGAACGCGGCGGGCAGAACGGCACCGTCGTCTTGCGGCCGGACGGGTCGGCCGCCGTCGAAAGCCCCGCGTCGGTCCTGCGCGACGTGGCCGCCACGAACGAGACGGTGGCCGCGGCAATCGACGACCGCGACCGTGACGGCGACGGACTCCCGGACGAAGACGTCGCGGCGGTCTACGACCGGTTGTACGACGCGGCCCCCGAACGTGCAACGACGGTCCTCTACCGGGACGCGAACGGGTCGTACGCGTCCGCACGCGTTATCGTCGGAATCGCGGGCGACGCCTCGGCGCAGTCGAGCGCGAGCGATGCCCGCGCCGTCGCCACCGCGGTCGAACGAGGTGCCCCCGTCACGGCGATTGCGACCGGCCAGCCGGTCGTTACCGCCGTCGTCCAGAGCGCGCTGTTCGAGACGCTCGTCGAGGGATTCTCCATCACGCTCGGCGTCATCCTCGTGTTCCTCGTCGGATTGTACTGGTGGCGATACCGTGCACCCGAACTCGGCGTGGTGCTCCTCGTTCCCGTCCTCATCGCGCTCGCGTGGCTGCTCGGAACGATGGCGTTGCTCGACATTCCGTTCAACAGCGAAACCGTCATCATCACCAGTCTGGCCATCGGACTCGGCGTGGACTACAGCATCCACCTCGGCGAACGCGTCGTGGACGAACGCGCTCGCCACGACACGCTCGGAGAGGCGCTCTCGGCCGCCGTCGTCGGGACCGGCGGCGCACTCCTCGGGAGTGCGGTGACGACGGCCGCCGGGTTCGGCGTGCTCGCCTTGGCTCTCTCGCCCCCGCTCCGGCGATTCGGGACGGTGACGGGATTGAGCATCGTGTACGCCCTCGTCGCGTGCGTCACGGTGCTTCCGTGCCTCCTCGTACTCCGCGAGCGACTTCTGGGACGGCGGACGAACGTCGAATCCGGGGAAGCGGCGAACTGAAAACGCCGCTCCCTTCACGGTATTCCACGTTGGACAACCCTTCTACTCCAACCATACATCGTTTCCCGTGCCGTCGTGGTTCGAAAATCGGTGGCTCCGTGCCGTCGAATCCTTCCGGGCCTATTCGACTACTTCGACGGTATCGCCGACGCGGAGGGTTTGATTGCGGTCCGACTCGGGTATCTGGGCGATGAGCATCGCCGCGTAGTGGTGGTCGAGCGCGCTCTCGTCAACCCATTCCGGGAGCGTCTCCCGTCGTTTTCGGATGAATCGCGTGCGGAATTCTGGGAGGGCTTCGCCCGTGTCCGGGTCGCGCTGTGGGATGACGCACCGATTGCACGCCTCGACGCCCTCGAATCGGACACCGCCGACTTCGAAGGCGGGAGACCCGTCACCGATGAATCGGTCCTCCCAAAACGGGGGAACGCCTTCGATTTCGACGTTGGCGCGGAGTCGTCTCCGCGCGCTTTCGACCGTCATCCCGTCGAACCACGACGCGATGGCACGTAACGAGGCCGTGCTGATAACCGACGGTCCCCGCTTTCGCCGGTCGACGAACCCGTTCTCCGTGTCCCGACGCAGCGTCAGGTCCATCTCGAAGATTTCGCTGAACCACCGTTCGGCCCGTTCGCGTTGCTCGGGAAGGTCGAAGAGACGTGTCCCTCCGTCCGGCGTTTCTATCGTCAGTTCACCCGAAGCGGGGTCGAAATCCGTCGACAGCCGTTGAAACATATCCGTTTGCTTCCCGTTGACGGCGTTGCCCGCGGCGTCGAAGAGCGCAAATTCCCTATCGTAGGCCACCGTACCTCCCGGTACGATGTCGGTCGCATCGACTTCGATGCCGTCGAGCCCTTTTATTGGATACACCCGTATCCGTCCGAGTTTCATCGTTGGCTATGGCTCCGCGACGACCATATAGTTGACTTTCAGGTCGGCTCGCCGATTTTCTGACGAACGATACCCCTGTTCGAACCCTTGATTTCATATATCGATATACGATACATGTGGCCGACACGAACATATTTCTCGCTTCCCATCAATCCCCAATCATGCCCGACTATCGGCCGATACCGGCCATATACGAAGACGAGTATCGGCGGTTTTTGCGATACGCGTTCGAACCGGAAAACGGCCTCCAAGCCGACGAGGATGACGACGACGAATCGGAACTCGGCGACCGCCGCGGGGTGTTCGACGGCGACGACCTGCGCTGCGTGTGCAAACACTACTGGTTCACCGCGCGAATCCGCGGCGACTGGCACGAGATGGCGGGGCTGTCCGCCGTCGCGTCGCCGCCCGAGAGCCGCCGCCGCGGACTGGTCCGAGACATGCTCGCCGAATCGCTCGCCGAGTACCGCGAGAACGAGGTGTACTTCTCGGCCCTCTGGCCCTTCTCCTACGAGTTCTATCGGAAGTACGGCTGGGCGACGGCGAACAAGCACACGAAGTACGAGACGACCCCGGACGCGCTCGATTTGGACATCGAACCCGCGGGCGAGTTTCGGCCGCTCGACGCCGACGACTGGGAACTGCTCGTTCCCGCGTTCGACGCGATGACCGAGGGATACGCCCTCAGCACCGACCGAACCGAAGACTGGTGGCGAGAGCGCATCTTCAAGAGCTGGAAGCGGGACCCCTACGTGTACGCGTGGATGCGGGAGGACGAGGCGCGCGGATTCATCGTCTACACCGTCCACGACGAGGGCGACGGTAAACGGTTCAAAGTGTGGGAACTGACGGCCATGGACGACGAGGCATACCGCCATCTCCTGCGGTTCGTGCAGTATCACGACTCGCAAGTCGAAACCGTCGAACTGACCTACGTCCCCGAATCCACCGACCTCCTCGACATCGTGGCGAATCCCCGTGACGTGGACTGTGAAATCAACGCCGGTCCGATGTTCCGCCTCGTGGACGTCCCGCGCGCCCTCGAAAGCATCGCGTACGATGCGGACGCTACCGTCGTCCTCCGCGTCACCGACCCGCTGGCGGCGTGGAACGAGGGGACGTTCGAACTCGACACCGACGACGTCGTTCGCTGTGAGCGCACCGACGCCGACCCCGACGTGACGATCGACGTGAACACGCTCTCGCAGTTGGTCGTGGGCTATCACGCCGTCGAAGACGCCGAACGGTTCGGAAACCTCACCGTCGAAACCGGCGACGCGCGTGCGACCCTCGCCGAACTGTTCCCCGAGCGGGACGTATTCCTCACGGAAGGGTTCTGAGTCCCGACCGCCGACCGATCCTAGTATTCCAACCCACCCGCTCATTCGACCGACTCGCACATTTCGACCGACCAATACTTTTGTTCTGCGGTGCCAACGGTCACCTATGTCGAACGACCGGGACGACCCCGACCGGGACGACCGAGAGGACCTCGAAGAGCGAATCGAGGAGTTGGAAACCACCTTGCGCGGCCTCCAGACCGAACTTCGGCAACCGCCGCGCGGCCCGATGGGACTGCCGCGCCCGCCAACGCCCCGCGAAGTCCTCTCGTTCACCGGCGAGTACGCCATTCCGACGCTCATCACCATGCTGGAAGCGAACGTCCGCGCGCTGAAGGCGCTCCAGCAGATCATCCGCCTCGTGGATCCCGAGTACGACCCGACGGAACGAGCGCGCTCCGACCTCAGCGCCCGCGCCGGACGGGCGAGTCGCGCCACCCTTGACCGCCTGCAGGACACGCTGAACGACGTCGAAACCGCCCTCTCGGAGGGCGGTCTCCCGGAGGAACCGCGCGCCCGACGCATCCTCGAAGACGCCCGCCGACTCAGCGACGACATCCGCGAGGAAGTTTCGACCGGGAGTGAACAGGCCGACGCGGGGCGCGAACTCGCGGACAACGCCGACGCCGAAGAAGCGGAACTGGAAGAGGGGGTCGACCAACCCGAAGTCGACGTGGACGCCGAACTCCGCTCCATCCGCGATGAACTGGGCGTTCGCGGTAACGGCAGCGGCGACGACGAGGACGACGATAACGAATCCGATTCCGACGATGACGAATCCGGTCCCGACGATGACGAATCCGGTCCCGACGACGAGCCCGACGCGTGAGCCGTCTCTCCTCCTCTCTTCTCTCTCTGTTCTTCTCCCTCTCTTCCCCGTTCTTCTCTCTCTGTTCTTCTCCCTCTCTTCCCCGTTCTTCTCTCTCTGTTCTTCTCCCTCTCTTCCCCGTTCTTCTCTCTCTGTTCTCCCCCTCTTCTCTCGTTCTTCGTTCTGTTTCGGCGTCCCCACTCGAACTATCGACGGGGTTTCGAACCGGATGGAAAAACGACGACCCTTCGTGCGCTCACTCGACGGGTTCGAACCGGTAGCCGTCCCACTCCTGACTCGCCTTCTCTCGGATTCCGGCGTCCGGGTCGCGGAGTTCGTCGGCGTAGACGGGCCGCACTTCGTCGCCGATTTCCACGCCGTCCGTCGTCAACTGTCCGATGGCCCGCACCGAGTCGCCGTCCACGTCGAACTCGACGATGGCGATGGAGTTCGGTTGCCGGACGCCGGGCGGGGTCGCGGTGCTGGTCGTCCACGTGACGACCTCGGCGGTCCTATCTGTCAAATCGACGGTTTCGTCTTGCGGTTCGGCGCACTCCGGGCACCGCGGGTGCCCCGGATACGAGAGGTGGCCGTTGGGACAGCGGTGCGCTTCGAATTTCGAATTTTCGCTCATGCTTCCTCCATGATTGTGGTGATGACGCAGTTACCGAACCCGCCGACGTTGCAGGCCAGTGCGACCTCCGCATCGACCTGCCGTTTTCCGGCGTTGCCGAGCAACTGCTGGTGGAGTTCGTACGCCTGTGCGACGCCGCTCGCGCCGAGCGGGTGGCCCTTGGATTTCAGGCCGCCGGAGGTGTTGATAGGGAGGTCGCCGTCGCGGTCGGTGACACCCTCCTCGACGGCTTTCCAGCCCTCACCCTGCTCGAAGAAGCCGACGGCCTCGCTCTGGAGGAATTCGAGGATGGTGAACATGTCGTGGAGTTCGGCCACGTCGATGTCCTCCGGTCCTCGCTCGGCCATGTTGTAGGCGAGTTCGCTGCTCTCCACGGCCGCACCCATCACCGTCGGGTCGTCGCGCTCGTGGACGACGTGGGTGTCGGTCGCGCCGCCGATTCCGGAGACGACGGTGTACTCGTCGGTGTACTGCTTGGCCTCCGATTCCGGGCAGAACAACAGCGCGGCGCTCCCGTCCGTGATGGGACAGAAGTCGTAGAGGCGGAGCGGGTCGGCGACGATGGGCGACTCCATCACCGTCTCCACATCCACCTCCTTGCGGAACTGCGCGTGCGGGTTGTCAACACCGTTCTCGTGGTTCTTGACGGCCACCTTCGCCAGACTCTCGCGCGGCGCGTCGTACTCGTGGAGATAGCGCCGAGCGGTGAGTCCCGCGAAACTCGGCAGGGTGAGTCCGTGTTTGTACTCGACTGGGTGGGTCAGCGAGGCGATGACGTCCGTCGCCTCGGCGGTCGTCTCGTGGGTCATCTTCTCCCCGCCGACGAGGAGGGTCAGGTCGCTCGCTCCCGAGGCGACCGACTGCCACGCGGCGTAGATTCCCGCGCCGCCACTCGAACTCGTCTGGTCGATGCGTTGCGTGTACGCCGGGAGCGCGCCGAGGTCGTGTGCCAGCGCGTTCGGCACGCCGGTCTGACCCTCGAACTCGCCGCTCGCCATGTTCGAGACGTAGAGGTGGTCGAGGTCCAACGGCGAGACGCCTGCGTCGTCGAGGCAGGCCTCCCCGGCCTCCGCCAACAGTTCGCGTATCCATGCGTCGCGCTGCCCGAACTGGGTCATCGACGCGCCGATGATTGCGACTCGTTCCATGGTCACCACGACGGGGGGACGGGTTTAGAAGCTTGAGATTTCGACAACGAAAAACACTTGCCACGATTCGGTCTCGTGTCAGACATGCAACGGAGAGCCCTCCTCGTCTCCCTCTCTACGGGTGTAACCGCCGGGTGCGTCGGGATTTTCGACGCCCTCGAGGCGACGCTCGGTCACTTCGACGTGATGAACTACGACGACGAACCGCACGTCTTTCGCGTTCGAATCGAACGCGACGGAAGTACCGTCCATCGATTCTCTCGGCGGGTGGAGCACGATGACCCCATCGCTATCCGCGCCGCCGACCGAACGTGGGGAACGACACCGGGTCGGTACACGCTCAGCCTGAGCGTCGGGTCGGCTCACACTCACGCCACCTTTACGAAACGCGGTTGTCACGACGTGATACTCGACTATCGGTCCGGCAACGTGGGTATCTTCTCTCACAACGACGGTCCGCGGTGCCGATGAACGGTCGTGGGACCCGTGCCCGGATGTCTAATCTCTGAGATGAGACAGAACCAAGGTACTGGGTGGCATAGTTCGTGTGCCGTGGCAAACGACAAAGACGACTTCAGTTCCATCACGGGACTGCCGGAAGAACTCGGCATCGACGAAGACCTGGGGCGAACCGAGACGCGCCTCGTCATCCGAACCGAGAAACGGCGCTACGACAAGCCGGTCACCATCGTCGAGGGGTTCGACACCGGCGAGGTGGACGTAAAGGACCTCGCGTCCGAACTCAAGCGAAAGATGGCGACCGGGGGGACGGTTCACGAGGGGGCTATCGAACTACAGGGCGACCACCGTGAGCGGGTCACGGAGGTACTACAGGACAAGGGTTTCGCGGTCGACTAAAAGCGGCGAGGGTCAGTCTCCGAACTTCGACACTTCCCTGTCTCGGAGTTCGATACGTCGGATTTTTCCGCTCGACGTCTTCGGCAGTTCGTCCACGAACTCGATACGTCGGGGGTACTTGTACGGTGCCGTCTCCTCTTTCATATACTCCTGTAGCTCCTCGACGAGTTCGTCGCCCCCGTCGTAGCCCTGCGCGAGGATGACGTACGCTTTGACCACGTTTCCGCGCTCGTCGTGCGGACTGCCGACGGCGGCGGCCTCCGCGACCGCCGGATGGCCGACGAGCGCATCCTCCACCTCGAACGGTCCGATGCGGTAGCCCGAGGAGATGATGATGTCGTCGGCGCGGCCCTCGAAGAAGAAGTAGCCGTCTTCATCCTCGCTCGCCAAGTCGCCGGTTCGGTAGTACGACCCCGAGAAGGTCTGCTCGTCCAATTCCGGCTTTTCGAAGTAGCCGTCGAAGATGGCGGGACTATCGACGGGAACCGCGACTTCGCCGATTTCTCCCCGCTCGACTTCTTCCTCGTCCACCGTGTCGATGATGGTGGTTCCGAGGCCGGGCGTCGGCTTGCCCATGCTTCCGGGCTTCACGTCGATACCGGGGTAGTTCGTCACCAAGGCGACGGTTTCGGTCTGCCCGTAGCCGTCGCGGGGCGTCACGTCGAAGGCCTCCTCGAACGCCTGAATCGGTTCGCGGTTCAGCGGTTCGCCCGCCGACAGCGTTTGCTTCAGCGAGAGGTCGTAGTCGGCCATGTCGTCCACTTGGGTGAACATCCGGTACTGCGTCGGCACCGCACAGAGGCGCGTGACGCCCTCCGATTCGAGCAGCGAGAGGAACGTCTCCGGGTCGAAGTCCCCCCGGTAGACGAACTGCGGTGCGCCCGTCGTCAGCGCCACCCCGACCGGACTCCAGAACCACTTGGCCCACCCGGTTCCCGTCGTCGCCCAGAGCAGTTCGTCCTCGAAGTCCATCCCCTCCTCGACGCCCCACCAGTAGCGCCCGTTGACGCGTTCGAAACAGTGCATCCAGCGGTGACGGTGGAGCACGGGTTTCGGCTGTCCCGTCGTCCCGCTCGTGTAGTTGATAGACATCGGCGACTGTGGACCGATGTCCGGCCCGTCGTGTTCGGTCGATTCCCCGTCGATGAGCGCGCCGAAAGACTTCCACTCGCCCATCCGCGACCCGCCCAGCACGACCATCGTGTCGAGCGGCGTCTCGTCGGCGACGGCTTCCACCATATCGGTCAGTTCGTCGTGGCACACTATCGTCGTCGCCTCGCAGTCGTTCGCCCGGAACTGGATGTCCTTGGGCTTCAGCATGGCCGAGCAGGGCACCAGAATCGCCCCGCGCTTCAGCGCCCCGAGTTGAATGGCGAACACGTCGGGATGGCGCGGCAGGAGGTGCATCACCCGGTCGCCCTCGCCCACGCCGAGCGATTCGAGCGCGTTGGCGAACCGATTCATGTCGTCGCGCAGGTCGGCGAACCGCCGCCGTGCCTCGTTCCCATCGTCGTCCCGGAACCGCACGGCGAGTCGGTCGCCGAACGCCTCCGCGTGGGACTCGATGACCGCCGGAAGATTGTACCCCTCCGGGATGTCCCACTCGAATTCCGCGAGTTCGCGCTGGTAGTCGATTTGCATCTGTCCCGAACTGCGGTGGTCGATTATTTGATTGTGTCGTCTGGTATCACGCATCGGACAGAAGCGTCCGCCGGAGCTCAGCGCCCGATGCCACTTCCCGTCCCCCCTTTCGCGCCATCCGAATCAGCTACCGTTCCACGAATCGGAGCACCCCCCTTCCGAGTCCGTATCCGAGCAGCGCCCCGACCACGCCGAGGAGTGAGAACCCAACGGTCAGCGCCCAGAGCGGGGCTTCACCCTGAACGGGGTGGCCGACGAGAGCGCGGCTCCCGACGACGAGCGCGAACAAAACGCCGGGTGCGAGACCGACGGCGAGGCTGGCGGGCGCGCCACCGCCGCGAAAGGCGCTCGCCGCGGAGACGAACGGCGGCGCGTAAAACAGCGCCGCGGAAAGTAGAAACGAGTCGGCGAAAACCGACCCCCCGGCGAGCGTCACAACGACGAGGAGCGCGAAGACGACCGCGGCGTATCCGCCGACGAAGACTCGCCAGTGTCGTTTGCTCGCGCTCGACCGCCCCCACAGTTCCGAGACAGTTGCCATCCACTCCGCGTGCAACGGCGAGGAAAATAAACGTTCAGTCGAGCTGCGATATTTCGGCCGGAATCGAGAAACAGTTTTCCCGTCCGCCTTCGAATCATGAATAAGCATGACATACAGTGACACCGAGAGTGCATCTCGGGAGGAACTGCGTGCGCTTCAGGACGACCGACTCGCCGAAACGGTCGCACACGCCTACGAAAACGTCCCCTTCTACCGAGACGCACTCGACGAGGCTGGCGTCTCGCCGGACGACATCGAGAGCGTCGAGGACGTCTCGAAACTCCCCTTCACGACGAAAGAGAACTTCCGCGACAACTACCCGGACGGAATGTTCGCCGTCCCGCGCGCGGAACTACAGCGGATTCACGCCTCGTCGGGGACGACCGGAAAGCCGAAAATCGTCGGCTACACCGGGTCCGACCTCGGCGTCTGGCGCGAGGTGATGGCCCGGTCGCTCTCCGCCGCGGGCGTCGAACCCGAACACGTCGTCCAGAACGCCTACGGCTACGGATTGTTCACCGGCGGTCTCGGGTTCCACGACGGCGTCGAGGAACTCGGCGCGTGCGTCATCCCGGTCGGCGGCGGCAACACCGCCCGGCAGATAGACATGCTCCAAGACTTGGAGAGCGATGTGCTCTCCTGTACGCCCTCCTACTGTCTGTACCTCGCGGAAGCGATGGAAGAGCGCGGCCTTGACCCGAAAGACCTCCCGCTCTCGACGGTCATCATCGGCGCGGAACCGTTCACAGACCCGATGCGCGAGGAGATAGAGGAGGCGCTCGACGTGACCGCGGTAGACGTGTACGGCCTCTCGGAAATCATCGGGCCGGGCGTCTCCATCGAGTGTGCGGACGCACAGGACGGCCTCCACGTTTGGGAGGACCACTTCTACCCCGAAGTCGTGGACCCGGAGACGGGCGAACCGCTCCCCGAGGGCGAGGAGGGGGAACTCGTCATCACGAGTCTGACCAAGGAAGCCCTGCCCGTCCTGCGCTACCGAACCGGCGACATGACGACGCTGAACTACGGGCGGTGTGACTGTGGCCGGACGATGGTTCGAATGGGCAACGTCACGGGCCGCGCCGACGACCTGCTCATCGTTCGCGGCGTGAACGTCTACCCGAGCCAAATCGAGGAAGTTATGGTCGACCTGGACGCCGTTGCCCCGCACTACCGCATCGACTTGCGGCGGGACGGCCAACTCGACAGGATGGAGATAACCGTCGAATACCACGAGGACTTCGAGGATTCGCCGCACGAACTCCGCGAGCGAATCCAGGAGCGTTTGCGCGAGATTCTGGAAGTCAAACCGGACACGCTGGAAGTGGTCGAACCCGGTGCCCTCGAACGAACCGAGGTCGGGAAGGTAAAGCGGGTGTACGACCACCGCTGAGGGCGGCGCTTCGCGTCCCTCGACTCAGAGCCACGGACCGAGCAGCGAGTCGCGCCCGTCCGGGCGTTCGACGCTGACGACGGTGCTGTACGCCGAGGAACGAACATCCGCCGTCGTAGACCCGAAGACGAACTCCCGAAGCCTGTTCTTTTGCGGCGCGCCGAGCACCGTCACGTCGTAGTACTGAGACTGTTCGACGATGGCGTCGGTGGCGTCGTCCGCTTCGAGAATCCACTCGTCGACGGCGCTGAAGTCGCCGAGGCGCTCGTTGGCCGCGGCGATGTACTGCTCCGCGTCGGTGTGGGCGCGTTCGTCCGCGGAACTCGAGACGACGTGGAGGAGTTCGAGCCACGCGCCGTGTTTCTCGGCGAGGTATCGTGCCATATCGACGGCCAGCCCGGAGTGCGGGCCACCGGCTACCGGAACGAGAATCGAGGTCACGTCGGTCGAGAGGTGATTTCCGCCCACGGAGATCACGTCACAATCGACGTGGCCACCGACGCGCGTCGAGACGCTTCGACCGAACGCCGTCGACGTCATCGACTCCGATTCGTCCACCACGACTACACCGGCCGAGAACTCCTCGCTCGCGGTCCGCGCGATGGTGAGATAGTTCCGTCCGACTCGGGCCGCCGCGCGGGTTCGAACGTCGAACGCGGAATCGACGGTGGTCCGAAGAGTCCGTCGGGCTGCCGCTTGCCGTTCGTTTAGCACGTTTCCGGCGAGATTGAGCGGCGTTCCCGACGACCTGACGGCCGCATTGACGAGTATCAACTCGCCACCCCGTGCGTCGGCGAGCGTCGCCGCGAACGAAACCGTCCGTTCGGCGTCACCCCCGTCGGACAGGACGACGACGTTCTGCCGCGGTGATCGCCCACCGGCCGTTGCGTACAGCAGCGAGGGAGGCAACGGCATGGGACTCGTGTTCATACCTCACGACATTTACTGAAACGGTATAAATCACACCATTATCCAATCAAATTTGGAATTTAAGCCCCTCGTGCCGATAAAATTCTCATTTCTTTTCGGCGAGCGTTTCGAACGTGGTTACCGCGTGCAGTTCTCGAGGCAATTATCACGGGGATTAAAATTGATTCGGGATATCACGACCGAAGTGGGAAGGAATCGAGGCCGAGTTCGACGGGTGGTCGGGGGTGTTTGGGGTGTGCCGTCGAGTGCTTCGGCGGTCGGTCTCGGTCCGGCTATCAGGGTTTATACACCCGACCGCGGAAGATGGCGATTTCCTCGCGGTCGATTACTTCTTCCGTTCCTTCGCTACCTTCTCTCGCGGTTTCAGTCCTCTCGCTCCCGTCTCCCGTTTCAGTTTCCTCCTCGTCTTCCTCACCCACCGCCTCGACGGCCACGTCAACCCGATAGGTGCCGGTGCGTCGCGTCTCGTCCTCGCGCTCGGCGACCGCGACGAGCCTGTCGCCCACGTCCGCGGCCGAGAGGTAGGAGATGTTCGTCTCCAGCGCGAGCGCGGTGTCGCCGTCGGCGTTCGACGCCGCCGCGAACGCCGCGTCCGCGAGCGAGTAGACGACGCCGCCGTGGGGCGTCCCGTGGAAGTTCAGCAACTCCTCTCGGACCGTGAGTTCCGTCCGCGCCCCGCCCGATTCGAGGGCCGTGAGTTCGATTCCGAGGGTCGCACAGAAGGGGTCGTTTGCGATTTCGTCGTATCGCTCGTCCGGGATAGTCACCATGGGTCGGTTCCGCACAGTAGTTACTTATATTCTTCCCGAGTGGGATTCGACATGGCTTACAGCTACGAGCCGCATTACTTCGAGGACTTCGAGGAAGGCCAGACGTTCGAGAGCGTCGGCCGGACGGTCACCGAGTACGACTTCGTGATGCATTCGGCCTTCACCGGCGACTGGACGGAACTCCACACGAACAAGCACTACGCCGAGGACGAGTACTTCGGCGAACGCGTCGCACACGGCCCGATGACGTTCTCGCTGGCGACCGGGTTCGTCTACCGCTGTGGCTTCCTGGAGCGCACCGTCCTCGCGTTCCTCGGCATGAACTACATGGACATCCCCGCGCCCGTCAAGATGGACGACACCATCTCGCTCGACATGGAGGTCATCGAGACGAAGGACCTCTCCAGCCGCGAGGACTCCGGTCTCGTCGTCATCGACACCACGATGACCAACCAAGAGGATACCGTCGTCTTCGAAGGCGACATGAAGTTCCTCATCAAGCGCCGGGACTGAACGCGCCGTTCGATTTTCGTCGGCTAACCGAACCGCGGTCCGTTCGAACGTTCTATGCCGTTCCCTTCGAAATTTAGTCCATGGTCTCCGACGCGCTCGTCGTCGCCGTCGTCTTCTGTACCTTCGGCCTGCTGTTTTTCAACCAAATTCGCGTCTACCCGCTCAGCCGGTCGCTGACGAGCGCGACGGGTGCCGTCGTCGTCCTCGCGCTCGGGGCGATTTCTCCCGACGAGGCGCTCGCCAGCGTCGATACGAGCACTCTCCTCCTGTTGTTCGGCATGCTCGCCCACGTCGAGGCGCTCTCGCGGAGCGGCTTTTACGGCTGGGCGGGGTCGTACCTCGTAGATTTCACCGGGACGGCGAGACGACTCACCGTGGGAACGCTCGTCGTCGCCGCCGTCTTCAGCTCCGTCGCGCTCAACGACGCGACGGTCCTGTTGCTGACGCCCATCCTCGTACAGGTGATTCGCAACGCCGACATCGACCCCGTGCCGCCGCTCATCGCCGTCGTCCTCGGGGCGAACATCGGCAGCGCGGCGACGCCGCTCGGCAACCCGCAGAACGCCTACATCCTGAACCGAAGCGGATTGACGTCGGTCGAGTTCGTCGCGCACCTCGCGCCGGTCGCGCTCGTCTGCCTGCTCATCGCGGCGCTCGTCCTCGTGCCGATTACGGCCGCCGGGACGACGCTCCCAGAGATTCCCGTCCCCGACATCGACGAGCGGTGGGCGCTGTCGAGCGTCGTCTTCCTCCTCGCCACGTTCGCCCTCCTCATCGTTTTCCCGGACTCGGACCCCGGCATCATCGCCGCGTCGATGGGGATTCTTCACATCACGTGGCTCCAGTTGTTCCGTCGAGTGCCCGGCGAGGAGATACTGCACGGGATGGACTGGAGCATCATCGTCCTGTTCGTCGGCATCTTCGTCCTCGTCGGCAGTCTGGAGGAGACGTCTCTGATGGGACTCGTTTCCGGATTCGGCGCTAGTTGGCGATTCGCCGGACTGACGTTCGTCCTGTCGAACCTCATCAGCAACGTTCCGGCGGTCGTCCTGCTCTCGTCGGGCGTCACGAGCCAGTCCGGTTGGCTGGTCCTCTCGGCGGTTAGCACCCTCGCCGGAAACGCCACGCCCATCGCCAGCGCGGCGACGCTCATCGCGCTTCAGCAGGCCGCCCGCCGCGGGGTGGACATCTCCATCTGGCGGTTGCTGTCGGTGGGCGTTCCCGTGGCTATCGTCACGAGCGCGGTGGCGGTGCTCATGCTCGACGCGGGACTATGAAACGCGAAACGAAACCGCGGGTCGGCGGCCTTACTCCTCCGACGAGCACGACGGGGAGGTACAGGACGCCCCGCAGATCGAGTTACACTGTTGGGTCACGTCGTCCGAGTGGTCGAGGACGACGGCGTCTCCGGTCACGTCGAACCCGCTTCCCGTAACCGTACTGCCGTCGCAGTACTGCAAGAGGATTCCGTCGCGGTCGGTACCGGTCTGGCTCACACAGCAGGACTCGAAGACGGAGTTCGGGCGGCCGAAGGCACGGAGCGGTGCGCTGCCGGGATTGCCGCTTCCCGTGTGGTTTGCGTCGCCCGTCACCTGCACGCCGGAACAGACGACCGGCGCGGGCGTGGACTCCGGCTTCACCGCGTACATCGCCGCCGTGTCGTCGGTGCCGATTCGAATTCGGGTGTCTCGAATCGCGGTCGTTCCCGCACCGGCGGCGACTATCGCCCCGTCGCTCGCCGCGTCGGCGGTCAGGCTGACGTCGCAGTTTTCGACCGTCGCGTCGTCGGCGAACAGCCAGATACCCCGCATGTTCGTCGGGAACGAGGAGGACGAGTGCGCGTCGTCGATGACGACACAGCAGTCACGAACCGTGCCGCCGGACCCGGCCAGACGGACGTTCGCGATGTTGTTGTTCCTGTACTCGCCGCCGTTGACGGTGACGGTACCGGTGCTCTTGCTCGACTCGTACAGGCCGTTGTTCGGGAATCCTCCGACGTGGCAGTCCCTGAATTCGAGGGCCCCCTTCGTGTACTGGTGGACGAAGACGCCGACCGCGCCGCTTCCGTCCGGCGCGCCGTCGGGGGCGCGGAGTCCCTCGACCAACCCGGACCCGTCGTCGGTGAGCACGCCGAAGATGAACGGTCCTTTCGACCCGTCGTGGACGCCGTGGTGGTCCACGTCCCGGACGAGGAGGCCGTCGTCCACGTTTATCTGCATCCCCGGCGCTTCCGGGGCGTCGGTGACGTCGTGCCGAAGTCCCTCGTACTGGATGTTGTACGAATCGCTCGCGCCGCCCACGGACAGCCACATCGCACCGGGATTTTGCGTGGCGCTGTCCGGCGTATCGAGGAGCATCGTTGCCCCCTCCTCGACGCCGACCATGCCGAAGTCGTGGAGTCCCTTTCCGTAGTTATACACCAACTCGGTGACGCGATAGGTCCCGTCCGGAAACTCCAGTTTCGTGTTGCTCTGGAGGTTCTCGCGGAGTATGTCGTCGATGGGTTCCTCACCGCTCGGGTCCATCCCGAGGTCGTCCACGACGTCGTACACCTCGTCGTACTGGAAGTCGTCCGGGGTCGCCGTCGTCGGAGTGACGGAAGCGATGGTTCCTCCCGCAACCAGCGCGCCGCTTGCGATTTTGAGATACGACCGTCGGTCGAGTGTCGTTCGCTCGTTCGGTGTATCTGGATTCTCGGGCATCTTCAGCAGAAACGCGATTATAATTCATAAAATCAATTCGTGGTCAAATTACTAAAAATATCGCTCATGAATATCCGAACGGTACGCCGACGCGATGTGACGAGGGGCGACTCCGGGTCGTTCATCTTTTTCACCTCTCCGGCGAATTATCGCGTATGACGCTCGACGTACTCGAAGCGGAGGACGAACCGCGGATTATCGACACCCACGCCCATCAGCCGACGAAGGAATTCTTGGAGGACGCGGGTGGGCAGATGATGGAGGACGCCGCGAACAAGTTCGGTGCGAAGATGGAGACGGACACCTACGAGTCGCTCGTCGAGGAGTACCACGAGGCCGGAATCGGTCGGACGATTCTGCTCGGCTGGGACGCCGAGACCAACACCGGAAACCCGCCGGTTCCGAACGATTACGTCGCCGAAATCCGCGACGAGTACGACGACTTCTTCATCGGCTTCGGTAGCGTCGACCCCCTGAAGGACGACTGCGTGGAGGAAGCCGAACGCGTCGTCAACGACCTCGACCTCTCCGGGTTCAAGTTCCAGCAGATAGCGCAGGGCTTCGACCCGAGCGCTCCCGAACACGAGGAACTGTTCTCGACCATCGAAGACCTCGGCGTCCCCGTCGTCTTTCACGGCGGTAACTCGACGCTCGGCGCGGGTGCACCCGGCGGCAGGGGCCTCAAAATCAAGTACGGAAACCCGATGCTCATCGACGACGTGGCCGCCGAGCACCCGAACCTCCAGATTCTGCTCGCACATCCCGCGTTCCCGTGGGAACAGGAGCAACTCGCCATCTGTCAGCAGAAAGGCAACGTCTACATGGACCTCTCCGGGTGGCTTCCGAAGTACATCGACGACCAAGTGCTCCACTACGCGAAGACGCTCCTGCAGGACAAAGTGATGTTCGGGACGGACTACCCGATGATTCGACCCGGGCAGTGGTTGGACCAGTTCGAGGACCTCGACTTCCCCGAGGAGGTCCAGCGGAAGATACTCTGGGAGAACGCAGAGGAATTCCTCGACCTGTAGTCCCGCGGACCGCTACCCGACAGTTCGGGGCCACAATTCTATTCCTTCCCTCCCCCGAAGAAAACCATCCATGGCGAAACGAGCGACCGAGCGGTGGGAATACCACACCATCAGGCCGCCGCGGGGAAGCACGAAAAAGGAATCCATCGACCCCGAAAACGACCTGAACGACCTCGGCGAAGACGGCTGGGAGTTGGTGACGACCATCGAATACGTCGGCGGCGGGACGAAGTATCTCGTCTTCAAGCGACCGGCATGGAGGGATGACGACAACGAGAATGAGTGACCGAGACGACAACGGCGACCAAATCAGCACCGCGAACACGATGCGCGAGCGGGCGGGCGAGAGCAGAGCAAAGCTTTGGGTCGTTCTCGGCGCGAAACGACTGTTCGTAACGGGCGCCATAGTCCTGCTCTTTTTCGTCGCGTTCGTCATCACCGGGACGTTCCTCTACCCGCCCCTGCGGTCCGAGATAGCGAAAGCGGACACCATCGAGACGATGTTCTCGACCATGCTCGGCGCGAACATCACCGCGACGACGCTCGTCGTCACTATCACGCAGTTGGTTATCTCACAGGAGAACGGTCCGCTCGGCGACCAGCGCGGACGGATGAGCGACGCGATGGACTTCCGGAACTTCGTCGGCGAGATGCTGGGCCACACCACACCGTCCGACCCGTCCGCGTTCTTGAGCGAGATTATCGACACGACCGAGGAACGAGCGAACGAACTCCGGAACTCCGTCGAACGGGACGGAAACGAGGAACTGCGCGGCGAACTCGACGAGTTCATCGACAGTCTCACGGGCAACGCGGATACCGTCAAAGAACAACTCGACGGCGCGACGTTCGGCACGTTCGACGTGCTGTTCGCGGCGCTCAACTTCAACTACTCGTGGAAGATATTCCACGTCGAACGGATGCGCGACGAGTATCGGGACGACCTCACGGACGACCAGTATCGACTCTTCGAGCGGTTGAAGACCTCGCTGGCCATGTTCGGTCCCGCACGCGAACACATCAAGACGCTCTACTTCCAGTGGGCGCTCATCGACCTCTCGCAGATGATACTGTACGCCGCGATTCCCGCGCTGTTCGTGGCGGGTGCGATGCTCGCGTTCGTCGGCAGCGGGACGTTCACGGGAACGACGTTCGGGTTTTCGGACATCCTGCTGATCGTCGGTGCGGCGTTCAGCGTCACGCTGGTTCCGTTCATGCTCCTCGTCTCGTACATCCTCCGTATCGCCACGGTCGCCAAACGAACCCTCGCCATCGGGCCGCTCATCCTACGGGATTCACAGCGATGACGGGGAACGACGACACGAACGAAGGGGAGAACCGACGCTCACGTCGAGCGTTCCTCGGTGCGGCGGCCGCCGCGGGAGTCGTCGGAACGAGCGGGTGTCTGACCCTCAGCCCGACGGTCCGCGTCACGGGCATCGAGGATTCGACCGTGTTCAAAACGGTCTCCGTCAGCGAACCGTGGGCCAGCGGTCGCGTGAGCGCAAAAGTGAGCCTCACGCCGCCAGCGACGACGGAATACGGCGTTCGGACCCTCGTGGTTATCAGTTCGAGCGGAAGCGAGTTCGATACAGGGAGCGTCTACAGCGGCCAAACGTCGAAGAGCGTCTTCCTGCCCGTCGGAAAATCCACGCTCACCGCCGTCGATTTCGACGGGAAGACGGTCGATTCGGTGTCCGTGACGGTCGGCGGCGACCGGCTCCTCTAGGGAACGCCTCGGGGATTCTTGACCCTCCTCGTCGTACGGAGTTCGGGTGAACGGAATGGAAGAGTTCGATGTCGTCGTTATCGGTGGGGGAACCGGAAACAAAGTGGTGCTCGCGGCCGCGAACCGCGGACTGGACGTGGCGCTCGTCGAACGAGGGTCTATCGGCGGAACGTGCGTCAACCGCGGCTGTAACCCGTCGAAGACGTTGATTCACCGGGCGGACGTGGCGGAAACCGTCGGGCGCGCGGGCGAGTTTGGCATCGACGCCGACCTCGAACGAATCGATTTTCCCCGCATCGTCCACGAGGTGACCCGAGCGGTGGACGGAAAATCGCGCGGAATGGAACGAACCGACGAGGAGCGCGAGAACGTCACGCTGTTCCGCGACGACGCGCGGTTCGTCGGCGAGCGAACCCTCGACGTCGGCGAGAAGCGCATCCGTGGCGAAAAAGTCGTCGTGGCCGCCGGAGCGCGCCCGTCGATTCCGCCCATTGACGGCATCGAGGACGTTGACTACCTCACGAGCGCCGACGCGCTCCGACTCGACAGTCAACCCGACCGACTGGTCATCGTCGGGGGCGGCTACATCGCCGCGGAACTCGGCTACTTCTACGAGGCGCTGGGGACGGCCGTCACCATCATCGGCCGGAGCGACGTGCTCGTCCCGAACGAGGACCGCGACGTCGCGGAGACGTTCACCGAAATCGCCCGTCGCCGCCACACGGTTCACGCGGGCTACGAGGCGACTGCGGTCTCCCAAGCGGATGGACGCGTGACCGTCACGGCGACCGCCGAGGACGGCGAACCCGTCGCGGTCACGGCCGACAAGATGCTGGTCGCGACCGGGCGACGGCCGAACACCGACCGACTCGACCCGGAACGAGCGGGAATCGAACTCGACGACCGGGGCTACGTCGAGACGAACGAGTTTCTGGAGACGAGCGCAGAAAACGTCTGGGCGCAGGGCGACGTCATCGGGACCTACGAGTTCAAACACGCCGCCGACCACGAGACGAAGTACGTCGTGAAAAACGCCCTCGACGGAGAGCGAGAGGCGGTCGAGTATACGAGCATGGGCCACGCGATTTTCACGTCACCGCAGATCGCCGGAACGGGAAAAACGGAACAAGAGTTGGCGGATGCGGGGCGGGAGTACGCCGTCGGTCGGTGTGCCTACCGGGAAACGGTGATGGGTAACGCGCTCAAGGACCGGGACGGCTTCGTCAAGGTGCTCGCCGACCCCGACGGGGGCGTTCTCGGCTGTCACATCATCGGTACGGACGCCTCGACGCTGATTCACGAGGTCCTTCTCGCGCTGGCGAGCGGGTCCGGAACCGTCGGCGACGTGACCGAGACGATTCACATCCACCCGTCGCTGAGCAAAGTCGTGTTGAAAGCGTTCGAGGACGTCGAGTAGGTGCGCGTTCCTCGTGGATGTCGGCGGAGAATCACTCGGGACGCCAGAATCGGTAGCGTCCGAAAGGAGTCAGTCGTCGTATCGTGACGGTTGAAATACCGGTTCGTTTCGAATGACATCTTCAGCGGCCGGTTCACGTGGACGGGTCGCTTACGACGTATCTCCCGCGACTTTCCGCACTCGTTCGCCGGACTCAGCCATTCGCGGTTGCGGCGTGGGTTCCGTACACCGTTCCTCTTCGCCGAACCGTATCGACGTGTGATGGCCGTCGGACCGCTGCGCTCGTTCCTCGATAGTTATCCCGTCGAGAACGCGGTCGCCGATAGTCTTCGGGAGGGTGGACGCTTCGTACGCGTCGTCTATCGTCGGAGCATCGAGGGTGCGGCGGACGGTGCTCCCGTCTCTGAACGTGTAGGTGACCAACCAGGGGGACATGTGGACTCACCAATAGTTTCCACCACGTCTGGTGAAAGCTTTGTGGTGTCCGACAGTGCGATGAACTGAAAATTGTCGAATAGTAATAATACGGGAATAAAGACCGATTTACCGCGACCGTCCGGGGGAGAGCCGCCGCAACCGAACGTGGGATTTCAGGCGGCGATGGCGGCGATACTGGATCAGGACGCCCGACCCGACGAGGAGGAGCCAGAGCACCTCGTTCGTCCCGAGCATCGCCCACACGTCTGCCTGAAACACCGGGAGGACGTTCCCCCACTGGCGCGCGAGTTCTTGGAGGATGGTCGCCCCGAGGAGGCTCGTCACGACGGTCAGGAACGGCAGGTAGAATCGCCAGACGAGAATCCCCGTGACGCCGCCGACGAGCAGCGACCCGACGAGCGGGTCCGCGGCCCCGTCGAGCACCGGGAGGGCTATCGTTCCGACTCCGCCCGAACCGAACGACGCGTACGCCGCCGAGGCGGCGGCGAGGGCGCTCCCCCCGACGATGGCGAACCGCTGGGCGGAGTGTGCCACCCGACTTCCGATGAGGCCGCCGAGGAGGGCACCGACTAGCGACACGAACAACAGGTTCGGCGACGCGATGCCGAATGCGGGGGCGAGGGTTCGAGCGGCGAAACTGCCGAACAGGGCACCGCCGAGACCGCCGACGAGCGAGGTGAGTTGCGTCACGAAGGAGTAGCCGAAGTAGGTGAACGCGAACCCGACCCCGACTGCCAGCGCCACGACGGTAGCGGTAAAGAAATCTGGGACCATCGGTTTTCGTATTTCGTACCGTGGGCCTCCATTCCGTTAAATCACTCGGTGGAAATTCGTCGAAATGTCGCTCGTCGGGATGTATTCGTCGAAGTGTCGCTCGTCGGCTATTCGTCAGTCCGTGCCATCGTTCGAACCGATACCGACCGAAGATGGCGACAGGCGGAGTCTTCTCCGAAAATTCTGTGACGCTGAATCGTTCGCGGACACCTCCTGTGGGAACGGATGCCGGAATTGCTAAACGGGATTTCTCCACGCGGACTTTCATCCTCGCTCCCGGCCAGCGCTACGAGATGCATTCTATCACCGGCCTCCGAGACGGGGACGACCCGATATGAATATTTGAACGAAATACTCAAATATTCAGATAGCACATATCCAATCGTCACGAACCAGGTCGTCCCATCGAAGCCCACCACAAACTATGCCTTCATTTTCAGCGGAAAAACGAGAACGAGTCCGAGAATCGCTCCGTGATACCGGTCGAGAACTGTTCACCCGACAGGGAATACGCAAGACGACGATAGCGGAACTCACTGAACCGGCGGACATCGGCACCGGTACCTTCTACCAGTATTTCGACTCCAAAGAAGCGCTCTACATCGATATCTTAGAGCAAGAGAGCAAAGAAGTAATCCCCCGATTGTTGGGGAAATCGTTTCGGGCACACGACGACCCGGAGACTGCCATCGCGGCACTACTCGAACAGTCTCTCAGCGAGATGGAGTCCAATCCGATATTCCACCGAGTCCTCGTCGAAGAACAGGAACTGACCCGTGTACGCGAACGGATTCCGGACGAAGAAGTGTCCGAGAAACGAGAGGGCGCTATCGACTTCTTCCTTCCTCACATCGAGGGATGGTACGACGAAGGGAAAGTTATCGGACCGGACCCGGAAACGATCGCCCATACGATCAGGGCTGTCGTTCGGTTGGCCCAACAGAGAGAGCGAATCGGGGAAGAACGATATCCCGCGGTTCGAGAGACGCTCATCGCGGCCGTCGCGGCCGGACTGACGCGAGAACAGGACTCCGTGGGGAACCCTCCGTCACGAAGGCAGGACTCCGTGGAGGACTCCCATGAGTGAACTCGGCGGAGAACGGGTGGACGACCCGACCGTCGTCTCGTTGACCGACCCCGAAGCGACTGACCGTGAACTCGTCGGCGGGAAAGGAGCGAATCTCGCCCGGCTAGCGACGTCGGGGTTTCCGATTCCGGATGGGTTCTGTGTAACGACCGCCGCATATCAACGGCTCATCGATACACCGACGAGAGCGGCGATTGCTTCGCTCTCCGAATTCGAGCCGACGAATTCAGAAGCGATTGCAGACGCCGGTGCGACCGTGCGGAGGAAGATACGGGCGTTGGAGTTCCCGGACGAAGTTCGGAACTCCATCAGGAGAATGCTCACGACGGACGAAACGTCCTCGACGTACGCGGTACGGTCGAGTGCGACCGCCGAAGACCTCCCCGAGGCCTCGTTCGCCGGGCAACAGGAGACGTTCCTGAACGTACGGGGTGAGGATGCGGTCATCGACCGCGTCCGTGCCTGTATGGTGAGTCTGTTCACTGACCGGGCAATCGCGTATCGAGCGGAGAACGGAATCTCGCACGAGGAGGTCTCGCTCGCCGTCGTCGTCCAGCAGATGGTTTCTCCGGACGTCTCGGGGGTGCTGTTTACGGCTAACCCGATGACGGGAAACCGTCACGTTTCGTCCGTCGAAGCCTGTCGCGGTCTCGGCGAACCCCTCGTCTCCGGGGAGGTGAATGCGGACGGCATCAAAGTCGATGCTCGCACGGGCGAAATCCTCTCCTACGAGGCAGGAGACCAGCGGATTTCGGTTCGTCCCCAACCCAGCGGAGGCACGGAGACGGTCGAACTCCCGAGCGCCGACCAGTCGAGTCCGGTGCTCACCGACGAACAGGTACGGGCGTTGGTCGAGGTCGGAAGAGATATCGAAGCACTCTTCGACCGACCGCAGGACGTCGAGTGGTCGTTGGCGGACGGCGACGTCACTATCCTTCAGGCCAGGCCGATAACGTCGTTGTTTCCGCTTCCCTCTCCCGCTCCCGCCGACGACCGTCTTCACGTCTACATCAGCATGGGGCACGGACAATCGTTCGCCGAAGCGATGCCGCCGCTCGTTTTGGACGTCTGGAAATCGTACGTTCGAACGATGTTCACCGAGTACGGGTTCGACCCCGATACGCGGTGGGCAGTCGAGGCGGGCGGGCGCATCTACATCGACGTCACGAGTCCGCTCCGGTTCGGGCCGATGCGCAAACGGTTTCCCGAGAGAATGGGTGAGGCGAACGAACAGATGGGTGCCGCTATCGGTGACCTCCTCGACAGACGGAGTGAGGAGTTTCAGCGAGACCGGACCCTCTCGGAACGAGTCGCTTCAGTACCCACCGCCGCGAGTTCGGCGGGTTCCCTTCTGAAGAAACTCCTTCCACAAATGAGAACGGTGTTCGATGGGTCGTTCAGCGCGTTCATCGGTGAACCGGTATCCCCGGAGCGAGAGCGAGCGAGATGGGAGACGTGGGGGAAGAACGTCGCCTCTCGGGTACGGAGACCCGACGACACTGCTGGGCGAGTTCGTGCCATCTTCGACGTCCCGAGAGCGGCCACGCGGTTCCCACCGATGGGAGGGCTCATCGCGGGGACGGTGGCACAGGGAATGCTCGAAGAACGATTCACCGACGCTCCTGCGGACGTCAATGCCCTCGGACGAGGGTTGCCGCACGAGATGCTGACGAAAATCAATCTCGGGATTAGCGACCTCGCGGACGTTGCGCGCCAGTACCCTCACGTGGTTGACGCACTGAATCGGCGCGCGTCACTCGATGAAATCGAATCGGTGGAGGGTGGTGAAACGTTCCGGTCCGCCGTTACCGCGTTCCTCGACACCTTCGGCCACCGCGCGACGGGAGAACTGGATATTAGCCGTCCCCGGTGGCAGGACGACCCCTCCGTGTTGCTCGCCATCGTTCAATCGACGGTTACTTCGAGTGAAAAGCGTGACCACCGCGACCACTTCAGAGAATTGGAACGGGAGGCAAACGCGGCGGCTGAACGCCTCGAACGACGGGCCGGTCAGCGATTCCTCGGTTCGTTCCGCTCACGACTGGTGCGGCAACTCATCCGTACGTATCGCGGTGGCATCCAGACCAGGGAGTATCCAAAATACGGTGTGGCCTACTTTCTGACGGCGTGGCACGAGGTGATACGGGATGCGGGCCAGATGTTGGCTTCGAACGGAGCGCTATCTACCCTCGAGGATGTGTGGTTTCTTCGGAAGGAGGAACTATTCGACTTGATCGACGGTGAATCCGTCGACGTCGATGTCGCCGCCCGACGCGCCGAGTTTCGACGTCACGCCTCGATGGACGCACCGCCCGTGTTGACGAGCGAGGGTGAAGCTCTGAGAGGTGAGGTCACACGCGAGGAGGTTCCAGAAGGAGCGCTCGTCGGAACTGGTGTTTCGGACGGTGCCGTCGAAGGAGTCGCTACGGTCGTGCGGAATCCCAGTGACGAGACGATCGAAAAGGGTGAGATTCTCGTCGCACCATCTTCCGACCCCGGTTGGACGCCCCTCTTTCTGAATGCAGCGGGCGTCGTCGTGGAGGTGGGTGGGCAGATGAGTCACGGTTCCCTCGTCGCACGAGAGTACGGGATTCCGGCGGTCGTCTCCGTCCGTAACGCAACCCAGCAAATACGGTCGGGGCAGCGGATTCGTGTCGATGGAACGAACGGGATCGTCGAACTAGTAGAAAAGCAGTCGGAGTGGTAATACCGCAGACCCGCCGTTCGCCCTTTCATTCTACCGACATCCCGCACGACGAGGCGCACTCGCCGTCGTCGCCCGGGAAAAACACCATCAGACGCGCAGGGATTCTGTTCACTACCCACCCTGCCGCTGGCGATGCACCGTCGCAGTCATCGACGCGGTATTCGCCCCGGCTATTCCAACCGCGGAGACTCCGTTTCTATAGAGCGAAATATGATTTATCCGTTCGAAATTCGGCACGCTCGTCCGACGAAATGAGAATCGATTCGTCAAAAAGCACCGAAAAATTCCCGAATACCACACGGCGACCCGACACCTCTCCGCTATTCGAACTCCGGTTCCCGTCCTTCCAAAAACGCGGCGACACCCTCGATGTGGGCGGGCATGTCGTAGGCTTGCGACTGCACCATCGTTTCGTAGTCCAGCGCTTCGCGCCAGTCCTTGCCCAGGTTCTCGTGCAGGGCTTGTTTGCCCAGCGCGATGGTGTGGGTCGGCTGGTCCGCCAGCGTGTCGGTCAACTCCATGACCCGGATATCGAGCTGTTCGTCCGGGACGACTTCGTTCACCACGTCCAGTTCGTCCGCCTCCTCGGCCGAGATGAGTTCGCCGGTGAAGGCGAGCTCTTTCGCCTTTCGGAGGCCGACGAGTCGCGGGAGGAGGAATGTACCGCCCATGTCGGGAATGAGGCCGACGTTGATGAACGACGCCGCGAACCGCGCCGATTCCGTCGCGTAGGCGAAGTCGGCCGCCGTAACGAGCGCCATCCCCGCACCCACCGCGTCCCCGTTGACCTTCGCCACGACCGGCACCGGTGCGGTCAGCACCTCGTGGACCACGCGGGAAAGGGTGTCACGAACGCGCTCGTAGGCTTCCCGGACGTTCTCCTCGCGTTCGGCCATCGACTCGATGTCGCCGCCCGCGCTGAACGCTTTCCCTTCGCCGGTCAGTACGATAGCGTCCTGTTCTTTCGGGTCGCTTTGGGCGAGGATTTCGGCGAGTTCGCCCGCCGCGTCGGGCGTGAAGGCGTTCCGAACCTCCGGGCGGTCGAACGTGATGGTCCTGATTCCGTCGTCGTCGGAAACGTGCATACCTGAGAGGGTCTCCCCACGTACATTTAATTACTCCCCGCGTCCAGTCGTGGTATGGACATCGAAGCGTTCTTCGAAGGCATGCCGTTCGCGGACCTGCTCGGCGTCGAGGTGACGGAAGCGGCGGACGGACACGCCGAGGGGCGACTCGAGATGCGCGAGGAACTGTCGTGGAACCAGGACCGACTCGTGGCCCACGGCGGCGTCACGTTCACCCTCGCCGATACCGTCGGCGGCGCGGCGCTCGTCTCGCTCAACGACCAACCGGTGCCGACCATCGACATGCGAATCGACTATCTGAGCGCTGGCACGGGCGACCTCTACGCCGAGGCCGACGTGGTTCGAAACGGGAGCAACGTGGGAGCCGTCGACGTGAGCGTCTACGACGAGGACGACGAACACGTCGCGGAAGCGCGCGGCGTCTACAAAACGGGGTGAAACGATGAAGCGATGCCGCTCTCTCCTCGTCATCATGCTCGCAATCGCGACCGTCGCGCTCGCGCTCCGCCGACGAAGGCAGTCGCGCACACAACTCGAACCGCCGTTCTAACGCGGTCGTTCGTATCGTCGTGTCGGCCTGCCGGTCATAATCTTTTATCGGCTGGCTGTAATAGTACATCGGGAATGGGAACTTCTGATTCGCCCGCACTCGATGCACCGATTCTTCGCGTTTCGGCTGGGGCGGGGCGCGAGGACGCGGAAGCGGTGCTCGACAGTGCACGTGACGCGGCGGAAACGGTTGCGGTTGCGAACGTCGGTCCGGTCGGAATCGAGGAGTTGACGCCGCTCGTGGTGACCACGGCCGACGGAACCACCGCGCTTCACGCGAACTGCACCCCCGAGCGAGCCCGAACCCTCGTCGAATCGCTGGAGGACGGCACCGTCGTCAAGGAGGGCGCACACGCGGTCGTGACCCACGACGAGGAGCAGGCGACCTTCCCGGTGCCGGACGACGGGCCGCTGTCGGTCGGTCGCCGGGACGTCCTCGAACGGTGCGGCTGGGTGGACCCGACGACCGCGGAGGGCTACGAGGAGTTCGTCGCGGCGGAGGCCGGTGCAGCCCCGGAAGCGGTTATCTCACGGGTCGAAACCGTCGGCTTGCTCGGGCGGGGGCGCGGGGATGCGCGGATGGACGAACCGGTCGCCGAGGAGTGGCGGACGGCCCGCGAAACCGACGGCGACCCGGTCGTCGTCGTGAACGCCGGGGAAACAGACGACAGAAACGCCACTGACCGGACACTGTTGGAGGCCGACCCCGTGGCGGTGCTCGACGGCGCGACGGCGGTCGCTACGGCCATCGGTGCGGAGGATATCGTTGTCTACTGCCCGGAATCCGCCCTTGGAACCCGTGAACGCGTTCGTGAGGCGATGACCGCGTTTAGCGACACCGACGCCGCCGAGGGTGTGACGATTCGCACCTTCGCCGCCCCGGACATGTACATCGCGGCGGAGCCGACGATGGCCCTCGAAGCACTGGAGGGTAACGACCGGTTGGAGGCCCGCCTCCGCCCGCCATCTCCCGGCGAGCACGGATTGTACGGTCGGCCGACCATCGTCCACACGCCCCGCACGTTCGCACAGGTTCGACGAATCCTGCGCGACTCGGACGCGTTCGACTCGGACGACGCCGACCCCGGAACGCGACTCCTGACCGTGACGGGTGACGTAACCGCCTCCACGACCCTCGAACTGCCGACCGGCGGCAGCCTCGAAACGATTCGGGAGGCCGTCTCGGTCGATAGCGAGTTCAAGATGGCGTGCGTCGGCGGGCGGTTCGGCGGCGTCACGCGCTCGCTCGACCACACGCCGAGCGCCCCGGCACTGACCGGCGCACGCCTCGGAACCGACGGCGTTGTCGAACTCTTCGACCAGTCACGGTGCGCCGTGGCGACCGCCGGAACGCGAGCGCGGTTCGCCGAGGAGGAAAACTGCGGGCGCTGCGTTCCCTGCCGCGAAGGCTCGAAGCAGTTGACAAACCTGCTTCGGGATATCTATTCCGGCGAGTTCAAGGACGACATGCTCCGCGAACTCGCCCGGACGATGCGCGAGACGAGCATCTGCTATTTCGGACGGTCGGCGTCGCGGCCCGTAACGACTGCAATGGACGAATTCGAACCGGAGTTTCACGCACACGCCGAGGGCCGTTGTCCGACCGGCACGTGCGAGGAAGTACAGTAATCGTGAGAGCGACACGAGCGTTGCAAACGCAGCGCGGACGACGAGAGGCGACACCACAAAATGAGTTCAGACGAGCAATCAGGAATCGAAGACACTGCTCCGGCCACACCCAAACCCGGTGTGCCGGACATCGAAGACCCGCGACCGAGCACGCCGCTGACCGAGGATTTCGTCACCGGGACGGCGAACGACCCCGACCTCGGTTCGGACGGCGATGGAATGAATCACGTGACGGTGGACGGCCACCCGATAGCCGTTCCGCCGGGTTCGACGCTCATCGACGCCATCGACGCGGTGGAGACGGACGGCCACGTCCCGGCGCTCTGTCATTACGACCGGGACACCGAGCAGGGCGACAACATTGGTCCGCGCTCGGAATGCCGGACGTGCATGGTGGAGACGGACGAGCACGGTTTGGTTCCGTCCTGTAGTTTCCCCGCGGAGGACGGCCTGACGGTCCGAACCGACGCCGAAGAAGCGGCGAACGCCCGCGACGTCAACCTCGATTTGGTGCTCTCGAATCACAACCTCCGCTGTACGACCTGCGGGAAGAACGGTCGCTGTGAGCTACAGGACACCTCCATCGAGAACGGCGTCGAGGAGCCGCGGTACGGCGTATTCGAGGACCGCGACGAGTACGAACCCATCGACGACACGTCGGCCGCCATCCAGATAGACCGGAACAAGTGTATCCTCTGTAACCGCTGTGTCGAGGCCTGTAACGACGTGCAGGTCGAGGGCGTCCTCCGAATCGAGGGGCAAGGGCAAGATACCCGAATCGGCTTCCAGAGCGACGCCGAAACGATGAGCGATTCGACGTGCGTCTCCTGCGGTCACTGCGCCACCGTCTGCCCGACGGGTTCGCTCGTCGAACAGGGGCTGACCGACTCGGCGACCATCCCGCTCCCCGGATTCAATCAGAAGAACTCCATCGGGAAGACCATCGAGGTGGACCACGCCGAAACGTCCGATACGTCCTCCGCGCCGAACCGGAACGTGCCCGGCGAGCGCGACGAGGAAGAGCTCTCCGGCGTCGCGCGGTTCATGGCGAAGGCGAAGGGGAAAGCGCGGGGAACCGGCGAGCGCGCGAAGAACGAACTGCTCGAAGAGGCCGAACACGTCGCCGAAAAATCCGCCTCCGAGACGCTGAACATCGGGCAGATGTTCGATGTGGCCGAACTCGTCAGCGGCCCGCGCCTCTCCGGCGTGACGAAAGCCGAGACGACCTGTAACTACTGCGCTGTCGGCTGTCGGTTCGACCTGTACGGCAAGGACGGCGAAGTGCTCGGCGTCCGACCGGCGGACGAGGACGCGACCCCCGCGAACGACTTCTCGACGTGCGTGAAGGGCAAGTTCGGATACGACTTCGTGAACAGCCCGAACCGCCTGACCGCGCCGCTCATCCGCGAAGGCGACGAGTTCCGCGAGGCGACGTGGGAGGAAGCCCTCAACAAGGTGTACGAGGGGTTGTCGAAGATACGCGAGGAGACGGGCGACGACGCCATCGCCGTCACCTCCTCCTCGAAGTGTACGAACGAGGAGAATTACCTCGCTCAGAAGTTCGCCCGACAGGTGTTGCACACGAAGCACGTGGACAACTGCGCCCGGCTCTGTCACTCCTCGACCGTGGCCGGACTCCAACAGACGCTCGGCTACGGCGCGATGTCGAACCGCATCAACGAGGACATCGGGAAGACCGACTGCTATCTCATCACCGGGTCGAACACCACGGGAAGCCACCCCGTGCTGGCGACGCGAATCAAGCAGAACGTCGACGACGGCGCGGACCTGTTCGTCTTCGACCCGCGCAAAATCGGTCTGTCCGAGCACGCGAGCCAGTACACGCAGACCAAACCCGGCGAGGACATCGCGTGGATAAACGGCATGGTGCGATACATTATCGAGAACGACCTCCACGACGAGGCGTTCATCGAGGAGCGCACCAAGCACTTCGACGAACTGAAGGAGAAGGTTCAGCCGTTCACTCCCGAGAAGGTCGAAGAACTCGCGGGCGTTCCCCCGGAGGAACTCACGAACGCGGCCGAAACCATCGCCGAGGCCGACACCTGCATCTTCGGCTGGGCGATGGGGATGACCCAGCACGCCCACGGAACGCGGAACGTCATCGCGCTGACGAACCTCGCGCTGGTGACGGGCAACCTCGGGAAACCGCGCGCCGGTGTGTCTCCCTTCCGCGGCCAAAACAACGTGCAGGGCGGCGGCGGCGACATGGGTCCGGCACCGCACACCCTGCCGGGCTATCAGGACCTCTCGGACGACGACGCGCTCGACAAGTTCGAGGACGCGTGGGGCGTCAGACCGCCGGACGAAATCGGTCTCCGGTTGCCCGAACAGTACGAGGCCATCACCGAGGGTCACATCAAGGGCATGTTCATCATGGGCGAGAACCCCGTGCTCTCGGAACCCGACATCCGCGAGGCCGAGAACGCAATCGAGGAACTCGACTTCCTCGTCGTACAGGACATCTTCCTCACCGAGACGGCCGAGTTCGCCGACGTGGTGCTCCCAGCGGCGTCGAACGCCGAGAAGTCCGGAACGTTCACGAACACGGAACGGCGCGTCCAGCGCGTCCGTCCCGCCGTCGAACCGCCGGGAGAGGCGAGAACCGATTCGGACATCCTCGCGGACCTCGCCGGTCGGTTCGGCTTCGACTGGGACTACGACGGCCCGGCGGACGTGATGGACGAAATCAACGACCTCGTGCCGATTTACGGCGGCGTCACCTACGACCGTCTCGAATCCACGCCGGAAGGACTTCAGTGGCCCTGTGAGGACGAGGACGACCCCGGAACGCCGTTCCTGTACGAGGACGAGTTCAACTTCGACGACGGCAAGGCCCGGTTCGTCCCGGCGGACTACGGCGGCCCGGTCGAACTCCCGGACGAGGAGTACCCGCTGATGCTCACGTCCGGGCGAGTGCTCTACCACTGGCACACCGGCACCATGACCCGCCGCGTCGAGGTACTGATGGACCACGTGCCCGAGAGTTTCGTCACCGTCCACCCGGAGATGGCCGACCGACTCGGCGTGAAGGACGGCGAGTACGTCCGCGTCACGTCCCGTCGCGGGGACATCGTGACGAAGGCCAACGTGGAGGAAACCTCGGACCCCGGCGTCGTCTTCATTCCGATGCACTTCGCGCACGGGGCCATCAACGAACTCACCCAGCACGCGCTCGACCCGACGTCCTACATCCCCGAGTACAAGGTGACGAGCGTTCGAATCGAACCGCTCGGCCCGGACACCGACGAGGACCCCCTCCCCGTCGAACCGCCGACGGGAACGCTCGAAGGAAGGCCCGGAGAGCAGACGACGGGCGACGACTGAATCGAGGGACACACCACCGGAAACGACCACCGAGCGCAAAAACGGACCTACTCCTTCCCGACGGGGGTTTCGTCGTCCACGACCGAATCGAGTCCCAACCGGGAGAGTAGCGAACGGGTGGGCCGCCCCGTTTCGTCCCAGCCGCGTTTTTCGTAGTAGACCGACAGCAACCGCTCGAACTCCTCGGGGTCGAGTCGCGCCCCGTCGTTCGGGCCGCCCCGCAACGGTTCTGCGAGCATCGCCGGGAGCGCGTCGTCCTCCCGGTCGAATCCTTCGCGGGCGTTGAACAATCGAGTCAGCGCCCAGACCCGCTCGCCGACCCGACGAAGCTCGTCCGCCGACAGACCGATTCCCAACCCGTGCAACCACTCGACCCCGCCCTCGTTCCACAGCGCTTCGCCAGCGAAGTCGTCCACGACGAGACTCCAGAGCAGCGACCGCAAGTCCTGCTCCTCGATGACCGCTTCCGCCCGGCGCTCGTGGGTCCACGACCCGGCCGCGAACACCTCTTCGAGGACGGGACGCGCCCGGCGGTGGCAGGCCCCACGGTCGCTGGTTGCGTACGCGAGCGCCATCGCGGGAGCGCCGCGGGGGTCGTAGGTCGGCAAATCCATCGCCTTCACCGTCGGAACGAGGGTTTCACCGCCGTACCGCGCCGCCGCCGAGTCCACCCCCTCTGCGAGCACGTCGCCGAGTTCGGACGAGCGATACGCGATTTCCTCCAAGAGGTCGCGCGCCGCCTCGTCGTCGCCGAACTCGATGTCGCGGGAAAGGACGTCTTCCGTCGCCGCGCGAATCGTCCACGCGACGGCGTTGCCCGCGCTGATGAGGTCGATCCCGAGGTCGTCGCACGCCGCGCCGAGCACCGCTACCGCGTCGAAATCGTCGATGCCCAACCCGGACCCGAGCGAGATGGCGGTTGCGCCACGGGGTACCGTTTCGCCCTCGCTACTCTCGACGCGGAACCCACCAGCCACCTCGTCGTCCGGATTCTCCCGCCCGACGGCCCGTTCGCGCGCGCTCTCGATGCCGATGCCGTCCGCGCCCTCGAAGGACCCTTCCTGCCACCCTCTCGTCGGGAGGACGCCGACTTCATCGGCGAAATCGACCGTTTCGAGCGTTTCGCTCGACGCCTGCCACCGACCGATGTCGGTGCTCCCGTAGTTCGACTCCGCCTCGCCACGCCGCGGTTCGCCGACCGCGACGACGGCTTTCATCCCTTTCGACCCCATGACGGCACCGGCACCGCCGCGCCCCGCGTGGTGGTCCCCGCCGTCGGACGCGACCGTTGCGTATCGAACCTCCCTCTCTCCCGCGGGACCGATGCAGGCCGTCGGTCGGTCGAACGCGTCGCACGTTTCCCCGACCGTCGAACCCCACAGTTCGTCGGCCGGTGCGACCGTCGCGTCCCCGTCCTCGATTCGAACGGAAACGGGGTCGGCGGACGCGCCCGTAAACAGCACGCCGACGTGGTTCCCCAACGCGGCGGCGAGGTGGTCCGGAAACGACCCCCCGGAGTAGGAATCCAGAAACGTTCCGGTGAGCGGCGATTTCGTGACCACCGCGTAGCGCGGCTCGCCGGGTTCGGTGCCCGTCAACGGCCCGAGCATGAACAGCAGGGCGTTTTCGGGTCCGAGCGGGTCGATACCCGCATCCAATTCGTCGTAGAGATATCGCGCCGCAAGCCCCTTTCCGCCGACGAACCGCCGCGACCACGAGGCGGGGACCGGTTCGCTTTCGACTCGGCGAGACGAGAGATCGATTCGGAGAAGCCAAGCGGAAGATGGAGACGCCATTCGTTTCGAACCGAGGGATTGCATGCGGAAAATCCCCTCGGCCACAGAAACTTACCCGCTCGCCACGTACGAAAAACCATGCCCGCAGGTGTCGTCATCGCCGGAGGTCGCTCGACTCGATTCGGGGAATCGGACAAAGCGGTCGCTCCGCTCGCGGGAGTTGCGATGATTCGCCGCGTCGCCGACGAACTCGTCGATGTCGTCGACGAACTCGTCGTCAACTGTCGGGAAGACCAGCGCGCGGCGATCGACGACGCCATGAGCGACTACCCGCTACCCGTTCGCTTTGCCATCGACACCGACCCCGACACCGGACCGATGGCCGGAATCCGTACCGGACTCGCGGCGTGCGACCACGACTACGCCGTCGTCGTCGCCTGTGACATGCCCTTCGTGGACCCGGCAATCGTCTCGTACCTGTTGAATCGAGCGGACGGCTACGACGCCGCCGTCCCCCGGCTCGACGACGGCTGGTTCCACCCCACGCACGCCGTGTACCGCCCGGACCCCATGGTCGAGGCGTGCGCCGCCGCCCTCGCCCGCGGCGAGCGACGAATCGTCGAACCGCTGTTCGAACTCGAATACGTCGTGGTCGAGGAGGACGAACTCCGGGAACACGGCTCGCTCGACTCCTTCGAGAACGTCAACACGCGCGAGGAGTTCGAACGCGCCGAAACTCGACTCGAATCGCCCTGAGGTTTATATCGGAGAGCGCGGCTACACCCGCTATCCGCCACAAAGCGCCGTGAAGCGACCCGCGGGAGTACGGCACACCGCTTCACGTCCGGCCGTGCCGTCTGTTCGCCATACGGGTTTCCTGTATCTCAACCTACTCGTGCTCTCGTTCGACGACCGCAACCACGGGTTCGTCCGCCGTCATCCTCGTGAGGACGACGCGGGAAACGTCCGCACTTGCCAGCACTTGCTCCGCAATGTCTCGTCCCACTGCTTCCAACTCCCCGTCGTCGACCATGTTCACGACCGGAACCACCGTCGCCCCCTCGGGAACGTCCTTCATCCCGCCGCGCTCGCTCGACAGCACGGTAGCCACGTCTGACGCACGCAGTTCTTTGCCCGCTTCGCACCCCGTGAGCGACGCCACTCGCTCCGGTCGATGGACGAACTCCTCGGTCAGCGGCTTGCCGACGACGCGGGCGCTCGCAATCGGAACGACGACGTCGGCGTTCGACGGGAGCTGCGGTTCGCGGTCATTCGGTGCCTTCAGAAGCCGCGTCCGCGCGCCGTCCGCCTTCACGAGAACCGGCGCGTCGGTCCGGTCCCGAAGCGACACCACCGTCTCGGTATCGTATCCTCGATAGCGGTCGGGTCGCTCCTGTTCCGGCACGACCCCAACGGGCCATTCCTCGACCCGCTGGAGTGTTTCCCCCGGTGCGTCAGTGACGACGACTTCCCGAACGTGACTATCGAAAATGGGGATTCGGACCGTCGCCGTGACGACGGCCCTGTCGAGATGGGACGCCAGCGTGTACAGCGTCGATTTCTTCCCACCCGCTCCAACGACACAGAGGAGCCCGGAATCCGCCGAGAGTGCCGTAACGAGGTCCATGTGAGCAAATCGAACGGACGCTATTTCGAACTACTGGATTCCGAACGGGAGTCAGTCTCGTCCAAAACGAGCAACGGAATCAACACGAACAGGAGGAATCCGGTTGCGTAGCCGAGAACGGCCGCTCCGTCCGGGAGAACGTGGGCTTGCGAGATGGAAAGATAGCCGAAGACGAGGAGGATAATCTCCGGCCGCCAGGGGACGTCGGGCGTGGACACGGGTGGGAATATCTGGCACCGGAACAAGAACCTTGCGTCGGGTTTCCGCCCGCGACAGCTACGCGAATATCTGTGCGAACATCGACCGCTCGGCGCGGTGGAGGCGCTCTAAAAACGCCGATTTACTGATGCCGAGTTCGTCGGCGACGTCGCTCGCGGTCGCCCCCCGCGGGACGCTGAAATAGCCCGATTCCAGCGCGGTTCGGAGGGCACGTTCCTGCGCGGGTGTCACGTCCCACTGCTGGGCGACGACGTTCTCGTCCTCGGACCCGAGTTGATGGACACGCTCGAGTCGCATCCCGACCGTTTCACCGGCGGCTTCGAGCACGCCTTGGAGAACGTCGTGGCCGACGACCGCACCCGTGAACTTCGCATCGCCGTCGCGGTAGCGGAGCGACTCGGCCATGAACCCGACGTTGGTCAGTTCGTGGACGACGCACGCGTGCTTCGAGAGACAGCGGAAGTTCTGTCTGCCGTCGGTCGTGGAGACGTGGAGATATCGGATTCGGTCGTCTTCGTCGAGAAAGGCGGCGAGGCCGTCGTTTTCCGCGGGAGCACTGAACCGAAGCAGGGCGTAACCATCGTCCCGATGCTGTGGCGGTTGGCAGTCGATACGAACCCCCGTCTCGCGCGACGCCTCGGCCAACGGGCAGTCGTCGCCCGTTACGGCGAATTCGACGACGAGGCACTCGTCAATCATGCCGCGATTGTATGCGCGCAGTATACTTAAACCCCGTACATGAACGGGCGAATCGGTATGGGTTGGGCTCCATAACTATCGACCATGGACATAGCAACCGTCAAAGAGCGGGCCGCCCCCCGGCAGTTCAGTCCGAAGGACGACATGCCGGAGGAGTACCGCAAGGCGGCGACCCGGATGATCCAGTTCCACGCAAACTCCGAAATCATGGGGGCGTATCTGGAACGCCCGTTCATTCGACAGGCACCGAGCCTCGACCGTAAACTGGCGTTCAGCGCGAAGGTGCAGGACGAAATCGGTCACGGGCAACTGCTCTATCGCGCCGCCGAATCGCTCGGTATCAAGACCCGCGACCAGATGTTGGACGAGCTGGCGAACGGCGAAGGGAAGTTCCTGAACTGTTTCCACTACGAGATGGAAAACTGGTGGGAGACGCCGATGATCGCCTTCTTCGTTGACGGCGCAGCGATGCGCCGACAGGCGACCCTGAAGCGCACGAGTTGGGAACCCTACGCGCACGCCATGGACAAGGTGTGTTTCGAGGAGGGCTTCCACGTCAAACACGGCGAGGATATCATGCGCGAACTCTCGATGGGGTCGAAGAAGGAACAGGAACTCATGCAGGAGGCCTTCGAGGAGTGGTGGCCGCGCATCATCCAGTTCTTCGGGCCGACCAACGAGAAGAGTACCCACCACGACTTCTCCGCCGAAGTCGGGTTGAAGACGATGACGAACGACGACCTCCGCAACGCCTTCCTCAACGCCTACATCCCGAAGGCGAAGAAGTACGGATTGGAGATTCCCGACGAACCCCGCATCGAGCGTGACGAGGAGACGGGGACGTACAAAGTGCGCGAGGACGACCTCGACTGGGACGAATTCTTCCAAATCGCGAAGAACAGCTACGAACCCGGCGTCGATCAGATAAACGGTCGCAAACACGCACAGGACGCGGCGGAATGGGTTCGTGACGTACTGGACGACTGGGAATCGAGCGGTTCGAACACACCGGTGGCGGCTGATTAACATGATCTGGGAAGTGTTCCGACAGGAGGAAGCGGGCAAGTATCACACCCATTGCGGAAACGTCCACGCGCCGGACCGCGACATGGCGCTCATGTTCGCTCAAGTCCAACACGGGCGGCGCAAACCGACCAACAGCCTCTGGGTCGTCCCGAAGGACGAAATCGGCGAAGTCGATGCCGACGAAACCGCCTTCGGCGGCACGACGAACAAATCCTATCGCTGGGTGATGGCGTACAACACCATCGACTCCAGTTTCGCACAGGAAATCGAGGACTCCGAGAGCGAACAGGAAGACGCGGACCGACGACGGAGTGAGGCATAATGTCGGCACAACTCGCCGGACCCGACGAACTGGGCGATGCGGAGCGAGCGGCCGTCGAAAGCCTGCTCCGCCGACTCGCCGACGACGAACTCGTCCTCGCGGAGCGCTACACCGAGTGGCAGGTTCGCGCACCGACGCTGGAATCCGACCTCGCCATCTCGAACATCGCACAGGACGAACTCGGCCACGCCCGGCTCTGGTACGACCTGTTGCAGGACTTCGGCTACACGGAAGCCGAACTCATCTTCGAACGCGACCCCGCGGACTTCCGCCACTCGACGCTCGTCGAACGCCCGTTCGAAACCGGCGACTGGGCCGACGCCATCGTGCGCGGATACTTCTACGACGTTGCCGAAGAACTCCGACTCGAAGCCCTCGAAGACACGTCGTATCCGCGAATCGCGGACCGCGTGGCGAAGATTCTGAGCGAGGAGAACTACCACCGCGAACACGCACAGAACTGGCTCGAACGGTTGACGAGCGACGACGAGGGCACGGAACGTGTGCAGGCGGCCGTCGACCGGCTGTTCCCGTACGCGCTGACGCTGTTCGAAGCGGGCGACGCCAGCGAGGACATCGACGAACTCGGAATCCGAACCGAGTCGCTCGACTCGATGCGCGAGCAGTGGCTCGACATCGTGGTCCCGTTCCTCGCGTCGCTCGGCGTGGACGTGCCCGCCGAATCCGAGGACGACGTAGACGAACTGCTCCCCGAGCGCATCGGACGAGACGGAAACCACACCGACGACTGGGCCGACCTTCACGACGACATGACGCGGACGTACCGGGACCTCGGGCGAACCGAAGCCCACCGAATCATGCCGGATCCAGATAATGAGTAGTGACCCACAGGAGTTCGACATCGACTCCGAACCGACCGCGTGTGCGTACACCGACTACACGAAAAGCGGACGGTCCCCCGACGAACTGCCCGCGACGGGCGAGGGAGCGACCGGCCTCGAACGGCGCGTCTGGGACGCGCTGTACGACATCGAAGACCCCGAGATGCCCATCAGCATCGTCGATTTGGGGCTGATATACGGAGTCGAGTGCGAGACTCCCGAGGAGTCCCGTGACGACGGCAACGTCGCCGGAGCGAGCGTCACCGTCATCATGACGCTGACCTACACAGGGTGTCCCGCCCGCAAGATGCTGACCGAGGAGATAGTGAACGACGTCGCGGCGGTCGAAGGCGTCGAGGATGCGGACCTCGAACTCGTCTGGAATCCGCCGTGGTCTATCGAGATGGTGACCGAACAGGGCAAAGACGACCTCAGGGAGTTCGGACTGAGCATATGAGACGACTCGACCCCAGCGTCACGACGAGTGGCGAGGAAACGGGCGCGGAGTGTCCCTACTGCGGTTCGACGGACACCCACCGTGAGCACCCGAAAGGGCCGTCGCTCTGTCGGTCGATGCACTACTGTAACGGCTGTGAACAGCCGTTCGAGAAGTTCGAGTAGGGGTTTTGTGTCCCGACGAAGGGACGTGTTGATGGGACCGCACCAACAGCTATGGAGAAAGTAAACATAGTTCTTTTGTAGGGTAAATAAATGGGTCTGATTCCATACACAAATGGAGTTGGCCGACACGTTTTTTCCGCCGTCCGTTGCAGTCCGTCGTATGTCCGCAAATCGACCGACGCGAGAGGAGTTGCGTCGCGGAATGACCGTCGAAATCGAACAGACCAACGCCGAGAACGCGGACGAAGCCGAACCGCTCCGGGGCGATATCGCGAAGATTCTCTCGAAGGAACACAGCGAACCCGGCGGCGTGAAAGTCGAGTTAGAGTCCGGGATTACCGGACGCGTCAAACGCATCGCACCGGACGAGTAATCAGTCGGATTCGAGGTCGAGCAGCCGTTTTTTCAGTCCGAGGCGCTCCCCTCGTCCGCCGGAGTACCCGCCTAAACCGTTCGCGCCAACGATGCGATGGCACGGCACGACCAGCGGCACTGGATTCCGACCACAGGCCTGTCCGACCGCTATCGGCGCGGTGTCGAGTTCGTCGGCGATGTCACCGTACGTTCGCGTCTCGCCGCGCGGCACGTCGGCCATCGCGGCCATGACCCGTCCGGTGAAAGAGTCAGGGTAGTCCACGGTGAGGTCGAACGACCGCCGTTCGCCCGCCGCGTACCCGCCGACCTGTTGGCGGATTTCGTCGGGGGATTCGGCGACCAGCGCGTCGTCGATTTCGACCTGCCAGTCCCAGACGGAGACGAACATCAGCGCCTCCGGAGGACCGTTACGGGTCGGTGGAGCGTGCCCGGTTCACAGTCCCCGACGGGGGTCGAGAGGTCGAAGCTGTCGAACCATCCCACGTGGTCGAACTCGGTCCGTTCGAGGAGCATGCGGAACTCTTGGGGCGCGAACGTCTTGCGTACGTACTCCTCGCGGAAGTGCCGCGTTCCCTCGGGCGTCTCGACGCGCGTCGTCAGCGTCTGTCGAACCAACTGCTTCGTCGTGTGTATCGGTTCCTGTTCGATGCCGAACCGAACCGTCGTGTCCCCGCGCGTCGTCTCCCACTCGCTTTGGGAGGACGTGCCACCGGCGAAATCGATGGAGCCGTCGATGCAGTAGAGCGCCCCCGGCGTCATCGCATCGGCCATCGAATCGAGATGCGACAGCAGGGCCTCGTTCGAATCGAGATACAGCGACCCGAGCGCACAGAACGCGAAATTCACGTCGCTCGGCAGAACGAAGTCGGCCATGTCTCGCCGGAGGAACGTCGCTTCGATGTCGTGTTCGCGGGCCTTCTCGATGGAGTGGGAAATCATCTCCGAGGAGTTGTCCAAGCCGGTGAACTCGTAGCCGCGCGCGTCGAATTCGAGCAGATACGGGGACGGGCCACAGGCGATTTCGAGGACGGAATTCGGGCGATTCGACCGCTCGCCGAATCGGTCGATACAGGCTTCGAAGAAGCCTACTTCGGCCGCCACATCGCGGAAATCGAAGGCAATCTCGTAGTAGTCGGGATGCGCGTAGAGACCGGCCATAACTTCCAACTCTGCGGACGGGTCTTAACTGCTCGTATCGGGACGAAAAGGGTTGAATGAACGGCTGAAACGGTTCGTCTGTTGTGACGAGATGGCTTCATCCGTCCGGTCCCTCGTGACCGGACTCCACCGTGGTACGGTCCGGTGGCAACGTGCCGAATTCACTTCGCTTTCCGATACGCGATACTACGATTGTCGGCGGTGAGTTCCTGCGAAGTTCGATGAAACCGGTGTACTAACTCGCCTCGTGAACCTCCCAAACCGTCCGTGAAACTACTAATCTATACTAAAAAATACTATTTCTTACTACTATACACTGAAATCGCTTCGCACACCGGGAAGACGAAATCCGACGACGCGCGATGCGGCCACCGCCGCACGCACCCCCGTGACGGTCACCGGAGAGCGCGTAAACGTAGGTTTAAACGAGAAGGCGCACAACCCTCGGCCATGACCGAATCGGACGCCGAGACGGCGGGTGGCGAACCGGGGTGGTTCGCGGGCGTCGAACCGGACGACGTGGAGGGCGGCGCGCGCGCCATCCGGGAGGGGAGCGCCGACGCACCGGCGGACTGGTCCGAGCGAGCCGTCGAGGCCGGGTTCGCCGAGGACGACGCGGACTACTACGCGAAGCTTCGAGAAGCTACCATCCGAGCGACGCGGGACGCGGTGACGGAACGCGAACGGGCGGACGACCGCCAACTCGTGCACGCGGTGCGCGCGATGGACGACTGTGAATCGGAGGCGAACGAACTCGCCGAACGCGTTTCGGAGTGGGCGGGAACGCTGTATTCCGACGCCGGAACGGGCGTCGGATACGCCCGCGAACTCGCCGAGAGCGACCCCGAAACGCCGGTCGAGGAGCGGGTGGTGTCGCTGGCGGAGCGGGTCACGGACCTCGCCGACGAGCGCGATACACTCCGGTCGTTCGTGGAGCGACAGGCACCGGCGGTCGCGCCGAATCTCGCCACGCTCGCCGACCCGGTGCTCGCCGCGCGACTCATCGCGCTGGCCGGGGGCCTCGAATCGCTGGCGAAGATGCCTGGCGGAACGGTGCAGGTGCTCGGCGCGGAGAACGCGCTGTTCGCCCACCTCCGCGGACACGCCTCCTCGCCGAAACACGGTATCATCTACACGCACGAAGCGGTTCGGGCGGCCCCGCCGGACCAGCGCGGGTCGGCGGCGCGCACGCTGTCCGGGAAACTCGTCATCGCGGCGCGAATCGACCACTACTCGGGCGAACACAACCCGGAACTGAAGGCGGAACTCGACCGACGAATGGACGCGATACAGTCACGGGGTGACGAATGACGCTCCCCGATGGCGTCGAACGGCGGGCGTTCGGCGGCGACGACCGACTGGCGACGAAGGGCCGCCCGGTCTACGGAGAACCGACCGACGGGGACTGGCGCTGTTGGGACGCCCGTCGCTCGAAGTTGGCCGCCATGCTGGAACACGGGATGGACACCGGTTTGAAGGGCGGCGAGACGGTGCTCTACCTCGGAGCGGCGAGCGGAACGACGGTGAGCCACGTCGCCGACTTCTCCGGGCCGACGTACGCGGTCGAGTTCGCACCGCGACCGACCCGCGACCTGCTCGACGCGGTGGAACCCCGCGAAAACCTCTTTCCGCTGCTGAAGGACGCGCGAAAACCAGAGACGTACGCGCACGTCGTCGAATCTGACGTCGAGGTGCTCGTTCAGGACGTGGCGACGCGAGGACAGGCCCGCGTGGCCTGTGAAAACGCGCGGTTCCTTCGGGAGGACGGTCGGCTACTTCTCGCCATCAAAGCCCGAAGCGAGGACGTGGCGAGCGACCCGGAAACCGTGTTCGAGCACGCGCTCGACACGCTCCGGGAGGGGTACGAAATCGTCGAAACCCGACGGCTCGAACCGTTCCACGTGGACCATCTCGGCGTCGTGGCCGTTCCCCGGAAGGTGTGACCGTCACCGGAAGTATTTACGTGTCGGGTGGCTAAATCTCGAAAAATGGATTTGGGTTCGGCCGAGAATTTCACCGACCTAGGGACGCTCGGCGTCGAAGAGGAGTTCTACGTCGTCGACGAGCGAGGCGTCCCGACCGCAGGGACAGACGAACTCGTCTACCAGACCGACCCACCGGAGATACTCGACGGTCGATTGGACCACGAACTGTTCAAATGCGTCATCGAGACGCAAACGCCGAAAACGACGCTTTCGGACGTTAACGACGATGTGAGGCGGGTACGCGAAGCTCTCGTCGAGCACGCTCGGTCGCAGGGATTCGGCATCGCGGCGGCGGGTCTCCACCCCGGCGCGAAGTGGCGGGAACTGGACCACGCCGAAAAGCCGCGCTATCGAGCGCAACTCGACCGAATTCAGTACCCACAACACCGCAACACGACCGCCGGGCTACACGTCCACGTCGGCGTGGACGACGCGGACGCGGCGGTCTGGGTGGCGAACGAGATTCGCTGGTACCTCCCCGTCATGTTGGCGCTGTCAGCCAACTCGCCGTACTGGGACGGCTACGACACCGGCCTGCAGTCGGCCCGGGCGAAGATATTCGAGGCGCTACCGAACACCGGCATGCCGACCGATTTCGAGGATTACGAGGCGTTCGCCGAGTTCGAGCGGACGATGGTCGAAACGGGGTCGATAAACGACCGCGGCGAACTCTGGTACGACGTTCGACCCCACTCCGGCCACGGGACGGTCGAGGTTCGAACCCCCGACGGGCAGGCCGACCCGGAGCGCGTGCTCGCGTTCGTGGAGTACACCCACGCCCTCGTGACCGACCTCGTGGAGCGCTACGAGGACGGCGAGTCCGGCTACTGCCACCGCCGTGAACTGCTGGACGAGAACAAGTGGCGTGCGATACGCTACGGCCACGACGCTTCCTTCATCGACCAGGACTGTGACGGCGAAATCTCGCTCGGAGAGGTAGTCGACCGCGAGTGCGACCGCCTCGGCGTCAGCGGCATCGGCGACATCTACGATGCGGAGAGCGGTGCCGAGTGTCAACGGCGACTCCACGAGGAAGACGGCTTCGAGACGCTGTGTGAATCCCTTTTGCTGTAGGCAAGTTTTTTACGCGCTACTGACTTTTGTCCTTCTGAGAACGACATGACTGGGGACGACGCTGACAACGAACGAAACGACTCCGAGGATACCGGTGACGAGATACCCGTCGATACGAGCGGTGCGGACGACGCGGAGGCCGTCGGAGACGAATTGGATGCGGACGAGGTGGAAGACGAAAAACCGCTGTCGCGCGGTCGGAAACGGCTCGGGGAGGAGGCGGACCGTGCGGTTGAAGGATTCGACCAAGGTATCGTGGACCTGCTTTCGTGGGTGCTCGACACCGAGACGCGCGCGCGAATCTACGTTTACCTCCGGCAGAATCCGGGGAGTACGAGCGAGGAAATCGCCGAAGGGACGGGGCTGTATCCGAGCACGGTCCGCGAATCGCTCGCCGAACTCCACGAGGAGGAGAACGTCTTCCGCGAGAAACGCGAGAGTTCGGGTGCCGGAAACAACCCGTACGAGTACACGGCCATCGCGCCGAGCGAACTCGTCGGCGGTATCGTGGACCAGGTACAACAGGAACTGAACACGGTGTTCAACCTCGACAGCCACCTGAACGACGAGGTGTCCGAAACCGAACCGGTCAGTATCGAAGTCGAGGACATCTCCGACGACGTGGACGAGGACACGGCGGACGTGGCCGACGATGTAGACGACGACGGTACCGAAACGGACGGCGAAGCGGACGAGGAGTAATCCTCCCCTTCGGAAAGATACACGGTCTTCTCACCCGACTGTCCACACGGTACCGACCGTACCGACTATCATGGAGTCCACAATTTCTCCCGAAACGACCGTCGGTCGTGTCGCCCTTCGAGTCAACGACCTCGACCGAGTGCGTCGCTTCTACGAAACCGTCGTCGGACTCGAACGCCTGCGGGAAGACGGCGAAACCGCCGTCCTCGGCGCTGGTGGCGTTCCGCTTCTGGAACTGGTCGCGGACGCCGACGCTCCCGTGCGGAGACGAACCGAAACGGGACTGTTTCACACGGCGTTTCTCGTCCCCTCGCGGAGCGCCGTGGCGGATGCGCTCGTGCGCATCGAGAATAACTGGGAGCTGTCCGGTGCGTCCGACCACCGCGTCAGCGAGGCGCTCTACCTCACGGACCCCGAAGGGAACGGCGTCGAAATCTACCGTGACCGCCCCCGCGAGGAGTGGCCCGTCGACGAGGACGGGCGCGTTCGGATGGAGACGCTGCCGCTCGGCACCGACGAACTCCGGGAACGGGGGACGAACGCCGAAACGGTCCCGTCGGGAACGGTCGTCGGGCACGTCCACCTCGAAGTTTCGTCACTCTCCGCCGCCCGGGAGTTCTACGTCGAGACGCTGGGAACCCGCATCCGCCAGCGGTTCGGCCCGTCCGCGCTCTTCCTCGCGGCAGACGACTATCACCATCACATCGGCCTGAACACGTGGAACGACCGCACGGAACCGACCGCGGGGCGCGGGTTGCTGTGGTTCGAACTCGTCGTCCCCGACCGGGCGGCGCTCGACGAGGCCCGACAACGGTTCGCCGCGCGCGGCGTCGAGACGACTTCGAGGGAGAACGGATTCGATGTGTCTGATTCTGATGCTATTTCCCTTCGCCTCACTGTTAATGATTGATATTGCATACGACAATCGAAAAATTCGGATTCGATGCCCGAAAACTCCACTCATCTCCCGTAATTAGGAGTATATGGGAATATTCGAACGTTACGATGGAGTGGTACGTCTCGGATAATAAAATCAATCCGATAATTCTATCGGCGCATGATTTATATATCCCTTCTCGGATGTGCACAGTATGAGTGATTTCAGTAGCGGGGACGAAGTGATTTCGAGTTCGGAGAGCGGGGTTACGATCGAAAAATCGTTCGACGGGGAGGCGTTCGCGGTCCCGGCGATTCGGTTCGAACTTCGATCGGACCACGACGACGCGGTAACGGTCCGCATCACGGACCGAATTCCCGACGACTTTCCGATGGACAACGTGGGATTTCACCCCGAATACGAGAACGAGAACTGGACGGCCTACAAGGACCACCGCGTGCAGTTCGAGCGGACGCTCGAACCGAACGAGTCGCTGACGACGGTGTACGGAATTCGACTGTCCGACTGGTCCGACGCCGAGAAGTTCCTCATCGAACCGGAACTCGAAGAGGTCACGCCGGTCACGGACGACGGCGGGCAGGGCGAGGAGCGCATGGAGGAACACACCATCACCGACATCGTTTCCGAGGACAGCAGTCAGGTCGTCCGCGACGTCATCGCGGGCGACAGCGGACTGCCGGGACTGGACGAGGACGCCGAAACGGGCGACGACCCCGATGACCCGCTCGCCGACGTCGGAAACGACCCCCTCTCCGACCCGCTCGGGTCGAGTACCGACGCGGACGACGGTGCCACGGACCCGCCCGCGGACGCGGCGAGCGCGTCGGCCGACTCCACGGACGCGGACTCCGCACTCGACGAATCGAACCCCGGCGGTTCGGATACCGAAGACGGTCCGTTCGCTGGGTCGGCAGACGACACCATCGGCGCGGACGAGTCGAGCGACGACATCCTCGAAGCGCCCGTCGAGACCGCGGACGAACCCCCGGCGTCACCCCCGCGGCCCGGAAGCGTCGCCGCCGCTCTCGCCGACGAGATTCGCGCCGGGGAGGTGAACGACGATGACCTCAAACGCATCCAGCAGGAACTCGATTTGGACACGCCCGAGAGCACGAACGTCCGCATCCGTCACCTCCAGTCCCGGGTGGACGACCTCGCGGCCTACACCGAGGCGTTAGAGGAGTTCATCGACGAGAGCGGGACGGCGAAAACCCTCATCGACGGCTTCGAATCCGAAGTCGAGTCGGTTCGCGCCGACCTCGACGAGATGGGTTCGGAGATAGAGAACGCGAAGGACGAGGGTGCACAGGCGCGCGCGCGCGTCGCCGACCTCGAAACGAACCTCGACGGTCTCGAAACGAGTATCGACAGCCTCGAATCGGGGCTCGAAAGCGACCTCGCAGAGCTCGAAAACGACCTCGACGAGTTGGGCGAACTGGACTCCAACCTCGACGGACTCACGTCACAGCTCGACGACTTGGAGGACCTCGTTGCGACGAACACCCAAGAGGCGTCCGCGTTGGACGACGAACTCGAAGACCTGCGAGACGACTTCGAGACGGTCGATTCGCTCGAAGGAAAAATCGAGGCGCTTTCCGAGGACGTTTCCGACCTCTCGGATTCCGTCGAGGCGACGGAGACGCGCATGGACGAAAAACTCGACACGCTCCGTTCCGACATCGGGGACGTCGAGAGCGAACTGAAGGAACTCCACGAGTGGCGCGACCAACTCGGCTCGGTCTTCGGCGGGAACTGACCTTCGACGTCCTACAACCGGACGGAAACAACTCCTTTTCATCCGCTTGCGGGTGCAGGCACGAGTCACCTGACGCCGGAGACGCTTCGTTTTGTTAGAGGGGGAAACCTATGAGCACGACACGAGTGGGTCACGCGCCGGACGAATCGGACAGTTCGGACGACGAACGTCGTCTGTACGGCGACCCACAGCACGAGGTTACTGTTGACGACAACCCCGAGCGGTTGTACGGGACGCCGCAACACGAGGGGGGACCGCCGACGACCGACGTCGAGCGGTTCTGGCTCGACTGTTTCGCCTTCAGAAAGAGCGTCCAATGCGAGGATGGTTCCCAGTGAAAGCAAAACCACCACGAACGCCGGACGATGGAAACGCGCGGAACGAAAAGGAGAACGCGAACGCGGCACGGAGCGAAAGTGAGGGAGAGCAAGCGGACAGGACGGAGGAGTGTTCGACCTGTGCGGCGGAGACGCCACACCGCGTCACTATCGAGATTCGAACGGAAAACGAGCAGGCAAAACACAGTTCGTTTTCCCGCGAACCGTACCGGGTCAGCATCTGCGTCGAATGCGGCGAGGAGACTGTCCGCCGGATGAACGACGCCTGATTACTCGCGCCCGTCGTTCGGGGAGAGCGCGAGCGCGTTTTTCACGAGACTCCGATGCCCGCGTCGAAGTCGTTCGGACACCGCCTGATGGGAGATGCTGAGGTCCCCGGCGAGGTCGTCCGCCGTCGAGTCTCGCGGGACGTCGTAGTACCCGGCTTCGAGCGCCATCATCAGCGTTTCGTGCTGTTCTTCGGTCAGTCCGTACAGGCCGTGGCGCGTGTCGCTTATCTCGTAGATGTTGCGCACGTCGAGCGAGAGGCCGGTGTCCTGACAGAAGTCGTACGTCGCCGACAGCGAGTCGCGGTCGGGAAAGAGGATGCGAAGTCGCCAGCGGTCCTCCTTGCCGTGGAGGTTCAGGATGGTCGCTTCCTCCTCGACGAGGATGTGAATGACGACGTGTATCTGGTCCACCCAGTGCATCCGGTACAGTCGCTCGTCGCCGAGGTCCTCGATGAGATTCAATTTGTCGATGCTGTTGTCCGCACGAAGGGCGGAATCCAACTTCTCCAGGTCGTCCGCCGTCACCCAGAGGTAGGGCATGACGTGATTCGCGTCGTGTGCCGCCACGCGAACGACATCGAACTCGGCGTTCGGCGCACGCTCCAAGGCGGTTCTGAGCGCAAACTCCTTCGCCGGGAGTTCTATTTCGGCGATAGTACTCATACGACAACGAATGCCAGCGACTGTAATACGTGCTACGGCTACGTCACTCCGCCACCGCGACGGTCGAACGACTCGTACTCTCGCGTCTCGACGATTTCGCGCAGGTGCTCTCCGACCCGCCACACGTCGTGAAAGCCGACGTACAGCGGTGCCGGACAGACACGAACGACGTTCGGCGGCCGGAAGTCCACGACGACGCCTCTCTCCTTCAGCGCCTCGCCGATTCGGTACGCCTCTTCGTGTTCGACGGCGACGTGTCCGCCCCGTCGTTCGGGGTCGCGCGGGGTGCCGACCCGATACTCCGGCAACTCGTCCACTATCTCGATGAGAAAGTCGGTGAGCGACAGCGATTTCTCCCGCACCGGGTCGATTCCAACCTCCTCGAACGGTTCGAGCGACCCCGAGAGCGGGGCGGCGCTGAAGACGGGTACCGTGCCGATCTGCCACGCTCCGGCGTCCGCGGCGGGCGTGAACGTCGTCTCCATCTCGAACTGGGTTTCCTTGTCGTGTCCCCACCACCCGGCGAGTCCGGGTTCGGTGCCGAAGTGGCGTTCGTTGACGTACAGACCGGCGACCGCACCCGGTCCGGCGTTCAGGTACTTGTAGCTACACCAAACGGCGAAATCCACGCCCCACTCCGAGAGTCGATGGGGCACCGCGCCGACCGAGTGGGCGAGGTCGAACCCGGCCAGCGCGCCGCGAGCGTGTGCCGCGTCCGTCAGTCGCTTCAGATCGAGCAACTGCCCGCTCCGGTAGAGGACGGACGGCATGAACAGAATCGACGTCTCGGGGGACAACGCGTCGATGACGTCCTCTTCTTCGATGGTGCGCCCGTCGCGGCTTTCGACGACGACGAGGTGGTCGTCAGGGTCGAGACCCAGCCGTCGCATCTGTGCGCGGATGGCGTAGTGGTCCGTCGGGAAGTCGAGTTCGTTGACGACGACCTCCCCGCCGTCGTAGAACGTCGAGAAGAGCGCGTGGATGTTGACCGTCGTGGAGTTTCCGACGACGACCTCCGCCTCGTCCGCGCCGACGAGCGGTGCGAGTCGGTCACCGAGGCGCTCCCCGTAGTGGAACCAGTCCGGGTCGGCGTCCGTCCAGCCTCGGATTCCCAGTTCCTTCCACTCCTCGACCGCGTTCGAGAGCGCCCGCTCCGCGTCCGACGAGTGTACGCCGAGCGAGTTGCCGTCCATGTACAGTTCGCCCTCCGGAATAGAAAACCGGTCCCGAACGGAAGCGAGCGGGTCGGCCTCGTCACGTCGTTTCGCGTCGTCCGCACCCGTATCCATACGTATCGTTTCGGGCACGGCTACTTCACTGTACGCGCCCCGGTCAGTCGGTCGTGATTCCCGAACTCCGTTTTGGCGGGTCGTCAGCTTGTCCCTATCTCGTCATCCCGTCACACGTCTCCGTCTCTGCCGACCCACCTCACCCTTCGCGCCAGCGTTCGACCTGTGGCTCGATGAAATCGAGGACGCGCTCCGGCGGCGAGTCGAACCACCGGGCGTCGAGAACGTCGTCTCCCGCCGTCAACTCGCCGCCGACACAGACACCCGAAAAGAGTACCGAGAGCGCGAAGATCCGCTCGGTCGGGTTCGTTTCGAGAAATATCTCCTTCCGCTGAACGTCGAGGACGTCCGTCAGGCGACAGCGGAGTTCCGTCTCCTCGTGTACCTCGCGCCGGGCCGTCTCGGAGAGGGTTTCGCCGGGTTCGTGGCCGCCCCCGGGGACGCCCCGCTCGTTCGCCGCGTTCGGATGGCGAATCATCGCTACCCGGTCCTTCGCGTCGGTCACCCAGACAGCGGCGTCGCCGAGCCACCCGTCCGCTGCTTTTCGTCGTCCGTGTTCGAAGTAGTCGGCGTCGTTCTTGACCCGCTCGTCGTGGACGGGAAACATCCCGTATGCGTTTCGAAGCCGACGGAGGCTCTCCGTCGTGGCGTCACGGGTTCGCGCTTCGAGTGACATGATTCGACGTTGGAAGGCTGAAACTATAACTCTCCTGCCGCGGTGAAGTCGGTATGGACGACGAAATGGCCGATGCGGTGGCGCGAATCGAAGCGATGGGCGTTCCGCCGTGGCACGCCCTGTCCGTCGAGAGCGCGCGACGCGTCGAGGACGACGTGTTCACCGCGGACGACCGCGCGCCGGTCGCGTTCGTTCGCAACCTCTCGATTCCCGGCCCCCGCGGAAAAATTCCGATTCGTGTCTACCGTCCCGACGTGCGAGACGCCCCGGTCGTCGTGTTCTATCACGGCGGCGGGTGGACGCTCGGGACGCTCGACTCCATCGACGGCGTGTGCCGGGAGTTGGCGAACCGCGCCGAATGCGTCGTCGTCTCCGTGGACTACCGACTCGCGCCGGAGCACCCGTTTCCGGCGGGGGTGGACGACGCCGTTGCCGCGCTCGAATGGACGGCCGACCACGCGGCCGCGTTCGGCGGCGACCCCGCCCGCCTTGGCGTCGCGGGGACCAGCGCGGGGGGCAACCTCGCGGCCGTGACCGCGCTCTACGCCCGCGAATTCGGTGGGCCGACGCTCTCCCACCAGAGCCTCCTCTATCCCATCACGAACCACGCCTTCGATACGGATTCCTACGAGGAGAACGGTGACGGACCGCTGCTCACCCGTGCCGACATGGGGTGGTTCTGGAACCACTACCTCCGGAGCCCGGTCGATGGCCGGAATCCCTTCGCGTCACCGCTTCGCGCGCGCGACCTTGCCGACCTCCCGCCAGCGACCGTCGTCACGTGCGGCCACGACCCGCTTCGAGACGAGGGCATCGCGTACGCCGAGCGACTCGTGGAGGACGGCGTATCAGTCGGGCACGACCACTATCCCGGCATGGCCCACGGCTTTTTGAGTCTCACCGGCGAGGTGACCGCGGCGGACGAAGCGATGGACGCGGTTGCGTCGTCCCTCGGCTTCATGTGAGTCACGGCGCGGAACACGGCGGCGGACAGTTGAACGACGAGGCGGGCACGTCGGCGACGAGGGCGGTCACGCTCGTCGCAATCCCGACCGAGGGAGAGCGTTTATCTCCCCGAACGTCGCATCGTACGAAGTGACCGACGACTACGATGCGGTCGTGTACGACCTCGACGGAACGCTCGTTCGACTCGCCGTGGATTGGGCCGCCGCCGCGGACCCCATCAAACCGATTCTACGGGACCACGGCGCTGACGCGGACGCGGATGACGCGCTCGATTTGTTACCGGTCGCGGAATCGATGGGCCTCGCCGAGCGGGTCGAACCGCACCTCGCGGCGGCCGAGCGTGCGGGTGCCCGCGACTCGGAGCGGCTTCCGCTGTTGGACGAGTTGGCCGACGCCGACGGTCCGGTCGGCATCTGTTCGCTCAACTGCGAGGCCGCGTGTCGCCTCGCCCTGGACGCCCACGGCGTCCCGAACGCGACCGACGTCATCGTCGGCAGGGATTCCGTCCCGGAACGGAAACCCCATCCCCAACCGCTGCTCACGGTCCTGCAGGAACTCGGTGCGACGCCGGAACGTACCCTGTTCGTCGGCGATTCGGACAGCGACGCGGAAACGGCCCGGAGGGCTGGAACCGCGTTTCGACGGGTGTGATATCGACGACGCGAGGAATCGACCCATCGTTTCGATTCCCGTGTTTTTGCCTCCCCGTGCCTGCTGTATTCCTCTAGATAATATCGCGACATACGATTTATTGGTGTGTTAGTCAACACGAACGTCGCCGACGTTGACTCCATACAGGCAAACGAGCACGGCATCATCCAGATATCGTGACTCTTCACAAAACCGGGACGAGAACCGATGCAATTTCTTCCGGAACGATATTCGAGGGGCATCGAATGGATGCCGAAGTCGCGAAATCGAAGGGTGTTTTTCGACCGCGCCACCGAACACAAACTGTGAATAATCTCTCTTTTTTGCTTCCTTCGAGATGGAAACTCCCTCCGAGACCACCACGATTTCCGTCGGAAGTTGTCTTCGTCTATAGTAGGAAATGGCTACGAAACGACGATCGTGGCAATCGTTCTGAATATACTACTGGGTGTTCTGCCCGCGCCATTGGAATTTATCGGTTAATCAATGACTTTCCGATGTCGCCGCTCAAAATAATATCGACATTTGTGTACCCAAAATGGGTGCTGGTGAGGGTCCTTCTGGCGAGATATTCTTCTATTGGGCCGGGATTTGGGGACCTATATTCACAGATAAGTTCGCTTATCACTCTTTGTGGGTCAACTTAATGTACTCAGGGTGAGACGGGAAACCATGGCCGATGACGGGACGGAACGAACTGTCGTAAAGACGTACATTCCGAAATATCAGAAAGAGGAGTGGCAGGTGCACGCCGACAAACTCGATATGAGCCAGAGCGAGTTCGTCAGGACCATGGTGCAGGCCGGACGACGGGGGTTCGAGATGAATCCGGTGGAGGACCATCCTGAGGGGTCGAACCCCGGGGATAACGACCTCGAAACACGGGTGCTCGAATCGCTCGCCAGAGAGGACAACATGTCGTGGGACGAACTGGTCGAACGGCTCGCCGGTAACTTCGAGGACCGACTCGACGAGGTGTTGAACGAACTGCAGGCGAAAAACCGCGTCCAGTACAGCGGGCGTCACGGCGGGTACGTCCTCGTCGAGGGTGTCGATGGCGACGAGTAGTCCCGCCAATCCGAACCCGGACGACCCGGTGGGATACTTCCTCCAGGACCTGCTCTATCACGGGAAGAGCGAGCGCACTCGTGACGCCTACGAACGCGTGTTGCGACGGTTCGAGGGATTTCTTTCCGACCCCGACCGAAACCCGTCGGGTCGAAGCGTCACGCCGGGGGAGGCGACCCAACGGGACTGCATGGCGTGGATTCACACGCTTCGTGGAAACAACGCCGAAAGTACGATAGCAACCTACGCGTCCTATCTTCACCGGTTTTACGCCTACATGACGCAAGTCGGCGCGTTCGAATCCAATCCGATGGCGCTCGTGGTCGAGGAGATGCACGAGTCCATCGACAAGGACCCGACCCGCCGCGAGATTTCCGTCGAAGCGATGCGCGAATTCGTCGCCGGAATCGGTCACCCGTTGGAGCGCGCCGTCGTCTGCACGCTGTTGAAGACAGGGATGCGTGTCGGCGAAGTGAGTAACCTCGATTTGCGGGACGTGAACCTCGCCGACGAGGACGTTCGGTCGGCCTACACCCTCGGAGCGCGTCCGCGACTCGACGGCCGACCCGACTCGATTTTCGTCGGCACCGACGCGGTTCGCGGGCAGGTCGTCAACGGCGAGGAACGCACCGCCTCGAACAAGCGAAAGCGCGACACCGTCGTTCCCGTGGATGACGAACTCCGGCGGGTGCTCGTCCGATGGCTGGCGATTCGGCCGGATTCGCCGTCGCCCGCGGAGCCGCTGTTCGTCAGCACGAGCGGCGACTGGGGGCGACGGCTCACGCCGAAGATGATTCGGAACGTGGTCGAACGCCACGCCCGCGATGCGGGGTGGCACCGAACCGGCGGCGGTGCGGAAGAAAACGTCACGCCCCACTACTTCCGGCACTTCTTCACCACGCATCTCCGCGACCGAACCGGAGACCGCGGTATCGTGAAGTACCTCCGCGGCGACGTGGCGAGCGACATCATCGACACCTACACGCACAACTGGGGGGACAGGGTGCGAGAAGTGTACGAGGCGAACATCTACTCGCTGCTGTGAGTCGGGTCTCTCGTTTGTCGAGGTACTACGGGCGCGAACTGTCGTTGGGAACGGATTCGAGTCGCCGCCGACCAAACGACGCTGACCATCGTGAGTCGATAGGTTCGTGACTTCTTGGAGAAGCGGTCGGCTGTCCCTTCCACACTCGCTCGCGGACCGATTCGTGAGTTGGGTGTGAGTGATTTGAACCGCCAAAAATGACAGAACTATTCTATTTATCGGTGGTATGGGTGTCCCGTTTTGGAGCCATGAATTCTATTTCGCTATATAGAATCTTTTGAGGGTTCGGTGCACAGCTAGAACGATTTTCCACTTCCGCAGAGATTTTCTCGGCTCCACGCCTGGATTTCGACCACCGTCACTCCCGTCGAATTTCCGCGCGCTGTCCCTTCTCTATCGGCGCGCCGACCGTGTTGCCCCACTCCACCCACGACCCGTAGTAGTTTCGCACGTCCTCGAAGCCCAGCAGTTCGTGGAGGACGAACCACGTCAGGGCGGAACGCTCTCCGATACGACAGTAGGTGATGATTTCGCCCGTTTCGTCGATGCCCGCCGCCTCGTAGATGGCTCGAAGTTCGTCCTCGGATTTGAAACGGCCTTCGCCATCGACGACTTGACTCCACGGGATGTTGACCGCGCCGGGGATGTGACCGCCGCGCTGGACGCCCTCGTTCCATCCCGGCGGCGCGAGGATTTCGCCACGGTACTCCTCCGGCGTTCGAACGTCGATGAGAGAGGTTTCCCGCGGTATCGCGTCCAGCACGTCCGGTTGGTCGGCGCGAACGTCCGCGTTCGGTTCCGCCGCGCTGTACGAGCGCGCCGTGAACCCCGGAACCTCGTCCGTGACCGGCGCGTCGCGGCCCAACCAGCTGTCGCGGCCGCCGTTCAGCAACCGCACGTCGGAGTGACCGTAGTACGTGAGAAGCCAGTAGGCGTAGGCGGCGAACCAGTTCATCATGTCGCCGTACAGGACGACCGTCGAATCTTCCGTTATGCCGTGTCCCCCGAGCAAGGCCTCGAAGTCGTCCTTCGTCGGCACGTCGAACGTCGTCGAATCCTGCAGTTCGGTCCGCCAGTCCACTTTCGTCGCGCCCGGAACGTGCGCTTCGTCGTAGTTGCTCGGGTCGATATCGACCTCCAACAGCCGAAACGAGGGGTCGTCGCGTTGGAACTCGTCGAGTCGGTCGACCACCCAGCCGACGGAAACCAGTGCGTCGGTGGTATCGCTGGTCATTGCTGAACCTTGTGGGGGGAGTCGCATTAATACCCCGCCGTCCGCGGTAGACTCATTCGAGCCATCGGTTGCCCTCGTCGCCGCCCGCGTAGCGCCGGGCGAGTTGGGCTTCTGCCTGTCGAAGCCGATAGGAAAGCGTCGAACGAGGTATCGAGAGTTCCGCGGCGATTTCGTCCAGCGTCGCCTCGCGCGGCGTCTCGTAGTACCCCGCTTCGAGCGCGGCGCGGAGCGCAACCTCCTGTTCTTCCGGCATTGCGACGGTCGCCAGCGAATCCTGTCGCCACCCCCTCGCGTCGCGGAGGTGGCCCATTCGAAACGTGAGGCCCGCGGCGAGCCGCGCGCCGAGGGCGTCGTAGAAGACGCCGACCTTCTCGTCCGAGCGCATCAGAATCCGCCACCAGTGGGTCGATTCGCGGCGGCGGGTTTCGAATATCAATCCCCTCGGGAGGTGCTTTCCGGCGAGGGTGTGGACGGATTCGCAGCCGCGAATGTCGGTCAGATACGTGTACAGGACGAGTTCGTTCGAGGACCGTTCGAGCACGTCGTGAAATCGGGTCGCATCGCAATCTCGCTCGGTGACCGACTCGCCGCAACGCGTATCGTCGAACCGAATCTCCTCGATGCGGTCGAGCGCGGACCGCGGCCCCGAAATTCGTTCGATTCGCCAGAACCGGTCTTCGGTCACGAATCCATCTAGCGAGTGGGCCACGACGGACGGATGGTCGATGAAGACGTCCATGATGGGGTCCGAACCGACCTCGTACTCGATGGCAAACGTGAACTCCCGCATTCACCTCGATGAGGTCGTCGGGCGGGGAAAAAGACTCTCATTGGCGAAGCGGGTCAGAACAGCGCCTGCACGACGGCCAGCATCGCCGTGGCGACGACGAGCAGGGCGAGGAGGACGACGAGTATCGGCTTGTATCCCGTCGAGCGGAGTTCGTCGAGTCGCGTTTCGAGTCCCAACCCGGCGAACGCGAGGAGGAACGCCCAATCGGAGGCGTTCGAGAGGGAGGTGATCTGCGCCTCAGAGAGGAATCCGAGATTGGCGACGAGGAGGACGACCAGAAACCCGAACACGAACTTCGGAAACGTGTTCCAGAGGAACCGCCACCCGCCGGGCACGCCGTCGGCGGATTCGTGATTCGAACCGCCGTCGGTACGGTTACGGTGGGCGTCGTCGCCGCGGTGCGCGTCGCCGTCGGTACGGCGAGCGTAGTACACCGCGTACGCGATGGCGGCGAGGCCTATCATCGAGTTCCGAGTGAGCTTCACGAGGAGCGCCCACTGTCCGGCGGTCTCCGAGAACGCGAACCCGGCGGCCGTCACGGGACCGGTGCTGAACATGGTCAGCCCGGCCCAGATTCCGAAGACGGTGCTCGAAAGCCCGAGCGCGTGGCCGACGACCGGGTAGACGAAGAGAGTCGTCGAGTCGAACAGGAGAACCGTCGCCGCCGCGTACGCGATTCGCGTCTCGTCCACGTCGATGCTCTCGGCGATGGCGACGACGGCAGACACGCCGCAGATGCCCGACCCGGCGGCCAGCAAGGAGCCCGTCTCCTCGTGAATCGAGAAGACCGCCCGGGCGAGCAGTTCGACCACCAGAATCGTGGTCGTGACGGTAGCGACGACGAGGAACAGTATCGTCGGCCCGGCGGCGATGACCCGGTCGAGCGCGACGCTCGCGCCCATGACGACGATTCCGGCTTCGAGCCAGACCTTGTGGGTTTGGACGCCGGGGCGCGCCCAGTCGGGGATTCCGTAGAGATTACCGACGAGCAGGCCGAGGAGTATCGTCACGATGAGGTAGTTGAGACCGGGAACGGCCGACGCGACGAGACGAGCGAGGAGGCCGACCGCGAGGAGGACCGCCAATCCCGGAACGGTCCGTCGCATCGTCACCATGGAATCGAGACGCCGAGAGAGACGGCGACCAGTAGTAGAAGCCCGAGACAAACCGCCTGCCAGTCGTTTTCGAGACTCGTCCACCAACGCCACAGGTGTTCGGAGGGGGAAACGGTATCGCTCACTGTGGGCGATACTCCGAACGGGAGTGAAATACGAATTCGGTTGTCGCACGACAAGGTTGTCGTGCGACAACTTCCTTGTCCGAATCTCGATTCACCGTGAGGGATTCGAAGGCGAGGAATCGTCGCCCGCACCGATGGCATCCGTTCACCTCGAAAATACATCACGGAAAACATATTACCTCGCTTCGAAAACGCTGGTCCAATGCCCGGCGCACGTATCAACGGCGACGAACGAATCACGCTCAGGACGGTCGAAGAAGAGGACGTTCCGTTCGTCCAGCGCGAGGCAACGAACCCCGAAATCCGCTATCCGATGGGGAAACAGCTCAGGACCCGCGCGGAAGTCGAAGCGCATCTGGAGGAGGAACACGCCGACCGGTTTCTCGTCTGCCTCGACGGTGACGACGCGGGTCCGGGGACTCCCGAGGAAGGAGCGGTCCGACGAATCGGGTGCGTGGGCGTGGAGGACGCCGACTGGAAACGCCCGGAACTCGTCTACTGGCTCGTCCCGGAGGCGCACGGCAACGGCTACGGCAAAGCGGCCGTCTCGCTGGTCATCGACTACGTGTTTCGGACCTACGCCACTCCCGCCGTCGGTGCGGGTGCGTACCCTTTCAACGACGCTTCCCGCGGTCTACTGGAGTCGCTCGGGTTCACCGAGGAGGGCCGCCAGCGCAAGTACATATTCGTCGACGGCGAGCACCGCGACATCGTTCAGTACGGTCTCCTCCGCGAGGAGTGGCGGGAACGAAAACGGGCGTAACCGGTCGTCAGTCGCGGTGCGCGGAGACGCGAGTCGGGACGGCTTCGACCGGCACGAACGCCGTTCGCCGCTCGCCCGTTCGAAACCGCTCCTCGTGCAGAATCCCGGTCCCTTCCTCCGCATCGTCGGGTAACGGCCAGCGCTGACTTTCGTGACCGATTCCCTCGTACGACATCCCCGCGTACAGTGGATTGACGCGCGTGAGTTCGTCGAACACCTCCTCTCGGTCGTCGTAGTCGAACCGAACGTCTGTCAGCCGTCGGCCGATTTCGAGGAGGATGTCGAGGTCGCGTCGAACGCCCTCCGGCGGCGCGGTCATCGGACGCATCCGCTGTACCTGCCGGTCGAGGTTCGTCACCGTTCCGCCCTTTTCGGCCCAGAGGCTCGCCGGAAGCACGACGTCCGCGTGTTCGGCCGTCTCGGTCGGGAACGCCTCCTGCACGAGCAGGAAGTCGAGCGACTCGAGCGACCGGGCGACCGACTGCGTGGCCCGTTTGCTCACGGCGGGATTCTCGCCGACGACGTACGCGCCGCGAATCGCGTCGCCGAACGCGCGAACCGCGTCGAGTTCCGAGCGGCCGGGACGCAAGGGTGGGGCCGCGCCCCACTCCTCGGCCACCGCCGACCGCGCGTCGGCGTCGGTCACGGGACGAAAGCCCGGAAGCGTCGAGGGACGACAGCCGACGTCGTTCGCCCCCTGTTCGTTGGTGAGGCCGCGCAGGGGGTTCATCCCCGTCCCGCGCCTGCCGATGTTGCCCGTCACGAGGAGGAGGTCGATGAGCGCATCCGCCGTCTCGGTTCCCTCGTGGTCGTCTTCCTCCGCTCCCGTTCCGACGAGGACGGCGGCGCGGTCGGCGCGGCCGAATCGTTCCGCGATGTGGCGAATCCGCTCGGCATCGACGCCGGTTCGCTCGGCGCACTCGTCGGGAGAGAGCGACGCCAGCGATTCGGCGAACGACTCGAAGTTCGTCGTCCGCTCGGCGATGAACGCCTCGTCTTGTAACCCCCGGCCGAGGAGTTCGGCGGTGACGGCGTTCACGAACAGCGCATCGGTACCGGGGGTCGGCGCGACGTGCGCGTCGGCGAGTCGCGTCGTCTCGTTGGCGTCCGGTTCGACGTGAATCAACGTCGCGCCGTCGTTGACCGCCGGGCGAAGATACGAGTTGAAGGCGATGGGTTGCTGGGCGGCCGGGTTCGCGCCGACGACGAGGAACAGGTCCGCCTCGGTCAAATCCGAGAGCGTGTTGGTCATGCCCGGCGACCCCAACCGCTCGACCATCGCCGAGACCACCGACCCGTGGCAGATTCGCGCCCGGTTATCGACGTTGTTCGTGCCGAGGACGCGAGCGAGTTTCTGGAGGAGGTAGTTCTCCTCGTTGGTACAGCGCGGCGCGCCGAAGAACGCGAGCGCGTCCGGTCCGCGGTCGTCGAGAACGGTTTCGAACTCGGCTTCGATTCGGTCGAACGCCTCCTCCCACGTCGCGGATACGAGTGTTCCCCCCTCTCGAACCAGCGGGTCGGTAAGTCGGTCGTCGGCGTTCAGCCCGTCGAAGGCGTCGATTCCGTTTCGACAGAGCCGCCCCTCCTCGTTGACGGGCGCGCCGTCGCACCCCACAGCGCCGTCCCGCCGGTCGCTGTATCGGACGCGACAGCCGACCGAACAGCACGGACAGACGCTCTCGACCGTCTCCTCGGGGTCCGTTCCGCTCATCCCTTCGGGACGTCGCCTTCGAGGACGTTGTACGCGGCACCCACTCCCGCGAGCGCCACGATGACGAGCAGGGTGACCAGCGCGTTCGGAACGACGGTTTTCGTCCGGAAGAGGTGACTGCCACACTCCGGACACCTGAGCGCAGTCGTCTCGAACTGCGCCCCGCAGACGGTACACTCGTGAACGTCGTGTTCGCGGTCGTTTTCGACCCCGACGAGACCGTTGTCGATGCCGAGCAGCCGTTTGACGGTGTACGAGCGTTTCATGTCGTGGAATGGTGTTCGCTGATGTGTTCGCGGAGCTCTCTCTCGCTGTCGAACGTTTCGTGACAGAACTGGCACTCGTGGTCGGTCGCGGTTGGATTGTCTGGCATGGTGTGTTGGTTGTCGTCGTTTCGGTCAGTCGTCCCCTTCCGCCGCGGCTTTCTGCGCCTCCGTTCGTTCACCCTCGCCCGTCGGTGACACCCGAACGTCGGTAACCTTGTACTCCGGCACGTGGGCTTGCGGGTCGAGGTGCTCCTCGTCGGTGAGTTCGTTCGCGACGTCGCCCTTGCCGAAGTAGTGCATCGGAACGAAAACGACGTCGCCGCCGGTTCGCTCCGTGACCTGTGCGAGGGCGGTTATCGACCCCTTCCGGGACGTGACTTCGACCTCCTGTCCGTCCGAGATGCCGAGTTCGTCCGCGGTATCGGGGTGGATTTCGACGAACAACTCGTCCGTGTACGACCGGATTCCGGACTCCCGGTTGGTCATCGTCCCGGTGTGATACTGGTAGAGGACGCGGCCGGTCGTCATTGCCAGCGGGAACGCCTCGTCCTCCATGTCCGACTCGACCGGTCCCGATGAATCGGTCGGGAACATGTGGGCCTTCCCGTCGTCGGTGTTGAACTCCTCCATGTACAGGTGGGGCGTCCCGGGATGGTCCTCGTCCCAGCACGGCCACGGGATGCTCCCCTCGGTTTCGAGGCGCTCGTGCGTGATGCCGCCGTAAATCGGTGTCAGGTCGTTGATTTCGTCCATTATCTCGCTCGGGTTGCGAAAGCCCCACTCGTAGCCGAACCGCTCGGCGAGTTCCTGCGTGATAACCCAGTCGGGTTTCGCGTTTCCGGGCGGATCGATGGCCCGCTTGACGAGTTGGACGTGGCGCGTCGAACTCGTGTACGTCCCGTTCGTTTCGACCGGGGAGTTCGCGGGCAACACGACGTCCGCGTGCTTCGCGGAGTCCGTGAGGAAGATGTCTTGGACTGCGAGGAACTCCAAGTCGTCGAGGATTTCCCCCGCGTGGCTGACGTTCGGTTCCGAGTACACCACGTTCTCGCCTTGGATGAACATCCCCCGAATCTCGCCGCGGTCGGCGGCGAGGAACTGTTCGGTTATGGTGTGCCCCTCGTGATCGGGGAGGTGGTCCACTCCGTAGGCTTCCTCGAACTTCTCGCGCGCGTCGTCGTTCGTCACCTTCTGATACCCCGGGAAGTTCCCGGGAACCGGTCCCATGTCGCCGCCGCCGCCCTGCACGTTGTTCTGGCCGCGGAACGGCGCGAGGCCGGACTTTTCGGTTCCGACGTGACCGGTCACGAGCGCGAGGTTCGCCATCGAGATGATGTTCTCCGTGCCGTGGCTGTGCTCGGTCAGGCCGAGCGTCCAGCAGAACGTACACGAATCCGCCTCGGCGATGGTTTCGGCCGCGCGTTTCAGTTCCTCGGGCGGGACGCCCGCTTTCTCCTCGACGTACTCGGGCGTGAACTTCTCGACGCCCTCCTTGACCTCCGCGAACCCGACAGTTCGCTCCTCGATGAATTCCTCGTCGTGGAGGTCGTTCTCGATGATGTGTCGGATCAGCCCGTTTATCCAGACGGTATCGTAGCCCGGTTTGATTCGGGTGTACTGCGTGGCGAACTGCGCCATCTGGATTTTGCGCGGGTCGAAGACGAACATGTCCGCGTCGTTGTCCCTGACGTTCTGCTTGATGCGGGTCGCCAATACGGGGTGGGCCTCCGTCGTGTTCGACCCTGTGATGAGATAGCAGTCCGTGTTTTCGAAGGCGTCGGTACCGACCGACCCGGCACCGAACCCGACCGTTTGCGACAGGCCCGAGACGGTCGGGGAGTGACAGAGCCGGTTGCAGTTGTCGATGTTGTTCGTCCGGAGCACCTGCCGGGCGAACTTCTGCATCAGGTAGTTCGCCTCGTTCGTCGTCTTCGACGACGAGACGAGGCTCAGTCCGTTTCGCCCGTGCTCGTCCTGAATCTCCTTCAGCCCGTCCGCCACCCGGTCGAGCGCTTCCTCCCACGACGCTTCCCGGAACCCGCCGTCCTCCTTGACGAGGGGTTGCGTCAGCCTGTCCTCGCTGTCGGCGTACTTGTATCCGAACTTGCCCTTCACGCACGTCGAGATGCCGTTTATCGGCGCTTTCTCGGGGTTCGGACGCACGCCGAGCACTTCGCCGTCCTTCGAGTAGATGTCGAACCGACAGCCGACGGCGCAGTAGCCACACGTCGTGTCGGTGACGTCCACCTCGTTCAGGCGGTAGTCGCTCAACGCGTCGGCCATGTCGAACAGCCGACCCTCCGACATGGTGTTCGCGGCGAAACTCTCGGCGACGTGTTCGAGCGGTTCGAACGCGTCGCTTTTACCCATCTTCTCCCCCGCGGTTTGGGCCTGTTCTTTCGCTCGGGCCATGAAGCCCGCGACGCCTTCCTTTTCGGTGTCGTCCTCCGCGCCTTTCGTTCCCGGTGTTTCGTTAGTCATCGTCGGATTCCGCACCTCCTTTGCGCCCCTTTCGTTCCTCCTTCATCGGCGTCATCTGCCGAGGTTGGTGCTCGTAGTCCCCGCCGACGCTCTTGCCGATGCTGTTGTGCTGGTTGAACCCGGGCACCGGAATCGTGGCGATGTCGGTCATGTCCTGTTCGACGAGCGCTCCCGTCGGGCAGACGGTGGCGCAGTGGCCACAGGAGACGCACGTGGATTCCATCATCGTCTCGGCCCCGTTCTGGAAGCCGATTCGCGTCTCGCCTGCGTTGCCCTCCATGCGGAGGACGCCCTCGACCTGCACGTCGTTGCAGGCCTCGACACAGCGGTTACAGAGGATACACTTGTTCCGGTCTATCTGGATGAACGGCGAGGATTCGTCGATGGGTTCGTACTGGTCGCGGTCGTCGAACACGCCGTAGCGGGGTTCCACCACGTCGTTCTCGATGGAGACGTCTTGCAGGTCACAGCGACCGTTCTTCCCGCAGGTCGTACAGCGGAGGTTGTGGTCCGAGAGCACCAAATCGAGGTTGACGTCGCGGGCGTTCGCCGCTTCCTCGGCGTCGGTTCGGACCGTCAGGCCGTCCTCCGCGGGGAAACTACAGGACGGAACGACGCCGTGTTCGTCCGTCTCGACTACGCACGTTCGGCATTCCGAACGCGGTCCGATTCGTTCGTCCTCGTCGTAGGAACAGAGCGCCGGGACGTAGCCGTCCGTCTCGGCCGCTTCGACCGCATCGAGCAGCGTCGCCCCTTCCTCGACCGTCACCGTCTCGCCATCGACGGTGATGGCGGCGCGGTCGGCCGAACCGACGTCCGGGTCGTTCGCCGTCCCCGTCTCGATGTACTCGTTCAGCGGAAGGTCCGGTCCGCCCTCGTCGCGTGAGTTCTCCCAGATGGGGTCGGTGCTCATACGTCCCCCGAACTGTGGTCCTCTACGGCCGTTTCCTTATGGCGAATAGTGCGACGACACATTGAATAACACACCCCATACGCGTATCACGAGATTTCACTTAGGCCTGCTGGCTACGTGAATCGACACGACCAGTTACGGCCCGAGCGTTCGACGTCCGAATCCCTCTCTTTCTCGTCACTTTCCGCCGGTCGCCACCGAGCGAGACTCGATTCAGGGCCTCCCAAACGCCCCGTAACCTACACTATCGCCGCGATAACGTAGAACCTCACCGACAGGCGGCCAGTAGGATATGATTGGCAAACTGAAACGTCTCTGCCCTTTATCAGCGAGTCCGGCATAGACTGGATGCGAGGTAGAGATGACCGAAAGTGACACACAAGAACACGTCGAATCGGAAGACCGACGCTCGTTCATGAAGAAAGGCGCACTCGCGACAGGTGCGCTCGCGCTGGGATTGGGGAGTGCCGGGACCGCCGCGGCACAGAACCAGAACGTGTTGGTCTACACTTACGATTACCACCCGAACGTCCAGTTCCGGGTCGAGAACTCACTGGAGAAGGCGACGACGGTTCGGTTGCTCCAACGCCCAGGCGGTGGCAACGTGCCGGAAATCAGTCAGCCGGACAACTACAACGGCTACGTCATCCGCTACCTGCTCGGGCAGGACGGCGGAAGCGACGCACAGATCACCACCTTCCTCTTCGGAGATGGACTCTCGCTGAGCCAAGGCGACACGCGCCGACTCAGTGGTGGCGCGTCCGTCTTCAGCAGCACGCTCAACCTGCTCAGCACTAACCTCGGAGGTAGTGGTGGTGGTGGAGGGACGACGACGACCGGCGGCGGCAACTCATCGTCATAAGCTCCTCTCCCACGAATCGCCATTTTTCAGTACGAGCGTTACGAAAATCGACCACTTGTCGAATTTTTGCGAAGAGAACCGCCAGTCGTGACTTCAGTCGTCGGCTGTGACCGGTTCGCCGTGCTCGACGTTCGTTCCGAGGACGTCGAGGAACTGTGACAACCACTCCACGTGGTCGCCCCAATCGCGCCCAGAAACGAGGTTACCGTCGGTCGTCACGCCGTCGTAGTACTCGCCACCCGCGCCCTCGACGTCGGCTTCCAGCGCGGAGTACGCGGCACACGTCCGCCCTTCGATGACGTCCGCCGCCGCGAGAATCTGGGCCGCGTGGCAGATGGCGGCGATGGGCTTGTCCTCGTCGGTGAAGTGTCGAACCGCTTCGAGAACCTCGTCGTACGTCCTGAGGTACTCCGGCGCTCGACCGCCCGGTAGGACGAGTCCGTCGTACTCCGTCGGGTCGATGTCGTCGAACGACGCCGTGAGCGCGAAGTTGTGGCCGCGACTCTCCATGTAGGTCTGGTCGCCGCGGAAGTCGTGAACGGCCGTCTTTACCGTGTCTCCCTCTTCCTTTTTGGGACACACCGCATCGACCTCGTGGCCGACCGCCTGCAGGGCTTGAAACGGTACCATTATCTCGTAATCCTCGCCGAAATCGCCGACTATCATCAGCAGTTTCTTGCCATCCATACCACAGGAAGGGACGGTAGCGAGGGACATAACCGTGCGGGTGCCCCCGTCGCCAGTCAACGGAATTCGACCGTTCGTCTCTACGCGTCGCCGATTCTATAGGCCGTCTCGATGGGCGAGCGCTCGGAGCGAAAAAGCGCGAAGTGGACGGCGAGCGCGACAGCCAGCAGTCCGAAGTTCCACACCACCGAGTCGTAGTAGATGACGTCGACGATAATCGGCTCGGCGTACAGCGGCCAGAGCGGCGTTAGCGGTGGGGCGATGTCCGGTGCCGAGAGGAGGTCGGCGAAGATGTGACTCATCCCGCCCGTCAGAAATCCGGCTGTCGCGAACACGAACACGGTTTCCTCCCGGATGGTGTCGCTTCGCACCCATCGATTGGCTTCGAAGTGGTCGGTGAGCAACCGTGCCGCGAGTGCACCGGTGACGACGCTGGCGACGGTGATGAAGAGTATCGTGTGCGTCACGCCGTGGTGGTGCACTGTCGGGAACACGCGCCGAAGCACGAGGTCGGTGTCGGGGAGCATCGCGGTCACGAGCGTAAACCCGGCGAACGTGAGACTTCCCCGCCGACCCCAGAGAAGCCACGCAGGGGCGGCGAACAACAGTGCCATCGCCAAGTGACCGCTGACGTCGACCATACGCGCACAACCGGTGTACCGAGGTTTATACGTTTTCGCCGAACCGAACGTTCGGACGACCCCGATATTTTGGCAAACCTAAAAACTCAAGTTCGACCCCCGTTTAGCGGGACGTAGATGCAACGCGAATCGCGGAACGACGGCTTCACCTTCGAGGACGTGAGCGTCGTCATGGGGACGTACAACGAGGAGGCCGCCGTCGGGTCGGTGCTTTCCGACATCGAGCGCGCGACGTACGGGAAGGCGGAGGTCGTGTGCGTCGATGGGTCGTCCGACCGAACGCCGGAGATCGCCGAGGAGCACGGCGCTCGCGTCATTCGACAGCGACCGCGAGGATACGGCGTCGCGGTGAGGGCCGCCTTGCTCGCGCCGGACCGGCCGGTCGTCGTTACGACCGACTGTGACGGCACCTATCCCATGGAGCAACTGCCGGAATTTCTCTCTCTTATCAACGAGGGCTACGACGTGGTGAGCGGCGACCGACTCTACCACGGCGCGGCGGAGATGCCGACGGTGAACCGCTGGGGGAACCGCGCGTTCGCGGCGCTCGCCTCGGTTCTGATGGGCAGGCGCGTTCACGATACGACGACGGGGATGCGCGCCTACCGGCGCGACGTGATCGGAGAAATCGAGTGGACCGAAAACACGGGGCTCTCCGCCGAACTGCTCATCCGTCCCCTGATGCGCGGCTATCGGATCCACGAACTCCCCATCGACTACGACGAGCGATTGGGGGAAACGAAACTCGACCCGCTATCGGGCGGCGCGGAGATAGCGAAATCCATCGTCGAAGTGTGTCTGGACGAGCGGTCGTTCATCCCCCGCCTCGTTTGAGACGCTCGGCGACGAAAAGCGGGAGGAAGAGCCCGACCGCGAGCAAAACGAGCATCGCAAGCGGCACGCTGTGGGACGCCTCGTCGGCGATGATGGCGACGACGAGCGCGAGAATGACCGCGAGAACGGTGACTTTCGGTGCGAACTCCATCTCTGTCGAAAGTACGTTCTTATTCGTCCTATAACTTTCCGGAGGGGACTCGAAATAAATAGGAAAATCGGTTCGAACGGTGCGATTTCGACGTGCCACGAGGGCCGTTATTCGGTCCCGCGCAACCGCGTTTCGAGCGAGACGCCGGGTGCCGTCTCGTTCGGGAGGTACGCGGTCCCCTCGCCGCCGCAGGTTCGTGCCACGCGACAGACTCCTTCGTACGGAGTCAGCGCCCGAACCGACCCGTCGCGTCGTTCGACCGGTAGTCGAAGGAGATAGGAGAAGCCGGTTCCTTCGGCGTTTTCCACGTACATCTCGACCGCGACGGTATCGGTTTCGCCGACCGGAACCGCCGCGCCGTCGCCGACGGCGCTGACGTTCGCCCCGACCAGCCGTGCGCGTCCGTCCGAAACGACGAGTCGGAAGCGGGCCGAGCGGTCGCCCTCGACGACGTAGTAGCCGCTTCCCGAGTCGGACGCGAGGCGAATCGACGCCGACCCGACCGACCGCGGAAGTCCGGCGGTCGTCGTCAGCGACACCGACCCCCCGCGAACCTCCCGGACTCGTTGGAGTCGCGGCTCGACCGCTTCGCCGCCGTCGGGTGCCCACTGCCCGCGATAGACGTATCGGTACAGCGTGCGGTTCGGGTACGCGTCCACGACGTCGAAGCGGTTCGGACCGTCGAGCGCGTAGACGACGGGGCCGCCGAAGTCCGGGTCGTTGCGGAACGCCTGGAACGGGTGGTTCAGCCAGTTTCCGTACGTCGTCGGCACGAAGACGAGCGCGTCGTCGAACGACCGGTTCTCGACGGGCGAGTACGCCGCGCGATACTGGTCGGTGACGGTCGCGTTCGCCCGGTACGGCGACGTCGCCACCGCCGCGGTTACGCCACCGAAGACGACCGTCGAGAGGACGAGCAAGGCGACGACGGCGGGTTTCGCCCGGCTTGGCGACAGGGAGGATTCGACCCGCCCGCGGAGCCAACGCGCCGCGACGACGGCCCCGAACGCGCCGAACGCAGCCGTCGGCAGGAGCAGGTCGAAGTGGTAGTACGGACCGAAGAAGTGAATCAACCCGTCGCCCGGGTCGGAAATCGTGCCCGCGATGTTGCGATTGCCCCAGAAGTAGACGTTGCCCAGCACGACGGACGGAACGAGTCCGGCGAGCACCGCACGCGCTTGATTTTGCGAGAACTCCGCCCCCCAGTCGCTCGGCCGAGTCCAACGGACGCCCGCGAGGACCCCGACGAGCGCCAGCGCGGTTCCGAGGGGACCGCCCGCGACCCAGTTGACGAACAGGTCCGAAACGACGGCCAAATTCGACCGTAACGCGAGCCTAACCGTGTACCGCTGTTCGTATCCGAGCAGTTTCCGATGGCCGAACCCGAGACCGTCGAGCGGCGCGAAGGCTTCGTAGGGGAAGACGAGCGGGGACCCGGTGACCGCGGCGTTGTAGCCGAGCGCGACGACCACGCCGAGGGACCCGACCGCCGCCACGGTTCCCAGTCGCACGACGGCCGTGCGGTCGAACCGCGTCGAGCGAAGCGAATAGAGGGCGTGAGCGACGAACGGCAGGGCGAAGAGGAGCGCGGTGTAGGGACGGGAGAAGAACGCGATGCCGACGGCCGCCCCCGCGAGCACGGCGTACGAGTTTCGCTCCGTTCGAGCGGAGCGGAAGTACGCGAAGGCGAACAGCAGGTTCCAGAACGTCGTCGGCGCGTAGGGCAGGAAGACGGCGGAGTCCACGAGGAACAGCGGGGAGGCGAAAAACAGGACGGTGGCGAGGAGTCCCGTCCGGCGTTCGAACGCTTGGGTGGCGACGAGCGCGACGAGCGCGACGTTTCCGGCGGCGACGAGCGCCAACGAGAGGCGGACGTGCCCGAACAGTTCTCCGAGCGCGAACATGGCCGCCGGGACGGGTGCGTACTTGGGATACAGTCCGCTCGCGTCGCGGACGAAAAACCACGGACGGAACGCATCGGGGACGGGCGGGTGCAGGAAGAGTTTACCGTCCAGCAGCATCGCGGCCTGCTGAAGGTAGACGCCCTCGTCGTGATTGAGGGAGTGGTACGGAAAGAGTTTCGTGGCGACGAGAAACGTGACGACGGCGGCGAGTATCGACAGGGCGACGATGCCGTCTCGCGTGCGCCGTCGCGCCGTCATCTCACTCGGACGGGTACCACGCGAGCGTGTGGTCGGCCATCAGTTCGACGTCCACGGGTTGTCCAATTTCGAAGTCCTTGACGTGGTTGTGCTGGCAGTAGACGAGTTCGCCCGAACCGAGTTCGACGTGGTAGACGAACGACGGGCCGGTGTACTGGCGGTGGACGATGTGGCCGTCCGCGGCGTCGCCCTCGGTCGCCCGTGCTCGGAGGTCGTCGGGGCGGACGAGCACGTCCACGACCGCGCCGTCGTACTCCTCGGTCAGGCCTTCGAGTTGGTCGGCGTCGAACGTCCTGAGCGCCGTGTCCACGCGGCCGTCGCCCAGTCGCCCCGAGACGAATCCCGCCTGTCCGAGGAAGCTGGCGACGAACCGCGATTCGGGGTGTTCGAAGACCATCTCGGGCCGACCGACCTGTTCTATCTGTCCGCCGTTCATCACGGCCACGCGGTCACTGATGGAGAGCGCTTCCTCCTGGTCGTGGGTGACGGAGACGGCCGTGACGCCCGCTTCCTTGAGGATGGCGCGGACCTCCTCGCGCATCTCGACGCGGAGTTTCACGTCGAGGTTCGAGAACGGTTCGTCCAACAGGAGAATTTCCGGTTCGGGGGCGAGCGACCGCGCGAGCGCGACCCGCTGTTGTTGTCCGCCCGAAAGCTGGTCGGGGGTGCGGTCGCGGTGGCTCTCCAGTCCGACGAGTTCGAGCAGTTCGGACACGCGCTCCTCGGTTTCCATTTCGTCCGCCTCGGTCAGGCCGAAGGCGATGTTCTCCGCGACCGTGAGGTGGGGAAAGAGGGCGAAGTCCTGAAAGACGATGCCCACGTCGCGGTTCTCGGGTTCGACGAACTCGTCGCCGGAGATTCGCTTCCCGCGGAGTCGAATCTCGCCGTCGTCCGGGCGTTCGAGTCCGGCCATCATCCGGAGCGTGGTCGTCTTGCCACAGCCGGACGGACCGAGCATGGTGAGCAGTTCGCCCTCACGAACGTCGAGCGAGAGGCTTTCGACCGCGGTTTCGTGGCCGTACTCCTTGACGACGGTATCGAGTTCGAGCACCGCGTCCGGTTCCGCGCCGGTTTCGTCGGTCGTCGTGGGCGATTCGTCGTCGGTCGATGGCGAGCGGAGCGTGCTATTTGACATCGTAGTCCTCCTGTTTGATGATGATGAGCAGCGAGAGGCCGGAGATACCGACCAGTATGAGCGCGGGAATCGCGGCCTTTCCGTAGTGGCCCGCGCCCTGCACCTTCCAGATGTAGGTGACGAACGTCTCGAACTCCGGCGGGCGGAGCAGGAGCGTCGCCGGGAGTTCCTTCATCGTCGTTAGGAACACCAGCGCCGCGCCCGCCGCGACGCCGGGCGCGATGAGCGGGAGCGTCACCTTGCGGAACGCCGCGCCGGGCGAGTAGCCGAGCGTCTGGGCCGCCTCCGTCAGTTTCGGGTTCACTTGGAGCACCGACGAGCGGACGGTGCCGACCGCTTGGGGCAGGAACCGGACGATGTAGGCGAAGACGAGCAGCGGAATCGTCTGGTAGAGTGCTGGCGCGTACGCCGACCCGAACGAGACGAGGGCCAGCCCCAAGACGATTCCGGGCACGGCGTAGCCGACGTAGGTCGCCCGGTCGAGGACGGTCGCTACGGTCGAGCGGTGGCGGGCCGAGAGGTACGCGACCGGAATCGCGGCGAGCACGCCGAAGATGGCGGCCATGCCTGAGACGCCGACGGAGTTCCACGCGTACTCCCAGTGGAAGGCGAAGGAACTCGACCCGTAGGTCGGGTCGGCCCGGAGCATCCAGAAGACGAGCATGCCCAGCGGGACGACCAGACAGAGGACCGCGACGGCGCTGCTGAACAACAGCGCCGGGTAGCGCCACGCGCCGAGTTCGATGACCGCCGAGCGGTTCGAACCGCTACTGCCGCCGTTGGTTCCGGCGTTGATGCGCGATTCCAGCGCGAGGATGACGACGGTGACGGCGACGAGTTGCAACGAGAGCAGCGACGCGAAGTCCCGACCCCACGCGTTGTACTGAACGTAAATTTGCTGGGTGAACACCTCGAAGTGCATGATGGTCGGCGTTCCAAAGTCGGAGAGGGCGTACAGCGCGACGAGGAGGGACCCGGCGGCGATACCGGGAAGAATCTGGGGCATGGTGACGCGCTTGAACGCCTCCCAACGCGAGTGGTTGAGGGTGCGGGCCGCCTCGACCAGCGTGTCGTCGAACGAGAGCAGCGAGGCCCGCGTCGTCAGGAAGACGTAGGGGTAGGTGAACAGCGTCAGGACGAGCGCCGCCCCGAAGAAGCCATACATCGACGGAATCGATTCGACGCCGAGCGGCGCGAGTGCGTCGGCGAGTTCACCTTGCGGTCCGAACGCCGAAACGAACGCGAACGCGCCGATGTAGCTGGGGACGACGAGCGGGAGCGCGCCGACGACGGTCCAGAACCGCCGGAACGGCAGGTCCGTCTGGACGGTCAACACGGCGAGCGGGACGCCGATGAGAATCGACCCGGCCGTGACGGCGACGATGAGGGCGACGCTGTTCCCAAGCACCGTCAGCGTCGCGCCGCGGGTCAGCATCGAGACGATCCGGTTCGCGTCCATCCCGAGGACGCGGACGACCAGCCAGAGGACGGGAAAGAGAACGGCGGCGGCGACGGCTCCACTGACGAGGGTCAGTCCGACCGGTGTCGACTCGTCGTCCCCGCTCGAGTCGGCCAGTCGTTGGAGTCGGTCGCGCGTCGCCATCGATTATAACACTCCCACCTCGCGCATCAGCTGCAGCGTCGGTTGCACGTTCGAAAGCTTCGAGAGGTCTATCTCCGGCGGCTGAAGCTCCTCGATGGGGGGCAGTCCGCCGACCGGTTTCACGCCCGAAATCATCGGGTAGCCGAGCGTGACCGTGGCGAAGAACTCCTGTGCCTCCGAGGAGAGCAGGTGGAGGGCGAAGTTGCCAGCGAGTTCCTTTTGATTCGTTCCTTGGATTATCTCCGCGCCGGAGACGTTCACCAGCGCGCCCGCGTCGTTCTTCGTGAACGCGAGGTCGATGGGGGCGTCGGGCCGCTGGGACTGCACGCGGAGCGCGTAGTAGTGGTTGGCGAACCCGGCCCCGATTTCGCCGTCGGCGACGGCGTTCGAGACGAGGAACTCGTCCTTGTACTCCGTGACGCCCTGTTTTTGCATTCCCTTCAGCCACGCTTTCGTCTTCTTCTCGCCGTCGAGCACGCGCATGGCGGTGACGAAGGACTGGAACGCGCCGTAACTCGGTGCCCACCCCATCGCGTTCTTGAACTGCTGTTGGTCGGGGAGCGCGAAGATGCTGTCCGGGATGTCCGATTTCGAGAACTTATCCGTGTTGTACGGAATGGTTCGGGCGCGGCCCTCGATGCCGACCCAACTGTCCTTGGGACCGCGGTAGTGTTCGGGGACCTTCGTCAGCACGTTCTGGGGGAGGGCGGTCGTCGCGCCGCTGTCGGCGACGACGCCGAGGGACCCGGCGTCGATGGAGAGGAACAGGTCGGCCCTGCTCCCGCTTCCCTTGTTCTCCTCGATGATGGTGTTGGCGAGGGAGGCGGAACTGTCCGTCTTGACGAGGATGTCGAGGTCCGGATACCGACCGTCGATGTAGTCGATGAGACGCTGGTACAGTCCGCCCTCGCCGCCGCCGAGGTAGAGGGTGAGTTTTCCCGAGAGGTCGGGCATGTCGTCCATCGACGTGCCGCCGGGTTTCGGGCGGTCCTCGACGAGGGGACCGGACCCCATGATGTCGCTCTCGTTCACGTCCGCCGTATCGTTACCGTTCCCACCGGTCCCCGGCAACGACGTGCATCCCGCGAGTCCGAAAACGGTCGCTGCCGCCGTCGAGGCCAGAACCGAACGCCGACCGACCCCCCTTCGGTCGGCACTATCGGCACCGTTGTCGCTCATAACTAGAATTAGGCTCGCCTAAAACGTTTATACCTGCCGGTTCAGGTGCGATTCCTCGACGAATGCGGGTGGAAAAAACGACGGATGACCCGATGAACGGGACGTCGTGTCAGTCGTCCGCCGGGACGGGCGCTCGGACGGATTCGAGCGCGTCGAGGCAGTCCAACCAATCGTGCATGTATTCGCCGACGAAGGTTAAAAACTCGCCGTTTTCGTATTCGGACCAGTCGCCCGCGACGAGTTCGTCGGCCATCGACGCGAAGACGGCGGCGTAGGCGTCCGCGTCGTTCCACCGTCCCGCCGCGTCGTCCGTCTCCCAGTTCTCGGGCACGGCGTCGTCGATTATCTTCCACAGGTGTTCGTTCAGCTCCAACCCGGCGACCTCGTTCTGCAGGTCGCCGAACGTCGAGCGCGGCGCTTTGTTGTGCTCACAGAGCGGGCCGCCGTTGTATATCCGCGCGCCGAGGAGGTCACAGGCGCGCTTGAGGAAGACGCCGCTCCATATGTCGTCGAACCGTCCGACGCCCCACGGGTTGTCGTCCATGGGCAATTGGTAGAACGCCGGGACGACCGCCCGGCGGAACGCGAGGTTCATCGAGCAGACGGTGAGGTAGTCGCCGGGCGCGGCCACGAAGTCGTCTTCGAAATCCGCCGCTGTCGTGCGGGTCTGGGCCTGCCCTTGCAAGTCGCCGTCCATCAGGATTCGAACCGCGTCCAAGTCGGGGACGTTCGTCCAGAGTCCTTGCGAGGCGACGACGTTCGAGACGGTGGCTTCCGTCGTCTCGATGTCCTCGTCCATCGCGGAATAGGGGTAGCCGCGCGGGTACAGTCCGTGCTCGTCGGCGTTCTGATAGAGGACGTTCACCCATCGCTCGTCCGAGGAAACCGCCTCGATTTCGCCGTCGAACCGGAGGTTTCGCAGGTGCCGACCGAAGAAGTCGTCGTCGGGGTGCGGGAGCGTGTCGTCGTCGATGAAAAATCCGTAGTCGAATTCGCCCGCCCAGAGGTAGAGCAAGCCGAAACTCGTCTGGGCGTGGCTGGCGTCGGGAATCAGGTGACCGAACTCGGTGATTCCGTGCGCTTCGAACCACGCCTCGCGTCGCGCGCCGTCGAAGACCTCGCCGGAGACACCCGCCGAATCGAGCATCGCCGCCATCGCGTCGGTGTCACAGAAGTCCTCCGTGACGAGCACGACGTGCAGTCGGTCGAGGTCGAAGCCGTGTTCCCGAGCGTTCTCGAAGTACGCCCGCATACACTCGTACTCCCGAATCGTCGGGACGACGACGCAGATGTCGGCTTCCGTCATTGTGCCTCTTGTCCTGAATGATTTAGGCATGCCTAAAAGGTTGTCTATCTCGTTCGTGGCGGCGTTCCGACCAATTCCGACGGCTCACTCGTCGGACCGCTCGCGTATCTCCTCCAGAATCGAAATCGTGCCCGCCGAGTAGGATTCCTCGACGACCGTTCCGGCGGCGCGTTTGGCCTTCTCGTCGGCGTTCGCCACCGCGTAGCTCTCGCCGACGACGCCGAAGGTGGAGACGTCGTTTTCCGAATCGCCGACGGCGACGAACTCCTCCGGGTCGCGGCCGAGCAGTTTGGCGACGGATTTGATGCCCATGCCCTTGCTGACGCCGGAGGATTTGACGTGGTAGGCGAACCCCGTGTCCACGACCTCTTGGCCGTACTCGCTGGCGAGTTCGGAGAGCGGGCCGAGCGGTTGGTCGCGTCGGACGGCGATTTCGGTTTCGCGCCAGCGGTTGGTCAGGTCGCTTTTTCCCCAACCGAGTTCGTAGCCCGCCTCCTCGTACGCGTTTGCGACGCGCCGTGCGGCGTCGCCGTCCCCGTTTCGCGTGATATCGTCGTCCACGAGGACGATGCCGCCATTCTCGGCGATGACGAGTTCGGGAATCTGCAGGAAGTGACAGAGGGAGACGGGATAGGGAAACGCCTTCCCGGTGGCGATGACGACCGGGGCGTCCCACCGAGGTAGGAGGTCGAAGAATCGCGGGTCGATGGAGTCGTCCGGGCGAGTCATCGTGCCGTCGATGTCGAGAACGAGGGGCGGAACCATACCGGGGATTCGTCGGTTCGGCACTTAGTTTCGGCGTTGAACTATCGTCGTCTCGGACGCGAGCGAAGGCGCTCCGGGTGGCGTCGCTCGTCGCCCGAATTCGATGAAAAAGAACCGGTGTCGAAAACGGTAACTCGGAAAAACGGGCTCCCGGATTACAGCGCCGGGACCCACGCGCTCTGCGGGAAGACGCCGAGCATGGCGCACACCGCGACGAGGAACGTGCCGAAGACGATGGACGCGGCCGGGGGGTCCATGTGCGTGTCGGCGTGGGAGTAGAACACGCGCTGGAACGCCTCGCCGAACAGGGCGCAGACGAGGCCGAAGACGGCACCCACGGCGAGCGCGGTCAGGAGCGGAATCTCGGCCTGAATTGCGGCCGGGGAAGCCGTTGTAATGTTCATGCTCGCCGGAGCGAGCGCCAACGCGGCGGTGCTCGCGGGCAGACTCATATGGTGGGTGACGGGCATCTTCTCGACGCCGCAGTTCAGGAAGACGAGGCTGGCCGCGCTGATGCCGAACGCGAGGAACGGACTGCCCGTCTCGTAGGCCGTGTACGCGCCGAGAATCCCGACGACGAGACCGAGCGTCGCCACGTTGGCCCACTTGTACTGGTGGGGGAGCCACGGTTCGACGAGGAATCGGCCGCTCGCCGTCCCGCCGTCGGCTTGCGCGGACCCGCCGTCCGCCGCCGCCGCGTCGCCGATGACGCGGCGTTCCTCGGACTCGAACGGGGACATGTTCAACAGGCCCTGTTTGGCGTTGCCGATGATGCTGTAGCCGAACGCGAGTCGGTGGAGCACGGCCGAGAGGACGACGCCCATCGCGATGGGGTCGTAGGGCATGGCGAAAATCGTGGACAACTGGGTGAACCAGTAGCCGAACACGCCGAACACGCCGCCGACGACGAGTACGTCGGGTTTCGTCCCCAGCGAGAACGAGATGTTCTTCGCTTCGTGGAAGTCAAAGCCGGTTTCCATGTAGCCGCGCTTGGCGGCGTAGGCGGCCGCGGCCGCACCCGCCGCGAAACTGATGGCAGGCGAGAACACGGGACCGAACGCGATGGTCCCCGTGATTCCCAACGCGCCGAGTTCGCTCGCTTTCCCCGGACCGGCGGCGGCGACGTAGCGTCCAACGACGTTCGCCGCTTCCCCGGCGATGACCATGAACCCGGTGAAGATGAACGCCGGGAGCGCGCCGACCGCCGCGCCGAACGCGCCGCCAGCGAAGGCGGCGATGAGCATCTCGAGGGCCCAGAGCGAGGAGAGGTCGGCCATCTCAGGCACCACCTTCGCTCGCCCAGTCGAGCGACCGCTCGACCGCGTCCTGCCAGCGGCTGTACTTCTCGTCGGCCTCGTCGCTCGCCATGTTCACCTCGAACTCGCGGTCCACCTGCCAGTTGTTCCGGAGTTCGTCCACCGTTTCCCAGTAACCGACGGCGAGTCCGGCGGCGTAGGCCGACCCGAGCGCGGTCGTCTCGTCCACCACGGGGCGAACGATGTCCGTCCCCAGAATGTCGGCCTGCAACTGACAGAGGAAGTTGTTCTTCACCGCGCCGCCGTCCACGCGGAGGGATTCGACTTCGATGCCGCTGTCGGCCTCCATCGCCTCGGCCACGTCGCGGGTCTGGTAGGCGATGGCTTCGAGCGTCGCCCGAACGACGTGCTCCTTCCGCGTTCCGCGGGTCATCCCGACGAGGGTGCCGCGAGCGCGCTGGTTCCAGTGTGGCGCACCGAGGCCCGTGAACGCCGGGACCATGTACACGCCGTCCGTCGAATCGACGCTTCTGGCGAGGTTCTCGGTCTTCGCCGCGTCCTCGATGAGGTCCATGTCCACGAGCCATTCGATGGCCGCGCCGGTGACGAAGATGGAGCCTTCGAGCGCGTACTGTACGGGTTCGCCCGAGCGCTGGAATCCGATGGTCGTGAGGAGGCCGTGTTCGCTCTCGACGGCCTCGTTACCCGTGTTGAGCAGGAAGAAACTGCCCGTCCCGTAGGTGTTCTTCGCGTCCCCGGCGTCGAAGCAGGTCTGACCGAACAGCGCCGCCTGCTGGTCGCCGAACGCGCCCGCGACCGGGACTTCCGCGCCGAGGAACCCGTCGGAGTCGGTCGAGCCGTAGGTCTCGTCGTCGCTCGACGGGCGGACTTCGGGCAGCATCTCGCGCGGGACCCGGAACTCCTCGCAGAGGCCGTCGTCCCAGTCCATCTCGTGGATGTCGAACAACATCGTTCGGGACGCGTTCGTCACGTCCGTGATGTGCTCGCCCGTCAGGTTGTATATCAGCCACGAGTCGATGGTTCCGAACAGGATTTCGCCGGTCTCGGCGCGGTCGCGCAAGTCCGCCGGGCGAGCGCGCTGGGTCTTGATGGGTTCGGCGTTGTCGAGCAACCATTCGGCTTTCGTCGCCGCGAAGTACGCGTCCGGTTGGAGTCCCGTCTTGGCTCGAACCGCGTCGGCTTTGCCGTCCTCCTCCAGTCGTTCGATGCGGTCGGTCGTTCGGCGGTCCTGCCAGACGATGGCGTTGTGGACCGGTTTGCCGGTCTCCGCGTCCCACAGCAAGGTCGTCTCGCGCTGGTTGGTGACGCCGAGCGCGGCGAGTTGGTCGGCTTCGATGCCCGCCTCCGCGAGCGCGGATTCGATGACCGACTGCGTGTTCTCCCAGATTTCGAGCGGGTCGTGTTCCACCCATCCGGGTTCCGGGTATATCTGTTCGTGTTTTTCGTAGGCGTTCGCGACCACCGTCCCGGCGTGGTCGAACACCATGAATCGAGTGCCTGTCGTTCCTTGGTCGATAGAGCCGACGTAGGTTTCGTTCGTTTTCATTGGGGTAGCCTCCGTACGATTGCTGCTGAATGACCGGTACCATTCAGTGTGGCCCGCCCATTTTTACTGGTTCAGGGCCATTGGCTGTAAACATCAAACACTTTCATTATAAAAGTTCCCCCTTCAACGATGGCTCACCGGGGTCGTGAACGAAACTCCCCGTCAACGTTTCCGTCGAGACGCTCCGAGACCCGTCAATCGTCGTGGAGTGCGCGGAACGCGAGCGTCGGAAACCGCGGTTCGAGTCTGCTCGGCTGTCGTCCGCTCCGCCGCCCGTTTCTGGTCGTGACCCGTTCGAGAACGCCCGCTTCCGCCAGTTCGTAGAGGTAGCGGGTGACGGTGCCGGGGGAGAGGTCCGTTTCGGTGGCGACGGCGGCGGCGCTGGCTTCGACCGACGTTCGCGCGTCGGCGTCGAGTTCGAGCAGTTCGGCGAGGACGCGGCGACGATTCTCGGGAAGGGAGAGGACGATACCGAGCGGAACCCCGTCGCGCGGAACCGCGTCCATCGCCGCCTCCAGATACTCGTCCAGAATCCTGTCGGCGCCGGCATCGACCGCGAGCGTCACCGCGCCGAACAGCGCCGCGAGGGCGTCGTGGGCGTCGCCCTCGGCCCACTCCGCGATGGTCTTCACTTGGGCGTGTTCGAGGATGCCCTGTCGCAATCCGCGCGACGCCCGCTCCGTGACGACGTCGGTGAGTTCGTGCGTGCTGTAGGCCGGTATTTCGAGCGCGTGCTCTTCCCTACTGCGAGTTCTCCCGATGGTAAGCACGGAGAGCGACCCGCTCATGTCCTCGAACAGCGCGGTCACCTCCTCGGCGGCGAGCGTTTCGTCCTCGCCCACGTGGTCCACCGCGACGACGACCTTGTTCGAACGGCTCACGGCTGTCGCCAACTTTCGTTGCAGGACGCCGGTGCCGACGCCACGTTCGGGCACGTGGTCGTCGGTGAGGGAGTCGAGAACGGCCCGATACAGTCGGAACGCCGTACTCGCCGCCCGTGCGTCGATGTACACGAAGTCGAAGCCGTCTTCGTCGACGGCCCGAGTGGTCGTCAGTATCGTCCCGCGCTCGGGGGACAGTTGCGTTGCGAGTTGACTGAACAGCGCGGAGACGAGCGCGGATTTTCCGGCTCCGGTCGGGCCGTAAAGGTGAACGTTCGGCGGAAGATGCCCGGAAAAGAGGGGGTCGAGCGCGTCGAGCAATCGCTCCAAGGTCGAACCCCGACCGACCGGATTCGAGACGTGTGTCACCGGACTGAGTGCACTCCACTCGACGACGAGGTTGGCGGCGGGCGGCGTCGCCCGTCGTCGCTCGATGCGCTCACCAATGTCCATTATCGCGGTCTAACCGGTCGGATATAGATAACAGTTGTCTCTCCGCTGTATCGTTGGGAGGCTTCGACCGGACCGCTTCGTGCGTATCCGGCCGCTATCCCCGCCGTCAACGGCCGTTCCGTATTTTATCTATACTACCCTCCTTGGCGGTAAACTAAAGTGCGTTCCAACTAACCCACACCCATGGCAACTGACGCCGATGTGCTCGTCGTCGGGGGTGGTTCGACGGGCACGGGCATCGCCCGGGACCTCGCGATGCGGGGACTCGACGTGACGTTGGTCGAGAAGGGAAATCTCACCCACGGTACGACGGGCCGGATGCACGGCCTGCTCCATAGCGGCGGCCGATACGCCGTCTCCGACCAAGCCAGCGCCGAGGAGTGTATCGAGGAGAATCGCGTCCTTCGGGACATCGCCAGTCACTGCGTCGAGATGACCGGCGGGCAGTTCGTCCAGTTGGAGGGCGATTCCGACGACTACTTCGAGGAGAAGTTAGAGGGCTGTCGGGACTGTGGCATCCCGGCTGAGGAGTTGACCGCGCGGGAGGCCCGCGAACAGGAACCCTACCTCACCGAGGACGTAAAGCGCGCGATTTCGGTCCCCGACGGGGCCATCGACCCGTTTCGGCTCTGCGTCGCCAACGCGGCCGACGCCGAGATGCACGGGGCGCGAATCGAGACGCACGCGGAAGTGACGGACGTGCTGGTCGAGGGAAGCGACGTGACCGGCGTCGAAGTGCGCCACGCGAGCGGGCCGGGAAAGCGGAACCACGCGAAACCCGGCACGACCGAGGAGATTCGCGCCGAATACGTCGTCAACGCGACGGGCGCGTGGGCCGGACGACTCGGCGACATGGCGGGCGTCGACGTCGAAGTCCGTCCGTCGAAAGGCGCGATGGTGGTGATGAACTGCCGACAGGTGGATACCGTCATCAACCACTGTCGTCCGAAAGGCGACGCCGACATCATCGTTCCCCACGAGACGACGGCGATTCTCGGGACCACGGACGAGGAGGTAGAAGACCCGGAGAATTACCCCGAGGAAGGCTGGGAAGTCGATATGATGATAGACGAGTTGTCGAACCTCGTTCCCATCCTCCGCGACTCCCGAACGATTCGCTCGTTCTGGGGCGTCCGACCGCTGTACGAACCGCCGGGGACGGGGACGACCGACCCGACGGACATCACCCGCGACTTCTTCCTGCTGGACCACGAGGAGCGCGACGACCTCGGCGGCATGGCGAGCATCGTCGGCGGCAAGTTCACCACGTACCGGATGATGGCCGAGCAGATTTCGGACCACGTGTGCGATAAACTCGGCGTCAGGGCGACCTGCCACACCGCGGACGAACCGCTCCCCGGAAGCCACGATTTTACCCTCCTGCACGACTACATGGAGGAGTTCGGGCTTCGGTCCCCCATCGGACGGCGGAGCGTCCAGCGACTCGGCAGTCGGGCCGAGGGCGTGCTCACGAGCACCGACCCGAACCCCGTGATTTGCGAGTGTGAAGCCGTCACCCGCGCGGAGATTCAGGACGCGATAGAGGGTGCGGGAACCGATTTGAACTCGGTTCGCATCCGCACCCGCGCCTCGATGGGCAACTGTCAGGGCGGCATCTGCTGTCAGCGCATGGCGAGCGAACTCCACCCGGAGTACGACGAACCCACCGCCCGCAACGCGCTGGACGAACTGTTTCAGGAGCGCTGGAAAGGCGAACGGCACGGCCTTTGGGGCGAACAGCTCTCACAGGCCGCGCTGAACTACGCGCTTCACGCGACCACCATGAACCGCGACGGGGACATCGAGAACATCGATTTCGCGGCGTTCGACGGGGGTAACCGTGGCGATTGAGGACGACGTCGTGGTCGTCGGCGGCGGCATCGCCGGGATGGCGACCGCGCTTTCCGCCGCCCGCGAGGGCGCGCAGGTCAGACTCCTCTCGCACAAGGAGAGCACCCTCCGCCACGCGAGCGGACTCATCGACGTGCTGGGGTACGACGACGGACTGGTGGCGGACCCGTTCGAGGCCATTTCGGGACTTCCCGACGAGCATCCCTACCGAATCGTCGGCGAGGAGGGAATCCGCGACGGTCTCGACCTCCTCGATTCCGTGACCGACTACGCAGGCGGCCACACCGACAGGAACGCCCTCGTGCCGACGTTCGGCGGGCGAATCAAACCGACGGCGCGGTACCCTAAAACCAGCGCCAGCGGACTGGCGAGCGACGACCGGGACACCCTGTTGGTCGGCTTCGAGACGGTGACCGATTTCGACGCGCCGTTGGCGGCCGAGCGACTGTCGGCGGACGTGCCGTTCGACGCGCGCGGCGTCACCGTCGCGTTCCCCGGCGACTTTCGGACCGATGCTCGAATCACCCGACTCGCTCACGCGCTGGACGAAAACGAGCGAATCGAACGGACGCGAAACGGGATTTCGACGTCCCTGCCCGTCCGCACCGCGCTCGCCGAACGGGTCGAATCCCACCTCGGCGGCGCGGAGCGCGTCGGTTTCCCGGCGATGCTCGGCGAGGAGCGACCCGGCGAGGTGATCGCGTCACTGGAAGCCGAACTGGGGGCGGACGTGTTCGAGGTGCCGATGGGACCGCCGAGCCTTCCCGGAATGCGCCTCGAAACCGCGTTCCACGACGCCCTCAAAGACGAGGGCGTGCGAACCACGTCCGGGAATCCCGTCGTGGATTTCGAAGGGGACGACGAACTCGAAGCCGTCGTCGTGGAGCGAAACGGCGCGGAAATCCCGTTTTACGGCGACCAGTTCGTGCTGGCGACGGGCGGCCTGGTCGGCAAGGGAATCGATTCGACGCGCGAGCGCGTGTCCGAGCCAATTTTCGACTGTCACGTCCCCGCGCCCGAGGACCGGTACGACTGGTCGGACCCCGAGGCGTTCGGCGAGCACTCCTTCGCCCGATTCGGGGTGGAAACCGACGACGAACTGCGGGTGCTCGACGCGGACGGCGAACCGGAATTCGACAACCTTCGCGCCGCCGGTGGCGTTCTCGGCGGCTACGATTTCGCGGCGGAGAAGTCAGGTAGCGGCGTCTCGCTCTCGACCGGCGTCGTGGCGGGACGGATTGCGAGCGAACAGGTGAATGTGAATCCATGAGTGAGAAGCAAGCAGACCGACGAGACGCGGCAGAACTCCGAGACGTGTTTACAGGCGAACCGCTCGACCTCAGACCGGGGTCCGACGACTGCTATAAATGCTCGACGTGCGACACGGAGTGTCCCGTCGCCGAAGTGGACGACGACTTCCCCGGACCGAAGTTCCAAGGTCCCGAGCAGTGGCGACTCAAGCGCAAGGAGGACCAGGACATCGACGACTCCATCATGTCGTGTTCGAACTGCATGCGCTGTGATAGCGCCTGTCCCTCCGACGTGCCGCTCTCCGGGATGCACAACACGGCTCGCGGGGAGTACGTGGAAGAAGAGATGTCGAAGTTCTCGCGGGAGTACATCCGCAACCGAATTCTGGCGAACTACGGCCGACTCGCGCCGCTCGGCGCGAAGTTCCCCCGCCTCGCCAACTTCGTGATGGGTCTCTCGGTGACGAAGACGGTCTACGAGAAACTCCTCGGCATCGCGGGAGAACGCGAGTTCCCCGCCTTCGCCGAGCAGACGTTCACCGACTGGTGGGAGGAGCGAGGCGGCAACGCCGCCTCGAAAAAGCGAGCGGAGCGCAACCGGGGCGAAGAAGAGTCGGACGACAAGCGCGTCGCCTACTTCCACGGCGACTACTCGAACTTCAATACGCCAGAGGTCGCAAAGTCGATGGTCCGCGTGTACGAGGAGTTCGGCTACGAAGTCGTCGTGCCCGAACAGCGCTGTTCGGGGACGCCGATGTTCGCCAACGGCATGCTGGACGATGCGAAGCGCGCCGCGAAGTTCAACATCGAGACGTTCGCCGCGCTGGTCGAACAAGGGTACGACGTCATCTGCTCGTGTACCTCCTGTTCGATGGCGCTCCGGCAGGAGTACCCCGAACTCTACTCGTTCGACGGCACCGCGAAGGTCGCCGCGAACACCTACGAGGCCCTCGAATTCCTCCGCATCAACGAGGACTTGGACGGCACGCTCGCGGACGCCTCCGTCCCGGAATCTGAGTTCGGCTCGCTCGCCTACCACGCGCCGTGCCACGCCAGAAATCAGGGACTCGACGGGCAGGCCGTCGAACTGCTGTCGGCGCTCGACGGCACCGACCCGGTGGACGTCGGCGACTCCTGTTCCGGCATCAGCGGCACCTACGGCTGGAAGGAGGAGAAGTACGACACGTCGATGAAAATCGGCGAGGAGATGTTCGAACACATGGAGGACACGGAGGGCGAGACTGGCATGACCGAGTGTCCGACCTGCGCGATGCAGATGAACCACGGAACGGGCTACGATATCCGCCACCCGCTCGAAGTGCTGGACGCGGCGCTGGTCAGTTGAATTCGCGCTGAATTCGTCCGGCCGTTTTTCCCGCGTCGGTCGTCTCCCCCGTGGCGGCCGTTTCTTCCGCGGTGTCCCGCGAACGTCGTTCGATGTGATTACGCACTTCGGCCAGCAACTCGTCGGGATGGTCGTTTGCGTAGTATCGAATCGATTTTCCGCTCGTCAGTTCGAGGCGCACGTACGGTTTCTCGTACTGAATCGAGGAGAGCCACTCGTAACGTATCTCGGTCGCTTCGTCCTTCGAATACGGAACTCGAGCCACCATATCGACGCCGACGCCCTCGTGGAACGTGACCGCCTCGTCGCCGACGAAGACGGTCGTGGTGAAGTAGCGTTCGTCCGGCGTCACGAACAAGGACGCGCCGGAACTGTAGTTCAGCGTGTACGTCGATTCGTGGGGCGTCGTTCCCGCCACGGTTCGGCGCACCTGCTTCGTGTACTCCGCGTAGGGGTCGAGCAGGGTCCAGTACGACCGGTCTATCTCCTTCGTCCCGAGATACCAGAGGCCGAGTCCGCTGGTGAGTCCGACGAGGTAGCCGATGCCCGTTCCGGTCGTCGCGCCGAAGAGAATCGAGAGTACGAGCGCGAGCGCGACACCCATTTCGAACCGCCACCCGAGCCACCAGAGGAACGTGCTCACGTCCCCTATCGTGTCGTCCATTCTTTTCGTAACCGGATTTCGTTCTCGTCGATTGAATAGTTTCGTATCCGCCCGGAATCGAATCGATGGTTCCCGGACGCTACCGATGTCACTGTTCCTCACAGTACCGCTTCGAAGGAACGCTTTAGCCGAACGGGTGATTGTTTTCAGGCGTGTTCGATACTCTCCACCGCGAACTCGAACTGATAGAGCGGGCGCTCGGGACCCTCCTGCTCGTCTCCGAACACGGACCGGTCGGGATTCGTCGGCTGTCTCGCATCACCGAACGAGAACACCACGAAATCCGCGCCGCCCTCAGGCTCCTCGAAGAGGAGGGGTACGTCGAATCGACGCCCGACGGCGCGACGATAGCTCCCGAAGCCCGGACGTTTCTCGCCGAGCTAGACGACGATATCGACGACATGACGGCGCATATCGACGCGCTCCCCACCCGATTGACGGCACCTACTCGCGCGGAACGCTGACGTTCCGCATCTCCGAATCGCAGTCCGGACACTCCCCGGGGTGCTGAAGCGCGCTCACCCGCTTGCCGCAGTTCTCACATTCGTACGTTGCAGTCATCTCGGAGAACCTATGCCATGCAGTAAGTTAACAGTAGTTCTCGTCTAGAAACCGAACGGTCAGTAGTCCAAATCGTCGGTGGTGTGGTTGAGCAACAGCACCGCGCCGCCGCCGACGAGGACGGCGACGAGCGCCCCGCCGATTACCGTCGGGGTCCACGCGAACGTCGACGCCGCGACCGTCTTCTCGACGGGGAAGCGAAGCGCTCCGACCATCAGGCTGACGAGGAAGGTCAGAGTCGCCGCTCGGTAGTGTTCGAGCGCCCACGCAACGACCTTCGAAATCGTCAACAGCCCGATGAGGGCACCGACCATGAACGTCACGACGACTATCCCCGGCGTGACGACGGCCCCGACGGACCCGCCGTCGACGAGTCCGACGAGCGCGTCCTTGACTCCGTGCAGACTTTCAGAGAGGTAGTTGTACTGACCGAGGAGCATGAGGATGAGCGCGCCGGAGACGCCGGGGAGTATCATCGCACTGATGGCGACCATTCCGGTCACGAAGACGAGCGGAAGGGGCGTCGCACCGGTCGCCGATTCGGTCGCACCGGCTATCAGGAAGGCGACGGCGAAGCCAGCGATGGCGGCACCGACCTGCCCCGGCGTACTCACCGACACTTCGTCGTAGAGGACGATGGCCGACGCGGCGATGAGTCCGAAGAAGAAGCCGTACAGCAGGACGGGATGCTGTTTGCTTCCCCACGTGACCAGTCCCGTCACCGCCACGACCGCCGTCGCGATTCCCGCCCCGAGTGCGAGCAGAAACGGAATGTCCATCTCGGAAAGGATTCGGCGAGCGTTCGCGCGTTCGTCGGGGTCGTACGCTCGGAGGATGTTCAGCACGATTCGCGGGTCGAACGACGCGACGGCCGAGATGAGTCGCTCGTAGATGCCCGTGATGAGGGCTATCGTCCCGCCGGAGACGCCGGGGACCGCATCGGCGGACCCCATGCAGACGCCTTTCAGGTAGACAGTCAGCAGGCCACGCATTGCACCCGGGTTTCCGGTCGAATCAAAAAACGATTCCCATCCGCGGTCGACGCCAGCAGGCTCTCGCTCGTCACCAGTCACGCCCGGCACTACGGGCCACTCGAATATGAGAATGTGGGCTGGCGGGGTGAAATCAAGCGAACGGAAAAACGAAATCGAAACCGCAACCGACGCGCTTCAGTCGCGGCGCGCCACGACCATCGCGGCCGCGAACGTGCCGACCAGACCGGCGCGGGTCGACGGTGCGGCGGGACTCGGCAGCGAACTGCTGTTCGTCGAGTCGTTGGCTCCGACGGTGCCGTTTCCGGCCGTCGCGTTACCGCTGGTCGAGTTACCGGCGTTCGCCGGACCCGACGAGGAGTTGCCGGTGGAGTTGTTCGCGCCGCCGACCGGAACCGTCTGCTGTTGGTCCACGGAGACGGTCACCGGGTTCGTGTTCTCGCCGATGACTTGGCCTTCCGTGACCTGTGCCGTCGCGTTTTTGAACGTGATGCCGTCGTCGCCGAACGTCTTCGGCGTCGAGAACTCGTAGGGACCGACCGCACGAACGCTGACGTTCGTGTAGCCTTTCTCCGTGCCCCACTTCTCGTAGCCGGTCGTGGAGTACGGCAGGGTCATGGTGAACGTCCCGTCCCCATCGGTTTTCGCCTGCTGGGTGTAGGTGAACGTGCCACCGTCGGGGGAGTTCATCTTCACCGAGGCGGTGATGGTCGTGTCCGCCGGGCCGGTTCCCTGCACCGTCGCGCCGGGGACGCGTTCGAACGTCTTCACCCACGCGGGCGAGGTGCGCAGGAAGTCCTGTCCCGAAGCACCGCCCTGTTGGAGCAGTTGTAGTCGCTGACTCAGCACCTGATAGTGCGAGTAGACGCTCGTGGACTGCGACTTGCTCTCCTTGACGACGCGGTAGTGTTGGAGCGCCGGAATCCGCTCGCTCGGATACGGGCCGATGCCGCCGATTTGCGAGCTTCCGTCCTTTTCGACGAACTCCCGCGCCTCTTTCATCGTGTCGAACGTCCGAACGACGGTTTCGTTCGGACCCTGCGGATTCTGCTTGTACGTTATCTGCTGGCCGTTCCGCGTCCCGGTGCCGACGTCCCAGTCGAGGACGATGGGTTTCGGTTCGACCGAGCTACCGCCGTACTTGTACAGACGGACCATCTGCGTCTCGTAGTACGCCTGTTTGTGCTGGACGACGTAGTTGCCCTGATCGCCGACCAGGATGTAGTCCATGAACGTCGATTGCGAGACGTTCTTGTTGAACACCGTCGGCGCGAAGAACTTGACGTTGCCCTGTCTCCCCTTCGTTTCGACCATCTTCCAGTCGACCATCACGTAGCGCGTCTCCTCGTTCTTGTCGCCGAGCGAGTCGATGACGGCGTTCGCCTGCGACTCGTTTTGCGCGAGCAGGTAGTTCGCGGCCGTGGTCGCACCCTCCTGGAACGGGTTCGCGTTGGGGATGCGCTCCCCGTTGACCGTAATCCAGTGACCGTAGTCCCACCACGACATGACGCCGTACGACCCGTCCGGATAGTCGAAGTCGCCGTCGTCTTGACTGTACGTGCCGTAGTAGTTCATCGAGTTTCCGGCACCGCCCAAGTTACCCTCCTGTGGGGTGTTCTTCTGCATCCACTGCAGGGAACCCTCCCACTGGGTGACCGAACCGGGTCCGGTGTTGTTCCCGACCGTCTGTGCGGTGTACGTCTTCGTACCGCTGACTTGAACGGGGACGACGAGCGCCGGGACGACCAACAGAACGACGAAGACCACCGCGAGCACCTGATACGCCTCGACGTTTCGAATCGTCTCGCTGGCCGAGTCGCCGATACCGACGAAGCCGAGAACCCACCCGAGGAGGTAGGCGTTCAGCACCGCGACCGGAACCGCGAGATAGTAGTTGAAGCGTACCTGCGTGAACGCTGCCGCCACGATGAACGCCGACCAGACGAGCACGAGGAACTTCTCTCCCTCGTGTTCGTCCGCCGACAGCGCGCGCCAGACCATCACCAGCGCGCCGACGATTGCCGTGAAGAACATCAGGCCGTACTGCGGAACGACGGCCGACGTGAGCGATTGGCCACCGTTCAAGAACGGTTTCGCTTCGCCGATGGTGCGCTGTGCCGCGCCCGCATTGAATCCGACGAACCGAACGAGATTGTTCTGAATCAGGTTGAACAGACCCGGCAGGGCGACGTAGACGACGAGCGCGCCGACCACGAGAATGCCGAAGACGGCCACCGGGTAGCCGGTCGTCGCGAGGTCGCGGTCGTCCCATTCGCGTGCCAGCCACGCCATGAATCCCGAACCGATGGCGATGGCGAACGCCATGAGCGGTTGCAGGAGCGAGAACTTCGTCGCGCTGAACGTGGCGGTCCCGAACGGCACGAGAAGGAGGAGTCCCGTGACGCCCATGCTGATCGACGCGACGAACGCGAGGTGGTCTGGACTGACGCCGCGCACGTAATCCGCGGTCAGCTTCAGCAGGAAGAACACGCCGAAGATACCGATGAGGAGCACGCCCGGCGGCCACACCCACAGATAAAGAGCGGTTGCGATTCCAGCGAGGGTGCCGTAACCGAGTGGACGTCGCACCGCCGCGAAGTCGCGGTCCGCGAGCAGTTCGAAGACCGGACGTTCGCGTTCCGCGACCGAGACGGCGACCATCATCGCCAGGACGGCGAACGCTTGGAAGAACGGCTCGACGATGTTGTGGTCCGAGAAGCCGACCAATCCGCGGTTGAGGAAGACGCCCGGAATGAGTGCCAACACGAGAACGCCGAAGAGGCCGCCGAGTCGGCCGCTCAACCGCTTCCCGATGAAGTAGGTCGGGACGGCGACGAGCGTGCCGAACACCGCCGGTGCGACCAGCAGCGTTAGTGCGACCGTTTTTTGCGATGGATCGCCCAATCCGACGATCAGTGCCACTGTGGCGACGATCTGGTCGTAGAGCGTGCCGAACTGGCCGACGCTCGTCCCGTACGGATAGTACGTCCACGGGTCGAACGGCATCGTCGCTGGCCAGTGACTGACTGTATACTGTACCTGTCTGAGGTGATACCACGCGTCGTTACCCGAGAAGAACACTTCGCCGTTCCTGACGAAGCTGTCGTAGGACTGCAACCGAACCCACAACATGAATCCCAGCAATACCGCGAGTACGGGGACGTGGTACCAATCTTCTATCTGGTCGAGGACTGAATCTGTAAGAGTGGAGGAATCCTCGACCTGTTCGGTGCCTTGGCTCATCTGGTGGAGAATTTGCTAAAACGCGCATAAGCCTTATGATGACGTGCCATCAAAAGCGCATATTCCAGTCGAAGTCTGACATGAATTTCCCCGACTACTATCTTCGGATTCTACAACAGTAGTTCGAGTAACGGCGGCCACGAGATAATCGATAACACGGAGTACTTATATTGAGAACGGTACGGTGTGTATAACACCGGGACAGGAAAAGACATGATAGTGAAATTCTCAATCGACGGTAGTACTTTCGCGGCGCGTACCGGTTCAGAAACAGACATGTCTGTTGAACGTATTGTTCGGATACCTACCTACACATGATCGGAGAACGAAGATGACCAGCGTTACACTTGTCTCGACGGCCGATGATGGCGAGTGTGGAATCGGTACGTACACCGGTTCCCTGATTTCGGACATGGATGGCGAGGTTGATGTGACGCACGTAACCGTTCCTCTTCGGTCGAAAAACCCGCTACCGTATATCACGAATGCGGTGAGAGCAGGTCGTTCGTCAGACGACGTCATTCACGTTCAGCACGAATACGGAATCTTCGGCCCGAAAAGTATCTGGAGTTGGTTGTTCTTCCCCGTTCTCTACTTCGTTGCATTTCTCCGGAATACGCCAGTCGTCTTGACGCTTCACAGCGCGTGGAACCGGGAGACGATAGATCCACCGTTGGCCCTACTGAAGCGCGTGTATGTGAAGTTAAACAATCTGTTGCTCGTCGCTGGGGCGAGCTATCTCATACTGCTATCCGAGAATTGCAAGGACCGCTTCGAGGAAAGCGTGCCGCTGAGGCGGTACGAAATGATGTCACACGGTGTTCAAACCGAAACCGTCTCGATGAACACCTCGGACGCAAAGCGGGTGTTCGGATACGACTCTACAGAAACCGTCGTCGTCGTTCCGGGCTACATCCGTCCCGAGAAAGGTCAGGATGTGTTCGTGAAAATCGCGGACCGTGCACCGGAATACGAGTTCCTCATCGCAGGCGGGGTACAGGCGGATGAAGACGAGGAGTTCCTTCGTGAAGTCGAGCGGACCGCGCCTGAAAACGTCCAAATAACGGGGATGCTCGACGATAGCAGGTTCAACGCCGCATTCAACGCCGCGGATGTTGCGGTTCTACCATATCGTGACGTGACACAGAGCGGTATCTTCAACTGGTGTGTCGCATACGAGGTCCCGACTGTGGTGAGCGATGAATTGTATTTCAGACGCTTGAACGAGCAATGGGATTGTGTTTCCCTCTTCGATGTCGAAGACCCAGAATCCGCGACGATGCAGATACAGGACCTCCTGTCGAATGAGGAACGGAGGATGAAAATCGCCGAAGGAATGCGAAACTACGGGAAGGCAAGTTCGATGGAGACGGTTATCGAGAAGCATATTTGGATTTACGAGGCGGTAGATACATCGGATCGGCGACACTTCGACCAAGTGGAAACGGCTTGAGGTGACGTTGACCGACGTAACCGTATTCAAACGATTCCCTCGTTATCCCGCTCGCTCCGACATGCGCCCGACCGATTCTCTGTCAAAACGGATGAATAACTCCGTTCGATACGCTCGGCAACCTGGTTCCAACTAATAATTCGGTCTGTCCCCGTTTTCGAAGTCCGGGCCTCGGAAATAGCATTCGTTATCGAATCTGGAGAAAGGTCAGTTACCGGAACGACGCCCGGATTTTCCAACCAGTCGTCCAAAGCGCTCCCTGTACGAACGACACAAGGTGTTCCACTAGCGAGCGCCTCCGCAACCGTCATTCCGTACGCCTCGAACTCCGACAGCAACAGATACGCTGTGGCACCGGCGTACAAACCCGGTAGTCGATCGCCGGCGACGTAGCCTAAAAATTTCACCTGCTCCTCGACACCCGTCTGACGGGCGAGACGGCGTAGCGCCGATCGATAACTGCCGGACCCGGCCACGAGGAGGTCGTATTCGGGAAGGGTAGTGAGTGTACGAATCGCGTGCTGGACGCCTTTATATTCTTCCAGCCGACCGACACAGAGTAAATACGGCCGGGAATGGTCAACTGGCTCAGCGGTTGTGAACCGTTCTATCCGCAATCCGTTCGGGATTACATCGGCGGTGGTACCGAAATCGTGCTCTAATCGACGAGACTCCCATTCACTAACGGCGATGATGGCGTCTGCTTCGTTCAACGCCCATCTTCCGAGAGGCCGATACGCCCGAAGCAGGTGGTTCCTGATACGACTCGAACTTTCGCCGTGATAGTGTGGTGTCACAACCAACGGTGCGTCCGTTGCCAGTGCCGCACACAACATAGGGACCGAGTGATAGTTATGTGCGTGAACCACATCCGGTTTGGCACGGCGCACTGCACGAATGATTCCCGGAGCGATGTGAAACGCATTTTCTGGTGCAAATCCCCGACATCGGTGAACGGAAACTCCTCGCCTCTTCTCTCGATTCGTCACATCCGATCCCGCATCGGCGGTAACTACCGTAACTTCGTGCCCCCGCTCGACGAGACGCTCGCTGATCTCCTTCACATGTGTCTCGACACCACCGACGCGAGGTGGATACCGCGGCGTTACCTGTACTATCTTCACTCGAACGCCTCCCGCAACTCCTCATCTATCTCCCACGTTCCATCCCCTTCGCCACGCAACAACTCCACGCTCGCCCGGAACAGCGATACTTGCGTGTCGAAGATGGCGTACACCGGCTGCAGTGGTCCGAGGCAGTCACTGCCTCCGAGTTTGATGAACACTCCAAGCCCCGCCGGAACGACCAACCCAAACGGTCCGGTCGCGACCAGCGCGGCCCCCGTCAGCAACCCGATGCCGAGCGCGACCAGCCACGGCGAGACGATCATGAACCACCAATTGAACGGCAACACGACGCCTCCGTACTTCCCGTGTCGGCCGAGTGCGTCCCGGTGCTGGACGAGCAGGCGGATCAATCCCATCCCACGCCGGTCCTTCTGGAGACGGCGCTTTCCGAAATCGGAGTGCGATGCCTCGCTGTAGCGGATTTCGGGGTCGTAGATAACCCGCTTTCCGTTCCGGCGAATCTTCAACGCGAGTTCCGTGTCGTCGGCGAGCGACTCGGGGTCGATGGGGACGATGGCGTCGTTTTCGAAGGCGGAGAACGGGCCGTGGAAGATAAGGGTGGAATCGAGGTGCGATTCGAGCGTCTGGATGTGCGCCTGCACGCCGCGATATCCTTCCTCGACTTCGCTTCCACCGAGTACGTCCGTGTTCTTCCCCGTCACTGCCGCGACGTCCGGGTCGGCGAGGTTCGCGGCGGCGACCCGGAGCACGTCGTTCGCGGTGAAGGAGTCGCAGTCGGTTTTGACCACCATCTCGTTCTCGGCGGCCGCATAGGCGTCGTTGAGCGCGGGGGCGAGTCCCCGCCGTTCCTTCTCTTCGATGAGGTTCAGCGAGGGATGTTCTCGGTCCGCGAAATATTCTCGGATCAGGTCCGGCGTCTCGTCGTCGCTCGAATCCACGACGACGAGTTCGACGTTCTCCATCGGATAGTCGAGTTCGAGCAAGTCGTCCAGTTTCTTCTCGATGATGTCGGATTCGTTGTACGTCGGCAAGATGATGCTGACCGCCGGTTCTGCGTCCCGTTTTCGGGCCGGTGAGCCCTCCGGACGAATCAGTCCGTACAGCGCGAGAAAACAGAAATACGGAATCGCGGCCACGGCGATAACGACGGCGGCAGCCTTGGCGAGCCGGTTCATGGCCGGTCCTTTGTCGCTTTGTTTTAAACATCTATGGATTGCCAGACAGTCGCTCGACACTGACAGTTCTGGCACCTCTCCCAACACTGACAGACTCAAAAGGTTGGGCTTTTAGACCCCGGTACCCATTTCCCTGACAATGCCCGACAGAGAGGACGTGTGCGTGCTCATCCCCACGCTGAACGAAGCCGAGACGATTGGCGAAGTCATCGACGGCTTCCGCGAGCAGGGCTTCTCGAACGTCCTCGTAGTGGACGGAAACTCCGACGACGGGACGCGCGACGTGGCGACGGAGCACGGTGCGCGCGTCATCGAACAGAGCGGCGTCGGGAAGGGGCAAGCCGTCCGCGAAGGCTTGGAGCACATCGAAGCGGAGTACGTGCTGATGCTGGACGGGGACGGAACGTACAAACCGGCGGACGCCGAGACGATGCTGGAGCCGCTCGACGACGGCTACCAGCACGTCATCGGCAACCGGTTTGCGGGCATGAACGACGGGTCGATGCCGCGGTTGAACCACTTTGGCAACCGCGTTATCAACCGAGCGTTCTCGATCATCCATCGGTCGGATTTCAAGGATATCCTCAGCGGCTATCGGGCGTTCACGAGAAAATCCGCGGAGCGTTCGTACCTCACCTCGGACGGCTTCGGCGTCGAAACCGAACTGGCGGTCGAATGCGTCAAACACAGCGTTCCGACGGCCGTCGTGCCGATTCAGTACGAAGAGCGGCCGGACGACTCGGAGACGAACCTCCATCCGCTTTGGGACGGGGGTGACATCATCATGACGCTCTACCAACTCGCGAAGACGAACAATCCGCTATTCTACTTCGGGAGTATGGGTATGTTGAGCGGTCTCATCGGGGTTATTCTGGGAATTTACGTCGCCGTCGAGTGGGTGACGCGCCACATCTCTCACGAAGTCATCGCGGTCGTCGCCGGTATCTCCATCATCTTCGGCCTGCAACTGCTCATGTTCGGCGTCCTCTCGGATATGATCGTCACGCTTCACCGGGAACAGATGCGTCGAATCGACGAACGCCGCTGAGAAGGGTGACGGGTTCACGACGCGCCGAAATTTTCACGCGATATCCCGACTGGTGTCGATTGCCACCCTCTCCGTGAGTTCGAGTTTGATGGTTTCGGGAAGCGCCCGTCCACCGCGGAACTTCGGCACTGCGAGTCGATTTTCGACGCGGTCGCCCGAAATTTCGGTGTTGAGTTGAAACACCACATCGACGGCGTGTTCCGTGATGTCCCGCTGGTCGGGCACCCATCGCCCATCGAGACAGTGAAGAATTGCGAGGCTGTCCGTTCCGCGGAGGTGGGCCTGCAGGTCGTGGAGGAAGTTCCGATACCGAGTCGGGTCCTCCCGTTCCAGTAGGTTCATCGGGTCGATGATGAGCGTCGAATCGCTCCGGAGCCGCTGGAACAGTCGTCGCGCGTGGTCCAGCGGTGCATCACCCGGAATGTATCTGACTTCCGGCGTCCGACGGCTGGATTCGCGCCGAAATCCGGCACTCACCGTCTCCTCGTCGCGGTCGGTCGTCAGGTACAACGTGGGGCGGCTGGCGGTGAACTCGGTCAACAGGAGTTCCGCCTGACTGGCCGGAGATGCACAGAGCGCGACGGTGCTCCCGGGGGGGATACCTCCGTCGAGTTTCCGGTCGAGCACCGGAATTCCGGTCGAAAGCCGCGGTACCATAATTGTGACAACTCCAACGGCGTTCATAAGTGTTTGGTCAGGAGTGTTGACGCGAGACGGTCGTATGCCCGCTGAACCGATTCGTCCGAGAGGACGGCGACGCCGCCGTCGGGAACCGAGGCAAGAACGGGACCGTCGAGGAGGCGCTCGATTCCCGTTGGCGGGTGCTCCGTTCGGGTGAGGGCGACCCCGACGATAGTCGTCCCGAGTGCACGGGCCATCGCGGCGGTTTTGGCCGTGTCGCGGAGGCAGGCCGGGTCGGTCGTCGTCACCAGCAGAACGTGGTCCGCGAGGCGAAGCGGCGTCGCCGCGTCCGGTCCCGCCCCCGCCGGGCAGTCAACGAGAACGTGGTCGGCGGCGTCGGCGAGACGGGAGAGCGCGCTCGGGAGGTGAACGGTGTCGCCCATCGATTGTGGCGCGGGAACTACTTCGACGCCGGAGAGCGTCGGCGGTGGGTGCGTGGCGATTTCGACCGCCTCGCCGTTCGCGACGGCGGAGAGGTTCGGGGTCCCGTCCACGCTGGCGAGGTGATGGAGGTCGGGCATGTCCACATCCGCGTCCGCGGCGAGCACCGACCGGTGCATCCGGCCGAGCGCACCCGCGAGTCCGAGCGTCGTCGTCGTCTTTCCACAGCCTCCTTTTCCACCGGCGATGGCGAGCATGTCGGGTGTGGTTCCGTCATCGGATTTAAAGTCCGGGGGCGACCCGTGCCTTTCAAGGCGCGTGGCGACCCCTGTTCGAACGATGCGGCACGACCACCTCATCGACACGAAACAACTTTCGCGGCAGGACATCGAGGACGTTCTCGACCGCGCCGCCGAAATCGACGCCGACCCGGCGGCGTTCGGGGACCGACACGCGGGAAAACTCCTCGGGTTGCTGTTTTACGAACCGAGCACGCGCACGAAGATGAGCTTCGAGACGTCAATCAAACGTCTCGGCGGCGACATCGTGGACATGGGTTCCGTCGAATCATCGAGCGTGAAGAAGGGAGAGAGCCTCGCCGACACGACTCGCGTCATCGAGGGCTACGCCGACGCGCTCGTGTTGCGCCACCCGAGCCAAGGTGCGGCGAAGATGGTGAGCGAGTTCGTCGACGTCCCCCTCCTCAACGCCGGGGACGGGGCGGGCCATCACCCGACGCAGACGCTCCTCGACCTCTATACGATTCGGGAGAACGCGGGACTGGACGACCTCACCATCGGCATCATGGGCGACCTGAAGTACGGACGGACGGTCCACTCGCTCGCCCACGCGTTGACCAACTTCGACACCCGCCAGCACTTCATCAGTCCCGGAAGCCTCAAACTCCCGCGAAGCGTTCGCTACGACCTCCACGAAGCGGGTGCGAACGTCCGCGAACACACCGACATCGAGGACGTGCTTCCGAACCTGGACGTGCTCTACGTCACGCGCATCCAGCGCGAGCGCTTCCCCGACGAGAACGAGTACCGCGCCGTCGCGGGCGACTACCGTATCGACCTCGAAACGCTCGAAGACGCACGTGATGATTTGACCATCATGCATCCGCTTCCCCGCGTCGACGAAATCGCGCCCGAGGTGGACGAGACGGACCACGCGAAGTACTTCGAACAGGCACACAACGGCATTCCAGTGCGTATGGCACTGCTCGACTCCATGCTGGAGGACCAATGAGCGACCACGAACTCCGCGTCAGCAAGATTCGAAACGGCACCGTTATCGACCACATTCGCGCCGGGCAGGCGCTCAACGTCCTCGCAATCCTCGGCATCGACGGAAGCGACGGCGAGGAAGTGAGCGTCGGCATGAACGTACCCAGCGACCGGATGGGCCGAAAGGACATCGTGAAAGTCGAGGGGAAGGAGTTGAGTCAGAACGAGGTGGACGTCCTCTCGCTTATCGCCCCCGACGCGAGCATCAACATCATCCGGGAGTACGAAGTGGCAGAAAAGCATCGCTTGGAGCGCCCCGAGTACGTCGTCGGCATCCTCTCCTGTCCGAACAGCAACTGCATCTCGACGGAGGACGAACCCGTCGATTCGAAGTTCGAGGTGCTCTCCGACGGCGTCCGCTGTGAGTACTGCGAAACCATCATCCGCGACGACCTCGCCGCACATATCAGCGTGAAGTGAGAAACGACGGCCTAATCCGCCGAACTGAGAAAAACGGTCGAAGCCGTTTATGCCGTCACTCGAATTCGTGGCGTGTATGGGAACTCGAATCGGCGCACACGCCGCTGTCGTCGTGTCGCTTCTCCTCGTCTTTTCGGGTGGGGTAGCCGTCGCTGGTAGCGGGGTGACCGGGGCGGCCGCGGCAAATCCGTCGTTACAACTCGGCCAGTACAAGGTGTCAACCAAGGACGTGACCGTCAGAACGTGGGCGCTCCGGAACACGACGGTGAACAACGCGACGGTGGACGAAGTTCACGTCGACACGCTGCAGACCGAAAACGGAACCAAGCGAAACGTCACCCTTCGGAACGTCTCCATCGCGACGGTTCACATCCAAAACGGCACGCTGAAAAACGTGAGCGCGGACCGAATCGTCATCAGAAACCGCTCGATTTGGGACGTGCCGGGCGGCGACCTGTTCGACCCAGGTGTGAGTAACCGCGTTATCAAGCGACACGTGCTCACAAACGTCACCGTCGAGGGGGCGAACCTCGACACGTTGAACGTGACGAAACTGACGGTCGTCAACACCACCGTTCCGAGACGCTCCGCGAACCCGCCTGTGTCGCCGGACGTGACGAATCCCGATACGGGGCCGAAACCCGCCGTCGAAATTAAAAACGCGAGCATCGAGTCCGGAATCGTTCGACAGGCCGACGCCGGTGAGTGGTCGGCCGGAACCGTCCGGTCGCGGAACGCGACGAACTGATCAGAGGAACGACGTACTTTCGACCGTTTTTCCCGTGGGAAACGCCGAACCGTCGAGTTCGAATCGAGGGACGTGTACCCCCTCATCGTCATCGGTATCCTGCCGAAACACCAGTCCCGGTATCTCTCCGAACACCACTCGGAACTCGTCTTCGACGTCGGGGTCGGAAACTGCGAGTTCGACGCGCTCGAACCGCGCGTCGTCCCACGACCCGAGGTCGGCCTCCACGTCGCTGCCGTCGCGGTGCAGTTCGACGCGGAACCCCCACGGCGTCATGACGAACGTTCGTCTCCCGTCGCGGTCACGGACCGACCATCCCGCTTCGTCCGCCCGGTCACAAATCGCGTCGAAGTCGGATGTACACAGTCCGAGATGGTCGAAGTGCGCCCGCCGTCCTGGCGCAATCGTGACGTTGACGTAGCCGCGTTGGGCGTTCTGGAGGCGAAGGCGGAACCCGTCCGGAACCGGGTCGCTCGCGTCGAGCGCGTGAAATTCGCCACCGACCTGCCCGAAGCGCTGGTAAGGCGGCAGTCCGTGCGCGTCGAGTTCGGTTTCCGCGTGGCTCACGTCGGGCGTGTTGAAATGGAGATGAAAGAGTCGTGTCGGGGAGTGCATACCCGACACTGCTCGGCCACCTAAAAAGACGATTCGATTACTCTTCGACGTCTTCGGCTTCGTCGTCGCCTTCTTCTTCGAGTTCCTCGACGAGTTCGTCCTCGTCGATGTCGACGTCTTCGAGGGCTTCTTCGAGGTCGGCACCGCCCATGCCACCCATGCCGCCCATGCCGCCCATCATCCCGGCACCGGCGCCGTCGATGGTCTCTTGCACGATAACGCGGTCGAGGTCGAGGCGGTCGATGACGTCCTGTGCGATCTGCTGTTTCTGGAACATCCACTGCTGGTTCATCGACAGCTGCGGCGTCGCCTCGATGTAGAGAGTTTCCTTCTCGACCGTCTCGGTCTCCGTTTCGCCGTCCTCGTTCTCGACTTCTTCCTCTTCCTCGTCCGTCTGCAGCCACATGTCGAGGTCGGCGTCGATGTACATCGAGAAGAGGCCCTCCGCCTTCTCCTCCGCGTCCTCCACTTCGTCGACGACCTCGTACTCGTATTCGAGGTCTTCACCCGCGAGTGGGTGGTTGAAGTCGACGCGTGCGCGGCCGCCGATGATGGTCTCGACGTAGCCCTGCTGGCCGTCGACGTTGACGTTTGCGCCGGGGTAGCGGTCCTCCTCGGAAATCTTGTCGGCGCTGACCGTGCGGACTTCCTCGTTGTCGTACTCGCCGAACGCGAGTTCGACGGTAACGGTTCCCTCGTCGCCCGCTTCCTTGCCGAAGATGTCCTCTTCGACGTCTTCGAAGATGTGACCGGCACCGAGGACGATGGTTCGGGGACCGAAGTCGCGGCCCTCCGTCTCTACGTCCTCTTCCTCGGCGACCTCTTCGCTGGTCGTGTCGACGAGATCGCCGTCCTCGACGGTTCGTGCGGTGTAATCGAGGTTGATGAAGTCTCCTTCCTGCAGCCCCTCCTGTGTTTCTGCGGTCTCTTCCTCGGTCGCGTCAGCCTCTTGTTCGTCACTCATACCCCAAACGACACCCGTTCGGCCCTTAAGAATCACGTTTCGCCTTCGCGAGGGAATTCAGTCCAAGGGGGACGTTTACATCGCTCCCACGAGTACGCTTGCCCGATGGAAACGCCAGAAACGGTCTCGTTTCTCGCGGGCTCGCCGGAGCGGTTGCGCTTGCTCATCCATCTCCGCGAGTCACCCGGGTCCCCGCGCGACGTCGCTGATTCGCTCGACGTCTCTCACCGGAGCGCCCAACGAAACCTCTCTGAGTTCGCCGACCGCGGCTGGGTGCGGAAGCGCGACGGAAAGTATGCCCTCACCCCGAGCGGCGAACTCGTCACGCGAACGCACGCGAACTACGTCGAGACGCTGGAGACCATCGAGCGCTTCGACGCGTTCTTCCGCCATCTTCCCGACGCGACCCACCTTCCCGACCCGGCGTGGTTGCACGACGCCACCCTCGTCGTCGCGTCGGCGGACCAGCCACAGGCCCCGGTGAGCCACTACGTGAGCCGACTCCGCTCGCGGAAGACCGACTCGATTCGGATGCTCGCGCCCGTCCTGAGCCGCCTGTATCACGACGTTCACGCGGAACTCGTGTTCGAGGGCGTCGAGACGGAACTCGTCATGCCCGCCGACACGCTCGAAACCGCGCGGTCGCTCAACCCGCTCGAATTCAGGCTCGTTCGCCGCGCCATCGACATCTACCGACACGATGGTCCCGTCGAGTTCGGGGTGACGCTCGGCGACGGGTGGGCGCTCGCGGGGGCCTACGACGACGACGGACAGCTTCGGGCGCTCGTGGAGTGTACCCATCCCGCCTTCTTCGAGTGGGCCGAGGAACTGTACCGGCGGTATCGAAAGGAATCCCAACCCGTCGGGTGACGGCACGCCGTTCCGAAGGTGATAAACCACGCGGAACCATTCGCCGGAGTATGGACGTTGCGTTGGGTGGGACGTTTGACCCGGTTCACGACGGACACCGGGCGTTGTTCGAGCGAGCGTTCGAGTTGGGCGACGTCACCGTCGGATTGACGAGCGACGACCTCGCCCCGGCGACTCGAAACGTGGATAGATACGTCCGCCCGTTCGAGGAGCGAAAGCGCGCCCTCGAATCCGAACTCCGGGATTTCGCGGACGACTACGACCGAGAGTTCGACGTACGGAAACTCACCGAACCGACCGGTATCGCCACGGAGGAGAAGTTCGACGTGCTCATCGTCTCCCCCGAGACGAAACACGGCGGCGAGCGAATCAACGAGCTCCGTGCGGAGCGCGGCTTCGACCCCCTCGAAATCGTCGTCGTCCCGCACGTCACGGCCGAGGACGGCGACATCATCTCCAGCACGCGCATCGTCGCCGGGGAAATCGACGAACACGGAAACCTGACCCCCGACAGCGACGGGCGTAATTGAAATTCTTTTTCACCTGTCGATTACCACGACGGCGGTTGAAGCCCCGCCTCTTCGAGGACCGTCTTCCAGCGCTGTTGAATCGTCAATCGAGAGACGCCGATGGCGTCCGCCACCGCCTGCTGTGAGCGCTGGTCGCTTTCGATGAGCGACCCCGCGTACAGACTGGCCGCCGCAACCGCGCGTTTCGAGCGGTCCTCGGGGTCTTCGGCGCCGGAGACCGTCGAGAGAAAGAGGTCCGCCGCCCGCGACCGAGCGGCGGTTTCGAGGTCAAGACGGTCGGCGGCCTGTTGGAGTTCGGCGAGCCACGATTCGTTTTCCACTTGGTCACGAGCCCGATACACGAGGAAAATTAGCGCGTCATCCGTTATAAACGCTCGTCCGAGGAGAACGACAGTTTCTTATCTCGCACCTGAAAAGCCCCTACTGCGTGCGGGTAGCCAAGCTAGGCCAACGGCGCAGCGCTTAGGACGCTGTCCCGTAGGGGTCCGCCGGTTCGAATCCGGTCCCGCACATTCTCCGCGAACAACGGTCGTGAGCGGAGAATGTAGCCGACGGGTTCGAAGTAGACCGAACGCAGTCCGCACAGCGAACGGATGTGAGCGAGCAGAACCGTTCGGACGTGGTTCGAATCCGGTCCCGCACAGTTCCATCGTGACCACCGCAGAGCATGCGCTCGGAACGAAAATCACACATCCCGCCGAACGCACGGACGACAAAAAATCGAAAGGCGAGTTCGCGTGGTTAGTGGGCCGAGAAGCCGTCGATCATACCGCCGCAGTCGGGACACGAAACGTACTCGGTACCGGTGCTCTTGTGGCCGGTCGGGTTGCCGTTGCGGGTCGTCCGTGAGTTACCGCCGTGACGAAGGTCAGAATTACAGTATGGACACTCTTGCATGATACTCATCCACGCGTTGCGTGGTAACGATTATCACAACAGTAGGGACCATGATAAACTTTGTGTCGGCTTAATCGGGAGCGAGACCCCGTAATCAGGGTTACGACAGCGCTTTTCTGGCGTTCTCGACCGCGGCGTCCTTCTTCGCGGGGTAGGCTTCGACTTTCGCGCGAAGGGTGATTCCGTCGCCGATTTCGATTTCGTCGCGGTAGGCGGCTTGCTTGTCGAGCGAGACGAAAAACGAGCAGTTGTCGTCCACGCGCTGGTCGAGTTCGTCGCGCAGCCCATCGATGTCGTCGAGTTTGCGGAGCCTGCCGAGGATGTGGCGCATCTCGTCCGCGTTCTCCACCCGCGCCGAGAGGATGAGGATGCGGTCGCCGAGGTGTCCCTCGCTTTTCATTCGCTCGATTTCGGCGTCTTCGGGGAGGTACGCGCGGAGAGCGTCCTCGACGCGCTGGTCGTCTTCAGTCGCATAGCAGAATGCCCGCAGGTCGATGTAGTGAAACGGAACGCTAGCCATGTTGGTACGTACGAATCGAAGAAAGAAAAGTTACTCCTCGTCCTCGACGGCTTCGAGGGAATCCTCGGGGATGCCCGTCTCCTGGCCGTCCTCGAAGCTGATGGTGTAGGTGGCGTCGCCGAACATGTTCTCCATGACTTGCGTGACCGTGCCTTCTTCGCCGTCGTACTCGCTGTGCTGGTCGTGCAAAATCACCGCGTCGTCTTCTTCGAAGCTCATACCGCCGGATAGCCCATCCGGTCGTAAAAACCGACCGATTCACGAGTGTCGCCGTCCGAAGGCTTATTTCGCCCGCCAGAATATCGTGGCATATGATTGGACTCCTCGCGCACTCGGATTCTCGCTCGTCCTCAGGGGCTGCCCGCGGTCAGTTATACGATGACGCTCGATGAGCTGTGGTTTCTCGCGACCGAGGCCGAACAGCGAGCGGAACAGGCCTATCACCGGCTGACGGAACGACACACGGAGTTTCTGGAGTTCACGCGAAACTACGAGGTGTCCCGGGGTCGGTTTCGCACGCTCGCCAACCGCGTGTCCGAAAGTGGGGCACCGTACGGTGCACACACCATCGTCTACCGCCCGTCCAATGAACTCCTTCTCGTCTGGCACGCCGGGGTCGATATGTGGGTGCTCCCCGGCGGCGGCATTCAATCGGACGAGACCTACCGCGAGGCCGCGGAGCGTGAACTCGGCGAGGAAGCGGGTGTCGAAGCCGATTACGAGGGATTGGCGATTGCGACCCGGACGGCGATTCGGTGCGGCGACTACTCGACGTGGGGCGTCCTCCCGGTGTTCCAGGCCTGTGCGGAAACGACGACGCCGACGCTGCGTGACCCCGACGGCGAGATAACCGACGCGAAGTGGTTCGCCGAACTCCCGGAGAACACCCGCGACCGCGAGCAACTAGTCGAGTGGAAAGAAGAGAAATTCAGTTCCCGTGCGTAACGCCGTCGCGGGAGTCGGCGTCCATCCGCCGAATCGCGGCGCGGGCGTTCCCTGACTCGTAGCCGAAGAACACGTCGTTACCGTAGGCGTCGGCGACCTCCGTGGCGTGAATGAGGTCGTCGATGTCGATATCCACCGCGTAGAGTTCGATGCTGAACGGCGCGTCGAGGGCGTCTTCGAACCCGCTAGCGATGACTTCGAGCCAGTAGGTGGTCGAATAGGCCATGTCGTACAGCGGGACGATGAACTCGTCCACGTGTTCGGAGAGCACCTTCAAATCGAGTCCGGCCCGCTCGTAGAGGTGGCCGGGATAGGGGTCGGGATACAGGGTCAGATACGTCTTGCCGGGGATTCTGTCGCTCGCCTCCGCGACGAACTCCGTGATGACGCTCGCGCGCCACGCCTTCCAATCGTCGTAGTCGCTCGCCGCGAACTCAGATTCGCACTGCTCGCAGTGGCAGTATTCGGCCCGCGGGAAGCCCACGTCGTCCAATCGAACGTCGGGGTACGCCTCGGCGGCGTCGGAGACCATCTCCAACAGCCCGTCGCGGTACGCCTCGCGGGTCGGGCAGATGTACCCCCAGTCGAAGTAGGGTTGCTCGCGCGTGGCGAGTTCGCCCTCGTCGCTCACGGGAACCAGCGAGGGGTCGTTTTCGGCGGCGGTGCTGTCGCCGAAGCACGAAATCATGTTCACGCCCGCCTCGACCGGTTCGGTTGCACGCCCCGTCACGTCCTTCATCTCGTAGAACCCACGCTCGAACTCGGGCCAGTCGAGTTCCTCGGGGTTTCGCGTCACCACACCGTACATGGTTCGCCGTTCGGGTTCACGCCGGTAAGACGTTTCGAACGCGGCGTTCGACCCTCCGTCGGCTTCCCCCTCTTCAACCCCTTTCGAGTTCGAACCACAGACCTACCCCGGAGGAGACCCGATACTCTAGTCCATGATTCGACCACTACTCGACATCACGCGAGCGTGTTTGGGCGTCCTCCCGTCCGCGGCCCCCGGCGAGGACCGACCGCTGAAGGCGTTGCAGGGGTCCGGGAGTTCCTCGTTCGACAAGCTGAACATCCTGTCGCTGCTGGCGCAAGCGGGCTACGCCTTCCAGAAAGGTAACGCGAAGCGCGGCGCGCTCCTGCTTGGTGCGGCGACGATCGCCCCGAAGAGCAAGGAAGCGTCGTACCTCGTGCAGGGCGTCGTCACGCTCGACTCCATCCGCAAGCGACTGTCCTAAACGGCGGCCCCTGTAAACGGGGAGCGGCCGGGATGCGAAAAGTAAAGGATTGACTACCCACATTCTCCCGTATGGACTTCAGTCTCTCCGCAGAGCAGAAACAGATCCGGGATATGGTCGCGGAGTTCGTTGACGAGGAGATCAAACCTCGCGCGTCGGAAATCGACGAAACCGACGAATTCCCCAGCGACCTCGTGTCCGAGATGGCCGACCTCGGCCTGATGGGCATGCCCTTCCCGGAAGAGTACGGCGGGGCGGGACTCGATTACCACTCCTACGCCATCGGCCTCGAAGAGATTTCGCGCGGGAGCGGCGGCCTCGGCACCATCGTCGCGGCCCACACCAGCCTCGCGGGTAACATGCTCTACGAGTTCGGAAACGAGGAGCAAAAACAGGAGTACCTCACGCCGCTCAACCAAGGCACCGACATCGGCGCGTTCGCGCTCTCGGAACCCGGCGCGGGAAGCGACGTTCCGGCGATGGACACCACGGCGGAGAAGGACGGCGACGAGTACGTCCTCAACGGCGGCAAGCTCTGGATTTCGAACGGCTCCGTCGCCGACACCGTGACCGTCTTCGCCAAGTCGGACCCCGGTGCCGGTAACAAGGGCATCTCGTCGTTCGTCGTCCGCCCCGAGGAGGACGACGGCTTCCACGTTGAGGGAACCGAACACAAACTCGGCGACAAGGGTTGTCCGACCGCGGAACTCCGGTTCAGCGACCTTCGAATCCCCGAAAACCGCCTGCTCGGTGAGGAAGGCGACGGGTTCGTCCACGCGCTGAAGACACTCAACGGCGGGCGTATCACCATCGCCGCGCGGAGTATCGGCCTCGCTCGCGCCGCGCGAGACGACGCGCTCGAATACGCCCAGCAGCGCGAGCAGTTCGACCGCCCCATCAGCGACTTCCAGACCATCCAGCACAAACTGGCCGACATGGACACGAAGGTACAGGCCGCCAAACTGCTCATGCACCGCGCCGCCGACCGCAAGATTCGGGGCGAGGACTTCATCAAGCACGCCGCACAGGCCAAACTGTTCGCCAGCGAAATCTCCCGCGAAGTCGCCAACGAAGGGATTCAGATTCACGGTGGCTACGGCTACACGACGGATTTCGACGTGGAGCGCTACTACCGCGACGCCAAACTGAACGAGATATACGAGGGAACGAGCGAAGTCCTCCGGAACACCATCGCGGCGCAGATGATGGACTGACCCGAAAAGAACTGAAAGCGAAACGTGCGGTCGGTTCTTACGCTTTCGACACGTCTCCTTTCTTCCTACTCCTTCTCGCCGACGGGTTCGACCTGCTTTCCCGTTTCCTTGGGAACGACGCGCTGTTGTGCGTTCTCCCACTCGCGGTCGAGTTCGCGGCCGTCGAACAATCTGTCGAGGAAGACGGCGAGTCCGGCGACCTCCGAATGCGGTTGGTTGGTCACGCCGACGTTCCAGTCGGCGGCTTCGTACACGTCGAACGAAACTTTCTCCGCCCCGACGACGACGAGGAGCGGTTCGTCCGCGTGTGCGTCCCGAATCTCGGTTTCCACGTCCTGTACGCGCTCGCCGTACATCGTGAGGTGGACGACGGTTCCTTCCCAGTTTCGGATGAGCGCCTTCTGACTGCTGGACAGTTCGACCTCGAACGGGCCGCCGAAGCGGTCGGCGATGTCGCGGATGGTCTCCTGCGATTGTCCCGCGTTGTCGGGAAGGACCACGCGGTCCGCACCCAACGCGCGGGCGGTGAGTCCGACGTGTGTGGTCATCCGTTCGTCGCGTCCGGGTCGGTGGCCGAGACGGACGACCGTGACCGACGGTTCGTCGTGCATACGCTTCGATGGCAGCCGAACGCGTTAGGAGGTTTCGAAATACGGATCGCGGCAACGCGACGTTTTTTCGACGGCGTTCCGGCAGACCGGAACACACTTCCCGGCCACAATCGCAGAACCGTGCATGCAACTCTCCGGTAAACGAGTTCTCGTAACCGGCGGTGCCGGTTTGGTTGGTTCCCAGATGGTCGACGACCTCGTCGCGGACAACGACGTGACTGTCGCGGACGATCTCTCCAACGGAGTCGAGTCGTCCGTTCACGACGACGCCGAGTTCGTGCAGGCCGATTTAACCGACGAGTCCGCCGTCGAGGCGGTCATCGACGACTCCTTCGATGCCGTCTTCCATTTCGCCGCGGCCGATAAGTACGTCAACACCGACGACCCGCGACCGCAGTTCGAGGAGAACGGCGAGATGACGTACAACATCCTCGAACGCATGGACGAGGTCGGCGTGACGAACTTCGCGTTTACATCCTCCTCGACGGTGTACGGCGAGGCCCCGCGGCCGACGCCCGAAGATTACGCGCCGCTCGAACCCATCAGCATCTACGGGTCGGCGAAGCTCTCGGAGGAAGCCCTCCTCTCGACGTTCGCCCACTCCTACGATTTCACCGTGTGGAACTTCCGATTCGCCAACATCGTCGGTCCGCGGTTCGGCGCGGGCGTCGTCCCGGACTTCGTGGAGAAGTTGGACGAGAACCCCGACATGCTGACCATCCTCGGGAACGGATTGCAGGAGAAATCCTACATGCACGTCACCGAGTGCACCGAAGCGATGCGCTACGTCGTCGAGAACGCGGACGATGCGATGAACACCTACAACCTCGGGACTCGGACGACGACTTCGGTCAATGCCATCGCCGACATTGTGGCGGACGTGATGGACCTCGACCCCGAGTATGAGTACACCGGCGGCGACCGCGGGTGGACGGGTGACGTGCCGAAGATGCGACTCTCCATCGAGAAACTGTCCGCGCTGGGGTGGACGCCCGCACAGAGCAGCGACGAAGCGGTTCGTCGGGCGGCCGAGGAGTTGTACGATAGACTCGACTGACCCGGATTCGGTCGAACCTCGTTTTCGAAAATCAGACCGAAAAGTCCGTCCGCGCTTCCACGTCCTCGTCCATGATTTCGAGCGTCGCGACGACGGTGTACTGCCCCGGACTGGGGTCCGGCCACTCACCCGGATAGGTCCGCTCGGTATCCGGGTCGAACGACTCGGATTGGAGCGCCTGCGTGAACATCTTTCCGTCGCTCGCGCGCCAAATCTCCGCATCGTCTTCGAGAACGGCGAAATCCGCCTTGAGTCCGCTTCTGAACGTCACGTTCCGCGAATCGGCGTCCGGATTTCGAACCGTCAGTTCGAACTCGACGGCTCCGCCGGTCGGCGTCGCCGTCACCTCGCTTTCGAGCGTCATTATTTTCCGTACGATGTCCTGCCTCGAAAAGGTTGTCCTCCGGGTGCATCCGGTCACTGCCTACCGTCGGTCGTTCGCGTCCCGGAATCCCCCCGCGGGTGCCGGGAAGGTACCGGTAAAAACGCATCGTCGGGTACGATGCGATGTGATTGGTGGTGGGGTGAAGTGTCCGTTTAGATCGCGGAGTACACGTCGAGCAGGCCGTTACCCTGCTGGTTGCTGGACAAGCCGAGGTTTTCCGCCGTGTTGTTGAGTCGGCTTCGCGCGCCGGTGTTGGAGTAGCCGAGCTGTCCCATCAGGATGCCCGCGGCACCGGCGACGTGCGGGCAGGCCATCGAGGTACCCGAGAGGGTGTCGTAGCTGTCCCCGTAGTAGGTCGAGTAGATGCTGCTGCCGGGTGCGGCGAGTTCGACCTGCGGGCCGGTGCTGGAGAATGACGATAGCCCGTCGGAGCTGTTCGTCGAACTGATAGCCACGCACTCGCTGTACACCGCCGGATAGCCCACGCAGTTCGAGCACGGCCCGCTGTTCCCGGCCGCCGTGGCGAGGAACACGCCGTTGTCGTAGGCGTACGAAACCGCGTCCTTGAGCGCCGAGGACCCGGACGAACCGCCGAGGCTCATGCTCCCGACATCCCAGCCCTGGTCCGCGACGTACTCGACACCGGCCGCGATGTCGGAGAAGTAGCCGCTTCCGTTGCTGTTCAGGACTTTGACGGCGTGGAGCGTGGCCTCGGGCGCGACGCCGACGACGCCCTGTCCGTTGTCTTCGGCGGCCGCGATACCGGCGCAGTGGGTTCCGTGGCCGTTGTCGTCGTCCCAGCTCGACCCGACGTAGGACGTTCCGCTACCGAGGTTGTTGTCGAGGTCGGGATGCGAGGCGTCGATACCGGTGTCGATGATGGCGACGTCGGCACCCGAGCCCGTGTACCCGGAGTCGTGGGCGGCATCCGCGTCCACGCGGTCGACGCCCCACGGAAGCGTCTGCGCGTACGCGTGCATCGTCCCGTCTTCCTCGACGTAGCGTACTTCGCTTCGCCGTTCGAGCGCCGTGATGGCACGCTTGGGTACTTCGAGCGTAACCGCGTCGAACGAAAAGTCGTGGTGAACCACCGATGCCGCGTCGAGCGCCGCCCGTCGCCCCGACTCGCCCGTATAGCCGATGTTGACCCGTACTCTATCGCTCGGCTTCGCGTTCGCGAAGCCGGTGACGGCGAGCCCTGCCGTCGCACCGCCTGTGACCTTGAGAACGTTACGTCGTGAAACGCCGCTTTTGTTGCGTGGCATTGCAGGCAAAACGATGAAGTATATTCTCTTAAATTTTTTTCTGAGATTATTAGATTAATTAGAGTGAACTACCCTCTGAAATAATATTCGGCGCTATCCGTTGTCACTCAGTTATTGCTCGAATCGAATCCCAGCGCTGCAGCGACGTCTACGAGGCCGTAGCCCTGTTCGTCGCTCGATAACCCGAGGTCCTCCGCGGTGTCGCGCAATCGCTGTTGTGCGCCGGTGTTCGAGTAGCCCGCGGCCATCACTTGGGCGGCCGCACCGGAGACGTGTGCCGTTGCCATCGACGTGCCCGAGAGGGTCTCGTAGGTGTCGTCCCAGTACGTCGATTCGATGGCCTGACCGGGTGCGGCGAGTTCTATCTCCGGTCCTCTGCTCGAAAAGCTGGCGATGTCGTCGCTTTGATTCGTCGCACTCACCGCGATGACGTCCGACGCCGAGGCCGGATAGCCGACGCAACCGCCGCTGCACGGCCCGGACCCGCCCGCCGCACCGACGAGGAGGCATCCGTTGTCGTAGGCGTACTGCACGGCGGCATCGACCGTCGAGGAACTCGACGACCCGCCGAGGCTCAGGTTGATGACGTCGTGTCCGTGGTCGGCCGCCCACTCGATACCGGCCGCGATATCGGAGTACGACCCCGCTCCGGTGCTGCTGAGAACCTTCACGGCGTGGAGCGTGGCCCCGGGCGCGACGCCGACGACGCCGCTGTAGTTATCGACGGCCGCGATAGTGCCCGCGACGTGCGTCCCGTGGCCGTTGTCGTCGCTCCACGAACTCCCGACGAAGGATTTCCCGGAACCGACGTTCGCCTGCAGGTCGGGATGGTTCGCGTCGATGCCGGTGTCCACGACGGCCACGTCCGCCCCGGTTCCAGTCGAACCGTTCGCGGTTGCGACCTCGGCATCCACGCGGTCCACGCCCCACGGAAGCGTTTCGCCGAGAGCGTGCATCGTGCCGTTCTCCTCCACGTAGGTCACGCCCGGTGCCGATTCGAGCGTGGAAATCGCGGCCTCCGGAATCCGAACCGTTACCGCGTCGATTCCCGAGAACTCCCGAACGACGTCGTTCGCCGATTCGAGAGCCAGCCGACGACCCGCCCGACTTTCGAACCCGACGTTCACTTCCCGACGTTCCCGTTTTCCGGCGGCGACGCCGCTCGCACCGACGGCAACCATCGAGACGCCGGTCGCTTTCAGCACGCTTCGTCGCGTCGCATTCTTGATTTCTTTCGACATCAATTCATATATAAAATACAATCACATAATATTTTCTTATATTGTATGAAAATATTGCTCGAGGGACGAAAGAGACGCTATTCCCAACGCTGTGCGTGTCGTTCCTTGCTCAAAAAAGACGTAAGGGGTCGTTCGGGTATCTTCGCCGTTCAGTTGTCGCTGGAGTCGTAGCCGAGCGCTGCGGCGACGTCGAGAAGGCCGCTTCCCTGTACGTTGCTGGACAGGCCGAGGTCCTTTGCCGTGTTCAGGAGTCGGCTTTCGGCATCGCGCGCCGAGTACCCCTGTGCGATGAGCTGACCGGCGGCACCGGCGACGTGCGGAGTCGCCATCGACGTCCCCGAGTACGTGTCGTAGCCGCTGGGAACGGTCGAGTAGATGTCGGTACCGGGTGCGATGATGTTCACCTCGGAACCTTGACTGGAGAACGAGGACTGCTGGTCGCTATCGTTCGAGGATGCGACCGTGATGGTCTCGGAGTACGCCGCCGGATAGCCGACGCAGTCGGTACACTGTCCGTCGTTTCCGGCCGCGGCGACGAGGACGACACCGTTGTCGTAGGCGTACTGAATCGCGTCGTGAAGGGCTTGCGAGCCCGAAGAGCCGCCGAGGCTCATGCTCGCCACGTCCCAGCCCTGGTCCGCGACGTACTCGACACCGGCCGCGATGTCGGAGAAGGAACCGCTACCGGAGCAGTCGAGAACCTTCACGGCGTGGAGCGTCGCTTGCGTGGAGACGCCGACGACGCCCTGCCCGTTGTCCACGGCATTCGCGATACCAGCGCAGTGGGTTCCGTGGTTGTTGTCGTCGGACCACGAGTCGTTACAGGAGTTACTGTTACCGTAGAGGATACAGCTCCCGGTGTATCCGCCGCTCCCACAGGAGACGAACGACTTTCCGGCGCCGATGTTCGCCTGCAGGTCGGGATGGTCGTCGTCGATGCCGGTGTCGACGATTGCGATGTCGGCACCCGAACCCGTCGCGCCGTTCGAGTGTGCGACCTCGGCATCCACACGGTCCACGCCCCACGGGAGCGTCTGACCGAGTGCTTCCATCGTGCCGTTTTCCTCCACGTAGCGGATGTTCGGATTCTTTTCGAGCGCCGTTGCCGCGCGCTTGGGCACGCGAATCGTCATCGCCTCGATGGAGTTGAATTCCCGAACGATTTCGTCCGCGCTACTTCGCGTCATCGCGCGACCGCGTGCGCTGTTGAATCCGACGTTGACCTCCACCTTGTCCGTCGGCGCTGCCGACGCCAGGCCGGTCGCCCCGGCCGCCGCTAGCGAGCCACCCGTTACTTTGAGAACGTTCCGCCGTGATACGCCATTGGCTTTCCTTGCCATACCATTAGTCAAAATACCACATGGATTTAAAAAATTAACTATTTTACTTTATATAAATATAATATCTAGGAAATTATACTTTAAACCGGCTACTAAACGTAGGATGATAATAGGTCGGACTGACAATTGCGTGAAAACGATGGAAAACGTACCATCGATGATAGTTGACCGTTCAGTTGTCGCTGGAGTCGTAGCCGAGTGCCGAGGCGACGTCGAGAAGACCCGAACCGGTCTCGTTGGCGGACAACCCGAGGTCTTCTGCGGTCCGCTTGAGAGTGTCTCGTGCTTGCGTGTTCGACGCGCCGTTGGCCATCAACTGTCCGGCGGCACCGGCGACGTGCGGGCAGGCCATCGAGGTACCCGAGAGGGTGTCGTAACCGCCGGGGACGGTCGAGTAGATGCTACTGCCCGGTGCGGCGATCTCGACTTCCGGACCGGTACTGGAGAAGTACGAGAGGCCGTCCGAATCGTTCGTCGAACCCACCGCCATCACTTCGGGATAGGCGGCCGGATATCCCACACAGTCCGTACACGGGCCCGAGTTACCGGCGGCCGCGACGAGGAACACGCCGTTGTTCACGGCGTATTGGCACGCGTCTCGGAGCGTCGCGGAGCCGGACGAACCGCCGAGGCTCATGCTCCCGACGTCCCAGCCCCGGTCCGCGACGTACTCGATACCGGCCGCGATGTCGGAGTACGAACCGCTCCCCCGCGAGCTGAGCACTTTGACGGCGTGGAGCGTCGCTTGCGTGGAGACGCCAACGACGCCCTGCCCGTTGTTCACCGCGTCCGCGATACCGGCGCAGTGGGTTCCGTGTTCGTTGTCGTCGTCCCAGTTGTTTCGGCACGTCTTCTTGCCACCGCGACATTTGACGAACGACTTTCCGGTGCCGATATTCGCCTGCAAGTCCGGGTGGTCGGAATCGATACCGGTGTCGATGATGGCGACGTCGGCACCAGCCCCCGTATCACCGTTCGAGTGTGCGACTTCGGCATCCACACGGTCCACGCCCCACGGGAGCGTCTGGCCCAACGCCTGCATCGTGCCGTTCTCCTCCACGTAGCGGATGTTCGGATTCTTTTCGAGCGCGGTCGCCGCGCGCTTGGGCACGCGAATCGTCATCGCCTCGATGGAATCGAACTCGCGGACGATTTCGTCCGCGCTACTTCGCGTCATCGCGCGACCGCGTGCGCTCTTGAACCCGACGTTGACCTCCACCTCGTCCGTCGGCGCTGCCGACGCCAGGCCGGTCGCTCCGGCCGCCGCTAGCGAGCCACCCGTTACTTTGAGAATATTCCGCCGTGATACGCCATTGGCTTTCCTTACCATGCGGCTGTATCAATAAACTACACCGTAATATAATTTCTTGCTAGCCATCGTAGAAATTAATGTTCAGAAGCGTCTTTCGGTCGGGGTTGAACACCGTTCCGACCCCAGTCAGGCCCCGGTTTGCCCGTTCTTCTCGATGTACCGTATCTCGGGATGATCGTCGAGTTCCGCCCAGTCCTCTCGTGAGATTCGAATCGTTACCACCTCGAGCGATTCGAACTCCCGAACGACCTCCACGGCGGTGTCCATCGCCGCGTTCTTTCCGTCGATCCCGTCGTATCCGACGTTCACCTCGACGGTATCCCGGTCGGTATCTCCCTTGCCATGGTTCGCCACACCACGTTACTACGACACAAATATTATTAAAACATTCTTCTTCCGTTCAAATATTCCAAGATAAATATATTTCAACAGCTTCATCAAACAACTCAAAATGTGAACACGTCCGTCGCTCCTTCGAACGACACGTCTTTTACCCGGAAAGACCCAACTACACCCGTGCAAATCGTTGGGTACGAGACCGGTGCGGCGGGAGACGACCCGCCAGCGTTGCTGGTGGACGACGATGGGACCCTTTCGCGCGAACCGCTCGAACGCGGGGTCGAACTGGAGTACACGCTCGGCGACAGACACTGTGCGGGGACGTTCGACGGTTCGACGCACATCGCGTGTTCTCGCCCCAACGCCCCCTACTGCGACGCACACACCAGTACGTGGGTGTGTGCCCGCTGTACCGGAACGTGCCTCAAGGCCGAAATGGACTGCTACGAGGACCACGCCATCTACCTCGCGGCATTCGGTCCCACGACGGTCAAAGTCGGCGTCACGCGTGAATGGCGACTACAGACACGACTCCGCGAGCAGGGTGCGGACCGCGCCGCACATCTCCAAACGGTGAAGAACGGGCGAATCGCCCGCGAACTGGAAGCCGAAATCGCGGAGACGTTCACCGACCGCGTTCGCGTTCCGGCGAAGATTCGAACCCTCGACCAACCGGTGGACGAGGCGGTGTGGCAGGACGCCCTCTCCCGGTTCGACCCGCTCGACACCTTCGGGGTTGACTACGGTTTCGAACTCGAGTCGGCACCCGTCCACGAGACCCTTGCCAGCGGCACCGTCCTCGGGACGCAAGGCCGCGTCCTCGTCCTCGAACGCGGCGGAACGACCTACGCGACGGACATGCGCGACCTCGTCGGCTACGAACTCGAACGCGGCGCGACCGACCGAAGCCTGCAGGCCAGCCTCGGCACCTTTTAGGCCGCGGATTCCCCAGTTTCGGTGTGGCTGAAGCGACCCTCACGTTCGAGAACGGCACGCTCCGCGTCGAAACCGAGCGCGACGTTCCGTTCGCCGACCCCGACCCCCGCTCGAAGACGCTCCGAGCGCCCGCCTTCCGCTACGCCGCTATCCGCGATTACTGCGAGGAACGCGGGATTTCGGTGGACGATTCCGTCCTCGACGCGCCCGATTTGCCGCCGTGTTACTCCGCCTACGAACTCCGGGACTACCAGCAGAAGGCGCTCGATTCGTGGGAAGACGCGGACCGACGCGGCGTCCTCGAACTGCCGACCGGAAGCGGAAAGACCGTCATCGGCGTCAAAGCCATCGAACGCTGTCAGGCCGCGACCCTCGTCGTCGTCCCGACCATCGACCTGCTCGAACAGTGGCGGCGAATCCTCGACACCGAGTTCGACGTTCCCATCGGCCAACTCGGCGGCGGCGAACAGAACGTCGAAGCCCTCACCGTCTCGACGTACGATTCCGCCTACCTCCGGGCCGACGACATCGGCGACCGGTTCGGTCTCGTGCTCTTCGACGAGGTTCACCACCTCGGCGGCGAGGGCTACCGCGAAATCGCGCGCCTCCTCGCCGCACCCGTCAGAATGGGGCTGACGGCGACGTTCGAGCGACCGGACGGTGCCCACGAGGTCGTTACCGAACTCGTCGGGGAGAAGGTCTTCGACGTCCACGTGGACGAACTCGCCGGAACCCACCTCGCACCCTACGACGTGAAACGGTTGACCGTCGAACTCACGCCCGAGGAGCGCGAGCGATACGAGGACGCCCAAGGCGTGTTCACCGACTACCTCGCCAGTTCCTCGATTCGGATGCGGAGTGGCAGCGACTATCAGGAACTCGTCAAGCGCTCGGGGAGCGACCCGAAAGCACGCGAAGCCCTCCTCGCAAAACAGCGCGCACGCGACATCATGATGAACAGCGAGGGAAAGGTGACGGCCCTCGCGGACATCCTCGACGCCCACCGGGACGACAGAATCATCGTATTCACCGCGCACAACGACCTCGTGTACCGCCTCTCGGAGCGCTTCCTCCTCCCGGCCATCACGCACCGAACCTCGACGCCCGAACGTCGAGACGTTCTCGATAGATTCCGACGCGGGGAGTACTCGCGCGTCATCACCTCGAACGTGCTGGACGAGGGGGTCGACGTTCCCGACGCCAACGTCGCCGTCGTCCTCTCCGGGAGCGGGAGCGAACGCGAGTTCACCCAACGCCTCGGCCGAATCCTCCGAGCGAAGGAGGACGGCGGACGCGCACTCCTGTACGAAGTCGTCACCGAGGAAACGGCGGAAGTTCGCGTCGCAAACCGGCGAAGATAGTTTTCCCGTCCTCTATCGATAGCGGCTCACTCGACCAACAGTCGAGCACTGGCTCCGAACGGTCGAGCGCTGTCTTTCGTCCGTTCCAAATAGTATACTTTGTTTCTATACTATTCATTACTTCTATGGTTTTGATAGTATTTTGGTAGTACTCAATATTTCGATGCACGTTCACTCAAACGGGGACGACCCCACTTCCTCTGACATGGCTCTCAGGGGTCGTCCCCGTTCGACGGTTCCGCCATGGAGGCCGATGATGACCGACGTATCCACCACCTCGACCGAGGAGTACGAGCTACTGACCGCGAAACAGAAGGAACGACACGGCAACACCGAGACCGCGACGGTGCAAGACGTCCGCGTGAGCCGAGCACAAGTCAGTCTCACGCTCGCCTTCGACTGGACGGCCGACGAGACCCGACTCGTCTACGATTTGGACGACGCCCGCGACGTGCGCAAACTCGAAGCGCTGACCGACGAACGCGGCTTCGAGTTCGCACAGGTCGGCCACCTCGACGGCCTCACGGTGTCCGTCCGGTACACGAGTCAGGGCTGGGTTCCGACCACTCACCTCCCCTACACGGAGAGCGAAGGCTCCATCGCCGAGACGTTCCGAACGGAACTCGAACTGTTCGGACGGGAACTCGCGCGAACGCCCGGTTTCCTTCGCCGATTCGTCACGTGGACCAACTCGCTCTCCACGAAACAGGTCATCATCGGCGTCATCATCATCAAAAAACTGCTGGTGGTCGCTGTCCTCGTCGGACTGGTGCTGTAATTATTTTAGATTGATGCTGATCGAGGTGCTGCTCGCCTCACTGTATTTCTCGTACGTCACCTCGAACGGGACCTCTACGTCTTTCGTTTCCTTTCCGGGAACCGTCACCGTCGGGTTCATTTCGTGTACCACGTCGTTGAGGTCGGCCGTCACCTCGAGTTCCGCGGACTCCTCGCTGTCCCCGTGATTCTGAATTGTGACGACGACCACGAGGGTGCCGTCGTCGCCCTTCTTCGGTCGAATCTTGAGGCTTTCCAAGTCCCCCGCTCGACTCCTATCGCCGTCGTCTTGATTACCGCCGCGACCGCCAAGAATGGCCGCACAGCCACCGGTAGAGGCGAGAGTAGCAACGAGTCCGAACTGTTGGAGGGCGTCTCGTCTTCGCATACTCAATACAGATTGGAGCGGTTGGAATGAATCTTCTCATTCAGACGCCTTTTGTACACCGGACGTGTATTTTCGGCCGTGCTTACCAAAGACCTGCTCCGGGTGTCCCGCGCCGGGGGAGGCTATCATCCGCGGTTCGCCGGTCGTGAACAGCGACCGCTCGCCGCACGCATCCTCGGCACGTATCAGGGGCACGTCGGCGAACCGTACGGTCGGCTTCGGTCCGCGCTTTCGGACCTCGAAACCGACGCGCCCGACTTCAAACTCGTTCGCGGGTTCGCCAAACTCCTGGACCGGGAAGCGACGTTCGAGACGTCGGCGGTCGTGCCCCCCGAACGCGCCCGAAGCGTCGCCTTCGAAGCGGCCGAAGCCGTGAGCGTGGTCACCGAGGAGGAGCGGGAAACCGCACTCCGACGTGCGGCAGAGCGCCTCGGTTCGACGCCGGACGACGTGGCCGATTCGTTGTACGCCGACCTCGAAGAGCGCCAACTGCTGGTCGCGTTCGACTCCCGCTGGGACCCGGACGAACTCGTCTCCCAGTACAACCTGTCGCTCGCCCAAACCGCGCTGTTCGACGCGACGGAACTCCGGGTACGAAGTTCGGACCCCCGGGCGCTCGTTTCGGCCGTCAAACGGCTTCGATTGATGTACGAAATCCACGAGACGGACGCCGGACGTGAAGTCGTCGTCACCGGCCCGGACGCGCTCTTTCGCTCGACGCGGCGCTACGGGACGCGGTTCGCCCGACTACTCCGGACCGTAGTCAAAGCCGAGGACTGGCGACTCGCGGCGACCATCGACGACCGCGGAACCGAACGCCAACTGGTGCTCACCGACGACGACCCGGTTCGACCGCCGGGGACGGAACCCATCGCGGACGTATCGTTCGACAGCGAGGTGGAACGGGAGTTCGCCACCCGGTTCGAGGCGCTCGATTTGGACTGGGACCTCGTGCGCGAACCCGAACCGCTGGCGGCCGGTGCGCGAGTGATGATTCCCGACTTCGCCTTCGACTACCGACACGCCGACTTCCGGGTGTTCTTCGAAATCATGGGCTTCTGGACGCCCGAGTACGTCGAAAAGAAGCTCTCGCAACTGGACGCCGTGGACGACGTGCAACTGCTCGTCGCGGTGGACGAGAGCCTCGGCGTCGGCGAGGAGATAGCCGCCCGCGACCATCGCGCGATTCCGTACACCGGGTCGATTCGTCTCAAGGACGTCCGCGACGCGCTCCGCCGATACGAGGACGAACTGGTCGCGGAAAGCGCCGCGGCGCTCCCCGACGAACTCGTCCCGGACGCGGACGTGATTTCGCTCGCCGACCTCGCCACGGCGCACGGCGTGAGTGAGGACGCGTTGGAGGACGCGACGTTTCCGGACCATCGACGCGTCGGGAGAACGCTAGTACGTCCCGCCGTGCTCGCCGACCTCGACGCGGAAATCGAGGACGGGATGGCCTACTCGACGGCGAAATCCGTCCTCGAAGACCGCGGAATCGAAGACGACAGCGCGCTCCTCTCCGAACTCGGTTACGCCGTCGAGTGGGAGGGTTTGAGCGGCGGCGTGATTCGAACACGGGCCGAAGAATAGAACGTTCGCCCGTTTCAGAGGTCACGCTGTCGTCCGCCGGGAACGAGCGACTGGAGTTCGCCGTGAAGGAACAGTCCGACGCCGAGCGGTTCGATTTCGCCCGCGATTTCGTGCGCGGCGATGAGGTAACCCCAGTCGCCCTCCCACTCGATTTCTTGGTCCTCGCCGCGGGCGAAGCGACGGGCCTGCTCGCCGTCGAGTTCGACGACGTTCTTCGTCGCGCGCCGACCGAACCGCTGTACCGCGTTCGTCGTCGGCTTCCAGTGTCGCTGTCGCGTACGCAGGAACGTCATCCCGAGCGCTTCGATGTGGACGGGCGACTCCAAGTCGCCGTCGAGTATCCAGATTTTACCTTTCCCCTTCTCCCAGAAGGAGGCCCCCTCGAACGCCTCCGGCGGAATCCCGAACCGGTCGTCCCACCAGTCGAGGACTTCCTCCCTGCTCGCGCGTCCCGACACCTTGCGGTCGCCCTCGGTGGCCGGGAGGCGGTCGAACCGCTGGCCGTCGTTCGTCGCCAGTTCCGCCCCGTCGTCTCCGTTTTCGCTCATTGGCCCACCTCCAGTTTCGCGCAGAAGAACCCGCCCGTGTCGTTGTGGTGCGGATAGAACCGTTTCGCCTTCCGGATGCTCTCGTCGAACTCGTCGCCGTTCCACTCCGTGAGGCCGGGTTCGGACCGCAGGCCGATGTCGTACTCGACCAGTCGGCAGTCCTCGCGCGCCAGGACGTAATCGAGAACCGCCTCGTTCTCCTCGGGCGCGAACGTGCAGGTGGAGTACACCACGGTTCCGCCTTTCCGCGTGGCCTGCACCGCACGGCGAAGGATGCCCTTCTGGACGCCCGCGACGCCCTCGATGTGGTCCAATCCCCAATCGTCCAGCGCGGTCGGGTTCTTTCGAACCGTCCCCTCACAGGAACACGGCACGTCCACCAGCGCCGCGTCGAACGCGGAGAGGCCGAACGGCTTGAGCGAGAAGTTCCGGGCGTCCTGATTCGTCACCGCGGCGCAGGTGACGCCGAGCCGTTCGGTGTTGAACCGGAGCGCGGACAGGCGACCGAGGTTGCTGTCGTTCGCCACGACGAGTCCCGTATCGTCCATCAGCGCGGCGAGTTGCGTCGTCTTGCTTCCCGGCGCGGCACAGGAGTCGAGCACGCGCTCGCCCGGTTCCGGGTCGAGGACGAACGCCGGAATCGAGGAGACCTCCTCCTGTCCGTGCGTCCAGCCGTGAAACGAGGGCCACGTGTTGCCGGGTTTCCCCTCGATTTCCAGCACGTTCTCGTTCCACCCGCGCGGCGTCCACTCCACGTTCGCCTCGTCGAACGCCCGTGTCACCTGCTCTCGGGTCGCTTTGATGCGGTTTACTCGGACGACCGAGGGTAGCGGGCGCTCACACGCCGCGCGAAACGCCTCGAAATCGTCGAGTATCGGTTCGTAGCGCTCCAGTGGGTCCATTGCTCGGCTATGCGGGCGAGAGGTGTTTGTGGGTTTCGAAGCCGCGTTCGCTCTCCGTCCTCGTTTTTAAGGTGAATCCGCCCGAATGGGCCGGTATGACGAACATCGCCGTGGTCGCGGACGACATCGAACTCGACGCACCGACGCTGGTCGAAGGGCTCCCCGGACTGGGGTTGGTCGGCAAAATCGCCACCGACCACCTCATCGAGCAGTTCGACATGACCTACTACGCGGCGGTGGACTGCGAGGGTATCCCCCAAATCGCCGTGTACGAGGGCGGCGACCGGGACCTGCTCCCGCCGGTCCGGTTCTACGCCGACGAGGAGCGTGACCTGCTCGCGTTGCGAAGCGACGTCCCGATTTCGTCCGAGGCAGCGCCCCAGTTCGCGCGGTGTGTCACCTCGTGGGTCGATTCACACGACGCGACCCCGCTCTACCTGAGCGGCCTTCCCCACCAGAAACAGGCCGGTGAGGTCCCCGAACTCTACGGCGCCGCGACCGGCGACCTCGGACAGTTGCTCGACGAACACGACATCGGCTCCCCGTCCGAAACCGGCGCTATCAGCGGCCCGACCGGCGCGCTCCTCCACCGCGCCAGCAGGAGCGACGTCGGCGCTATCGGCCTCATCGTCGAGTCCGACCCGCGGTTCCCCGACCCCGAGGCGGCCCGCATCCTCCTCAAGGACGCCATCGACCCCATCGCCGGAATCGACGTGAACACGGACGAGTTGGTCGAGAGCGCCGAGGAAATCCGCGAGCAGAAAGAGCAGTTCGCCCAGCGAATGCAGGAAACCGAGGAGGCCGAAAGTTCGCAGGCGAAGCCGCTCAGGATGTTCCAATAGCACCTTTTTCCGCGGTCGGGAGGCGATTTTCGCGCTATTTTGCGCGAAAATCGCCCTGCCTCCCTGGAAAAATCTGCACCAAAAACCTCCTCCCTCGCTTCGTTCCACTCCGCTCGGTCGTCGGCCCGGAAAATCGGAGATTTTCCGGTGTCTCAAAATCGCGGGGCGATTTTGATGGCTCGAAAGACCGCAGGTCTTTCGGTGGGTGAGCTAGCGACTGGCGGTTGTGACGGTTGCTGATTTCCGGCGGTCGTGTAAATTCGGTTTGGGCGGTTGTGTCGCTGGCAGATAGAACTGAAGAGTTATATTCCTCCGAAGAAGTTATCCAAAATACACGGTTCGAATGAGCAACGTAATCCTGCGGTTGTACGGCCACGCGGCCCTGTTTGCAGGCGTCGTCGGGGTCGGATTCGCGGTGATGGTATTGGCACTCAATCCGACCAAGCTCGTGACGTGGGGTGCTGGATTGGTCTGTCTTCTGTTGGTCGTTCTCGGCGTCCAAACGATACAGGCGGCTTAGGTCACTGGCGAATTGTTGTGCTTCTCGTTTTCGGTATCGTCGCTGACGCTGGGTGGTTTCGGGGAAAAATTCGTCGATAGTGGACCGGCGGAGTCGTTCAGATTCCGCTGTAATCCTTCGGAATCGCGGTTCCGGCGGTGACGTTCTCGCCGTCGGAACCGGGAATTGACGCGTGGCCGCTACTGGTCTCGATTTCGAAGTGAAGGTGCGGGCCGGTCGAATTTCCGTCCTCGCCCATGCCGCCGATGTAGTCTCCCTGGCTCACCGTCTGGCCGTCCGAGATGGCGGTGCTGTTGAGGTGGCCGTACTCGGACTGGTAGCCGCCGCCGTGGTTGATGTAGATGTACGTTCCGTAGCCGCCGGGGTCTTCGGCCGTGTAGGCCGTCCCGCCGTGGGCGGCGTAAATCGGTTCGCCGATGTTGCCGTTGGCTCCGATGTCCACGCCGTAGTGGTAGCCGCCGTCGCGTGGGCCGTAGGGCGACGTGATGTACCCCGTAATCGGCCACACGAAGTCCGAACCGCTGCCGCCTCCGGATGTCGATTGGAGGTACCGCTCGACGGACCAGCCCCAGACGTTCCGGTCGAGCCAGTGGACGCCCCACCACGTGTAGCCGCCCTTGTCCGTCGGACCGTTCATGATTTCGCCGACCTCGCCGTCGTTCACCGTGGCGACGATTGGCTGGTCGGTTCCGGGTTGTTCGCGCGTGTTCAGCGCCGTGGTCGCCGCGATCCGTTCGCCGTCGGTGAACGCGCTCGCCGAACCGCTCAGTGCCGCCGTTCCGGTGAGAGCCGTCGCGGTGGTACCGAGGGACTTCAGAATCGACCGCCGTCCGAATTTGCGTGACATAATCCTAGCAACACGGTGCACAAAATTAAATTTTACTAATAACGATACAGATAATATGTTTCTCTATGGAGCCCGGTGTATTCGAGCTTTGGAACTCCCCCACCGCTCCCGTTTCCCGTCTCGTCTGACGCGAACTGCAACCACGAGGCTTTTGCGTGCGAATCGTCTTCCCCCACTCATGAGCGATACGGATGACGTAGATTTGGACCAGTTCTTCCGCGACGTGGACAAGGTGTACAGCGAGTACGACAACGGCTACATGGACGCGGACGCGGCCCTCTCGGTCATCGAAGACCATCTCGAAGCGCTCCGCACACAGGTCGAGTAACCGAAGCGAAGAATTATCCTCCCCCGTTACGTGGTCTCGGGCGTATGACCGGCTTTTCGGATAGGGTTGAGCACGTATCGATAAGCGGCATTCGGAAGGTGTTCGAAGCGGCGGGCGAGGACGCTATCAATCTCGGACTCGGGCAACCGGACTTCCCGACACCGGACCACGCTCGGAAGGCGGCGCTCGAAGCCATCGAATCGGGGGCGACGGACGCCTACACGTCGAACAAGGGAATTTCCCAACTTCGTGAGGCCATCAGCGCGAAACACGAACGGGACAACGACCTCGTGGTCCCGCAGGAGAACATCATCGCCACGGCGGGCGGGAGCGAGGCGCTCCACATCGCCCTCGAAGCGCACGTCGGCGCGGGCGAGGAGGTCATCTTCCCCGACCCCGGCTTCGTCGCCTACGACGCCCTGACGCACATCGCTGGCGGGACGCCGAAACCGGTCCCGCTCCGCGAGGACTTGACCCTCGACCCCGCGACGGTCGAGGAGAACATCACCGACGACACCGCGGCCTTCGTCGTCAACAGTCCCGGCAACCCGACCGGCGCGGTGTCGAGCGAGGAGGACATGCGCGAGTTCGCCCGCATCGCGGACGAACACGACGTGCTCTGCATCTCGGACGAGGTGTACGAACACATCGTCTTCGACGGCGAACACTACTCGCCGATGCAGTTCGCCGAGACGGACAACGTGGTCGTGGTCAACGCCTGCTCGAAGACCTACTCGATGACCGGGTGGCGACTCGGCTGGATCGTCGGAAGCGAGCGCCGAATCGAGCGCATGCTTCGCGTTCACCAGTACGTGCAGGCCTGTGCGAGTGCCCCCGCGCAGTTCGCGGCGTTGGGCGCGCTCACCGGGCCACAGGACCCCGTTGACGAAATGGTCGCCGCCTTCGAGGAGCGCCGCGACGTGCTTCTCGACGGGTTGTCCGACATCGGCCTCGAAACGCCGACGCCACAAGGTGCGTTCTACGCCATGCCGAAAGTCCCCGAGGGATTCGTGGACGAGGTGCTCGACCGCGGCGCGGTCATCGTCCCCGGCGAAGCCTTCGGCGAGCACGGCGAGGGCTACGCCCGAATCTCCTACGCGACGAACGTCGAGGAACTCGAAGCCGCGCTCGAAATCATGGGCGAGGCGGCGGACGCGGTTCGCTGAATTTTTCCGATTTCTCCCGGCCTGAGACTTTATCATCGCGGGCGTTGTGAATCGATTCGATGCCTATTTCGCGCCACGGTTCCGGCGTGGTCCCCGCAGCACGTGCAGTCGCATCGCAGGTGCATCCGGTGTTCATGCTCCCGCCCGTCGCCGCCTCGTGGTTCGGCAGCATGCTGGCCGGACACTTCTCGCTGGTGACGGGACTCTTGCACATGACCGCCATCTTCGCGGCCGTCTACACGGCCCACGTCAAGGACGGCTACGTGGATTTCTACCTCCGTGGCGAGGACGACGACCACCCGATTACCGAGCGCGGTTGTAAACTCCTGCTCGCCGCGGCGGGTGCACTGTTCGCGGCGTGTCTCGCGGGACTCTGGCTCACCGTCGGCGTCGGCGCGGTCCTCGTCACGCTCCCCACGTGGTTCATCGGTTACCTCCACGCGCCGCAACTCGACACGAACCCCGTCACGACGACGACGGGCTATCCGCTCGGTATCGCGCTCTCCATCCTCGGCGGCTACTACGTTCAGACGGGAACGCTCTCGCCCGTCGCGCTGGCGTTCGCGCTCGTCTTCCTCGTCCTCCTCTCGGGCGTGAAGGTCATCGACGACGCGCAGGATTACGAGTACGACCGCTCCATCTCGAAGCGAACCGTCGCGGTCGTCCTCGGCAGAAATCGCGCCCGGACCGCGGCCTACGGACTCATTCTGACCGCGCTCCTCTGCGTCCTCGGGCTCTCTGTGACGCGGGTGTTTCCGCCGAGTTCCGCCCTCGCGGTGCTGGCCTTCGGCGTCGTGGCCGGTATCGCGTACCGGAGCGGACCGGAACTCGCCACGATGTTGCTCATCCGTGGCTCCTACGTCTTCCTCGCGCTGTTGCTGACGGCAGTGTGGTTTCGCCCGCTCTCGTGAGGTTCGGACCGGACGGTCGAAACGACGCCGAGTTCGACGCGACGCCGAATCGGACACCTGACTGAAGTAACGCTTACACGCCCGCTTCCCGTTTTGTAACCGTACCCGTGACCGACCGACCAGTAACTGAAGACAAAGCCTACGCCTATATCACTCGCAGCGGTGCCCAGCCCCGTCAACTGCTCGTGTTCGAACACGCCGACGAGGACGCGGGCGTGCAGGTACCGAAAGGAACCATCGAGGACGGAGAGGACCCCCGCGAAGCCGTCGTCCGAGAGGTGCGAGAGGAGAGTGGATTGACCGAGTTCGCCTCCATCCGACCGCTTTCGACCGACGTCTGGGACCACCACGAGAAGCCGAAAGCGTATCGTCGCCACTTCTTCCACCTCGTCGTAGACGTGGAGTGCGACGAGTGGCGTCACACGGTCACCGGCAACGGCGAGGACAACGGCGTCGTCTACAGCTACTTTTGGGTTCATCCCGGCGCGTGTTCGCTCGCGCGGGACATGGACGACTACATCGGGCGAATTTCGGATTGATTACCCTGTTGAAACTATCTTCTTTCGACATCTACCATAGTAGAACTACTGCTCACTACACGTGTAAAACCAATCAAATTTCAATCGGTATGTTCGACCGTGGAAGAATCACCCGATCGTAGAGAACAAAATAGGTAACCGTGGTGAAAAGATACAGTCCACCTGTCAACAGGGGCGGCCAGTTCAGAATGAAGATTGAAAACACGGCCCAGAACCCGCCCAACACAACACCACCCAGCGAAACGACGTGCAGTCCCTCTTTCGACTGAACTTGCAGGTCGGTCCCAGTCATCAGCCGAATGCCAATCATTCCGACCGTGAGAGACGCCCATGTGAGGATCGGGAGCCCGACCACCGTCCAGACGGTTGCTGGTAACTGCCGGGATGAGCTAGTGAGTGTTGCCCAACCGACCAAACCAAGTGCGGCCCATCCAATACTCCGCAGGAGTTCTTCACGGAGTATCAACCGGACTCGTGGATGCTGTAGGAACTCACGGAGTGGGTTCTCTGTTTCGGCCGACTCTCCGTTCAGTGCTCGTCTTCCCTCCGGTGAGAGCGGCCACTCCGACTCCGGATGATTGATATAATACAGGGTCAAGGAGTCGGCAAACGTTTCTGTTGCGACAATCTCGCGTTCCTCCAGTTCGTCCAACCGGTTGCGGACGGTGACCTTCGAGACGTCTGGTTTGATCCGCTGTCGGATTTGCTGTAGTGAAAAGAACGGTCGATCGATCTGGTGCATCGTCTCGATGACGTGCCGTTCTGTGAGCTTTGTATTCACCCTCCTATCTTCCGGCAACTGCTTAGAGATCCACGGAGGAAGTGACATTTATTGTCTACGAATTGTTGGAGGAGTATGAACGCGTCGGATTGTAGGTTATCGCTTTTCAGAGGTTGCAGACAGGCTAGCTGCTGCCCCATGTTCACCAGACGGTCCTGTTGGTCATTCTCCTGGACGCGCTGTCCCCAATAGGAGACTACGCCGCCATTTTGGCGTCGATGTCGCTTGGTCTCACAAACCAGTACCAGAGAATAGTGATAACGGTCACCGCGACGTACACGGCAGTCACCCACAGAGCAGAATACCCACCTGCTGTGACGAGGTACACTGCACCGACACCGCCAAGCGTGGTTCCGAAAAGGAGGCTCATCGATAGACCGACCGGCGTCTGAACTTGCAACTCCGCGGACGTCACAGCACGAATGCCGATCGCACCCGTCGTCAGCAACGCCCACGTGAGCGCCGGCAATCCAAAAACCGTCAGAGCCGTCGCGTCCAACCACGCTACCTCTGAAATCACGAGTGGCCATCCAACAATTCCGAGACCGACCCACGCGATACTTCGTAACAATTCCTCTCGTATGATGCGCCGTCGTTGTGGCTTCATATCTACAGGTCAATCGAGGATCCCTGCTCGTAAAGCAGCGGTGAGAATTTTGCGTCCAGATGGGGGGATTTTCCACCCGAAAAACGAACTTTGCGTCCGCAAAGGAGGGAACCGAGGATTTTCGCTGAGCGCTCTTTCGGCCGTACTGACCATTAGATAGCTCGGTCGAGATTGTGGACGGTACACGCAAGGGCGAGTTCACGAAACCGCTTCACCGGCGTCGTGAACGGACGAGCGCACCGTATTTTCGCTTGAGTCGAGAGTTCACCGTCTTGCTCTGGCTCCGCTGACCGTAGCGTTCAGTATCCAATCGAGCGTTCCACGATTTCTGTAGCGAGGAGAACTCACGGTGTTTGTGCCGTCGAATTTCCGAACCGGGTGCGGGTCGTAGTTCGGCGCGTCGAAGTCGAACCACCGCGTCACGAGCGAGAGTTTCTGGCCGTTCAGGTACAACTGGCTCGGCTGAACCGCCGTCAAGGGGAGGGTGAACGAATCGGGTCCGGGGGAGACCATCACGACCGTATGTCAACGCTTATCCACGAAAATACCGTGGGTGAACGCATGCCCGAACTGACCCACGACGAGGCTATCGTCAACGGCGTCCGTCTCCACTACGTCGAGGCCGGAGACGGACCGCTCGTCCTCCTCCTCCACGGCTTTCCCGAGTTCTGGTACTCGTGGCGCGAGCAGATTCCGGCGCTCGCCGCGGACGGCTATCGCGTCGTCGCGCCCGACATGCGCGGCTACAACGATTCGGAGAAACCGCACGGCGTCGATGCGTACCGGACCGACGAGTTGGTCGCCGACGTGACCGGCCTCATCGACCACTTCGGGGAGGAGACTGCTCACGTCGTCGGACACGACTGGGGCGGTGCCATCGCGTGGCAGGTCGGTATCGACCGCCCCGAGCGCGTGGACAAACTCGCCGTCCTGAACGCGCCCCATCCGGGTCGATTCCGAGAGGCGCTTCGAACGCCGTCGCAACTCCGACGGTCGTGGTACATGTTCTTCTTCCAACTGCCGTGGCTTCCCGAACTGTTCCTGTCTGCCCGCGGGTACGAGTCCATCGAGAACATCTTCACGGACACCCCGACGAATCCGGATGCGTTCACCGATGACGACGTTCGGCGCTACGTCGAAGCCGCCGCGAAACCGGGGGCGTTGACCGGCTCCATCAACTACTATCGGGCGCTGTTCCGGCAGAGCGTTCCGACCCGGCTTCGGTCCCTCGTCGGCGGGTCGAACGACTCGTTGGACGTGCGAGTGCCGACCATGCTGATTTGGGGGACGGAGGATTTCGCCCTCGGAAACGAACTGACCGAGGGGCTGGACCGGTGGATTCCCGACCTCCGAATCGAGCGACTGCCGGGTGCCAGCCACTGGGTACAAAACGACAGACCGGAGCGAGTGAGCGACCTGCTGGTCGAGTTCTTCGCGGAGTAGCGCGAGAGCTCATCGGAATCCGACGACCTACGTTTTCGCCGCGAGGTACGTCACCGCCAACTCGTGGAGGGCCGGATTCGGCATCGCGTGCGGCCGAACGTCCTGCACGATGGCGAGCGCGTCGTGAAATTCCCTGTCTTCCTCGGCGGCGAGCGTGGCCGCGATGAGCGTACTGCTCCGCGAAACCCCCGCCGTGCAGTGGACGAGGAGGGACCCGTCCCTGCGAAAGAGCCGCCGCGCGGTGTCCACGGCCGCTTCGAACGCGCGCCACTCGTTTCCCGCTCCGTCGATGAGAGGATGGTGGTGCGTGGTGAGCGGGTGTTTCTCCGTCGACGCCGAGAGGACGTACTCGAACGTCCGGTCGTGTCGGTCGGGACGTGCCGCCGATTCGTTCCCGATGAACAGTTCTCGCGCGCCGATACGCCGAACCACCGGCTCGTCGGCCACGTATCCCAGCGGTCGGACGAAAACGTCCGGCCGACCGTCCGCATCGAGTTCGTCCGGCATTTCCACAGGGTCGTCGAATACGATAGTTCAACCTTTCGATTTTTCGACTGCTCTGGTTGAAGAACGAAATGGGTAGCGACGAATTGTCAGTGAATTCCGTTTTGAATCGACTCGAACCGGGAAAAGAACAATATCCCTCCGGTTCGTCTACGTGGTATGAGTACCAACGACAGAACTCGTGTGAAGGACATGATGTCCACTCCGTTGAAAACCATCCCGTCGGACGCGACGGTTTCCGAAGCCGCGGCGGTAATGCGCGACAACGAAATCAGCGCCCTCGTCGTGACGACTTCGCCGAGGGCGATAATCAGCAGTTCCGACGTGTTGAACGTCGCCGCTGACGGGTCGGACCCGACGGAGGTGCGGGTCGGCGACGTGATGACGGAGGACGTCGAAACCGTCACCCCCGACCTCTACATGGAAGAAGTCGCCGCGATGATGACCACCTTCGACATCAAACACCTCCCCGTCGTGGACGAGGAGTACGTGGGAATGGTCTCGTCGACGGACGTCGCCGCCCTCCTCTCCTGATGGTGACGGTCTGTCCGGCCCGCGAGTCGGACGGTGTCGCACGAACGGTGACGACGGGTCGGTCGCCGCTGCAAGACGAAATCGCTTTACTTTGCCGCTCCCACCGGAAACTGTGACCCGCGTCCTGCTCGTCGGTTCGGATGAAGTCGAGTTGCGCGCCGAACTGTTCTCCCGTGAGACGGCGCGCGACGCGCTCGCCACCTACCAACTCCGCGAACCGTACGGTAACTGCCTCGAACTCGAAACCATCAGCGTCGGCTCCGCGACGTCGCTCTTGAACGACCTGAACTGGTATCTGGTTCGGTTCGTGGACGAAGCGCTCGTCCTCGACCCGAGCGTGAGCGACGAGGAGTGGCTCTCCCGAAAGCTCGCGGCACGGGTTCGCGACCGCGAGGTGGAAGCCGCCGAGACGGACCCGCTGCTCAAGGTGTACGGCGTGGTGGACGGGGAGTTCGGCGCGAAACTCGTGGAACCGATGTACGTCGCCCGAACCGTCGATGGCGTCCCGGAGTACGACCTGCGCGACGTGGACGACACGCTGGTCGTCCGCGTGACGGAAGACGAGTTCCGAGCGTAGACGGGAACGGGGAAGAAGTCGGACGAAGACGGACGACGCGAATTCGGACGAAATCCCTCCCGACAGTTCCGGCACAACCCTTTTCCACGTTCTCGGCGAGGGGGCTGTATGGTGGGGCCAATCAGCGAGGAGCAGGTCGCGGCGTGGCTCGACGGGACGGTCGTGGACGACGTTCGACACGTACGCGACGAGGGAACCGAGTTCACGATTCGACTTCGACTCGCACACCAGCCGATACGCATCGTGAAAGGGGAGATGCTGGGTCCGATTCGACTGGTCAGTGACACAGCGTTCGACACCGAGCGGACGCAAACGCTCCTCGAAAGCGAGGGGGACAGGAACGAACTACTGACGCGAATCGGACCGGCGTTGTCGGCGACGCCGGGCTTTTACACCTTCCTCGACGCGGAGGGGGCGTCGTGTGAGTTCGCGGACGCGCGGTCGATTCGACTCGAACATCGAATCTATCCCGACGGAGCGAGCCGACAGGCCGTGATGGAGGGTTTGATGGCTCTCGCGTCCGCCACGCAATACCTGCAGAATACCGTCGCCGTGCTCCTCGACGCGGAGCGAGATGGGTAGGGGGCTTCGGGAGACCGGGAGATCGCTACGTCAGCGGAGCAGGCGATACGGATGGGCCATGGCTAACCCACGCCGGAAACAGCGCATCGGGGTACAAAACGTCGGCTCATCGTTCTCAGTTTCTGAAAACCGTCCCGATGTCGAGTTATCCCCGTCGGCACCCTTCAGTCGAACATGCCCGTCGAGAGGTAGCGCTCGCCGCTGTCGGGGAAGACCGTGACGACGAGCGGACAGTCGTCGTACTCTTCGCCGACTCCGCCATCGGACGCCACCCGCTCGTTCTCGTCGTGTTTCCCGCCGTCCCGCCACTCCTCCGGGACCTCCGGGCAGTTGAGTTCCGGCTGAGCGAGTCGTTCGGCGACCCGGTAAGCCGCGATGCTCGCGGCGCCGCTCGACTGGCCGACCAAGATGCCTTCCTCGCGGGTGAGACGGCGACATTCGTCCTCCGCGTCCTCCAACGCGACGCGTTCGACGGAATCGAGCAGGTCGGTGTCGAGCAGGTCGCTGACGAACCCCGGACCCATCCCCTGATACTCGTCCTCGCCGGATTCGCCGGTCGAGAGGACGGCGTTTCGCTCGGGTTCGACGGCGACGACTTCCATGCCCGCGTACTCCTCCAGCAGGCGCGAGGCGGTTCCGGTTATCGTCCCGCCGGTGCCGACGCCCGCGACGAAGGCGTCTATCTCGCGGCCGTCGACCTGTTCGATGATCTCCTCGGCTGTCGTGCGGTAGTGGGCCTCGGCGTTGGCCGCGTTTTCGAACTGGCCGAGTTGCACCGCATCCTCCGATTCGGTGAGCTCGTTCGCCCGCGCCTTGGCGGATTCCATGTTGCCGTCCACGAGTTCGAGGTCAGCGCCGTAGGCCTTGAGAAGCTGTCTGCGCTCGGGCGACTTCGACGCGGGCATGACGATGGTGAGGTCGTACCCACGGGCGGCACAGACGACCGCCAAGCCGATACCCGTGTTGCCGCTCGTCGGTTCCACGATTCGGTCGCCGGTGTGGAGCTCCCCCGCGCGCTCCGCAGCCTCGACCATCGCCCGTGCCGGGCGGTCCTTCGCCGACCCGCCGGGATTGAACGATTCGACTTTCGCCGCGACGGTCGCGCCATCGGGTGACCGGACCTGAACGAGTGGCGACCCCACGGTATCGAGGATGGAGGATTTCATGGTGTGCGGTACGAATCCCACGCCTAAACACCTACTGGACACCGGCAGGCGGTGCCGGGAGCGGGAATTCTTATCCGCGTTCATCCCCAGTCCCAACTATGGAATCAACAGTACCGAATCCCGAGTGGGACGCGAGCGAACACAGCGAGACGATAAACGCCTTCGAATCGGGGCTCGGCGAACTCACCTATCGCGTTTGGGGTGCGGACTGGTGCGGCGACTGCCGGTCACGCTTGCCCGACTTCTTCGCCGCGCTGGACGCCGCGGGCGTGGAAGACGAGCGCATCCACGTCTACGAAGTGGACGACGAGAAGATCGGCGAACTCACCGAGGAGTACGACGTGACGCTCATCCCGACCATCGTGGTCGAGCGGGCGGGCGAGGAAATCGCCCGCTTCGAGGAACAGGAGGAACGACCCGCCGCCGAGTACGTCGCACACGAACTGTTCGAAAGCGACGCGTTGGCCTGAGTCCGAGTATCCGTTTTTCTCACCGGCGGATTCGAGCGAACGCGACCGAAACGACCGTGACGACCGCGAGGTAGGCGACGGCAAGCCCGAGCGTTTCCACCGTGATTCCCCCGCCGAACTGGGCTTCGAGTGCGAGCGCGGCCGGATAGTGGCCGGGGAGCAGTTCGACCGGTCGGTCGAGAGTGCTGGCGGGGTTCTGGAAGAGGAACACGTCGAGCGACGGCCCGAACAGCATGAGGTAGACGCCCGGCAGACGACCCACCGCGGTGCCGACGAGCGCCCCGACGATGCCGTACGTCGTGGCCGCGAACAGGGTTGCAAGGGCGATTGCCGCCGGACGGTTCGGCCCGAGGGTTACGAGCAGAACGCCCATCGAGACACCGGTGACGAGGATGCCGACGACCGCGAGCAGGCCGAGTCGAGCGGTGATCAGTTCGGCGGGACGATACCCCGCGAGAACGAGGCGGGCGTCCGCGTCCCGCCCCGCGTGGGTTCGGAAGAATCCCGCGAACCCGCCCACCAGCGCGCCGACGAGCGGCGTCAGCAGGACCGGGTACACCGTCGAGAGCGACGCGGTGGTCGTCCCGCCACCGGGGAGATGGACAGGCATCGGCGCGCTCGGGGTGAGAAACGAGACGACGCCGAGGAAGTAGGCGGGCAGGAAGGCGAACATGGCGAGCAACAGCGGGTTTCGGACGTAGCTTTTCAGTCCCACGACCGTCGCGGCGACGACGCGATTCGTGCGTGAACTGGAACCGTTCCCGTCGGCTGTGCCGAGAATCATGCCTCCGCACCTCCCGTCGTGCGACCGTAGGCGAGCGAAACGAGGACGAGGAGGACGGCGGCGTAAAGTCCGCCCGCTAGCACGTCACCGGTTGCGATGGTGCCGCTCACGACCGCCGATTCGAACAGCGTTTGCGGGTAGTGGAGCGGAAAGAGTTTGACGAACGGGGAGTCGGTGCTCACGAGTCCGCTCCCGAGAAAGAGGTCAGCGTCGGCGAGAAAGACCAACGCGAGCGATCCTTCGAGTTCGCGGGGAATTAGCGACCCGACGAGCATGCCGAACAGACCGAAGACGACTCCGGCGAACACGAGTGCCGCGAAGGCCGCCGCCGGTTTCGCGGGCGAGACGTGACGCCAGAGCGTGCCGAAGGAAAGGAGTGCGGCGACCGCCGTTACGCCACACAGCGTCACCAATCGCGAGAAGAACAGTTCGGTTCGGGTGAAGCCACAGAGGACGAGTCTACGGTCAGCCGCCGTCGCGCTGACGACCTGAAAGACGCCGACCATCCCGGCGAGGAACGCCGTCGCAAAGAGCGCGCCGGTCATTCGGGCGACGGTCGCGGGCGGAGCGGACATCGACGGCAGTTCGGGAAACGACGCGAACGCCAACCGCATTATCTCCACGATGACGATGGGAAAGCCGAGCAGGAGCACGACAGAGACCGGTTCGCGGACGAACGACCTGACGTGCGAACTGACGCCGGTTGCGAGCCTCATCGTTCCTCCAGCGTGCCGTCACGGAGTTCGCAAACGCGGTCGAAGCGTTCCCGTTCGTTGATGAGGTGGGAGATGATGACGATGGCCGTTCCGTCTTCGCGGAGTTCGTCGGTCAGGTCCCAGAACGCGAGGTACGTCTCCCAGTCGAAACCGGTGTACGGTTCGTCGAGCAACAGGACGCTTGGTTCGTGGAGCAGGGCGACGGCGAGATTCACTTTCTGCCGATTGCCGCCGCTCAATCGGTCGATTCGCCTGTCGAGAAATCGCTCGAAATCCAACCGGTCCGCGAGCGTCTCCGTCCGCGATTCGATTCGCTCGGCGGACAGGCCGTAGCCCTCGCCGAACAGCCGAAAGGTCTCGCGCGGCGTGAGTCGGTCGTAGAGCCGCGGTTCCTGTGGACACCAGCCGATGGTCCCGTCAAGTTCGATGCTCCCCGAGTCGGCTTCAATCGCGCCGACGAGCGTCTTGAGGAGCGTCGATTTTCCGCTCCCGTTCTCGCCGACGATGCCGACGATTTCGCCAGCACGAACGTCGAGGTCTACACCCGTCAGTACTTCCACGCCCCGCGAAAACGGGAGGTGTGAGCCGTACCGCTTCTCGACTCCGTCCGCTCGCAGGACGACGCTCGGTTTCGACGTTTGCTCATTTTCTAAATTCGGCATATACCGAATATTCCGAAGACAACGATTTAGTGTTTTCGTTGCCAACCCCCTTCCATGGACGACCCCGAGGAGACCCGGGAGGAAAAGCGCGAAGCGGCTCGCGAAGAAGTCATTGAGGCGATAGAACGCTCCACGGCGATTTACGGCGTCAAGCGGAGCTACGGTCGGTTGTACGGAATCCTCTTTTTCGCCCACGACCCGCTTTCGTTAGACGAGTTGGTCGAAGAGAGCGGCTACGCGAAGTCTACCGTGAGCGATGCGATGAGCACGTTACAACGGTTCCACATGGTAAACCGCCGGTCGAAACCGGGGGAGGGAAAGCGAGCGTTCTTCGAAGCCGAGACTGACATCTGGCACGTAGTCCAGGAGTTCTTGCAGACCGAGATACGGCGTGAGACGCAAATTATGTCGCGCGCGCTCACCGACGCCGAGGAGAAGTTCGAGGCGGCGGGTGCGGACGAGGACCTCGAAAAAGTTCGGCGACTGCGGCGGTTATACGATCAGACCGATACGCTCATCAGCGTCCTCAGCCGGGTCCCGTTGGACCGATTCATGAACCTCGTCAAGCAACTCAAGCGGAGTTAGTGAAAGCTACTCCGGCGCGAGGTCGTCGGCCCACTCCAGTCCGGCGTCGATGTCGGTCACGGGCGGCGAGCAGGTGAAGGAGCGACAGACGTAGAGCGTCGGTTCGCCCGCCGACTCGCGGTCGGCCCAAATCGGTGGTACACTCTCCACCCCGAGCTTTTCACACCACGCCGCCACGCCGTCCTCGGTCGGCGGCCGCCGGGTCAGCACGCGCGTCGGGAGGTACGTCTCCGCGAGTCGCTCGTGCCACGCTTCGGGGAGTTCGTCGCCCGCGACGGTCAGTTCGAGCGAGCCGGTCGCGTTGCGGTCCGCGGCGAGCGCCAGCGTCGCGTACTGGAACGGGTTCGACTCGACGGTCCGGGCGTGGGTTTCGAGCACCGCCTCCGGTATCTCGGCGAACGCCTCGTCCGGTGCGAACTCGGAGAGAACGGCCAGCACGTCGGTTGCGACCCCGAGGCTCGACGGCGTGGACTGGTCCGCCAGTTCCTGCGGGCGTGCGACCAGTCGCTCGCCGCTTTCCGGGGTGAAATACAGCGTCCCGCGCTCCGCGTCCCAGAACTCGCGTTCGATGGCGCGCGCGAGGTCGAGGGCGAACCCGAGGTGGTCCGAGTTCCCCGTCGCTTCGTAGAGTGCGAACGCGCCGCGGGCGAGGAAGGCGTAATCTTCGAGGTAGCCGTCGATGGCCACATCGCCGTCCTTGAACCGCCGCGAGAGCTTCGCTTCCTCCTCGTCCCAGAGGTTCTCGCGGACGAAATCGAGCGTATCCGCCGCGAGGTCGGTGTAGTGGTCGGCGAGCACGAAGCCGCCCTCCGCGAGCGCGGCAATCAACAGGCCGTTCCACCCTGCCAGTATCTTCTCGTCGCGGGACGGGCGTTCGCGCTCCTCGCGGGCCTCGAACATGGATAGGGTGGCCCGTTCGAGCACACCCCGAACCTCGTCCTCGGACACGTCGTACTTCTCCGCGAGGTCCGGAACGTCCGTCGTCAGGGTCAACACCGTCTTCCCCTCGAAGTTACCCGATTGCGTGACGCCGTAGCGTTCACAGACGATATCCGCCTTCGTTTCGGTGTCGATGTCGTCGTCATCGCGTTCGTCTTCCACCGCCTCGTACACGTCGCTCGGCGTCCAGACGTAGAACGGACCTTCCTCGTAGTTGCCCGCCTCGTCCTCGCTCCGGGCGTCGAGCGTGCTGTAAAAGCCGCCCTCCGGGTGGCGCATCTCGCGTTCGAGGAACGCGAACGTCTCGCGGACGAGTTCGGCGTATCGCTCGTCGCCCGTGAGTTGGTAGCCCGCGAGGTACGCGCGCGGCAGTTCCGCGTTGTCGTACAGCATCTTCTCGAAGTGCGGCACCGTCCACTTCCGGTCGGTCGCGTAGCGGTGGAAGCCCCCGCCGATGTGGTCGTACATGCCGCCGTCGGCCATCGCGTCGAGCGCCTCGACCGCAACGTCGCGGTACTGGGTCGCGCCGGTCCTATCGTACGCCCGGAGGAGCAGGTGGATTCGCGCCGGTTGCGGGAACTTCGGTCCGCCGCGCCCGAAGCCGCCGTACTCGCGGTCGGCGGTGCGGACGGTCTGTTGGGCCGCGCTTCCGAGCAGTTCCGGGCCGGGCGCGTCGTCCGCCTCGGGCGTGGACTCCAGTTCGCCCTCGATGGCGTCCGTCCACTGCTCGCCCCGGTTTTTCATCTCCTCCGGGTTCTCCTGCCACGTGTTTTTGACGTTTTCGAGCAGTTCGACGAACCCCGGCCGCCCCTGCTGGGAGCGCTTCGGGAAGTACGTCCCGACGTAGAACGGTTTCCCGTCCGGCGTCAGCCACGCCGACAGCGGCCACCCGCCGCCGCCGGTGACCTGCTGACAGATGCTCATGTAGATGGCGTCGATGTCCGGGCGCTCCTCCCGGTCCACCTTTATCGGGACGAAGTGCTCGTTCAGCAGTTCCGCGACGTCCCCGTCCTCGAAACTTTCCTCCTCCATCACGTGACACCAGTGGCAGGCCGAGTAGCCGATGGAGAGGAAGATGGGCACGTTCCGCTCCTTCGCGGCTTCGAGCGCGGCGTCGTCCCACGGTTGCCAATGCACCGGGTTGTCGGCGTGCTGGCGGAGATACGGACTCTCCTCCTCGTCGAGTCGATTTCGGTCGGTGGGCGCGGTCATACCTGTCTATCAGTGGTTTGGGAGAGGTAAAGATGGGGATTCATTCGATACGAGCCGGTTTTCCGACGCGATAGTAAACGATAGTATATCTTAGGATTTTTTAGTAGCTTTCAGTATTTCCGATGAGAATACAGTGCTTTTCGTGAGAAAACAGTATTCACCGGTACGATTCAATGTACTATTGGTGTCGATTTTCGATGGAACCGTTTCGCCGTCGGGGGACCCGACGGTCGTCAGCGGTTCACCGCTGCGGTGCTGTGGCTTCACGCTTCGCTCCCCGAATCGACGGTGTATCGACGTCCCGAAGTGGTCACTTTTTTAGGAAACCCAACAACTCATGTGCGTCGCTGGCGTACTGTGATGACATGTCCGAAACAGGCATCGACGAGGAGTTCGCGGAGGAGATAGCAACGACCTGTCGGACGGGAATCGGGGACACCCTTCGGAGCGTCATTCACTTTACGCCGGACGGATTCGATTTGCTGTACCTCCGAAGCGACTTGTACGGGGGGGACCGCGAAGTTGCGAAAGAACGAAAGAGCGTCTTCGTGGAGAACGAACGACTCGGCTTCGACACCCACGAGACGTACAGACGACTCGCGGACGAGGGGTTCGAACCGGCCATCGGCGAGTACGAACTCACCATCCGCGCGTTCTCGGACGGGTTCGTCAGTCGCGTCATCGTGGGCGACCACGGCGTGCTACTGACGAGCGACAGCCTCCACATCGCGGACTTCGAGGACGTCGCGGTGTCGCTCCGCACGATGCTGACCGACCGATTCGGTCCGGAATGAACACGAATATGTATACTTTACCGCTGTCAAACGACAACGTTTACACCGCTGTGCGCACATCGTGCCCACATGAGTGAGACCGTACTGCTGGTGGGTGGCGGCGGCCGCGAACACGCCATCGCCCGAGCGTTGGCCGACAGCGACACCGACCTCTACGCCTGTGCAGGCAACCGGAATCCCGGAATCGCCCGTCTCGCGGACGGCTTCGAGACCCTGGAGACGACGAACACGACGGCCGTCGTCGCCTACGCCGAGGAGGTCGGCGCGACGCTCGCCGTCGTCGGCCCCGAGGGACCGCTCGCCGCGGGTGTCGCCGACGCGTTGGACGAGGCCGGAATCTACGCGTTCGGTCCCCACGCCGACGAGGCGCGCATCGAGACGGACAAGGCGTTCCAGCGTCGGTTCATGCAGGAACACGACATCCCCGGCTGCCCCGACTTCGAGACCTTCGACGACATGGAGGCGGCCTGTGAATTCATCGACGAGTACGACGGCGACCTCGCGGTCAAACCCGCCGGGTTGACGGGCGGCAAGGGCGTCAAAGTCACCGGCGACCAAGTGACAGACGAGGAGGCGAAGGCGTACCTCCGCGACAGCGATTACGACCGCGTGGTGCTCGAAGAGCGACTCGTCGGCGAGGAGTTCACCGTGCAGGCGCTCGTGGCGAACGACCAGTTGCGCGTCACACCCGCGATTCAGGACCACAAGCGCGCCTACGAGGGTGACGAGGGTCCCAACACGGGCGGTATGGGGAGCTACAGCGACGCGAGTCTCGAACTCCCGTTCATGACGGAAGACGACTACCACGAGGCCGTCGAGGTGCTGAAGGAGACCGTTGCGGCGTTGGACGACTACCGCGGCGTCCTCTACGGGCAGTTCATGCTCACGGCCGACGGCGTGAACGTCATCGAGTTCAACGCCCGGTTCGGCGACCCCGAGGCGATGAACACCCTGCCGGTTCTGACGACGGACTTCCTCGACGTGCTCGTCGCGGCACGCGAGGGCGACGACTTGCCGAAACTCTCCTTCGCGCCGGAGGCGACCGTCTGTAAGTACGCGGTGCCTGACGGCTATCCGAGCGACCCCGAAGCGGGGGCGAAGGTGAAGATAAGCGAGGAGAACGCGGGCGAGGCCATCCTGTTTTACGCCAGCGTCGACGAACGGGACGACGGGATTTACACCACCACGTCGCGCTCGTTCGCCGTCGTCGGCCGCGGCGAGTCCATCGCGGACGCCGAAAAAATCGCCGAGGACGCCCTGTCGATCGCTGGCGAAGAGGGACTACACATGCGCCACGATATCGGGACCGAGGAGCTCGTACAGCGACGGATCGACCACGTACAGGCACTGCGTAACTGATCGTAACGACCACACTACGGGACCGTCAATCGGCCCATACTCAAGCCATTACATACGGACTGATACGGTATGAAACGAGAGCTGAACACGGACGAAATCTTCGAGGCATTGGGGCATCGTCAGCGTCGACGTGTCCTCGACGTCCTCTTGAACTGCGACGGTGCGACGACCGTCTCCGAACTCGCCAAAAAGACGAGTTCGAAAACCGACCGTCAGGTCGATCGTATCGAAACCGGGCTTCACCACTCCCACCTCCCCCGACTGGAAGGGATGGGAATCGTCGAATTCGACCGCGACGACGGTACGGTAGAACCGACCGCCGCCGTCGCCGACCTCGAACCATTCTTCGAACTGATAGACTGCTAGCGACTGCCGTGGAATGGTATTCGGTGCTCCGTAGACCGAGAGAAAGGTAGGTTCAAGCTAATTCGAAAGCAAGTCGATGTCGTGAGCGACGACACGACCCGGCGCCACGAGCGAATCGCGCACCACACGACGCCCGGTGGCCTGAACTCCTTGCAGTACTGGACGAACGCCCGGAGTCCGCTTCGGGTTGCGATACACTACCTCGTCATCTGGCTCGTTCGGATCAATCCGAGCCTTCGGTTGAAGAGTTGGCTCCTCCGAAAAATCGGCGTCACGGTCGGCCGCGGGGTGTCGTGGGGACTGGAATCGACGCCCGACGTGTTCTGGCCCGACCTCATCACCGTCGAGGACCATGCCATCATCGGCTACGACGCGACCATCCTCTGTCACGAGTTCCTGCAGGACGAGTACCGGACCGGCGAAGTCGTCATCGGCGAGCGCGCCATGATCGGCGCTGGCGCGATTATCCTCCCGGGCGTCGAAATCGGCGCGAACGCACAGGTCGCGGCCAATTCGCTGGTGACGCGGGACGTTCCGCCGGGCGCGACCGTTGCGGGCGTTCCCGCGACGGAGATGTCGAGCGAAACCGTGGAGTAATCGTCCGACGGACGAGTGCCGTGACGATTCCGCTCCGTCGATTTCCGCTTTCCGCTCTCCGCGCTTCGTTTTCCCGGCCGCGTTCTGTAGCTTTTTTACCCGACCGCGGCGAACGCCGTGGTATGACCACGCTCTCGTTCGATGACGAAGGTGTCGATGTCGTCTACGAAGGAACCGAATTCCGCCTCTCCAAGGACCTCATCGAGGAGGCGACGGGGAAATCCTACTACGACGTGACCGACCACCAAGTCCTCCGTATCGTGGAGAAGGACCCCGCGATAGGCGGGCAGGCCCGCCGAATTGGTGACATCCTCCGCTGACCACTCCGGTAGCGTTTAGACGGGGGAGACGAAACGTTCGGTATGAATCTTCCCGCCGATTTCGAACACCCCGCATGGATGACCGCGGCGAGCACGGTCGGCTCGTACCTGCTCATTCTCGTGTCGATGACGATACTGCTGTTCGGCGTTCCCTACGTACTTTTTACGGCGCTGGTGTGAATCGCGGTCCCTCGACGAGCGTTGCGACTCCGAAGCTGACGAGCGCGACGAAAACGAAATGAGAAAAACCGAACCGCAACTGTGTCACAGGAAGCTTCGAGTCCGGAGACCGGAGGAGGCCGACCAACTCAGGCGAACGTTTTGGACACTTCGTCGTTCTCTTCTTCTTCCTGCTCTATCTTCTCTCGGGCGTCGACGAAGTCCTGCATCGTGATTTCGGTGCGGTCGTCGCGGATGGCGAACATCCCGGCCTCGGTACAGATGGCCTTGATGTCGGCACCGCTTGCGTCGCCCGTCTCGACGGCGAGGTGTTCGTAGTCCACGTCGTCCGCGATGTTCATGTCGCGGGTGTGGATGCGGAAAATCTGCTCGCGGCCTTCCTCGCCGGGGTTCGGGACTTCGATGAGGCGGTCGAAGCGGCCCGGCCGAAGGATGGCGCGGTCGAGCATGTCGAAGCGGTTGGTCGCCGCGATGATACGGATTTCGCCGCGGTCCTCGAAGCCGTCCATCTCTGAGAGCAACTGCATCATCGTGCGCTGGACCTCCGCGTCACCGGACGTCTTCGAGTCGGTACGCTTCGAGGCGATGGCGTCGATTTCGTCGATGAACAGCACGGCGGGTTCGTGCTGTCGGGCGACTTCGAACAGGTCGCGGACGAGTTTCGCGCCCTCGCCGATGAACTTGTGGACGAGTTCGGACCCGGCCATCTTGATGAACGTGGCGTCGGTCTGGTTGGCGACCGCTTTCGCCAGCATCGTCTTCCCGGTTCCCGGCGGGCCGTAGAGGAGGACACCGCTCGGGGGGTCGATACCGACTTTTTGGAACATGTCGGGATTTTCGAGCGGCAGTTCGACCGTCTCGCGGACCTCGTTCATCTGCTCTTCCAGTCCGCCGATGTCCTCGTAGGTCACTTCGGGGCTCTTCGTGACTTGCATCACGCGAGCGCGAACGTCGGTTTCGTCGTCCAGCGTCTTCACGATAGAGAGGGAGTTGTTCACGGCGACGCGCGCGTCGGGGTCGAGTTCCTCGCGCATCTCCTCGGTCACTTCCGTGACCGCCTCTTGGTTGTTGCCGTGCTGTTTGATGATGACGCCTTCGTCGGTAATCTCCTGTACCGTGGCGACGAACAACGGCGACTGCTTCAGCTTCTTGTTCTCGTGGGTGAGCCGTTCGAGTTTCTGCTGATACTTGTTGTTCTCTGCGTTCGCATCGAGAAGCTTGTCCCGCATCTCCTCGTTCTGGGATTCGAGGACATCGAGACGTTCTTGGAGAGCCTCTATTTGTTCCTGTTGGGACGTACTCTCCTCGTCGTAGGGGAGTTCTACGTCATCCACAGTGTCGGTCATCAACTCGGGATAAGGGCCTGTATCTTAAGAGGCTTCGGGTGACCGACCTGTTGCTACACCGCAATCACACGTGGATTTTAATTCCTTACAGTAATAAGAACGAACAGGAAATATTATTACCCTGTATTCAAAACGGACATGTGATGAGCGCCCCAGAGCTATCACGAACGACCAACAACCGGCTGCAAGACGTGGATTCGACCGCGGCCATCCGCGACCTGCCGCCGAGCGCGAAGCTAGTCGCAAAGGTATTGGAGTACAACGAGACGATGACTCAGAGCGAACTCGCGGACGAGACGCTGCTCCCGCCGCGAACCGTCCGCTACGCGCTGACCCGTCTCGAAGACGAGGACCTCGTGGACTCGCGGTTTTCCTTCTCCGACGCCCGAAAACGCCTGTACACGCTCGACCTCTAACGTAGAGCGTCCGTCTCCGATTCCCGAGCGTTTATATCTCATGCCGCGGCCAACGACGGCTATCCGTGGCCATTTCGCGTTTCGCAATTCCCTCGCGTTCGTCTTCCACCTCGCCGAGGCGTGCCGTTTCTCCCCGCCGTCTCACGCCATCGCGCTCATACCATCGCGTCGGGCGTGAGTTCCGGGTGTTCACGGACGAAGGAGACCAAATTCCCGACGTAGGAACCGAACGCGGGACACTGAATCTCGCCACCGGTCGCGGTTTCGAGCGCGGCGACCGCGTTCTCACACGCGTAGCTCGTCGGGTGGTCGAAGTAATCGAGCGTCGCGGGTTCGATCTCCAGTTCCGGGAACCGAGAGAGCACGCGTTTCAGCGCGCCTTTCGGAACGGGCGCTCGGACGACCCGTTTTCCGGTCGTTCGGCCGAAGGCGCGAAGCATCTCGTCCACCGTCGACGGATTCGGGTCACAGAGTTGGTAGACCTTCCCGACCGACTCGTCGAGTCGGCTCAGTTCGGCGATGGCATCGACCACGAAATTCCGCGGGACGACGTTGACCTCGTGCGCCGTCGGGTCACCGAGGACGGGCGTGACCGCCACGCCGGGTTGGCGCATGAGCCACCGAAGCAGGTAGTACGGGCCGTCGTACTTCTGTGTCTCGCCGGTTTCGCTGTCCCCGACGACGATTGCGGGCCGATAAATCGTCCCGGGCAACCCCGACTCCATTCGCTCCTGGACCGCGACCTCGGCGAGGTACTTCGTCGTCTCGTAGTAGTTGTTGAACCGCTGGCCCTCGACGAGGTGGTCCTCGGTGAACGTCCCATCGTAGCGCCCGCTCACGTAGCACGTGCTCACGTACTGGAACCGTCGGAGGCCCTCACAGCCGTCCGCGAAGTCGAGGACGTTTTTCGTTCCCTCCACGTTGACGGCCATCCCGACCTCCCGACTCACCGCGAGGTCGTAGACCGCCGCGAGATGATAGACCGCTTCGGTGTCGGCCTGCAACGATTCGACCGCCTCGCCCACTCCGAGGTCGACTTCCGTGATGTCCCCGCCCACGAGTTCGACCTGTCCGTCGGACGCGTGTGCGCGTTCGATTTCCCGCGCTCGTCGCTCGGCGGTTCGCCGATATTTGGGCTGGACGAGGCAGGTGACGTCGCTGCCGCGTGCGACCAGTCGCTCCGTCAGTGCGGACCCGAGAAAGCCGGGGAAACCGGTGAGGAAGGCGCTCATCTACCATCCCTCCTCTATTCGCTTGAACAGGCGCATCACGCTCGTCATCGCACGGGCGTACCACTTCGTCGGAACCTGACGGGGCGAGGCGACCGAGGCGAACCGCTGTTCGGCGACCGTTTGGGATTCGGTGTACTTTCGAATCCCCTCCCGGCCGTGACGGCGGCCGATTCCCGAGTCCTTCATCCCGCCCATCGGCGCGTCGACGGACGCCCAAATCGCGTGATACGGGTCGTTGATTCCGACCGTCCCGCAGTCGATTCGACGAGCGACTTCCCATCCGCGGTCGGAGTCCGTCGTCCAGACGCTCGCGTTCAGTCCGCGGTCGGAGTCGTTCGCCAGCGCGATTCCGTTCTCGTCGTCCGAGAACCGGGAGACGGCGACCACCGGCCCGAACGTCTCCTCGCGCGCCAACGTCATTTCTTCGGTTACTCCCGTCAGAATCGTCGGCTCGAAGAAGTACGGTCCCACGTCGGGACGGGCGTTCCCACCGACCACGGCCGTCGCGCCCTTGCTCACGGCGTCGTTAACGTGTTCCCGTACCTTCTCGAACTGCCGCTCGGAGACGAGCGACCCGACTTCCACGTCGTAGTCGAGCGAGGGTTCCATCGACAGTTCGCGCGTCCGTTCCACGAATCGAGAGAGAAACCGGTTGTACACGCCGTCCTGCACGTACAACCGTTCGAAGGAGAGACAGAGCTGTCCGGCGTTGGTGAAACAGCCCCGAATCGCACCTTCGACCGCGGCGCTCACGTCCGCGTCGTCGAGCGCGAGCATGGGATTCTTCCCGCCGAGTTCGAGCGAACATTTCACGAGGTTCTTGCCGGCGCGTTCCGCGACGGTTCGTCCCGTCTCGGTGCTACCGGTGAAACTCACGAAATCCACGGCGTCGATGAGCGCCGGACCCACCTCGTCACCCCAACCAGTGACGACTCGAAAGGCGTCCTCCGGCAGTCCCGCTTCCCGGAGCAGTTTCGCGGCGAGGAGCGCGGTGAACGGCGTCTCCTCGGCGGGTTTCAACACGACCGTGTTTCCGGCAAGGAGCGCGGGAATCGCGTCCGAGACGGCGAGCGTGAGCGGATAGTTCCACGGCGCGATGACGCCGACGACGCCGACGGGCGTTCGGTACTCCATCGTCTTCGTGGCGAGCGGAATCGCCCCGTCACGTCGCCGCGGCCGGAGGAATTCCTCGGCGCGAGCGGCGTAGTATCGCGCGTTGGTCGCAACGTCGAGAATCTCCTCGTAGCCGTCTCGTCTGGCCTTTCCGCTCTCGAGCACCATCACGTCGAGCAGTTCATCCTGCCGGTCCAACACGAGGTCGTGGAATCGAGACAGGACGCCCGCCCGCCGCTCCATCGACCACGACGACCACTCCGTCTGGGCCGTTCGAGCGCGCGAAACCCCCGCCGTCACGTCCCGCGGAGCGCACGCCGGTACGTCGCCGATTCGCTCTCCAGTGAACGGTGCCTCGACGGAAATCGAATCGTCGCTTTCCTCGGCGGAAACGGAACGACCGAGGTCATCGAGCGTGTCGGGAGGTATGTGAGACGTCTGAAACGTCATGTCGGTGTAAACGCGGCAGTCACGGAAACAATTTATGAGACGGGAACTTATCGCTGAACCAATGACACGGGTGATTCACACGGGCGACACTCACATCGGGTATCGTCAGTATCATTCGCCCGAGCGACGGGACGATTTTCTTGCCGCCTTCGACCGAGTCGTCGAGGACGCCATCGAGGACGCCGTGGATGCGGTCGTCCACGCCGGTGACCTGTTCCACGACCGCCGACCCGGACTCGTGGACCTCCACGGGACGATTTCGGTCCTCCGGAAGCTTCGTCGGGCGGACATCCCGTTTCTCGCTATCGTCGGGAACCACGAGAGCACGCACGGTCAGCAGTGGCTCGACCTCTTCGAGACGTTGGGACTTGCGACGCGGCTCGGACCGTCTCCCGTTCTCGTCGGTGATACTGCCTTCTACGGCTTGGACCACGTACCGGTCTCGAAGCGCGACGACCTCGAATACGAGTTCGAGGCGCACGACGCCGAATCCGCCGCGCTCGTCGCACACGGCCTGTTTCAGCCGTTCGACTTCGGCGATTGGAACGCCGAACACGTGCTGACCGAGGCGTCGGTCGATTTCGACGCGATGTTGCTCGGCGACAACCACAAACCGGGCAAGGAGCGCGTCGCCGACGCGTGGGTGACGTACTGCGGTTCGACCGAGCGCGCGAGCGCGAGCGAGCGCGACGACCGGGGATACAACATCGTCCACTTCGAGGACGACGTGACCATTACGCGACGCGGAATCGAGACCCGCGATTTCGAGTTCGTTTCGGTCACGCTCGCCGAGGGGGACGGAATCGACTTCGTTCGGGAGGCGATTCGGGAGCACGACGTGGACGAGTCGGTCGTCCTCGTCTCCATCGAGGGCGAGGGAACCGACGTGACACCCGCCCGCGTCGAGGAGTTCGCGCTGGACGAGGGCGCGCTCGTCGCCCGCGTGACCGACCGGCGCGAAATCGAAGCCGAATCCGAGGACCTCTCGGTTTCGTTCGCCGACCCCGACGACGCCGTTCGAAAACGCGTCCGGGAGATGGGACTCAGCGAAGCGGCGAACGAACTGGACGAACTCGTTCGCGCCAGCAAGGTCGCGGATTCGAACGTCCGGGATGCGGTCGAAGAGCATGTAGCAACGAGGATTTCGGATGATACCGCCGCGTTCGACCCGGCGGAAGCCGACGCCCCCGACGAAGACGGGGCGGAGACGAGCGACACTGCGGCCGAGGAATCGGACGCCGAAACGGCGGAGTCGGACGCCGAGACGGTTTCGGTGTCGGTGCGTTCGGAACCGACCGACGACACGGACGCCGAAGACGATTCGGCGGCGGAGTCGCCGTCGGGAGATTCCTCTGTGGACGAGTCTCAACCGGAGTCACCGCCCGCCGAGGCCGTTGCGGATTCCGACAGCGCAACCGACGATACGAACACAGCTGCCGACGAGTCTAGCGCCGCCACCGACGACGGTGCTGACGGACAGATATCGATGGAGGATTATCTGTGAAATTCGAGCGCGTTCGCCTCTCGAACTTCAAGTGCTACGAGGACGCAGACCTCGCACTCGAACCGGGTATCACCGTCATCCACGGACTCAACGGGAGCGGCAAATCTTCCCTGCTCGAAGCGTGCTTCTTCGCGCTGTACGGTGCACGGGCGCTCGACAGAACGCTCGAAGATGTCGTCACCATCGGCGCGGAGGACGCCGAGGTCGAACTCTGGTTCACCCACGCGGGCGGAAACTACCATGTCCACCGTCGGATTCGTGCGACGGGTGAGTCGGCCCAGACCGCCAAATGCGTCCTCGAAACGCCCGACGGAAGCATCGACGGTGCCCGCGACGTGCGCTCTCACATCGTCAACCTGTTTCGCATGGACGCGGAGGCGTTCGTCAACTGCGCCTACGTCCGGCAGGGCGAGGTGAACAAACTCATCAACGCCACCCCGGCACAGCGCCAGGACATGATAGACGACCTCCTCCAACTCGGGAAATTGGAGGAGTACCGGGAACGAGCGAGCGACGCCCGCCTCGGCGTCAAAAGCGTCCTTGACGACCGACGCGGGAGCTACTCCGAACTCGAATCCCAAATCGAAGCGAAAGAGGAAAAGAACCTCCACAGGTTGTTGAACGACCTCGAATCGAAGCGGAACGAGACGGAATCGGAGATAGAGCGGTTCGAAGGGAACCGCGACGAGGCGCGGCAGACGCTCGAAGACGCGGAAGCCGTCCTCGAAACGTCGGAGGAGAAGCGGGCGGAACTGGACTCCCTCGAAACGGATATCGAGGCGCTTCAAGACGAGATAACCGAGACGGAACACGAGCGCGAGGAGTGCCGAAAGCGGGCGAGCGACGTTCGGGAGACCATCGCAGAACTGACCTCGAAAGTGGACGCGCTGCTCGCCGAAACGGACCTCGAAAGCGCCGACGAGGAGACCCTCGACTCCCGACTCGAAGCGCTCGATGCCGAGGACGAGTCGCTCGCGGAAACGCTCGAAGACCATCGCATGAAGGTCCAGATGTTCGACAATCAGGCGTCGAACCTCGGCGAGCGCGTGGCCGACCTCGAATCCCGGGCGGCGGAGAAACGAGAGCGGGCGAACCGACTCGATACCGAAGTCGAAGAGGCGACGGCGGAACTCGAAAACCGCCGCGAGAAATTGACCGAAATCGACGACGAAATCGAGTCGTACCGCGAACGCTTCGCGGACGCACCGGTCGAGTTCGGGGAGGCCGAGAACCATCTCGAGTCGCTCCGTTCGGACCTCGAAGACTGCCGCGAGGAGGAGACGAACGTCCGTGCGAACCTTCGAACCGCGAAAGAGCAGGTGGCGGAGGCGGAACGCCTCCTCGACGCCGGAAAGTGCCCGGAATGTGGTCAACCGGTCGAGGAATCGCCGCACGTCGATACGATAGACGAAGACCGGAAGCGAGTATCCGAACTGCAGGAGAACGTCGAAACGCTTCGTGAAAAACGGACGCGCCTCGAAACGCGAATCGATGACGCGGAGGACCTCCTCACCGCGGAAAACCGCGTCCGAGAGCACCGGAACAACCGGACGAACGTCGAACAACTGGTCGAGGACCGGGAGAGCGCGATTCGGGAGAAACGCGAGGAGGCAGAAACCCTCCGGGAAGAAGCGGAGACGCTCCAATCGGACGCGGCGGAGCGCAAGGAGTCGGCGGAGGATCTGGAGGAAAAAGCCGAAACGCAGCGGGAGGAGATAGAACGGCTGGAACGGGAGCGGGAGGCGGTGGCCGACCGTCGGACGCGAATCGAGCGGATACAGACGGTACGGGAGAAGAAGGCGGACGCGGAGTCGGAACTCGACCGCCTCGCCGAAAAGCGGAGTCATCTCGACGAGTTGAACGACCAGCGTCGCGAGAATCTCTCGGATAAACGCGCGCGTCAGTCGGAGCTCCGTGACGCATACGACGAGTCGGCGGTCGAGCGAGCCCGTGACAACAAACAGCGGGCGGAGAACTACCTCGAACAGGTTGCGGACAAACTATCGTCGCTACGCGAACAGCGGGACGACGTCATCGACCGAATCGGCGCGGTTCGCGGGGAAATCGAGGAATTGGAGGAGCTACGTGACCGCCGCGACGACATCGAAGAGCGGGTTTCCGCCCTGGAATCGCTGTACGACGAGGCCGCCGACTTGCAGTCGATGTACGGCGACCTGCGGGCGGAACTCCGTCAGCGAAACGTCGTGAGTCTGGAGCGGATGTTGAACGAGGTGTTCGATCTCATCTACCAGAACGACTCGTACGCCCGCATCGCGCTCGACGGCGAGTACCGACTCACGATTTACCAGAAGGACGGCGAACCGCTCGACCCCGAACAGCTGTCGGGCGGGGAGCGGGCGCTGTTCAACTTGAGCTTGCGGTGTGCGATTTATCGTCTGCTCGCGGAGGGAATCGAGGGGAGTGCGCCGATGCCACCGCTCATTCTGGACGAACCGACGGTGTTCCTCGATTCGGGCCACGTCTCGCAGCTGGTCGAACTCGTCGAGTCGATGCGAGAGTTGGGGGTCGAGCAGATAATCGTCGTCAGTCACGACGACGAACTTGTCGGCGGCGCGGACAACCTCGTTCGCGTGGAGAAGGATTCGACGACGAACCGGTCGCACGTCGAACAGCGAGAATCACTGCTCGGCGTCGCCGACTAACGACGCCAGTCCGTCCTGAGCGGTATCGGTCAAGCCGTAGCCGCGTTCGCCCGCGACGGTTCGCTCTTCGATGAGACCAGCCGCGCGAAACTCCGCGAGCAGCCCGTGCAGGTCGCTTTCACAGAGGTCGTACGCCGAGACGAGCGAGCGGGCGGGAAGGGGACCACGGTCGTAGAATTCGATCAACAGGCCGATCGAACGGTCGTTCGGCACGGCAGTGAGTATCCGTCTGACCGGCGGCGAAATCCGTCGTGCGGACGTTTCGAGCGGTGACTCGCCGTCCGCGGCATCGAGGCGGTCGTTTTCGACGTAGCGCTCCTCTCCCGTTCGCGGGTCGCGGACGAGGCTCGAATCGCTCGACCGCTTGACCAGCAGATATCGTCGCCCCGATTCGTCGCGGACGGTTCGCATGGCTCGGGATAGCAGCGGCGAACGGTTAGTCCTTCTGGACGTTACGGTACCGACGATAGCCGCGGCCGAACGCGAAGAGACCGACGGCGACGAGTCCGCCGCCGAACGTCCACTGGCTTCGGAACGCGACGAGCATGAGGCCGAGGCTGAGACAGAACAGGGCGATGTTGAAGAGAAGGACTTGCGACCAGAACTCCTTTTGCAGTTCCGGGTCGGCGTCCACCGTGCTGTAGTCACGTACCGACGGGGCGTCGACGCGGAGACGCTCCGACGGGTCGTCTACGGTCGGAGTCATGTCGGCTTCCGGAGCGTCACCCGGGTCTTCGGAACCCTCATCGTCGTGACCGAATTTGTCGAACACCGTGGTCGTGGTTCGTGTGTAAACGGCAAAAGCGTTCGGAGTCGATGCAGGCGTTCGATTGAGACGATCGGTTCAGATATTCGAGACGCTCGATTCAGATATGTTTCTCTAGCGTGACCGTGCTGGACGCCTTAAGCCAACCAAGGGGATTGTTGGCGTCGTAGAATACGACACCATCCTCCGTCTCATAGGCTTCGATCGAACTCATCGGCTCGTCGGGAACCGGAAGTTCGGTTTCTGCGCGGTCCAGCGTTCCGTCCTCTGTTGCACGGTCAGACATTGGCTTGACCTCATCCTGTGCTATGAGTTAACACATTAAATCTCTTTCCCCTCTCCCGACTGGCACAAACGGGAGGGTTTTTACCCGGAAGCGCCAAAAACAATCGACATGACTCAATCTGGGCTTGGCGACTTCGCGGGCGGAGAAGCGCGTCCCGCGGCGGAAGCCCACGCCGTTGCGGGGAACGAATCGACGACGGCGAACGTCGTGGACGCCGATACCGACTGGCTCCCCGAATCGCAGGGGACCATCGAGCTGGCGGTGACGCAAGTCGATTACACCATCGACGGCAGTGGTGACGAGGAGGAACCCATCATCCACGTGTTCGGGCGGACACCGGACGACGAACAGCAGCACGTTCGCGTCGTCGGGTTTCGGCCGTACTTCTACGCGCCGACGGAGACGCTGAACGATGGCAAACTGAACGACGGGCGGATTACGGGGTCCGAGGAGGGCTACGAGAGCATCCGCGGCGAGCAGTTGACCAAGATATTCGGACGGACGCCGCGGGACGTCGGTAACATCCGCGACGAATTCGACCACTTCGAGGCCGACATCCTCTTTCCCAACCGCTTTCTCATCGACAAGGACATCAACAGCGGGATTCGGGTTCCCGAGCGCCGCCGTGAGGACGGAGCTATCGTCGTGCAGGAGAGCGAAGTCGAGGCGGCCGACGTGCAGGCGAACCTTCGCGTACACACCTTCGACATCGAAGTAGACGACCGCTCCGGCTTTCCGGAGGACGGCGAGGAACCGATTATCTGTCTCACCAGCCACGATTCCTACCGCGACGAGTACATCGCGTGGCTGTTCGACGCGCCGGATGGGGATGGGGATGCGGACCTCCCCGCCGCGCTCCCGGACTACGAACCGCTTCGAGATGGACCGGACATCGACGTTCGAACGTTCGAGACGGAAGAGGAGATGTTGTCGGCCTTCCTCGACTACATCGACGACACCGACCCCGACGTACTGACGGGGTGGAACTTCGAGGACTTCGACGCGCCGTACTTCCTCGACCGACTCGAGCGGTTGGAGGGACCGCACCACGACTACGACCTCGACTACAACCGACTCTCGCGCGTGAACGAAGTCTGGCGGAGCGACTGGGGCGGCCCGACGGTCAAGGGTCGCGTCGTCTTCGACCTGCTGTACGCGTACAAGCGAACCCAGTTCAGCGAGCTCGACTCCTATCGACTGGACGCGGTCGGCGAAACCGAACTCGGCGTCGGGAAGGAGCGCTACGCGGGCGATATCGGCGACCTCTGGGAGCAGAACCCGGCGCGACTGCTCGAATACAACGTTCGTGACGTGGAACTCTGTGTCGAACTCGATAGAAAGCAGAATATCGTTGCGTTCTGGCAGGAAGTCGCGTCGTTCGTCGGCTGTAAACTCGAAGACGCGACGACGCCCGGCGACGCGGTGGACGTGTACGTTCTGCACAAAGCCCACGGGCAGTTCGCGCTTCCGTCGAAGGGACAGTTCGAGGCGGAGGATTACGAGGGCGGCGCGGTGTTCGAACCGATTACCGGCGTCAAGGAGAACGTCACGGTGCTCGACCTGAAGTCGCTGTACCCGATGTGTATGGTGACGCTCAACCTGTCGCCGGAAACGTCGGTGAACCCCGACAAGTACGACGGTGACACGTACGTCGCGCCGAACGGGAGCCACTTCCGGAAAGAACCTGACGGAATCGTTCGGGAAATCATCACCGAGACGTTGAGCGAGCGCGAGGAAAAGAAGGCGCTTCGGAACGAACACGACCCGAACAGCGCCGAGTACGAGATTTACGACCAACAGCAACAGGCAGTGAAGGTCATCATGAACTCGCTCTACGGCGTGTTGGGATGGGAGCGGTTCCGCCTCTACGACAAGGAGATGGGCGCGGCCATCACCGCCACCGGTCGGGAAGTCATCGAGTTCACGGAGACGGCGGCGAACGAAATCGACTACGAAGTGGCGTACGGGGACACCGATTCCGTGATGCTCGAACTCGGTGGCGACATCGGGAAGGACGAGGCTATCGAGCAGTCGTTCGAAATCGAGGAGCACATCAACTCCCGATACACTGAATTCGCGCGCGAGGAGTTGAACGCGAACGAACACCGCTTCCAAATCGAGTTCGAGAAACTGTATCGCCGCTTCTTCCAAGCGGGCAAGAAAAAGCGCTACGCTGGCTACATCGTCTGGAAGGAGGGCAAGGACGTAGACGACATCGACATCACGGGGTTCGAGTACAAGCGCTCGGATATCGCGCCCATCACGAAGGAAGTCCAGCGGCAGGTCATCGAGATGATAGTCACGGGAGAGGACTTGGACAACGTAAAGGAGTACGTCCACGACATCATCGAGGACTTTCAGGCAGGGAACGTCGATCTGAACGATGTCGCCATTCCGGGCGGCATCGGGAAACGACTCGACAACTACGACACCGACACGGCACAGGTGCGCGGCGCGAAGTACGCGAACCTCCTCCTCGGAACCAACTTCCAGCGCGGGAGCAAGCCGAAACGCCTCTATCTGAAGAAGGTGCATCCGGCGTACTTCGAGACAATCGAGCGCGAAAAGGAGTTGGATGCCCGCCCGGACACGCTGTACGGCGAGTTCAAACACGAACAGGACGTCATCTGCTTCGAGTACGCCGACCAGATTCCCGACGAGTTCGAAGTCGATTGGGACAAGATGCTCGATAAGACGCTCAAAGGACCCATCGAGCGGGTTCTGGAGGCGCTCGGCATCTCGTGGGAGGAAGTGAAGACGGGCCAGCAACAGACCGGTCTCAGTAGCTTCATGTAATCCCGCGGTTGTTTTCACCTATCACGCGGCTGTGAATCGAACCACCCACCTTTCTATGTGGAAAACAATTTTTTCCTTTCCGAAAACCGATTGCACAGGAATGCGAAACGGTTATGGGACGACCTACCCTTGCTCCAAACGACTTAGGTGAACCTAACAATGGCAACGCTCGAACTGAAAAATCTCCACGCGGAGGTCGTGGAAGAAGGCGAAAAGATCCTCAACGGCGTCGATCTCGAAGTCGAATCCGGCGAGATTCACGCCCTGATGGGACCGAACGGCAGCGGAAAATCGACGACATCGAAAGTCATCGCGGGCCATCCCGCGTACGAAGTCACCGAGGGAGAGGTACTGCTTCACCTCGAGGGTGACGAGTTCGAAGACATCGAGATTCCCGAGGACATGCGCACGTGGAATCTCCTCGAACTGGAACCGAACGAGCGCGCGGCGCTCGGCATCTTCCTCGCGTTCCAGTACCCCGCGGAAATCGAAGGCGTCACGATGTCCAACTTCCTCCGCACCGCGCTCAACGCGAAGCTCGAAGAGCGCGAAGACCTCTTCAGCGAGGAGGACGAAGTTGAGGAAGAAGAGGAAGAATCCGGCTATGACACCAGCCCGATGGAAGGCCCGGCGGACGACGGCGAAGTCGGCGTCGCCGAGTTCCAGGAACTCCTCAAGGGGAAGATGGAACTGCTCGACATGGACGAGAAGTTCGCAATGCGCTACCTCAACGCCGGGTTCTCCGGCGGTGAGAAAAAGCAGAACGAAGTGTTGCAGGCCGCCATCCTCGAACCGTCCATCGCGGTGCTGGACGAAATCGACTCGGGGCTGGACATCGACCGCCTGCAGGACGTATCGGAAGGAATCAACGCACTCCGCGACGAACAGGGAACTGGCATCCTCCAGATCACCCACTACCAGCGTATCCTCGACTATGTGGAACCCGATACGGTTCACATCATGCTCGACGGCGAAATCGTCAAGGAAGGCGGCCCGGAGCTCGCCGAAGAACTCGAAGACAAGGGGTACGACTGGGTTCGCGACCAGGTCTACGAGACCGCATAAGGTGTTAGCATGAGTTCAGATCAGGATCACTTGAAAGAGACAGATACGGAAGAACGGTTCGAGTTCAAGAAAGAACAGCGGGCCGCGGTCAAGTCCGACAAGGGGCTGACCGAAGAGGTCGTCCGCCTCATCAGCGAGGACAAGGACGAACCCGAATGGATGCTCCAGCGGCGTCTCCGCGCACTGGAACACTACCAGAACATGCCCATGCCGACGGACTGGCCCGGCCAGCCCGACCTTTCGGAACTCGACGTCGAGGAGATCGTCCCCTACATCCGCCCCGACGTGGACAAGCGCGGCGGCGCGGACGACTGGGACGACCTCCCGGACGACATCAAGGACACCTTCGACAAACTCGGCATCCCGGAGGCCGAACGCAACGCGCTCTCCGGCGTCGGTGCCCAGTACGAGTCCGAGGTCGTCTACCAGAACATGCAGGAGCAGTGGGAGGAAAAGGGCGTCATCTTCTGCAACATGGACGAAGCGGTTCAGGAGCACGAGGACCTCGTTCGAGAGTACTTCATGACGAAGTGCGTGCCGCCGAGCGACAACAAGTTCGCGGCGCTCCACGGTGCGGTCTGGTCCGGCGGGTCGTTCGTCTACGTCCCCGAGGGCGTGACCGTCCAGATGCCGGTGCAGGCGTACTTCCGCATGAACTCCGAAGGGATGGGCCAGTTCGAACACACGCTCATCATCGCGGAAGAGGGTAGCGAAGTCCACTACATCGAGGGCTGTTCCGCGCCCAAGTACTCCGCGTTCAACCTCCACTCCGGCGGCGTCGAGGTGTTCGTCGGCGACGACGCTCACGTCCAGTACTCGACCGTGCAGAACTGGTCGAAGAACACGTACAACCTCAACACCAAGCGCGCCATCGTCGAAGCCGGTGGCCGCATGGAGTGGGTCTCGGGAAGCATGGGGTCGAAGTCCACTATGCTCTACCCGTGTTCCATCCTCAAGGGTCGCGGCGCGTCCGCGAACCAGATTTCCATCGCCTTCGCGGGCGAGGGACAGAACATCGACACCGGCGCGAAGGTCTACCACAACGCGCCGAACACCAACTCGACCATCGAGTCCAAGTCCATCAGCAAGGACGGCGGCCGCACGAACTACCGCGGCCTCGTCCACATCAGCGAAGGCGCAGTGGACTCGTCCACGTCCGTCGAGTGTGACGCGCTGATGTTCGACAACGAGTCCACGTCGGACACCATGCCGTACATGGAGATCAACGAGAACCGCGTTAACGTTGCCCACGAGGCGACCGTCGGGAAGATCGGCGACGAGGACGTCTTCTACCTCCAGAGCCGCGGCCTCGACGACGACGACGCGAAGCAGATGATCGTGAGCGGGTTCATCGAACCCATCACGGAGGAACTGCCCATCGAGTACGCGGTCGAACTCAACCGCCTCATCGAACTCGAAATGGAGGGCAGTCTCGGATGAGCACGCAGGTTCACAGCACCCTCTCGGAGGAGACCGTCCGCGAGATTTCGGGCGACCTCGACGAACCCGACTGGCTGCTCGAAACGCGTCTCGAAGCGCTCGATGCGCTTTCCGAACTCGACATGCCAGAGGTCATCCGAACGCCGGGCCGCGATTGGACGAACCTCGACTCGCTCGATTACGACAGCTTCGTCGACCCGCTGTCGGCCGCGGAGGAGAAAGAGCGCGTCGAACCCGAAGGCGTCTCCGTCCTCTCGCTGTCCGACGCGCTGGACGAACACGAGGAGATCGTCGAGGAGTACTTCGGCTCGGTCATCGACCCGCAGGAGAACTACCTGACGGCGCTGTCGGCGGCGCTGTTCACGTCCGGTACCCTCGTCTACGTCCCCGAGGGCGTCGACGCGGAGGACGTGACGATTCGGACGACGATGCAGAGCCAGTCGCTGTTCAACTACACGCTCGTCGTCACCGAGAAATCGAGTTCGGTGACAATTCTGGAGCGCCAGGAGAGCGAGGAACTGGACGGCGAACGCTACTACAGCGGACTCGTCGAAATCTCGGCCGGCGAGAACAGTCACGTCCAGTACGGCTCCCTACAGGACGTCGACGAGGAGACCTACACCTACACGCTGAAGCGCGGCACCGCCGCCGACCACGCCACCGTCAATTGGGTCGAGGGCAACGTCGGTTCGCGGCTCACCAAGTCCTCCGTCGAGACGACGCTCGACGGCGAGGGCTCGGAGACGAAGACCGTCGGCGCGTTCTTCGGCCACGACGACCAGCACTTCGACGTCGCCGCTCGCGTCTGGCACAAGAACGAGCACACGACCGCGGACCTCGTGACCCGCGGCGTCCTCGACGACGAAGCGCGCTCGGTCTACGAGGGCGTCCAGGACGTCGGCAAAGAGGCGTGGGACACGAGCTCCTACCAGCGTGAGAACACGCTGATGCTCTCCGACCGGAGCGAGGCCGACGCGTCGCCGAAGCTCATCATCAACAACCACGACACCGAAGCCAGCCACTCCGCGACGGTCGGACAGGTCGACGAGGAAGACCTGTTCTACATGACTTCGCGCGGCGTGCCGGACGAACTGGCCAAGAACATGCTCGTGGAAGGGTTCTTCGTCCCCGTCTTGGACGAAGTGGAAGTCGAGGAACTCCGCGAAGACCTCGACGCGAAAATCGTCGAGCGCCTCGACTACTGACGACGGCCGTTTTTATCCGAACTCACATTCGTTCTTTTTCGCGCGGTCACATCAGGGAGTGTTAAGTTTCCCCACCCCTTTTCCACAGCCATGAGTGTGAGTCAGCGCGTCTCGTCGGACCGCCAACTCGCGCGCTTGCTCCAAATCGGCGTCGTATTGGAGGAAGTCGTCGAGGCACGGGCCGCGCGCCATTTCGAAACCCTCCCCTCCGAAGAGCAAAACGAACTCCACGAGGACGTTCGTGACCTGCTCGACGAGGCACGCGAGGAGTCCGCCGAACATCGGGAACGTCTCGAATCCCTCATCGACGAACTCGATGCCGAGACGATTCCGTTCGAGGAGATCGAGCTACTCGTGGGCGAGCAGTACGCCCAAACAGCCCCGGACGACTTCGACGGCGTGCTCTACGACCAACTGCACGGCGAGGAGACGGCGTACAAGTTTTACGACGACCTCATCGTCGCCGTCGAGGCGAGCGACACCGAGTTCGGCGTCGAGCGCGAGCGGTTGCTCGAAACGCTCTCCGCGATTCGAGCGGAGGAAGCGGCGGGCGTCGAAGAAGTCGCGGACCTGATGGAGGCCAGCAAATGAACACAGCAGATCAATACCTGAAAGCGATCTATCTCGTCCAGCGAATCAACGACGGCCCGGCTGCGACCGGCGCCCTCGCGGACCGGCTCGGCGTGAGTCCCGCCAGCGTCAACGAGATGGTCGGCAAACTTCAAGAGCGCGGGCTGGTCGAACACGAGAAGTACCGCGGCGCGACCCTCACCGAGGAAGGTGAAACGCGGGCCAGCGACGCCCTCCAGACCTACTGTATCCTGGAGCGTTTCCTCGCCAACGTCCTCGAAGTAGACGACTTCCGAACCGAGGCGAAACAGCTCGAAAGCGTCATCGACGAGACGGTCGCGGACCGACTCGACACCATCATCGACCGCGAGCCACAGTGTCCCGATTGTTTCCACGCCGACGAGGACATGTGTGCACATCTGGTCGAAGACGGACGCGCGGACTGACGGGGACTACCGAATTTTCGCGGCGAGACAGTTGCGTTACGTTCAAGTAGCCACCCGAATTACGTGACGACGTAGCCTTCATACGAGAGGGCAACTACGCTCTGCAGTCCCGGGGTGTCTCGCCGAACGAAGTGAGGCGAGGCTCGGAAGCCGACGTGTCGGCTTCCGGTGGTGAGCAGTTTCTTCGAAACTGCGAATCACACGGGATGAGCAGTCCCGTGGTGGTGAGCAAATCCATCGGATTTGCGAGGTACGCGGGACGACGAGCGAAACGAGGAGTCCCGTGGTGTAGCGGCCAATCATAATGGCCTTTGGAGCCATTGACGGCGGTTCGAATCCGCCCGGGACTATAACATCCAGCGTTCTAGTTTTGATAGCGATATGAGTGGTCACTCGTAGTCTACGAACCGATTATAGAAGGTTCTATTTTTGAGGGATCGAATAATTGTGAAACCATCTGACCAAGCTCCAAAAACCGACGTTACTGCCGACTACCATCGAACCCTCTCGAATCGACTCACAAAAAACCGCAACAATCCGCAAAACGTTCTCACTTCGAACTGTACTGTATCGTTCCGGTCCACTTGCCGTAGATGTCGTCGGACTGCTTGTCCGCGTCGAGGAGGTAGACCGTGATGTTAAGCGTGCCGTCGTCGAACTGGTCGAAGGCACCCTGTTCGATTTCGACGGTGTAGGTTCCCGGGTCGTGCTGGAAGCGGACGTTGGTCCGGCCGACGTTTTTACCGTTGATTTGGACGAGGAAGTACGGGTCGCCGTCCACGAGCGGTTCGGGGTCCACGTTGGGGAGGCTGGTGTTCGCGGTGACTTCGACGTTGAAGTTGGAGTAGCCGTTTCCGTTCTTCGCTTTCACCTTGTCGACGAGCGTGACGCTCTTCATGCGGTTCTCCTGATTGGAGTCTCGCTTGTCGTCGAGCGGCGTGTGCGGTTCTTTGGGCGGTGACCACGACTCCACCGTCGTGGTGGTCGTGGTTGTGGTGGTCGTCGCGTCCGTCGTCGTCGCGCCGCTCGCGGTCGTCGTCGTGGACGCACTCGTCGATGTCGGTGCGTCCGTCGTCGTGGTGGTGGTCGTCGTCGTATCGGACCCGCCGAGTCCGGCGCAACCGGCGAGGAGGACGGCGAGCACGAGGACGACCGCTGTGGATCGATGACGATTCATAGTTGTGTGTGTGTGACTATTTTCGTGAGAGCCCAAAAATCCTTTTACCGGTTTCAAGACCCTATTTCCTCGTACCAAGCCGTCCCACATTGAGGGTAACGGGGGAATACCACCGAGAGGGATGCGGGCAGCACGGATGCGCTCAGTCGCGCTCCAGCGGTTCTTCGATTTCCGCGAGGACGGTGCGAATGCGCCGATTACTCCGCGCATACGAAATCCAACCACCGAGAAAGAAGAGCATACCGACGACGATGGCGATGCTACCGAGTTCGGTCGCAAAATCCTTGTCGCTGAAAAAGCCGACGATGACGGTTCCGAAGATGAACATGGAGATGCCCGTTCTGATATGTGCCAGTATCGTCCGTTCGCGGGCGAGATGTGTCTGCTCGCGCGCGAGCCGCATCGACCGCCTCGATTGGTGCTTCGAATCGTCTGCCGTCATATCGCTTTCGTTGGAGTCGAACGACAATACACCAATCGGTAGATGGGACATTCTGAGGCGGCATCGACTATCGGGAATCGTTCGCTGTATGTTCTCAAGCGGCGACAAATAGAAACAAGACATATATCCCCGCGCTACTTCTGCAATATCTACCATCAAATGAATAATATTATGCAGTATGAACAAAACGAGCGATACGAGATGTCGGTCACGGACGCGAGTTTCGAGGAGGACGGGTCGTTGTGTCTCTCGCTGCAGTTTGGACCACACGTACGGCCGCGGGTCGATGAACTGCTCACGACGGGGTACGTCAAAATCAGCGTGTACGACGATGGAGAGTTCACGGAGGACGGGACGCTGACGTTGTACGGTCGCTTATAGCGTTGAGAGTCGAGGACGCGAAAAATGAAATGCAAAACTCAGAGACGGTCCCGACCGCGACCGCCCGAGGTGAACCGACGCACGTCTATTAGTCGAATCGCTCGTGCGACGGGCTGGAGATACCGACGAATGTCGAACTCGGTCCGTTGATCCGATTCTCGACGCCGAGAGCGGGACGTTCGGGACGAATCCGAGCGGTTCACCAGTCGTTTCGCCTTCCGCTGGGTTTCGGGCGAGATGAGCGGTTCTTCCGGTGAAATGAGCCGCGAGAGTACCGCACAGATGGCGGCGATGACTACGAAATAGTAGCCGAACGTGGTCAGTATATTCGCCGAAAAGAACGCCACGTAGACGCCGTTGATGAAGAAAAACAGTCCAACTAGTTGCAAACCCCTATTGAGATAGGAGGACGACGAACTCGTCGTCGTCGTTGATGTTCCGATTCCTTGCAGGCTTCTCGTACTCATCCTCACTCATCCTTTCGACGTGCGACGTAATGAAAGTCAGTCAGACACGTGTATTGAACGAGATATGACTGAAATAACACCATTTCTCCTACCGAATATATAGTCTATGGGTTAAACTATATATTCTGTACGCCAGATTTATATCTTCTGCAGAAGACCGTACGCTTGATGATCGAAGACGGGACAACGGCGGGACTTCAGAACGAGTCCCGCCCGACCGAGGCCGTCAGCGAATCACCTTCCGAAAACGCGGATGCGGGTCCCCTTTTCGCCCGATTTTCCCATCCACGGAGCGCGACCCGGACGACGGTCGCCGTCGTCTCCGACGTCCACGTTTCGACCGAAAAGCGCGGCACGTGGAAAGTGTTTCATCGAACTCGAGACCGTCTCGAAACCGTCATCGCGGACGCGAACGCCCGCGAAGTGGATGCCGTCGTGTTCGCGGGCGACCTGACCGAGGACGGGTCAGTCGCCGACTTCGAAACCGTCCGGTCGCTCCTATCCGACCTCGACGCTCCCTACCTCGCCGTGCCGGGCAACCACGACGTTCCGAAATCCTTCGACGGCCACGAGACGCCGCCGCTCTCGTCGTTCGAGTCGGCGTTCACGCCCGACGGATACCCCTTCCACGAGCGGGTCGGCGGCGTGGACGTCATCGGGTTGAACAGCGCTTCGACGCCCGACGGGGCGCTTTCCGACTGTCACGACGGCCGTATCTCCGCCGACCAACTCGCGTGGCTGGACGACACGCTTCCGAAGACGGACGCGCCCATCGTCGTCTCCCACCACAATCTTCCGGGACTGTGTGACGAGACGGACGCTCACTCGTGGCGCTCGTCGTTCCCGATTCGAAACGCGACGGACGTGGCCGACGTCCTCTCCGAACACGACGTTCCGCTGCACGTCTCCGGGCACTTACACGTCCCCGCAATCGCCGAGACGATGGGCGTACGGGAACTCGTCGCGCCATCGTTGTGTTCGTTCCCGCAGGCGTACCTCCTGTTCGAAATCGGCCCGCTCGGAACGGCGGTTCGCTTCGTCCCGACCGCCGACCCGGCGGGGACGAGGGAGGCCTACATGTACGCCAAAAAGGACTCCGCTCGAAGCGACGCGCTCGCGAAGATGACGCTCGACCGACTCGCGTCCCTCCCGCTCGAAGACGAGCCGTTGCTAGTTACGAACCGGTCCGCCTAACCGCGCGGGCTTTTCGGGCGGACGACCCTATTCGAGGACGAACTTCAGTCGCTCCTCGTCGCTTCCCTTCGTCTCCCGGCCCGTAATCCGGAACGCGCCGAGTTCGTCGGTCCGTTCGACGTGCGTCCCAGCACAGGCGGTTCGGTCTGTGTCTTCGATTTCCACGATGCGAATCCGGCGGATGCTTTCGGGAAGGAGGTGAATCCGCGTCCGTTCCGGGTCGAGGGACGCCTCGGCCTCGTCGCGGTCCATCTCGTACCAGCGAACCGTCAATCCCGCGTCGATGCGGTCGTTCATCATCGATTCGATGCGGGCGAACTCCTCGTCGGTGAACCGCTCGTAACCACAGTCGATGCGGGCGCGGTCTTCGTACAACTGATTGCCCGTCGTTTGCGCGTCGTACTCCTCCAGCAACACCGCGGAGAGCAGGTGCTGGGCGGTGTGATACCGCATGTGGGCGTAGCGCCGCTCCCAGTCGATTCGTCCGGTGACGGTCGTCCCTTCCTCGGGCGGCGTCCCGTCGAGCGTGTGGTAGATGGTGTCTCTCTTCTGTACGTCGGTGACCGCCCACGTCTCGTCCTCGGTTTCGAGCACGCCGGTATCGAAAGGTTGGCCGCCGCCTTCGGGATAGAACAGGGTTCGGTCGAGCACGACGCGGTTACCCGCGACGCGTTCGACCATGGCCTCGAATTCCCGCTCGCTCGTCGCATCGAGATACAACGCCTCGGTCATACACGTCGAATAGAGCACCCGTCACTTAATCACCTCGTCGTAACGCTAAAGAGCGAATCGTGCGTTTGTATCAGTAATGAGTACGAACGCTGAACAATGGAGGGAGTTTTGTGGGTGTCGAAATTAAGGGTTCTCCCGTCTCCCAATCGGAATTTGAGGACATGAAGACGTTTGTTTACGAGTATCTCGCTGCAAGCGTGAAAAACGAGGAGAGCGGCGGACGCATGCGGTGGTATCCGTGGCACTCCGCCGACTACCGGTACAACCACATCCTCAACGTCGTGAACCTCGCCGAGACCATCGCGGAACGGGAAGGGGCCGACGTCGACGTCGCCCGCGTCGCCGCGCTGTTTCACGACATCGCCAAACTCGACGCCGACCAGGAAGTCCACGCGGAGGAGGGCGCGCGCGTCGCCCGCGAGTATCTGGAATCGCACGGCGAGTTCCCAGAATCGTTCGTCGACCAAGTGTGCAAGGCGGTCGAAGACCACTCCTATCAGGGTGACCTCTCGCGCCTCTCGAAGGAGGCACAGAGCCTCATCGAGGCAGACATGCTGGATAAGGTCGGCGCGAACGGAACCGCGCTGATGCTGTTGCGGATGGGATACGAGGCGCGGACGCACATGGCAGCCGCCGAGATGGTGGACCGCGTGCTCGAACGCGGCAAGGACGCCTCCTCCCGGGTCCAGAGCGAGACCGCACAGGACATCGCCCACCGTCGGCTCAAGCGCGTGAAGTGGTTCCGCGAATGGCTCGAAGAGGAGGTTCCAGAAATGGACGCCGAACCGTCCGGGTCGCCGCGCGGTGGGCGACACTGAGGCGACGGAAACGCAATCGGCAGTTTTCGGTCATACGAGCGTCGTCACGGAGTCGTAGACGAAGGACACGCCAGCGAGCGCGAGGATACCGGCGCTCACGTACGCGACGGCAGGTGCGAACGAATCGACCCGTTTTCCGGCCGCTGACAGCGCCGCCGGAAATCCCGTAATCCAGCAGGCGATTCCCGCGAAGAAGCCGACGATGATTATCGGCCCGCCGGTCGAAACCGTGAGGCTTCCCGGCAGTCCGGAGAGCACGTCGAACCGACCGGGGTCGAGCAGCCCGACCCCCGCCGTCAACCACCAGATTATCTGATACGGGTTCGTGATGGCGAGCGCGAACGCTTTTCTGAATCCCTTCGCGCCCTCGTCCACCTCGTCGGTGGTGAACGTCGAGGTCGCGTCCTGTGCCGCGCCGTAGGCGAAGTACAGCATCAACAGCCCGCCGACGCCGACCATGAGTCCGCGGACGACCGGCGCTTCCCTGACGACGGCGACGACCCCTGCGAGCGCGAGGACGAAAAAACAGGCGTCGGCGGTCATCGCGCCGAGTCCGGCGAGGAATCCCGACCACCATCCGCGGAGCACGCTCTCCTCGGCGATGACCGCGTTCATCGGGCCGGGAGGTGCGGCGAGCGAGAGCCCCAAAACGACGCCTGCAAGCCCCGAGACGAGCACCTCTATCATCTGTCCACCACTTTGCGTGGAACGTGTAAAAGGGCGCGGTTAGAGGTAACCCGTCCATTCGGCGAACACGAGCGCGCCGAAGGCGAGGAAGACGGCCGCGGCCAGGAGTTCGAGCCATTTCGTCGGGAGGACTCGCTCGAACCGTTCGCCGATAAACGCGTCGAGACCAGTTCTGAGACCGAGCGCCGCGACGACGCCGACGAATACCGAGAGCGGCGAGTTCGGAAACGTCGTCGAGAGGTTGATGGTCAGCAGTTGGGTTTTGTCGCCGAACTCCGCGAACAGGATGAAGACGAACGTCGTCAGAACCCCTCCGTAGGCCCCCATCCGGGTCAGCAAGCCGTCGGGAAGGAGGGTACCGCTCATACCCACGTCCATCCCGCCGCCGGTGAGCAACGGACGGTCGTCGGATTCCTCCCCGAATGACACGATCGCACTTCTGAGCGTCCAGAGACCGAAGAGGACGAACAAGCCGCCGGTCAGGACGGTGATGGCGGCCCCCGGAAGGACGGTGACGATGACGTGACCGAAGACGATTTCGATAGTGCTCCAGAGGGAGAAGGCCGCCATCGCGCCCACGAACACCTTTTTTGCGTCGTAACGCGAGGCGAGTGTGACGACGACGAGTTGTCCCTTATCCCCGAACGTGGCGAGTAGGTTGGCGAGGAACGCGGCCGCCAGCGGACCGTAGCCGTCGTAGCGCTGAATGACTTGCTGGAGACCGGTCGCTAACGGCGTCGCTGTTCCCGCCATCTCACGCGAGTTCTTCGACGACGGCCCGGACGCGAATCGACCGGGCGATGGTTTCCGGCAGGCTTTGCTCACCACCGTCGACGGCGACCGTCACCATTCCGAAGGGGGCGATGTCCACGATTTCGAGTTCGGTATCCGGCGTGATACCGGCGTCGGCCAGATACCGCAACTCGTCGTCGTCGCGGTCGCTCACGCGCGCAACGACGACGTGGGCACCTTCCTCGTGTTCGGTGAGACGCGTGGTGTCGTCCTCGTCGATGGGCGAGAGGTTCGCGTCCGGGATGGGGTCGCCGTGGGGGTCAACCGTCGGGTTCCCGAGCGCGTCGGCTACCCGACGTTCGAACTCCTCGCTGATGTGGTGTTCCAAGCGGTCGGCCTCCTCGTGAACTTCGCTCCACGAGTAATCCAGATGTTCGGTCAGATAGGATTCGAGCAGGCGGTGGTGGCGAAGCACTTCGAGAGCGACCGTCTCGCCTTCGGGGGTGAGTTCCACTCCCTTGTACTTCTCGCGGTCGAGAAGTCCGCGGTCGGTCAGTTTCTCTATCATGCTGGTGACCGTAGGCGGCGTCACGCCGAGATACTCCGCTATCTCGGAGGTCGCGACCGGCCCCCCATCCTCCTTCTGAAGCGTATAGATGGCTTTCAGGTAATCTTCCATCACGTCGCTTAGCATCACTGGTCAGAATTAGACAGTTCTAAACCTTCAATTTGTCGTGTGTTCGGCGGCCGTTCCCGCGGAACGTGTCTCTCTGGCATGCGTCGTGTTCTCGTTCCAATCGTTCGGCGACGACGCTGTGTGAACGGACCCTTCACTGGAATCGAACTCCGCAAAAATTCGTGCCGGTCGGAAAGCCAATTCGTGAGAGTGGGTGCTCGCGTTTAGGGCCAGTTGCCGCTCTCGCTGTACGCGTCGATGACGCGCTGGAGGGAGACGACGTAGGCCGCGGTGCGGAAGCTCGGCAGGTCGTGTTCCTCGTAAGCGCTCGTCAGGTCGTCGAACGCGGAGACGACGATGTCTTCGAGTTCCTCGTTGACGCGCTCTTCAGACCAGTAGAAGCGCTGGCGGTTCTGTACCCATTCGAAGTACGAGACGGTGACGCCGCCCGCGTTGGCGAGGATGTCGGGGAAGACGTGAACGTCGCGCTCGGTGAGCACGTCGTCCGCGTCCGGCGTGAGCGGCCCGTTCGCGGCCTCGACGATGACGTCCGCCTGCACGTCTTGTGCGAGGTCGCCGTCGATGGCGTTTTCGAGCGCGGCGGGGACGAGGAGGTCCACGTCGAGGGTGAGGAGTTCCTCGTTGCTGAGTTCCGTTTCGGCACCCGCGTAGCCGACGACGCTTCCCGTCTCGTTCTTGTGATCTTTCACGTCGCGGGCGTGCAGTCCGTCGGGGTTGTGGATAGCACCGCTGGAGTCCGAGACGGCGACGATGTTCGCGCCGAGGTCTTCGAGGAGCTTCGCGGAAATCCATCCCGCGTTCCCGTAGCCCTGCACGGCGACGGTCGCGCCGTCCATCTCCTTGCCGAGGTAGTCGAACGCCTCGCGGGCGGTGAGCATGGTCGAGCGACCCGTCGCCTCGACGCGACCCTCGCTGCCGCCGCTTTCGAGCGCCTTGCCGGTGATGACGCCCGGTTCCGTGGTGTTTTCGAGCTTCTCGTATGTGTCCTTTATCCAGTTCATCTCGCGCTGGCCCGTGTTCACGTCGGGTGCGGGGATGTCCTGGTCCACGCCGATGAAGGGCCGGAGTTCCTTGGCGAACGAGCGCGTGACGCGCTCCAACTCCGCCTCACTGTACTCGTCGGGGTCGATGATGATGCCGCCCTTCCCGCCGCCGTAGGGGATGTCGACGACGGCGGTCTTGTACACCATCCACCCGGAGAGGGCTTTCACTTCGTCCCGGCTGACGTTGGGGTGGTATCGAATGCCGCCCTTGTACGGGCCGCGGTCGCCGTTGAACTGCGAACGGAACGCTTTGAAGGTCTCGATGGAACCGTCGTCCATTTCGACGGAGAGGTTCGTTTCGAGTATCCGCTGGGGGTGCTTGAGCCGTTCGAGAACGTCGGGCGACGCGTCGAGGTACTCCGCCGCGTCGTCGATCTGTTCCTGCAAGCTCTCGAACGGATTGGCTTGTTCGGACATCGTTTGCCAATCCCACCCACCCACTGTTAAGCATAACGAAATAAGGATGGGCTATTACCCCTAAATGAGATATAAGGGCACGGGTTAGCTGTCAGCCCGAGCGTACTCCATGATTCGCTTCGCTTGTGCGATGAGCGGCGCGTCTATCATCTCGCCGCCAACTCTGAACACCCCCCTTCCCTCCTCGTCGGCCGTCGCTTTCGCTTCCAGGACCGCCTCGGCCCACTCGACCCGTTCCGGGTCGGGGGTGAACGCCTCGTTGATGGTCGTCACCTGCGCGGGATGAATCGCCATCTTCCCGTCGTAGCCGAGTTGAATCGCGAACTCCGTCTCCTCGCCCAATCCGTCGGTGTCGTCGATATCCGTGTACACCGTGTCGATTGCGTCCACGTCTTCCGCGCTCGCCGCGAGGACGACGTGTTCCCGAGCGTAGAGCACTTCGGTCCCCTCCTCGGTTCGGGTCGCCCCGATGTCCGCGGAGAGATCCTCAGCGCCGAAGACGAGCGCGTCCGTCTCGTCCACGGCCGCGATTTCGGCCGCGTTGAGGATGCCGCTCGCGGTTTCGACCAGCGCGAGGATGGGGACCCGACAGTCGTGTTCGTCGAGCAGTCGGGCCAACGTCTCGGCGTCGTCCGCCGACCCCGTCTTCGGGAGCATGACGGAATCGACCGTTTCCGCGCCGTCCGCGATTCCGCGGAGGTCGTCGTCCGCCGCGATTCCCGTCGGGTTGACGCGGACGCACACCTCACAGTCCGGGTCGAATTCCGGGTCGGTGAGCACGTCACGAACCGCGGTTCGAGCCTCCGCCTTCCGTTCGGGGGCAACGGCGTCTTCCAAGTCGAACACTATCACGTCGGCCCCCGCTCCGGGCGCTTTCCGCATCATCTCGGGCCGGTCGCCCGGCGTGAACATGACGCTTCGTCGTGGCATACACGAGGCGACGCGTGGCGTCGATTTTAAGCCACCGAAGGTGCGGGCGGACCGTTCGTTCTCCCAGATATCTTTATTTCCCCTCCCGGCGGTGAACCGGTATGTCACGAACGGACGAGTCGGACGAACGCTCGGAGGCGGATTCGGACGGCAACATGGGAATGGGTATCGGTCTCGGCGTCGCTCTCGGTGCCGGACTCGGCGTCGCACTGGACAACATAGCGCTCGGCGTGGGAATCGGAATTGCGATAGGCGTCGCAATCGGGACCGGACTGTCCAACCAGTAGTCGCTGGGTGGAGCGCACTCGCCGTGTCCGTCGACGCGTCCGTGGACCGGTACAATCGACGATAAAAAGTGACCGTCTTCTCCGTTCGTATTCGACTCGATTCGATGCCCGAACTGAACCGCGTTAGGGCCAGAGTCCGCGGGCCTTGTGGGCGTCCGCGATACGCGAGAGGCCGACGATGTACGCGGCGTCACGCCACGTCACGCCGCGCTCTTCGACTTCGGCGCGCACGCTGTCCCACGCGTTCAGCATCTCGGATTCGAGTTCCTCGTTGACGCGTTCGAGCGACCACTGACGGCGGTTGATGTCCTGCAACCATTCGAAGTACGAGACGGTGACGCCGCCCGCGTTGGCGAGGATGTCGGGGATAACGTGGATGTCGCGCTTCTCGAAGATTTCGTCCGCCGTGGTCGTCGTCGGGCCGTTCGCACCCTCGACGATGATGTCCGCCTGCACGTCGCGGGCGTTCGCTTCGGTGAGGACGTTGCCGATTGCCGCCGGGATGAGGACGTCCACGTCGAGTTCGAGGAGTTCCTCGTTGGGAATCGGCTCGTGTCCGTCGAACGTCGTGACGGCTTCCGGTTCCTCCTCGTGGGTCGGAATCCGGTCGATGTCGAGGCCGTTCTCGTCGTAAATCGCCCCGTTCACGTCGGAGACGGCGACGACGTTCGCGCCCCATTCGTGGAGCGAGAGCGCCGCGTTCGCGCCGACGCTCCCGAACCCTTGGATCGCGACCGTCGTGTCTTCGAGCGGGTAGTCGTAGTACTCACACGCCTCGCGGGCGATGATGGCGACCGAGCGGCCGGGCGACTCCTCGCGGCCGTAGGACCCGCCGATAACCGGCGGCTTGCCGGTGACGACGCCGGGTTGGGTTTCGCCTTCCTGCATCGAGTAGGCGTCCATGAACCACGCCATCGCCTGCGCGTCGGTTCCCATGTCGGGGGCCGGGATGTCGCGCATCGGGCCGATGAAGTCGCGCAGTTCCTCGGCGAACCGGCGCGTGAGTCGCTCTTTCTCCTCGTTGCTGAGCTCCTTCGGATTGACGACGATACCGCCTTTGGCACCCCCGAACGGGAGGTCCATGACGGCGCACTTCCACGTCATCCACATCGAGAGGCCGATACACTCCTCCTCGGTCACGCCGGGGTGGTAGCGCATGCCGCCCTTGAACGGTCCCCGCACGCTGTCGTGCTGTGCGCGGTAGCCGGTGAAGATTTCCGTGTCTCCGTCGTCCCGCTTCAGCGGAACCGAGACGCGGTGCACTTGGTCCGGGTGCTTCAGGCGCGCGATGACGCCGGGGTCGACGTCGAGGTGCGCCGCAGCGCGTTCGAGTTGTCGTCGGGCCGTTTCAACCGCCGTTTCCGGTTCGTCCGTGGTCTGCTTCCCAGTAGATGCCATAGTGTGGACGCCTCCGACAGGCTTGCCCGTTTAGTCGGAAGCGACCGGAGAAAGACCTTACCATCCGACACCGCGTCGCCATGCAATACCACGGCACGATGTTCGGGAAAGAACATGAAGGAGAGGGGACACGCGCGAGGTGAGACGGGTTACGGGGGAAGGGCGTAGACCGTTCCGGCGACGTCCCCGACGTAGATGGCATCGCTTCCCACCGCTGGTGCGCCGACCAACGAATCGTGTGCCCGGAAATGCCACCGGAGACGACCGTCGGCCCGGTCGAGGGCGAGCAGTAGTCCGTCGTCGTTGCAGACGTACACCAGTTCGTCCGTGACGACGGGCGACCCCCACACGCGTGCGCCGGTTTGGACGCGCCATCGAACGACCCCGCCCCGCGCGTCGAGCGCCGAGACGCTCCCGTCCGCACAGCCGACGTAGACGAGGTCATCCCCGACGGCGGGCGACGACCAGATACCGTCGTCCGCCTCGTACCGCCACTCCGTCTCGCCCGTCTCGGCGTCGAGCGCGTAGATGCGGTCACCGTCCACGGTCCCGACGTACGCCGTGTCGCCGATGACCGCGGGTGCGCCAGCGATGGCGAGAGACGGTGCGAAGCGGAAGCGTTCGTCCCCGTCGTCCACATCGTGGGCGAACAGGCCGCCGTCGAGTCCGGTCGCGTAGAGGGTTCCGCCCGCGATTCGCATCGACGTGAGCGCCCGCGCCGGACTCCGGAACGACGCGGTTTGCTCGCCGGTCGCGGCGTCGAGCGCGGACACCTGCCCGTCCCGGGCCGCGACGTAGAGCGTATTGCCGAGCAGTATCGGCGACACCTCCACGCCCGCGTCGGCCTCGAAGGTCCATTCCCGCGCCCCGCTCGCTCCGTCGAGGGCGAACAGGTTCCCGTTTCGGTCGCCGACGTAGGTCAACTCCGGGCCCGGCATCGGCGACCCCACCGCGTTGGCCGCCTGAAACAGCCAGTCGCTCACGCCGTCCCGTCGGTCGATACGACAGACGAACCCGTTCTCGGTTCCGACGTACACGGACCCGTCCCTGACGACGGCCGAGGTTTCGACCGGGCCGCCGACTTGGGCGTACCAGCGCGCGTGAGCGCGCCTGCTGTCGTCGGCCGGAGCAATCGGTGCCGTCCGCTCCGTCTCGACGCCGGAGGTGGATGTCCCGCTTTGGGCCTTCGGTTCGGCGTCGGCGGACGCTCGTGACGAATCCGGAGCATCGACACCGCCGTCGGATATGAACGTGGTTCGCCCCTCCGAGGACGCTTCGTCGGTCGTCGTAGACCGTTCGGACGACCATTCGACGCTCCGCGAAATCGTAGTATCGCCGCGTCGAACCACCTGGTCGAACTGAAACTCGCCGGTCGCGTTTCTATCGAACGCGTTACGTCGTCCCGTCCCCCCGAACTCCGACGGTGTTCTAGTCTGTTTTCCGTCACGATTCCCCGCTGTCGTCCGTCGCGTGTCCTCTCCCTCCATGTTTCATCACTGACTTGATGTCGGTCTGATTATCACTTCGTTCGAATACTATCCACTTTGTTATGAACCGCTTACACCCGACCATCGGGCGTGCAACAGTCGAAACGGTCGTGACAATCGCACCCAGACCGACAGGATTTTTCCCCCGCTCATCGCAGGAGTTCGCATGACCGGACTGTACTACGAAGAGTTCGAAGTGGGCCAAACCATCGAACACGAGAAACGAAGAACTATCAGTGAAAGCGATAATCAGCGTTTCTGTGACATGACGATGAACCAACAGCCGCTCCACTTGGACGCCGACTTCGCGGCGGACACCCAGTTCGGCGAACGGCTGGTCAACGGGCTGTACACGATGAGCGTGGCGGTGGGCGTGTCGATTCCGGACACGACCGACGGAACCATCGTCGCCAACCTCTCGTACGATAACGTCTCACACCCCGAGCCGGTGTTCCACGGGGACACAATTCGCGCCCAGTCCACCGTCACAGACAAGCGCGAGACGAGCGACGGCGAGCGCGGCGTCGTCACGATGAAAGTCGAGGTCTTCAAAGTCGATGGAGACGACGAAACGCCCGTTTGCGAGTTCGAGCGGACGGTGCTCTCGCTCAAGAAACCCTAGTGGAAGAACAGCGAGAGGTTCACGACCACGGCGAACAGCCACGGGAGGGCGAGACCCGCCGGGACGAGCGCCACGTACTCCCGCGGAATCAACGTCCGCCCGACGAACCCGACGCCGAGCGCGAACGCCTTCAACCCGACGAGCGAGAGGAAACCGAACTGGCCGAGCGCGTGGCGTGCGACCGGGTTCGATTCGGTGAGTCCCGCCTGTAACCCGGCGTACGTCGTGAGTAAGTCCCCGACGAGTGCGAGGATGACGACGGCCCAGAGCAATCGCTCGATGCCGCCGAAATCGAACCAGTCCGTGCGCTGATACCGGTAGGAGAACTGCTGGTGGCTCATGGGTGATGGCGCGGAAATTCCACGTCATCCACACGCACGGCGGAACGGTGCTTTATTATGAACCGACTTATCCGGCTTAGAGTGGGGCTAAACCCTCGAAGCCGTTCGGCTTACAGAATCGTACCGTGTTTGTCGGCTTATAGAATCGTGCCGTGCTTCTTGTCCGGCAGGTCCTTCTCCAAGCCCGCGTAGAAGTCGTAGCGCTGGACGAGTTCCTCGCGGAGGGTGCTCGGCGGAACGATGTCGTCGATGACCATCTCGCTCGCCATGCGGTGGACGTCGATGTCCTCCCGGTACTCCTCGCGGAGTTCCTGTTCGCGCTGGGCGCGTTCGTCTTCGTCGTCGATGGCGTTCAGTTTGTTCGCGTAGACGGCGTTGATGGCGGCTTCCGGTCCCATGATGCCGATTTCGCCCGACGGGAGCGCGATGACGCTCTGCGGGTCGTAGGCAGGCCCGGACATGGCGTAGATACCCGCGCCGTAGGCCTTCCGAACGACGACGGAGAGTTTCGGGACGGTGGAGGAAGAGGTGGCGTAAATCATCTTCTTCCCTTTCTCCAGAATCGCGTCCTTTTCCACCTGCGACCCCGCCATGAACCCCGGCGTGTCACAGAGGTAGAGGAGCGGAATCTCGAACGCGTCGCACTTCCAGATGAACTCGGCGGCCTTCTCGGCGGCGTCGGGGAAGATGGCCCCGGAGCGCTGTGCCGGTTGGTTGGCGACGATGCCGACCGGTCGGCCGTCGATTCGCGCGAAGGCGGTAATGATTTCGCCGCCGAAATCCGGCCTGAGTTCGAAGTAGGAGTCCGCATCCACCACGCGGTCTATCAGGTCGGTCATGTCGTAGGCGCGGTTCGGGCTGTCGGGGATTACCCCGTCGATTCCCTCGGGGGACAGTTCGGGAGCTTTCGGTTCGCTCCGCGGCGGTTTCTCGTGAGCCTTGTCGGGCAGGTACGTGATGAGGTCGGAAACGAGTTCGCGGGCGTGTTCCTCGTCGCGCGCCACGAGGTCGGCGCTCCCGGAGTGTTCGGCGTGCATGTTCGCGCCGCCGAGGTCCTGCATGCTGATGTCCTCGCCCGTCACCATCTGCACCATCCGCGGGGAGGCGATGGCCATCGCCGACATCTCCTCGACCATGATGGTGAAGTCCGCGAAAACCGGGGTGTAGGCGGCCCCCGCGATACACGGTCCGTAGAGGACGCAAATCTGTGGCACGCGACCGGAGAGCATCGAGTGGTTGTAGTAGTACTTGCCGATACCCTCGCGGTTGGCGAAGAAGCCGGACTGCTGGTCGATTCGGCCGCCGGAGGAGTCCATCAGGTAGAGGACCGGTTTGCCGTTCTGGAGCGCCCGCTGTTGCATGCGGAGGAACTTCTCGACCCCCTTCGCGGCCATGCTTCCGGCTTTGACCGTGAAGTCGTTCGCCATGAAGTGGAGGTCGCGGTCCTCGAACTCCGCCGCGCCGGTTATGAGACCGTCCGCGGGCAGTCGGTCGTCCGCGTCGAACTCGGCGAACCGGCCGTCCTCGAACTTCAGACCTTCCTCTCCAAACCAGAGGTCGAGTCGGTCGCGGACGAACAGTTTGCCCTTCTCCGAGAGGCGTTCTTTGTACTTTTCCTTCCCGCCCGACTCGATGTCCTCGATTTCCTCCCAGAGGAGTTCCTCGCGCTCCGTCGGCCCGAGGTCGTCCTCCGGCGACTCACCGGGGTCGCTCCACGTGGCGGTCGGTTCGTCCGCGTCGCCGACGAACACTTCCACTTCGCTGCCGACGTGCTTGGCGAGCGCGCTGGCGATTGCCGAGGCTTCCTCGTCGGTCGCCTCCGTACCGATACGAACTTTCATGAATGTGAATCCGTGAGGCGATTTCAAACCGTTTTCCCTTTCTATCGCGGCAACATTTTCGCATGCGCCCCGAGGAAAAACGATGGGGGAGAGCTAGAAGCGTCTGCGGAGGTAGGGGTAGCGCGGAGTGAAATCGAAGGCGGTTACTGGTCGGGCAGTTCCATGGCCGCGACGTGCTCCGCGTACTCTTCGAGTACGGGTTGACCCCAGTACCGAAGCGATTCACTCCGTGCATCGTAATCGATGATGTTCGCGTCAGCGAGTTTCGGGAGGTGTGTGTGGTGAAGCGATGCCTCGACGCGGCGACGGTAGTCGTCGGGGACGTCGTTGGCCGATGTTTCTGTTTCCCACGTAACGACCTGTTCGACGAGATCGGAAAGCGTCGCTACGCCGTCCGCTGTCGTCGAGAGATAGTGGATGGCGTATCGTCGTCGCTTATCCGACAGCAGTTCGAAGATGTCGTCGAACGACGGTCTGCTCACTGCTGGCTCAGCGCGAAGTACGTGGGACGGATGACTCGACGGACGGTTCCCCGAGTCGTCACGGTAGGGTGACTCGTTGCTCATGCGACGCTCAAGAGCAGTTGACCACCATAGATAAAGAATGGTGAATCTAGACACCTAGAAAACTGGCAACGAAAATGAAATCACCGGCCCCAAGAGTTTTATTTCTAATGAATTAGACACCGAATAGATTCGGGTTGGTGCGGTGATGGGATTCGATGCTTCGAAATCGAGATTACCGCGATAGTTCGCCGTGACTACTTTCGGTATTGGCGACTGCGACCCTCCGGGAATCCTCGACCGAGGTCGATGGTTCGAAGAACGGAATTAACAATGTCCTCTGTTAACATGGCTTTCCGGCGTGCAGGTCGTATCTCATGACTCGACGTACACGCACCGGCCTCGCGGTTGCCCTCGCCCTCCTTATCCTCGTCAGCACCGCGAGTCTCGGGGTCGTTTCGATTTCGAAACAGTCCGATGCGCCCCGCGAACGGTCGTCGGAATCCACACGAACGCTCCCGCTGTTATCGGCGAGCGGGAGTTCGGAGAGGCTCCTCCAGCAGGCAGGAGCGAACCAGTCGGACCGTGAGCAGGCCGCGACCCGCGGGGCAGTTCAGGGGGCAGCGCTGGTACAGCGACAGGGCGTCACCATCACGCAACAGCAACGACAGGCCGCCATCGAAGGGGCGGCACAGGCGATTTCCCAGAATCAGCAGGCGTCCGTCGCCCAAGTTCAGGCCGCCGCCCGCGGTGCCGCACACGGCGTCCTGCTTCAGAGTCAGCGGGTGAACGTGACCCAGATTCAGTCGGTGACGCGCGGCGCGACGGCCGGTGCGGCCACGCAGGTACAGCAGGCAAACGTCTCGCAAGTGCAGGCCGCCGCGTTCGGCGCGGGTCACGGCGCGGCCGCAGGAAGCCAGCAGGCGAGCGTCTCGCAGGTGCAGGCCGCCGCTCGCGGCGCTGCACAGGGAGCGGCGACCGGCGCAACTGGGAATCAGAAGGCCAGCGTCTCCCAGATTCAGGAGGCCGGACAGGGGGCCGCGTTCGGCGCGCTAGACCAGCGACAGAGCGCCTCGGTCGAACAGATACAGGCGGCGACCCGCGGGGCCGCGAGCGGGGCGGTCCAAGCTCAACGCGCGAACGCGAAGCAGGTGCAAGTCGCCGCGATGGGCGCAGCTCGGGGCGGCGTCACGCAGCGCCAGCAGGTGAGCGTCGAACAGATACAGGCGGCGACTCGCGGGGCGGCGGCGGGTGCCGTCTCGCAGGTTCAGCAGGTGACCGTGACGCAGATTCAGGTCGCGGCGCAGGGTGCCGTGAGCGGTGGACTCAGGCAGGTTCAACAGGCGTCGGTCGAGCAGATACAGGCGGCGTGTCGCGGCGCGGCGGTCGGCGCGTTGAGCGTCACGCAGATACAGGTCGTCAGCATCGTCCAGATACAGATCGTCGCACAGGGGTCGGCACAAGGCGCGGTGCAGGGTGCCGTCCAGAAGCAGGTCGTGAACGTCCAGCAGATACAGGCCGCCGCGAAAGGGGCGGCACAGGGCGGCATCACGCAGGTGCAGACCGTCCGAATCACGCAGATTCAGTCGGCCTGCCTCGGCGCGGCGTCGGGTGCCGTCACGCAGAATCAGCAGGTGAGCGTCACCCAAGTGCAGGCCGCGGCACGAGGGGCGTGTGCGGGTGGCGTCACGGCGAGCCAACGCCAGCAAGTCTCCGTCCGACAGGTGCAAGCGGCGACGAGCGGCGCGGCGGGCGGCGCGATTTCCCAGAGTCAGCAGGCGACCGTGACGCAGATTCAGGCCGCGTCACGCGGAGCGGCGACCGGCGGAGTCACGCAAATCCAGCGAGCGAGCGTCCGGCAGGTGCAGGCGGCGTCGTTCGGCGCAGCCGCGGGTGCGACGCAGGCGGCCACGCAGCAAAATGTGAACGACGCGAGTCAGATACAACGGACCGCGCGCTCCGGGATTTCACAGGCCGAAACCCGCCTCCAGACGGAGGAAAACGTCCCGCCGGAGACCCTCCGTGAAGCCGCCCGAAGCGAGGCTGGCGGGGAACCGACGCCGACGCAACCGACCACGACGCCGGGTGCGACTACGACGACTCCGGCGGCAACCCCGACGACGACTTCGGCGACCACCACGACACCAACTGTCACGACAACCACACCCACCACGAACGTCACCACGACTCCACCGACCCCGGCGACTACTACGACCACCACACCGAACGCCACGACGACCACGACTCCACCGACGACAACCACCACCACGACGACCACGACAACTACGACCACCACGACCACCGCACCGCCGACCGCACCGCTCACGATGAACCTGACGTGCACGAGAATCACGGCGAACGCGACCCAACCGGCCGATTACCGGGTCGAGGCGGTGTTGGTGAACGCCTCGAACCCGCAGTCTGCCGTGCTGGTGACGAGGAACGTCTCGTCGGCGGACTTCGAGCGAGCGCCGAACGGAACCACCACGTGGACGAACACGACGGCCGACCTCAACGTCTCCGGGTACGTCTTCGTCAACGCGACGGTCTTCGATTCGAACGGTCAGCAGGTCGCGACGGCACGGCAGGACGACGTGCAGGCGTGCATCCGGCAGGTCGGCGGCATTCCGCAAACGACGGTGCCGCGAACGACCGTTAGCGGACCGACCGCGACCGCCGGTCCGACCACGGTCGCGACCACGACGGGACCGCGGACGACGGCGGCGACGAATACGACGGCCGGGACGTAACTCGTCGTCGCACGAGTGGGTTGGGAAAAAACGGAGCGGAGCGTTACAGCGCCGATTCGAGGCGGTCGATGAGTTCCGCGTTACCGATGTGCAGCGGCACTCGCTGATGGAGTTCCTCCGGCGTCACGTCGAGAATCGATTGCTCGCCGTCGGAGGAGCGGCCACCGGCGGACTCGATGATGTACGCCATCGGGTTCCCCTCGAACTGGAGGCGGAGTTTTCCCTCGGGGCGCGATTCGAGGCCGGGATAGGCGAACACGCCGCCGTAAGTCAGCACTTGATTCACGTCTCCGATCATCGCGCCGCCGTAGCGCAGTTTGAGTTCGTCCTCGACGTCGCGGGCGTAGGCCGTGAACGCCTCGGGCCAGTCCGGGACGCGGCCGCCGAAGCCGTAGACCGTGGGGTCGTCCGGGAGCGTGACGTCCTCGGTAACGACTCGTTGTTCGCCGTCCTCTATAACGTACTCCGTCACGGACCCGTCGCGGGCGACCATCATCGTCGTGATGGGTCCGAAGAGGACGAACGCCGACGCGACGAGGTCCGTTCCCTTCGCCGGGAGCGGCGCATCGTAGATTCCGACGATGGTCCCCATCGAGTTGTTCGATTTGAGGTTGGACGACCCGTCGAGGGGGTCGATGGCGACTGACAGTCCCTCGCCGCAATCGACGACGTGTTCGCGCTCCTCGCTGGCGAACTCGCCGACGCCCTCGATGGCGGTCAACTCGGCTTCGAGGTGCTCGTCGGCCCACACGTCAGCGGCCATCTGGATTTCCCCGCTGGGATTTTCCTCGTCGGCCTTCCGACGACGACCGGTGAGACCGCCGCGAATCTCGGGGGCGGCGGACGCGACGACCTCGATGATTTTTGTAACCGTCTCCATCGTTAGAGCGCTTCGTCGGCCGTTGCGCCCTCGAAGATGACCTTTTCGAGCGCGTCGAGGATGCGCTCGGGGTCGTCACGCTGCCAGACGTTCCGTCCGACGGCGAGTCCGGAACCGCCAGCGTCCATCACGGCTTCGACGCTGGAGAGGAACTCGTAGTCGCTGGTCTTCGACCCGCCGCTCATGACGACGGGCATGTCGGCGGCGGATTTGACGGCCCATTCCATCGACTCGCGCGTTCCGGGGTACTTGACCTTCGCCATGTCCGCGCCGATTTCGAGCGCGATTCGGGTCGCGTAGGCGATGACGCTCTCTTTGGTGTCGTTCTTGAGTCCCTGTCCGCGGGGGTACGACCACATGACGACGGGCATGTCGTATTCGCGGTGTGCCCGCTCCTGCACGTCGCGGAAGTCCTCGTACATGTCGCACTCGTGGTTCGAACCGGAGTAGACGGTGTAGCCGACGGCGTCCGCGCCGAGTTCGGCCGCGTAATCGACCGTCCAGTTCTGCGGCGAGTACGGCTCGCCCGTCCAGAGGTTGCTCGTCCCGTTGAGCTTGGCGAGCAGGTTCACGTCGTCGTCGTAGGAGGGGTAGTAGGTCTCGGCGATACCTTTCTGGACCGCGAGACAGGTCACCGCGTCGTGCGTCGCGGTTTCGAATATCTTCTCGGGGTCGAGAGTGTCCGGAACGGAACCGAAGTCGGCGGAGGGTCCGTGCTCCAGTCCGTGGTCCATTGCGAGAATGAGTGCTTTGCCGTCTCGCGTGACTTGCGAGTCAGTCAGCGGAATCATCGTCCCGAACTGCGCCCACGACGTATATGAGTGTACTGGTCGCGCGCAGAGCGGAATGCCCGTTTTCGGCCATCTTGGGAGTCCTATCGAGTATATTGAAGACTACAATAGTAGTAAATTCACAGCAATTCGTGGGCCGAGTCGCGCCATTTAGTAACTCGATTCCGATCGAACGAAAGCGAGTCGGCGACGCGCTCCGGGTTGGCGATGGCGAGGCTTCGAACCGAGGTGATGCCCGCTTCCGCGAGTTCGTCCGCGAGGCGGTCGTCGATTTCCGGCACGTCGGTCACGGGGTCAGGGCTACTTCGGTCGCGCCACGCCGCCTCCTCCGCTTCAGCCTCGCCGCTCCCGTCCGTCGTGGCGGTTTCGGGCGTCTCACGCTCCCAGTCGCCGGAACTGGCGGCAATCCACGCCCGCTCATCGTCCTGGAGGCCACGAACTTGCGTGGACCTGTCGGTCAGGTCGTTTCCGGATTCGAAGGACCACGACAGGGAGTGTTCGCGCCGCAGACGACCGGCGACGCCGGGATTGACGCCCGCTTCGCGGAGCATCTCGTAGGAGACGGTTCGGTTTTGGATGGCTTTGACGCCGAACGACGCGTCGTCGATAACCGCCGCCGTCGCTGGTCCGACGAATTTCACGTCCGTCGTTTCGGTCACGGTCACGTCCGCTTCGCGTGTCTCGTTTTCCGTCACGGCCCTCACCGATTCATTTCTTTCTCCCACTCACTCATCTTGAATGTTTCGCCATTCGACCTGTCCGAATCGTTACTGTGTCAACAGGTTTCTGACTCCGCTTTCGTTCCGCTATCCTTACAACCGTTCCCGGAGCACTCGCCACCATGCGGACGCTTTCCGATATCGACAGCATCGGCGTAGTTGGCGCAGGCACCATGGGCAGCGGCATCGCGCAAGTCGCCGCCGCGAACGGGTTCGACGTGGTTATGCGCGACATCAAAGCGGAGTTCGTGGAAAACGGGTTCGACACCATCGAGGGGAGCCTCGACAGATTCGTCGGAAAGGAGAAGATGAGTCAGGAGGAAGCCGACGGGGTACTCGACCGAATCACGGGCACGACCGAACTCGACGACCTCGCGGACTGCGATTTCGTCGTCGAGGCCGCCGTCGAGAACATGGACATCAAACAGGACATCTTCGCCGACTTGGACGAGGTGCTCCCCGAAGACGTCGTGCTGGCCACCAACACCAGCACGCTCTCCATCACGACCATCGCCAGCGTGACCGACCGCGAGGAGCAAATCGTCGGTCTGCACTTCATGAACCCCGTTCCCATCATGAAAGGCGTCGAACTCGTCGTCGGCGAGAAGACGGACGACGACGTGGTGACGCTCGCCCACGACCTCGCGGAGGAACTCGGTAAGGAGACGTGGGAGTCCGACGACAAACCCGGCTTCGTCACCAACCGAATCCTCATGCCGTGGATCAACGAGGGCATCCGCGCCTACGACGAGGGCGTCGCCGACAAGGAGGATATCGACAAGGGAATGACGCTCGGAACGAACGTCCCGATGGGTCCGCTCACGCTCGCCGACCACATCGGACTCGACATCTGTCTCGACGCCAGCCAGACCCTGTTCGAGGAACTCGGCGACCGATACAAACCCGCCTACCTGCTGAAGCGCAAAGTGGACGCGGGCGACCTCGGCAAGAAGACGGGGAAGGGCTTCTACGAGTACTGAGCGGCGACCAAAATTGAGCGGCGACGGAAAATGTGGGCGCGAAAACCCTACCGACCGTTTCTGGTGGCGTTCTCCGGCGGTTCGAACGTTCCGTCTGACAGGTCCTCGTTCACGGAGAGGTTCTCGTAGGTGAAGACGACCGTCGCGTTTTTGATGACTGCCCCGTCGTCCGACGTGGTTCCCTTCGACGGTCGCCCGTTTTTGAGTTCGGCGAGCGTCTCCTCGAACGGTATCCGGTAGTCGGTTTTGCTCTTGACGAGCGCGCCCGATTCGGTGTCTATCCAGAACTTCGACGTGTACCACGAAGCGTTCTTCGGGTTTTTGGGATTGTCGAACTCGATGACGTACACTTCGTGACCGAGGACGGTCGTCGTACCGCGGTACGAAAGCGAGTCGTCCTCGAAGGCGGCCTCGAACTCGTTTCGCGCCTCGTAGATGCCGCTGATGAAGTAGTGGTTCGGGCCGCCGCTACGTCGATTACCCACGCGGTACGTGTCGTTGGCTCTGTCGTACGTGATGAAACTCGTCTCGTTCTCGATGACCGTTCTCGAACGTGGTGAGAAGTACTCCCGGCGCTGGAGCATCGCCCCATCGACGTACTTCTTCGTGGTGTCTATCTTCCGCGTCCGGGAGTACGTGCTTCCGTTCGGAAGGTGATACGTGCGCTTTTCCACTTCGACGGCGTGGTACGTGCTGATGTTCCGCTGCTTCGCGCGGATGTCGTCCACGACCTCGTGGGCTTTGGCGTCGCTGAACGACGCGGTTTGGGTCGTCTTCGTCGGCGACCCCGCACCGGCACCGTTGCTCGGCGCTTGGCCGACACACCCGCTGATGGCGGCGAGCACGAGACAGACCGTGAGGAGGACGGGTATCCGGGACCGCATCAGCGTTCACCTGCCGCTCGGTTCGATTTCGACCGTGCGGAAGTCGTTTGGGAGTCGATTCGTTCGGTTCGGGGAGGGCGGCAACCTATCATTTATTGCAAGCATGGAAAATACAGCACAAAATTAGATAAATCTGTCCGGCACTGTCTAGTTAAGCTCCTCCTCGACAGGTGTTCGATTTTCAAGCGATTGATGCGGTCGCTGATGGTTATAGTAGTGCATAAATTGTTCAAGCCACCGCTGAACGCTTGGCCGACTGCCCACCCATGACGTATGGAAGCGGTCGATCCGCTGTTTGAGCGTGTGAAACCACTTTTCGATCAGGTTTCGCTCGGTGTAGTCGAGCCGACCGCTCAACCCAATCCGAAAGAGGGCAGTCCGATAGCCGTAGCCATCAACGAGAAACACGGCGTCCGAGAAATCGTGTTTCTCGGCCAATCCAGACAGAAACACAGCTGCTTGATCAGTGCCATGCCGATCAAACACGTCGATACCGAGCAGCAGCTTTGTCTCGGTGTCTATTGCAGCGTACACCCAAGACCACTTACCATTGATTTTGACAGCGGTTTCGTCCACCGCGACCCGCGTCGGCGATGCCGACGGCGGGTAGGAGACGCTGTCAGATATCCGATGAACCCATTGAAAAATCGCTTGATGCGACCGTTTTACGCCGAGGAGCGCAAGAATCGCTTGTGTTTCTCTAAGCGAGCAACCGGTCGCGTGGAGCCGGACGGCAAACGCCCTGACGGGCGTTGCCGTCCGCTCACGCTCCCAACATTCAAGCGTAGCCGTGTCTAAACTCTCTCTGAGCAGGTTTGAGAGGAGCATCAATCACTAACTCTTCGACCTGCTCGTCCTTATCTAGACAGTGCCATCTGTCCAAAGATATCTCCTCTCTGAAATGAGTTCTCATCCTGTGATTACATCGTACTGGGGCAAACTGATGCCGATGGACGGCCGAAAATCAGGATAGGTGGAACGGCCGCTCGGAAATCGTCCGGCGCAAGTCGCCGAGAGCGTCGCGTTCGACGCCGCCCGCGAGCGAGCCGATGAGGGCGTGCACTTCCTCGCGCGAGACCTTGATTCCCGCCCGGCGAAGCGCGTCCTCCGGTCGCTTTCGAACTTCGCGGAGCGTACCGACCGCGAGGAGATACGGAATCGTCCACGCGACGAGACGGTTGCCGCGTTCGCGGGGCATGCTCTCCAGATACGTTTGGGCGTCGTCGGTGAAGCTGTGAGCGTGGTCCGCGGTTCGGGCGACGACGTCCGCGACGTCGTCGCTGTGTTCGGGGTCACAGAGGTCGTCCTGCGGAACGTCGGCGTCTTCGAGCCACGTCTCTGGTAGATATACGTTGTTCTCGTCGTGGTAATCGACGTACACGTCCTTGGTGACGTTGACGAGTTGCAGGAGGAGGGCGAACGACTCCGACGTTTCGCGGAGGCGGTTCGCTTGCGCCGAATCCGCGTCCCGACAGACGAGGTTCGTGACGAGTTCGCCGACGGTTCCGGCGACGTAGTAGCAGTACTCCTCCAGTTCCGCGCGCGTCCCGATTCGAAGGCCGCCTTCGCCCGCGTGGCGTTCGACGAACATCGCCATCCCGCCGACGAGTTCCCGAACGGGGGGGCGAACCGCGTCCCGGACGGACGGAGAACACGCGTCGAACGTCGCCACGATTCGCGGCGCGTGTTCGACCACCGACCAGTCGGCGTCGTCGCCGTCGTCGTCCGGTATCCACTCGTCCACGTCCTCGCGGAACTCGTCTATCGTCGTCGAATCGGTCGGGTCGAGGACGGCGTCGTACTGGTAGAGCAGACGCGTCTGCTCGGCGGGCGGAATGTGGCCCGCGTCCTCGATGGTGTCGGCGACACGACAGAGGAGATATCCGACACAGATGGCATCGGCCATCGGCGCATCGAGGAGGTCGATGGTGATGGCAAACGTCCGGGAGACGCCTTGAACGGCCTGGTGGCACCACTCAAGGTCTGCCTCGGAGGGCGTGTCGGCGGTCGCTGAGGTCGGTGGGTGGCTGTCCATTCTGTTACTGAACCTTCCGGCCTTTCGGGTTGAGACGCTAAAACCCCTTGGGCTTACCTCTCCGGTGTCACTGGAACGGCTAATCAGTTCCGACTCAAGACGAGGGTCCGGGTTCGCGGTCCGAGTCGCAAGCGCCAAGTCTCGCCGCCGCGGACCCGAACACGAGAATGTACGAGGGCGTCCACGCCGTCCCGGATGGGGAGGGTACCGTCGCACGCTTCGCCGCCACGGCCGCCGACTACGGGTTCGACGGCATCGTCGTCCGCAACCACGGCGACTCCCGGGCCGAATTCGACGCCGAGCGGGTCAGCGACGCCTACGACGTGGACGTCGTTGACGGCCTCGAAATCCGCGCCGACAACCCGTCACAGGCCAGCGGTCACGTCGGCAACTTCCGCCCGAAGACGACCGTACTCCTGCTCCACGGTGGGACGAACAAACTCAACCGCTTCGCCGTCGAGGAAGAGCGCATCGACGTGCTGGCCCACCCGATGCGCGGCCGGGGCGATTTCAACCACGTGCTGGCGAAGGCCGCCGCCGAGAACGGCGTTCGAGTGGAGTTCAACCTGTCGCGCATCCTCCGCGCCGACGGCGGGCCGCGGGTGCAGGCGATACAGGATCTCCGCAAACTCCGCGAACTGGTGGTCAAATACGACGCGCCGTTCGTCGTCAGCGGCGACCCCACCTCGCACCTCCACCTCCGCGGCCCGCGCGAACTGAGAGCCGTCGGGGAAGTGGTCGGTTTCTCCCCCGACCAAATCGAGGACGGGCTCCGGGAGTGGGGTCGCCTCGCCGAGCGAAACCGGACGATTCGCTCCGACGATTTCATTGCCCCCGGCGTGAAACGTGGCCGGTATGAAGAAGACGATTGAGGAACACGCGAACCGATTTTCCGACATCGCGGGCGACTACGACGATTCACAGGACACCGAGGAGTACCGCGCCTGCGTCTCGCTCGTCGTGGACCACGCGGACCCCGGAGCGAACGATACCGTCCTCGATTTGGGGACCGGCACCGGCGCAATCGCCCTCGCCCTCGCTCCCGGCGCAGAGCGCGTCGTCGGCCGCGACATCAGCGAGGGGATGCTGGACGAGGCGCGAACGAAAGCCGAGGAAAACGGCATCGAGAACGTCGAGTTCGGCGAGGGACGATTTCGGGACCCGAACGTGGACGACGAGGTCGATATCGTCGTCTCCAACTTCGCCATGCACCACCTCTCCGACGAGGAGAAGCGCGAAGCAGTCGAGGCCATCGCGGCACTCGGCCCGCGGAAGTTCGTCCTCGGCGACGTGATGTTCTTCGGCCTGCCGGACCCCGAGGAACCGTTCTACAGCCCCGAAGTGGACGACCCCTCGACCGTCGGGCATCTGGCCGACGTGCTGACCGACAACGGATTCTCCCTGACCGCCGTCGAGCGGGTGCACGAACAGGTCGGCGTGCTGGTCGCCGAACGCACCTGAGGTCTCCGGAACTGGACTCGATTCTCACTTCCCGACGCGAGAGCAGGCCATTCAAATCCACCGCCGCCCAACGTCCGTCAGAACCTCGAATGAAACACCTCCCGAAGCACATCCGGCCCCACTGGCGGTATCTCGCGGTCGGACTCGAAGCGTGGCCCGACGCGGACATCGACCGCCGGTCGTTCCAGCGGAGCATCTGGTTCGCCGCGCAGAACCTCCTCGGCGACGCCGGAAGCGCGGACGCGGATCTGACGGTGTTCTCCTTCGATTTTGAGGACGGAGACGGTGAGGCGCTGGTTCGGGTTCGTCGGGGGCACACGGACGAGGCCCGGGCGGTGCTGGCCTGCATCGACGACGTGCACGGCGATTCCGTCGGCGTGTTCGTCCGCGGTATAAGCGGGACGGTCCGAGGTTGTGAAGAAAAGTATTTAGGTCGCCAAAGGGAAGTTTCGGGCGAGAGAAGCGTCGTGTTCGCGGACGAAATCCGACCCGCCATCACACGGGATGGCGCGCTCGACATTCAGGTCGATGACTCGTTCGTAGGCGCGACGGAACTCGATTTCGAGTGATACTATGCAGGGACAAGCCCAACAGCAGGCGTACGACCGCGGGATTACGATCTTCTCCCCGGACGGCCGTCTCTACCAAGTCGAATACGCACGGGAGGCCGTCAAACGAGGGAGCGCCAGCATCGGTGTCCGGACCGAGGGCGGCGTCGTCCTCGCGGTGGACAAACACACGCGGTCGCCGCTCATGGAGCAGACCAGCGTCGAAAAGCTCCACAAGGCGGACGACCACATCGGTATCGCCAGCGCGGGCCACGTCGCCGACGCCCGCCAGCTCATCGACTTCGCGCGTCGCCAGTCCCAGATCAACCGACTGCGCTACGGCGAACCCATCGGCGTCGAGACGCTGACGAAGGAAGTCACCGACCACATCCAGCAGTACACGCAAGTCGGCGGCGCGCGACCGTTCGGCGTCGCGCTCATCATCGGCGGCATCGAGAACGGCGAACCGCGCCTCTACGAGACCGACCCGTCCGGGACGCCGTACGAGTGGAAAGCGCTCGCCGTGGGCGCGGACCGCGGCGAGATTCAGGACTACCTCGAATCGAACTACAGCGAGGGCATGGACCTCGACGGCGGCATCGACCTCGCCCTGAGCGGCCTCGGAACGGTCAACGACGACCAACTCTCGGCGGATGGCGTCGGCCTCGCCACCGTCGATGTCGAAAGCGAACGCTTCCGAATGCTCGACGACGAGGAAGTCGAGAGCTACCTCGACGAACTCGACCTCCTCGAATCCGAGGACGAAGACGAGCCGGAAGAGTAATTTCGACGTTTTTCTCGGGAAACATCTTTTAGGTGGGCGCGTTTACCTTCGGGTATGATATCACTCGACGAGGCGGTGACGGCGCGTCTGGAATCGCACGGTGCTCGCTTCGAAGTGCTCGTAGACCCGGATGCGGCGCTCGCCATGAAACGCGGCGACTTCGACGGCGACATCGAGGACGTCATCGCCGCCGAGGACGTGTTCGAGAACGCGAGCCGAGGGGACCGACCGGCCGAGGAGGATTTGGAGACCGTCTTCGAGACGACGGACCCGCTCGAAATCATCCCCGAAGTGGTCGAACGCGGTGAGATTCAGATCACGGCCGAGCAGCGCAGGGAGATGCAGGAACAGAAGCACAAACAACTGGTCAACCGCATCACGCGCAACGCGGTCAACCCGCAGATGGACAACGCGCCCCACCCGCCGGAGCGCATCGAGAACGCGCTGGAGCAGGCTGGCTTCTCGGTGGACCCGATGGAACCCGTCGACCAGCAGGTGGACGACGCGCTCGACGCGCTCCGTCCGGTCATCCCGATTCGGTTCGACGAAGTGACCATCGCGGTGCAGGTGCCCGCGAACTACGCCGGGAGCGCACAGGCCCGAATCCGCCAGTTCGGGGATTTGGAGCGCGAGGAGTGGCAGAACGACGGGTCGTGGGTCGGCGTGATGACGTTCCCCGCCGGGATGCAAAACGAGTTCTACGACCTCGTGAACGAACACACGAGCGGCGAGGCGGAAACGCGTATCGTCAAGGACGAAGACGACCTTCAGACACGGTAACTCGCTCCGCCACGACCGGTTTCGTTTTTCGATAGCACGGGCGACTCGGCGAACACAGTCTTTTGCGGAGTCGTCGTGTATTCGGGACGATGGAGGTTCCAGAACGGCGGTCGCGGCTGGGGTGGTGGCTGCTCGCAATCGCGTTAGCGCTGGCGCTCGCGTTCGTCGCCTACGCCTTCGTCGGTACGCTCGTCCTCGGGTTGTTCGTCTACTACGGGTCGCGCCCGGTCTACCGACGGGTAACGACGCGACTCGAATCCGAAACGCTCGCGGCGGCGGCCACGCTGTTTCTGCTCTCCCTCCCGGCGCTGTTCCTCGTCGGCTACACGGTCGCCGTCGGCGTCCGGGAACTCAGCGCGTTCACCGGGACGGGCATCGAAACCTACTACTCGCGGTTGATTCCCGGTTCGACCGACGTTCCGGGGGTACTCTCGCATCCGCGACGACTCGTCGGGTCCGACCTCGGGACCGCTTGGAGCGATTTCACGACCGCGGCGAAATCGCTCGGCATCATCTCTCGAAGTCTGCTCACGCTGTTTCTCTCCATCTCGTTCGCCTTCTTCGCGCTCCGCGACGGCGACCGACTGGCGGCGTGGTTCCGCGGCGAGATGGGCGAGGACAGCGCCGTCGTCGCCTATCTCACGGCGGTGGACGAGGACCTCGCCATCGTGTACTTCGGGAACGTCCTCACCGTCCTGCTCGTCGGCGTGGCGGCGACGGTCCTCTACAACGGGTTCGCCGCCATCGCTCCCGGTGCGGTGTCGTTTCCCCTCCCCACCGTGTTCGCCCTGTTGACGGGGCTGGCGACGTTCGTCCCCATCGTCGTCGGAAAGCTGGTGTACGTCCCGCTCACGCTCTATTTCGGCTGGCAGGCGCTTCGGGTGAACACCCGTCTCCTCTGGTACCCGGTGGCCTTCTTCGTCGTCTCGTTGCTGCTGTTGGACCTCCTGCCACAGACGGTCGTCCGGCCCTACATCTCGGGTCGGACGACCCACACGGGACTGGTGATGTTCGCGTACATCCTCGGCGGCGTCCTCTTCGGCTGGTACGGCATCTTCCTCGGTCCGCTAGTGTTGGTGTTCGTCGTGCAGTTCGCCGACATCGTGTTCGGCGACTTGGTGCACGGGCGGCGAATCACGCCGTCCTCGTCGCTCTCCATCGGGTCGAATCCGCCGGAAGAAAAGTAACCTCGTCGAGGAGCGAACTACGCGTTCACTCGAATCTCGTCGTCGGTGACGGACGACACCATCTCCTCCTGCAGCGGGTAGGTGTCCTCGTCCCGGTCGCCCCACCCGAGTTTCGATTTCACCTTGTCGGTGACGCCCGGGTTCGGGTCGACGTGGGCGGTGCCGTGCTGTACGTCGGCGACGATACCGACTTCATCACCCGATTCGTCCACGACTTTCTTCCCCTCGTCGTCGTCGGTTATCTCTGTTACCATCGCGTTCGTACACTCGTCGGTGCCGCTGGTACCAATCGTGGCTGCTCATTCAGGGGGCTTATGAGAATCAGTTCTCACCGGGGAGCAACGGATGCTCGTCCGGTGCACGGGCGAGTTGTCGCTGGGCGGCGTCCCACTCCTCGAAGTAGCCGTAGTCGGTCATCGTGGACATGCCCGCGAGGGCGGCCCGGAGACTCAGGCCGACGAGCGGAATGTCGGCGACCGTGATGATGACGTCCGCTTGCAAAATAACGCCGTCTCTGAGTATCACGTCGAGCAGGTCCACGACGGCGTGGTCGTCCTTCGTCGGCTTCATGCGTCCAACTCCGGTGCGAACGAGTAGGGCGGCCACGGCCCCGTGAACCTGATTTCGACGCCCGGTTCCGACGCCACGTCGTCCAGCACGCGCCCGATTTCGTCCTCGTTCTCCTCGTGAGCCAAGAAGGCGACCTGCACGACTTCCTCGTTCGTCTCCGACCCGAGCACGTCCCCCGTCGAATCCATCGTCTCGAACGCCGAGACGAGCGGGTCGAGGTCGTCCCGAAGTCGGTTCGTCAGGTCGTCCTTCCGCGCCTGTCGGAGGTCGCGGAGGCGGTTGTCGTACTGCTTTTCGAGCAGGAACGCCGTTCCTTCGGTCGCGTCGTCGATTCGCTCGCGCAAGTCGGCCAACTCCGCGTCGTTCGATTCGAGTTCGTCTCGAACTCGGTCGTCGTCCCACGCCACGCCGACGCGGTACTCCCAATGGCCCGCCAACTCGTCTAGATGAGACGCGAGCGTATCGGACTGGTCCGCGAGCCACGCCGACACAGCGTCGTCGTCGCCTTTGAGAATCGTGTCGAAGCGGAACGGGAGCGGGGTGCCGAACGCCTCCCCTGCGGCGTCCACGACCGACTGGTGGGTCAGCAGCCACTCCCGAACCGTCCCGAGGTCGTCCGAGTCGAACGGCGAATCACAGGGCTGGACGACCGCTCCCAAATCGTCGTGTTCGACGACGGAAACGGGGTCGCCCTCGATTCCGGCTTCCGAAAACTCGATGTCGTCGACGGTCCCTTCGTCGGCGCTCTCCACGACGCAGTAGAGGTACCGCCCCTCCTCGAAGGTCGGTTCAGCCACCGAATCCCTCCAGACCAGGTTCGCGGTTCGCCATATCGACCAGCGCGTCCGAAATCAGGTCGTCCAAGTCGCCGCGGAGGTTGTCTACCCCTTCTTCGATGCCTTCGGATTCTTTCAGTCGCTCCAGTTCGTCCTCGATGGCCGCCAACTGCGCCCCGAGTCGCTCGATTTCTTCCGGCGAGAGGTCGTCCTGTTCCATCCGCCGGACCGCCTCGCGCTCCATGGCCTCGACGAGCAGTTCCACGACGGTGATGACGAGCGCGACGAGTCCCTTTCCGGCGTCGTCGCCGTCCACTTTAATCGCCGTCATGCTCTGCCTCCGCCGTCTGGGGCTCTTCGTCGGCGTCTTCTTCCACCTTCGATTCCGCCTCTTCTTCGCTTCTCTCGTCCGCTTCCGCCTCCTCTTCGCCTCCCTCGTTCGACTCGTCGTCGGGGTCGACGCCGACGGTCACGGTTTCCGACTCGGGCAGTTCCTCGACGTTCGCTGCCTCCTCGACGCGCTTCATGTCGGTTCCCTCCGGGAATTCGAGGCCGTACTGCGCGGCCGTCTCGAACGACGCGATGGCGGCCCGGAGTTTCACGCCGAGCAGTTCCGTCTCGCCCACCGTCACCACGATGTCGGCGTTGATGACGACGCCCTTGTCGAGGAGGAGTTCCAACATCTCCGCGAGGTCGGACTGGCTTCGGGTGGGACCGGTTTCACCCATCGTCTTCCTCCTCGAATCGGTCGCCGTAGATTCGTTTCGACCCGCCGCCGGACGAGTGCCACCCGCTCTTCGGTACCGTCGAGTAGCGTGCGACGCCCCCCACGTCCGACCGCAACCCCGCCATCGTGGAGTACGCGGACGGGTTATCGGACGACGGCTGTCCCGCGCTTCCCATGGATTCGTTCTCCTCCGCGACCTCCTGCAGGTCGTTTCGGGTGTCCATGAGCTGCTCGCGGAACTCGGCTACGCTCTCTTGCAGCCGGTTCCGTAGTTTCGACTCGTACAGTTCGGACTGCACCTCGTTTTTGAGGTCGCCGTCCATCGCGACGTCTCCGTCGTCCCTCCCGTCCGAATCGCCGACCCCGACGTTTTCGAGCGCGTCGGTGAACTCGTCGCTCTCGTTCCACAGGCTTCGGACGTCGGTGGACGACCACAGTTCGCGGAACTCGACGGCGCGTATCAGGCTTCGAACGTCGATGAGTTCCCCCGGGTCGCCCTCGTCGACGGCATCCGGCGTGTCCTCCAACTCGATGACGTCCGGGAGTTCGGACAGTTCGACGACCTCGGGAACGTCGGTGAGGTCGAGTTCGTCGAGCACGTCCTCGCCCTCGTCCAGCACGTCCCAGAGTTTTTGGGCTTCGCCCGAAACCTCCTCGAACGAGTCGGCCGACTCGAACGCCGCCGTCAGCCCGTCGAGTCCCGACCGCACCTCCTCGGTGAACGCGTCGATTCGGTCGCTATCCATCGGGCAGCCCCCGACCGATGCGCAGTTCGAGGATGTAGTTGTTGTACGATGCGTTCGTGACTCGCGCGTCGTCCCAGTCGAGGCCGAGTCGCTTTATGGGTCGCTCGTCCTCGCGGACCTCCACGGTACCCGTCTCGGCGTCGAACGTGACCCCGAGGTCGTCCTTCGGAACGCCGGGGAGGTCGATGGTGACGACGAGTTCGTCGTCCTCCTCCCGAGTGTTCGTCAGGTATTTCCCCCGACGCTTCCGGGACCGGCTCCGTTGCTTTCGAGGGGCACCCGATTCGATGGAGCCGACGGAAATTCCGTAGTTGATTCTCCCCCGTGGCGTGTCGCGGCCGCCGGTATGTGCGCGTGTCGTGTCGTCTTCCGAGAGTTCGTTGGCCAGTCTGACCAGCCGTTCGATGAGTCCCATTATCGTTTCACCTCGACTTTCCCGCTTCGCAGCCGTTCGTGGGCCGTCTCCGCGACGTCGAGTCGTGTTTCGAGGGTCGCTTTCCGCTCTTCGTACTCCTCGTCCGACAACTCGCCGAGTTCGTACAGCAGGTGCGTCTCCTTGAGTTCGTCCTGAATGCCCGCGACGTCGTACATCTCGTCCACCGCCAGCGAGTGAAGCACGTCCACCATCGACACCAGCGGTTTGAACAGCAGGTCGTCGACGATGATCATCGCTGGGCCCCGACGTGGATGTCCACGAAGTTGTACGGTGCCCACGGTCCCGTAAACTGGACGGTCAATTCGCCGTACTCGTCGCGTATCTCCCCCACTTCAGCCGCGAACGTCTCGCGGTCCTCGGTCGCCACGAGGTACGACCGGTTGAGGACAAGGCGGTCGCTGAACAGGTCGTCCTCCGTCTCGCTCTCGGCGACGGCCGCGAGTCGCTCGCCAACGTCCTCCCGAATTTCGTCGCGCGGCAACTCGTCGCCCTCTCCGGCCACGAGTTTGACGCCGAGTTCGACGTGTCCATCGACCTCGTTGAGCGCCTTCCTGAACGCGCGGCGTGCACCCCTGAGGACGCTCTTCAGGCTTCGGTTGTCTTTGAACGCCATACCGAACTGCATCGGCACCACGGCGTCCACGTCGTCACGTTCGAGGACGTCCCGAAGTACCTCGTCGTGCGTCTTGCTATCCTCGTCGGTTCGCTCGGGGTCGGTCGTGTCGATGTCCGAGACAACGGCGGAAAGCGACCGGTACGTTACCGTGTACACTCGGTCGGCGTCACCGACGGTTTCGGTGTCGAACTCGAACTCGTTCTTCTCGACGACCCCGTAGACGTATCGGTTCGAACTCATCGTTTCATGGAGACGGTGCTCCTACGACTGGCAACCGACGGGACGTGCGTTAATAAGTCGTGTGGCGGAAAATGCAAGCATGCACCGCTTTCGCTCTGTCTCAGGGATTCGTTCCGTCCCGACCGCCACGCGAAACGGGGCCGCGGTCGTCACTGGGCGGCTTTTCGCTGGTCGAGCTCGTCCATCAGGTCGTTCGCCAGCGCTTCGAGGTCGTCGTTCGAGAGTTGGTCGAGTTCGATTCCGTCTTCGAAATCAGTCTCCTCCCCCGACGACTGTTCTTCGTCCGCTTCGTCTTCTGCCGTCGACTCCCCGTTTTCACCGCTGGACTGTTCGTCGTCGTCCGTCGACTCCTCGTCTTCGCCGTCGCTCGCCGTCCGTTCGTCGTCGTCCTCGCTTTCGCCCCCGCCGATGCTGCTCGCGGTGGCGATTATCTCCGTCGCCTCCTCTTTGCTCACCTCGAAGGCGTCCTGCACGCGCTCTCGGATGAGCTGTTCGCGTGACTCTTCTTTCTCATCGGTTTCTTCCCCCTCCGACTCGGCTTCTCCGTTCCCCTCGAAACGAGTTCCCAGTCGATTTCCGAGCGACTCCCCGACCTTTCGTCCGACCACCATCCCGAGGCCGCAGCCGACGAGTCGTCCGAGGTCACGACCGACGGTTCCCCCGTTTTCGGCTTCCATTTCGGTGAGTTCGTCCACCAACTCTTCGACGGTCAGCTCCTCACTCACGTTCTGTTCGACCAGCTTTCGTACCGTTCCTGTTTCGTCTTCGGTCATGTCGTCCCCCATTCAGCGTTCTTCCGTGGCGAATATCTCGCTCTGCGTTTCGACGCTTCCGCGACGGTACCGCCCCGCACGGCCGTAGCCGTGGACGGTGCCGTCCGGTTCGAGGCTGATGACGTATCGGCCGAGGATGTCCTGCGTATCCGGCACCGCGGTCCGCTCGACAACCTCGGCGACGACCCGCCAGCCGTCGTCGTCCTGTTCCCCGACTTCGATGATTCCGTCGAGCGGCGACCCGATGAGGTCCCCGGCGATGGCCCGTCCGATATCCCTCGCATCGTAGAGGCCGATGTCACCGTCGGAATCGACTATCTCGTCCACGTCGACCGTTTCGGCCGTCCCGGTTTGGCCCGACGAGTCGTCATTCTCCGTTCCCTCGACCGCCGCGGACAACCGGTCTACTACGTCGTCGAACTCGTCCGCCTTGGAGTCGCTCGTTGAGTCGGTCATCGTTCCCCGGAAACGAATCGTGACCGAGTACCATAGTTCGTTTGCCTGCAAGCGTGACCCGAGTTGGATATCGTCCCGACGAAAATCGAAGCGGACTCGACGATCCCTTAAAAGTAACTTGCAGGGTCGGCCCTAACCATGAAATATCGTCCACCTGCACTACTCAAGAGAGGGAACAACTATGGTACAAGCAGAACCAAACTCGTCGAGTCTCGCGGACGTCCTGGACCGCATCCTCGACAAAGGAGTCGTCATCGACGTGTGGGCTCGCATCTCCGTGGTCGGTATCGAGGTGCTCACCGTCGAGGCGCGCGTCGTGGTCGCATCGGTCGATACCTTCCTCCACTACGCGAAGGAGATGGCGAAGTTAGAACGAGCATCCTCGGAGGACGAAATCGACTTCGAGCAGGTCGAAGTCGCGTCCCCCGAGGCCAGTACGTCATAGAAACGGCGTAAAACACCATGTCCGAAGCAGACCAGTGCCGGGCGCTCACCAAGGACGGCGAGCGGTGCGCACACCCGGCACAGGACGACGGATTTTGCCACCAGCACGGCCCGGACGACGAGACGATAGACGACGCCGACGAGGACGTCTCTGGAAACGACGACGAGACGGGAGACGACCGGGAGGGAGACGAAAACGTGAGCGAGGATTCCGACGACGAGAAAGCGACAGGTAACGGTGAGTTCGACGTGATGGACGTCCGCGAGACGGTCGAGGACGTCGCCGACGATTTGGTCGGGCACCCGCTCGACGGCATCATCGAAATAACGGACGACGGCGACGGCTGGGAGGTCGTCGTCGAAATGGTAGAACGGAGCGCGATACCGGACACCCAAGACATCCTCGGACAGTACGCGATTTCGCTTTCCGAGTCGGGTGACGTGAGCGGGTACCGCCTCAGGGAACGATACCGCCGGGGGGACAGTCAGGAGTGGTGAACTATCCCTTTCGGAAGCCGATCATGAATCCGCCGATGAATCCGGCGCTCACGGAGAGCGTCGAGAGCAGCGTCGTCAGCCACGACGGCGGCGTCCCGTTTCCGGCGGCCTGACCGGTCTTCAACAGTCCGGCCGAGAGTTTCTCCCAGTCTACCGTTAGTATCCCGCGCGATTCGAGGAACTTGAACAGGGCGAGTTCGAGGCCGACGATGACCGCGATGAGTTTCGCGACTTTCTTCGCGGCGAACCCGATGATGCCGCCGATGACGGCACCGCTTCCCAGTTGGAGTCCGAGTTGTTGAGGGTCTATCCCGACTTGCATCGTCACACCCAGAACACTGATAGGTTAAGTTTCTTGTGGTTTTGAACGAATACCAAACGAAAAGACGGCGGAAACGGCGGCCGATTCGGTCGTCCCATCCCGTCGATGATTCGACACGCGACCGACATCATTCCGGGCAGATGGTCACTTCCCGAAGGGATACCACTGACGCGCTCCCGATGGTTTTAAACAGATGAACGACCCGATATAACATATCAATGGCTTTCGAGGACCTGCTAAGCGACCCGGTGATTCAGAAATATCTTCACGAATTGGTCGGGCCGAAAGGAATGCCGGTCGCCGCCGCGCCGCCGGACGGTGAAGTGACCGACGAGGAACTCGCGGAGGAACTCGACCTCGAACTCAACGACGTTCGACGGGCGTTGTTCATCCTCTACGAGAACGACTTGGCGAGCTATCGACGCCTCCGCGACGAGGATTCGGGGTGGCTCACCTACCTCTGGACGTTCGAGTACGACAAGATACCGGAGAACTTGGAGGAAGAGATGTACCGCCTCCTCGACGCGCTTCAACAGCGCGAAGAGTACGAACGGAACCACGAGTTCTATCTCTGTGAAATCTGCTCGCTCCGGTTCGAGTTCGGCGAGGCGATGGACTTCGGCTTCGAGTGTCCCGAGTGTGGCTCGCCCCTCGAATCCATGGAGAACTCGATGCTCGTCGAGTCCATGGAGGACCGAATCGACGACCTCGAAGACGAACTCAACGTCGAAACGCTCGGTGCATAATGGTCGTTCTCGCAACCAAAGTGTACGTCAGCGGCGACGCGAAACGACGCGCACTCGACGGTCTCCAGTCCCTCGTCGAAAACGCGCTCGGCGACCTCGACGTCGAGTTCCACATCGGCGTCCGGCACGACGATTTCGTCTCCGTCACCGTCGAAGGCGAGGACGAAGTGGTCGCCCGGAACATCCTCGCCGAGGAGTGGGGCGAAGTCACGCCGAACCTCCGCGACGGCGACACCTACGTCGGCACGCTCGAATCGTGGGACGACGACGGGGTCGTCCTCGACGCCGGACAGGAAGTTCGGATTCCGGCGGCCGAACTCGGCCTCGGTCCCGGCAGACCGGAGCAGGTCGTCGAACGCTTCGGACTCGTCCAGCACATGCCGATGGAGTTCGTCTACGCGGACGACGGCTCGTCGCGCCTCTCGGACGACGAGCGTGACCGCCTGTTCGACTGGTCGCGCGGGAACGGCCGCGTGAACGTCAACAGTGCGACGCGGGGCGAGGTCCGGGCGACGGTCAACCGCGCCGGACACGCACAGGACATCGTGACCGTCGAGCGCCTCGGCGTGTTAGAACAGAGCATCGTCTGTACCGAAAACACCGACCCACCGGGACTGCTCGCCAGCATTGGCGGCTACATCCCGGCCGAAATCCGTTGTGTAATTCCATGAGAAAACGGCTCGCCCTCGGAATTGGTCTGCTCTTCCTCCTCGTGGCCAGTGCTGGCTGTACTTCCGTGTTCGGGCCGGGCGAAATCAGCCAGCAGAAACTCTCGGAGAACGCGACGTACGATTGGAACACCGCGCAGGACGTGACGTACAACGTCACGAGCCACCAGTATCAGGCGGTCTACAGACTCGACAAGAAGGGGACTCTCGAAATCCACCAAGAGGAGTCCTTCGGCGAGGAGGCACCCGTCGAGATTTCGGCCGTGCAGTTCCGGTATCCCAACGGCACCGTCGTCAACGCGGACCATATCGAGGTGAAGAAGACGAAATCCTCGACCATCATCAAACCGCCGCAGGGACAGGGACAACTCGCGTACACGGCGTCGAGGCAGGGCAAGACGTTCTACGTCCCGACCTACTTGAAGGACAAGACGTACGAGGTGACAATCCCGCGCGGGATGCGGGTCGATACGTTCCTGTTGAGCGACGTGCGTCCCGGCGGCTACGAGACGACGATGGAGGACGGTCGTGAACACATCGTCTGGTCGACCCCGGTAAAATCCGACAGCATCTCGGTCCGCTACTACCTCGGGCGTGACAAGTGGATATTCGCCGGAATCGTCGCGCTGGCGCTCCTCATCGGCCTAGTCGGGTTGGCCTACTACCGCTATCAGATTCGACAACTCGAACGCCAGCGGGAGGAGATGGGCCTGAACATGGACATCTCGGACGACGACATGGGCGACGGGCCGCCGCCCGGGATGTGAGAGCACTTTTCTTCATCGCGGTCAACGGTTCGGTATGAACGTTGCGCTGGTAACAGTCGGGGATGAGATTCTCTCCGGGGATACCGTCAACACGAACGCCGCGTGGTTGGGCGAGCGACTCACCGAGCGCGGCGTGGCCGTCGAACGGGTGTTCGTCGTGCCGGACCGCGTGGGCGACATCGCCCGCGTCGTGAACGAAGCCCGCGCGGAGTACGACGCCGTGCTCGTCACCGGCGGCCTCGGTCCGACGCACGACGACCTGACGATGGAGGGCATCGCGGCGGCCGTCGGCGTTCCCGTCGAGGAGCACACGGAAGCCGTCGAGTGGATAGAAGCGCACTCGGATTACTCGCACGCCGACCTGACGTCGGGGACGACCCACCTACCGAAAGGGTCGCGGATGCTGCCGAACGACGTCGGCGTCGCCCCCGGCGCGGAGATAGAGGACATCTACGTCCTGCCGGGCGTGCCGAGCGAGATGCATTCGATGTTCGAGCGAATCGCCGACGAGTTCGACGGCGAGCCGTACTACACCGAGACGGTTCCCACGGGCGAACCCGAGAGCGCGCTGCTCGACCGATTCGAGACGCTTCGGGAGCGGTTCGACGTGAAAGTCGGGAGCTATCCGGGCGACTACGTGCGCGTCAAAATCGAGGGGACGGACGAGAACACCGTCCGAAACGCCGCCGAGTGGTTGCGCGAGCGAGTCGAAGCGCCGGACGAGACGAACGCCTAACGGTGAACTGCCTCGACTATCTGTAGAAGTAGGCGAGCCACGCCACGGTGAACGCGAGTCCAGCGACGAGAACGACGATACCTGCTTCATTCGCGGGAACGGCTTCGAGTGGAATCATACTCGGCGGTTGTCGGCGCTGTCTCTTAAGGTTTGAGAACTACACTCAGTGATGCCGTCGTTCGATGAGCGATAAACCCGCGGAAGGACGAACACTGTACCGACCGAGGAATTCCCGCAAACGAACCGCTTTTGGGCGGACCACACCAACGCGAAGGCAATGAACGTACTCGTCGTCGGGGCGGGCGCGATGGGCCGCTGGTTCGCCGAGGCGATACCGGGCGACGTCGCGTTCGCCGACGTGGAACAGGGGGTTGCGGCGGAGGCCGCCCGAGCGGTCGGTGGGCGAGCGGTCGCGCTGGACGCCGACGAATCATTCGACGTGGTCTGTCTCGCCGTGCCGATTCCGGCGATTTCGGAGGCCATCGCGGAACACGCGCCGAACGCCGACCGGGCGATGCTCGACGTGAGCGGCGTGATGGCCGACCCGGTCGAAGCGATGGCCGAACACGCGCCGAACGTCGAACGGGTGAGCCTGCATCCGCTGTTCGGGGCGGACACCGCACCGGGGAACGTGGCCGTCGTCGCGGACGAATCGGGACCGGTCACGCGCGAACTGCTCGACGCGATCGAAGCGCGCGGGAACACGCTGGTCGAGACGACGGCGGCGGAGCACGACGACGCGATGACGACGGTGCAAGCGGGGACGCACGCGGCGGTGCTCGCCTTCGCGCTGGCGTCGAACCCGGTACCTGAGGGCCTTCGAACTCCCGTCTACGAGGAGTTGGCCGCCCTCGCGGACCACGTGACCGACGGGGAACCCCGTGTCTACGCCGACATTCAGGCCACCTTCGACGGCGCGACGGGCGTGGCGGAAGCGGCGAAGCGACTGGCCGACGCCGACCCGGCCGACTTCGAACGGTTGTACCGCGAGGCCGCGGAGAGCGAGGAGGACGAATGAACGACGACCGGCGCGAGCAGGTGCTCTCGAACGCGAAGTACCTGCAAGACGTGCGGCCCGTGGACCCCGAGGAGATTTCCGAATACGTCGAAGGTGAACCGCATCCCGCGGTCGTCCGGCAGGTGCTCCGCGAGGAGGCAGGAGCGCTCGGCTTCGTGGAGCGCGACGACGGCACCTTCGAACCCGCATCCGACGACCCCGTTCGCCCCGAATTCCGCGGCGTCGAGTCGTTCCCCGAAACGTACGGTCGGAAACTGGAAGACCTGCTCGTCGCGGAGTTCGGCGCGGGGTGGCCGGACGGCGCGTCGGGCGACGAACTCCGGCGGACGATTCGACGGCTCAAGGAGGACTACTTCGCGCAGAACCCGGTCGAGTACGATTACCGCGTCGCGCTCGGCTACGCCATCTACCACCTGCCGGACTACTACGCCGTGGTCCAGTACGTCCTCTCGGAACTCGCGGGACGGGGCCTGCTTCCCGGAAAACTTCGCGTGCTGGACGTTGGCGCAGGGGTCGGCGGCCCCGCGCTCGGCCTCCACGATTTCCTCCCGTCGGAGACGTTCGTGGAGTATCACGCCGTCGAACCGAGCGACGCCGCCGACGTTCTCGCCGCGATGCTGGAGGAGACGGGGGAGAACTTCTACCCGACCGTGTACCGCGACACCGCGGAGGCGTTCGAACCCGAGGACGGCGAGGCGGAGTACGACCTCATCGTGTTCGCCAACGTGCTGAGCGAATTATCCGACCCGGAAGCGGTCGTTCGGAAGTACCTCGACTACCTCGCTCCCGACGGATCGATGGTCACCATCGCCCCGGCGGACAAGAACGCCAGCATCGGCCTTCGGGAGGTCGAACGAAGCGTCGCCGACCGGGCAACGGTGTTTTCGCCGACGCTCCGCCTCTGGCCCGGCGAGGAACCGAGCGACGACTGCTGGTCGTTCGACGTGAAACCCGAGTTATCGGTCCCGCCGTTCCAACGCCGACTGGACGCGGGCGAGAGCGGTAACGGTGAGGGCGACGGTGGCGATTCCGAGAGCGGCGATGAGGGTCGCTCCGAGGATACCTCCGAACCCGTCGAACATCGAGGAATCGACGCCAGCAACTACGAATTCGAGTCGGACGACGGTGCCAAGGAAACGAGCGAGCAGGGCATCGACGCGAGCGAGTACGATGCCAGTGCCGGTGAACACGATGCCGGTGCCGGTGACGGACTCGACGCGAGCGGGCGCGGAAGCGACGTGGCCGAGCCGTCGGAGACGGTGACGCTGGACGACATCGAGGGCGACGGCGAGTTCGTCAACGTGGACGTACAGTTCTCACACGTCGTCCTCCGAACCGATGGAACCCGTCGTCGTGAGTTCACCGCGAGCAGGGCCGAATCCGCGAAGATGGCGGAGATGGAACGCCACGTCACCGAGCGGGTGAACCTCGTCGCGGTGAAACTCAGTCACTCGCTGTCGGAGGAGGGAGAAAATCCCGTGTTCAAGGTGAGTGACGGCAGCGAGGCGGTGGGGAACTTCGCGGTCCTGACAAAGGAAACGTCGCTCAATCGCGCGCTCCGCGAGGCGGCCTACGGTGCGCTCCTCTCGTTCGAGGACGTGCTCGTGCTCTGGAACGAGGACGAAAAAGCGTACAACCTCGTCGTGGACGAACGGACGGTCGTGGACCGCCGCTAGTTCGCCTCGACGCACTCCCGAACGAAGTTGTAGTACGAGCCGAACTTCCCTTCGTCGTTCGGTGACAGCGGTATCTTGTTCTCCGCGAGCAGTTCGACCGTCTTCTTTGGCTCGCACTCGAACCAGATGGACAGGATGTCTACGTTACGCTGCGCGTATTCGTAGTTGAGTTCGAGTGTGTGAGCGTCTGTGACATTTCCCTCCGCCATGTCCGTTCGGATAGTGTGAGCCTCACAGCATAAATCCATGTGGTTCGTTAATTATCAATACGGTATTGTAACAACGATTGGATACGCCCGGGCGCTCTCCCCCGTCTCGAAACGCGCGCGAGACCGCTCGCCGCGGCGCTTTGCGGTCGTCCATCGTCCCGTTCGTTCACCTCCCTCCTATTCCCTTGGAACTGTCCGACTCGTCGTTTTCACGGCAGGGTCGGACCCGCGTTGGGGGTGCTGGCACGCACCGAGCGGAGTACTTTTGCGTTCCCGTTCCAACTCCCCTGCATGGGCGATTCGCTGGAAATTCTTCTGACGAACGACGACGGCATCGACAGCCCCGGAATCCGCGCGCTGTACGAGAGCCTCCAGGAAATCGGCAACGTGACCACCGTCGCACCCGCGACCGACCAGAGCGCGGTCGGTCGCGCGATGTCCTACGAGGTCGAGGTCGAGGAGCACGAACTCGGCTACGCCATCACGGGCACTCCCACCGATTGCATCGTCGCCGGACTGACCGAACTCGGTCCCTATCCCGATATCGTCGTCTCCGGGTGTAACAACGGGGCGAACCTCGGCGCGTACGTTCTCGGACGCTCCGGGACCGTCAGCGCCGCGGTCGAGGCCGCCTTCTTCGACGTTCCCGCCATCGCCGTCTCGCTGCACGTGCCGAATCACCTCTGGCCCTACGACACGACCGTCGAGGAGTACGACGTGGCGGCGAAGGCGACGACCTATCTCACCGAACACGCGCTCGACGCGGGCGTGTTCGAGCAGGCCGAGTACTTGAACGTCAACGCGCCGATGTCGAGCGACGGGCCGACTCCGATGGAAGTCACCCGCCCCTCGCACGTCTACGACATGGACACGACCAACGAAGGAGGCGTCATCACGCTCCACGACCGGACGTGGGAACAGATGGGTGACGAGACGCTGCCGGACGCCGAGGGCACGGACCGTCACGCGGTGTTCAACGGGAAGGTGAGCGTCTCGCCGTTGACTGCCCCGCACACGACGCGCCACCACGAATCGCTGGACGAACTGGTGACGGAGTACCGGGTCTAGCGCCACCGTTTTACCCGCTGGAGTCCAACCGGGCCTGATGACTGGGGGGTGAGAGAATCGTGAGTCGTACCGATATCGAACAGCTTGCGCTCGATGTCGTCCCCGTCAACGTCGCAGTGCTCGACGAGAACGGGGTCGTCGTCGCAACGAACGACGCGTGGGAGCGGTTCGGTCGAGAAAACGGTCTGTCCGAGCCGACGATAGGGGTCAGCTATCTCGACGTTTGTGACGGCGCGGACGAACTGACGGCGGACGAAGCAGCGACGGGTATCCGCGCCATTTTGTCGGGGAACCGGACCGATTTTAGCCTCGAATACCCGTGTCACTCGCCGGACGAGCGGCGCTGGTTCGTGATGCGCGCAGCGGACGTGACTGACGACGACAATCGGTACGTCGTCGTGGCGCACATGGACGTCACCGAGCGACACGAATCGGAGTCCGAAGTCGAGCGGTACGAGATGATCGTTCGCAACGTCCCGGTGATATTCTTCGTCATCGACGCCGACGGGACGTTCCAACTCGTGGAGGGGAGCGGATTGGAATCGACCGGATTGGAAGACGGGGAACTGGTCGGCGAGTCCATCGACGACAGGTACGAAGACCACCCGGATATCCTCGAAAACTGCCGTCGCGCCCTGTCGGGGGAGCCGATTCAGGCGACCAGCGAATTCGGGGGAATTATCTACGACGTCGTGTATCAACCCGTGTTCGATTCGGCGGGCGACGTCGATCGCGTCATCGGCGTCTCGGTGGACGTGACCCGACGCGAGCGCCACGAGGAAGCGCTCGCCGCGTTGTCGGACATCACGCGGGAACTGCTCGAGACGGAAACGTCGGACGAGGTGTGTGCCGTCACGGTCGAAGCGGCGGAACGATTGTTATCCCTGCCGAGGACGCGCATCGCGCTGTACGACGAATCGACGGGCACGCTCCGAACGAACGCGGAGACGACGGGTGCGGAGGCGTTGCCGGACGAGTTGCTGGACGGCGACGGCATCGCGTGGCAGTCGTTCATCGAGAACGAGGCCGCATTCGACGACGAAATCGTCTCCCTCCCGCTCGGAACGCACGGCGTGTTCATCACCGAAATCACCGGGAACGCGACCCTCGACATCGCGGAACTCTGTGCCGCCGCCGTCGAATCGGCGCTCGGACGAGCGGTCCGCCAGCGCCGACTGCAGGAACAGGACGCGACGCTCCGTCGGCAGAACGCGGCGCTCGAACGGCTCAACGAACTGAACGAGGGCATCCGGCGCATCGACCGGGCGCTCGTGGAGGCGCGAACCCGCGAGGAGATAGAGTCCGCCGTCAGTAGCCGCCTGACGAGCGGCGGACCGTACCGCTTCGCGTGGATCGGCGTGGAAGACCCGGCGACGGGACGGGTCGTCCCGCACGAATCGGCGGGCATCGAACGGGGCTATCTCGACGCGATATCCATCACGACCACCGACGAGACGACCGACCCGGCGGGAACCGCGCTGAAAACCGGACGGGCGCAAGTGGTGCAGGACGTCCTTCGCGGACCGCTCTCGGAGCAGTGGCAGAGCGAGGCGCTGAAACGCGGCTATCGGTCGTCGTGTGCCCTCCCGCTTCGCTACGGCGACGCCGTTTACGGGGTGCTGTCCGTCTACTCCGACCAGCCGCGGACGTTCGACGAACTGGAGCGGGCCGTTCTCGAAGACGTGAGCCAGACCATCGCGTACGCTATCAACGCCGTCGAGAGCAAGAAGGCGCTCGCCGGTGGCGAGGTAGTCGAACTCGAATTCGACATCGAGGACTCGACGGTGGTGTTCGTGGACATCGCCGAAACGCTGGATTGTCACGTCGAATTCATGGGCGTCGCCTCGAAACACGACGGCACGGTGACCGCGTTTTTCACCGTCGACGACACCGCATCGGAGGACGTCCGTGCCCTGGCGTCCCGGTCGCTGGAAGTCATCGACATCGAACGGGTGAGCAGTCGAGAGGATTCGACGCTGTTCGCCGCGACGTTGACCGATTCGAGTTTCGTCGGAACGCTCCTCGACCACGGAGCGGTTCCCGAGACGTTCACGGTCGGACCGCTCCCGGGGACCGTGGTCGTTAGACTCCCGATGAACGCGGACGTTCGGACGTTCGTCGAGGTGCTCCAGACGCGATTCCCGGCGCTGGAACTGCGAAGCCGTCGGCACCGCGAACGACCGGTCGCGTCCGGCGACCTCGATACGGTGCTCGCGGAACTCCTGACCGACCGTCAATTGGAGGTCTTGGAGACAGCCTACTACAGCGGTTTCTTCGATTCGCCCCGGAAGAGTACCGGCGAGGAAGTCGGGGGGTCGCTCGGCATCTCTCAGCCCACGTTTCAACATCACTTGCGCGCCGCGGAGCGGAAACTGCTCCGGAGGCTGCTCGAATCGTGAATTGGGAGCGCCATCTAGACTGATAGCCCCCTCCTCGAATTATCACGTTCAATCTAGCTGGAAGTGCCTTTACATAGTATTCCCTACCGGTAGATATGAGAACGGATATGAAACGACGACGCGAACAAGGGAGTGACCGGGTGAGCCTCGACGTCCTGTCCGCCGTGATGGATGCGGCGGGGTACGACGATGCGACCGAGTTCGAGACGTGTTTGTACGACGTCATCGACCCGGATGCGCTCGACTCGCTCTTTCATCAGCGGACGAGGGGCGGTCGCGTCGAGTTCACGCTAGACGGATACGAGGTACGCGTACACAGCAACGGGGTCGTAGAAGTCACACCGGAGTAACGATGGGCGAACAGTGCACGGGTGAAACCGAAGCGCCGTGCGACGAGCGCGTCTGCGTCGTCTGTGGCGACGACATCGACATCGAATCGTGGCATCCGATCCTCGCCGACACCGACGCGACGGGAACGTTCCGTCTGTATCCGTTCTGTACCCCCGACTGCCGAGACGCGTGGAACAGCCATCGAACCAACCGATAACAGAGAATGACTGACCGAGCACCTAACGAGATAGAATACAGCGAATACGAAGACGAATACGGAACCGTGGCGATGTTCTACGACCCGGAGAACCACCGGGCGTGGATTCGCTCCAGCACGACGGTTTCGGTGCGACGATAAGCGGCGCGTATTTTCGGAACACCGGTCTGTCGAGAGTCATCACTGGTGTTCGCGGGTACCACCGCCGAAGACGGTCGCGCGTTGGGCTACCGGATGAGCGACGAACTCAAGGGTTGCGTTCGTCACTCGCGCGTTCGAGCACGCGCCGGATGAACGGTTCCTTTTTCCGCGTGTACGTCTGCCTGTCGTCCCCGTGCTCGTCCGCCAACTCCCGCTTCAGGCGGTCGTACTCCGCGGCGGAGGACGGGTGCTCGCGCAAGAAATCCCGGAATAGAACGGATTCCCGATAGCAGTCGCTTCCCGCTTCGGTCAGCGAGAGATAGTGCGTCCGGTTCGCCCGCGGTCCCTTGGCGAAGAACGCGCGGTCGGGAATCCCGTCGTTCGGTCGATACTCGTAGTCGTGGCCCTCTAGCACGGAAACGAGTCGCGCGGCGTGAGACGCATCCTCGACGACGGCGAGCACGTCGATGATGGGCTTTGCGGCGATGCCCGGGATAGCGGTGCTTCCGACGTGCTCGAAAGCGAGTCCGTCGTCGCCGGTGACCTCCCGTATCCGTTCGACCTCCGTCTCGTACTCCCGTCGCCACTCGGGTCGATGCGGTTCGAGTTCGACGGTGCCGCGCTCCAGACCGACCATACGCCTTCCATGGGAAACCCGGAAATAAACGTTCGCACTGGATACGATGTTCGCCCGAGCGTGACTTCCACGCAATATTTATTCCCGCTTGTGACGAATTAGAATCATGAACCGCGCCCTCCTCCACTACGTGTCGTTGGGTATCATCGGGCTCTCGTTCGCCACGCTTTCCATTCCCGACCTCGCGGCAGGAGACTCCAGCATCAGCCTGTGGCTGTTTGCCATCAGCGGGGTCGGTCTCATCCTCGGGGGGCTCTACGACGTGCTGACTGGTAGCTTGAACGACTTCGAACCGGACGGTTTCACGCCGCTCGTCGTCCTCGGCGCGGTACTCTCGCTCGCTGGCGCCCTCCTGTCGCTGTTTCCGTGAGCACGCGTGGACGGGGCATCCGTCGAGACGCGGCCTACAGGAACTTCCGAACGCTCCAGTACAGCCACGTGAGCACGTCCCCCACGGCGGAAACGGGATTGAACCCGGCGTCCGGATTTCTCGCCGGTTCGAACTCCTCATCGAGCGTCGCGGACGAGCAGCGACGTATCTCGCCGGAGTTGACCCGTCTCCCGTCGGCGTCGGTGACTCGCAACAGCGTCACTCCGTCCGTCCGCCCCACGACGCGATGAACGTTCGATTCGGGCGGTTCGCCCGCCGGTCGGTAATGCTCGCCGAGGTCTTGCATGTGTCGTCCGAGTATCCGTCCGTACACGTGGGGGTTATATGAAACGTTTCCCTCTCGACCCGGAGTCTCGGACCACGCGCATTCCGCGGGCGTCGTCGGTGCTCACGCCACGCCGTTTTCGAGAACTGCCTTCGCGGTGTCCCCGAGGTGTTGCATGTCTTCCCCCGTCAGATGGAACTTCGGCTCCCAGTCGGCGGGGCCGAGATAGTCGCTGACGACGAACATCGACGCGGCGTCCACGCCGCGATGGGCGGCGACGGTGAACACCGCGGACGCCTCCATCTCGACGGTGAGGATGCCTTCGTCGGCGTACCGCTCGACCTCCCGTTTCGTCTCTCGGTACATCGCGTCGATGGTCCACGACGGTCCGATGTGGAACCGTTCGTCGCGGTCGCGGAGCAGTCGGATGGTCTCGTCGGTGAGCGATTCGCTCGCGTGGGCGAATTTCTCGGGCGCGGCGTAGTGATGGGACGTCCCTTCGTCGCGGATGGCCTTGTCACAGACGATAAAATCGCCCATATCGATGGTGTCGTCCAGACACCCGGCGAACCCGACGGAGAGGAACGTCTCCACGCCGTCCGCGACGAGTTCGTCCATCAACATCGCCGTCGTCGGCGCTCCTATCCCGAAGTTCCCGAGGACGCCGACGGCGTAGTCGGCGTCCGAAAAGGAATAGAGGTCGCCGTAGTAGTTCCCCACGTGCTGGCCGTCGTGGGTTTCGGTGAGGTAGTCCATCAATCCGCGACTGTAACAGAGGACGACCGCCTCCGGAAGTCTCGTCCGTCCCGTTTCGCTTTCCGCGTGTCGGTACTCGGAGTGTTGGGCGGGTGTGACCAGCGGGTCTGCCGCCTGTTTTCCGGGGAGATTTGGAAACGCCATCGTTCGTGACGAGACAGGACACCGTAATGTGTGTTACGCGGATGTGGTAGATGATACCGCTCGCCACGAGTCGGTAGCAGAGGCTCGACTCGACCGACCCGAAAATCGCGTTTCGACTGTCGTCAGTGTCCGGTCAGTCAACGACGACGAGCACGTCGCCCATATCGACGCTATCGCCTTCGCTGACGGCAATCTGCGTGACGGTACCGCCGCGGGACGCGACGACGTCGTTTTCCATCTTCATCGCTTCGAGGACGCAGACCACGTCGCCCGACTGAATCTCGTCGCCCTCTTCGACCTTCACGTCGAGGATGGTGCCCTGCATCTCGGCGGACACGGTTTCCCCTTCGGCGTCCACGACGGCCTGACTGCCGCCGTCGCCGCTGCCGCCTGCCGGTTTCGGCTTCTGGCCGCCGCCGTTGGAACTCGACGGGACGGCGGCGACGCCGCCGCGGTCTTCGAGGTTGATCTCGAAGCGCTTGCCGTTGACCTCGACCGTGAACTCGCGCTCGACGACTTCCTCGTCCTCGCCCGCGGATTCGGCCGAACCCCACTTCTCCTGTGCCTCCTCGATTCGGTCTTGGTCGAGGTGGTGGTCGAGGTACTTCGTGGTGTGGGTCCCCGCGACGAACTCGTCGTCTTCGAGCATCAGGCGGTGGAACGGGATGATGGTCGGGATTCCCTCGATGTCGTACTCCGCGAGTGCGCGCTGGGAGCGTACGATACACTCCTCGCGGTCGGCACCGTGGACGATGAGTTTCGCTATCATCGAGTCGTAGTCGGTCACGAGGTCGTCGTCCTGTCGGAGCGCGTCGTCCAAGCGGACGCCGATTCCGCCCGGCGGGTCGTAGGTCGTCAGTTTCCCGCCCGTCGCCGGAGCGAAGTCGTTCGCGGCGTTCTCCGCGTTGATTCGGAACTCCATCGCGTGGCCTTCGAGTTCCACGTCGTCCTGTTCGAAGCCGAGCGGTTCGTCGGCCGCGACTCGAATCTGCCACTTCACGATGTCGACGTCGGTCAACCACTCCGTGACGCAGTGTTCGACCTGAATCCGGGTGTTCACTTCGAGGAAGTAGAAGTTCGTGTCCACGCCGAGGAGTTCGCCATCGCCGCGCGTCTCGTCCTCCTCCACGAGGAACTCGAAGGTACCGGCGTTGTAGTACCCGGCGGCGTCCGCACCGTCACGGGCGGACTCCGCTATCTTCTCGCGGAGTTCGTCCGAGAGCGCGGGCGACGGGCCTTCCTCGATGACCTTCTGGTGGCGGCGCTGGAGCGAACAGTCGCGCTCGCCGAGGTGGCGGACGTTGCCGTGGTGGTCCGCGATGATCTGCACTTCGATGTGGCGCGGGTTTTCGAGGTAGCGTTCGAGGTAGACGTTGGCGTTGTCGAAGTACGCCTCACCCTCTCGCTGGGCGGATTCGAGTTGGTCTTCCGCTTCTTCGGGGCCGCGGACGACTTTCATCCCGCGGCCGCCACCGCCACCCTCCGCCTTGATGGCGACGGGGTAGCCGTGTTCGTCGCCGAAGTCCGTGACCTCCGACGGGTCCTCCACGGGGTCCGTCGTGCCGGGGACGATGGGCACGCCAGCCTCCCGCATCGTCTTCCGGGCTTTCGTCTTCTCGCCGAGTTGCTCCATCGATTCGCTGGCCGGGCCGATCCACGTCACGCCATCGGTGGCTTCGACCAGCGCGGCGAAGTCGGCGTTTTCCGCGAGGAACCCGTAACCGGGGTGTATTGCGTCGGCACCGGCCTTTTTCGCGGCGTCGATGATGGCCTCTTGGTCGAGGTACGATTCGGCCGCTCGCGCCGGGCCGACGTTGTACGCCTCATCGGCGTAGCGCACGTGTCCGGAGTTTCGGTCGGCGTCGCTGTAGATGGCGACGGTGTCGATTCCGAGTTCCTCACAGGCGCGCATCACGCGGACCGCGATTTCCCCGCGATTTGCGACGAGAACCTTGTCGAACATTCCTGCGGGAAACTATTCGGGTGGACCACCTCATTCTGTCGGTTCAGGGCCGGCCATCACGGCGTCAACGGGTGATTTTCCCACGGGTTGACGGAAGCGCACGTCCGCCCCGTTCCCGCGTGACGCGCTCACCTGTCGAGAGCGGAACCTTTTTCTTCCCGTCAGATGACATCAGGGTCGTGCGACGACCGACTCCACCCCACGCTGGACGCCCGAATCACGGGCCAGCGCCTGCTTTTCGCCGGGTGGAGTCTCGATTCGGCCGCTGACGCGGCGTCGGGGTGAAACCGGGCGAGTCGTGTTTTCACCATCGAACGAACCACACCCCACACAACAGATGAACATCGACGAACGGACGGAACGACGTATCGCCAGCGAAACGATTCGACGATTCGGCGAGGGCCGACGATGAGCGACATGGACCCCGCGCGGTACTACGACGAGTACGGCGAACACGAGTGGGAGCGACTGGAACGCGACCCCGTTACCCGCATGGAGTTCGCAAACACGGTCGATTACCTCGGCCGGTACCTCCCCGACTCGGGCCGCGTCCTCGACGTGGGCGGCGCGTCGGGCCGCTACGCGCTCCGGCTCGCCGAGTGTAATTACGACGTAGCGCTCGTGGACGTGAGCGAAACGCAGGTCGAACTCGCCCGCGAGAACGCCGCCGAAAGCGGCCTCGAAGACGTTATTTCGGCGGAGCAGGGCGACGTCCGAGACTTGCGATTCGAGAACGAGGTGTTCGACGCGGTGTGCTGTCTCGGTGGTCCCTTAAGCCACGTCGTGGACGACGACGAGCGCGCCACCGCCATGCGCGAACTCCGCCGGGTCGCCGCATCCGACGCCCCCGTCTTCGTCTCCGTCATCAGTCGCTTCGCACCCCTCCGGGACATCATGAAGTTCAACCTCGAATCCAGCCACGGCCTGCTCGCCCCCATCACCGAGGACGGCAAGTACACCGCCGAACGCGTCGCCGAACACGCCGATGGAGAAGGCTGGGCGGAGTGTCACTTCTTCCGCGCCGACGAGTTCGAAGCGGAACTGGAGGACGCCGGTTTCGACGTCGAGCAACTGGTCGGTTTGGAGGGCGTCGCCAACCGCATGAAACCCGAACTGGCCGACGCCAGCGACGAAGCCGTCGAGAGCGTGCGCGAGGTCGTCCGGATGCTTCGAGAGGACCGTGCCGTGGTCGATTTCTCGGAGCACATGCTGGCGGTGTGTCGAGTATAGAATCTGGAGCGTTTGCTCGTCCGGCGGTGTGCTTGGCCACCTCCGTTCAATTACGCGGGAGTGGACACGCCCGGATATCCTCCATCAATCCATGAATCGTTCCTGGTGCATTACGTGGTGTGCAACTCTGTTGAAATCGGTGGTCGGTCCGATTGCTCCGACCGATTGGATGCAAAGCAGTCCGATTTCTGGGGTTTCGACGAGTTTCGAGATGCGCGATTGGTTTGGTAACCGAAGTAGAACGTACGACGGCAACGAGGTCGAATTCTCGAATTCGCCTGGTTGTGGCGACTGACTTCCTGTGGGCAGTATAAGCAGAAGTGGACTACTCCCAGCACCCCTATCGCGATCTATGTGCGACGATTCTCAACCTATCTGGATTATAGGGATTAGTTGTCACGTACACGAATTTCTGAAAGATCCAGGGGTTCTCACTCACCGCATCTGTTCACGTACATCCCTATGTGACCGTCATCGTGAAGGAATACATCGACATATGAGCATTTATCGTATGTCTGTCTCGTAATCTTCAGTGAACTCTTCGTATTTGCGTCTTTATAGTGTATTTTCAACAGATATCTCCCAGGTTCTTGGGGAAGATCTCTGATGGTCGTCGGTCTGGCTTTTACGCCATCTTTATGCTTTACATTGTAGACCTGGTTCAGAATTTCCTCCTCGTTATATTCTACGCTGACCCCTACGGTTACGTCTTCAAATTCTTTGAAATTCACCAATCGGATCTTCGTCAATCTGACTCCGTTATTAGATGCTTTGGAAGCACACCCACTGAGTCCAGCAAGCCCAAGTAGTGAGAGAGATTTAATAACGTCTCGTCGTGAGAAAGACATTACTACGCCTATAGAATGTGATGAGCATAAGCTTGGTCTTCCGTTTACTTGTATAAATATGGGAAACTTCCTTTCCCCCCAACAAGATATGTATCTCCTCACTGACTCTGGTAATGGGGGCGAGTCGCAGAATATAGCTCTCTATTCAGCATAAAACTGATTTTCTACTTTCTACTAAGCGGCAATGTATCTACCCTGTTGTCTTTGAACCGATCTATTCGCTGATCATCGCGCAAATTTAGTGGGTAGAAACTCTCTATTCAGAAAACTTATAGCGGGAAGCGAAGTAGGCGAGAACGAAATGGCTCAGCAGTGGTCCCGGCGTGCAGTCCTCCACCTTTTGGGAATCTCTGCTGTCTCACTTGGTGGTTGTACAGCACTTGGGGACAGTAAGAATGCTCAACCGCTTACAGAGAAGTATGAGGAGATGCTCGAGTTCGAGGAGCCAATCACATACGAACATGATCACCTACAACTCTCGGGGCCAGAGCAGCCGGTTGCTGGTGATACAATCGAGTTTACCGTTACAAATACGAGCATGACTGAGATCTCGCTCGGATGCGGTAATCCGTGGACGCTTCAACAGCAGAGAAACGGTCGCTGGCGCGAAATGATGTGGACTACAAGTGATGTCTTCAATGCATGTTTGAGCGTTCTCAAACCCGGCGACTCCATTACCGAAAACGTCACGCTAAGGCGCTCGGCACTCGAAACCGAAAGTGAGATCGTTAAACACGAATTCATACCTGGGTTGTATCGGTTCGTATTGCTCGCGTCTGACCCCTTCTTCACGACCAACTTCCGTATTAACCCGTCTAAGTGATGATTTGTACGGCATTCACTTGAGACTGGGTGTGTCCACACCCGCTTAGTGCAACATGGAGAACTAAGAGAGCCTATCAAGCGTATCAAACTCGGAGGATTCTGGAAGAAGCTCGGTAGGAGTTCTCTCATACTACGAAGAAAGCATCTAGACCGGCTCAGATGGCTATTCAGCAAATAATATACGTCGTTTACGCATAGATGAAAATGTATGGAACTGAATATTTTTATCTCACTAGTTTCGGGAGTATTGTCGGTACCATATTTTAGCAACGCAATTAGTACGTTCAAGATATTTCGGCCGATTCGCTCGGAGGCATACACAGAAAAACAGATTGCTGACACAGGAGATTCAGTCGTGTTACGAGGGGACGTAACCGTTGACTCACCTCCAGAGGGATCTATCCAGCTATTTCCGGCTTATAAGCCAGCAGTAGGAGCATATCTGTGGCGGATATCACATATCGATAACTTATATGTTATCGATTTAGAAGACAGAACAATATCTCGAGCTAAAGTGGGGTACGAGTCCGGAATCGAGTATGGTGATTTCTCGATTACCACCAAGGAGGGAACTGCAAAGATCGATCCGACGTGGCTTATTCGTACCCATAATACGATTCCATTGTCCGAGGCCACCATCTCAACAATACCGAGAACCATCAGTTTCTCGCCCAGTATGTGGTCGTCGCCATACATCCATCTGAGAAGCACCGAGACCGTACACGAGATCGAAGACGTTAACGATCTAGTTAAGTCGAAAGACGACGGAGCGCGCCAGTACTACGTCCAGGCGAAACCGATAGAGAGTGAAACAACACTTACCGTATACGGTAACGTTCGCACCGAGGACGAAACTTCAGTACTCTACGGAACTGATGCGTCACCTCTTGCGATTACAGATCAAGAACCGGAGGAATTTCGTCGCTATCTTACGAGACGGCTAGTAAAATACGGAGTACTCGCACCACTACTCGTTATAATTGCTATCTTCAACTGGTTTGTTATCTGAGTTCTGCTGATATTCGCTTTCGAGCCAGTGAGCGAGGTCCCGAATGTGGCACATTTGCTGCTATATAGGTACTGAATTCTGTTCGCTTGTACCAGCCGCATTAAGTTGGCGGGGAATACATAGCAGTATCTTGATATGGGGTATGGACACAAACATTGAAAAATATCCCAACAGATTACTAGTAATACATCAATGAGGAATCAGTTACTGCAGTACGTCACAGAATGGCGGACATGGTGGGATCTTGCAGCGATAGCATTTCTTATTGCGTCTCTGTCTCTTCTGCTCCGTCTGGCAATCCCACATGCCCTCCTTGTCATGCGGTGGGGATTTCTTGGTTCAATCGTGCTCTTTTTCATCGGCTTTGTCTGCCTTCATTGGACCCAAGAATCGTCGAGATCTTCACAATGAGATCCTTGGAGGAGCCAAAAGTAAAGCGAAGGATACAGTTTAACTGTGCGTGTAGTGGTTGGCCTACTGACCGTTAGTGCGACAAGCGGGAGTGAGACAGCTGGACCCCCGCCAGTTCACTCTTCGCGTACAAGTGGACCACGTTTACTGCCACCAACTCATAACCGAAAGTGAACTCAGTACCGCGTCGTCCGCCCCGCCGCGCTCCACGCGTTCGTCGGGGCGTTCGTCGGGACGCGAACGTTGCGATTCTGCAACCCGGCCATCCGTCCTGCGAAGCGCCAGCGGTCGCCCTCCCAGTCCGGTCGTTCCTCGCCCTCCGCGGCGGCCGCCTCCTGCTCGCGGAGGTGGACGTTGATTGCCGCGATGATGGCGGCGGCTTCCTCCTCGGTGGCGTCCGGCGGAATCGAGAGGTTCACGTCCTCAGAGCGGGATGTTGCCATGTTTCTTTTCCGGTTGCGATTTGCGCTTGGTCGAGAGCATTTCGAGGTCGTCGATGAGTCGCGGGCGAGTGTCCTGCGGTTCGATAACGTCGTCCACGAAGCCGCGGTCGGCGGCGGTGTACGGGTTGGCGAACTGTTCGCGGTACTCGTCGATAAGTTCGTCGCGGCGGGCGTCAGGGTCGTCGGCCTCGGCGAGTTCGGAACTGTACAGGACGTTGACCGCGCCCTGCGGGCCCATCACCGCGATTTCGGAGGTCGGCCACGCGTAGTTCACGTCCGCACCGATGTGCTTCGAGGCCATCACGTCGTAGGCACCGCCGTACGCTTTGCGGGTGATGACGGTCATGAGCGGCACCGTCGCCTCGGAGTAGGCGTACAGCAGTTTCGCGCCGTGGCGGATGATGCCGCCGTGTTCTTGGTCCGTGCCGGGCATGAAGCCGGGCACGTCCACGAACGTCACGATCGGGATGTTGAACGAATCGCAGAAGCGGACGAACCGCGAGCCTTTCTCCGAGGACTCGATGTCGAGGGTTCCGGCGTTGACTCGGGGTTGGTTCGCCACGATGCCGACCGAGCGGCCGTCGAGGCGGCCGAAGCCGACGACGATGTTCTTCGCGTAGCCCTCCTGCACTTCGAAGAACGAATCCTCGTCCACGACGCCCTCGATGACGCGCTGGATGTCGTACGGTTTGCGCGGTTCGTCGGGGACGACGGATTTCAGTTCCTCGTCGCGGCGCTCGGGGTCGTCCCACGGTTCGAAGCGCGGCGGGTCCTCGACGTTGTTCTGCGGGAGGTACGAGAGCAGGCGGCGGATGTCGTCCAGCGCCTCCTCCTCGCTGTTCTCGGCGAAGTGGGCGACGCCGCTCTTTCCGGTGTGGGTCGTCGCGCCGCCGAGTTCCTCGAACGTGACTTCTTCGCCCGTGACCGTCTCGATGACGTCGGGGCCGGTGATGAACATGTGGCTCGTGTCCTTCACCATGAAGATGAAGTCGGTGATGGCGGGCGAGTAGACCGCACCGCCGGCGCACGGCCCCATGATGGCCGAAATCTGGGGGATGACGCCGGACGCTTGCTGGTTGCGGTGGAAAATGTCGGCGTAGCCCGCGAGCGACTCGACGCCCTCCTGAATCCGCGCACCCGCCGAATCGTTCAGACCGATGACCGGCGCGCCGACTTCCATCGCGCGGTCCATCACCTTCGTCACCTTCTGGGCGAACACCTCGCCGAGCGACCCGCCGAAGACGGTGAAGTCGTGGGCGAAGACGAACACCTTGCGGCCGTTGACCTCGCCGTAGCCCGTCACCACGCCGTCGCCGGGAACCTGTTTCTCCTCCATTCCGAAGTTGTGACTCCGGTGGGTTCGGAGTTGGTCGAACTCGTTGAAGGTGCCGTCGTCGAGGAAGTAGTCGATGCGCTCGCGCGCCGTCATCTTCCCCTTCTCGTGCTGCTTCTCGATTCGCTCCTCTCCGCCGCCTTTCTCCGCCTCGCGGCGCTTTTCGCGTAGTTCGTCGATGCGCTCGTCCATCGTCATCGCTGAACACCCGGACGCGTTGTCATTGCGCGTTTGCAGTACGAGCGAGCGCAAAAGGTTTCCGTACTACGATGAGGACAGTTCGACAGCCTACAATAGCGAGTAGAGGTTCACCGCGAGGGTGACGAGCAGAAACAGCGGGAGAACGGTCCTGACGCTCCAGAGCCACGGGACGCCGAGGGAACTGGCGAGTCCTCCCGCGCCGGAGTCGAATTCGGCGAGCGCGTCCGACCCGAGGACCCATCCGGCGAAGACGAGGAATCCCGCGAGTCCGGCGGTCAGCATGAGGTTGACGAGGGTGTCCGCGACGAAGGTGAACAGGTCGGGGGCGAGCGCACAGACCGTGCCGGTGACGAGGATGACCCCCGCGAGGCTGAGCGTCGCCGTCCGCCGCGAGACGCCGTGTTCGTCCACGAGGTACGCGACTGGGATTTCGAGCATGCTGATGGAACTCGACAGGGCGGCAAAGAGGATGGCGGCGAAGAACCCGACGGCGACGACCCTGCCGTAGGGGACTTGAGTGAATGCGCCCGCGACGGAGACGAACAGCGCGCCGGGGCCGCCGCCCGCGGAGGCGTCAGTGAGACCGCCCTGAAACGCGAATAGGAGCGGGAAGACGACGAGTCCGGCCAGCACGCCGACGGCCGTGTTCAACATGGCGATGACGCTCCCGTCGAACGGGAGGCTGTTGTCCTCGCCGAGGTAGGAGGCGTAGGTTATCATCGTCCCGACGCCGAGCGAGAGGGTGAACAAGGCCTGTCCGGCCGCCGCCTGCAACAGTCCGATGGGGTCGTTCCGAATCGGCTCCGGGTTGAAATCGAGGAAGAACGAGAGACCCGAACCGGCGTCGGGTTGGGTGATTGCCCACCCCGCCAGCACCGCGAGCAGGAGGATGATGAGGGGCATCATCACCTTCGTCGCCTTCTCGATGCCGCCGCGAACCCCGCCGAGGACGACCAGTGCAGTCAGCGCGAGGAACGCAACTTGGAATGCGGCAGCTTCCCAACCGAAGCTGATAGTTCCGAAGTACTCCCCCGGCGCGGCGAAGTACGACCCGGTGAAACTGGCGAGGAAGTATCGAACGATCCACCCGCCGACGACGCTGTAGAACGACAGCAGGACGAGCGCGGTGACGACGCCGAACAGACCGACGAAGCCCCACGATTTGGTGCCGGGCGCGAGTCGAGCGAGTGCGCCCGCCGGATTGCGTTTCGACCGGCGGCCGATGACGAACTCCGCGAGGAGTCCGGGGACGCCGACGAGCAATACGAGACAGAGGTAGACGACGAGGAACGCGCTTCCGCCGTACTTGGCCGTCATCCACGGAAAGCGCCAGACGTTGCCGAGGCCGACCGCGCTCCCCACCGCCGCGAGGATGAAGCCGACTCGGCTCGCCCACGATTCACGTACCATTGCTATGCACTCGCTTGCCCAGCGGTTATGAGGCTTTCGAGGTTACAAACCATCAAACTGCTTTTATCATGGTTGATGCGCCGTCCCAATCGCGTTTTCGGGACGAGAAGAACGGTAAAATTCGGTATCTAGTTATGATTCGTCAGAACCGTGACTCGACATTTAAATAGCCACCGAAAATAAGAAACTCGTCTGTCTCGCGGTTCGTCGGTCGTTTAGAAGAACGACATCAGGCTCAACGCGAGCGTTCCGACGACGGCGACGAGCACGACCACGCGGAGGTGCGTGAGCCAGATGGTGCCGAGGTTGCCGCTGGTGTTTCCGAGTCCGCGGCGGAATTCTCGGACCGCACCGGAACTGTACACCCAGCCGACGAAGATGACGGTGAGGACGACACCGAGGGGGAGCAGGAGGTTGTTCGCCACCGTGTCGAACGTGGTGAACGTATCGAGGCTCAGCGCCGAGGGGACGCCGAGCGCGAACACGATGGCACCGACGCCGACGGTGATGACCGGACGGCTGAGCGAGTAGTTGTCCACGAAGTACGACACGACCACTTCGAGGAGGCTGATGGCGGACGAGAGCGCCGCGATGAGCAGGATGACGAAGAACACGAAGCCGATGATTCCGCCCGCGGGGAGCTTCGCGAACGCCTGAGCCAGGGTGACGAAGACGGCACCCGCACCGGCGTCACCGGGCTCGATGCTCTGTGCGAACAGCAGCGGGAAGACGACGAATCCGGCCAGCACGCCGATGAAGGAGTTCAGCGCGACGATGCTGAGTCCGTCCGAGAGAAGGTTGTCGTCGCCGTCCAAGTAGGAGGCGTAGGTGACCATCGCCCCCATCCCGAGCGAGAGCGAGAATAACGCCTGTCCGACCGCGGCGGGGATGATGGACTGGTAGTTCTCCACGATGACGCCGAAGTCGGGCGAGAGGAAGTAATCGTACCCGGCGGCGGCCCCGTCGAGGGTGAACGCCCAGATGGCGAGCCCGACCATGAGGACGGCGATGGAGGGTACCATGATTTTGGTCCCCATCTCGATACCCTTCTCGACGCCGAGCGCGACGATACCGACGACGAGTAGCATGAACACGAAGTGGAACAGTACCGTCCCGGTACCGGTCGAAATCTGTCCGAAGTACGTTCCGGGGTCGCCGAAGTACGCGCCGTTCAGGCTCCCGATGACGTACTGGATGACCCATCCACCGACGACGCTGTAGTACGACAGAATCCAGAACCCGGTGAACAGTCCGAGCAGGCCGATGATTCCGGCCACTGGACCGCCGAGGTTTCTGAACGCGTCCACGATGTTCTTCTTGGTTTCGCGTCCGACGACGAACTCCGCGAGGATGGCGGGGAGTCCGATGAGTACCGCTGCGATGAGGTAGACCACCAAGAAGGCAGCACCTCCGTTTTGTGCCGACATGTATGGAAATCGCCAAATGTTGCCCAGACCGACTGCGCTACCGACCGCAGCAAGAATGAACCCCATTCGGGATGTCCACGTTTCTCGTTGTGACATGCGTATGCGTGCCATTCTTAACTGAGAGGTATAAACTACACGGTGTCTATTAACCGTATTAATTATAAAATGCTCTTTACTATTCTGTGGTTGAAAATTGTACGCTCGGCGGTTGAGAATCGAATGTGCGGATGTAGTGGTGGTTGATATCGTGTCACTTTGTGACTATTTAACGCCGTACTACTGAAACCGACTGTGACGTTCCGGTCGCAACTAGGCCTCGCCGTACACCGGAACTGCCGCCCCGCTCGTCACGCTCGCGGCGTCGCTACAGAGGAAACAAATCATTTCCGCGATATCCTCGGGGGCGACCCATTTCTCATGGTCCGCGTCCGGCATCATCTCGCGGTTCGCGGGCGTGTCGATGACGCTCGGCATCACGGCGTTCGCCCGGACGACCCCGGAGTTCTCCTCCGCTATCGTTTCCGTGAGGAGACGAACACCCGCTTTCGACGCACGATACGGTCCGTCGCCCTCGCCGCCTTCGAGCGAGGAGCGCGCGCTGACGCTCACGATCGCCCCGTCGCGCTCCTGTAAGTGCGGAAGCGCGTGTTTTGACGCCAGAAACATCGTCTTCAGGTTCACGTCGAACAGCAGGTCGAACGTTCCCACGTCGGTTTCCTCGACCGGCGACCCGCCCTTCCACGTCCCGGCGACGTTGGCGAGCGCGTCGATGCCTCCGTGGTCGGCAACCACGTCCGACACGACCGACTCGACGGCGGACTCGTCGGTGAAGTCCGCCCGATAGAACTCCACCCGCTCGCCGTCGAGTAGCGCGTCTTCCTCGTCCGGTTCGACTACATCCGTCGCACAGACGGTCGCGCCCGCGCCGTCGAACGCGGCACAGACCGCACTTCCGAGTGCGCCGCTCGCGCCCGTGACGAGGACCACCGCACCGTCGAAGTCGAAGCTCACGTCCATGGACCGTCCAACACCGTGCGGGATGAAAACACGCACGGCCGTTCAAATCGCGTCGTACCGACCCAACCGCGCGCCGTCCAGCAGGTACGCCTCTCCGTCGGAAAGACCGTCGGGCAGGAACGGTGCGAGGAAGTCCTGGCCCGCGACGTTGACCCACGTTCCACCCGTCAGGTCGTTGAACGCGGGGAAGACTATCAGTTCGCCGCCGCCCGCCACCTCCGACGCTTCTTCTTCACCGTACTGTTCCTCGAACGCGCTCGGATTCAGCCCGCCGCGCAACCAGACGCGCTCGATTCGACTGCCGCCGACGGAATCCTCCAACCGCACGCACGGGTGTTCGTGACCGACGCACACCACGTCCGCGGAAAGCACGTCCCTGCTCGGCCACGTGTGCCCGTGAACGAATCCCACGTCGCCGAGCCGGATTCCGTCGCCCGGCGTCACCGAGCAGTCGATCCACGATTCGATGTCGCCGTCGTGGTTTCCCTTGACCAGCGTCACCGGGAGGTCGATGGATTCGAGGAATACCTCGATTTCGCCGCGTTCGGCACCCCCCGGTCCGGCGATGGAGTGCATGAGGTCGCCGAGGACGACTACCCGGTCCGGGTCGGTGCGTTCGACCAGCGATACCATCCGCTCCCGGCGCTCTCCCGCGCGGCTATCGAGGTTGATGCCCTGTTCGTATCGGAGGCCGTCCTCGATTCCGGCGTGGTAGTCCGCCACGACGAGCGCCCGCTCGTCGCCGAGCGTCGCGGTCGCGGCGGGTTCGCCGGGGACCGGTTCGACCAGCGCCATCAGATGGGCTTCAGGGTCTCCTCGCCGGATTCGTAACACCGTCCGGCCATCAGCGCGTCTTGGAGCGCGTCATCGACGTCCGCGGGCGTCACGTCGTAGGAATCGACCACGCTGGCGAGCAGGCGCTCGTGCTCCACGCCGTCGCCGTCGTTCATCCCCCGCATGACTTCCATCACCGTGTTTTCGAGGTTCTCGGGAACCGGCTTGTCGCCGTCGCCCCCGCCCGCCGATTCGGGTTCCGTTTCCGTCGCCGATTCTGTCCCGCTATCCTCGCTCGGCGTCGGTTCCGGTTCGGTCGCTTCGGTCTGCTCCGGTTGCGCCGCGTCGGCGTCCGTGCCGGTCGCTTCGGCCGGTTCGGCGGCGGTGTCGGATTCGGGGTCCGCCTCCGATTCCGCCTCCATCTCCTGGGCCGGTTCCGGCGTCTCGATGTCGCCCTCGCCGGGTTCGCCGACCTCCGCGCCGGTGGTGAACTCGGTGCCGAACTCCTCCTCTATCTGCTCGCGCTCGCCCTCGTCGAACTCGTACATCTCGCCGCTGACGTCCTCGCCCATCGGCTGGTCGAAGTCGTCGGGACCGTCCTCCTCGTCCGACGGTCCGGCGTCGAAATCGCCGAGGTCGTCCGCGGACTCGCCGGAGTCGCTCACGGACGTCTCGTCCGACGGTTCCGCGTCGAACTCCTCCACGCCGGTTTCGCCGACGGGTTCCGGTTCGACCGGTTCGTCCGTCTCCGCGGGTTCGCGGGCCTCTGCCGGAGGCGTCTCCGGTTCGGGGTCGGCGTCGGGAACCGTCGTTTCCGCGGCCGGTTCGTCCGCCGGTTCGGGTTCCGTCTCGAACGTCGATTTCGGTTCCGCCGGTTCGGCGTCGGTCAGGTCGGCGTCGGTCGGCCCGGTGTCGCTCGATTCGAACGCCGCTGATTCCGTTTCCGCTTCGGCTCCCGAGTCCGAACCGGCTTCCGCGTCGAACTCGGCCGACGTTTCGGGTTCGTTGGCCGGGGATTCCGTTTCGCTCGCTCCAGTTTCGACCGCCGCGGTGTCGAGCGAGACGTCCACATCGAGCATCGCGTCGCCGGGTTCGTCCGGCGACGCGTCGAGCGTCCCAACTTCGTCACGTTCGCCCGCGACGACTCGCGTGGCGTCGAGCGCGACGTTCTGCAGTTCCGCGAGGTACGGCGTGCTCGTTCGGTAGTGGTCGAGCGCCAGCGGCACACCGGCCGCCAGTCCCGTGTCCACGTCGGCGGCTTCGAGCGCCCGTCGAAGTTCCTCGCCGTACTGGCCGGAGTCGAGCGCGCCCGCGAACGTTTCGATGCGCGAAAGGGTCTGTTCCGCGGTCTGGACCACCCACCGGTCGCGCGTTTCGGCGTCCACCGCGTTCATACTCTCGGGACGAATCGAGGTGTACACGAGGTCCGAATCCTCGGGTTGGAAGGTCCGCGCCTTGCCCGTCACCGCGACGAACATCGGCGGGTCGGCGCGTTCGAGGAACGCGAGCGCGTCCGGCTGGTACTGCCCGGCGTAGACGACGAAGCCGCCCGTCGGGTCCACGATGCGGGCGCGGAGCACGTCGTCGCCGACCTGCTCTATTTCGGTCAGCACGCCGACGACGAACAGGCGGTTGATTCGCGCGCCCGTCGGCGTGACGACGTAGTTCGGGGCGCGCTCCTCGTCGCTGTCCGAGTGTTCGAGCGAGGAATCGTCGTACTCGGCCGCGAAGATTCGCCATGCAACTTCCCGACGACCGACGCCACCCTGCGAACTCATGCGTCCACCTCCGCGAGGAAGGCCTTGGCGCGGTCGATCGGGTCGTCGTCCGTCTCGGCGAACTCGCTCGCTTCGAGGTTCGCACCGTAGTCGTCCACCGACAGGTTACCGCGGACGCGGTACTCGTGGCCGACGATTTTCTCGCGGATGGTGTCCGCGACGACCTCCTGGTCCATCGCGTCGCGCGCCTGCTGACGGGCCTTTTCGAGGCCGCCGCCGTACACCTCGGCGGTGAGTTCGTCGTCCAAAATCGCGGTGACGGTGCCCGTCCCGTCGTCCACGATGGCCTTCACGCGCAGGTCGTCTCGGCCGTCCACTTGGCCGTGGCTTCTGCACTGTCCTTTCTGCACGACGCGGCCGCATTCGGGACAGCGCTGGATGAGTCCCGACCCGTCGCGGACCGCGACGATGTTGCCGAGGACCTCCACGTCGAACGCGCCGCCGGTTTCGACCGCCTCGCGGACGGACATTCGCGTCGCGCTGTCGTTCACGTCCACGTCGCGCGCGAGGGATTCGACCGTCGTGAACTCCGAGAAGTTGATGGACGGCACGCCGCGGAACTCGCGGACGTACACGTTGTCCACACGAAGCCCCGCTCCTTCCGTCACCTCCTCGCGCGCCTCCCAGTCGGTGAACGGCAAGCGCGCGGACTCGTCGGCGACGACGCCGCTCTTTATCTCCGTCTCGCCGTCCCGTCCGTCGATGACCTTGTTCTCGACTTCGAGGACGGTCACTTCCAGCGCGACGCCGCGGTCCCCCGGCGTCACCTCGGCCAGCGTCGCGTCGCCGCCGACCGTGTACGGCACGTCGAGGTCGGTCTCCTCGCGGGCGACGTTGGTGCTGTCCCCGAGGTTGAGTTCCGGTTTTCCCTCCCACTCGCGGACCCCGGCGTTACCCGCGGTGATGACCTGCCCCGCGCTGAGGTTGAAGTCGTTCCACGCGGTGTAGGATATCTTCCCCGTCTCGTCGGCGAGTTCGCCCTCGAAGATGGTCTGTTCGTTACCCTGATAGCGAATCGAGCGCTTGCCCACGGTGAGCACCTTCGCGGTGATGGTGACGTTGCCCATGTCGGTCGTCACGTCGGCGATATCGGCGGTGGAGGGGGCGGAACTTCCGCCGCCACCGTCGCCGTACTTTCGGCGAAGGCTCTGTTTGGCTTCGTCTATCGGGACGCTGTACTCGATGAGGTTCTGCAGGTCGGCTTTGACCTCCTCTTTGTCAACACCGAGGTCGGAGGCGAGCGCCTCGGCATGGTCGTCGACGTTCATCACTCGAAGTTGGGACGGGATGGATTAAAAGTGTTCGTCGTCGCTAGATGTGAGGGAAGGAGATGGGGGGTCGAACGCTCGTTTCTCTCAGTATGTGCCAATCGCTGTCAAAATAATCCCGAGGAGCGCGATTGGAATGCTCAAATACACGAGTATTGGGCCAAGGGCGGGACTGCCCTCTGAGACAAATACGCCGGCTAAAATCACCATATAAATTCCGAAGAGAAGCGTCCCAATCCCACCGATTTGAATCGATTTTCCGTCCATGGCTCGTTCGTGGAAGATGAACATATTTTGGGACGATAGCTCTTTGGTTTCAAATATGCAACAACAACGGTGGCCCAAACCGCGTTGAACGCTCTCGTTCGCTCCGAGTTGTTCTGGTAGTATCGTGGTTACAACTGCCGAGCAATAGTGAAGACCGCCACCGCGCCATACTCCCCCCCAACCGACTCCTCGCACGGGTGCACTACCGTACGCCTTCGCGCGCCGTGCGGCGGGTTTGTATCGGCCAGCCTGTCTAACCGGGTGGCGCGCGCTGTCGAGGTGGTTCGACCAACGGTCGGTCGAACCACCTCGGAAGAATCGTGCGAGGGATGAGTGACGCCGCTCCTTTCAGTCGCGGCGGAGGGAATCGGCTGGGGAGGGTGTGGTTGTCGTGGTGCGGTGGCGGTCTTCAGTGCCGTTCGGCTACTGAAATCACAACGGAGTCAAACGCTCCTGTGCAGAGCGATCTCAATCGGAGCTTCGTTCCGACAATGTCCCCCTTGCTCTTTCGTCGTTCGTGGAACCGGGCGGGGTCTTTCGGGGCGGTTTGTTTTCCAGCAACTGCAATCACAAAACCATTCACACCAAAACCGAGATCGTTCCGACGAAGCGACCGTTCTTCCTTCCGCGACACCGAAAGCGGTTTTCACCGCCGAAGCGTACCCCGGAACATGCACGTGGTCGTCAACGCCGCGATGAGCGCCGATGGAAAACTCTCCTCCCGCCAGCGCGAGCAGATCGCCATCAGCGGCGCGGACGACTTCGACCGGGTGGACGACCTGCGGGTCGAAAGCGACGCCATCGTCGTCGGCGTCGGCACCGTCCTCGCGGACGACCCATCCCTGACCGCCGACGACGGGGCCAATCCGGTCCGCGTCGTCGCGGACTCGCGGGCGCGAACGCCGCTCGACGCGGGGGTGTTGGACGACAGGGCAGACACGCTCGTCTTCGTCGCCGAGAGCGCGCCGAACCGGAACGTCCGGGCGCTCCGGGAGGCGGGGGCGGACGTCGTGGTCGCCGGAAACGGTCGCGTCGCGCTCGGGCAGGCCTTCTCGGAACTCGAATCGCGGGGGACGAAACGGGTGATGGTCGAGGGCGGCGGCGAACTCATCTTCTCGCTGTTCGACGGCGGACTGGTGGACGAACTCCGCCTCTACGTCGGGTCGCTGGTCATCGGCGGCCGCGACGCGCCGACGCTCGCGGACGGCGACGGCTTCGTCGAACGAAAATCGTTCCCGGACCTCGACCTCGATTCGGTCGAGCGCGTGGACGACGGGGTTTTGCTCCGCTATCTGGTCCCCTAGCCGCCGAAAAAACGAACCGCGATTGCTTCTATACCCCGTCATCCCCTTTCGACGATCCTTCTATACCCAGCCTTCTTCGACGAGTAGTTCGCCGTTCAGCACGCTGGCACCGGCGGCTCCGCGAATCGTGTTGTGTGCAAGGCAGTTGTACTGGATTCCGGCGGGCGTTTCCTGCACGCCGCCGACGGCGATTTGCATGCCGTTACCGATGGTGCGGTCGAGACGGGGTTGCGGGCGGTCCGGGTCCTCGAACACCTCGATGAGCGGGTCGGGTGCGCTCGGCAGGTCGAGGGTAGTCGCCTCCGCGAACGCCGCTTCGGCGCTCGCCTTCGTGATCTCCTCGGCGGTTTCGGCCCACACGTTTTCGAGGTGGCCGTCGAGCGTCGGGACGCGGTTACAGGAGGCCGCCACGTCCACGTCGTGCTGGACGACTTCGCTCCCGTCGAACGACCCGAGGAGCTTCTTCGGTTCGGTCACCATCTTGTCCTCCTCGCCGCCGATGTGGGGTATCACGTTGTCGATAATCTCCATCGACGTCACACCGTCGTAGCCCGCGCCGGAGACGGCCTGCAGGGTCGAGACGTGCACGCGCTCCAAGCCGAAGGTGTCGAGCGCGGCGAGCGTCGGAACCATGGTGATGGTCGAGCAGTTCGGGTTCTTCACGAGCGCGCCGTCCCATCCGCGCTCGTCGCGCTGGACTTCGATGAGGTTCAGGTGGTCCGCGTTGACCTCCGGGATGACGAGCGGAACGTCCTCGGCCATCCGACTGTTCGAGGAGTTCGAGGAGACGACGTAGCCCGCCTCGGTGAACTTCGGTTCGACGTCCGCGGCGACTCCGGAGGGAAGTGAAGAAAAGAGGAGGTCTACATCGTCCGGAACGTCACTCGGGTCGGTCGCGCGTACTTCGATGTCGCCGACGTACTCCGGAATCGGGGAGTCGATGCGCCACTTCGCCGCCTCCCGGTAGGGTTTTCCGGCGCTCGCGTCGCTCGCGGTTACCGTCGTCAGTTCGAACTCGGGATGCCCGTCGAGCAGTTGAATGAATCGCTGTCCGACCGCACCGGTTCCACCCAGAATACCAACGTTGACACTCATGTGCGAACCGATAGCAGGAGTGTGCAAGTAGCTTTCGACGGTGTCGGTGTTTGCCGTGAGGCGGGCGGGGAAGACTCATATACTGAGTGATACCTCAGGAGTCGTATGGATTGGGAGTTCGTCACCTGTGAGGAATGTGGGCAGCCGTATTCCGTCCGCGTTCGTGAGGACGGCACGTACGTCCTCCCGACCGATGCGGGCGAGTGCGAGCGGTGTGGCTGTACCGAGTTCTCGCGGGTGACGGGAGTGGTCGGTGACGACTGAGACGGCTCGCAGTGCTGTTCGTTACCGATGAAAAGCGAGCCCAAAGCGAGCCCGAAATGAAGGAGAGTTATTCTTTCTTGCGCGTGACGTAGCCAGCGATTCGGTTGCGGACGCCCTTCGAGCCGATGTTGGTCAACTGTTCGACGCTGTCCTTGTTCTGGTCGAAGTCCTTCGTAAACGCGCTCGGGTATCGTTCCAACAGGATGTTCCCTGTCTTTTTCACGTAGTCGGGTTTGATTGCCATACCGAACTGTTTCCGACAGCGGGCCTTAAAAGCATTCGTTCGCGTTCGCCGGGGCGCTACCGCCGAATCCGGAATCCGTCCTCGCCCTCGGGTGACGCGTAATCGACCGTCACGTCGTCCACGTCGGCGGCGGGACTGCCCGTGTGACACCACTCGACCATTTCCTCGACCGCCGACTCGGGACCCTCGAAGACGGCTTCGACGCGCCCGTCGGCAAGGTTCTGCACCCAGCCGTCGAGTCCCTTCCCCTGTGCGGTGTCGCGGGTGTTCGCCCGGTAGTAGACGCCCTGTACCTTCCCCGAGACGAACACGTGTGCGCGGGTTCGGTCTGCCATACCGGACGTTCGAATCCGAGCCACAAAACGGTCGGGGCCGTCCGACGTTCGAATCGGCGATTCTCGGAGCGGGTCACTCCTCGGACGGCAGTCGCTCGTAGGCGAGGTGTTTGACCGCCGTTCGTATCTCCTCCTTCGTGAGGTCGAGTTCTTGATAAACGAACGACCTGAGTGCGAAATACGCGCCGGTGCCCGAAACCGCCACGCCGAGGAGAAACGCAAGGAAGAATCCGAGTAGATTCGTTGCCATGACATCACTCTCCACGGTCCGACGAAATAATTTTCGACTGAACTGTTTCACAGAGGGACAATCGGCTCAACTCCGCAAGTAGTGAAACACGTACGTTTGGGCGTATCCGGCGTACTCGCCACCGAACTGCTCTCGAATCGCCCGCGAGGTGTTCCGGTACGATCCGCGGTTACAGTGAGGATAGTGCTCCTCGATGGCGCTCTGAATCCACGTATCGAGCGGCACGGCTTCCAGATAGCCGAGCGCGAACAGGAGCACGCAGTCGGCCACCTTGTCGCCGACGCCCACGAACGCTTGCATGGCGTCGCGGGCGTCCTCGTAGGGCAATCCCTGCACGTCTTCCGCGGTCACTTCACCGGACGCGAGCAGGTCGGCCGACTTCCTGACGTACGGCGCTCGATAGCCCAGTTTCAACGCTCGGAGGTCCGATTCGTCGGCCGCGGCCAACTGCGTCGGCGTCGGGAACTCGTGGTACGTCTCCCCGTCGAACTCGACGCTATCCCCGAACCGGCGAGCCAGCGCGGTCTGCATGTCGTAGATGCGACTCACGCGCATCTGGGCCGAGCAGATGAACGAGACCAGACACGGAAAGAACGGGTCGTGGACGATTCGCATCCCCCGATACTCGTCGTAGGCGGTTTCGACGAGCGAGTCCTCGGGCGTCGCGTCGCGTATCGCGTCCAAATCGTCGTTCAGTCGGAGGAGCGATACGAGGAGCGATTCGGCGTCGGTCGTCGATTCCCACTCCAACAGGCCGTCTCGCTGGCGGGCGCGGACGACCTCGCCGTCACGGACGGCGTAGTACCACGCGGACCCGCCGTAGGCGTGCGTCGTCTCGTACATCCGACCGTCTTCGCGCCGCCAGAGGTAGCTCTGGCCGCTCTCGACGGTCGATTGCAGGTCGAACCCACCCGGGAGGTCCTCGACGGGTATCGAACCGGTTTCCATCGGCCGGGTGTCGGCATCGAAGGCAAGCAACTCTTTCGATTCACCACGTCTCGGCCAGCACGCGTCGCCAGTTTTCGTGGGCTACTTTCGCAACGTCGTCCTCGCTGAACCCGCGTTCCCGAAGCGCCGCCAGCACGTCGGGAAGTCCGGTCACGTCGCCCACGTCGTCCGGTATCCGCGCGCCGTCGAAATCCGACCCGAGCACGACGTGGGAACTCCCGACGCGGTCGGCGACGTACTCGATGTGGTCCGCGAGGTCGGCCATGGTCGCGGTCGCCTCCGGGTTCGGTTCGTCGGACAGGACGGTCTCCAGAAAGCCGATACCGACGACGCCGTTCGAGTCGGCCACGGCGTCTATCTGTTCGTCGGTTAGGTTTCTTGAGTGGGGTGAGAGTGCGTGTGCACCGGTGTGCGACGCGACGAGGGGTGCATCGCTCGTCTCGGCGACGTCCCAGAATCCCGCTTCGGTCAGGTGCGCACAGTCGACGACGATGCCGCGCTCCTCACAGGCCCGAACGAGGTCGCGGCCCGCGTCAGTCAATCCCCCGCCGATGTCGGGGCTGCTCGGGTATTTCGTGGGGACGCCCTCGCCGAAGGCGTTCGGGCGGCTCCACACCGGGCCGATGGAACGGACGCCCGCGGCGTAGAGGAAGTCGAGGTTCGAGCAGTCCGGTGCGACGCCTTCCGCACCTTCGATGTGTGCCACCGCACCGAGGTCGCCGGTTTCGAGGCAGGCGTCGAAGTCGTCGAGGGAGCGGACGACGCGGAAGTCGTCAATCTCCGCGGCAAGGCGGTGGAACAATTCGAGCATTCGATAGGTGGTCGCCCGCGCGCCGTCGTGGTCCAGCGCGTCCGGGATGCGGAACTCGTAGCCGTCGTCCGTCCATCGGAGTTCGTGTTCGTCGCCGCCCGAAACGAACGTGGCGAAGAAGCCGACGCCGAGTCCCGCTTCGCGGGCGCGCGGGCGGTCGATGTGCATCTCCTCGGTGCCTCGCGCGAACGCCGCCACGGGGTCGTCGATTCCGTGCAATCGGAGGAGCGTGTCGTTGTGGCCGTCCACGACCGGTGGGAAACTCATTGCTACTGGTGTGTACGAAACGGACATAAGTGCTGGTGTGACCTGTCATGACGCCCGAAAAGGGCGAAAATTCATACTCCTGGCTGTGCAATTACCGTTGGGATTATGAACTGTAGAGTTGTCGTCGAAGCCGCGATACCGGTATACGACGTGAAAACGCCGGACGAGGCGGTGCGAATCGCCATCTCGAAGACCGGCGAGATGCTCAATCCCGACCTGAACTACGTCGAAATAAACATGGGGTCACGAACGTCGCCGTCCGGGGAGGAACTCCCACCGGCGTTCATCGCCGCCGACGAGGCGCTCGTCGCCTTGGAGCTCGAGATGACGGTGTTCAACGTCGAGCGAGAGGAACACGCCTCGCGCATCGCTCGCAAGGAGATCGGCCAGCGATTGGAGAATATCCCGCTCGCCGTGCTCGACGTCGAGATACTCGAAGAGGACGATTCGGACGACGAAACCGACGCCGAGGCGGACACCGACGACGCGGACGAGGAGGACGATTCGGACGACGTTCTGCCCGAGTTCGAGGACCTCATCGACTGAACCGGTATCCGGGGGTCGCTGTGACGCGCTGTTCGACCGCGGCGACGAGAGATATGTCGGTCGCTGTCAATGGACGGTCGCAAACCGCTGTTTGTCGTGGACGACGCCGCTCGGGAGCGGCGGGACACAAACGATAACCGATGGGACGACCAACCGGGGGATATGACCGAATACACGACGGTTTCCATTCCGAAAGACCTCGCCGACCGCGTTGACGAGACGATAGAGGGAACGAGTTTTTCGAGTACGAGCGACCTCGTTCGGTTCCTGCTCCGCAGCATCGTCATTCAGCACCAGCGACAGGGCCGCCTGACGGAATCCGAGTTCAGCGAAATCACGGACCAACTGCGCGAGCTGGGGTATCTAGAGTAGTTCGACGGGCGGTTCCGCGTCGACGATAACGAGTTCTCGTTTTCTGCCGCTCCGGTCGAACCCCGCCACCATCTCCGCGGTCCACGGCGGAACCGCGACCAACACCACCTCGTGTAAGTCGTCCGTCTGCGTGACTTCGAGGTGGCCTTGCGGGTGGGAGATAAACCTGCCCTGTGTCTGGCGGGCGGGAATCGAGAGGTCCATACCGAAGACGGCCGCGACCGACCCACCCGTGTTCGGGGGATAAAAATGGGTGAATACCGGCGTCTCCGCTTCGAGATGGTCCGCGCCGTCCAACTCCTTAGCCGGAGTGATCGCCAGCGGGACGGTCAGCTTTTCCGGTTCGGCGTCCGCGGCGAGTTCGAGGAGTGCGTCTCTCAATCCACGGGTGAGGAAGACCACGGTGGGCCGTTCGTGTCGTATCGAGATAACAGCGTCGCCCAACGACCGCCGGAAGTGATAATTTAATAACGGTTAAGTTCCCACAATATTATGATAATATAATACCGACAGTTCTCGGATATTTTTCATTACAATAATAGAAAATTTAATATATAATCGAATATGTTGTATGAGCATGGCAGAAAAAGAACTAACCACGTATCTGGCGGAGAACCCTCGTATGATCGGCGTGCTGTTCGCTATCGTACTCATCCTTTCACAGGCCGGGAACGCGGTCGGCGTTATCGCGACCGGCTCCGGTGGAACGTAATTTTCACCACTTCGTGGCGCATTCAATCGAATATGTGATAGCTAGAGCTCGTCGAAATCGATTTCGTGGCTCCACGTAAATCGCCCGTCGAGATGAACTGGAACGTTCTCCAGAAATAGCATCTGTTGGAGTTCGTTCTTTTCCAGCGTTACACTTTCTAGTGGGCCGGAAGCCAGATACGAAGCGTCCACCTTCGCGTGCTGTAAACTCACGAAACACCCCATTCCCTGCTCTTTGGGAAGGTACGTTATCGGCGTCACCTTGAACAACCCTTCGCTCGACTCGATGTCCAAGACGACCGCAACGATACTCTCGGTCTGAACGACGTTGATGCTCCCGTCTCCGACGACGGTGTACTGACCGCCGATGATGCTCCTGTCGCGGGCGATGTCCAACGCCGCCCAGAGCGGGAACCCACGGTTCAACAACCGTGCCATCGTCTTACCGACGCGAACCGCACCGCTGTTTATGACGTCGCTCAGGGTGACGACGCCGCCGATGGCTCCCCCCTCGATGAGCGCCATTCCCTGTTCGAACGACTGGCAGGCGTTAAGGAGGAACGCTTCGACGCCGACGTCGTCGAGTTCACTCGCGTCCAGCACTCCGTCACGACAGTTGAATCCTCCCTCGTCGATGTGACCGATGTAGTGGAGAAACTGCGCCTCGGATTCGAGGACGGAACGCAGTTCGGCGACGGTCAAATCGTGTTCGACGCTCACGTCGAACGGAAGGGTTCGTCCCGATCCGTACACCTCGTCCGCGAGGTTCCGTTCCTCGTCCATCTCGCGGTCGTTGCAGACGACGGTGATGGCTATCTCCCCGTCCGTGGTCGTTCGTTCGAGTCGGTTGCGAAACGCGATTATCGTCGCTTTGCTCGCGCCGACCGGCGCGTCGTCGCCGACCCACACCTGTTCGAGCGAGTCGGTTTGCTCCGGTTCGACGAACGTACGCGGGTTCGACGTCGTTTCCGACGTGCTTCTGGTATTCCCCCGAACGAACTGTTCGACCGCCGGTACCTGTATCGCCGATGCGGACACCTCCGTCACTCGCGGCGTTCGAATGACGGCGAGGTCGTCCACGAGGAACGGAAGCATCTCGACGTTAGTCGCCGTTGAGGAGACGTGCGTTGTCAACTGCCAATCGGGAACAGACTCCTCGAGCACCCCGTAGGGAATCGTGAAGTACGTTTCCAAGCGCTCCGCCAACGACGCGTCGTACAGCGCCGCAAAATCGAGTTCGACCGTCGATTCGAGCGTTCGGCGTTCGTGGAGGTCGATGGGATACAGTCCTTCCGTCCGAGTCACGCAGTCGAGGAGGAACGTCTGTTTCAGCACCCGTTCGACCTCGCTTTCGAAATCCCGAGCGCCACCGAGCGGGTGTTCGAAATCGGCCGTGACGATTCGAGGGGCGTTCCCCGGAACGACCGTCGCACCGAGGTAGTACGCGAGCGAGGCGACGGGGAAAATAGATTCGTACGCGGGTGGCACTTCGATGGTCACGCCCGTTTCGGGTGGTTGCAAGGCGTCCGGGACGCGGAGTTCGTCGCCGAGTTCGACGACCGGCGGGTGCCCACGGAGGGTGGGAAACGACCGCTCCGGACTGGTCGTCTTCAACGCCGACCCGAACGAGGAGATGGTCGCCATCATATCCGTCGGGTCGCTCGTCGTCGTCACCGTTCCCGACGGGTGTCGATGGGATGACCGCCCACCGACGACGACGGTCGTCTTCGACCCGAACCGGAACGTGATGTCCTCGAACGTCGCATCGATGTCGAGCGATTCCTCGACATCGAGATACAGTTTGATCGGGGTACAGAGCTCGATAGTGTAGTTTCCCGACGGGAGCTCCTCGTTCGCCATCCCTTCGACGCTCGCCACCATCTCGCCGGTTTCGTCGCGGACGTAGACGGCGGCCGGTGTCGGGAGTCGAAGGCCATCGGTCGAGAGACGGATCGCGCGGTCGACGGGAAAACGAAACGAGTGAGTGTCGGCCGAGACAGGTCGAACAGCGTCGAACGTCTGAAGCGTGCACGTACGTCGTTCGATTTGGTCTCGAATTTCGATTCCGTCCGGACGGGAATCGAACGAGATAGTCACCGGATCACCTCTACAACTAGAGGGAAAAAATTCCGGCACTCATGGCACATACGTCGTGCATATCGAGCAAATGCTAAAAAACTATCGGCAATTTGCAATTCTTATGGTATCACGACGATACAAATCCGCGGACGGTCTTCGCCAACAACGAGGGGAATCGTCTGCGGGACCCGTCGAGCGCATCCGCGAGGACGACCGTGGCATCGTCGAAGATACCGAGGCCATGTCCGACGAGGACCCGTTCGGGTGTCAACCCACGGAGTTCGCTCGGCGGCAGGAGTCGAATCATCGGATGGACGCCCAGTCGCTCGCGGCCGGTTCGGAAGTAGTCGGCGGTGCCGACGGATTCGGGGACGACGAGGGTACCGTTCGTCTCGTCGTACAGCGCGGCTTCCTGCCACGCCGGGTTATCGACCAGTCGAAGCACGCGCAGTCCGGTGGCGGCGAGCGTCGTCTCGAACCGGCGGACCGGGACCCCGCTCACGCTCCGTCGGACCCACGTCGGCAGGTACACCGGTACATCGTGTCGCTGTGCGATCTCCTTCGCATCGCGGGTGTGGCGGTCGAGAAGGACGACGACGCCCGCGACCGTTCCGAATTCGGCGAACAGGTCGTCGATGCCCGGTGCGTCGACCGGATCGATGACCCAGACGTCGCCGTCGATGGAGAGCGCGTGGCTCGCTCGTTCCATCGTTTCCTCCGGGTGTGCGAGCCAGCCGACGCCGCCGTCCCAGCGGTCGATTTCCCGATACTCTGTGGGGGACGCGGTTTCTTTCAGTGGCACACTCTCACTAGTCGGTCAACGCGCATAAATCGACGGGGCAACGATTCCGTCCCCCGACGGCGACGGCACTACGTGAGGTCCGTCTCCATCGACTCGACGTACTCGTCGGCGGGTTTCGCGTCGGCCCAGACGGCCTCGAACAGTTCGTTTGCCTTTCGACGTGCGCGGTCGGTCTCGACGACGAACTCGGTCTGCGTATCGTAGGACCCGTCCAACAGCGGGAGCGAGAGCAACACGCTGTCGTCGGTCACCGTCAGCGCGAACGAAGCGTCGGCCACGCGAACGTTCAGGTCTTCGTCTACCGTGGCGTCCGTGGTCGCGAGGAGGGAGTGAAGGACGTCCGTCGCCAGCACGAGCCGCGCGTCGCCGTCGCCGTCGAGGAGCGCGTCGGAGTATCGCTCGTTGAAAATGGGCGCGATGACGGACGCGGAAGTCGTCGTTTCGAGTCGCCGTTCCACCTCGCGGACGGCCCGCGACGGATGGGTGTCGGTCGCGCGAACGACGGTTCCCCCGGTGAGGTCGGCTATACGAAGCAAATCAGAGGAGGGCAACGCGGTGACGTCGTGTTGTTTCCAGTAGTCGATGTCGATTCGGAGTACTCGTTCCGTCTTCCGCTGTTCGCGGACGAGCGCGGATACGACCGAGCCGATTCCGGTCGGTGCCCACCGTTTGGTGCGTGGCGAGTAAATCAGTCCGCGATTTTCCAATTCCGTGAGGGCGTTGTAGACGGCGGATTCGCTCGCCAAATCCCGATTCAACAGCGCGCGTGTCGTTTCGCAGCCGTCGACGATTGCCTGTAATACTGCGGTTCGTGCTCCGGACCGGAGAACGTACTCGGTGAGGGACTGTTGGTGCTCCATGGCGGCAGTGCCCTGTACACCCATTGGATTCTTTGCACTATCGTTCTTGGGCAATCGGCTGTCAAATTCCATATCAATTGGACCAATCTACTCAAAATGCAAATTTCTGGCATCCATAATGGAATTTTTATATACTGTTGGTGTGTTTTTGCCGATTGGGCCACCCTGTGGTTCCCCCCCTGACGTACATCACGAACGGTGATGTCCCACCGTTTCCCTCCGAGGTGCAGGCAGTTCTCAGAGTCCGCTCGTATCGATTTCGATACCGGGTGGCGAGATGATGAGGAACTTCCGAAAGTGCACCAGATTTCCGCCCTGTTTTTTTACCGCCGGTGCGAGGTCGGCCGCGAGTTCGGTGAGGTCGCCGTCCACCGCGAGGACGAGGACGTGTCCGCGTTCGACTGCATCGAGGCGTTCCGCGATAGCCGTGGTCCCGTCGAGGACACCGAGGATGACGCGCTCGTCCTCGTCGAATTCGATCTCCTGTTCGGCCGCCTGTAGGTCCAAATCGAACCCCGAATCGTTCATGCCGGTACCTCTCATCCCCCCGAGAAAAATCCTTGCCTTGGTTCGGTTCAGTTGTCGTATTCGCGCTTGAACCCGCGAAACTCCGTGCGGTGGGCCTCCTCGTCGGCGAGGATGGTGACACCGAGGTCTTCAGTCACGGGGTCGTCCGCATCTCGCGCCGCTGATATGACGTTTCGATACGTCGAAATGGCGTCCTCTTCAGCTTCGAGGACGCCATCGATAACCGACTGGACGTCGGTGCTGTCTTCCGGCGGTTGTAACCCTTCCTGTCGTGCCTCGAAATCGTAGGACGCCGGTGGACGCTCGTCCAACTGTTTGAGCCGTTGGCCGATCATCTCCGCGTGGCCCAATTCCTCCTGGATATCCGTCTCCAGGCTCGCTCGTACCTCTTCCGCGCTCACGCCTTCGAGGACGATGGAGTTCGTCAGGTAGTTCATCACGGTTTCTATCTCGTCGCTGTACGCCTTTCGAAGGAGGTCCGTTACTTCGTCGCTCGTCATCGTTTGGGAGTACGACGTGAACCCACCTTACGATTGTGGCGAACGACGGAGTGGCAACAGTTGTCACGCACGCAACGGTTATATAGATTGGTACACATTGGCACGGTAGCGATGGAACAGCATGTCAAACACTCGCACACGAACGTTGCGAGCGGCGCTGTCGTCGGCTCGATTCTCATCGTAGGGGTCTGACCCCTACGCATTCACACCATCGAACCCTCGAAGCGATACCGAATAGAGACGACCGTGCAACGTACCGCGAACCACCGAAAACAGAGACGAACGACACCAACGACCGATACATGACAAACGAGAACTCGACACGACGACCGACGAACCGAGACCGACCGAAAAAGACGATGGCGGACGTCAGCCACACACCGCCCTACGAAGCGCCGGACGCGAACCGCGTGTTCGAACGCGGCGGCGAGCTGCTGACCGACGAACGTCGTCCCTGAGCACCTGAATCGGAAAAGAGACCGCCTGGTTTTTCTCCCGTTCCCCCATTTCCTGTCCGACCCGGTTCCCCGTCCCCCAGCGTCGACGCCGCCCTCAGCGGATCGGTTCTCGGCCGCCAACGAGTTTGGACGTGTCGACGAACTCCGCCCGCGCACCGCCCTTCTTGACTTCGGTCGCCGTCATACATTCGAGGCATCCGAAGACCTCGTTCTCGTTGTTCCCGAACACGCGGGCGAAATCGCGGGTCACGAAGGAACCGCAACTTCGACATCGGTTTTCGGCCACAGTGTCGCTTCCACTGGCAATCTGGCTGTTTGTCGTTGTCATGCTGAACCTCGTCGGTACGACTAACATCAGTGTGGGTACTTTGTTATCCGGTGGCTGTCGGGACGAAACCAACCACTGTCGTCTGGAAAGACAACTCTACGATTCTGGTAACGACCGGTTACTCGGGCGATACGGCGGACTTCTCCACTCCAGAAGACCGTAACGACGGCGGGAGATTCGGACCGGCCTATGCTTTAATGATTGTCCGGGGGGTAGAGAACATCGATGCCCAAGATAACACTCGACGAGGAGACCGTCTCCCGCCTCGACAGCCTGCGCGTCGAAGACGAATCCTACGACGAGATCATCAACGAACTCATCAACATCTACGAAGCGGAGGAGATGACGCTCTTCCACGGCGGCGACTATTCGAGCGACTGAACCGATTCAGTCGTCGCGCCGAGCGAGGATCGTCTCTCCCGCGCGCACGCGCTGACCTTTCCTTACTTCTACGTCCGCCGCGTCGAACGACGCCGGGAGGAGCACGTCCGCGCGACTGCCGAACGCGATGTGTCCCAACCGCTCTCCGCGTCCGAGTTCGTCACCCGATTCGACGTACGGATGGATCCGCCGGGCGAACGCGCCCGCGATGAGCGTCAGGTCGCACGTCGACAGGCCGATATGGACCTTCTCGTTGTTGTCCGACTCCTTACTGAACGCGGGACGGTGGGTTCCCGGTTCGTGTTCGACCGATTCGACGCGTCCCGACAGCGGCGCGCGGTTGACGTGCACGTCCGTCACGTTCATGAACACGCCGACTCGGACGCGGTTTCCTTCCTCGCGGATCACCGAGACGCGGCCGTCCGCGGGCGAGAGGACGCCGCTCGACGGCGGAGAACGGTCAGGGTCGCGGAAGAAGAGCAGGACGGCACCGCCGAGCGCGAGCGCCGCGAGCGTGGCGAGCGGCGAGAGCAATCCGAGCGGCCCGGCGAGCAGGAACGGCGGCGCGGCGTATCGCCACGCGCCGGGTGCGACCTCCATCACTCCTGAACCGCGCTTCTGACGCGCGCCCACTTCCCGTTCGATTCGAGGCGCGTCTGGAGTTCGTCGGCGTACCGCTGTGCCAACCCCTCGGCCGCGGCGAGTCGCTCCTCGTCGACGCCGCTCCCGCCACCGCCGCCCAGTCCGAGCGCGTCCTTGACCGACCCGAAGACGCCCCGTCCTTCCTTCTTGGACGACTTGCCCGTCATGGAGTTCATCTGCGACTGGATGTTCTCCATTTCGGGTATCACCTGTTTCACCTTGCTCGTGTCGGCGACGAGCTTCGCGCGCTCGTCGTCCTCGGGGTGTTCGATGTCGAACTCGACCGCGGTCATCACCAGTCCCCACTCCTGGCGCGAGAACTGGGAGTCGGCGACTTCCTGTGTGAACTCCCTATCGACTGCCATCCTGTCCCCCACTATCATGTCCGTCCACCGTTGTCCACTCATAGGTGACAGTGATATGGCGCGAGACTTGGTAGTTTCGTCTGCGCGAACAACGAACGGGACGGACCGTCGAGAGGGGACGAGGCCCCCGAAGATGGCGAAAACGCGCCGGTAGGGGGTTCCTACGGTCGATAATTCGAGGCGTAATGGCCCCTTTCCGACGGGGGACGCGTCGAAATCAAAAAACGGGGGACGGCTCCGCGCGGATTAGTCGTAGGGATAGCGCGCCTGATTGCCGCAGTCGCACGTAATGACGACGTGGCCGTCCTGCAGTCGGACTCGTGCGTTCTTTCCGGGACGGAGATAGGCGTCACAGGCGTCGCACGTGAATCGCTTGAACTGCCGGGGGAGCGAAAGGCGGTGGCGCTCGGCGATTCGTCTGGCGAGGCGGACGTACTCCCGCGCTCGGTCGTCGTTACACTCCGCGGTGGCGTCCCGTGCAAGTACTTCGAGACGCTCTATTCGCTCTTGAGCTACTGTCATTCGGAATGGGGGGGTGGGGGGTTTCCGGGGCGAGACAGGACAAGGATAGAAATCGTTCCTGTATTGCCCCATGCGAGTCATGCTCGTATGGGGACAAATACTTTGCGGTCGTTCAATGAGTCCTTTCCGAAAGGAGTAATTGGGCGCTATGCCATTTCCCCCGCAGTGCGCGTACTCAACTACCTCGAACTCGAATCCCGACTGGCCCGGAGCGGCATCGGTACCTCCACGAAGCAACAGCGCAAGGCGTTAGCGGAAACCGACGTGGACGTAATCACGTCGCCGTGGGAGGGGAAAACGCCGGGTCGCGCGCTGCTGTCCGGGGCGGTAGGGGGTCGTTTCTTCGCCGACTTCGACGTCGCTCACTGCAACGTCATCGGGCCGGGGTCTGTCGCGGTCGCGCGCCACGCGAAACGGAACGATATCCCGCTCGTCCTCCATTCGCACGTCACGAGCGAGGACTTCGCGGAGAGCTTTCGCGGGTCGAGCCTCGTCGCGCGCCCGCTCGGTCGGTATCTGAAGTGGTTCTACTCGCAGGCGGACCTCGTGCTCTGTCCCAGCGAGTACACGAAATCCGTCCTCGAACGGTATCCCGTGGATGCGCCGATTCACCCCATCTCGAACGGGGTGGACGCCGAATCGCTCGCCGGGTTCGAATCCTTCCGCGACGAGTACCGCGCGCGGTACGGTTTGGACGGCATGGTCGTCTTCGCACTGGGGAACGTCTTCGAGCGCAAGGGTCTCACGACGTTCTGCCGAGTCGCCCAGCAGACGGACTTCGACTTCGCGTGGTTCGGGACGGTGGACGACGGCCCGCACGCCAGTTCGACGGTTAAACGGTGGACGGAGAACCCCCCCGAGAACGTGACGTTCACCGGGTGGGTCGACGACAAACGCGGCGCGTTCGCGGCGGGCGACGTGTTCTGCTTCCCGGCGAAAGTCGAGAATCAGGGAATCGTCGTCCTCGAAGCGATGGCGTGCGGAAAGGCCGTCGTGCTCCGCGACATCCCCGTCTTCGACGAGTTCTTCACGCACGGCGTGGACTGTCTGAAATGCGAAACGGAGACGGAGTTCCGACGCGCGCTCGAACTACTCGAACGCGACCCCGAACTTCGGGAGCGATTGGGGGAAAACGCCCGCGAGACGGCGAGCGAACACAGCCTGAAGCGCGTCGGCGAACGTCTTGTCGAGGAGTATAGAAAACTCGTCTGAAGTCACAAGCACTTAACTTCCCGTCCTCGAATGGCCGAACAATGAGCCGATGGGTCGCCGCGTTCACGGACACATATCTGCCGACCATCAATGGTGTCACCTACACCATCCGGACGTGGCGCGATTTTTGGGAGAAAAACGGCGGGCGGATGGACGTGGTGTATCCCCAATCCGACGAGTACGCGCCGGAGAAGGGCGAACATCCCATCGGAAGTCTCCCGTTCCCCTTTTATGATGGCTATCGACTCGGAACGCCGCGGGTTCCGAAGGCGGTCCTCGACGCCGAAATCGTCCACTCCCACACGCCGTTCGCCATCGGCCTCGGCGGTCTCCGACTCGCGCGAAAACACGAACTTCCGTTCGTGACGTCGTACCACACGCCGACGGGGGAGTACGCGGACTATCTCGTCCCGAACGATTCCGTCGCCGACTACGTGGAACGGGCGGCGGGCGCGTACGAACGGTGGTTTTTCGGGCGGTCCGACGCCGTGCTGACGCCGAGCGAGGCGACGCGGGAGCACATCGTCGAGACGGTCGGCGTCGATTCGCCCGTGCACGTCGTCCCGAACGGAATCGACGTGGAGCGGTTTCACCCGGTCGAAACGGCCGACTTCGTTCGGAAATACGACCTCGACGTGGACGGCCCGCTCGTCGGCTACACCGGCCGCCACGGCTTCGAAAAGCGTCTCTCGGAGGTCATCGCGGCGGCCGACGGCATGGACCTGACGGTCGTCTTCGGTGGCGACGGCCCCGCCCGCGAATCGTTGGAGAAACAGGCCCGCACTTGCGACGTGGATGTCCGTTTTCTCGGATTTCTCGACCGGGACGAGATGGCGGCGTTCTACTCCGCTCTCGACGTGTTCGCGTTTCCCAGTCCCGTCGAAACGCAAGGCCTCGTCGCGCTCGAAGCGAACGCCTGCGGGACGCCGGTCGTCGGCGCGAACGCCGGAGCGCTGTCGAACACCATCGTCGATGGCGAAACCGGCTATCACTTCGAGAGCGGCGATATCGAAGATGTTCGGGCATCGATTCGCCGTACGCTCGCGGAACGCGAACGGCTTCGAGAGTCCTGTCTCGCCCGTCGGGACGAAATCAGCGTCGAACGCGCGGTCGAGAAGTTAGAACGGGTGTACGAACGCGTCCTCTAAAGCTCGACCCGTTCCACGATGTGATCGCTTCCCTCGCGGACGTTCAAGGCGACGATTCGGATGTCGTCCTCCAGCCCGGAGCCGTGAAGTTTCGCCTTGAGCAGGTTGTCTACCTGATACACGCCCGCCGCGTTCAGCATCTCGATTTCGACGAGAACCGGCACCGTATCCCCCTGTCGGAGGGAGACCTTCTTGATGGCTTGGCTTGAGACGGTGTTGATGCCACGACCACCCTTCTCGTAGGGGATGCGCGACCGGCCGTGCTCCATGTCCAGCGCGTCCGACACCCGAATGACTCCCGCTTCCGTCGTCAGCGGGTCTTCCTCGGTGTGGTGACAGAGAATGGCGTGGAGAATCTCGCCCTTCATCCGAACCGAGCTCGCGGTGTCGTAGAAGTTCGGAAGTACGCGGTCGAGGACGTCCGCCGCGAGCGGAATCGAGTAGTAAGAGTGGTCGTCGCGGTGGACGATGTGACCGATGTCGTGGAGCGTCGCGGCGAAGGCGACGATGACGCTCTCGTCCGCTTCGTCCAGCCCTTCGTCGGCCGCGCCGTTGAACTCGACGCCGCCGCGTTTCAGCAAGTCGTAGAGGAGCAGCGCGCGGTTCCGAACGATTTCGATGTGCTTTCGCCCGTGGTCGTTGTATCCCTTTCGTGCCACCGCGTTGACGTTTTGTGCGTCGAGATACGCCTGAATCTCGTCGTCGTTCGCGATGAATTCGAGCACCTCGTTCAGCTTTTCGTCGGGGAAGGCGTGGTCCGCGTCCGGGTCGTACGCACGCCGTCCGTTCTCCGTTTGCGGTTCCGTTGCAACGTCGTCCATGTTCCATTTTCACGTTCTGGGGGGAAAAACTCTCGGGCGCGACGGGGTTTTACGGGTCGTTCGGCCGGAAAATAGGTCGGGAAGCGACCCTGAGAAGAGCAAAAAGCCTATAGTTGGCAATGGGTAAGAAACTGGTAGAGGATGTTCGAAATGATACCACTATTCGGGCCGGTTCCCGGCGGGATGGAACTCGCGGTGATTCTGCTCATCGCGGTTCTCCTGTTCGGTGCAAACAAGATTCCGAAACTTGCGCGCTCGACCGGTGAGGCGATGGGAGAGTTCAAGAAAGGTCGCGAAGAAGTCGAGCAAGAGTTGCAGGAGATGCAAAGCTCGGGTTCCAGTACCGCGACCGAGGTCGAAAGCGAACCGACCACGACCACCGAAACCGAAACCGAGACCCAGACCCAGACTGAAACCCAGACCGAATCGGAATCGTAGTTGTTTTTCCCGCGAGCTATTACATATTATACAGGGCGTGTGGCCTAGCGGATAGGGCGAGAGGTTCCTAACCTCTCGACCGCGGGTTCGAATCCCGCCACGCCCGTTCTCCGGCGAACGTTAGTGAGCCGTGGGAACGGGCACAGGGATTCGAATCCTGCAAGGAACGCACAGCGACCGAAGGGAGCGAGCATTTCTTGCTCTGGTTCGAATCCCGCCACGCCCGTCTTCTTCGCTTCGCTCAGTCGACGGACGTGGCTTACTCCCCCTCACTTCGTTCGGGGGAATTCCGAAAGACGCGATGCGTCTTTCGGCGTTCGTGAATCTCCGATTCACTCCTGTCACGCCGTTTTTACCATGTTCGCGTGAGGTTCCGCCACGACCGATGACCGCCCGTTCCGTTTGCTCTCCGACGCAAGCATGATGAAAGATTTATTGTGTGTCAACGGCCAGCAAGAACTGCGGTAGCTTCCGACGGAAGATACCGCGACAACAGCCAAGTCAGGCATGACCGCGTTCGGCGCGGAGGGGACTTTCTTCTTTCCGCTTCGCGCTGCGACGTGGTTCTCTCCCCCCTTCCAAACGAATTGACACGAGCGAAGACTATCCACCTTCTGAGGTGAGAAAACCACACGAGTACAAGCCATCAGATACAAATATGGCAAAAATCACATGTATATTAATTTTAACAAGGTTTTTTAATGGATTAGCGATTGGCGATACTCAATGGCTAGTGACGAGTCCGAAGCGCTCGGGAGTGGGGACCCCGGCGACGCTGGACCGAACGGGATCCGTCTCTCCGATGGACTCCCGTCCCGAGTGGCGGTCGGGTCGTACTCGTGGGAGGATTTCAAAGAGGAGTTCTTCTACGAGGACGGCACCCCCCCGACCAACTGGCGGGGAAAGCCGCATCCGTTTCCGGCCGAGGAGTTCCTCGGCTTCGACCCGGAGGAAACCGAATCGCGGGTCGAAACGGCCGCGGAAACCGCGGCCGCGCTCGGGAACTATTTCGAATCGTTTCTCGACCACGAGGAGACGCCCGTCGCGCTCGGCGAGTACCTGTGGGAGCACTTCCGGTACGAGTACTACTACGACCCGGACCGGGAGAGGCCGCACGAAAAGCCCCGCGACGAGGACGGCACCGTCATCGAGTTCGACGAAGCCGAGTGGCTCGGCTTCGACTCCGACGAACTCCCCGAACGACTCTTTCGCGGGGGGTTCGCCGGAAACCGCGGGAGCGACAGATTCGAGGCGTTCCTCGACCCCGCGACTACGCCGGTCACGGTCGGCGAGTACCTGTGGGAGCACTTCCGGTACGAGTACTACTACGACCCGGACCGCGAGAAACCGCACGAAAAGCCCCGCGACGAGGACGGCGACGTCATCGAATTCGAGAAAGCGGACTGGCTCGGCTTCGAGGAGGAAGACCTGCCGGACTTGCTCACCGAGGGGGCGGCGAAGGCGCGAAAACTCCTCGAAATAGAGGACGAGCGGACGCTCGACGTGCCGCCGGAGTTGGACGAGGACGCCTTCTTTTCGACCGTCGAGGGGTACACCACGGTCGTCAACCGCTACGATTTGGAGAAGGCGGTCGCGCTCCCGAAGAAGAGCCACTTCCGCGAGGTGGACCGATACTGGGTGAACAAACCCTACTCGTTCGTCATCATCTTCCACTCCGAGAAGGAAAACGAGACGAAGTACTACCTCGTGGAGCCGTACCGAACGCGAATCGAGGAGGACCTTCGGGAGTTCCTGACCGGCAAACTCAGGACCTCCATCAAGTACGCCAGCGACGAGGTGGTCGTCGAAGCCGACGAGGAGGCCCGCGAGGACGTCATCGAGCGCGAGGCGCTTCGCCTCCTGTCGCGCTACGACCTGTACAGGCTCGACGACGACCAAATCGCCGACCTTCTCAAGGGAACGCTTTCGGGGTACGACCACGCCCGCGAGACGTGGACGCGGTACTCCGCGGAGATCGGAACCCGCACCGACGAGACGCTTCGAACCCTCCGCGAACGGGCGGAACCGTACGTGGAAACCCTTCGAGGGACGCGGGCGAGCGGCGTCGAATCGAGCGGTTCGGCCCCGGAATCGGATTCAGATTCGACATCGGAACCGGATACGGAACCGGAGTCGAGCGGGGAATCGGAGCCGAACGCACCGAACCCCGACGAAACGGACGAAGACGGAGATGTGACCGACGGGTCGGCGGTGGACGAGTCCGACGAGGACGACACACCCGAAGACGAAGCGGACGGGGACGGCGATTTCGAGGGAGAATGCGAGCACGAAGAGGCCGAAGAAGCGGAAGAAACGGAGAAAGCGGACGGTGCGAAGAAGGAACGGGAAGGGACCGATGAAGCTGAGGAGACCGACGGTGACGAATCCGAAGAAGAGGAGACGGGAGAACTGGAAACCGGAGCAGAAGACGATACTCTCGAGGACGGTCAGGAAACCGACGGAGGAAACGCGGACGGCGAGGCGGTCGAAACAGTCGCCCAGACCCCCGAATCCGAGGCGATAGCAGAGACGAACCCGGAAACGGGACCGACGACGGAATCGACAGCGGAATCGGCGACGGAATCGGTCGAACCGTCTTCCCCTGACGACCCGGCGACGGCCGCCGGAGGGGGGCGTCTCGGCGAGTTTCGGACCCGGTGGGACGAACTTCTCCGCGAGCGCGCCGGGGACGAGAGCCTTCGTCGGGCGATTCGAACCCGAATCGAGGAGACCGTCGAGGAACACGAAGTGGACGACGAGGGTGGCGAACTCGACGGCATCATGGCCCGGCCGGAACCCGCCCTGTTGGAGGAGGACGCGGACACGCTGACGGAGTATCAGGTCGAGAAACTGCTGTACGTCCTGAAGCGGAACTTCATCGGCTACGAGCGCATCGACGGCATCAAACACGACATCAACGTTGAGGACATCTCCTGTGACGGGTACAACTCGCCGGTGTTCGTCTACCATTCTGACTACGAGCAGGTCATCACGAACGTCTTCCACGAGGAGACCGAGTTGGACGATTTCGTCGTCAAACTCGCTCAGCGGTCCGGAAAGGGTATCAGCAAGCGTCAACCGCAGGTCGATGCCACGCTGCCCGACGGGTCCCGTGCCCAGTTGACGCTCGGGCGCGAGGTGTCCGACCACGGGACGAACTACACCATCCGGCAGTTCAAGGACGTGCCGTTCACGCCCATCGACCTCATCAACTGGAACACCTTCTCGCTGGAGGAGATGGCGTTCCTCTGGCTGGCCATCGAGAACCACCGCTCGCTCATCTTCGCCGGGGGTACCGCCTCCGGAAAGACGACGAGCCTCAACGCCGTCTCGCTGTTCATCCCCAGCAACACCAAAATCGTCTCCATCGAGGACACGCGCGAGGTCGAACTCCCCCAACGCAACTGGATTGCGAGCGTCACGCGCCCCTCGTTTTCGGACGACGACAAGGGCGACGTGGACGAGTTCGACCTGCTGGAGGCCGCGCTCCGCCAACGCCCCGACTACATCGTGATGGGCGAGATTCGGGGCGAAGAAGGGCGAACGCTCTTTCAGGTCATGTCCACGGGACACACGACCTACACGACGTTCCACGCCGACACCGTGGGCGAGGTGCTAAAGCGGTTCACCACGGAACCCATCAACGTCTCGAAGACGCTGTTCACCGCGCTCGATTTGGTGTCCGTCCAGACGCAGACGCGGGTGAAAGGGAGCAAGGTGCGCCGGACGAAATCGCTGACAGAAATCAACCACTACGACACGGAGAACGACGAAATCAACGTCAAAGACGTGTTCCAGTGGCGCGCCGAGACGGACGAACACGAACCGCTCACCGGGTCGAACACGCTGGAAGAGATCAAGTTCGACCGCGGGTGGGACCAGTCGCGGTTGGACGAGGAACTCCTGAAACGCCGGACGATCCTCGCCTACCTCATCGACAACGGTCTGAACGAGTACACGCAGGTCGCGGCGACGGTTCAGGCGTTCATCAACGACCCGGACACCATCCTCGCGCTGGTGGCGAACGACGCGCTGGAAGACAGCCTCGCGGACCTCCGCGAGATGGAGAGCGTGCTCATCGACATCGACCCCGAAAAGGAGGAGATGGTCCCGCGACCCGACCCGACCGAAGAAATCGCCGACCTCTCCGCGGACATCCTCGCCGAGGCGGATAACCGGCTCTTCGACCGGTATCGAGACGTGTACGTCCCGAACAAGGGCCTCGCGGTCGCGCTGGCGGATACGGCGAAACCGACCGAATCCCCGACGACCGACGTTCCATCGAACGCCCTCGGCGGGAACGACCGCGATTCCGAATTCGGCCCGGAACCGACGCTCGACGACGACCCGTTCGGCGGGTTCGAAGAGGCCACGGTTTCCGACGAGGTGGAACGAGCGAACTCGGACGGTGCGGATGTGAAGAAACGGGCGGACGAGGATGGTTCGGACGTGGAGAAACGGACGAACCAGAGCGACGAAACTGACGGGACGGACGCCCCGAGCGAGGAACCGGAGGACGAGCGATGAGCCTCGGCTCCGCGTCGGCGCAAGACGGGTCGAGTGCGGATGCCCTCGCCGACGCCTTCTACCCGCTGTACGACCGCATCTTCTCCGAGAACAGCGATTTCGTCGCCGACCTCGAAGGGAAGCTCGCCGAGGCGCGGATGTCGGAGACGGCGGAGTTGTACCTCTCGCGCGGCCTCGCCATCGGAACGCTCGCCGGACTCGCCCTGTGGCTGGTCGGGTTGTTCCTCGGCTATCTCCTCTTGCGGTTCGGCGTCGTCGGCACCGGGGTTTGGCTCGGCATGCCCGTCACCGGGACGGTCGCCGAGGCGCTGAACGCGCTCAAGGTTCCCGCGTTGGTGTTCGGCACCGGCGTCATCCTCGGTGCGGTCGGGTTCCTGGCCGGATTCGGAACGCTGCTCGTCATTCCGTACAGCCGCGCCGGGGCGCGAAAGCGGGAGATCAACATGCTCCTGCCGGACGCCGTCTCGTTCATGTACGCCCTCTCCATCGGCGGGCTGAACCAACTGGAGATTCTGGAGGCGATGGCGAAGGCGGACGACACCTACGGCGAGGTGTCCCGCGAGTTCCAGAGCGTCGTGCAGGAAACGGAGTACTTCGACATCGACTACCGCAATGCCATCAGAAAGCGGGCGCTCGAAACGCCAAGCGACGAACTGTCCCAGTTTTTCACCGACATGCTCTCGATAATCAACAGCGGCGGGAACATGACTCGATTTCTGGACGACAAGAAGGACAAACACATGCGGACGGCCAAACAGGAACAGGAGTTGACGCTCGAAACCCTCGAACTGTTCGGCGAGATGTACATGACGCTCTCGCTGTTTCCCCTGTTGCTCATCATCATCCTCGTCATCATGAGCATGCTCGGAAAGGCACAGGAGATGCTGCTCTACGGAACGGTGTACGCCCTGATTCCGCTCACCGGCGTCGGCTTCCTCGTGCTCGTCTCGACCGTGAAACAGGACGAGGTGGGGAACGGTTTTCTCGACTCCGGCGACGGCGGCGACCGCCTCGAAACGGTCTCCGGGGCGGGACTCCTCCACCTCGGCCTCGTCGAGGAGTTCGTCGGCGAGTTCTCCGTCTTCGACCGAATCAAAAGCCGAGAGGGAACGCACACCACCCTCGAACTGCTGAAGCGCCCGCACGTGTTCTTCCGCGACAACCCGCTGTACATCCTCGGCATCACGCTCCCGACCTCGATGGTGCTCGTCGCCAGCGCGGTGTGGACGGGGACGGTGGCCTCGTCCGTCGAGGGGTTACGGGCGAACCCGACGTGGACGACGTTCGTCTACGTCTACATCCCGCTGTACGTGAACGGGGTCCCGCTCGCGAGCTTCCGCGAGTGGAACGTCCGGTCGCGCCACAAGGTGATTCGAAAGCTCTCGGACGACCTGCGTAAGCTGTCGAGCGCGAACGACACCGGCCTGACGCTGCTCGAATCCGTCAAGACCGTGGCCGAAACGTCCTCGGGGAAACTCGCCGACGAGTTCGACCGGATTCACGCCAAAGTCGAATACGGCATGGGCATGAAGGCGGCACTCATCGAGTTCAACAACCGATACCACATTCCGCGACTCGCTCGGACGGTGAAACTCATCAGCAAGGCACAGGAGGCGTCGAGCCAGATTACGGCGGTTCTGACGACGGCGGCGCAGACGAGCGAGAATCAGGACGACATCGCGCGGGAACGGCGCTCCCGCGCCCGCATGCAGGTCGTCATCATCATCATGACGTACCTCACCCTGCTCGCGGTGATGGCGATTTTGAAGACCCAGTTCCTCGACGTGATGGCGAACCTCTCGGCGAGTGCGGGCGGAAACGGCGCATCCGGAGCGAGCACGAGTTCGTCCGGCATGAGTTTCGGCGACGGCATCGATACCGAGACGCTCTCGATGCTCTTTTTCCATGCGGTGACGATACAGGCCATCCTCTCGGGATTCATCAGCGGCTACATCCGCGACGCCGACCTCCTGTCGGGCGTCAAATTCTCGGTCGCGTTGGCGACGACCGCGCTCGGAGTTTGGGTGGTGGTCGGCTGACGATGGACGACAGAGGCCAGACGCTGAACGACTACGTGCTCGGCATCAGCGTCTTCCTGCTGACGGTGGCGTTCGTCGTCGCGTTCCTCCCGGGCATCTTTACCCCGTTCAACGCACCGATTGGCGATTCGACCACCGCTCGGGCGAGCCGCGGCGCGACGTTCATCGTCGGAAACCTCTCCGTCGATGGTCACCCGAACGTGCTCGACCAGGCTCGGACCGCGGCGTTCTTCCAGCGGAACGAAACCGAACTCCGCGAGACGCTCGGCTTCCCGCGGACGACGGACGTCAACGTCACCGTCGTCGAGGAGGCGACGCGAACCGTCGCGTGGGCCGCGGGCGACGCGCCGGGCGAACATCCGACGGCCGCGACCGGACGCGTCGTGCGAATCGGCGCGACAACCTACCGACTGACGGTGAGAGTATGGTAGACGACAGGGGGCAGGCGTACACGCTGGAGGGATTCGTCGGCGCGCTCGTCGTGTTGACCGCGCTGCTCTTCGTCTTTCAATCCATCGTGCTGACGCCGACGACGGCGGGGACGGTGGACCAGGACGTGAAAGCACAACTCCGCGTGCAGGCGAACGACGCGCTTCGAACCGCCGACACCGACGGCGCGCTTCGAAACCTCACCCGCTACTGGAACGCGAGCGGCGGGTTCGCCTACGCGAACGGAACCAACGTGGGATACGGAACCCGTCCACCGTGTGTCCCGACCGTCTCGCCGGACGAGACGTGCGATTCGTTCGGCGACACGCTCCACGACGTGTTCACCGAACGCGGCTACACGTACAACCTCTACGTGACCTACCAGCTGGCGAGCGACCCGACGGAAACCGCCACGGAGCGCGTCGTCTACCGCGGGGTTCCGTCGGCGAACGCGGTGACGGCCACCCGCGACGTGGTTCTGTACGACGACCAGCGGTTGACCGCGCCGGAGGACGCCGGAAACGCGACGCTCGAAGCGCTCGGCTCCGGCGGGTTCTACGCGCCCGACGCCAGCGATGGCGTCGTCTACAACGTCGTGGAGGTGCGGCTGGTCGTATGGTAGCCGACGACGAACGACGAAGACTCCGCGGCGACGACCGGGGACAGCTCATCCTCGTCGGGGCGGTCGTCATCGCCATCGCGCTGGTCGGCGTGGTCGTCGTCCTCAACAGCGTCCTCTACGCGGAGAACGTCGCCGACCGGGAACCGATTTCGGCCACGCAAGACGTGCGGGACGCACAGGCGCTCGTTCGGGAGGACGTCGGCTCGCTGGTCCGGCGGGTGAACGACGACGCGCGATACGACTCGCCGAGCGCGGTCCGAACCGCCGTCAACGGGAGCGTCGCGGAGTACGGAACGCTCATCGGGCTTCGACTCGCCCGGCGCGCTCCGGCGTCGCTGAACCTCTCCGTCACCGACGAAACGGTCGGGACCGGCATCGAACAGGATTCCGGCGGCAACTTCTCGGACGCGGGCGACGGGAGCAACTGGACGGTCGCGCGTAACGCGGACGTTCGGCGGTACGTCGCCACCGTGAACCGGTCGTCGCTTTCGAGCGACCCCGGCACGGCCTTCGCGGTGACGACGACCGACGGAGCCGCCGACTGGACGCTTTCCGTCTACCGAAACGGGGCGAACGTCGTCGTCCGAACGAACGGCTCCGCGACGCCGACGGCGAGCTGTCCGGTCGCCGCGGAGCGCGTTCGAATCGACCTCCGAAATGGCTCGGCGGGAGGGTGTTCGTTCACGTTCGCCGACGGCGTGGGCGACGGCTACGACGTCGAGTACCGGAACGGCGCGAACGCGAGCGGCAACTACTCCATCGTCCTCAACGGGACCGACGCGACGGTTCCCTCCGGGTCGGTGCACACCGGTTCCTCGGCGTCGCCGTATCGAACGTACGTCGTCTACGACTTCGGGGTGCGGTTGACCTACGCGACGCCGGAACTGACCTACGGAACGCGGATACACACCACCCTCTACGAACCATGATTCCGACGCGACTCACGGCGGACGACCGGGCGGTTTCGACCACGGTCACGTACGTCCTGACGATGGCCATCACCGCGGTGCTCCTCGGCGGACTCATCACCGCCGCCGGGGGACTCGTGGAGAATCAGCGAACGCAAGCGGTGCGGAACGAACTCGGCGTCGTCGGCGAGCGAATGGCGGGCGAGTTGACGAGCGTTGACGTCCTCGTGCAGGCTGGCGACGACCCCGCGGTTCGACTGCGGGCGCGCCACCCCGAGCAGGTTGCGGGGAGGTACTACGCGGTCGAACTCGTGACCGGCGGGACACCACCGTGTTCCGCCCAGCAGTGTCTCGTCCTCTCGACCGACGACGTGACCGTGACGGTGCCGTTCGCCACTGCGACGCCCGTGCAACCGGGGCGGATGTCCGGCGGCACCGTCGTCATCGAATACGACGCGGTGAACGGAACGCTCGGGGTGACGAAGCCATGACGTTCGACAACCGGGGCGTGAGCGAGGTGTTGGGGTTCATCTTCATCTTCTCGATAATCGTCGCGTCGGTCGGTATCCTCTACGTCAGCGGGGTCGGGTCGCTGACGACTGCTCGGAACGCGGAGCAGTCGCGGAACGCCCAGCGGGCGTTCTCCGCGCTGGCGACGACGTTCGACGACCTGCAACGCGGTCGTGCGCCCACCCGCGCCGGTGAAATTCGTCTGTCGGGCGGGTCGCTTTCGGTCGAGAACGAGTCGGAGCTTCGCGTCGTGGTCGACCAAACGAGTCCGTCCGCGGTGACGCTCAACCGAACGCTGTCGCACGGGTCGCTCGTCTACTCGTTCGACGGGAGCATCGTTCGGTACGAATCGGGGGCCGTCTTCGGTCGGAGCGACGGCGGAAGCGTCACCCTCCGCCCTCCGGCGTTCGGGTGCGGTCCCGACAGGGCGTTCGTCTCGTCGGTGTCGGTCGTTAGTGCGGGGGGACCGTCCGCGCTTCGCACGGACGGGTCCGTGCTCCTCGTCGGACGAACCGCATCGAAGGAACTGGTCTTCCCGACCGACGCGACGCCACAGGACGCGGTGCAAGCCACGACGGTCCGGATAACCGTCGCGTCGTCGCCGAACGACGCGGCGTGGCGTCGGTACTTCGAGGGTACCGGCTGGTCGAAAAACGGGTCGTGGTACGAATGTCACACCCGACGGGCGGTCGTCCGAGAGACGACCGTCGCGTTCTCCGTCCGGGACTGATAATCACCATCGCGTTTCTAACTGACCGCCGTCACCTCGTTTTTCGTTTACAATCGGTATTCACCCGTCGGCTCGCTCGATGGTGACCTGATTCATCGTCACGTGGATGCGGAAGTCCTCGGGTTCGCCGACGCTGCCGTCCTCGTGAATCGAGATGAGGACCACCGCGTCGTTGTAATCGGGGTCGCCGCTGCCGCATTTCCCCGTCCCGATGTCGTCGGTGGTGGCGTCGGGACAGGAGAGTTCGTACACCAACACGAACTCGTTCGGGTCGAGGTCGAGGTAGCCGGTGTCGTTGATGCGGCCGCCGAGCATCTGGGACATGTTCCGCTGTTCGGGGTTCGCAGAGCCGTAGCCCGGCACCTCCATCCCGTCCGAGAGGAGCACGACGTTCCCCTCGTTCGTCCCCGTTCCATCGGCTTCGACGACGATATTGGTCATCAGCGACCCTTCGTAGTCGGTCCGGTAGGATTCCCAGACGTAATCGTACCGCTCCCCGCCGGATTCGTACTGGTTGAGCCGCTTCGTCGCCGACGAACCCCAATCGACGGAGCCGATACCGTACGCGGTCCCCTCCACGCTGATGACGTCGCCCGCGGTCACGTTCTCGGAGAAGTGATAGTGCTCGCCGTTGGTCGGGTCGTTGATGTCGTGTCTGATGACGTCCGTCGACCCGACGCCATCTCCCCACGGCTCGTACGTGTCGTCGCCGACGTTGATGCGCATGTTGATGGGGGCGTTGCGCTTCGTGCCGTGGACCTCCCACTCGCCGGTCGTGTCGTTTTGGACCCAGTTCAGGTTGCCCCCGGAGGAGATTTCGGTCCCGAGAACGTCCACGCTGACCGAGGCGTTCCGTTGGGTGCTGACGCTGTTGTCGTCGCTTTCGGCCGTCGAACCGCTCAGAATAACCGTCAGGGACGCGGTTTCGTTCGCGTCGTCCACTGCCACGGTCCCACCATCGACGTGGGTTCGGAAAAAGTCGGCCCACGCCCGGTAGTAGTCGCTCTCGACGGTGAGCGTCGCGTTGTCCGGCGGGGTACACCGCGGGGCGTTGAACGTCTCGCGGAACGCCTCGCTGTCGGCGCGGGATGCCGTGACGTTCTTCGTCGCACGGAGTCGCTCGACGGGACCGCTAGCGGACCCGGTGACGTTCACCAACTGAAAGCTGAAGGTGCCGTTCCGGTACTGCATGTCCGGTGGTGAAATCATGACGCTCCCGTTTCGGGTTCGTTTCCAGACGCCGCCCGCCTGATACGCGACGACCTCGCCGTCCGCGCCGTGGTACTCGATTGCTCCGAATTCGATTCGCCTGCTACACGCCGGGTTCGACCCGTTCACGAGCGAGATGGTCATCGCCCCGTCGTTCGTGACTTCGACGTTCCCGTCCTGTCCGCCGAAATCGAGGATGTGCTCGTCGTTCGTTCCGAAGGCGACTTGGCTCAATCTGGCGTCCGCCTCCCGCATCGCGTGCTCCGCGTTCTGCACGCCGACCGTCCCCCGAATCTGATGAACGGCCGACGACCCGATGAGGAGGACTCCGACGACGGAAACCGTCACCAATCCGATCATCAAAACGACACCGATGAGCGGGGACTGCCCACGTCGATTTTTCGGTTGTATGTCCGATTTCCGATGTATCATCGTTCAGATTTCTACTTCGAAACTGCATAAATCTATACCAAACAGTCAACAGAAACGAATGGTTGGGAATCGGACCGGACGTGCGAGATTCCCTCAGAAGTCGGCGATTCGATCGTTGTGGTAGCGGAGAAACTCGCTTCCGACGGAGTGGCCCTCTCGAACGGTCAGGGCGTCTCTCACGGACTCGTCGTACGCGTGGTCCAGTTCGTGGGTTTTCGGGTCGATTCGGAGCAAGCCATAGTCCAAATCGCGGTGATGGTTGGGACAGACGACGAGGAGGTTCTCCGGCATGTCCGGGCCGAAATGGGGACCGCCGAGCGGTTCGATGTGGTGCGCTTCCGCGTAGCCCTCGGTTCGGCTTCGTCGTCGGCGAGTTCCACAGAGCTGACACTCGTAGTCGTAGCGCTCCTTGAGCCGTTCGACTACCTTCCGATTCCTCGCAACCGTCTCGACGGTCCGTCGGACCCGCTCCGGGTCGTCGGTTCCCTCGGGGAGTTCGGCGGAGGCGTCCGGCTTCGCATCGGCGATGCGGTCGAACTCGGCGGCGTCGATGTCCGCGAGGTCGAGCGACGCGATTCGGTAGCGCCCCGTGTCGTCCACGAACTCGATTTCGTCGCGGTCACGGAGTTGCTGGAGTATTTGCCGAACCTTCGCCTCGGGATGGTCGTTCCCCGGAAATCGCGTTCGAAGGTGGTCGATGCTGTTCGCGTACACCTCGTCGAGGGTGAAGACGGAACTCCCGGTGTGCGTGCGATACCGTGCGAGTTCGACGCGAACGGCGTTCCGCCACGTGACCATGCCGCGGTGGACGGATCGGTGGTATATAGATCCTCTCACTCCCCGAACGATTACGAAACGCGACGAAGGACGAATTCGAAACGCGACGAACCGCGATTCCGTCGAACGAAGAAGTCGAGGGCAAAATTGATGTTTGAACAACAAATATGTCGGGGTATGGTCCTCGAAAGCGGCTGGACGGTGTACGACAAACTGGCTGGCGTGTTCGCGCTCGTCCTCATGACGGGCTACTACCTCGTACCGGTTCAAAGCGCGGTCGTGGCGACGTTCGATGTCGTTCTCGCTCCGTTCGCCTCGCTCGTTCCCGCCTCGGTGTTTCTGTTCGGGTTGGCCGGTGCGACCGGACTGTACTCGACGACCCTTCAACTACTCCTGCGGGATTCCGACGCGACGGGGCGATTACAGGAGCGGATGAAAACCCTGCAGGAGAAACTGCGGTCCCCGCCGGATGGCGACGACGCGGACGCCCTCGAAGACGACCAACGCGAACTGATGCGGTCGTGGGTGGCGATGCTGAAACTACAGTTCCGTCCCTTGGTGTGGAGCATGCTGCTCACGATACCGGTGTTCCTGTGGGTTCGCTGGGCGATGGCGAACCCCGCGGCGGCGACGGTTCCGGTCGCGCTCTCGCTCCCCGTCGTCGGGCACGTCGCGCTGACCGCCACCCTCGTCGGTCCGGTGAAGGTCTGGCTCGTCTGGTATATCGGCGGGTCGATGTCGTTCAGTTTCGTCTCGCGGCGCGTGCTATCGCGCGTCCTCGCGTGACCGGAGGAGGACGGACGACGAACGACGAGCGAACGGAAACCGGGACCGGAGTTTCTCCACACACCAACCCGGCGAACCGCCTACGACGGCATGATGACCGCACGGCCCTCGATTTCGCCGTGTTCGAGTTTTTCCGCGACGGTGTTGATGTCGTCGAGCCCGTACCGCGTCGTGTGCAGCGTGACGTCGCCGCGTTCGACGAGTTTGACCAGTTCCTGTAGCTCCGTGTACTTGCCAACCAGCGTTCCCCGGTAGGCGAACTCGCCGTCCACGAGCGACTGGGACGGTTCGTGGATGTGGCCGCCGTAGCCGACGACGTGGTGGTCGCCGCCGGGGGCAACGATGTCCGGGGCGTAGCCAGTCGTCTCGTCCGCGCCCACGAAGTCGATGACCTGCTCGGCACCCGCGCCGTCCGTGATGTCCGCGATGGTGTCGGGGACGTCCTCCGAACTCGGGTCCACCGTGTGGTGCGCGCCGAGTCCGTCGGCCAAGTCGCGGGCGTCCTCCTTCACGTCGAGCGCCGTGATTTCGACGGCGCTCATCGCGTTCAGACACTGGAGGCCGATATGGCCCAGTCCGCCGACGCCGATGACGACGGCGTGGTCGCCGGGGTTGAGTTCGCGGGTGGCCTTCTTGACCGCGTGATAGGCCGTGATTCCGGCGTCCGCGTGCGGTGCGATGTCCACGGGGTCCACTCCGTCGGGGAGCGGGATGACCGCCCGCTCGTTGGTCAGCAGGTATTCGGCGAACCCGCCGTCGGTCGTCAGACCGGGGAACTGGACGTTCTCGCAGTACATGTCCTCGCCGAGGCGGCACTGGCGACACTGGCCGCACGTCATCACCGGATGGCAGATAACCGTGTCACCCTCCTCGACGGTGTGGACCTCGCCGCCGACTTCGACCACCTCCCCGGCGTTCTCGTGCCCGAGCGTCATCGGGAGGTCCTGGTCCACGTACTCCGTCCACATCCCCTCGATGACGTGGTTGTCCGTCTGACACCACCCCGCGCCTTTGACTTCGACCACGACGTGATTCGACCGACTCGGTTCCGGCCGTTCTACCTCGTCGATGCTGAGCGCGTGTTCCATATCCTCTGTGTACTCGTGCAGGCGTGCGGCTTCCATGGCGCGTAGAATAACCGTCGAATTACGCATAAATATTCGTGCACTACTCAATCCGAATATGGGTTCGGACGAACATATAACTCGATTGTAAATGACTGTTATGTGCTAGCAAGCCGTCCATGGGGTCGATATGTACCGCGGAACCGGAGACGGCCGATGGGAGAACGAGGAGGACGTGTTCGTCATCGACTCCCACATCCACTTTTGGGACGCGAGCGAAGAAAACATCATCCACGAGGGCGGCGAGCAGTTCATCCGCTGCTTTTACGACTATCACACCGGGTTCACGCCCCCGGAACGCGAGTGGACGCTGGAGGAGTATCGGAAATACCCGCGAGAGCGCATGATAGAGGACCTGTTCGGCAACGGTGCGGTCGATATGGGAATCTTCCAACCCACGCACTTGGAGGAGTTCTACGACGAGGGATTCAACACGGTCGATAGGAACGCCGATTTCGCTGACGACCACGAGGACCGCTTCATCGTCAACGGTCGCTTCGACCCCCGCGAGGGCGAGGAGGGACTGCGGGAACTCGAACGCCAGAAGGAGGAGTTCGACATCCAAGGCGTGAAACTCTACACCGCCGAGTGGCTCGGCGATTCGAAGGGCTGGCGACTCGACAGCGAGGAGTCCTTCGAGTTCTTGGAGAAGTGCGCCGAACTGGGTATCGAGAACATCCACCCGCACAAGGGACCGACGATTCGACCGCTGAACAAGGACGCCTTCGACGTGAAGGACGTGGACGACGCCGCCACGTCGTTCCCGGCCCTCAACTTCGTCGTCGAACACGTCGGACTGCCGCGGCTGGACGACTTCTGCTGGCTGGCCGCCCAAGAACCCAACGTGTACGGCGGGTTGGCGGTGGCCGCGCCGATGGCGCAGAACCGCCCGCGGAAGTTCGGCGAAATCATGGGCGAACTGCTCTACTGGCTCGGCGAGGATCGCCTGCTGTTCGGGAGCGACTACGCGCTGTGGAACCCGGACTGGCTGGTCGAGACGGTGATGAACGCGGAACTGACGGACGACCAGAAGGACGAGTACGGCGTGGAGTTAACGCCGGACGTCATGCGCAAAATCATGGGCGAGAACGCCGCTCGGCTGTACGACATCGACATCGAGGAGAAAAAGCGTCGGTTCCGCGAGGACGCCATCACCGAACGGTTCGGCTTGGAAACCCACTACGAAACGACGGACTCCACGGCGGCCGACTAACGATGTCCGCGGACGATTCGAACTCCGGCGGTTCGGAGCGAGAGGACGGACGGAATCCGACCCGAGCAGCCGTTCGGTCGGCGCTCGACGGGGTGACCGACCCCGAACTCGACCGGTCCATCGTCGAACTCGAATACATCGACGACATCGCCGTCGAATCCGACGAACCGACGGACCTCGACAACGCCGACGAGTCCGGCGCGCACGTCGAGGTGCGGTTCACGCTGCCGACGGCGTGGTGTTCACCGGCTTTCGCGTGGATGATGGCCATCGACGGGCGCGAGGCCGTCGAGTCGCTGCCGGGCGTCGTCCGCTGTGAGATGCACCTGAACGACCACATGCACGCCCGCGAGGTCACGGAGGGAGTCAACGGCGGTCGAGGCTTCGAGGAGACGTTCCCCGACGCCGACGGCGGAATCGAGGCGACCCGCGCGACCCTCGACTCGAAGGCTCGACTTGCGCGCCAGTACGTCGCCGTCGAGGCGCTGTTGGCGGCGGGGGTGACCCACGAGCAAATCGCGGCGATTTCCCGCGAGGACTGCCACCGTCTCCCCGGCGGGGAGTCCGTCGCCATCGACGTGCGGGGCGGCGCGCTCGCGGTCGTGGTGGACGCCGACCCGCTGGACCGCTATCTGGCAAAGGCCGAGCGAGTCGGCTGTTTCGCCGACGGCGACGACCGCCTCTTTCGGACGCCGGAGGGCGACCCCATCGACCCGGACCGAGGCGAACTCGTCCACCGCCGCGCGCGGCTCGCCCGGGTGAACATGGACGGTCAAGGCGGCGTCTGTGCCGCCCTTCACGAGGCGCGTCGTTCCGAATCAGCGCGTCGGTAGCCGGGTCTGTCGGGAGCGTTCACAGACCTCCGCTTCGAGGTCCAGCAAGCGTCGCTTCGTCGCGGTCCCGTCAGCCGCCGAATAGCCCTTCAGCGACCCGTCGCTCCCCACGACGCGGTGACAGGGGACCACCAACGGGACGGGGTTTCGACCGCACGCTTGCCCGATGGCGATGGGTGTCGTATCGAGGGCCGTGGCGAGTTCGCCGTACGTCCGCGTTTCCCCGTACGGTATGTCGGCCATCGCGCTCATCACGGTCCCGGTCATCCCGTCGGGAAGGGTGACGCGGAGGTCGAAACCCACGCGGTCGCCCGATTCGTACTCTCGTATCTGGTCCCGGATTTCGTCGCTCGATTCCGCGACGAGCGACTCGTCGATGTCGATTGTCGTCTCGAAAATATTGACGTTCATGACTATGTTCGATTCGTCCGTGGTCCTCGAAGGTCGTCGGAACGGATAACCCCTCACCTCGGACTGAAACTGATAGTTCGTCCGAATCCGACCTCGGCCCCGACCCCGACCGTCTCCGCGACGTACTCGACATCGAGCGACACGACTCCCTCGGATATTAATTACTCTTTCTAGAAATAATAATTAAGTACTAAAATAAATGATTGAAAATGTCGCCGGTGGACGACCGAGACCCACCTGCATGTGGCAGTCAGTCGGGTGAGCGGTGGCTACCGGCACGGTGGAGATACCATGAATACTGACGAGTCAAGCGAATCGACGGGCGACAGCGTAGCGAACGGCGAACGAACGACGGGCGGATTTCATCGTCGGCAGTTCCTGCGTACCGCGGCGGTCGCACTCGGTGGCGCGTTCGCCACCGGCACCGCGAGTGCGGCCTCGAACGACGTTCACACCGAGGCGTTCGACGGGAACGACTGGACGCTCAGCTGGCGCGACGAGTTCGATGCCGGGTACATCGACACCGGCATCTGGAACTTCGAAACTGGCAACAACAACGGTTGGGGGAACAACGAACTGGAATACTATCAACGGGACAACGCGTGGACCGAGAACGGCCACCTCGTCATCGAAGCGCGAGAGGAGCAGGTCAACGGGTACGACTACACCTCGGCGAGGATGACGACCCAAGGCAAGTACAACAAGCAGTACGGACGGGTGGACGTGCGCGCCAAACTTCCGTACGGACAAGGCATCTGGCCCGCCATTTGGATGCTCGGGTCCGACATCGGGTCGGTCGGGTGGCCCGACTGCGGCGAAATCGACATCATGGAACTCATCGGCTCCGACCCGGACACCGTTCACGGAACCGTCCACGGTCCCGACTCCGGCGGAGCGGGCGTCGGCGGGTCCTACAGCCAAAGCAACTGGTTCTCGGACGCCTACCACACCTTCACGCTGACGTGGTACCCCGACGCCATCAAGTTCTTCGTGGACGGTCAGCAGTTCTTCGTGACCACGCTGTACGACGCGCAGAACGCGGGTCGAGAGTGGGTGTTCGACGACGGCCCGTTCTTCTTCCTACTCAACGTCGCCGTCGGCGGGGACTGGCCCGGCGCGCCGGACGCCAGCACGCAGTTCCCCCAGCGCATGGAGGTGGACTACATCTGCGTCTACGACTGGGTGTGAGCGGCCGGAAGAGGCTTCGAGGAGCGTCGGGGGGACGGTCGAATGCTATCTTTTTCGGGGCCGTGCGAACGGCAGGGCGCTCATTCATCCCCCTTCGAAGCGCCCGGCGTAATTCCCGAAGCGACCGGACAACCACAGGGCTGGCACGCGTGAGTGTCCGGCCCGCGCGTCACGACCAGCAGGACGGGCGCGCCACAGCGCGGACAGTCGGGGAACGGTTCTCGGGGCGAATCGTCCGGCGAATTCTCGGAGCACATGGGTTCGAGCGCGTGAACACGGACGCCACCACGGGCGCGACTTCCGTCGCTTCGGCTCCCCACTGGGGCTAACGAGGAGTGTGTGGCCCGTGGATGGCTTCCGTACAGAGCGATGAAATTGATAGAATAATAAACTTTGGTTATTATTGGCTCAAATGAGCCAATTATAATCAGAAAACTTTCATGTTCTCGTTCGTCGGCAGTAACGAGCAGGGAACATTGGTGTGACCGAGAACGAGGATTGGCAGAACAGTGCTACTCGGCCTGTGCTGAAATTGCTGGACGAATCCGACGTAGCGATTTCTCCGGGCGGAATTACACTCAATCTGGAGCTGGAGATGCAACGTCCGCCGTCTCGCTCGACGGTCACACGAGCGCTCAAGGAACTACTGGAGCGAGATTTAATCGAGAAACCAGCCAAAGAGAAGACGTACTATCGAATCACGGACGCTGGCCGGGCGTATTTTGCTGGTGAGATTGATTCATAGACAATTTTCCATAAGGAAGCTAGCGCTCAACTTTACTGGAAATGAAGAAGCAACGATAGGTAGTTAGTATTAGATTGCAACCATCTCAGAAGAATCCGGATCCGTCCCCATCCCACACAATTCCCGGACCCAATCCTTCCGAATTCTTGTCTACCTCGAACTGCTGGCCGCAGTTCTTACAGATTATGACAGGAATGCCATCTCCGCGCTTTCCATCGAAAGGGTCGAGATTTGCACCTGTAGATTTCTGAATTACTTCTGTTTCTTTGTAGTCCGGGTCACAGTCACATAGGTCGCTTTCGTCATTTGCTTCCTGAAGCTCAGGCTGGCTGCTCAGGGTGTTCTCAGCTAATTTTCATCATTCTATATTTTATCATTATTCAATTTGAATATGAATTCCTCACGCGTTAAGTACGAATCGGGGTAGGTCCGTTCAAGTGCATTCTGAAGTCGTTTGTCTGCAGTGACAAATGTAATTCCTTCACTGATAGAGACTGTGGATATATTCACATCTTCTCCTTCTCCCGGTGCGTGTTCCTCGGCAACTTTGTCGAATATTTCGTTCTGTGCCTGAGAAGCATACGCGCCATCACCGTATCCAGCCCCTTCAGTATCGTAGGCGAGAATTGAGTTTCTTTCCTCATCGGACACTTGATTGAATATATCGAGAAGTTTATTTGCCCGTTCTCCTCCGGCGTTCTTTAACTCTGCCCGTTGAATAGGTGTTATATAAAAGGTAGCGTCGCATTCTTGCAATTCAGAGATTTTTATATTTCCGTCTACAACTTCATCAAAAATGTTTGTGTCAAGCATAAATTCTTTTGTCATTTCTCACTCAGAGACAATCCATGGTCATCAACTTATGGATCAGTAATATACAGTGAAAATCGGTGACAGCAAAGGATGGGAGAAGAAACGATAGTCAGTCATAAGTGATTTCTGAGATGGTCAAAACAGACTAAAACAGCATTGGCGAGCAAATGACTTTATGAAAAACCCGCTCCGTGTATCGATTGTTCACGGAACGTTTTGCGACGAACTCGCCGGGAGTCCCGCGAGCGAACGAAGTGAGCGAGGGGGACTACGGCGAGTCCATTGACTGACTGAACGAAGTGAAGGAAGGAAATGGACTCGCCGGGGCTACGTCAATACACATGCCTGCCGAGGCTCGGGTAAAACGGATACCGTGTCGTCGTGAAGTGGAGTTCGTCATGTTCTATGCCTCCCTGATGAAGTCGCGTCGAATTTCCATTTTCTCGCGCTCGGTACGTTCGTCGTAGTGCTGATCAAGGACGTCCTTGGACACGTTCGCACGGTCCGAGACAACTTCCTGCGGCGTCCCGTTTCGCAGGTGATCGGTTATCGACCCGCGTCTGATTCCGTGTGGAGATCTCGAAGAGGGACACCCAGCTCGTTTTCCGTGACGTCGCGCTTTGCAGGACTCGGGATCCTCTCCGTGAGGACACTCACCGATCTCACACGGTTGCGTGAGCCGATAAATCGTCTCGCGGACTGCCCCCTCGCTAAGTCGTCCCTGTGAACTGGTAATCAGGGGGCGACGTCCGTGGTCGTCAGTGACCTTCTGGTGATTGTGTGCCAGATAGTCCTCGATTACATCTCGATAGTGTGGCCCGACGGCGATGGATCGTTCCGCCGCCTTCTTGTTCTTCAACGGCGTTCCCGTCTCGGGACGGTGCCGAAGGTCGAGACACATCGCATCCGGGTCGAAGTCTCCGACGTCGAATGACCGAAGGCTTCCGAGACGAATGCCCGTATGCCAGAGGAGGGCAACGACCACGTGGTCTCGGCTTGCGTAGGCGAATCGCTCGAGATGTTCAAGGATTGCCTCCGCACGGTCAGTCTTGAGGTGTTCATCACGTGCCTCGTCCTCGGGATCGACCTCCGGGAGATGTACCCGCTCGCGCATCCCCGGTTCGACAGCATCGATGGCTGCACAGAACTCAAGGAACACGCGGAGTGTTTGGAGCTCTCCTCGGAGAGTAACCGTTTTGATTTCTTCTCCCCGCCAGACACGGAAACGATGTAGGTCACGTCCGGTGAGGCTATTCAGGTCGTCCATCTCGCGCTCATCACAGAACGCGAGAAACTGATCAAGTCGATATCGCTGATTCTGTAGCGACTTTTCAGAGAGTTCGGGGTCTCGTTCGGCGAGATACCACTCCACGGCCTCGGCAGGCGTCGTGGGCTCAAGGTTATCGCTCATAGAACCCCGTCGCCCACCTCTCACCGTGGTGGCAAAGGTGCTTCGTCGCCCGTCAGTCTCAGACATTGTTAGCTGCTCACCCCGAAGAACGTCTTGCGACAATGGCGACACAATGTCACCGTGCTACCGTATCTGCTTGCCTCACGGACATCTACTCGTGAGTGACAACTTGGTTTTCTACACTCGTCGCCGTTGATAACACAGTTCGAAGGCCTGTCTTCAGATGGGTTAGTATCTGTTATACTCATTTACCGTCGATTTGGATTGCTGATCGACGATGGCGAGGGAAAAGCCCAAGTCGCCCGGCGTCTAATATCCGGGTGACGATAGGTGTCTCGCCGTCGTCGTTTGGATTATTCGCGGCGCTATGGGGATGGTGGTGCGTCCCCGTCATCGCGCCGTTCGATTCTTCGTCGTTGAGTAGCATCGTTCACTTGTTGTTTTTGTAGGCTTCAATGAGAGTCTGGATTGTCGTATCGTACGTATCCAGACGGTCGTCTTGAGCCCTTACCATCCGTAGCTGCCGCCGTACGGATTTTGAGATGGGTATTCTCGTTTCGGAAGCGCTCATATATCATGGAACGTCCGTAACATACTTAGTTCTTTGCGAACAATGTTTGTTCATGCCCGATGATCTGCAGAACTCAATCTTAACCCAACGGATGCGAGATTACTTACAAGGTGAAGGATACGATGACCACGATGCCGAGCGAATGACGAGAAAACGGATTCGGGAACGGCTCCGGGCAAGTATCTTCGATATACAACTCATTGCCTCGGAACTCCCCCTTCACGATCTAGATAAAGCCTTCACAGAACCTGAGGAGCGTGAGATTGAACCCGGTTTTCAATTACCCCTTGCAAATAGTGTTAGTGCGCTTCCAATGCTACTCTATCTCATTCATAGAGAGGCAGAAATGAATCCGAATACGCCGAATAAAGGCTGGCGGACAGAGTTGGAAGTGGAATCTGGCATCGAGAAAGCTCTCGTCCGCCTCGGTGAGAGTTACGAAGCAGTTGACGTCAACATCACCATCGAAGGCGGGGTGCCCCTAAAGGAGCTAGCTGAATCCGAACTAGCCAGTCTCTCTACGGATATGCTCAAACAATTACTCGCAGCCGATGAAATTACTAGCGAGGAATTTGCCGAAGCGACGATACAGAAGTCACAAGACGAGTAGCTCCCCAGAAGGAGGCTGAGCAAGTGATGGTCCCCAGAGTGGTCAGCCTCAGTATGATGCATTCCTATCGAGGACGATGTGATACGATTCGAATTCATTACCATACGGCGACGATAGCGGGACTTCGAACGCCGTGGTTGCTCCACCCTTCGCCGTCAGGTAGCGGACATTCTGACCAATTATGTTCTTCTCACTGTCGAGAAATCGAACGTGAGTCGCCACCTGCTCCAAGTCGCTCGAACCGGAGTTTTTCACAGTGCCGGTTACGCGTGGGTTCTCTCCAGTATGCGCGCTCGAATCGACGACCTTCAGGTCAGAACTGTCGAGGTCGGGTTTCGCTCCTTCACTCACTTCAAGTGCTCCGCTAGCAGGGGTTTGTTCGGTACGGGAAGGGATCGCAACGTTCCATGCCTGTCCACCGTCGAGATACAACGCACCCCAGTTACGCGTGGAGAGGACCGATCCGGATTCGTCCTTGAATACCGCTTTTACGTTCACGGTGTTGCTTCGGGACTCGCCGTCATTCTTCACAGTCCCCGTGACGAACGTCTGCGACCACCCATCGAACTGTTTCACTGTCACCTCGCTCGCTGACAGCGATGCTGTCTTGCTTTGTTCGGTTTGTTCAGTGGTCGACGTCGACGTACTCGTCGATGTGCTAGAGGGTGTACTGCTAGTCGTCGATTCGCTCGATGTACTGCCTGTGGTCTCATCGCCAGCACACCCCGCAAGAGAGAGAGCAACCGCTGTAACACTACTGAGGTATGTCCGCCGTCCGAGTGTGTCCTTCATTCCTCTTCACCACACACGACATCACGGAGCTCGTTGAGTAGATCCGGACGATGTTCGCGGAGAATCTCGATGTCTTGGGGGATTTCATCACGAATCCGGCTCCGTACTCGCGTGACTGACTGTTGGCGTTGATGATCTGTGGCGTCGCCTTCGCCTGAAATATACTCACGGTCAGTGTCGGTCATGAGGGCTCGGTAACGTCCCATGCCCGTGCTGTTTTGCACCATCGCATATCAAAATACGCATTGACGCATAGTAAAACTACGCACTGATGCTTAGTATGCACCTATGCGTAGTTTTATTATGCATAGGTGCGTAGTAGAGAGTAGGTACTCAGGGAGGTCAAAAAGCTGACCGGGTGCTGTAACACCCGACCTGGGTTCCGAATGGAGATGAAACCCATGTCAACTACGACACCAACGGTACAAGAAACCCCCGACGAACAGACGCGCATCACTGGCCCATACACCGGCTACGACTGCTACGGAAACGCCGACCACACGTACTGGAAATGTGAGGCGTGCGGGGCCGAAGCAACGCGAAAGAGCGGACTCGACGACTGTTGTCAATGACCGACGACGAGCGTCGGCACTGTCCGGTTTGTGGCGAACCGATAGCCACGGTGACGGTGACAGGACCAACGGATGCGACACTGCACCCGTGCGGGCACGTCGTCGACCCGAATCACCCGATACTCGAGTGAAAACACGAGACTCATGACACGCTATACACGAGATACGATTGCGAAGGCACTGAACCCCGAACTCCCCAGACAGATAGGTCTCATGCTTATCATCGTCGGTTCGGTTATCGTCCCGGCGGCTGTCTGGTTCGGCCTGTCACCGGGCAACGCGGCCATGCTGTCGATGGCACAGGTGTACATCCTGTGTATTGTCATCGCGCTGGTCCTCGACGACGGCGAAACACACGGAGGCCTCTAATGCCCCCGTGTTCGAAACCGATACAGTGCTTCTACTGTGGCAGTGAGGCCTGCTACCGGTTTAAGGACTGTGAAGACGGCATATGCGAGGAGCATCTTAAGAAGGTACTACGCCTGTGCATACCAGCCGACGCCCAGGTCGACGAGTGGATTCGTTGCCATATCACAGACGGAGAGTCACCGATTATGGAGGTCTCTAATGCCTCAGTGTGATAACTGTGAGGCTCACATCACCCGCCGATTCCAGCGCGTCTTTGGCAACGAAGACGGCGAGGTGTTCGGGTGCCCGCGCTGTACGACGGGTAGCGACTTGTTCGAAGGGAAAGCTACGGAGGCACGCCAATGACGGAGATTAGAGAGCGAACGGTTGTCTGTCCGTTCACGGGTGAGACACACACTGTTGTCGGGCCACAAGCAACGCGAGCGCCGTCACGCGAGATAGTCGAGCAGTGGGTTCGACAGGCACGGAGGGACGAATGAGCGCAACCTGTGCCGAGTGTGGCGCGTCGACGTCGTCACTCACTGGTGCCGAGTTCAGCATCTGTGCTGATTGTCGGCAGGCAATCCTCGACGACCTCGGGATTGAGTTCGTGCGACCCGACGAGAATCGCTAGCGTACTATCCAGAAGCAACTTCGAGCTTAGCTGTCTTTGAGGGGCCACGCGCGGGAAGTAGGCACGGGATTGGTCCGTGTCTGCGAGCGCACTATTCTACATTTTGTTATGAACTGTATGTGACCTATGAATTGCCGTTAATTACCGATGTCGGTTTATGGGTCGGTTATGGCCTACCACGGCAACTTATGGGTAAACTTAGTTCATAGCAACTATCAACTAACTCAGTTAATCCTCAATAATATCTAAGTCATTTGGGTTGGAGTGCAACCTATGCCAAAAGACAGATTCATTGTTGAAGTGGACCTTAGCGAGTCAGAAATCTCCCCCAACGGCCAAGCAACCACAGACACACCGAAAATCACCGGCGAACTGCAGGTGAAAGCGCGGTTGGAAGGACTCGGCGGCCATCCAGTCCCCATGATGGTTCGTCTTGATGAGGAGAATACCAACGTCCTCACACACTACAATAGCGTCCCCGAGACAGACGAACAAACCACACTCACGACTCCTGTTGAACCTACTCCGGATGCCCCCGCAGAAGACGAATCAGTGTTGCCACTCGACAGATTCTGTGAGATTCTCGAATCAGAAGCGGGTGTGGTCTATTCACCCGAGGACGACGAGATCGTGTTCACTGGCGAGAAGTCGGATAAAGGCCACTATGTTGAGGCTATCCAATTACTCTTTGAGTATGGATACTTCTCTATGGACCAGATACCGTACCAGAAGCCACGAGCGAAGAAACGCTATCTCTTCAATACCGAACCAGTCCAGAAATCGGGGAAAGATATGCACCGGGCAGCAGAACCAGTCCCCGGCGTGTATATCTCGACTGGAATGCATATTGGCGAGAAGAAACGCAATCTCAGACACCTCATTGATGAGTTTGTAGACACGGACCAGTAGGAATCACTTCGCCCACACGATAAAATCGACTTCGAGGTTTGTCGAGGCGGCGTTTTCCGTCTCGGAGTAGCCGAATTTCATTGCATCTGCCGAATTGTCGTACCACATCTTGTCGATGGACAGTCCGTAGTCGGCACTGAGTTCACTTGCGTTTGTCACCGTCCACGTAACCAACCCAGTACTCATATTCGGGACGTCGTTGGAGGCGTTCGGAATCGAGAGGTTGCTACTGAATCCAGCAGCAATGCTCTTGGTTCGTGTCCCGAGTGGCATCGCTCGGGACCCGCGGGGGTTGATGTAGTGGCGGGATGCTCCGCCAACACTGTTGAGGTCGATCTCTTTGTGTGTGCATCCAATGTCGATAGCCCCCCGTGGGTCTTCGAATGACCCATCGATTAACGCAACGTTGTTATTCAGACTCCCATCGACAGCGTTGTACGATCCAAAGTCCATGTAACCGGGGCCTCCTCTTGCGATAAATCCATAATCAGCAGTGCCGGAATGGTGCTTGATATTCCCGACGAAACTCCCGCGATCACCGCCGACTCTCACAATCGAATCAGGGACTGACGTCTGATTCACGGGTTCGTAGTGTATCTGCTCAACGAAGATACGTCCGTAGTCGCTATTGATGACCCGACCGGCGTCACCACCGACGTTGAGCTGTCGGATTGATACCTCGGTGTTGTAGTTGAATACGATATCCCCGGTTCCGTTCGCACCACTCGGATAGACGTGGACGAGTCCGTACTGTGCAGGAGGTCGCCCCTGAGTCCGGTAGTCGATGACTCCATTCGTTCCGCCAGCAGCGATGTTATCGAACCGGATGGACGGGAAGGTACACGCGAATTGGTCGCCATCGACGACGTGTCCCTGCTGAAACTCTCTGATTCGGAGTTTATCAAACGTTGCATCGGCGATACTCCCGTTACCGGTGATGTGAATACCTGCACCGGTCGAATTATTCGAGCCGACTCCAGCAGTGACATTGAATCCGCAATACTGCGTTGCACGGACGTCATCGCCATCAATAGTGACCCCCGAAACGTCTTGGTCAACAACAATCTCGCTCACGTTAGGGTAGCCAACGATAGAAACCCCTGGTTCGAGGAGTAGACGCCCCGTCTGTTCATGAATTGTTTGTGGTGGGAGCAGCACTGCACCGCCGCCAGCAGCCGAGACGGTTCCCACCGCGTCTTTCCAGGGAGTCGGTGTAGAACTCGGGTCGATGGCACTCACAATGCCCGTATCAGCCACTGCACGGATTTTTGAGCGATGGGCACCGGCAGGAGTCCACTGGGTGCCATCGCCCTTGTAAAGCTCTCCGGTATCCATAGCGAGGAACGCGGCCCCGTCCTCGGGAGTGTAAGTGCCCTTGTTCGCATCTAGGTCCCGATGGATGACGTCGAGACCGAGTTCTGTCAGTCGCTGTTTTAAGCCGGGATGGTTGCCGGTCTTTCCGAACCACCAACCGTCTTCTCCCGGCTGGAACGCTCCGATATCGCTATACTTCTCACTTGGTGTTGGCATGATTATCTAACCTCGTTGTGTATGTCGAAAATCGCGTTGTCTGCCAGCCAGTCCGTGCTACTCCGCAATCGTCACGAGCGCACTGTACGTCCAATGGACGAGGAACGCCGCTGCCTTGTCTGATTGCCCGTTCTGAATCAGTGTCGTGATGTGCTGCCGCTCCTCCGTACTGCAGTGGTCAGGGAATTGCCCGAGAATCGTCACGAAGTGGTCGTTCGGAGGGATGTCGCCATCTTCCTCGTCGAACACTCGTTGAACCACCTCGTCACGATTCTCTTCAATCCCAAACTGTTTCCGAACAGTGGGGAGGAACTTGTTGTCGTCGATGTCGGCAGTAAGTAGGGCGTTGCCCACGTGGGTCACAACTTGTTCAACTACGTTGCGTGCCATGACGGTCAGTCAAGCATGTCACGGCCAGAGGCGGTTATCTCAAACACACCGTCAGCGACGTCTTTGACGAGGTCATGATGTACAAGCCATTGCAGTTCCGCCTTGATGTGGGGGCGCGTGGTGCCGGTTTCGTCGGCAATCAGGGAGATAGTGCCCCTCCCGTCCGCAAGTACCGAGAGGACGTCTTGGTGTCGTTCGTTGTATTCCACGTTGTCGAAGTTGACGATTGAATCGCTCATTGCTCTGTGATTATCAGTAGAAGGCACGGGTGTCCGTGTCTTCGAAGTGGGGTTCGGTCGGGTCGACCGTGCTATCCTCCGGGAGGGAAGCGTCAGTATCGCCAACGAGTTCCGTGAGCCGTGCACTCACCTGTTGGTCGATCGTGTCCTCTAGGCCGTCGAGAACCATTGCGACGAGGCGTTCGGCGTCCTCCTCACTGATGGATTCGAGCCCGTCAGTGTCGCTCATGGTGCCGCCTCGTCGCCAAACTCGTCTATCCAGTGCGCTTTGAGAATCCCGAACTGGTCTTCGGGGAGCACATCGTTCTTCAGCCCGGCTTTCTCTTGGAACGATGCCCAATACCCATCGTTGAAGTGTTGGACTCCCGTCGAAAGGTGCCACTGAGCAAGGTTGAATTCAATCGTTCCGGTCACGCCACCACGTTTGAGCGAGACGCGAACGGTGTCCTCACCACTGTCAGCGTCCTGTGCCGGAATGAACTCCACGGATTGGGTTTCATCGAGAATACGTCCGACTGCCGGAGAGACAGCCGTCCACTCCGCCGTTTCGTACCACGGGGCACGGTGGGACTTTCTGACGGTGGGTTCGACCGATTCCGGTTCCGGGTCCGGTTGTGCCGCTACTCTCAAGGCACGTTCGCCCGCACTCGTCAGTCGGAATCGGCGATAGATGACCGTATCGCCGTCTTCGTTCGTTTCACTCTCCACGCCGACTTCTTCCATCATGCCGCGGTGAGTGAGCGTTTCCTCGTGTGGCGGGTATGGTTCGTTGATCTCCTTAGCGAGGTCAACACGACGGACATGGTCGACTCCCTGGAGTGCCCGGAGGATAGTCTCTTGTGGGTCAGCGAGGTCGGGGGTAGTGGACGTGTGTACCGACATTAGTTCCCTCCGACTGCGAACGGGGAGTCCGAACCCGCCCACTGTGCTTTCTCGGTTTCGTCCTGCCCGTCCTGTGCCTTGGCAGTACTCTCACGCGAGCGCGTTGCTGGCGGTGCGAACGGAGAGGAGTCCGCTTTCCACAGGTCGTCTTTGCGCTGTTGTTTCTGCAGCTCCTCGACTTTCTTGAGGAGGTCTCGAATCTGTGCGTCTTGTGATTTCGTCGTGTTCGTCATTGTTGTCTGTATTCGCTAGAACCGCGGTTGTCTGTCTGTCGATGCATCAAAAGGCGATGGGAGTACCATCACCACCAGAAGCTTTCGAGCCTCACCGTCAATGCTCAACCAGCCTCCGGTGAGTGAGGTGGTGTCATCGCAGATGGACACGGATTAGTGCGTGCCGCTTTCAGCGCGTCTCCGTGACCATTTCAGCTCTCGCTCACGCTTCTGTATCTGTTCAGCCGCGCCCTCCCTGATGAGATTCCGCGTCTCCTCTTTATCGAGGTACACGTTGATGTCACCGGCAGGACGTCGACGACCGTCACCGCCCGAGCTATGGCGATTGAGTGGCACCACGGCTTCCGGTCCTGCTTCGCCAATCATCGCCAGCGTTGGAGAGTTCACAATCCCACCGTCGGCGAGCTGCGGGATATCGATGGATTGCCCGCCGATGGTTTTCTTCGGGATACTAATACCGCCAACCTTCCCACCGCCGAACGTCACCGACGGAATGCTGAACGAATCTGGGAGTATCTTGTTGAACTTGTTGATAAGCGCGTCTGCCGCCGCTTTCGCTGCTTTCTTCGCTGCTTTCGCCATGTCCGAGGCCGCGTCATTCTTGATATAGTTCGCAATATCATCGAACATATCGGGGATTAGTGAGTTTCCGATGAGGCCATCGTACAGGCCTTCGAACACAGACGTGATACCACCGACGAGAATCTTCGTTGCCTCTTTCAAGTCACCGTATGCGTCATTCTTCAGGTAGCTGGCGATATCGCTAATCATCCGCCCGATGATGCTCGGTTGCTTCCCGATGATAGCGTTGTAGACGTCGAGCGCAACAGCGCGGATACCTTCACCGAGTGCCTTGCCAGCCGCTTTAGAGAGTTTCTTGAATGCCGTAGATTTCAGGTAACTTGCCGCACTTCCGATGAGGTTATTGAGAATCCCACTGTTGCCGCTTTTCCCTATGACCGCGATTTTCGCGTTCTTTACCACAGCAACGAGCGTCCCGAAGGCAGCACTGGCGGCCTTCTTGATGTCTTTCGTCGCTTGAGTTTTTAGGTATGTAGTGAGCTGGTTGATTGCTTTGTTGATAATTCCGCCATTCCCACCTTTCCCGACGAGTGCCGTTCGCGCTTCCTTGATTCCCTTTGTGAAATCAAGGCCGAACGCGGCTGCTGCCGCACCGACGATTCCGAGCGGTCCGAGGAGCGCGAGGAGAGCTGTCCCTACACCGCCTAACGCGAGCGAGAGAGCGCTAATCGGAACGAGTGCCGACCCCACGGTTGATATGAGCCCGGCGACAGCGCCGGAAATGCTAAGAATGGTTGGGGCGAGACTCGAGAGAACAGGAGCAAGCGCGGTGAATGCTCCAAAAATCAGTTGGACTTTCGGGGAGAGTTGGGTGAACCAGCGGACAAGACGCTGTATCCCGGTGACAATAATATCAAGCACCGGAACGAGTGCCTTTTTGAGTGTCTGCCCGAGCCTCATCACCGTAGGCCACAGCCGACCAAAGACTTTGAGAACGTCTTTGCCAAAGTTCGTGACCGTCCGTAACGCTGGGACGAAATTCTTCAGGATATACTTCGACGTGTCCACGAATGCCGGGAGTGCCCACCGTGCAAGGTCGAAGATGAACCCAACGAGCTTAGGGAGGAATTTGAACGCCGCTTTGCCCAACTTTCGCAGACCGGATTTGAACTGATCGACCGGCCCGATGGCCTTGATGATGTTCTTGACAAGCCCAGGTAATGCAGAGACTGCGGCCTTTAACAGTGGGACGAACTGCTGACCAAAATCAGCGACTAGTCCCTTAATCTGCTTGCCAACGCGTTTTAACGCCTTCTGGAATCCTTTGCCCCAAGCGACAATTCCGCTCCCGAGTATCGCACCGAACGCCGCTCCCACGGCGAGAGCACCACCTGCGACCGTCGCAAGTGCCGCACCAATCGGAATCAGTGCCGCTCCGACAACCCCCAACGTTGGGACTAAACTCATCAACGACGTCGAAAGAATCCCAACACGCGCAGACAAACCGTCCGTTCCCATCGACATTGAAGCAAAACTAGTCGAAGCAAAGGCCGCTTTCAGCCCCGCCGACTGTGCCTCATCGCCCACCTCATCCAGGCGATTCTGCAACAGTGTCGTCGGGATAATCGCGTCTTTCGCTTCGTCAGCAATCCCTGACAGTGAATGCGAAAACAGGCTTGTCTTTGCAGCCGCACCTTCCGCTTCATCACCCACTTCGTCAAACTCTCCGCCAGCAAGTGAGCCGAACGATGTGACTGACGCACCCGCTTTCTTCAAGCCACGGGTGAATTTACTTGCGTCTAATGCCAATTCTTGCTTAAGTACGTCGAATACCATTTTTTCTCTCTGTTAATGTACTGAAAATCCTACGACGGAATGGTGAGCTGACGGTACAGGATCTGCTGGAAAGTCTCGAGACTATGGACAATGACCGAACAGACGCACAGCGGAAATGCTCGACACCCGTGGCTGTGTCACGGACGCGTCATCGCAGAAAAGGCGTGTTAGTCCTCTAAGTCCAATAGGTCGTAGAACTCGTCAGGAACTCGCTTGTGTTCGCACGACGGTGCTGCACTCAGTATCTCACAAACAGTGAGCGGTTCCTTCTCGTCCTGCTCTAATGCCTCAACTCGATTCTCCAAATCACGAATCGTCATGAGACACCCCAATCGTGGTCTTCCGGGTCGACGTCGTCAGCGAGTTCGGTCGTCTCACTGTGCCAGCCCGTCGAATCCTCCCAGATACGATTCTCCTCGACAGGTTCGCTATCGCCGTCCTGTCCGACACGGTGGTGTGTGATGATGATCTCCATGCCACCGCCGCCGCTGTTGTACTCGCCTTCGAGCTGCTCGACTCGATTCTCTAAGTTATTGATTGTACTCATGCTTGCTGCTCCTGTAGGGTTTCGAGTTGTTCGATCCGATCCTCAAGTGCGTTCGTCCGCCGATACTCGTCGATGAACTCGTTGTACTCTTTGAGTGTCCGAGCTGCATCCCGCCACTGCCGGTCTTCGATGAGTTCGGAAATCGCCTTGTTGAACACGGTCTCCGAGACCATCACGCGACGGTTCCCTAACCGACCGTCCAAGTATTCTGCCAAAACCTGGAGGTCGTTGTGAATGTTCGGCGGGGATGTGTCGTACCGGTCGGCGAGTTCACGCTGGTTTAACAGTCGCGGGTGGCCGACGTCGTTCACCTGTCGGAGAATATCAGCGCGTCGCTGGCTGTAGTGGTACTCTTCGGGCGATTTGTCCGTCGGGATTTCTACGCTTTCGTAGTCGATATCGCTGCTCATGATAAATGGAATTCAACGCGAAAGGGCAGCATTGAAGGCACTAATCGTCGGAGATTCCGAGCACTCGCCGGAGTGCGTCGTCGTAGGTATCGCCCGGTTGCTTTTCGTAAAACAATGCGTCGCGGGTTGATTCTTTGACTCGCAGGGTCGTGATGTTCTTGCTGGTGCTCATGGTTAGTATTGTATGCTAACGTCAGCAAGCCCCGATGTCGCCCGCACCCGTGGCTGTTCAACTGAATAGACGACAACTCAAGAAAAATCGCAGACTCTCCCACGGATAACAACTCGATTCCGCCTATCACTAACCAAAACCGGCCATCACCAGGCGAAGGGGCTCGCGTTACTTGATTTACCACCGCCAGTATATTAAGTCTATTGCATATGCAGAAGATACGCCAAAGTTATTCTCCGTGCTTCACGGCGAGATGGACAGCGAGGGCGAGGTAATCGAGGTCGTCGCCCGTCGACCAGGGATTGTCGGAAGTGTGGTCACCGATAGCGTCAATCGCACCCTCTCCGAACTTCTGATTGAACGCTACACTCCCGTCATTCTCACGAAGACGGTCACCGACGTTTTCGAGGCAGTCCTTGAGCAGATCCTTGCTACGCACTCGTGAGTCATCGAACGACCCGAACGGGAGGCCACAGTCTTCGCAGTAGGTTGCTGACCCGTGGCTGTCTCCGCGTACTGGAACGGGCTCACGTTGACCACCGTCCGCGAGAGAGGTTGTATCCGTCGTGATATCGGTCACACTCTGCCGGAGGTTGTGCCGAAGGTAGTCGTCACGGTACTCGTCGTACTCTGGATGACGGTGACGGGTCCGATTGAAGCACTTTGGACAGACTCCCCACTCTTCGAGCAACTCGTCGATGAATTCACGAGCGTCGTGGTGACTACGGATGTCTCTCGCAGATGGGGAAGGCGAACCTGATTTCATCAGGTTACACCCCCCGATTCGGCGGTCCACCACTACCCGCATCTGTCCGACTTTCTTGGTCGGACGTCACACCTGTCGGTGTCGGGGTGGGTTTTACTCTGTCTTCGGCTAAGTTGCGGAAGTCCCACGTATAGGTAGTAGTACGTGCCACTTCCGCAACTTCGCCCTTCGTGAGGTCGTCAAGCTCGACAGATACTAAGTCGACATCACCATGTTCATTCACCCGATGGAGCCCATCATCCGTCCACCGAACCCGCCGGGCGTCTTCGTGGTCCTGCTCTCTGCGAAGATACCCTTGTTCATGGAGCCGATCGAGATGAGTGAGCACTTGCCGCCGACTGATACTGACAGCATCGTGCGCGACGATATCTTGGGTCGTCCAATCGTCGATGTCCCGGGTTGCTGCAAGCACGGACCGCATTCCGTCGCTCCACGTGGTGACGACACGCCCTTCTCCGGCAAACGGGACCCACGCGGGGAGCGTATTCGTGTGCACGTAGACGACAGCACCGTTTCCGTCACGCCCGAAGCGCATGGCTGCCTGTAGCGTATCGTGGTCGCGCATGTGGGAGAGGATTTTGTCACCGAAAGCACCGTAAGTCAGGCCTTCACCTTTCTCACCGCCGCGTTCAACAGTTCTGTTGGCGTACGCGCCCCATTTCTTGATGTAGTCGTCGCCGTAGTGATTTGAACCGATGACAGCCCCGAGACGTGTTTCCTTGAACTCGTTACTGCCAAGGACATTGCCGTAGTGCTTGGTCCCGTTAGTGTAGTCTTCGAGGATTCCTGCAGCGTCGTATTCGTCCTCCGCAGTTGAGGTCGTAATCACTGCGGGTCGGTCACCGTGCTGCTCGGTGATTTCTTGGAGAAGTGCGGCGTCCTGTTCGACATTAACGTGATCTGCCGAGTTGTAGGGCTTCACTGCATCCGTCGTCCGAACAAGGTTTAGATTCAATGCGTTTTTGAGATAGTCGCCGCGTTCACACTCCGCAAGCACGGCTCGACGGTTCAGGCGCGTTCCGAGTGCCAGTTCCCACATGTCGAGCGTCGGAGTGCCGTCAAGAGCGACAACACCGCTGGCGTACTCCATTGCGGGTGGTCGTTGGATGTACACCGCACCAGTCTCCCGGTTCCGCGTTCCAATTCCAGCGTCGCCGAGGTCGGCACGTTCCCATCCGTTTCCAAGGTCGTCTGCTCCCAGAATCGTGAGTACGGCAAGCGGGGCCGCAGCGTGTGCCTTCGGGTCGTCGAAGACGTGACTCTCGTCCGTTTCGATCTCGTCGGTCAGCCACGTGAGCGCGTCCGCACGTCGCTGCTGGTCGCCACGATTCTCGATGAGGTCAGTGTAGTCGTCGTACGGGATGGCGTCGTGCTGATCGAGCCAGTAAGATACTGCTCCCTGCAACTTGCTGGTGAGGCGAGTTTCGTACGCTTCGCCGGGGAACTCGTCGAACACGACAGTACGGCCACTCGTTACCTTCGCCTTGTGTGCGTGGCTGTAGTGGCCGATCAGGACGTCATAGTCGCTCGGGTCGAACTCCCACTTTGCAGCGTACGGGCACGTGTGTCCCTCATGCTCTTGGCATGGGAGAGGGTGCCCCAAGACGTATTCGGCACTCTTGTGAATCTCACGAGGCGTCGCACCGCGTGCGTACCAATCTCGGACCGTTTCGGCCCATTCCACACCGTGCTTTCCGTTCGCCGTCTCGCAGTCGTGGGTGAAACTGGGGAGGGTGTAGTGAGTCAGTCCGAACTCGTCGCACCACTCACGGAACTGCTCGTACTGTTCCTTCCGCCCACGACCGGTGAGGATGGTCACCGTTGTATCGGACTGTGCGGCAGCCTTTACGCTGCCGTAGGACTTCCCCATCGTCGGCAGGGCTTCGATGAGCACCTGGTCGTGTCGGTTGTACGCGTCCGTGATTGCATCGGTCGTCCGCTCTCGGGCGTCCCCAATGCTCAAAGATCGTTGCGGCTCGCGGGCCGCATGCTTCCAGTCCCAGCCACTCGTGGTAGTCGTCAGACTATCGGCGTCGGGGAGAACCGGAACGGGTTCGGTATCATCAGTCGGTGATTCGTACTTGGGGATATCGAAGCCGAGTTTCCTGAGATGGTCGATACCCTTCCACCATGTTTCTCCCGCAACACGCGGGGTTGCACTCTCGGGACGGATCTCACCACAGTCAATGAGTGCCATAACGACAGGGCCACCGTAGCCACCGCCACCGGTGTCCTGCCAAATCTCGCTGTCGACGACGTTTGCTGTTCCGTTCGCGTTGGTCCCCCACGTTGGGACGAATGCGCGCTTCCCGTCGCTCGTAGACGCACTATCGTTCCAGCGATGTACGATCGTTCGTGCAGCCACCCGTTGAGCATCAAGGTGGTCAAGTGCTGAAAAGACGTCACGAATGTCGTCGGTCGTTTCATCGCTGCTCGTCGTATTCGGTGTGTATGTCTTGGCATCAAACTCCGAATGTTCAACAGCTGGATTTGGCGTCTCGGATCTCTCTTCAGGAAGCTGGTCGTACTCCTTGAGGATGCCGTGAAGTGCGTCAATATCACACTCACGCACCTCAAGTGGAGTGCCGGGGACGTGCTTTCCGGTATCCACACACACGTGTTTCCCGGCATAGATCTCGATTTCCGGGAGATCATCGTTCGCACCCCAACAATCGTCGTCTATCGGGAACGTTGCTTGTTTAACCCCTTCGGGGAGTTTACCGCGGTAATCCGCGTGGACACCGCTCTCGGAGACACTGATGTCCGCGTACGTGAGGCCGAGTTCATTGAGAACTCGAACGAATTCGGGATGGACCTCTCCCGTTTCGGGACAGCGAACATCGTCGCCGTCGACGAACATGAACGGGTCGTCCTCGCGTTGGATGAACACCCGCCCGGCAAGTCTCGGGTCGTCTTCTCCAAGAGCGACTGTTTCACCGTCAACATAGTTGTCGGTGATTCCCCACTTCCATCGGGCGTCTTCGTCGGAAGCGGCTTCGGGATGATCCCGATTTGCCCATGGTGCAAACGGTTGTTTTCCCGTTTTCCCAGCGCGACCCATCCACTGCGTGCGCTCCAGACGGTCTGGAGAGTAGACGTCTGTCTCGGGGGCGGTGAAATCAGCGTCCGCCCATACACCGTGTGATTCATCTCCAGTTTCATGCTTTTCTTCTCTCTCGTCGTCGCTGTCGCCTGACGACTCGAGGTCGTTGAGACAGGATGAGCAGATTACAGCACTTCCAAAAATTTCGTGTGCTGGACCGCTACAGAGGAAACACTTCTCCCCCTCTATTTCCGAGGGCATCAGTAGCTCCCCCCTTGCCGGTGTCTGCTTACATGAGCGAAACGCTGAACTCGCTCGACGTTATCGTCAGACACGCCCGTCATCTTCGAATGTCGGGCGTCAGCGCTTCGGAGGCCGCCACTGGTACATGATTGTTGTCGGTGGCCTCTCGAAGTCCACGAAATCATGGCCGACACCTCCCGCTCTTCAGTGCCGGACAATGCTTTGGTGATTCGTCGATAACACAGCCGCAGTACTCACAGATGGGCTTGTGGTACTCGGCGAGACTCACGCCGACCACCTCTGTTCCCTCACAGAATCGCCAGCAGGCGCTCCCCTGCGCTTGCAATTCTGTTGAACTCCCTTCCGTGAGGGAGTATTCTTTAGCCCAAAAGTGGCAAATCCGTCCGCCTCAAAGGTCCTACCTTGCGGTCTGGAACCCTTGATATGACGGAGAATTGGTAGTGGACTCGCCGGGATTTGAACCCGGGGCCTCTCCCATGCCAAGGGAGTGATCTACCACTGATCTACGAGCCCGCGTCTGCATTCACTTCTTCCGTGCGACCATTGATAAACCTCTCGAAATCGCCCCACCCCCGACGCGGAGTACCACACCACTCTCCTCGTGTCCCTGACTCCGGTTTTACGTCGGGCATGACTACGATATCGACCTCGAAAGCCTCCGTCCGCTCGTCACGTGTTGTTTATACTGAAACGGTGATTGGCGTCCGTGAGAAGCAGTTTCCGAAAGAGCACGCTCTTTCGTGCTCTCGCTCGCTCCGCTCACGAGAACTTCGCTGTGATGCTCATCCCTCGCACACTTTCTCGGGACGACGCGGCCGACAGCTGGCCGCGTCGTCCCGCCAGCGCGCGCCATGAGACAGGGACGGGTACACGATACTGACCAGCCGCGCGGCGCGTGCGCCAGCAGGCCCGAGGGCACACCGTCCGAGGGTCTGCTGAGTATCATGCGAGGGATGAGTACCGGAGGCCGACGGCCGAGGAACGCAATCGGTTGGGGAGGGTGTGGCTGATGCGGTGCTGTGCTGGGTGGGATTGAAAGGGGCCGCCCGGTCGCGTTCATCGTGGTTGTCTCAGCGACCCCTCTCGGCGTGCGGTTTGCGCCGAGATGTCGCTGAGCAACCGCGAGCGGGTGGGGGCTTTCGAAGACACCATCCCGGTAGTTGTGATTCGACCATTCCCGATGACGACACGTAGCGAGGGCGTTCGAGGACTTCAGCCCTGCAGTCGCCGTCCCGGCACGCTCCGCCGAAACCGGCTCGAATGGAAACCCTTTAACCCGCGAGAGCGGAACGCGTCTGTAGGGAACGGCACAGCCGCAAATCCGACTCGTCGTGAGATTTCACGACTCTGGGATTGCGGACGTGCAACGTGACTCATGTCACGACTGGCGGAACCCACCGCCAGCACAGCGGCTCGTGCAGTTCCTATCCTCAAACAATGGCACGAATGCACACACGACGTCGCGGGTCGTCCGGTTCGGACCGCCCCGTGACCGACGAACCACCGGAGTGGAGCGATGTAGATGCTGACGACGTGGAAGACCGCGTCGTCGAACTCGCGGAGGACGGCTACAGCCCGAGCGAAATCGGGCAGAAGCTCCGCGACGAGGGCGTGACCGGCACGCCGATCCCGAACGTGAAGCTCGCAACGGGCAAGAAAGTGACCGAAATTCTCGAAGAAAACGACGCAGCGAACGAGCTGCCGGAAGATCTCGAGAGTCTGATGGTTCGCGCCGTGCGCCTCCGTGAGCACGTCAACGAGAACGGTCAGGACAAGCAGAACAAACGCGCGCTGCAGAACACCGAGTCGAAGGTTCGCCGCCTGGTCAACTACTACCGCGGCGACAAGATCGACGAGGACTTCACGTACTCCTACGACAACGCGAAAGAACTCCTCGAATAGATGTCCACGTCCGGTCGAACCGCAGCCGAGGATGCCCGAACCGCGAGCGACATCGCCGCGACGCTCCGCGACGCCGACTTCGTTCGGATCGTCGCGCACGCCGACGGCGACGCGCTCGCATCGAGCGGCCTCCTCGCCCGCGCCTGCACGACAGTCGGGATTCCGTTTCAAGTGAGTGCTACCACCTTGCCCACCCGACGAGTCGAGTCCCGTGACGACGAGTGCGTCGTGGCGGTCGGCGCGACGGGCGGCGACGTGGCACTCGCCACACGCCCGACGAGCGCCCTCGCGTTCGATATCGCTGCCGAACTCGGCGGAACCCCCGACCCGGTACTGGCCCTCGCCGGTGCCGTGGCGGCGGGTATCTCGCCGGGTGCGGGCGATACCGCGCGACTGCTCGATGCGGCGGACGGCCGACTGACGCGGCGTCCCGGCGTTTCGACGCCGACGGACGACCTCGCGGACGGACTGGCCCATTCGACCCTCTTTCACGCCGGATTCTCCGGCGACGCGGAGGCGGTGCAAGCCGACCTCGCGGAACTCGGCCTGCCGGTCGAACTGGACGACGACGCCCATCGACGCGTCGCCTCGGTCGTCGCGTTCTCGGTCACCGGACCGGCGGACGCGACGCCGCGAGCGGGCGAAACCGTCGAACGGGCGCTTCGTCCGTACGAACTCGATGACGACCACCCGTTTGCGACGCTCGGCGGCTACGCCGACGTGCTCGATGCGGTGTCCCGGGAACAACCCGGAACCGGCATCGCGCTCGCACTGGGTCACGACGCACGTGCGCCCGCGCTCGACGCGTGGCGGACGCACGCGACGGCGGCCCACGCGGTGCTCCGCGAGGCGACGACGGGCCGGTACGACGGCCTGTTCGTCGCCCGGATGGACGACGCACCCGTTGCGACGGCGGCGCGACTCCTCGGCGATTTCAGGTCGCCGGAACCGGTCGCGCTGGTCGTCACCGACGACGAGGCCGCGGCGGTCGCCGTCGGCGACCCGGGGGAGGATGCTGATTCGGACGGCACCGACCTCGGGGACGCCATGCGGCGGGCCGGGTCGCGGCTCGACGGCCACGGAACCGGAAGCAGACCGCGGGGATACGCACGGTTCGACGCGGACGCGAAGGAGTTCCTTTCGGCGTTCCGGGAGGCGCTATGAGACGAGCGACGATTCGAACGGAGCTGGAGGACGCAGAACGCATCGCGGCGGCAGTCGTGCCGGACAACACGCCCGAAATCGAAACGCGGGTGGAGGACGGCGCGATACTGACGACCATCGAACGCGCGACGTCCGGCGGACTCCAGACGACCATCGACGATTACGTCGTGAACCTCTCGGTGGCAACACAGGTAGTACAGACGGCAAACCAACACACAAACACGAACTATGAGTGAACGATCAGTCTCGAAGAAATCACAGGAAAAGCGGTGGTACACCGTTCTCGCTCCCGAGCAGTTCGACCGAGAGGAGCTTGGAACGACCCCCGCAGACGAACCGGAGAAGGTGCTCGGTCGCACCATCGAAACAACGCTCGGCGAACTGACGAACAACGCCAGCGAAAACAACACGAAGTTGGTCTTCAAGATCAACGACGTGGGTAGCGACGCGGCGTACACGGAGTTCGTCCGCCACGAACTCACCCGCGACTACCTCCGCAGTCTCGTTCGACGCGGCGCCTCGAAGGTCGAGGCGTACGTCACGGTGCTGACCTCGGACGACTACCGCGTCCAGATTCAGCCCGTCGCCTTCACGACGAAGAAGGCGGACCACAGTCAGGAGATGGCCATCCGCCGCACGATGATCGACATCGTGCAGGACGCCGCGAAGGACCACACCTTCCAGGACCTCATCGACAGCGTCGTCGAGGGTCGCCTCTCCAGCGCGATTTACGGCGACGCGAAGACGATTTATCCGCTTCGCCGCGTCGAAATCCAGAAAGCGACGCTGGAAGCCCACCCCGAAGAGGTCGCCGAGGAAGAGGAGACCTCCGTGGACGTGGACGAAGAAGAAGCCGAAGTCTAAGCGACGCTTCGCGTTTCGTTTTTTATCCGACCCAAAAACCGAGGGCAGTTACTTCGCGGTCAATCGAGGGTGGTTACTTCGCAGTCACTTCTCTTTGACGACGATGGTCCCGGACATGCCCGCTTTCTCGTGTGGAATGCAGAAGTAGGCGTAGTTTCCGGGTATCGTGAACGTGTGCTCGAACGTCGTCCCTTGGTCCACCGCACCCTTGCCGTCCATCCACGCGTCGCGGGCGGTCTGCTCGTCGTCGTAGCCTCCGGAGGCGAAGTACTCGGCGTCCTCCGGGATGCCGCCCTCGTAAGCGGTGACGGTGTGGCGTCGCATTCCCGTGTTCTTCCAGACGACGGTCGTTCCGGCTTCCACCTCGAACGTCTCCGGGTGGAACGCCATCGCGCTCATCCCGATGTCGAAGTCGCCGTCCGAACCGGACCCGGACCCCATGTTCATCACGTTCGAACACCCTGCCAAGGTGGCGGATGTCGCGCCGACGACCCCGGCCAAAAACGCTCGGCGGTTCATGCTTTACGCTCTGATTTCCCGTCGTATATGTCTCTCGAAACGTGATTCAACGGGGCACGTCGCGAACGGCACCGACCGGTATCGACCAGCACAGAACGGCATCGAACGACGGTCGGGTCCGAATTCAGCAGCGCTCCTCGCAGATTCGGTCGATGATTCGACCGGTCGAGAGCAGTTCGTCGTCGTCGGGGTCCAACGGCGAAGCGCGCCGAACGACGCACTCGATTCCGCGTCGGTAGAGTTCGGCCTCGATGGCCGCGTCGTCGTGATGCTGGTCGTAGCCCAACACGATGATATCCGGGTCGAGGTCTTCGATGGGGGAAAAGATGTCCTCGGGGTGGCCGACGAGCGCGTCGTCCACGACGCCGAGCGCTGCTATCATATCCCGCCGTTGCCTGTTCGGCAGAATCGGCGGTTTCTTGTGCGTTACGTTCTCCCGGCGCGCGATGATGACCGATAGTCGGTCGCCCATCCCCGCGGCGTCGCGGAGGTAGTGGACGTGGCCGGGGTGAAGGATGTCGAAAGTTCCCTGTGCGAGTACGTGTGTCACTTATCTCTCAGCTCCTCGTCGATGTCCGCCTGCGTGAAGTCGAAGAACGATTCCGCCTCGGGCAGTTCCACGTCGAGCACGTCGAGTCGCTGTGGCTCCCCGTGCCGGTCGAACGCCTGCCAGCTGTTTCGCTCGTAGGGCGCGCCGATGATGATGTGGACCGCTCCTTTCTGGAACGTCCCCAAATCCGTATCGCTCGGCCTGAGGACGCCGTTCGGGTGCGAGTGCACCGACCCGACCGCCCGGATGTCGTTGGGGATGGTGCTCGTCTTCACCGTCGCGCTGACGCTGTTCGATTCGGTGCCAGGCATGACGAGTACGTCGGTGATGACGAGGCCGTCGCGGTCGAGGCCGAGTTTCCTCGCCTCCTCACCGCGGAGATAGCCCATGTACTCGTTCGGATGGGCATCGCGGGAGGCTTCGAGCGCGAACGTCAGTGCGCCCTCCGCGATGCCGAGAATTTCGTTCGACCGGAACAGCCGCATGTGCTACACTCCGTCCGCCCGCGTTCTAAACGTTGCGAAGGGAGCGGGTCATCGCTGACGGGGCGAATCGTCGTGAACGACCGTGGTGGAATCGGTTCGCGGGCGGAGCAGTTGCAAAGCGTTAAAAATAGTGCGGCCGAAAGAACGCACAAGATGAATCCCGCTGAAGACGGTCCCGATGGTGGGCCGGATACTCCCGTCGTCTACGAACTGGCGGCGGACTGTACTCTCTCCGATGCGTCTGAGGGCGAGCTGTATCACGCTGTCGTCAACGGTGTCGTCGACTACGGCGTGTTCGTCGACCTCTCCGACTCGGTTTCCGGTCTCGTTCACGAATCGAATCTCTCTACGTCGTACGACGTCGGCGACGAACTCGTCGTCGAACTAGTCGAAGTACGCGACAACGGCGACCTGAGTTTCACGCCGGTCGATATCGACGACCCCGAAACCGTCGCCGTCGCCCACGAGTACGAGGTCGCCGAGACGGGCAAACTCGGCGAACAGGTCGGTGACACCGTCCACCTCGAAGGCGAAGTCGTTCAGATAAAACAGACGGGCGGCCCGACTATCTTCCACGTCAGCGACCACACGGGTGTCGTCCCCTGTGCCGCGTTCGAGGAGGCTGGCGTCCGTGCACACCCTGAAATCGAGATTGAGGACCTCGTCCACCTCGTCGGCGTCGTCGAAGAACGCGACGGTGCGCTACAGGTCGAAGTCGCGTCTCTCACCGCGTTGGAGGGCGAGGAAGAGGACGTCGTTCGCGACCGAATCGAGACGGCGCTCGACGAGCGAGCGGAACCCCACGACGTGGAGCCGCTCATCGAGTGGCCCGCGCTCGAACAACTGTTCCCCGACCTCGAGGAAATCGCAAAACAGCTCCGCCGCACGGTGCTCGAAAGCCGACCGATTCGCGTTCGGCACCACGCCGACGGTGACGGTATGTGTGCGAGCCTCCCGGTCGAACTCGCGCTGCGCCGCTTCATCGAGGAGACTCACCAAGCGCCCGAGGCCAAGCGTCACCTGTTCAAGCGCCTGCCGAGCAAGGCACCGTTCTACGAGATGGAGGACGTTACCCGCGACCTGAACTTCGCGCTCGAAGACCAGGCTCGTCACGGCCAGAAACTCCCGCTCCTGCTCATGCTCGACAACGGGAGCACGGAGGAGGACGTCCCGGCGTACGCCAACCTCGCACACTACGACATCCCGATTCTCGTGGTCGACCACCACCACCCCGACCCCGAGGCGGTGGACCCCTATATCGACGGCCACGTCAACCCGTACCTCTACGACGAGGACTACCGCATCACGACGGGGATGATGTGCGTCGAACTCGCGCGCATGATTTGGCCCGACATCACGGACGAACTCCGCCACGTTCCTGCGGTCGCAGGAATCTCCGACCGCTCCAAGGCCGACGCGATGACGGAGTACGTCGAACTCGCCGAATCGGAAGGCTACGACGAGGAGTTCCTCTCGGACATGGGCGAAGCGCTCGATTACGGCGCATTCTGGCTGAAGTACGACCCCGGACGCAACCTCATCAACGACGTGCTCAACGTCGGTTGTGACGACGAGGAACGCCACCGCGAACTCGTTTCGTTCCTCTCCAACCGCGCCGAGGAGGACACCGAACAGCAACTCGACGCCGCGATGCCCCACGTCAAACACGAACGGTTGGCGAGCGAGGCACACCTCTACCGCGTGGACGTCGAAAATCACGCCTACCGGTTCACCTACCCGCCGCCAGGAAAGACGACCGGTGAAATCCACGACCGCAAGGTCAAGGAGACGGGCGAACCCGTCATCACCATCGGCTACGGCCCGGATTTCGCCGTCCTCCGAAGCGACGGCGTGCGCCTCGACATCCCCGAGATGGTCACGGAACTCAACGAGGAGGTCGTCGGCGGCGGCGTCAGCGGCGGCGGCCACCTCGTCGTCGGGAGTATCAAGTTCGTCAAGGGCATGCGCGAGCAGGTGCTCGACGCACTCGTCGAAAAGATGGCCGACGCGGAACTCGACGAGGACCTGCAGAGCACGACAGTCGGACACCAGCAAGACGACTGAATTGCCCGCTGGCTTAGCGTTCTGACTCGAATCGCACCTCCCGTTTTGCGATCCATACCGCGCCAGCGACGCCGACCGCGACGAACGCGGCGAGACCCACCGGGAACGTCTTTTCGCCACCTCCCCAGTCGGCCGTGAACACGTATTCGTAGTACGAACCGGCCGCGTCCCCGTGGAGAACGACCGCGACTTCCCGGTTCTCGCGGGCCGAATGGTTGTTCCAGTTCAGACTGCCGACGACGACGTGTCGTCCGTCCACGACGACCCCCTTGGCGTGAATCTTCTCGTAGCCGTCCGGGTCGGCGAGTTTCGCGTGCAGGGGGAGTCCCTCGTCGTCCGCCCGTTCGTTCAACCAGTCGGCGACTCGCCGGTTGTCGTCGCGGACGTACCACGCGCTGCTGAGGAGGATTTTGACTTCGACGCCGCGACGGGCGGCGGCGAGCGTCGCGCGGACGAACGGTTGGTCGATGCCGCCAGCAGTCATCTGCTGCACGTAAATCGACTCGTTCGCCGACCGAAGGAGCGAGAGGACGCCCGATTCGGCGTTGTCGGGCGCGACGAGCACGCTCACGGAATCGACGGGGACGCGCTTCGAACGAAACCGCGTCGGGTAGCTTCCGTTCGCGGGCGAGGCGGGGGTGAAGGACCGCCCGGCCCTGAACTTCGACCACGAAACCGTGTCGTTCCACGACGTGTCGGCGGCGAACACCTCCCGGAGGTCGGTCGCGGCGTCGCCACCGACGACGACGCCCCACCCGCGACTGGCGTGGCCGCCGACCCCCGCCGGTTTCCAGTTCTCGGTCAACACGACGGCCTCGTCGTCCGCGACGGCGTACTTCGCGTGATGGAAGTCGTACCGCCCCAGTTTTCCGCCGATGACTTCGACGGTGACGCCGTGAGCGGCGAGGTCGTCGAGCACGGTCGCCTCCCGCGTCGAGAGGCCGCCGACCGGCGCGTCATCGACGACGACGTGAACGTCCACGCCCCGGTCGGCCGCCGCGATGAGAACGTCCGCGATGCGACGGGAGGTGAACGAGTATCCGGCCACTAGGATTCGATGACTCGCATTCCGGAGGACGTGCGCGGGGACCTTCGGATCGTCCGGGAGCACGAACGCGCGGACGCTCGTGGCGTCGGCGCGAGCGATTGACAGGTTCGTTGCGCCCAAGGGACGCCACTTCTCCGTCTTCGGTCGCCAGCACTCCCCGTCCGGGGCATCGGCGTAGCTGGCCACGTCCACGCGCTGGGCAACTGTTCCGTTTCGCCACAACGTGATAGTTTCACCCGAGTTCGCGAGCGAGAGGTTCGAGAGCGGAAGGGTACGAAACGAGGTGAGGGACGCGGTACGGTTCGGGGCCGTGGAGAACGCGATACGCCCCGAGACGGTCCGGTCCGGGAGGTCTGCGGTCGCTTCGCCGTCCGAAATCGCCCATCTCGAGAGGTTCGTTCGGTTCGGGAAAGCTACGAGGACGAACTCCCCCGCATCGTCCATCGCCACCGGATTCGGGTACACGGCGACGATTCTCGGCGTGCGATTCGTCGAGGATGACGCGGAGGCCGAGACGGACACCGAGGAGGGAGTCGATACCGAGACAGGAGTCGATACCGAGAGGGAAGTTACCCCCGTTCCCGACCCTATCCCGGACGCCGATACCGGGGAGACGGCGATCACCAAGAGGAGCGCGAACGCGACTTTGGCAGACACGGAGCGAAGTGGTTCCGTCTTCCAATATAAACGCTCGGAGCGGTGGATTTTTGTCCGCTACCTTCGCCCACTCTGTATGGTCGACGTTCCGATTATACTCGAACTGGCGGGATATGCGTTAGGTGCTCTCGGTGCAGTTCTCGTCTTCTTCGAGTTCTTTCAGGTACCGAACTACATCGAGTATGACCCTGATTACAACGACTACACCCTCGACATCTCGCCGATGGAGGTCAGACAGTACACGTGGATCGGTCGCGTCGGTGCGTTCTGTCTCGCGCTCGCGTTCGCGCTCGAATTCTTCGCGACGTTCCTCGCTCAGTGAGCGGGGTGAACGATATCCTCACAGGACGGACATTCGGCGAACCGTTCCGACCCATCCTCGGTGTCGTACTCGATGAGAAGATAGCCTCTGGTGATACTGTTTCCGCAGTTCGGACACATACCGAGACGGGAAGATTCGGTCGCCATGAACCTCTCTTCGGAAAAAGGGAGTCGGGGGCCTTCGTTATTGACCGATTATACAGCGGTAAGGAGTGCTTACTGGCCGATTACAGCGCCTTTTCCGCTTCGCTCTGGACGAGGTACGCGCGGTCGTCGGAGTAGCCGCGCACCGCGTCGAGCGCGCTTTCGGTGCCGATTTGGTTCAGCGCCCACGCGGCGCTCGCGCGAACGGAGTCGGAGTCGTCGTTTTCGAGCGTGTCCGAAAGGGGCTCGATGGCGCGCGTGTCGCCGATGCGACCGAGTGCGCGTGCGGCGTAGCTTCGAACGTCCGCATCGTCGGCGACGAGTTGGTCCGCAACCTCTTGGGTCACTTCGTCGCTGCCGATTTCGCCGAGCGCCTTGATGACCGTCTTCGCCATTCCGGGGTCGGCGTCGACGTAATCGACGATGGTGTCGATGGCGTCCTCGCTGCCGGTCTTGCCGAGGATACTGATGGCGTCCTTGTCGCGCCGCTGGGCGCGCTGGAGCATGGGTTCAACGGCGTCCTCGTTGCCCATCCGTTCGAGCGCTTCGAGACAGTGGCGTTCCATGAAGTTCGACTGGAGGGAATCAAGCGCGAGGAGCACCATGTCGGCTCGGTTGCGTTTCTCCCAGACCTTGAGTGCGCCCCACTCCGGCGGGTAGTCCTTGCGGTGGTCGAGCACGTCGTAGTACCCTTCGGCTTCGAGTTGCTCGCGGGTGGACAGGTCGCTCCACTCCTCGGCGTCGTCGATACCCGACTGGAGTTCCTCGGTCGCTTCGACGAGCGTTTCGATGGTGTCCGCGTCCTCGTCCGGGTCGAGGTCCGCGTCACCGACGGCGGTCGCCGCGGTTTCGAGGATTTCGGCGAGGTCGTCCGCGTTGCGCGAGAGCGTCACGCTGAAATCCGTCCCGAGCGCGTCCTGTACCGTCTCGGCGAAGGATTCGACGACGGTGACGAGTTCTTCACTCCCGTCGTCGGTCCAGCGGGTGTCCGTGATGGTCGCGGCGGCGTCTTCCACGTCGCTGATAACGTCTTCCGCGTACGGCCCGCGCTGGTCTTCGAGTTCGTCGCGGAGGTCCGAGAGGCGCGTCTCCAGTTCCTCTCGCGGGTCCTCCGCGTCCTCGTCGTCCTCGTCCGGTTCCGGGAGGTCAGCGCTTTCGAGCAGCCCCTCGATTTTGTCGAGTTGCGCCTCGACGACGTCGAGTTCGGCCTCCGTTTCGGCGTCTTCGAGTTCGGCTTCCGCGCTTTCGAGTTGCTCCTCTACGGTCTCCGCACTGACGAGTTCCGTCTCTTCGGCCTCGGAGTCCTGCGTCTCCTCGGCGTCTTCGTCGCTCATGCGTCCACCCCCGGCTGTGCCGTTGCTCTCATATGCGAAAAATTCGGACCGTAGCCGTCAAGAGCGTTTCCCTTCTGTCGTCTTCGTCGAGGGGGTCTTCCCCTCAGTCTCGCGCCAGTAGAATCCAGGCGCGAGGACGAGATATGCCAGCGCGAGCGTCAACAGGGCGTACGGAAACGCCCGTCCCTTAAAACCGGGAACGAGGATGGTGAGCGAGTGGACGACGCCCATGATGAGCGCGTCGCGGGCCAACAGGTCGGGATAGGTTATCGTCGAGACCATCAGTCCCGCGAGGACGAACGTGAGCGCGACGACCACGGTGGGGTCGGTGAAGCCAGCGAGGACGCCCGCGGCGAGGATGACGGACGCGAGCGTCGTCGGAATCCCCTCGGTCACGTCGTCGTCGGTGTCGTAGGCGGTGTACAGCCCGAGCCTGACGATGGCCATGGCGACGAACAGCGCACCGCCGAGCGTCGCAATCGCCACGCGAAGCGGGTCGAACCCCCACGTCTGTCGCACGACGGCGACGACCAGCATCGCCGGTGCGACCGAGAACGAAGCCACATCGGCCAGCGAATCGAGATACGGCCCGGCCGCGGAACTGCCGACGTGGCGGGCGAGCACCCCGTCGAGTCCGTCCGCGACGGCCGCGAGCAGGACGAGGCGCGCGGCCAGCCTCGGGTTCGCGGTGGCGACCGAAACCGCCAGAAAGCCGAGCGCGGCGTTCGATACCGTCACCGCGTCGGCGAGCGAAAGCCGACCCACGAACCGGGGTTTCATACTCGGCGGGTAGTGCGAGCGTGGGTGATACCTCTTTTGAAATCACCCCGACCCATCGGCGGACGGAGGGGTCGAAATCGCCGACGAACGTGCCTCACCACTCGACGAATTCCCGAATCCGGTCGAACGCGACTCGTTCGCGCTCGCCGCCGCACGTCCGCGCGACCTCCTCGAAGTAGTCCAACCGTGCGCGGAGGTCCGCGTCATCGAACCCGTCCACTCCCAGCCGGGACGCCGCTACCGTCGCCTCCACGACCGCCGCGAAACCGCGGTCCGTCAGCGGCACCCGCCGTTCCCGAACCGCCGACTCGACCGGCGTCAGCTCCCACTCCTCCCAGCTCGTGCCGTCGGTTTCACCCGAACCGACCCGTTCGGCCTCCACTTCGACCCACGCGTCCGCGGAATCGAGGACCGACTCTTCGTCCTCCCGAATCGAGAGCGCGGCCTCCGCGAAATCCACGGGGTCGCGGGTGAACTGGACGACGCCGCCGCCCCGTCGGTGGAAGTTCCGCCGAGTTCGGGTGTTTCCCCACGTTCGGACCGTCACTGGGTCGTTACGGTCGTCATCGTCGGCATGGAGGCCGAGCGCGGCCGCGTTCCACAACCCGTTCGGTCCGAGCGTCGTGACGACGGATTCGGTCACGCCGCGCAGTTCGACCGGCCAGTCGGCGTCGGTCACGGCGAGACGCCCCGTTCCAACGCGACGAACAGGCCACCGGCCACGATGTCGGCGGTCGTGCCGGGGTTGATTCCCTCCTCGACCAACGAGTCGGCGAACGCCGTGACGAGTTCCGGGTTCCCCTCGCGCGCCTCCTGAAGCGCTTCCTGTGCCCGGACGAGGACGCTCTCGGCGACCTTCTTCCCGTGGCGTTTCGCCACGAAGGTGTCCGGTTCGTGGGCGAGGAATTCGAGGTACACCTGCGCCGCGCGGGCGGAGATGCCGCCGTCCAGTTCGGCGATTCGCTCGCTCGCTTGGAACGTGCGCGGGAACCCGTTCGTCCACTCGCGGGCAACGCCGTCCTTGTCGGCGCTCAGTTCCATCACGTCGTAAAGCGTGGTGTCGGCCTCCCTGAGGGCCGGAACCGCGCTGCTTCCGCGTCGAACGTCGAACTCGTCCATCCCCTCGGGCGGGTCCGAGACGGCCACGTCGACGTGTTCGAACGCACGATAGAATCCCTCGGCGTCCTCGACCGTCGTCGCCTCCACGACCTCCGTCACCCTCTCGGGGGACAACTCGTCGGCTTTCACCAGCGGAACCAACAACAGCAACGCGCCGAACTGGGTGTTGCCACCCTCTTGGTGACTCATGCCCTCGACGGCTTGCTCGAACGCCTCGCCGACCGGTTTCCCTTCCTCGGCGGCCCTGAGTCCCGTCCCGGACCCGATGGCCCCGGCGAGGAAGTGCTCGAAGCGCAAGTCGGGGAAGTCCCGGTCGCGATCCACGTTTCCGGGTTTCGGCGTCCCGGCGACCTCCAGCAACAGCGCCAGTTGGGCGTGTTCTGCGGGCGTCATACCGCCACCTCCGCGAACCACTCGTCGGTCGTGCGACAGACCCGAGAGAGCACCTCGGGTTTGTCGCTCGCTCGCCCGACGCTCACCGCGTCCGCGCCGTGGTCGAGGTACTCGACGACCGTTTTCCCGTCGCGGACGCCGTTGTTCGCCACGAGGAAGCAGTCGGTGGCGTCCGCGACGTCCGCCACGACGTGTTCCGAATCCATCGCGTCGATGTGAACGACATCCGCGCCCGCGTCCGCGGCCCGCCGTGCGACCCGCGGAAGGTTCACGCCGGGAACTTCGGTTCGAACCTTGACGCTCACCGTGGCCCCCGTTTCGGTCGCCGCGCGAACCTGTTGGCAGAGGCGGTCCGCGTCTCGGAGAAGTGATTGTCCGGCACCGACCGCGCACATTTCTTCCTGTCGGCAGTGGGCGTTGAGTTCCAGTATCGCGCCGTGACGCTCGCACACGTCCCCGACGGCGCGAATCGGCGGAAGGGTGGCGGAGCGGACGTTGATGCCGGGGCGAACCGGCACGTCCGCGAGCGCGGCGAGTTGCTCGTCCACGAACGAAACGGGGTCGTCCGGCAGGAACTCGTTTCGCTCGCGCGACACCAACTGCCTCGCCGCTTTCCGCGTCTCGTCGTCCAACGCGATGCCGCCCAGGAACGCCGCGCCGACGTGTTTCGACGCGGTGCGCGCCCAGTCCGCGTCGGACTCCCCGCTGAGGCTGGCGAGCGCGACCCGTGGCTCGAACATCAGGCCACCTCCAGCGCGTCGCTCACCGTGCGGGCGACGCGCGCCGCGTCCGCCGCGTCGTCCATCTTCGTGTCCGTTCGAACCGTCGGGCGGTCGAGCGTCGTTCCGTCGTCGTCGTCCAGGACGAAGGCATCGACGAACGGGTACGACTCCGCCACGCCCGCCGTGCTCGGTTGGTAGCCGACCGCCTCCATCAGTTTCGCCGCGGGTCCGGAGAAGGCGCGGTCCTCGACGAACGGCGACACCGCGACCACGGTGGTCGATTCGAGCGCGTCGCGGATGGCGTCGATGGCGAGCATCGGCCCGATGCTCGTCACCGGATTCGACGGTCCGATGACGACGGGGCCGTCCGTCAGCGCGTCGAGGGCGGCGGGCGACGGCCGGGCCTCGCTCGCGCCGCGGAACTCCACGTCCGTGACCGCCGGTTCGCCGCCGCGTGCGACCCAGAACTCCTGAAAGTGCATCTCCCCGTCGGGCGTGTGGATGATGCTCGCAACGGGGTCGTCGCTCATCGGAACGACGTCCGTCGGCGAATCGAAGGCGTCGGCCAGAATCCGCGTCGTCTCGGTGAGCGTCTTCCCCTCGTCCAGCAACCCCGTCCGGGTGACGTGTACCGCCCGGTCGCGGTCGCCGAGGAGCATGAACTCCGCGACGCCGGAGAATCGCCGCCAACGAGAGATGTCCCGTCCGCTCGTCTGCCGGTCGTCCGGGAGGTATCGCGGTCCTCCGTCGAGTCCTGCCGACTCGGCGAGGCGATGGAGTTCGTCGTGCGTCGCCGTCGTGTCGTCGGCGATTCCCCACCACAGTTCGCGGTCGAGGACGTCCCCTTGCTGGAACAACACCGTGTCGATGTCGGGACAGACGAGGAGGCCGCCGAGTTCGACGTCGTCCCCCGTGTTGCCGACGACGGTCGTCTCGGCGCGCGAAACGACCGACGCGGAACCCTCCAACAGTTTGGGGGTGCCCGTCCCCCCTGAGAGAAACGTGACCATGGTTCGGATTCCTTCGAGAGAGGGCATAAAGCCTCGTCCTTCGGTTTTTATACCATGACGGACCAACGGTCACGTAATGAAGACTATCAAGGACAGCGTTCACGACCACATCGAGGTCGTCGGCGTTGCGAACGACCTCCTCGATACGCACGCGGTCCAGCGATTGCGACATATCACGCAACTCGGAACGGCCCGTCTCGTCTACCCCTCTGCAAACCATACCCGATTCGAGCACAGCCTCGGCGTGTACCATCTGGCCCGCGAAGCCCTCACCAACCTCGGTATCGAAGGCGTGCAGGCCGAACGCGTCCGTGCGGCCGCCCTCCTCCACGATATCGGCCATTCGCCGTACAGTCACACCATCGAGGAACTCATTCACCGCCGGACGGGCAAATACCACGACGACGTTCACGACCTCCTCGCGGACACCGAGGTCGGCGATATCCTCCGCGACCACGACTTGGACCCGGACACCATCGCCGGACTCATCGCGGGCGAGGGAGAACTCGGGCAGGTCGTCTCCGGCGAACTCGACGTGGACCGGATGGACTACCTCGTCCGGGACGCCCACCACACCGGGGTTCCCTACGGCACCATCGACCACGAGCGACTGACGCACGAACTGACGTTCTTCGACGGCAAACTCGTCCTCGCGGAGGGGAACGTCCAGACCGCAGAGAGCCTTCTCGTCGCGCGTGCACTGATGAACCCGACGGTGTACAACCACCACGTCACGCGAATCAGCAAGTCGATGCTCCAGCGGGCCAGCGAACGACTGCTCGGTTCGCCCGACATCGACGCCGAGCAGTTGCGACGGATGGACGACCACGACCTGCTCGTCGCCCTCCGAACGAACCCGGAAACCGCCGAACTCGCGCGACGGCTGTCGGACCGCGACCTCTACAAACGCGCCGTCTGGGCGGAGATGGTGGACGTTTCGGACGACATCATCGACGCGGACCACGAGACCATCCGGGAGTACGAAGACGACATCGCGGCGGACGCGGGCGTCGATTCGGAGCACGTCACGCTCGACGTTCCGAGCCGTCCGAAGATGACCGAATCGTCGTCGCGGGTCGTCGTCAACGGCGAGATTCGGCCGCTCGCAAAGCAATCGACGCTGGTACGGGCGCTCCAGCAGGTCCAACGCGACCAATGGCGACTCGGCGTGTACACCCCGGCGGAGACGACGGAGGCGGTCGGGCACGCGGCCGAGCGCGTCCTCGGGTTGGAGACCGACGGCGCGCTCGTCAGCGACATCCGGACAGGCGTCCGGACGACGTTGACCGATTTCGAGGCGGACGAAGGGGAAGAGGAGTGACCGAACGCAGAAATCGACGGATTTGGACGGGACGAGGCGTTTAAGTCCGACAATTGATAATCGCCATCTATGTTCGTGGAGGGAACCATCCTATCCGGGCCGAACTTCGACCCCGTGGAAGGTCGCGTCGTCGTCGAGGATGGTACGATAACCGCAATCGAAGAGGAGTCCGTTTCGTCGTCGAACATCGTCTGTCCGGCGTTCGTCAACGCACACACCCACATCGGAGACTCCATCGCGAAGGAGGCCGGTGCGGGGCTATCGTTGGAAGAACTCGTCGCGCCGCCGGACGGTCTCAAACACCGACTTCTCCGGGAGACGTCGCGTGCGAAGAAGGTCGAAGCGATGCGACGGTCGTTGGAGTTCATGCAATCGACGGGTACCGCCTCGTTTCTCGAATTCCGCGAGGGCGGCGTCGAGGGCGTCTTCGCCCTCCGCGAGGCCGTCGAGAGCTTGGACATCGATCCGTTCATCCTCGGCCGGGAGACGGTCGATGCGATGGAAGCGGCGGACGGATTCGGCGCGAGCGGTGCCAACGACGCCGACTTCGGGCGTGAACGGACGGCGACGAAACGGGCAGGGAAGACGTTCGGAATCCACGCGGGCGAGGCCGACCCGAGCGACATCAACCCGGCGCTCGACCTCTCGCCGGATTTTCTCGTTCACGTCGTCCACCCCGAGCCGATTCACCTCGACCGAATCGAAGACAGCGAGATTCCCATCGCGGTCTGTCCGCGCTCGAACCTCGTGACCGGGGTCGGTATGCCCCCGATTCGGGACCTTCTCGAACGGACGACGGTCGCGCTCGGGACGGACAACGTGATGTTGAACAGTCCGTCGATGTTCCGCGAGATGGAGTTCACGGCGAAGTTGACGGACGTCTCCCCTCGCGAAGTGCTCCGGATGGCGACGCGAAACGGGGCGCGCATCGCGGGGCTGAACCGCGGCGTCATCGAACCCGGACGCGACGCGAAACTGCTCGTCCTCGACGGCGACTCGGACAACCTCGCCGGAAACCGCGACGTGGTTCGTTCGGTGGTCCGTCGGGCGGGTGCGAGCGACGTAACCGACGTGGTGCTGTAGGTCGGTATCCCATCGGCGTCCGTCACGTTACCGCTGTTCGCCGCCTCACCGTCTCACTGACGGCCGACCCGCCGCCGTGGTCGCGCCGGGCTTCGGGAACGTGCCTCCCGCGACCGATGCCGTTTCGGTTCGAAGGAACTTCTCACCAAATGAGTTAAGACAACCCACACCGTGGCATTCGGTAACACTTCCATGTACGACCGAATTCTCGTCCCGACCGACGGTTCGGAGGAGACGACGTGCGTCATCGCACACGCCGCCGAACTGGCCGAGGCGCACGGCGCGGAACTGCACGCGATATACGTCATCAACTCCTCGACGTTCGCCAGCCTCCCCATGGAGTCGTCGTGGGAGGGCGTCTCCGACATGCTCGAAGAGGAGGGCAAATCGGCGCTCGAAGACGCCCGCCGCGTCGCGGAGGAGTACGACGTTTCGCTGACGACCCACCTGCTCGAGGGGCCGCCGAACAGGGAGATAGTCCGCTACGCCGAATTGGACGGATTCGACCTCATCGTGATGGGAACGCACGGACGCGGCGGCATCGACCGCCTCCTGCTCGGTAGCGTGGCCGAGCGCGTCGTCCGCGCTTCGACCGTCCCCGTCCTCACGGTCCGCGTCGGCGGCGAGGACGACGGACCGGACGTCTCGGCGACCGGCAAAGCACACGGCAGTAGCTGAACGCCGTCAGTTCCAACCTCCGACACTTTCGTCGGTCGTCAGTTCGCCGGGCGAAGGTGGTCGCAATCGCCCGCGTGAACGCGGACGTCTCCATCTTCAGTCTCGACGACCAGCGCGCCCGGCGTGACGATATCGACCGCTGTTCCAACCACGTCCCCGTCCGGCGTTTCGACCCGTACCCGCTGGCCCAGCGTCGCCGACAGTTCGCGCCACGCCGGAAGGACGGCATCCACGTCCGTTCGGAGCGCGTCGAACTCCTCTAACACTTGTTGGACGAACACCCGTCGGTTCACGCTCCCGACGACTTCCTGCACGCTCGTCGCGCCCTCCGGGAGGTCGTCGGCCGGGATGTTGACGTTGATTCCGGGGCCGACGATGACCCACGAGACGCGATTCGCCTCGCCTTCCATCTCGGTGAGGATGCCACAGAGCTTCTCTCCGCCTCTCGCTCCGGCGGCGGTGCCTTGCTCCGACTGGCCCTCGTTCGATTCGCTCACGAGGACGTCGTTCGGCCACTTTATCTCCGCCGGGACGCCTGCCTCCCGCGCCGCTCGCGCCACCGCGACGGCGGCGGCGAGCGTCAGGAGCGGCGCGTGCGCTGGCGGGATGTCCGGGCGGAGCACGAGACTCAACCAGACGCCGCCGGACGGACCGACCCACGCTCGTTCGAGACGTCCCCGGCCGCCGACCTGCTCGTCCGCCAGTACGACGACATCTTCGGCACCCTCCTCGGCCAGTTTCCGCGCTCGGTCGTTCGTGCTCCCGATGGAGTCGTGGTATTCGATGGAAAACGGGGCGTCGAGTCCGTACTCGACCGATGGACCGAACTCGGGGACGTCATCGAGGAAGTAGCCACCGCTCGTGCTCTCGATTTCGAACCCGGCGGTACGGAGCGCCTCGACGTGTTTCCAAATCGCGTTCCGCGAGATGCCGAGGCTGTCCGCGAGTTCCGGCCCGGAAATCGGCCCGTCCGCGAGCGCGTCCAAGACGGCCCGCCGTGTCTCGTTCATACGATTCGGTACGAACCCGTTCGACAAGAATCGTCCCGTTTGGTCGCGGCGTCCGTCACCACCAGTTCCATCCGCTCTGAATTCCATCCGATTCCGACACCGACCTCGTTCGCGCCGATTTCGACCACGTTCCGACGCGAATCGGCCGGAAACCCAAGGGATAAACTCGAAGCGGGGAGTCCATACGACCATGCACTCCAGGTTCGTCAAAATGTTGCAGCGAAACGCGGACCACGCCGCGGCGTTCCGGACCCGATTTGACGACGTACAGGACTCCCAACGACCGGGCGTCGTCACCGTCTGTTGCTCGGACTCGCGCGTCCTGCAGGACCACATCTGGGGGAACGACGAACCCGGCGACGTCTTCACGTGCGGCAACATCGGAAACCGCGTCGTCCAGCGCACGGACGACGGTGAAGTCGTCTCCGGCGACGTGCTCTACCCGGTCGAGCACACGGGGACGAAAATCGTCGTCGTCGTAGGACACACGGGCTGTGGAGCCGTCACGGCGACGTACGACGCTTTGACGGACGGCGTGTCCGAACCCGCGGGTATCGAACACTGCCTCGACCTGCTGAAACCCCGCCTCGAAGCGGGCGTCGAAGCGCTCCCGGACGACGTGGACCGGGAGGGTGCCATCAACCGCCTCGTCGAGTACAACGTCGATAGACAGGTCGAATTCCTCCTGGACGGCGACGATATCCCGGACGACGTGGACGTCATCGGCGTCGTATACGACTTCCAAGACGTCTACTCCGGGGAGAGAGGAGAAGTCCACGTCATCAACGCGAACGGCGAAACCGCCGTCGAGACGTTACGAGACGACCACGCGGAGATAGACGGACGAATCGAGCGGCTCTGGGTGTACTGAGGACGCGACCGCAACCGATTTTAAAACATCCGGCGATGTCTTCCGAGACGACAGCCCCGCTCCGTTCGACTCGTCGCCGGTCTGCTGGCATTCCTCGAACTCCTCTCGGAACAGTGGAGCAATGATTCGGAGGAAGCGTGGCCGCGACGGTCGCCGAGACTACAACCCGCCCCACAGCGCGAGCAGACCGAACCCGGCGATAATCCCGCCCGCGAGTCGGTTCACCCAGTGCATGGTTGACCGTCCGAATCGCGTCCGGAAGTGCCCCACGGCGGAACTCAACGCGAACCACCAGAGCGCCGACCCGAGGAAGATGCCGCCGACCAGCGCGACGGCGTCTGTATAGTTCCCCGACGCTCCGACGCCCAACCCGGTGAAGATGCCGACGAAGGCGAGGATGGTCACGGGATTGGTTATCGTCAAGAGAAACGTCGAACCGTAGTCTCGCACGAGCTCGGGCACGTCCAGTGTGGAGGCAGTGGGTGCGGTGGTTCCGGTAATTGCGGTGGGTTCGGTGGACGCGGCGGGTGCGGTTTCCGCTGGTTCGGCGCGGAGCGACTGTACGCCGAGGTACAGGAGGAGGACCCCGCCTCCGAGACGGATGCTTGTCCGGTGGGCGAGCAGCGTCGAGGACAGTATCGTGATTCCGAACCCGGCGATGGTGCCGTACACGGCGTCCGCGGACGCCGCTCCGAGTCCACTGACGAACCCCGAGAGCCGCCCCTTAGAAAGCGTTCGCTGGATGCACAGGACGCCGATCGGACCGACCGGTGCCGCAATCGAGACGCCGAGAGCGAACCCCTGAATCAGAACGGCGATTGTCGTCGTTAATACGCATCACCTCTACCACCGAGAGGTCGGTCCCATCTAAATGTCTTCCGCATATATGGTGCGTGTTATCAATGAACAAATACCGCGGTGTTCGGAATGCTAATATGAGTGGTTGTTCAATTACTCAACCGTGACCCAGGACACGACCAGACTCCGGCGATTCATCGCGGACGAGTCCGACGGATGCTGTGACGCCGATGTCGAAGCGCGACTCGACGAACTCGAATCCTTCACGGGAGGGGTTCCGAGCGACTACGCGACCGATTTGGACGCGTTGAAAACCCTCGGAAACGAGACACGGTACCGAATCACTCGACTACTTGCCGCCGCAGAGGACGAACTCTGCGTCTGTGAGATAACTCCGTTGTTCGACGTGAGCGAGAGCGCCGTCAGCCACGCGCTTTCCGACCTCACCGACGCCGGGTTGCTATCCCGCCGAAAAGAAGGGACGTGGCGGTATTACCGGACGACAGCGCGGGCGGAACGGATCGTTGCGGCGCTCGATGCGACACGAGGTGAAAACGAATGAGCGAAAACACGGACACGACCGACGAGGAATCTCGGAATCTAGACGCCGCGGAACAGCGACGCGCCGTTCGCAACCGGTACGCCCGAATCGCCACGGAGACGGACGGTTGCGCCGACGGAGACGGTTGCTGTGACGAATCGGCCACGCAGAGTTCGGAGCAACTCGGTTACGACGATGACGAAGTGAACTCGGTAGCGGACGGCGCGGACTTGGGACTCGGGTGCGGAAATCCGAACGCCATCGCGTCGCTCGAAACGGGCGACACGGTGCTCGACCTCGGGTCCGGTGCGGGATTCGACTGCTTCCTCGCCGCACGGGAGGTCGGCGAGTCCGGGCGGGTTATCGGCGTCGACATGACTCCCGAGATGGTCGAGAAGGCCCGGGAGAACGTCGTGAAGAACGACGCGACGAACGTCGAGTTCCGTCTCGGCGAAATCGAACACCTCCCCGTCTCCGACGGGACGGCCGACGTCGTCATCTCGAACTGCGTCATCAACCTCTCGCCGAACAAGCCGCAGGTCTTCCGCGAGGCGTTTCGGGCGCTCCGCCCGGACGGACGGGTGGCCGTCTCCGACGTCGTGATGACCGCCCCCATCCCGGACGCGGTTCGGACGGATCCCGAATCCGTGGCCGCCTGCGTCGGTGGCGCGTCGACTATCGACGAACTGCGAGGAATGCTAACCGAGGCCGGTTTCGTCGACGTCGAGATAACGCCGAAGGAGGATAGCGGGGAGTTCATCCGCGAATGGGACGACAGCCTCGACCTCGACGAGTACATCGTCTCCGCCGCGATAACGGGTCGGAAACCACGACGGGACGGGAGCGAATGACGGAGCGGAACGACGGTGGAGCCGTCACGGTCGCGTTCGTCTGCGTCCAGAACGCGGGGCGGAGTCAGATGGCGACCGCTTTCGCCGAGCGAGAGCGTGACCGACGGGAACTCGAAGACCGGGTACGCATCGTCACCGGCGGAACGGACCCCGCGAATCACGTCCACGGTGTCGTCGTCGAAACGATGGCCGAGAACGGGTTCGACCTCGAAGACCGGACTCCGCGAAAAATCACGCACGACGAGACGATGGACGCGGACGTCGTTATCACGATGGGCTGTTCCGCGGAGAACGTCTGTCCGATGACGTGGCGGGGAGACGCCCGCGACTGGGCGCTCGATAACCCGCACGGACGGGAAGTCGAGGTGGTGCGGAGAATACGGGACGACATCGAGCGGAGAGTCTCGGAACTATTCGACGAACTCGCCGAGAACGCCACTGAACGAGGAGTCTAACGGGCACGATGAGTTTTTCAGAACTCTGGGCCATCGAGATGATCGCCGCCGCGTTCGCGGGCGGCGCGTTCGGTGCCGCGGTCGGAGCGCTCCCCTCGTTCACGCTCGCAGGGTTGCTGGTAATCGTCGGTGAACTCTATGCTCTTTTAGGACGGACGGCGGAACTCGGTCTCGCTTCGATAGACATCACGGGGTCTATCGCCTTCGGCGTCGTCCTCGGACCGCACGTGGCGTTCGGCGGGGGTGCCGCCGCCGTCGCGTACGCCGCAAAGAAGGGCGATATCGATACCGATTTCGACTATCACCCGGCGAAGGAAGTGACACGTGGACTCGGTAGCAAGCCCGACGTGCTGGCTGTCGGGGGTGTTTTTGGTATCGTCGGATATTGGATAGCGACGCTCTCGGCGACGCTCGGTCTTCCACTCGACCCGGTGGCGTTGGGTGTCGTGGGGTCGGCACTCGTCCACCGAATCGTATTCGGTTACAGCCTCATCGGTGCGGCACCGCGCTATCTGTTCGACATGTCACCCTTCGAGCGTGCACAGAGCGGTGAATCCGGGGATTCCGTCCAAACCGACGGCGGGAAATCGGTCGAACCGTGGCTGCCCTATCAGTGTCGGTGGGAAAACGTGTTGATGCTCGGAACCGTCGTCGGCGTTCTCGGGGGATATATCACGTACGTAACCGGGAGTGCCTTCCTCGCATTCGGCATCAGTGTGGTTGCACTGGCGTTCGTGAATGCGGGCGTTCCCGAAATACCGGTGACACACCATATGTCGCTCCCAGCTAGTACCGCGGTACTGGCGAGCGTCGACGCGCCGCTCGGGTCGCTGACTCCCGCAACTCTCGCCGGAGCACTTCCACTCGGAGAGGCGGTGCTGTTAGGGGCCGTATTCGGTACTATCGGTGCTCTCTTCGGGGAAATCACACAACGAATCTTTTACGCTCACGCCGACACGCATCTCGACCCCCCCGCGGCGAGCATCGTGGGAACGTCACTCATCATCGGCACCCTCGCGATGGCCGGTGTATTTCCGAGCGCCGCGTGGATTCCACTCCCCTGAGGGATTTGGTCGGGTATCGAACTGGCGATACGGATTCCGTCTCCCGTGTCGTTTTTTCGAACTCCGGATTGGCCGTTCCATCGAAGAGCACCGCGTCGCTTTTAGCCCCCGTCGGAGAACCCGCAGTATCCACGCCCATGCCTACTACTTTGTTTCTGGCGACTATCGAAAGTGAACGGCTTCGGTACGTGCCGCTACACGAGTCAGTCGACGTCCTCGACCTCTACGAGTATCACCGCTCCGGCGAGATGGATACCGTGATGCGCCCGCTCGGGGAGACGCCGCACGCGACACCGAAGGAAACGATGGACGAACTGACCGAAGTCAGGGACGCGTGGGAGTCCGGCGAACGGGCGACCTACGCCATGCGGTCGAACGCGGACGACGAATTCGTCGGCGTCGCAGAGCTGTGGCTCGAATGGGACAAACGCAAGACGTCGTTCGGAATTTGGGTTCGAGAGCCGTGCTGGGGACGCGGCTACTCCGCAGAGCGGGCGGGAACGATGCTGTACGTCGCCTTCGAACTGCTCGACCTCGAACTCGTGAGCGTCGGACACGAACCCGAAAACGAGCGGTCGAAACGCGCAATCGAGAAGTACGTCGATGCCTACGGCGGGCAGTACGATGGCATCCTCCGAAATTGGCTTCCTCCGGGCGATTCCGGCGGCCCACGGGACTTACGCACGTACACCATCTCGCAAACGCAGTGGCGTGAGAACGCTACGGACGAAGAGCTGGCGACGATTCGCGTCACTCGGTAAGTCTCACGAAGTCGCTCGCCGTTCGATACGGCGTCTCCACGCGAGAGCGGTCGTTCCCCTCAGTCCCCCAACATTGAGCCTGACTTTTGCGGTGCCAACCACGCCGCGAGTCCGCCGGGGTCGGCGGCGTGTTCGGCGCGGAAGCGAGCCCATTCGATGCCGACTTTCAGGAGGGAGAACCCGCCGAAGAGTACGCCGCCGCCGATGTTTCGCTAGAATCCCCACCTCGATCATCGATTTCTCGTTGCTCCACCTTGTCCAGATCCTCACTGATGTGACAAATCCTATGTGGATTGCCTCTATTTTCAGGGTGGAACGAACTACGGAGTTCCAACGAACCGGTGTCGGCGGGCCAAATAGGAGGTCGAAATCAGTACGTTCAACAGCGGAACAAAGATGAACAAGTAGAGGAGGGTTGGCGTCCATTTCGATTTCTCGCTCACATACGTTCGGTCGTAGTAGAGTGCGAACGGGGCGAACACGGAGAGTGCGTAATTCACGGCGGTTAGCACTGATGCCGTCTCACTCAGATATCCTGAAACCTGTAGTCCGATATGCTGTGCGAAGGCGGCGTTCAGGAGAGTTACCGACAGCCAAATGAGGAACGAAATGGGTATCGACAAGATCGGAACCCACCAACTGTCGGGAAACGGTACTCTGCGGCTTTGTTTTGTGACCATTCACTTTCGTCCACGACACAGATGGACGCAATCAGTAATAGCTCTTCGTGGCGATTTTCGAACTGTGCGTTGTGTCAGTCGCCACCGATTTTCTCGTTGCTCCACCTTGTTCAGGTCGCAGACTGACGTTACAGATTTCGTCTACTTTGCCGCTTTTACGAACAGACAGTGTCATCTCTGCTCCCCTTAGGAGGCGGCAGATGTCTCGCGCTACGTCTCACCTGCCTGCCACTGTTCTTGCGTCACCGTGTACCGAATTTCGTCAGAAACGTGGTCGTCGTGTGGCACCCAGTTCCGAAGCAGTCCGTCCCTCTGGCCACCTGCCTCTTCGATGTACCTCTCGATGGCACTCTGAGACTGTTCGTTCTCGACGGCGTGAGTGATTGCAAAGATGTCGAGGTCGAATCGCTCTAACGTGAGGTCGATGAGGGCGAGGGCACTTTCGCCGTTATACCCCCGTCCCCAGAACGGTTTACGGAGCCAAATCCACTGCGTTCCGGTGCGGCGACTCCAATCGAGTTTGAATCCGGTCAACCCGGCGAACTTTCCCGAACCTTCCTCATCGTCCTTTGGGCGAATGATGTATTTCAGGCTCTCTCCGTCGTTCCACTTGCGCTCGGTCTCGTCGATGAACGTCTTCGTCTCGTTCACTGTCTCGTGGGGCGACCACGGCATGTATCGGGTTATCTCGTCGATTCCGTCTTCCGTCGAACAGATACGATAGAATTCGAACAATTCCACATTCTCGTGACAGAGCCGTTCGTGACGGAGACGGTCGGTAGTGAGAGATTCGGGGAACATGCTACGAACATCACGGGAAATTGAGTTAATACTACGGACGCTTCTGAGAGTGGAAGGTATACACCCCGCCGTTATATCGTGCTATATGTTATCTCTTGTCACGTTGCTCCACCTTGTTCAGTTCGATGAGCAACCGGAAAATCGCCTTCACCAAATTCGAGTCCACTTCGAACTTCTCGGCGTTCTCGCCCGCCCGGTCCATCACGCGTTGTTCCTGTGACTCGTCCGTCGTCGGGATGTCTTGGGCCGACTTCACCTCCGCCACCGTGTCGGCCACGTAGGTCCGTCGGGCGATGAGTTCCACCAGTTCGCGGTCGATGGATTCGATTTCGTCGCGCAGTTCGTCGAGCGTCATATCGTTCGGGTTCCGTCTGTTTGCGTCGTCGTTAGCCATGTCGTGCCCTCCAATGACTGCCAGCTTTTCCGTACGTCCGCTAAAACCTCTCGCCCGCCGACGGCGACGAAGCTCGGGCCGGTTCCGGACAGCGAAACGCCCGCCACGTCCGGCAGGGCTTCCACCATCGGGTCGGCCGAAAACCCGAGCGCGCCGCAGAAGGCGAAGCCGTTGACGGTCATCGCCCGGCCGTAGTCGCCGTCGAGCGCGAGTTCGGCCACCAGTTCGGCCATCGGCGCGACCTGCCGACACCGGGAGACGTCCGCGCCGGCGGAGAACGACTGCTCCGGCGGCGTCCACACCAGCACGTCCCAGTCCACCTCGTCGCGCGCGAGCAGTTCGTCCGTCGAGTTGTCGGTGACGGTGACGCCGCCGAGCATGCTCGCGCTGGCGTCGTCGAACGCGCCGGTAACCGTCACGCCCGCGTCGCGGGCCGCCTGCACGCCGATTCGGCAGGCGTCTTCGCGCCGCATCTCGGCGTCGAGCGCCGAAAGCGTCGCCAGCACCGTCGCGTTCGCCGCGGCGCTCGAACTCTTCAGGCCGGAGGCCATCGGCACGTCGCTCTCGGTGCGGACCGTCGCGCCGAACGCCTCGTCTTCGACGTCGAGGACGAGTTCCGCACAGCGTTCGATGAGTCGAGCGTCCGCGTCGGGAGCGTCGGCGATTTCGCCGCGTATCTCGCCGGAATCGTCCAGTTCGACCTCCGCGGTCGTCGTGATGTCGATGGCGAACGCCGACCCGACACCGGTCGCCAGTGCGTTGAGTATCGTCCCGGCGGCGGGTGCTTTCGCGCGGCCGTGCATGGTCGGCCTTCGCGGGTATCCGTCTTGAGGATGGCGGTAGACGCAATACGTGATGCCGTCACGCGGCCGCGGACGATTCGGTCGGTTCGTCCGTCGGGTCCTCGAGTTCGCCGACGATTTCCTCCAACGCGTCGGTTGCAGTGATGAGGCCGACGACTTTCCCGTCCTCCACCACCAGCGCGAGTTCCTGGTTTTCGGCCTGGAACTGGTCCACCGCGTCGCTGATGGACTCGTCCGCCGCGACGGTCGTCGGCGGGTGTGCCACCTCCTCGATGTCCGTTTCGCCCGACCGGAGCGCGTCGTCCGCGCCGTACAGCGCGGGCATGTAGACGTTCCCGTGGTACTCGGAGAGCGACTCGCCGACCAGCGGAAACCGCGTGTGCGGATTGTTCTTGGCGCGTTCGACGTTCTCGTCGAGGGAATCGGACGTCGAGAGGGAGACGATGTCCTCGCGCGGAATCATGACGTCTCGAACCGGTATCTCGCCGATTGCGAGCGCGTTCAAGACCTCCCGATGGCGCTCGTCCGCGAGGTCGCCTCGTTCGAGGACGGAGCCGAGTTCCTGATGGAGGTCGGCGCGGGTCTCGATGGCGTCGGCTTCCGCGTCCTTCCACGCGCCGGTGATTTCGACGCCGAACAGACGCAGGGTCCACTTCGCCACCCCGTCGCCGAGCGTGATTATCGGGGCGATGGCCCGGTGGAACCAGTACAGCGGGGTCGCGCCGTATCGACAGACGAACTTCGTGCGTTCGACGCCGAGGTACGTCGGCGTCTGTTCCCCGTGCGTCAGGTGGACGAGGTTGATGATGAGGAATCCGAGGAGCGCCCCCGCTCCGACCGACGCCAACCACGTCCCCGCGAATATCGGCTCGAAGATGGCGGCCAGCGCCGGTTCGGCGACGATACCGACCGCGATGCTGGACGCGGTGATGCCGACCTGACAGCTCGTGAGGTAGATTTCGAGGTTCTCCGTCATTTCCCACGCCCTCCGCAAGTCGGGCGAGTCGAACTCCGATTCGGAGTACTGGCGGACGCGGGTCAGCGCAAACTCGATGGCGACGAAGTACCCGTTCGCCAGTATCAACAGTAGTCCGGCGGCCAACCGCGCAGCTATCACCACGGTGTTCATCGTCCGTGCGTAACGGTTCCACTCATTTGATACTACTGGCTTATTTCAAACCATCTTTCCACGATGTCGATTAGAAAATGGTATTTTAAAATAATATTGTGTAGATGTTGGCATTCATCAATTTTCATTCGTGGTCGCGGCTCGCCACGCCCTCCCGCACGGGTCGTCCGGCGGTTGCGAACGGAACGTTGCGCCGGAACGGGGGTCTTTTCCCCGTCCCCGACAAACCGCCGGGTATGAGTGTCCGCAACGACGTTTCCCCCGATACGCTCGGCGTCGAACTCACCGAGGACGGCATCGTCGTCGAATACACGGACGGCCGGGAGGTCTTCTACAACGGAATTCCGAAGAAGGTACAGGGGACGCTTCGAACGCAACCGGGAAAGCTGATTCAGGTGCTCGTCACCGACCCGACCGAGACGGAGGGCGTCATGACCTACGTCAACGACCGGGACACCCACGACGAAATCCTGCAAGAGACGGGCGTCGGCCGAGTCATCCTCGAACCCGGCGAGGAGGAGGAACTGTTCCCCGGCGTGACGGTCCGGGCAGACGGCTACGCCGTCGAAGTCGAGGCAAGCCCGGAAATCGCGCGGGGCCGAGTGTTCGTCTTCGAGGAGGACGAACTGGGCGAGCGCTCGTTCGAGTTCGTCGAGGACGACGAATAATGCCGCTCGCAAAGCGCTGGCGAGAACTCGACAGGGGGACGGTCGCGCGGGCTCCGGAGCGCTGGGCGGTGTACGAACTGGGAACCGACGGCGAGCTACTGGAAATCGGCGTCGGCGTCCTACGCGACGAGTTGAAAACCGCGCTCACGTACGGCGACGCCGAACAGGTCCGCTGGGAGACGTGCCAATCGCGGGAAGGGGCGGAGGAGTTGGCCGCGGAACACCGAGAACGGGCGGGGCTGGACTGAGTAGTCGTTGACTGGTAGCCGCCGGAGTTCAGTTGACGAGCGGTGACGTCGAGTCCTCGTCCGCGTCCTTCCACTCGCCCAGTCCCTCGGGGTCGAGATGGATGTGGACGTCGCCCACGTCGTCGCGGGCGACGAGGGAGTCTCGGAGTTGGGTTTCGATGTCGTGAGCTTCGATGAACGTGTGGTCGGCCGCGACCTCGGCGTGGAACTCGATTTCGAGGACGGTTCCGGCGTGATAGGCGGTGAAATCGTGCACGCCGTGAACGTCGTCGTGGGAGAGCACTTCGTCCCGAATCTCTTCTCGGACGGGTTCCGGTGCGGCGGTGTCAACGAGGTAGTTGACGTTCTCCCGCGAAATCTCCACGCCCTGGTGGATGACGAGCAGGCTGACCACTCCGCCCGCGAGCGGGTCGAGAACCGGGAACCCGACGGCCATTCCGGCGACGCCGACCATCGCCGCGAGCGTGGTGTAGAGGTCGTTTTTGCTGTCGGCGGCGAGCGCGGCGAGGCCGGACGACCCGACGGTTCGGTTGACGCGTTTGGTGTACCAGTAACAGAAGGCGCGGTCGAAAAAGGCGAAGGCGAGTCCCCCGACGAGGGCGATGCTGTAGGTCGCCTCCGGCGCGGAGCGAATCGTTTGCCCCGCGTCGTACAGTAGTTTTAGACCGAGCAGGACGAGCGTCCCGCCGACGAACAGGGCGGTCAGCGGTTCGACCCGCTCGTGACCGTGCGGATGGTTCGAATCGGGCCCGTGAAAGGAGAGGCGGCCCCAGACGAGGACAACCCCGCTTGCCAACAGGTCGGCCACCGAGTGGGCGGCGTCGGCGACGAGCGCGAGGCTTCCGAACGCGAGTCCGAGTCCCCCCTCCACCACGATTTTGAGGACGTTCGTCACCACGTTGGCCCACGACGCCTTGAGGAATTCGCTCCGGTGGTCGGCCATTCGTTCCTTCGTGGAACGCCCGTGGTTAAGAATATATGGATTAGGGTTGACAAATATCGGTTTTAGAGGGAATCTAAAACACACGGTAATCAGTCGCACAGTGGCTCGGACGCAACATCACGTGATTCGGCGCGACATCACAACCACACCGAGGACGATGAGTCCGATCCCCCAATAGAGCGAATCGTATGGTAGCACCTTCAGGAGGAGCGTGACGACGCCGGAGGTAAACAGCGACCAGCCGATTGTGGTATCGTACCCCATAGTACGTTCCCGACGGCCACTCGTTTCAACCTATTGGCGGTTCTGAAAGTCGGTGCGGCGGCGACGCGTATTCGCCGCCGTGTACCGTCTCCCGTCCATCGGTGCGCCGTCACCTGCTCCGGACGTCGTGTCCGCTATTGGATGTAGCTCGGGTCCTCCGCGTCGCAGTGTTCCTCGTGCTGTTCCGCGTCGCTCCGGTCGTCGAACATCAGTCCGCACTGCTCGCACTGGTACCACGTCGCATCGTCGCGCTCGGTTCGAACAACCATAATTGAACAATCGGCAGCATCGGACAAAGGGGTTTCTCCGGGAAACCCTGAAGACGGTGGGGTGACGAGTAGGGAATATGACGAATACACCGACGGTTACGCTTACCGTCCGGGGTGCGGAAAAGCGCGACGGCGGGCGGGGTATCGCCCGAATCGCCGACGAAGCCCGACAGCAACTCGGCGTGCTGAGCGGCGATACGGTCGCCGTCGAGGGGAACGGAACGACGGTCGTCAAGGTGTGGCCCGCCGCGAGCACGGTGCCGGAAAACACCGTCCAGATCGACGCAGAAACGCGGACGAACGCGGGCGTCAGAATCGGGGACGAGGTTTCCGTTCGTCCCATCTCCGTCTCCGACGCGGACTCCATCACGGTCGTCCCGAAGGCGAACTTCTCGCTCGACGACGTTGACACGCTGGAGCGGGCGGTGAAACGGGAACTGCTGGACCGTCCGGTTCAGTCCGGCGAGCGCGCGCGAATCGAGCGACTCGGCGACGCGGGACTGTTCGTCGTCTCGCGGACAAACCCCGGCGGAACCGTCCGCGTGACGAACGACACGAACGTGAACGTCTCCCTCTCGGATCTGGTCGAATCCGTCTCCACATCCCCCTCCAACGCCGACGATTCGACCGACGTCACCGGCGCGGCGTACGAGGACATCGGCGGACTGGACGAGGAACTCCGGCGCGTCCGCGAGATGGTCGAACTGCCGCTCTCGAACCCCGAACTCTTCCGCCGGTTGGGTATCGACCCGCCGAAGGGCGTGTTGCTCTACGGACCGCCCGGAACCGGGAAGACCCTCATCGCCAAGGCGGTCGCCAACGAGGTGAACGCCCACTTCGTCTCCGTCTCCGGCCCGGAAGTGATGAGCAAGTACAAGGGCGAGAGCGAGGAACGCCTCCGCGAAATCTTCACCGAAGCGAACGAGAACGCCCCCGCTATCATCTTCTTCGACGAGGTGGACAGCCTCGGCGGGAAGCGCGACGAGGAGAGCGACATGGAGAACCGACTCGTCGCCCAGATGCTCTCGCTGATGGACGGGTTGGAATCCCGCGGCGAAGTCGTCGTCATCGGCGCGACGAACCGCGTGGACGCCATCGACCCCGCGCTTCGCCGCGGCGGCCGTTTCGACCGCGAAATAGAAATCGGCGCGCCGGACGAGGGCGGCCGCCGAGAAATCCTCGAAGTCCACACCCGCGGCATGCCGCTCGCCGACGACGTGGCGGTCGAACGACTCGCCGCGACGACCCACGGCTTCGTCGGGGCCGACCTCCACACGCTCGTCACGGAAGCGGCGATGGCGGCGCTCCGACGGGCGCGCGACGACGGCGCGGACGACACCGCGTTGCTCTCCGTCGAGGTGACGCGCGGCGACTTCAACACTGCGCTGGCGAGCGTCGAACCGTCCGCGATGCGCGAGTTCGTCGCCGAAGCACCGGACATCTCCTTCGAGGACGTTGGGGGACTGAACGACGCGAAGCAGACGCTCATCGAGGCCGTCGAGTGGCCGCTCTCGTACTCGAATCTGTTCGAAGCGACGCGGACGGAACCGCCGAGCGGCGTCCTCCTCTACGGCCCGCCCGGAACCGGGAAGACGCTCCTCGCCCGCGCGCTCGCGGGCGAGAGCGACGTGAATTTCGTCTCCGTCGCCGGACCTGAACTGCTGGACCGGTACGTCGGCGAGAGCGAGAAGTCCGTTCGGGAGGTGTTCGACCGGGCGCGACAGGCCTCCCCCGCCATCATCTTCTTCGACGAAATCGACGCGCTCGCGTCCCAGCGGGGCGAGTCCCACGAGGTCACCGAACGGGTCGTCTCGCAACTGCTGACCGAACTCGACGGCCTGACCGAGAACCCGAACCTCGTCGTCCTCGCGGCGACGAACCGCCGTGAGGCCATCGACCCCGCGCTCCTCCGTCCCGGGCGACTCGAATCCCACATCGAGATTCCGGCCCCCGGCGAGGAAGGGCGTCGAAAAATCCTGTCCGTCCACGCGGGCGACAAACCCCTCGCCGACGACATCGACCTCGATTGGTTGGCGACGGAACTGGAGGGGTACACCGGCGCCGACATCGAGGCGCTCGTCCGCGGCGCGTCGATGCGCGCCATCCGCGAAGCGGCCGACGAGTGGACGCCCGAGGAGGCCAACGAGCGCGCTGACGAAATCGTCATCGAGCAGCGCCACTTCGATGCGGCCCGCGAGTTCGTTCAACCGACGCTGTAGTCCGGTATCACGTCGTACCGCGGTTTCGAGCACCGCACGAGCGATTCGTGATTTCTACCCGTTCGGTCGGCTCCGGCCCGTCGAGCCTCGTCGGTTGGCGAACGTAGTAGACGAAGACGTTCACGAGGTCATCGTCGTGGGTTTCGTTCCAACGTTGACAGACGTACTCGGCGAACGCCGGTCGAAGCGTCTCGTAGCCGCGCCGCTGGAGGTCGAGGAGATATACCAACCACCGATGACTAGGGAATCCTAGCCCCTCGTCGGACGGACGGTCCCAACGAACGGCAGACCGATGAAACGCGTCCACCTCCTCCCCTGATTCGAGTCGTCCGGGAACGACGTACCACCCGTCGGTTCCTCGCGGTTCGGGTGCGAACATGCTCCAGCGATGTTCGGCCGGATTCACCGTACCCTCTATCTGTTCTGGCGTTCGGACGTACCCGAGCGTCGCGGCGTTCCAGACGAGGACGAACACGAGAAGGCATGTCAGAATGAGCGGTGCGATTCGTTCCATTCCCTGACGGACGTCATTCGGAACCTTCGGCGTCCGAGGGTGAGGAAAGACACGTTCACACCAACTCATCCAACGTGCCTCGTCGTGTGCCCCCACGACCGATTCGACGAACCGGTCCACAGAATCCCAGACGACGCTCGGGAGAAACGGAAGCAGTGCCGTGATAGAAATTAGTGGAAAGAGACCGAGATGCATGGTGAGAAACATTCCAAAGTGCATCCCGATGAATAGCGATGCGAACGCTGCCCGTGACCAGCCAGTCAGGAGTATCAGAAGCGCCGACGTCACGATCATCGTGAACCAGAGCTTGTCGAAGGCGTGAAGCATCGTCGGATACCGGGCCAAAGCATCCCCGACGAACGTGGTGAGATTGTGGAGACTGAACACGTACTCCACCGCAACGCCACGCATCCACAACTCGCCGCGGAATTTGAACAGCGCATTGGCGGTGTAGATAACGACGACCTGAACCAACAATCCGACGGACGCGAGGCTCGCGACTCGCTCGCCGTGACCCTCGTCGTACAGCGAATCGACCGACCAACGTTCACCCAACGGTAAGAAGATACCCCACAGAAGCAATCGCCGAAGCAAGGAATCCCCGGCGTTCAGGAGGACTGGATTTCGAGCATGTAACGACACGAGGAGAACGAACGAAATCGCCGTCGAAACCCTCGTTCGATAGCCGACGAGAAGCAACAGCGCGAAGATGGCGGCAACGATGAACAAGACCGCTTGAAACCACGCCGCTCCCGAAATCGTGTGGATCGAAAGGTGAGAAATCCCGGGGAACCGCGTTTCGAGAACCGAGCGGGGCAAAATTCCGGAGTCGGTGTAGAAGACAGCGAGGTCGCGCGACCGGAGAACCAGATCGGAGAGCAACAAGAGGCCCAGGAGCATCCGGAAGGTTGCCAACGCTCGTGTGTCGATTCCAAACCGGCGGGCGAGAGTAGTGCGACCCCGTTCACCAATATTTGTCGCGGTCGCGAACATATCCATGTCCGCGAATATTTTTAATATTATATAAGTCTTCTATATTTCATATAATCTAACGTCGTATACCTCATCCAAATCGGTATCACTCATCCTCTTTGACCTACAATCCCTGCAAACGAACCCGAAACTCATTCGTCAAGCGTCACGTCGAACGTCCGTCGAATCGCCGCACACTGCATCGACAGCGGCATGCTCGGTTGGACCGACGCGCCGCTGGTTCCGTTCCCGTCCTCGGCGTGTTTCGCCGCCAGTTCGGGCGTACAGGGGAGGTGGACGAAGCCCATCGGAACGTCGCGGTCTTCGCGCTCCAGATACGCCCGCGTCGAGTAGAGGGCGTTGTTGCAGAGGTGCGTCCCGGCGGTGTTCGAGACGCGGGCCGGAATCCCGGCGTCGAGCAGGGATTCGACGACGGAAACGACGGGCAGCGTGGCGAAGTACCCCGCCGCCTCGCCGCCACGGATTCGTTCGTTTCTCGGCTCCGCGCCCGCGTTGTCCGGCGTGCTCCCCGAGTCGTTGACGTTGATACCCACGCGCTCGACGCTGATCCCCGCTCGTCCCGCCGCGAGGCCGGTGGCGACGATTGCGGTCGGGTCGTGGGTTTCGATGCGGTCCCGCATCGTTTCGAACGCCGCGTCGAACTCGACCGGGAGGACTTCCCCGACGATTTCGTGGGCGCCGAGTTCCCCGCCGCCGAGTTCGCGCGCCACCATCTCGCTCGGGTTCTCGTCGTCGTCGCCGAAGGGTTCGTAGCCCGTCAGGAGCAGTGTCATGCACGGACGATTTCGGCGCGGCGGCTTAGTTGATGGTGTCGCGGAAAGGCGGCCGGGGTGGGTCGGATATCGAGACGAATCTCGCACCGAAATCACGGGAGTACCGGGACGCCGCGTGGAATCGAGAGGGCCGGACGCCGACCGTCACCCGAGGACGATGAGCAACAGCGGGACGACGAGCAGCGTGAGGAGAAATCCGATGAAGTAGAGTTTGGTTCCGACGATTTCGTTCTGCATGGCGTCGATGAACGGCGTGTACAGCGGATAGAGCACGAGCGTCAGGAGCGTCACCAGCAGGCCGATGCTCAACAACAGGACGACGGTCATCACGCCGACGGGCGTGTCGAGTGCGACCGCGATGATGAGCGTATCGACCAAGGTTCCGATGTTCGCACCGAGGATGTACGGGATGATTTCGTTGCGCTTGACGTGGCCGCGGTTGTACAGCGGGACGATGACGCCGAGCGAGAACGCGACGCTCGTCGTCAGGCCGGTAATGACGAGGCCGAGGAAGAACGACGCCCACTTGTTTTTCAGTCGAGAGAGATAGCGGCGTCGAAGCCGTTGCTTGTCGAGGCTCTTCAGTATCCGGTCGAACAGGCGCATGCTCAGGAAGATACAGAGGATGGCCACGATGAACGCCACTCCGGCACCGAGCACGTCGATGAGACCGCCGGTAAGCGCCGAAAACACGTCCGGTGGTGCCGCTCCCGTGGCGATCGGGGTCCGCTCGACCGAGACAGTCGTTTGAACCACCGGCATCGAGAGATACCCCAGCACCAACACCGGAAGGTAGATGGAGTGCGTGAGGAGGAACGCGAGCAGGCCCAGACTCACCGATTCGCGGAGCGAGTCGAGTTCCTCGTTGAGGTAATCGAACGTGCCGATGAAGATGACGATGGCCGCCGCGCCGAGCCGGGACCCGATTATCATCAGGAACAGTTGCGACTGCACGATGAGGTGTGAACTGAACAGCGAGAGCGAGAGCGCGGCGACGATGGAGCCGTTCGCCAACACGTACGAGGCGAACCAACTGGCCCCGAGCGCGGGCGCGTCGCCGACGACGACTCGACGAAGATTTCGCTGGAGGAACGGCGCGAGCGCGTCGGTCGTCGCCCCCAACAGTCGAATGGCGAACAGGAACAGGAGAATCGTCACGAGGAGTCGCACCGAGAGTACCACCGTCGGCTGTTCGGGCAATCTGTCGTGAACGGAGTCCCAACTAATGTGTCCCCACCGGAAGGACGTACTTCGTAGACCGTCTAAACGGTTGTCCTACACCTGACATGAATGCTAAAAATGCCGACGTAAATCGAACACCGGCACGGCATCGAAATTTGGTCGCGGGCCGACCCCTCTCAAACGAAGACCGCGATTCCCAACTGACTCCTCGTGTTGTATTTCACGCTCGACATAACTCGTTCTTCGTGTGCGACGAGTTCCTTTTCGGCGACTCGTTCCCCGACTCGCGCTCGAATCAGTGCGAGGTCCGTTTTCGAGGCGTCGGTCAGCGTCGTTCTCGTGAATCGAGTACCGAGTGTCCCCGACAGCTTCACCGTTCGCTCGTATGTCGTCGTCCCGTCCGGGTTTTCGAGCGCGAAATCGTTCTATGCTGTTGTCCCGTATCTGGCCCGGAAGGTCGAACCGTGGACGAGTCGGGCGACGTTCAGTGCTCCGACCTCGCCCATCGTGTTGTAACCGTCTTGCGTGTAGTGGAGGTCGTTGTTGTACGGGAGGTCCTTCTGTTTGTCAGAGACCATGTACGTATACGGGTCCGACGTTACCACCTCGTCTTGGGCGGCCCGAACCCGTTGCATCCCCGTCGTATCGCCGGATTTTCGCGTTCCGGTCTGGAAGAGGAAAAAGGGGAGACTTGAGCGGAACTCGGTGCGAAACTTCGATAACATGGTTTCGAACGCCGATTTGTACTGCGACTTCGTGAGATTGCCGTCCGTTATCTCGGTGGCATCGCGTTCGCCTTGACTCCATAGGATTCCACGAAATTGCGGATTGTAGCCGTCGGTTTCGAGTGCGGTCATCGCCTCGTGTATCTGATTTACCGACATGGGATAGAGGTCTCCGCCATCGTCCCAGTGTTTTCCGGCGTGGTATTCTGCATCTCGGTGTTCTGCACTGCCACCGACTGCTGTCCCGACCAAGCACGCCTTTCGTTCGGTGTGAGCGTAGTAGTCTTTGAAAAACGAAGGCCAAGCACTGCCGGTTTCCGCTCCGAACCACGTCCCGTTCCAGACACCTCCCTGAACTGGGTCGTCTAACGGGTCCGCGAAACTCGCCGATTTATTCCGATATTCGATGGCGGTCCCCGGGGACAAATCGGGGGATTGCGTGGCATCCCCGCGTCCTCCCGCGTTGCTCTGTCCAGCGTGCGCGTAGAAGTCGATATCGGTCTTCGTCGTGGTCTCCCGCGTGGAGTTTGTGACTCGGCGTTTCGTGCGGCGTCCCAAACACCCCGCGAGACTCGAGACTGCCGTGAATGTTGATAGGAGGGCTTGGCGGCGTGAGAGACCGGCCATACAAATATTCGGTTGCTCAGTGGCTTAATAGTATCCACGAGTAGAACGTTTCCATGTCGAAGTTATGGTCAGTGATCAGTCGAAGTTATTGTCAGTGGTCACGGTGCTCTCCATCATCCGCGACGCTTATCCCGACGGAATTCAGGTCGGTGGCTGGACTAACGACCCGACGAGCCCGAAAAAGAACTCGCTTTGAAGAACCGACGACGATTTATATTTTAAAATAACTCAACGAGAGAATTAAGTTTTCGAATCCTCGCTTTCGACCTTTGTCCCTCATCAGTCCCAGAACGCCTGCGTCCGGGCGTACTGCCGCTCCCGCGCGAGGATGTCGCGGTAGAAATCGTCCTCGTCTTCCCTCAATTTGGCGATTATTCGCGCCGCGTTCTGCGGGCCGACGCCGCGGGCCGCGAGCGCGATGACGGCCCGCTTCCCGTGGCTCTGGACGAGGTTCGCGGCGTTGTAGGCCCGCCTCGTCATCCTCTCCTGTTCCTCGTCCTTGTCGTCAGTCCGCACCGCTTTGACCACCTCGTCGGCCCACGGGTTGAGCGCGGCCACCCTGGTCGAACCGCACTGGACGCACTTGGGTTGGTCGTTGACCTTCCCGACCTCCGTTTTGCGTTTCCACTCCTGACAGTGCAGACAGAACAGGATGACGCGGTCGTTCTCGATGCGCTCTCTGACCGTCTCGATGACGCTCGCGTCGGCGTTCTCGGGGGCGAGCAGTTCCCGCCCCGAGGAGCGCCCGCCGCTTCCGACCGGGGTCCGCCCGCCGGTCGTGACGATTTCGATGTCCCCCGCCCGAATATCGCGGAGGAGGTCCGCGGTCGCATCGACGGCGAGGTCGTCGTGGAACACTTCTCGAACCGCTTCGTCGTACATCGGCGTGTCCTCCAGCGCGCCGAGGAGACGGCCCATGGAGACGGGACCGCTTCCCTCCCAGCGGTTCAACGCGCCGAACTTCGCGGCGACCTGCGCGAGCGTGAACTTCAGGGTGTCCGAGCGCTTGAGCGAGAGTTCGATGAGCGGGCCGACGTGTTTGGGGTCGGTCTCGTGGAGAACTTCGACGACTTCGTGTCCGTCGATTTTGGCGGGAACGTCCAACTCGATTCGGTAGGGGTCGATGTCCATCCCAACCGAGGATCCGGTTCGCTGGCCGACCAGCGACGAGAGGACGCGCCCGAACGTCTCGTTCACCTTGTGGCCGAAGCAGGCGTTGACGACTATCTTCCCGGCGGCGAACTCCACGACGATTCGATCTGCCGTCGGAACCGGTGCGTCGATTTCGGCCTGCCTGTCGAGTTGCGAGAGTGCCGATTCTGCGGTGTGCTGGTCGGTCGGGTAGCGGTTCGTGAACTCCCGAGCGACCCCCTCTCTGGGAGCCTCGCGCGCGAACTGCGGTCCCGCCACGGCGCGCATTTCACCCACTTCTTGGGCCACCTCGAACGGGACGGGTATCTCCTCGCCGACCCACGAGGGAACCTCGCCGCCGGGGTCCTCGATGGGCGAGACGTTGACCCGACTCTCGTCGTCGTCGATTTCGGCGATGCGCCACATCTCGCCGCGCTGGATGAACACCTCGCCGGGTTCCGCGAAGTTGACGACGAACCGCTCGTCCAGCGTCCCGATTTGCGACCCGCTGGCGATGTCGTGGACGGTGTAGGTCTCCTCGTCGGGAATCATCGACAGGTTGGCGTAGAAGTACTGCCACGTCTTGCCCGACTTCTCCAGTCGGTCGGCCTCCTCGTTCAGCCAGACCAGTCGATTGCCCTGCAACTCCCGCACGACGCCCTTGAACGTCTCCTCGTCCAAGTCGCGGAACGGATAGGCTCGCGTGACGATTTCGTAGGCGCGCCGGGCGTCGATTTCCCCGAAGTCCATGACCAGACCGACGATTTGGTTTGCGACGGTATCCAGACTCGCGTGGTGGATGTGGGCCGGTTCCACGTCGCCGTCCGTTGCCTGTCGAGCGATGGCCATCGCCTCCAACGCGTCGTCAGGGTTCGACGTGACGATGGTCCCGTTCGACACTTCGTCCATTCGATGGCCCGCCCGTCCCACGCGCTGGAGGAGACGGGCGACCTCCCGCGGACTCTGATACTGGACCACGTGGTCGATTCGCCCCACGTCGATGCCGAGCTCCATCGAGGAGGTACAGAGCAGGGCGTCGAGGTCCCCGTCCTTGAACCGGTCCTCGACGTCGATTCGGGCTTCCTTGGAGAGGCTCCCGTGATGGACGCCGATGTTCGCGCCGAGTTCCTTGAACCGCGAGCCCAGCGCTTCGGCGGTCTGGCGCGTGTTGACGAAGATGAGCGTCGAATCGTGCGTTTCCACGATGTCCCGAATCGCCCGGACGTGGCTGGCGATGTTCGGATTCGTCATCAGTTCTCCCGCTAACCGCTCGTCCTCGTTCGTGATTTCGGGTTCGTGCACCCGGAAGTCCACCTTGCTCCCCACGTCCACTTCGACGATTTCACAGCCCCTGTCGCCGGTGAGGAACTTGCCGACCTCTTCCGGGTCGCCGACAGTCGCCGACAGACCGATTCGCTGGAACTCGCCGGAGAGTTCCTGCAGGCGTTCCAACCCGATGGTCAACTGCGCGCCCCGCTTCGCGCTGGCGAGTTCGTGCACCTCGTCCACGACGACGTGATGGACGTCTTCCAGCGCTTTCCGCAGTTTGGATCCGGTGAGCATCGCTTGCAACGTCTCGGGCGTCGTCACCAGCACGTCCGGCGGATCGTTGGCCTGCTTCTGGCGCTGGTAATCCGTGGTGTCGCCGTGGCGCACGTCGATTTCGATGTCGAGGGTATCGCCCCACCACTCGAGTCGCTCGCGCATGTCGCGGTTCAGCGCCCGGAGCGGTGTGATGTACAGCGCCGAGATGCCGAAACGCGGGTCGGATTGCGCAACATCGTCGGCCGGGGTCTGACCGGCAGTCGAGCGTTGCTCGACGAGGAAATCGAAGACCGGCAACATCGCCGTCTCGGTCTTGCCCGTCCCGGTCGGCGCGATGACGAGTCCGTTCTTTCCCTCCGCGAGCGGCGGAATCGCACGCTTCTGTGGCTCCGTCGGCGTCGAGAAGCCTCGCTCGGAGAGCGCCGACCGAACCTCGGACCCGAGCCGCGCGAAGGCGGCAGAACCAGCGGCCTGCCTGTCCTGCATCGTGGTTTTCGTTGGGAGCGAAGCGAATTAAGCGCGTTGCCTGCCTCGTGGGTGCGGTCGTCCGTCGCTACGGTTCCACGACCAGTTTGCCGAGGAAGCTCTCTTCCAACACGTCGCGCTGTGCCTCGTCCACCTCGTCCAGCGAGTACGTCCGGGCGATTTCGGGGACGACTTCGCCGTCCGCGACGAGTCGGGCCAACCGCGCCAGCACCGCCGAGATGTCCGGAGTGTTGTACATGCTCATCAGCGTTATCGTCAGCTCCTTCGAGCGCGCGGCGGGGACGTTCTCGAACCCGGCCGCAACGTCCTCGTTGCCGATGCCGACGATGCGGGCACCCGTGGCGGCCACGTCCGCGTCGAACTGGAGGTAGTCGTCCAACCGATGGTCGAGGATAACGTCCGATTTCCCGGCCTCTTCCACCGCCTCCGCGAGGTCCTCCCTGCGGTAGTCGAGCACCGTGTTCGCGCCGACCGCTTCGAGGCGGTCGTGGTAGCCCTCGCTCGCCGTCGTCGTCACGCGGGCACCGGTCGCGGCGGCGAGTTGCACCGCGACGTGGCCGACGCCGCCGCTACCGCCGTGCACGAGGCAGGTTTCGGCAGGTTCGAGGTCGCCGTGGTCGATGAGCGCCCGCCACGCCGTGACGCCGACGAGGGCGACCGCCGCGCCCTCCTCGAAGCCGACGCCATTCGGAAGGTGGGCGACCGTATCCGTCGGCGTCGTGGCGTACTCCGCGCACGTTCCGGGTCGGTCGTTCCCGAGGCCGGTACCGAACACCCGGTCGCCAGCCTCGAACTCCTCGATGTCGTCGCCGACGGCTTCGACTTCGCCCGCGAAATCCGACCCCGGTATCCACGGGAGGTCGCCGGGCGAGTACGACCCCTCGCGGAAGTAGGTGTCCACGGGGTTGACCGCGGCGGCGCGGACCGCCACCAGCAGTTCGTCGTCGTCGGGTTCCGGTCGTTCGATGTCGTCTACCTGTAGCACGTTCGGCCCGCCGTGTTCGTGATAGCGTACTGCGCGCATGTGTGGGGCCACGATGGGAAGGAAAATAAGTCCGCAGGGGTCACAGTGACAGTATGCCCCCAACCGACTCGCCGAACCACATCGCCCATCGCGGGTTCGCCGACGACTATCCCGAAAATACCCCGCTCGCGTTCGAGCGGGCGGCGGACAGCGCCGACGCCATCGAGATGGACGTCCAGCGGTGTGGTTCCGGCGAACTCGTCGTCTTCCACGACGCGAAACTCGGGCGGCTGACCGACGAACACGGATTGGTCCAGGACACGCCGTGGTCGGTGCTCCGAGACCTCTCGATTCTCGGGTCTGACGAGACGGTTCCGTCGCTGGAAACCGCGCTCGGCGCGGTTCCGGCGGGGACGGCCATCAACCTCGAACTGAAACACGTCGGGATGGCGGACCGGGTGTTGAACGCGGTGGGTGCCGTCGAAAACGAGATACTGCTGTCCTCGTTCGACTCGCGCGTCCTCCGGAACCTTCGGGAACTGGACGCGGACGTTCGACTGGCCTACATCAACCAGCGCGGGCCGAACTGCATCGACACGGCCGTCGATTTGGACTGCGCGTGCGTACACCCCCGAGCGGACCTCTGTGACGCGTCGTTCGTGACGCGGGCGCACGAGGCCGGATTGACCGTGAACTCGTGGACGGTGGACGACGAGGAAGGGGCGGCCGCCCTCGCGGAGGCCGGCGTCGATGGTATCGTCTCCGACACGTCGGCGGTCTTCTGAAGTCTCCGATACAGGGGCGGTAAATACGGCGAAATGGACGACCGCGGACTATGTAGTCGCCCGCCGAAACCGGTCGCGGCAAAAACCGCCTTGGGCGTGAACCGGCGGGATTTAAGCGGCGCGGAAACCCCCTTTCGAACGCATGAGGCTACACGAGTATCAGGCGAAGGAGGTGTTTTCCGACGCGGGGATTCCGACGCCGGATTCGGCACTCGCAGAGAGTGTCGAGGAAGTCGTCGAAGCGGCGGAGGACATCGGCTACCCTGTCGCGGTGAAAGCGCAAGTACACGTCGGCGGCCGCGGAAAGGCCGGCGGAATCAAACTCGCTGAAGACCGTGACGAGGCCGAGGAAGCCGCCGAGGACATTCTCGGAATGGACCTCAAGGGATACACGGTCGAACAGGTGTTGGTCGAAGGTGCCGTCGATTTCGTCAACGAACTCTACGTCGGCGTGACGATGGACCGCGGCGAGGGCAAACCGGTCGCCATGGTCTCCACGAAAGGCGGTGTGGACATCGAGGCCGTCGCCGAGGAGACGCCCGAGGCAATCGCTCGGGAGCACATCGACCCGGCGTTCGGCATGCACCCGTATCAGGCCCGCAAGGCCGTATTCGACGCGGGCGTGGACAAGGATATCGCCATGGACGTCGCGGGCGTCCTGACGACGCTGTACGACCTCTGGTCCGACAAGGACGCGAACGACGCCGAAATCAACCCGCTGATGGTCACCTCGGACGACGAGGTCGTCGCGGCCGACGCGGTGCTCAACATCGACGACGATTCGCTCTTCCGTCATCCCGACCTCGCCGAGATGGAGGAGGACTCCTACGAGGACGACCTCGAACGCAAGGCCGGTGAGTACGGCTTCGACTACGTTCGACTCGACGGCAACGTCGGCATCATCGGCAACGGTGCCGGACTCGTCATGACCACGCTCGACCTCGTGGACTACTACGGCGGCGAACCCGCCAACTTCCTCGACATCGGTGGCGGCGCGAAGGCCGAGCGCGTGACGAACGCGCTCGACATGGTGTTCTCGGACGAGAACGTCGATTCGGTCGTCTTCAACATCTTCGGCGGCATCACCCGCGGTGACGAGGTCGCCAAGGGTATCAACGAGGCGCTCGAATCGCTCGACGAGATTCCGAAACCCGTCGTCGTTCGACTCGCCGGGACGAACGCCGAGGAAGGAATGGATATCCTGAACACCGACCTCGTTCAGGTCGAAGCGACGCTCGAAGACGCGGTTCAGCGTGCCGTCGAAAACGCGGAGGACAAACAATGAGCATTCTCGTCGACGACGACACCCGAGTGGTCGTCCAAGGTATCACTGGCGGTGAGGGCAGTTTCCACACCGAACAGATGATGGAGTACGGAACGAACGTCGTGGCCGGTGCCGTCCCCGGCAAGGGCGGCCAGGAAGTGCAGGGCGTGCCCGTCTACGACACCGTGAACGAAGCGGTCGAAGAGGAGGACGCCGACGCGTCCGTCATCTTCGTCCCGCCCGCGTTCGCTGGCGACGCGATCTTCGAAGCGCTCGACACGGACCTCGACCTCGCGGTCGCCATCACGGAAGGCGTCCCAACGCAGGACATGTCGAAAGTGTACAAGCGCCTCTCGGAGACCGACACGCGACTGCTCGGCCCGAACTGCCCCGGCATCATCACGCCCGGCGAGGCCAAACTCGGTATCCTCCCCGGCAACATCTTCGAGTCCGGGAACGTCGGTCTCGTCTCCCGCTCGGGGACGCTGACCTACCAAGTCGTGGATAGCCTCACCCAGCGCGGCATCGGGCAGACGACCGCCATCGGCATCGGCGGCGACCCGATCATCGGCACGGACTTCATCGACGCCCTTTCGCTCTTCGAGGACGACCCCGACACCGATGCCGTCGTCATGTGCGGCGAAATCGGTGGCGAGGACGAGGAGGAAGCGGCGGCGTTCATCGCCGAGAACATGGACACCCCGGTCGCTGGCTTCATCGCGGGCCGCACCGCCCCGCCAGGAAAGCGCATGGGCCACGCGGGTGCCATCGTTTCCGGTAGCGGCACCGGCACCGCCGAGTCCAAAATCAACGCCCTCAACGACGCGGGCGTCCCGGTCGGCGACACCCCTGAGGAAGTCGCGGACAACATCGAAGACTTCCTGTAAGCGTCCTCCAACGGTTCGATTCTCGTTTCTTTTGTCCCGTGACTGTATCGCTCGTCAGTCGAACGCTCGTTCGAACTGTCGGTCGTCCAGACGTCCAGGCTGTCGGCCGGACGGTCGTCCAAAACGTCCTTCAGTCCCGCCCCTGTACACTCGTCCGATGAAAATCGAAGCGTCCGCCGGACGGAGCGCGACGGAACTCGTCGGAACCGCCATTCCGGTGGCGATGGGGGTGTTTACACTCGCGTTGTTCCTCTTTTCGGGGAAGCCGGTGCTGTTCGTCGGGGGAGCCATCGGCGTCGGGTTGGTCCTCTTCTCCGGACTCGCCAGCTATCGGGACGCCCGAAGCCGAGGGGAATAATTTTCCCGCCTGTTCCCGTTCGGTTTTGTATGGATGATGCCGAGCTACAAAAAAGACTTCGCCGAATCGAGCACCGTCAGTATCTCATTCTCGCTCTGCTCGTCATTCCGTATCTCGCCGAACTGGTCGGCGTCTGGGTCGCCAGTCTATTCGCCATCGTGGTCGGATTCGCCGCCTTCACGATGGTCGTCATCTACCGCCGAAACAACCGGAGCACGACGGGAGGATAATCGATACTCGATTTTCTATCTCCTATTACTGTTGTACTCGCGTCAGTGCCGACTCGGGGTGCCCATCTCGTAGTCTGAAGAGAGGTCCAGCAGTCGTTCGACCATCGTCGGAAGCGTTCGCAAGCGGACGGTGTTCTCCTCGTGGCCGCTTTCGATGAGTCCCGCATCGGCTAACTTAGGGAAGTGAACGTGCCTGAGACTCGTCATCGCGCGGTCGCGTGCCTCGGCCGTGACGTCCATTCCGTCCGTTTCGTTGACGACGATTTCGGCCAGCGCGTCGTGGTGGGCGGCGCCGTCGAACGTTTCGAGAAGGTGGTAGAGAACGAGACGACGGCGATAATGAGAGAGAACGTCGAACGAACGACTCAGTGGGAGTCCGTGGTCCATTACGCATGCTTCTTCCGCCTCCCGAAGGGTGTGTCCGCTGGTTTACGTCTCAAATCTTTATATGGTGTCCTCTGTCACGCTGTTCTCGACCAGCGCAGCGGTCCCTTTGCGCAGGCGGACCGACAGCGCTTGCGCGCTGATGTCGAATTCCTCGGCGAGTTCTTCGAGCGTCGTCCGTCGCGGAACGTCGAAATACCCTGCTTCCAGCGCTCGACGGAGCGTTTCGTGCTGGAGTTCCGTCAACTCCATCCCGCCGGAGTCGTCCCCGCTGCTGTACAGCGCATCGACGGAGAGGGTGTCGTAGTTGTCCTGCCACCAGTCGACGAACGAAGCGAACGCATCGCGGTCGGGAAACCGGAATCGGACCTCCCACCCGTCCCGCGTCCCGACCGCATCCAGCAGGACGCCGCCGAGGTCGACCCACACCTGATTCGACGACGCGGCACTCACCGCTTCGGAGTAGTTCGCGCGGTAGAGCCGACGACCGTCGTCCTCGGCGAGTTGTTCGAACTCCGCAATCGACGAATCGTCCGCCATGGCCGCTTCGAACCCGTCGTGGTCGTCACCGTGCGCCCAGAACAACAACTGGACGGTTTCCTCCGAACCGACGCTCCGCTCGCGCTCCACCTCGATAGTCACGTCGGGATGCGCCGCAAGTGTATATTCGAGAACAGGTGTTTGCACTGTGATTTCGGCGATTATCACGTGTCCTCCCAAAACGGCGAAGAGATAAATCTCTCATGGTATCCCCAATTTTCGATTTCGTTCCAAGATTTTCGGATTTTTGTGTGTGGTGTTAAAAATGAATGGTTTCGCTGGATGACTCGAACGATTTCGGACGAGACCAGTTCGGCGCGCCCCGACAGAATCCGACCCCGTCGGTCGATGCCAGTAATCCTCCGGACGCAGATATGTAGGACGAAGAGAACGGGGTAACGCCGTAAAGGCAGGTGCTGGAACACCTACCTCGTTTACTTCCGACAGTCACCGAAGCCTGTTCGACAGAGATTGTCCGCGAGAAAAGCGTACCGCTAAGCGACCGCTCCGCAAAACCGGTCCGCGTTGTGACGAGCGAGTCGGGATGATAGCGTGACAGACTCCGAGTACATGCGGCTGTGGCCGCGTGGACATCGGATAGCCGCGTAGGGAGTTTCGGCAGTTCGTTTTGTTGGCGAACACATCGACCGCAAAAACCGCTCCACGAGGCCGACCATCACCACAGACGCGGCGTCCTCAGCCGGTCTGCCACGGCCACGACGTCGAGAAGTGCTGGCGACGGACCGCTTCGAACATCGCCAGCAGTCCGCCGCCGATGAGCGAAATGGTCCCCAACCCTTTCGGTGACGTCGCCGGGAAGACGATTCGATAGGTGAACGTGCGGTCCGCTCCCCGCACGTGCACCTTCACGTTCTTCGGCCGAAAACCGGGACTGGACGCACCGGGAAGCGACTCACTGGAATCAAATACGTACGTCTTTCCGTCGAGCGCACCGTCGACGACGCGCTGCTGCTGCTGCGTGAGCATCCCGTATTCGTAGACCGGTTGCCCCGTATAGTCCCCGCTCGAACCCTGTTTGAACTCGTACTGAAGTGCACCGATGCTGAGGACTACCCCGGCGACGATCATGAACATACCGAGAAAGAACAGTCCGTAGCGTATCCCCTTCCGAGAAATGACCGTTCGAGGCATAGCCGGAACTGCTGCACCAAACGTGATAAGTTTTCTCTATTTAAGGGCATTATTTTTTCATACAGGCGATAAGTATCATCTCAATCCGCGGTGAGACGCTCTCCTTGACCGGCAAGTGGTTCGCTCAGCGGCGGCGCAAGTCGGTAGTAGACGCCCGTCGATAATCGTTGTTGCCCGGTTCATCGACAGTCTCGCGTTGCTTCGCGGTTTCGTATACGCTCTGTACGGAATTATGAGGCCACGATCAGTCCGGGAGAGAGATGGTCAACCCAAGGCCGGGTGAATTTGGATCTTCGATAAATACGCGTGTCGGAACGCCCGTTCTCCAGACCGCGTCTATGTCGCCGGGGTCGACAGTTCCGACAAACGGACCGGCGTCACCGTTCTGAATCTCATCTTGACCGGGGTCGAAATACTCATCGTGCGGTTGCACCTGCCCACTGATGTCGATGGTGTAATCGTATCCGGGCCAATCCGGATTCCCGTCTCTCTCTACTGAAACTGCTGCTTTGAGATTTGCTGTCGTCACATCGATCGTTAGCCATCCGTAGTCGTTATAAGTGACATTAATCTGGGTGATCGAATCGTCAGAATCCATCCAGTAGTTGTCTACCCCGCCGTCACTAACCTGCCCATCCACGAAGTCCTTTCCCACACCGAGAATGTCGTCATCTCTGTTAGCCTGACCACCCTTTTCTAGGTCGTCGTAGCCTGTGGCAGTGTGCACCTGATACTCCCAGTAATTACTATTGGAATAGACCCGTATTTCATCCGTGTTTGCCGTTGCCGTTCCGGTCGCGGCGATTCCACCGGCGATCCCGACTCCGGCGGTCGCAGTCGATCGTAGGAAGCGTCGTCGCCCGAGTTCTTTTTCACTCATTGCTTTTGGATTCAATCACGTTATATTATTATATTTTTCCGTTTCGAAAAATATAAAATTTGTCCATTTCCAACTGGAACTTTCGGTAGATGATTTCCTGATGGTGGAAGATCCGCCCGTGGATGAATAGAGGCATCATTCTTTCCAGGGGTGCCAAAATAATCGCCTATGCGTTCTCCTCCGTATCCATCAGGGGTATTACAATACGGGGTAAAGATGCTAACAAGTCACGTCTTTCGCGGCCTCAGAGAGAAGCAAGCGAGTGGATTCCAGCGGGAACGCTTCCGACTCGCCGCCATTCGCCGTGCGTAGTCCGCTGTAAGACGCTGCCGCTCGACCCAGCGGCCGTACCCGCATCGATCGCTCGATCGGTCTTCGCGGATCTGAACACCGTCCCTGCGATCACCTGTCCATCGACGACGGCCAACGCGTCGATAACCTCCTTCGGACTACCGGGGTACGCCACCTCTTTCAGCGATTCGTCGCCAGTCGATTCGTACAGCACCGCGTCCGCACCACCACTCCAAGAAGGTGGCGCATCGCGTGCTGCGGAAGCGTATAGGTGTCCGTCGTGGACGATTGCGTTCCGAAAATACGCGCGGTCGCCCGAATCGAGACGAGACCACTCCTCGCCCCCATCTTTCGTGCGATAGAGGCCACCCGGTTGTACTCCGTCCGTCCCTAGATATCCGGTAGAGACGATGAATTCCTCCGGAGAAACCATGTGCACGTGGTGGATGTCGTCTGGAATCGGATCGTCCCGCTCGACCCAACTCTCTCCGCCATCTTCGGTCAGATGAAGTTTGCCGGCCTCGATGCCGACCACCAGCCTCTCGGGGGCGGCCGAGTGAATCCCGAGAGCACGGAGTCGAGGAGGGATATCGCCGGGGGCGGTCCACTTCGACCGTGACGGTTGGTCTTGGAGCGCGTTAACTTCGGACCACGTTCGTCCACGGTCGGTGGATCGATACAGGTGTGCTGGCGCCGTTCCCGCATACACCGCCGTTGCTGTTGCAGACACCGACCATACCGAGCCAGTCGACACCCCCAGATCGTTCCACGATTCGCCGGCGTCGGGTGAGTGGTACAGCCCCGACGTTGTGGCCGCGAATATTCCGTCCGCGGTATCGAAGGTCCGTATCTCGGTGACGAAGCCCGCATCGAGAACCTGCTCGACGGTCCCGAACGGGAAAGTATCAGCCCGATAGACGCCATCCGATGTTCCGATTAACGCGGTCATACTGTAATCATCATCAGTCTGTGGATTATTTGGTGGGAACGTACTCCTCGGAACGATGCTTTTCCGCCTGATTACTCGTCTCGAATGCTGGTCGCAGCGACGGATCGGGGCTGTTGTTCACGGTACCCATCGTTCCATGGGAGGTCGATTTCGTCCCACGTTTCCCCGGAATCCGTCGACCGATAGAGGCCACGGTTCGTCAGGGCGTAAAACGTACCCGGCTCATCGGGTTTCGTCGTGAGAACTGGCACGAAGAGTCCGGCCGGATCCGGGAAGCCATCCGTACATTGCTGCCAGGTTTCCTCTTCCTGCCGTCGATAGACAACCGAGTACGGGTCGTTGGGCTCGTCGTGCGTTCGAACCGCTTCGTCCTCGATGTCGTGCGCTCGGCCTGCGTTCGGCGAGGTCGATATAACACGAGTGTCTGGGTCGCCGGGGTCGACTGCAAGGGACCATCCGTAGGTATGTTCGAGGCCTTCAGATGAGTAGCCCCATGATTCCCCGCCATCGGTACTCTCCCCGTACGTATGGCCCTCCTCTACTTGACCGTCTCCCGCGGCGGCATACACTCGATTCGGTGCATCCGGGTGAGTTGCGAGTGTGTGTGCATCGAATGGTCCGTCGGGTACGCGATCGACCCACGTCTCACCTCGGTCGCTGGTCCTCACAACCGCTCCAGCTTCGATGCTGACGTAGAGTCGCTCGGGATTATCTGGGTGAGGTTCGATCCAGCGGACGTGGTGGGTGTCGGGGCGGCCAGGGAACGACCATTCTGTCGCCGAATCGAGATCCCTGAGACCGGGGCATTCACTCCACGTGTCGCCACCGTCGTCTGACCGGTATACCGCACTCGGTTCCGTTCCCGCATAGACCGTTCCGTACTCCTGTAGTCGATCCTCTGCAGCGACGGCGACCGCCATGACCCGTGACGACGAGAACTCGGAACCGACCTGTGACCAGGAATCGCCACCGTCTACCGTTCGCCACAGTCCATCGTTGAATGTTCCAAGGTACGCACGCTCGGGAGCGAATGGATCGACGGTAACGGCGTACGGCCGTTCATCGCCGTCGAAGTATTGATTGACGTCCCAGTTCCCGCCTCGTTCTTCGATCACGAGCAATGCGTAGTCCAATGCGGCGTAAATTCGGGTTGTCATGTGATTGTACTCGTTTCAGTTATCAGGGCAGATTTACGTTACTCACCCTCGCCAAGGTCGCTGGAAACTTTCGTGGTTGCAGTGGGAGGGCGAAGTCGAGGAAGTGGAACCTTCCCCATCGAGCGGATAGTGTACGAGCGATACTCAACCGAGAGGGTTCGTGGACTCGCTATTCGAACAGTTCGATAGCTTGTTCGTAGCGCTCGGAGGGCTCGTCCCAATCGACGACCTCGAAGAAGGCGTCGATGAAGTCGCCGCGAGCCGGGCCGTAATCGTAGTAGTAGGAGTGTTCCCACACGTCGAGCGCGAGGATCGGGTGGCTCCCCCAAAGTGCACCTTGATCGTGTTTGTCGACGACGACGTTGTGAAGCTGGTTCGAGAACGAGTCGTAAACGAGGAGCGCCCAACCCGAAGCGTTTTTCGCGGCGGCCTCGAATTCGCCCTTCCACGCCTCGTAGGAGCCGAAGTCTTCGGCGATGCGGTCGGCGAGTTCGCCGGTTGGTTCCTCGCCACCCTCGGGACTCATGCATTGCCAGAACAGCGAGTGGAGGATGTGGCCGGAGCCATTGTGAGTAACGTTTCGGAGCGCACCGCCGGACGTTCCGAAGTCACCCGACTCGCGGTTGCTCTCTAAGGTTTCTTCCGCGCTATTCCACCCGTTGACGTAGCCTTGATGGTGGGTGTCGTGGTGCCACGTGAGAACCTGCTCGGAGATGTACGGTTCCAGTGCGTCGTAGTCGTACGGGAGCGGTGGTAGTTCCGCGTTCGATTTTTCGGACATTACGCTTCCAATGTCGTCACATAGTCCAATAACGATTTCCTGAACTAAATTTTGGTAGCTTTGGTGCCACTTCTGTGGCGAAAACCACTGCTCGAGTAGTTGAAAACGCGCTCCTGGATGACTATCACACTCGGCGTGCAGTCTCGTCTTCTCCGTCGCGATACAGCTCACTTCGTTGCGCACGTCTCGTCTACTTCGAACTGCCCCCCAGTGAATTTGCCGTTCGTGTGAGAGACAAGCGGCGCATCCGCGCCGCTTGTCAGATTACTCACATCAAAATTCAGTGGGTCGGGGCAGATTCGAACTGCCGATCTGCTCCGTGTGAAGGAGCTGTCATAACCGGACTAGACTACCGACCCGAACGCAGTTCATCGTTTTCCTGCACCGGACTTAAGGCTTGCTTTCGAGAGCGGGCGGCCACCACGACCAAGGGCCGTCGATGCCGACCCCCGAGCATGACCGACTGGACCGTTATAAACGTCGCCGACGTGGATACCGGTGTTCTGGACGGGTCGAAACCCCTCAACGAGGTGCTGTCGGCTCACGCGGGGGCGCGGACGAAGTTCGTGCTCCCCGAGGGTCGCTATCGACTCGACGGGCCGTTCGTCCACAACGATTGCGAGGCGATTGCGGTGGTGGGCGACCCGCACGCCACGCTGGTCGTGAGCGACCCCGACCAGCAGTACTGCCTCGACGTCGGCGGCGACTGGGGCGTCTCGCCCGACACGTCGGCGACGACGGTCGAAATCCGGAACCTCACGTTCGACATGACGGCCGACGGCGTGGGCGCGCAAGCCGTCTCGGCGCGGGCGAGCGAGGACTTGAAAATCGAGGGCGTGACCGTCGACGGCGAGTGCGTCTCGGCGGGGAAGAAGGCCCTCGGCGCGATTTACGCGGCGGTCACGCACCCGGACGGGGTGGGCGTCGTGTCCGTCTCGCTCCCGGACGGCTGTGCGTTCGCCCCGGAGAGCTATCCCGACCAGTCGCCCGCGGAGTCCCAGACCAGCCACCCCATCGGGGTCAACGTCTCCGACGACCACCGCGGCGAGTTGACGTTTCGGGACTGCCGCGTCGAAGGGTGGGTGAACAACGGCGGCTACCTCGCGGGCGGGACGGGGCCGTGTCTCGTCGAGGGCGGACGCTGGAAGGACAACGGCAACGCGAACCTCCGCTTGGGCGACGGCGACGAAGCCCACGACGTTCGAATCGAGGTGGACGAGACGAACTACACGGGGTGCGGCCTCTGGCTACAGGACGGAAACTGCCGCGTCTCCGGCGGCGAACTCCGCCTGCCGAACTGCGACAACGACGGCCTCCGCGTCTCGAGTCGCTCCGCCCGCGTACGCGACCTGAAAATCGACTGTACCTCGTCGGCACGCCCCATCAAGGTCAACGACGGAGACGGGCCGGTCGTGCTGGGGGACGTCGAACTCGTAGATTCGGGCGACGGGTCGAAACACAGCTACGCCGTCGAACTGTGGCGGGAAGACGCCGAACTTCGGAACTGCCGTTTCTCGTTTCGGAACGGGGACGAAAATCGCAACGGCATCAACGTCCTCGGTGCGCGAACCGTCTTCGACGGCGTGACGGCGACGCACGACGCCGACGGGACGACGGTGCTCGTCAAGGCCGACGACGCGACGTTCCGGAACTCGACGTTCGGCGGGCGCGTCGATGTGGATGGAAAAAACGCGTCGGAGCCGAGCGTCGAGGAGAGCGATTTCACCGCGTGTGAGTGTATCGGCTTCGACGGTTAGCTCATCCGCATCCGCTTTTTCGCGTCCCGCATCGCGGACCGCGACCGTTCTTTCGCTCTGTGCTCCGCGTCGCGAAGGTTTTCGCGCATTCGTTCGCGTCGTGACGGCTCGGCGGGTCGCTCTCGTCCGGTCACCCCGCGGGCCTTTCGCTCGACGGGTCGTAGTTCTTCGCGCACTCCACGCCCGAGATGGCTCCCGGCATGTCGGAGGTGGTGCCACGCGTCTTTGAAGTGTGCGTTCATCGTTCTCTCCGATTATGTTGCTACGTGCGGGTCAGATATAATCGTTCCGTCGGTATTCGGCGGGAGTGTCGGTTCAAAAACGGTTTTACCGCGGGCCAAGAAAGGACGAATGTATGTTTACGCGGCTTTCGATTCCGACGCCGTTTCAAATCGGACCGGTGAACGCCTATCTCGCGGGGCGGACGCTGGTCGACCCGGGTCCGGGAAGTGAGGAAGCATGGACCGCGCTGCTCGACGGATTGGAGCGACACGACCTCACCCCCGCGGACATCGAACAGGTGCTCATCACGCACCCCCACCCCGACCACTTCGGGTCGGCAAAACGGCTTCGAGAATCGGGCGCCCGCATCGTCGCCAGCACCGAAGCGGCCGCCATCGTCCGGGACTTCGGCGACCGACTGACGTACGAACAGGAGTACTTCGCCGACTTCTTCGACCGCTGTGGGATGGCCGAAACGACCGCCAAAACGGTCACCGACCTGCCGGAAGCCTACCTCTCGGTGGCCCCAGGCGTCGAAACCGACCTCGAACTCGACGACGGCGAGTCCGTCACCGTCGAGGGCGTCGAACTGACCGCGGAGTCCGTGCAGGGCCACTCGTCCGGCGAGACCATCTTCACGTTCGAGCACGACGGACGATCGAAGGCCATCGTCGGCGACCACGTGCTCGCCGACATCACGCCGAACCCGCTCCTCCAACCGCCCGCGGAAGAAGGCGGCCGTCGTCCGCGCGTCCTCCCGGCGTTCAATCGCTCGCTCTCGGCGCTCCGGGACCGGGACCTCGATTACCTCCTTCCGGGCCACCGCGAGGAGATAACGGACCCCGCGGGCCGAATCGACGAAATCCTCGCCGCACACGAGGAGCGGACGGAGAACGTTCGCGCGCTCGTCGACGGCCCGACGACTGCGTTCGACGTGATGACCGAACTGTTCGGCGACCTTCCCGCGACGGAGTACTTCCCCGGAATGAGCGAGGCGGTGGGACACCTCGACGTGCTCGAAGAGCGGGGCGAAGTGAACCGACACGAACAAGGTGGCGTCGTCGTGTACGAAGGAGTAACTCAATGAACGAACTGCAACCTGTCGCGCTCGGTGACGAACCCGCTGATCTCGTGATCCGGAACGGTCGCGTCCTCATGCCGGAACTGTGCGAGTTTCAGGCGCGCGACGTCGTGGTCAAAAACAATCGCGTCGCGGCGCTGCCCGAGGACGGCACCGAGTCGATAGGTGACGAGACGACGGTCGTCAACGCTAGCGACCGCGTCGTCACCCCCGGTTTCATCGACGCACATACGCACATCGACCTCCACCAGACGTTCGAGAACGCCTACCACTACGCCCTCGAAGGCGGCACGACGACGGTCGTGACCGAAGTTTCCGGGTTCGGCCCCGCATTCGGCGCGGAGGGGGTCGAACAGTTGCTCGCCGCGACCTCCTACCTCCCGATTCGGGTATTCGCCACGGTCCCTCCCCAACCCCTCATCGACACGTTCGAACCGGCGCGGGGTGACGCCGAATCGCTGACGGACCTCCTCGGCGACGCTCGCGTCGTCGGCGTCGGCGAAACCGACTGGATTCACGCCGTCGGCCGCGACTCGCCGACGGAGGAACTGTACGAGCGCGCCCACCTCGAAGGCAAGACCGTCACCGGCCACGGCGCTGGCTGTTCCGGCGAGAAACTCCAAGCGTTCGCCAGCATCGTGGACGACGACCACGAGTCCATAACGGGCGAAGACATCATCGAGCGCGTCGAGAACGGCATCCACGCCGTGGGTCGCTGTGGGTCGATTCGGGACGACATGGCGGCGGTCGGCGAAGCGTACGAAGAAATCGGTGCGGCCGAAATATCGCTCTCGACCGACGGGATGTGGCCCCGCGAACTCATCGGCGAGGGGTACATGGACGTGGTGGTGCGCCGAGCCATCGAGGAGGGCGTCGCGCCCGCCGACGCCATCCGCATGGCGACGCTCAACCCCGCCCGGCACTTCGGCCTGCCGAACCTCGGGTCGCTCGCGCCGGGTAACATCGCCGACATCCTGCTCATCGACGACCTGGAAACCGTCAACGTCACCACGGTCATCAACGGCGGTGAGGTCGTCTACAACAACCACGAGACGACCGTCGCCCCGCGCTCCTACGAGTATCCGGACCACTTCTACGACAGCGTGAACGTCAGCACCGACCCGGAGGAGTTCCGCGTGCCCGCCGACGTAGCGGACGACGGCGAGGTTCGCGCCGTCGAGTACCGCGAAGGCCTGATTTCGGGCGAGACGCGGGTTCGACCGGCGGTCGAGGACGGGGGACTCGTCGCCGCGCCCGAAGACGGCCTGCTGAAAGTCACCCTCCTCAACCGGCACCCGGACGGGGACGGAACCGGTTTCACCGGCTTCGTGACCGGCTTCGGCCCGGTGGAAGGCGCGGTTGCGACCAGCCTCGTCTGGGAAACGCCCGGCGTGCTTGCGCTCGGGAGCGGCGAGGACCTCAGACGCGCCGTCGCCCACGTCAACGAGATGGGCGGCGGTTGGGCGGTTGTCAGGGACGGCGACGTGGTTGCCGAACTCCCGACTCGAATCGCGGGCGTCTGTTCGGACCTCGAAGTGGAGGAGACGGCGAAGCTGTACACCGCCATCGAGAGCGCGTTCCGAAGCCTCGGCACGGACGTCGAACGGCCGATGATCGGGATTCAGACGCTAACCTTCCCCGGCGTCCCCTCGCTAAAACTGTCGTTCTCGGGCTACGCCGACATCTTCTCGCGTGAAATCGTCGGCCTGACGCCTGAATAGTCGGCGGGTATTTTCGACATTTCTCTCGGCTCTCTCCCACTCCTTCGACTCTTTCCTTTCTCGCCTACTCGCTCGCTTCTACTTCCTCTCCCCCGTGTTCTCGAATCGTTCGAATCTGGTCGTACGGGAAGAAGTTTCTCCCGCCTTTTCGGTGCAGCCAAACCCCCGTGTCGTAGAACTCGAGTTCGTCGCCTTCGACCGGCGATACGATGTTCTGATCTCTCCCCCGTTTGCCACTCGGGACGAGGTACACGTCGTACTCGTTCTCTGGCATGGGGCGAATACGCCGAACACGGTCAAAAGCGTACTGGGCGCTACGTCGACTCGTAGATGGTGACTCGTCCGTCTCGTTCGACGACGACGGCGAACTCTTTGTGGATAAACTCGACCCGCCTCGGGACGCGTTTCTCGGAGTGACGGCCGAACAGGTCCTCCAGTGCGTCCGGGTCGATGCTCTCGTACAGCGGTTCTATCTCCGTCGAACTGCTGTCAGTCACTTCGGCGATAGCGTCGATAACCGTCTCGGCTATCGGACCCCCCTCGTGAACCGTCTCGTAGAGGGGCGTCCGATGCTCGTTCGACTCCCGGCTCATGTCAAATACCTCCTTGCGCTCGCACGGAAAACGATATCGCTCGCATCCTTTGTTCGGAGGCGTACCATAAACGGAATGTTTGGGGTTTCGTGGTTCATGTCTTTATTACCCCTCCCGTGATTCCACCGAGTCGCTGCGGGGCAACAACGTCGCTTCGAGCATTCGCTCCAATCCCCGTCGGAGGCGACCGGACGCGGCTTGCGGCGAAATATCGAGCGCTTCGGCGAGTTCCGAGAGCGAGGTCTCGCGGGGAACGTGAAAGTACCCCGATGCGAACGCCGTCGAGAGGGCTTCCCGCTGCTCGTCGGTCAATCCGTATCGTTTCGTCGGAAACTCGTCGACGGGATAGATGCGCCGGACTTCGTACGAAATCGACCGTTCGTCACAGGCCTCTCGGAATCGCGTGGTCGTGTCGTGGTCCGGGAACCGAATCCGGAACAGCCAGCCCTCCTCGTTCCCGACGGTATCGAGGAGCGTCGCGTCCTGTCCGGTCAGAATCTCGTGGATACCCTCTGCCGAATCCGACCAGACGAGGCGGCAGAGCGCCCCGTTCTCCGTTTTGCTGAGGACGGCGATGGATTCGAGCGCCGGTGTCTCCGGCGTGATATCGGCGAGAAATGACGTGTCGTCCGTGGCGACCCAGACGAACGGCATCGAACACTCCCGCGTCGGCACGATACGCTCCAACTCGATACGGATGTCGGACCGATACGAGAACAACTCCCCGAGTGCGAACTCGTCATGCGGGAGTCGTAGTTCGACGACGACGTTCACGAGGGACAATAGGGTACGGCGTGCGTCAATCCTTTCGGCCATTCGCGTGGGGTCAACCGCGCACGAGACGATGATGATGCGCATAACTTACGCATATTGACGGCGTTGGAACGCCGTGACCACCGCGTTCGACCCCCGCGAATTCACATCGAGTTGGACACTCCACAAACAAGGTTGAATCGCAAGACGGGGACGCGGTTCTTCTTCGTTATAAATAGTTATATAATTATTATGGTAATAATCTATTTATACGGGTGTGGCTCAGCCCCGGGTGAAGTTGCAATGTTCGAACCGATTCGACGCGCGACACTGTTTGCCCTGTACCAGCTCAGCGTCTTGGCCGGAATCTGCCTGCTTCCGGTCGCTCTCGTCGCTCGACGGGCAGGGGTTCCGTTTCCCATGCACCGAGTAGTGGCGTCCCTGGCGACGTCCTACGAGAAGACGAAGGACGCACAGCCCTGATATAGCCGCTCGTTTTATCCCTCGTTACACCCCGGAAGGGTTGGTTTTATCAGTGCTGACGGATTACGTTCGGGTAATGCGTACTCCAATGCACGGTTCCGACTTCTCGCGTAATCTGGAGCGCCTGAACGGTAACGATACGAGTCCATACGAGCCGGAAATCGGCTCGCTCCCCGACAACGAGTACTCGAAAAAGGACATGGAGAACATCAACAAAACCGGAACGACGACCATCGGCCTCACGACCGCCGACGGCGTCGTCATGGCGACGGATATGCGCGCCAGCCTCGCCGGACGTTTCGTCTCCAACAAGAACGTCCAGAAGGTCGAGCAGATTCACCCGACGGCGGCCCTGACGATGGCCGGGTCCGTCGGTGGCGCACAGTCGTTCATCCGAACGATGCGCATCGAGTCCAACCTCTATGAATCCCGACGCGGCGAGCAGATGAGCATGCAGGCTCTCTCGACGCTCGCGGGCAACATGCTCCGCGGCGGTCCGTTCTTCATGGTCTCGCCCATCCTCGGCGGTATCGACGAGGAAGGCTCGCACATCTACAGCCTCGACCCCGCCGGTGGCGTCATGTCCGACGACTATACCGTCACGGGCAGCGGGATGCAACTCGCCTACGGTGTCCTCGAACAGGATTACGAGGAAGGTCTCTCGAACGAGGAGGCGAAAACGGTCGCGGCCCGCGGTATCAAGAGCGCCGTCGAGCGCGACACGGGCAGCGGTAACGGCGTGTTCCTCGCCGAAATCACCGAGGAAGGCGTCGATATCACCGGTCACAAGGACTTCGACGACGTACTCTAATCCCAGTCGGTGAAACTGCCGTCGAGCAACGTCTCCTTTTGCTGGTCGATGTAGGCGCGTTGCATGCCGCTGACCGCATCGGCGAGCGTCTCGCCGTCGTCCAGCCGTTCCCGAACTTCTCGTTTCTTCCATCCAGCGGGCGTCACGCCGTGGCGGGCGCGCTGTCGGAGCGGGTAGAGATACTTCGCGGCCTGCTCGTCCGAGAGGCCGCGCGCTTGCAGGCCGTCCTTCGCGTGTGCGAATAGGTCGGCGAACAGGTCGTCCGTCTCCGTCGTCTCCTTGCCGTCGTTCGTTATCCAGTACAGGTCGGCGTCGAGTCCGTCGCGCATGGCGGCGTAAAAGTTGTCCCGCGCGACCACCCAATCGAGGTGGTGCACCGGGTGCTCCCGGCGGAAGGTGCTCTCCAACAGCCCCGCGAAGGCCGCCTGGAACGCGATGGAATCACGGACCGTCGGCTGGGCGGCGATGGGGCGGAACTCGATGCGGGCGTTCGCGTCGGCGCGCGTCGAACCGCCGAAGACCGGGCGCACCCACCGCCAGTAGGTGCCGTGTTTCAGCCGGAAGTGGGCGAACTCGTCGTCGAAGCGGTTCGATCGCGAGACGGGCATCGGGACGATGGTCCGGTCCGCCGCGATGTTGTCGATGGCGTCCGCCGCGGAATCGATGTCCTCCGGGAAGCGCACTTTCCCGGGGTCGAACGCGTTCAACACCGACTCGAAGACGTGGATTCGGTTCTCCATCCACGCCTCGTCCACGATTTCCTCCGGCGGCACGTCGTCGTACAGGTCCGGCGGGAAGAACGGCGAGTTGACCCCGAGCGCCAACATCGGGGCCGCGATTCGAACCGCGTACTGGAAGTAGGTCGGCAAGTCGCGGGCGTGTGGCACCTGATAGTGGGGCTGGATGGACGTTATCAGGCTCTCGGGCATGACCGTCTTCGCCGAGAGCGAGACGTGCGGCGCGTCGAGTTCCATCCCGACGGCCTCCTCCGTGTTCGCCATCGCGTGATAGCGCACCGAGTTGCTCATGTTCGACGCGATTTGAACGCCGTTATCGTCCACGCCGTCGGTGAGATACCGGGTGGCCGTCTCGCCGGTCGGCGGAATCGTCCACAGGCCGTCGCTGACGAGGCGCATTCCTTCCGCGCCCGTCCGCGCTTCCGCCGCCGAGAGGCGGGCTTTCACCTCCGCCTCCTGTGCGGCCAAGCCGTGTTCGTTCAGCGGTTGCGGACTCGTGGACATCTCGGCGTTGTGTAGACCGAGTTCCTTCTCGAAGCCGATGAGCGAAAGCAGTCGCCGCGGTACGCGGGAGAGCGCTTTGGTCTCCGCGTCCACCGCGTAGAACTCGTACTCGAACCCGACGATGGATTGCGGGTTGTCGAACGTCCCGTCTTCGAGTTCTCGCTTGATGACCTCTGCGTCCTCCTCGACACGAGCTTGAAACTCCTCCCTGTCTACCGTCGCCACGTCTTTTACCTGCGACGCAAGGTCGGACGTCATGCGAGGGGGTGAGAGTGCCAGACGCTTCAATCCACGGGCTTCGTCGCCTTCGTTCGTTCCGGTTCGCCGTCGCGTTCGACCGCGACCACGGTTTTCGGAAACGAACCGCGGAACGTGACGACGAGTTCGTACGCGTCCGCGGACATGTCCGCCGTACAGCCGACCGGCAGGAACGGGACGTCGTGTAGCAGGCCGTCCTTCTCACCGGACGTGACAGAGACATCGAGTCTCCCGTCCCGTTCGTGGTACGAAACGTCGTCCAATTTCGCCTCGTTACACGAGCTAGAACCGACCCAAAGCGCTCCCGTGACGACGACCCGATTCGATCCGGGCCGAAATTCGACGGTCGGCGGTGCGTCTACCTCGGTATCCGCGGTAGATTTCTGGACGGAGAAATCCACGCCACGAACGTGTCCCTCGGACCATCGCCCGCCCACGAAGCTCCCGAGACAACCTGCGCTTACGACAACCCCGGTCGAGACGAGCAGTTCGCGGCGTCGCATGCGTACCACCCCGAAGTGTTTATCCATAAAATATCGGGACGGTAAAACGAGTGTTTGAGTCACGAACGCCCCCGAAATCGAAAGCCGTAGGCTTAACTCCGACCGACGGCAACGGCCGATAATGGAGTTCGGGGAGTTCGCCGACACGGCCGCGGAGATAGAGGAATTGAGTGCCGATAGCGACATCATCGATGCCGTCACCGACCTCCTCTCGTCGGCGAACGACGACCTCGAAGTACTGGGCCGGTTCGTGCAGGGACGGGTGTTCCCGGCGTGGGATTCCACGACGCTCGACATCGGGCCGAACCTGTGTTACACCGCCATCGCCCGCGCCGCGGGGCAGAACGTCTCGGCGGACGACGTGGAGGACCGCCTCGCCGAGATGGGCGATATCGGCGCGGTGGCGGCGAGTTACGAGTTCGGCGGCCAGCAGGGACTCGCCGCCTTCGGCGGGGGACGGGACGAACTGACCGTCGCGGAAGTCGCCACGGAACTCGACGCGTTGGCGAACGCCGAAGGGTCGGGCAGTCAGGACACGAAGATAGACATCCTGTTCGGGCTGTTCAACCGCACGGAATCGCACGAAGCGCGGTATCTGGCCCGTCTCGTCCTCTCGGAGATGCGAATCGGCGTCGGCGAGGGGACGGTTCGGGACGCCATCGCGGCGGCGTTCGACGTGCCGGTCGAGTCCGTCCAGCGGGCATTGCAGGTGTCGAACGACTACGGGTGGGTCGCCCGCGTAGCCGAATCGGAGGGCGAAGACGGGTTGGACGAACTGCAACTCGAAGTCGGCAGGCCGGTGCAGGCGATGCTGGCGCAAGCGGGCACCGTCACGGACGCGCTGGAGGACTGGGAGGAGGCGGGCGTCGAGTGGAAGTTCGACGGCGCGCGGGTGCAACTCCACTACGACGGCGAGGACGTCCGAATCTTCTCGCGGAACATGGAGGACGTGACTGACCCGCTGCCGGAAATCGTCGAGTACGCCGAGGAGAACCTCGCCGCACCGGCCATCGTGGACGGCGAAGTCGTGGCGATGGACGACGGCGAACCCCTCCCGTTTCAGGAGGTGCTCCGGCGGTTCCGCCGCAAGCACGACGTGGCCCGCGCCCGAGAGGAAGTCGCTGTCGAACTCCGGGCGTTCGACTGCCTGCACGCCGACGGAGAGGACCTGCTCACCGCGCCGCTCGCCGAGCGCCACGACCGACTGCGGGAGATTCTGTCCGGAGGCGTGTCCGCGCTGACCGTCACGGGCGACGAGGACGACATCGCCGACATCGAGGCCAATGCGCTCGACGCGGGCCACGAGGGAATCATGCTCAAGGACCCCGACTCGACCTACTCGCCGGGGCGCCGCGGGAAGAACTGGCGGAAACGGAAACCCGACGTGGAGACGGTCGACCTTGTTGTGACAGGCGCGGAGTGGGGCGAGGGCCGCCGGGCGAGTTTCCTCGGGACATTCCTGCTCTCCGCGCGGACCGAGGACGGCGACTTCGAAACCCTCGGCAAGGTGGCGACGGGCATCACGGACGAGGAGTTGGCCGAACTGACCGAACTGCTCGAACCTCACATCGCCACGCAAGACGGCCAAACGGTCGAAATATCTCCGGCAGTCGTTTTCGAAGTGGGCTACGAGGAGATACAGGAGTCGCCGACTTACTCGTCCGGATTCGCCCTCCGATTTCCCCGATTCCTCGGCGTGCGCGACGACAAGACGCCGGAGAGCGCCGACTCGCTGGAACGAATCGAACGCCTCGCGGCGATGCAGTAGACGAGCGAGTCGGCGGTCGCTCGCGGTTTTCCCCCCTTTTCGGGCGAAATGATTACTTCCTCACGCTACTAGCACGCGAACGATGCTCGACTGGCGTGAGCGAGCGCGGGAACTCGAACAGGGGTCACGGCGCTGGCGATTGCGGGTCGCGACCCTCGGACGCCGTGGTATTCGAAGGCCGTCGTTCTCGCCACGGTCGGACTTGCGGTGAGTCCCATCGACCCGATTCCCGACTTCATTCCGATCCTCGGCTACGTCGACGACATGGTGTTCGTACCCGTCGGCGTGTTCCTCGCCCGACACGGGATTCCCGACGACGCGATGGCGGACGCGCGAGCGGAAGCGGGAAACCGGATGGAAGGCGACGGCGTGGTGGGATGGGCTATCGCCGCGGTGATTCTCCTCTGTTGGGTCGCGGTCGGACTCCGGCTCCGATACGCCGTCGTCCGATTCGGCCGCCACCCGAACGCTTTTCTTCCAAACCCACCCTATCGAAACGCATGACGGTTCGACACGACGACGTGACGGTGGAGTGGTTCGGCTACGCGACCGTGCGCCTCGAAACCGCGGACGGCTTCGTCGCGTACATCGACCCCGGACGGTACGGCGTGCTGACGGGCGAGTGGGAACCGGACAGCCCCGACGCGGCACACCCCGACCCGGTGGACTACCGCGCGGCGGACGGCGACGCGGTGTTCGTCACCCACGACCACCACTACGATTCGGACGGTATCGAGCGCGTCGCGGGCGAGGACGCCACGGTCGTCGTCTACGAGGGCGTGGACGCGGACGCTATCGGTCGGGACGTGATCCCGCCGTCCGAATTACCCTACGACGTAGTGCGAATCGGCGAGGAGGACCATCTGACGGTCGGCGACTGTGACGCGTGGTCGATTCCGGGATACAACGAGGAGGACGGCCCGCACACCGGGGACGGCGGCGAGCCGTTCCACCCGAAGGGATTCGGCATCGGCTACCTGCTCTCGCTCGACGGGACGACCGTCTTCTGGCCGGGCGACTCCGACGCGCTCTCGGGCCACCGGGCGCTCGACGTGGACGTCTTCCTCCCGCCCATCGGCGGCAGTTTCACCATGGACCGGCGCGAGGCGGCCGCGTTGGCCGCCGACCTCGACCCGGCCCTCGTGGTGCCGATTCATTACGACACGTTCGACGCACTCGAAACCGATTCGTCCGCGTTCGCGGAGGACGTCGAGAACAGGGGTATCGCGGTCGCGCTGGACGAGCACTGAAAATCGGAACGGGGATTCGTTCATCGATTCGAACCGTTCACTTCAACACAATCTTCTTGCCCCGCGGCCGAGATGGTTCTCCCATGCGTCCCCACGGAACCTCCAACTTCTGTTCGCAGTGCGGTTCGGCGCTCTCCCCCGGCGATTCGTTCTGTTCGCAATGCGGGAGTGCGGTCGGAGCGGCGGGTGACGGTCGCCGCTACACACACGGTGCGGGCACCCGCCATCCGCAGGACCCCGAATTTCGCCGCCGGGTCGAAGACCTCACGGTCGAAGGGTGGGACGTGAAACACGATTACGGCGAGCGCGTGGTGATGGTGAACCGCGGGTTCGGGTCGATTCCCCTCCACATCCTCCTGCTCATGTCCACCAGCGGCGTCGGCAACCTGCTCTACGCGTGGTACTGTTACTCGCCGGGCGCGGATAGAATCGAACTGCGTGCGGACGGCTCGGAGGAGTACTTCGAAAACGAGGGCGTTTCGACCGGCTGGTCGGCGAAAAGCGCCATCGGGTTCCTCGTGAGTTCCTTTTTCGGCGTGTTCGCCGCCATTGTCGGCGTCGTCATCCTCTGGACGACGATGGGGCTGCTCTCGACCGGCGTGGGACTCGCGTTCCTCGTCTTGGCCGCCACGTCGCTCTCGCTCGCTCCGCAGTTCGTCCCCGGATTCAAATCGCCGACGACGTTCGGCCGAGTCCGTTCGACGGACGAAAAGACGGTCTTCGGACCGGCTACGCCCTGTTCCGTCTGTGCCGAACCGGTCGGAAACGGCGTCAAGCGAACCTACCACGAACGCACGTACGTCGCCGGAATCCCGGTGCGGACGGTCAACGAGGGCGACAACCACTACTGTCGCTCGTGCGCTCGCGGGGACTTCGAGTCCGGAGGTGCCGGAGTCAAAGCCGACGCTACCGGGACCGCCGAAACCGAATTCGTCTGAGCGGGGTCAGTCCGACAGGCCGCCGTCCAGCGCATCGACGACTGCAAGCGCGGCGAGGCCGACACCGACCACGCCCGCGAGTCGAGCCAGAAACGGGTTCGAGACCCGTACCGAATACGTGGTCAACACCCAGACCACACCGCAAATCATCGCGCCGACGCCGGTCAGTTTCAGGTTCAGCCCATTCGGCATGCGCGTTTCGTACGAACCGACCATTGATGAGACTATCTACTCGTCACGCGAAAGAATTCTCTCGACGGGGGAATCCGGAAAAAGCGACCGTCGGTTCAGATGATACCCATGTCCGAGAGCCGCTCGGGGAGGTAGGTGTCGGTCACGAAGTCGAGTCCGTGGGAGGCGAGCGCCTGCTGTTCGGACTTCTTCTCGATATCGAGTTGGAGTTCTATCTGCTCTTCCCAGTAGTCGGTCTGATAGCGAGGGTCTTCGAGTTCGCTTTCGAGCGCGTTCTTGTCGGAATCGCTCAGCGGGTCGGTCGGGAGGTCGTACTCCACGATGTCCTTCGGCTGGATGCCGATGAACTTCGCCTCGGGCGTGGCGAGGTAATCGCTCAGGTGCGCGCTCTTGATGGACCCGTAGGCGACGGACCCGTAGATGCGGTAACTCCACGGGTCACCGTCGGTGAAGACCGTGACCGGCAGGTCGAGTTCCTCGTGCAGTCGCTTCGTCAGGCGGCGGGTCGCCCGCGCGGGTTGGCCGCCGAGGTGGACGATGATGGTGTTGTACTCCTCGTCGAACCCGTTCTCGACGAGTCGGTCGCGCATCCCACCCGTCTCGACACAGAGGACGAAATCCGCGTCGTTGTCGAGGAACTCGATGGTGTCCGGGTTGTTCGGAATCTGATACCCGCCCTGTCCCACGTCGTCCTGGCAGTGAATCTCCCGGTCGCCCCGGTTGGTCTGCTCCCGGAGGAGCAGCGGACCCATCACCTTCGCGCCGGACTCCTCCGGTCGCATGTGGAAGTCCTCGCGGGTGACCTCCGAGACGATTTCCAAGTCCTCGATGAGCTGATTCGACTCGTCTTGGGTGGAAAACTGCGCTTCGTCGGCGTCCCACGACTCCGAGAGGTAGTACAACTCACGAAGGGTAGAAGAGCGGTCTTCCTCCAACTGATTCGTGAGGAAGTCGATGGTGTACACCGCTTTCAGTAGCTTTCTGGCCCCGCGGACGCTGTTCGCGCTCCGGGTACTCTTCCGGTCGCCGTACACCCACACGTTCGCGTCCTCGTCGTACTCGATGTTGCTCTTCGTCCGGGTCGGGATGGACATCTCGGGAATCTGCCCGCCCGCGAACTGGTCGTAGAACTCCGCGGCGAGGTCGATGAGTTTCGCTTGGGCGTCTGCGTTGTCGTTGTCTGCGCTCATGTGTTGTTGGTCAGTCGTTCGTCTTCGATTCCTTCGACGGTCACGGCGTCGAACGATACCTCTTCGGCGACGTGATATTCGAGAACGGATTCCTCACCGCTCCCGACGGTGGGTTCCCACGTCACAAACCACTCGCCGTCCATCTCGACGGCGCTCGCGCCGTCGGACAGGTTCTCGGGCTTGGTCGCCACGATGTCCGTCAGTTTCGGCGATTCGTTCGTCGAACCGTGGTTCTCCACGACGAGTTTCACGGTGTCCCCCTCGACCTCGCGCTCGACCAACACGTTGTTCATGATGCGCGCCAGCGAGTCGCCGATTTCGAGGTCCTCGCGGCCAGTCACGGCCGAGAGCTTCTCGGCCATTTCGGGCAAGATTGTGGCGATGACGTTCTGTTTCTTCTGGCGCTTCTTGAGCGACTGGCGCTTGTTGAGGTAGGATTTGAGTTCGCGGGCCGCCTCCCGAATCGCAAGTTCGATTTCGTCTTCGATTTCGGGGACGTTCGCGATTGCGTCCTTCGACTCGCTCGTGAACGGGACGTTCGTGGACGCCACGTGGACCATGATGACGACCGGGCCGTTCGGGACGCCGCGGCCGCCGGGTTGGTCGAGGTTGTAGTTGCGCCAGCCGATGGATTTCACCACGTCCGTCGTCGCGCAGGCGCCGCGCTGGTAGACCAGCGGGACGCGGTTCGCAAAGCGGAGCAGTTCGGCGGACCCCTCGGCCTGTAGGTCGCCGCCGTAGGCGATTCCGGCCTCCACGATGAACGGGTCACCGCCGTGAACGTCGGCGTCGCGGGTCGCGGCCGCGTAGAAGTCCGCGTCGTACTCCTTTCGGAGTCCGGCCTCCACGAGGTCGGCGGTGATGGGCGACAGGCAGTTGGTCGGCGGCGAGATGATGTCCGTCTCCTTCATCGCGTCGAGGAGTTCGCTCGCGATATCGCGGCTGTCCCCCACTTCGCGGACCTTCGGCACGTCGTCGGGAACCGTCACCATCGAGTCCCAGATGGCATCGGCGACGTTCTCGCGGGCCGTCTCTCCGATGGTCGCGTCCTCGCGCTCCTCGGTCATGTCGGCCGCACGGCCGACGTATTCTTCGAGCCGTTTTTCGGTCGCGCGGTCGCGGCCGTCCTCGTTCTCGAACTTCGCGGCGATTCGCTCCGCGAGGGCGCGAACCGTCTCGTCGTCTTTCCGGACGCTCGTCGCGTCGTCCACGAGTTCGTACAGGTCCGTCACGCGGTCGTCGGTGACCGCGGCCCACGCCGCATCGAGGGCGTTTTCCTGCACCGTCGCGCCGAACGAGGTTCCGAACTCCGCCTCGATTTCGTCGGCGGCGACGGCGATGATCGCCCGCAGTTGGTGGTGCGAGATTCGGTCGCTCTCGGCGGCCTTCTCCGCGACCGCGGCCGCGAAGGCGTCGGTCGCCTCGGCACCCTTGTTCGCCACCGCGTCCTCGACGGCCGACTCGATGTCGACCTTCTCGTGTGCTTGGGGCGCTCGCCACGCGGCTTCCCGGCCGAAGTGCCGGTCGCGGAAGTTCTCGATGACGTTCTCGGACGTCTTCTTTCCGACGCGGGTGAACTCCTCCTGCAGGAACCCGGAAATACTGTGCGAGTCGGTGCTCCCGAGCATCTTCAGGAGCGTCCCGAGCTCGACGCCGTGCGGGTGCGGGCGAATCTCCTCGGTTTCGGCGGGGAGGCTCGCGCCGTCGGCCCGTTCGAACACCATCTCTTCGCCGTCTTCCATTCCCGGTTCCTCGAAGACGATTTTCGCGTGCGGGTTGACGACGGCGGTGTGTTTGATGTACCGGATGAGCTGCTGGCGGGCGCGCATGTTCGCCTCCATTTCGAGTTCGATGCGCGTGCCGTGGGTCCCGACGAGTTCCCTGCCGACCGGCGGCGTGTCGGATTCGGACTGAATCTCGGGCTCGTTCTCGTCGGTGTCGATGATGAGTTCGAAGTAGCGCTGTCGGTCGCTTCCCTTCGGCTTGCTCGTGATTTTGGCGGGCTTCCCGCTCGTCAGCTGGGAGTAGAGGACGGCGGCGGAGATGCCGATACCCTGCTGCCCGCGCGACTGCTCGCGCTTGTGGAACCGCGACCCGTAGAGCAGTTTCCCGAACACTTTCGGAATCTGCTCGCGGGTAATCCCCGGCCCCTCATCCTCGACGATGAGGCGATAGTAGTCGCCGACTTCCTCGATTTTCACGCGGACGAACGGCTTCAATCGGGCTTCCTCGGAGGCGTCGAGGGCGTTGTCGACCGCCTCCTTGACGGCGGTGACCAACCCCCGGGCGCCGCTGTCGAAGCCGAGCATATGCTTGTTCTTCTCAAAGAACTCGGCGATGGAGATCTGTCGCTGGCTTTCGGCCAACTCTTCGGCGATCCCCTCGTCGCCGAGCGTAGACTGCATCGAAGGCATTCTTCGGACGTATTTATCGTCGGGGACGTTAAAACTGCGCCGATGGGGTGGAGTGAAAGTGAAAGTGAAGCCGACGCGCCGTCTCCATCCCGAATTCCCCTTTTGCCGATTTCGACACCGAGATTTCTCCCGCTCGAACCGCCGTGCGTCGGTTGGTTTTCTTCGAAGTATCTCAAATCGTCGTTTGAGTCATCGGTGTCGCTTTCCTTCCCGAACACGATGGTCGAAACATGAACCGACGACGATTCCTCGCCGCGGGATTGTCCGGCGTGAGCACGCTCGCGGGCTGTCTCGGCGGGTCGTCCGATACCGATTCGTCCTCGAGCGAATCGACGGGGACGACCGCCGAAACGCGAACCGCGACCGGAACGCGCACGACCGCCGAAACGCGAACCGCGACCGAATCCGGGTCGGAGGACGGCCCGAACCGAACGGTCACGGTCTCGGACGCGGGGACGCTCGAAGCGGGCGACGTCTCCGCCGCAATCGACCTCTCGAAGTCGGAAATAACCGCCGACCACACCGCGGAAGTGGTGTTCTCGCTCCGCAATCGAACGTCGGCGTCGGTCACGCTCTCGTACACGCTCCCGCGTGGATTGAACGTCGTCACGGGGTCGAAATCGAACGGCGACGCTCGTCTGTTGCTGGTCGGCGAGGGGGAAGGCTGGAACCGGACCGACGGCTGTTGGCAGCCCGACGCGCGGACGCTTGCGAGGGGAATGCCGGACGCGGAACGGTCGATTTCTCTCGCGGGTGGCGAAACGCGGCGGGAAACGTATCGACTGTGGAACCACCCGGAGAACGCGTCCTGTTTCCCCGCCGGGACGTACGAGTTCGCTCGCGCGTTTCGGCGAAACGACTCGGAATCGACGTGGCGGTTCGATCTTTCTCTCTCCTGACGAGGTGACATGAAAAAGAGCGGGTGGATGATTTTAATTCGCACCGCGCGCGCGTGCGTGACCTTTATCAGTGGTGCCTCCCTACTAAAAATCAGAATTTATGAGCGACGGAAATGAGTATAGCGCCGGGCAGATACAGGTTCTCGAAGGGCTCGAGGCCGTTCAAAAACGACCGGCAATGTATATCGGTTCTACCGACTCTCGTGGGTTACATCACCTCGTCTACGAAGTGGTGGACAACTCCATCGACGAGGCGTTAGCCGGTTACTGTGACAGTATCGACGTAACGATTCACGAAGATAACTCCGTGAGCATCGCGGACGACGGACGCGGGATTCCCGTAGACCGTCACGAGGAGTACGACATGCCCGCACTGGAGGTCATCCTGACCGTCCTCCACGCTGGCGGGAAGTTCGACAACAAGTCCTACCAAGTGTCCGGCGGTCTCCACGGCGTCGGTATCTCCGTGGTGAACGCTCTCTCGGAGGAGTTCGAAGTCGAGGTGAAACGCGACGGTGCCGTCTGGCGACAGACGTTCGAGCGCGGCAACCCGGCGGGGGAGATGGAGCGCGTTCGAGACATGCGCGACGACGAGGGAACCGGCACATACCAGCGGTTCTGGCCCGACACGGAAATCTTCGAGACGACGGAGTTCACCTACTCCACGCTCGAAAACCGCCTGCGAGAACTCGCCTTCCTCAATTCCGGCGTCGAAATCACGCTCGCCGACGAGCGCGACGAGGAGAAGGGCGATACGTTCCACTACGGCGGCGGCATCCGGGAGTTCGTCGAATATCTGAACGAGACGAAAACCGCTCTCCACAACGAGGTCATCTACTTCGAGGACGAGGACGATAACATCCAAGTCGAAGTGGCGATGCAGGCCACCGACGAGCTGCAGGGCTCGATTCACGCCTTCGCCAACAACATCAACACCCGCGAAGGTGGTACCCACCTGACCGGGTTCAAGACCGCCCTCACCCGCGTCGTCAACGACTACGCGAACGACAACGACATGCTGGGCGACCTCGACGAGAACCTCCGCGGCGAGGACATCCGCGAGGGGTTGACCGCGGTCATCTCGGTGAAACACCCGGACCCGCAGTTCGAGGGGCAGACCAAGACGAAACTCGGAAACAGCGAAGTCCGCGGTATCGTCGAAAGCGCGGTTCACGAGGGACTGTCGGTCTACTTCGAGGAACACCCGGACACCGCACGGGCCATCATCAGCAAGGCAGTCGAGGCCGCGAAGGCCCGGAAAGCCGCGAAGAAGGCGGAGGAACTCACGCGCCGGAAGAGCGCGCTCGAATCGAGCGCGCTCCCGGGCAAACTCGCCGACTGCCAGTCGCGCGACCCCACGAAGTCCGAACTGTTCGTGGTCGAGGGCGACTCGGCGGGTGGGTCCGCGAAGCAGGCTCGCGACCGCGAGTTCCAGGCCATCCTGCCGCTGTTCGGCAAGGTGCTGAACGTCGAGAAACACCGTCTCGACCGCGTGCTGGAGAACGAGAAGATTCGAAACTTCATCACCGCCATCGGCACCGGCGTCGGCGAGGAGTTCGACATCGACGACGCGCGCTATCACAAAATCATCATCATGACCGACGCGGACGTGGACGGAGCGCACATCCGAACGCTCTATCTGACGCTCCTCTACCGGTACATGCGACCGCTGTTGGAGGCGGGCTACGTGTACGCCGCCCAACCGCCGCTGTACCGCGTCCGCTACCGCGGCAAGACGTACGACGCGATGACCGAGGAGGAACGCGACGAAATCATCGAGGAGAAGTGCGACGGCAACCCCTCGCAAGTCCAGCGGTTCAAGGGACTCGGCGAGATGAACCCGGAGCAACTGTGGCAGACGACGATGAACCCCGAAAACCGCATCCTGAAGCAGATAACCATCGAGGACGCCGCGGCGGCGGACAAGATGTTCTCGGTGCTGATGGGTGACGCCGTCGGGCCGCGCAAACAGTTCATTCAGGACCACGCCACCGAAGCGGAGTGGGTCGATATATGAGTTCAGACACATCAGACCTCCCCGACGAAGTCGCGGAGAAGGTAAAGAGCGTCCGCGTCGAGGACGAGATGGAACAGAGCTACATCGACTACGCGATGTCCGTCATCGCGGGTCGCGCGCTCCCGGACGTGCGCGACGGGTTGAAGCCCGTGCACAAGCGCATCCTCTACGCGATGCACCGGTCGGGCGTGACGAGCAACGCGAGTCACCGCAAGTCCTCGAACATCGTCGGGGACACCATGGGCGACTTCCATCCGCACGGCGACCAGTCGATTTACGACGCGCTCGCCCGGATGGCACAGACGTTCTCCATGCGCTATCCCCTCATCGACGGACAGGGGAACTTCGGCAGCGTGGACGGCGACCCGCCAGCGGCGATGCGATACACCGAGGCGCGGATGGACTCGCTGTCCGAGGAGATGCTCGCCGACATCGAGATGGACACGGTGGACTTCAAGCCCAACTACGACGGGCGATTGGAGGAGCCGGAAGTCCTCCCGTCGGCGGTGCCGAACCTCCTCATCAACGGGTCGTCCGGTATCGCGGTCGGGATGTCCACGAACATCCCGCCGCACAACCTGGGAGAGGTCATCGACGCGACGGTCGAACTCATCGATAACCCGGACGCGACGGTCGAGGACCTGATGGAGTACGTCAAGGGACCGGACTTCCCGACCGGCGCGAACATCGTCGGACGAAACGCCATCCACCAGGCGTACAAAACCGGCCGGGGACGCCTCCGCGTCCGCGCCGAGTACGAGGTGCAGGACGACCGCATCGTCATCACCGAACTGCCGTTCCAGACGAACAAGGCGCGGCTCATCCAACGAATCGCCGACCACGTCAACGACGGCACCATCGAGGGAATCCGCGACCTGCGCGACGAATCCGACCGCGACGGGATTCGCGTCGTGGTGGAACTCAAGCAGAACGCGATTCCGGAGGTCGTCGAGAACCAACTGCTGAACCACCGCCTCGAACGGACGTTCAGCATCATCTCGCTGGCGCTGGTCGACGGCCAACCGAAAGTCCTGACTCTGAAGGAACTGCTTCAGCACTACTTGGACCACCGCCGCGACGTCGTTCGGCGACGAAGCGAGTTCGAACTCGACGAGGCGGAAGAACGGGCGCACATCCTCGAAGGCCGACTGCGCGCGCTCGACAACATCGACGACGTGGTCGAACTCATCCGCAACGCCGACGACCGCGACGGCGCTCGGTCGGGGCTCCAAGGAACGTTCGACTTCTCCGAGAAGCAGGCCGAACACATCGTTCGGATGCAACTCGGGAGTCTCACATCGCTCGAATCCGAGGAAATCGAGGCCGAATACGAGGACGTGACGGCGCGCATCGAACGCCTCGAAACCATCCTCGGCGACGAGTCGGAACTGCTGGGCGTCATCAAGGAGGAACTGCTGGAGATGAAGGAGAAGTACGCCGACGAACGGCGGACGAAAATCGTGGAGGACACCTCGGAAGTCACCCGCGAGGACCTCATCGCCGAGGAGGACGTGTTCGTCGTCGTCACCGAGCAGGATTACGTCAAGCGCATGCCCATCGAACAGTTCGACGCGCAGGGGCGCGGCGGCAAGGGTATCATCGGCGCGGACGTGAAGGAGGACGACACGGTTTCGAAGGTGTTCCGCGCGAACACGCACGACTACCTGCTTTGCTTCACGAACCACGGACAGGTCTATCGCCTGAAGACCTACGAGATACCCGAGATGTCGCGCACGGCGCGCGGCAAGTCGGCCGTCAACATCCTCGATTTGGACAAGGGCGAGGACATCACCGCCGTCATCACGACGGACGAGTTCGAGGAGGACGAGTCGCTGAGCATGGTCACCCAGCAGGGATACGTCAAGCGGACCGCCGCGAAGGAGTTCGAGAACATCCTCTCGACCGGCATCATCGCCGCCCGACTCGAAGACGGCGACAAACTCGTGGACGTGAAGGTGACGGACGGCACGAAGGACCTGCTCGTCTCCACCAAGAACGGGATGACGATCCGTTTCGACGAGACGGAGGCCCGCGAGATGGGTCGGAGCGCCCGCGGCGTTCACGGCATTCGACTGGACGACGACGAAGTCGTCGGCATGGTCGCGGCGAACGGCGACGTTGACGACCTCCTCACCGTCACCCGGCGCGGGTACGGAAAGCGGACGAAACTCACCGAGTACCGTTCCCAGTCCCGCAACGGGAAGGGACTCATCGACATCAAGACGGGCGACCGAAACGGCCACGTCACCGAGATAAAGACCGTCATCCAGGACGACCACCTCGTCCTGATGAGCGAGCGCGGCCAGATAATGCGCATCCGGGCGGAAGACATCTCGGAGGTCGGCCGGAACACCATGGGCGTCACCGTGATGGACGTAGACGAGGACGACCGCGTGGCGAGCGTGGACGTGATCCCCGCCGAAGCCGCGGAAGCGATCCCGGACGACGTCGAGACGGCCGAGGAATCGGAACCGGTCGCGGACGAGTAGCGACTCCCTGATTTTTCGGACACATTTTCTCAGGATTCGGGTCGTTCGTCAGCACGACCACCGAATTAGCGGAATTTTCGCGGCCGCCGAAATCGGAATCTTCACAGCCACCAAGGCTACGAAATCGACGCAACCGCTCGTCGCTAGCATTCTCGCCGGAAAATCGGAGATTTTTCCGGGCCGACGACTGAATGGAGATGGCAGACGCGCGGCGCGTCTGCCATCGAAATGAAAGAGGAGGCTTTTGGTGCAGATTTTGCCAGAGAGAGCGGCTCTGCCGCGCTCTCGCGGCAAAAGGTGCTATAGGATGCGCTTCCCCAGCGCGCTCGCGGCGAGTTCGGTGGCGAGCGTGGCGGTCTCGTTGTGTTCGTCCAGAATCGGGTTCACTTCCACGAATTCGAGCGACCGGAGGATGCCGTCCGCCTCGTTTCGCGTCGCCACGGTCTCGAGGGCCGAGTGGGCTTCGCGGTAGCTGACGCCGCCGCGGACCGGCGTCCCGACGCCGGGCGCTTCCTTGGGGTCGAGCCAGTCCATGTCGAAGCTGACGTGGATGCCGTCCACGCCGTCAGTGGCGATGTCGAGGGCCTCCTCGACGATTTCGGTGATGCCGTGTTCGTCGACGTCGGACATGGTGTAGGTGGTGACGCCGCTCTCTCGGATGGCGTCGACTTCGGTGTCGTCCACGCTCCGGAGGCCGACGAGGACGACGTTCTCGGCGCGCAAGCCGGGGGCGTTCGCCCAGTCGGTATCCGCGAAGTCGTCGATGCCGAGCGCGCCCGCGAGCGGCATGCCGTGGACGTTCCCGCTCGGGGAGGTCTTCGGGGTGTTGAAGTCGCTGTGCGCGTCGAACCAGATGGCACCGATTTCGGCGTCGCGGGCCGCACCGCCGAGCGTTCCCATGGCGATGGAGTGGTCGCCGCCGAGGACGAGCGGGAAGGCGTCGTCGTCGATGGCGTCCGCCACCTCGTCGGCGAGGCGGGAACACACGTCCGCCGTCTCGCGGAGGAACTTGGCTTTGCCCTCCCTCGGCTCCTCGGTTTCCGGGTCGCGTTCTTCGGCTCGCGGCACGGTCAGGTCGCCGGAGTCGATGGCGGTCACACCGGCATTGGCAAGCTCTTCGGCCAGCCCCGCGTAGCGAATCGCGGATGGTCCCATGTCCACACCACGTCGGTTCGCGCCGTAGTCGACCGGTGCCCCGATTATCTGGACGGGTTTCGTCATGATCGAACGGACGGGTCGGGGGGGTTTCAAAAGCTCCCTTTCGACCGGATGGAACTCTATTTAAGGACGGAGTTCCGACGGGTAAGGTACCGCGATTCTCCCACCATATTCGGCGGATTTAAGGAAATCAATTACCAAGATTCGAGTAATGTCTAGTATTGAGTTGACGCCTAGTCAGGAGACGATACTGACGGCATTGGTAAACTTGCACCGCGAAACCGAGGATGCAGTCAAGGGCGAGGACATCGCCGAAGAGGTTGACCGCAACCCCGGTACGATTCGAAACCAGATGCAGAGCCTCAAAGCGCTCCAGCTCGTGGAGGGTGTCCCCGGTCCGAAGGGCGGGTACAAACCGACCGCGACGGCGTTCGAAGCGCTCGACATCCAGAATTTGGACACGGCCGCCGAGGTTCCCCTCGAACACGACGGCGAACCGGTCGAACAGAGCAACATCGAGGAGATAGACCTCACGAGCGTTCACCACCCCGAACTCTGCCGCGCCGAGATTCACCTCCGCGGCTCCGTCCGTGACTTCCACGAGGGCGACGAGGTGAAAGTCGGTCCGACGCCCCTCTCGAAACTCGTCGTGGAAGGGGCCGTCGACGGCAAGGACGACACTCGGAACATCCTCATCCTGAAGATAAACCGGATGGAAGCGCCGACCGAAGAGCCGAACCACTAGAGACGGGTCGGATTCGACGTTTCACTTTTTCGCTCTCTCCGCTCTGACGCCTGCCGTTCGCTTTCGGAAACTATTATCCGCGGACGCCCCTAGTGCCACCGATGCACCGCCGAACGACAATTCGGTATTCGACCCGTCTGGTCGCCGTGCTGTGGCTTCTGGTTTCCCTGTCCGGCCACGCACTGGCGCACGGTGCAAGTTTGCAGGGGTCCTCGAAATCCCTCTCGGTCCCGCTCTGGCTGTTCATTCTCACCGGCGGCGGCGTGGTGAGCGCGTCGTTCCTGCTCGCCAGTTTCGTCACCGACCGGTCGTTCATCCGAACGATACACCAGTGGCAGCGGTTCACGTCGCGGTCGGCCGACGAACTCCGCACCGTGACGAAGGTCGTCGGCATCGTCGCCCTCGTCGGCATCGTCGCCGCCGGATGGTTCGGTCCGAAAACCCCCCGAGAAAACCTCGCCATCCTCGCCGTCTGGGTCGGGTGGTGGGCGGCGTACACGATATCGGTGTACGTCGTCGGCAACACGTGGCCCGCGTTCAACCCGTGGCGAACGGTCGGGGAGTTCCTGCCGTCCCGCGACGCGAGGTATCCCGAGAAACTGGGCGCGTGGCCCAGCGTCGCCGGATTGCTCGCGCTCGTCTGGCTCGAAGTCATCAGCCCGCTCGCCGACAAACCCGACATGCTGGCGGACATCATCGTCCTCTACAGCGTCGTCACCATCGCGGGGACCCTGTGGTACGGCACCGACCGCTGGTTCGGGACGGTGGACCCCATCGCCCGCGTGTTTCGTTACTACGGCCGGGTCGCTCCGTTCCGGCGCACCGAAACCGGCTTCGAGTTCCAACTGCCGGGTGCGCGCCTGACCGAGACGAAACTCGTCACCGGGTTCGACGAAGTGGGGTTCGTCATCGCCATCCTCTGGGTGACGACCTACGACGGCTTCGTCTCGACCCCGCTCTGGTCGGACGTCGCGCGACCCGTTGCCGACGCCGGAATCCCGTTGACCGCCGCGTACCTCACGGCACTGCTCGGCGGATACGGCCTCTTCCTCGGCGCGTACCGACTCGCAACGCGACTTTCCCGCGGCACCGCGGACACCTATCTCACACCTGCCACCATCGCCCGTCGCTTCGCGCCCTCGTTGTTGCCCATCGCGATCGGCTACCACCTCGCCCACTACGTAAGCTACTTCCTCTCGCTGTCGCCGACCCTGCTGGGCGTGCTGTCGAGTCCGTTCGACCCGCCACAGGCCGTCTATATCGTTCTGCCTGCGTGGTTCGGAGCCGTCAACATGGCGTTCGTCTTGCTCGGTCACCTCCTCGCGGTATGGGTGGCTCACGCCACGGCGTACGACGTGTTTCCGAGCCGATTACAGGCGATACGGAGTCAGTATCCGCTCGTCGCCGTAATGATACTGTACACGATGACGAGCATGTGGATAGTCTCGCAACCGACGCTCACACCACCATGACCACGACGACAGACTACAGCGTTCCGTCCGGCGAATCGCCCCACGAGTGTGCCTACTGCGGCCACCCGTTTCGGAAAGAGGAGTACCTCGTCCTCCACCGCGGGTTAGAGCACGGGGACGAACTGCCCGAAGACGAGGTGGAAGCGTTTTACGACGCCTACGAAACCGAGACAGCGGAACTCAAACACTTCCGTCTCAAGGCGCTCGGCGTCCTCGTCCTGCTGTACTTCGGGTTCCTGTTCATCTACGCCATCATCGGCGTCTCCTAGTTCCGTCGGCCGCCGGTCGGGTGCCGATGAGCGACCACCGTTTTCGCCGATACCGTTAGGGTTCACTCCGTCGTCTCGCATTCCATGCCCTCGATTCGTCGCGCGACGGAAGCCGATGCCAAGCCGATTCTCGACCTTCGCTGTGCGTCGATCCGGGCGTTCGGTACGGAACGGTATCACGAGGAGCAGGTCGAACGCTGGGCGGAACACCCGTTCGGGAGCGCGCCGTATCTGGAGTCGATACGGAACGAATCGGAGTCGGTCGCCGTGGCCGAAGGAAACGGCGAACTCGCCGGATTCGGCCGCGTCGAACTGGATTCCGGCGTAGTTTCGGCGGTGTACGTCCACCCCGACTACGCGCGGAACGGGGTCGGTTCGGCGCTCCTTTCGCACCTCGAATCGGTGGCGCGTGACGCGGGGGTCGATTCGCTGAGCCTCCACGCCTCGTTGAACGCGGTTCCCTTCTACGAGGGACACGGCTACGAGCGGATTTCGACGGTGACGCACGAGGTGACCGGCGGCGTCGAACTCGCGTGCGTGGAGATGCGGCGGGACATATCGGTCGAATGAAAACACCGAACCGTCGGTTTTCGGCCCGCAAACCAAAAGACACGAAACCCTCCGGTGTCTGGTTCGAGTATGAGCAATTACCTCGTTGCGATGGAGGCGGCATGGTTGGTACGCGATGTCGGCGACATCGACGACGCGATTGGCGTTGCGGTCAGCGAAGCCGGGAAACGGCTGAACCAGAAGAACATGGACTACGTCGAAGTCGAAGTCGGCGCGACGGGGTGTCCGGCCTGCGGCGAACCGTTCGATTCGGCGTTCATCGCGGCCCACACCGCGCTCGTCGGCCTCGTCCTCGAAATGAAGGTGTTCAACGCCGAGGGAGAGGAACACGCCCAGCGTATCGCCAAGAGCGAAGTCGGCGGCGCGCTCCGCGACGTCCCGCTTTCCGTCGTCGAAACTATCGAATTCGACGAGGACGAGGAGATAGACTTCGGCGACGCCTGAACAGTCCGAACGATTTATACCATAACCATTGGTAATTTCTACGCATGGAACTCCCGACACCCCAAGACCTTCGGGAACACCGAACCGATTTGGGGCTCACACAGAGCGAACTCGCGGAGCGGGCGGGCGTCTCACAGCCCCTCATCGCGAGAATCGAGGGCGACGACGTGGACCCGCGGCTTTCGACGCTTCGGCGAATCGTGAACGCGCTGGAAGAATCGGAAGGCGACATCGTGCGGGCGCACGACCTCCTGCACAAGTCCGTCGTCAACGTCGCACCCACCGACACCGTGAGCGAAGCGGTCCAGAAGATGCAGGAAGCGGGTTACTCCCAACTCCCGGTCATCAAAGAGGGCGTCCCGGTCGGCTCGATAAGCGAGAGCGACCTCGTTCACGTCAGCGAAGACGCCCGCGACGAGGCGGTCCGCGAGTTCATGGACGAGAGCTTCCCGACCGTTTCGAAGTCGGCGACGCTCAACGAAATCAGCAACCTCTTGGACCACTACAAGGCCGTGATGGTGACGGAAGAGGGCGAAACCATCGGCATCGTCACCGAAGCCGACATCGCCGCACGGCTGTCCTAACGACGAAACGGGGTGTCGGGTCGGTCGCGGTCTTCCTTTTCCGTGTCGGACGATACCGTTTTTCACCACAGACATATTCCGAGCGACGTCGTAGAGCGACGCATGTGGCCGTGGGAATCCGCGATTTTCGCGTACCTCTGCTATTCGATATACGTTCACGTTCGTCATCACGAACCGCCGGGCGGGGCCGCCGTCGTCGTCGCCGCCGTCGCGTCGGTCGTTCCCGACCTCATCGACAAACCGTTGAGTTGGCAGTACGGCGTCTTCCGGAACGGCTACGCCCTCGGCCATTCGGTGTTCGTCAGTCTGCTCGTCGTCGCCGTCGCCCACGCCGTCGCGCGGCGTTCGTCGCGTCCGCGATTGGGTCTCGCGTTCGGCCTCGGCTTTCTCTCGCACAACGTCGGCGACGCGCTCGAACACATGAACGACGGAATCTGGTACGGCGTCGAACACGTTCTCTGGCCGGTGGTCGTGCTCCCGCCCGACGAGAGTCCGGGTTTCACCGGAACGGTACGGCAGTTCCTCGGCGAGTATCGGTCCCACCTCGTCCACCACGACTTCACGTCGTACTTCGCCCTCGTCGGCGTGATTTCGGCGTGTACGCTTCTGCTCTGGGCGTACGACGACTTTCCGGTCGCTCGCGAACTGCTGACGACGGTTCGGCGCGTCGTTCGATGAGCGTTCCGACGCCGCGTTCGCCGACGGGCGAACGCTGAAACACGCGAAATCGGACCGAACCGAGCGGCGGTGTTTCTCCTTCCGCGACAGTTTTTTCCGCGAAGTCGCCGATTTCCTGCCATGGGAATCGAGATTCGCTCGGCGGAATCGAGGGATACGGAGGAGATACGACACGTCGCGGAGCGGGCGTGGCACTCGGCTCACGCGCCCATCATCGGGACGGAGGCGACCGACGACTTCCTCGAACGCTACTACGATGCGGAGACGTTTCGCTCGCTCATCGAAACCGAGGCGTCCATCCTCGACGTCGCCGTGGACGGCGACGTCGGGGTCGTGGGTTTCGTCGGCGCGAATCCAGTCGAGGGGTCCGCCACGTTCGATTTAGGTCGCATCTACGTCCTCCCCGGTCGGTGGCGCGAGGGTATCGGCGGACGGCTACTCGCCCGCGTCGAACGAACCGTCGAACGGCGCGGCGGCGAGCGAATCCAACTCGGCGTCATGGCCGAAAACGAACGCGCCATCGCGTTCTACGAATCGGCGGGCTACCGGCGCGACGAGAAGTTCTACGACGAGCGGGTCGACACGGCGGGCTACATGTACGTAAAGGAGGTGTGATACGGGGAAATGGTGATGTGAGATGGTGGAATGGTGAACGACGGTGGGACACGAGTGGCGAAGTCAACAGGCGGAATCAACAGATGGCGTAGGTGATTCCGACCGACCCGTCCTTCTGTATCTGTATGTGGATATTTCCGTAACACTCGTTCGTTTCGACCGTCGTACACTGCTTGTACCCCGTGTCGCTCGAACTGGCGTCGAGGAGTTGGGCGCACACGCGGAACGTCTCCACGTCCGTCGGCCCGGCCCGTTCGAGGTTGTACAGCTCGGCGGTGTCGGCCGGTCCGACCTGACGGGTGACTTCGAAGACGGTTTCGTCACCCGCCTTCCGTACCACCCAGACGTGAGCCGTCTGCTTCTCGTCGAACCCGTTTTCGAGCCAGATGGTGTGGTCCGGGTCGAACGAACTCGTCTTGGACTCGAACACGCACCCCGCGGCGGCGAACATACCGGCGGAACCGAGCAGGGCGCGACGGGTCAGACCGGACATGGCGAGAACACCACTCTCTGTTTAAATAAGTATTCTGGAACGATGAGTGTGAGCTACCAATTTCGCGTCGGAAGCAAGGCGAGGGCACCGGCCTTCCGGAGTTCACCGTCGTATGGGACGATGATTTCCATGTCGGTGCCGTAGTCCGCAAGCAATTCCCGGCAAACGCCACAGGCCGGGACGACTTCGAAATTGCGGTCCTCGTCGGGAAGTGGATGACGAACAGCGACCGAGGTGGTAAACGCGGTTTCGCCGTCCGCGATGGCGCTCCCGAGTGCGACCGGTTCGGCACACATCGAGACGCGGCCGACGCTCGCGGGCATGCTAACTCCGGTGTACACTTCCCCGGACTCGGTTCGGAGTGCGGCACCGACGACGTGCGCACCGCCCCACTTTTCGGCGTCAAAGGCGGTTTCAGTCGCTTCTCTGGCGCGTTCGATGAGTCGCTCGTCGACGTCGGTCAACGGGTGAGTTTCGATAGAGATGTCGTCCATACCAAAATCACAGGGACATGTCAGATATGCGTTCGGGTAGAGATATCCCGAACGTTAGTCCAATCTCAACCCGCGAATCGCCACCGTTTCGCCCTCCGCGACGGTGCCGATAATCCGTCCGTCCGTCTCTTCGGCGAGCGATTCGGCGTCGTCCTCGGGGAGAGCGACGACGAATCCGGTGCCCATGTTGAACGTGCGGTGCATCTCCTCGTCGGAGACGTTGCCGCCGTCCTGCACGAAGTCGAAGACCGGCTGTGCGGGGAACGGGTCGTCGATTTCGTAGCGGTGCTCGCCCATGCGGAGCAGGTTCTTCCACCCGCCGCCCGTCACGTGCGCCGCGGCGTGCACGTCCCGCTCGCGGAGCGCGGGAAGCAGGTAGGTGTAGAGGCGCGTCGGTTCGAGCAGCGCCTCGCCGACGGTTCCCTCGCCGAGCGGGAACGCATCGCCGTAGTCGTGGTCCTTCGTCGCAGCCTTGCGGGCCAGCGTGAGGCCGTTCGAGTGAATCCCGCTGGATTCGAAGCCGACGAGAACGTCGCCCACCTCGGCCTCGCCGGGGAAGATGGCGTCTTTCGGCGCGAGTCCGGCGCACGCACCCGCGAGGTCCAGCCCCGAGATGACCTCCGGCATGACGGCCGTTTCGCCGCCGACGAGGGCGATGCCCGCTTCCTCCGCACCGGCTGCAAGTCCCTCGCCGACCTGCTCAGAGAACTCCTCGGTGGGTTCGTCCACGGCGAGGTAGTCCACGAAGGCGACGGGTTCGACGCCGCTCGCCACGAGGTCGTTCGCGTTCATGGCGATGCAGTCGATGCCCACCGTCGAGTAGTCGCCGAGCGCCTCCGCGACGAGCAGTTTCGTCCCCACCCCGTCCGTCGCCAGGGCGAGGTACTGGTCGCCGATGTCGAGCAGTCCCGCGTAGTCGGTCGTGTTGTCGATGTCCGAAACGGCACCGACGAGGGCCGCCGTCGCCGCTTCGCTCGCGTCGATGTCTACCCCCGCGTCGGAATACGTCAGTTCCTCTTCCTCGGTCATGGTGAAACGCGTGTTCCGGGTGAGTAAAGGTTTGCCGTTGTCCCGTTCGACGGTCGCGTTCTAGAGGAAACCGCTCGCTACGTCGTGTTGTGTTTGAACGAAATGAAGTCTCGGTGAAGCAGCCCTCGAAAGCCCCCGTCACGCTCGCGGTCGCCGGAAGACGTTCCTGCTCACTTCGTTCGCGGGCGTGCGACTTCCGTGGTCACACTCACGTCCGTTCATGTGACCGCTGTGCGGGATATCCGCGCTCTCCACACCGCCCGCGCGGATATGTCGGAACGGCGCGGCCAGCAGTCGGCCGCGCCGTTCTGCCAGCGCACGCCAGGGAACGACCGGGCTACACGATACGATTCGCTGCCGTGGTGCCCGAAGAAATACCTGCCGTGGAGTACGGTCTCATCAGCGCTTCTACCTGCAGACGCACGAGAACGGAAATCGTTCCGACGAACCGAACGCTCGTGAGTGTCCCGGACGACGTTCGAAAGCGGGATGCTACGTGTTCGCGCGGTTTTACAGCACCAACAGCGCGTACAGCGCGAGCAGTACGCACGGGACGACGGTGGCGAGGAACGCGGTCGTGCTCCACTGCTGGACTTTCTTGCCGTCCAGCGGTCCCCACGGGAGCATGTTGAACCCCGCGAGGAGGAAGTTAATCTGCGCGCCGCGGTAGCCGATTTCCGTGACGACGGACGGTCCGGCGAAGATGAGCGGGAAGAACAGAACGCCGAGGACGACGTTCGTCATGGGTCCGGCCAGCGCGATGAGGCCGTTTTCACGCTCTGTCACCATCCCCCGATGATACACCGCGCCGGGTGCCGCGAAGAGGAACCCGGCGAGTCCGCCGACGATGGCGAGCAACAACATACTGTAATCGGCGCGGAACTCGGCGAGTTGTCCGAACCGAATCGCCACCACCTTGTGTGCCAACTCGTGGAGGAGGAAGCCGATACCCGCCGTGAACAGCGAGACGACCAACGCTCCGACGAACGTCGCCGACGAGAATCCCATGCCGGGCTGGAGGAGCGACTGCCCGAATCCGGGCTGGAGAAAGAGGGTGAAGGCGAGGCCGAGCGCGCCCCACGCGACCAGCAGGTCGCGGAGTTCGCGCGCGCTGAAGCGGATGTTCACGTCAGCGCACCCCAGATGAGGTCGGCGCTGTTGTGGGCACCCTCGACCATCAGCCGCGTGATTTCATCGACGCCGCCGATTTGGGGACCGAGGAACGGCAGGACGACGAAGGGGAACAGGAACGTCGCTATCATGCTCCCGATGTTCGTCATGGCGACGACGGCGATGAGCCGAAAGAGGGGAACGTCGAGCATTCGGGCCATGATGTCGGCGAGGGGCAACTCCTCGTCGCTCATGATGTCGTTGAGCGTGGCGATGTCGGCGATGTTGACCTGCGTGTATTTCAGCTCCATGTAGCCCGCGAACCACCCGGGCGCGAGCAGCGGGTTGATGCTCGTCAGCCACGCGATTGCACCGCCGACGAGGGCGCTGCCCCAGTGTGCGCCCGCGAGTTTCGCCAGTCCGAACGCGAAGACGCCGTTGAACAGGAACCACGCCGCGAACACTTGAATGAGAAACGTATTTCGAACGCCCGCCATCGCCAGCAGGATGAAGAAGGCGAAGAAGGCGACCATGATGAAGTAGCCGAAGAATTTGAAAAGCGACAAGCGCTTTCCCTTCTCGGTGCCGACGAGCGACTCCATCGGCGGAAGGGTGCTCGGGTTGGCGAGGTAGCTCTCGATTCCGGCGCGGTGGCCCGCGCCGACCACGGCGATGACGTCGTGGCCCGCTTCGCGGAGCGCGACGAGTTTGTGCGCGATGAAGGCGTCGCGTTCGTCGATGAGCGCCTCCGCACCGCCGGGCGAGAATCGACGGAACTCCTCCATCATCGCCGTAACCACGTCGCCGTCGGTGAGGTCCTCGATGTCGAACTCCTCGTCCAACTCCTCTTCCTCGACCGTTCCGCTTCCGAGGAGAACCCCGCCGAGCACGCCGAGCACCATGCCGATGCCGACGCCGACGACGAGCGAAGTGAGGATTCGGAGCATGACCCCGCCGATTCCGACGAGCGTCCCGGCGCTGACGACGCCGAAGACACCGGTGCCGACCGCGAGGCCGCCGACGATTCCGAGAACCAGGCCGCCGCCGAGCGCTATGTCGATGCGCCTCGTCAGGCCGACGGAGAGGGCGAGGCTGCCGAGCACGAGTCCGGCGAAGGCACCGCCCGCGAAGCCGCCGACGAGTTGGAGCGCACCGCTTCCCGCCCCGAGGGTGAGCGTCGCGTTCAACCCGAGGAGCGGCGAGAGGAAGATGCCGAATATCATGGCGAAGAAGACGCCGAAGACGGCACCGCCGATGAGGCCGATGGTGAGCGGGTCGGTGACGCCGAGGGCGAGACTACCCACCATCCGTAACTTCTCGCGGACGCTCATCCGCGCCCAGAAGCGTTGAATCGTCATCTGAATGTCGCGGTCCACCAGCGCCACGCCGCTGCCGTGTCGTTCGGCGGCGTCGATGGCGGCCTTCATGTCCGCGCCGGGTTGGATGTCGAACTCCTCGCCCATGCGTGCTTGCACGTACGACAGCATCCAATACGCCAAGAACTGGAAGACGGTGTTTCCGTGAAGGAGGTCGGACGGGTCGAGGTCGTCAGCCACTTCCCCCTGCATCTGCCGGTATCGTCCCTCGTCGAGTTCGACGGCGACGATTTCCGGTTGATCCTCCTCGATGGCTTCTTCGACTCTCTCGACGCTCGTTTCCGAGACGTGGGCCGTTCCGACGACTCGTACGTTTCCCTCGCCGCCACCGGATGACGGCGGGTGCTGGTCGGTCATCAGTGACGATACTCTCCCTCCATTTTTACCAGTATCGATGACAAGGCAATTTTTCTACCCGTTCCGGTTGCGAATCGAATTAATCCGCCCGGCGAACGAGAACACGGCCGTGGCTCTTCACGACGACTTCGTGGTTCTCGACGACGAACGATATTTCGCCCGTGACGGGGCGGAGTTGACCGTCGCCGCGGGGACCGAAAATGGTTTCGAGGGCGTCCACGTCGACGACGTGATGGAGGGGTGGCAGTTCTTCGGGGGCACGACCGCTCGCCGACGAGAGCGTCTCGACGATGGTTTGGACGAGCGTCATTTCGCCGCCCCACGAGTACTGTGCCGACGCGACCGGTTCGGGCGTACCTGGTAACACGGGGTCGTTCATGAATCGATTCGACGATTCGAACGCACATGCTACTGTGCGTTTAATGATTGAGTTTTTATATGGGGTCAGAAATACGAGCAGGGTTTCATCGGACGGAGCTGTCGACGACCTCGAACAAATCCTCGTACGCGTCGGGGAAATCGCCGAATTCGACCGACTCGCGTTCGGTGTCCCACGCCACGAGTCCCGCCTCGTCGAGCATCGGGAGGTGAACGTGTACGAGCGCGATTCGCATCCGGTCCGTTTCTCCGTCGAGTCGGTCGGCGAGCTCCGATACCGGAATCGGCTCGTCTTCCGAGCGGATGACGACCAAGGCCTCCCGTCGAGTCGGCACCGAGAGCACCTTGAAGATGGCGTTCAGCGAGGGAGTCGTAGCGTCGTTCCATCGGATACCGTCCCTCGGAATTGTCTCGATTGTCATACCAGAACCCAGACACCGAGGAGCATTGAGTGGGAGGGCTAAACGATTAGTCTCGCTCCGGCTCGTCGAAGATGGTCGCGAGAACCTTTCGTTCCGCGATTCGGAGGTGCTTGTGCAGGGTCGGCGGCGCGATGTCCAGCGATTCGGCGAGTTCCTCGCCGGTACTTCCGCGCGGCCAGTCGTAGTATCCGGCCCGATAGGCGGTCGTAAGTACGGTTAGCTGGCGTTCGGTGAGACGGTCGTCGAGCGTATCGCGGAAGCGGGCGCGCGTTTCGGTCGGTTGTTCGACCGTCTGTCGGGAGACGAGTTCCGCGTCCTCGAACACGCCCGTCATGGCGCTGACCACCTCGCGCACGTCTCCCGTCTCCGGAATGTCGACGGTGACGTGCGCAACCCCCTCCTCCGCAACCGCCGAACGGATGATACCGCCGTGATTCGCGAGCGTGGAAAACGCCATCGGACCGGCGTAGCGGACCTCCAGTAGGCACTCGTCCTCTCGCTGGGTGATGGCTCGAAAGTGCGTGACGCCCTCGAACTCATCGAGGAATTCGAGCACTCGCTCGGGGTCGCTTCCCTCCGTCGAGACGTACAACAGGAGCGAGCCGTCCGGGTGCAGTACGGCGTCTTCGAACCGGGATTTCCCACCGACCTGTTTCGTGAGCGCGGTAAACGGATAGTCGTCCTCCGAGAACCGGAAGGTCAGTTCGATGGTCCGTTCCGAGACGAGCGCTTGTCGCGTTTTGACCGCGGAGAGGGCGTAACCGACCATCCGCCCGAGTTCCTCCAGAACCTCGCGTTCGGGTCCCTCGAACGCGAACGGACGGTCGGCGTAGACGCCGAGGACGCCGTGAATCGAATCGTCGTACCGGAACGGAACGAACGCCATCGACCAGCGACCGGCGTCGGAATCCGAAACGCCCCACTCGTCGCCGCGGTCGGCATCCTGTACCACCCACACCGACCGATTTCGAATCGCCTCGATGGCCGGTCCGTCAGACGCGTCGAAGTCCATCCGCCGGAGTCGATCTGCGTCCTCCTCGTCGATACCCGCCCGCGACACCACCGTCAACGTCTCCAACTCCCGGTCGAAGCGGGCCACGAGCGCGAATCGATAGGGGTCGGCGTCGGCGATGCGGTCACAGACCGTTCGCTCGATCTCGTCAGCGGTGTCCGCACGGACGACGGCGCGGTCGATGCTCCGAACGACGGCGTTGATGTGGCGGAGCTGTTCGAGTTCGTCTCGCTGTGCTCGCAGTGCCGCGTCCCGTCGCTTTTCCCACGAGATGTCGCGGACGACGCCGACGGTCCCCTCGAATTCGCCGTCGGAGAGCACCACGGAAAATCGGAGTTCACAGGGGACCCGCTCCCCGTCCGCGTTTCGGATCGGAGCCTCCATCGCCCGAACCCCGTCCGGATCGTTCGCCAGCAAGTCCGCGATTTCGTCTTCGACCCGCGCCACGTACGGTTCATCGACGAGAAGCGAGGCGTGTTCGCCGAGCAGGTCCGCGCGGTCGTAGCCGGTGGCCTCGACCGTGGCGTCGTTGACCGAAACGAAACGACCGGCCGGGTCGAGTTGGTAGATTCCGTCCCCGATGGCGGCGACGACCTTTTCGGTCGCCAATAGTCGGGTTTCATCCGCCCTTCGCCCCTCTTCCGCTTCCGCTCCTCCCTCTTCCGCTCCCACCCCACCCTTTTCCCCCTCCTTCCGCTCCTCGCTCATTGCGATACTAGCCGCTAGCGAGGTGGATAACTCTGGCGCGCCGGGAACCGCGGCCAACTAAATACGCCGCCCGAGAAAGCCCGGGTATGGCAGACACGGCAACCCTGATGGATTCGTACACAGAGATGACCGAACTGCTGTTGCCGAACGACACGAACAACCTCGGTCGGGCGCTCGGGGGAGTGGTGTTGCACTGGATGGACATCTGCGGGGCCATCGCGGCGATGCGATTCTGTGGGAATCAGTGCGTCACGGCGTCGATGGACCACGTGGACTTCATCTCGCCCATCGACCGCGGCGAGGTGGCCGTGGTGGAGGCGTTCGTCTTCGAAACCGGCCGGACCAGCATCGACGTGAAGGTAAACGTCCGGGCAGAGGACCCGCGGAAGGGCGAGGAACGCGAGACGACGACCTCGTTTTTCACGTTCGTCGCGCTGGACGAAGACGGCACCCCGACGCCAGTCCCGGATCTCGACTGCCCGGACGAAAATCAGCAGGCGCTCCGCGATTCGGCCCGCGAGGAGCGTCTCCAGCAGCTCCAGAACGTGGTTGACCGAATCGACTGACCGCGAAAAAACCGTCTCGAAAAATCGACCGTCGGTCTACGTGCTGGTCTCGTTCGCCGTCGTCGTCTCGTTCATCGCCGTCGTAGTCGTCATCTGTTCTCCAGTCGTCGTTTCGTTCATCGTCGTGGTCGTCTCGTTCATCGCCGTCGTTGTCGTCGTCATCTGTTCGGTGGTCGTCTCGTTCGTCGCCGTCGTCGTGGTCGTCATCTGTTCTCCGGTCGTCGTCTCGGCCATCGTCGTGCTGGTCTCGTTCGCCGTCGTCGTCGCGGGGGCGGCGGTCGTCGTCTCGTTCGCGGCCGCCGTGAAGTCGGTCACGAGGATGAGGTCGAGCGGCCTGTCGGGGCTTCCGGCCGGGACGCTGCTGTTGTTGGCGTAGCCCGCCGCGAACGCCGAGTAGACGGTGCGGTCGGAGAGCGACACGTTGAACGTCTTCAGCACCTCGCCGGAATCGTTCGCGGTCGCCGGGCGAACTTCGAGCGTGTAGTCGCCCGCCGGGACCTGCTTGTACGCGGTCGCGTTGCGGAACGAGACGTTATCGAACAGCGTGGTGTTGGTCTCCGCAACCGTCACGTCCACCGGCCCAGCGTCGGGCGAGACGTGAACGAGGCGCACCGAGGCGTTGCCCTGGTCGGGCGCGGTGAAGTTGTCCTCGTAGACGACCGGTTCGAAGGCGGTGTCACCGCTTCCGGAAATCAGGCCGGTCGCCGCGACGGTGTAGTTCGTGTCGGCGTCGAACGTCACGTTGTCCGAGAAGACGACCGTGCTCGGGTCGTCAGCGGCCGTAATCGTGACGTTGTGTTCCCCTGCCGACAGGCTGGTGTAGTCGGTGACGTTCCCGTAGGACAGGTTGGAGACCACTGTCTCGTTGTCCACGAGAACGTCGACCGGCGGCGCGTCGGGCGACATGTGCGCGATGCGGACCTGTGCGTCGCCGCTCTGGTTACCTTCGGCCATCGCTCCCATGCCAGCGAAGCCGACGCTGAGTGTGACCAGCAGTGCGACCAATCCGACTCCGAGTGTGCGTGTTGTTTCCCTCATTCCAGTGGCATCGTCGGCTACTACGAGGATAAAGCGCCCACACCGTCCATCCGCGTAATGGCTGTTTTCGAGGCCGGTAACTCCCGTTTCTGGCGAAATCGTCGCGTCGAAACCCTCGCCTAACGCGGCGGTGGCGTCCGCCCCTCGACGGTCGAAGGAACGCTTATCCGACATCCCGTTCTATCCGAGGCCATGGGACTCGACGTGCCGACCCCGGACCCGCCGACGCTTCGTCCGGAGGCGGATGTGCAGGAGTACGACGACGTGTCGGTTACGGCGGAGAACGACTACCACCGCGACGAACTGGAGGCGTTCCTCCACGAGGGCGCGTGGGAGGAGTCGTTCGACCGGTGGGCCGCGAACACCGAGTTGGACGAGCGAGAGTTCGAAACCGCGGTCGATCTGGACCTGTTCGCCGAGTTCGACTTCTTCTGGGACGACTTCGCGGACCGCGTGGGCTACCACGCGCCGGGCATCCCCGAGGACTGGAAGGTCAGGGATATCCATCCGGACATCGACTCGTGGAACGCCGTCTCGTCCATCAACGCCTCCCTAACCGAACTCGGACAGGTGGTCTGTGACGTACTCGAAGCGGACTACGTGGACTGGGAAGCGGAGTTCGACGCACCCGACGACCTGCCCGATTTCTAATCTTCGGCCGACTCCTGAAATATCACGCCATCGATATTTCCGGCGAGGACGACCGTATCCGACTCGTTCGTACAGGAAAACGAGACCACCATCTCGTGACGCTCGGGGCGCGTGGTGACGCTCTCGACCGTCGTTTCACACGTTATCTCCTCGCCGACGTACACCGGGCGGCGGAACTCGAAGCTCATCGTCCGGGCGACGAAATCCATGTCGCCGCCGATTTTCGTGGGGAGCGTCGCCGTCAACAGGCCGTGTACTATCGGTTCTTCCTCCTCGACGTGGTGGCTCCCGCGGTCGCCCGAGAGGTCGGCGAACGAAGCGACGTCCTCGGCCGTGAACGTCCGCGAGAAGGACCTCGTCTCGCCTTCCGTCGGCGTGGTTGTCATGCCTATCCGTTACCACGAACCCTCCTAACGTTTTCTCCGGGCGTTCGACGCGAGGGGCAAAAAATCGAGACGTGTTCGTTTTATGGTATCGGGGTCACACACTCCGGGTATGGTGTCGCCGCTCGACGGGTGGCCGATGCAACTCGGAATGTCGCTCGGCCTGTTGGTATCCGCGCTCATCGTCTGGGGATTGGACCGTCCGCGGGGACGGTGGGGAACGGTCGTCCGGAGGCGGTTGTTGTTCGGCGTCCCGTGGGGCACCCTCGTTTGCGTCACCGGCGTCGTCGGTATCTACCTGTTCGTACAGGACGGCTGGAACCACTGGTACAACCCCGTCACGGTGGCGTTCGCGTCGTGGTCGTACCTCTACCCGCTCGGTATGCTCGCCGGACCGTTTTCGCACGTCGGCCCCAGCCACCTCCTCGGCAACATGACCAGCACGCTCGCCGTCGCGCCGTTGGCGGAGTACTACTTCGGGCACTTCCCTCCGGAGCGGGGCGAAACCTCGTTTTCCTCGTGGCGAACGAACCCGTGGGTGAGGGCGTTCGTGTTGTTCCCGCTCGGCGTCGTCGTCATCGCGCTCTGTACGGGCCTGTTTTCGTGGGGACCGGTCATCGGGTTTTCCGGCGTCTTCTTCGCCTTCGCCGGGTTCGCCCTCGTTCGCTATCCGCTCGGGACGGTCGTCGCCCTCTCCGCCCAAGACGTGATTCAGACGCTGTACGTGGCGTTTCGGAGTCCTCAAACCATCGGCGAAGCGACGACGCACTTCTCGCGCCCGTGGTGGTTCGGCATCGCCGTGCAGGGCCACACGTTGGGCTTTTTCCTCGGCGCGGTCGCGGGCGTCTACCTCCTCCGGACGCGTGACGTCCAACCGAGCGCGTTCAGGACGTGGGCGGGCGGCGTCATCGTCCTCGTCTCGTCGTCGCTGTGGGCGTTGTGGTGGTACCGCGGGATGGAGACGTTCGTCCTCTTTCGCGGCCTCGGCGTCATCTTCGTGCTCGCGCTGGCGACGCTGGTCGCGCTCGCCGTCCGCACGACCGACCGAAACGCGTTCTCCCCGAGGGCTCGACAGGTGGGGTCGGTCCTCCTGTTGATTCCGCTCATCGCCATGGCGGGCGTCGCCGTGCCCATCAACCTCACGTCGGTTCAACACGGCGGTCAGAACGCGCTCTCCGGCGTGTCGGTGCGGGGATACACGGTGACGTACGCGGAGGACGTGCCGAACCGCAAGGTGTCCGTCGTGGACGTGTCGGTCGGCGGCGAGACGACGCAGGTGAACACGAGCGGCGTCATCGTCGTCAACCCGGACCGGGAGATATGGTCGCGGGAGGTGTCGAAGGGACAACTCGCGTACTCCGGCGGAGCGACGGTTAGAGTCGGCGGCGTCGGCTGGTCGAAGGCGGTGGGGATAAAGCGCACCGGCTGGAGCGCCACCGGCGGCGGGACGGCGTATCAGGTGTGGCTTCGCCCGGCGGACGGCCAGTGGAAACGCGCCTTCTCGTCGGGACCGGCGACCGCGAGTCCCGTCCTCGCCGGGAACAACGTCTCCATCGTCGCGCAAAAGGGACGGTTCGCGCTTCGACTCTCGCGGAACAACACCACCGTCGGTACCGCGCCGATGCCGACGCGGAACGCGACGGTCACGGTGGACGGCATCCGGTTCACCCGCGAGAAACGCCGCATCATGGCGTCCATCAACGACACGCGGGTCCAAGTCGCTGCGAAGGAACAGTACCGCCACTAGCGCCACCGATACGGAAACTAGCGCCACTCGATTCTGAAGACCTCGGCGTCGAGCACCGTCCGCTCGTTTCGTTGAAACTCGAACTGCCGCGAGAGCGGTAGCTCGGCGCGGAAGGCGTGCGTCACCGCGGCGTCCGCGTCGGCAGCGAACGACTCGACGAACGCCATGCTCCCCTCGTTGTGAATCGAGTAGGACACGTCGGCGACGGCGGCGGTCGTTTCGAGGAATTCCCTGTCCGCGTGTTCGTTGCCCCGTTGTGCCCCGAACGGCGGGTTCATCAGGACGGTCACGGGGTCGTCGGGACACAGCGGTGCCTCAGTCGCGTCGCCGAGCATCCAGTCGACGGAACGCGCCGGTTCCACCCGGCGTTCGTTCTCCGTCGCTTGGCGCAACGCCGCCGGGTCGCGGTCGAGTCCGACGACCCGGACGGGCGAGCGCGTCGCTGCGCCGATGGCGAGCATGCCGGTGCCCGTTCCGAGGTCGACGACGGTTTCGCCCGCGACGTCGCCGTGCACGTCGGCGAGGTGGACGAGGTGGGCCGCGAGGTCCGCCGGTGTCGGGTACTGTTCCAGTTCGACCCGCGGGTCCTCGAACTCGGCGACGGCGGAGAGGCGTCGTTCCAGCGCGCGTTTCCCCATGGTCGGGCGAACGTGACGGGGCGACGTAAGAAGCAGGATTCGGAATTCGAGGGCCGAGTTACAGCGCCAGCGGGCCGTCCAGTTCGAGCGTGACGCCCTCGCGGCGGGCGCGCTCCTTCAGCGCGGCGAGGGACGGACGGACTTTCGATTCGTCTGCCACGGTGTCGAACTCGACGGTGACGGTTCCCGCGCCGAGGAACGAAGCGGTTCGGATGTACTCGCGGATGCGGTCCGCTTCGTCCTGCGTGGCGAACGAACAGTCGGCGTCGAAGCAGGCGTCGACCGTCACACCGGCGGGAACGTACTCCTTCGCGGCGAGTTCGACTTGGAGGTCGCGCAGGTCGTCGCGGCCGGACGGAAGCACGGCCGCATCGAGCGTTACGGGGGTCTTGTCCGCAGGTCGGCAGCGTTCGATGGCGGTTTCGATGGTCGAGGGACGAGTGGCGCTCATGGCTACCACACAATACCTACTGGGAATACAAAAAGGTTTGTGTATGTTTGGCAGTAATTGGAATGGGTCAAACGACCGTTTCAGTCACCTGAAAGTACTTACTGAGCGAGGGGAGATGTGATATCATGAACCGACGACGTGCTCTCGCGTGCGTCGGGTCCGCCCTCCTCGCCGGATGTCTCTCCGAATCGACACCCGGCGGGTCGGACCCCGCCGCGTCGAACGCGACGAACGGAACGACAACGACGACCGAGCATCCGAACACCCTCACCGGAACGCCCGCCTCGCCGACCCTCGAAATCCCTGACGAGAACCACTGCCCGTCGTTCGGCGATTCGCGGGTCGTCTGCTCCGTGGACGCCGCCGACGGGACGACGTTGCAGATGGTCCCGTCGAAAACGCGGGTCGACCTTCCGAAAGCGACGGTTTCGTTCACCCTCCGAAACGAGACGGGTGCGACGTTCACGACGAACTACTACGGGTGGTCCGTGTGGAAGCACGTGGACGGCGAGTGGTTCCACATCGCGCCCCAAATCGTCCCCGAACCCGCGATGATGCTCGAATCAGGGGATTCGCACGCGTGGAATCTCACCGTCGATAACTCCGACCTCGATGCCGCGAGCGCCCGTTCGCAGGGAACCGACGACATCGCGCTCGTGGGACTCGGCGGCGGCACCTACGCCTTCGGTATCGACGGGTGGTTCCAAAAGGGAGGCTACGAGAACGCAATCGACGTCACCGCCCGGTTCGAACTGAACGGCGACGACCTCGAACTCGCGCCGACCGCCGACCTCGAAGTAGTGAGTCGAGATGGAGACGAGAAGCACGTTCGAGTCGGTGACAAGAAACGGAGAACCATGGTCGCTACCCGGGTCGAAACCCCGACGACGGACGCGAAGCGACTGCTCCCTGAACAGGTCGTCCGGTCCGCGCTTCGAAACCTGCTGGCGTCGTTCGAACCCGGCGTCCGCCGCGTCACCCTCGACGTAAATCGGACGGCGATTTACGCATCGGAACCGCAGGTTATCGAATACGAGGGGCAGACGTACCGAATCGAGCGCTCGGGCTGAGGGACGAATTCGGCGACTCACCGATTCGGGAAATAATAACTATTTTTCCGACAGAATTAAATTCTCCCATTCGGTATGTGTATTCATGCCACACGACACCGACAAGAAAAACGAACGGGCCGGAATGAACCGTCGAACGATGCTGAAAGGAACCGCCACCGCGGCGGTCGGAGTGGCCGGGTTCACCGGAAGCGTCGCCGGGTTCGAGGGCGACGACGGGGACATCACCGGTCCGGCGAACTTCCCTCGTGCGACCACGCGCGGTCACTTCGACATCAACTGGCTGTACGAGGAGGAGTTAACGGACGGACACACGAAGTGGGATTACGACACCGTGGGAAACATCCCGGGTTACGGAAGCGCGAATCCCGACGAGGTGGTCGTCTCGGTCCACGGATGGTTGGTCGCATCGGACGAGGCACCGGACCACTTCGAGACGGTCAAGACCTCGCTCCGGAACAACGGCTACACCCACCCCATTATCGGGTTCAGCTACGACTCGGACACCCGCCTCGACCAGTGGTGGCCCGCGACGGACATCGCGGAGCGAAACGGCGCGAAACTGGCCAACTTCATCACCGACTATCGCACCCGGACCGGTGCCGACGTGCGTCTCATCGGCCACTCGCTCGGCGGGCGGGTCGTCCCGGCGACCATCAAAGCGCTGGACTCGCTCGGCTACCGCGATTACGTCGCGTCGGCCACCCTGCTCGGCGGTGCCGCCGACAATGATGCCGTGGCGGTCGATGGCGAATACGGTCCCGCAATCGCCAACGTCGTCACCCAGTTCGACAACTTCTGGAAATCGGACGACAACGTGCTCAACTGGGCGTACTCGACCGGCGAATTCGACGCCGCCGTCGGCGAGGAGGGCTGTGAGGGGACGCCGCCCGCGAACTACGAGGACCACAACGTCGATTACGTCCCCGACCACTTCTCGTACCACGAACCCGGGGATGGGTGTATGGCGGAGGTTGTTGGGGAGTTCTGACGAGCGACGCGAGTCAGAGCACGGAAGACGCAAAGCGTCTTCCGGAGTTTTCGTGAGTGACGGAGGAACGAACGAGAGCCAGCGGGAGCAAAGCTCCCGCGCAGTTCCAGTGAGTGAAACGAACTGGAACAGGTCGGAACGAGTTCCAACGCAGTTCCAGTGAGCGACGACAGTCCCTCGCGGTTCTCCTGAACGGAGCGAAAAAGCGAACGAAAGTCAGAGAGAAAAATCGCGGAAAACGACCGAAAGAGTCACCACGTACCGTGGAAGGTGTCGAATTCGAGGGAGTCGAGCGGTTCGTTGCCGACGGCGATTTCGTACTCGCCGGGCGTGAGCATGGGTTTGTGGAACCGCGGGCCGTCGTCGGTCGTGATGCGCGGGCACCCGGTGTTGACGAAGGCGTCCATGTCGAAGTTGCGCAGTCGGTCGGGCGTCACCTCGTCCATCGTGATGAGGTAGGCGTTATCGTTGCCGTCGAGGATGTCCTGTGCGACGTCCCAGCGGCCCTGTCCGATTTTGGTGCAGAAGATGACGCCCCACTTCTCGGCGTCCATCGCGCGGTGGACCGCGCCGTAGCGCTGTTTGAGGAACTTTTCGGTGTCCGCCACGGTGACGACGTTGTTCACGGGGTCGGCGATGACGACGGTCTTGTCGGGGTGTTCCATCGCCAGTCCGAGCGGGTGGAACTTCCCGCCGCCGACGTAGAGCACTTGGTCGGCGTCGATGTCGGCGGAAGCGTAGTTACATCCCAAGACCTGCCCCTCGTGGGTCAGTCGGTCGTCGCCCCGTCGGGTGTGGACGTCGAAACCGCGCTCTTCCAACCACTCGCGCATCTTCTCGAAGTGGTTCATGTGCTGGGCGGTCGTCACGAGGCCGACGTCGCCGACTTCGAGTTCCTCCAGCGATTCTTCCATGATGGGGAACACATCGACGTTGGAGAACAGGGGGACGTAGATGACTTTGTCCGTGTTCTTCATCGGCGAGTGTCCGAAGTGGACGAACACGTCGGTTCGCTTCATCAGGTAGGTGTCCAAGTCACAGGCTCCGTAGCAGGGTTGGCCGGAGAGGAGAATCGTCACGTCATCGGGGAGCAGTTCGCGCAGGTCGTCGGCCACCTGCGGGCCGCGGCGTTTGAGTCCCTCGGGGAACTGCAACCCCACCTTCTCGGCGTCGCGCTCCTCGACCGCTTCGATGATGCGGTCGAGTTCGTAGTCCCACTCCCGGTCGTGCTTGAGGGACATCCCCGTGTTCCTGAGGTCCCCCTCGCTGTACTCGCTTTCGTTGCTCATTACCCCCTCATTGCGGGCGAGAACTTTTAACCCCGACGTTCTCGGCTTTCCCGACCCGCTCGATTTCGGGATTCGGCAGGCCTAAAGTCCTTCAGCCCGAATCCCGTTACATGAGCGTCGACACGACGACGGAGACCGCGGAGCAGTCCGACATCGAACGACTGGCGACGGAACTCGGCGAGGCAATCGTGGAAACCCCCGTCTACCAGCGATTCGAGGAGACGAAGGCGGCAGTCGAGGCCGACGAGGAAGCGCAGGAGCAGATCAAGGAGTTCGAACAGCTCCGACAGGAGTTCATGCTCGCGCGGCAGACGGGCGAAGCGACCCAAGACGACGTGGCGAAAGTTCAGAAGGCCCAGCAGGAACTCCACTCCCTACCGGTCATGTCGGAGTATCTCGACGCACAGGACGAACTCACGGCGCGACTGGAGGACCTGAACCGCGCCGTTTCCGAGCCGCTCGCCGTCGATTTCGGCCAGCAGGCTGGCGGTTGCTGTCAGGACGAGTAGTCGGACACCCGTATCCCCGTTTTCTGCTCCTGCGACGCACTCACGGCGAGTGACCACACTCAGTTCAGCCGCCAGAGTTCGTAGTTCAACAGGGTGGCGAAGCCGACCCAGCAGAGGTACGGCACGAGCAGGAGGGTCGCCCGTCGGTCGATTCGGGCGAAGGCGACCATCGTTGCGACGATGGCGGCGAGGAGGGCGAGGATGACCGCGAGTCCGCCAGCGGGCCAGCGCATGCCGAAGAAGACGAGCGTCCACCCGGCGTTCAGGACGAGTTGCACCGCGAAGACGGCGAGCGCGAACCGATTGTCCCCCTGCCGCCAGACCAGATAGAGCGCGACACCCATCAACAGATAGAGCGTCGTCCAGACCGGGCCGAACACCCAACTCGGCGGCGTGAAGGCGGGCTTTTGCAGGGTCGTGTACCACGTCGCCACGTCGTTCGCTGTCAGAAACGACGGGATAATTCCCGCTAGTTCACAGACGACGATACAGACGAGCAGGGCGGGCACGTCGCGGAGCGAGAACGACGAACGCTGTGCTATCTCCATGGGGTCGCTACGACACGAAAAAGGGTGTTCCTTTCGCCGAACTACGTGGGTTCGGCTAGTCGAGGTCGTCCAACTGGACCGTCTCGTCGAGGATGAGCGTCGGTCCCTGTTCCGTGTCGATGAACTCGGCGGCGTCGGCCATGACCTCCTTTCCCGTCTCTGAGTCGAAGGCGGCCTTCATGTCGGCGGTCGAGTCGAAGTAGAGTTCGAGCACGCCGTCGTAGCCCGCCTTCTCGGGGTCCTTCGAGACGGAGGTGACGTACTTCCTCAGGCCGGGCAGTTCCTTGGCGAGTTCGGAGTGCTCTTCGAGCCAGTACTCCTCGAACTCCTCGTGGGTCATGCCGTCCTTGCGCACCAGCAGATCGACCATCTTCATCATGGTACTCGAAGTCGGTTCCCCGACGACTTCGTTGTATCGACTGCTCCGCGGAAATTCCGCCGTCACTCCCGAAACGGAGTCGGGTAGGTGAGCGTTCCGCCGACGCCCGCAAGTGCGTTCTCCGAAAGGGTGGACACCTGAAACGCCTCGTCGGGCAAGTCGAACGGATTCTCGAATCCTGCATCGACGGTCGTCCGTTAGCTTCGCCCGAACGCCGCCGTGAACCGCGACCGGCCGAGTCGATTCCCGTCCATCGCGCTGAACAGCGCGTCCCGTTCCGCCCCCGCGTCGAGCCGTAGCTCGCGTTCGAGAAGGTACAGCGTGAACCGGTAGGTGTGCGGTCCGTCGCCCGTCGGCGGGCAGGGGCCGCGGTAGCCGATTTCGCCGAATCCGTTGGTTCCCTGCCGCGCGCCGTCGAGCGACCCGACCGTCCGCCGTTGTGGCACGTTTTTCGGTACCGTCGTCGTCCCCGGTGGGAGGTTCCACAGCAACCAGTGGGTGAACGTCCCGCTCGGCGCGTCCGGGTCGTCAACGACGACGGCGAGCGAGTTCGCGTCATCCGGCATCGACCCGATTTCGAGCGGCGGCGAGACGTCCCTGCCGCTGCAGGTGAACTCGGTCGGAACCCTGGCACCGTCCTCGAACGCGGGTGTCGTGAATTCGGCCATGGTGTCGCTCCGTTCTGTCGTTTGCGTCGATTCCGTTTCCGTCGGGCGGTCGCTTCGTCCGTCGCCGTCGCGCCGAACGCCCGCACACCCCGCCAGAGCGACGCCTCCCCCACCCAATCCTGCGAGGAAGGTTCGTCGTCGGAGCATTACGTGGCGTTTCGCGGCGCGGGGTAAAATGCCCTGTTGCCGTCGGTTTAAGTACGTGGGCGTCCTTCCCTCGGTTCGATGGCGGAACTCAACCGACCCGAACGACGGCAGTGCGTCGAGTGCGGACGCGAGGATTCGTGGGACGATTCGACGCACAACTGGCGAATCGCTGGCGAGGAAGGCAGACCCTTCTGCATCCACGAGTGGGACATCAACGGCTCGCACAACCCGATTCGAAATTGAATCAGGGTCGAAGAAAAGCGGGGGAAGAGAGGGAGTAGGATGGGATTCGACCGCGAGCGGGCGGGGGCTTTCAGGGACTTTCTCGTCGCGAGTACAATCACTACAAAACCAGTCTCACGTCGTAGCGGGCGGAGGCGTTCGAGAACTTCGGTACGTCCGTCTCGACCGAACTACCACGGGGAGAACCGATATCGACCTGTCCATCTTCCTCGCGTTCGTCGGTCAGAGGTCGATGAGTTCGACGTTTTCGGCGGCCGCTTTGGCCAGTTCGAACAGGCCGTCGGGTTCGGCGTTCTGGGCGATTTCGTGGGTGGCGTTGGTCTCGGGGTAGTCGGGCGCGAGGCGGTTACAGCCAGCGGGAATCGTTGAGTCGGTGTAGGTGTCGATGCGGCGGGCGCGGGCCACGATGTCGCTTTTGTCCATCGTGAGGAGGGGTCGGTGGATGGGCATGGTCGTGGCCGTGCCGACCACGCCGAGATTCCGGGCGGTCTGGCTGGACTTCTGCCCGATGGCTTCGCCGGTGACGATGCCGTGGGCGGACTCCTCGCGGGCGATGTGCTCGGCGACGCGGTACATGAACCGGCGGAAGACGAGCATTCGAGCGGGACCGACCTCCTCGGCGAGGAGGGCCATCGCCTCGCCCGTCGGGACCTTTCGAACGCGCATGTCCTGTTCAGGGGCGTATTTGGCGAGCTTTCGAACCGTTTCGACGGCGCGGGCGCGGTGGTCGATGCCGCCGTAATCACCCAGATCGAGGTAGACGGGAACCACGGGACTGCCGCGCTTCATGACCTCCCACGTGGCGACGGGAGAGTCGATGCCGCCGCTGACGAGCGAGACGAGTTTCGTCTGGGTTCCGAGCGGGAGTCCGCCCGGCCCGTCGCGCTTTTCGAGGAAGACGAAGGCCTCGTCGTCGCGCACCTCGACGGAGAAGGTGATGTCGGGGTCGTCCAGGTCGACCTCGGGGTTCTCGACGGCGTTCCAGACGGCGGTGCCGCCCTCGCGTTCCAACTCCGCGCTGGTGAACGGGTGGTCCTTCGAGGAGCGACGGGCGCGGACGGCGAAGGTCCCCTCGTGGTAGTGCCCGCGGGCGGCATCGGCCAACGTCTCTTCGATGACCGCCTGTTCCGGCGAGACGACGGCGGCGGCGCTCGCGGATTGGACGCCGAAGGTGTCGGCCGCCGCGGTCGTCGCTTCCTCGACGGTCTCCTCGGTCGCGTGGACGAGGAGGCGCGACCAGCGTCGTTCGACCTCGGCGTCGATACCGCGGTCCGCGAGTATCGCGGCGATGTTGTCGCGGAGCCGTCGCTCCATCTCGGTCTGCACTTTCCCGCTTTTCACGCCCACGTCGCCGTGCCGGACGAGGACGGTATCGGCTCCCGACGGATGCATAGCCGGGCATAACAAGCGGCGAGATAAACGACTGTCGAAGGCGCGTCGGCGTTAGAAGGTCGTCACGTCGCCGTCGATGGCGCGCTTCGTGATGCTCGATACGTCCGCCAGTTCCTCGTTCACGATGTCCACGATTTCGGGTTCGATGTCGCTCAGTTCGACGCCTTCCTCGGTGACGACGTGGGCGTCCGCCACGTGCGGTTCGTCGATGGGGCGGCCGATTTGCGAGAGGAGGCGAACCCGCATGTCGCGGATGCCGTCCACTTCGGCGACGACGGTTTCGGCGATTTCCGTGCTCAGCAGGTTGTAAATCTTCCCGATGTGGTTGACGGGGTTCTTGCCGCTCGTGGCTTCCATGCTCATCGAGCGGTTCGGCGTGATGAGACCGTTCGCGCGGTTACCGCGGCCGACGGACCCGTCGTCGCCCATCTCGGCGCTGGTACCGGTCGTCGTGAGGTAGATGCTCTCCTCGTCGTCGGCGGTGTTGACGTAGACGTTCACCTCGCGGTCGGTGTACTCGCTCGCGACCTGATGGGTGTAATCGCGGACCGCCTCGACCATCGCGTCGTACTCCTCGCGGTTTTCGACGTATTTGTCCACCATCGCGGCGGCGACGGTCACGTCGATGGTGTCGCGCTCGCGCTTGCCCATTATTTTCACGTCGGGGCCGAGCGCGGGGTTGTCCGCCGCGAACTCGCCGTTGAGCCGTCGTTCGGCGTTCAGCACGATTTGCTCGGTCTCGGAAAGGGGGGCGTGGCCGACGCCGAAACTCGTGTCGTTCGCCATCGGGACCGTCGCGCCCTCCTCGGAGAAGACGTCCTGGAGGTCGCCGCTTCCCTCGCCGAGTTTCACGTCGATGATGACGTCACGGCCGACGTCGAGTTCGGGGATGTTCTCGTGGAGGTAGTCGCGCGCGGCGTCGAGCGCCACGGTGTCGGTCGGGATTTTCGTTCCGTCGTACTCCTTGGTCGCGCGGCCGACGATGAGGATGTAGATGGGTTCGATCAGTTCGCCGCCGCCGAATCGCGGGTTCGAACTCCCGGCGACGAGTTGCGTCTCGTCGGTGTTGTAGTGGAGGACTTTGCCCACGCGGTCGAGATACGTCTGCGAGAGCGCGCTAGAGACTGCTTCCGCGATACCGTCACAGATGGAGTCGGGGTGGCCGATTCCCTTTCGTTCGACGATTTCGATGTCCTGATCTTCGACCGCCCGTCGGTCGATAGGTTCCACCTGAATGTTCCGCTCGGTCATTATATCGGATTCGCAGTCACGGATTCTATAACTTGCGGAAACGCTTTCGACCGCGGATATTACCATTACTCATCTTCGAGTAGCAGTCCGAGGTACGACGTTCGTATCTGGTCGTCGGGGTCGAGACCGAGTTCGTGAAGGACCTCGTAAGCGCCCACGCGGGCGGGTTCGACCCCCGATTCGTTCGTCTCGGTTTCGACCTCGACGAACTCGCCGAGACCCGTCACCGTGTCGAGGCTGACGACGTAGCTATCCAGTTCGTAGCGTTCGCGTTCCTTGTGGACGGTGGCCGCCGACTCGAACCCGAGCGCGGAGAGCAGTTGGTCCACGGTTTCCCCGTTGCCGACAACGGTCTCGTGTTCTTTGCGCGTCTTCGATTCCTGCTCGACCAACGGCCCCTTGTAGGTCACGACCTCCACCGCGTCGTCGTCGTCCGCTTCCCGGCGGATGCGGAGCGCTTCGTCGGTCTCCGCGAAGTCACGGTGGGGAGCGTCGTAGTAGAAATCCTCCTGGGTCACCGTGCCGAGCGAGCGGGCGTCGAGTTCGCGAAGGCGTTCCCGGACCGTCTCGTGGTCGGCCCGGACCTTCACTTCGACTTCGTACATGCTCGGGACGAAGGGGGCGGGAGTCAAAAGCACACCGTGTCGGCGAAATCACGCCGCTCGCGTCGCCGCAGTATCCCGTTCCGCTCCGTTCGCTCCACCCGCGACGCCGAGATAGTCGGCGAGAGTTCGCAAGTCGCCCGCCTCGCGGTCGAACGTCCGAACGTCGTTTTCCGACACCGTGTTGTCGAACTTCAGCGACCGATACTGGTCCGAACCCATGGGAACGAACGGAATCGCGTCCGCGACCGTCAGCCCGATTCCGGCGAGCGGCATCGGAATCGGCAGGACGGCGACCGACTTCCCGTCGGCGCGATAGGCGAGTTTCGCCACGTCGGCGAGGGTGAGCACCTCGGGTCCGCCGAGGTCGTAGGCGCGTCCGAGATGGTCGTCGTCCTCCACGCAGTCGGCCAGTATCGGCGCGAGGTCGCCCACCCAAATCGGCTGGAACCGCGTCTTCCCGCCGCCCGGCAGTCCCGTCACGTACGGCGTGGTGAGCACCTTCGTGAACGAGACGAACTCGCCGCCGTCGCCGAAGACGACCGACGGGCGGACGATGACCCACTCCAACGACGAGTCGCGGACGACTTCCTCGGCTTCGCCCTTCGCCCGGATGTAGGCGGTCGTTCCGTCCGGGTCGGCACCCAACGCGCTCATCTGGACGAGTTTCGGGACGCCGTGCTCTTCGGCCGCCCGAACGACGTTTTCCGTCCCGCCGAGGTGAACCGACTCGTGGCTCGCGCCGCTCGGCGGCTTGAACAGCGGCGAGAGCGCGACGAGGTTGACCACGGCGTCCCGCCCCAAAAACGCACCGTCGATGCTTTCGTAGTCGGTTACGTCGCCCGCGACCGTCTCGACCCCGGACGGGAGGTCGGACTCCCCCGGCGAGCGCGAAAGCACCGTCACGTCGTGTCCCCGCCCGTACAGTTCCTCCGTGAGCGCCGTTCCGACGAACCCGCTGCCGCCGACGATGAGTACTCGCATACTTCTCCTTCGCCGGTCAGGGCCTTGACGACACTCCCTGACGTGTTCGCCACGGGTCGTCGTTCGCGAACGCGGGGGTCGTGATACCCGGTCGTCACTCCGGGAGTTCGCCGACGAACTCGTACTCGCGGGGTCGCTTGTACTCTTCGAGCGCGTCGCTTCGGACGCAGTGGTCGTCGAGGTCGGCCGCCGTGAGGTCGCCGTCCGCGACGACGAACGCCTTCGGTACCTCCCCCCACTCGTCGTCGTCGATACCGACGACGGCGGTTTCCTCGACGGCGGGATGGTCCGCGAGCACCGTCTCGACGTTCTCCGGGTAGATGTTCTCCCCGACGTATTTTATCAGGTCGCGTAGCCTGCCGGTCATGGCGAAACAGCCGTCCTCGGTCTCGATGCAGGCGTCGCCGGTGAAGTACCAGTCGCCTTCGAACGCGTCTTCGGCGTTCTCGTAGTCGCGCAGATACCCCTCGAACGCGCCGGGACAATCGCGGTGGACGACGAGTTCGCCCTCGCGTCCCGCCTCGACCGTCGCCGCCGGGTCGTGTTCGTCGATTTCGACGATTCGCATCCCGTCCACCCCCGCGTACCCGAACGTCCGCGGGTCGTCCCGGTGTCGGAGGTTCACCTTCGTGTACGGCGGGAATATCTCCGTCATCCCGTACGTGTTGTAGATGTAGTCGGGGTCGATGATGCGCTTGGTTGCGTCGAGCAGGTCCTCGCTCATCGGCGCGCCGGAGAAGCTGATTATTTCCACGGAATCGAACACGTCGCGGCCCCCGTCGGTGTCGTCCCCGCCCTCCGAACCGAGCAACCGCTCGTACATCACGGGCGCTTCGTGGAGGACGGTGACGTTCTCCTCCGCGATTATCCGCCGATACTGCTCGCGGTCGAATTCGGGTACCGGAATGTACGTGCCGCCCGTCAGCACCGTGGACAGCAACATCCCGTGAACGCCGAGTGTGTGAAAGAGGTGAATCCTGCCGAGGACGGTCTCCCCGTCGTACATCCGCTGACTGTGGACGTTCAGAAAGACCCTCTCGACGCCGCCTCGGTGCGTAATCTCGATTCCCTTCGGGTCTCCGGTCGTCCCGGAACTGTACTGGATGACGCTGCCGTCGTCCGGCAGTATCGATACCGAAACCCGCTCGTCAACGTCACGGACCAATCGTTCGTAGCCGTTCACGTCGGGAGCGGAGACGTCGGCGGTCGTGACGAACGTCTCGCAGTCCAGTTCGTCCCGGAGGTCGAGCACCTGCTCCGCGATTGGCCCACCGAACACCAACATCGACAGGTCGGCGTCCGAAACGAAGTATCGCAACGTCTCGTCGCTGCTGTGGAAGTTGAAGGGGACGGCGACGGCACCGACTCGCTGCACCGCGAGGAACAAAAAGACGTGTTCCGGCATGTTCGGGAGGGCGAGTCCGATTCTCTCCCCCTTCTCGATGTCGAACGCTCGAAACCCGGCGGCGAGCCGTTCGACCCGCTCGTCCACGTCGGCGTAGGTGAACCGTCGGTCGGTTATCGGGTCGACGACGGCGGTTCGGTCGGGCGTCCGCTTCACCGTGTTTCGAAACAGCTCACTAACGTTCCACATCGTTTTAATTTATATAATCTATAATATAAAATCTCTACGACGTTCATGTATCCGTCGTGAGCCCGCACGCGGTTCACTTCGTGACTTCCGAAACGGCCGCCTCGATGTCCTCCAGACAGTCGGCGACGTTCTCCCGATGGACTCGGAACGAGAGCACGCAGATGCGGACGGAAAAACGGCCGTCGAGCGTCGTTCCCGAGAGGTGAACGCGGCCGCGGGCGTTGACCTTCTCCAACACCCGTTCGTTGAGTTCGTCGAGCGCGTCGCCCTCGACGCCCGACGGTTCGACCCGGAACGCGAGCGTGGACAGTTGGGGTTCCGCGACTATCTCGACGGGTTCGAGGTCGCGGAGACAGTCGGTGGCCCGTTCCGCGAGTTCCATTTTTTCCGCGAGCGCGGCGCGGAAGGGGTCGACGCCGTGCAACTTCAACGGCAGCCAGACGCGAAGACCGCGGAAGTCCCTCGATAGCTCCGGTCCCAGTTGGCTGAAGTCCACCGTCCCGGAGTCGGGGTCCCAGTCGGGGATGTAGTCCGCCTCCACGGCGTGTGCGCGGGCCAACGCCCCACCGTCCCGCATCAGGAGCGCGCCGGTCCCGTACGGGAGGAAGAGACCTTTGTGCGGGTCGACGGTGATGGAGTCACAGCGGTCCAGTCCGGCGAGTTGCGTTTTCCCCGTCTCGGTCAGGGCGAAGAATCCGCCGTAGGCTCCATCGGCGTGGAGCCAGAGGGATTCCCGGTCGCAAAGGTCGGCGAGCGCATCGAGGTCGTCCACCGCGCCCGTGTTCGTCGTCCCCGCGTTTCCGACGACGAGGAACGGCTCCTTTCCGGCGGCTCGGTCCCCCTCGACCGCCGATTCGAGGGCGTCCATGTCGATTCGGAACTCGTCGCCCGTCGGAATCGAACGGATGTTCTCCGACGGGAAACCGGCGAGAACCGCGGCCTTCGTCACCGAGTGGTGCGACTGGTCGCTGGTGTATATCACGCCGTCGAGGAAATCCTCCGAGAGGCGTTCTCGTCTGGCGGTTATCGTGGCTATCAGGTTCGCCATCGACCCGCCGGACGTGAGCAGGCCGAAGGAGCCGTCGGGGTAGCCCATCATTTCGCAGAACCATTCGACGACGTTCGTTTCGATGGCGACGAGCGCCGGGGCGGCGAACCACGTCCCGACGTATCGGTTGGTCGCGTCGGCGATGAAGTCGGCGAGCGCCGCGTGAAAGAGGCCGCCTCCCGCGGTGTACGCCATGTATCCCGGGTGGGAGTTGGTGATGGAGTGGGAGATGGCGTCCTCGAACAGCGTATCGAGGAGTTCGTCGTACGGCGTCGACGCCTCGGGGAGCGGTTCGCGCAGTTCGTTCGCCTTCTCGTGTGCACCGTCGACGTTGGACGCGGGTCCGTCAGGCAACCGGTCGAGATGGTCCAGCACGCGGACTTCCGTCTCTCGAACCATCTCCTCTTTCTCCGCACGGGTGAGTTCGAGCGGTCGGTCCCCGGACGAACGGTCGTCGCCGTCCGACGGGAGAGTAAAATCAGCCATTATATCCTACACTCATCCGAAAATTAAAAATATTTGCGTACGGATTCGATCCCCTCGAGGCGCACCCTCCGGAGCGACTGGGAGTATACTGCTATAAATGCACTCTTCTCAAAGTAATATTAAAACAATTAAAAATATACGTGTAGCGTCGGTAGCGAAAATATATGACTGACACCGGCACAACAGGTCCCGATGGTGCCACCCCTCACGACAGCACCGAAACTTCGTCCCGCCTCGCCGAAGCGGTACGCTCCGACGGGACGGCCGGGTTCGACCGCGAACTCGGATTCGATTTCGACACCGTTTCGGCCACGGTGGACGACGCGCTGTCCTTCGACGCCATCGCAACGACAACGGCCAATCGAACCGTCGCCATCGAGGCGGTCGGTGGCGAGCAGCGATGGGACCGGACGCTGGCGTCCGCGTCGAAGCTCGACCCGGACTTCCTCGTGTTGGTCGGAACGGCGTTCGACGACGACCACGTGGCGCTACTTCGGTGGCTGAACGAAGCGACGCACGCCGACCTGTTCGCCGTGTCGTTCGACGCGTCCGAAGGCGACGACGCCGACCGAGGTTCGGCGGGTCGGCCCGACGTGCTCGTTGAACCGTCGGGGTGGTCCACCCGGTCGGAACGGAGCCTCACGGAAAAGCAACTACTCCAACTCCGCTACTGGGCCGAACTCCGCGACCGAATCGAAGGGCGAACGACCCGTTTGGAGTCGTGCGAGCCACAGCCGAACAACTGGTACAACAATTCGATGGGTGAAATCGGATACAAGCTTCAGTTCGCCATCAACAGCTACACGTCCGTCCTGTTGACTCAACTCGTGGTTCGTGACGACCCGGACGGGTTTCAGGCGCTCGCGGACGACCGTGATGCCATCGAACGCGACATCGGGGAGGACCTCATCTGGCTGTCGCCGGACGAGGCGAAGGGCGAGGGCAACCGCGCGCGGATAACCCTCCGGCGCGACGGCGACCTGTTCGTGGAGGGGTCGTGGTCCGAGTATCAAACGTGGATGCTGGACGCGGGCGAGCGGTTCTACGACGTGTTTCACGAGCGCATCCGGGGATTGTAGGATTTTTCATGGTCGCTTCACCGGGCGAATTCGATTCGGAACGGAGCCGACGATAGCATGTCCGACGAGCTCCCGACGCCGTTCCACATCGTCGACGTGTTTTCGCGGGGGCGCTACACCGGAAATCAACTCGCGGTCGTCCGGCACGCCGACCGGCTGTCACCCGACGAGATGCAACGCATCGCGCGGGAGATCGACTACTCCGAAACGGCGTTCGTGACCGACGACTCGCCGACCGGTGACGGATACGGCGTTCGCATGTTCACACCCGAAGCCGAAGTGCCGTTCGCCGGTCACGCGACGCTCGGGACGGCGGCGGTGATTCGAGACGTTATCGCCGACGGCGACCCGGATGCGGTCACGCTCTCCCTGCCGGACGGTCCCGTCACCGTGACGACCGAGCGCGACGGCGACGGAACGGTCTTCTGGCTCGAACCGCGGAAGGTATCGTTCCGCGACACCCTCGACCCGGGAATCGCCGCCGACGTGGTTGGCGTCGGCCACGACGATATCGCGCCGTTCCTCCCCTGTCAGGTCGTTTCCACCGGGCTACCGCAGTTACTGCTCCCGCTCCGGAGCCTCGACGCCGTACGTCGTGCGGCCACGAACCGGGAACCGTACTACGAACACGTGGTCGAGGGACTCGGTGTCAACGCGGTGTTGGTGTTCGCCACGGAGACGTGCGACCCCGAAAACGACCTGCACGTTCGCGTGTTCGTGGAGTCCCAAGGCATTCCGGAGGACCCGGCGACCGGGTCGGCGAACACGAGCCTCGCGGGGTACCTATCGCGTGAACGGGCGTCACGCGCCGGGGTTCGATTCACAGCCGAGCAAGGGTACGAGATGGACCGCCCATCGACGCTGCATCTCCGCGCCGAGCGGACGAACGACGGTATCGTCGCCCGGGTCGGCGGACGGGTTTCGAACGTCGCCGACGGTCGATTGCTGTAGCGCTCCGTCCCCCGACTCGTCGATGCTCCGCGGTGAACCCGATGTCGCTCAGAATCCGAGGAGCGACTCGGGATTGTCGTGGATTATCTTCCGTTTCTGCACGTCGGTGAGACCGTCGTGTTCGAGCACCGAGGACGGCGCGTCGAAGTCCATGTGGGGATAGTCCGTGGTCAGGATGAGTTGGTCCTCCAACCCGTTCATGTCGATGATGTACTGGAGGTCGTCGGGCTTTCTCGGCTGTTCTTCGAGCGGCTGAACGCCGTAGTAGAAGTCGCTCAGGTACTCGCTCGGGAGTTTCGTGAGTTCCGGCGCGTCCGAGGGCCGCTCCAGATACTCCCGGTCCATGCGCGTCCGGAGGAACTGAATCCACGAGATACCCGCCTCCAAGAAACACCAATCGACGTCGTACCGTTCCGGGATGCCCCGCGAGATGATGCTCGTCGCGTGCCACATCTTCGCCATCGGATGAGCGAGCGTGTGGTACCCCATGAATGTCTCCATGTTCAGCCCCGGCATCGGGAACGCCGGGTACAACCCGCTCCCGCTGTGGAGGTAGATCGCCAAATCGTGCTTCTCCGCCGCTTCGTATATCGGTTCGAACCGCTTGTGGCCGAGGGGGTGTTTCGGTCCAACATCGACGATGAACAGCCCGACGATGCCCGGGTCGCCCCCGTACTCCTCTATCACCTTGGCGCTCTCCTCGGGGTGTTCCGGGATTATCAGGAGTTTCGCGTAGTTGTCCTCCTGCGGGTCGGCGTACAGTCGGGTGATGTGCTCGTTGATAGCCCACAGATACTGGATGCGCTTCGGGACGTTCGGAATCTGCGTCAGTTTGAACTGTCCCGGCGAGAAGACGGTGACGTCGATTCCGAACTCCTCGCGCTTTTCATCGTAGTCGTCGGGATGCGTTATCGGATGCGGCGACCACTTGATTCGTCCCCCGGCGGAACGGTCCCACCCGTCCCACGGCATCGGCCCCATCTCGGGATGAGCCATGTACCCCGACTCCTCCCGCTCCCTGAGGTCTTCGTCCAAATACTCGAAGAGGTGGTTGTACCTCGTCAGCGAATGCACCTCCATGTCGTACACGGTAACGTCGTCTACGTCGTAACCGGCCATGATATCTACACCTTGGGAACAAAACCAATAGTTCTTTTGATAAATAAATACTGAATAGAGTATTAAGTTATTTTATATAGAAAAGAAATAAAATCGGGTCGATACTCCGTTCGAAGCGTGCGGGGTCGCGCCGGGGGGTTTCGTCCGGAGGTACTGCCGCGAACAGACGCGGTGGGATTCCCGTTCGTGCGCTCGCGGGTCGAAGGCGGACGGTTCGGCGGAACGGCGTCGAGGGATTCGACCGAGCGTTTCCATCGCTGCTTTACTCTCTTAACTGTATTTTCTCCCATCCGTAATTTTTTTGTGCTAGTTCCGGGAGGGATTCGTATGGTCGAGCCAGCAGTCGAAGTCGGAGGACGCGCCGAATTTCCCGAGGGGGAGGGGACGATGGTCGAATTCGACGGGCGCGAAATCGCTGTTTTCCGGTCGGACGACGAGTTTTACGCCGTCGAGAACAAGTGTCCGCACCAAGGCGGACCGCTGAGCGACGGAAAGGTCGAGGAGACGTCCGTGTTCTGCCCGTGGCACGGGTTCGAGTTCGACCTCACGACGGGCGAACACTCACACTTGGGCGACCTGTGCGTCGAAACTTACGCCGCATTCGTCGAAGACGGGACGGTGTTCCTCTCGAAGGAGTAGTGCGGCTCGGTCCGGGGTTCGAAACGGAAACGAGCTGTCGGTCGTCTTCGGCCGTTCGTCCTATTCGGGTTCCACGAGTTCCATGACGTTGCCGTCGGGGTCGTAGAAGTAGGCGACCCTCGATTGGACGGTGCCGACCGATTCGGGTTCGCCGAGGAACTCGACTCCCTTCTCGCGGAACTCCTCGTACTTCGCGTCGATATCGTCGACTTGCCAGCAGAAGTGGTCGTCGCCGACGTCGTGCGGCCCTCGCATCGCGTTGATGTTTTTGTTCGCGGGGGCGTCGAGGCACTTCATTTCGAATTTGATTCCGTTTCCTTCCATGACGGCGAACTCGCCGCTCGCCCCCTCGACGCCGAGGAGGTCCTCGTGATGCTCGCTCAGTTCCTTTTTCTCACGAAGCAGCTCGAGTCCCAGTACGTCGCGGTAAAATTCGATCGACCGGTCGAGGTCGGACACGTTTACGCCGTAATGGTGCGCTGGTCCTACAACCATGATTGAAATATCTACTATTGCTGTTTAAATTATTTTATTATTTTCTGTTTTGAATCTGTAGAATAATTCTGCGACGATGAGACGGCGGCGTTCGCGTCGGCGTCGCTTACGAAGCGTCGTACGCCGACTCCACGCAAGCGTCGAACGCGTCCCGAATCGTGCGGGTCAACTCGCTGGTGTCGAACCGACGGTCCCCGACGCGGGTGACCGGCCGCACTTCCCACGTGGTGTTCGTCACGAACGCGTCGTCCGCACGGTAGAGGTCGTCCGGGCGATACGTGTCTCTCTCCACCGCGATGTCGCGTTCGTTCGCCAGTTCGAGCACGACGTCTCGGGTGATTCCCGGAAGCACCGGTCCGTCGAGGGAGGGCGTCTTGAGTACCCCGTCGTCACAGAAAAAGAGGTTGCTGGTCGCCCCTTCGGTGAGGTTTCCGTCCACGTCGAGCATGAGCGTCTCGTCCGCCTCCGACCCGCTTCGAGCCATGATTCCGTTGAGATAGTTGTGCGTCTTGGCGGCCGCCGGGACCGCCGAATCCGGGATTCGAACGGTATCGACGATTTCGACTTCCGCTGGCGTGTCCCAGACGGACGTCCCTTCGACCCCGCTCCGTGGGAGTTCCGAAACCAGAATCACGAGCGTCGGGGACGGGTCGGTCGGCGGGGCGAGTTTCCCCGAGTGCTCCCCTCGCGTGACGGTGAGCCGGATGTACGCCTCCGAAAATCCGTTGGCTCGCAACGTCCTCCGAACGTGGTTCAGCAACTCTCCCCGTTCGTATCCGTGGTCGAAGTTCAGGAGGTCACAGGTCCGCTGGAGGCGGTCGTAGTGTCGGTCCCACTCGAACGGAACGCCGTCGTACGACCGAAGCGTCTCGAAGGCGGCGTCCCCGTACTTGAACCCCCTGTCCGTGACGGACACGGTTGCCTCGGATGCCGGAACGAGTTCCCCGTCGACGCAGTACTGCAATTCGTTCATGGATAGATTTTCGATGGTACGGAACGTCGTTCCGCAACGTGATCGACCGGTCCCGAAACGATGGGTGCGTTCCGTCCGAAAGCGGTGTGTTGACGATTCCCTCTCACAGCCGAAGAAACTTACCGGTTCCCCTTATGTTTTTTCACTATATTTATCCACCGAATAAATTTGGGAAATCTATAATCCATTCTCCAGAGAGATTAATACACATATTAATTCACAGAATATACTTGGGTATTAAAACAAAATATTAAAACAATTATGGTTTACAATCTCAGAAAGATAGTTAATGGACGACACAGCGTTCATTGGTGCAAGTACTAAATGGTCGATGAAATATCCGTAATCACCCGGAAGGACGAGTTCGAATCGGTCGCGAGCGGCTTGGAGGGAGACGCTCGAATCCCGGTCGAAGTGCGAATAACCGTCGCCGACCCCTACACCGCGTACCGAAAGGCGCGGTTCGATTCGGAGGGTGCCTATCTGGAGACGACCGGCGGTCAGGACGGATGGGGATATTTCGGTATCGAACCGGCCTACTGGCTCACGAAGTCCGACGACGAACCGGACAGCTTCGAGCGACTGGAGGAGTTGTTGAACGGCGAGCGATTGGTCCGCGGCGACTGCGACGTCCCGTATCCGTGCGGCGCGTTCGGATGGCTGTCGTACGACATCGCGCGGGAGTTGGAGGACCTCCCGGACACCACGGACGACGACAGGACGCTCCCGCGTCTCCAGTTCGGCGTGTACGATTTAGTTTCGGCGTGGAAAGAGCCGCGTGACGGCGACGGGACGGAACTTCGAATCACGTGCTGTCCGCGGGTCGCCCCCGACGACGATTTCGCGTCGGTGTACGCAGACGCCCGGAGCCGCCTCGAAGCGCACGTGGAGCGGATTCGGGACGGCGACCCGTCGGTCGAGCGCCCGCCCGTCGATGGACCGATAACGTTCCAAAACGAGGTCGGGCAGGAAGAGTACAGCGACCGAATTCGAACCGTAAAACGGTACATCCGAGACGGGGACACCTTCCAAGCGAACATCTCCCAGCGGCTCTCCGCACCCGCCGCGGTCCATCCGACGAACGTCTTCAGCGCGCTCAGGGAAGTGAACCCCGCACCGTACTCGGGGATTTTGGAATTCCCGGGTGTCGATCTGGTCAGCACGAGTCCGGAGTTGCTCTTGGATTGTGAGGACCGTCGTCTCGTCACGGAACCCATCGCGGGAACGCGACCGCGCGGAGAGACGGCGGAGGAGGACGAGGAACTCGAATCGGACCTGCTAGCGAACGAGAAGGAACACGCGGAACACACCATGCTCGTCGACCTCGAACGGAACGACCTCGGGAAAGTCGCCGAGTACGGGAGCGTGGAGGTGACGGATTTCAGGCGCATCGACCGCTATTCGGAAGTGATGCACACGGTTTCGGTGGTCGAGGGCGTCCGGCGAGACGACCAATCGATTCCCGACTCCATCGCCGCCGTCTTCCCCGGTGGGACCATCACGGGCGCACCGAAGCCGCGAACGATGGAGATCATCGACGAAGTGGAGTTCACCCGCCGCGGGCCGTACACCGGCGCTATCGGCGTGCTCGGGTTCGACGAGCGAGCGACGCTGAACATGACGATTCGGACGCTCGTTCGGACGTCGGGGCGGTACTACCTCCGCGTCGGGGCGGGTATCGTTCACGATTCGGAGCCGGTCGCGGAGTTCTACGAGACGCTCGACAAGGGCCGCGCGCTCATCAACGCCGTCAGCGACGCGCTCGACGACGACGCGGACCTCGAACTCGAAGTGGGTGACGCCCGATGATTCTGGTGATAGACAACTACGACTCGTTCGCGTACAACCTCGTGCAGTACATCGGCGAGTTCGCCGAAGAGATCGTCGTCCGCAGGAACGACGCGATAACCATCGACGAAATCCGCGAACTCGACCCCGACGGAATCGTCGTGTCCCCGGGTCCCGGAACGCCGCAAGAGGCGGGCGTCTCCATCCCGATTTTCGAGGAGACGCGGATACCGGCACTCGGCGTCTGTCTGGGCCATCAGGCGCTGTGTGCGGCGGAGGGGGCGACGGTCGGACACGCCCCGGAAGTCGTGCACGGCAAATCGTCGGAGATCAACCACGACGGAAAGGGAATCTACGAGGGCGTGCCGAGCCCCTTCCGCGTCGGTCGATATCACTCCCTCGCGGTCCAGAGCGGGACGCTCCCGGATTCGCTCCGGGTGACGGGGAACACCAAGGGAGACGAAGACGAGCGCGTCGTGATGAGCGTCCGCCACGAGTCGAAACCCCACATCGGAATCCAGTACCATCCCGAGAGCGTTCTGACCCCGCCGGGGAAGCGGCTGATACGAACGTTCTGTCGAAAGTGTCGGACGGATTCCTTCGCCGACGTGTAGGACGAGAGCGGTTTCCGCGAGAACCGTTCGAAGGCGACCGGCGGAAGTCCGGCGGAAGCGGACGGCCATCCGTCGCGTCCACGAACGGCCGAAAATCGATAGGACAACGCCAACCGAGTTCCGAGAAGACGAATTCATGAACGACGAACAATGAAGTTAGTGGTGAAATTCGGCGGGACGAGCCTCGCTAATCGGCGTCGCATCGACCGAGCTACGAAGACGGTCGCCGGATTGGTCGAAGCGGGACACGAGGTCGTCGTCGTCGCGAGCGCGATGGGAAACACGACAGACGAACTCCTGAACGGCTTGCCCCCCGACTCGTCGAATCTCGACCGCGCCGAGGTCGTCAGCATGGGGGAGCGAACGAGCGTTCGGATGCTCAAATCGCACCTCACAGCGGCGGGCGTGGACGCCACGTTCGTCGAACCGGGGGACGACGACTGGCCGATATTCGTCCGTCCGGACGACGGGGACGGCATCGACATCGAACGAACGAAACGAGGCGTAGAACGGCTCCCCGAACGGGTGGGCGGGTGCGTCCCGGTCGTGACGGGGTTTCTCGCGGAGGACGACGAGGGGAACGTTCGGACGCTGAACAGGGGCGGAAGCGATACGACCGCGACGTTGCTCGGCAACGTCATGAACGCGGACAAAGTCGTCCTCGTCACCGACGTTCGCGGGATACGCACCGGCGATCCGAAGGCCGTTGACGGGACGAAACGGATCGACGAAATCTCGGTCGGAGAGCTCCGAGATTTGGCCACCTGCAGTGCGGAGGTCGTCGCACCGGCCGCCCTCGAATACAAGACCGAGACGACCGAGCTCAGCGTCGTCCATTACGAACACGACGACGTACTCGCCGACGGAACCGACATCTACGGCGAATTCGAGACCGTGTTGAACGTCCGCGACGTGCCGTTCGCCGGAATCACCGTATCCAGGACCGTTTCGCGGTCGAGGTCACGCGTCGACGGACCGCTCGTCGAAACGCTCTCGACGGCCGGAATCGCGGTCAAAAACGCGTTCGCGGATATGGATTCGGTCACGTGCTACGTTCGTCGTGACGACCTGCACGATGCGGTCGAGTCCGTCCACCGTCTCGTGACGGAACACGACGGCCTTTCGAGCGTTTCGACGAGGGAGACCGTCGCGGCCGTTCACGTCGTCGATGGCGAACGCGGAGCTGCGTTCGACACCGTTCGGCGGGTTGCGACATCGCTGTTGGATTCGTCCATCGAGATATTCGACGCCGAAATCGGGACGACTTCGATGACGGTGTATCTGGACTGGGACGACCGTCACCACGTCGAGGACCTGCTCTAAAGCGCGAGAACGCGTGGATGAACGACGTTCGCGCAGAGAGGACGAGCGCCGACGGCCGCGATCATTTTTCCCACCAATTATATCTCTTTAAAAACCATTGATTTTATATTCTGTTAATTATTTATATTAGCCAATGGCTGCCGATAGTTTCGACGTTATCGGGGTTGGAATCGGGCCGCTCAACCTCAGTCTCGCTGCCCTCATCGACGACGCCGGTCGACGTCTGAAAACGCGTTTCTTGGAGCGGGATTCGGAGTTCGATTGGCACCGGGACATGCTCATCCCGGGAACGGACCTGCAGAACTCCTTTACCGGCGATCTGGTCAGTCCGGTTGACCCGACGAGCCAATACAGCTTTTTGAACTATCTGAAGACGAAGGACCGGTATTGGGAGTTCTTTAACTACGAGCAGTTCAACATCCCCCGAAAGGAGTACAACGAGTACTGTCGCTGGGTGTCGGAGCGGCTCGAAAACTGTCGTTTCGACCGGGAAGTCACTACCGTTTCCGAAGATGACGACGGCGCGTTCGTCGTTCGAGCGAGAAACCCGGAGACGGGAGAACGACACGAGTACCGCGCCGACAACATCGTCCTCGGCGTCGGTTCCCGCCCGTACGTTCCCGACGAACTCTCCGGGGAACTCGGCGAAGGCGTGTTCCACTCCTCGCAATTCCTCTCGCGGCGGGCGGCCTGTCTCGAAGCCGACTCCATCACCGTCGTCGGGTCCGGCCAGAGTTCGGCCGAGATTTTCCTTAACCTGTTGCGCGCACAGGAGGAACACGGCTACCGCCTCGATTGGCTGACGCGTTCGGACGGGTTCTATCCGGTGGACCCGTCGAAGCTCACCCGCGAACTTCGAACGCCCGACTACATGGACTACTTCTACGACCTCCCGCGAGAGGTGAGCGACGGGCGAGTTGCCCAACAGGACCTGTTGTACAAGGGAATTTCCCCGGGGACCAGCGCCGCAATCTTCGATACGCTCTACCGCCGTTCGATACGGAACGACGTCGATGTCGGCATGCTATCGAAGACGGCGGTACAGAGCATCGAGTCGCAATCCAAGGGTCGGTATCGGCTTCGATGCCACCAGTGGGAGGAAGACCGCCTGTTCCGACACGACAGCGAAGTCGTGGTTCTAGCGACCGGCTACCATCGTCCGGTGCCTTCCTTCCTCGAACCCGTCGAGGACGCGTTGGTGGACGCGAGCGGGCGGTTCTCCATCGACCGCGATTTCGAAGTCGAGACGAACGGGCTGGCGGGCCGATTGTTCGTCCAGAACGATGGGATGGATGCCCACGGGTTCAACGTCGCCGACCTGTCCCTCTGTTCGCATCGAAACGCGGTCATCATCAACAGCATCGTCGGGGAAGAAGTATACTCGGTCGAGAACGGCTCGCGCTTCCAGAGCTTCGGAGTGGAGCAGTTCGTCGAGGAGTCGCCGAACAGCGAACTGATAGAGAAAGTGGCGTTTTCGACCGACTGATACCGGCTCGACTGTCCGGTGGTTCGACCGATTATCCGGTGGTTCGACCGTCATCGGCGCGACGCCGACCGAACCGGCACGCGCGTTTTTTACCGGCGAGCGGATTCGATATCGACGATGCGCAGCAGCGAATCGTCGTCCGTCGTCCCGATAGTCGCATCGACGGTCGTCTCGCCGCGACGGACCGTCATCTCGACCGCCAGCAGGGAGCCGTCCAGCGCGGTGTACCCGTTGTCGTGTTCGATGGCGTCCAGCAACTCGTCGTCACGGATATCGACCGTTATCGACCCGCAATTCGGTCGGTTCTCACCGGCGTCCTCGATGGCTCGTTCGAGCGACGCGGTGGTTTCCGGACCGACCGGCGTCCCGACGAACTGGTGATACAACGCTCCGACTTCCACACCCGCCTCGAAACAGGCTCGCTCGCGCTCTGAAGGGGTCACGTTCGACACTCGCCTCGCGGAGAATAAACAGCTTCGGTTCGGACGGAAAATAAATGCGGTGCGGCCGCGGCATCGAGCGAAACGCCGTGAAATCGGCGAACGGTCGGGTGGGACTAGTCGAGAGGCCGATTGCCCTCGCCGTCGTTCGTGACGTGTTCGCCGATGAACCAGTCGATGATGCGTCCCTCCGCGCGGTGGAGGGTGTCGCTCGCAGTCGCTTTCGAGATGCCGACCGATTCGGCGACCTCGGTGAGCGTCGCCGTTCGCGGCGTCGCGTAATAGCCGCGTTCGAAGGCGGCGAGGACAAGTTGTCGCTGTCGGTCGGTGAGGAGATGGCTCGCGAAGTCGGTGCCGAAGGTGCGGACGTACTCGATGTCGAACCGAATCTCGGCGTCAGCGAGACGGTCGCCGAGGCGGGACAACCGACCGGAAGTCGTCGTCAGTTCCCACGTAACCTCGCCGTCCCGAACCACGAACGGTGTTTGCGGAAGCACACCCGTCCGCCACACCGGCGTCAGAAGCACGGGGGCTTCCGTTTCGACCTGCAACAACAGTTCGTCGTCGTGCGTCCAGAGCAGGTCGAGGTCGGTTACGTCCTCCCGCCGCTCGATATCGACGAGTACCTCGGACCCGTTAGAAGCGGTGCATTCGAGGAGGGCGATACCCGTCGTCTCCCCCGCAAGCGTGGCGACGACCGTGAATTCGACGTCCGGGTGTGCGGTCGAGACGCCGTGAATCCACGTCTCTTCCGGTATCGTCACGATGAGTTTGGTGTGTGGCATACGAAATCGGTCGGTGGTGGACACGAGGGTCGCCGGGAAGGAAACCGATGGTGCGAACATGTTCGTGAGACGCTGACCGGTTCGCGCCAAGCCATACCGGAGCGGGCGGCGTAGCGGCGGCACGGAGAACTATGCAAAAACGAATCGATCCGTTCCTCACGATGGCGAGTCTCTATCTCTCCGTCGGCCTTCTGGCGTTGCTCGGACGGCTGACGACGGGGATGGGACTCATCGAAACGCTTCCTCGACTCCGCTGGTTGCTGATTCACTTCGTCACCATCGGCGCGATGACACAGGCGCTGTTCGGACTCCTTCCGTCGCTGCTCGCGTCGGTCGGGGCTACTGAATCGCGCCCGACGAACGCCTCGCGCTGGCGGCAGTGGCTGCTGTTGAACGTCGGATTTCCGACCCTCCTCGTCGGAATGGCGGCCGGTTCGACGACGACTGCGGTCGTCGGCGGGAGTTTCGTGCTGCTCGCGCTGGTCTCACTCACGGTCACGGTATTCCGCCTTTCGTCCCGTCCGCGCGGTCGGCTGGGCCGGTTCTACCGGACGGCTCCGTGGTTCCTCGTCGTCGGCGTCACCATGGCGTTCGGGATGTTGCTCGACGTCCACGGCCCGGGCGGCTACTTCGGCTCCATCGAGGCGCACGTCCACGCGAACGTGTGGGGCTTTCTCGCTCTCGTCGCCGCCGGGACCCTGTTACACCTCGTCCCCGCGCTGGACGGGACGACCCTCCGCTATCCGACGCTCGTCCCCGTCACGTACTGGGGGCTGACGCTCGGCGCAATCGGTCTCGTCTCCGGTCCGTGGCTGGCGTTCCACGCCCTGACGTTCGGCGGCTTGTCGGTGTACGTCGTCGGGACCGTCGCGCTCCTCGTGAACGTCGTCGGCACGAGACGGGCGAGCGGTTGCCGCCCGGACGCTCGCATCGGCCACGTGCTCGGGGCGTACCTCTGGCTCGTCGTCCCGGTCCCGTTCGCGCCGCTGGTGCTGTTGTTTCCGACCGTCGTCCCGGGTGCCCCCATCGAAACCGCCGCCATCAACGGATTGGTGTTCGGATGGATGCTCCAGTTGGCGATGGCGTTCCTTCCGGTCGCCGCCGCCTCGGCCGACGGTCGACCGTGGTCCTTCGACCTCGAAGCGGCGGCCGAACGGGCGATTTCTCCGTCGTGGGTCGAACTCGGCACCCTGAACGTCGGGATGGTTGCCATCTGGCTGACGGCGCTGCCGCCGTTTTCGGGCGTCGCCGACGCGCTCACGCTCGGCGGGTTCTCGCTCGTCGCGCTCGCGTGGGGCGTCTTCCTCCGAGAACTGTGGACGGCGCTGGTCGCCGATTCCGGGCGCGGCGGAAACGCGTCCGAGCGTCCTCGCTCGACGGGCGAGTCCGCCGCCGACTGAACCCGTCCGCGACCCGTTCTAACTCCCCTTCGCGGCGATTCGCGTCGCACTACGTCGCCGTGCTGACGATTTTAATCACGTCGCCTTCTTCGAGTTCGTAGTCGTCGCTGATGTCGCGCTTCGTTTTGGCGTTCACCGCGTGGAGGTAGCCGTCGCCGATGTCGCTGTGGACCGCGTAGGCGAGGTCGCGGGGCGTCGAACCGCGCTGGAGAAGGAAGGCGTCCGGGAGGACGTTCCCCTGTCCGTCCGTCCACTTCGATTCGTTCTGGACGGGGTAGGCCGTGATGCGGTCGAGCAGGTCGTAGGCGGCGGCGTCGAGGCTTCCCTGGACGCCCGTGCCGTCCCACTCTCGCATGACGTCGCGGATTCGTTCGAGTCCGGCCCGCTGTTGGTCGCTCAGGTCGCCGACCACCTCGAAGTCGTCGTCCCCGGGGTCGTAATCCACGACGCCCGCCTCGACGCCCTGTCGGAGCGCGAGTTCGCCCTCCGCCGTCGCGGGGATGACCATCTTCCCCGTCTCGCGGAGTCGCTCGATGTTCTCCTCAGGCGCGACATCGGCCTTGTTCGCCACGAGGATGATGGGCTTGGTCCGGGCGCGGATGTCGCGGGCCAGTTCCTCGCGGTGTTCGTCCGTCCACTTCTGCGGGTCGTCGGGATACTCCAAGCCGCGGAGGCTCGCCGTCACGTCGTGTTCCGTCGCACCGAACCCCGTCAGCATGTCCGCCAGCGCCTCGTCGATGTCGAACCCGGGCGAGCGCGATTGGCGCACCACGCCCTCCCAGTTGCGGTCGATGATGCCGGTCAACCACTGGTCCATCTCCTCCTCGATGAAATCGACTTCCGCCACCGGGTCGTAACTCCCGACCTCGACGGGTTCACCCTCCTCGTTCGTCCCCCCGGAGGCGTCCACGACGTTGACGATAGCGTCGGCGTTGGTCAGGGCGTCGAGGAACTGGTTGCCCAATCCGCGCCCTTCGTGTGCCCCCGGAACGAGTCCGGCCACGTCCAGCAGTTCGATGGGGACGTAGCGCTTGCCGTCGTGGCAGTCGTCGTTGCCACAGCGCTCGTCGCGTTCGAGACAGGGGCAGTCGGTGCGGACGTAGCTCACGCCGCGATTCGCGTCGATGGTCGTGAACGGGTAGTTCGCCACGTCTACGTCGGCCATCGTGGCAGCCTTGTAGAAGGTGGACTTCCCGGCGTTCGGTTTGCCCGCCAGCGCGATAGAAATCATGTTTGGTGGTACCACAGAGGGTCGGAATTGTGTTTCGATTTTTGCGGCGACGATACGTATTCGGTGATTCTGTGATTTCTGTTACCGAGAAGCAGACCGCTTCGAAAGCCGCCACCGCACCGTACCACATCCTCCCCCCCCCCGATTCGTTTCGCTCACCCACCGTCAGAGCTTGCTCTGACGAGCAGCTTGCAAACGCTTCGCGTTTGCGCATCCAGAAAATCTTCGATTTTCAGAACTTCGTTTACGAGAACTACGTTCACGAAGACCTCGCGTGATTACCAAACAGACCCTCAGCCCGACGACTCACGGCGTTGCCGCTCGCTTCCGAGGTTTCTGTGAAACCTCGCTGGCCTCGAGACTGCTAACGCACGCGCCGAGGACGTTTGGTCGATTCCGCTCGGACCGACTTTCAGCCGTGGCGCGCGCTGGCGGGGCGACGCGGCCAGCGAGCGGTGTAACCGCGAGCTACCGGTTGGTCGCCCCGCCACAGTTCGCGCGAGGGACGAGGGATGCGGTGCGAATCACTCCGTGATTCGCATGCTTCGCGGTTTAGCCGCGAGCAAGCGACCGAGGAGGCTGGGGAGGACGAGGTGCGGTCGTATGCCGCCAGTAGTTGTTCACGAAGCGTCTCGTATCCCTTCTCAAGCGAATCTCCACGTGCAACGAATCAACCGTCTACGACCCATGTCTGTCCATTTCTATCTGGCCGCAATTGGCTATCTCGACCACGGCGTCGGGCGCGTGCCGTGACAGCGGTGAACGTCACCGAAGCGCTCGAAATCTCGGCGGTGTCGTGGGAGGACGCGGCCAAAGAAGCGTTTGAGAAGGTGATTACTCGACTTTAAATCCGCCCGCGACCAGCATGGGAACCACGAGGGTCGCTTCGGCCTCGACCTGCACGTAGTTTTTCGCCTCCTGTTTGATTTTTCCCCACGAGACGGCCTCGTGCGGCGGGGCACCGGACAGCGACCCGTCGCCTTCCATGCCGGTCGAAACGTACACCGCGTAATCCGCACCGCCGCGGAAGAGGTTGGTCATGATGGCGTGGTGCTTGGGGACGCCGCCGCCGAGGACGATGAGACCCGTCTTGTCCGCGAGCAGTCCCTGCTCGATGAGGGTGTCGTAGTCGTCCACGATTTCGATGCCGATGTCCGAGTCGTAACCCTGTCGGTAGTAGTAGAGGAAGTTGCCGACCTCCGCGTCGGTCAGGGCGGGACAGAAGATTGGGATGTCGTTGTCCGCCGCGTTCGAGAGGATGGAATCCTCGTCGTCCAACGTCTCGCCGAGTTCGCGGGAGAACTCCATCGGCGTGCGGATTTTCTCCTCGGCGAAGAAGTCCTCGAAGAAGTCGTTGAGGTAGGACTCCAACCAGACGTAGCGGTCGGAAGGGACGAAGATGTTGCCGAGGCGGTTGATGCCCTGCTCGCGCATCTCGGCCTCGTCCACGTCCCACTCGCCCATCTTGAACGGCTTTTCGGTCTTGATGACGTCCTCCGTTATCGACCCCGAGGTGGTTATCATCACGTCAACGAGGTCCTCGCGGGCGAGGTAGGCGAGCGTCTCCCGAAGCCCCGAAGAAACGATGTTCGAGGTGAAGGTGAGGTATATCTCCGCGCCCTCCTCGCGCATCGCGCGAATCAGTTCGATTGCCTCGGAGAGGTGGGTCGCCTGAAACCCGGTCGTCTCGTACGACGACAGCATGTCGAAGAAGTCGAAATCGCCCCTGAAATCGTAGCCCGCAACGTCCTCGGAATCGAGTTCCTCCTCGCTTCCGGGGACGACGTGTTCGTGGCTTTCGTCGCTCATGGTTCGTTTTCATCACCGCGCGAAAATGAGTCTTCAGATTTGACGGCGGCGTGTCGGCGGAGAATCACAACGGTACCCGGAACGGTGACTCTCCGGCGCGCGAGAAACGCGCGAGGGACGAGGACGCGGTGAGAGCCACCGCGTGGCTCTCATGCTCGCGGATAAACCGCGAGCAAGCGACCGAGGAGGGTGGGGAGGGTGAGGTTCGGTGCGGTTTCATTACCGCTTGGTCGTTGTTTACGCTGTCGTTACTCATGACATTCAGAAAAACAAAAACGGCTCTGCCGAAATACTACTGATTAGACGCGATTGGAAGTGAAACATCGGAGAGGTGGTGTACGAGTTTACCGATACTCGACCAGACACCTCATCGGCAGAACTCATAATTGCAAGTGAACGTAATCAATCATATGGATGGACTCAGTAGGAAAATCGTGCGTGCAGACGAATTCTTCTGGCATCTAAGCAATGTTGGTGTCGGTATCGCTGTGTTCGTTGCTACACTCCTGTACGCACCGCCCGGGAACTACTCTCTCCACTTGATTGGGTTCAGTATCGACCCGTTTTATTTGCTCGTTCCGCTCTCAATCGTGTACACCGCTTGGACAGGAATCGATTTCTGGAAATGGTATTTTGGTACCGACGATCAATAACACTGTTAGACGTGCGCTCTGCTCTGAACGGTACGCAAACTACCGCTCTAACTCGTAACTCGATGAGAATTTCAACAGAGCCACAAAACGGAATCCATCGCTGCCGATCAAACTCTGCTACAGTTTTACGGCCATCATCACTTCGTCCACGTACTCGCCGTCTATCTTGTAGTGGTTCTTCCGCACGGCCTCGGTTTCCCAACCGTGTGCTTCGAGGAAGTCGATGGCGTTCTGGTTGGTCGACGGCGCGCTCTGGTACACTTTTTCGTAGCCGTTCGAGGCCGCCCACTCCAGTCCGCGTTCGAGGAGGTGGCTGCCGATGCCGTGGCCCTGATACTCGTCCAGCACGCCGACGGTCAACTCGGCGGTGTGGCTGAGTTTGTCGAGTTCGGGCGCGTTGAGGTGGACCCACCCGACCACTTCGTCGTTGACGGTCGCGACGAAGAACATCCGCGATTCGAGGTCGTTGTGCCGGAGTAAGGCCTCCTGATGGTCGATTTCGTCGGCGACCGTTTCCGCGACGATGTACGACCCCTCCTGGGCGACCTGTCGAATCGCGCCGATGATGCCCGAGAGGTCCTCCTGCCGCGCGGGGCGGATGATAAACTCCACGTCGTCCACGTCGAACTCCTCTTCCGCGCCGGTTTCCAGCGCGACGGAGAGCATGTCCTCGTCCTCCGAGAGGTAGCCATCCCGACGAAGGATGGCGACGTGATGGCGGAACCCGCTCGGGTCGATGCGGAGCGAGTCCTGCACCTCGTTCGCGTTCGCCCGTCCGTGGCGTTCGACGTACTCGTAAATTCGTCGGCGGTCCTCGTGGCCGAACTCCAGTTTCTCGGAGAACTCCATGAGGACTGTTACCATCCATCTATACTTATTTTTAACGATGGATTTGACGCCGTACTGGGAGGTCCCGGCGGCCGTGAGAACCGCCGCTCGATTCTTGTAGCATGCCGTCGTGGTGACGCTGGGGGGAAGCATGGATTACAGCGATTTCATCGGACAGGTACAGCATCGACTCCAGTTGGGCAAACAGGGACAGGCGGTGCGAGCGATTCGGGCCACGCTAACGACGCTCGGCGAGCGATTGCAGGAAGGCGAAGCCAAAGACCTCGCGGGACCGCTCCCGATGGAGATAGACTGGTATCTCCTGCAGGCGGAGTCCGGCCAACGGTTCCACTTCGACGAGTTCGTCGACCGCGTCGCCGAGCGCGAGACCATCGACCGACAGAAGTCGCTCTTTCACGCGCAGGGCGTGATGTCGCTCGTCGAGGAGGTCGTTCCCGAAGGCGAATTCGAACAGATTCGCGGGCAACTACCCGAGGAGTACGACCCGCTCTTCGAACTCGTCGGAAACGAAGAGGCGTTCGACTAACGTCGGGCGCGCCGCGCTTTCGGGTCGGGAACGCGCGTCAGCAACTGCACCGTGTCGTGGAGGTCGTGGGTCTGTATCACGAGTTCCGCGACCTCGCGCACCGTGAACTCCGTCTCTATCTCGTAGCCGTAACAGCGTGCGTACAGCGCCAGCCAGTCGTTGAGCGCCTGCTCCATCCGTTCCATCTCGTCCGCGTCGAACCGCGCGAACTCGCCGGTCCGACCGTCGATGTACACGGACACGACGTCACCGACGCCCTTCCGGAGGTACGATACCGCCCGCTCCTCGTCCGGGGGGGTGTCCGGCGCGACGAACGATTCGCGCTCGTTCCGCGCCCGTTCCGCGAGGGACGTGATTCGGTCGCGGTACTCGCTCATTCGCTCGTTATCCCTCTCGGAACTCGACGCCCTTGCCGCCGCGCGGGTGTTCCCACTCCGTGTCGGCGACGAGCGCACACGTCCCGCACTCGACGCAGGGTTGCGTGTCGAGGCTGACGATTTTTTCCTCGTTGCCGTTCTCCCGCACCGTCTCCTCGCGGTAACAGCCGCCGCCGAAGTCCTTCGCGCTGACCGGACAGGCCGACACCGCCGCGCCGCTCGCTTCGTAGGAGTTGTCCCGCAGCCTGATGTGCGGGTTGCCCACGTCGGTGTCGTAGGTCAGGTCGCCGATGCGGTCGGCGAGGCTCTTCGGTTCGACCTCGTTTTCGTCCGTGATTTCGGTTCCCAGCTCCTCCGCGATGACCGTCGGCAGCGTGACGTACGGCGTCCGCGTGTCGGGAATCATCGAGGAGAGATACGGCGAGCCGTACAGGCGTTCGAGTTGGCCCGACATCACGCCGGAACTGAGCACCGCGCGGCCGAGCGACGAGGAGAGCACGCCGTCCACGAGTTCGCTCACCCGGTCGTTCTCGGCGATACCGCGGGTCGCCCGGTACTGGGTCGGACGGAGCTTGCCCATCACGCCCTCGTCCTCCAGTTTCTTCTCGTAGAGCCGTCCGGCCTTCTCGGGGGTGCCGCGCATCCGCGCTTCAGCGAAGGCCTCGGCGGCGAGCGCCCCGGCGGTCACGGCGTGGTTCATGCCCTTGATGATGGGACCTTGCGCCTGCATCTGTCCGCCAGCGTCGCCGACGAGGACGAGTCGTCCGCGGTGCGGTGCCGGATGTGCCACCTTCTTCGAGTCGGGAACGAGTTTCGCGGAGTACTCCACTTCGTCGTACTGGCCGTTCAACCACTGGGCGAGCAGCGGGTGCGTGAGCAGGTTGTCGAGCAGTTGGTGCGGTTCCGCCTCCTCCGCGACGAGGCTGTCGAGGTGGAAGACGGACCCGATGGAGAGCGTATCCTCGTTCGTGTAGAGGAAGCCGCCGCCCCGAACGCCGTCGAACAGGTCGCCCGAGAAGAGGTGCGCCGCGCCCGTGTTCGGGCCGACGTCGAACCGCTCGTCGATGACGTCCTCGGGCATGTCGATGACGGCCTTGACGCCTTGGAACCACTCGTCCGGTTCGTCCCAGTTCATCAGCCCCGCTTGGCGGGCGAGTTCGCTGTTCACGCCGTCAGCCGCGACGACGAAGTCGGCCTTGATGGGGTCGAGTTCGTCGCACGTGACGCCGACGATTTTGCCCCGCTCGCGGAGCAGGCCGTTCACCCGGACGCCGGTCAGCAATCCACCGCCCGTCTCGTGGGTCATCTCGTGAACCCGGTCGGCCAACCACGAGTCCATCTCGCGTCGGAGAACCGCGTCACACCACTCCGTGTCGTGGTCGTGGAGTCGGGTGATGTCGAACGATTTCACCTTGTCGCCCGCCACGTTGTGAATGTGGTAGTCCGTAATCGGCCGTTCCGCCGCCTCCTCGCGGAAATCGGGGAACAGCGAGTCGATGGTGTAGGGGGCCGACTCCTCGGCGTAGATGAGGCCGCCCGAGACGTTCTTCGACCCGGCCTCGACACCGCGTTCGAGGACGAGCGTTTCGATTCCGTTGCGTGCAAGCGTCGCGGCGGCGGCGGCCCCGCCGGGACCGGCACCGACCACGACGGCTTCGTAGTGTTCGTATTCCTCGCTCATCGTTCAGTCATCGTCCTCCGCTACGACCGCATCCAGTTCGCCCGCCTCTATCGCGTCCGTCAGGCGGGGAAGCACGTCGAACAGGTCGCCCTCGATGAAGAAGTCGCTGAAGTCCCGGATGTCCGCCTCCGGGTCGGTGTTGATGGCGACGATGGTTTCCGACTCGTCCATCCCCACCTTGTGCTGAATCGCGCCGCTGATACCCGCCGCGATGTAGAGCGGCGGTTGGACTATCTGTCCCGTCTCGCCGATTTGGCGCTCCTCGGTGACGTACCGCTCGACGTGTCCCTCGACGTTGTAGGAGGCCGTCACGATACCGCGGGACAGCCCGAGGTCCGCGTCGTCGAAAGCGTCCACGAGGTCCACCGCGAGTTCGATACCCTTCGTCGGGTCGTCGCCGATGCCGCGGCCGATGGCGACGATGACTTCTCGTCCGGTCAGATCGACGCCGGTGTCGAGCGTGTCCCACTCGGTGACCGCCACGCGGAACCAGTCGTCCGGGAGGTCGATGTCGTGGGCGACGACCTCGCCTTCCCGGTCCCCGTCGGGTTCCATCGCGTCGAAACTGCCCGGAATCACCGAACAGCCCTGCGGGTGGAACTCCCGGTCCGGGTTGTCGATACAGAGGATGGTCGAGTACTCGAATCCGGAGAAGTCCGGGCGTTGCATGTGGAGGATGCGCTCGAACTCCACCTTCTCGCCGGGTTCGCCGGTCTTCACCGGGTTCGAGATGAGTTCGTCCGTGATGGTCAGGCCGGAACAGTCGCTCGCCAGCCCGGAGTCGAGTTCGCCCTGCACCTGTGCGGAGAGGTCGCGCCCGTTGTTCGTCGCCGGGAAGAGGAAGTATCGCGGCTTGTCGTAGTCCTTCCAGTCCGCCGTGGTTCGCGCCATGTCCGCCACGATTTCGGTGTACGGCTTGTGGCGGAATCGCTCCAGGCGGTCGTCGTCGAGGTAGACCGCCACGTCCGCGCCGAGGGCGATACACTCCTCGGCGAGTTCTTCCATGTCGTCGCCGACGAGGACGGCGACGACGCGTTCCTCGTCGCCGTAGTCCTCGGCGTAGCCGTCCATCAACTCGCGGGCTTTGCCGAGCATCTCCTTGGACACGTCGAGGAGTTCGCCGCCCTGCGTCTCGCAGTACACCCACATGTCCTGATAGACGCCGTTTTCGAGCGCCCGGACGTGCTTCTTATCGGCCGTCTCCGTCGTCTCGTCCGGGTCCTGGACGTCTTCTTCCGTCGCCTCGTACTCGCCCTCGGTTTCGGCGTCGTCCGCGTCGCCCGTATCATCGCCCTCGTCGGCATCGACCGTATCCTCGCCGCCGTCGGTCGCTTCCCGAACCTCGTTGATTCGCGCCTGAATCGCCTCTTTGGCCGTCTTGCGGTCCTTTCCTTCCTCCTCGGCCGTGAGGAGGTCGGACAGCGCGCCGGGGTCCTCGATGGTACGTACGTCGTCTTCTATCTCCTCGACGGTTCGGTCGCCGGGGTCGGTGTCGGTCATTATCAGTCACCCGCCGCGAATGGTCGCATCGTTTCGAGCACGTCCGCCATCGCCTCCTCGTCGTCCAACGTCGCCATCGTCGCTTCGCGCTCGGCCGGTGCCTTCGGAATCGGGTCCACCGAGGACACGATGGTCGGCGACCCGTCCAGTCCGATGTAGTCGGGGTCGAGATTCAGGTCCTCGTGGTCCCACGTCGTGAGGTGTTCCTCGTACTCCTCGGCGCGGTCCGCCGTCTCGGCTTTCAGCTGTTTTCGCCGGAGGCGGTGTCTGGCCGTCCGATAACTCGCCTCGTACTCGGGGTCGGTGACGATGAACGCCGGGAGCGGGGATTCGACCGTCTCGATTTCGTCCACGTCGCCCTCGACGAGTCGCTTGGCGCGGACGCGTCCCTCGTCCTCGTCCACCTCCAACGCGATGACGTGCGTGATGATGGGATAGTCGAGACACCACGCCGTCTGGGGACCGGTCTGGCCCGTCTCCCCGTCCGCCGTCTTGAAGCCCGCGAACACGAGATCGGGGTCGCCGATCTTCTCGATTCCCGCCGAGAGCGTAATCGCCGTCGCCCACGTGTCGGCGGCGGCCATCGCACGGTCGGACAGCAGGTAGAGATCGTCGGCGTACACCTCCATCGCCTCGCCCAGCACGTCGCCGTAACCGGGCGGTCCCATGCTCATCGCGCTCACGTGCCCGCCGTGTTTCACCTTCGTCTGGAGGGCGGCGTTCAGTGCGAACCGGTCGTTCGGGTTCATCACCGTCGGGGTTTTCCCACGTTCGAGGTGGCCGTCCTCGTCGAACGACACCTGCCCCTCGCGGAAGTCCGGGACGCCCTTGGTCAACACGACCGAGTGCATCGGTACCTCCTACCGTGAGTGTATTTAGTATGCATACGTCAATCATTACCAATTGCGCCAGTCGTTATTATACTGTCGGAGAGTCAACAAAAATCTGACATACGGCCGCGGTACAATCGTCTGTTGATGGCTCGTGCTCAGCGGAAACGACGGCGAAAAGGTATCAACGCTCAGGCTTGTGGGGCCGGGCCGTCGGACCCGCTTCGGTCCCGATGCGTCGTCTCGACCGCTTCCGAAGCGTCCTCGTCGGTATTCTCGGATTTCTCTCCCTCCTCGTCGGTCGATTTTCGCGTGTCGGCTCGCACCATCGTCATCTCGCCGCGGGCGCGCATGGTCCCGTCGGCGGTCGCGTTCTCGTGGAATTCGAGGTCGGTACATGAGACGTCGCCGAGCACCTCCGCACCGTCTTCGAGGACGACGGTCCCGTTCCGGGTCGTCACGTCGCCGTGAATCCGCGTTCGCTCGCCGACCACGATGTCGCCCCGCGCTCGAAGGCTCCCAAAGACCTCGTTGTCCGCACCGACCGTGATCTCCTCCGCCCGGATGTTACCGTGGAGGCGACAGCCGTCTCCGACCGTCGCGGGCGTCGAGACGCGCCACGCGTCGTCGCTGACGTGGCCGCTTCGGGGAATCGTCACCGGTTCCGCCTCGCTCTCGTCCACCATCTCGTCGATGATGCCTTGGGCGGCCTCCTCCTCGCCGAGTCGGAGAAGCTGTGAGAGGTAGACGAAGAGGAAGACGACGGTCGGCATCGGGTTGCGGATGACGATCCACCCGTTGGCTTCGAAGCCCTCGTCGATCTGTACGTCATCGCCGATGTCGAGGTCGCCGCTGACCATCAGTTGCCCCGTGACGTGGACGCGCTCGCCCAAATAGGCGTCCTGTCCGACGAGCACGTCGCCATTCACGTCGCACCAGAGGTCGAGGCGGCAGTCCGCTTCGGCCTCGATGTGTCCGCCGAAGGTCGCCCGTTCGCCCGCGATGACGTTGTTCCCGCGCACGCCGAACTCGACGGTGGTCTGCGCACCGACGATGATGTCCCCGTCGGTCACGAGGTCGTGTTCTTCGACGGTCGTCCCGTCGGGAATCGAGAGTTCATCCAGTGGGTCGGAACGGAGCGGCACACATCCTACCAGCAAGTCGCTCGTAATAAAACCTCCCGAGACCGTCAGACGTTCGTCTGCCACGTTTCAGCCGTCCGTCGAAAATCCCACGCGACCGCGACCACGACCGCGAATCCGCTAGTTCCGGAGCCGAACCGCGCCCTTCCGGAAGACGAGATGGTTCGGGATGATGAACTCCTCGCCGTCGTTCTCGATGTGCGTGACGAACATATCCACCTCTTGGACGATTCCCTGATTGCCCGCGACGCGAATCTCGTCACCGATGCCGTACGGTTGGTTGAGCAGGAGGTAGATACCCGCCGCCGAGGAGCGGAGCAAGTCCCAGAACGCGACCGCGCCGAAGACGATGGCGGCGAGGACGTACGCGCCGAACAGCACCAGCAACGTGAGCACCGCGATACCGATTTGACTCAGCGCGATGAGCGACGCGATGTAGACGATGCTGTACTTGACGATTCGGGGGATGACGTTGACTTCGGGGAGTTTGACGCTCCGGAGGCGTTCGCTCACCAGCAGTTCCGCCTTGTCCGCGACGACGAATCCGACGATGAACACGAGCGCCGCGACGAACAACTGCGGCGTAAAGAGGATGATCTGCCAGAACAGTTGCGTGCTCAGCGGCAGTTCGGCCGTGTTGAGCGCGAGGAGAATCGTGACGCCGTAGATGAACCACGAAGTGAGACGCGCGATGAGCGAGACCGTCGTGGTTCCGAGGCTTCGGGCGGTGCGTTCGAACGGCGTTCCCTCGACGACCTCGGGCAGACCGGCGGCCTTGAGGATGCGCATGTTCAACCGGCCGAGCAGATACCCGGCGATGCCGCCCGCGATGAGGATGAGGAGTGCGAGGACGATGCGGTACTCCTGTTGGAGGAGTACCTGCCAGTCCGCCGTCATCTAATACGCCTCCGGGTCGAGTTCGAGGATGATTTCACCGCCCTTGAACGCCCTGACGAGTCCATCACTCTCCGAGAGGACGATTGCCGTTGCGTTCGTATCGCGGGTGATTGCACCGCCAGCCATGTGTCGTGCGCCGAGACCTTTCGGAATGTCCACGCCCTCCGCGGACGGTTCGAGGTAGCGGTACGCCGAGACTATCTTCCCCGAGTCGGAGATGACGAACGCGCCGTCGAGGCGGGAGAACTCCTTCAGCATGACGTTCACGATGGGGTCGCCGACGTGAACGTGACTCTTCTCGAAGGGGTTGTACGACAGCGGGCGCGACTTGTTCATCACCTTGCCCGCGTCGCCGACGACGAACAGCGCGCCGACGGGTTTGCCCTTCTGTCCCTTCTTTCCGAGTTCGATGGCGACCTCGAACACGTCGCGGATGACGCCGGGGTCGGCCCGCGAGTTGGCGAACAGGTCGTAGATTCCCGAGTGAACGTCCTCGTCGGCCCTGACGCGGGTGACGGTATCGATGCCGTCGCCGAACATGTTCGCGACGCACGTCAGTTCGTCGCCGTCCTCCGCGAGTCCGTGGTCTATCGCCCCTTCGATGCCGAATCGGATGCGGTCTTTGACGCTCTCGAACTCCAGCGGGAGTTCCACGAAGTCGCCCGCGCCGACGTTGTTGTCCGGCGCGACGACCACCACGTCGGTGTCGTTCAGGTCCGCGAACCGTTCGTAGTACGACCCGCTCGGAGAGAAGAGAAACACTGCGTCGACACCACCGACGAGGTCCTCCAGAAGTTCGCTCAGGGTAGCCATTACAGAAGGGCACTCAATCACCGAAGAAAAGGTTTGTGGGGGTATATGTCACCAGAAATCTCTTTTTGCGGACGTGTCTCCCATCGTTGAATGGAGATGTTAGTCCGAGTTCGACCCCATCAGTGTCCGAATGTTTACATACCCATGTCGGATGCGCGGTCGGGAACCGGCAAGTCGTTCGGTCGGACGCCGAGCAGTTCCGCCGCGTGGTCGAGCGCCATGTCGAATCCGTAGTACCGTTCGAGTTCCGGACTGTCCGCCGTCTCCCGGACTTTCAGCATTCCGTACCCTTCGAGGTTCTGGGCGACGGCCGCGGTTCGCCCCTTCCGGTCGAATTCGAGGACGCGTTCGTTATCTGTTTCGAAGTATCGTGCCGTGATGTCGTCCGAAGCGGTCATGAACGGCGCTTCGGAGGGGGTACAGTCGAAGCTATCGGTTCCAACCCGAAAGCCACGTGAGTCCCGCCGCCCCACACCCGGACATGGCTCGCTGGCACCAGAGTGGCACCCGTCGGGACATGTGTATCCTCCTCGCCGAGGCCGGGGAACTCCGCGGCCAGAGACTGAAAACCCGGCTCGAATCGCACTACGACAAACAGCTCGACCCCAAGCGCTACTACGCCACCCTCGACCGACTCGTCGAGAGCGGCCACGTCGAAAAGCGCGTCGAGGGGCTGTACGACGTGTTCTCGCTGACGGACGTCGGGGAAGCGAGACTCCGCGAGCAGTTCGACTGGATGCGCGAGAAAGTCGAGGAGTGACGAGCGGTAGGGGGGGACGGACGGAAGTCGAACGGAGTGGAATCGGTAGCAGACATGACCATGGACGCGAAACGTTCGAAGCCGTCTCCGTCCCCGAACTCCGCTTCCGAAAAAACGACGACTCGAGGTTCGCTCAGGGCCGATGCGGTCCCGACTGCCGCGGAACGAACGGCTCGCGCGGTTCGACCGAAATACTACTGACGGGCAACCCTTGCTCGTCGAGGACGGCGTGAATCGAGCCGAGAAGCTCCTCGTCAACGTCGTCGGCGTCGATGCCGCGGAACCGGAGGCCGACCTGTTTGATGGCGATACGCTTTTCCGAAGAAGGTTCGTTGTCGGACATGCTTCGATAGGTGTCGAAGCACACGAGGTCAGTGCTCTACCACTGGCCTTTCGGCGAATACCTCGTCTGGTTCGTCCGACATATCAAACGGCGAGGAGTTAATTCTATTGGTTCGGTGTACTCGGGAGATCCGAGAAGCGCGCCGTCGAACCGCCGTCCCGTCTCGAACCGGACGGCCGTCGTGTCCGAGCGTTTCCGCGCCACACTGAAAACGATTCACGCGCCACGCGGCGGCCGAACTTCGCACCGCGGCCCGTAACGTTAACCCGGAATCCGACCGAACGCTCGACCATGATAACCGCAGACCGGATGGCCGCCGTGGACGAGAACGCCGAACACCTCGGGGTGCCCCGCAAACAGTTGATGGAGTCGAGCGGGAACGCCATCGCCCGCCGCGTCCGCGAGATGGCGTCGCCGGGCGCGCGGGTCTGTATTGTCGCCGGACGGGGAAACAACGGCGGCGACGCCTTCGTCGCCGCGCGGTTTCTCGACGAGTACGACGTGTCCGTCCTCCTGCTCGGTCGGGCCGAAACAATCGGCACCGACATCGCGCGGGAAAACTGGGACGCGCTCCGCCGGGCCGAGTACGACGCGACGGAAGTGAAAGACTCCGGCGCGTTCGAACTGCCCGACTGTGACCTCGTTATCGACGCCGTGCTCGGAACCGGCGTGACGGGGGCGCTCCGGGAACCCGCCGCGACCGCGGCCCGGGACATCAACGACGCCGACGCCACCGTCCTCGCCGTGGACGTTCCCTCGGGCGTGAACGCCGATTCGGGAGAAGCCGAGGGCGTGGCCGTCGAAGCCGATGCGGTCGTCACGTTCCACGACATGAAACCCGGCCTCGCCGACCACGACGGCGACGTGACCGTGGCCGACATCGGCATCCCCGCCGCCGCGGAGCGGTTCGTCGGGCCGGGCGACCTCCGGAGCGTTCGCGGGGACGTCGGGGGGCGCGTGTTCGTCATCGGCGGCGGGCCGTTCACCGGCGCACCCGCGCTCGCGGCCCAGTCGGCGCTGCGGGCGGGTGCGGACCTCTCGTTCGTCGCCGCGCCGAACACCGTCGCGGGAGAGATTCAGGGCTACGCGGAGGACCTCATCGTCCAACCCTACGACGGCGACCGCCTGACGCCCGAGCAGGTCGATGGCTTGGTCGAGACGGCCGAATCGTACGACGACACGGTTATCATCGGCCCCGGACTCGGCAACGCCGACGAGACCATCGACGCGGCGACGGACTTCCTCGAATCCTTCGGGGGTCGGGCGGTGGTGGACGCCGACGCGCTCCCCGCGATTCCCGGCCTCGACACGGACGCGACGCTGGTCTGTACGCCGAACCGCAAGGAACTGGCCGAGATGGGCGGCCCGGACGCGGACGACTTGCGCGAGGTGACGGACGAAATCGAAGCCCTCGCGGACGACATCGGGCACGTCGTGCTGGCGAAGGGCGCGACGGACGTGATTTCGGACGGCGACCGAACGCGCGTCGTTCGAACGGGCAACACGGGCATGAAAGTGGGTGGCACGGGCGACCTGCTCGCCGGAGTCGTCGCGGGGCTGTTCGGCACGACGGGGGCCTTCGACGCCGCGTGCGTCGGGTCGTTCGTCAACGGCCGGGCGGGCGACCTGCTCTACGACGAGCGATACGAGGGCCTGCTCGCGTCCGACATGCTCGAAACGATTCCGACCGCGATGTGGGGTGAGGACGATGCGTAAAAACGAGACGACCGACGAGGAACTGACCCACACGGACGACTCCGGCGAGGTTCAGATGGTGAACGTCGGCGGGAAACCCGACACGGCCCGCCGCGCGGTTGCGCGGGGCGAGATTCACCTCCAATCCTCGACCGTCGATGCAATTCGAGCGAACGACGTGAAGAAGGGCGACGTGCTGGCGACGGCCCGAATCGGCGCGGTACAGGCGGTGAAACACACGTGGGAGACGATTCCGATGTGCCACCAGATACCCATCACGAACGTCGATACCGACTTCGACGTGCGCGACGACCGGGTGGTCCTATCCGTGGCCGTCGAGACGACGGGCAAGACCGGATGCGAGATGGAGGCCTTGGAGGGCGTCACGACGGGGCTGAACGCCGTCTGGGACATGGTGAAGGCGGTCGAGAAGGACGACGACGGCGGATATCCTGACACCGCGATTCGTGACGTTCGGGTGGTCGAAAAGGAAAAGCGGGAACTCACACGGTAGCCGAATCCGGGTCCTCGGCGGGGGAGACGTACTCCGTCCCCCAGTCGCGCATGGCGAGGATGACGGGTTCCAGCGATTCGCCGGTCGCGGTCAGCGAGTACTCGACGCGGACCGGTTTGTCGTTCACGATTTCGCGGTTCACGAGCCGTTTTTCACCCAAATCGTCCAAGCTGTCGGACAACACCTTGCTCGAAATCCCGTCCACCTCCTCTTTGAGTGCGTTGAAGCCGAGGGGACCATTCACCAGCAGTCGATGAACGATGACGGGGTGCCACTTCTTCCCGACGAGGGTCGCCGTCGCAGTGATCGGACACCACTCCTCACCGGCACACCACATCGTCAATCGTTCCGGTTCGTCGCTCATACGCCGAGGTAGGAAGTCGGCCGGTAAAAAGTTACGTTACGAAATCGACTTACCGAAGGTAACCGTATGTCCGGGCTTTCGCGGGGAAAACGCGATTTCGTGAGCACCGCGGCGAGAGCCCTGCACGCAACGGTTTCGGATGGAGAATGTACGTATAATCGAAAGGTTCTCGTTCGACCGTCGCCTATCGAACAGTGGAGAATCATGGTATTGGGTAACACTTATCACTGGCCGGTTGCTACCGGGTATTGGAGAGAAAGTCGATAACGACAGACAACCGAATCGCATGACCACGAGCACGCACGAAGCAGACGATTCCCGACGGGACCGGGACGACGACCGATACGCCGAACTCGAAGTGCAGGACGACGCAGTCCTCATTTACGACCAGAAGAATCACACGGCATGGATTTGCTCGAACGGCGCGGTATCGTTATATTCGATGCTTTAGGCCGACGGCGCGGCGGTCAGGTCGCTCGCCTTCGACCGTGACTGCTGAACGATGGACGGACGGGCCTCGAACTCCACGACCACTTCGTCGTCGGTGTACGTCACGTCCTCCACACGAGCATGGTCGTGAACCCACGAAACGACGCTCATCGTTTCGTCGGTCATCGGCATGACCAACCGTTCGAACTCCCACGCGGGCAGTTCGATGTCGACCCGCCGTTTCAGTTCCTCGATGTTCACCCCTTCCTTGCCGCTGATAGCCACCGGACTCGGCGCGAGCGCCGACAGCGCCCGTTGCTTCTCTTCGAGTTCCTCGTCGCTCACGGCGTCTATCTTGTTCAACACGGTGACGATGGGCGCCTGATTGCGCTCGTACAGCGTGTCGTGGCAGGTGACGAGCTTTTCCCGGATGTCGTCTATCGGCTCGCTCACGTCCACGACCAGCAACACGAGGTCGGCGTAGTACACCGCGTCCAACGTCGATTTGAACGACTCCACCAACCAGTGCGGCAGGTCGCTGATGAACCCGACCGTATCCGTCACCAGTACGTCACGCCGCTCGATGTCGGCCTTCCGGGTCGTGGTGCCGAGCGTCGTGAACAGGCGGTCTTCGGCCTCCGCGGTGGGGTCCAAGTCGGGGTGTAACTCCTCGTTCTCGCCGATTTCCAACTCCGCCGCGAGTCGCTGGAGGAGCGTGGATTTCCCCGCGTTCGTGTATCCGGCGAGCGCCACGAGGTCGAATCCGGACTCGCGCCGCTTCTGTCTGCGGTCGGCTTCCTTGTCGGCGATGGCGTCGAGTTCGTCCTTGATGCGGCTTATCTGGTCCTTGATGTCCTGTTCGTGGCTCTCGTCGTACTCACCGAGCCCCATGAACCCCGGCCGCTCGTCGCGCTTTGCGAGGCTGGTCTTCGCCTCGACGCGCGGCAACTCGTAGCGGAGTTCGGCTAACTCGACCTGCAACTGCGCCTTGCGCGTCTGGGCGCGCTGCCCGAAGATTTCGAGGATGAGCCGGAATCGGTCGATGACCCGCGTGCCGTCCGGCAGTCGCTGGCCGAGGTTGTACGTCTGATACGGCCCGAGTTGGTTGTCGAAGATGACCACCCCGGCGCCCCGTTCCGTGACGGTGGCCGCGAGTTCCGCGACTTTCCCTTCGCCGAACTGGTACGCGGCGTCTTCCTCTCTGGCTTGCGTAACTTCCGCGGCGACGTCGTAGCCCGCGGCGCGAGCCAACTCGGCCAGTTCGTCGATGGAAGCTGTTCCGTCATCTACCCGTTTTGCAAGTATCGCTTTCATAGGAGTAGTTTGCGGGCGGCGTACGCGGCGTGGTGTGCGGCCTGCACGGTTTCACGTTCGGCTATGCTCTCGACGTACTTAAAATCAGGTTCGAGATACTGTTCGACCATCCACACAGGTTCCTCGTAGAATTCGCCCCGTTCGGCGACGATGGGTTCCGCCGACGGGTCGGGGAGGTCAGAAACCGCCTCGGCGACGACCCCCGTCGTCGCCGAAAGCGTCGGTTCGTGGTGGCTGACCGCGAACCCCAGCCCCCGAACGCTGTGAAGTCGCGTCGTGTCGACCGTCGCGTGGACTGCGGCGGCGACCATCAGGTATTCGCCGTCCTCCTCGTGGCGACCGCTGATGTCGATGCCCACCACGTCAGCCGTGCCGGCCCTTCACCTTGATTCGTGCCGCGTTTCCGTGCACGTGCGCCCGTAGGCCGCCGAGGTTCTTGAATCTCCCGCTGGATGCGTCGGTCGAAACGACGGCGGGGAACCGCCACCGACCTCGCGGAAGTGACGGCAGTTATTTCTCCCCGCGAACGTCAGTTGGAGACATGCGAGATGCGTATCTGGTCGGGGCGGCCCAGACGGATTTCGGGTCGTTCCCCGACGAAAGCTATCGGTCGCTGTTCCGCACCGCCTTCGAGGCGGCCTGCGACAGCGTTCCGGCGGGCATCGACCCGGACGACGTGGACGAGGCGGTCGTCGGCACGCTCGGCGTCGGCGGGCGGCAACTCGGCCTGTCTGGGCCAGCCGTGACGGAACACGTCGGACTCGACGGAATCCCGTGTACCCGCGTCGAGAACGCCTGTGCGGCGAGCGGCTACGCCGTCCGGCAGGCCGTACAGGCCGTCAAGAGCGGCATGGCGGACGTCGTTCTCGCGGGCGGCGTCGAAATCATGACCGACACGTCGAGCGACGCGACGAAGTACTGGCTCGGCGTCTCCGGGGAAACCGAGTGGGAGCGACTCTCGGGTACCACGTTCGCGGGCGTCTACGCCCAGATGGCCGACGCTCACATGGAGAAGTACGGTACGACGGCCGAACACCTCTCCCGCGTCGCGGTCAAGAACCACGCCAACGGCGCGAAGAACCCGCACGCCCACCTCGGCTTCGAGTGCTCCCTGGAGGATGCGATGAACGCCCAAGTCGTCGCGGACCCGCTGACGCTCTATCACTGCTGTCCGACGACCGACGGCGCGGCGTGCGCCGTCGTCGCCAGCGAGGACGTGGTGGACGAGTACACCGACGACCCCATCCGAATCGCGGGCGTCGGCGCGGCCAGCGACCGCGTGGGGCTCTTCCAGCGCGACACCTACACCTCCGTTCCGGCGTCCCGCGAGGCCGCCCAGTCCGCCTACGAGATGGCCGGAGTCTCACCCGGGGACATCGACTTCGCCGAGGTGCACGACTGTTTCGCCATCGCGGAACTGCTCGCCTACGAGGACCTCGGCTTCTGTGAACCCGGCGAAGCGGGCGAGTTCGTCGCCTCCGGCGCGACCGAACTCGGCGGCGAACGCCCCGTCAACACGTCCGGCGGACTCAAATCGAAGGGCCATCCCATCGGCGCGACCGGGGCCGGACAGATGGTCGAGGCGTACAAACAGCTCTCCCGGACGGCGGGCGACCGGCAGGTCGAGGGCGCGACGCGCGGCCTGACGCACAACGTCGGCGGGAGCGGCGGTGCCGCGGTCGTCCACGTGCTCGAAAAGGAATCGGAGGTGGAGGCATGACGGGCGACGAAGGGGTACCGGACATCGCCGCTGTCGGTGCCTACGCCCCTCGGTTCCGAATCTCGGCCGACGAGTTCGTCGAGGCGTGGGGGCAGTTCCACGCCGCCGGAGTGAACGAAAAAGCGGTTCCCGACGCCGACGAGGACGCACTGACGATGGCCTACGAGGCGGCGACGCGCGCGCTCGACGCCGCCGGGAACCCGGACGTTTCCTTCCTCGCGTTCGCTTCGACCACCCCGCCGATGGCGGAGGAGGACGCGACCGCCCGACTCGGCGGGATGCTCGACGTTCCGGCGGACGCGACGCGGCACGTATTCACGGGGAGCACCCGCGCCGGAACGCGGGCGCTCGTCGCCGGACTCGCGGCGGGACCGTGGGACGACGGCGTTGGGGTGGTCGTCGCTGCGGACGCTCCCCGCGGCGAACCGGATTCAACCGAGGACCACGCGGCAGGTGCTGGCGCGGCCGCCTTCGTCCTCGCCGACGACGGTCCCGTCAGCATCCGCGAACGGGCCGAGTACGCCGCCGAATTCCCCGGCACGCGCTTCCGGGCCACCGGCGACGAGAACGTCGAGGGACTGGGCGTCACGAGTTACGACAGGGAGGCGTTCTCCGAGACGCTCGCCGCGGCGGTCGGGCGATTGGACGCGGACGTCGGGGACGTGGACGCAGCGGCGGTACAGGCCCCGAACGGCAAACTCCCCTACCGGGCCGCGGGTGCGCTCGGCGTCGGTATCGACGAGATTCGGGCTGGGGCGCCCGTCCACGAACTCGGCGACACCGGCGCGGCGAGCGTCCCGTTGAGCCTCGCCAAATCCCTCGCGGACGGCCGCGAGCGTATCCTCGCCGCCTCGTTCGGAAGCGGTGCTGGCGCGGACGCGCTCGTACTCGAAGCGCCGGGCGACGTTCCCGTCTCGACGGCGCTCGACGGCGACGAACCGGTTTCCTACGCGGAATATCTCCGACTGCGCGGCGACCTCACCTCCGGCCCGCCGAGCGGCGGCGGGGCCTACGTCAGCGTGCCGTCGTGGCGGCGCACGCTCGACCAACGACACCGACTGCTCGCCGGGAAGTGTCCCGACTGCGGCGCGCTGAACTTCCCGCCGGAGGGCGCGTGCAACGGTTGTCACTCCTTGGTCAAATATGGCGACGTTCGACTGACCGGCGAGGGGACGGTGGAAGCCGTGACGACCATCTCGCAGGGCGGTGCGCCGCCCGAGTTCGCGGAACAGCAGGCCAAGTCCGGCGACTTCGACGTGGCGGTCGTCGCCCTCTCGGGACCGGACGGCGGCGAAGCGAGCGTCCCGGCGCAGGTGACGGGGACCGCCCCCGGAAACCTCGAAATCGGCGACGCCGTGGAGACGACGATGCGCCGCATCTACACGCAGGAAGGTGTGACGAGGTATGGGTTCAAAATTCGCCCATAAGTGGGCGAACCTTGAACCAAGTCGGAGCTTTGCTCCGACCGTGGTCCAAAATACATCAGATTGGATATAAATTTTGAGCGGGAAAGCACGGCGCTCCTCACGGAGGATAGAAATCTCGGCGATAGATTTTAAATGAAATACAGAAACGGACAGTCGAACGCGGACCAATCGGTTCCACAGATTGATAACGAAGTTGCCATATCGAACGAAATTGAGAACGGTATTCGGGCGGTACGCGGACTCACGGCTCCGATGTGCGGCGTCGAAAGAAATGCTGTCTCGTGTACCCCTACCCGAGACAATTAACCGATTTCACGGGTACGATAAAAGCTTTCTGTAAACGGTCGGCGTTGGGATACGTTCGTTCGAGGCGAACGATGGTGGACGGAGCGTCGTCGTGGTCGAGGAGTCCCGAACCGAGGGCGGAGAAAAACGCTTTTCGTGGGTCCGCACGCGTGTTTGTACGATGAAAGTAGGCGTACTCGGAGCGGGGACGATGGGCCACGGAATCGCACAGGTGACGGCGATGGCGGGCCACGACGTGACGCTCCGCGACATCGAACGGGAGTTCGTGGAGAACGGTATCGAGAGCATCGAGGCGAACCTCCAGGGCGGCGTCGAGCGCGACAAGGTTTCGGAAACCGAGAAGGACGCCGCACTTGACCGAATTTCCGGCACGACCGACCTCGAAGCCGCCGTCGGCGACGCCGATTTGGTGGTCGAGGCGGTGCCCGAGAAGATGGAAATCAAGCGCGAGACGTTCGAGGACGTAGCGGCGTTCGCGTCCGACGACGCCATCATCGCGTCGAACACCTCTTCGCTCTCGCTGACCGAAATCGCCAGCGCGTTGGACGACCCGTCGAGGGCCATCGGACTGCACTTTTTCAACCCGGTGCACATCATGAAGCTGGTCGAAATCGTGATTCCCGAGCAGGCCGACCGCGAAACGGTCGATTTCGCCGCGGAGTTCGTGGCGGGCATCGACAAGGTGGGCGTCGAAGTCAACGACTCGCCCGGCTTCGCCTCCTCGCGTCTGGGCGTCGCGCTCGGCGTCGAGGCCATTCGAATGGTACAGGAGGGCGTGGCGAGTCCCCGCGACATCGACACGGCGATGGAACTCGGCTACAACCACCCGATGGGTCCCATCGAACTCGGCGACGTGGTTGGACTCGACGTCCGTCTCGGAATCCTCGAACACCTCCGCGAGGAACTGGGCGAGCGGTTCCGCCCGCCACAGATTCTCCGGCAGAAGGTGCGCGCCGGGAAACTCGGCAAGAAGACCGGCGAGGGGTTCTACGTGTGGGAGGACGGCGAAATCGTGGGGGTCTCCGGCGAAAGCCGGACGGCTCGCCGGACCGATTCCGACGACGTCACGGACGGAAACAGCGAGGTCCCCCGATGAGCGACGAAACGCCCGGAAGTCCCGAACAGGTCGCACACGAGTGCGAGACGGTCGATTTCCACGTCGAGGAGTACGTCGGGACGGTCACGCTGAATCGCCCCGACGCCCGAAACGCGCTGAACGCGCAACTGCGCGCCGAACTGAAGGACGTGCTCGATGCCGTCGAGGCGTCCCCGGACGTCCGCGTCGTCGTGCTCACGGGCGCACCGGAGGCGAAGGCGTTCGTCGCCGGGGCCGACGTAAAGGAACTCCGGGAGCGGGATGCACACGAGCAGCGCGAAGCGAGCAAGCGACCGCGCGTCTACGAGTACGTGGACGACCTCGAAAAGCCGGTTATCGCGGCCATCAACGGTCACGCGCTCGGCGGCGGATGCGAACTCGCGCAGGGCTGTGACGTGCGCGTCGCACACGAACGCGCGAAACTCGGCCAGCCCGAGATCAACCTCGGCATCATGCCCGGCGGCGGCGGCACGCAACGACTCGCGCGGTTGGTCGGCGAGGGGCAGGCCATGCGGTTGATTCTCTCCGGTGAAATCATCGACGCGGAGGAGGCGTACGACATCGGCCTCGTGGACGAAGTGTGTACCGACGACGAGTTCGAGGACCGCGTGTACGAACTCGCGGGACGGATGGCCGACAAAAGCCCGACGGCGCTCGAACTGGCGAAGAAAGCGGTCAAAGCGAGCAGTCGGATGGACTTGGAGGCGGGTATCGAGTACGAAGCCGAACTGTTCGCCCTGCTGTTCGCCTCCGAGGACAAAAACGAGGGTATCGACGCCTTTCTCGAAGACCGCGACCCCGAGTGGCAAGAGCGCTAGTTACGGCCCACCGATGAGCGTCGCCCGCTCGCGGTAAGTTTCGAACACGTCTTTCGCCCACCCCACCGCGTCGGAGGTGTCGTTCGTGAGAAGGCCGCGGAGTTCACCCCGGTCGTCGTAGACGACGAGGCTGACGCCATCGCGTTCCCCTTCGGTGACGATGAGACCGAACGGAAGCGTCGTGTCTAGCTCCCAAATCGAGACGTGGTTGGACGTCAGTGCGTCGCTCAACTGTTCGCCGTAATCCGTGATGAGGTGTTCGACGACTGGGCGTTCGAGCACCAACTCGGCGGCCATCCCCTCCCCGACGGTGCGGTCGTGAAACAGTTCGACGTACTGCGGAAGTGCGACGGGCGAAATACCCAGCACCCGGTCGGCATCGGAAACCATCTCCTCGAAATATCGGAGGGGATGGTTCGGTGCGTGTCGTTCGGCGAAAATCGTCGTGGCGTCTTCGACGAGTTCGGTGGACACCTTCGAATCGTTCGGGAGAACCGAGAGCAGTTCTCGGGTTCGATTGACGTCCTCGGCGATGCTTCGAAATGCACCGTACTCGGATTCGAGCATCCGTCCCGCGAGGGTCAACGCGAGACCCTCGTCGGTTCGTTCGACGAGTTCGTGCTCGTGGAGTTCCCGGACCGCTTTGTAAACCGTCGAGCGGGACACGTCGAGTTCGTCCCTGAGATGACGCTTCGGCATCGGTCCCGACGCGAGAGCGGTGAGAAATCCGGCACGCTTGACGACTGTCGAAACCAACGCGTCCGGACGCCCACCAGAATCGTTCATACTCATCCATCGATTCTTCTCCTCCCTTAAAAAGGTGATTTAAAAAACAGCAACAATTATAAACGCCGGTTAGTTTTCGAGACAGTTTTTCGACTTCGAACCTCGTTTGATTAATTAAAGTAATATTCCTATAGTACAATTATTCAATCGTTCGGACTCGGTTCGGACACCGGTCCTCGCTACGTGCAGGCTCGACACTCCCCGTCGCCGAACTACCTGACAGCAAGGAGGGAGAAATGGTTACGAACACGCATACGAACCACCACGACGACACGCGCGTTCCATCGGCATCGGAACTGTTCTCGATTTACGGACACCATCGGCGACGCATCGCCCTCCGTTATCTGTTGGACCACGAGTGTCCGGTTTCGTTGGACGAACTCGCCACGTTCGTCGTCGAACACGAAGCCGCCTGCACTGACGACAGACGATGCGTGTCCATCGAACTGCACCACAATCATCTGCCGCGACTCGACTGCCATGGCTGCATCGAGTACGATATCGACACGAACATCGTGGAGCGCGCGTTCGACGACCCGACGCTCGAAGATACCTTCGAACGTGCCACTGGTGCGTTCTGGTGAATGTGAGGTGCGGCGGTAGAGGCCGCACCCGTCAGAGACACATTGCAGTACCGACTGCCTGCAGTGATGAAAACACCATCCGCAGGCGTTCTCGGAATGTGACTGGTAGGATATATGTCTTTGGTTAATAATTCGGAGTTGTCGATTTATCCTGTATTTATTCGGACATATAAGAGTCCCGACGGGGGAAACGAACGCAAGGTTTAGGCGCACTTGCCGAGCAGTGTTCGGTATGGCGATTCACAGCGACTGGGGAGACTGGCTGCCACGCGCGGTCGAAGACTGGACGCCGGAGGGCTTCTCGCTCTGGTATCTCGGCTGTAACGGATTCATCCTGAAGGGGAGCGACGGAACGACGCTGTTCATCGACCCCTACGTCGGGACGGGCGACCCGCCGCGAACGGTGCGAATGGTTCCCGTTCCGTTCGACCCGGACGACGTGACGGAAGCGGACGCGGTGCTGGCGACCCACGAACACACCGACCACGTTCACGGGCCGAGCCAGGCCCCTATCCTCGAATCGACGGGCGCGAGGTTCTACGCGCCGGACGACAGCCTCGCCGTCGCGCGCGACGACGAGGAGTGGACCGAGGAGTGGGACGTTTCCCCCGACCAGTTCGAAGCGGTCGAGGAGGGCGACACCTTCGAAGTCGGCGAGTTCACCGTCCGCGTCGAACCCGCTCACGACGACGACGCGACCCACCCCGTCTCCTACGTCATCGAACACGAGTCGGCCACGTTCTTCCACGGCGGCGACACCAAACCCGGCGACGAACTCGCCGCCATCGGCGAGGAGTACGACATCGACCTCGGCGTGTTGGCGTTCGGCTCCGACGGCTGGATTCCTGACAAGGAAACCCGCGAGCCGAAGTACACGAAATGGTACAGCGACGAAAACGAAATCGCGGCCGCCGCGGACGCCCTGCAATTGGACTGCCTGCTTCCGACCCACTGGGACATGTGGAAAGGATTGACGGCGGACCCGACCGCGCTCTACGACCACACGCGGAGTTACGACTACCCAAAGTCACTCGAAATCGTAGAAATCGGCGACCGCATCGACCGTTAGTGCGAGTGGCCGGTCGCCTGCTCGAACGTGATGCCGATTCGGTCCTCGAACAGTTCTCGCGCCTTTTCTTCGATGGCAACGACGTCCTCGCTGGGTTCGCCCTGCGTGTGATGAACGGCCGCGTGAGCCTGCTGGACGAACGAGACGATGGCCATGTCGCCGACGACCGTTTCGCGGGATTCGTCCTCCTCGCGGAGGAGGTCGATGAGTCCCGGCGGGAGTTCGATTTCGTCGCTGTTGCCGTCCGGTCCTTCGATGGTGTACGTTTCCGTTTCGACGGAATCGGTATCTACCATACCTCCGCTTTGACGTGAAGCGTTAAGGGTCTGTGGATGCCGACTGCACCGCGGCCGCGGGTTCAAATTTGTGTCCGTATCGGTACAAGCCATCCGTAACTTTTCTCGAACCAATTCGGCGGAATTCGTACCAAAGGCCACTTAACGCTGTATTCGGTAGGGAGTAGCGATGAATCTGAGTGAGAAAAATCTCTTTCGTACTATCGTGACACAACTGCCCCCCGACCCGTCGTCACACGCATAATGGCATCGTTAGTTCTCGTCGTCGCCGTCGCGTTGACCGCATCGATGTTCATGTCGTGGACGGTGGGCGCGAACAGCAATTCGGCGCCCGTCGCACCCGCCGTCGGGGCGAACGCGCTGTCCGTCCTCCGCGCCGCGCTCTTGGTCGGGGTCGTCGCCGGACTCGGGGCCATCGTTCAGGGCGGGAGCATCTCCGAAACCATCGGGAAAGACCTCGTGACCGGCGTGACGATAACGCCGGTCGCGGCCGCGGCGGCCCTGCTGACCGCCGCGACGCTCATCACCATCGGCAACACGCGCGGCTATCCGATTCCATCGGCGTTCGCCGTTACGGGGGCGATGGTCGGCGCGGGCATCTCGCTCGGCGGCGGGTTCGCCACGGACGAGTACGTCAGAATCCTCGCCTTCTGGTTCACGATTCCTATCGCAAACGCCATCATCGCCTACAGCGTCGCTCGGACGCTCAGAAGCGAGTCGGTGCCGGAATCGGTCGGCATCCCTCTATTGGCCGGACTGGTCGGCTACGCCGTCGCCAACATTCAACTGACGGTGACGCCGAAGCCGAACGGCGCGCCGGGGTCCATCGCCCGCGCACTCTCGACCGATTGGCACCTGCTTCCGGACCACGTTTTCGGAAGCTACACCCTCGGCATGGTCGTCATCAGCGTCGGCTTCGGACTCCTCGCCCTCCTCGCCACGCGATGGGCGCTCGTGGGTAACGAGGAGAAGGGAATCAATCGGTTTCTGGTCGTCCTCGGGCTCATGGTCGTGTTCACCAGCGGCGGGACGCAGGTCGGTCTGGCGACCGGACCGCTCGAAGCCATCTTCGAAACGGACCTCCACCTGTCCCCGGTGTACCTCCTCGCGCTCGGAGGGGTCGGCATCCTCGTCGGCGCGTGGACCCGCGCACCGCGCCTGATTCAGGCCGTCTCACAGGAGTACGCGTCGCTGGGTCCGCGCCGGTCCATCGCCGCGCTCATCCCCGCCTTCCTCATCGCCCAACTCGCAATCGTCCTCGGCATCCCCATCTCGTTCAACAAGGTGATGATTTCCAGCATCGTCGGCGCTGGCTTGGCCGTTCGCTCGTCCGGGTCCGGCGGCGGCGTTTCGGCGTCCAAAGCGGGCTACACGCTCGGCGCGTGGGTGTTCTCGATGGTCGGCGCCGGACTCATCAGCTTCGGTCTCTATCGCGTGCTGACGATGATTCCGGGGTTCACGTGAGGACTCACGAAACCAGTTGGTCGAGTATCTCCTCTTCCGCCGCCGCCGTCTTCATCTCCTCCCACGTCTCGAACTCCGTCGTCTCCGCGACGTAGCCGTCGAGACGGTCGTTCGGGAGTTCGTCCATGTCTCCCGCCTCGTCGAGGTCCCACGAACTCTCCCGATAGAAGGCGCGAAACGAGTCGTACTGGGTGTGACGTCGCATGAACTCCTTCGAGAAGAACTCGTCCGAGTCCACCCGTGTTCCCGCCTGTAACTCGAAGACGCGCTCCTGTGCTTCTTCGAGCCGCCCGTGAAGGGGGTCCAGTTCGGAGACGCGAAGGTCGAAGTCCATGCGGGCCACTACTCGCGTCCATACACTAAACGCTGTGGCTGGACGTTCGCCCCGCGAAAAACGTCGTGCCTCGAATCTTCGATCAGTCGTCGGAGGCCGCCGCACCCTCTTGGGCGGCGCTCGCCTCGCCGAGTTCGGCCGTCTCCAGGTAGTCGTCCGCGTCGAGGGCCGCCTTACAGCCCATTCCCGCGGCGGTCACGGCCTGCTGGTAATGGTAGTCCACCACGTCGCCCGCGCCGAAGATGCCGGGGACGTCCGTCTTCGTCTGGTCTCCGCCTTTCCCGCCCTGTGTGCGGATGTAGCCTTCTTCGTCCAGTTCGACGCCCGTATCTTCGAGGTAGCCCGTGTTGGGCGTGTGGCCGATTGCGAGGAACACCGCGCCGATGTCGAAGTCGAACTTCTCGGTTTCGGGGTCGTCGAGTTTCTCGGACGGCTTTCCGTCGGGATTTCGTACCATCGTCACGTGGTCCACGCCTTCCTCGGGCGAGCCGTGAATCTCGGTGACTTCGGTGTTCTTCATGATCTCGATTTCGCCGTCGTCGACCTTCTCCTGCAGGCGGTCTTGCCAGTAGTCCTCCGCGCGGAACTCCTCGCGGCGGTGGACGAGGTACACCTTCTCCGCGAACTTCGTCAGGAAGGTCGCCTCCTCGAAGGCGGCGTCGCCGCCGCCGACGACGATCATCTCCTCGTCGCGGAAGAACGCGCCGTCACAGGTCGCACAGGTCGAGACGCCGTAGCCCATCAGTTCGTCCTCGCCCGGAATCGAGAGCGTGCGGGCGCTCGCGCCGCTGGCCGCGATGAGCGCGTCGGTCGTGTACACGTCGCCGTTCGTGAGCTCGACGCGGAACGGACGGGAGGACTCGTCCACGTCCTCGATGATGCCGGTCCGCACGTCGGCACCGAAGCGTTCGGCCTGTTCCTGCATGTTGTTGATGAGTTCCGGCCCGCTGATGCCGTCGGGGAATCCGGGGTAGTTCTCCACGTCCGTCGTGAGCGTCAACTGCCCGCCGGGTTCGTCGCCCTGCAGGACGAGCGGGTCGTTGTTCGACCGGGCGGAGTAGATGGCCGCGGTGAGTCCCGAGATGCCGCTCCCCGAAACGATGACTTTCCGGTGTTCCGGGTCGGAATCGACGGCTTCACCGCCGTCGGCCAGCGCGAGGCCCAGCTTTTCGTCCAGCTTGCCTTCCTCTTCGAGCGCGCAGGTTTCGTCCCAGCCGCCGATGAGCTCGTCGTCGATGAACACTTCCGGGGCGGTTTTCCGCCCGTCGGCGCGTTCGACCATCTCCTCGAACAGTTCCTCGTCGCGGGTTACGTTGTACGTCTCGTACTCGACTCCTTTTCCGTCGAGGAGTTCTTTGGCCTTATCGCAATAGGAACAGTTCTCCTTGATGTACATCTCGACACGAGGCTCTTCGTTCATGGTGCAATATCACTCGTCGTCGTGTATTTACCTTGCGCTGTCTCCCGTCGTTTCCGGTTTCACCGTCGGACTCGCTCGAAGCTCTTACCTTCGCGCTCCGCCACGATTCGGCTATGTCCGCAGAGTTAGTCGAGAAGACGAACCGCTACGAACGCCTGCTGTCGGAGGCGCTCGACGCCGCCGAAATCGCCGCGCCGACGGACACCCCGATGGGCGAAGCGGCGGTGGACTGCCGGGAGATGGCCCGGTCGTATCTGGAGGACGGGAGGCACTTCAAGGACGAGGACGATTTCGTCAACGCGCTGGCGTCGTTTTCCTACGGCCACGCGTGGCTCGACGCAGGGGCGCGCATCGGCGTCTTCGACGTTCCCCGAGAGGGGCATCTGTTCACGGTGTAGACCGCATACTGAATCAGTAGGGCGATGCGCTTACGTGGGCAGAGTGTTTCGGTTGGGGGTGATGGAGGGCGTCCTCTGGTACGTGCTCACCGGTACCCGTGGCGGAGCCAACCGCGTTCGGTTGGTCCGGGCCGTCGACGAGCGACCACGGAACGCCAACCAACTCGCGGAGGACTTGGACCTCGATTACAAGACGGTTCGTCACCATCTGGACGTCCTCATGGACAACGGAATCGTCGAGAACAGCGGCGACGAGTACGGTGCGGTGTACCTGTTGACTGACCGAGTGCGACAGCACTGGGAGACGGTCGAGGAGATAATCGAGAAGGTGGAATGAGTATGGCCGAATCTGGGAAAGCATATATGCGAACACGATTACAAAGGAGGGACGACGGATGGGAATCTGGATAGACGTCGCGCGGGTTTCCACGGCGCTCAACGTGGTGTTACTTCTCGGCTTGAGCTACGTGTGGCTCGACAACTACCGTCAGTTTCAGTCGAAACACACGCTCGGTCTGTCGGTGTTCTCCGTCCTCCTTCTCGCGCAAAACGCGTTGGCGTTCTACATCTACTCGTGGGATAACTTGTTGTCCGTTTGGTTCGCAACCAAGGTTCCCGCCCCCGCGTGGAAAGCGATGCTCGCGCTTCACGTCCTCGAATTTCTCGCGCTGGTGTTCCTCGCGTGGGTCACGTGGGACTGACCTCCTCTTCTCGACCGTCGCCTCTCGGACTAGATGACCATTTACGCGTGTTTAGCCACTCCATAGCAAGGAGTCCGGAGGACCTACGAAACGTCCGTGACACCTCGAACTCGACGCGCACCGACCGGGGCGTGGTCAAGGTGAGCGGAAACGGGAAACTGTGGTACGTCCTCTCCGGCAGTCGCGGCGGCGCTCGCCGAGCGACCCTACTGGCGGAACTCGCCGAGGAACCGCGCAATCCGAACCGGTTGGCGGCCGACCTCGACATCGACTACAGCACCGTTCGGCATCATTTGGACGTCCTCGTCGAGCACGAACTCGTCGAAACGGAGACGGGCGACTACGGGTCGCGGTACGTCCTATCGGCGGAAACCGAACGGAACTGGGAGGAGGTCGAGCGGATAATCCGAACGGTGTCGTAGCGTCCCGACACGGCTCAGCCGAGGACACCGAATCCGTTCATCGGACCGAACAGGACGTGAAGCAGGACACCGACGACGAGCGCGGGTATCGTGGTGTAGATGGACGCAACGACCGCGGCCGTTTTGTCGATGGCGATGAGCGGGAAGAGGGCGTCCCCGTCCTGGCTGATGGCGTTCGCGGTGAGCGCGGAGAACGGTATCGCGCCCTCGGCGTACACGCTGGCGAGCACGATTTGCGGGCCACAGCCAGGAATCAGGCCGACGACGGCACCGGCGATGGGGGCGAGGAGGCCCGCGGCCGCGGCGAGCGCGCCGACGTCGATACCGAACAGCAGGACACCGTACTCGTAGAGCAGGTACGCGGCGAGCACCCAGACGGTGACGAAACTCGTTTCCATCGCCGCGTGCGTGAGGGTTTCGTACGCATCCCCGAACGATTCGGGTGCCCGGCCGACGTGCCCGTCACCGAGGTAGTGTCGGCCGACGAAGTAGAGATACAACGACAGGGTGGTTCCCGTCACTCCGACGACGGTGAACGCTCCGGCATAGGTGGGGCCGACGGTGAGCGCGACGTCCGGTGCGCCCGCGAGCAGGTACATCACACCGAGGACGAGCGCGGCGGCCGCCGACACCCACCAAACGGCGTGGGCCGCGTGACTCAGCGGCGTCAGGACGGACGAGGTTCGTGCGGCCTCCGTTTCACAGCCCGCATCGTACTCGTGCGTCGGATTACCGCCGGGACCGTCGGCGGCGAACCCCCCGTCGGTCGCGGTTCGTCCGAACGACGCGACGGCGCGGTCGATTCGGCCGACACCCATCCCGAAGCGGTCGATGGCGTAGCCGGAGAGGACGGCCGTCACGAACGCGACGCCGTAGGCGTACAGTCCCGCTTTCGGGGCCAGTGCGAGGATGACGAACGCCGAATCACCGGCGGTCGCGATGAGCGTTGCGACGACGGTGCCGAAGCTGACCGTCCCGCGAACGTACAGCGGCATCATCACGATCGCCCCGCCACAGCCCGGCGTGAGTCCCATGAGAGCGCCGAACAACGGTTGGAGGCGCTCGTTTTCGGAGAGTCGCTCAACCAGCGCCCCGTTCGTTCGGTACTGGACGAGGCCGAAGAGGAGGACGGTAACCGCGACGAACGCACTCACCTGCACGTAGCCGTCCCGGACGGATGCGACAAATATCTCTACAAGGTTATTCATCCGCTCCACGCTCCGTTCTGCCTGCCGAAGATGCTTTTAGACATATCTAAAAACTAGTTTAGTACTGTGCTATATTAGTGTTTTGCCCGCCGAACCACCGTCATCTCTCCCCCGACGCGCCGCGATAGTGTCATATGATATCAATAGCCGCAATTTTTATACCCGTCACTCCGTTCTATCTACCTGCAATGGCGAAAGGTACGGTAACCTTCTTTAACGACACCGGCGGCTACGGTTTCATCGAGACTGACGACGCGGACGACGACGTGTTCTTCCACATGGAGGATGTCGGCGGCCCGGACTTAGAGGAGGGACAAGAAGTCGAATTCGACATCGAACAGGCGGACAAAGGCCCACGCGCGACGAATCTCCAACGGCTCTGAACGAACTTCGTCCGGGGGACGAACGACGGACAGCGGCCGCTCAGTTTCGGCAGCGCGCCAACAAGATTTTTCTCCTTTCCGACCGATACTGTCGGTATGGTGGAAACCTACGTTCGATTACTCTGCCCGGAATGCGGAAAACACTGGGAATCCAGTCCCAACGATCTGCCGGAACCCAAACGACAGTTCCACTGTCCGAACTGTCACGCAACGAGACGAACGTCGGAGTTCACGCGGACCGAGCGCGACCTCGAAACGCTCAAACAACTCCAGTAAGCCGACGTTACTCGGCGAAGGGACCGATTTCGAACGACGGATATCTTTTTGCGGTTCGCCGCCTCTCGTTTCCCGTAGCGAACGAGCCGTTTACTCGTCATTATGCCCCGACACACTCGACGACTGTCCCCTCGAAATCGGACGTGTTCGAGCGCCAGAACCGGACGATTTCGGAGTCGGCTTCGATACCGACCGGAAACCACCGAAAAGCTGACTATACGGCGTGCTAACGGGACTCAAGATAATAATATAACCCTGCAACCGTTACGTTCGTGTGCTTATGAAGAAGCAGGAGCTCATCCACCTTCACGGCCTGCTTGCGGAAGTTGGCAATCATTTCGAGGAACAGGACGGGAAACAGATCACGCTGGACGACTACGACTCCCTTGGTGTACGACCGACGTCCATTCATAAATCAAAAACAGACCACAAGGCAGCTGTTTTTGCACTCTCCGAGGCCATCACCGACGGTATGCGTGCGACCGAACGCGAAGCGGTCGCACCGCAGGCAGACTGAGCGACGGTACGCCGATTCTCGACGAGAACTGATTCTCCAGTGGCAACTTCCGCTGTTGCTACATTCTCCTGCCGAAAATGACAATTCCAGTACTGTATCGGATTCTCAGACATGATAACGGTCTGTGGGTTATAATACATGTCACTTCGTACTCGGACGGTAGTGGACTGACAAATATCAAACAAAAACGCCATAAGACAAACATGAAAAATAATAAGACAGACAGTTCGTCGCTGGAACGAGGTCAGGTCGGCATCGGAACGCTCATCGTGTTCATCGCGATGGTGCTGGTCGCCGCAATCGCTGCGGGCGTCCTCATCAACACGGCAGGATTCCTTCAGTCGAAATCCCAACGAACTGGAACGGAGAGTACCGCACAGGTCACCGACCGCGTACACGTGGTCAGCGCGTACGGGAACGTCACGTATAACTCCTCGATGAATCAGCACGTCGTGGATTACGTCAATCTCACGGTGATGAAAGGCTCCGGCGCGGGCGACATCAATCTCTCGAAGGCGACAATCGAGTGGCTCGGACCGGACGACGGTCTCATTCTGGTGAACGGAAGCACCCCGGACAAACAGAACTTCACCGTCGAAGCGATTCGTGACTCGGACGACACGCTTCCCGTTCTCGTCAATCAGGACGACCGGTTCAGAATCGTCCTCGATACGGAGAAGATCACCGGCGGACTCAAAGAGCGACAGGAGTTCACCATGAAAATCGTGACGACCGCAGGTGCGGTGACGTACCACCACAGCATCCCAGAAACGCTCTCGGATAGCCACGCAATCGCGCTATAATCCCACCCCTTTGTCAGTTTTTTCAGCCTGCTCAGCGACGCCTATCGTGCCACGCGGGGAACTCCTCGCGCACCCCTTCCACGCGCGTCGGGTCGATGTCCCGGACCACGACTTCCGGTTCGTCGCCCGTGCTGGCGAGCATCGTTCCCCACGGGTCGAACACCGACGACCGGCCGATGAGCGTCGCGTCCTCGTAGGACCCGGACCCGTTGATGGCGGCGACGAAACACTGGTTTTCGATGGCACGCGCCCGTGTGAGCACTTCCCAGTGTTCGACCCTGGGATACGGCCACGCGCTCGGAACGAGAACCAACGTCGCGCCCGCCTCCGCGATGTCGCGGTAGAGTTCGGGAAACCGAAGGTCGTAACACGTCGTCATCCCGACGGTGATTCCATCGAACTCGGCGATGCCGAGCGATTCACCGGGAACGAGCATCTCGGCTTCCGCCGATTCGTAGCCGAACAGGTGGTGTTTTCGATACACCGCTTTCCGTCGCCCGTCGCGGTCGAAAAAGACGGACGTGTTGGCGAGGCCCTCCTCGGCGGGCGTCTCGCCGTCGGTTTCCGAGAGGTCCTCGACGATGCTTCCCGCGAGGACGCCGATATCGCGTTCGTCGGCGAGGTCGGCGATTCGTGAGAGCGTCGGCCCGTCGAGTGCTTCCGCATTTCGCTGGTACGTATCGAAGGCGAAGTAGCCGACGTTGAATATCTCGGGGAGTGCCACGAGGTCCGCGCCGCGTTCCGCCGCCGATTCGATGGCGTCGGTCGCCCGCCGGACGTTCGTCTCCACGTCGCCGCCGTCGATGGCGATTTGGGCGAGAGCGAGTTTCACGAGACGACACCGACCTCCTCTTGCAGCTCGGTCTCCAAGTTTGTCAACTCGTCGTCCAGATGTTTTTTGAAATAGCGCTCGATGCCGGGAACCCGACCCTCCACGATGAACCGATTGTGGAGTTTACACCCGGAGTCGGTCTCCTCGATGTTGTGCTCTCCCGTGACGCGCATCGCCGAGGACCGACCGACGAACTTCACGTATCGAGGTTCCTCGCGGGTCACGTCCTCAGTCTCGACGGGAATCGTTCGGTTGACGAACGGAATCGGAAGTTCGATGTGCCACGTCGCCCTCCTGCCTCCGGCTTTCGTGTCGTAGTCCGCGACCACGCTGATAGCTTCGGCTCGGCGTTTTGGGTCGGCGATGAACTCCCACACGTCCTCCGGTGGCACCGGAAGATCGAAGGTCCGCTCTACCCGGACAGTCATACGACTAGATTAGGCTGTAGCGGTAAAAAGCCAGCCACTTAGCTCGGACTTACTTTCCACGTCGTCGAACGAGCGCGTCCCCACTTCTCGATGTCCACGTCTTCGGACTTTTCGGCCAGTCGGGGGAGTCGGGAACCGACTTGCTTCGATGAGAGTCCGAGGTGTTTGGCGATGTTCTTTGCGCGGAAATAGCGCTCACCACCAGCCACGCTCTCGCGCAGGAATTCGAGGATACGCTGTTCCTCGTTGCTGAACTCTGTCATCCTCACCCCCACTACGGGCCTGACGGCCTTAACCATTATCCTCCGCCGGACAAGTATCGATTTCGAGTCAGTTCTGATAGAGGTGGCTCGCGGCGACCGCGAGGACTCCCGCAATCATCGCTGTCGCAAAGCCCCACGCGGCGGTTTCCGTCCCCGGGGTGACAAACGTTACCGCTGCACCAGCGATTGCGAGGAGGACGAACAGCACGGAAAGCCCCGTCCCCATATCCGTCGTAACTGCCTGTGTTCCTGCCATATGCTCCCTTTTTCGGAGCGGGAACTTAGTTCATTCTACTCGATGAAGTGCCCACCACGGTACGCCAATAATTCGAGGGGTTTTTGCCGCCGCTCGACAGGAACCGCGTATGGTCCTGGGAAAACTCAAGGGAATATTACGTCTCGGAAAGCGAGGATTTCTCGCAATCGTACTCGTCGTCGCGCTCGTCGGCGCAGGCGTTCTGTACGGCGTTCTCGGCGTGCCGAGCGTCGTCGGGTTGGACAACGAGTTCGGATCGGTGACAAATCAGACGACTGGAATCGAAACCGCGCTCGTGGTGAGCAATCCGAACCCCATCGCCATCAGCGCGGGCAACACGTCGGTGAACTACACCGTCGATATGAACGACGTGACGATGGCGAGCGGAAGCAGGTCGAACCTCGGACTCGACCGCGGCAACACGACGCTTCGGTTCTCCACGCGAATGCGAAACGACAAAATCCCCGAGTGGTGGGTGTCGCACATCCGCAACGGGGAGCGGACCACGCTCCGACTTCAATCGACGGTTCACTCCTCGCTGGTTGGGCGGTCGGTGCGCGTGCCCTACAACCAGCAGATAGAGACGGACATCATCGGCGAGTTCAATTCCTCGGAGACGCGACCCGTGAACGCGAACGCGCCGCTCGTCTCCGACCCGGTGCTCTACGTGAACGAAACGAGCGCGAATTGGGGTTCCGTGACGCGCGAGACGACGCCGATTCGGATGCGAATGCGGGTGTACAACCCCAAGGCGGTGACGTACACTATCAGCGAAATCGGCTACGACGTGACGATGAACGGCATCGCCGTCGGGAACGGAACGACCGACCGGCCGTACGCGATTCCCGGCAAGTCCGAGGAGACGATTCGTATGAAAACGGTCATCCGGAACGAACACCTCGACGACTGGTGGGTCAGTCACCTCCGAAACGGACAGCAGACGGACCTGAAAATCTCGTTTTACGCCAACATCGAGCTGCCGAGCGGCGAGACGGTTCGCGTCCCGCTCCGCCAACTCACCTACGAAAAACGGATACAGACCCACATCTTCGAGAACGACTCGGCCGAGGGAACGCTCCAAGCGAACGGAACGGCGGGCGGTGAGTCGATGAAAACGACCGACAGCGGAACGACGGCGGCGACGACGGGGACCACGGAGGACGGCGGAACCGCGGCCGGTACGGATGGAACCGCGACGACCGTCACGACCGAATCCGCGACGACGGACGACGGCGGTTTGCTCGGAGACCTCCGCGCCGTCGCGCCCGGTTACGACTGACGTAGAATTCACCACCACCGATAGAGTTTTTATTCCGGCGGGAGCAGATGGGTGTATGACACGGAGTACTCACTCTCCTGGTCGAGTTCTTCTCCCGCAATGAGAATACCGTAACCGCAACGCGGGACGGTGAATCGATTCGAGTGGACATCGACGGCGAAACCTTCGAGCTATCGCGCGAAACTGCTACCGACCTGCAGGACGCGGTAGGCGACGCGCTAACCGAGCGCCGCGAGTTCTTCCGCACGGCGGGGACGTTCCGCGAAGACGGCAGCTACGAGGTTTCCCGCCGCGGTGCCGACTCCGCAGGGAACGCCAAGGTGTTCCAAACGTTCGACGCGATGGCGCGGTTGTTCGACCGGCTCCCCGCGCAGTTCACCGCGGAGGACGTCGGCAGAACCGGAATCACGGGGTCGCGCCGCCACCTGCTCATTCGACACTTCGGGGAACACCCCGATTTCCCGTGTCGAATATCCTCACGAAACCCGCTGACCGCGGAAAAGGAGGACGAAGTGGCCGTCGCTACCGGAAAGACGGAGGTCGGCGCCGACTGAGGTGCCGACGCGGAACGTATCGAACGGTGTGAAAAAGTCGAAAAACGGGTGCGAAGTCGGTCGAAAATCGGCCGCGTCTACGGCGTCACGCGGTCTGGGTCGCGCGGGAAGAGGATGGCTTCTTTGATGTTGTCCAGCTCGCCGACCTTCTGGACGAGTCGGTCGATACCGAGGCCGTAGCCGCCGTGGGGCGGAATGCCGAACCGGAAGGCCTCCAGGTAGAAGTGGAAGTTCTCGGGGTCTGCACCCTGGTCTTCCATGTACTCGCTCATCGTCTCGATGTCGTGTTCACGCTGACCGCCCGAGGAGAGTTCCTGACCCTTGTAGATGAGGTCGAACTTCCGCGAGGCGATGTCGTCGCCCGGCACGTCCTGTTTGTAGTAGAACTTCTCGTCCGGGTAGCCGACGACGAAGAAGGCGGGGTGGTCCTGCTCCTCGAAGTACTCGCCGAGCAGTTTCTCGCCCTTCGTGTCGAGGTCGGTTTCGTCCTCCGGTACGTGGTCGAACTCCGCGGCGAGGATGTCGCGGGCCTCCTCGAACGTGACGCGCGGGAACGGGTCGGTCGGGACCGCGAGGTCGACGCCGAGCGTTTCCAGTTCGTCCGTCGCGTTCTCGCTCACCCGTTCGAGCGTGTGGCGGAGGGACTCCTCCTGGACGTCCATCACGTCGTGATGGTCGTCGATGTACGCCAACTCGACGTCGAACATCGAGATTTCGGAGACGTGCCGAGAAGTGGCGAACGCTTCCGCGCGGAACGCCGTCCCGGTTTCGTAGATTTTGTCGAATCCGGCCGCCATGAGCATCTGCTTGTACAACTGGGGACTCTGGGAGAGGAACACTTCCTCGCCGTAGTAGACGACGGGGAACAGTTCCGCGCCGCCCTCCGCACCCTCCTGCGAGAGGAGGGGCGTATCGACGTTGCGGAATCCCTCGCCGTCGAACCATTCCTCCATGGCGTTGACGAGCTTCGAGCGCAGCGAGAACACCGCGTACGTTTCGGACTTTCGGAGGTCGATGCTCCGGTTGTCGAGTCGCGTCGAGAGGTCCGACTCGATATCCTTCGCCACTTCCATCGGCAGCGGCGATTCGGCCGCGTTGATGACCTCGAGTTCGGACGGCATGAGTTCGACGCCGCCCGGCGCTTGGTCGCTCGCTTTCACCGAGCCGGTGATTCGAACGACGTCCTCCTTCCCGAGGTCGTTCGCCGCCTCGAAGAGGTCCGCGTCGTTCCCTTCCTTGAACACGACCTGCGTCTGCCCTTCCCGGTCGCGGACGATGACGAAGGAGAGTCCACCGAGGTCCCGAATGTCGTGGACGTGTCCCGCAATGGATACCGTCTCGCCGTCCTGTTCCGCCGTGATGTCGTCAGAATACGTTCGCTCTATCATTGTCTCGACTACGCTTCGTGTCGTGTTCCCACCGAGTCAGTCGCGGCTATTGATTCTTCCGACTACGGGCCGCAAATCGGTGGAATAATCGGGATAATCCGGGTGGCTCGACTCAGTTGATGGTCGTGTGTTCGCTCTCCTCGTTGAGCGCCAGATTCGCCGCGATTTCCGCGTTCCGCATGGCGTACTGGGCGGTGTGCTGGAGGCTGACGAGCACGTCCCGGACTTCGAGCAGGTCGTCGTTCGACATTTCGGGGAGGTCCGAGAGGATGTCCGACTCCCGGTCGCCGAGTTCGTGGAACTTGTGCCTGACTTCGAGCGTCATGTCGTAGTCACGCTCGACGCTCGCCTTCACGGCCAGTGCGGTCATCTCGTCCACCTGGTCGGTGAACTCCCGGATGCGGCGCATCGTCGAGCTATCGACTTCGAGCGTGTGCCCCTCCGCTTCGAGGACGATATCCGCGATGTCCTCCGCGTTGTCGGCCGTGAGTTCGAGATTCTTCGCTATCGAGCGGTAGCCGATGAGCGGGAAACCGCTGTCCAACCCGATGGCGCGGGCGATGGAGGGGTTCTCGTGTGCCGTGAAGATGAGGCGCAAGAGGAGGACGAATATCTTGTTCGCCTGCCGTTCACGGTTGAGCGCCCGCTGGGCGAGGTCGGGGTTACCGTGGGCGAGCGCCTTCACTGCCTCGCCGCGCATGGTGCTCCCCGTGTTCTCCAACCGTTCGAGCAGGTTGTCCAAGTCGAAGTCCTCGGGGTCCACGGAGCACCGAATGGCAATGCTCTCCGGCGTCTCCTCGATGACGCCCAACCCCATCAACTGCGTCTCCGCGTTGTAGACGGCGTTGATGTGGCTGCTTTCGAGCGTGTCCTCGCTCACGACGTGGATGACGCGCCGTCCGAGGACGTACTGGGCGACGATAGCGCGTTCGACCGCATCCGCGTCCAACTGTTCGGTGTGAATCGTCGCCTCCGACTCCTCGTCGTGGGCCGACTCGGGCAGGACGGTGAGCGTCCCCTTCCCGCTGATGCGAAGGGACACCTCGTCGCCCTTCTCGACCCCGTGTTGCTGTGCCCACTCCGCCGGGAGGGTCATCGCCAACGTCGACGGACCCAGCCGCTGTACCTTTCGTGTTTCCATATCCTTGCATCCGCGTAGAAAGCCTTAAACTTCACCGTATGTCACTAAATGCCTCACGATAGTTTCAACATTCGTCGTTCGAACCGCCCGACTCGCACCTTCCACCAGCCGCGCAAGGACTCGTCGACCCCCTCGTCGCCCGTATCCGCCCGAAGGACGCCGATGCCGTCCAGTTTCGTCTTCGAGGCGACGATTTCGACGTCCGACCGCCGAATCACGGCCGGTGAAATCTGGTGGTTTCCCCGCCCGAAGACGAACCCCTGCCCGCCGATGGGCGAGACGACGATGACGTTCTCGTCGCCGAGCGCGGCGAGGAGTGCCTCCTCGTTGGCGTCGCGGGCGACGACCTCCCCGTCGCGCCACACGTCCACGCCGAGCGGCGACCCGTCGAATCCCAACTCGGATTTGATGGCTCCGACGGTGCTTCCCGGTCCGAGGACGTAGGTGACGCCCGGTTTCGCGTCGTCCGCGACCCCGGTCGCGAGGCTCTCGACGGTTCCGCCGCCGAGTTGCTTCCCCGACTGGAGCGACTCGGCCACCGGAACGCTGGCGACGGCCTTCAGTTCGGCCCGCACCTCGCCCGCTCGGTAGGCCTCCTCGTCGATGTCGTTCACCTCGCGCTCCTCCGTCCGGTCGAACGACGCCGCGACCCGTCCCGCCGCCTTCGGCGTCACCGCGAACACCGAGGAGTAGATTTTCACCCCGGCGGGGACGCCGAGCATCGGGACGTCCGCGCCGGACTCGGCCAACGTCTCGGCCACGTCCACGGCGGTTCCGTCCCCGCCGACGAACAGAACGAGGTCCACGCCGTCCGCGACCAGTCGGCGAACCGCCTCGCGGGTGTCCGCCGCGCTCGTTTCCTCCTCGCCGGGTTCGCCGACGATTTCGGGGTCGAACCCCGCGGCGCGCGCCTCTTCCGCTCCCATCTCACCGCCGTAGGTCAGCAGTTCGGTGTCCGGCGCGCGGTCGTACAGCGCCGACAGGGCGGCAACGGCCCTGTCGGGGGCGCGTCGCTCCGCTCCTCGGTCCCGCGCCTCCGCGACCTTCCCGTCGGTTCCCTTCAGGCCGACTCGCCCGCCCATGCCAGCGATCGGGTTGACGACCACGCCGATTCGCATATGGCTGGGGCTTGGGCACCCCGAAGGAAAGGCGTATGGGTACCGACAGTCGGACCACCGGGACCCGTTTCGCCGCGGGATGTCCTCCATTCAGGTCCCCCGTCCGGTCTCCATCCATCCGCGTCACTCCGCCCTCCTCGCCAGTCGAACGGGTGCGCCAGCGCGCTTCGCGCGAGGCGGGAGACGCGAGCGGCGAGCGCATTCCCGCGCTGGCGGGGAGGTGTGGGGATACTAGCAGTACGGGTTCGGGATGGGTGCGGTGCGGGATGCTCGCGGCCAGTCGTCGTCCCGAAAAACGAGACGACGAAAAGAGAAGCCGACGCGAGGGAAGTGCCGACCATCGACCGCTTGACCGGGACCATTCCGAAACCGAGCTAACAGGAGCAGTAGTAGTCGGTGGTGCCGAACTCGGTCTTTACGAGTCGGTAGGCGGGACCGACGTCGCTGGGTCGATACACGCCGGTCGTCAGGGCGTCCGAATCCTCGAACCCGCCGGAGAGCAGCGACTCCCACTCTCCCGCGGACAGCACGTCCGAGAACCCGGCCTCGCTCGACAGGAGTTTCAGGTAGTCGGCGAGGAAGACCCACGTCGCGTCGTGCGTCTCGCCGGATTCGAACTCCTCGCCGACCGCTTCGGCGTAGGCGGCCCCCGGAAGGTCGGCACCGGCCTGCACGGGCAGCGAAATCCACTTCCACGGGCGGGTGTTGACGTCGAGGAGGACGTACTCCTCGCGGTCCCGGTCGTAGACGAACTCGGATTCGCTGATGCCGTAGTAGCCCGTCTCCGCCAGCACCTTCAGCGCGCGGTCCTCGATTTCGGGCTGGTCGGCCGCACGAACCAGACACGAGGTGCCGAACGCTTGCGGGTAGCGCACGCGGGCGTTGCCGACGAACGTCACCGGGTCGCCGGACCGGGGGACGTAGGAGGCGAGTGAGCAGTCGCGGCCAGCCGCGATGTCCACCTTCTCCTGTGCCATGACGCGAATTCCGGCGTCCGCGGCCATGGCGGTCACGTCGGCCAACTCCTCTCGGTCTGCGACCTCGATGACGTTGGTGCCGACGGCCTCCTCGAACTCGCGTTTGCGGGCGGGTTTGACCACCAGCGGGAAGCCGAGGGCGTCGGCCGCGTCGTCCAGGTCCGTCTCCGAGAGGCGGTACGTCTCGGGGTACGGGACGCCCAACTCCTCGGCTTTCGCGTAGAGCGACTCCTTGTCGAGAACGGCGTCGATGGTCTCCCGACCGGCGAACGGCAGGCGGACGCCCTCGGGTTCCGTCCCGGCGAAGGCGTGAACCCACTCGTCCATGCACGGGAACGCGACGGGTTCGTGGTCCAATTCGGCGGCGAGCGCTTCCACGTCGTCGCGGAATCCGTCCAAATCGTCGAGCGGGAACGTCACCCGCCCGGCGAAGTCCACGGCGCCGGAGTACGGCGCGACGCCCTTGCCGTCCCGGTCGATGGCGATGACGGGCACGTCGTGGGCGGAAAGCGCGCGAGCCACGCTCAATCCGGTGACGTGTGCGTTGCAGACTATCGCCGGTGGTTTGTCGAACGTCGTCTCGGCGAGCGCGCGTCGAAGCCCCTCGAAGGAACGGAATTTGTCGGCCATGGACTCGATTTTCGGAGGGGTACCTAAAGGCTGTTCGACCGGGTGAAAGCCGCCGGTATCTCGGGTACGGAAACGGAGACGAGAACGAAGAGGAGAGAATTTAGAACCGAACCGACCCGAAAATCGGGGTCGATCGCCGATCGAGTTCGGCTTACTCTTCGTCCGCGACGAGTCGAATCGGGTAGTCGGTGAAGTTCTCGTAGCCGTCCTCCGTGACGACGGCGATGTCCTCGATGCGGACGCCGCCGACTTCGGGGTCGTACAGGCCGGGTTCGATGGTGACGACGTGGCCGGGTTCCAACTCGCCGCCGCTGGGGCTGAGTCGGGGGTCCTCGTGGACGTCCAGTCCGACGCCGTGGCCCGTGCTGTGGATGAATCCCGTCTCCGCGTTCGGGTTGCTCCGGAGCGTGTCGTAGCCCGCCTCCTCGTACACGTCGCACACGGCGGCGTGAACGTCCTCGCCAGTCGCGCCGGGTTCGAGGGCGTCGAAGGCCGCGTCGAACGCCTCGTGCGTGAGTTCGTAGCGTTCGCGTATCTCCTCGGACGGTTCGCCACGGACGAAGGTCCGGGTCATGTCGGCGTGGTACTTCGAGGTCTTGTCGCGCGGGAAGATGTCGATGATGATTGCCTCGTTCGCCGCGAGCGGACCGCTGCCGCGGTCGTGCGGGTCCGCACCCGCCGCGCCGCAAGCCACGATGGTCTCGTCAAGCGCGGCCCCGTGGCGGAGGAGCGTCACCTCTATCTCCTCTTTCACGCGCTCGCTGGTCAGCGGTTCGCCCTCGTAGTAGAGCAGACCGTCCTCTATCGTCGCCGCCGCGAGCAGGTCCTCGGCGGCCCGCATGGACGCCTCGTTCGCCTTCTGTGCCACGCGGACGTGTTCTATCTCCTCGTCCGTCTTCGTCGCCCGAATCCGCACGAGGACCGAGGAGTTGTCGGGGCGAACGGTCACGCCTGCCTCGCGCAGTCCGTCCGCGGTGCCGACGGGGAACCGGGCGGGGACCGCCACCGACTCGACGCCGCGGTCGGCGAGGAACTCGGCGATGATGTGGTTCTTCGCCGCCTCCGGTCCGTGTTCGGCTATCTTCTCGTAGTAGTCGTACTCCGACAGTCGGGAGACGGTTTCGGCGTTGCTCTCCTTTTTCGCCCGGCCGTACTCCAGACTGGAGACGAGGAGGTGGACGCCATCGGCGTACAGCGTCGTGAAGGCGTCCGGCGCGTCGAAACCCGAGAGATACAACTGGTCCGAATCCGTCGAATCGGCGTCGATGAGGAAGCCATCCACACCCATCGAGTCGAGGGCAGAATCCAATTCCGAGAGGTCCTGTGCCATATCCCTCGCCACAGAGGCGACGACCAAAACGATGTCGGAGCGCGAACGTGTTCCCGGCAACATCGCCCGGGAACCTCCCTCGGACTGCCGAACGGTTCGAGCAGTGCTGTGTGAATGTCCTTCCCGTCGGCGGTCGCGGAACTCGCCGCCAGTTTCCGCCGAAATCCACATCCTCCTTCACGACGAACTACCACTCATCATGGGTGGGTATTTGGTCGCGCTCGACGGGTCGCCGTCGAGCACGGACGCACTGAACTACGCGGTGGACCTCGCGGCGGACACGGACGCCTCGGTCACGGCGATTCACGTCGTCGTTCCGACGGAGGTGTTCGCGGGGGGCGACGTGCCGCCGACGAGTTTCGCCGAGGCGGACCGCGAACTCCTCTTGACGGGGGTCGAGGACGCGGAAACACGCGGGCAGGAACTGCTCGACAATGCAGTAGCGAGCGCGGAGCGCGAGGGAGTCGAAATCGAAACCGGCCTGCTGTACGGCGAACCCGTCGAGCGCGTCACGGAGTTCGCCGAGGACAACGGCTTCGACGCCATCTTCGTCGGCCATCGGGGCGCGTCGGAGCGCTACGAAACCCTGTTCGGTAGCGTGGCCAAACAGGTCGCCGGGCGCGCCACGGTTCCCGTCACCATCGTGAGGTGAGGCGACTCCGACCGCCGGGACGGCACCGACCGGCGATATTTTCCGGGGGGCGGTAGCCTGATACCCGTTCGGATAGACGGGTCGGACATGGACGTCGAAATCTCCCAGTCTGAGCTCTCGGGGACGGCGCGGGCACCCCCGTCGAAGAGCTACACGCACCGTGCGATTCTCGCGGCGGGTTACTCCGGCGGCGCGCTGGTGTTCGACCCGCTCATCAGCGCCGACACGAAGGCGACGATGCAGGCCGTCGATGCCTTCGGCGGCGACGTGACCGACACCGGCGAGGCCATCGAAATCGACGGCTTCGACGGCGAACCGACGACCCCGGCGGACGTGCTCGATTGCGCGAACAGCGGGACGACCACCCGACTCGTTTCGGGGACAGCGGCGCTCGTCGACGGCATTACCGTGCTGACCGGAGACGCGTCGCTCCGCTCGCGGCCGCAAGGACCGATGCTCTCCGCCATCGACCAACTCGGCGGACGGGGCGAAAGCACCCGCGGCAGCGGCAAAGCGCCGCTCGTCCTCAAGGGTCCGATTTCGGGCGGAACGGTGTCGATTCCGGGCGACGTGTCGTCACAGTACGTTTCGGCACTGCTGATGGCGGGCGCCCTGACCGACGAGGGCGTGACCATCGACCTCGAAACGGAACTCAAGTCGGCCCCCTACGTGGACATCACGCTGGAGTTGCTGGACGACTTCGGCGTCACCGCCGAGAAACGCGACGGCGGCTACCGCGTCGATGGCGGACAGTTCTACGAACCAAGCGACGGCGAGTATCACGTCCCCGGCGATTTCTCCTCGATTTCGTATCTCCTCGCGGCGGGCGCGGTCGCGGCCGATGACGACGAGCGCGTCCAAATCGAGGGCGCGTATCCGAGCGCACAGGGCGATACGTTCATCGTGGACGTGCTAGACCGCATGGGCGCGGACGTCGAGTGGAACCGCAACGACGGCGTGCTCACGGTTCGACGGTCATCGCTCTCGGGCGTCACGGTCGACGTCGGCGACACGCCCGACCTGCTTCCGACCATCGCCGCGCTCGGCGCTCTCGCCGACGGCGAGACGCGAATCGAGAACTGCGAACACGTTCGCTACAAGGAGACCGACCGCGTGGCCGTGATGGCGAAAGAACTCTCGACCCTCGGAGCGAGCGTCGAAGAGGAAGACGACGCGCTCACGATATACGGCGACGAATCGAACCTCGTTGGCTCGGTCGTGGACGGGCACGGCGACCACCGAATCGTGATGGCGCTCGCGGTCGCCGGACTCGCCGCCGACGGGACGACGATGATCGCCGACGCGGAGCACGTCGACGTGTCGTTCCCCGACTTCTTCGACGTCCTCTACGACCTCGGAGCGGGCGTACAGCGCTGAGGTTCACTCCTTCTGGCACGTCGCGGTGACGCCGATTCCGTCCGGTCCGACGTCTATCAGAATGACGTTCGTATCACAGCCCTCCATCTGCCAGTCGACGGTGCGCCACATGTCGTTGTCGAGTTCGACGTTCACCTCGTACGTGTCCGCTTCGAGGATATTCCGACGGTTCGCTATCCATCCGGGAAAGAGGTAAAAGTCGGACTTGTAGTGGTCGCCCGTTCGATTTCCGTCGATAGTCACCGTGACGACTCGGCGCTCGTCGAAGAAATTGCGAACGCGGAGGCTCACCGGTTTCGCGGCGTCAGCACCGTTATCGACTGGGAGGCGACTGACACAACCCGCGAAACTTCCCGCGAGACCGAGCAGGGCGGTGAATCGACGCCGATTCATCGCCTCCGTCTTCGCGTTCCGGCTATAAATTTTCTTTCGGCCGTCGTGGCGAAACGTTCCGCGGCCTGTAACCTCTAAATGGTAGGGTGCCAGAGGAACGGGTAATGAACGGAAACCGATTCGGACGCCTCTTTCAGGTGACGACCTACGGCGAGAGCCACGGGGAAGCCATGGGCGTCACGGTGAGCGGTTGCCCGGCAGGGCTGGAACTCACGACCGACGACGTACAGGCCGACTTGGACCGACGGAAACCCGGTCAGTCGATGATATCCACCAGTCGGGACGAACCCGACGCCGTAACCATCAACAGCGGGATTCAAGACGGTTACACCACGGGAACGCCCATCGGAATGGTCATCCAGAACAAGGACGCCCGCTCGGGGAAGTACGAACCGTTCATCACCGCGCCGCGGCCGAGCCACGGGGATTTCACCTATTCGGCGAAGTTCGGGACGCGAAACTGGGGCGGCGGCGGTCGGTCGTCCGCGCGCGAGACGGTGAACTGGGTCGCGGCGGGAGCCATCGCCAAGAAGATACTCGCGGCGGAGGGTATCGAACTCAAAGCCCACGTCAATCAGATCGGCGACGTACGCACCGACGACGTGAGTTTCGAGCAGATACTCGAACACAGCGAGGAGAACGAAGTCAGGTGTGCCGACCCCGACGCCGCCGCCGAGATGCGCGAGTTGATAGACGACTATCAAGAGAAGGGCGATTCCATCGGCGGGTCGATATACTTCGAAGCGCGCGGCGTTCCGCGCGGGTTGGGCGCACCGCGGTTCGATTCCGTCGAGTCTCGCCTCGGACAGGCGATGATGTCCATACCGGCGACCACCGCCTTCGAGTTCGGGCTCGGTCGAGAGGCGCGCGAATGGGCCGGGCACGACCGAAACGACGAGTGGGAGTTCGACGAGAGAGACGACCCGAAACCCGTGACGAACCGTCACGGCGGCCTTCAGGGCGGCATCACCACGGGCGAACCGATTCACGGCGAGGTTACGCTCCACGCGCCGACCTCAATTCCGAAGACCCAGACGACGGTCGATTGGGAAACCGGCGAGGAGAAGGACGTGCAGGTCATCGGCCGTCACGACCCCGTGCTCCCGCCACGCGGCGTCCCCGTGGTCGAGGCCATGCTCGCGCTGACGCTCGTGGATTTCATGTTGCTCGGCGGGCGGGTCAATCCCGACCGACTGGACGACCGACCGGGTGCGTACGAAACTGACTATCATCCCAGCCGCCCCGAGACGTAATTTTATATCGCTTGCGGTACATATTTCTGTTGTATCGTAGATGAACAGACCAAATGTCGACAGTGGCGAAGAAAATGGAACAAGTATCCCAACACGCGTCGCTTCCGATCCGCACGCGTACCACGTGTATTGTGATACGGCGACACCACGATTTCTGAGCGAAACCGTCATCGAATCGGTCGCGTCGATTCGAGGTGTAGACCCGACCAAAACTCGAATTCCGCTGGCTGACGTTATCGACCCCGACGCCCTCGACGCGCTCTTTACCGACACGCGTGAAGGGGAAGACCGAAAACGGGGCCACATCACGTTCACGATAGACGGTTTCACGGTGTTCGCACACTCGAACGGGCACGTGTTGCTCCGTGAACGACCCACTGACGACGAGACGAGCGAACGGTAAGACTGTCGCATTCGCTCGACGAGCGCCACCGTGCAGTCTCACCCCCTTTTATTCACAAACAAACTTATTACGAATTGCACCGTATGAGGCGAACAGACGACGGCGAACGTCAGTACTCCGGTCGTCGTATTTCGGACCGGTCGCCGCGGACGAACCGGTCGGCTGCGCCGTCAGAGATGGCTTCGGAAGCGTCCGCTGACGCGCGAACCCGTGTCGCCCTTCACCGTAAAACGATTCCCCTATCCACCGCGAAACACAGAACCGAACCAATGACACATCATCGTACCCTTTCCCTTCGGTCCACGACCCTCCAACAGCTATCGCACGCGACGAACGAGCACCGAGACCAGCCGCCATGACGAACGCGAATCTCGATTTCGGGGCGGGGAGTTGCGTCCTCGTCACCACTCCGGCGAGCGACGACGGTCGTACGGGAGATCACGACCTCCCCGCTCTCCCGTACGACGAAACGAACGCGCTGGTGGCCGTGACGTGCGATAAGTCCGCCGAGTCGTTTCTCCGAACGTGGCGACGCTCCGTCGGAACGCTCCCCGACCGTGTTCGACTCGTCGAGGTTGGCGGGGCGATACCGCCCACGGAGGACGGACCGTCCGCCGAACGCACCGTGCAGGCGGCCGTCGAAGCCGTCCACCGACCGAACGACCTCGATGGAATTCTATCGGCGGTCGCGTCCGCGCTCGCGGCGAACGACGCGGGGACGACGCTCGTTTTCGACTCGCTCACGACCGCGTTCGAGCACGTCTCGCCCCGTGAAATAATTCCCTTCTTCGATGCCGTCTCCGAGCGACTCGCGGACGCGAACGCCGTCGGGTACTTCTGTTATCACGGCGGGGCCGACGATTCGGAGGTCGCTCCCTTACGAGTGCTCGCGGACGAGATGGTCGAAGTCACCGACGAGGGAGGCCGCGACGTTCGCTCGTCCGCGACGATGGACCGCGACGCCCCCCCACTCGACGGCATGTTCGAGGCGCTCGGGTCGAGACGCCGACGTGACGCGCTTCGGTACCTTCTCGATACAGACGGGGCGGTCGCTATCGACGAGTTGGCGACGGCGGTCGCACGGCGCGAAATCGGCGAGGAGGAACTGGAATCCACCCAGCACCGTCAGTACTACTCGACGCTGTATCAGCTTCACCTCCCGAAACTCGATTCCGCGGGCCTCATCGATTACGACGAACGGGGTCACCGCGTCTCGGCGCGCGACGGCGCGCGATGGGCGGCGTCGTTCCTCGCCCTCGTCGAGGAGTAGCCCCTTTTAGGCTCGCCGCACAAGCGAACCCATGAACGCGAAACAGGAGGAGCGCTCGAACCCCTTCGGGATGGACGAGGAGTGTACGAACTGCGATTTATGCGAACGCCGTGAGCGAGTCGTCCACGGCTACGGCGACGTGGACGCCGATTTCCTGTTCGTCGGCGAGATGCCGAGCGCGGGGGCGGACGAAACCGGCGTCCCGTTCACCGGCGACGCGGCCGGGGAGCGACTGCAGGAACTTCTCGGTCGACTCGGCCTGAACGAGTCCCCGGCGGACGCCGCGGAACCCGAAATCGAGAACGCGTTTCTCACCCACCTGACGCGGTGTCACCACCCGGAACGCCCGCCGAACGACGGTGAAATAATGACGTGTGAGCCGTATCTGAACGCCGAGATTCGGATGATAAACCCCGAAATCCTCGTCCCGGTCGGTGCGGGCGCGCTGACCGAAATCGCCGCCGAATACACCACGAAGCCCGCAGCGGACATCGACATCGTGGACGACCACGCGACGACGATTCGCGGGCGGGGCTTCGAACTCGTGCCGATGATACATCCCGCAGAACAGACGGAAGAACAGGCGGAAGCGTTCGTCGCGCATTTCGCCGAGTTGATGGGGACGGACTACCGCCAGACGAAAGGACGACAGGGCCGATAACGGCCGACGGAAGGGCGGTACGGCCGATAACGGCAGGCGAAAGAACGACAGGGCCGACAAGCGGTCTCGATTTGGTTACCAGTACGGGTTCTGCCGCCACCGTTTCGACCGACCGCCGACGTGTGCCAGTCCGGCGGTGGCCACGACGAGCAGGGCGATGGAGGCGATGCTGGCGGTGACGGCGTCGCCGGTGAGCGTTTGCGTGACGAACGCGACGAGAGCGCCGACCGTGAGCGCCGCCAGAACGGCGACGCCGAGCAGACCGAGGGGTTTCGTCCAGTGCATGGCCGAAATTGGCACGAGGAGGGCATAAAATGGTGGCTTTCAAGACGCTTCCGCACCGACGGGCGGGTATGACCACCATCGCCGTACTGGCCGACCCGCCGCGCGAAGGGTTCGTCCTGCCGGAACTCCCCGAAACGTCGCCGCTCTCCGCAAGCGAGGCGACCGAACTGTACGCCGCCATGCTGAAGGACACGTTCCTCGCGGCGGCGAACAGCGGCGGCGAACTGCTCGTCAACTACCGTCCCGACGACCAAATCCCGGACGAGTACGAAGGTGCCGGGAGTTCCGAGGAAGAACTCCGCGCGCTGGCCGAGGAAGCGCTCGAGGACGTTAGCGACGTGCGCTTCGAAGTGCAGGTCGGCGAGACGCTCTCCGGACGCGCCGGAAACACGGCGACGCACCTGCTCGAAGAGGAAGGCGTGACTTCGGTCGCCATCGTGGACGGCACAACGCCCATGCTGACGCGGAAGGAAATCGACAGCGCGGCGATGAAACTCCGCCGGAGCGAGGTCGTCCTCGGCCCCGCGGACGACGGGCGACTCTACTACCTCGGCGCGACGGACACCATCGACTTCGAGGACGTGTACACCGTGCCGGAACTCGAAACGGCGACCCATCGGGCCGTCGATGCCGGACACGACGTGGACTACCTCCCCTCGATGACGAGCGTAGAGACGGGCGAGGACGTGCGGTCGCTGATTCCCCTGTTGAACGCACGCATCGCCGCGGAACGAATCGTCCCGGTCAACACGGCGTCGTACTTCCACAAACTCGGCGTGCGCGTCGAGGAACGGGACGGAGAACGCGAGTTGGTTCGGTAGAACAGTCTCCTTCGTCCGTCGTCCAATCGTCCGTCAGTCGGCGGACGGGACCGCACCCGCTTTTTCCGACGATTCGGTTTCGAGCCGCCACCCCGTGAGCGCCATCACGAACAGGATGGCGGGCGAGAGGAAGCCGAAGAGGTAGTACGGCGCGTAGGAGAGCGTCGAGACGCCGAGCGCGCCCGCCATGTAGATGGCCCCGGCGTGCCACGGAATGAGCGCGCCCGTCGGCGTCCCGGCGGCTTCGACGGCCCGCGAGAGGTCGCTGCTGTCGAGTCCGTGCTCCTCGTAGAGGTTGCGGAGCGTCATGCCCGGCACGACGATGCTCATGTACTGCTGGGCGCTGAGCGCGTTCGTCACCATGGCGGCCGCACCCGTTCCGGCGACCAAGCCGCCCACGCTGCCGACCGACTCGGAGAGGCGGTGGGCGAGAACCGCCAAGACGCCGGTCGTTTCCAGCAGGCCGCCGAGGGCGAGCGCAGCGACGACGACGCTGATGGTCCACGCCGAGCCTTCGATACCGCCGCTCTGGAGCAGTCCGTTGACGAGTTCCATACCCGTCTTCGGTTCGGTTCCGGCCAGCGCGACGTCCCACGCGGCGGTAAACGACATCCCTTGAACGAGGATGGCCGTCCCGACGCCCGAGAAGATGCCCGCGACGAGTGACGGCAGTGCGGGGTATCCCCGGAGCGCCAACCCGAACGTCGCCACGAGCGGGACGAACACCAGCGGCGAGATGTGGTACGTTCCGAGCAGCGCCTGCTGGATGCTCCCGACGCGACCGGTCGGTACCGCGCCGCTGGCCCGGAGGCCGAGAATCGCGTAACCGACGACGGCGAGGCCGAACGCGAGCATCGTCCCGGTTCGCATGCGGCGGATGTGGTCGTACAACTTCGTGTTCGTCACCGCCGCCGCGAGGTTGGTCGTGTCCGAGAGCGGCGACTGCTTGTCACCGGCGTACGCGCCGGAGAGGATGGCCCCGGCGGTCATCGGCGCGGGAATTCCGAGTCCCGACCCGATGCCGATGAAGGCGACGCCGAGCGTCCCCACCGTGGTCCACGACGACCCGATGGAGAAGGCGACGAGGCCGGACAGCACCGCCGTCACGGGGAGGAAGACGGTCGGAGACAGCAGTTTCAGCCCGTAGTACATCAACCCCGGAATCGTCCCGGAGCTGATCCACGTCGCGATGAGGGCGTAGATGGAGAACAGGATGAGCACCGCCTGTAGCCCCATCAACAGGCTATCGGCGATTCCGTCGTACAACTCGTCCCACGAGAGCCCGAGGACGTAGTAGCCGACGAGACCGGTAAACGCGATGGCCCACAGCAGCGGCATGTGCGGGGCCATCCCCAGCCACGCCGACCCGACCGCGAGGAACAGAATCGTCGCGAAAACGGGCAAGAGCGCCTGTCCGAACGAAGGTCGCCTGTCCTCCGGCAACTCGTCGTACGTCAGCGGCTCGAAATCCAGTGATGACATCGTACCCGGGAAAATGCACTAGGGGAATTAAACGGTTATGATTCAATGTCCCTGGATAATATCCCACTCGAGTAATCTATCTCGATGGATACGTCGCCGAACCGAGACCGACACTTCTTAGACCCGGTACCGAGTACACCCGCCCGTGGTGGGATGGCAGAGCGGCCTATTGCGCCTGCCTTGAAAGCAGGTGGCGTCATGCCTCTTGGGTTCAAATCCCAATCCCACCGTTCTCGACACGAACAGTCCGTGAGTGTCGAGTAAGGCGATTGGGTTTGAAGTACGGAAGAGGCAGTCTCATGAGCGATAGCGAGTGAGGAAGCGTCTTCAGGTGGTTCAAATCCCAATCCCACCGCTTTTCACGTGACTGACCGACGAGCGACGCGTAGCGGCGCTCGTCTCGGCAGGAGTGAAAAGCGGCGTTTGGATTCGAATTAGACCGAGGTTCTGCACGGAGTGCAGGTTCTCGGGCGTTGTTCAAATCCCAATCCCACCGTTCTCGACGCGAACGAATCGTGAGCGTCGAGTGAGGCGATTCAAGTCATCGTTCGGTTTACGACGTCGATCCCTTCGTTTCTCCTTCGAGGTAGTTGACGAGCCGTGATTCGAACAGGGCGGTCAAGGGCAGCACCAGCAACCAGCTGAGAATCGCGACGAACGGGTCGATGAACGCGATTCCTATCGAGAGGACGAAGACGATTGGTGACACGAAAAATCGCGCAGCTCGGATGGCCATCGCGCGGGGAGGGAGCCCTTCCTGCACGAGGCGTCGCCGCGAGGCGTGACCCCACAATCCAGCGAGGAGGAAGCCCGTGGCGGCGAGCGTTCCCGCGTAGAACATGATGCCGAACTGGCCGGGATAGGCGGTGAACAGGGACGTGGCGTAGGGCACGAACGCGACGAACAGGAGGAAGAGGAGGTTGAGCCAGACGAGGCGTTTGTCGGACTTCTCGATGTACACGAACACCCGTCTGTGGAGTACCCAGTACGAACCGATGACGAGAAAGCTGAACACGTATCCGAACAACTCGTGCCACTGTTCGAAAACGAGGGAGGGAAGCACCGACGCCGGTTCTCCCGCCGGGACTGTCGGCACGGAGATATCCAACACCAGCAACGTGATGGCGATGGCGAAGACGCCATCGCTGAACGTGACGAGGCGTTCCGTCTCCTCCGTCTCCCGTGAAAGAAGGCCGCTCATACGCTCTCAATAGGTGACGTGCGTGCTTTTATCTATCTCCGAAGAAACGAGTTCGACGGTTACGCCGGTTCGAAGCCCGAGTCCGTGACCGCGGCGAGCGGTTGGGTGGGCACGTCGCGGGACCACGACCATCCGTCGGTTCCGTCCGAGCCGTCGCGGCTGTTGTTCACGTTACCATCGTTCACGCGGACGATTTCGATGCCCGAGAGCATGGGGTCTTCCTTCCGGTGGAGGAACTTCAGGTGGAGGGTGCCGTCGCGGACCGTGACGGTGTACGATTTCATCGTTCCCCGGTCGTGACCGAGTTCTTTGTACATGTTGTACTTGTGGAGGACGCGCTCGCCCTCGATTTCGACGTCGAACTCCCGCGGTCCTTCCTTCTTGTGGTCGTTCCAACCCGAGTTGCCGAGATAGGTTTCCGCGAAGTACAGCCTGACCTCGTATTTCCCGCTCCGCACCGGGAAGCGGTACTGCATCTCGGTGTCGTCGGTCCGGTCGTTTTTCGTGTCGGCGTCGTACCGCCGACTCTGGAACATCGCCTCGGGCGTGCCCGCCGGAACCGCGGGCGTCATAGCGATGGGGTCGTTCGTTCGGTTGGTGTGACTGCCGCTGACACGCGCGTTCCCGAACCGAACGGGGCCGTTTTCGGTATCCGCCAGCCAGTTCGGTCCAGTGTCCGACGAGGAAAGTCGCCGTCCACCGACGTTGACACGGTACCGAACCGTCTTGCTCGGTGCCGTCGTCGCTGTCGTCGTTTGTGTCGTCGTGGTGGTCCGTGCCGTCGTGGTGGACGGTCGCGTGGTGGTCGAAGTCGTTCGTGTCGTTTGCGTCGTTTGCGCTGCCGTCGTGGTCGTGGCGGTCGGCGTCGTCTGTGTCGTTTCGACCGGAGTACTGGTGTCGTTCGCACCGCCGGACGCCGGTTGGAGGACGCCGCCCGGCACCCCCGTCACGATCAGTATTCCCGCAACGAAGAAAACGACGCCACCGCCGATAAGTATCCCGTGGATGAATCCGCCGGATGAAGAGCCTGACATGTTTCTCATCTCCCCCGCGTATACCGCGCCATGCTCCGAGGTTCAACAGGCCACCCAGTTAATTATACACCGGTTAAAGTGCAATCGAGCCGAAAGTACGTGCGTGATTTTACCGCCCCTATTTGAACGCACCCGGATTTCCCGATAGAGATATTGGACGTCCAAAAACGGACGACGATGATAACCGAACCGCACGAACTCACCGAGCAAGAACACGAAACGTTGCGGAGCGCCATGGAACGGGGAGACTACGAGATTTCGCGGTGGGTGACGACCACGGGCCTCGACGAGGAACTCGGCGTCTCACACCAAGCCGTCTCGGAACGGTTACGGTGCAGTCATCTGTGTTTGGTCGAACGCGGACACCCCACGCCGAGGAAGTGAGACAGAAAGCAACCCTTTTCGTCTCCCCTGATAGAGGTGCGAACATGGACTGGCCTCACGACCCGGATGGTGACGAAGGGAGCGAGGGAGGACGAAAGTACGGACTCGCTATCCTCGCGAAGAAATTGGACGAGGACGAGGACTTCCCGCTCGAACGCGACGAGTTCGTCGAGGAACACTCCGACGAGCCGATTCGAATCAACTACAAGAAGGTCGTCAGCGTCGGCGACATCTTCGAACACGTCGAACCGACCGAGTTCGAGACGATAACCGACTTCCACAAAGCCGTCGGCAACGCGATGCGGGCCGGTGACTTCTGGGACTACCACCCGGTCGGCGAAAACCCCGAGAAGAAACGCGCCTAACTACTCCGACTTTTCCGACGACCATCGCTCACCGCCACCGCCGGGTGTCGCGGCGGGCGCTTCGGTTCGCTCGGTTCCCTCGTCCGTCGGGAGTCGAATCTCCTCTTCGACGTCCCACGCGTGCTCCGTTCGCGTCTCCGCGCGGATCTTCTCTTCGAGGAGGTTGACCGCGACCCGGTTTGCGCCCTCGGGGATGATGAGGTCGGCGTGCTTTTTCGTCGGTTCGACGAACTGCTCGTGCATCGGCTTGACCGTCGAGAGGTACTGTTCCATGACGCCTTCGAGGTCGCGTCCGCGGTCCACCACGTCCCGCTCGATTCGGCGGAGAATTCGAACGTCGGCGTCGGTTTCGACGTACACCTGCAGGTCGAGCATCTCGTTGAGTTCGGAGTCGTACAGCGCCAGGATGCCTTCGAGGACGACGACGTCCGTCGGTTCGACCGTGACGCGTTCGTCCTTGCGGTTGTGGACGCTGAAATCGTACTGGGGCATCTCGATGGATTGGCCCGAGAGCAACGAGTCGAGGTGGTCGCGGAGCAGTTCCCATTCGAACGCCGACGGGTGGTCGTAGTTTATCTCCGTCCGCTCCTCGAAGTCGAGGTGCGAGAGGTCCTTGTAGTAGTTGTCCATCGGAATGCGAGTGACCGAATCACTCCGCGCTTCCGTTATCTCGCGGGCCACTGTCGTCTTCCCCGCGCCAGTGCCCCCCGCGATACCGATGACGAACGACGGGATACTCATTGTGGGGTGCAGGTGGAAGGGAGATTTGAATCTCCCGGAATCCGACGCGGTCCGAGAGCTGACGTTCCGATATTCTCACGGTTCGCCGTCCAATCCCCGAGAAACCTCCGTCATCTCATTTTTGAGGCGCAAATCACGATTAGGACCGCTTATACGATAGTGCTGCCAACGCACGACCAACAGTGACGAACGCCCAGATAACGTTGATTCAGATCGACAACTACGGGCCGTGGACCGTGACGCCCGAACCGCGTCGGGAAGTGGACCTTCAAACGCTGCAATCGCGCTTGTACGCCGACCTCTCGCAACTCATCGGCAACCGAGAGGGGTACGTCTTTTTCACGCGCTTCGACAACATGGTGGCCGTGACGAACGGTCTCTCTCTGGACGACCACGCGCTCGTGCAGGAATCGATCGGCAACCGCTATCCCGTGACCGTGAGTTTGAGCGTCGCCACCGGCACGAATCCGGTGAAGGCCCTTCACGACGCCACGGAACTGCTACAGAATGCCGGAAGCGCACAGGACCACTCGCGCCGGGAGATTCTCGACGGTCGGACGATAGACGAGGAGTTCCGGACGGACGACGACGTGCAGATCGCCCACTTCGACGTGAACGACATGACCGGCAACTACACCGACGAGGTGAACGCCTTCGATTCGTTCATCCACATCGAGCAGGGGTACGCCGAACTGATGCGCTACATGCGCGAGGCACACGACTCGCTCTCGTTTTTCGTCGGGGGCGACAACGTTATCGCCGTCTGTCCGAATCTGACCGAATCGGACTACGAGGACGCGATTCGACACGTCGAGGAAACCGTCGAAGTCGACCTGAAAGTCGGCGTCGGTCAGGGCCGGGTGCCACAGGACGCGGGAATGGACGCGAAACACGCGTTGGAAACGTGTCGTGCGACCGGCAGCAGAATCGAGTTCGAATAGTCGCCCCCGAATTCCGGCCGTCGGTTTCGGGACCGAAAACGTAGCTAGTACTATTCGACGGACGCGGGAATAAAGATGCCGGGGATACTTTTTAGGACGGTTGTGTCAAACGTTCACATATGGACGCTGAAGTCATAGTGAGGGACGTGATGACCCGGGAATACGTCGGGGTCAGCGAATCCGACACCGTGCTGGGTGCGGTTCGCCTCATGTCGGATGAGGGTGTGGGGAGCGTCGTCGTCCTCCGTGGACGTGAACCGGTCGGAATCATGACGGAGGCGGACGTACTGTCCCTCGTCGCGGACGAGAAAGACACCAAGGAAACCACCGTCTCCGAAGCGATGTCGAAACCGGTCATCTCGATGCGTCCCGACCGTAGCCTCGCCGACGCGGCCGGGATGATGGCACAGCAGGGGATTCGACGCATCATCATCACCGGGGCCGACGACGAACTGCTCGGCGTCCTCACCGAACGGGACGTCATCTCGGCGTCCGCATCCCCGCCGAGCATCGCGCGCTCCAACGACCGGGAGCGCGAACGGCAAGCCGCGGACACCGAACTCGGGGGAAGAATGGAGACGAACGGGGGGGACAGCGAGTACACGAATCAGAGCATCTGTGAGGTCTGCGGCGCGCTCACCCACGATTTGACGAACATCAACGGACAGTTGGTCTGTGCCGACTGCCGCGATTTCTAGCCGACTCGCTTCCACTTCTCCGAAAAATGGTAGTATTTGTTGAATTTTAAAAATGGCTAAAGGTAGATTTATATCGGCTGGGTCGATACCCATCCGTGTCCATGCGATATGATATCGAACGGCGTGACGTGTTGAAGGGCCTGGGTACGGCGGGAATCGCCGGACTCGCGGGCTGTATCGGTGGTGGCGGTGCCGGAAACGACAATACGAGCGACACCGGTGACGGAGACGGAACCAGTGACGGAGGCGGCGGTGGCGGCACGAACAGCGGCGGTCCCGACGTCATCAACGTCATCGGCTACCCCGAGAGCGGTATCCAACTGTTTCGCGACTACTACAAGAATACGGACGGGAAGCAGAAGATAATCGTTCCCGACGGCCTGCGCGACGCGAAACTGCCGAAGCAGGTCAGCAACGACATGGCGAACGTCACCGGGACCGCGCCAGCGGCGTCCGGGCCGAACCAGCAGGCGTTCACGGAGATGTTCAAGGACGAGTACGATCAGGAACCGGGCGTGTTCAACTCCCACTCCTACGATGCGGTCGCGATTCTCATCCTCGCCAACGCGGCGGCGGGGGCCAACGACGGGACGAAAATCCGCGACCAGATGCGTCGCGTCGCCAACCCCGGCGGGCAGAAATACGGCCCCGAGGACCTCGTGGATGCCGTGAAGGCCGCCGCGCGCGGCGAGGACATCAACTACCAAGGCGCGTCGAGCGTGGTGGACTTCGACAAGATGGGCGACCCGGCGTCCGCGGCCTACGACGTCTGGAAGTTCGATTCGAACACCGACGGCGGAATCAAGACGTTGGACACCATCGACTTCGAGGGAGACCCGGGCGGAAAGATGGCGGACAGCTCTCCCGGCGGCAAGAACCGGACGGTGAAGGTCGGCATCCTCCTCCCCGAAACGGGCGACCTCGGGTCGGTCGGGAGTCTGATGATAAAGGCGGCCCAAATTCCGGTCAAGCAGATAAACGACGCCGGAATCAACATCTCTGTGGACTCGCAGGTGGAGGACACCCAGACCACGAAACAGGCGTCGCTCAGCGGCGCGAACGCCCTCGTCAGCGGCGGGTATCCGGCCATCTGTGGTCCCGCGTCCTCGGGGAACAACATCCCCGTCAGCCAGCAGGTGTACATCAAGCAAGGAATCGTCGGCTGTTCGCCGTCCAGCACCGCGCTGACGGTGACGAACCTGAAGGACAAAGACTACGTGTTCCGCACCGCGCCGAGCGACCTGCTCCAAGGAAAAGTGATGGCACAGGTCGCGTCCGACCGATTGAGCGGCAAGACGGCCTCGACGCTGTTCGTCAACAACAGCTACGGTCAACAGCTGTCCGATAAGTTCTCGAACACCTTCACCGGCGAGTACGACGGCACGATGCTCCAGAAGGTGTCGTTCAACAAGGGCGAATCGTCGTACACGTCCGTCATCAAGAAGGCGATGAGTTCGAACTGACCGCGCGTCTCGCTCGTTCGGCCGTTTTCTCGGGAAAAACGTCAGTCGCACTGACAGCTGGTGTATCGACCGCCGGACGATGAACCGACCGCCATCTATAATGATAGTTTAAGATATACTTTTCCCTCGGAACGGTGAGGGTTCCACCGGGTATGAGTCAGAAAATCGACCGTCGCGCCTACCTTCGAGCGGCAGGTGCAGCGACAACCGTGGGGCTGATGGGAACGCTCCAACAGGGGGGTGGACCGGATATGCTCACCGTCATCGGCTATCCGGAGAGCGGAATTCAGTTGTTCCGCGACTTCTACGCGACCGGGCGGGACGTTCCCGTCCTCGTGCCGGACGGGCTACAGAGTTCCAGCCTTCCGAAGGAAGTAGGCAACAACATGCAGAACGTGACCGGGACGGCACCCGCCGCCGCCGGTCCGAACCAACAGGCGTTCACGAAACTGTTCCGTGACCGTTACAACTCGCCGCCGGGCGTGTTCACGGCCCAGTCGTACGATTCCGTGGCGATTCTCATCCTCGCCAACGCGGCGGCGGGGGCCAACGACGGACAGAAGATACGCGACCAGATGCGTCGCGTCGCCAATCCGCCGGGGACCGAGTACGGGCCGGAAAACTTCGTCGACGCCGTGAAGGCCGCCGCGAACGGCGAGGACATCAACTACCAGGGCGCATCGAGTTCGACGAACTTCGACGCGAACGGCGACCCGGCGTCCGCGGCCTACGACGTCTGGAAGTTCGCACCGCAAACGGAAGACGGAATTCGAGTCGTCAACACTCGACAGTTCCAGAGCAACGCGGGCGGTCCGGAAGCGAACAACGCACCGGGAGGATTGGGCCGAACCATCAGGGTCGGCATCCTGTTGCCACAGACCGGCGACCTCGCGTCCGTCGGAGGCCCGATGATTCAGGCGTCGAGAATTCCGATTCAGCAGGTGAACGAGGGGAACGTCGACCTCCAAGTCGAAACGCAAGTCGAGGACACCCAGACCGCTCGGCAGGCGTCGCTCAGCGGCGCGAACGCCCTCGTCAACGCGGGCTTTCCCGCCATCTCCGGTCCGGCGTCCTCGGGGAACAACATCCCCGTTGCGAGCGAGGTGTTCATCCCGAACCAAATCGTCGGCTGTTCGCCGTCCAGCACGGCCATAACCGTCACGCGCCTGCAGGACGACGACTACATCTTCCGCACCGCGCCGAGCGACCTGCTTCAAGGCGGCGTGATGGCACAGGTCGCCGGTGAGCGTATCGGCGCGCAATCCGCCGCGACGCTGTACGTGAACAACGATTACGGCCAGCAACTGTCGAACCAGTTCGCACAGAAGTTCAAACAGGACCAAGGCGGGAACGTCACTAATCAGGTGGCGTTCAACAAAGGGGAGTCGTCGTACTCCTCCGTCATTCAACAGGCGCTCGGCTGAGCGCGCCGCTACGCCCGATTTTTGTGCGTCGTCCCCGACGCGTCGTCGCTCGTCCAGTTCCCACGAGCCCCGACCAACCGGTTGCCGCTCTCGTTCGAGCGCGCCACGACCGCCGCTCCGTCGGGATTCGAAAGCGTCGCGTTCCGTATCTCGTTGTTCCGTGAATCGACGAGCAGGAGGGCCTCGTCGGTCGAACGAACGACGGCATCCGTGACCCGTCCGTTCCGGTCTCCGAGCAACGCGATGCCGGTTTTGCTCCGTACGACCGAAACGTTCGTCACCGCCGCCGCCCGGGAATCGGCGACGAACAGGCCGACCGAACTCATATCCCGGACGACGCCGTTCGAGACGACGCTCCCGTCGGAGTCGCGCACGAAAATCCCGGTGAAGCCGTTCGTCGCCGTCACGCGTTCGACCCGCGACTCCGGCGAGTCGGAAACCGTCACGCCGTCCCCGGTGTGCCACGTCGTCACGTTCGTCACGGTCCCCCCGCGAGCCCCCTCGTATCGAACGCCGAACGTCCAGTTGACGGCCGTCAGGTTTCGCACCGTGACGTTCCGTCCCGTCACCGCGATACCCGTCGTGTTCTCCCGAAACGTGTGTCCGTCCACGACGTGTCCGTTCCCGTCGAGAACCACGTCGTCGGCGGTGATTCGAACGCACGACTCCGCGCGCTCGTCGATATCGTCGGTGAGAACGTAGCGCCCCGAGTCTCGTATCATCGAACAGGAATCGAGGCGAGTCGGCGGGTCGTCGAAGGCGGGCCTGGCGGGCGTTGGTACCCCAAACGCGAGGGCGAACGCGGCCACGACCGCAACCGCGAGCACCGGGGCCACCCACCGTGAACGCGCCATGGATGCAACACGCACCGCTCGTGCTTGTCGGTTGTGGCGAAGCGAGGTGAAGAAACGAACGAGCGATGCGGAAGCGAGCGGAGGAGCGAGGAAGCGAGCGGAAGACGGGGAAGTGGCCTACGAGCGGAGGACGAGAAAGTGGACTATCCGCCGAGGAATTCCTGCCGAACCTCGTCGTCCGCCAGCAGCGCGTCCCCGGTGTCCATGAAGCGGTTGCCGCCCTGCACGAGCACGTAGCCGCGGTCACAGCGCCGCAGGGCCTCCTTCGCGTTCTGTTCGACCATCAGGATGGCCGTCCCGCTGTCGTTGATCTCGTCCACCTTGTCGAACATCTCTGCCACGAGGTCGGGGGCCAAGCCCGCGCTGGGTTCGTCCAGCATCAGCAGGTCGGGGTCCAGCATGAGCGCGCGGCCCATCGCCAGCATCTGCTGTTGTCCGCCGGACATCGTGCCCGCCTTCTGGTCCCTGCGCTCGTCCAGAATCGGGAACCGGTCGAACACCTCCGCGAGGGCGTCTTCGGGCACCTCGTCGAGGATGTACGCGCCCATCTCCAAGTTCTCCTGCACGGAGAGCGTCGGAAACACGTTGTCGTTCTGCGGGACGTAGCCGAGGCCGAGGTGGATGATGTCCTCCGGTGCGTCCCCCTGAATCTCCGCCCCGTCGAACGTGACTGTCCCGCCCATGTAGGTCGTCAGCCCGAAGACGGACTTCATCACGGTCGATTTCCCGGCCCCGTTCGGGCCGACGATGGTGACGTACTCGCCGTCCTCGACGCGCATATCGACGTCGTTCAGGATTTGCAGGTCCTCGCCGTACCCCGCATCGAGTCGGTCCACTTCGAGGAGCGCCATCAGATTTCCTCCCCGAGGTAGGCGTCGATGACCTGTTCGTTCGAACGGATGGCCGCGGGTTTCCCCTCGGCCAGCACTTTGCCTTGATGCATGACGATGACGTGTTCGCAGTTGTTCATGATGACGTCCATGTCGTGTTCGACCAACAGGAACGTGTAGCCGCGTTCACGGAGTTCGTGAACATGTTTGAGCAGTTTCTTCTCCAGCGACGGGTTGACGCCAGCGAGCGGTTCGTCCAGCAGTACCATCTGCGGGTCGGTCATGAGCGCCCGCGCCATCTCCAGCAGTTTTCGCTGCCCGCCGGAGAGGTTGCCCGCGTACTCGCTCGCGAGGTGGTCGATTTCGAAGAACTCCAGCATCTCCCACGAGCGTTCGAGCATCTCCTCTTCCTGCTCCCGAACGTCGCCCCGCAATCCGGGCGTCACCGACCGCCAAAGCCGTTCGCCTTCTTGCGCTTTCGGGGCGAGCATCATATTCTCCAAGACTGTCATCTCGGAGAGTTCGCGGGCTATCTGGAACGTCCTGACCATGCCGCGGTCGGCTATCTGATACGGCTGGAGTCCCGTAATCTCGTCGTCGTTGAAGTACACCGCGCCGCTGTCCGGTTGATAGACGCCCGTGATGAGGTTGAACGTCGTGGACTTCCCCGCGCCGTTCGGGCCGATGAGGCCGGTGAACGACCCCTGTTCGACGGAGAACGTCGCGCCATCGACCGCCGTGATGCCGCCGAAGGTCTTCCGGAGGTTCTCGACGCGAAGCGGCGTCTCGCTCAGGTCCGCCACCTCGTTTCCGATGTCGAGCGTCTCGGTTTCGGCCGTCTCGCTCGCGGTCATTGCTCCTCACCCCCGTCGGCCGCGGGCGTCGGTTTCGCCTCTCCGGAGCCGCCGCCGGGACGCGAGAGCGGGATGCTCGCCGCCTCCTCCTTGCGGTGGCCGAGGACGCCCTCGGGACGGTGTTGCATTATCCAGATGAGGACGGCACCCATGATGACCAACTGGAGCGCGTTGATGTTGTTGATGATGTACGCGACCATCGGCGTGATGTGGCCGTCGAACAACGGGCCGACCGCATCCGCGAACGTGTTCGGCGCGCCGGATACGTTGTACACCTGCCGGATGATGTTCTTGAGGTAGAGCGGTCCCTGATACAGCAACCCGGCGAACACCGCCGCGCCGAGGACGCTCCCGGTGTTCGACCCCGCACCGCCGATGATGAGGGCCAACCACACGAAGAACGTCACCTGCGGCTTGAACGAGGTCGGCGTGATGGCACCTTGGCGCATCTGCCAGAGGATGCCCGCCAGCCCCATCAGCGCACAGCCGAGCATGAACGACTTGATCTTGAACACGTCGGTGTTCTTTCCGAGGGAGTTCGCCACCTCCTCGTCCTCGCGGATGGCCTTGAGCACGCGCCCGAACGGCGATTCACCGGTCCGCTTCATCAGCCAGTAGAACGCCGCCACGAATCCCATCAGGATGACGGCGTAGGTCAGCGAGTTGAGCACCGGACCGATGGACCCGCCGACGAGCGGGTTGAGCGCGTCTTCGAGCGCGCCGTACGGGGCGCTGTCGAACAGCGGTTGGAGCGGGTCCTCGAAGTTCAACAGCAGACCGCGGCCGCCGCCGGTTCCGAGCGTCTTACCGAACAGCGTGAACGTCTGGAACTGGTCCGACATCACGATGAAGCGGATGATCTCGGAGGTCGCGATGGTCACGATTGCGAGGTAGTCCGCCCGCAACCGGAGCGCCGGAAGCGCGACGAGCAACCCGAGAATCGCCGCCGCGAGCATCCCCGCGAGGATGCCGACCCACAGCGGGAGGCCGAGACCGGAGACGGTCGCGGCACCGGCGGTCGCGCTTGCGGGGGGTTTCGAGACGATGGCCATCGTGTACAAGCCGACCGCCATGAACCCCGCGATGCCGATGTTGAACAGCCCCGTGTATCCCCAGTGGAGGTTCAACGCGAGCGCCAACATCCCGTACACGCCGATGAGGAACGTGAGGCGCGCGAGGGAGTTCAACTGGCCGCGGAGCGAGTAGCCGAGCGCCGACCCCGCCAAGAGGTACAGCACGTAGATAGCCAGCAGTACGCCGAGGATGAGCATCGTGTCGTTGATCTCGAAATCGCGGACGCTCGAACTCATGCGGTCGTCCTCCCGGAGAACAGACCCTGCGGCCGGAACAGCAGGATGAGGATCATCATGCCGAACGCGGCGGCGCGGCCGAAGGCGCTCGGAATCCAGATGATAGAGAGGTTCCACGTCAGTCCGATGACCAAACCACCGAGAATCGCGCCGTAAATCGACCCGATACCGCCGAGGATGACCGCGGCGAATATCGGGAGCAAGAGGAGCCACCCGAACTGGAAGACGATGGTTCCCTTCCAGAGCACCAACAGGTAGCCCGCGATGCCGGTCAGACCGCCACCGATGATCCACGTCCAGCGGATGACGCGCTCGGTCGGAATGCCGCTGATGCGGGCGAGGTCCTCGTTGTCTGCCATCGCGCGCATCGCCTTGCCGAGTTTCGTCCGCTGCAACAGCAGGTGAACGCCGAGCATCAAGCCGACCGTGCAGACGAGGAGCGTCAGGTCGTGTGCCGTCACGCGGACGGTTCCGTCCCAGAGCAACAGGTTCCACTTGGGAATATCCTGTAGCGCCGTCGTCCCGCGGTTCTCGGTCGAGAAGACGAACACGATGAGGTAGCGGAGCACGAACGCCACGCCGATGCTCGTGATGAGGAGCGAAATCCCTTCCGCGTCCCGCATCGGTCGGTAGACGATACGGTCGATGAGGAGCGCCAGTACGACGGTGCTAACACCGGCGAACACCAGCCCCAAGACGACCGCTATCGGGGTCGTCGCGATGGTGATGCCGAGACTGCTGGCGTAGACGGAGCCACCCGCGCCGACCAGCAACAGCCCCGCGATGTTGTTGCTCCCCAATCCCGCGATGAGGTACGTCACTGCCCACCCCGAGAACGCGCCGCTCGTGATGTAGTCCCCGTGTGAGAAGTTTGCGAAATTCAGTATGCTGTACGTCATCGAAAGCCCGATTCCGGCGAGACCGATGATGAGCCCCCGCATGAGGCCGTTCCACACGAGTGCCCCCACGTCGGAAACCAGTAGGTCGCCGGACAGCAGGCGATTGATGAAGTCGAAAACGAGGAGTACCCCGACCAGTCCGACGACCACCAGCAGCGGTCGTTCGACGATGAGGCGACGTCCACGTGAATAGGTCTCATTTACGCCGTTCATTGATAACTCTCCACACGATAACCGGTTCCGGTAAGACTATTAAACCTTTCCGACAGAGCGGTCCAGCGAATTTCAGTAACGGCGGCATACTGACAGCTCTCGGAGAGGAATGTGGAGAAAAGAAATAATCCGTCGATTTACTCGAAAACGTGTTTATTTCCAGCACGGATTACCGACACACATATGCCGGGCGGTGTTGCAGGCACACGTATGCCCATACAGACCCTTGACGACCTCGCCGTCCAAGGGACGACCCTCGGCGTGCGCATCGACATCAACAGTCCGTTGACCGACTCCGGTGAGCTCGCCGATGACGCGCGTCTGTTGGCGCACGTCGATACCCTCTCGGAGCTGTTGGAGCGCGGCGGAAAGGTCGCGATCCTCGCCCACCAGGGCAGACCCGGAAGCGACGATTTCTCCGGGCTCGGCGCACACGCGGAGCGATTGGACGAACTGCTCTCCTTCCCGGTTTCTCACTGCGATGCGACGTTCTCCGCCGACGCGCGCCGAGCCGTATCGAACCTCAACGAGGGAGAGGCGGTGCTCTTGGAGAACACCCGCTTTTACAGCGAGGAGTACATGGAGTTCCCGGCGGAGCAAGCTGCCCAAACACACCTCGTGGACCGCCTCGTCCCCGTCCTCGACGCCTACGTCAACGACGCGTTCGCGGCCGCACACCGCTCACAGCCCTCGCTCGTCGGGTTTCCGACCCGACTGCCGGGCTACGCCGGGCGCGTCATGGAGCGCGAAGTGGACGTGCTCGGCGACATCGAATCGACGCCGCGCCCGCGAACGTACGTGGTCGGCGGCGCGAAGGTTTCCGACTCCATCGCGGTCGCGAAAAACGTGCTGGAGCGCGACCTCGCGGACCACGTGCTGACGGCCGGTGTCGTCGGGAACGTCTTTTTGTTCGCCGACGGCGCGGACCTCGGCGACGCCAGCGCGGACTTCATCCACGACGAAGGATACTGGGATTACATCGACGACGCCGCCGAACTGCTCGACACGTACGGCGACCGAATCCATCTCCCGAAGGACGCCGCGGTCGAACGGGACGGCGAGCGCGTCGAACTCACCCGCGAGGAGTTCCCGCCGAACGAAGACGAGGGTGCGATGGACGTCGGCGACGCCACCATCACCGCCTACTCCGATATCCTCCGCGATTCCGGGACCGTCATCCTCAACGGCCCCGCTGGCGTGTTCGAGGACGACACCTTCGCCACGGGCACCCGCGAGATGTACACCGCGGCCGCGAACGCCGAGTTCAGCATCGTCGGCGGCGGCGACACCGCGGCCGCGATTCGGAAGTTCGACCTCGGCGGGTTCGACCACGTCAGCACCGGTGGGGGCGCGTGTCTTCGGATGCTCACCGGCGACGAACTCCCGGCGTTGCAAGCGCTGTCCCGATAGATGGTTACGATAGAGGCTGCGACCAGCGCGGACATCGACCACGTTACCGACCGCTGGGTCGAACTCGCCCGCGACCAGCGCGATCACGGGTCACACCTCCTCGCGGAGGAGAACCGCGGTGCGGTCCGCGATTCGGTCGCGCGCCACGTCATAGAAGACGACCTGCTCGTCGCCCGAGACGAGGGTATCGTGGGGTTCGTGATGTTCGAACTGGAGACGGGTCTCTATCGGCACTCGACCGCTCGCGGAATCGTCCAGAACATCTACGTCGAACCCGCGTCACGGAACGAGGGCGTCGGGTCGGCGCTCCTCGCCGCCGCGGAGGAAAAACTCCGAGAGCGGGGCGCGGAGGTGCTGTCGCTCGAAGTGCTGGCGCGAAACGAGAACGCCCGCAGACTGTACGAAAACAGGGGTTACGAACCACATCGAATCGAGATGGAAAAATCGGACGAAAACGATAACCACTCAAAGGAGTAGCGACAACTGGCAGTTGCGCCAAGGGAGCTTGGGTGGTTCAAGCACTCGATTTGTAATCGAGAATACGTGGGTTCAAATCCCACCCTTGGCTTTCTATCCGAATCCATTTCGGTACGGTGAACACTCGACTTTGGTGGGATTTATCGACACCCGAAGTGATCCCTCCCCAATTATTTTCGCAATCGACATGGAAATCGTTTCGGCAATCTCCTTCGGATCGAGTGAATACGTCCGCTTTCACCATCATTGCACTACCAAAGCAAGTTATTACCTAGCACAAGAGGGTGTGAATATTTATCAACAATTAAAAAATAAACTACGAGATGAGAGATAAAATTTGGACGTTGGACAGGCGGACGATGCTCGGAGCGACTGGAACCGTCAGCGCGAACGCGATGTTCGGCGATACCGCGCTGGCAAATCGAACGGAGGACGACGATAAGACGGGGGAATCGGGGTGCTCCGCGGTGGAGCGGTTACTCGAACGCGCATCCGAGAAGTTCCCCGGCGGTATCGTCTCCGTGTACGCGAAAGAGGCCGGGGAGGACGGCGACGTCCTCGCAAGCCATCAGGCGGACACGGCGGTCAAACCGGCATCGAACACGAAGCTGCTCACCACCGCACTGGCGTTCGAACACCTGGGACCGGACGAACGGTTCGAGACCAGTGCCGTCGGCGACGGGTCGATAACCGGGAATCAACTCCACGGCGACCTCGTGCTACGCGGCACCGGTGACGTGTTGTCCACCGCCGACCTCGAACGGTTGGCGGAACGGGTCGCGGAGAACGGAGTACAGACGGTTCACGGCGACCTCGTGGCCGACATCACCGCGTTCGATACCTCGGGATACGGTCCCGTCTTTTCGGTTCGCGGCCCCGGCTATCCGGAAGGGTGGACGTGGGAGGACCCGCAGTACTCTTACGGCGCACCGAGTTCGACGCTCGCGCTCCACTGGAACAAGGTGTCCCTCACCGCCAAGCGAACCGAGAACGGCATCGACCTCGCCGTCGAACCCGACTCGGAGTTCGTCGCCGTCGAATCGCACCTCTCCACGGCACCCGAAGGAGCGAACGGCTACTTCTACACCTATCTCGACCGGGTGAACGGCACCATCTACGCCATCGGCGAACTGCCGCCAGGATACGAGGAGACGGAACTGGCACCCGTGATGCGACCCGACGAACACGCGGCCGCGGTGTTCAGGGACCACCTCGCGGACGCGGGCGTCTCCGTCAAGGGTGATGTCGTCCTCCAAACGGAACCCACGGAGCGAGCGGCGGCGTTCGAGACGAGCATCGAATCCGAGCCGCTCCGCGAGACGACCGGTCCGATGCTGTTGTACTCGAACAACGTCGATGCCGACCAACTCGCATTGATGACGGCCCGCCGTGCGCTCGATGACGGGTCGTTCGACGCGTGGACGGAGCTAACCGGCGCCTACTTCGAGAGTTTGGGTTCTCCCGCAACCGTTTTCCGGGACGGCTCCGGGCTCTCGCAGTTCAACCTCGTTTCGGCGACCGACATGGTTTCCCTGCTCGACTGGATACGGAAGAAGCCGTGGTCGGAGACGCTCGTCGGGTCGCTTCCGACGCCGGGCGAGGGGACGCTCGCGTATCGGTTGCGGGACGTGGACGTTCCGGTTCACGCGAAGACAGGAACGGTTCGCGGAACACGTGCGCTTTCGGGTGTCATCGAGCGACCGAGGGACCCGGACGTACTGTTCTCCATCCTCATGTCGAACGTGACCGTCGGACTCGGCGATGCCCGCGACTATCAGGACGATTTGGTTCGTGCGCTCATCGACGCGTAACCGGTGTCGCCGACGAATTCGGCGACCGTTATGCCCGGATTTACGAGGACCGATTCCGACTGTACGTCCCACGACACGACCGCCCGTGGACATGATTAGCGACCGCTTAACGCCGCATTCCGTATTGTGAACTGTTGCTCGCCGTTCCTGCCAACACAATTATCGGACGGTTTTATACTGCCTCCGAGCCTGTTCCTTTTCCATGAGTCGCACCCAGAGTGTCCCCCTCTGGATGGCGTCGCCCGAGGAGTTCCGGAGTACACTCAAGATGGTACTCAGTACGGCGTACAAAAACGACCGCCGGTTCGACCGGGCATGGACGTTTCGCTATCCCGACGACACACCGGATTTGATGGCGGAGATAACCCACCTCGAAAAGGGTGGGAGCAAAGAGATAACGAACCCTCCCCAGCCGACGAAGCCGCCCGAGCAGGCCGTTCTCAAGGACTTCCGCGACGTGCTCGGCGACCTCTTGCTGAAGGGGTACCGTCGGGGAATCGACTTCGACCGAGCGTGGACGTTCCGCTACCCTGACGCCGACCACCCCGACCTGATGGTCGAAGTGACCTACCTCGAAGAGCAGAACGACTGACCCGAAAATTTTGTTCGAGAACCGCGTAGCGGGGATATGGAGTTCAGCGTGATTCAGGGCGATATCGCCGCACAGCGTGCTGACGTGCTCGTCAACGCCGCGGGGACCAGTCTCCGGATGGGCAGCGGCGTCGCCGGGGCACTCCGCCGTGGTGCGAACGGGCCGATAAACGAAGAAGCGATGGAGAGGGGACGGTCGAACTCGGTTCCGTCGCGGTCACCAACGCTTACGAACTCGACGCCGAATTCGTCGTTCACGCGGCGGCCATGCCACACTACGAGGACGGACGGGCGACGCCCGAGAGCGTCCGAGACGCGACCCGAAACGCGCTCCGCGAAGCCGACGAGCGGGGAGCGGGGTCAGTGGTTCTTCCCGCGCTCGGATGCGGTATCGCGGGATTCGACCTCCGAGAGGGCGGTCGAATCATCTGCGAGGAAATTCGTCGCTTCGACCCCGAGTCCCTCGAAGACGCGCGCCTCATCGCCTACAGCGACGAGGAGTACGAAACGCTCCGCGAGGTTGCCGCCGCTGTCCGCTCGGGCTAACCAGCAGGATTATGATTCTCGACTGAAAAGAGCCGACCGATGACCGCGTTCAGTTATCACGACGACGAGATATTGGTGACGACGAGCCACACGGTTCCGGGACGGGAAATCACAGGCCACCACGGCGTGGTCGTCGCCGACGTGACGCCGGGACGAAACATCGGGAAGGACATCGCCGGTGGGTTGCGCGACATCGTTGGCGGACGCTCCAAATCGTGGGAGAAGACCCTCGAAGAGAATCAGGAAACCGCCCTCGACGAACTCGTCGAGGAGGCGAAATCGGTCGGCGCGGACGCGGTAGTCGCGGTGGATATCACCGACGAATCCCTCGGCGGGCAGGGCGGAATGATGAACATCAAGGCGTTCGGAACCGCGGTTTCGATTCGCTGAGATGGCTTAAGAGCCGTTTAAATCCACGTCCTCACCCGCGTCCCCGCCCCCGATTTCGATAGTTGCGTCGGTTTCTATCGCCTTCAGGCCGTCAAGTTCGCACAGGTCGGCCACGGCGGGTTCCGGGAGGACGACGCGAAGCGTCTCGAATTCGAGTTTCTCGACGACCTCGCCGTCGAGGTCTTCGACGCGGGCGGTGGTCGTTTCTACGCTCGCGTCGGCGAGTCGGAGGAGAAGCGTGGCCGACTCGTCGGACATCGGGTCGTCGCGCATGGCACGGACGGGGTGTGAAAGGTACGTCATTCGAGGGTTTCGAGGAGTTCGTCCGCGTGTCCGTCCGGCGAGACGTCCTCGAAGACTGCTTCGACGGTCCCGTCTGGAGCGACGACGACCGTGTTTCGAAACACGCCGTCGAAGGTCTTCCCGAACATATTCTTCTCGCCGTAGGAGTCGTAGGCGCTCGCAACCTCGCCGGACTCGTCGCTGAGGAGGTCGAACGGCAGGTCGTGTTTGTCGCGGAATTTCACGAGGTCGGATACCGGGTCGTCGCTGATTCCGAGGACCGGAACGCCGCGCGCATCGAATTCGTCCCACGAATCGCGGAAGCCACAGGCTTCGGTGGTACAACCGGGCGTGTCCGCCCGGGGGTAGAAGTAGACAACGACCGTGCTATCGAAGTCGGCGAGTGAGACCGTCTCGCCGTCTTGATTCGGCAGTTCGAACGTGGGTGCCGGTTGGCCGGGTTCGAGCATGGGATGGCTTCGAAGCGAGCGACCAACTGCGTTGCGGTGTCACTCGCCGACGACGACGAACGTTCGTCCGCCCTTGCGTTCGAGGTGGACGGCACCTTCCTCGGTCGAGGTACGAACGTACGCGGCGACTTCGCTGGCGGACAGCCCGGAAACGTCTGCCGAATTCCACGGTCGTACTGTCGACTCCCGCGCGCTCATTTCGACGTTCATGTCCGAATGTTGTCCGGTTGGATAATGAAGGCAATCCTAGCGCAGTGAAAGTGAACGTGAAGCGATTCCGGGGTCAGGCGGCGAGCATCAGCGCTTCGCCGTCTTGACGGACGAGTCCGCGCTCCCGAAGCGTTCGAATGATGGTGTACAGCGTGATTTTCGGCAGGTCGAGGCCCGTCTGGAGTTCGTCGAGCGTCGCCCCGCCCGTGGTCGCGAGCGAGAGATAGACCAGTTTGGCGCGCGGCGAATCCAGTTCGTCCGGCAACGGTGCGAGAGGCGTTGTTTGGACACTCATGTTGGTATCCTGGTCCAGACATTCGACGATAATAAAATTACCCTACGACAATCGTCGAAATCGAGCGGGATAGTCGTTTCTTGGAGAGGTGTTCTCACCGATGTAAAATCCCGGTGATTTTATGTAACGAGCCGTGGTAGGCGTGGGCAATGAGTCCAGCGCGGGACGATTCTGACCCGGAGGGCCGAAAGGTCATCTCTCCCGAAGAGCTCGACATCGAGGACAGCGAGAACGTCGTCGCGCTGGACGATGGTCGGTTCGTCATCGGCGCGTCCGGGAGGCCGTCCGTGCCCGACGACCCGGGGCCAGTGACGACCGGCGAACCGACCGCCGACGCGAATCCCGGTGTCGAACCGGCGACCGCGGAGAAATCGCCGTCAGCGACGGACTCTCCGCCCGCCATCGACCCGGCGTCGGCACCGGACAGTCCGAGTCAATCCGCGCCATCGGCCGAGGAACCTCACATCGATTCCCAAGACGTCCGCGAATGGCTCGAAGACGACGTTGGCGACGTGGCGTCCCGTTACGGGTTTCACATCACGGCGAAGGCCGAGGACGAAATCAACCATCAGCGGATGTTTTCGGACGACGTTGGAACCGTCTTCGACAGCCTTCTCATGTGGTACGCCCAGCAGGTCGAACCGAGCATGCCCGTCGAGGACGTGCTCGGCATTCTCATGATGGAGTCGAACGTTCGCGTCCGTTACCCGTCGCGGTGTTTCCGTGGTGTTCTCGGAGCGTACGGCTTATCACCCGACGATAGCATCGCCGACCTGTTTCGAGCGATGCAGGACGCGAACGGTATCGTTTTTCCCCCGGAAAACGGCTAGCGATTATCCGCCGTGATAGTCGGGAGTAGGTTTTATGTATTCCCGTTCGATGTATTCGATAACTGACCATGAGCGTTCAGAAACAGAATCCGTCGGCCGGGGAAACGCAAGTCGTGGAGTTTCGACTCGGCGAAGACGTGTGCGCCATCGATATCGAACAGGTAGACAGCATCGTCGAGGTGAAGAAGGTCACGCGCATTCCCCGGACGCAGGACTCCATCGAGGGCGTCATGGACCTCCGCGGCGAGACGACGGCCATCATCGACCCCAAGGAGTTCCTCAGCGTCGCCTCCGACGAGCGAGGGAACGACGTTCTCGTTCTGGATCGTCCCGACGACAAACAGAAAATCGGGATTCGGGTGGACGAGGTGCTCGACGTGACGACCCACGCCCCGGAACACATCGACACCAGCGACGAACTGGAGAACCTCGATACCCGCGGCATCCGCGACCAAATCGCACGGGGAATCATCAAGCGACCCGACGACGAAAACGGTCTCGACCTCATCATCTGGGTCGATATTGACAAAATGATTACTAGCCTGAGTTAAGAATCTCGATAAATCATCAGCTGTGATAATCACAGGGGAGCATTTATTTTGCCCGCTTTCAAAATCTCTCGATAGTGAAAGTTGAATGGTGAATGACGTACTAATTGTCGACGACTCGGAATTTATGCGGAATCTACTGCGCGAGATTCTGGAGGAGAATTTCGAAATCGCCGACGAAGCCGAGAACGGCGTCGAAGCGATAGAGCTGTACAAGGAAAAGCAACCGGACTTCGTGATGATGGACATCGTGATGCCAATTCGAGACGGAATCGACGCGACGGCCGAAATCAAGCAGTTCGATTCGAGCGCGAACATCATCATGTGTACGAGTATCGGACAGGAAGAGAAGATGAAGAAGGCGATCAAAGCTGGTGCCGACGGATACATCACGAAGCCGTTTCAGAAGCCCAGCGTGATGGAAGCCATCAACGACGTTATCTCAGCATGACGCGGGCGGTCGTCGTCGACGACTCGCATTTCATGCGCACCGTTATCACCGACGTTCTCGAATCGGGCGATATCGACGTGGTTGCACAGGCGACGAACGGGAGGGAGGCGGTCGAAGTCGTCGCCGAACGGGAACCCGACGTCGTGACGATGGACGTGGAGATGCCGACGATGAACGGTATCGAAGCGGTCGAGGAAATAATGGAAACGACGCCGACCCCGGTTCTCATGCTGTCCGCACACACCGAAGACGGCGCGGAAGCGACGTTCGAAGCCATCGACCGGGGGGCCATCGACGTCCTGGCGAAACCCGGCGGCGAGGTTTCGACCCGGATTTCGGCCCACAGAGACGACCTCATCGAGAAGGTTCGGTCGGTTGCGCGCGCTGACGTCACCGTCAGCGCACCGGACAATTCGACGGCGACCTCGGTGGAACCCGACGACACGTACGTCGAGAACGCGACCATCATCATCGGCGCGTCGACCGGCGGGCCGCGAGTCGTAGAGAGCGTTCTCGCCGGATTGCCGCGATCCGCTCGGTTTCGTGTCCTCATCGTTCAACACATGCCCGACAGCTTCACCGCTCGGTTCGCAAAACGACTCGACGACCGAACCGAGTACGACGTGAAAGAAGCGTCGGACGGCGACAGAATCGGTGCGGGACAAGCGCTCGTCGCGCGGGGAGACTACCACATGGAAGTCTCGAACTACGCGAAAGGGCGACTCCGTGTTCGACTCACGCAGAACGAGGCGCGACACGGCGTGCGCCCGGCCATCGACGTGACGATGGAGACGGCCGCCGAGACGATTACCGACCCGCTCACCGCGGTCGTTCTCACCGGAATGGGTGCTGACGGCGCGGTCGGCGTTGAGGCGATAAAGAACGCTGGAGGACGAACCATCGCGCAGAACGAAGCGACCTGTTCGGTGTTCGGAATCCCGGCACGGGCCATCGAAACCGGCTGTGTCGACGACGTGCTTCCCGCCGACGAGGTGGCTCAGGGGATACTTTCGACCGTACGAAAACCGACGTGATTCGATATGGATGAATACATACAGGACTTCATTCGTGAAAGCGAAGAGAACATAACGGAACTGAACAACTCGCTGCTCGAACTGGAGAACGACCCGAACGACGCGGAAGCGATGGATTCCATCTTCCGGACGGCGCACACGCTGAAAGGAAACTTCGCGGCGATGGGGTTCCAGAACGGGAGCAACCTCGCACACGCCATCGAGGACCTGTTGGACGAGATTCGACAGGGGCGGATGGACGTCACGCCGGAGAGCATGGACCACGTGTTCGCTGGCGTGGACAAAATCGAGCTGATACTCGCCGAAATCGAAGAGCACGGCGAGTCGAAAACCGACCCGAGCGCGACCATCGAGGACATCAGAAACACGTTGGAAACGGCGGACGAAGCGCCGGACGACGATGAGATGAACGACGAAGCGGCGACCGAGACGACGGCCGCCGAAGCGGCGCTCTCGCGGCTCGACGACCCGTCGGCGCTCGCCGACGTGGACGTCGTGTTCCACGCCGACGTGGAGATGCGCGACTCGCAGATGAAAGGCGTCGACGCGATGTTCGTCCTCGGCGAGGTGACGGAGCAACTCGAACTCCTCGGTGCGGTTCCGTCCGTCGAGGCCATCAACGACGGCGACTACGACGACGGCTTCGACCTGTTCATCACGGGTGGCGACGAGGAGACGGTCGACAAAATCGTCACCGGCGTCGGAAAGGTGGAAGCCGCCACCGTCTCGGACGTGACCGACGACGTCCCGGACGCGGTTCCCGAGGCGGACGACGCTGACGATGCTGACGATGCCGACGAAATGGAGGATTCGGACCCCGACTCCACGCCGGACCCCGACTCCGCCGACGATTCGGATGCGTCGGACGATTCGAACGAATCCGACGCATCGAACGAATCCGACGCATTGAACGAATCCGAGACATCCACGGAACCGAACACGTCGACTACCAAGACGCAAGTGGACGAAATCCAGTCGATCCGCGTCGGTGTGGACCAGTTGGACGACCTTCACGGGTTGGTCGAACAGCTCGTCACCAGCCGCATCAAACTCCGTCGGTCGGTCGAGCAGGGCGAACTCGGGAGCGCCTCGGACAATCTGGACGAACTCGACAAGATAACGACCAGCCTGCAGGACACGGTCATGGACATGCGGCTCGTGCCGCTCAAGAAAATCGTGGACAAGTTCCCGCGGTTGGTCCGGGACCTCGCACGCACGCAGGAGAAGGAAATCGACTTCGAGATGGAGGGGAAGAGCATCGAACTCGACCGCACCATCCTGAACGAGATCAGCGACCCGCTCATGCACCTGCTTCGCAACGCGGTCGACCACGGCATCGAGACGCCGGACGAGCGTGAAGCGAGCGGAAAGCCGCGAACCGGCACGGTTCATCTGCGCGGCAAACGGGAGCGCGACCGCGTGACCATCGAAGTGTCGGACGACGGTGCCGGTATCGACGCGGATGCCGTCCGAACGAAGGCGGTGAGCAAGGGTATCATGTCGCGCCAAGAAGCCAACGAGCTCTCGGACGAGGAGGTGTACGAGCTCATTTTCCACGCCGGATTCTCGACGACCGACGAGGTAACCGACGTGAGCGGTCGTGGCGTCGGCATGGACGTGGTGAGAAACACCATCAAACGGCTCGACGGCGACATCAGCGTCGAGAGCGAACTCGGGGATGGCACGACCATAAGCCTCTCGCTCCCCGTTACGGTCGCCATCGTCAAGGTGCTGTTCGTGGAGTCGGGCGAAGAGGAGTACGGAATCCCCATCAAGAACGTCGACGAGATACGACGGATGGGCGAAGTACAACACATCGAAGGCGAGGAGGTCATCACCCACGACGATACGGTGTATCCGCTCATTCGACTCGGGCGGGCGCTCGACGTTCCCGGCGAGACCAAAAACGGGGACGGAATGCTCGTCCGCGTCAACGAGTCGGAGCGACAGGTGGCGATTCATTGCGATGCGGTGAGCAGACAGGAGGAAGTCGTCGTCAAACCGTTCGAGGGAATCCTGTCCGGCATTCCGGGCCTCTCGGGCGCGGCGGTACTCGGCGAAGGTGACGTGGTAACCATCCTCGACGTGGAGAGTCTTTAATGAGCTTGCAGATTGACATTCGGAAGTTGAGCCTGTTCAACAAGATGGCAAAGCAGGGTGCGAACACGGTGGCGAACCATCTCAGTCAGATGACGGGGATGGAGACGGAGATGGAGATAACGAAGACGAACTTCATCGACATCCGCGACGTTCGCGCCCACATGGGTCACGAGAAACAGGTCGGCATCCACATCGAACTGGTCGAACAGCCCTACGGCTACATCCTGTTTCTCTTCTCCGTGGGAAGCGCAAAACAGCTTGCACACGGCATGATGGGGGGAATGGGAGAACCCGCGAAGAAGGGGTTCAGCGACATGGAAAAGTCCGCCGTTCAGGAGATCGGAAACATCATGACCAGCGGATTTATCGACGGCTGGGCGAACGTTCTCCAGACGACTATCGACTTCTCGACGCCGAAGTTCACCTACGGCCCGGCCAGCCGCACGGTCGAGGCGCTCGTCGGGCACCGCGACGACGACGTGGCGATGGTGCTCGACTCGCGTGTCAGAGTTCCCGACTCGAACGTCGAGGTGAAGGTGTACACGTTCCCCGAACTGGAGGACTTGGTTCGGATGATGCGGAAGATAGAGGTCTGAGATGGAAGTGGACATCCGAAAGCTCGAAGCGGCAAACAGAATGGCGCACGAGGGGGCGGAACGCGCGGCGTCGCACCTGTCCGCGATGACCGACATAGAGACGTCCGTGGACGTGACGCGAACACACGTTCGCTCGGATGCGACCGCGGTGGAACGTCAACAGTGTGTCGGCGTCGTCATCGAATTGGACGGCGGGCTACGCGGGCGCACCGCGTTTACGTTTCCTGCGCAAGCCGTCGAACGCGTGCGCGACGTTCTCGCACCCGGAATGGAGGATATGGACGAGAGTCTGGTTCGAGAGGTCGGGAACGTGATGGCGGGTGGGTTCGTCGACGGATGGGCGGACTACCTCGGAACCACCATCGATATCTCGCCGCCGACGTACGTGGACGGCGACCCGACGCTTCTCTTCGACGATGCGGACGAGACGTTCGTCTTCGCGAGTTCTATCGGGGCCGTGGACGAGTCCATCTCGTTCAGCGTCCACCTCTCGCCAGAAGTCGGGGAATACGGCGAACTCCTCGGGGACGACGGGGAGACGGTCTCCGTCGAAGACCTCTCGCATTTCGACGAGATGACACGGGGAGGTGCGACGACGGTCGCCGAGAACATCACCGCCATGACCGGCATCGAGACGACGGTCGAAATCACGCACGTCAGTTTCGTTCCGGTCGAAGAGGTGCCGGAAGCGTTGGGTGACGCGACGTACGTCGGCGTGGTCATCGAACTCGAGACGTCCCCCGGCGGATTCGTTCTGATCCTGTTCGACGAAACGTCGGCGCGCGACATCTCCGGGGCGCTGCTCCCCGGCGATGACGGCGTTTCGGACGGCGAGTTGAGCGGAACGGAGCAAAATGCCATCCAGGAACTCGGAAACATCATGGCGAGTAGCTTCATCGATGGGTGGGCGAACGCGCTCGAAACGACCATCGACATCTCGCCGCCGACGTTCGCCCACGACATGGGCAGCGCGATTGCGGACCCGTTGGTCGCCCAACTCGGCCAGAAACAGGAGTTCGCGTTCGTTTCCGATGCGACCATCCGTGCCGCCGAGACACCGTTCGACTGCTCGTTGTACGTGCTTCCCGACGAATCCGAACTCCGGGAAGTTCTCTCGTTGCTCGACGCCGACGCGACGTCGGAACGGAAAACGAACGCGGGACGATTATGAAGGTGTATCGTAGCGACTCGAAGCGTGGGGGGAGTGGGCCGATAAAAGTCGGCGTGGCGGAGTACGTCGTGACGGAAGCGGAAACGCGACTGACGACGACCGGACTCGGCTCCTGTCTCGGAATCGCACTGTCCGAGCCGACCAGCGAAGTTGCGGGGCTCGCACACGCAATGCTCCCATCCACGGCCGAATCGGACGCTAACGAAGCCAAGTTCGTCGACACGGCTATCAACGGAATGCTCACGGAGATGGAAGACGCGGGTGCAAACATGGAGACGGTCGAAGCGAAAATCGCGGGCGGAAGCAACATGCTCGAACTATCGGGAATTGGAAGCGAGGTCGGGACGCGAAACGTCGAAACGGCCGAGGCGTTGCTGGCCGATGAAAGAATCCCGATAGTCGGCGAAGATACCGGCGGGGACTACGGACGTTCGCTCGAATTCGACACGAGGACGGCGGTGCTCGTCGTGAAGAGCGCCCACCGAGGGGTGAAGCGAATTTGAGTTCGTTTGACACGTTGCTGTCGTTCATCGAGTCGGAACTCGGGTTTGCGACGAGCCATTACGACACCTCGTATCTCGACAGACGGGTTTCCTCCCGGATGCGCCGGACCGACGTCGAGGAGTACGAGCAGTATCGGGCGCTACTTGCGGACGACCCGGACGAGCGCGATGCGCTCCTCGATGCGCTTTCGGTCAACGTGACGAGCTTCCTCCGGAACCCGGACGTCTGGGAGGAAATCCGCGACGTCTTGCGTTCGCTGGCGGACTCACATCGGCAGGTGAAACTCTGGAGCGCGGCGTGTTCCGACGGGCGGGAACCGTACTCGCTGGCGCTGCTCGCGCTCGTGGATTCCGATATCGATGCGACGAAAGTTCGAATAACGGCGACCGACATCGACCGAGAGGTGCTGGCGAAGGCACGGCGCGGTGTCTATCGGAGCACTCGAACGACCGACATCGCCGAACAACTCGAACCGCTGGACGGGTACGAGCAGTACGTCGAACGAGACGGCGACGAGTTTCGCGTCTCGAATCGAGTAAAGCGACTGGTCGATTTCGAGCGTCACGACCTCATCCACGGCAGCTCGAAGTCGGATTTCGATTTCGTCTCCTGTCGGAACCTGTTCATCTACATCAACGCCGAGCACAAACTGCCGATGCTCCGAACCATCACGAACTCGCTTCGAACCGGCGGCTACCTCGTCATCGGAAAGACGGAGACGCTTCCGGAGGTGTTGAAAGATGAATATGAGCCGGTGGATAAACGTCTCAGAATATATCAGAAGTCGTAGTGTATTGTGCGGCAAGTGAAGGCACCTAGAACGAGTTTGTAACGGCATATTAGCCGAACACGTCAAGATAGCCCTTTTAAATGTGTGATTTTCTTCATAGTATCAAATGTGATAACTCAGGCAGAAGATTAATGTGGTGACGTTCGGTGGTGTCCATAATGAAACTTATAACTCTTGCTCCCCACTTCGCTCCGCTCCTGAGCGGGTCGGTTGCCATGGGTGCCATGGGAATCATGGACTTCATGGAGGACGACGAGAGTGCCGAGTCGGAGTCGGGCGGTGATGACCTGTTCGATGATGATCTCGGTGGCGACGACTTCGGTGACTTAGATGACGGCATGGACGGCGGTATGGACGATTGGGGTGGTGGCGGTGACGACGGATTCGGAGACATGGGCGGTGGCGGGTCGACCCAAGAACTCGAAAATCGCCTCCAGGACCTCGAAAACGAGGTCGGAGACATCGCGTCCACAGTCAGCACCGTTCGGAGCGAAAACGAACAGATAAGCGAAAAAGTGGACGACGTAGAGGAGAACGTCCGCAAACTGCTCGAAATCTACGAGATGGTCACGCGCGGTGTCAATCCCTTCGTGGACGACGTGCCGAACGGCGGCCTCGGCGGTGACGCGTTCGGCGGCGGTGAGTCCGGCGGCTTCGGTCTGTTCGACGAAGAGGAAGAAGAAGCGGACGACGATTTGGACGATGACATCGCCGATGCCGACGCGGACAGTTTCTTCGACGACAGCTTCGAGGACATCGAAGACGAGGAGATGGACGACATCGGCATGGACGACGTGGAAATGGACGATATGGGGATGGAGGAAGCAGAGGAAGAAGAAGGCGACGGACAGGCGGGGGGTTCGACGTTCCAAGAGCTCAAAGAGGAGTACGAATCCGGCGAGGCGGACTGGGCGGAGGAAGCCGATACCGAACCCGACGACGCGGCGGAATCGGAAATCGAGTTCGACGTCGAACCCGAACCGGCACCGGAAGAGGAAACGGCGCTGGAGACGGCACCGGAACAGGAGCCCGAGACGGGCGACTTCGAGTTCGAAGAACCGACCCAGACCAACGAGTCCCAAGCGGCTGAGACGACCATGGGGATGCGAAACGGCATGCAAAAGCCGTATCTCGCTACCCTTCCCGCGGGGTACATTGTCGATCTCGTTGTGATGGAGTGGTTGGAGTTCCTCGTCGAGGAGTTCGGGTCCGAAGACGCCGTTCGAACCATCGCCTACTACGAGGACATCGACTGGATAAGCGAACCTGTCAAAGAGCAACTACTCGCGTTCGTTCGCGGGATTGCTGACGTGACGGATGTCGATACCGATGCGACCCCCGCCACTCTCGGGGTGGACGACCACATTCGGAGTCTCACTTTCATGAGCCAACTCACAGGAGACGCAATCGAACAGAAAGTCGTCGACCATTGTGCACAGATACGGGGAGAGGGCCATGGGCTTCAGCGTTAGTGGTTCCACGGCCATCATTTTCCTGGCAATGTTCATCAGCTTCGGAATGATCTACTCGGCCGCCTACAACGGGTTCGAGCGGATCAACGACGCTCGAGCAGACCACTCTGAGAACGTACTCGACCAACAGAACACCGCACTGAATATCACAACAGTGAACTATTCGGCAGGATACCTGAACATAACTGTGAACAATACCGGTTCGACCACGCTGGATGTTAACGACACTGACGTGTTGGTTGATGGCGTCTACCCCAGTTCGGGGACCATCGTGGCACGCGACGTTAACGGTGTCAGTGATACGAAACTGTGGCTTCCCGGTGAGACCCTCCATTACCGAATCAACGTTTCGACGGGTCCGACCCGAGTGAAAGTCGTGACTGGACCGGGACTCGCCGATACGGAGGCGGTCTGAGTGGCGAGCGTTTCCACGTCCCACCTCATCCTGTTCATCGCAAGCCTCATCATCGCGGCAAGCGTCGCCGGAACCTTCACGACGGGTATTCAGCGACTGTCGGGAGCGTTGGGCGACAGAAGCTACGACGTCAGTCACGACGTTCGGACGGACATCGAAATAATCAGCGACCCCGGAAGCGGCGCGGTTTATAATGCTAGTGGGAATGAAAATATTACCGTCCTTGTGAAGAATACAGGGGCAGAGAATTTAAAAGGGTCAAGCGACCAAATTGATATACTACTGGACGGGAAGTATCAAGCAAATGTCTCTATTCAAGTCGTAGACGGAATCGACTGGGACGTTGGAAATGTCATGAGGGTTACAATCGAAAACGACACGCCAATGGCGCCCAACGAGGACCATCGTGTGAAGATGGTCGTCAACGGCGACTCGGAGGTGTTGGAGTTTAGAACATGAGTTCAAATAATCTCTACTCGCTCGGCCTGCAAGACCACGACCGTCTGAACAACGAACTCGGCGGTGGAATCCCGCGCGGCTCTATCGTGCTCATCGAAGGCGACTACGGTGCCGGAAAGAGCGCCATGAGCCAGCGGTTCAGCTACGGATTATGTGAGACGAACCACAGCGTAACGCTGCTCTCGACTGAGCTAACGATTCGTGGGTTTATCGACCAGATGCACTCGCTTTCGTACGGAGTCGAAGAACACCTGCTGAACGAGCGGCTGTTGTTCCTCCACGCCGACGTGGACTCCGGAACTCGTCAGATCACCGCACCCACGGACGACGCTGATGACGGACAGCGAAAGGAACTCCTGAATCGTCTGATGCAGGCGGAAGCGATGTGGAAGGCCGACGTCATTATCATCGACACGTTCGATGCGATTCTTCGTAACGACCCGACCTTCGAGGCGTTGGTTCGCCAGAACGAGGAGCGACAGGCGGCGCTCGAAATCATCTCGTTCTTCCGCGACCTCGTGACGCAAGGAAAGGTCGTCGTCCTGACGGTCGACCCATCGACAGTCGACGAAGACGCAATCGGACCGTTCCGAGCCATCGCGGACGTGTTCATGGAACTCCAGATGGTCGAGGTCGGGAACGACGTCCGTCGGAACATCTCCGTGAAGCGGTTCGCCGGAATGGGTGAGCAGGTAGGTGACAGCATCGGTTACTCGGTTCGCGCCGACGCTGGTATCGTCATCGAGAGCCGTAGCGTCGCCTAAAAATGACCGAACACGGGACCACCCAAATCGAAGGCGAACTCCGCGAAGTCGCCATGCGACGCCCACACCTCCGCGACTATTTGAAGCGGTTCAAGCAGTTTACGGGTGAGTTCCCGAAACTCATCCAAGAGCCGTCGGGCGAGTGGGAAGCGGATAAACCGAACGTCATCTACTCGGCGGGCGGTCCCATCTACTGCCACATCTACGGCGACATCGGTCGGGATACGAAATACTACGCCATCGAACCGGACCTGAGCGACATGGAACAGGAGTTGTTCTGGAACGTCCGCAACAAGATTCTGGAAAAGAGCGTCACCAAACCCGCCCCCGAGAGCGAGTCCGAGTACGACGACAGAATCGAGGAACTCCTACAGGATACGGTTCGAATCGGCGAGGGAAACGACAGCATTTCGGCGCGTATCGGGAACTTCTCGCCGAAGAGCCTTCAGAAACGGATTCAAAGCGTCTCCCCCCAAGACCTCGCGCGACGAGTCGGTAGCATCTCCTACGGGGACGTGAAGGCGGGCATCCAGTTGCTGCGCGAAAACGACGTCGTAGAGGAGCTAATGAGCTTCTCCGGCGTCGGGAAGTACCAGGTTTCGGATCAAACGTACGAGAATATCCGCTATCGGCTGAACCGTGACATCGTTGGATTCGGTCCGTTAGAACCCATCATGCGCGACCCGTCGAACGAGGACATTCACGTCATCGGCCCCCACGAGACGTACGTGGACCACGGCACCTACGGCATGCTCGGGACCACCGTGGACTTCGGAACGAACGACCGGTTCGACAACTGGCTCCGAAACATGGGCGAGCGAATCGGTGACCCCGTGTCCGACTCCGACCCCATCGTCGACTCGACGCTCCCAGACGGGTCGCGTATCAACATCATCTACAGCGACGACGTGAGTATCAAGGGGCCGAGCCTCACCATCCGTCAGAGCGAAGGGACGCCCCTCTCGGTTGCCCAAATTACGAAGTGGGGCACGCTGTCGCCGCAACTCGCCGCGTATCTCTGGCTCTGTCTGGAGAACGAACAGACGGTGTTCGTCGTCGGGGAAACGGCGTCGGGGAAGACGACGACGCTCAACTGCGTCCTGTCGTTCATCCCCCGCGACAGCAAGATATACACCGCGGAGGACACCGCCGAAGTCCTGCCGCCACACAACACGTGGCAGCAACTCCTCACGCGCGAAGGGAAAAGCGAAGCCAGTGCAGACGTGGACATGTTCGACCTCGTGGCGGCCGCGCTTCGTTCCCGCCCCGACTACATCATCGTCGGCGAGGTTCGTGGTGCCGAGGGGCGCATGGCGTTTCAGGCGGCACAGACCGGCCACCCGGTGATGCTTACCTTCCACGCGAGCGACATCGTTTCGATGATTCAGCGATTTACCGGCGACCCCATCAACGTCCCAGAGACGTTCATGGACAACGCCGACGTGGCGCTGTTCCAGAACAGGGTCAAGCAGGGCGATAAGGTCCTGCGCCGCGTGACGAGCGTGCAGGAAATCGAGGGATACTCGAAGGACATGGGCGGCGTGGTGACGCGCCAAGCGTTCTACTGGGACCCCGTTGAGGACGAAATCGTCTTCCAGGGGATGAACAACTCCTACGTGCTGGAAGAACAGATAGCGACGCTCCTCGGCTACAAGAACACCCGCGACATCTACCAAGACCTCGATTTCCGGGCGCAGATTATGGAGCGGATGATAGAAGAAAACATCCTCGGCTACCACGAGGTGAACGAAGTCATCGAGGCCTTCCAGCGCGACGGCGTCGATGGGCTTCCGTTCAACGTTCATCGGTCGATCTGATATGGCAGAGGCAGAAGCACAGCAAACGGATGCGAAACAGCTCCTGAGCGCTGCCGCTTCCTCGACCATCGAAGCGTACCACCAGATGGAGATGCCGATGGTTCGGTACGTCGGGCTGGTCATCGTTCCGTCGATACTGTTCTTCTTCATCAGCCTCATCGTCGTCTTTTCGGTCGATTTGCCATTCCTCGTCGCGCTGCCGGTTCCGCTGCTTGGAGCGCTCGCCCTGACGACGGCGATTATCTACCCGAAGCTACTCCGGGACCGCCGTCGCAAACAGATAGAAGATCGGTTGCACCTGTTCATCACGCACATGACCGTCCTCTCGACGGCGAACATGGACCGCGTGCAGGTGTTTCGAATCCTCTCGGAGGAGGCGGAGTACAAGGAACTCGCGTTGGAGATGCAACGCATCGTCCAACTCGTCGACACGTGGAACCAGAGCTTGGACGACGCCCTGCAGATTCGGGCGAAGAAAGTGCCGAGCAAGCCGCTTTCGGACTTCTTCGACCGCCTCGCGTACACCATCGGTTCCGGCGGGGAGATTCAGGACTTCCTCCTCTCCGAACAGGACGTAGTGATTCAGAACTACGTCACCATCTACGAGGGCTCGTTGCGGAATCTCGAAGTGATGAAGGACCTCTATCTGTCGATGATCCTCTCCGTCACCTTCGCGCTCGTGTTCGCGACGGTGCTCCCCATCCTTACGGGGACGAATCCGACGATGACGGTCGGTGCGGTCGTCGTCATGTTCGCGTTCGTTCAGATGGGGTTTCTGTTCATGATACAGACGACAGCACCGTACGACCCGGTTTGGTATCACCCGGAGGAGAAGGGACGCACGGACTCCGAACGAAAAGTTCGAATTAGCGTCATCGTCGGCATCGTGTTGACCGTGATCGCCATCGTCATCTGTTTGCTCGTCCTGCTCGGCCGCACCTCCGTCGACCCCAGTTCGATACCGCTTCCCATCTTCGCGGCGCTGCCGACGACGCCGCTCGTGTTACCCGGACTGGTCGTCCGCCGGGAGGAGGGCAAGGTGAAAGAACGGGACGACGAGTTCACGAACTTCATCCGCGCGCTTGGCGCGAGCGAGACGGCGAAACAGAGCACCACCTCGCGCGTGCTCAAAACCCTTCGAAAGAAGGATTTCGGCGCGCTGTCCGACGACATCGACGACCTGTATAAGCGACTTAGCATGCGAATCGAGTCGGAACTCGCGTGGCGACATTTCACCGCCGACGCCCGCTCGTATCTCATCCAGAAGTTCAGCGAGATGTATCTCATCGGCAGGCAGATGGGTGGTGAACCGAAGCATCTCGGCGAGCTCATCAGCGGAAACATGAACGAGGTCATGCAGTTGCGCGAGCAGCGCGAACAGTCCACGATGACGCTCATCGGCGTCCTCTACGGTATCACCGCCGCCTCGACGTTCGCGTTCTTCATCGGTCTCGAAATCGTCAACATCCTCTCGGGGATGTCCATCGGGCTGAACACGCCGCAGTTCAATTTCGGGACGCTGATTCACACGGGCGTGTACAACAACATCATGATAGAGTACCTCCTCGTCATCATCATCCTCCTGAACTCGGTACTCTCTTCGCTCATGATACGAATCGTTGATGGCGGTCACAAGGTGAACGCCTACATGCACTTCGTCCTGCTGACGTGGGTCAGCGGGGTCGTTGCGTGGATCACCCGTATCGTCGTCGGGACGTTCTTGAACGTATAAGGTAGTTACTTATGAGTTTAGCACACAGAACACGAAAACGAACGCGAATCGTGGAGCAACGTCATGTCTGAAAAAGTCATCGCCGATTTCGTCGCACGCTACAGTCTCGATACCCAACCGTCGCCAGAGCCGGTGCAGGGTCGAATCATTCTGAGCCAAAAACGGCTCGTTTTGGCGACGAGCGAGTCGAAAACGACGATTCCGCTCGCGTCGATATTCGACATCTCGGTCGGACACGTTCCCTCCGAGCTCGAAGGGTTCTTCCAGGACACCATCACCGTCGCGTTCGAGCGAGACGGTGCAGGCCATTCGGCGGTCATCGAAGCGAAAAACGATAACGTCGGGAAGTTCAAAGTCTTCCTCTTCAAGGCCATCCTGAGCGGCACGCCCGTCACGGTGAAACACCCGGCGCGGGTCGGCGGACGCGTCACCGGCGAGACGTTCGAAACCGGAAAACTGCGCATCCAACCCGGAAAAGTCGAGTTCCTCTCGATTCCCGAACCGTTCGCGGTCGACCTCTCCGGCGTGAGCTATTTTCAGAAACAGGACCGCGACGTCGGCGGACAAACCCGAACCGTCGTTGCGATTCGACACAACGACAACGGACAGACGGTCACCTCCGAATTCGCCGTCGGTACCGATCGAAAACTGAACCTCCTCGGTCGCTATCTCCGCCTCGAATACGCCGAGATATCCCAGCGTGCGGAACGTATCGACGTCACCGAACAGGAGATGGAGGCCCTCGTCGCCATCTACTCCGGCGCGAACAGCGGCAATCTCGCGGGAGCGCTCGGCATCGACGCTGGCAGTGCCGCGATGGTTCTCACCGAAATCGAAAAAAAAGAACTGGTGGACCCCTCCGACGACGGACTGTCGTTGACGGCACCCGGAAAGATGCTCGTCAGCGACCGCATCGAGAAAGTGAACACGTAGCGCGGACCGCGAAGTTCGGTGCATCGGTCGACCATATATGTCATCGATATTATATTCAATGCAGAGAATATTAATAGGTTGAATTATTTGTGCTCGTATGGAAGTCGCAATCGTTTCCGACATGCACGTGCCCGGCCAAGCGAAGCGGATTCCCGACGCGTTTCGTGAGCGCATTCGGACGGCTGATCGCGTTATCCACGCTGGCGACTTCGGCTCGAAGGAGGCCCTCGTCGACGTGCAGGCGCTCGCGTCGGATCTGACGGCCGTTTACGGAAACGCGGATCCCAATGACATCGACCTTCCGAATGTCGCGTCGGTGAACATCGCGGGCGTGACGTTCGTCGTCGTCCACGGAATCGTCAACCCCGTCGAACGGGCGGTTTCCAGTTCCGAGGGCGTCGTCATGAACCGCGACGATTGGGTGAACGCTATCGCCGACACGGCGCGTGCGAGGGGCGACGAACCGGTGGTCGGAATCGGCGGACACACCCACGAAGTCGAAGACGCGGTGCACGACGGCGTTCGACTGTTGAATCCGGGGTCGGCCACGGGGGTCGGACCGGACACCGAAGCGACGATGTTGACCGTCGAAGTCGTCGACGGAGACATCGACGTGACTCTGCACGAAGCGTAAAAGAGAACGGACGCCAAATCGCTCGGATTACTTTTCACTGATGGATCCGCTGGCGATGTTTCGCCCGCGCGTCTTCAGACTCACCTCACGACGCTTTCTGACCTCCTCCAACACGTCGAGTTCGATGAGCCGTTCGAATATCTCCTCTACTTTGTCCACGTCCATCCCGAGGAAATCCGGGATTTCAAACGCGGAGACGCCGGTGTACAGCGCCATCAACACCTCCTTTTCCGTCTCCGAGAGGTCGGCACCCGACTCGCTCTGCTGTTCGCCCTTCTGAAAGAGCGACCCGAGGAGCGAACAGCGCCGCGCTTTCCCGGAGATGTACGTCTGGATACTGGTGCTTCCCTCCGAGTGTTCGACTTCGAGGACGGTTCGAGTCTCTCCTTCCACGGTTCGCTTTGCGGTGTCGACCTGCCCGATGTCGTCGAGTTCGAGCTGGATGAAGACGCCGCTGGCGACTGCGATACCGACCTCGCCGACTTCGATTTTGACCCGAGCGCGCTCCCAGTCCGTATTCTGCACCACACCGCCTTTGACGGCGGGGTGCTTGACGAGAATCATCGACTGGTTCAACATCGCGCCGTACAGCTTGGCCTCGAACTCCTCGATATCTAACTGTGAGGAGACGAGAAACACGTCGCCGTCGTACTCCAAACTGACGTAATCGGAGACGCTGGCGACCGACTGGTTCACGTCGTATCGGCCACTCATGCCGCTGATCTTGGAGAGCGGGATGGTTCGTTTTCCGCCGTTTCCGGCGAGGATGAGCCGCCGGTTCGAAAGCAGAACGCGGCCGCTCGTCCAAGCGGCGTCCTTCAGCTTGTGGCCGCCTTTCATCGCTTGGAGGAACTTCCCCCTCGTGTCCGTGATTTTGTATTCGCCTTCACTCATGAGTGAGAGAGATGGAAATCGTACCCGTTAGTTCGACCCGTCGGTGAGGTCACCAACACGGTCCGCGAGTTCACTGATTGCGGCCGTCTGTTCCATGGTGGCACCAACGATGTCTTCGGTGGCGGATTCGACCTCTTCGGTCGTATCGCGCACGTCTTCGACGGTCGCCATGACCTGTTCGACGTTGGCGGCTTGCTCGTCGTTCGCCTCCGCGACTTCCGTCACGCCGGTTGCGGCCTCGTCCACCGCGTCCGCGATTTCCTCGAGGGCAATGAGGGCGTCTTCGATCTCCTCACCCGCATAGCGGACCTGCTGGTTCGATTCTTCGACGGCGACGACGGTTTCGTTGGCCTGTGACTGGATGTCCTCGATGCGACCGGCAATCTCTTCGGTGTGCTCGCGGGTCTGGTTCGCGAGTTCTTTTACTTCGTCAGCGACGACTTCGAACCCGCTTCCGGCATCGCCCGCACGGGCGGCCTCGATGTTCGCGTTCAGTGCGAGGAGGTTGGTCTGGTCGGCGACTTCCGCGATGACCTCGATGACGCCCTCTATTTCTGACATCTGGGATTCGAGTTCGGTGACGGTTTCCACGAGGTCGTCGCTCATCTCGATCACGTCGTCCGTCGCTTCGCGCGCGCCTTCACTGGAGCCCAGACCGCTGTCGGCGGCCGCCTTCGCCTGCTCTGCCGCGGACGCGACTTGATCGGAACTCGCCGCGACTTCCTGCATGCTCGCACTGAAGTTCTCCATCTCGGTTGCGACAGTCGAGAGAAGCGACGTCTGTTCGTCCACGCGTTCTTCGATGGTGTGTGCGGACCCGGAAGCTTGGTCTACCGACTCGGCGAGTTCGGACGCCTGTTCGTCGACCCGGCTTGCGAGGAGTTCGAACCGCTTCCCCATGTCGTTCACTTGATCGACCACGGAGATGAGTCGGTCGTCGACCACGCCGTACTCGTCCGTGAAGTCGGCACGGGCGGACAGATTGCCGCTCCGCATGGCGGTCAGCGTGCTTCCGAGTTCTTCGACCAATCCCGTCACGCTTTCGTGGCGACGAGCGTCTTCGGTCCGGTCGTTTACCGTCTCGACCACCGCGATGAGTTCACCGTCCTGATAGAGCGGTTTAGCGGAGAAGACGATTTCGCGTTCCTCCCCGTCTTTCGTCATCATGTGGCTTTCGTCGCGGTAGAGTTGATGGTCGTCCTCGTCTTGTTCGATATCGAATTCGAGGTGTGCGTTCTCCGGCACTTCGAGGATTTTATCGGCAAGCGTCTTGGCACGGCGGCCGTCGGGATAGAACGCGGTACTCGCTTGCCTCGTTCCGATGGCTTCCGCTCGTGGCGTGCTGGTCAGTTCCTCGATGGAACTGTTCCACGCAACGACTCGGTGGTTGGCATCGAGCATGAACACCGGAACGCCGATGCCATCCAGAAGCGCCTCGTCATCGACGTTGAGCTCGTCCTCATCCTCGTCTTCGTCCCCCAGCAGCGATGTTTCGTGTGCTTCCAAACCGGCCTGCATGCCCGAAACACCAGCCCAGACCCCATCCACGAGTTTGGACTCGGCTCGCACGAGTTCGTCGGAAACCGCATCGTTTCCCTCCCCGAGTCGATGGTCGAGTCGGTCGAACGTCGCTTCGATCATCGCCTCGAATGCCGCACCGTACGTCGCGGCGAACGTCGCTCCCGGAACTGCGGCGTCCGCGTGCTTGCGACCGAGTTGGGGAGCCTCTGCGATGGCTGCCTCGGTGTTCGAGAACAACCCATTCAGATGCTCGACTTGCGCTCGCTGCAAATCGTCACCGGCGTCCGTTCCGCCGTACACATCCGTGATAGAATCAGTCGAAATACTGTTCTGATCCGAGACAGTAACCGGCTCGTTTTGTGTCCCTCCATCGAATTTTATGCGTTTCTGAAACCCACCGGATATGTCTGAACTCCGAATAGTATCCTTTAAAACCCGGATGAGAGAGTCCGTAACCATTGTTGGCGAATCAAGACACTAGGCGAATATAAAACTTTAGTAAAATCTCAAAAGAGATAACGAGAGCGTCGAAAACTCTGACAGAACGGTGATATTATCCCCGTCCGCCCAGCTTGGAGAGTGCGGAGAATGCACGCTTTCTCACCTCTTCGTCGTCGGTGGTGTCGACCAGCGTATCGAGTCGTTCACGTGACCGCTCTCCGCCGACTTTTCCGAGGCCGAACGCGGCCATCGCTTGTGCATCCGTCGTCGCTTCCGGGTCGGAGAGGACTTCCAAAAGCGCGGTTTCGACAGACTCCCCACCGATCGTTGCGAGACTGGTGACCGCGAATTGGGCAGTCATGCCGTCGTCGGCGTCCAAGACGCCTACTAACGTTTCGATGGCTTCCCATCGATGTTGCGTGCCCGTAACACGTCCGAGCAACCACGTGGCGTTCCGGCGTTGGTGCGCTTGGGAGCCTTCCTCGATGATATCGACGAGCGAACTGACGACGATACGGTGGTCGCTCGTGCTCAACTTCTGGACCATCGTCTCGCGGAGTTCGTGGCTCTGCTCCGGCGGTACGTTAGAAAGCAGTTCGATCAACGAGAACACGGCGGCCTTCCGAACCGCTTCCGATTTGTCGCCCAGCAAGCCGACGAGCGCGTCGAGCGGTTTCACGCTGCCGAAGTTACCGAGTGATCCGGCGGTGATTCGTCGAACCGCTTCCGCGGGGTCGTTGAGCATCCCGAGCAATGCAGAGAGCGCTTCGTCGCCCTCTATCCGACCCAACGCTTCGGCCGTTTCGCGCCGGACGTCGACCTCCTCGTCGGTCCGCCGCTCGGCGAGATGCGACACTGCCCGTTTATCCTCCAGTCGCCCCAGTGCGCGCGCAACGCGTGCACGGACCCGAGGATCCGGGTCGGGGAGTCGACGAATCAGGTCCTCCGTTGACGACCGGCTACCGATCCGTCCGAGGACGTTTGCGGCGGCCATTCGAAGCTCCGGTTGATCGGACGTGAGCGCGTCCGTAAGTTCCTCCGCTCGTGCCCACTCCGCTTTGCTACCGCTGATCTCCTCACCAACGATTGCGCTGATGAGTTGTTCGACCGCTTCGCGCTGGTCGAGGGCGTCGATAGCGGCGGCTCGAACCGCACCGTTTGAATCGTCCTGTGCGGCCGTGGTCAGTGAATCAACAACTTCATCGTCCGGAACGTCGAGGTCGCCAAGAATTTCCGCGGCTCGCTGTCGGACGGTGTCGTTGTTGCTCTCGCTAAGCAACGTAACGAGGCGTTCGGCGTCTGCCTCTTTTTCGAGGGTGAACAGCGATGTCACGGGTTGGAATTACCGTACTGAATGAAAAACCTACCTTTCCGACAAGGAGTCAATACGCTCCGCTAGGCAACATGGCGTCGATAAAAGAAAGGGAAAATCGTTTAGACCGTTACCGCGCTCTCTTGCGAGAGCGACTGCGGGATGTTCGCGCGGTAGAGGGTGACTGCACCGTACTGCGTGGTGAGTCGGAGTTCGACCGTCTGACCCTCGCCGAGTCCGTAGACTCCAGATCCAGAGATCGCTGTCGCGTTCATGGAGATGGTGAAGCGGTCGTCCTGACTGTTGAGGACCGGCGCGGAACCGTCCGTGTCCTTGATGGACGCAACGCTGAAGTTACCAGCGTCAGCGGTGTCGTTTTTCGTCAGCGTCGTGGCCGTGTTCGGGCCGATCCATTCGATGGTGGCCGTCGAGAGGTTGATGTCGTCCGAACCGGAGCCGCGCATGACCGTTAGGTTGATCTCGTCAACGGTTTCGACACCGTTCGCATCGTAGCTACCGGTACTGGTGTTGATTGTGGTAACGTTCCCGAAGCCGGAGACGACTTCGACGCGATTCGACACCTGCGCCGTACTGTCCTGACCCGTCTGTTCGGATTTCGATTGGAGGAAGCCCGCCGTGTTGATGAGCACGCCCGCCGCGATTGCGGCGACCAGCACCATCGCGATGAACACGATGAGCGTCCCGATACCGACCTGACCTCTGTTGTTAAGGCGTTGTTGGATTGCGTCTTTCATGTTAATTATCTTAGACCGTCACCGCGCTCTCTTGGGAGAGCGATTGCGGGATGTTCGCGCGGTAGAGGGTGACTGCACCGTACTGCGTGGTGAGTTTGAGCTCGACCGTCTCGCCTTCATCGAGGTCGCTCACATTGTTGATCGCACCCGCGTTCATGGAGATGGTGAAGCGGTCGTCCTGACTGTTGAGGACCGGCTGGGAACCGTCCGAGTCCTTGATGGACGAGACGTTGAAGTATTTACTCTCGGCCGTATCGACTTGAGACTGGTTACCAGCAACCAACGTCTTCGCCTTGTTCGGACCGATCCATTCGATGGTGGCCGTCGAAAGGTTGATGTCGTCAGAACCGGAGCCGCGCATAACCGTCAGGTTGATGTAGTCAACCTGTTCTGAATCAGTCACGTTCCCGAAACCGGAGACGACTTCGACGCGGTTCGACACCTGTGCTGTACTATCCTGACCCGTCTGTTCGGATTTCGATTGGAGGAAGCCCGCCGTGTTGATGAGCACGCCCGCCGCGATTGCGGCGACCAGTACCATCGCGATGAACACGATGAGCGTCCCGATACCGACCTGACCTCTGTTGTTGAGGCGCTCTTGAATTGCGTCTTTCATGATTTCTCACTTCATGTCCGACCCGATATGTATCACGGTTCGGACGCTATGCGGAACGAATCAAAGAACCGTATTAAAACTACGTATCCAATTATCAGGCGTGATATCGATTCCAGACGGCTTCAAACCAAAGAATACGTCCAATATGGCTGGGTGAAAACTGCTACTTTCGAGGATACGTCATCTCGATAGGATTGAAAAAATTATGAATAGAAATCCGATGGTCGAGAACAAGTAGTTAACCGACAGCAAGAACCGAATGCCTTCGAAATCGTAGACGAACGCGCTGACGGTCGTCGCGAGGGCCGCCGCGACGACCAGAGTAAAGCCGATAGAGAGATGGAACAGCGTCCGCCGACCGGTTCGTCGATACGCGCGAACCGCGAATGCGACCATCGATAGCCCCGCGATAGCAAGTGTGACGCTAAAAACACCGTAGAGAAGCTCTATCGTCTGCATGTTAGCGCTCCTTCAAGTCACGCCACACGTCGACCAGTGCGTTTTCGACCTCGGGCCGATCCTCGACGGACACGTCGATACCGTCCCGCTGAAACGAAATCGCAACGGCATCGATGTCACGCCGATACACCTTCGTCCGACGCCCCTCGTTCGAGAATTCCCGCCCGGTCAATTCGAGCAGGTTCGCTTCCGTGAGTTCTTCTATTCGTCGGTAGCTCGTCGCTATCGGGATACCGAGTTCGTCGCTTAGCTCCTGTGCGGATTTCGGCTCGTGTGTTGCATCGAGTATTTCGGCATTATATTTGTTGCCAAGGACTCTCAACAGTTCCACAGACCCCATCGGTTATCGACTTTGATAACCAGACCATAAAAAGATACCGTCACCGTCTTCTAGAAACTTATCACGAAAAAATTTGGATTGTAGAGAACTTCACTCGACGAGGAAAGCGGATGTACCGCGACAGTTGTCGGCGGAACAGTAAAGTGGACTCCAACGGGAGAATCAATCATGTCAAAAACCGTTTCTGCGCTGCAGGTATTGGTCTTCAGACTTGAAGATAAACAGTACTGTATTGATATCGCACATATCGACGAAATTGTCGACAGACACGAATTAACTAAGCTTCCCGATTCGAAGCCGCACGTCGAGGGCGTCATGGACCTCCGTGGCACGACGACGACGATCGTCAATCCGAAGACGGTGCTCGGATTGTCCGGGTCGGGAACCGGGAACCGCGTTATCGTCTTCGAGACGGAGGACGAACGGAGCATCGGGTGGGTTATCGACGAGGTGAATCAGGTCATCAGTCTGGACGATGTAGAGGTGGACGAGTCGGTCGAGAGCCAGTCGGTTCACGGCGTCATTCGACAGGACGGCGAGTTCATCATCTGGGTGAAGCCCTCCGCCATCAACGTCTGAGAGGGTACAGGTCGCAACGAACTCGAGGGTCTCGTCTCACTCCGTTCTATCGTGTGTCCATCTGCCGCCGGTTCCCGAACCGAACGCGATTTTTCGTAGATGAGCGACACTCGATATCGGTAGGTCCGTCCGCTCGGCGAATTGCTTCCCGGGTCAGCGACTCGAAAGTAGTGAAACCGTAATCGTGAGCACCGAACGTTTCCCGAAGTCTATCGCTGGTACGACCGGCGTTCGACCCGGCGGCGGGAATCACGGGTACGACCATCTTGGCGGGTCCTAAGACCGTCCTTCGTCGTGGTCAGTATGCGTATAACAAAGAGGCAAAACGGGTATTCGTAATTACCGTTCAACCCCCGATGCCGGACACCGGGGGGCGCTGAACACAGCAGAGGCGAGTTACCTATGAGATTCCCGAACGCTAGACGAACAGTCTATCGAAGTCGTACCGTCCATCGGAACAAACACCAGCTACCGCTTCGTCGTCAATGAGTGACAACAACTTCTGGGAGGTATTCGGCTAATGTGTGGTATCATCGCCCGAGTTGGCGAAACGAAAGACGCCGTGGACGAGCTGCTCGTCGGTCTCGAAAACCTCGAATATCGTGGTTACGACTCGGCCGGACTGGCCGTGAAAAACGGCAGCGGTCCCGCGGTCTTCAAACGCGAAGGACAGATTTCCCACCTGAAGGACATGCTGATAGACGAGGTGCCAGCGGGCGGACTCGGTATCGGGCACACCCGGTGGAGCACGCACGGTCCGCCGACCGACGAAAACGCACACCCGCACACCGGTTGTACCGGGCAGGTCGCCGTCGTTCACAACGGCATCATCGAGAACTACGAATCGCTCCGGGCGGAGCTTTCGGACCGCGGCCATACGTTCGAAAGCGACACCGACACCGAAGTGATTCCCCACCTCGTCGAGGAGCACCTCGACCGAGGGGCGACGCCGGAACAGGCGTTCCGACGGACTATCCGTCGGCTCTCGGGAAGCTACGCCGTCGCGATGTTGGTCGAGGGAAGCGACGCGGTGTACGCGACTCGCTCAGGGTCGCCGCTCGTCCTCGGCGTCCAGGACGGCACGTACTTCCTCGCGAGTGACGTCCCCGCGTTTCTGGATTTCACCGACGACGTGATATTCCTCGACGACGGGGATGTCGTCGTTATCGAACCGGGCGGCCACGAGATAACGAAACTCGACGGCACGCCGGTCGAACGAGCCGTCCAGACCGTCGATTGGGACCCCCAAGACGCCGGGAAGGGTGGCTACGAACATTACATGCTCAAGGAGATTCACGAGCAGCCGACGGCCCTCCGTCAGACGCTTCGGGGACGTATCGAACACGTCACGGGCGATATCTCCCTCGAAGGCTTCCCGGAGGGGACGTTCGACGGAATTCGGCGCGTCCAGTTCGTCGCCTGCGGGACGTCCTACCACGCCGGGCTCGCCGGAAGCCGCTTCATCGAGAATCGCGGCGTCCCGTCGCAGACGTTCCTCGCCAGCGAGTACGCCGTCTCGACGCCGCCGGTCGACGACGAAACGCTCGTTATCGGCGTCACGCAGAGCGGCGAAACCGCGGATACCCTTTCGGCGTTGCGACGTGCGAACGCGAGCGGCGCGCGGACGCTCGCACTGACGAACGTCATCGGTTCGACCGCCGCCCGCGAGTGCGACGATGCGCTGTTCATCCGCGCCGGTCCCGAGATCGGCGTCGCCGCCACGAAGACGTTCTCGTCACAGGTCGCGTCGGTGTCCCTCCTCGGCGAACGAATCGTCCGCGACGTCGTTGGCCATCGGAGCGAGGACATCGAAGCGGTGTTGTCCGCGTTCGCCGACCTTCCCGACCACGTTCAACAAATCCTCGACTTCACGAAGGCCCATCGTATCGCGAAACGGTATCACGACAGCGACGCCTACTTCTTCATCGGCCGCGGGACGGCCTTCCCAGTCGCGTTGGAAGGGGCGCTCAAATTCAAGGAGATATCGTACGAACACGCGGAGGGATTCGCGGCGGGTGAGTTGAAACACGGACCGTTGGCGTTGGTAACGCCGACGACCCCGGTGTTCGCGGTGTTCGACGGCCAGAACGACGAAAAGACGCTCAGCAACGTCAAGGAAGTAGAGGCCCGTGGCGCACCGGTTATCGCGGTCACGAGCGATGCAAACGAGACGGTTTCCCAGCACGTGGATGACGTGTTAACGATTCCGGATACGCATCCCGACGTGGCGGGAGTCCTCGCCAACGTGCAATTGCAACTGCTCTCGTACCACGCTGCTGCCCTGCTCGACAGACCCATCGACAAACCACGCAATCTAGCGAAGAGCGTGACTGTCGAATGAGGTGGTCGGGTAATCCTCGCTTACCCACCAGAACGAAACTGAACGGTCGGCGCGGTTTAATCGCAATCCGACCGCATTTTCGACACATATGAACGCCGTCGTCCTCTCTCTCGACGCGGAACTCGCATGGGGGTATCACGACTTCGAAGAGATACCCGAACACGTCGAGAGCGCCCGCACATCGTGGTCGCGACTCCTCGCACTGTTCGACGAGTTCAACGTCCCGGCCACGTGGGCCGTCGTTGGTCATCTCTTTCGCGAATCGTGTGACGGCACACACGCGGGGCATCCGACGCCGACGGACGACTGGTTCGAGCGCGACCCCGGCGGCGTTGCGGCACAACACCCGCTCTGGTTTGGCGACGGACTCGTCGATTCCATCGTCGATGCCGACGCGAACCACGAAATCGGCTGCCATACGTTCTCCCACGTCGAGTTCGGTGACGAGGAAACCGACCGCGAGGTAGCCGTCGCGGAAGCACGGACGGGGCTGGAAGTGGCGGACGACGCGGGCCACACCCTCGAATCGTTCGTCTTTCCGCGGAACAACATCGGCCACCGGGACGTGCTCGCCGCCTACGGCTTCACCTGCTACCGCGGCGAACGACCGGAACTCTGGTACGACGGGTCGCGCTTCGACTCGCTGGGTAAGCTCATCGACCTGACCGTGAGCAAGACGAACCCGCCGCTGGTCGACCCCGAGGTCGACGAGTACGGACTGGTGAACATTCCAGCGTCGATGTTTCTGTTCGGCTACGAGGGTCGGGTTCGAACCGTCACGGAACGACTCTGGGACGACCCGCTCGTCCGGTCGGCCAAGCGGGGCATCGACCGCGCCGCCGACGCCGAGGACGGAATTTTCCACCTCTGGATGCACCCGAACAACTTCACGGAGGAACGGGATTTCGAGCGGTTGCGAACCATCCTCGAACACCTCGCCGCCCGGCGCGACGAGGCCAGACTGCAAGTCCGGACGATGGGGGACGTCGCCGGTGAGATTCGCGGCGTCGACCCCGCAACGACGCGGACGCCCATCGGTCCGCGGTAACCGTTCGGTGGGTTCGTTTTCGAGGCACTGTCGGGGGTTCGCTTTTCGCGGATTCGTTTTCACGGCTTCCCAGCGGCGCGTCGGCCCGGACTGCGCGGATGTGGCTGACGCTACCGACACCGACCCGTTTTTCGGGAGCAGGTTCGGTCGCCGTCCGCTTTGCTTTCCGTTCCCGGTGCGGTGATTTCGAACGTCGTTCGTCGTTCGCATCCGGCGGCCAGTCACGCACACCCATCTCGACGAATCGGCGAGGAAAATTTCGAGTAGACCGAACCGGAACACCTGAAATCGGCCCATAACAAAGCGAATCCCGGTGGTGAATCCGAGAGAGCCACGGGCAGGCATCTGCCCCGGCAACGATACCTATGTCGATGGAAACTGCGAGCCCGGAGCGGGCGTTCGTCCTCGGACTGGACGGCGTCCCATGGGATTTGATTCGCCGATGGACAGGGGAGGGAAAGCTACCGAACTTCGCGCGGTTGCTCGAAGAGGGTGCCGCTGGACCGCTCACGAGTACGACACCGGACGCGACGCCGCTCGCGTGGCCGACGATCGCCACGGGAGTGTGGCCCGACAAGCACGGGCTGTACGGCTTTCAGCATCTGGAGAAGGGGTACACCCACCGGATGAACACCAGCGCGGACGTTCGTCGGCCGGAACTCTGGGACATCATCTCGCCCGCCGTCGTCGGCAACGTCCCGATGACCTACCCCGCGAGCGATATCGACGGGTCGCTCGTCACGGGGATGATGACGCCGGAGATGGACGATGGCTTTACCCACCCGCCCGAGCTCGCGGACGAAATCAAAGACACCATCTCCGACTATCGAATCGGGCTGTCGTGGGACGAGTACCGCGACCGCCCCGACGAGTTCCGCGAGGAATTGTCGAAACTCCTCGACACGCGGCGGACCCTGATGCGACGGCTGATGGAGGAAGACTGGCGGCTGTTCTTTTTCGTCTACACCGCGCCGGACCGACTCCAGCATCTCATTTGGGAGGACGACGTGCTCCTCGAACACTACCGCGAACTCGACGCCATCCTCGGCGAGGTGATGGAGTACCTCGAATCCCGCGATGCAGTGTTGTTCGTCGTCTCCGACCACGGCTTCGGCCCGATTTCTCGATTCGTCTTCCTCAACACGCTCCTCGAACGCGAGAACCTGCTGACGCGGAAAAGCGGCGACGGAACGCGGGGTACGCTCGCCAAAGTCGGGTTGACGAAGGACCGCATCGAGGGATTGATCTCTCGCCTCGGCATCAACGAGAAGACGCTCATCGACCACTTACCGCGGCAACTGGTCGATTCGGTCGCCGGCCACGTTCCCGGCGACCACAACCTCTACGACGTCGATTTCAACGAGACGGTCGCGTTCGCTCACGGATCGGGTAACGTCTACGTCAACGACACCATGCGGTTCGACCCCGGCGTCGTCTCGCCATCGGACGTTCCCGCGCTCAAGGAGGACCTCCGTTCGTTGTTCGAGGGCCTGACCGACCCCGAAACGGACGAGGAGGCGCTGAACGTCTACGACGGCGACGAACTGTTCCCGACCGATCCCTACTCACCGGACCTCGTGGTGAAGGGCGACGAGGAGTACGAGACGGCGGTGTCGCTGACGCGCTCGGTGTTCTCCGACAGTGGCAGCAAAGTTGCCAGCCACCGTCCCGAAGGAATCTTCTTCGCGTGGGGAGCGAGCGTCGAGGCCGAATCGACGCCCACCGACGCGACAGTCGCGGACGTGGCGCCGACGCTTCTTCACTCCCTCGACGAAGCGGTCCCGTCGGACGCCGACGGCCGCGTCCTGAAGGAAATATTCCACTCGCGGTCGAAACCCGGTCGCCGCGCCGTTTCACAGCGCGATTACGGCGATTCCGAACCCTCCGATGCCGTCGAAGCGGACTTCGACGACGTGGAGGACAGACTCCGCGGACTGGGGTATATGGAATGACCGAGGGTACCCCTTCGACCCCCCGAACGACACCACGCGACCGGACGATTCTCATTACGGGCGGTGCGGGCTTCGTCGGCGGTCACCTCGCCGAGTCCCTCGCACGCGACAACGACGTTCGAATTCTCGACGATTTCTCCACCGGAAAGCGCGACAACGTCCCGGCGGATGCCACGCTCATCGAGGGCGACGTCCGCGACCCGGAAGCCGTCGCCGAAGCGATGGCCGACGTCGATATCGTCTTTCACGAGGCCGCGATGGTCAGCGTCTCCCGGTCGGTCGAACACCCGCTTCGAAGCCACGCCGTCACCGGAAACGGTTCCCTTGTCGTCTTCGACCGCGCCCGGCGCGAGGACGCACGCGTCGTCCTCGCCTCCAGCGCCGCGGTATACGGCCATCCCGACGCCATTCCGGTCGTCGAATCCGAGCACAAGCGACCCACCTCGCCGTACGGCATCGACAAGCTGACCGCCGACCAGTACGCCCGCCGATTTTCGGACCTCTACGGGCTGGAGACGGTCACGCTCCGCTACTTCAACGTCTACGGTCCGCGCCAGAACCCGGAGTACAGCGCGGTCGTCCGAACGTTCCTCGACCAAGCGCGCCGGGGCGAGGACATCACCATCCAAGGCGACGGCACCCAAACCCGCGATTTCGTCCACGCGGACGACGTGGTGCAAGCGAACTGCCGCGCCGCCACGACCGACCGGACCGGCGAAGCGTTCAACGTCGGCACCGGCGAGAGCGTCACGATTCGAGAGCTCGCCGAAACGATTCGTTCGGTCACCGATTCCGCTTCCGACATCGTTCACACCGACCCCAGACCGGGCGACATCGACCACAGCACGGCGGACATAACGAAGGCGAGAACCGCGCTCGGCTACGAACCGACCGTCTCGTTGTCCGACGGCATCGCCGGACTGGTCGAAGAACCGACGGTCTAATCGACTTCTTTCGAGCGGTTCAGGGACGCCATAACAAAGTTACTCTCGCCCCTCGTAAGGAGTGTGGAAGGGTGGCTCAGTGGTAGAGCACCACCGACTCGTCGGTGGGAGCTTGATAGGCTTCGCGTGGTTCGAATCCCGCCCCTTCCGTTTTTGCGAGGAACGTCGGTGAGGAGTGAAAACGAACGCGAGGACGCAAACCAGACGAGTCACAGCCCGCAATACCGACCTCGACGCGATGGGGACTCTGTGAGATACTGTTTTCGTCTCTATTCTTACTGAATACCAACGTGGGACACTGATTACTACTGAAATATACTAAATAGTACTAACTTCCCGTTTTGCGCGGCGTCCCGAGAGCGAAACCGCTCGGTCGAACGAAACGGGAGCACGGCGGCGACCAACTCGACGCGGCGACGACCGCTGAAGACGACCGCTCCGGTGACGCGAAGCGTCACCGTCGCTCACCGCCGTCCGGTTTCAGTCCCCGTTTCTCCGGTTTCCGCTCCCCAGTCAGTGTCGTCGGTGCCGACCTCCGCATCGACGACCCCCGCTCACTTCGTTTGCGGGGACAGCGGCGGCGGGCGAGTTTACAGACTCGCCCGCCGCTCGGTCCACCACCGTATCATCGCCCTCGTCCGGTGTGTCTCGGCTTCGACGGGAAACCACAGCGGAAGGAAAGCTGGCCGGTTGGCCTTTCGTCGAACGGTCGAGCGTCGAAGCGAGACGGGCGACCGAACGGGACGAAAAGAGTCGGCTGTGACGGTCGCTTACGACAGCACGGCGACGACGCGGCGGAGGTCGAGAAGGCCGCTCACGGTTGCGAGTCCGGCCCAGACCGCCCCGCCGAGCAGCACGACGGCGACGAGCGAGAGCGGGCCGGAGACGAACGGGAGGGCGGCGAAGACGACGGCGGACATGGCGAGCGTGATGCCGAAGACGAACGCGACGTGGCGGAGCAGGCGCGAAACCGAGAGGTCGAGTTCGTGGTGCACGACGTAGAGGTTGACCAGCACGTACACCGAGTGGGTGGCGACGGTGGCCCACGCCGCGCCGACCGCGCCGAGCGAGGGGATGAGGACGAGGTTGAGCGCGAAGTTGGCCGCCGAGGTCGCGCCCTTGGCCCACGCCCGCTCCCGCGCTCTCCCGAGGTAGTCCAGCGCGTCGCTGGTGATCAGGGTCACGGCTTCGAGGACGACGTAGCCGGAGAACACCTGCACGACGGGGACCGCCCCGGCGTACTTATCCCCGAACACCAGCGTCACCGCGGGTCCGGCGACGAGCACCAACCCGGCGGCGGCGGGGACGTAGAGGAGGAGCGTGTGCCGGAACGTCGTCTCGTAGAGGCGCGCGGCGGCGGTCCGTGCGTCCTCCGCCTTCTGCTCGCCGTAGGTCGGCGAGATGGTGAACCCGAGGGAGGCCGCGGGTGCCTGAATGAACGTGGCGATGTTCTTGGCGAGGTAGTAGTAGCTGACCGCGACCGGTCCGACGATGGCCCCGACGAGGATGGTGTCGATGCGCTTGTCGAGGACGTTCGCGCCTTGGGTCGCCGTGAGCGGAACGCTGTACCGGAGGACGCGCCGCGAGAGTCCGTCCTCGGGCGCGTCAGCGCCGTCGATTGTCGCGTAGAACTTCCAGTAGAGGACCCCGAGTCCGACGACCGTCGCCAGCCCGTAGCTCACGACGTAGCCGAGGAGCGCCCCGCCAGCGCCGCCGAAGACGAGGACGCCGACGACGACGAAGACGATGAGGCTCGCGCTTCCGGTCGCCCGCGTCACGGCGCTCCACGTCACCTTGTTGAAGCCTTGGAACACGACGACGGCGAACGTCGAGAGGGAATAGAACGCGATGTACGCCCCGCCGAAGGTCATCAGCGGCGCGAGGTCGGGTTGGTTGACGAGGCGGGCGATGGTCCCGGAAAAGAGGGTGAACGCCGCGGCCACGACGACGACGGCGGCGAGTCGGTATCGAAGCGCGGCGCGAAGGACGTAGGGCACCTGTCCCGGGTCGTTCTCGCGGTATTCGGTGACGTACCGGGCCGCCGACTTCGAGGTGCCGAGGTCGGCGAACAGCCCCGCGACCCCGAACACCGCGAGCGCGCTGCCGAGGATACCGTACTCGGTGGGAGTGAGCAGGAATCGGGTGAGGACCAGCACCAGCAATCCGTTCGAGGCGATGTGAATCGTTCGAGCGCCCAGCGTCGCCTTGAAACCGCGTGCGAATGATTTTGCGTCCATTATCGGATGCCTCCGTGGTGTCGTCGGTGCGTCATCGGATGTAGTAGAGGTCGAACCCGCCGCCTGACTGCACCCGGTTCACGCCGGGGCGACTCTCCAACGTTCGGAACCCCTTCTTCGGGAACCGAAGCCCGCGATACACGGCCAGTTCGCGCTCCCGTGCGGCCTGCGTCACCGGCAGATAGCGCGGACCGTCGAAGACCCGCTTCAGTCGAGCGGCGGTGAAGTTCTCCCCGGTGGCGTTGTAGTTGCCGTATATCCCCTTCCCCCGGAACTCGGCGTCCCGACTCCGCTCAAACCCGAGGATCGCGTCGGAGTACCGTTCACCCGGCGCTCGAAGCCCCGTGAACGTCGCGTCTCCGCGGTGGGATATCGCCGCCGAAAAGCCCGTCATCTCGCCGTCCGATACCTGCCCGGATGGCTGGTACATGTACGGCGAGTGGAAGATGGTCAGCAACGAGAGGACGAGCATGACCGAGAACAGCACCGCCGCAACCGCGCCGAGCGCCCCGTCGGGGCTCACCGGGAGTTTGGTCCCGAGCGCGTCCACGCCGCGGGCGAACGCGACGCCGCCGAGCATGGTGATTGGAACCATGATGAACCCGAGGACGCGGAAGTGGAACTGGCCGTAACTGGCGGCGAAGAAGGCCACGAAGAGGATGCCCAGCGGGAAGGTACCGACGGCGATGTACTTGCTGAACGCGCTGGCGTCGGTCCCGCGGACGCGGTTGAGCAACCCGCCGAGCATGAAGAACCCGGCAATGACGAGGAAAACGAAGCTGACGATGAAGAGCTTCAGGAACAGCAGTTTGATGCTGCCGCCGAGTTGCGAGAGGCTCGCGGCCGCGTGGGCGGAGTCGGCACCCGCGGTCGGGTCCGAGAGGAGGCTGCTGATGAGCGCCTTCACCGCCCCGCCCGACCGCTGATGGAACGGGGACCACGCGAGGAACATCGCCGTGAGGAAGAACGTTTGTGCGTACAGCGGGCGATGGCGAGCGATGGCGTGTTCGTCGTGGAACAGTCGGTACAGGAACTGTACGAAGACGACCCCGCCGAACAGCAGGATGACGTTGGCGGCCTGCTGTGGATGGACGAAGACGATGGCGAGCGAGGACAGCGCGAGGAGCGCTCCGGCCGCGGTTCCGAACAGCGGGACTCCCCGCGGGTTCGTCGCGGTGACGTACTTCGCCACGAGGTAGATGACCAGCGGGAGGAACAGTATCGCTTGCGAGGTCGGGTGGGGCATGACGAAGACGCTGATGGCGTTTATCGGGAGCAACAGGAACCCGGTGAGCGCCGCGTAGGTGACCGACCGGTCGTCGTCCACCACGACGCTCACGCCCAAGGGGACGAACAGCAGGTAGACGAGGACGAACGCGGAGACCATCACGAGCATGGCTCGCGCGAGCGGAACCCCCGTCGCTTCGTGAACGACGATAGCTATGGTGTGCGTCCCGGGATAGAGCAGGTCGTAGGCGGGCATCGCGCCCGAAAGGATGTCCTTCGTCCAGGCGAGGTGCGTCAGCGAGTCCCCCGGTCCGTAGAAGTGATAGCCCCTGATGAGCGGGAGCGACGCGATGGAGAGGACCGTCGTCCCGCCGAGGACGAGTCCGAGCGAGCGGTACCAGTCGGGTGCGGACACCGCGATTCCGACTCCGAGGAGGAGTGAGATTCCCGAGCCGACCCAAAAGAGGAGCGGCGTCGCGCGATAGATCGAGAGTTCGTAGGCTCGCGCTGGCGAATCGTGTGCGATGAAAACGCCGACGGCGAGCGCACAGAAGCCGAGAACGAGCGCCGCCTTTTCCGGTCGGTGTGCGAACGTACGTGCCATTTAGTCGTCACCAGCGTCGCCGGATTCACCCTTTGTTATAGACCGCCTGATTGGTCCCGGCGCGAACGAGGAGGTCGGTGGCGAACCCTGCGACATCGATTTTGTCCGCGAGCAAGCGTTCGCGGCGGCGACGGAACGTGTCGTGGTTCGCCGTTCGGACGAGCGATTTCGCCTTCTCGACCGCCTGTCGGTCGTCCGCCGTCGAATAAAGCAGGCCGTACTCCGCGAGTTCGAGGAAGTTCGTCATGTCGTCCCGTCCGGCGAACGACTGAGCGCGCACGGATGGCGTACCGAGAACGGCCGCTTCCGTCGCCATCGTTGCCGAATCGCCGACGTAGAGGTTGGCGAACGCGAGTAGGTCGTGGACCAGATGGGGCGGGACGGGAAGCTGGTACGACGCGAACTCCTCAGGTAAGTCGGATTCGCTGGAGACGTACAGGTCGCCGTGGTCCGCGAGGAAGGACACGAGGTCACGCTTTGCCTCGTGAGAGAACCCCGCCTCGCCCACGTCGTGGAGGGCCGACCACTCCCGGAACCGAACGAAGAAGTACGGGTCGGTCGGCTCGATGCCGTACTCCCGGAGGCGATTCGGGTCGGGCGAAAACCGGTTCGGGTGCAGGTACGCGAGTTCGTGGAACCCGTCGTAGCGCACGTGCCCGTCGCCGAAGTCGTCCCGGAATCGCTGGGGCGTACAGACGATGTGGGCGAGCGGCGTCATGATGCGATGGGACTGGACGCCCTCGTTGTCTATCCAAACGACGCTTCGCGCCCCGACCAGCGGCGCGACGTGCGAGACGGCGACGCCGCCGATGGCCGTCATCACGTCGGGACGGATGCGGAGCGCCTCCCGGAACAGCCGGGCTTCGTAGGTCGCTTGCACCCGCGCGAGCTCGGTTATCGAATCGGCGGTCCCCGCGAGGACGGTGTGGTCGATGTCGTACTGTTCGAGGAGCGACAGCGCGATGTCCTTGTCGCGGGCGAAGACGAACACCTCGTGGCCGCGTTGCTGCAGCGCGGAGATGATTCCCCGATAGAAGTGGACGTGGGCTGGGTGCTGGATGGTGATGATGATTCGCATCAGACGACGGATTCGTAAACCGCGTGAATTCGTTCTCCCATGCGTTCGAGGCTGATGTCGCGGACGTTCTCGCGGCCGTTCGAGCGGCGCGGCGAGGAGAGCACGTCCACCACCCCGGCGACGAGTTCGTCGTCAGACTGACAGACGCGCGACGGCGAGACGTCCGCGATGCGTTCGGCCACGTCGCCGACGTCGGTCGTCACGACCGGCACGTTGCAGGCCATCGCCTCCTTGACGGAGTTCGGCGACCCCTCGCTCTTGGAGGGGAGCAAGAGCACGTCCGCCGCGTTGTAGTAGGTGGACATTTCGTCGTGGGGAATCCCGTACACGCTCTGGAGTTCGACGAGGCCGTCGACCTGCTTCGCGGCGGCCGTGACCACGCGCTCCGCCCGCGGGAAGTCCTTTACCTCGCGCGTCGGCGGGTAGGGAAAGAGGACGTGTTTGGCGTCCCGACTCCACCCGACTGCATCGCGCGCCTCGTCCTTCGGTTCCGGTGAGAACCGCGAGAGGTTGATTCCGTGGGGGATGACGTGACACGGGGCGTCGAGTTCCGCCGCCATCGCGTCCGACATGACGATGACCGCATCGCAGTGACGTGCACAGCGTTTGCTCAACCAACCGTACTCGCCGAGCAGGTCCGAGCCCCACAGCGAGAGCACGACGGGCAGTCGAAGTTGTGCCAGCGCCATCGGTGCGGTCAACCCGTAGTTCGCGTGTATCAGGTCGTAGTCTCCGAGGGAGTTCCGGAGGACCGTCGGGAGGAATCGCAGGTAGTCCGTCGGCGTCCGGCGCGTGACCGATTCGCGGGCACGGTGGGTCCCCGGCGGCGCGAGTGTCTCTCCGTGGACGCCGCGCTCCGCGAGAACCCGCAGTTGTTCGTTGTAAAAGCGGGCGTCTGTATTCGTCACGAGGTTCAACACCCGCAGTGACTCCTGCTGGGTGCTAGTCCTCGGCTGTGAAGTTCCTCTCGACACGTTGCCGAAGTCGATGGCCGAGTCGGCCTTTGTTATCCACCGCTTTCCCGGTTGCAGGTGCGGCGTACCGAAAAGAGTCGGTTTCGTTACCGATGGGTCACCGCGACCGTCCGTTCGATGCGTTCCTTCGGAACCACGGCGGTCGTCGCGACGTCCACGATGACGTCGGTGAGATTCACCTTGTCCGAGAGATACTGGTCCCGGCGTTTCCGGAGGCGCTCTTTCGCCGAATCGTCCGCGAGAACGACGAGCGCCTGTGAGAGAACGTCGTCGAAGTCACGGAGGTTGTGGATGAGTCCCTCGCGTTCGAGCTCGACGAAGTTGCCCATGTCCGACTCGCCGACGAAGGAGTTCGACCGAATCGCAGGCGTGCCGAGCAGGGCCGCCTCCGTCACCATCGTCTGGGTGTCGGCGACCAGCAGGGACGCCTCCGCTAGCGCGTCGTGGAGCAGGGCGGGGTGGAGGTCGAACTCGTGCGATTCGCCGGGGGCCGGGTTGCCCCCCTCGTCGGAGACGAACACCGTGGCGTGCTCCGAGAGGGCCGAAACGAGCTCCCGCCGTTTTTCGGGCGAGAACCCGGAGTGGCCGACGTCGTGGTGGGACCCGAAGGCGTTGAACCGCACGATGGCGTACTCTTCGTCCGGGCCGACCCCGAGTCGGTCCCGAATCGTCGGGTCGGGGTCGTACACGTCCGGGTGGAGGTAGGCGAGTTCCTTGAACCCGCGGAACTCGTAGTGATTCGCGCCGAGGTCCTTACCGAAGGTGTGCGGCGTGAGGAACGTGTCCACGAACGGCCGGGCGGCGATGTGGTCGAACGTCGTCGGTTCCGAGTCGGCGACGACGACGACCGGCGTCCGCGACATCGCTCCGGCGTGGGCGGCGTAGGACCCGACGCCGAAGATGAGGTCGGGGTCGTATCGACGGGTCCGCCGGAATATCTGGACGTAGTGCTGTGGCAGTTCGCGGAACAGCGAGTACTTCGTCGTCTCGCACTTGCCGTAGATTTCGTGCGGGAGGTCGTGGTACTCCAGCAGGGCGCGGGTACAGCCGTAATCACGCCCGAGGACGAGCACGTCGTGACCTTGCTCTTGCAAATCCTCTATCGCGTGCCGATAGAGGTGGACGTGCGCGGGCGTGTTGGTGAAGAACAGGTATCTCATCCTCGGACGAACTGGTATGCCCGTTTGGCGGCGTCCATAGTCGTGCCGCTCGATTCGACGAGATAGTAGGGAACGAGGTCGGCACCGAACTTCGCCTTGTACCGACAGAGCCGCTCCGTGTTCGCGCCCATCAGGTCGTAGGTCGTCACCGACTCGACGGGCGGGTCGTCCACGATGTCCTGAATGATGCGCCAGTGGACGAGGCTGTTCACGCTGGTGCCCTCGTACACCGAGCGGGCACCCCCTTGCCAGAAGTACGCGGCGTCGTTGGAGTAGAGGGCGGTGATGCCGGTGAGATAGTTCCCGTCGTCGTCGCGGGCGACGTAGGTCTGGGCGGCGTCACCCAGCCCTTCCCAGAGGTCGCGGACGTAGTTCCACGACAGGCCGAGGGTTTCGTCCTGTTCGTCGTATCGCTCGACGGTGTGTTCGAACACGTCGCGCGCGCCGTCGGTACCCTCGCGGGTGACGGTCACGTCGAGGTCCTCGGCGTCGCGGATTTCCCGCCGGAGGCTCTTGCTGAACGATTTCTTCACGGCGTCGGCCGTGGTCGATTCCAAGTCCAATTCGTACGTGAAATAGGGTTCGACGCTCAGGTCGCCCCACGAGTAGGGTCGGGGGTCGCCGTAGGCGGTGCCACAGAGCATGCGAAACAGGGTCAACCCGGACTCCATCTGTTCGCCCACGCGCTGTGCCATGGGTGAATCGAAACCGACTCGCGCTAGCCGCCCGGTGTAGTCGGTTCGAATCCGGTCAAGCACCGTTTCGGTGAACTCGCGGTTGACTTTCTCCTGTTTCCGTCGCTTCGGACTCGTGGGCATCAGTATCGGCCCCAGCCGCGGAATCGCCATGCCCGGCGGCGGTGACATCGCGGCGGTTCCGAGCGGCCCGTTCCGAACGACGACCGGGAGCAGGGCGATAGCCTGCTGTCCCTTGAATCCCCCGTACAGGTGGAGTTCCCCCGGCGCGTGGCGCTCGATGGCGGCCAGCGCGGCCGGTCGGTGAAACACCTCGAACCCGTCGCTGGGGAGTGCATCGTCCCATTCTGTAATATCTAAACGTTCGACTCTCATTCGTCGTCTCGCCAGTCGATAACGGCGGTTTTCACTTTGTTATCCCCCACCTGCCGACGAGAAGGCACTACGGAACGGCAGGTAGGCCGTCGCTACGACGAACGGGAGAGGACTATCAACCACATAATCGCGCGACTCATCGACCGTGGACGCTCGCCGTCCCGGTTCGACTCTTGGAAGCGGTACCGATGCGGTCGGCGAGTTCGCCCGGCGGACCGACCCACGCGCCGCGCTCTATCGCGGATTCGATGAGGCGACGATAGAGGCGTCGGTGACCGGGGAACTCGTCGGCGAACATGCGCGGGTGCCACAGCGCCGTCATCACGGCGTCGTTCTCGGCCGCTTCGTCCAGCAGGTCCTCGCACGCTTCCCACGCCGCCTCGAAATCGTCACCGGGGTCCGGCACCGCGATGTCCATCATCGTGAGCGGGAAGACGACGAAATCGTCGTCGAAGGGACGTTTCACGCCGTAGCCGTGGTCGAACCCGTACTCGGAACTCGACCCGAGGGTCGCGTCGTACTCCAACCCGATGTCGCGGTGGTGTTCCCACGTCGAGTCGGCGCGGTTCAGGTGGTGTTGCCGACCGCCGCGAACCCGGTGGCCGAGCGCGGCCTCCAGGGCCGTCTTCTGGTTCCGGAGGGCCTCCGGGTCGTCGTAGGAGTCGTACGACCCGTGGAGTCCGACCTCCCACCCGCCGTCGTCGAGGTCGTGGAGCACGTCGAGGATGGCCGTATCGAACAGGTCGTAGCGCCCGAGGTGTTCGATCCAGTAGCGCGGCGTGAGCCAGTCGTCCGGCGACTTCTGGAATATGGACTCCTCTTGAAGGAAGTAGAACGCCGAACGCACGCCGAGCGACTCCTCCAGGTCCATTATCTCCTCGAACTGCCACCACGGATTCACGCCGGGGGCGAGCGCCGAGAGATGGCTCGGGTCGCGGTCCTTCAGCGCGTAGTACGGGGCCTGCAGTCGCTTGTACGGTCTATCAACGTCGTGGGTCAAACACAGTTCGAATTCATAGCCGGGTAACATCGGAAAGCACCTCCACGATTCGTTTTGCCGCGTTCCCATCGCCGTAGGGCGTGGGCTTCTCGGTCGGCGTCGTCGCGTCGGAGAGCGCGGTTCGAATCGCGCCCTCGTCCGCGCCGACCAACGTGTTCCACCCGCTCTCGACCGTCTCGACCCACTCGGTCTGCTCGCGGAGCGTGACACACGGGGTGTCGAGGAAGAACGCCTCCTTCTGGACGCCGCCCGAATCGGTGGCGACGACCGTCGCGGCGTCGAGCAGGGCGACGAACTGCCGGTAGCCGACCGGCTCGGTGAGCGTCAGTCCGCGCTCCGCCCGTCCGTACAGGCCGAACTCCTCCAGTCGGGCGACCGTCCGGGGGTGGGCGGGCAGGACGACCGGACGCGGGTCCGAAATCAGCGCGTCCACGATGGCTTCCAGTTTATCGGGGTCGTCCGCGTTCGTGTCCCGGTGGACGGTGGAGAGGACGAACTCCCGGTTTGCCACGCCGAGTTCGGAGAGGACGTCAGTGTCCGCCCGGTCGCGCGCCCAGAGCAGGGCGTCGTAGCCAACGTCGCCGGAGAAGTGAACGCCGTCGGTGATTCCCTCGCCGTCGAGGTTGTTCTCGGCGTCCGGCGAGGGGACGAACAGCAGGTCGGCGGCGTGGTCGGTGAGGACGCGGTTCGTCTCCTCCGGGATGTCGCTCCCGCTCCGCATTCCGGCCTCGACGTGGGCCAGCGGCGGGTCCATCTTCGAGGTGGCGATGGCCGCCGCGAGCGTGGAGTTGGTGTCGCCGTAGACGAGCACGGCGTCGGGGTCTTCGTCTTCTATCTCCGCTTCCAGTCCGGAGAGCATCGCGCCGGTCTGTCTGCCGTGCGTGTCGGACCCGACGCCGAGGTTGGTGTCCGGGAACGGGATGGACAGTTCCTCGAAGAACACGTCCGACATGTCCTCGTCGTAGTGCTGGCCGGTGTGGACCAACACCTCCTCGTGGTCCTCGCGGAGGACGCGGGAGACGGCGGCGGCCTTGACGAACTGCGGGCGCGCGCCGACGACGGTTAACACCTTCAT